>NZ_ML762922.1:0-110325 GCF_009372235.1 Dickeya oryzae | reverse complement strand
TGCATCCGTAGCTCAGCTGGATAGAGTACTCGGCTACGAACCGAGCGGTCGGAGGTTCGAATCCTCCCGGATGCACCATCTCTTGATTTGCCTCCTTTCTTCTTCCTGACATTGCTATTTTTACATCGCGTATCAAACGTATGTGGCTTTCTGTCCTTAGTCATGGCCATTTCACTGTTTTTAATGGGGTTATTGAGTAAGCGACAATATTTTTACTTTGCGTTAAAGTAGTCATCTCTTTTCGATAGGTACGGAATCATGATGTACGATCGCTATCAGGGCCTCATATTCGACATGGATGGCACCATCCTTGATACAGAGTCCACCCATAGCCGCGCATGGCAACAGGTGTTGGCGAAGTACGGTATGAGCTACGACGACGATGCGATGACGGCACTGAATGGTGCGCCGACCTGGCGTATTGCTGAGGTTATTCTCCATCATCATCAATCAGACCTTGACCCGCATGTACTGGCGGCTGAAAAGGCGTTTGTGACTGAAACCATGTTGATGGATACGGTGCAACCGTTACCACTCATTGAGGTTGTCAAGGCATATCATGGTCGCCGTCCGATGGCGGTGGGGACCGGCAGTACCCATGGTCTGGCTGAGCGTTTATTACGCCACCTGGGATTGCGCGATTATTTTACTGCGCTGGTAGGGGCCGATGATGTGCAACGACACAAGCCTTTTCCGGATACGTTTTTGCGTTGTGCGGCATTGATTCAGGTTGCTCCTGAGCATTGTGTGGTGTTTGAGGATGCTGACTTTGGCGTACAAGCAGCAATCAGCGCGGGTATGGCTGTTGTTGACGTAAGAACGTTGTGAGTGAGTTCTGGGCAGTATTTTCCCTGTTCTGGAGTAGCTTTCTGAGTGCAACGCTGTTGCCGGGCAGCTCAGAAGTCGTATTGATTTCGTTGTTATCGAGCCACAGCGCTAGCCCGTTGTGGCTCATTCTGATTGCTTCTATTGGTAATACGCTCGGTGGCATCACCAATATTGTTATCGGGCGTCTGGCCCCTGAGCTTAAACCGCAAAAAGGGCTGGAGACGGCGCGCCGCTGGCTGCAGCGTTATGGTACGGCAGCACTATTGTTTAGCTGGGTACCGATAGTCGGCGATATATTGTGTGTACTGGCAGGTTGGCTGAGGATGCCCTGGGTGGGTTCAGTCATGTGTATTTTTATCGGAAAAACGTTGCGCTACCTGATCATCGCTGGTGTAACGCTGCAATGGACGATGGGAGCCGGGTGAGTTGTAATCATGATTGTTGCCCCCATATACCATCCATTATTCTTATTAACACAACTACATCTTCATAGCGGGAGGTCAATTTGATCCCGGACGTATCAAAAGCGCTGTCCTGGCTGGAAAAACATCCTCAGTCGATAACAGGGATCCAGCGTGGTATTGAGCGTGAAACACTGCGTGTGATGGCAAATGGGCATCTTGCGACGACAGGGCATCCAGAGACTCTCGGGGCGGCGTTGACTCATCCCTGGATTACGACGGATTTTGCTGAGGCGCTGCTGGAGTTCATAACGCCAGTCGACAAGGATATTGATCACCTACTGACCTTTTTGCGTGATATTCATCGGTATGTTGCCCGTCATCTGGATGATGAGCGTATGTGGCCGTTGAGCATGCCTTGCTTTATTGAAGCAGGGCAGGATATTGAACTGGCGCAATATGGATCATCGAATATTGGTCGCTTCAAAACCCTATATCGTGAAGGGCTCAAGAATCGCTATGGCGCGTTGATGCAGACCATTTCCGGTGTGCATTATAATTTTTCGCTGCCGTTAGCATTCTGGCAGGCCCGGGCAGGGATTGCCGATGCCGACAGCGGTAAGGAAGCGATTTCTGCCGGGTATTTCCAACTGATCCGTAATTACTACCGTTTCGGTTGGGTCATCCCTTATCTGTTTGGGGCCTCTCCGGCTATTTGTTCCTCTTTCTTGCAAGGTAAAGAAACCCATCTGCCGTTTGAGCGTTCAAAAGGCATGCTCTATCTGCCCTATGCGACATCATTGCGATTGAGTGACCTGGGGTATACCAATAAGTCACAGAGCAATCTCGGTATTACCTTTAATAGCCTCGAAGGCTATGTGTCTGCACTGAAAAAAGCTATCCAAACGCCCTCGCAAGAGTATGCCGGGATTGGTCTTAAGAAAGATGGGCGTTATCTGCAGCTGAATACCAACGTGTTGCAGATTGAAAACGAACTGTACGCCCCGATTCGCCCCAAACGCGTCACTCGTCCTGGCGAGTCACCTTCCGACGCATTGCTGCGTGGCGGTATTGAGTATATTGAAGTGCGTTCGTTGGATATCAACCCGTTCTCGGCGACAGGTGTCAGCGAAGAACAGGTACGGTTCCTCGATCTATTCCTGATCTGGTGTGCACTGGCGGATGCGCCGGAAATGAGTGAAGCAGAATTGCTCTGTACACGCAAAAACTGGAATCAGGTGATTCTGGAAGGCCGTAAACCGGGGCAGACGGTAGGCATGGGCTGCGATACCACGCGTCAGACGATTGCTGAGGTCGGGCGTACGCTGTTTGCGGATCTACGGCGTGTTGCAGAATTGTTGGATCAGGGGCAGACTAAGTCGTACTATCGACAAGTCTGTGACCAATTGGTGGAAGGATTCGACGACCCAGACAAGACATTCTCCGCGCGGATTCTGGCGATGATGCTGGAAAATGGCAGCGGCGGCGTTGGTCTACAACTAGCCGAGCAGTATCGAGAACAACTGTTGCAGGAGCCTTTGGAGATTCTGTCCGATGCTCAGTTTACCTCGGAGTGCGAGCGTTCATGGCAGCGTCAGCGTCAACTGGAGTCGGAGGACACGTTGAGTTTTGACACCTATCTGTCCAGACAGTAATGCTGGTAGTCGGTAAAAGAAAAGGCCACTCGATTGTCATCGGGTGGCCAAAGAAACATCTCTGATAATAGGGATGATGATAATAAATGCGCGTCTTTCATTTGTTATGACCGGTACCAGTAAGAAAAGTTTCCTGGCAACGAAAAATATATTTTTCATGAGGAGGTGGCAAGATGCCTTTACTAGATAGTTTTACTGTCGATCATACTCGTATGGCTGCTCCAGCTGTTCGGGTAGCTAAAACCATGACAACCCCTCATGGTGATACGATTACCGTATTTGATCTGCGTTTCTGTCGTCCTAATCAGGAGATCATGCCGGAGCGCGGTATCCATACTCTGGAGCATCTGTTCGCTGGATTTATGCGTGACCATCTGAATGGTGATGGTGTGGAAATTATCGACATTTCTCCAATGGGATGCCGCACCGGTTTCTACATGAGCCTGATTGGTACGCCTCAAGAGCAGCGCGTGGCCGATGCCTGGAAAGCGGCGATGGCAGATGTGCTCAAGGTTACCGATCAACGTAAAATCCCAGAATTGAACGAATATCAATGCGGCACCTATGAAATGCATTCGCTGACCGAGGCGCAGGATATTGCTCGCCATATTTTGGATCAGGGTGTTATCGTCAATAAGAACGATGATCTGGCGCTGCCGAAAGACAAGTTGGCCGAGTTGCATATCTGAGCGATGTGAATCCTTCGCGTTGTAAAAACTCGTGTTGTAAAAAAGAGAGCATTGCTCTAATGCTTGCCAGTTAAGATTTTGACGGAGGCCGCACGGATAACGTTGCGGCCTCTTTTTACTGCTCAGGGGTAATGGCGTGCACTTCGTTCTGGCAGGACTAACCCTGAGGCCATAGTTATTGTCTCTTTCATTATTCTCGGGATTTTTCCCGGCACCACACCCGGTAACAGGTTCAACTGACTTTTCAGATACAGCGCTGACCGTTTAACGCTCATCTGATAAGGTTCTACGCCATCTGTGACATCATGGACCTCAGCAGATGTAGTTGATCCCATGCTCTATGTCCCAGCAATGGTTATACGGCTCCACAATGTCAGATTTTGGATACTTCAGCGGGTCACACATTATGTCAGTATCTGTGTTGAGCTCTTTGCTGATAAGCCTTGCTGTCAGGGGAGCCGGCGTGCGCTGCCATTTTCTTTTCGCCTGTGGATATGATAGCAGTAATTCCACCAGTGCTTTTCCGTTCTGGCTGACAGCCGGGTATGTAGCAGCCTGAGTGCGTAAAAACTTTTATCAAAGAAAGGCGGGGAACAGTTTGAAAGGGGGAATAAGTTGTGCTGCAAGGTCTGCTTTACCGCACGCGGTGATACAGTTGAAAGCCACTGCTGCCAGAGCCAGATGGCCATCACTGCTAAGACCATCATTTCCATCGATAGCTGGCGTGATCATATCGGTATCGTCAAGTCACTCATCAAGAAACTCAGGGGAAAGGCGGTCCGAAGGGCTGCGAACTACTGATGAGTAAATTGGTGGATTGTATCCAAAGTCAGTCTGAGAAGCATAAAAAATCCGTAATCCTTGAGAGATTACGGATTCTTGCAGAACTGCCGGACCGATCCAGTCGATCATTTTTTTCTTACCGATCGGCATTGGCCATCAGGCCCCGTTTCTTGTCTGGCTGGCGGTGGTTGTCGTATCACCAACCGCGTTGGTGATACCCGCTAGCTTAACGTTGGGTCAGTTTTTCCAGATCGGCTTCGATTTCGCTGATCTTATTGGTGACCACGCTTTCCAGATGGCGCAGGTCAGACAGAATCTTGCGTTTCAAGTCCACTTCAGCCTGATCACGCTGGCAAATCTGATCGAGTTCATCCACGACATAACGCAGGTTGGGGCTGATCTCGTTGATTTCTTTGTAACCTTGTCCGGCATTGTCTGCCACGATGGTTTTACGCTGGCGTGGATACTTGAATTTGACGCTTTTAGCGAAGAATTCCCCTTTATCCTTGCGAAAGTAAATTTTCAGAATATCGTTGTTGGCCTCCTGACGGAGACTGTACCTGTCGATATCTTCCGGGTTGGAAATCCCAAGACTTTTCAGATTGTCGTACATAACACCACCTTTCTTGTTTTACGTCGGCCTGAAAAACTGTGCCAGTACTGTTGGTCGTGACGGCGAGACGCCGTAAAAAAATGGCAGGTTGTTACCCGCCATTCAGTTTAGTCGATAGTGGTATTAGTCGATAGTGCGCAATAACTCATTAATGCCCACTTTACCGCGGGTTTTCGCGTCCACTTTTTTCACGATCACGGCACAATACAGGCTATAGCTACCGTCTTTGGATGGCAGGTTGCCGGAAACGACCACCGAGCCTGCCGGTACACGGCCGTAATGCACTTCGCCGGTTTCACGATCATAAATCTTGGTGCTCTGGCCGATGAAGACACCCATCGAAATGACTGAGCCTTCTTCAACGATCACGCCTTCAACGACTTCAGAACGTGCGCCGATGAAGCAGTTATCTTCAATGATAGTCGGGTTGGCCTGCAGCGGCTCGAGTACGCCACCGATACCCACACCGCCGGACAGGTGTACATTTTTACCAATCTGGGCGCAGGAGCCGACAGTTGCCCAGGTGTCCACCATCGTGCCTTCGTCAACGTAGGCACCGATATTGACGTAAGAAGGCATCAGCACGGTATTACGGGCGATAAATGCCCCCTGGCGCACGCTGGCCGGAGGGACGACACGGAACCCTTCACGCTGGAAGCGTGCTTCGTCGTAACCGGCGAATTTCATGGGCACCTTATCGTAGTAGCGGGTTTCCGCGCCTTCCATCAGGTGGTTGTCATTGATGCGAAAAGAGAGCAGCACCGCTTTCTTCAGCCATTGGTGCGTTACCCACTGACCGTTGATTTTCTCAGCCACACGCAGCACACCGCTGTCCAACTGGCTGATAACCTGATTTACCGCTTCGCGCGTTACCGCGTCCACACTGGCCGGGGTGATCTCTGCGCGACGCTCAAATGCGGTCTCGATGATGTTCTGTAATTGCTGCATCCTGTTTCTCTTTCGTGATTAATCAAACCAGGCTGCGTGCCACCAATACCAAATGGCGGAACGCAGCTTAATATTTAAGAAGCTACTTTATCGTTTGGGTCGAGGGCTTCTGTCAACCGTTGTTGCAATTTAAGCCGCAATTCGGGGCTTAATGCCCGCCTTTCGCTATCAGCCAGAATAAACAGGTCTTCGACCCGTTCGCCGATGGTGGAAATGCGTGCGCCGTGCAGCGACAAGTTGAGGTCGGCAAATACTTCGCCGATCTGAGCTAACAAACCGGGCTGATCGAGAGCAATCAGCTCCATATAGCTGCGCCTGTCGGTATGGGTTGGCAGGAAGCTGACTTCCGTTGGTACGCTGAAGTGGCGCAAGCGGGAAGAAGGTCGCCGCACTCTGGGATGCTGGTAATCCCGCTGGGTCAGGGCTTGCTCGATGGCATGGCGAATCATCTCGTGCCTATCCGGTGCCAGCGGGCTGCCGTCCGGCTCCAGCACGATAAACGTGTCCATCGCCATACCGTCACGACTGGTGAATATTTGGGCGTCGTGTACGCTGAGATTCCGGCGGTCCAGCTCGCCTGCGACCGCTGCAAACAAGTAGGGACGATCCGGGCTCCAGATGAAAATTTCGGTACCGCCGCGACTGGCCTGATGGCTAATTAAGACCATCGGTTTACTGGTATCATGCTCCAGTAAATGGCGGGCATGCCAGGCCAGTTGATTGGGCGAGTGACGCAGGAAATAGTCTGCACGGCAGCGACTCCAGATATGGTAGAGCGCTTCTTCGTCGATATTGTCCATTCTTAGCAACGCCAGCGCCTGTAAACGGTGGTGGCGCACCCGTTCGCGCAAGTCTGGCGAGTTCTGCATGCCGCGGCGCAACTGTTTTTCGGTGGCGAAATACAGCTCGCGCAACAGGCTCTGTTTCCAACTGTTCCACAGCGTTTCGTTGGTGGCACAGATATCGGCCACGGTCAGGTTTAGCAGGTAACGCAACCGGGTTTCACTTTGCACCTGTTCGGCAAATTGCTGAATGACTGCGGGGTCTTGAATATCGCGTCGCTGGGCGGTGACGGACATCAACAGGTGACAGCGTACCAGCCAGGCTACCAACTGCGCTTCTCGTGAGTTCAGCCCATGCTGTGCGGCGAACTCCAGCGCGTCTTTGGCTCCCAGTTCCGAGTGATCGCCACCACGTCCTTTGGCAATATCGTGGAATAGTGCTGCCAGCAGTAATAATTCCGGTTGCGGCAAGCGCGGATACAGTTCTACGCACAGTGGGTGGGATGCGCGGGTCGCCTCTTCGGTAAAACTCTCCAGCTTCAGCAGTACCCGAATGGTATGTTCATCCACAGTGTAGGCGTGGAACAGGTCAAACTGCATTTGCCCGACAATGTTGCCCCACAATGGCATATAGGCCCACAGGACGCTGTGGGTATGCATCGGCAACAGTGCGCGGCTGACGGCGCGCGGGTGGCGCAGAATGTTCATGAACAGGCTACGGGCTTCCGGTATGGTGCACAGTGGCTGGCTCAGGTGACGACGCGCATGGCGTAAATGCCGCAGCGTGGTTGAGTAAATCCCGGTGATTTCCTGATTGCGCACCATCAGGTGGAACATGCGGATAATGGCTTCTGGCTTGCGCTCAAACAGCGTTTCATCACATAAGTCGATAAGCTGACCACGTAACTGAAAATCTTCATCCAACTGGCGAGGTTTTTCGCTGGTATCCAGCGCCAGTATGGCTTCATCAAACAGCTGCAGCAGCATCTGGTTGAGTTCACCAACCCGGCGCGTCATACGGTAGAAATCCTTCATCATTTGCTCAACCGGCGCGTTGCCTTCGCCTTGATATTGCAGCAGTTGTGCCACATTGAGCTGCCTGTCGAACAACAAGCGGTTATCGTAGCGCGGCAGGATCAGATGCAAAGCAAAGCGAATACGCCAGAGAAAACTCTGGCACTCGTTGAGCTCGTTACGTTCAGCTTCCGTCAGGAACCCGAATCCCACCATTTCGTTAAGCGATGTCGCGCCAAAGTGGCGACGAGCGACCCAGAGCAGGGTGTGAATATCTCGCAGTCCACCTGGGCTGCTTTTGATATCCGGTTCAAGATTGTAGCTGGTACTGTGGTAGCGCTGATGACGTTCGCGTTGTTCTGCAATTTTGGCGGCGAAGAAGGCTTCTGATGGCCAGAACACATCGCTGAAAATGTGCTTTTGCAGCATGAGGAATAGTGCCACGTCACCGCAAATCATACGGGATTCAATCAGGTTGGTGGCGACGGAAATATCCGCCCGTCCTTCTTCCAGACATTCATCCAGCGTACGCACACTGTGTCCAACTTCCAGCCGCAAGTCCCACAGCAGGGTGATAAACGTCCCGACTGCCTGCGACTGCGCATCGGTGAGCCTGTTCTGGCTTAACACCAACAGGTCAATATCCGACAGCGGGTGCAACTCTCCGCGCCCGTAGCCGCCTACCGCGACCAGTGCGGTTTGTGATGTACTTTCAAACCCATAGAACCGCCACAGCCGCTGCATCAGGTGGTCGATAAATAGCGTGCGGGCGTCAATCAGTGCTTCGGCACTCACACCTGCTTTGAATTCTTCCGCCAGCCAACTCTGAAACTGTTCCAGATGCGTTTTCAGCGTCTGACATTTCAGCATGTCATCCGTGAAGGTTAGCGGTGAAGCGGGAATGGGGTGAGCCGTGGAGGGCGCAGAGCCGGTGATATCATGCGGGGAGTTGTTGTCGATCATGTTGCGCCACCATAAACAAAAAAAAGCCGGCGTTAGCCGGCTTATGCTCAATTATTCCTGATGCGTGATGATGTTGGGGATGGTGTCATCCTTACGCAACGTCATTATTTCGCAGCCGTTTTCAGTCACCACAATAGTATGCTCGTATTGCGCCGACAAGCTACGATCCTTGGTTTTTACCGTCCAGCCGTCTTTCATGGTACGAATGCGGTAATCACCGGCGTTAACCATCGGTTCCACGGTAAACACCATACCCGGTTGTAACACGACGCCGCCGTCGTCGGCATCATAATGGAGTACCTGCGGTTCTTCATGGAAACCGCGACCGATACCATGGCCACAGTACTCGCGCACCACAGAGAAATCCTGCGCTTCGACGTATTTCTGGATTTCGCGGCCCAGAGTGCGTAACCGGATACCCGGTTTTATCATCCGCAGCGCCAGATACAGGCTCTCCTGCGTTACTTTGCACAGGCGTTCCCCCAGAATCGTCGGTTTGCCGACGATGAACATTTTGGAGGTATCGCCGTGAAAATCGTCTTTGATCACCGTAACGTCAATGTTGACGATATCGCCGTCCTTGAGGGTTTTGTCATCGCTCGGAATACCGTGACACACCACTTCATTGACAGAAATGCAGACGGACTTGGGAAAGCCGTGATAACCGAGGCAGGCGGAAATCGCATTTTGCTTGTTGGTGATGTGGTCGTGGCAAATGCGGTCCAGTTCACCGGTGCTCACGCCGGGCACCACATAAGGCTCGATCATCTCCAGCACTTCCGCCGCCAGGCGGCCAGCCACACGCATTTTTTCGATGTCTTCAGAGGTCTTTATTGATATTGCCATTGAATTCAGTCCGCAGGTATCGTCATTTCGACGAAAGAGGGTCAGTAAATAGTGATTTATGGTATCAGCCCAGCCTGACACTGCCAAATCATCATTCCGTCATGGGACTGTCATCGCGGGCAGGATGTGTGGCGGTAGAATGCAACAAAAGTTGGTGTCCGGGGGCGGTTTATGGTATAAAGCGCGCCGGTGTTCCGGCTGGAATTTCAGATGACTGAGTTCCTGTCGGTTCAAACTGAACTCACTATGTGTATAACACACACGTGTCGACACATTCACCGGGGTGCCTGTAATGGTTTTCCATTCTGGTCGGTGTAATGGGACACGTGGAGGCATAACCCCATACTTAATCTATAGAGGTAATCATGGCAACTGTTTCCATGCGCGACATGCTCAAGGCTGGCGTACACTTTGGTCACCAGAAACGTTACTGGAACCCGAAAATGAAGCCATTCATCTTCGGTGCTCGTAACAAAGTTCACATCATCAACCTTGAGAAAACAGTACCGATGTTCAACGAAGCCCTGGCTGAGCTGAGCAAAATTTCTTCCCGTAAAGGCAAGATTCTGTTTGTTGGTACTAAGCGCGCAGCAAGCGAAGCGGTAAAAGAAGCTGCTATCAACTGCGACCAGTTCTTTGTGAACCATCGCTGGTTGGGCGGTATGCTGACTAACTGGAAAACCGTTCGTCAGTCCATCAAGCGTTTGAAAGATCTGGAAACTCAGGCTCAGGACGGCACGTTCGACAAGCTGACCAAAAAAGAAGCGCTGCTGCGCACCCGTGAACTGGACAAGCTGGAAAACAGCCTGGGCGGTATCAAAGACATGGGCGGTCTGCCTGACGCGCTGTTCGTTATCGACGCCGATCACGAACACATTGCTATCAAAGAAGCAAACAACCTGGGTATCCCGGTATTTGCAATCGTTGATACCAACTCCGATCCGGATGGCGTTGATTACATCATCCCTGGTAACGACGACGCCATTCGTGCAGTAAGCCTGTACCTGAATGCTGTTGCTGCTGCTGTCCGTGAAGGCCGTTCTCAGGATCTGGCTGCTCAGGCAGAAGAGAGCTTCGTCGAAGCTGAATAATAAGGCCAGCTCTGTTGAGCCCTTATTAACCAGGTATTGACATATGTTGGTTAGGGGGCCTTGTCGGGCCCCCTTTTTACTTATCTCTTACTTATCTCCGCCACGAGATAACCGAGGAAAAGATAATGGCTGAAATTACCGCTGCCCTGGTAAAAGAACTGCGCGAACGTACCGGCGCAGGCATGATGGAATGTAAAAAAGCTCTGGTTGAAGCCAATGGCGACATCGAGCTGGCAATCGACAACATGCGTAAATCTGGCCAGGCTAAAGCTGCGAAAAAAGCGGGTCGTGTTGCCGCTGAAGGTGTGATCCTGACCAAGATTGCCGCTGACGGCAAATACGGCATCATCGTTGAGCTGAACTGCGAAACTGACTTCGTAGCAAAAGACGCTGGCTTCAAAGCGTTTGGCGAAGAAGTGGCTACCGCTGCACTGAACGAGCGCATCACTGACGTTGACGTTCTGAAAGCGAAATTCGAAGAACAGCGTACCGCGCTGGTAGCGAAAATCGGCGAAAACATCAACATCCGTCGTATCGCTGTGCAGACTGGCGACGCCCTGGGTTCTTACATGCACGGTGCTCGCATCGGCGTTATGGTTGCTGCTACCGGTGCTGACGAAGAGCTGATCAAGCACATCGCTATGCACATCGCTGCCAGCAAACCGGAATACGTCAACGCTGAAGACGTACCGGCTGACGTGGTTGCTCGCGAGCATCAGATCCAGTTGGATATCGCCATGCAGTCCGGCAAGCCGCGCGAAATCGCTGAGAAAATGGTTGAAGGCCGTATGCGTAAATTCACCGGCGAGATTTCTCTGACCGGTCAGAACTTCGTGATGGACCCGAACAAAACTGTTGGTCAATTGCTGAAAGAGCACAATGCTTCTGTGAGCAACTTCATCCGTTACGAAGTGGGTGAAGGTATCGAGAAAGCTGAAGTTGACTTTGCTGCTGAAGTCGCAGCAATGAGCAAACAGTCTTAATAAAAAGGGAGCCGCCAGTTGGCGGTTCCTTTTTATCCAGCCAAGCTATTCGCGATACCCGTAATTCGTGATACAAGCAATTTCGTGGCATCTGGCCCCTTATCAATGGTGCGCCGGGTGTGGCAGTAATAACCCCCAGTACGATGACAGCCTGTTAGGACAAGAACACCATGGCAACCAACGCAAAACCCGTATATCAACGTATCCTGCTGAAGCTGAGTGGCGAAGCGCTGCAGGGATCTGAAGGTTTCGGTATCGATGCGAGCATTCTCGATCGCATGGCCCAGGAAATTAAAGAGTTGGTTGAATTGGGCATTCAGGTCGGTGTGGTCATCGGTGGTGGTAACCTGTTCCGCGGCGCGGGTTTAGCCAAAGCAGGCATGAACCGCGTGGTGGGCGATCATATGGGGATGTTGGCAACCGTGATGAACGGTTTAGCGATGCGTGATTCGCTGCATCGTGCTTATGTCAACGCCCGTTTGATGTCGGCCATTCCGCTTAATGGTGTGTGTGACAATTACAGTTGGGCTGAAGCTATCAGTCTGCTGCGTAACAACCGTGTGGTGATTTTTTCTGCCGGTACCGGCAACCCCTTCTTTACCACCGACTCAGCGGCTTGCCTGCGTGGCATTGAAATCGAAGCCGACGTGGTATTGAAAGCCACCAAAGTAGACGGCGTTTTCTCTGCTGATCCGGTTAAAGATCCTAATGCAACGCTCTACGAATCACTGAATTATCAGGAAGTCCTGGAGCGTGAGCTCAAAGTCATGGACCTGGCCGCCTTTACGCTGGCTCGCGACCATAATCTGCCAATCCGTGTGTTCAATATGAACAAGCCAGGGGCGCTGCGTCGTGTCGTGATGGGCGAAAAAGAAGGGACGTTGATCAGTAATAACGGCTAACGTCTAATTTAAGGTAATATCTTGTTTTGGTGACACAAGATTGCGCCTATATTGTCAGCCTGCTGCTGGCAATCGATGATTCGCTGGGTCATGCAAGCCGTGCGTGACCTGACTGGCAACCAGTTTTCAAGGGTTCACAACGTGATTAATGAAATCAGAAAAGACGCCGAAACACGCATGGATAAATGCGTAGAGGCTTTCAAGAACCAGATCAGTAAAGTGCGTACTGGTCGTGCGTCCCCTAATCTTCTGGATGGTATCCATGTGGAGTATTACGGTAGCGCAACGCCGTTACGCCAGTTAGCCAATATCGTGGTGGAAGACTCCCGCACGCTGGCTGTCACTGTATTTGACCGGACCCTGGGCCCGGCGGTGGAAAAAGCTATCATGGCATCCGACCTGGGGCTGAATCCGATGTCTGCCGGTACGGTTATTCGTGTTCCGCTGCCGCCGCTGACGGAAGAACGCCGTAAAGATCTGATCAAAGTGGTGCGTGGTGAAGCAGAGCAAGGGCGAGTGTCGGTGCGTAACGTTCGTCGCGACGCTAACGACAAGCTCAAGGCACAACTGAAAGATAAAACCATCAGCGAAGACGAAGAGCGTCGCGCTCAGGATGACGTCCAGAAACTGACTGACGGTTTTATCAAGAAGATTGACGCCGCTCTGGCGGAGAAAGAAAAAGAACTGATGGATTTCTGATTCATCGATTCGTTACAGCGCCGCTGGCAGGTGTGCAGTATTATCTGCTCCTTCCGCGGCGTTTTGTTTTCCAGCTTTTTTAATGCGGGATGTTTTGCGTAACGCCACGCATTTTCACACCAGCCTCATCGACAGGTCGGCGTTGACGTTACAGACTGGCACCACGCCTGTCATCAACCCCAGCTTTATCAGGTCATATTCATGAAGCAACTGACAATCCTCGGCTCCACCGGTTCTGTTGGCGTTAGTTCACTGGCCGTGGTCAGAGCCAATCCAGACAAATTTTCGATAATGGCATTGGTCGCCGGGCGTAATGTTTCGCTGATGGCGGAACAGTGCCTGGAGTTCTGTCCGGCGTATGCCTCAATGGCTGATGAAGATGCCGCGCGCGAACTGCGTATCCGTTTACGTGAGGCGGGCAGTCGAACGGCTGTGCTATCAGGCGCGCAGTCTGCCTGCGAGCTGGCAGCGTTGGATGGGGTCGATCAGGTGATGGCAGCGATTGTCGGTGCTGCAGGGTTGTTGCCGGCACTCGCGGCCATTCGTGCGGGTAAACAGGTTCTGCTGGCGAATAAAGAATCGCTGGTGACCTGTGGTCGCCTGTTCATGGACGAGGTGTCGAAGAACGGGGCGAGATTGTTGCCAGTCGATAGTGAACACAGTGCGATTTTTCAGAGTTTACCTGAGCCAATCCAGCGGCAACTGGGATATGCTTCGTTAACGCAATACGGGGTTGAGCGAGTGGTACTGACCGGTTCAGGTGGGCCATTTCGTGAGATTCCGCTTGCTGCATTGGAGAGTGTCACTCCTGAACAGGCGTGCGCCCATCCAAACTGGTCTATGGGGCGAAAGATTTCGGTGGATTCCGCCACCATGATGAATAAGGGACTGGAATATATCGAAGCGCGATGGCTATTTAATGCCTCGGAATCACAGATGGAAGTGGTTATCCATCCCCAATCCGTTATCCACTCCATGGTGCGTTACCGGGATGGCAGTGTGATGGCGCAATTGGGTACACCCGATATGCGAACCCCCATAGCCTATGCGATGGCTTACCCTGAGCGTGTTTTTTCCGGCGCACCGGCGCTCGACTTTAGCCGGTTGGGCGCGTTGACCTTCTCTGAGCCGGATTTTCAGCGCTACCCTTGTCTGCGTCTGGCGATTGAGGCGTGTAATCAAGGGCAGGCTGCTACGACGGCACTCAATGCGGCAAATGAAATTGCGGTTGCGGCATTTTTACAATCCGGTATTCGGTTTACCGATATCGCCGCAGTCAATCAATGCGTGATGGAACAACTGATATTACCTGAGCCGCAAAGCGTTGATGATGTGTTGTCTATCGATACCTGGGCAAGACAAGCAGCAGAAAATGTATTGCGGCGTTATCAGTGACCTGACGCGGGTGTGTTTGTTCACATGCGCCTGAAATGGTATAGTCAGCGCCGCTCGATGCAGGTGGTTATTGATAAAATACCACGTTGATGAAAGCTGTGTGTTCACAGCTTTTTTATGCTGTCAGGTTTGCCTGCGACTGGATAATCATTTTCTTGCTTGAGGAAATCAATACACGCTATGCCCGCCGAAAATCAACACGGTAATCAAAAGGTGTTACCTAACGGCCCTCGTCATGTCGCGATCATCATGGATGGCAATGGTCGCTGGGCTAAACAGAGGGGAAAGCTGCGGATCTCCGGTCATCAGGCGGGAGTGAAGTCAGTACGCCGTGCGATCAGTTATGCGGTCAGCCAGAACCTTGAAGCCTTGACGCTATACGCATTCAGCAGCGAAAACTGGAACCGCCCGGCACAGGAAGTGTCTGCGTTGATGGAGCTGTTTGTGCGCGTATTGAATAGCGAAGTCAAAAGCCTGCACAAGCACAATGTCCGTTTGCGAGTCATCGGTGATATTAGTCGATTCAGTAGTCGATTACAGGCACTGATCCAACGTTCTGAAGCGATGACAGAAAATAATACGGGCCTGACTCTGAATATTGCTGCGAATTATGGCGGCCGTTGGGATATTATCCACGGAGTCAGAAAAATCGCCGAGCAGGTTCAGGAAGGTATACTGCATCCTGATACTATTGATGAGTCAACTCTGAATCGTTACATGTGCTTAAACGATCTGGCTCCGGTTGATTTGCTAATAAGAACCAGTGGAGAGCATCGCATCAGCAATTTCCTGCTATGGCAGATTGCGTATGCAGAACTCTATTTTACCGATGTTCTCTGGCCAGATTTTGACGAACAAACCTTTGAAGGTGCCATTCATGCCTTTGCTCAACGTGAGCGTCGCTTTGGGGGAACTACGCCTGACGATGCAGATGCATCGTAGGGGGTATTTTTGCTGAAGTATCGCCTGATTACTGCGCTGATTCTTATTCCTTTAGTTATTGCGGCGCTTTTTTTTCTGCCGCCGTTGGTTTTTTCTCTGGTGACGCTGGCTGTTTGTATGCTGGCTGCCTGGGAATGGGGTCAACTGGCTGGTTTGGTTTCTTGCACACAGCGAATCTGGCTTTCCATTGCCTGTGGTTTTCTGCTGGCAGCGATGATGCTGACCTTGCCGGATTACCACTATTCCATCACGTTTGTGCCGGTCTGCCTGTCCCTATGGATTTCTCTTGCCTGGTGGGGCGTGGCGCTATTACTGGTGCTGTTTTATCCCTCTTCCGCTGCAATGTGGCGACATTCCCGTGCGCTGCGTTTGTGCTTTGGCCTTCTGACTATCGTGCCTTTTTTCTGGGGTATGTTGGCGCTGCGCCAATTCGAATATGAAACCAATCCTTTTAGCGGTGCCTGGTGGTTGTTGTATGTGATGGTGTTGGTGTGGGGCGCTGACAGTGGTGCTTATCTGTTTGGCAAGCTGTTTGGTCGGCGTAAACTGGCACCCAAAGTGTCGCCTGGAAAAACCCGGGAAGGTTTCATCGGTGGGCTGGCAACATCTGCAATGATTGCGTTACTGTTTAGCCATTATGCGCCATTGTCTATCTCAACCTTTACCCTGTTGGTGTGCTCTATTGTCGCGACACTGGCCTCGGTATTGGGGGATTTGACGGAAAGCATGTTCAAGCGTGAGGCCGGTATCAAGGATAGCAGTCACCTGATCCCGGGTCACGGTGGGGTACTGGATCGTATTGACAGCCTGACTGCAGCCATACCGGTATTTGCCTGTCTGATGCTGCTATTGTTCAAGGCTGTTTAGGAATACAGGTAGAGTCGGTTTATGCTGAATGTTCTCTGGAGCCTGGCTGCATTCGTTGTCGCACTCGGTGTGCTTATCACCGTGCATGAGTTTGGGCATTTTTGGGTTGCCCGTCGTTGCGGTGTTCGCGTCGAGCGTTTCTCCATCGGTTTCGGGAAGGCATTGTGGCGTCGACGTGACCGTCAGGGCACCGAGTATGTCATCGCGCTGATTCCTCTGGGCGGTTATGTGAAAATGCTTGATGGTCGGGTCGATGACGTTCCTGAAGAACTTCGGCATCGGGCATTCAACCACAAAACGGTCTGGCAACGGGCAGCTATTGTTAGTGCCGGCCCGATTGCCAACTTCGTGTTTGCCGTTATTGCCTACTGGCTGGTGTTCATCATTGGTGTGCCGGGTATCCGCCCGGTAGTGGGTGAGGTTTTGCCCGGATCGATTGCTGCACAGGCGCAAATTTCACCGGGAATGGAACTAAAGTCGATTGATGGCATCGAAACGCCTGACTGGGATAGCGCGCGTCTGGCTTTAATTGGCAGGATTGGCGAACCTGACGTGGTTTTCGAAACCGCACCGTTAGGTTCCACCAGTACAGAGGGCAAACGGCTTGATCTGCAACGCTGGCATTTCGATCCAGAACGGCAGGATCCGGCGGTGTCGCTGGGGATTATACCGAAAGGGCCTCAGGTTGAAGCGTTGCTGACTCAGGTTCAGCCCCGTTCTGCCGCTGAAAAAGCGGGTTTGCAAGTCGGGGACAGGATCGTTAAAGTCGATGGTCAATTGCTGGCTCGCTGGCCGCAGTTTGTCATTGCCGTGCGTGATAACCCTGGCAAACCGATTGCGCTGGAGGTGGAAAGAGGCGGGGATACGCTGTCCGTTACGCTAATACCAGACAGTAAAACGGTAGGAAAAGGGCGGCTGGAAGGGTTTGCCGGTGTAGTGCCGAAAGTGACCCCTTTGCCTGATGAGTACAAAACCGTGCGCCAGTATGGGCCGTTCAGCGCCATCTATGAAGCTGGGAATAAAACCTGGCTGTTGATGAAACTGACAGTCAGTATGCTGGGTAAGTTGATTACCGGCGACGTGAAGCTGAATAACCTGAGCGGTCCGATTTCTATCGCACAGGGGGCGGGCATGTCAGCAGATTACGGATTGGTGTATTACCTGATGTTTTTGGCGCTGATTAGCGTCAATCTGGGAATTATCAATCTGTTCCCTCTGCCGGTACTGGATGGTGGTCATCTGCTCTTTCTGGCGATCGAAAAGCTAAAGGGTGGACCGGTTTCCGAGCGTGTGCAGGACGTCAGTTATCGCATTGGCACGGTGTTGCTGATGATGTTAATGGGGCTTGCACTTTTCAATGATTTCTCCCGCCTGTAGGCGTGGATTAGGTTAGGAAAAACGCATAACAACGATGGCGATGAAAAAGTTGCTCATAGCGTCGCTGCTGTTTAGCAGCGCCACCGTATACGGTGCAGACGGGTTCGTAGTGAAAGATATTCATTTCGAGGGCCTGCAGCGGGTTGCCGTCGGTGCAGCATTGCTCAGCATGCCTGTTCGGGTGGGGGATACTGTCACTGACGAGGATATCGGTAACACCATTCGGGCTTTGTTTGCGACCGGGAACTTCGAGGATGTCCGTGTCCTGCGTGATGGGAATTCGCTGCTGATTCAGGTCAAAGAGCGTCCGACCATTGCCAGCCTGACCTTCTCCGGCAACAAAGCGGTGAAGGAAGAAATGCTCAAGGGGAACCTTGAAGCATCGGGTGTGCGCGTCGGCGAAGCGCTGGATCGTACCACCTTGTCCAACATTGAAAAAGGGTTGGAAGATTTCTACTACAGTGTAGGTAAATACAGCGCCACAGTGAAGGCAGTCGTGACTCCGCTGCCTCGCAATCGTGTTGATCTCAAACTGGTGTTTACCGAAGGGGTATCTGCCAAGATCCAGCAAATCAATATCGTCGGTAATAAATCTTTCAGTTCCGATGAGCTGGTTTCCCGTTTCCAGTTACGCGATGAAGTGCCGTGGTGGAACCTGGTGGGAGATCGTAAATACGAGAAACAGAAACTGTCTGGCGACCTGGAAACGCTTCGCAGTTTCTATCTCGATCGTGGTTATGCGCGTTTCAATATTGACTCAACGCAGGTGAGCCTGACGCCGGATAAAAAAGGCATTTACATCACTGTCAACATTACCGAAGGTGACCAGTACAAACTCTCGGGTGTGGTAGTGCGTGGCAATCTGGTAGGACATGCCACTGAAATTGAAAATTTAACCCGTATCCAACCGGGGGAGCTGTATAACGGCGCCAAAGTAACCCGGATGGAAGAGGACATCAAAAAGCTGCTGGGACGTTACGGGTATGCGTATCCCCGCGTGGTGACGCAGCCGGAAATCAACGATACCGACAAAACGGTACGGCTGAGCATCAATGTGGATGCGGGTAACCGCTTCACGGTGCGCCGTATCCGTTTTGAAGGCAACGATGTGTCCAAAGATTCTGTACTGCGCCGTGAAATGCGTCAGATGGAAGGTGGCTGGCTTGGCAACGATCTGGTGCAACAGGGTAAAGAGCGACTGAATCGTCTTGGGTATTTTGAAAGTGTCGATACCGAGACCCAGCGCGTGCCCGGAACACCGGATCAGGTTGACGTGGTGTACAAGGTCAAGGAGCGTAATACCGGTAGCCTTAACTTCGGTATCGGCTTTGGTACTGAAAGTGGCGTCAGCTTCCAGGCTGGTGTGCAGCAGGACAACTGGCTTGGAACCGGTAACTCAGTAGGCATTAGTGGGACTCGTAACGACTACCAGACCTATCTTGAGTTATCGATGACAGACCCGTACCTTACGGTAGATGGCGTGAGTCTCGGTGGTCGTGTTTTCTACAACAACTTCAAAGCGTTGAATGCTGATCTGGCCGATTATACCAACAAAAGCTATGGTGTCGGTTCAACGTTGGGCTTCCCGATCAACGAAAACAATTCGTTACGCTTGGGTCTGGACTACGTGCATAACTCTTTATCGGATATGAAACCTCAGGTTGCGATGTGGCGCTATCTGAATAAATCCGGTGTCGATCCAGATCCTCGCTCGACTTCCAGAGCCAGCTTCAGTGCTAACGATTTCTTCCTGACGCCAGGGTGGACTTACAACGATCTTGATCGTGGTTACTTCCCGACCGCTGGTAATCGTGTCAACCTGAACACCAAGGTGACGTTGCCGGGTTCGGACAACAAGTACTATAAAGTAACCTTTGATTCGGCCAGTTATTTCCCGCTGAGCGAGAGTCGTAACTGGGTGATAATGGCGAGAAGCAAGGCGGGTTATGCTGATGGGCTGAGCGGCAAAGAAGTGCCGTTCTACGATAACTTCTTTGCGGGTGGCTCCAACACCGTACGTGGTTTCCGTTCTAACACTATAGGCCCGAAAGCGGCCTACTACACTGGATGTAATACATCGGATGTGTCGTCGTGTAATATTAACCCGTCGAAGATGTCTGATGCTGTGGGGGGGAACGCGATGGCGGTGGTCAGCGCTGAGTTAATCGTTCCAACACCGTTTATTAGCGATAAGTACGCTAGCTCTGTGCGTACGTCGTTCTTCGTTGATGCTGGTACCGTGTGGGATACGCATTGGGAAAATACCGCGCAGACGCTGGCCGCTGGCGTACCGGATTACAGCAAGCCTGGCAACATTCGTATGTCTTCGGGCCTTGCCGTGCAGTGGGTTTCACCTCTGGGGCCATTGGTCTTCTCTTACGCTCAGCCGTTTAAGAAGTATGATGGGGATCGCTCCGAGCAGTTCCAGTTTAACATTGGTAAGACCTGGTAAACGGGCTGCGTAGGTTTGAGTTTGAAAGGAAGATGTATCGGCATCCGGTGGCGATTTGAGCATATAGCTTGACTGCCGATGCCGTAATTACGATAAGCGCGTTCAGCGCAGAAATACTTAGGGTAAGGAGTTTTAACGTGAAAAAGTGGTTGTATGCCGCAGGGTTGGGTTTAATGCTGGCCGTTTCTGCGGGTGCTCAGGCTGCTGATAAGATTGCGATTGTCAATGTTTCCAGCATCTTCCAACAGTTGCCGCAGCGTGAAGCCGTAAGCAAACAGCTGGAAAACGAGTTCAAAGGCCGTGCTGCAGAACTGCAGTCCATGGAGCGTTCTCTGCAGGAAAAAATGCAGAAGCTGCAGCGTGATGGTTCTACCATGAAAGCCAGCGATCGTTCCAAAATGGAAAGCGACGTGATGTCTCAGCGTGAGCAGTTCTCCAGCAAAGCTCAGGCTTTCGATCAAGATAATCGCCGTCGTCAGATGGAAGAGCGCAACAAAATCCTGAGCCGTATTCAGGACGCGGTAAAAGCGGTTGCTACCAAGCAAGGCTATGACGTGGTTATCGACGCTAACGCGGTTGCCTATGCCGACAATGCGAAAGATATTACTGCTGACGTGCTGAAACAGGTTAAATAATCCATGTTTTCAATTCGACTGGACGCCTTGGCTCAACAGTTGGATGCACAATTGCACGGTGATGGCGATATCGTCATCACCGCTGTTGCTTCTATGCATTCAGCACAAGCTGGACAGATTACATTTTTATCCGATAGCCGCTATCGTGAACAACTGAGCAGTACCCAGGCTTCAGCAGTGGTACTGACGCAAGCGGATTTGCCGTTCTGCAATAATGCCGCTGCACTTGTGGTAAAGAATCCTTATTTGGCCTATGCGCGTATGGCGCAGTTGATGGATACAACGCCGGCGCCTGCACAGGGGATCGCACCTTCAGCGGTGATTGCTCCTGATGCGCGTTTAGGAGATGGGGTTTCGATTGGGGCTAATGCAGTTATTGAATCCGGCGTTGAGTTGGGTGACGGCGTCGTGATTGGTGCCGGTTGCTTCGTCGGTAAGCATGCCCGTATTGGTGCGGGCACCCGGTTATGGGCCAATGTGACGATTTACCATAACGTTGTTTTGGGCGAGCAGTGCTTGATTCAGTCCGGTGCGGTAATCGGTTCGGACGGATTTGGGTATGCTAATGATCGTGGCAATTGGATCAAAATTCCCCAGTTGGGAACGGTCATCATCGGCGATCGTGTTGAGATCGGTGCCAGTACCACTATTGATAGAGGGGCGCTGGACGACACCATTATTGGCAACGGTGTCATCATTGATAACCAATGTCAGATTGCACACAACGTTGTGATTGGGGACAATACCGCAGTTGCTGGTGGGGTAATCATGGCGGGCAGTCTGAAGATTGGCCGGTATTGCATGATTGGCGGCGCCAGCGTGATCAATGGTCACATGGAGATTTGCGACAAGGTTACAGTCACAGGGATGGGGATGGTCATGCGGCCGATCACCGAGCCGGGCGTTTATTCATCCGGGATCCCATTACAACCGAACAAGGTCTGGCGCAAAACAGCCGCGCTGGTGATGAATATTGACGAGATGAGTAAACGACTCAAGGCTGTCGAGCGTAAGCTCGAAGACCGTTAATCGTCCGTATTCGTAGCCCTGTGTTTCGGGTGTAAGACTCACGCCGATGTGCGTAATTTTTGTTTGCGGCCTGCATGTTGTTCCTCCGTTGTTGGGGAATACGCAGGCCGTGTTGTTCATGCTATCGTTTTTATTGACAGGAAGAGTATTTTGAATACAGACACGCATACTCTGCATATCGAAGAGATTCTGGATCTACTACCACACCGCTATCCGTTCTTGCTGGTGGATCGTGTACTGGATTTTGAGAAAGGAAAATTCCTGCGAGCGGTAAAAAATGTTTCTTTTAACGAGCCGTTCTTTCAGGGGCATTTCCCTGGCAAACCGATTTTCCCCGGAGTGTTGATTCTGGAAGCAATGGCGCAGGCTACAGGTATTCTGGCGTTTAAGAGCCTGGGTAAGCTGGAGCCGGGTGAGTTGTATTATTTTGCTGCCGTAGATGAAGCACGTTTCAAACGTCCGGTTGAACCCGGTGACCAGATGATTCTGGAAGTTGAGTTCATCAAGGAGCGCCGTGGTATTGCGCGTTTCAAAGGCGTTGCTAAAGTTGATGGTGAAGTGGCTTGTGAAGCGGAAATGATGTGCGCTCGTCGTCGGGAGGGCTGATTAGTGATTGATCAAACCGCCTTTATTCACCCCAGTTCCATTGTTGAAGATGGCGCTGTTATCGGTGCCGGTGTGCATATTGGTCCATTTTGCCATATCGGTGCGCAGGTTGAGATCGGGGCAGGTACGGTACTGAAGTCCCATGTCGTTGTTAACGGCATTACCAAAATCGGTTGTGACAATGAGATTTATCAGTTTGTCACGATCGGTGAGGTCAATCAGGACCTGAAATACGCCGGTGAGCCGACCCGTGTTGAAGTGGGCGATCGTAACCGTATCCGTGAGAGTGTGACCATTCATCGTGGTACCGCGCAAGGCGGTGGGTTGACTAAAGTCGGTAACGATAACCTGCTGATGATCAATACCCATATTGCTCACGACTGTGTTGTCGGCAATCGCTGTATTCTGGCGAATAACGCTACGCTGGGTGGTCATGTCAGCGTTGATGATTTCGCGATTATTGGCGGCATGACAGCGGTGCACCAGTTCTGCGTCATCGGCGCGCACGTGATGGTGGGCGGTTGTTCTGGCGTAGCGCAGGATGTCCCTCCGTATCTGATAGCACAAGGCAACCATGCCACGCCATTTGGTATCAATATTGAAGGGCTCAAGCGCCGTGGGTTTGAGAAAGAGACCCTGCACGCTATCCGCAATGCGTACAAGTTGATCTACCGCAGCGGTAAAACGCTGGATGAGGTGAAACCTGACCTCGAAGCTCTGGCGGCAGAGCATCCAGCGGTACAGGCCTATCTTGATTTCTTTACCCGCTCGACGCGCGGCATTATTCGATAAGACATGACACAACGTCCCCTGACTATCGGACTGGTCGCCGGAGAAACCTCCGGCGATATTCTTGGTGCCGGTTTGATTCGTGCGCTAAAAGCACACGTACCTGATGCCCGCTTTGTCGGTGTGGCTGGGCCGCTAATGCAGGCAGAAGGCTGCGAAGCCTGGTATGAGATGGAAGAGCTGGCGGTAATGGGCGTAGTTGAAGTGCTGGAGCGCCTGCCCCGCTTGCTGAAAATCCGTCGTGACCTGACGCAGCGTTTCAGCGAACTGCAACCCGATGTGTTTGTCGGTATCGACGCGCCTGATTTCAATATTACCCTGGAAGGTCGCCTCAAGCGCAATGGTATCAAAACCATCCACTATGTCAGTCCGTCGGTATGGGCATGGCGACAAAAGCGCGTTTTCAAGATAGGTAAAGCGACGCATCTGGTGCTGGCGTTTCTGCCGTTCGAAAAAGCCTTTTATGACCGTTTCAATGTACCTTGCCGTTTTATTGGTCACACCATGGCGGATGCGATGCCCTTGCGTCCGGACAAAGCGGCAGCGCGGCGTACGCTGGGATTGCCGGAGCAAGGGCGTTGTCTGGCGATATTGCCGGGGAGTCGTGGTGCCGAAGTGGATATGCTGAGTGCGGATTTCCTGAAAACGGCGCAGATGCTACGGCAAACCTATCCGGAACTGGAGATTGTGGTACCGCTGGTTAACTCGCGTCGCCGTGAGCAGTTTGAAAAAATCAAAGCTGACGTTGCGCCCGAGATGACAATCCGACTGCTGGATGGGCAGGCGCGTGAAGCGATGATAGCCTGTGATGCCACGTTGCTGGCGTCCGGTACGGCGGCGCTGGAGTGTATGCTGGCGAAGTGCCCGATGGTCGTTGGATACCGCATGAAGCCCTTTACCTATTGGCTGGCGAAACGACTGGTGAAAACACCGTGGGTCTCGCTGCCCAATTTGCTGGCAGGACGCGAACTGGTCAGAGAATTACTGCAGGATGATTGTACGCCTGACAATCTGTCGGCGGCGTTATTGCCCTGGCTTGAAGATGGCGACGCGGCGCAGCACTTGCAGCAGACATTCTTACATTTGCATGAACAGATTCGATGCGACGCTGATAAACAGGCGGCGCAGGCTGTACTGGAGCTGTGGCGGTCATGAGTGAGGTTTTTATTTATCCACCGGCACATTGTATTGCCGGGGTGGATGAAGTTGGGCGTGGCCCGCTGGTTGGCGCCGTGGTAACGGCGGCGGTGATTTTGGACCCGAATCGGCCGATCGTCGGACTGGCAGATTCTAAGACGCTCAGCGAGAAACGTCGTCTGGCGTTATATGACGAGATCCGTGAAAAGGCGTTGGCCTGGAGTCTGGGGCGTGCCGAGCCGGAAGAAATTGACACGCTTAATATCCTGCACGCCACCATGCTGGCGATGCAGCGTGCGGTGGCGGCCTTGCCTGTTACGCCAGATTTTGTGCTGATAGACGGCAACCGTTGTCCGACGTTGCCGATGCCGTCACAGGCGGTGGTCAAAGGTGACAGCCGGGTGGCGGAAATCAGTGCGGCCTCGATTCTGGCTAAAGTGACGCGGGATCGTGAAATGGAAGTGCTGGACCAGCAATTTCCAGAGTATGGCTTTGCGCAGCACAAAGGGTATCCTACGGCATATCATCTTGAAAAGCTGGCGACGTTGGGCGCCACCCTTCATCACAGGCGCAGTTTTGCCCCGGTTAAGCGGGCGCTGGGTCTGGCGTAACGCAACCGTATGTAACATAAGTGCCTGTAACGTAAACGCATAATGTGCCTGAAGATCTGCATCAGGCGGGTTACTGAAAAGATTATGGGATCCGGAAATGGCCGAACCACGTTTTGTCCACCTGCGTGTTCACAGTGACTATTCCATGATCGATGGGTTGGCGAAGACCGGCCCGTTGGTAAAAAAAGCTGCCGCGCTGGGGATGCCCGCGCTGGCAATCACCGACTTTACCAACCTGTGTGGGCTGGTGAAGTTCTATGGTGGCGCGCATAGTGCCGGTATCAAGCCGATCATCGGGGCCGATTTTTATCTGCAGAGCGAAGAGTTAGGTGACGAACTGGCGCATCTCACCGTTCTGGCGATGAATAACGAAGGTTACCAGAACCTGACGTTGCTGATTTCGCGCGCATATCAACGCGGGTATGGCGCTGATGGTCCGACTATCGACCGGGAATGGCTGGTGGAACATCAGGCTGGGATACTGCTGTTGTCCGGTGGGCGTCATGGTGATATCGGCAAGTTTTTGTTGCGTGGTAATCAGGCGCTGGTGGAGCAGTGCGTCGCGTTTTATCAGCAACATTTTCCTCAGCGGTTTTATCTTGAACTGACGCGTACCGGCCGACCGGATGAAGAAAGCTACCTGCATGCGGCAATCAAGCTGGCCACCGCGCATGGCCTGCCGGTTGTTGCGACTAACGATGTCTGTTTTATCAGCCCGGATGACTTTGAGGCGCATGAAATCCGCGTGGCGATTCATGACGGCTTTACACTGGATGACCCCAAGCGCCCCCGTAATTACAGCCCTCAGCAGTACATGCGCAGCGAAGACGAGATGTGCGAGCTGTTTGCCGACATCCCTGAGGCGCTGATTAATACGGTAGAGATCGCCAAACGCTGTAACGTGACTATTCGGCTCGGTGAATATTTCCTGCCGCAATTCCCGACCGGCGACATGTCGACCGAAGACTATCTGGTGATGTGTGCCAAAAAAGGGTTGGAGGAGCGACTGGCGTTCCTGTTCCCGGATGAAGAAGTACGCGCTCAGCGCCGCCCGGAATACGATGAACGTCTGGATATCGAACTCGGCGTTATCAACCAGATGGGGTTCCCCGGCTACTTCCTGATTGTGATGGAGTTTATCCAGTGGTCCAAGGATAACGATGTACCGGTCGGGCCGGGACGAGGCTCCGGTGCAGGCTCGCTGGTGGCGTATGCGCTGAAAATAACCGATCTGGACCCGCTGGAGTTTGACCTGCTGTTCGAACGTTTCCTCAACCCGGAACGTGTGTCGATGCCTGACTTCGACGTCGACTTTTGCATGGAAAAACGCGATCTGGTTATTGATCACGTCGCGGATATGTATGGCCGTGATGCGGTGTCGCAAATCATCACCTTCGGTACCATGGCGGCTAAAGCGGTAATCCGTGATGTGGGTCGGGTGCTGGGGCATCCGTATGGGTTTGTCGACAGAATTTCCAAGCTGGTACCGCCCGACCCAGGGATGACGCTGGAGAAAGCCTTTGCGGCTGAGCCGCAATTAGGTGAGATCTACGAGGCGGATGAGGAAGTCAAAGCGCTGATCGATATGGCGCGCAAACTGGAAGGGGTGACCCGCAACGCCGGTAAACACGCCGGGGGGGTGGTGATTTCGCCGACCAAAATCACCGATTTTGCGCCGCTTTATTGCGATCAGGAAGGCAACCACCCGGTTACCCAGTTTGATAAGAGCGACGTAGAATACGCCGGTCTGGTGAAGTTCGACTTCCTCGGCTTGCGTACGTTGACCATCATTAACTGGGCGCTGGAGATGATCAACGCCCGGCGCGAAAAGCAAGGGCTGGAACCGGTCGATATCGCCGCCATTCCGCTGGACGACAAGAAAAGTTTCGATATGCTGCAGCGTTCGGAAACCACAGCGGTATTCCAGCTTGAATCGCGCGGCATGAAAGACCTGATTAAGCGCCTTAAGCCGGACTGCTTTGAAGACATGATAGCATTGGTGGCGCTGTTTCGTCCGGGGCCGCTACAGTCAGGGATGGTGGATAACTTCATCGACCGTAAACATGGGCGTGAAGAAATATCCTACCCGGATATCCAGTGGCAGCATGAAACGCTGAAACCCGTGCTGGAGCCGACCTATGGTATCATTCTGTATCAGGAACAGGTGATGCAGATTGCCCAGGTACTGGCGGGGTATACCCTCGGTGGTGCGGATATGTTGCGCCGTGCGATGGGTAAGAAAAAGCCCGAAGAAATGGCCAAACAGCGCTCGGTATTCAAAGAGGGTGCTGAGAAGATGGGCGTCGACGGTGAACTGTCGATGAAGATCTTCGACCTGGTGGAGAAGTTCGCCGGTTATGGGTTTAACAAATCGCATTCGGCTGCTTACGCGCTGGTATCGTACCAGACGCTGTGGCTAAAGGCGCACTACCCGGCGGAGTTCATGGCGGCGGTGATGACCGCTGATATGGACAACACCGATAAGATAGTCGGGCTGGTAGATGAATGCTGGCGTATGGGATTGAAGATCCTGCCGCCAGACATCAACAGCGGGTTGTACCATTTCCACGTTAATGATGACGGCGAGATTGTCTATGGCATCGGCGCCATCAAAGGGGTGGGCGAGGGGCCAATCGAAGCGATTATCGATGCGCGCAACAACGGCGGTTATTTCCGCGATTTATTTGATCTGTGCGCTCGTACGGATATTAAGAAACTGAACCGGCGAGTGCTGGAAAAGTTGATCATGTCTGGCGCATTTGACCGCCTGGGGCCCCATCGTGCAGCGCTGATGAATTCGCTGGCAGATGCCATGAAGTCCGCAGAGCAGCATGCGAAGGCGGAGGCCATCGGTCAGGCGGATATGTTCGGCGTACTGGCGGAAACCCCTGAACAGGTGGAACAATCCTACAGTACCGTGCCGCCGTGGCCAGAGCAGGTGGTGCTGGATGGGGAAAGGGAAACGCTGGGGTTATACCTGACCGGCCACCCTATCAACCAGTATCTGAAGGAAATCGAACGCTACGCAGGGGGCGTGCGTTTGAAAGACATGCATCCCACGGAGCGGGGAAAAATGACCACTGCCGTTGGGCTGGTGCTTGCCGCCCGGGTGATGGTGACCAAGCGGGGTAACCGCATTGGGGTCTGCACGCTGGACGATCGTTCCGGTCGTCTGGAAGTCATGTTGTTTACCGACGCGCTGGAAAAATATCAGCATCTGCTGGAACAGGATCGTATTTTGATAGCCAGCGGACAGGTCAGCTTTGATGACTTCAGTGGTGGACTTAAAATGACAGTCAGAGAGTTAATGGATATCAGCGAAGCGCGTGAAAAATATGCGCGCGGGCTTGCTATCTCGCTGACTGACAGGCAAATTGATGACCAGTTGTTAAACCGTCTTCGTCAGTCGTTGGAACCCCATCGATCGGGGACGATTCCGGTGCATCTTTACTACCAGCGTCAGGATGCGCGCGCCCGGCTACGTTTTGGTGCCGCATGGCGTGTGACGCCTACCGACGTGTTGCTGAATGATTTACGCACCCTGGTTGGTAATGAACAGGTTGAGCTGGAATTTGACTAAAATAGGAATACTATGAGTCTGAATTTTCTTGATTTTGAGCAGCCGATTGCAGAGTTGGAAGCGAAGATTGATTCCCTGACCGCAGTCAGTCGCCAAGATGAAAAATTGGATATTAACCTGGACGAGGAAATAAAGCGTCTGCGTGAAAAGAGCGTGGAACTGACGCGTAAAATCTTCGCCGATCTGGGTTCCTGGCAGATTGCCCAACTGGCTCGCCATCCGCAGCGTCCTTATACTCTGGACTATGTTAAGCATATTTTCTCCGACTTTGATGAGTTGGCAGGTGATCGCGCTTATGCCGATGACAAAGCGATCGTCGGTGGGATTGCCCGTCTCGACGATCGACCGGTGATGATTATTGGTCACCAGAAAGGTCGTGAAACCAAAGAAAAAATTCGCCGCAATTTCGGGATGCCGGCTCCGGAAGGCTACCGTAAAGCACTGCGTCTGATGGAGATGGCCGAGCGCTTCAAAATGCCGATCATCACCTTTATCGACACCCCAGGGGCCTACCCGGGGGTGGGCGCGGAAGAGCGTGGTCAGTCTGAAGCGATTGCCCGTAACCTGCGTGAGATGTCCTGTCTGCGTGTACCGATTGTGTGTACCGTTATCGGGGAAGGCGGTTCTGGCGGTGCGCTGGCTATCGGTGTTGGCGATAAAGTGAACATGCTGCAATACAGCACCTATTCGGTGATTTCGCCGGAAGGTTGTGCCTCGATTCTGTGGAAGAGTGCGGATAAAGCGCCGCTGGCGGCAGAAGCCATGGGCATTACCGCTCCGCGCCTGAAAGAGCTGAAACTGATTGATTCCGTTATCCCTGAACCGCTGGGCTCTGCTCATCGCGATGTAGCAGCGATGGCGGCATCACTGAAATCTCAGTTGCTGTCCGACTTAAAAGAACTGGATACACTGAGCGAACAGGAACTGTTGAACCGTCGTTACCAGCGTTTGATGAACTACGGCTACTGCTGATTTCGCTCACACGACGCCATAAAAGTCCGCGATTGGGAACGATCGCGGACTTTTTGTTATGCTGGTAACGGTCTTAGACGATGTCATGATGTCTATGGCGGTGATTGCCGGGATGGTCTTATCAGCCCCTTTCTCCTTAAGTTCATTTATTATTCATGGCATCGTATCGATAAGCGTGGTGGTACGCCTTTTCGGAGAACCAACCTTATGCTGACACTGCTGGATATTCACCATATCGCGATTATTGCCTCAGATTATGAGCGCAGTAAGCGTTTTTATTGCGACGTGCTCGGTTTTACGCTGCAACAGGAGGTTTACCGAGCCGCCCGTGATTCCTGGAAAGGGGATCTGGCGCTCAATGACCGCTATTTGATCGAACTGTTTTCATTTCCCTCGCCGCCAGCACGCGTCAGCCGACCGGAAGCCTGCGGATTGCGCCATCTGGCGTTTGCGGTTGAGGATATCGAACAAGCGGTAATTGCGTTGCACGCGGCAGGCGTAGACTGTGAACCGGTACGGACGGACGAGTATACCGGGCGTCGGTTTACGTTTTTTGCTGATCCAGATGGGTTACCGCTCGAATTGTATGAACGCTGAGACCGATATTACCTCCACGCTGTTAGCAGCCGTTGGCGAACAGCTCACTACCGGTGGGCGTTATCTGGTGGCTTATAGCGGTGGTCTGGATTCTACCGTGTTGCTACATGTGATGACGCGTTTGCGTTTGCCTCACGCGCTGTCGCTACGAGCGGTGTATGTGCATCACGGTTTGAGTGTGAATGCTGATGCGTGGGCCGAGCATTGTCGTACCCAGTGTATTAACTGGCTGGTGCCATTTGATGTGCTGGCAGTGAAGGTGGATGCCCGAGACGGTGGCATTGAAGCGGCGGCCCGAACGGCGCGTTATCAGGTTTTACGTCAACAGCTGTGTGAGGGAGAAACACTGTTGACCGCTCAGCATCAGGATGATCAGAGCGAGACCTTTCTGCTGGCGCTTAAACGCGGCAGTGGCCCGGCGGGATTAGCGTCGATGGCGGCGAGCGCCACCCTGAACGGTGTGTCGTTGTTGCGACCGCTGTTGGGTATTAGCCGTGAGCAACTGGAGCGTTATGCCCGGTCGCAGCAGTTGGTTTGGGTTGAAGACGACAGTAATGCCGATGAGCGTTACGACCGTAACTTCCTGCGTCGGCAAGTGCTGCCGGTGCTCAGGCAGCGCTGGCCCCATTTCCCCTCTGCCGTGGCGCGCAGTGCGGCACTCTGTGCCGAGCAGGAGCAACTGTTGGATGAATTGCTGGCGGAGTCGCTGGCAACGTTGCGTAATGCTGATGGCGCATTAAGTGTCGATGCGCTGATCCCCATGAGCGCGACCCGGCGATTTGCGCTGCTGCGTCGCTGGCTGTCTGAGCAGGGGGCGCGTATGCCGTCCCGCGAGCAATTGATGCGATTATGGCATGAGGTGGCACTCAGCCGTGATGATGCCAACCCGCAGTTACAACTTGGCTCATGGCAGGTCAGACGATTCCGTCGTTATCTTTATTGGCTGCCGATGATGCAGCCGGTAACCGATTGTGTGTTGCCGTGGCAACCGACCATCGCGCCGTTATCTCTACCGGATTGTCTCGGGCAACTGACGCTCTCGACATCAGGGACCCGGGTGCGGCAGCCGCGTCGCGATGAAAGCGTGACGGTACGCTTTGGTTTTCAAGGCTATGTACAGATAGTCGGACGTGAGCACGGCCGCCCGATAAAGAAGTTGTGGCAGGAGCTGGGGGTGCCGCCGTGGTTGCGCGATCGTACACCGTTGATATTTTACAATGAGCAGTTGATTGCCGCGGTGGGGCGGTTCGTGACGCGTGACGGGCAGGCAATGCCGGATGATGGCATGTCGTTTATCGATGGCGAATGCTTTATCGATGGAGAATGGTTTATCGACTGGTGCAAAGCGTAATGAAAACGGACAACCTAAGGTTGTCCGTTCGTGTTGCGAGGAAGGGGGTCAGGGTTCACTGACGACAACTTTTCCAATCTCTGGGTGACTGAAGCTGAGGATATGGTCGAGACGGAGTTCGCGTTGTTGGCCCGCGTCGTCAATCACCAGATATTCGATGTTCTTTCGAGAGATCATATCGCTGGCTTTACCCACCACGACTTCGCCGTTACGCAGTTCTACCGTTAACGTCAAATGCTGCTGGCAGGTGGCTTCCAGGTTATCGTAGTCATCACAATTAATGGGTTGATATTCATTACTCATTGACATAATCGCTCACCAATAAGTTAGCGGCGGCATAGGCCGCCTGTTCCCTGACAGAGGATGGTAACTCGCTGTTTGTCGCGATGCCATCCAGGGTTTTCAACACACAACCCAGCGCGTCGGGTATATACCCCAGATCACCACTGGCGATCTCCGCGTACAGACGGCGTACTAATTCACTGTATTGTTGCACAATATCCTCCCTTAGAGCTTAACCCGGTAGAGATTCATGCACCCTTCGTTGTTATCGCGACGGCAATGTAATTCTACGAAGATAAACTCTCCTCTTCTTTCCGACTATAGCATAGGCCCCGGCAGGTTATCAGCATAATGCAACAGCATATTCTGCCGTTACCACCGGTTTAACGCGCGTGACTGTGATGTCGGTCGCCGCTGGGGTAGACTACCGGTTCTGTGACAAGGGGTAGAGAATGGCCTTAAAAGCAACGGTTTATAAAGCCAGTGTTAACATCGCCGATATGGATCGCGCGTTTTTCCAGGATGTCAGCCTGACGCTGGCTCAGCACCCTTCGGAAACCGACCAACGCATGATGCTGCGACTATTGGCATGGATTTGTCATGCTGATGAGCAACTGCGTTTTACCAAGGGATTGTGTGCGGATGACGAACCAGAAATCTGGCGACACAGCGACGACGGTCGAGTGCTGTTATGGGTGGAACTGGGGCTGCCAGACGAGAAGCGTCTGAAGAAAGCCTGCAGTCTGTCACCGGATGTGGTGCTCTATGCTTACGGTGAGCGTGCCGCCCGGGTGTGGTGGCAAAGCATGGCTGATAAAGCGCGAGCCCTGACTAACCTGACGGTACGTTTTTTGGATGATCAGCAACTGGCGAGCCTGGCAGCGTTAGCCAGACGCACCATGACGTTACAAGCGACGTTACAGGAGGGAACTATCTGGCTGTCCGACGATCAGAATAATCTGGAATTGTCGTTCAGTGACTGGCAAATTGCACAGGGTTAGGGATGATCTGACGGCATGCCAGCACAACACAGCAGGAGAATAAGGATGAAAAAACTGGCGACAGGGGTGATGCTTGTTGTTCTATTATCGGGGCTGATGGGATGCCATTCCCGTTCTCAGGTTCAGGATGAGCCGTTACGCCCGATGGCGCAGTATTATCGCGGTAAGCTGCCTTGCGGTACCTGCGGCGATGTGGATACCTCGCTTTTTTTAAGTGCGGATGGCAGTTTTGTTATGCAGGAGAGCTATCCGTCGAGGGCTGATGGCAAGGCTACGGTTGCAGAGTCCGGTCGCTGGAGCCGCACTGCCGAGCGCCTGGTGTTGACCGATAGTCATGGTGAGAAGCGTTATTTCCGCCCGTCGAACAACGATCTGGAAGCGCTGGGTGATGATGGTCATCCGCTGGCGGCCGCTTCACGTTACCGGCTTCTGGCGGTAGATAAGCAAGAGGCACCGGCGGCACCTGATTGTATTAGCTGGCTTTTGAGTGTTGACATGGGGACGGGGACTAGCGTGGCTGAGCGTCATATCACCAAACAACCGGGTGGGTATGTGTTCTCGGTGACAACCACGCAAGGGTTGGCAGCCATCCGTGTGAGCTATTACTCCCATTCCCGCGTGATCGCTTATCCTGCCTCGTCGTCTTGATCTCGTCGTTGTAAATCACGACGTGAGCAGGTCAAATCGACCGGTGTGAGCGGAGAACCTGAGTCGCGCTGTTCCCCGCTCGGTGTGTTCCCTACAGCATGCCTTTTAATTTATACAGCCAGTCCAGCGCCTGACGCGGTGTCAGCGCATCAGGGTCGATAGACTCCAGCGCTTCCAGCGCCGGTGACGGCTCAACGGGTGCGAGTAGCGCCAGTTGCGAGCCATCGACATGGCTGGCGGAGGCATGACCAGCCAGTGACTCCAGTTCTTTCAGTTTTTGTCTGGCCCGTTTGATGACCTCTTTGGGTACGCCAGCCAACGCGGCAACCGCCAGTCCGTAACTCTTGCTGGCCGCTCCTTCCTGCACACTGTGCATGAACGCTATCGTGTCGCCATGTTCCAGTGCGTCAAGATGGATATTGATCACCCCTTCCATTTTCTCCGGCAGGTTGGTCAGCTCGAAGTAGTGGGTGGCGAACAGTGTCATGGCTTTGATGTTGTTTGCCAGCGCTTCGGCACAGGCCCAGGCTAGCGACAAACCATCATAGGTGGAGGTGCCGCGCCCGATTTCATCCATCAGTACCAGGCTGTGTTCGGTGGCGTTATGCAGAATATTGGCGGTTTCCGTCATTTCCACCATAAAGGTAGAACGGCCAGACGCGAGGTCATCGGCGGCACCGACGCGGGTAAATATACGGTCAACCGGGCCAATGACGGCCTGTTCGGCCGGGACGTAACTGCCAATGTGTGCCAGTAAGACAATTAACGCTGCCTGGCGCATGTAGGTGCTTTTCCCGCCCATATTGGGGCCGGTGATGATGAGCAATCGGCGCTGGGGAGACAGTGACAAGGGGTTGGCAATAAACGGTTCACTCAGTACCTGTTCGACGACGGGGTGACGGCCACCGCTGATCTTGACCCCCGGTTTGTCACTCAGGGTCGGGCAGACGTAATGCAGCGTATCGGCGCGCTCGGCCAGATTGCTCAGTACATCCAGTTCCGCCAGTGCCGCCGCACTTTGCTGGAGTTCCGCCAGATGTGGCAATAACAGGTCGAACAGCTCGTCATACAGCGCTTTTTCCAGCGCCAGCGCCTTGCCTTTTGAGGTCAGTACCTTATCTTCGTATTCTTTCAACTCGGGAATGATGTAACGCTCGGCGTTTTTGAGCGTCTGACGGCGGACATAGTTCATCGGCACCAGGTGGCTTTGCCCACGACTGACCTGAATGTAGTAACCGTGTACACCGTTAAAACCGACTTTCAGCGTATCGATACCGAGCCGCTCACGCTCGCGGATCTCCAGTTTATCCAGATAATCGCTGGCACCGTCAGCCAGCATGCGCCATTCATCCAGCTCGTCGTTGTAGCCGCTGGCAATCACCCCACCATCACGCACTAACACCGGCGGCGCTTCTACCACAGCGCGTTCCAGCAGGTCGCGCAGTTCATCGAAATGTCCGATAGAGGCACGTAACTGCTGTACGGCTTCGGCGTTGACGGTTTCCAGCAGGGCATGGATATCCGGTAGCTGCTGAAACGCGTGGCGCATTCTGGCTAAATCACGCGGGCGTGCGGAGCGTAACGCCAGACGCGCCAAAATACGCTCCAGGTCGCCAACCTGTCGCAGAAACGGTTGCAGTTCGGCGGCAGTATCCTGCAGTGCGCCGATAGCTTGTTGACGTTGCAGCAATGCCTGAGTATCGCGAATAGGGGCATGCAACCAACGCTTAAGCATACGGCTGCCCATCGCGGTTACGGTTCTATCGAGCACAGAAGCCAGCGTGTTGTCGACCCCACCAGACAGGTTCTGCGTCAATTCCAGATTACGGCGGGTTGCCGCATCCATAATAATGCCGTCCTGCTGGCGCTCCATGGTGATGCCACGGATATGCGGCAGCGATGTGCGCTGGGTATCTTTGGCGTACTGCAGCAAGCAACCTGCGGCACGCAGGCCCAGCCGCGCTTGCTCTACGCCAAAACCGGTCAGGTCACGGGTGCCAAATTGCAGGTTTAGCTGCTGGCGAGCGGTATCAAGCTCGAATTCCCATAACGGACGGCGACGCAACCCGTGGCGGTGTTCAATCAGGGACATCGCGTCGAACGTTTCCGGATAGAGCAGTTCTGCCGGGTTGGTGCGCTGCAACTCAGCCGCCATGGTTTCCTTATCAGCCGGCTCTACCAGACGGAAACGACCGGAGCTGATATCCAGCGTGGCGTAACCAAACCCCTGGCTTTCCTGCCAGATGGCGGCAAGCAGGTTATCTTGTTTTTCCTGTAACAGTGCTTCGTCACTGATGGTGCCGGGGGTAACGATGCGAACCACTTTACGTTCTACCGGCCCTTTGCTGGTCGCCGGGTCGCCAATTTGTTCGCAAATCGCCACGGATTCGCCTAACTGCACCAGCCTTGCCAGATAGTTTTCTACCGCGTGATGAGGGACACCGGCCATTGGAATCGGCTCACCCGCTGACGCGCCACGTTTGGTGAGCGAGATATCCAGCAATTGCGACGCGCGTCTGGCATCGTCATAAAACAGCTCATAGAAGTCCCCCATACGGTAAAACAGCAAAATATCGGGATGCTGAGCTTTCAACTTCAGATACTGCTGCATCATGGGGGTGTGGGCGTCTAAACTCTCTGGTGTACTCATCGCGTTGTGATGTCCATCTTCTTAAATTTTAATGCGTTAATGATACCGGCGATGCTCATTAGCGCGCATGAAATCCTGTGTTGTACTGCTGGCCGGTTTGGTTATCACCCGGTGATTGGGCACATAGCCGACCCGCATGGCTTTCATTCGTATGCAGGCTGCATGATAACGGAGTCTTCAAGGCAGGAAAACAAGAGGGGACGCCGCATTCTTCGAGCGCGCTCGAAACAATGAAATCTGGCGATAGCGATAAAGCTGATGTCGGCGAAAACAGAGGTCTGCGCGTGTCATGTAGGAAAACTGGCGTTAAGTTCCTTTTCTATCGTTACACTAGCCTTGTCACTGGCAAGCTGGTTCAAGTTAAAATCGGTAACTTCCCCCAAGCTAGTCTTGCAATCGCTCATACTCGTTGCACGAAGTAAAGTTACTGCGTCAGGAAGGACGATGCCCTGCCACTGAAGTGTAAGTATCCCACCAAAACGGCCTATTCACATTTAGAGATCTTCCGACATACTGATTATGTCCCCTGAAGATATTCCTTACTGGCGGCATATAACGCGCTTTACGTCTTTTTTATGTCGTTCACCCGGACATCTCAATGGTGGGTTGGGCAGAGGCGTTACAAAACGCGCCAGTGTCCAGTAAGGTCGGTAAAACCAACTCCGTCCGGTTCCACCACTAATAAGATTGGTCTCTTAGGTAGTAGTTAAAAAAATCATTTGCCATATTATTAGTTTAATTTTCAAAATTATTATATGGATTGAGTTATTTTTTCCATTTAACCATTTCACCATTATGTAATTTTAAAATTACTTCAGCAAAATCATCATCAACCGTATAAAAATAACACTCCGGCACATTAAGCACCTTAGCAAACGCGCACATCATTTCAAACGTTGGGCGATGTATTCCGCTTTCATACTGGGATATGCGTGATCGCGCAGTAGCTTCTTCAACACCCGCCAGTACGCCTAGTTTTTCCTGAGTGAGATTGGCTCGTAGGCGAGAGATTAATTGCTGGTGCATTGGGAAAGCAGCCGGAGGATATCTGGCCGTTACGCTTCAGGATATGAGCCAAAATCATGGGGAATGGGAGGCACAATTGTTCCTTCGTAGAGAATCGAACCCTGTTTCCCAAAAGCAAAAAACCAGCCTGTAGGCTGGTTTTTCTGAATAAGTGGTGCCGGACTCGGGATCGTACTCACGATTAACTTACTGTTAATTATATATTTTTTTTATGTTTATCGCAAACAGAGCCCCCATGAAAGCCCCCATAAAAAATCGCTTTGTTTTTGTGATGGTTGTCATGAAAAATTGCCTGCACGATGCTGTGCCCTTTTTCATATCAGTAAGTTTAAAACATCTTCTCAACGTCGCGCCAAAATAGATAAAATCACCAATAGATAAGCTTAAACAACAACGAACACTTGAACTCAACAAGAACCCGTCAATATTCCCATTCTTCAAACGCCAGCGGCATCTTATTTAACAAATCACGCCGCTCACGCCAGTTGGGTATAAACTGATCCATATGCCCCCGGAAGCGTTCATTATGGTGACGTTCCAGAAGATGAACCAGCTCATGCACCAGTATGTACTCCAGACACTCCGGCGGCTTCTTAACCAGTTCCAGATTGAACCAGATTCGTTTTGTTGTGGTATTGCAGGTTCCCCAAAAGGTTTTCATCTTTTTGATGCCCCAGAATGTTGGGGGAACGCCCGTTTTCTCCTGCCAGTAGGGGAGTAATCTGGCAACTTGTCGCTTCAGTTCATGCCGATAAAATTCTGTTAATGCCAGAACCCTATTTTCATTGCTGGTTCCCGGCTGGACATAAAGCTGGAGTTTATTATTCCCCACGACTTTCACTTCATGGCGACCCTGGCGTTCAATCACAAACAGGCGATATTTACGGCCCCAAAGATAGTGACATTCACCACTGACCATCTCCCGTTCTGACTGGCGGGGTTGTCTGGCGAAATCTTGCTGTTGTTTTCTGATCCAGCGAAAGCGGGAAGCCACTGCCATCCGAATCGCGGTTTCCGTCATATGCTCCGGGGCCGAAACACGCACTTTGCCATCGGGCGGCAGGACGCTGATATGCAGGTTCTTAATCGCTTTTCGATTGACTTGCAAACACAGCGTGCCTATCTGTATGACGGGCATCAATGATACTCCTTCTGCTGGCGCGCAAGGTCTATAACCTTATCAATATCGACATCATAACTGGCGGTTTCTTCACGCAATGCTTTGCGGATTTCTCGTTCCTTGAAACGGTCACCGATCCAGTCCGCTTTTTTGGTATAACGGATAACGGTATCAATACGCTGCGCCAGCGTCTCATCATGGCCTAAGTTGTCATAGAACGCGCGTTTAGCTTGTGTATCCATTGAGGCTGGATAGGATGTGCTGGCGGTTTGCTCCGGGTGAATGACTTGTTCACTCAAATCACGGATACGCTCCAGATACTGTTGATAATCCAGTGCATTCTGGCGGCGCAGCGTAATCAGTTCGTCCAGTAACAGCGACATGCGCCCGTAATATTTCGGGTTAACCGGATTTTCATCCACGATGGTTTTACGCACGTTATTTTCGATGGTTTCCGCCATGGCATCCTGATTATTACGAAGATCGTCCGGCAGGTCGGAGAGCGCCGCTGCGCCTCTCTCGACAATCAGTTCGATCAGGCTTAACTCTTCGAAATCCATCAGCACTTCACTGTCATCGGCACGAACGTACATATCCAGCAAGTGACGCATGGCAGGTTCAAAGCACTTCATATCCAGCAGATCGCCGCTGGTCAGTTTAATTTCATAGCGCAGTTTCTCGAACTCAGCGACGTCGGCGCGAATGCTGTTTGCCTCTTCGGTGGTGTAACCCGCTTGCGGCATTTCATTCGCCAGGTTGGCATAAGCGCGCAGCAGACGGGCGACATTCTGATAAAACGACAGACGCAGCGCTTCTTTTTCGCTTAACTCCGTCTGGTTTTCCCCCGACTGGCCGCAGAAGTAGTGCTGATAATCTTGCAAGCTGCGTGGCGCTTTCACGGGTTCGCACAAACTACGCACCACTTCCAGAGCACTGTCGAGATCCAGCCGCGCCTGCGCCAGCCGGTTTTTCAGCAGGCCATCCACATCTTCCGGATCATAATCGTCGAATGCGCCCGTGGTGTAATCGGTTATCGCTTTATCGAGTGAACGGAACAAGTCTTTATAATCAATAATATAACCGTACTCTTTGTCTTCGCCGTCTAGCCGGTTCACCCGGCAAATCGCCTGGAATAGTGTGTGGTCAGTCATCGCTTTATCGATATAGAGATAAGTTGCAGACGGCGCATCAAAGCCGGTTAGTAGCTTATCCACCACGATGAGCAGACGCATTTGCCCCGGTTCATCAATAAAGCGCTGTTTAACTTCCCGCTCGAACTCGGCGATTCGCCCGGCGACTTTCTCTTCGCTTTGTTCAAAGTAGTCAGCCAGCATTTTGCGATAGGTCGAAAATTTAAACAGTTTTTCGGTCAAGCCTGCACCGGTTTCCTCACCTTTGACACTGGCGGCATCCGGGCGGAAGCTGGTCACAATCGCCACTTTCCCCGCCAGATCGGTCTGGCTGAACATCTCGAAAACCTTACAAGCCTGATACACACTGCTGCATACCAGCATCGCGTTGCCGTGCCCGTCCATCAGGCGTGGCCGGGTGTCCATATCCAGCAGAATATCGTTCACGATCTTCTCCAGCCGTGACTTGCTGGAGAGCAATTTCTGCATTGAACCCCATTTCTGTTTTAGCTGGGTTTTCGCTAAATTCGACAGGCCGCGCGTTTTCGCTTCGAACCAGTCATCGACCTTTTTCCCAGACGTCAGGTTCTGATCAATGTCGCGGGCCTCATAGCGCAGATCCAGCACGACGCCATCCGCAACCGCTTCATCAAACTTATAGGTGTGGATATAAGGGCCGAAAACCTCCACCGACTTTTTCTTATCTTTCTTCATCAGCGGTGTGCCGGTAAAACCGATAAACAAGGCTTCCGGCAGAATGGCCGTCATGGCGTTATGCAGTTTGCCGGACTGCGTGCGGTGGCACTCATCGACGAACACGAACAGATCGCCTTTGGCACGGAATGTTTTTGTCAGGGATTGCTGTAATTCGGTGATAAATGCGTCGGTTGCCGCACTGTCTTCCGCTTCGCTGCGACGACCGAATTTATGCACCAGCGAGCAGATGAGCCAAGGATTAGGATGATTGAGCGTTGCAATAAGATCGTTACCGCTTGAGGTACGATAAATGTCTTCATCGACCCCCATAAACACGTTTTCGATCTGCTCGTCCAGTTCGGTGCGGTCAGTCACAATCAGCACGCGGGCACTCGGTACGTTTTCGCGGATCCATTTCGCCAGCCAGACCATCGTCAGGCTCTTACCCGATCCTTGCGTGTGCCAGATGATCCCGCCTTCACGGCGGGCAATATGCTGTTTAGCGGCCTCGACGCCGAAGAACTGATTATGACGACAGAGTTTTTTCACCCCGGAGTCAAAGGCAATGTAATTATGGATAATATCCAGAAGCCTTGACTTGCTGCAAAGGCAACTTAAGTGAAAGTCGAGTCGATGCGTATCGCTGCTGGGATGGTCTTCTTTCCACTCCAGATAATATTTTTCCGGTGTTTCCGTAGTGCCGTAGCGCAGCCCCTGCGTATCGTTACCCGCCATGACAAGCTGCATAGTGGTGAAAAAGTGGCGGATAAAGGTTTTCTTTTGATTGTCGAGGTTTTGCCGGATGCCTTCGCCGACGTTGACTGATGATCGTTTAAGCTCAATCACCCCCAGCGCGATACCGTTAACGTACAGCACCAGATCCGGGCGCTTGGTATATTCGCCTTTCACCGTCACTTCATCGGCGATAGCAAACTCATTGGCCTCGGGGTGCGCCCAGTCAATCAACCACACGGTTTGATGCTGCTCGCCAGCGCCTTCTTTTTCCTTCACGCCATAACGCAGCAGGCGGTAGACCTCTTTATTGGCCTGATAGAGCTTCTTACCGTCACCCAGTGCAGCGGCATAGTCCAGTTGACGCAGTGCACGGGTGATAAGGGCATCACTAACGCTACGCCGTTTCAGCCATGCGCGCAGTATTTGTGCATCGATATTGCTGTCCCCGGCATATCCGTCACGTCGGCTCAGATAGCGGTATCCTAAATCCTGAACAAAAAACTGAATCAAACGCTGCTGTGTGGCGCGTTCGCGCTGGCCAATGGTACTCAAAAGGCGCTCTCCTTGAACCTGTCCTGTCAGACTATTTTATTTGCCATTCCGGGCTCGGGCAGTGCTCAACATCTTCAGCAATGGAATGTCATGACGCGGTTAATGGCGAATTGCAGATTATTATCATCAAACAACTTCATCTTGCGATTGGCCCACTGCTTGCCAGCAGGCCATTGGTGCAGCCCTTCTTTAACGGAATCCAGCGTGGGTTGGCATTTGCCGTCGCTTAGCAACCAGTCTACGGTCGCCAGCAACTCCATACCGAACGGCGATTCAAAGCCATCTATTAACTGACTAACCTGCTCCAGGGCGGGCAACCACGCTTTCGCTTCACTGTTCAGATAAGCGTTGACGTGGTCTTTTTCCCGATCGTTAAACCAGATCACATCCAGCGGCTGGCTATCCGGGATGCGTTTTTCCGCTTTTAGATAGTGACCGTCCAGCGCATTAAGCAGATGGTTCAGGTTTGGGGCGTAAGGGCCGTAATGGTGCGCTTCAAACCGCAGTTTTAGCACATCTTCCTGCTGGTGCAGTGCAATGGCGCGTTGTAAAAGCCACGCCAGTTTTTGAATTTCCAGCAGGCTGCATTCCATGCCCAATACCCAGTAACGGCGCACCAGTTCAGCGATCATCGCTCTGGCGGGGGTGAGCTTTTTTACACCGGTGCTTTTAGCCACGTTTTGATATTTTTCTGTTGGCTCGTAAATCAGAATGTTGATGTCCTGAAGATCGCCCAACGTCGCTTCAATCCGCGCCCGCACGTCCGGCCAGTTCAAGCCGCCGTTGCCTGCGCCCAGCGGCGGAATAGCGATGGACTGCACCCGCTCTTCGAGCAAAAAGCGGTGTAAGTCTTGCAAGCCGTCTTCAATCCACTCCATACGGGAGTCGGCGCGCCAGTGCTGCTTGGTGGGGAAGTTGACAATCCAACGCGGCCCCATCAGTTCGCCGCTTTCAGTAATAAACATTTTGCCGGTCATCACCTGCTGGTGTTTGCAGGCGAGGGCATAGGCTTTCATATTATCGGGGAAGCGCTCTTTAAACATCAGCGCGATGCCTTTACCCATGACACCGACGGTATTAACCGTATTCACCAGTGCTTCCACGGGCGCATCCAGTAAATTGCCTTGCGTATATGTGATCATGAGAAGTACCACCCGGCCCGTGCGTGAACGGGGATTGTCAGATTGCGTTGCGACAGCCACTGTTCTAAGTGTAACTTGACGTCGTTGTTGTAACAAACCATCCCGCTCAGCAGTGTGACAGGGCAGTGTTGCCAAATCAGTGCTTCGGCTTGATAGCGCTCAAACCTGGCGGGGTCGTCGGGGTCACGGCGAAAATCCCGACGTTGCAAAATGGGCCAGTCGATCTGGTCCAGCCTGTCCAGACTGGTGTAGTAGTTGGCCCAGTGATAGTAAGCGTGACTGTCGGTAAACACGAAAGGGACATGTTGCGCCGCCACGGTACGCAGACTGCTGACCAGAATAACGATTTCCTCATTGTGACGTTGCATAATGCCGCCGCGCCCGCTGTGAATATTCATCAGCATGGGCGAGAAAGGCGTAAAGTAAAACGGCACATAGTCATGCAGCGTACCACCCGTGCCGGTTGGCACCGGATGCCCGGCGCGTCTGTTGATAAGCTCCAGATTGCCTATAGGGATCCAGTTTTCCGCCTGCACCGGGCTATTGCCGCAATGCAGGCCGTTGTCCAGTATCCACGGGATATTATCCCGATGGACAATGCGCCAGATCAGGGCTTTTTGTGGGTTGAGGCTGGCGCTGTAGTCGTAGGCCACGGTCAGGCTCCGGGGAACATATGTGGGCTGTTATTGATGTACATACTTAACCCATAAGTTCTTTTTAGATTGTTAACAGTTGCTTCTGTTTCTGCATTAGGAACAAAAATACTATTAAAATCGCTTGCGAGAACCGTTGTTGGGGAGAGACATTCCGCCATACAGACACACTTGCAATTGTCATCCCCATATTCACGGCGGTTCATAGTTTCCCAGTCAATGGTAGCCATGCCTGTTTCATAATCAAGCAAAGTAATCTCTGAACCAGATAGCGGGTGTCTGGGGATGACTGACCAGCTATTCGTCTGTGCGTGGCTTCGACGAACGGTAATGAGAACGAACGTCTTATCTGGATTATTACGATGGACCCTACCATCAAATGGGTTTCGAGCGAAAAAATGGAAAGGAACATATTCTTCTAATCGCAAAGCGCGGCGCGAGGCTATGATTTCAGGATCGGCAACGTCTGAAAAACCACGAAGGAGGCTGCGAGATTTTAGCCCTTCTGAAAAGATATCCTCCAGATTATTAATATCTGTTAAATGATAAAGAAATTGCTGTGTGCGAATATCTGGCATAGGTTTAGTCCTTTTCTATGAGTCGAGTTTTTCCGGTTAACAGCTCCTGCATCATCCCCTGTTTTAGCTGGCGGATTTTCTCCAGACGTTGTTGCAGGGTTTGTATTTCTTGGTCCATATCGGAAAGGATAGCGGCGATGGCGGTTTGTTCTTCAATGGATGGTGTTGCCACTTGAAGTTCTTTGATTATTTTCCAGTCAGCTCGTGGCATATGAGTACCATAAGCTTCGGATGCTGTTTGAACAAAGCGGTCAGTTTTAACTGTCTGAAAAATGAACTCTGGTATTGCTTTATGAAGCTCAGTTTTTAATACCCATATTTCAGTAGAACAAACGCCGCTTTGTGTGGCTTTCCAGTATTTTTTCAGATAGGAACGTAGCTTGCCGAAAAGAATGTCATTTGGCGAAAAAACATTCTTGATCGATGATGTAGCTGATGTTTCAGTGAAACCATTTAATTGACCATATTCGGAAATAATGTGTTCAAGCTCAATGCAAAAACATTCAATATCTTTTGTTCTGTGGTTAAATCTTTCATTTCTCAGTGTTGCCAGCGTTGAGAAATTTTCAATAGACCAATCTTCTGGTATTTCCCCCAACTCACTCTTTTTATATCCCTTAGCAGTCCTATCGTCCCACAACGCGAATTGTGGCAAACGGGTTTTACCTGTCAGCAATTGCTGCATGGTGGCGGTTTTGATGGCTTGTTTTTTAGCGATTAGTTTCTCTAGTTTAAGGATGAAATTGTCACAATCTGATAACGTGCCCGCTATTTTTTCCTGCTCTTTCTCCTTTGGAAAAGGTACAGGAATAAGTCGAATAAGATCGGTATTTAGATTCGGCTGTCCATTACCCGTTGCGACCTTGTCATGGAGGTTCTTTGTTATTGTATTGATGTAATGAACAAGAAATGATTTATTGCCGACTCTTTGGTTAATAATCGCAGCAACACCATCATTTGCACAGCATTTAATACCTAATATTTTTGCAACGCCAAGTGTTGCGCCACTATTAGAAATAATAAGAGTATCTTTTTCTAAGGTCCGGCTATGCTTGGAGCCTAATTCGGTTAACATCGACGATGTTGTTATAACGACCTGTTGAGCATCCGGGATCGCCGTAAGTGAAGCAACGGTTAGCCAAGGGATAAAATCACCTTCAAAATATCTAGGATCACCTGCGGGGCGAGGAGAGCCACCGCGCACAATATCGCCAAATTCACCGAGATATTTGCACTCCCAATCTTCCGGAATCACCCCCACCTCAGTCAGTTTAAATCCCGCAGGCACGGCTTTCCCTGCCGCACCCGATTGCCGTTTCTCTGTTACTGGATTTTGTATTGCCATCACCATACCAACCCCATGGCCCGCAAATGCCCGGCGACTTTTTCGTTCAGCGCCTCAACGGCGTTCTCAAGTACCGGTAACGGTTCCGCATAACGCTCTTCCAGTTCTTTTACCCGCTCCGCCAGTTGCTGGGTGATGCGCTCAATCTCGGCCTTGATGCCCGCCTGCAAGGTTGCCAGCCATTTGTCCTGAACCACCAGTTTCTTGATAGCGGCTTCGTCCAAGGTGGGGTAGTGCTTAAACACCGCGTGATCCAGCGTTTCCTGTGCGTCTTTCTGTGCTTTTTTGGCATTGGCTTCTGCTTTAATCAGCGCCAGGCAGCGGGTCAAAGCCGCCAGTTCGTCCGGGTCAGCGGTGGTGTGCTTAAGGCGAGTCAGGCGGGCATTCACCAGCTTTTGCGTCACCTTATCTTTGTCGTTCTTCGCTTCCGCCAGCAGGTCTTCTTCACCGGCCTGTTCTTCAATGAACTCGGCTAACTGGCGGCTGGCTTCCTCGCTGCGCGCCTGCGCGGCGTTGAGGGCATCCAGCAATTGCGGGAAACAGCGCTTTTCCACCAGTGAACGGGGTAATACGTCAACCTTGTAACGCCGTTTGGTAAACTCAAAATCGTGCGTTTCTTTCCAGATGTTTTTGCCATCCTTGCCTTTTACCGGCTGGAGCTCGCGGATTTGCGCGGCGGCTTTCCAGCCTTCCTGCATAATCACGTATACGTCGTCCTGCATGGTGTCGGCCCAGTAGTCCATCAGGATCTGATATACGCTGTACTGATTCAGCAGTGCACTGTTGGCGTACTGCGATAACAGCATTTCGCTGATATCGTGGATCAGTGCTTTGGGTTTATCACCTTTGCCGATTTCATGCAGCGCGGCGTGTTGCACCCATGCGTCAAACGGCAGCAGGCTGCGGGTGGCGAAATCCTTAAACTCCTGATGCGCCAGAATAGTCGGCTTAACCTGTCGCGCCTCTACCCGCGCCCGGCAGTAACCGGGGCGATCATCGCTAAACAACACCTCGCGCAGGGCAGGGAACACCTGCCAGTAGTCGTGCAAGGCATCAACATCACGCGCCGGAATACCGCCCTGTAAGTGCGCGGCCAGATCGTGCAGATCTTCCGGTTCGCCGCCGTCGATATAGCGGGGGATATTCAGGTTGTAATCATTCTGCTCGCTGGCGATCTCACTTAACGGCACCATCCGGCTGTAGCCAGGCACGCTACGTTGGTGGTTGAAGACATCCACGATACGGTGAATATCCCGGCTGCGCAGGCGGTTTTTGTTACCGTCCTTGATGAAGCCCCGGCTGGCGTCGATCATAAAAATGCCTTTGCGGCTGTGGGCGTGCTCTTTATCAATGACGATAATGCACGCCGGGATGCCGGTGCCGTAAAACAGGTTGGCCGGTAAGCCGATAATGCCTTTGATATAGCCTTGTTTGATCAGGTTCTCGCGGATAGTCGCCTCGGCGTTACCGCGGAACAGCACGCCGTGTGGCAGGATCACCGCCCCTTTACCGGTACTTTTCAGGCTTTTGATGATATGCAGTAAAAAGGCGTAGTCGCCGTTTTTTTCCGGCGGAATACCCCAGACGAAGCGTTCAAACGGGTCCTTCTTCGGATTCAGCCCGTTGGTCCAGTTTTTATTGGAAAACGGCGGGTTTGCTACCGCGAAATCAAAGGCTTTCAGCTTTTCGTTGGCGTCTTTCCACTGTGGATCGCTCAGCGTGTTGCCCTGCCAGATGGCAGCGGTGGCATTGTTGTGCAGGATCATGTTCATCCGTGCCAGCGCGCTGGTGGCGTTATCCATTTCCTGCCCGTAGAGCGACAGCCCTCGGCGGGCTTCATCGTTGACTTTCAGCAACAGTGAACCAGAGCCGCAGGTTGGGTCGTACACGGTAGCATCCTGCGGTGTTTCAGGTGTAATGCCGATCACCTTCGCCAGAATGCGTGAGACTTCCGCCGGGGTGTAAAACTGCCCTTTACTCTTGCCGGATTCGGTGGCGAAGTGGCGCATCAGGTATTCATAAGCATCGCCGAGCAAGTCGTCGCCTTCGGCCCGGTTGCCGGACAGATCCAACCCCTCAAAGAGGCCGACCAGCTTTGACAGGCGGTCAACCATCTCTTTGCCTTTGCCGAGCTTGTCTTCGTCGTTAAAGCTGGCTTCGCTGATGACACCTTTGAGGCCATTTTCTTCCGCCAGCTTTTGCAGAATGATGTCAATTTTCTCGCCGATTTCCTTATTGCCTTTTAGAGCGACCATATCGTCAAAACTGGCCCCCGACGGGATGATGATCATCCCGTCGGGGTCGCCTTTATACTTGTCGGAAACGTACTTCATAAACAGCAAGGTCAGCACATAGTCCTTGTATTGGCTGGCATCCATCCCGCCGCGCAATTCGTCACAGCTTGCCCACAGGGAGGAGTAGAGTTCGGTTTTTTTGATAGCCATTCAATATCTCGTGTTGTTCAGAGATGTGCCGTGAGCAGGTTACAGCAGATCGGTGTTCAGTCCGGCGGCTTTCAACCGACGGGTTAAGTTACGCATTTTGCTGAATTCAGTGCCAAGACTCTGGTTCAGACCGGTGCCTTCGCAAAAGGCTTTTGCCGTAATGTGTTCCAGTTCGTCGGCGTATTTGATCATTTGCAGATGTAATTCCGCAATATACTGGTTACGCGGCGCGTTGCTGAGTGCCTGCCGGATACGGTGATAAATCTCGTTTTCGTTCATGTTTTCGTTAATCAATAAGGGCAACCGTAGCGGTGTGAGGTAATTTAGCTAAATTAGCTAAATTTGATTCTCTGCTCAAGCATTACCGTGGCAGGCGAGGCAGGTTGCGTGCTTTATGTACGGAGAAAATCTCTTGCGGTTAATTCATCACCGCGTTATCTTTCCTGCGCACCTGCAAAATCAGATGCCGGGATTGGAACCCCGATGAACCTCACTGGCGACAAGACGCCAATGCGTCTTTTTTATGTCGCGCGTTTAGCTACACCCAAATTATGGTGGGCTGGGCGGGGGCACCGCAAGGTGCGCCGGTTTCAGTGAGGCCGGTAGTTCCAACCCCGTTCAGTCCACCACCCTGAGATTGGAACCTCTGGTGGTGGTTATAAGTTAACTTCTCACTGGAGGCTGCCTTATGGCTACGACCCTCATCCAGACTCACCCGTTACTCACTGTTCCTTTTAATGCCGCCACGGATTTCACCGCACTGGCCGATCATTGCGAACGTTTTGTTGAAAACTTGGTTGAAAGCGACGACCCGGCCCAGCGGTTGGCGTTGTGCGCCCGGCTTACCGATGGCCTTGCGTTGGTGAGGCCCACGCTGAACCAACCGATTCCACCCCATCAGACCGAAAGCCTGACTGTTGATACGTTTCCCGCTGTTTCTCCCTGTTTCGACCCCGATTCTGAATTGCTTTGTGATTACTGCCTGACGTTGGCACAACTGTTGTCTGGCAAGGGATTATCACTGGAAATGGAACAAGCGTTGACCGGATTGCTGGCTGAACTGGTCTGGCTGTTTGCCGCTGGACTGAAAGCCCCGCGCTGGATTCGTACCGTTGACGGCGTGAACAGTATTGATGAGGTGACGCTATGAATCAGCAGGACTGGCATCCCGCCGATATTATTGCGGCGCTGAAAAAGCGGGGAACAACACTGGCGGCGGTTTCGCGTAACGCGGGGTTAGCGTCTTCCACGCTGGCAAATGCGCTAACAAGACACTGGCCTAAAGGGGAAAAGCTGATTGCGGAAGCGCTGGGTGTTTCGCCTGCGGAAATCTGGCCTTCCCGTTACCGCAAGTCAGAAAATCGTTAAAGTAAAACAGGATCTCCCGAACCGTTATCGGCCTGGGTCGGTAACGGTTCGGGAGAAGGCAAGCGAAGCGCGGCAGTTTACTTTTATCGATAAATTTCTCAGTGAGTCGCGATAGTGAGTGTCACTATTATTGGTTCCATCATCTTCGTCTGTTATTCGCCTCATGAGATTGCCTCATTAGTTCGCCTCACGGTATGAGCCGATGTGATGCGCCGACAGCGTGAGGCGAATGCGGTGGCCGCAATGCAGTCATGTGCCGGAAAATACATTTCCCGGCACAAAACGGCGTGCGCCAGTTCATGCGGGCTGGACGCCCTTATTGCCTGGCTCATAGGGGTAATGTCGCGGCTGAACGCCACGCCAAAACCCCCAAGGTCAACGGCGGCACACCGTCGCGCGCTACGCGCGACCAACCCCTTTAAGACGCGCGTTTTAGCCTGTTATTTCTTTTCCTCGCTGGCTCGGTGCGAAATAACGGGAAACGCCGCTTTAAATGGGTTGGTCGCGCCACGCTACCGGCTGGTGGCCGGAGACTTAGCGGCGACGGTGTGCGGGGCAAGCCCCCCACAAAAACCGGCGCGTGGGCGCGCCTATTTGCTCGCTGGGGCGGCAAATTTTTTGCGGCTCCCCCCGGTCTGCAAAAGCCGCGTGGGCGTGGCTGTTTGCAGATGGGTTCGGCGACGAAAATTAGCCTTTTCTGCGAAATGGAATTTACTCGCCTCACGCCACTTTTCAATTCCCACGAGGGCAGGAATTGAAAAGCCATAAAAAAGCGCTCAATACGTTGGTAAGGCTTCTGAAATTTCGAAATAAACGTTCCGTAACACTTGAATTATCCAGACCTTCATCTATATACAATATGGGCCATTTTTTGTTTTAATGGCTAATTAATTGATTACTATGGCATTATTAATATTTTAAAAGGAGAAAGAATGCCTAAATCAGACTGGGACTTTGTAAACAAAGATCAAGACTATGAATTAAATGACCTCTTAAGCAAGCATGGCTATCGCGAGACAGCAGCAAACAGAACGTTATTAGGAAATAATCTTCCTTCAAATACAAAACACGGCGATGTGAAAAACATTATCCATCAAATTAAAGGGTTAGAGAAAAAATAGTTTTTAAAAATTAGATAAGCCGTTACAAAGTAATATTTTTGCAGCGGCTTATTCTATTTCTATTCGTACATCAGTCTGACTCAGGCGACCTTAATCGACTTCTCAAAGCGATAAGCCGGGATGAATTGATGCTGGCAGACATCGAGATAGTCTGACCACCATTGCATCATCTGCGTGCGTTCGTCGAGGTGCTCCGCCTTGTGAATATAGGCGGCGCGAACGTGGTTGCGCTCCTGATGGCTCATCTGCCGCTCCACGGCATCTTTTGACCATCGACCTGATTCAATCAACGCGCTACATGCTATCGTGCGGAAGCCATGCCCGCAGATATCCGCCTGCGTGTCGTACCCCATCGTTCGCAGCGCCTTGTTGATGGTGTTCTCACTCATTGGTTTACGCGCATAGTGATCGCCCGGAAAGAGCAAATCCCCGTTGCCGGATAGTAGTTTTAGCTGCTTCAGTACCGTTACCGCCTGTTTTGACAGCGGCACCAGATGCGGTGTTTTCATTTTTGCACCACGCTCTGAGTGACGCACACCCGTAATGGGCTCCCGCTGTGCTGGAAGTGTCCACATGGCGTTATCCAGATCGATTTCCGTCCAACGGGCAAAACGTAATTCGCTCGAACGGATAAAGATCAGCAAATTAAGCTGTACCGCCAATCTTGTCAGCAGTCTGCCGGAATAGCCTTCGATTCTTTCCAGTAGTTCCGGCAACCTTTCTAACGGCAGGGCAGGGTAATGGTTTTTTGGCGGCGGGGTGATTGCGCCGCAGAGGTCATTGGCCGGATTGCTGGCAATCAGTCCTTCCTGTACGGCGTAACGCATGATGACTGTCGTGCGTTGCTGTATCCGTGCAGCCGTTTCCAGACAACCCTTTTTCTCCGCTACCCGCAGCGGGATCAGCAGGTTGGCGGTTTTCAGGTCGGTGACAAGGACATTGCCGATGAGCGGGAAAACGTGCAGTTCCAGTGAACGCAGGACTTTGGCGGCGTGTGCCTCACTCCAACGAATGTTCGCGGCCACCCACTGACGAGCGATGGCTTCAAAGGTATTGCCGTTTTTCTTCGCCTGTTTGTCGTGCTGTTTTTTTACGCCGGGATCGTCCCCTGCGCTGAGAATAGTCCGGGCTTCTTCACGCAGTTTACGGGCACTGGCAAGCGAAACCGTCGGGTAAGCGCCAAACGCCAGCTTCTTCTCCTTGCCGACGAAGCGGTACTTAAGATGCCAGAGCTTGGAACCGTTAGGTTTGATTAGCAGGTATAAACCTTGCGCGTCGCTGAGTTTGTAAGGTTTATCGAGCGGCTTGGCGTTGCGGATGGCGGTATCAGTCAGAGGCATGGCGGGGGCTCCGTAGTTTATCGAACCGACAGGCCCCCAATTAAGCCCCCAAAAACTACGGATGTCAAAAAATCTGGTAGTACCTTGAGGTACTCCAGATTTCCATCAAATTACTGATTTTTCTATGTTCCCGGACGTATAGGCACGTCCCAAAACAAAAATATGGTGCCCGGACTCGGAATCGAACCAAGGACACGGGGATTTTCAATCCCCTGCTCTACCGACTGAGCTATCCGGGCAACGGGGCGCATTAAACCGTATATCGCGATGAGCGTCAACGAGTTTCTGTCACAATCGCTGCGGTTGGTCTATTTTCAGCCAGTCGCCCTTGTTCTCTGTTGATTTGACGAGCGGGGAAGAGTGTTGGCAAGCCTGATGGCAGGCGGTAATGCGCCGATAAATACTGTCACATTCGTTTTCTTGAATTCGGTGAAAAATAATGCCACTATTGCGCGGTTTTTAGCTTACCTTCCACCTGCGGTTATTTAGAGGATTGCGGATATGTCAGATTCAACGCCCATGGTACAGACACCGTGCGCCGGATCTCCGCTGTTGTTGCCGCACTCTGAACGCATTGCGTTAACCCCATCCCTGTTTTCCCGATTATCCCTTACCACCATGCGGTGAGGCGTGCTGACGCCCACTGTTAGGCATGACTAAAAATAGAGCCGTTCGGTCTCTGATTTTACTGATGTCTATCGGACGGTGCTGGTCCCAGATGATGCGTATTTCCCTGTGCCGCTGGCGCGGGTCATACATTTGTCGCGGTTAGCTGGCATGCTGTTTGTCGTTTTGGGCAGTAGTTGATGGGGTACGTTACGCTTAACACGTAGCGTTATCTCTGCGCGGTGTCTTTCAGGCACGTACACTCATTCTTGACCGTTTGGGTTTGGGTACATGAAACAGTTAAAAATTGCGGCTAATGCGGCGGTTGCCTCCCGTCTAATCACCTTGCGTCCGATTGTGGCGCTCAGTCAGACCGATTTTACCGATATCGCGGCCGTCGTGGTGTCGGTTGAAGAGGCGCGCAGCGGCATCCTGTCGGTGATGCATCACTCCGGTTTCGGTATTCCGGCGTTCGTGGTGCGTGAGCCGTGGCACACCAGTGAGGAACCGTTGCCGCCGGGCAGCGAGTGGCTGAGTCTGGATAAAGGCGGAGAACACGCGCTGCAACTGGAAAAAGTGGCTGCGGAGTATCAGGCTCGTTTGTTGCCACCGTTTTTCGACACGCTGTCTAAGTATGTTGGCATGCGTAATACCACGTTTGCCTGCCCAGGGCATCAGGGCGGGTCATTTTTCCGCAAGCATCCGGCAGGCCGTCAGTTTTTCGAGTTTTATGGCGAAAACATGTTCCGCTCCGACATCTGCAACGCAGATGTGAAACTGGGCGACTTGTTGATCCATGAAGGTGCCGCTAAAAAAGCGCAGAAATTTGCTGCAACCGTGTTCAATGCTGATAAAACCTACTTTGTGCTGAACGGGACGTCGGCGGCGAACAAAGTGGTGACTAACGCCTTGCTGACACGCGGCGATCTGGTGTTGTTTGATCGTAATAACCACAAATCCAACCACCATGGTGCGCTGATTCAGGCGGGGGCGACGCCAATTTATCTGGAAACAGCCCGTAACCCATTTGGTTTTATCGGTGGGGTGGACGCGCATTGTTTTGATGAAGGCTATCTGCGCGAGCTTATTCGCGAAGCCGCTCCAGACCGTGCTGATGAAGCCAGGCCGTTCCGGCTGGCCGTCATTCAATTGGGCACCTACGACGGCACTATCTATAACGCCCGCCAGGTGGTGGATAGCATCGGTCACCTGTGTGACTACATTTTGTTTGACTCTGCCTGGGTGGGATATGAGCAGTTCATCCCGATGATGGAGCAGTGCTCGCCACTGTTGCTGGATTTAAACGAGAACGACCCGGGGATTTTTGTCACCCAGTCGGTGCATAAACAGCAGGCTGGTTTCTCACAAACGTCGCAAATCCACAAGAAAGATAACCATATTCGTGGGCAAAAACGCTTTTGTCCGCATAAGCGCCTGAATAACGCCTTCATGCTGCATGCCTCCACCAGCCCGTTTTACCCGCTGTTCGCGGCGCTGGATGTGAACGCCAAAATGCACGAAGGGCCGAGCGGTCGTCGGCTGTGGATGGAGTGCGTCAGGCTGGGGATTGAAGCGCGTAAGCAACTGCTGGAGCACTGTACGCTTATCAAACCGTTTGTGCCGCCGATGGTGGGTGGGAAACGCTGGCAGGATCACGATACTGATGTGATGGCACAAGACGTGCGTTTCTTTAACTTCGAGCCGGGCGACAACTGGCATGCTTTTGAAGGCTACGCGCAGCAACAGTATTTTGTTGACCCGTGTAAGCTGTTACTGACTACGCCGGGGATTGACGCGGCTACGGGGGCTTATACCCCATTTGGTATTCCGGCGACGATTCTCGCCAACTACCTGCGTGAGCACGGCATCATTCCAGAGAAATGCGATCTGAACTCGATTTTGTTCTTGCTTACGCCAGCAGAAGACCGTGCGAAGATGGAGCGTCTGGTGGCGGCGTTGGTACAGTTTGAGCAACTGATCGAGCAGGACGCGCCGTTAAGCGAAGTCTTGCCGAGTCTTTATCGCAAGCATGAACAGCGTTATACCGGTTATACGTTGCGGCAGTTGTGTCAGGAAATGCATGATTTTTACGCCAGCCATGACGTGAAACGGCTGCAAAAAGAGATGTTCCGCAAAGCCTCTTTCCCGCAGGCGGTGGTATTACCGCAGGACGCGCATACCGCGTATATCCGTGGCGAGGTGGATCTGGTGCCGTTGGCTGAGGCCGAGGGGCGAATCGCCGCTGAAGGCGCGTTGCCTTACCCACCGGGCGTGTTGTGCGTGGTGCCGGGGGAAGTGTGGGGTGGTGCGGTGCTGCATTATTTCCAGGCTCTCGAAGCCGGTATTAACCTGATGCCGGGTTTTGCGCCGGAACTACAAGGCGTTTACAGTGTGGCGCAGGAAGACGGTAGCAAACGTCTGTGCGCGAATGTGATTGCCCGCTAACTGGCTGGAACTGTATTCACAAAAGAGAAAACCGGGGGAAAGACGCCCCCGGTTTTTTTATCGCTAATTGGTCATCAGACGGCTGTTTTCTCATGTTCCGCTTTCAGGCGGTTGGCGTCTTCTTTTTGTTTGCGAAGCCCGTACCAGCCCGCGATAAGCAGGACAGCCAACACCGGAATCGTAGCGATAGTCCAGGTGCCGTTAGGGTAATCCAGCGCCATCAGCACCAGCACGCTGAGCAAGAAGGCCAGCGTCAGCCAGGAGGAAAACGGTGCCAGCGGCATACGGAAAAAGACGGGTTTGGCTTTGCCCTGATGAATGGCCTGACGCAGCTTCATCTGGCAAATAATGATGAATGCCCAGGAACTGATAATACCGAGCGAAGCCACATTCAGTACGATTTCAAATACCTGCGACGGCACAATATAGTTCAGAAATACCCCGATCACATGGATACAGACGGTAACCAGGATCCCGGCATAAGGCACTGACTGCGCGTTCATGTTGCCAAGGAATCTCGGTGCTGAACCGCCCTGAGACAACGAACGCAGGATGCGGCCGGTAGAATACAGCCCGGAGTTAAGGCTGGAGAGTGCTGCCGAGAGCACCACGATATTCATGATAGTGCCGATGTAGGGGACGCCCAATTTACTAAAGAAGGTAACGAACGGGCTTTGTCCGGCCTGATAGGCGTTCCACGGCAACAGGCAGACCAGCAGGATGACGGAACCGACGTAAAACAGGCCAATACGCCAGATAACACTGTTGACCGCTTTGGGCAGTGTCTTTTCCGGGTCTTTACACTCACCTGCGGCGGTACCGATAAGCTCTACCCCGGCAAACGCGAAGATAACCCCTTGTATCAGCACTAATGCGGGTAGCAGACCATGCGGAAACAGACCGCCGTTATCGGTTATCAGGTGCAACCCCGGTATGTTGCCGTCCAGCGTTTTGCCCGTGCCGAGAAAAATCGTGCCCACGATCAGGAACAGGGAAATGGCGGCCACTTTGATCAACGCGAACCAAAATTCCATCTCGGCGAACCACTTCACACCAATCATGTTCATGGTGGTGACGATAGCCAGTGCCCCGAGCGCGAACATCCATTGGGGAATATCGGCAAAAGTTCCCCAATAGTGCATGTAAAGCGCGACGGCGGTGATATCGACGATGCCAGTCATCGCCCAGTTGAGGAAGTACATCCAGCCTGCAACATAAGAGGCTTTTTCGCCCAAGAACTCGCGGGCATAGGAGACAAAACTTCCGCTGGAAGGACGGTGAACGATCAATTCGCCCAGTGCTCGCAGAATGAAAAACGAGAAAATACCGCACGTCAGATACACCAACGCCAGTGCCGGGCCAGCCATCTGCAATCGCGCGCCTGCGCCGAGAAATAAGCCGGTACCAATCGAACCACCGATAGCGATCATCTGCACCTGACGGTTACCCATGCTTTTGTGGTAACCCGCTTCGTGTGATTCGAGCCAACGCCGTTTGGCGTGGTGCTCGGCCTCATTTTTATGTTGATTCATTGCCCGTTTGATTCCTTGTCTGTCATTCAGGAGCATGAAGTTAGCTGTTGTGTCACAGCCTGGTTCATCGTGTGGCTTGCTTTTCATCATACGAATAGCGTTTTTGCTTCTGCTGTGCAGGGGAGCTAAAAACACCAGCGATGCTACCGTTTCCTGACCGGAGAGGCAAAAACTCTCTGCGTCGATTCCTTCACTTTGTTTTGTTTGTATGCTTCATTTTCCGCCTTTAGTAAGTGATTAATTGGTTAAATGTTGTTTTCTTAGTCGTTAAGTCTATTAATTGGCTTTTTAGATAGTGTTTGCTTATGACTGTAACCAATCGTTTGCAATGGTCATTTGTTAATCATTGCTAATGAGGTGATGCAGAAATGGCGCTGGAGGCGACAAAAAATAGAGAGGGTTTGGAGGCAAGCGGTGCCCTGAACGGACACCGCTTGTTGCGGCGAAATATCAGCGGCTATAACCGCGATAGTTTTTCTGCGCCGTATTCACCTTGTACAGATAATGGCGTGATTCAGCAGACGGATGGCGTGTCGTCAGGGTCTGGTAGACCTGGCTGGGCGACATGGTATTGATAATGCCAAACGCCGTGTCTTTATCACTGGAGAAGACCCGTAATACGCTACCCGCGCCGCCGTTATAGGCGGTGATCATGGCGTAGCGTTGTGACGTCGGATCCTGAATGCCAGACAGATAGACGTTTTTCAGCATCGCCAGATAGGCCGTACCGGTATCGATGTTATTCTCCGGGTCAAACAGGTAGCTGCGGCTTGGCTGGCCCCATTTACCTCTCATTTTGAATACATCGCGTCCGGCGCTGTGTTGTACCACCTGCATCAGCCCCAGCGCGTCAGAACGGCTAACCGCATACGGGTTGAAACTGGATTCGGTTTGCATGATGGCGAGAATCAGCGAGGCGTCGATGCCATAGCGTTCGGAAGCCTGACGCACCATCGGCAGGTATTTGTGCGCACGTTTATCCAGGTGGTTCGGCACCAGTTGAATGGTGACCGACCAGATGACCTTCATACCGGATGTACGGCGTTGCAACTTGTTCTGCAGCAGATAATCGGCAAAATTACCTGCGCGGCCTTCCCAGCGAATCGGCTGGCCGGTGTTGTCCAGCACCTGACCGTACAGCAGGGGTTCACGGCTTATCTGGATATCGTTGGCATCGGAATAAAGGTCGGTATTGCTGGCGTTATCCCCCATCAACAGGGTGGTGATAATCGCCTGACGCAGACTGGCCAGATAGTTAGTTGAAGAAATGGTTTCGATGGTGATGGTACCGGCGTCGAAGTTGACGTGACTACGCGTCATATATTGATCAGAGTATTTGACGTAGTCTTTGGGGCCGGCGATCAGAACCTCGTTCAATCCCCAGATGTTTTCGATGTTATTGGCGAATTGCCCCATCAAAATGTCGAAGGCGTTGGTGTCTTTAATAAACGCCTCGTTGTTCTCACCTCCTTTTTTGCTGGAGCAGGAGATCAACAACGGGGCGACAAGCAGCAAAGCAAGCAGTTTCTTCATTGTATCTAGCCGTACGGGATCAGGAATGCATCAGGGCCTGTCGGCCCTTGTCATTTAGTGTTGCGGCGGGGTGTAACCGTCGATATGCACGTCCTTGCCTTCAAACAGGAACTGCACCATCTCTTGTTCCAGCAGCTTGCGGTGCTCCACATTCATCATGTTGAGTTTTTTCTCGTTGATAAGCATGGTCTGCTTGGTTTGCCACTGTGCCCAGGCTTCTTTCGAAATGTTGTTATAAATGCGTTTACCCAACTCACCGGGGTAAAGCTGGAAGTCGAGCCCTTCGGCGTCACGTTGTAAAAAAGTACAAAAAATGGTTCTGCTCATGCTTATTCCTCATCATGTGCACAGGCGTCAGCGAAGACCGATTGCGGCTGAGCCAACTGGCGTAACAACCGTTCTACCGGGGCGGCGAGCCCTACGGATGGCGGGTGCGCTAAGTTATACCAAAGACCGGCACCTTCATCCATGCAGGAACCTGTGTCGGAGACCTCCAGCCACATCGGTACAACATCCAGGTGGAAATGGCTGAAGGTATGACGAAAGGCAATGCCCTGACGCAGCCCTTGTTGGGGGATGCCGCGCTGACTGAGCCATTGCACCAATTCATCTTTCGTGGTGAATTGCGGGAAACAGTACAGGCCGCCCCACAGGCCGACCGGCGGACGTTGCTCCAGCCAAACAGTCTGTGCTTGTTGCATAAGCAAGAACCAGGCGGTCCTTTCCGGTAATGTCTGCTTGGGTTTTTTGCCAGGGTATTCTGCCCAGTTATGGTTAGCGTAAGCGACACAACCGTTACTGAGCGGGCAGAGTTCGCATTTGGGGCGGCTGCGGGTGCAGACCATCGCTCCCAAATCCATCATCGCCTGATTAAATTTTTCGACACCGAGCGACGGAGTGACGGTTTCACTCAACGTCCACAGCTGCTTCTCGACCTCTTTTTTCCCCGGCCAGCCAGCGACGGCGTAGCAACGCGCTAATACCCGTTTGACATTGCCATCCAGAATCGGATAGTGCTGACCGAGCGACAGCGAGAGAATAGCACCTGCGGTGGAGCGGCCCACGCCGGGCAGGTCGACGATGTCATCGAATTGGGTAGGGAAGTCGCCGCCGTGGCGTTCGACGATCGTTTGCGCCGCTTTATGCAGGTTGCGGGCGCGGGCATAGTAGCCAAGCCCGGTCCACAGGTGCAGTACATCATCTAATGGTGCCGCAGCCAGTTCCCGCACCGTAGGAAAGCGCGCCATAAACCGTTCGAAATAGGGAATGACGGTGGTGACCTGGGTCTGCTGTAGCATCACTTCTGACAGCCAGACTTTATACGGGGTTTTCTCGAGCTGCCAGGGTAAGGTTTTACGTCCGTAGCGCTCGTACCACTCCAGCACCTGTTGCGCGAACTGTTGCGCTTGCATCATAGAGGCGTCGTTATCCGGCAGGTAAAAATTTGACAGCGATTGCAGCACAGAGTGAATGTACTGTAAACCGGAACTTTCCGCCTCCGCCTACTTGCTAAACAACCATATCCTTGGATAATGCGCGTTTTCCCAACCCAATCAGACTTACAGAACGCATTATGATCAATAACGTCATCTCTCCAGAATTCGATGAAAACGGGCGTCCACTGCGCAGAATCCGCAGTTTTGTGCGCCGCCAGGGCCGCCTGACCAAAGGACAGCAACAGGCGCTGGATGATTTTTGGCCGGTGATGGGCGTGGAATATCAGAATGAGCCGCTGGATTTCACCCAGTTATTTGGGCGTGAGGCACCTGTGGTGTTGGAGATTGGTTTTGGGATGGGTGCATCGCTGGTGACGATGGCGCAGCAGCACCCGGAACAGAATTTTATCGGTATCGAAGTACATGTTCCCGGTGTGGGCGCTTGTCTGGGGGCCGCTCAGGAAGCGGGCGTCGACAACCTACGGGTGATGTGCCACGACGCGGTAGAAGTGCTGGAGCGAATGATTCCCGATGGTTCGCTTGCCATGGTGCAACTGTTTTTCCCTGACCCGTGGCACAAGGCGCGCCATAACAAACGTCGCATTGTACAAGCACCGTTCGCTGAGCTGGTGCTGCGTAAACTGGCGGTTGGCGGGGTGTTCCATATGGCGACCGACTGGGAACCTTATGCGCAACATATGCTCGAAGTGATGAGTACGGTCGCAGGTTACCGCAATCTGTCTGACCATAATGATTATGTACCGCGTCCGGCTTCACGGCCGTTGACGAAATTTGAGGCCCGCGGCCAACGGCTGGGGCATGGCGTCTGGGATCTGATGTTTGAGAGGAATCAATAATGGCTAAGAATCGGAGTCGTCGTTTACGCAAGAAACTGCATATCGATGAGTTTCAGGAGTTTGGTTTTTCGGTTAGCTGGCGTTTTGCGCAAGGAACCAGTGTGGAAGAGATTGATCGCACGCTGGATCTGTTTGTTGATGAGGTGATCGAGCCAAACGGCCTGGCGTTTGAAGGCAGCGGCTATCTGCAATGGGAAGGTCTGGTGTGCCTGCAAAAGCTGGGTAACTGTACCGATGAACAGCGTGAACTGGTGCGTAACTGGCTGGAGTCACATCAGTTGACGGAAGTAACGGTCAGCGATTTGTTCGACATTTGGTGGGATCTGCCCGCTCACCTCGGTTAAATCGCGCGTTTTTTGTCACCACTGCTGTCATCATCGGTGAAGTACGCCGGTGATGACTGTGGTGAAAGCCTTTGCCGCCGGGTGTTGCGGCTGGTGTTTGACGCCGTTTTTTCAGGAGTTTTTATGTTGCGTAAAATGACCTTGGGAGCATTGATGTTGCTGGCCTGGCAAGCGCAGGCAGCCTATCAATGCCATGTTCAACCACAAGACGACATCATTATCAGCCCACAGAGTGTGAGCGTGGTCGGTGCCAGCGGTAATCTGCAAATTTCACCGCGAGGGGATGTATTGAGCAACGGCAGCGCGCTGAACCTCAATAGTGCGCAGCGTCAGCAGGCTCAGTCGTATCAGGCTGAATTGCGCCAGCAACTGCCGTGGATTGACGAAGGGGCACGCCAACACCTGGAGAAAGCGCGTCAGGCATTAGACAAGGTGATTGTGCAGCAGCTAGGTAGTGACAGTAATGTGCGCAATCGACTGGGGTCATTGGATGAGCAGCTAAAACAGCAGATGAACCGGATTATTGAGCATCGCAGTGATGGCCTGGCCTTTCATCATCAGGCAATTAAGCAGGTTGAGCAGGACGGACAGCAGATTGTCGAACGGGCAATGGGTGGGGTCTTGCAAGATAGCCTCAATGAAATGGGCGTCAAACAACTGGGCAGCAGCGGCGGTAATCCGTTGCAGGCGATGATGGGTAATCTGGGTGGTCTGCAACAAGCCATTCAAACTGAGTGGAAAACGCAGGAATCAGATTTTCAGCGTTTTGGTCACGATGTTTGCAATCGGGTGACGGCACTGGAAAATCAACGCCAGGCGTTATTGAAGTCAATTAAATAACCTTTTTTTTATAAGGGCGAATGTATTATTCTGTGTTCGCCTTTTTCTTTTTATCGTATATGCCCCCCTTCACATTCACTGCCGTGATTTACATTTATTAAAAATTCATCATTTCCTTATTCACGTCATTGTTTCTTGATCTTTCTATTCATTTTAATTTTGTTTCTATTTCATTTTCTTTCACGAAATTGAAAATGAAATGGCTTGTTTTGTTCATTTTTCTTGTGTAAGAATATTATTAAGAAGTGCAGATTTTTGTTATGTCATGATGTCATTCTGTAAAAACAGGCTCATGGTCACCGGGTTGCAGGTCGATGTGTTAATGGTTGGGAGTTGATACCCAACGTATTTGAAACCCGTCTTTGAAACCCGTTTTTGAAACCTGAGGTGTGATACACGAAGTATGACGGGCTATGACAAACATAGTGCTGCTTCTGAAGCAATGGAATGTATTAAATGGAATATATTACCGAATAAGGATGACGGTTGATGATGGCAAGGTGTGCTCCAACAGGCGGTATTTTCACCACTATGATGATGACGATTGAGTACTTTTTTGTTCAACGAGATTCATCAATGTTCTCTTTTAGTGACGGCTTCTCATCCCTAATGGTTACGGCGTGTTGCTTGGCAATGGGTACCCCGGTTGGCGAACAAGGGGCGTTGGGGGTTGCTGCTGGCGGATAACACGCGCCTGATACGGGCAGGCGTGGCGGTGGATTTTTCCCGTAATATGCATTTGTCACTGGGGTATCGAGGCTATCGCGCCCGCCCGCATGAAAGATGACAGCGCTCAGGCGTTATTTAGCATGGCGTTCTGACGGAACGGTATTGTAGGAGCAGCGCCTTCCTGGGAAGGCGCAGTATATTATCAAGGTGCACTATACCATCATGGAGCATTACACCATCATAGAGCAGTACACCATCATAGAGCAGTACACCATCACGGTGCGGGAATGGTAAAGCGGCGGTGGATCGCTTCCAGTTCCGTCAGGATCTCTTCACCGAGCGTCAGGTTCAGGCTATCCAGGTTGGTTTTTAACTGTTCCAGCGTTGTTGCGCCAAGCAGGGTACTGGCGACAAACGGTTGCTGGCGCACAAACGCCAACGCCATCTGCGCCGGGTCCAGACCGTGCTTGTCCGCCAGCGCCACATATTCGGCGATGGCTTGCTGGGTATGCGGTGCCGAGTAGCGGACAAAACGACTAAACAACGTATTACGTGCGCCTGCCGGTTTAGCGCCGTTGAGGTATTTACCCGTCAAGGTGCCGAATGCCAGCGGCGAGTAGGCCAGCAGTTCCACGCCTTCATGCTGGCTGACTTCAGCCAGACCGACCTCGAAGCTGCGGTTCAGCAGACTATAGGGGTTTTGAATAGAGACGATACGCGGCAACTCATGCTTTTCCGCCAGTTGCAAATAGCGCATCACCCCCCATGGGGTTTCGTTCGATACACCGATATAGCGGATTTTCCCCGCCCGCACCTGTTCGTTTAGCGCTTCCAGGGTTTCCAACAATGTGACGGCCGGTTTTTCCTGGGTGTACTGGTAATTGAGCTTGCCGAAGCTGTTGGTCTGACGCTGCGGCCAGTGTAGCTGATATAAGTCGATATAATCGGTGTTCAGACGTTTGAGACTGTCGTCCAGTGCAGCGCGGATATTTTTGCGATCCAGCGCCTGCTGCGGGCGCAAGCTACTGTCATTGAGACGCACTGGCCCGGCGACTTTGCTGGCGATGACAAGCTTTTCACGCCCGCCGCGGCTTTTCAGCCAGGAGCCGATGTAGCTCTCCGTGAGTCCCTGCGTTTCTGGCCGTGGCGGAACCGGATAGATTTCTGCGGTATCAATCAGATTAACGCCGGCGGCAACCGCAAAATCCAACTGGGCATGGGCGTCTGCTTCGCTATTTTGCTCGCCGAAGGTCATGGTACCCAAACCGAGTGTACTGACTTCCAAACTGCTGTGGGGAATACGGTGATAGAGCATTGCGGTTTCCTTTTTATTCTTCTGAGTAACGCGGGTGCGACGGCACCGCAATTTTGACTATAACTAAGCTGTGACGAGGGGGGAAGACCCTTTGTGCGGTCAGACTACGCATTGATCAGGGCAAAAACGACGTCCCCCTGACCGGGAGACTGCAACGAAGGCGGCTTGGGCCTTACTTTCAAACCGCCCTGAATCAACCATTAGCGTTCCATTACCTGAGAAACACCGTCGTTGTTGACCTGGTGTTGTACGCCATCTTCATCAGTATAACTGAGCAGTCCGGTTGCAGGATCCAGCACGGGTTTTCCTTTGGTCAACAGCATCTGACCGTCTTTCGTGGCGATAACATAGTGGCTGGCACAGCCAGAGAGTAGGACCACAAAAGTCAGGACAATGGCGGTTGTTATCCGGGATCGCATGCTGAATTTACCTATTGTTTAGCAAAAAAATTGAATATTTTTTCAGTCTAGCAAAGCGTCGTTCGGCTGAGGTTAGGATTTATGGTAAAAAAATTAAAAAGATACGCAAGAATAAGCGGGGAAACGGTGAATACACCGTTTCCCGCCAGAGAATTACTGATTTTTGACGGATTTCTTACCGCGCATCAGGTTCAGCGCTTCCACCGACATAGAGAAGAACATAGCGAAATAGATGTAGCCTTTCGGCACATGAATCGCCACGCTTTCCAGAATCAGTGTAAAGCCCACCAGAATCAGGAACGACAAGGCCAGCATTTTCACCGAGGGGTGACGGTCGACGAATTCACCGATAGGACGAGCGGAAAACATCATGACACCGACGGCAATCACCACGGCGGCCATCATGATGAACAAGTGGTCAGACAGGCCGACGGCGGTGATCACGGAATCCAGGCTGAAGATGATATCCAGCAGCATAATCTGCACGATGGCACCGAGGAACGAATGTACCTGTGATGTATGATCTTCCGCACCGCCTTCAATCGTTTCGTGAATTTCCTTGCTGGATTTCCAGATAAGGAATAGACCGCCGAAGAACAAGATCAGGTCGCGGGCAGAAACAGCTTGTCCTAATACGCTAAACAGTGGATTGGTCAGCCTGATAACCCAGGCGATTGACGCCAGCAGGCAGAGCCGCATCAGCATAGCGCAAAGCAAACCGATACGTCGGGCTTTATTCTGCTGATGTTTAGGGAGTTTGGCGACGACCAGCGACAAAAAGATGATGTTGTCGATGCCAAGGATGATTTCCAATATGGTGAGGGTTCCTAGTGCCAGCCAGGCATTAGGGTCGGAGATCCAATCTAGCATTATCTCAGTACATCCTTAAACGAAATGTAAATGACTATTATCTCCGGCCCGATACCACGCAGGCAAGCGGATTTATCGTTGCCCTCTTTTCAGGCTGAGGTCTCGGCGCACCGGGAATCAGGTGATAGAGATATGCGCCCATCTGGTATACCGCCGCTCTGGGTATTACAACAGAAAATGGCGGGCCAGGAGCGGTGTGGTAAAGGTTTTCTTCAGATAAAAACCGCGTGGTAGCGTCATAATCGGTTGCCCATGTTCACCAATGGCTTCCGTCAGCGCCCGGCTATTGGCGGCTTTGGGGCGCAATTGCAACACCTCACCGTGACGGGCGGTAATACTTTCCACCTTGCCCAGCACGATCAAATCCATCAGTTCTTCCCAATCCCGACGTAATTGTTGTTCTTCTTCAGGGCTGGGGCTCCACAACAGCGGCGCACCGATACGCCGCTCCCCCAGCGGAATAGGGCGTGAACCTTCCACCGGAATCCACAGCACTCTGGCTAATTTATGGCGCACATGGCTGCTTTCCCAGGTGACACCGCTGTTGCCTGTGAGTGGCGCTACGCAGACAAAGGTGGTTTCCAGCGGACGCCCTTGTTCATCCACCGGGATGGTTTTTAATTCAATCCCGATATCAGGGAAATCCTGCTCGGGTTTGCTACCAGCGCTGGCACCCAGAAAACGTTCCAACAAGACGCCTATCCAGCCTTTGTCGCGTTTCAGGTCGGCGGGCAGCGTTAATTGGGCTATTCGGGCCAGCTCTGCCAGCGAATAACCGGCCAACGCTTGAGCCCGTAGCAACAGAGTGTGTTCGCTGTCCGGCGGTACCTGATGAGGCGTGGGTGTCTGCATGGATCGAGTATCCGTTACTGATAACAGGGTTGATTAAAAAAAATACAGCTATAACGGGGGATAACGTCAGGCATTCAGCTATTCAGAAGAAAAATAATAATAGCATGATTCTTTTATGATTTTTCTTCTGCTCCCCACAGTGAAAAACATACTGCCGGTTTTTGTTCATGACAAGACACCGGCAATGAACAGGATTTTACACTATGTTATCCACAGATTTATGGGATAACCGGGATAACTCAGGATTACTGTTTTGATTTACAGCCTTGACGGACGGTGGTTTTGCTGGTTTTGCTGATTTTTTGGCTGGTTTTACCTCGTTACCTGTGGATAAAAGCATCGTAGTGCGATCTTTCGCCATTCTGAAAACTGGATTCGTATTGGCTGGTGATGAGAAGTGGATGGAACGGGGAAAAGCCGCTTAATTCTTTGAAAGGGAATGGCAATTTAGCGTGCTGGATCACGCTCACATAAAAGCTGCTATGAGTTTTGCGCACTTTTTCATGATGTTCTTCACAAAGATGTCCACAGAAAAAGTGAATAAACCGACGAAATTGCCATGTGAATGTTTATAACTTCGATCCTATCTGTGGGTTACCGATGTGTTATCTAAAATCTCGTGTTAATGGCAAGGCTGCGACCCGAGCTACCGACATCTGTCGCGATTGCCGTAAACACATCAATAAAAGGGATGTAAGGCGGGAGTTTACCGTCTGTCAGGAGTGTGAAACAATCGAGTCATCTTTGCATTCTAGTTTATCGAGGTAGTCCGGTGATCGACGATGATGGCTACCGCCCGAATGTTGGTATTGTAATTTGTAATCGGCAGGGTCAGGTATTGTGGGCTCGCCGCTACGGCCAGCACTCCTGGCAGTTTCCTCAAGGGGGGATCAACCCCGGAGAAAGCGCGGAACAAGCGATGTACCGCGAACTGTTCGAGGAGGTGGGGCTGCGGAAAAAGGACGTTCGTATTCTGGCTTCCACCCGAAGCTGGTTACGCTATAAATTGCCAAAACGTTTGGTGCGTTGGGATACAAAACCGGTGTGTATCGGCCAAAAGCAAAAATGGTTTCTGCTACAGTTAATGTGTAATGAATCCGACATCAATATGCAAAGCAGCGGCACCCCGGAATTCGACGGCTGGCGTTGGGTGAGCTACTGGTATCCGGTACGCCAGGTGGTGTCGTTCAAACGGGATGTTTACCGTAAGGTGATGAAGGAGTTTGTCATCGCCGTGATGCAGCTACAGGAGAATTCGGCTACCCGAATATCATCAGGCACCAGACGAAAACGAGGATAATCCGACACATCATGATGCTCACGCGACTGCGAGAAATTATTGAAAAGGTTGCGGCCGCGGCCCGGCTGAGTGATGCGTTGGACATTCTGGTTAATGAAACCTGTCTGGCGATGGATACGGAAGTCTGTTCTATCTATCTGGCTGATCACGATCGTCAATGTTATTACCTGATGGCGACGCGCGGGTTGAAAAAGCCGCGCGGTCGTACCATTACGCTGGCGTTTGGTCAGGGGATTGTCGGCCTGGTGGGCGAGCGGGCGGAGCCTATCAATCTGGCGGATGCGCAAAGTCACCCCAGCTTCAAATTTATTCCTGCTGTCCGTGAGCAGCACTTTCGATCCTTTCTGGGTGTACCGGTTATCCACCGGCGTCAGCTGTTGGGCGTGTTGGTCGTGCAGCAGCGCGAGCACCGGCAGTTCGACAAAAACGAAGAATCATTCATGGTGACGCTGGCCACCCAGATGGCGGCCATCCTTTCCCTATCCCAAATGAAGGCGTTGTTCGGGCAATACCGCCAGACACGCATTAAAGCAATGGCTGCCTCTTCCGGCGTCGCGATTGCACCGGGCTGGCAGGACCGTAGCCAGCCGTCGTTGGAACTGGTGTTTCCGGCCTCCAGTCTCGACAGTGATCGTGAACGTTCCCGCTTGTTGGTGGCGATGGAAGAGGCAGGTGCGGAGTTTCGCCGTTTCAGCAAACGTTTTAGCGCCAGCTCGCAAAAAGAGAGTGCGGCCATCTTCGATTTCTATTCGCACTTGCTTAACGATGCCCGTCTGAAACGTGATTTGTTTCAGGAAGTGGATACCGGCAGCGTGGCTGAGTGGGCTGTTAAAGTCGTTGTCGAGCGGTTCGCGGCACAGTTTGCCAGTTTGCAGGACCCTTACCTGCGTGATCGCTCCAGTGACCTGCGGGCGTTAGGTCAGCGTCTGCTGTTTCACCTTGACGACAATGCCCAAAGCAATGGGCAGTGGCCACCGCGCTTTATTTTAGTGGCCGATGAGCTGACTGCTACGTTGCTGGCCGAAGTACCGCAGGATCGTCTGGCGGGGGTAGTGGCCTATGACGGTGCTGCCAATTCCCATGCTGCCATTCTGGTGCGGGCGATGGGTATCCCCACGTTGATGGGCGCGGATATTCAGCCTGATCTACTGCATCAGCGCCTGCTGGTGCTGGATGGGTATCGCGGTGAGTTGCTGGTGGACCCGGAGCCGGTGCTGGTGCAGGAGTATCAACGCCTGCTGAGCGAGGAGAACGAGCTCACCCGGCTGGCGGAAGACGATATGGAACGCCCGGCGGTGCTGAAAAGCGGTGAACGGGTGGATGTGATGCTCAATGCCGGTCTGAGCGCCGAGCATGAGAAACGCTTTATCAATCAGGTTGATGGCGTCGGTCTGTATCGCACCGAAATTCCGTTCATGCTGCAAAACGGCTTCCCTTCGGAAGAGGAGCAGATGACGCAGTATGAAGGCATGCTGCGGCTGTATCCGACCCGACCGGTGATGTTGCGTACGCTGGATATCGGTGCCGACAAGCAGTTGCCTTATCTGCCCATCAGTGAGGAAAACCCGTGTCTGGGCTGGCGCGGTATTCGTGTCACGCTGGATCAGCCGGAAATCTTCATGATTCAGGTTCGCGCTATGCTGCGTGCCAACGCCCACATTGGCAATTTGAGTATTTTACTGCCGATGATCAACAGTCTGGATGAGATCGATGAGGCAAAACGGTTGATCGACCGGGCGGCAGCAGAGGTGTCGGAACTGCTTGGCTTCCCGTCGCCGCGCCCGCGTATCGGCATTATGATTGAAGTGCCGTCAGTGTTATTCCTGTTGCCGCATCTGGCATCCCGTATCGATTTTGTTTCCGTCGGCACCAATGATCTGACCCAGTACTTACTGGCGGTAGATCGCAATAACCCACATGTTGGTTCGCTATACGACAGCTTGCATCCCTCAATGTTGCAGGCGCTGAACATGATAATCACCCAGTGCCATCATTATCGGCTGCCCGTGTCGGTGTGTGGCGAGATGGCCGGTGAGCCGATGGGTGCTTTGTTGCTGATTGGTCTTGGGTTCCGTACGCTGAGCATGAACGGGCGCAGCGTTGCCCGCATCAAGTATCTGCTGCGCCGCATTGGCGAGGATGAAACGCGCCAATTGGTCAATAAAGTGCTTAACGCACAAACAGCCAGTGAAGTCCGTCAGTGGGCGTCGATTTTCATTGAAGAGCGAGGATTGGGTGGTTTGATTCGTGGTGGGCGTTAAACGCAGGCCGTTTAATTTCTCTGCCCTGATTTCTCGATCCTGATTCCCTCATCCGGATGGCAGTACCCGGAAATGTTTACAGTTCTTTTATTCCCTCGTTGCCAACTGTTTCTACTGGCTATGCTATTATGCGCAACCGCAGACGGGCGATGGCTGTGCAGCCTTCTCTCGACCCCTTAATAGCCCCGAAATCAGGGACAAAGCAACAAGAATGTGGTGATCGATGACGACGAGCTATCTGGAATTTCCCAAGTTTGATCCGGTAATTTTTTCATTAGGACCGGTTTCCCTGCACTGGTATGGATTGATGTATTTGGTCGGGTTTGTCTTCGCCATGTGGCTGGCGGTGCGCCGTGCGAACAAACCGGGTAGCGGATGGCACAAAGACGAAGTAGAAAACCTGCTCTATTTCGGTTTCCTTGGCGTGTTTGTCGGCGGCCGTCTGGGTTATGTCTTGTTTTATGCCCTCCCTTTATTTCTGGATGATCCGCTCTATCTGTTCCGGGTGTGGGACGGTGGTATGTCTTTCCACGGCGGATTATTGGGTGTTATCACGGTTATGCTGTGGTTTGCGCACCGTACCAAACGTCATTTCTTCCAGGTTTCTGATTTCATCGCGCCGTTGATTCCGTTTGGTCTGGGCGCGGGTCGCCTGGGTAACTTCATCAACGGTGAGCTGTGGGGCCGAGTCACGACTGACACGCCGTGGGCGATGCTGTTTCCTGGCTCTCGCGGTGAAGACATGGCGCTGGCGGCGGGTAACCCGCAGTGGCAGGCCATTTTTAACCAATACGGTGTGTTGCCGCGTCATCCGTCGCAGTTGTATGAACTGGCGCTGGAAGGGGTGGTGCTGTTCATCATTCTGAATGTGTTTATTCGTAAACCGCGCCCGATGGGCAGCGTATCAGGGCTGTTTCTTATTGGCTACGGCTGTTTCCGTATTATTGTGGAATTCTTCCGCCAGCCGGATGCGCAGTTAGGACTGTTTAGCGGCATCAGTATGGGGCAGATTCTGTCAGTACCGATGGTGTTAGCGGGTATTCTGATGATGGTATGGGCGTACCGTCGCCAGTCAGCCCGGTAGTAATTGTTGATAAAATTATTGAGATAGAGGTGGTATGAAACAGTATCTGGAACTGATGAAAAAAGTGCTCGAAGAAGGGACTCCCAAGGATGACCGCACCGGCACGGGGACGTTATCGATTTTCGGTCATCAGATGCGTTTCAACCTGCAGGAGGGGTTCCCACTGGTGACCACTAAGCGTTGCCACCTGCGCTCGATCATCCACGAACTGTTGTGGTTTCTCAATGGCGATACCAATATCGGTTACCTGAATGACAATAACGTCACCATTTGGGATGAATGGGCGGATGAAAATGGCTCACTGGGGCCGGTTTACGGTAAGCAGTGGCGCGCCTGGGGGGCAGCAGATGGCCGTCAGATAGACCAACTCCAGACTGTGCTGAATCAACTGAAGCAGGATCCGGATTCTCGCCGCATCATCGTTTCCGCCTGGAATGTGGGTGAGCTGGATAAAATGGCGCTGGCACCGTGCCATGCTTTTTTCCAGTTCTACGTGGCTAACGGTAAACTCTCCTGCCAGTTGTATCAGCGCTCCTGCGACATCTTCCTTGGCCTGCCGTTCAACATCGCCAGTTATGCGTTGCTGGTGCACATGATGGCGCAGCAGTGCGATCTGGAGGTCGGTGATTTCGTCTGGACTGGCGGCGATACCCATCTCTATAACAACCACCTGGAGCAGACTCGCCTGCAGCTTAGCCGCGAGCCGCGTCCCTTGCCGAAGCTGGTTATCAAGCGCCGCCCGGAGTCGTTGTTTGATTATCGTTTTGAAGATTTCGACATCGAGGGATATGACCCGCACCCTGCCATCAAGGCACCGGTCGCGGTCTAAATCTTAAGCCCGCACGAATCTCACCGCCCAGAGGCGGGTACGGCCGACAATACAAAAGCGCTCTTGCTCGTGCTTTTCCTTGTTGTTGAGTCCGGTACCTTGCCGATGGGCGGTTTTTTTATCTGTCGGTGGCGATGGGGGGCCAGTTTGCGAGTGGCCGCGCATTTTCCCTGTCTGTTGCTGTTACCCTCGATACTGTTTGCGATACGTCCTGTAACTTCATGCTTCAACGCTATTCATACTGATACCGCACTTTAAAATCGCCGCTATGGACAAAACCAACCGTAGGCAGCAGGGTTTTTCCCTGCTGGAATTAATCGTGGTGATAACCATTGTGGCGTTGCTGGCAGGCGGCGGGTGGCACAGTTGGCTGTCTTACCGTCAGGCGTTGATGCTGGAACAGCATGCCCGCCACATGCTGGCGTTCATAGGCCGTATACAGGCGAATGCTTACTGGCGTAATCAGACCGACAGTCTGTGGGTCAAATCAGCACCCGGCAACTGGTGCATAGGGCGTGGTACTGAACCTGCCGTCTGCCCACCGGACGACCCTCTCATTTTTACCCGCGCTTCGCAGGATGTCGCACTGGTTGAGACAACCAGTGATCGGCTGATGTTCTACGGGCTGCGTAATGCGGCACAAGCCGGACACCTTACCGTGGGTAACCCGGCAGGACGCGTGCGCGTGGTGATTTCAGTACGTGGGCGCTTGCGCCTTTGTAGCGAATTACAGCCAGTGCAGGGGATACCACTATGCTGAGCGTATCGACCAGACGATGTGTACGTGGCTTTACCCTGCCGGAGGTGATGCTGGCGATGGCGGTGAGCAGTGTGACTATGCTGGCGGTGGCACAACTGTTGCCGTTGCTACGGGCCCAGACGCAAGACAGCGCCAGCCTGCTCCGTCTGGAGCTGGTGTTGAGGCAGACGTTGTTCGGCATCGAAAAAGATATTCGCCGTGCCGGTTTTTGTGCTGGTCGCTGTCAGGGAACGGCATTGACACTGGAAGCTGACGCCTCGAAGCAGGTGAGTTGTCTGTCGGTTGCTTACGACGTGAATCGCAATGGCCGCTTTGAAACGGCAGAGCAATCTGAGCCTGAGTTTTTCAGTTACCGTTTGCGCGCTGGCGCGCTGGAGGTTCAAACGGGCGGCCCTCGCTGTCAGGGAAACCGCTGGGAGAGGTTACTGGACCCTGGTGAGGTGACGATCACCCGTTTTGACGTCACCCGCGAAACGTCCGGTGTGCAGCCGCGCTACCGGTTATTACTGGCGGGCTACTGGACGACACGTCCCAGGCTGCGCCAGCAGGTTGAGAGTCTGGTGGCCGGGAGAAATCATGCGGGTTAGGCAATGTAGGGTTCGGCAATGGACACCACACCGGTTACATCGACCTCGCAGCCCATACAGGTCATTTGGGCACCCCTATAGACAGCAACGGGGCAGCATACTGGTGGTCGTTATGCTGGTTATGATGATAGGCATGTTGATGTTGAGTGGGTTGCAACGTCAGTTGGATCTCCAGTTGCAGCAAGGTATTGAGGAGCAGCGTTTCTGGCAGGCGTTCAATCAAGGGCTGTCGTCACTGAGCTGGGGCCTGTCGTTACGCTGGTCAGTGACTGATGAATGGCAATGTCAGACCTTGCCGCTGGCACAACTGCGGGCGTGTCTGCGTATCAATCACGATGACCGCTCCGGGTTGCTGCGAGGTGAGGGGCGAGTTCATGGCGAACGGCAACCGTTGGCGTTTTATCACCGGGTTATGATGGATGTCACCGCGGCAGAGGGTCATATCCGGCCCATTATGGGGGGCTGGTCAGATTTTTGTCCGGATACGATGGAGCAGGCCTGTGTTCCGACACAATAAAAAGCGTGGCGGCTACGTCAGTGCTGGCTTCAGTTTGCCGGAAACACTGGTGGCAATGCTGTTATTCGCGGTTTCGCTGGCAGGACTCTTGCAATATTATCAGGTACTTCAGCAATCATTATTGCATCAGATGCAACAGCGTCAGGCGTGGCGGTTGGCTCACCAGAAACTGGAGGGTGAAAACGTCGGGCCGGTTTTATCGTCGCCACTCGTTCCCGCCGGATGGGGTGTGAGCCGAACCGAACAAGCCTATCCAGCGTTTTGCCGCTGCGTAACGGTAACGGTGGTCACGCCTTATCGCTATAGAGCGGCGCTCAGTCGCTGGTTTTGTGATACCTCCAACGCTGTTGAACAACGTGGCAACCCGTAGCTTGAGATAAGAGCCTATATATAACACCTCTGGAGAGTGTAATGCGGACATTTTGTGTGTGGTTTAGCGTACTGCTGTTGTTTTTCTGGTTACCGCTCTCTCAGGCCTCGGACGGTTGGCTGCCACTGCCGCAGACGATACGAAAAAGTGAGAATGATGTAAGGCAGTATCAGGCGATACGGCTCGACAACGGGATGACGGTACTGCTGGTTTCTGATGCTCAGGCTACCCGCTCACTGGCGGCGTTAGCGTTACCGGTCGGTTCGCTGGATAACCCCTCACAGCAACCCGGTTTGGCTCATTATCTGGAACATATGTTGCTGATGGGGTCGAAACGCTATCCGCAGACCGATGGATTGGCCGAGTTTTTGAAAATGCATGGCGGCAGTCACAATGCCAGCACAGCCTCTTACCGTACGGCGTTTTACCTTGAGGTGGAGAATGACGCGTTACAACCTGCGGTTGACCGATTGGCGGATGCGATAGCAGAACCGCTACTCGACCCCATCAACGCCGATCGTGAACGTCATGCGGTTAATGCGGAATTAACCATGGCGCGTGCTCGCGACGGGTTGCGTATGGCGCAGGTAGGGGCGGAAACCATCAACCCGGCACATCCAGGCTCCCGCTTCGCAGGCGGCAATCTGGAAACCCTGAGTGATAAGCCCGGTAGTAAGCTGCATGATGAACTGGTCGCGTTCTACCAGCGTTATTACTCCGCCAATCTGATGAAAGGTGTGATTTATGGCAAGCAGCCGTTGCCAGCGCTGGCGACTATGGCGACCTCGACATTTGGGCGGATTGCGAATCATCAGGCGAGTGTGCCGCCGATTACCACACCAGTAGTCACGGATGAGCAACGCGGGCTGTTTATTCACTATGTTCCGGCGCAACCCCGCAAGCAGTTAAAAATTGAGTTTCGGGTTGATAACAACAGCCCGGCGTTTCGCAGTAAAACGGATACCTACATCAGTTATCTGATCGGTAATCGTAGTCAAAATACGCTTTCTGACTGGTTGCAGAAGCAGGGATTGGCTGAGTCCATTCGTGCCAGCGCTGATCCAATGTCCGAGCGTAACAGCGGTGTATTCAATATCAGTGTCGATTTGACTGACAAGGGACTGGAACAGCAGGATGATGTGATCGCCGCCGTATTCAGCTATCTGGATAAACTGCGCAACGAAGGCATTCAGTCGCGTTACTTCGATGAGATCTCGCGGGTGCTCAACATTGACTTTCGCTACCCCTCCTTGAACCGTGATATGGGGTATGTGGAATGGCTGGTCGATACCATGTTGCGTCTGCCGGTGGAGTACACCCTTGAAGGGCCTTATCTGGCTGATCGCTTTGATCCTGATGCTATCAAGAGTCGGTTGTCGGGCATGACGCCACCGAATGCCCGCATTTGGGTGATAAGCCCGAAACAACCCCATGACAAAGAAGCCTATTTTGTCGGCGCACCTTATCAGGTGGATAAAATCGGTGACGCCAGAATGACGAAGTGGCAGAAAATGGCCCAGTCGTTGGTGCTTAGCTTACCGACGCCTAATCCCTATATCCCGGATGATTTTTCACTGATCACGGCTGATGCGGCGATTACGCACCCCAGAAAAGTGGTCGATCAGCCGGGGTTACGCGTGTTTTACATGCCAAGTCGCCATTTCGCCAGCGAACCCAAAGCCGATATTACCGTGATGTTGCGCAACCGCATGGCGAATGATTCTGCCCGCCACCAAGTGCTGTTCGCCTTGAACGATTATCTGGCAGGTATCGCGCTGGATGCGCTCAGTTATCAGGCTTCAGTTGGCGGTATCAGCTTTTCGACCAGCAGTAATGACGGGTTGGTGATGACAGCCAGCGGCTATACTCAACACCTGCCAGAATTATTGCTCACACTGGTTGAGCAGTATGCCAGTTTCAACGCGACGCAAGAGCAACTGGAACAGGCGAAATCCTGGTACGCCGAGCAGCTCGACGCCAGCGAGAAGGCTAAAGCTTATGAACAGGCGATGTTCCCCATTCAGGGGTTATCGAGCGTACCGTATAGCGAGCGAAGTGAACGACGCAATTTGCTCAAGGACATCACGTTGCAGGAGCTGATGGAATACCGTAAGGCGTTGCTGCAGCAGGCGACACCAGAAATGCTGGTGGTGGGTAATCTGGCTCAGGATCACGTGGTCAGCCTGTCGTATAGCCTGCATGAGCGCCTGGGATGCGTGGGGACGCAGTGGTGGCGTGGGCAAGCTGTCAGCATTAGTCAGTCACAAAAGGCCATGTTGCAACGTGCTGGCAGCAGCACCGATTCAGCGCTGGCGGCGGTCTATATTCCGGCGGGGTATGGCGAGGTTCAAAGTGCGGCATACAGCAAGCTGCTTGGGCAGATTATTCACCCCTGGTTCTTTAATCAATTGCGGACTGATGAGCAATTGGGATATGCCGTGTTTGCCACACCGGTTTCGATTGACCGGCAGTGGGGGATTGCGTTCCTGTTGCAAAGCAATAACAAGCAACCGGCTTACCTTTACCAGCGTTATCAGGACTTTTTTGGCAAGGCTGAGCAGCGGTTGAACGCAATGAACGCCGAGACTTTTACCCAGAATAAGCAGGGGCTTATCAATGTGCTCAGCCAGCCGCCTCAGACGTTGGATGAAGAAGCCGCCCGCTTGCGTGGCGATCTCGACCGGGAGAACTTTGCCTTCGATACTCGCCAGCAGTTGATCGGACAGCTGGCGTCCATCTCATTGGCACAATTAACGGACTTTTTCCGACAGGCGCTGCATCCGCAAGGGTTGGCCATTCTGTCCCAGATTTCCGGGAGTGCGAGTGGGCATGTTGACTATGCCCGGCCATCGGAGTGGCAGTTCTATGCCTCAACGTCCGCGTTACAACAGACGTTACCACTAAAGCCCACTGAGCAAAAACAGACGGAAACGCAGTAGAACCCGTAAGGGCGCATTGAGAGGTAACGCGTGGTGATGGGCCACGCGTTATGAGTTTGTGAGCAATGACGTGATGAGTATTGCTTTAACTGATCTGCTTACAGGTCGATGACCAGGATCTTGGAGCGGCGCTGGTAGTTGTAAAGCTCCTGCTTGCGTTTTGGCAACACCTCCACTTCCGCTGGCTGGAAACCCCGTTCCTGGAACCAGTGAATGCTGTGGGTGGTCAATACAAACAAGCGTTTTAACCCTTGCTGGCGTGCTTGCACGGAGATGTGATGCAGCAACTGATCGCCACGCGATGAATTGCGGTATTCCGGGTGGACCGCCACGCAGGCCATTTCACCGATACTCTCCTCTGGAAACGGATAGAGTGCGGCACAGGCAATGGTCAGATTGTCGCGGACCACAACGGTGAATTTGTCGATCTCCATTTCCAATTGCTCGCGAGAGCGGCGCACCAGAATACCCTGTTGTTCCAGTGGGCGAATTAGCTCCAGAATCCCACCGATATCGTTGATGGTTGCCCGGCGGATTTGCTCGGCGCTTTCCATCACGATTTGGGTACCGATGCCGTCACGGGAGAACAGTTCCTGCAGCAACGCGCCATCTTCCTGATAGCTTATCAAATGGCTGCGGCGCACTCCGCTGCGGCAGGCTTTCACCGCTCCGCGCAGGAAGCGCACGACTTCGGAGTTGTAGTCGCCCGCGTCTTCCAGTGACTGAATGCGCAGTTGGGCTTCGTCGGGCAGCAACTCCGATACGATGTTGCCTTCGACATTCGTGACCCCCTGAGAGGCACAAAAGCCAATCATCTTCTCGGCTTTGAGCTTGATAGCCAACTGGGTGGCGACTTCTTCTGAGGTCAGATTGAAACTTTCGCCAGTGACGGAAACCGCTACCGGTCCCAGCAACACGATGGCACCGCTGTCCAACTGACGATGTAACGCTTCTTCGTCAATGCGGCGGATGCGTCCGCTGTGGCAGTAATCTACGCCATCATCCACCCCAAGAGGCTGGGCGATGATAAAGTTACCACTGACCACATTGATGTGTGCACCCTGCAACGGCGTGTTCAGCAGACTCATCGACAGCCGTGCGGTGATATCCAGTTGCAGCATACCGGCTGCCTGTTTCACCAGTTCCAGCGTAGTGCTATCCGTTACACGGGTGTGCTTGTGGTAGCGAGGTTCATAGTGATGGGCCATCAGATTCGCATCTATCTGGGGGCGTGCGCCATAAACCACCACCAGCTTGATACCCAGACTGTGTAACAGGCCGATATCATTAACAATTTTGGTAAAGTTTTCGTGTTCGATGGCCTCGCCGCCGAGCATGATGACAAACGTTTTACCACGATGTGCGTTGATGTAAGGAACTGAGTGGCGGAAGCCTTGAACCAGTTCTGTACTACGTTCCTTCACTGCGAGCCCTCTTGAATTTTTATTCGATATTTTCGTATTTTTATTCCTTGTAAACTAAAAGGCAAGCGATAACTTTTCGGTCTGACCTCATAGTTTAACGAAGCCAATCTGACACAGTAAAAAACATGAAAATGATTTTTGCATGACAGCGTGAGAGGTATTGGTTAAAGTTTTTGACGTTTTTCTCAATCTGTCTGATTTTTATAGTCATTAGCGGAGCCGCATGTCTGATCCGAAGCACCATCTGACCCGTCGTCATTTATTGCAGGGCGCCGCCGCCACCTGGTTATTGAGTATCAGTGGCGTGGGGCTTGCCGCTACCTCGCAGGTGATTGCTGTGCGAGTGTGGCCTTCTTCAGCGTATAGCCGGGTGACGCTGGAATCCAGCCAGCCGCTCAAGTACCGGCAATTTATGCTGGAACACCCTGACCGGCTGGTCGTCGATATTGAAAATGCTTCGCTAAACAGTGTGCTGAAAAATGCGGGTCGACAATTCGAGCGGCCAGATCCCTTCATCAAGACAGCACGGGCCGGGCAATTCGATAAAAATACCGTGCGTCTGGTGCTGGAGTTGCGCCAGAAGGTTAACCCCAAGCTGTTTACGCTGGCCCCGGTCGCGGGCTTTCGGCATCGTCTGGTCATGGATTTGTATCCCGCAGCTGGGCGTTATGATAATGCGGAGGATCCGCTACTGGCCTTGCTGGAGGATTACAATAAAGGTGATCTGGAGCGGACGCTGCCACCAGAAAGGCCTAACGATGGTAAGGGCGGGCGTGAAAGGCCGCTGGTTATTATGCTGGATCCAGGACACGGCGGCGAAGACCCCGGCGCTATCGGTAAAAACCGAACCCGTGAAAAAGATGTGGTGCTGCAAATTGCCAGGCGCCTGAAGGCGCTGATTGAGCGCGAACGCAACATGAAAGTCTATATGACCCGCAATGAGGACGTGTTCATTCCGCTTAAGGTCCGGGTTGCCAAAGCACGTAAACAGCGTGCCGATTTGTTTGTCTCTATTCATGCCGATGCCTTTACTAATCGCTCAGCTCGCGGTTCTTCCGTGTTTGCGTTGTCTAAAAAAGGTGCGACCAGTTCAGCGGCGCGCTATCTGGCACAAACGCAGAATGAATCGGATTTGATAGGGGGCGTGAGTCTCAGTGGTGATCACTATTTAGATAGTACGATGTTTGATATGGTGCAAACCGCGACCATTAACGACAGCCTGAAGTTTGGTAAGGAGATTTTGCACCGGCTGGGGACCTTTAATCATCTGCATAAGAACAGCGTCGATCAGGCCGGTTTTGCGGTGCTGAAAGCGCCGGATATTCCATCCGTATTGGTGGAAACAGCATTCATCAGTAATCTGGAGGAGGAGCGTAAGCTGCGGACCAGCCGTTTTCAGCAGCAAATAGCACAATCAATTATGGATGGGATAAAGGCTTATTTTGCAGCGCAGGCGCGTTAAGCGTGTGACGAAAATACGCTGAACGACAGACATAAAAAAACACCCATCAGGGTGTCTGTTTATTGGTTGCGGGGGCCGGATTTGAACCGACGACCTTCGGGTTATGAGCCCGACGAGCTACCAGGCTGCTCCACCCCGCGTCCGTCTTCTTTCTTTTGATATGATGCTGGTACATCAATTGGTTGCGGGGGCCGGATTTGAACCGACGACCTTCGGGTTATGAGCCCGACGAGCTACCAGGCTGCTCCACCCCGCGTCCGTGGATGCGCACTATACTCCGCGTTCGATTCGATGCAACCTCTTTTTTCAAATAGTTTACGTTTTCACAGACAGGTGGTGAAAATCTCGTCATGGTGTTTCTTTTTTAGGCTGATGTGGCACGTTTTGTCATGATGCGTTTTATTACCTCCGTCTGTTTGCTATCGTTTTGCGTGGTTTCACATTCAAGAAAACAAGAGAGCACGGAAAATGAAAGGATGGTGGGGGAAATACGTGTTGACCGGTGTGGTCATCGCGATTCTGGCTGGCTGCCAGACCCGGCCCAGCGATCGCGGTCAACAGTATAAAGATGGGCGTCTTGATCAACCGCTGGAGTGGGTAAATACGCCGAATACCCATGGCAAACCGGTGAATGCAGGCGATTTTTCTCAGCAGGTTAGCCAGATCCAGGCCTCCTCTCCCGGCCTCTATTCCCGTAACAGTGATATTTTTCAGTCTGTCCAAAACTGGCTCCAGTCTGGTGGTGACACGCGCCAACTAGCGCAGTTCGGTCTCAATGCCTGGCAGATGGAAGGTGTCGACAGTTTCGGTAACGTGCAATTTACCGGGTATTACACCCCGGTGGTGCAGGCGCGTCGCTACCGTCAGGGTGAGTTCCGATTCCCGCTGTATGCCATGCCGCGTGTGCGTAAAAACGGCCGTTTACCGGACCGTGCCGCCATTTATTCCGGCGTATTGAGCAACGAACTGGCTATCGCCTGGACCAATTCGCTGATGGACAACTTCATGATGGAAGTGCAGGGCAGCGGCTATGTTGATTTTGGTGATGGTGGTCCTTTGACCTTTTTTGGTTACGCCGGCAAAAACGGCCATGCTTACCGTAGTATCGGCAAGATATTGATTGACCGAGGCGAAGTCCCCCGAGAAGAAATGTCGATGCAGGCAATTCGGCAGTGGGCCGATCGGCACTCCGAGGCGGAAGTACGAGACCTGCTGGTGCAGAATCCTTCTTTTGTGTTCTTTAAATCTATGGCATCAATGCCCGTGAAAGGGGCGAGCGCGGTACCGCTGGTAGCGCGAGCTTCGGTCGCGTCTGACCGTTCATTAATACCGGCGGGTACCACATTGCTGGCGGAAGTCCCGTTGCTGGACGCACAAGGCAAGTTTACCGGTAAGTATGAGATGCGCCTGATGGTAGCGCTGGATGTGGGAGGCGCGATTAAAGGACAGCACTTCGACATCTATCAGGGGATCGGCCCGGAAGCGGGTCATGCCGCCGGGTTTTACAACCATTATGGCCGGGTGTGGGTGCTGAAAAACGCGCAATCTTCCTCTGCCATGCCGTTGCTCAGTGCAGGTAACAACGCCGCCATTCATGTTGGCGGGTTGATGAGCAGCAATCCAAATTAACCGGTGACCCCGCCAGCGCTATGCGGTGGCGGGTATATCAACTGAGAGTTTTGACCATCGGGATGCACGGCAATGAAAAACCGCGTGGTGACTGATAAAGACTGACCTCATCGCCTTCGAACCCCTGAGCGCGGTAAAACGGCGCGGCGTTAAGGCTGGCATCGAGCCTGATTTCCGCCAGACCCGCCGCGCGCGCCAGTGTTTCCAGATGCCGCATCATCCGTTTACCGACGCCTTGCCCCATCACGTCTGGCTCAACGAACACCGCATCTATCATTCCGGTATGAAGATTGATCATCCCTGTCCCGACAACCCGAGCGGCTATCTCTGCCAGATGAAAATGGTGGGTGACGGTGTTCTCAAATTTCTCGCTGAATTCACCGCTGGTCCACAGTTGTAGCTGTTCTGGCGTGTAATCGTGTCGGCAACCGTGCAGGATGGCGCGATTACGCAGTTCAAATACAGCCGGTGCATCGGCCCGGCGCGCCTTACGCAGCGTGATAGTCGGTGTTTGCATTACTCGGTTCCTGCAGCGGTATCATGAGAATGCGTGTCGGCCAGTGCGGCGTGGTTTACCAGATTGGTTGGGTGACCGGCAGCAAACGCCACCACATTTTCGAAGGCGGTTTTAAAGTACAGTTCGTAGCTACCTCGTTCGACATAACCGATATGCGGTGTAGCCAGGACATTTGGCAGCGTTAGCAGCGGCTCGTTTTCTGACGTGGCTGGTTCATTGTCGAACACGTCCAGAGCCGCCTGTTTGCCTGGATGAGCACGGAGTTCATGCCAGAGCGCGCCCGGTACCACCAGTTCGGCACGGCTGATGTTAACGAACAGCGAGTCCGGCTTCATCAGTGCGAGGTCTTCCTGAGTGACGCAGTGGCGCGTGGCTGTGTTCAAACGCAGATGTAACGACAGAATATCCGCGCTGGCGAAAAAGGATGCCTTGCTGTCGGCAGCGGTAAAACCGTGCTGGCGCGCCAGCTCCCGCGATGTATCACTGCCCCACACCAACACGGTCATCCCAAAGGCGGCAGCGTAGCGGGCGATACGCTGCCCGATTTTACCGTATCCCCAGATACCGAGCGTCAGACCGTGTAGGGTTCGACCAAGCCCCAGTGGGCCGTTTTGCTGCCAATTGCCCTGAGTCAACTGCGCATGATAGTCAGGCAGATGGCGCGATGCTGCCATAATAAGGCTCCAGCATAATTCTGCGGGCGCAATCGGTGAGCCGGTGCCTTCAGCCACCGCGACACCATGCCGGGTACACGCGCCAACGTCGAGGTGCTGGCTCACTTTACCGGTCTGGCTGACCAGTTTTAGCGAAGGGAGCAGGTTCAATAGCGCGTCGTTAATACGGGTGCGTTCGCGAATCAGCACCAACGCGTCAACATCCTGTAACTGGGCTGCCAACTGGGCCGTGTCGGTATACGTTTTATTCAGAATCCGGACCTGATGGCCTTGCAACAGCGAAAAGCAATTCAGTTGTCTGACGACGTCCTGATAGTCATCCAGAATGGCGATGTTCATGCTAATCCTTAACCGCGTTTTATGGTGTGTTGGGGAGGCAAGTCATGATGAACTCACGCTCGTTTTGGTCGGTGACCCGAAACCCCAGTCGGTGATACAGATGGCGCGCCGGGTTATTTTTCAGCACGCTCAGCACCACCGGCTGGTGTTGCGTGGATGCCTGAGCGAGCAGCTTTTCAATCAGTTGTTTGCCAAGCCCACGGTTTTGAAAGTCCGGGTGGATTTGAATCTGCATCAGATACCAATGTTGCTCTTGTGGCATGAAACAATACTTGAACAGCCCGGCAGGTTGTCCGTCGACCTCTACGATATGTGCGTGTTCGAATCCATAACGCACACGACGCATCAGGCTCTCGGCGTCTGTCGCGGCACCAATATCCGTCAGGTATTTCCCCATAGTGAGCCAGCGTAGTTGTAGCAGGAAATCGATATCGGATTCGGTAGCGGGGATCAGGTCAACATGCATGGCTTTTCTCCGGCAGCGCTGGGTTTCATGATGCATCAGTTGCTAACGTTTCAGTAACTAACGTTTCAGTAACTAACGTTTCAGTAGCTAACGTTAAAGTGCCACAGCTCGTCAGCGTTCGTCACCTGCCAGAGCGATAAATAGGCGTGTTGGCCTGGCTTGTGTAAGCCAGTTTGTAGTAACCAGACAAGGCAAGGGCAGACGGTTAGACAACAGGGTGACCCACCGGTAAGGTTTCTGGATCGGTATACGCTGCGTAAACCGTTTGACTGGGGTATCATCGCTGCCGTTTGTGATGGAAAGAAGGTGGGCGATGAGTACGCAGTTATCCGAAAGTTATTTGCAGCGTTTTGGCGGAACAGCGCGATTGTACGGCCAGCGGGCGTTGTCGCTGTTTGCCGGAGCACATGTCTGTGTTATCGGTATCGGCGGGGTTGGCTCGTGGGCAGCTGAAGCGCTGGCTCGCACCGGTATCGGCGCGATTACGCTGATTGATATGGATGATGTGTGCGTCAGCAACACCAACCGGCAGATTCACGCATTGCGCCAGCACACCGGGCAGTTGAAAACCGAGGTGATGGCACAGCGCATTCTGGCGATCAACCCGGAATGCAAGGTGACTTGTGTTGATGATTTCATCAGCGCGGATAACGTGGCGGAACTGCTGGATAAGCGCTTTAGCTATGTGATTGACGCGATTGATAGCGTGCGCCCTAAAGCGGCGTTGCTGGCCTGGTGCCGCCGTAACAAGATTCCGGTGGTGACGACCGGCGGGGCTGGTGGGCAGATTGACCCCACCCGTATTGAGGTTGCTGATCTGGCGAAAACCATTCAGGATCCGCTGGCGGCCAAGCTGCGCGAGCGGCTAAAGCACGATTTCAATGTCGTTAAGAACAGCAAAGGTAAGCTAGGCATCGACTGTGTGTTCTCCAGTGAGCCTCTGGTCTACCCGCAGCCGGATGGTTCGGTTTGCGCCTCACGCAGCACTGCTGACGGTGTGAAACGCATGGATTGTGCATCCGGTTTTGGTGCTGCGACGATGGTAACTGCCACGTTTGGCTTTGTGGCAGTATCCCATGCGTTGAAAAAAATGATGGCGCGTGATGCCCGTCAGGCTACGGCATCCAATCAGGATTCGTGACTGGCGATCTCCTGAATGCGGTTGGCCAGTGCGGCCAGCCCGCCTGCACGCGAGGCGCTCAGTTCGGTACGCAGACCCAACGTATCGAACAGCGCCAGCGGGTCGTTCTGTCGTAACGTCTGTGCCTTTTTGCCTTCCACCGCTGTCAATATAATAGCCAGCAGTCCACGTACAATGCGGCCGTCGCTGTCGCCATAGAAATGCAGTGTGCCGTCCGCCTGGCGTTGATATCCCAGCCAGACGCGGTTTTCACAGCCAGACAGCTCAATCGGTTCCTGACGATAGGCTTCCGGCAGGGATGGCAAGGTTTTACTGAGCAGAATCAACTGGCGGTACCGCTCTTCCCAGGAGCGGCAGGCGCTAAACCGCGCTATCAATGCCGCTTCATCGATATCGGTACCAAACGGGTGATGTGTGGAGTCGGTAGTCATCAATCAATCCATCAGTAATTCAAGTGCTTTTTGGGTCGAGTGGACCAGTTTGTCCACATCCTGTTGCTGGTTGTAGGGCGCAAATGAAGCGCGCAACGTGCCCGCGACCCCGAGTGCTGCCATCAGCGGTTGGGCACAGTGGTGACCGGCTCGCAGCGCGATGCCGTCTTCCGCCAGCAATGTCACCAGATCATGGTGATGTACACCTTCTATAGTGAAGGACAGCAGGCTGGAGTTGGGATCCCGGAAACTACGAAAGCCGGGCAATACGCTCAGTTGTTGCTCTGCGTTGCTCGCTAGCGTGATACTGTGTTTGTCTGCGGCGATACGATCCTGTTGCTGCCACCAGTCAATCGCTGCCGCCAGACCGATAACTCCAGCAATATGTGGTGTACCCGCTTCAAACCGTTGCGGTATCGATTGAGGCGTAAAACCGTCAAACGATACCGTCGTCATCATTTTTCCCCCTCCGTGCCAGGGGGGCATGCTTTCCAGCAGGTCGGGTTTGCCGTACAGCACGCCGATACCGGTCGGGCCATACAGTTTGTGACCAGAGAAGGCATAAAAGTCAGCATCTAACGCTGAGATATCCGTTTGCCCATGCACAATACCTTGCGCGCCATCGACCATCACCACGGCACCGGCCTGATGTGCCAGTGTAATAGCGAGTCGCAGGTCCGGCATTCCGCCTGTCACATTCGACATCTGGCTAATCGCCAGCAGGCGAGTTCGGGTCGTGAGCAGCGAGGGGAGCAGATGGAGGTTGGGTTGATGGTCAGCCCCAATCGGCAGTTTTACCACACGCGCCCCTGTTTGTTGCGCCACCATCAGCCACGGGATCAGGTTCGCATGGTGTTCGGATTCACAGACCAGGATTTCATCACCGGGCTGCAAGCGGGGGCGGGCATAACATTGGGCCACCAGGTTGATGGCTTCCGTTGTCCCTTTCGTCCAGACAATGCTGCGTGCCTGCTGCGCGCCAATGAAGCTGGCGACTTTTTCGCGAGCCAGTTCAAACGATGCCGATAACTGGCGGGCAGCACGGTGCTGGCTGCGGTGCACATTACCTGTTTCACTGGCGTAACACTGCTCAATCGCAGTGATGACGACGTCAGGTTTCAGCGCTGTGGCGGCACTATCGAGATAGACGCCTGGCTGACGAAGCGCAGGAAAGTGCTGGCGAAAAGATGGGGCGTTGAACGGTTTCATGTCGATCCTCTGTTGAACGACAGATCCTGTCCCATTTTTGTGGCTGAAACAAGTTTAGGACGATCCTGAACGAAAACTGTGCGCATCTTGCTACCCTTAACCTTGCTGTTTTTAGCGTTTAATAACGAGAAGTGCCGTTATTTAGGCATTAAAAATCATCAGGAGTTAATTATGAAGAATAAGATTGTTGTTCTTGTCGCGCTGGGTGTGGTGTTGTCGTTGTCAGCCTGTTCCAGCAACTATGTGTTGGAAACCTCTGATGGGCGGACTATCGTTGCTAATGGTAAACCCAAAGTGGACGATGAAACGGGCCTGATTAGTTACACCGACGCCTACGGTCATCATCAACAAATTAACCGTAATGATCTGAAATCAATGACGGAAGCGAAGTGACGGATAACCTCAGAGTAGACAATTCAGACGAAAAAAAAGCACCGCAAAAATGCGGTGCTATGCAAAAATCACTTAGACAGACAGGGTAAATGTACAGGAAATGATAAGGTAGCATCGCTACCACGTCTGAAATGCAGACAGTAAATAAATAGCAAACACAACATCACAACCACAAGCCAAAAACACATCAGCTAGCTGGTGCGCTTTTCGTTCCGGCTCAGGGAAGTGGCGCTACTATAGGTATTTGCTGGTACATCCTCAACGGACAATTTATAATGCATCGGATTACAAAAACTAATGGCACATCGCGGTACGGCTACCGGGATTTGCCGCTTATGAAGAATCCGGTTTATGTCGAAACGATTGCCGCCTCTCAATGCCCTACGTGTCTTTGATGCTGCTGCCCGCCACCTGAGCTTTACCCGTGCGGCCGAAGAGTTATTTGTTACCCAGGCTGCCGTCAGCCATCAGATCAAATCGCTGGAGGATTTTCTCGGCCTGAAATTGTTTCGCCGTCGTAACCGTTCCTTGTTGTTGACGGAGGAAGGGCAGAGCTATTTTCTGGATATCAAGGAAATCTTTTCCGCGCTCAATGAGGCAACCCGTAAATTGCAGGCACGCAGTGCTAAAGGTGCGCTCACCGTCAGCCTGCTGCCCAGCTTTGCCATCCATTGGCTGGTTCCCCGTTTATCGAGTTTTAATACCGAATACCCCGGTATTGATGTGCGAATTCAGGCTGTTGACCGTGAAGAAGAGCGGTTGTCTGACGATGTGGATGTGGCGATTTTTTACGGTCGGGGTAACTGGCCGGGGCTGCGGGTGGAAAAGCTCTACGCTGAGTATCTGCTACCGGTTTGTGCGCCGCAGTTACTGGCAGGAGAGCATCCGCTGAAAACGCCAGCGGATTTGGCATGGCATACGCTATTGCATGATGCCTCACGGCGTGACTGGTTGGCTTACACCCGCCAGCTAGGCATCGCACAAATTAATGTGCAGCAGGGGCCGATTTTTAGTCATAGTGCGATGGTGTTGCAGGCGGCGATCCACGGACAAGGGGTAGCGCTGGCTAACAATGTGATGGCACAGACGGAAATTGAGGCTGGCAGATTGGTGTGCCCGTTTAACGACGTGCTGGTCAGTAAGAATGCGTTTTATCTGGTTTGTCATGACAGTCAGGCGGAACTGGGTAAAATAGCCGCCTTTCGTCAGTGGATCCTGGCGCGGGCGGCCAGCGAACAGGAAAAATTCCGTTTCCGCTACGATAACACGGCGCGTTGATCGACCGTTTTCGTCGCACATTCCGTTTACACTGACCCCTCCGGGTTCAGTCCCTATTTTTTGATAATGGATACACTCGAACGATGAACAGCCGTTTTATGTTGATATTTGCTGCCGTCAGTGGGTTTGTCTACGTGGCATTGGGCGCATTTGGCGCACATGTACTGAGCAAGTCGCTGGGTGAAGCTGAAATGTCCTGGTTACATACCGGGCTCCAGTATCAGGCGTTTCATACGCTGGCGATTCTGGTGTTGTCGGTGATGATGCATCAACGGGCGAATGTCTGGTTTTACTGGAGCGCGGCGTTTCTGGCGTTAGGTACGCTGCTGTTTAGCGGCAGTCTGTATTGCCTGGCCTTGTCGCAGCTCAAACTATGGGTATTTGTCACCCCGGTAGGGGGCTTCTGCTTCCTGACGGGCTGGCTGTTACTGTTAATTGGAGCCTTACGCTTAAAGAAAAAGGCTGAGTAGCATGAATAAAGTGATTTTGTATTGCCGCCCTGGGTTTGAGAAAGAATGTGCGGCGGAAATTACCGACAAAGCAGCGCGTCATAATGTTTATGGCTTTGTACGGGTAAAAGACAACAGCGGTTATGTGGTGTTTGAGTGCTATCAGCATGAAGATGCCGATCGACTGATTAAAGAATTACCGTTCCAGGAATTGGTGTTTGCTCGTCAGATGATAGTCTGTGGCGAGTTATTACGTGACTTACCACCGGAAGATCGCATCACGCCGATAGTGGGCATGCTGACTGGGGCACTGGAGCGTGCCGGTGAGCTTCGGGTTGAAGTACCGGATACGAACGAAAGCAAGGAATTGATGAAGTTCTGCCGTAAGTTCACGGTGCCGCTGCGCGCCGCACTACGGGAAAACCGCATTCTGCTGGCGCAGGAGAAAGCCAGCCGCCCGGTGATTCATGTGTTGTTTATCGCCCCCGGTTGCTGCTATGTCGGCTATTCCTACAGTAATAACAATTCGCCGTTCTATATGGGCATCCCCCGGCTGAAATTCCCTGCGGACGCCCCCAGCCGTTCGACGCTGAAGCTGGAAGAGGCCTTTCATGTTTTTGTACCGACTGACGAGTGGGATGAACGCCTCGCCAGTGGTATGTTCGCGGTGGATTTAGGTGCCTGTCCAGGGGGCTGGACCTATCAGCTGGTTAAACGCAGTATGATGGTGCATGCTGTCGATAACGGTATGATGGCGCCGAGCCTGATGGATACTGGGCAGGTTATCCATCATCAGGCTGACGGTTTTCGTTTTGAGCCACCACGCAACAATATCTACTGGCTGGTGTGCGATATGGTAGAAAAACCGGCCAAAGTCACCAGCCGTATGGCGGACTGGCTGGTTAATGGCTGGTGTCGTGAAGTGATCTTCAACCTCAAGTTGCCGATGAAAAAGCGTTATGAGGAAGTGACCCAGAATCTGGCCCTGCTGGCGCAGCGGCTGGAAGAGAACGGCATTAACTTCGAGATTCACGCCAAGCACCTCTACCATGATCGTGAAGAGGTGACTGTCCACGCACGACGTATTTGGGGTGCGATTCCCGGTCGTCGCGACGAGCGCTAAGTTGTGACAGGGCTGCCGTTGGCCGCAAGACGCATGTCATTGCGCCAACGCGCCAACGACAGCCTGACTTTATGTCTCTAACCCCACATGCCCAACCCCGCGCCTAACCCGATACGGGCAGACGCAATTGTTGCAGGTTGCCGTTCAGTACCAGATCGGTTCTGAGTGTCGCAACCTGACGGCAACGGTAAGCCATCTCTTGTTGTGATTCGAGCTTGCGACGCCATTTCTCCGGTATCTGTTCTAACTGCTGGTACAACGCTTCCAGCGAGCCAGCTTGTTGCAGCAACTGTGCGGCTGTTTTTGGCCCAACACCGCTGACACCGGGTATTTTGCTGCTGCTGATACCTGCCAGCCCCCAGTAATCCGGTAGCTGCTCTGGTTGCACGTCAAACTCCTGTTGGATGAACGGGACATCCAACCAACGCTTTTGAAAGTAATCCCGAATGCGCAGGGTGGGGGCCAGTAACTGGCAGTAGCCTTTGTCGGTTGACACGATGGTGGCCTGGTGCCCTTGGGCGGTGACTTTGCTGGCAAGCGTAGCGGCCAGATCGTCCGCTTCATTGCCTGGCGAGTGCCAGCTCGCGACCCCGAGCGCCAGAAAGGATTCTCTTATCTGCGGCAATTCATTCGACAAATTTTCTGGCATAGGTGCGCGACCGGCCTTGTACTCCGGTAGCAACTGGTGGCGCCAGCTCTGGTCGCGATGTTCGTCGTCAAAAACGGCAACGGCGTGGGTGGGTCGACTGTGCTGGAGCAACTGATTCAACGCATGCTGACAAGCAGTCAGACAAGGCGAGCCCTGTACCGCATGAATGCGTCTTATCAGGTTGAGCGCGTCGACAATTAATAGGTGTACGGCCATAAGTGGTGATCATGTGAGTGGTCGCCACCGGCTAATGCCGGTGGCTGAGGCTGACTGATGGTCAGGAACAGATTTCATAGCATGGCACATAGGCGCTGCCGGGCAGCTTCATGCGCTGCTGGGAGACAAAGTCCTGCAACAGCCGGTCCATGTTTTTCATGATGTCGGCGTTACCGTGCAATTTGTAAGGGCCGAATTCTTCGATCAGGCGGATACCTGCGTCTTTGACGTTACCGGCCACGATACCGGAAAAAGCCCGGCGCAACGTTGCAGCCAGCTGTTCGGCGGGCTGGTCGGGATGCAGGTTGAGGTTCGCCATGTTCTCATGCGTCGGCTCAAATGGCAGTTGCAGGTCTGGCGCGATACGCAGCGACCAGTTGAAGCTGTAAGCATCGCCGGTGTGGCGTCGGTGCTCTTTCACCTGCGGCATGGTTTTCTTCATTTGTCGGGCGACTTCGGCCGCATCGTTAATGATGATGGAGTAATAGCGGCGAGCCTGACGCCCCAAGGTACTGACAATGAATTCATCAAGCACCCGGAAGTAGTCTGCGCTTTCCCGCGGACCGGTAAGAATAATCGGCAGCACCTGTTCGCTATTGCACGGGTCCATCATGATCCCCAGCAAATACAGGAACTCTTCCGCCGTACCCACCCCTCCGGGGAAAATCACGATGCCATGACCGATGCGCACAAAGGCTTCCAGGCGCTTTTCAATATCCGGCATGATAATCAGTTCGTTCACCAGCGGGTTAGGGGGCTCAGCCGCGATGATGGAAGGTTCGGTCATCCCGATAAAACGCCCATCCCGGTAGCGCTGCTGGGCATGGCCTACGGCGGCACCTTTCATTGGCGCTTCCATCGCGCCCGGACCACAACCGGTGCAAATGTTCAGTTCGCGTAAACCCAACTGACTGCCGACTTTACGGGCATACAGGTATTCATTTTCATTGATGGAGTGACCGCCCCAGCATACAACCAGGTTCGGCTCTTCGCCGACGTGCAGGGCTCTGGCGTTACGTAGAATAGAAAACACCAGATTGGTAATGTGGGTGGAATCTTCAAGATCCAGATTCTGATAACGACCCGCATTCGCTATCTGGCCGTTCACAAACAGGATGTCGCGCAACACCGCAAACAGGTTGGCTTGCAACGAGCGGATAATTTGCCCGTCAACAAACGCCTCTTCGGGGGGATTGACCAGCTCCAGTTTGACACCACGCTCACGGCGCAGCACGTTGATGTCGAAATCTTCGTAGCGGGAGAGCAACTCCTTGCTGTTGTCCGTTTGACTGCCAGAATTCAGTACAGCGAGGGAACAGTTGCGGAATAACCGGTAAAGATCGCTGCTGGCGGTGCTTTTCAGCATGTCGACTTCCAACTGCGACAATAAATCCATGGACCCTAACGGGCTGATGTGTGTGATCATACTACTCCCTGAAACGCAGTGTGCGGCTACAGTTGTTCAAGACATTGTTGTCGTTCATTGATAAATCCATACACTCATAAACCATACAGTTATCAGGCTTATGTATTGAGACAATACCGGGTTGATTCAATATCGGGGTGATGCAATATCGTGCAGATACAATACGATGCCGATACGAGATAACCGGGATACAAACGCGGGTTCAATGCGTTTGTGTGGTATGTTTCTCTGATACCTCACCTTAACGTGTCGCATAGTCTTTTGCCAAGGTGTGCTCGTGCTTCAACAGTAAAGTTGCGTAGCGTTACGCACTTTGATGCGTATTCTGTCGACGTCGGACACCATAATCAGGATAAAATGCGTGTCAGTAGCAGTTAACCGGTACAGAGTGAGAGGCAAGATGGAGCAGCAGGTATCACAGGCGCTGAGCGTGTTCACCCGGCATTATGTCGAGCTATGGCAACGAGAAACCGGGCACCCACCAGCGAGCGATGAGCTGTACGGCGTGGCTTCGCCCTGTATTGTCACAACATTGGAAAACCAGGTGCACTGGTTACCACAGACGCCAGCCACACGTGTGCAATTGGATGGCGTTGAGAAGGCACTGGAGATTCAGTTACACCCGGATATTCATGCATTTTACACCAGCCAATTCGCGGGTGACATGACGGCACGCTTTGAGGCGCTGGATTGCACGCTGCTTCAGGCCTGGAGCGAGGATGATGTCATTCGTTTGCAGGAGAATCTGATTGGTCACCTTTTGACACAAAAACGACTAAAATTGTCACCTACGTTATTTTTGGGGACAACGGATGCTGAAATGTCGCTAATCTCTTTATGTAACCTGAGTGGTGAAGTGGTGCTGGAAGAATTTGGTACACGCCAGCGTCGGGTGTTGTCATCCAATCTGACTGATTTTTTGTATAAGCTGTTGCCACTGATTCCATAATACTGAATCGTGTTTCGCTTTTCGGCGTGTAAGAGATCTCTTACATTATGTGTAAGCTATCTCTTATCTTTAATATTAAACTAAGATGTCCATTCGATTTTTGTATTATTAATTAATGAATTAATAGCGCTCGGCATCAAGCCGCACTTTTTGTATAGCTATTGTGGCATTTGGGTGGCTTGCTGATTCGCTTTAATTAATACATCTTATTATTCAGTTTCGTAACACGGTAACAGGTTATGTCGACTATGCCAGGAGGGCAGGACGCGTAACCGTTGTTACAGCCAGACTCTTTTTTCAGGATGAAATAAGGGACACCTCCAGGAAGGAGAATGAGAGCCGGCCTGGGAATGCCGGTGGGGCAGGAGCCTAAAGGAATGGGATCACGGATGATTGTGAAGGAGCGAACGTCACGGATGAAAGAGGGATCGCCAGCAAGGATTGTGGGTTAGGACGACCATAAAGGACAAGTTTTCAAGGACGAGCAGGGAAGCAACAAGGTAGCGGGATTGCTGCAAACGAACCAGAGGGAACCGAGAAATCGGTTCCCTCTTTTCGTTGTGGGGTTTATCGCTTTTTATTATCTCGCTTGCCGTGGTTGCGCTGATGTCGGGGATCGGAGTGCCAGAATACGGTAACGATGCTATGCTTTGCGGCCCTGTTATTGTGCCTGATGAGACCCCGGCCCATGAGTGTAGAGATTCAGATTCGACAATCGCTGTTTGCTATTGAGCGTGCGCTGAAAGCGAGCCCGCTATGGCAGTCTTCTGCGCCTGACGAAACCGCATTTGCCAGCCAGGAGCCGTTCTGTATCGATACGATGGCGGCGGAGCAGTGGCTGCAGTGGGTTTTTTTACCGCGTATGCACGCATTGCTCGATAGTAACGCACTGTTGCCAACGCGGCTCGCGATTCTGCCTTATTTCGAGGTGGCGTTCGATGGCCACTCGGTGGAAGTAGGTGAATTGCTGACGCAACTGCGTGTGCTTGACACTTTGTTTGAGGAATAAGGATGCTGGAGATTGTTTATCAGGATGAGCATCTGATAGCGGTAAATAAACCATCAGGTTGGCTGGTGCATCGCAGCTGGTTGGATCGCAAAGAAAAAGTGGTGGTGATGCAAACGGTGCGCGACCAGATTGGTCAGCATGTGTTTACCGTACACCGCCTCGATCGCCCAACCTCCGGTGTGTTGTTAATGGCGTTATCGTCGGATGTAGCGCGCCTGCTGGCGCAGCAGTTTGAGCAACATCAGATGGAGAAAATGTATCACGCGGTGGTACGTGGCTACGTGATGGAAGATGGCGTCATTGATTATGCTTTGACGGAGGAGCTGGACCGCATCGCTGATAAGTTCGCCGACCTGGATAAAGCGCCACAGCCTGCCGTTAGCCATTATCGGGTGCTGGCTCATGCTGAATTGCCTGTGGCTATCGGTCGTTACGATACGGCTCGTTACAGCCTGCTGGAGTTAACGCCTAAAACCGGTCGTAAGCATCAACTGAGGCGACATATGGCGCATTTGCGTCATCCCATCATTGGGGATACGACCCACGGCGACCTGCGTCAGAATCGTGGCATGGCATCGCACTTTGGCTGTGCCCGCTTGATGCTGCATGCCAGCCAGTTATCGCTCATCCATCCGGTTACCAACGCGCCGCTGGTTATCACTGCACGCTGGGATGAGGCATGGCAAGGTGTAATGACGCAGTTTGGCTGGCAAGGCCATCTCCCTGATGTTGAAAGGGTTGAGTTTCCGTTGGCATCGGGTCAGGATAGCAGCCTGACGTCAGCGTAAAAAAGGGGAGTCAGCGTCATGGCGCAAGTCGGTATTTTTGTTGGTACCGTATACGGTAATGCGTTGCTGGTTGCGGAAGAAGCGGAAGGCATTCTCAAAGCTCATGGACATGAGGTGAAAATTTTCGAGGATGCTTCAGTGGATGACTGGCTGGCTTACAGTCAGCAAACGGTACTGGTTGTGACCTCTACCACCGGACAAGGGGACTTACCTGAGTCTATCCTGCCGTTGTACGAGGCGTTGCGCGAAAAAGTGGGGTATCAGCCAGACCTGCATTATGGGCTGATCGCATTGGGCGATAGCAGCTACGATACCTTCTGTGGTGGTGGGCATCAGTTTGAGGCACTGTTACAGGAGATGGGGGCAAAACGTGTTGGCGAGTTGCTGGAGATTGACGCGGCTGAGCATCCGGAGCCGGAAGTAGTTTCCTGCCCATGGGTAGAGTCCTGGGCGGCGATGTTGACGGCGTAATGGCTGTCTGTATTCAGGTTGTGAAAACGGGGCTATCAGGCCTAATGCTTGTTAGTTAAGCTTTTAACGGAGGCTGCAACGGATAATATTGCGGCCGCTTTTTTTAAAGCTCCTGATGTATTAGACCCTGCAAATATTCTGCACAGCTGCCACTGTATTAAAGGTCACCGTTTAGGCGTTCACTGAACTCGATAATAAAATAGCTCATCGCCAGATAGATCACTTTTGTACTGAGTGGTTCGTTGAGGACATGTTGCGTTTATTTATTGCCTGGCGGATGACACTGTTCAGCGATTCAATCACATTCGTCGTGTAGATAGCCCTACGGATGTCGGGCGAATAACTCAAAAGTGTGTTGATATTTTCCCAGTGTATATGCCAGCTTTGGCCGTCAGGGTATCCGGTGTGCGCTGTCATTTTCTTTTCGCCTGTGGATATGATAACGGTAATTCCACCAGTGTCTTTCCGTTCCTGTCGACAGCCAAGTATGTAGCAGTATGGGGGAGTAAAAACTTTTATCAAAGAAGGTCTGAAGGGCTGCGAACTCCTGATTAGTAAATTGATGGAACGTGCCCAATTTTGACTGAGAAGCATAAAAAATCCGTAATCCCTGAGAGATTACGGATTCATACAGAACTGCCGAATCGCTTAACCGATCGTTTTTGTCTTAACTGAATCGGCATCAGGCCAGGTTACTTTTTTACCCCCGTCTGCCCACCGCCTTCAGCAGGTCACGAGCGTCAGTGTGCCAGAAAGTTCTGGATGACCCGGCTGCCAAAGTAGGAAAGAGTCAGGAGTAATGCGCCAATAAGATTGAACCACACAACCCTGCGTCCGCGCCAACCTTCGTGGTAGTGACCCCAAAGCAGCAGAATATAGATAAACCATGCCAGCAAGGAGAACAGCGCTTTATGCAGGTTCTCTTTATTGCTGAGCAGATCATTCATGTAGATAAGCCCGGTACACAACGTGAGCGTCAACAGAATGACGCCGATCTGGGTAATGTGGAACATTTTTCGCTCGATACCCAGCAACGGTGGCATATCAGTGGTAAATCCCAGCCTCTTGGTTTTCAGCATATAGTCCAGCAGTGCCAGTTGTAATGCATACAATGCGGCAATCATCAGCGTGGCATACGCAAACAGCGCCAGACCGATATGTACCATCAGGCCTGGTTGTGCTTCGAGATGGGTAATAAATTCACCAGGCATGAAACTGGCAAAGGCCAGATTGATGAAGGCAAAGGTGTAGACGATGGGTAACAAAAACCAGCCGCGATTACGTGACGCTACGATAGTCATCACGGTGCAGATAATCAGGCTTATTAGTGAGCCCATATTGAGCAGGCTCAGGTTTTGCCCAACCTGTACGTTGAAAATACGCTGATACAAGGCCACTGCATGGCAGATCAGGGCGATCGTGGCGGAGATGACGGCCAGACGGCGGTAGGCTCCGTTTTTCCGCACCAGGCTCGGAATAATCAATCCCAGACTGAGGAAATAGGTCGCTAAAGCTACAATGGCGAAGACAGACATAGCAATGGGTTATTCGCTATCAACTAAGTAAAATGAAAGGTCAGTATAGCCGTAGTCGGCACCGCCACCAACCAGTTATCCGTGCCGTTGCACGCAGATTGGTCTGGCTTTCGTGTTATACTTATCGCCATTCGCGTCGCGGTAGCGGCCAGTTTCACATTGAGCATGAGATATGTTTGAAAATTTAACCGATCGACTATCGCGCACTCTGCGCAATATCAGCGGCCGTGGGCGGCTGACGGAAGACAATATCAAGGATACGTTGCGTGAAGTCCGTATGGCTTTGCTGGAAGCGGATGTGGCGCTGCCAGTGGTGCGTGACTTCATTAACCGTGTCAAAGAACAAGCAGTGGGCCATGAGGTCAATAAGAGCCTGACGCCGGGTCAAGAGTTCGTCAAAATTGTGCAAAACGAGCTGGTGGCGGCCATGGGCGAAGTCAACCAGGCGCTCAATTTGGCGGCCCAACCACCGGCTGTCGTGTTAATGGCTGGTCTGCAAGGGGCAGGTAAAACCACCAGTGTTGCTAAACTGGGTAAATTCCTGCGTGAAAAGCAGAAAAAGAAAGTTCTGGTTGTCTCGGCGGACGTATATCGCCCGGCAGCTATCAAACAGTTGGAAACATTGGCACAGACTGTTGGTGTTGATTTCTTTCCTTCTGATGCGAATGAAAAACCCGTTGATATCGTTAATCATGCCCTACAGCATGCCAAACTGAAGTTCTATGATGTGCTGTTAGTGGATACCGCCGGTCGTCTGCATGTCGATGACGCGATGATGGACGAAATCAAGCAGGTGCACGCGTCGATCAACCCGGTAGAAACGCTATTCGTTGTTGACGCGATGACGGGGCAGGATGCTGCGAATACCGCGAAAGCCTTTAATGAAGCGTTGCCGTTGACTGGGGTGATTTTGACCAAGATCGATGGTGATGCTCGCGGCGGTGCGGCGCTCTCCATCCGTCATATCACTGGCAAGCCTATCAAGTTCTTAGGTGTGGGCGAGAAGACCGACGCACTGGAGCCTTTTTACCCCGATCGTATCGCCTCCCGTATTCTGGGGATGGGCGACGTACTCTCGTTGATCGAGGAGCTAGAAAGCAAGGTTGATCGCTCTCAGGCAGAAAAGCTGGCCAAGAAACTGAAAAAGGGCGATGGCTTTGACCTGACCGATTTTCTGGATCAACTCAAGCAGATGCGCAACATGGGTGGCATGGCCAGCATGATGAGCAAGTTGCCGGGCATGGGGCAGATTCCAGATAACGTTAAATCGCAGATGGATGACAAAGTGCTGGTGCGTATGGAGGCTATCATCAACTCCATGACGCTACAGGAGCGCGCTAAACCAGAAATCATCAAAGGGTCGCGCAAGCGCCGCATTGCAATGGGGTCTGGTATGCAGGTGCAGGACGTTAACCGGTTGCTGAAACAGTTTGACGATATGCAACGCATGATGAAAAAGATGAAGAACGGCGGTCTGGCCAAGATGATGCGTGGCATGAAAGGAATGATGCCGCCAGGTTTTCCGGGCCGCTAAGACGTAATGAATGACCCCGAAAGAAAAGTCGGTGGTGTGAGCGCATGGTTTTAGATTGCTTTTTGCACCAAAATGAGTAAAATCTTCGGGCTTTTTATATGACACTGGGCCCCGTTCCTCGATGGGGCCCGGTTGTTTTATTAACTAAAGAGGATGTTATGGTAACAATTCGTTTGGCACGTGGCGGCGCTAAAAAACGCCCGTTCTATCAAGTCGTTGTGACCGATAGCCGCAATGCGCGCGACGGTCGTTTCATTGAGCGCGTAGGTTTCTTCAACCCGATCGCTACCGGTAAAGCAGAAGCTCTGCGTCTGGACCTTGACCGTATCGAGCACTGGGTTGGCCAGGGCGCTACCGTTTCTGATCGCGTTTCCGCGCTGATCAAAGACGCGAAAAAAGCAGCATAATCTGTTGCGGTGGTGGTAATGAGCAAGCAACTCAGCCCGAAAGCCCCGGTCAACCCGGTTGTGTTGGGAAAATTGGGGTCGACGTACGGCATTAAAGGTTGGCTCAGAGTGTTTTCATCCACCGAAGACGCCGAAAGCATTTTTGATTATCAACCTTGGTTTATCCGGAATAAAGGGCTGTGGCAACCGATCGAGATCGAGAGCTGGCGGCACCATAATCAGGACCTGGTCATCAAGATTAAAGATATTGACGATCGGGAAGCGGCGAATTTATTGACCAATTGCGAAATTGTCGTGGATTCGGCTCAATTGCCTGACCTGGATGAAGGTGATTATTACTGGAAGGATCTTATTGGTTGCGACGTTGTCACCGTAGGTGGCTACGAACTGGGAAAAGTCATCGATATGATGGAAACCGGTTCTAATGACGTTTTGGTCGTGAGAGCCAACCTGAAAGATGCTTACGGGGTTAAGGAACGGTTGATTCCGTTTCTGACTGAACAGGTTATCAAGCATGTTGACCTGTCTACGCATCGTATTGAAGTAGACTGGGATCCTGGTTTTTGAACTCTATAGAGTCTGCAGTCAATGAGTGGAACGGTACTATGTGGATTGGGGTGATTAGCCTGTTTCCTGAGATGTTCCGCGCCATTACTGATTATGGAGTCACTGGCCGGGCAGTTAAAAATGGCCTGCTGAGCGTACAGTACTGGAGTCCTCGAGACTTCACTTACGATCGACACCGTACTGTGGACGATCGCCCTTATGGCGGCGGCCCCGGTATGTTGATGATGGTGCAACCTTTGCGGGATGCCATTCATGCAGCGAAAGCAGCGGCAGGCGAAGGAGCCCGGGTGATTTATCTGTCACCGCAGGGTCGCAAACTGGATCAGCAAGGCGTACGTCAACTCGCCGCACACCGGAAGATAATCCTGGTTTGTGGAAGGTACGAGGGCATTGATGAGCGAGTCATTCAAACCGAAATTGACGAAGAATGGTCAATCGGTGACTACGTTCTCAGTGGTGGCGAACTGCCAGCAATGACGCTGATTGATTCGGTCGCCAGGTTTATTCCCGGCGTTCTGGGTCATGAGGCATCAGCACAAGAAGATTCTTTCGCTGATGGATTGCTGGATTGTCCCCATTATACCCGTCCTGAAGTGTTGGAAGGTATGGATGTACCGGCGGTGTTGCTGTCGGGCAATCATGCTGAAATACGCCGCTGGCGTTTGAAGCAGTCGCTGGGCCGAACCTGGCTTAGAAGACCTGAACTTCTGAAAAGCCTAGCTCTGACTGACGAGCAAGCAACGTTGTTGACTGAGTTTCAACAGGAATATCAGTCTGAACAACAATGAGTATTAGGGGGACGTTGCGGCAGTGCCGGGCGAACCCAAATATCAGTTTACCTAGGGTAAGAGACATATTATGAGCAATATTATCAAGCAGCTTGAACAAGAGCAGATGAAGCAAGACGTACCTGCATTCCGTCCGGGTGACACCGTGGAAGTTAAGGTATGGGTCGTTGAAGGTTCTAAAAAACGTCTGCAGGCATTCGAGGGCGTGGTTATCGCAATTCGTAACCGCGGTCTGCATTCTGCATTCACTGTTCGCAAGATTTCTAACGGCGAAGGTGTAGAGCGCGTATTCCAGACGCACTCTCCGGTAGTGGATAGCATTACCGTTAAACGTCGTGGTGCTGTGCGTAAAGCCAAACTGTACTACCTGCGTGAGCGTGCTGGTAAGTCTGCTCGTATCAAAGAGCGTCTTAACTAAGCATCCGCTTTCGCAACATCCGAAAGCGATAAGGGGTGGCATCTGCCACCCCTTTTTCTTTTATACCTTATGGTGTGTGTACCTTTATGGTATGTACAGTGCGTTTCCAGCCGGTCTGTATGATAAAAGCGCTAGCGGGATGAATGGCTTGGGAGAGCATCTGCCGCACGCTGCCACACTTTTTTTAACGTTTCAGCGTCATTGGCTCCATCACAACTGGGCGGAAAGGGTTTTCCCGCTCGTCCCCAGGTCTCAATGTTACTGCTATTGCACCATGCGCGCTGACCAGCCTGATATCCATCCAGATAAGCGTGGCGATCAACATCTGGGTTACCAAACCATTCTGACAGTGTTTCGTCATCTTTGACGATAAGTCCACTGCTGGCGTCGTTATACCCAGCCTCATACCAGGCGCTATGCCCGTTTTTAGTCGGTGACGTTGATGGTGGAGGCTGACAGCCGACAAGAAGCAATAACCCCACGAGTACCATACCGTTTCTCATGATTGAACCTGTACCATTTGCTGCTGGATAGATGAATACCCCTAATATTACGCAATTCCCTGTTTTTCCTTTAATGATTTCAGATAGAGAACGGCTATTCATGGCTTTTTGCTGCCAGATTGAACGCCTGAACTCCCCCTTCAACCGTGATGTTGAAAGCGAGTAGGGGATGTTGATAGCGTAGAGAATGAGTTGTGTATAAAATACTTTACGGTTGTGGTTTGTGTATGCCAACTGGTTTCAACCTGGGGAATGGTGACGAGATGTCCAATAATCAGATTGTATTCATTTATCGTTATTGGTGAAAAATAGTATGCTCATCCTTTAATGTATTAATATTTATTGGTTTTTTTGTATTTTTGGCGGGGATTTGTAAAAAGATAGCGGGGCGGGTACGTGACTTCTTTCCTGTTTTGCTGTAGTAGCAACATATTCTTTTAATCCACACAGCCAGCATCTGTGATGCAGGTACGATTTTCCACCAGTAACTTTAGCTTTACACTTATGGCTTGTGATGTTTACGGGTGGTGTGCTAAGGTGTGAACCTGTTACTGATAATGACGACCGCTCCCTTCATACCAAAGGAATAAACAGGATCACCATCATGCAAAAAGACACGCTCAATAATATCCATATCAGCGCCGAACAGATTCTCATCACGCCTGACGAATTGAAAGCCAAATTCCCGCTTAACGAGCCGGAACAGCTGGCGATAGCGCAAGCGCGTAAAACCATCGCTGACATTATTCATGGTAATGATAAGCGTCTGCTGGTGGTGTGTGGTCCCTGTTCTATTCATGATACGGATGCCGCACTGGAGTATGCCCGTCGTCTGCAGTCTTTATCAGCCGAATTGAGCGATCGGTTGTATATCGTTATGCGTGTCTATTTTGAAAAACCTCGTACTACCGTTGGCTGGAAGGGGCTTATCAATGATCCTTACATGGATGGTTCCTTTGATATGGAAGCGGGGTTACATATCGCCCGTGACCTGTTGTTGAAACTGGTCAACATGGGGTTACCGCTGGCGACCGAGGCATTGGATCCCAATAGCCCGCAATACCTGGGTGATCTGTTTAGCTGGTCGGCGATTGGTGCCAGAACCACCGAATCCCAGACCCATCGCGAAATGGCTTCCGGGCTGTCTATGCCTGTAGGGTTCAAGAACGGTACAGACGGTAGTCTGGGGACGGCTATCAATGCGATGAAAGCCGCTTCAATGCCGCACCGTTTTGTGGGTATCAACCAGAGTGGGCAGGTGTGTCTGCTGCAAACACACGGGAACCCTGATGGGCATGTAATCCTGCGTGGCGGTAAAACGCCGAATTACAGTGCAGAAGACGTCGCTGAATGTGAAAAACAGATGCGCGATGCAGGACTGAATCCGGCGCTGATGATAGATTGTAGCCACGGTAACTCCAACAAAGACTACCGTCGGCAGCCGTTGGTAGTCGAGTCTGTGATTGAACAGCTCAAATCGGGCAATCGTTCTATCATTGGACTGATGCTGGAAAGTCATATCCATGAAGGTAGTCAGTCATCCGAGCAACCGCGAGCGAACATGCGCTATGGTGTGTCGGTGACCGATGCCTGCATCAGTTGGGAAAGCACAGAAACATTGTTGCGCTCGGTTCATAAGGAACTGGGTGCGATAAGCGCCAATCAGTAAGGAGAAGAACAAGATGGTCGCTGAACTGACCGCATTGCGTGATCAGATAGATGAGGTAGATAAAGCATTATTGGCGTTGTTATCGCGCCGGTTGCGCCTGGTGGCGGAAGTCGGCGAGGTGAAAAGTCGTTATGGTTTGCCAATTTATGCGCCTGATCGGGAAGCAGCAATGCTGAGTTCACGACGTAAGGAAGCCGAAGCGTTAGGTGTTCCTCCTGATTTGATCGAGGATGTTCTGCGTCGGGTGATGCGAGAGTCCTATGCCAGTGAGAATGACAAAGGGTTTAAAACACTTTCCCCGTCGCTACGACCGATTGTGATCGTCGGGGGACGTGGGCAGATGGGGCGTCTGTTTGACAGAATGCTGACGCTGTCTGGCTATCAGGTTCGTATTCTGGAACAAGAGGATTGGCCACAGGCACAAGCCCTGCTGGCCGATGCTGGCATGGTTATTGTGAGCGTTCCGATCCATGTAACTGAGCAGGTTATTGCTCGTCTTCCCCGACTACCCGATGACTGTATTCTGGTTGATCTGGCTTCGGTTAAAAATGGGCCTCTGCAGGCGATGTTGGCGGCACATCATGGTCCGGTTCTGGGATTGCACCCCATGTTTGGTCCAGATACAGGTAGCCTGGCTAAACAGGTTGTGGTGTATTGCGATGGGCGTCAACCTGAAGCCTATCAATGGTTACTGGAGCAAATCCAGGTATGGGGAGCCCGGTTGCATCGCACCAGTGCAGTGGAGCATGACCAGAACATGGCGTTCATTCAGGCGTTGCGCCATTTCGCGACCTTTGCCTATGGGCTTCATCTGGCAGAAGAAAATGTGCAACTGGAACAATTGCTGGCGCTCTCTTCGCCGATATATCGCCTTGAACTGGCGATGGTGGGGCGCTTGTTTGCACAAGACCCGCAACTCTACGCCGACATCATCATGTCTTCAGGCAATAATCTTGCGTTGATCAAACGCTACTACCAGCGTTTTGGTGAAGCGATTTCGTTGCTGGAAGCGGGGGATAAAGAGGCGTTTGTCCGCAGTTTTGAGAAGGTTGAACACTGGTTCGGCGATTATTCCCGGCGGTTCATGGCGGAAAGTCGTACTCTGTTGCGCCAGGCGAACGATATTCGCCAGTAGTCAGTAATAGGCCTTCATAAAAAACCACCATCCTGAGATGGTGGTTTTTTTGCTGATAAAGTCGCAGTGTATGCCGGGCATCATGCCGATTATGACGGCTCTACTGGCACTACATTTTCACTGGGGTAGCAGCCCAGAACCTTGAGTGAACGTGTAATCGCCGCCAGTCCCTGTAGGGCCTTACGGGTTGTGTCGTTACGCAGATTCGCCTGCACATCAATATAAAACATCTCTTCCCACGGGTTGCCATTTATGGGGCGTGACTCGAGTTTGGTCATCACAATACCATGTTCACGTAGCACCAACAGTGCCTCCACCAGTGCACCGGATTGTTGGCCAGTCGCCATGATCAGGGTGGTTTTGGCGGGAACTTGCTCGGTGACTTCAATAGGCTTGCGAGCCAGAACGATGAATCGGGTGATGTTTTGCGCCTGATTAGCCAGGTTATGCTCTAACACCTGCAATTGATAAAGCATTCCACCTGCCTCGCTGCCCAGCGCCGCGGCATGTGGGGAATTGAGCTCAGCGACTTTTGCCATGGCCGCCGCAGTGCTTTCACAATACTCGATTTTCCAGTGTGGAAACCGGTTAATAAAATGACTGCACTGCTGGAAAGGTTGTGGGTGGCTATAAACAGTCTGGATTTGATCCAACTGCGTATCTACTGCTACTAACACACAATGGTCAATGGGGGTGCTCAGTTCGCCGACGATGGATAACCCGGTATGTTGCAGCAGGTCGTAAACATCGTTGATTGAGCCGGAGCTGGTGTTCTCTATCGGCAGCACGGCGTAATCTGCCTGCCCGGTTTCCACCAGGTTGACGATGTCCTGAAAACGTTGACAGCCACATTCCACGATCTGGTCAAAGTGGTGTGCCGCATACTGGCGCGCGGCTAAATGGGAATAGGAGCCTTTGGGGCCGAGAAAAGCGATGCGGGCAGAGTGAGATTCGCCTGCGTTCAGATGCTGCTGCAGCAGCGCCTGCTGCGTCAGAACGGAGTCCTCGATAATCAACTGGAACAGACGGGTAATATAATGGCCGTCGAGCTGCCGTTTCTTCCCCTCATCAACTAACCGGGACAGTAAATCCCGCTCACGTTCTTTGTCGCGAATGGGGCGATGAGAATGCTGTTTGGCCCTCGCCACATCGAGCGCGAGTTCTCGCCGTTGCGCTAACAGGTCGAGTAGTTGTGTATCCAGCGCGGTAATACGTTCGCGCAGCGCCAGTAATGGGTTATCGGTCATGGTGTGTACCTGTTTGCTGTCCAATAAAAAAGCCTCCTGGGTGAGGAGGCTTTTTTTGTTCGTCTTCGTATTCTTACTCACACGACAAATCGGCCCCCGCGTTGGGGAGAGTAAAGAAGAATACGAAGAAAAACAGTTTTGGCGTCATGTGACTATATCCTTATAGGGAATGCTGTTTAAGGTAACTGTTGCCTTTTCATCCTGTCAACACAAAATCACAAGGAGCGATGAACAATGCCACGAGCCGTTCAGCAGTACCGACGTTGCCAGCATAAAAAAACGCGCCTTACGGCGCGTTTCAGACAACGGAGAGAATCTGTCACTCAACACAAGGATACGGTAGTTCCTCGACCCGTTCCTGTTATTCCGCCGAAGCCTGTAAGTTTACATCTTTGATGCCAGCGTCTGCCCGGCGAGCTTCGCCTTTATGCTGGACTTTGTTTAGCTGCCGCTCCAGTTTGGCGATCAATTCATTGATAGCAGCATACATATCTTCATGTTTGGCGCTGGCCACCAGTGGGCCATTTGGCGTGCTAATGGTCGCATCAGCCACAAAACCCTGAGGCTCTTTGGACAGGATTATGTGCGGATTGATCAACTGGGCCTGCCACTTATCCAGTTTGGTGAGACGGTCTTCGACATGCTGACGTATTGCGGGGGTAATATCCATCTGTTTGCTGGTAATGTTGATAGTCATAAAAACTTACCTCTCTGCCTTTTCCGTCTTGGTGATTTCAGCATACCCCTAGACGATACAAAGTGGGTGATTTTGATCACTTTTTTTGGTCACTTTTCCGTCATATGAATTGATTTGTGAGCGGCTTTGGGGAATCGGTGCGGCGGGCTTGTCGCTTCATCAGGCGTGTGCCATTATCTATTGGATGTATTGAGTGATTTTTGCAGGTAAATTGGCGAAATTCATCGATACGACGGTAAAAAAACGGCAACCTGAGTTGCCGTGATAATGCAGATTCAGGTGTTCCTTCAGGCAGGATTGGCGGCAATAATCCGGGCCACCTTGTCGGCTTCTGCAGTCAGTCGCAATTCCCGATAGGCATTTTCCATCAGCGGTAGCGCAGTGCGCGTCGCCTGCGTGTCTGGATAGTCCTTCAGCATTTGCTCTACACGGTTAACCACCGCAACATAGGCGCCGCGTTTCGTGTAATACTGTGCGACAGAGAGTTCATACTTGGCCAACCGTTCTTTCAGGAATGCCAGGCGTTTACTGGTGTCCGTTGCGTACTGGCTGTTCGGGTACCCCTGGAGTAACTGATTGAACGCCTTAAATGCCGCACGGGCATACTGAGGATCACGGTCTGAACGATCAACACCAAAGAAACCCTGCAGCGCGCTGTCATCCTGCGCCATGTTGGTCAGCCCACGCATGTAGAGGACATAGTCCACGTTTGGATGCGTTGGGTTAAGGCGAATGAAACGATCAATCGACGCCTGAGCCAACGGCAACTCGGCGGATTTGTAATAGGCGTAAATCAGGTCTAGCTGGACCTGCTGGGAGTAAGGGCCGAATGGATAACGGTTATCCAACGCTTCCAACTGAGTGATGGCTGCTTTAAAGTTGCCGTCCTGCAGTTTTTCCTGGGCGGTGGCATACAGTTCTGAAGGTGGACGGTCGGGAACCGCATCTTTGGAATTGGAGCAACCAGCCAGCGTCAGGCTCAACGTGGCAGCAGCCACCAGGTATTTCATACGCGTCATGACGATTTGATTATCCTCAGAGTGTTTTTCCGGGAAACTGTCCGTTAAGCTCCCGATTAAGACCAGCTACAATGGTACATTATTTTAAACGGCATCGCCGTTAAAACCCAACGTTAATAAGAAGCAGCATACTATGTCCCAACAAGTACAACTCACCGCGACGGTGGCCGAATCTCAACTTGGACAACGTTTAGATCAGGCTTTGGCCGAATTGTTCCCTGATTATTCGCGTTCTCGCATAAAAACATGGATTTTGGAACAGCGGGTACAGATTAACGGCAATATGGTCGATAGACCAAAAGAGAAAGTGCTTGGTGGAGAGTCCGTTGCCATTGATGCCCTTATTGAGGAAGACGCGCGCTGGGAAGCCCAGCCGATTTCGCTGGATATTGTGTACGAAGACGACGATATCCTGGTGATCAACAAACCGCGTGACCTGGTCGTACACCCGGGGGCTGGCAACCCGGATGGTACGGTGCTGAATGCGTTGTTACATCATTATCCGCAGATTGCGGATGTGCCACGTGCCGGTATTGTTCACCGCTTAGACAAAGATACCACTGGACTGATGGTGGTAGCGAAGACGGTGCCAGCACAGACCAGATTGGTTGAATCGCTGCAGGCGCGTGAAATCACCCGTGAATACGAAGCCGTAGCCATCGGTACGATGACAGCAGGCGGTACAGTCGATGAGCCAATCGCACGCCATTCGACCAAGCGTACCCATATGGCGGTGCATCCGATGGGGAAACCCGCCGTCACTCACTATCGCATTATGGAACATTTCCGTGCGCATACGCGGTTGCGGTTGCGGTTGGAGACAGGAAGAACCCACCAGATCCGTGTCCACATGGCACACATCAATCATCCCTTGGTGGGAGACCCGTTGTATGGCGGTCGTCCGCGTCTGCCTAAAGGAGCGTCCGATGAATTTATCGAGACGCTGCGCAATTTTGATCGTCAGGCGCTGCATGCCACCATGTTGCGGCTTTATCATCCTATCAGCGGTATTCAGATGGAGTGGCATGCGCCGTTGCCGCAGGATATGGTAGATCTGATCGCCGCATTGAAAGTGGATACCGAAGCGTTCAAAGATCAACTTGACTGGTGATGGCATGTCGTTTGACAGCATGATGTTAATACCGGACTGGCCTGCCCCGGTTCGGGTGCGGGCCTGCAGCACCACACGGTTAGGTGGGGTCAGTAGTGCACCCTATGATTCACTCAATCTGGGGAATCATGTGGGAGATTCTCCGCTGCACGTTCAGGACAACCGACAGCGTCTGCTCGCCACCGCCGGATTGCCTGTCATGCCACATTGGCTACAGCAGGTGCATGGCACTCAAGTGATTAATCTTGATCAGGTGTCATCTGATTCACTGACAGGGGATGCCGCTTATACTACCCGTCAGGATCGGGTATGTGCAGTAATGACGGCAGACTGTCTACCGGTTCTGTTTTGTTCAGCTAATGGCGATGAAGTTGCAGCTGCACATGCAGGCTGGAGGGGTTTACAGGCTGGTGTACTCGAAGAGACGCTACGCCATTTTCATGCTCGCCCGGCAGATATTCTGGCGTGGATGGGGCCTGCTATTGGTCCGCAGCAATTTGAAGTCGGGGGGGAGGTTCGTGAGGCTTTTCTGCAAGTTGATCCCATCGCCGATTGCGCTTTCGTTCCCCGCAATGGTAAATTCCTTGCCGATATTTATCAGCTGGCTCGTTTGCGTTTAGAGGCTGCGGGTGTCACCCAGGTGTTTGGTGGCGAGTACTGTACGGTCAGCGATTCGGGTAGATTTTTCTCCTATCGACGCGATGGTATGACCGGACGTATGGCAACTTTGATTTGGCTGATATAACCTATTGAATTAAGACGATCCGGAGGATTAACGTTTTTCCTTCTATTATTACTGGCAAAATAATCTTGAATTTTTGAGGAATGACCTCATTTAATCTCCAGTAGCAATTTTGACCAGTATGTATGGGAGGAGTTATGCGTCTGGATCGTCTTACCAACAAATTCCAGCTTGCCCTCGCTGATGCCCAATCTCTCGCCCTCGGACGAGACCATCAATTCATTGAACCATTGCATTTGATGAGCGCCCTTCTTAATCAGGAAGGGGGGACTGTCGGCCCGTTGCTGACGGCCGCCGGTGCGAACGTTAATCGCCTTAAAAATGAAATAGAGCAGGCAATTAGTCGTTTACCACAGGTGGAAGGCACCGGTGGCGATGTTCAACCGTCCAGTGAGCTGGTACGGACGCTCAATATCTGCGACAAGCTGGCGCAGAAAAAGGGCGACACTTTCATTTCTTCAGAATTATTTGTGTTGGCGGTATTTGAATCGCGCGGGACACTTGGCGATCTCTTAAAGAACGCCGGAGCGACACAACAGAACGTGACTCATGCAATCGAGCAGGTTCGTGGTGGGCAGCAAGTCAACGAACAGAGCGCTGAAGATCAACGTCAGGCGCTGAAAAAATTCACGATCGACCTTACCGAACGCGCTGAGCAAGGCAAGTTGGATCCGGTGATTGGCCGTGATGAGGAAATTCGCCGTACCATTCAGGTGCTACAACGCAGAACCAAGAACAACCCGGTTTTAATTGGTGAACCCGGTGTCGGTAAAACGGCGATTGTCGAGGGACTGGCGCAGCGTATCGTTAATGGTGAAGTCCCCGAAGGTTTGAAAAATAAACGTGTGCTGTCACTTGATATGGGGGCACTGGTTGCCGGGGCAAAATACCGTGGTGAGTTTGAAGAACGCCTGAAAGGCGTACTGAATGACCTGTCTAAACAGGAAGGTAGTGTCATTCTCTTCATCGACGAACTGCACACCATGGTCGGTGCTGGTAAGGCTGATGGTGCGATGGATGCAGGTAACATGCTGAAGCCAGCATTAGCGCGTGGCGAACTGCACTGTGTCGGTGCTACCACACTGGATGAGTACCGCCAGTTTATTGAAAAAGATGCTGCACTCGAACGTCGTTTCCAGAAGGTGTTCGTCGCTGAGCCGACGGTTGAAGACACGATCGCCATTCTGCGTGGTCTGAAAGAACGGTATGAGCTGCACCATCACGTGCAAATCACCGACCCCGCGATTGTTGCAGCGGCTATGCTGTCGCATCGGTATATCTCAGATAGAAAATTGCCTGATAAAGCTATCGACCTGATTGATGAGGCCGCTTCCAGTATCCGCATGCAGATTGACTCGAAACCAGAGCCGTTGGATCGTCTTGATCGCCGAATTATTCAGTTAAAACTGGAACAACAGGCCTTAAAGAAAGAGTCGGATGAAGCCAGTCTGAAACGTTTGGAGATCCTCAATACCGAACTGGAGCAGAAAGAGCGCGAATACTCGAAACTGGAAGAAGAGTGGAAAGCGGAAAAAGCGTCGCTGACTGGTACGCAAAATATTAAAGCAGCACTGGAACAAGCCAAGATTTCCCTGGAGCAGGCAAGACGCCAGGGGGATTTAGGGAGAATGTCAGAACTGCAGTACGGCAAAATCCCTGAACTGGAAAAACAGCTGGCGGCAGCCACGCAGGTTGAAGGTAAAACCATGCATCTGCTGCGCAATCGCGTAACTGATGCCGAGATTGCTGAGGTTCTGGCCCGCTGGACGGGGATTCCGGTTTCACGGATGCTGGAAAGTGAACGAGAAAAATTGCTGCGTATGGAGCAAGAGCTACACCAGCGGGTCATTGGGCAGAATGAAGCGGTAGAGGCTGTCGCTAACTCGATTCGCCGTAGCCGTGCCGGGTTGTCGGACCCCAATCGTCCTATTGGTTCATTTTTATTTCTCGGCCCGACCGGTGTGGGTAAAACCGAGTTATGCAAAACACTGGCGTCATTCTTGTTCGATAGTGATGACGCGATGGTGCGTATTGATATGTCCGAGTTTATGGAAAAGCATTCGGTTTCTCGGCTGGTCGGTGCGCCTCCTGGATACGTTGGTTATGAAGAGGGTGGATATCTGACTGAAGCGGTACGTCGCCGGCCTTATTCCGTTATCTTGCTGGATGAAGTGGAAAAAGCGCATCCTGATGTGTTCAACATTCTGCTTCAGGTGCTGGATGATGGGCGCTTGACTGATGGGCAAGGTCGCACGGTGGACTTCCGTAATACGGTGGTGATCATGACGTCTAACCTCGGGTCAGACCTTATTCAGGAACGATTCGGCGAAATGAATTATGGCCAGATGCGTGACATGGTGTTAGGCGTTGTCAGCCATCATTTCCGCCCTGAGTTCATCAACCGTATTGATGAGGTCGTGGTGTTCCATCCATTGGGACAAGCTCATATTACGTCTATTGCTCAGATCCAATTGCAGCGTCTTTATAAACGCATGGAAGAGCGAGGTTATACCGTGTCTATCTCTGATGCTGCGCTGGAATTACTTGGCAAGTCAGGGTTTGACCCTGTCTACGGTGCTCGTCCGCTGAAAAGGGCTATTCAGCAGATGATTGAAAATCCGTTGGCACAGCAAATACTGTCTGGGGCTTTAGTACCTGGGAAAGCAGTGACGTTGGATGTAGAAAACGACACCATTGTTGCCCGACAGTAGTTATTCACGAGTCGTTGATCACGAATAGAAGTGTCGTGTCTTTTAAACCCGAACACCGGTTTACTGCTGGGGTTCGGGTTTTTTATCACCAGTATGTTCAAAAAACATTCTGATAATGGTGTTTTGGGTTAAAAAGTGAGCTGTCGGTTTTTTTTTGTGAAAATTACGCTTGTCAGGCCGGAATAACTCCCTATAATGCGCCTCCACTGACACGGCAACAGCGGCAACGCAGCGCGGTGTCAGGAAGCGGAAACGAAAATAATCGTTGACACTTCATGAGGAAAGCGTAGTATACGCCACCTCGCGACAGCAGGCTCAGGCCGGTCGCACTGCTCTTTAACAATCAATCAGACAATCTGTGTGGGCACTCGCAGGACACTTCACTAAAATATTTAGTGAAAGTCTTGAAGAGTGACAACAGTTAATTCATTACGAATAAACAGTAAATTCTTTGAGCACCGTTTTC
>NZ_SULL01000006.1 GCF_009372235.1 Dickeya oryzae | reverse complement strand
TACGCTGATTTATACGCGAGCCTCTTCATCCGGGCATCGGTTCCACCGTCGCTTTCATACCTCATCGCTTCTCCTCTATATACCCCTGCTGTTTTATGCTGTGTGCATGAAAACATCTTCAGCGGACAGTGCTGTCCACCGAAGAGTATTTATCGCTGATTTTAATATGCAAAATGGGGACATAAAAAAGCCCGCACATCGTGGGCGGGCTGGGTCGTTGTGTATTGTGGGTATGCGGTGATCAGTGCAGGATTTGCGCCAGAAACGTTTGTGTGCGTTCTGAACGTGGGCTACCGAAGAAGATATCCGGTGGCGCTTGTTCAACGATCTCACCCTGATCCATAAAGATCACCCGGTTAGCTACCGTGCGAGCGAAGCCCATTTCATGGGTAACGCACAGCATGGTCATACCATCTTCTGCCAGACCTAGCATGGTATCCAGCACCTCTTTTACCATCTCCGGATCCAGTGCGGATGTCGGCTCGTCAAACAACATGATTTTCGGTTTCATGCACAGTGAGCGGGCAATCGCAACGCGCTGTTGCTGGCCGCCGGAAAGCTGGCCCGGATATTTATGGGCATGGGCGGCGATACGAACACGCTCCAGGTAATGCATTGCTAATGCTTCAGCTTCTTTTTTCGGCATATTACGCACCCAGCACGGGGCCAGCGTACAGTTTTGCAGAACCGTCAGATGCGGGAACAGGTTGAAATGCTGGAATACCATGCCGACTTCTGTTCTGACTTTCTCAATATTACGGCTGTCATGATTGAGTTCGATGCCGTCAACGACGATCCGACCTTGTTGGTGCTCTTCCAGATGGTTGATACAACGGATTGTGGTTGATTTACCAGAGCCAGACGGCCCACATAACACGATACGCTCGCCTTGGCTGACCTGCAGGTTAATGTCTTTCAGTACATGGAACTGCCCATACCACTTATTCACATTTTCCAGTGTAATCATGTGGTTGGATGAAGATGTCAATGTGTCCTGGTTCATGGATAACCTCAATGGGACTTATGTCCAGTATCAAAACGTTTTTCTAAATGCTGGCTATAGCGCGACATGCTAAAGCAGAAGATCCAATAGATAATGGCGGCAAAAACATAGCCTTCTGTGGACATCCCCAGCCAGGCCGGGTCAACGGTTGCCTGCTGAATACTGCTAAACAGGTCGAACAAACCGATGATGATTACCAGACTGGTGTCTTTGAACAGGGCGATAATGGTGTTGACCAGACCGGGGATCACCATTTTCAGCGCCTGGGGCAGAATGACCAATCCCTGCATACGCCAGTATCCCAGTGCCAGAGATTGCGCTGCTTCATATTGTCCTTTCGGGAGTGCCTGTAAGCCGCCACGCACCACTTCTGCGACATACGCGGACTGGAAAAGAATTACCCCCACCAAGGCACGCAGTAGTTTGTCGATGTTGGTGCCTTCCGTCAGGAACAACGGCAGCATGACTGAGGACATGAACAGCACTGTGATCAGGGGAACGCCGCGCCAGAACTCGATGAAAATCACGCAGAGCCCACGTAGCACCGGCATGTTGGAACGGCGTCCCAGTGCCAGCAATATTCCCAGCGGTAACGCACCTGCGATGCCGATCGCCGCGATGATGATAGTCAGTGTCAGACCACCCCACTGACGGGTTTCCACCCGACTCAGGCCACCAAAGCCGCCGAACAGCAACCACCAGGCAAGTAGCGGATAGACTACGCACCAGATGGCGATATAACGGCCACGGCGCGGCAGATTACGCCAGAACATCGGCAGGATGCTGATTAACGCCAGTACCAGCGCGAAGTTAATGCGCCAGAGCTCTTCCCGTGGATAAAGCCCGTACATGAATTGCTCGAAACGAGCATGGACGAATACCCAGCAGGCACCATCACTGGTGCAGTCTGCACGGGTTGAACCAACCCAATTGGCCTTGAAGATAGCCCAATTGAGTAACGGTGGGATCAGAGTCCACAGTAACCACAGGCAGACCAACGTCAACACGCTGTTGGTGACATTGGAGAACAGGTTCCGCCGCGCCCAGACGATGGCGTTGCTAATGGGCGTCGGATTGGATGGTGTGTGTGTTGTCATAGTCATCCTGTTCCTTTAACGCTCAATTAAGGCGATTTTCCGGTTATAGATGTTCATCAGTAATGAGATCAGCAGACTGATAATCAGGTAGACCGACATGGTGATGGCAATAGTCTCAATGGCTTGTCCGGTCTGGTTCAGTACCGTACCGGCGAACAGCGACACCATATCCGGGTAACCAATGGCAGCCGCCAGTGACGAGTTTTTCACGATGTTCAGATACTGACTGGTCAACGGCGGAATGATGACGCGCAGTGCCTGTGGCAGGATAACTTTGCGTAAGGTGACCGGTTTTGGCAGACCCAGCGACAGTGCCGCTTCATGCTGCCCGTGAGAAACAGACTGGATACCTGAGCGAATGATCTCGGCAATAAACGATGAGGTATACACCGATAACGCCAGCGCCAGCGCTGCCAGTTCCGGAATAAGCACCATGCCACCGCTAAAGTTAAATCCTTTCAGGACCGGGAAATCCCAGTGCAGTGCCCGGCCAAAAACCAGATGAGAGAGGCCCAGCAGTACCGCCAACATTGCGATAGGAATGGGCCAGTAGCGGCGTTGCTGACCGGTTAGCTCATGGTAGCGTTTATTCCGACGATGCAAGGCTATCGCACATCCCAGAGAGATGAGCAGCGCAAGCAAAGATGGGAGTGCGCCTGGGCCAAACTCCGCAGCCGGAATGTACAGGCCGCGGTTGCTGAGAAAAAAGGTATCGAACGCGCTGACAGCCTGACGAGGGCCGGGCAGATTGCGTAATACCGCGAAATACCAAAAGAAGATCTGCAGTAACGGTGGGATGTTACGAAACGTTTCGATATAGATCGTTGAAAGTTTACGCAGCAGCCAGTTATCAGACAGACGAGCCAGACCGACGATAAACCCCAGCAGTGAGGCGCAGATAATACAGATAGCTGAAACCAGCAACGTATTAAGCAGGCCAATAACAAAAACGCGGGCGTAGGAGTCATCCTGATCGTAGTCAATCAGGTGCTGAACGATACCAAAGCCAGCGTTGTTATTTAAAAAGGCAAAACCTGATGTAATTCCACGCTGTGAGAGGTTAGTGACGGTATTGTGCAGCAGGTAAGCGGCGGCAACCACCACGATGATGACAGCAAGGATTTGATACAACCAGGCGCGCACCGCTGGATTAGTCAGTGATAAATCACCTTTCACGGTTGGGCGTTGCAGCATGTTGGAGCCTCAGTGACGGATAAAGCAAGGGCACGGCTGGTTCGCAGCACGTGCCCGTTTTTGCATCAGGAATTAGCGAACAGCAGGGGCGTACTGGATACCGCCTTTGTTCCACAGTTCGTTCAGGCCGCGCTTGATTTTCAGCTCACTGCCCTGACCTACGTTACGCTCGAACACTTCACCGTAGTTACCGACCTGCTTAACGATTTTATACGCCCAGTCATTCGGCAATTTCAGATCTTTACCGAAGTTACCTTCTTTACCCAACAGGTGCGCCATGTCCGGAGTGGTCGGCTTGGCAGCCATCTGATCGACGTTTTGAGAGGTCACACCCATCTCTTCGGCGTCCAGCATGGCAAACAGCGTCCAGCGAACAATGGCAAACCAGTCTTCGTCACCACGACGTACAACCGGTCCCAACGGTTCTTTGGAGATAACCTCCGGCAACACGACGAAGTCTGCCGGTTTACCCAGTTTGATACGCAGAGCGTACAACTGAGACTGATCGGAAGCCAGCGTATCGCAACGGCCTGAGTCCAGTGCTTTGGCGCTTTCGTCAGAACGGTCAAACGTCACCGGGGTGTACTTCATATTGTGGGTCTTGAAGTAGTCGGCTACGTTCAGCTCGGTGTCAGTACCGGCCTGGATACACACGGTGGCACCGTCCAGTTCTTTGGCGCTTTTCAGTCCGGCTTTGTTATGAGCGAGGAAGCCGATACCGTCGTAGTAGGTCACGCCGGTGAACAGCAGGCCCATGCTACCGTCACGGGATGAGGTCCAGGTGGTGTTACGGGACAGCACATCCACTTCGCCAGACTGCAGGGCGGTGAAACGCTCTTTAGCTGTCAGTGGGGTGTATTTGACTTTGTTGGCATCACCAAAAATGGCAGCTGCGACGCCACGGCAGACGTCAACATCGATACCGGAGTATTTGCCGTTGGCATCGGCATACGAGAAACCAGGAAGCCCATCGCTGATACCACACTGTACGAAGCCTTTCTTCTGAATGGCATCAAGCGTTGCGCCCGCGTGTGCCTGATTGATGAAGGCAAACAGTGAAGCGCTGGCTACCAGCGTGGACATAATCACTTTTTTCATAATCATCGTATGTGCCTAATGTAATTGTAATGTGCTTGTTGTGTTGTGGCGCAGTCATGGCTGCGCCTGCTCTGTCTGTCAGTGGGCCGGCATGATGAACCGGACACCGTCATTAACAATAAGCAAAAACAGTGCCAGCTTGTCATGATGGTGAGATGGGCAGAAAACTAAATCCTATCCGTGGCGAATCGGGATAAATGGGTGGTATGGGGGGATAAAGCAAAGGCATAGGGTGCACCAAAATGGTGGAACTGTTCTTCTGTTGATCTAATTTGGTGCAACTTGTGTAAAAAACTGCGGTTAATGCGCTGCCGCTGCCTCAAGGAGAGCAATAGCCAGCGGTGGCGTTATCTGTTTTAGTGCAGCGCGTTCCGGCTGAAACAGGGTACCAACGAAAAAGGGATGATCGATTATTTCGACAGCACGAATATCGCCGTTGCCATCCACACCAGACACCCGGATACCGGCTGCGGTGAACGCATCCCGAAACGCTTCATTAATGCCGTAGCGGCAACGGTAGCCTTCGGTAATCGCCTCATGGCCGTAGGCGCGGGCGATACGTGAATCAGGCAACAGACGGATATCACCCTCTTTTTCCACCATTTCGCACTGTAACGGGGTAATTACCGATCGGCCTTCCTGTGTGACTTCCGCGTTGTTGGCGTCGTGCCATCCCAGCGCATGGCGGGCATATTCCAGCAGGGCGTACTGGCAACCGCCACAGGTGCCCAGAAAGGGGATAGGCGTTTCGCGGGCAAACCGAATGGCTTGCAGGATGTTGTCGTCGTGACGGTATGGGCTGGCAGGAACGCACCACATTGCATCGAAGGCGTGAAGCTGGGCGATCGACAACTGTTCACTGTCTATCCATTGGTAGTGCATCGTGAGATTTAACTGGCGGGCAGCAAGGGCAAGAGCAGGGGGAATAGCCTGATGGGCGGTGACGGTTGGGGTGTAATCACCTATCAGCGCGATATTGACAGTCTGTTTCATGACATTCTCCGGCTGGTAAAAAAGAAGGCTACAGAAAACCGGGGAGAATGTCGAGTTTGTCTGATGATGAGCGTGGCAGGCTGGACAGCCTGCCGAGCGAGGATTAATGCTCTCTACGCTGATTAATGCACGACGTGACGCTGGTAGTATTTTTCCAGTCGCGCCTGCAATTTACTCAATACCGTACTGAACATCAGGTAGATGAGTGCGGCTTCGATATACAGAATGAGTGGTTCATAGGTGACCGAGACGATCCGTTGCGCGGCCAGAAACATTTCAGGCACCGTGATCACGGCGGCCAGTGAGGTATCCTTGACCAGTGAAATAAAGGTGTTAGCCAGCGGTGGCAGTGATACGAATACCGACTGCGGCACAATCACCCAGCGAATAGCCTGTGCGCCGCTCATACCCAGCGAATAGGCCGCGTTCCACTGACCTTTGGGCACGGAAAGAATCGCACCACGTACTATCTCTGAGCTATAGGCACCCACGTTCAGGCTAAAGCCAATCAGCGCGGCCGGAAAGGCATCCAGCGTGATACCGGCACTGGGCAAGCCATAGAAAATCAGAAAGAGCTGGACCAGCAGCGGCGTACCGCGAATCACCCACACATAAAAGTCACAGATCTTTTTGAGCGGTGTGGCACCGTACAGGCGTAACAACGCCACCAATACGCCGATCATCAAACCGAGAATAAAGGAGAGAATCGCGAGAGGAACAGTGAAAGTCAGCCCGGCGGAAAGCAGACTCCAGAAGGAGTCTGCCATAAGTTGTAGCCATGATGGCATATCTACAATAGCTCCGATATCAATGCATTATTTGGAAACGTCTTGTCCAAAGTATCGCACAGAAATCGTCTTATAGGTGCCGTCTGCTTTGATTTGATCCAATGCTTTATTGAGTGCATCAACCAGTTGCGGCTGGTCTTTGCGTACCAGAATGGCGGACGGATCGCCGCTTTCTGCGGTGGCGACCACTTTCACATTGGCGTCAGGTTTGTGTTTTTTGAAGTCCAGGAACGACAGGTTATCGTTCAGGGTCGCTTCCGCTCGACCGCTCAGCACCAGCTCCAGCGACTGGTTAAAGCCATCGGTCGGGACGATTTCTGCACCGTAGCTGGTGGCCAGTTTAGAATAGTTACTGGTCAGGCTTTGGGCTGATTTATGACCTTTCAGATCGTTGAACGATTTGATGCTGGTGTTATCACCCCGTACGATCAGTACAGATTTAGCGTCAATGTACGGTTTGGAGAAGTCATATTTTACCTGGCGCTCTTTGGTGACACCCACCTGGTTGATGACGGCGTCATAACGTTTGGCGTCCACACCCGCGATAAGCCCATCCCAACGGCCTTCAACAAATTCCGCTTTTACGCCCAGTTTTTCTGCTACCGCACGGCCGACGTCTACGTCGAAACCCACTAACTTGCCGGAGGCATCGTGGTAAGTGTAAGGCGCGTAAGTGCCTTCCGTACCGAATTTAATCACACCGGCGGCTTTGATAGCGCTAAGGTCGTCCTGTGCCTGAGCCAGTACGCTGGTAACCAGTAAAGCGCCGGTAAGTAATGCTAAGCGAGATTTTTTCATCATTGTTCCTGCCAGATATGGGCTGTTGCCGTTGTGAGTCAGAAATGCTGCGAATTTACGTGATGTCGTGATGTTTGCCAAGTCCATAAAGACATGGCTTATATCTGCTATGAATATAGTGAGTACTAGTGAATATAGTGAGTAGCAGTATTTTTTACCACAGCGTGTCACAGGTCGGTGTGACGGGCGGTCGTGATATACGGTGGTAACAATTGATTGCCAGACTCGTTATTTCCCGCCATAGCCTGTTGCCTGAGGAGGAGCTATGAAGCTCAGACTTGCCAGCTATAACGTCGAAAACCTGTTTCATCGTACCGCGATTCTTAACCTGCCTGACCCCCAGCAAAGCAGTGAACTGCTTGAAAAAGTACGCCAGCTACAAACACTGCTGGAAAATGATAACTATGACGATGCCTTGAAAGAGCGGGTTTTTACCCTGACCAGTAATCTCCAGCCTTATATCGACCTGCGTGTTGATGGCGGCTCGCTGGGTAGCTGGAAAAGTGAAGCTGGCAAGACCGGCTTTCGGATTAACAAAAGCTGCCGGGGACGCGGTGATTGGTTAGGCGAGTTGGTTTTTCGTTCCGAGGCGTTTAGCGACCAGCAGCGAAAAAATACCGGGCTGGTGATCAACGCGCTGAAGGCTGACATCCTGTGTGCGGCCGAAGTGGAAAATATGGCGGTGCTGCATGATTTCAACCAGCAGATTCTGGCAGACCAGGCCTTTGCTCAGTATGTCATGATAGATAGCCCGAATGATCCGCGAGGCATTGATGTGGCCTGCCTGACGCGCCACCGCATTACCCAACTACGCACCCACATTTTTGATACCAGCGCGTCGTTTTCCCCGCTGTTTAGCCGTGATTGTCTGGAAGTAACGATCGACATTGGCCTGACGCAGCCGGTGCATGTGCTGTGTAACCACTTCAAAAGCCAGAACGGGCGTAACGATGAAGAACGCGAGCGGGCTGCCAGACGGCGGCTCGCCCAGGCGGAGCGTGTGGCCGATATCGTGCGCGGATACAACCTGCAGCAAGAGTATGTGGTGGTAATGGGAGATCTGAACGAGGATAGCGCCAACCCCTGGCACAGCCTGACGCCGCTGTTTTCCGTGCCGGATTTGCACCCGGTGGTCGATCCCGCTTTGCCGGAAACAGCACGCTATACCTATTATTTCTCCGGCGGTAAGTCTGGCGAACGTTTGAACCAACTGGACTATATTTTCATTTCCACGCCGTTACATCAGGCAAAGGTCGACTGGGGCATTGAACGGCGCGGTATCTATAACATCGATAAGATTGCCGCGAAAGAAGGGGCGGATCCGGTGACGCCGTTCCCGACGGTGACCTCCTGGGATACCGCCGCCTCGGATCACGCCGCTATCTGGGTGGAATGTGATCTGAACTGAGCAGGATGAGTACTGCGAAAGCAACGGGCTCGCTTTTTGGCAGGCCCGTTGTTCTTTGTCAGTGTCGTCTGTAGGTGTTCGCTGTGTTTTCTCTGTCAGTAAGGCTGTCCGATATTGATGATAGTGCTGATGGTATCGCCAAAGAATGTCACTCGACTCAGGAAGATACCCAGCAGCGCAATCACGACCGTTGCGACGGAGACGGCTGTTTTTTGTCGCTGGCAGGATAAGCCGAATGCAATGATAAAACAGACTAACCCACTCCAGAAAAATGGCGATGACCCCCATTGCTCTGATGTCATACGCATGATCGTTCCGCCACTACGCCAGATTAACGGTGCGGTGATCAGCGCCAGAATCAGCAACGTTAATCCGTGACGCAGGGGCGAAATGGCCGACGTTTTATCCAGTAGTGGGAGGGCTGCTGCGCCCATCACCCAGGCCGTCAGCAAATATAAAATCATCGGGAGTCCATTGTTGATAGCGACCATCGCAGGCGCTGCGTAGGTCAGCCCCTGCACAATCACCAGCACGATCCCCATCACGGCGGCGGCTATCACCGTCACCTGTTTTCCATCAGTCAACAGTGCCAGAGCGATAGTGGCAGCAAAGAGTACTGCCGCCAGAATTTCCCGACTAAGCCATGAATGCTTGAGATTGATAAAGGCGTTATAACCGTGCAGCGGGTCTGCCAGATGGAAGGTCGCGCCAATCAATGACACGGCTAGCACCACGCCGGTGATGAACCAGGCTTTGCGTTGTGGCACCGCGTGATCGCACAGACGCCGCCAGGCCAGAAACAGTGCCATGCCAACAGCGGTCTGGCTTAATGATGTAAAGAAAACCAAAGGTAGCTCATAGTGTTCCATGATTATTCTCCAGCCTGTTTTGGCGTGCGAGGCATGATGAAACGCGTTCCGGGGTTCAGCGATGGCATAACCGGGTAGCCCGGCGGGTATTGTACGGCGTTGGCGGGAACGGCCTGTTCGTCAAGGTCTATCATGGTTAATGCGCCCACCGGACAGGCTTCAACGCAGGCTGTCTGTAACCCCACATCCAACCGTTCATAGCACATGCTGCATTTTTCGGCTTTGTGGGTGACCTCGTTGAATTTAGGAGCCCCGTAGGGGCAGCTGCGCAGGCAGTTTTTGCAACCGATGCAGCGCGCCGGGTCGTGCACCACAATGCCGTCTTCACGTTTGGTATAGGCTTCGACCGGGCAGGCATCCAGACAGGCGGGATGCTCACAGTGATTGCACGCCAGAGAATAAAAAGCCCTCTCTTCGTGCGGGTAGATGGATTTCCCCAGTGGGTAGACATAGCGCCAGAACAGGTCCGGCTCTAACTGATTAAAACTTTTGCAGGCCATGGCGCAGCCACGGCACCCAATACATTTTTCACTATCGACCAGGAATGCGCGTCTCATGCTCGGGTTCCTCCCATCACTCTGCTTTGTGCCGGTGCCGACGTTAAGGCGATATCCGCGAACTGACAGTGAATGGCGGAGCCCGGCGCACCCGTCTTCATTTTTCCCATATCTGATGAGGTATCATCGACGACGTTTTGTACGTTAAACGCTTGTTTGTTAAACCAGGCCTCGTACATCAGCAGCATGTCTTGCGGTACGTTGGTAGTCAGTCTGGCTCTGACTGTGACTTCTCCGGTGCCATTAAAGACGCGTACCCAATCGAGTTCACGGATACCTTTTTGTTGCGCCGCTACCGGGTGGAGGTAGACAAAAGGTTCCGGGTAGAAGACCTGCATCCAGTCCAGATTGATGAACTGAGAATGCAGGCCGTATAGCGTGTGGGGGGTAAAGAGCTGAAACGGTAAGTTTTTCTCTCTTCCTGGCCGGTACTCGGGCAGCAGGGCGTGACCATTCTCTTTACACAATGCCGATGTAAATTCGTATTTGCCGGACGGTGTCTTGAACTTGCGGTCATGCCAGGCTGCCGGGTGTGGAAGTTTGGCTTTGACCGGACCATCCAGCAACGTTTCCCATGACGAGATACCAAACAGCTTGTAGATACTGTCGTTAAACTCTTTTGCCACCCATTCTTTGCCGTCAATATCCTGCGGGAAGGTGCAGGAGCCGGGAGATAACCGGTTCATGGTGCGCGAAAGCGCAGCCGCGATGTCCAGGTCGGATTTGCACTCGTACATCGGTTTAATCGCTGGCTGATTGATAGTCAGCCAGTAGTGCCAATACGATACCGAGATATTCCACTCTTCCATCTGTGTGGTCGCTGGTAACACGATATCGGCCTGCTCCACCGTCTGATTAAAGAATTGGTCTACGCAGACCACCATCTCCAGTTTATTGAAGGCTTTCAACATCTTGTTATGGTCGAAGTCCTGGGAGAGTGGGTTTTTGCAAGACACCCATAGCATGCGAATCGGCGGATCGTTGGTATCCAGTATCGATTGTGCGGTTTTATTGATATTCAGGCTGCGATCGGTATAGCTGGATGCTTCTTTAGCGCCGAAGTCGAACTCCCCTTTAGGCCCGCTCTGACCAGTAAAACCGACAGAACCGGCGGGTTGTTTCTGCATCATGGCGTGGTAGTTGAACCCCCAGGTGTAGAGGTGGCCGTAGCGAGCGCCACCGCCCTCCAGACCGATGTTGCCGCTCATGGCGACCAACGCGTCAATGGCTCGCACATTGGCACCGCCATTGATATGTCGCTGCATACCGTAGCCTATCCAGATTGTCGCAGGTTTGACGGCAGTAAATTCTTCTGCAAGCTGACGAATCGTCTGTGCAGGCAAGCCACATTGTTCAGATGCCCATTCAACCGTGACATTTTCCCGCAGGTATTGCGCAAACTCTGGGAACCCCAGCGAATATTGCGTGACAAATTCGTTATCAACCAGCCCGTTATCTAACAGATGCCGTGCCATACCCAGCGCCAGTGCGCCGTCGGAAGCGGGGCGAATCCGTAAGTACAGATCTGCTTTGGCGGCGGTCTGGGTCAAAATGGGGTCGATGACTACCACTTTGGCTCCGCGCTCCCGTGCCTGATAAAGGTATTTCATCGTGTGCAGAGAACACCAGGCCGGGTTAGCGCCCCAGACAATGATGTATTTGGATTTGGCCAAATCTTCAGGGTCGTTGCACCACATATCGCCCATGTCGTAACTCTGAGCATCAATACCAGCGGGCCAACACGGCGTACCGACAAAGCGGGTGGTATAGCCCAGCGAGGACATCATGCCTTCAACGCCATAGTTGAGGATGCCGAAGTTTCCTGAATACTTGGTGAGCGCCAGACCCAGTAATGAGCCGTCTTTCTTTTTGATTTCCAGGATCTTGTTGGCGATGCGCTCCATCGCTTCGTCCCAGGAGATGCGACGCCATTTTCCCGAGCCGCGGCCATCCTGAATCATCGGGTATTTGATCCGGTCAGGGCTGTAGACGCGGCGAGGGTAGGTGAGCCCTTTAAGGCAAGGCATTCCGTGGGTGAAGGTAGACTCTTTTGCGCCGTCAATGTAAGCGATAACGCCATCTTTCACATAGGTTTTCAGGCTGCACGTGTCATAGCAGTTTCGCGGACATGAGTTCCGGAAAATCGTATAGCTGTTCGGGTTGTAAGGAATAGGCGCTTGCGCACGAGCCTGACGAGGCAGTAACAAGCCACCGGGTAAGCTGGCCGCAACACCAGTAATGGCGAGTGTTTTTATAAATCGCCGTCTGTCGGGGGAATTGGGGGTGTCACGCATGTGATGTTCTCCGTTGCAAATCGAAAAACCAAAGCGATAGCACGTCGACCACCGATGAAATTACCGGTGTTGGCGCATGGTTGTTGATGCGATCGATAAAACGCGGTAACCACTGTCCCAGATGGTCATGGGCCAGCCAGTACAGGGCGTCATGCTGTGCTGGTGTGGGAGAGAGGCAGGAAAAGAGCAGTAAACAGGCGTCAATCTCGTAAGCGATATGGTCGTCAGGAAGGCCATTCTCCTGCGGTACTTCATACCCAAGTTGGTGGTACAGCTGGCGGACTTCCAGCGTACATTTCCCCATCACTTGCGGCTCTGCATGCAGATAAATAGCGGCATAAGGTGGCGCTGGCAGCGTCATTGGGCCGACGAACAACCGGTTAAAGTCATACTCGACTTCCAGCCAGTCATCCTGCGTCAGGTTAACTGGCAGCGTCACCTGGTGCTGGCAGAGGGGATGAAGCCGGGTACAGACCGAAGACAGCGAGCCAGATACCGGAAACGCAAAAAAATCACGCAGGCACATGCCGATTGTTACCCACTCCTCACGGGAGAAAGGCGCAAGCGGTATTGAAGACGGCACAGAAGGGTTCTCTTCGCTAAAGGAGGTAGTGTGCGCACTCATAACAGACGTTCTCATGTTCTGATGAATAATCACACTATAGAACTATGTGGATCGTTCATTTTTTGATTAACCACATGGTTTGTACTGATATTTGTTGGTGACGCGACAATAATCTGTTGATGCGATTGTGATCACAGTTTGCCGTTGGCAGGCGAAAAAAGGATGTGCGTTAAATAGTCCACCGCCTATCCAGGCTACCTGTGTGATGACAGGGGCGTTTTCTAATCGGCAGAGTGGAGAAAAGGGAATGACAAATCAGTATCGGGTGGAAGGTAAAACCGCGTTGGTGACGGGTGGTGCCCGTGGCATTGGAAAAGCGATTGTTGAACGATTGGCGGCGGAGGGTGCCGCTTTTATTGGTATTCATGATATTGACGATTCACACGCAGCACAGGAAACCGCACTAAGAGCGCGAGAACTGGGGGCGCAGGCTGTGGTGATACCTGCTGACTTCGCCGTTGATCCGAAGCAACAAAGCCGGGCGCTCTGGGCGCAATTCCACCAGGCACTTGAGCCGGCCGGGTACGGTGGTCTGGATATTTTGGTTAATAACGCTGGTATCTCCCCCCTGGCGACGGTGGAAGACACCTCAGATGATCTGTACGACAAGGTCATGGCAATTAACGTGACGGCCCCCTTTTTCTTGATCCAGTCTGCCGGGCCGCATCTGCGTTCAGGGGGGAGCATTATCAACATCTCTTCTGCCCGTACCCGAATTGCGGCGGCTAACCGGGCGGTATATGCCGCGTCAAAAGGTGCCATTAATGTCCTGACCCTTTCGCTGGCACCGGAATACGGCGCACGCCATATTACTGTTAATGCGATTGCCCCCGGTGTGACGGAAACCGAGATGGTGAAAACGATGCTGGAGGATGCGGCCATTCGCCAGAAAGCGGAGCGTTATTCCGTTTTCTCACGTCTTGGTCAACCGCAGGATGTCGCGGCAGTGGCGGTGTTTCTTGCCTCGGCGGATGCCCGTTGGATAACGGGGCAGGTATTGGATGCGTCAGGAGGCTCGTGTCTGTAAACCGCAGGCTACAGCGTGATACCGCCAATAAAAAAGGCGCTTACCGTGAGGGAAGCGCCTTTCTTCAGAGATGAACGGATGCGTATCAGTTCATGCCGTATTTTTTCAGTTTCTTACGCAGCGTACCGCGGTTGATACCCATCATCAGGGCAGCGCGGGTCTGGTTACCGCGGGTGTATTGCATCACCATGTCCAACAGCGGCTGTTCTACTTCAGCCAGTACCAGCTCATACAGGTCATTCACATCCTGACCATTCAGTTGAGCGAAATAGTTCTTCAGTGCCTGTTTAACCGAGTCGCGCAGGGGTTTTTGGGTTACCTGAGCCTGAGAGTTTACAGTGGAAACGGTCAGTACGTCAGAATTCACGCGTTGTTCGAACATAGTTCTGTCAGCTCTTTTTCTGTTTACGCAAGATTTTCAAAATATGCCTTCAACGCCTCCAGCTGTTCGCTGGCGTCCTCTATGGCGTTGAATGTGCGCCTAAACTGGTCGTTTGGGGCGTGCTCCTGGAGATACCAGGACACGTGCTTACGTGCTATACGAAATCCCTTGCCTGGACCATAAAAGTCGTGCAATTCCCGTATATGCCCGATCAACAAGTGCTTGACCTCTGCCAGTGGCAGGGGCGGCAGCAACTCCCCTGTGTCCAGATAATGCTGGATTTCCCGAAAGATCCAGGGTCTTCCCTGAGCAGCTCGTCCTATCATCAGGGCATCAGCCCCGGTGTAATCAAGAACCGCTCTGGCTTTGCGCGGGTCAGTAATGTCGCCATTCGCGATAACGGGAATGGAAACACTCTGCTTAACTGTCCGAATGCTGTCGTATTCCGCCTCGCCATTGAACAAACACGCACGCGTGCGTCCATGAACGGTCAGCGCCTGAATACCACAATCTTCAGCCAATTTGGCAATCTCTACACAGTTACGGTGCTCTGGTGCCCAGCCGGTACGAATCTTCAACGTGACCGGTACATCGACAGCGTTTACCACCGCTGTCAGGATCTGCTTGACCAACGCTGGATACTGCAACAGCGCGGAACCCGCCATCTTGCGGTTAACCTTTTTGGCCGGGCATCCCATGTTGATGTCGATGATCTGCGCACCGCTTTCGGCGTTGATTCTCGCCGCTTCCGCCATCTCATCCGGATCACCGCCGGCTATCTGTACTGCGCGGATACCGGGCTCATCACTATGCACCATGCGCAAGCGCGATTTGTCCGAACGCCACACCTCCGGATTGGAAGAGAGCATCTCGGAAACCGTCATTCCAGCGCCCATCGCGTAACAGAGAGCCCGGAAAGGGCGATCGCTTACGCCCGCCATCGGGGCGGCAATCAAACGATTGGGAAGCTGAAATTGTCCAATGCGCATAGACAAAGAGTGACCATACTGTGCCTGCAAGGGCGCGTATATTACGCATTTTTTACGCGATAGGAAAGGCCAAACTTTGAGCAATTGAGCGGAACAGATCAAGGAAATGTTGCATTGCTACTGCGCTATTTTTATTTTTCCTTTATTAACAAATGGTTATTTTTATTTCGCTGATTTTGTGTACATGCCGGAGAAATTAAACATCCGCCTGAATATGCTGTTTCACCGCATAGAAACAGTGATTGATGGCAGGGGGAGTCCGTTTGTCCAACGAAATATCCGTACGAATCACCTGACGCAACGGCGATGTTCCGTCAGGTGAATACCTCGGGATTAGAGTGGTTTACGCATACCGGTAATGCGGCACCACTCTTCTTTTTCTGCTACCGGGTCGAGCTGGAATTGCGCTTCATAGGCTTGCGCGACACTTTGTGCCTGTGAGGCCAGAATGCCGGACAGACCGAGATGGCCACCTGCTTTTGGCAACACGCTGATAAGCGGTGCCAGCTCGCGCAGCGGGCCCGCCAGGATATTGGCGACCACCACATCTGCAGATAAGTCTTTGGGCTGATCCTTTGGCAGGTACAGCTCCAGCCGTTCAGACACGCCGTTACGCTGCGCGTTATCACGGCTGGCCTGAATCGCCTGCGGGTCGATATCGATGCCGATAGCGTGCGCGGCACCGAGTTTTAGCGCGGCGATGGCCAGAATGCCGGAGCCGCAACCAAAATCGATGACGGTTTTGCCAGCCAGATCCAGCCCGTCGAGCCATTGCAGGCACAACGACGTCGTGGGATGGGTGCCGGTGCCGAATGCCAGACCGGGGTCCAGCATGACATTGACCGCATTCGGGTCCGGTACGTCACGCCAGCTTGGGCAAATCCACAGGCGCTTGCCGAACTGCATGGGATGAAAGTTTTCCATCCATTCCCGTTCCCAGTCTTTGTCTTCCAGTTGTTCGATTTTGTGCTGGAAACCGGCACCGAGCAGCGGCTCCTGCTCCAGCATAGCGACCACCTCTGCCATGTCGGTTTCGGCGTCGTACAGGCCAATCACGTCGGTATCGCCCCACAAACGGGTTTCACCCGGCAGGGGTTCAAACACCGGCGTGTCATGCGTGTCCTGAAACGTGACTGAGACAGCGCCGCTTTCAGACAGCGCGTCGCCTAATTGCTCCGCATGTGCGCCGGAGGTATTAATTTTCAGTTGAATCCACGGCATAGCAGCCTCTGACCTCAAAGTGATGAAGATGCGGCAACCGCTGATGCAGGCTGACGCCCTACGCGGTTACCCAGAATAAACGCCACCAGGCTTAACAGCAGCGATGGCACAATCGGATGAAAGCCCGCCAGCTGGATATTGAAGCTGGCGAGCAGGGTATAGCTGATAGCCCCACTGAACATCGAACTCAGCGCGCCTGCGGCGTTAGCGCGTTCCCAGTAGAGGCCCAGCACCAGCGGCCACAGGAATACCGCTTCCAGCCCGCCAAACGCCAGCAGGTTCAGCCAGATGATCATTTCCGGCGGTCGCCACGACGCCAGCAGTACCAGCAAGCCAAGCAGCAGGGTGGTCAGGCTGGATAGATGGCGGATATAACGCTCGTTGCTTATCTTCTGAGGATAGACGTTCAGGTAGAGATCTTTGACGATCGTGGCGGAAGCCTGGAGCAAATGCGCGTTAATGTTCGACATAATGGCTGCTGTCGGTGCGGCCAAAAAGATCCCGGCGGCCAGTGGCGGCAGCACGGTGAGCATCAGTTCCGGCAATACCTGATCCGGAATGGTCAGGTTCGGCAGGATAGCACGCCCCAGCGCACCAGCCAGATGCATCCCCAGCATCAGTACGCTGATAACCACCGTACCGATCAGGATACCGCGGTGTAGCGCCTTGCTATCGCGATAGGAAATGCAGCGCACGGCGGTATTGGGCAAGCCAATCACGCCAAAACACACCAGTATCCAGAACGAGGTCATGAACGGGGCGGACAGGATCTGGTTGCTGCCGTGTGGATCGACCAACGCCGGGTTGATCTGCGCCAGTTTTCCGACGGCGGCGGGCAATCCGCCTGCGGCGTAGATCACGCCAGCCAGCAGCAACAGCGTGCCTATCAGCATCACGATGCCCTGTAACGCGTCATTCAGTACGCTGGCACGAAAGCCGCCGAACGCGGTGTAGAGCAGGATGGTAATGCCGAAAATCAACAGTCCGATGTTATAGGGTACATGCGCCACGGTTTCCAGCAACCGGGCACCACCGATGAACTGCACCGCCATCGCGCCGATAAACGCCACCAGCAGGCTCAGGCTGGCAAACCAGACCAGTAAGCGGCTGCCGTAGCGGGCGTAGAGCATGTCATTCAGTGTGATGGCGTTATAGCGGCGGGCCAGAATCGCGAATTTCTTACCGAGAATGCTCAGTGACAATAGCATCGTCGGTACCTGAATCATCGACAACAGTACCCAGCCTAGCCCGTATTTATAGGCTGCGCCGGGGCCGCCGATAAACGAGCTGGCGCTGACATATGTACCTATCAGCGTCATCGCCAGTACGAAGCCGCCCATCGACCGGTTGCCGATAAAGTACTCGGTGAGAAAGTTACCCTGCTGGCGACGCCGCCAGGCATAAACGGACAGGCCGAATACCAATAACAGGTAAGCTATCAATGGCAGGATGACATCACTTTGCATCGTGATTCTCCAGTGATATGTCGCGGAAGATGACGCGTACCATCAGCCAGCACAGACCGATGAACAGTAGCGGCAGCAGCAGGCAGGCCAGCTCGAACCAGTGTGGCAGGCCCGTCAGGCCGGGATGGTTGTCGGGTAGATAGGCAAAGAGTACCCAGGCCACCAGATAGGCCAGCGTTAGCACCAGTGACCAGCGGGCTTCGCGGTGAGCCTGAAGAAAGCGTTTATCCATGATTTCCCCTCAAGTCCTGCAGGAATCAGTGTTATAGGTGACACAAAACAGGGGATTTTACGGCATGTTAGCCAATTGCCCAGCGAAAATTGGTGTAGTGGCGTAGAACGCGGTGAGTCGTGGGAAACAAAAACGGGCCGACGCAGGCCGACCCGTTTTATTGGTGCAGAGAATTACTGCAGACCGAGTTTCTTCTCCAGATAGTGGATGTTGGTCCCACCATGCTGGAAGTTTTCGTCGGACATGATGCGCATCTGCAATTCCACGTTGGTTTTGATGCCATCAATGATCAGCTCAGCCAACGCATTCTTCATACGGGAAATGGCGATGTCGCGGCTTTCACCGTAAGTGATCAGTTTGCCGATCATGGAATCGTAATGCGGCGGTACGGTATAGCCCGCATAAATGTGCGATTCCCAACGTACGCCAAAACCGCCCGGTGCGTGGAAACGGGTGATTTTACCTGGGCTTGGCATGAAGGTGTTCGGGTCTTCGGCGTTGATACGGCATTCCACCGCATGACCACGAACTTTCACTTCTTCCTGCTTGATGGACAGCGGCTGACCGGCAGCAATACGCAACTGCTCTTTGATCAGGTCCACACCGGTGATCATTTCGGTTACCGGGTGCTCTACCTGAATACGGGTGTTCATTTCAATGAAATAGAACTCGCCGTTTTCAAACAGGAACTCGAAGGTACCGGCACCACGGTAGTTGATGTCGACACACGCCTTGGCACAACGTTCACCGATATAGCGACGCAGATCGGAGGTAATACCCGGTGCTGGCGCTTCTTCCACCACTTTCTGGTGACGACGCTGCATGGAACAGTCGCGCTCCGCCAGATAAATGGCGTTGCCCTGACCATCGGCCAGTACCTGGATTTCCACGTGACGCGGGTTTTCCAGGTATTTTTCCATGTAGACCATGTCGTTGTTGAACGCCGCTTTCGCTTCCGCGCGGGTCATCGCGATCGATTGTTCCAGCTCTTTTTCGCTACGCACGACACGCATACCGCGACCGCCGCCGCCGCCAGAGGCTTTGATAATGACCGGATAACCGATGCGCTTACCGATAGCGCGGTTCTTATCCATGTCGTCGCCCAGCGGGCCGTCAGAACCCGGTACACAGGGAACACCGGCTTTTTTCATGGCGCTGATAGCAGACACTTTGTCGCCCATCAGACGGATGGTGTCAGCGCGCGGGCCGATGAAGATAAAACCGGAACGTTCAACCTGCTCAGCGAAGTCAGCGTTTTCAGACAGGAAACCGTAACCCGGGTGGATAGCCACTGCACCGGTGATTTCCGCTGCTGCGATAATAGCCGGAATATTCAGGTAGCTTTTTGTTGACGGAGCCGGACCGATACACACGGTTTCGTCCGCCAGCAATACGTGTTTCAGATCGCGGTCCGCAGTGGAATGCACGGCGACGGTTTTGATGCCCAGCTCTTTACAGGCACGCAAAATGCGCAACGCAATCTCACCACGGTTGGCGATGACAATTTTATCTAGCATGGTAAGCCTCGTTATTCGATGACAACCAATGGCTCGTCAAATTCAACCGGCTGGCCGCTTTCAACCAGAATGGCTTTCACCACACCCGCTTTGTCTGCTTCGATCTGGTTCATCATTTTCATGGCTTCAACGATGCATAGGGTATCGCCGACTTTGACCTGCTGGCCGACTTCCACGAACGGTTTCGCATCCGGGCTCGGCGTACGGTAGAAGGTACCTACCATCGGTGAGCGTACCACGTGACCGCTGATGGCAGCAGGTGCGGCGGCTTCAGCAGCAGCGGCTGGCGCGGCTGCCGGAGCGGCCGCTGGTGCGAACTGCTGCGGCATCGGTGCGTAGGCCTGTTGCATCATCGGGTAGCTACCCGGTGCCGGAGCACGACTGATGCGTACCGACTCTTCACCTTCGGAGATTTCCAGTTCGGCGATGCCGGATTCTTCAACCAGTTCGATCAGTTTCTTGATTTTACGAATATCCATGAATGTGGTTCCGTACTCTTGTTAATTGGAAATGGTTAATTGGACGTTGACAGGCGTTTTACCGCCGTCTGTAAACCATAATGGTATCCATCTGCCCCCAGACCGCAGATCACCCCAGCTGACACATCAGACAGGTAAGAGTGATGACGGAAAGGTTCACGTGCGTACACGTTAGTCAGGTGGATCTCGATAAACGGGATGGCGACCGCCAACAGAGCATCCCGTAGCGCCACACTGGTGTGGGTAAATGCTGCCGGGTTAATCAGAATGAAGTCAGTGTTTCCTCTGGCCTGATGGATACGGTCAATCAGCTCATGTTCCGCATTTGACTGCAGGTGGGAAAGCTGCACGTTCAGCGCTGCCGCATCTTGTTCCAATCGGCTCACGATCTCCGCCAGCGTCGTATGACCGTATTTATCCGGCTCACGGGTTCCCAGCAGATTCAGGTTTGGACCGTTAAGGAGCAAAATGTGAAACTTGTCTGCCATTGTGCTGCTATCTCCCTCGATTGGCTCAGTGGCGCACAACATAACGCGAAGCTATCCGTTTGTCACCCTTTGCGGAGCGAAAATGTCCCTTTCCATCCGCACAGTTTGAACATTATAGCTATATCGTAGCAGTTAGCAGCCAAATACTGGTCTTATCTGCGGAGTTACCCGCGACGCTATTGACAAAAATTTACGAAAATACGCGAAAAATACCGTCTTCTGGGTACAGATAGTGCTGATTAACGACGCCATCGACGCAACTTCTGGTAGCGAAAAAGCAGTAATATGACGGCAACGGAAGCGTACATGATCGGTAATGGCGATAGCGATTTTACCGACCAAAGATAATGAACAGGGGCTAAGATCGCGACAAGATAAATGAGATTGTGCAGCTTTTGCCAGCCTGATCCCAGTTTTTGCTGTGCTGACTGGGTGGAGGTCACGGTTAATGCCAGCAGTATCAGCCAACTGACCATGCCGAGCATCAGATAAGGACGCAGAAGAATCTCTTTTCCCAACAAATCGAGATGATTAACCCCTAACTCCAGCAGCGCATAGCTGAGCAGATGCAGGCAGGCCCAGGTGAAACACCACAACCCCAGCAGACGGCGGCAGCGGATCAGCAGCGGCTGTTTACCGTAGCGTGCCAGCGGTGTCACCATCAGTGTCGCCAGCAGCAGTTTCAGTGCCATCCGGCCGGTAAAATGCTGGATATCTTTTGCCGGATCGGCGCTGAATGCACCCTGATTAACGGCGAATACCAGCCAGAGTAGCGGCAGGAACGCCGCCAGATGCAGCACGACTTTCAGGGCGATGATGTGTCGGGAGGTCAGACGCATACCGTCATGTTCCTATATAGGGATGAATGCCCGCAGCGCGGCGGGAGTCATAGGTTGAGGCGATCAAAAGTTGGCCCGTAAATCCAGCCCCTGATACAGCGAGGCGACCTGATCGGCATAGCCGTTGAACAATAACGTCGGCTGACGCTGAACGTTCAGTAACCCACCGGCACCGATGACCCGTTCACTGGCTTGCGACCAGCGAGGATGATCGACATTAGGGTTAACGTTGGCATAAAACCCGTACTCATTAGGTGCCGCCAGATTCCAGGTTGAGGGCGGTTGTTGACGTGTCAGGCTGATATGCACGATGGACTTTATGTTCTTGAAGCCGTATTTCCACGGTGTGACCAGCCGTATCGGCGCACCGTTTTGCGGTGGCAGCGTCTTGCCGTAAACACCAACGGCCAGGAAGGCCAGCGGGTGCATGGCTTCGTCTAAACGCAACCCTTCGACATAGGGGTAATCGAGACCTCCCCCCATAAAGCTATCTTTTTGGCCGGGCATTTGTGCCGGGTCATACAGGGTTTGAAAAGCGACATAACGGGCATGGCTGGTCGGTTCAGCCAGTTTTATCAATTGAGATAACTCAAACCCGACCCACGGGATCACCATCGACCAGGCTTCGACGCAGCGAAAACGGTAGATGCGTTCTTCCAGCGGGAAACGGCGGCGAATATCGTCGATATCCAGCGTGATGGGTTTGGCGACTTCACCGTCGATCCGCACCGTCCATCCTTCAGTCTTGAGACCACCCGCGTTAGCGGCAGGGTCGGCTTTATCCAGACCGAATTCATAGAAATTGTTATAACCGGTGACTTTGTCTTCCGGCGTTAGCGCCAGATCAGGGGGCCACTGCGGTGGCTGGCTAAATGTCAGCGGCTTGCCGGGTGGGGCGGCAGGGGCTCGTTTTCCCTGGAACCAGTTGAGCAGGTCGGCGCGGGCGGCGGGCGACAGGCTCAGCGTAGCGGCGGTCAGCCCCAACGCCTTAAGAATGGTGCGGCGCTGATAGAACAGTGATTCTGGCGTCACGTCGGCGCCAGTCAGTTTGCGATGTCTGGACATGGTGAACTCCCGCTTTTGATTATTGGTGTCAGGCTGGGGATTCGCGTTAACGCTACGCCCTGCTGGTGAGTAATGGGCGTGGAAGCAGTATGCGGTGAAATAATGTGGCGGGGAATCGTTCTTTTTTAGCGGGCGGTATATTTTACCGGTTTTTACAAAATAGGAATAAAGACGGGCGAGAGATGGCCCGTCCTGAGGGGTTTCAGTGTGCGCTACTGATGCGCACCAGCGTACGGCCGGTTACCCGATTTTCCAATAGCGCAGCGGCGGTGGCGGGAACCTGCTCCAGCGAGATTTCCTGAGTCACCTGCTCGTAGAAGGAGGCTGGCAGCAGTGTTGCCAGACGACGCCAGGCTTCATGACGGCGTGCGCGTGGCGTCATCACCGAATCGACACCTTGCAGGCGCACGTTGCGCAGAATGAATGGCATCACCGTGGTGGGTAGTGAGACGCCAGCCGCCAGCCCGCAGGCGGCAACGGTGGCACCATAATGCATTTGGGCCAGCAGCGTTGCCAGTACCTGGTCGCCTGCCGTGTCGATAGCCCCTGCCCAACGCTGTTTTTCCAGTGGACGACCGGCTGCGGCGAATTCTGTACGGTCCAGTACCTGATGGGCACCAAGTTGCTGCAGATAGGCGCTATTGTCCGCCCGGCCGCTGATAGCTGTTACCTGATATCCCAACGCATGCAACAGCGCAATAGCCGTGCTGCCGACGCCGCCGCTGGCACCGCTGACGACCACATCGCCACTCGCCGGGGTGACGCCCCCTTCTTCCAGCGCCATCACGCACAGCATCGCGGTAAACCCGGCGGTGCCGATGATCATCGCCTGACGCGGTGTCAGGCCCTGTGGCAATGGCACCAGCCAGTCAGCCTGGACGCGAGCCTGTTCTGCCAGACCACCCCAATGATTTTCACCCACGCCCCAACCGGTCAGTACCACAGACTGCCCGGCCTGAAAATCCGGATGAGCGCTGTGACGCACGGTGCCAGCAAAATCGATGCCCGGCACCATCGGGAACTGGCGAATGATTTTACCTTTGCCAGTAATCGCCAATGCATCCTTATAATTAATGCCGGACCAATCGACGTCGACAGTGACATCGCCATCAGGTAATTGTGATGGTTCAATAGTGCTAACGTTGGCCACCGTCTGGCCATCTTGCTGCCCGAGCACGATTGCGCGCATAAAAACTCTCCTTATCGGGGACAAAAATAGAGGTAAATCATTTAAGGACTATATTTGTAACGGGTAGTATGCGAACTGATAAATCGCAAACAACACACAAAGTCTCTCATGAAAGCACTTTTCAATTCATTGATACGGAGTTAGGCGCAGGGATGGGGTTGACTGCCAGAATATCAATAGTAATGACGCTGCTGACGACACTGGCCGTGGGTCTGGTGTTGGCCAGTAGCATTTTTAGTTTTGTGTGTTATAGCCAGCAACGTATGGATCATCAGCTCAGGGCCGTGGCGGCGAGCATTGATCAGGCTCTGTTGGTTCAGGCCCCCGATAATATCCAGTTCTGGTTGCCCGCGGTGATGAAGGCGGCTGGCATTGTGGAACTGGAACTGCGCGACGGCCATGAACGGCTCTACTGGCTACGGTTACCAGAAATGATGTCTGAAGGTGGGGAGCGAGCCTTGCTGTACCGTCACACCAGCTTATCGCTGTTGCACCACGCGGACGTCAGGGTCAACGTCACCTACGTTGATCCGTTATTTGGCATGCCACGCTATCTTAAATCCACGTTGTCGATTGTGTTGACGATACTGCTGATTGCGATAATCGTCTTTCATGGCGTGCGCTGGCTGCGACGGCAGATGGCTGGGCAGGAACAGTTAGAGGCCCGCGCCCGGCGGATTCTGGCCGGTGAGCGCGATACCGTGATGCATGGCTCGGTGCATGAGTGGCCAGCGATGGCCAGTGGCGCGTTGGACCAGTTGCTGCTGGATTTGGCGGAAGCGCGTGAGGCCCGTAGCCGGGTCGATACTCTGATTCGATCATTCGCAGCGCAGGATTCCCAAACCGGCTTGAATAATCGGTTATTTTTTGAAAATCAGCTCGCTACGCAACTGGACGACACGGAAGATGTCGGCACCCATGGTGTGGTGATGATGATCCGCCTGCCAGACTTTGACACCTTGCAGGAAACACACGGTTATGGCGGTGTGCTGGATGAATATCGCAATACCCTGATTAACCTGTTGTCTACGTTTGTTTTACGCTACCCCGCTGCGCTGCTGGCGCGCTATTACCACAGCGATTTCACGGTACTGTTGCCGCATTGCAACCTGAAAGAAGCGGATAATATCGCCAGCCAACTGGTGAAAGCCATCGATATCTTGCCGACGACCTCGCTTATCGATCGGGAAGATATTTTGCACATTGGCATTTCCGCCTACCATGGCGGGCAAAGCACCGAACAGGTAATGGAAAGTGTGGAGGACGCGACCCGTAACGCGGTATTACAAGGGGGGAATGGATGGTGTGTGTATGACCGACGGGTGCCGGAAAAAGGCCGGGGTAGCGTGAGGTGGCGAACGCTACTGGAACACACCTTGTTGCGTGGCGGGCCGCGTCTGTATCAAAAACCGGCTATTACCCGTGAAGGCGAGGTACACCACCGGGAAATGTTTAGCAGAATTTATGATGGCACCCAGGAACTGCTGGAGGCTGAGTACATGCCGCTGGTGCGTCAGCTTGGCCTGACCTCCGGTTATGACCGGCAGTTGATCAGCCGGGTGATTGCCCTGACCGTCAGCTGGCAGGATTCGGTACTGGCTTTCCCTATTACGGTGGATTCGCTGTTGCAACGGCCGTTCCTGAGCTGGCTGCGCGAAACCTTACTCCAGTGTCCGAAAAAGCAACGTACGCGATTATTGTTTGAACTTGCCGAGGCGGATGTGTGTCAATATATCGGCCGTTTGCGTCCGATAGTGGCGATGATTACGGGTCTAGGTTGCCGACTGGCGGTGACTCAGGCCGGGCTGACGCTGGTCAGCACCGCCTACATCAAGTCGTTACAGGTGGAGGTGATCAAGCTCCATCCGGGGTTGGTGCGTAGTCTGGATAAGCGGCCGGAGAATCAGCTGTTTGTCAGCAGCCTGACCGAAGCGTGCAAGGGCACAAACGCCCATGTGTTTGCCTCTGGCGTGCGTACGTGTGAAGAGTGGCAGACGTTGCTGAATAAAGGCGTTTGCGGTGGACAGGGGGATCTGTTCGCGTTGTCGGAACCAGTGAGTAACACGCTGAAAAAATATTCACCACGCACACATGTTTGATGCCAAAATCCGAATAAACTAGCGTAGAATATCGGCGCCATAGCGTCGCTGACCGGTTTGCTGAACAGGCTGGCGTGCACGAAAATGTTAGATTTTATGTCGGTGGTTCGTGCAATTTTCGGGGGCAGCTCGTGAGAACTCCAGTCGCTGCCAGAAGGATCGCCGTTCTGCAGGCATTCATTATCATGGCAATTTACGTAAACATCATTTTTTCACCGTAGCAGAGCCGGTTAGCGCCTTGTCGCTGCTGCGTGTGGTTGGTACAGTAAGCGGATTTCATTTCCGCCCCCAGCTTGCAGGATTATCCTTTAGTTATGTTTAAGAAATTTCGTGGCATGTTTTCCAACGACTTGTCCATCGACCTGGGTACAGCCAATACCCTGATTTATGTAAAAGGACAAGGCATTGTACTGAACGAGCCTTCCGTGGTGGCTATTCGCCAGGATCGCGCTGGTTCTCCTAAAAGCGTGGCCGCCGTTGGTCATGACGCCAAACAAATGTTGGGCCGTACACCGGGTAATATTGCAGCCATTCGTCCGATGAAAGACGGTGTGATCGCAGATTTCTTCGTTACCGAAAAAATGCTGCAGCATTTCATCAAGCAGGTGCACAGCAACAGCTTTATGCGCCCGAGCCCGCGTGTGCTGGTGTGTGTGCCGGTAGGCGCAACCCAGGTTGAACGTCGTGCCATCCGCGAATCCGCTCAGGGCGCTGGTGCCCGTGAAGTGTTCCTGATCGAGGAACCGATGGCGGCCGCAATCGGTGCAGGGTTGCCGGTATCTGAAGCAACCGGGTCTATGGTGGTGGATATCGGTGGTGGTACGACCGAAGTCGCGGTGATCTCCCTGAACGGCGTGGTGTACTCCTCCTCTGTGCGTATCGGCGGTGACCGTTTCGATGAAGCCATCATCAACTATGTACGCCGTAACTACGGCTCGTTGATCGGTGAAGCGACCGCTGAACGTATTAAGCATGAAATCGGTTCTGCCTATCCGGGCGACGAAGTGCGCGAAATCGAAGTGCGCGGTCGTAACCTGGCAGAAGGCGTACCACGCGGTTTCAACCTCAACTCCAATGAAATTCTGGAAGCGTTGCAGGAACCGCTGACCGGTATCGTTAGCGCCGTCATGGTGGCACTGGAGCAGTGCCCGCCGGAACTGGCGTCCGATATTTCTGAGCGTGGTATGGTGTTGACCGGCGGTGGCGCGTTGCTGCGCAACCTCGATCGCCTGCTGATGGAAGAAACCGGCATTCCGGTCGTAGTGGCGGAAGACCCGTTGACCTGCGTAGCGCGCGGCGGTGGTAAAGCGTTGGAAATGATCGACATGCATGGCGGCGATTTGTTCAGCGAAGAATAAACCGGCCAGAATAAATAAGGGGGACCTATCGCATGGATGAAAATCTGTTGGATTCATCCCGCGTGGTAGCCCCCTTTTTATTGTCGAGGAATACGCAATTTTATGAAGCCGATTTTTAGCCGGGGCCCCTCCCTGCAACTGCGCCTTTTTCTTACTGTCATTACCGCAATTGTGATTATCTTTGCTGACAGTCGGCTCGGTACGTTTGTCAAAATCAGAACGTACATGGACACTGCCGTCAGCCCCTTCTATTTTCTGGCTAATGGCCCGCGTGCCATGCTGGATAAACTGTCTGCCGATCTGACCTCCCGCGAGCAACTGGAGCGTGAAAACACAGCGCTGCGCCAGGAATTGTTGCTGAAAAACAGCGATCTGTTGTTGATGGGGCAATTCCGTCAGGAAAACGCCCGTTTGCGTGAACTGCTGGGTTCCCCGCTGCGTCAGGAAGAGCAAAAGATGGTCACGCAGGTGCTCTCCTCGGGTACCGACCCTTACAGTGATCAAGTGGTGATCGACAAAGGGAATGTCAACGGTGTGTACGAAGGGCAGCCAGTCATCAGTGATAAAGGTGTGGTGGGGCAGGTTGTCGCCGTAGGGCAATTTACCAGCCGTGTACTGCTGATTTGTGACGCTTCTCATGCGTTGCCGATTCAGGTGCTGCGCAACGATATTCGCGTTATCGCCGCCGGTAATGGCTGCAACGAAGATTTGCAACTGGAACACCTGCCCAACAATACCGACATCCGGGTGGGCGATGTGCTGGTCACCTCCGGTTTGGGAGGACGTTTTCCTGAAGGGTACCCAGTCGCTGTGGTCTCGTCCGTGAAGGTGGATACTCAGCGTGCTTATACGGTGATTCAGGCACATCCGACCGCTGAATTGCAGCGTTTGCGTTATCTGTTGCTGATGTGGGGTGTAGACAGCAATTCCCGTGCTGCGTTGCCGCCAGATGAGGTGCATCAGGTGGCGAATGAGCGTCTGATGCAGATGATGCCGCACGTACTACCATCGCCGGAAGAAATGGGGCCACCTGCGCCGGCGTCAGCCAATACGTCAGCGCCTGATTTTGTCGGCCCGCCCGCACCGCCTGCGAAAGCTGCTCCAGCGAAAGCGTCACCGACGAGATCCTCATCCGTGAAAACGAATGGTAATGCGCCATCTAAACCGATGAATCAGGCGACGCTGCCACAGGGAACGACGCCTGCGCCCGCTACGTCGGGAGGAAACCGATGAGTAGCTATCATCGTCAAGGTTACTGGATTATCTGGCTCTCTTTTCTGGTCGCGATGGTCTTGCAGATCATGCCCTGGCCGGACGATCTTTACATGTACCGTCCTTCCTGGCTGACGCTGGTGTTGATTTACTGGGTGATGGCGTTGCCGCACCGGGTTAACGTCGGAACCGGGTTTGTTCTGGGCATGGTTACCGACCTGATTCTCGGTTCTACGCTGGGGGTTCGGGCGTTGGGGCTTAGCATCGTCGCCTATCTGGTGGCGTTCAAATTCCAGTTGTTCCGTAACATGGCGTTATGGCAGCAGGCGTTGATCGTTATGCTGCTGTCACTGGTACTGGATTTAGTGGTGTTCTGGGCTGAGTTCCTGGTGATCAATGTCTCTTTACGACCGGAAATTTTCTGGAATAGTGTGGTCGATGGGGTGTTGTGGCCGTGGCTGTTCCTGCTGATGCGCAAGATTCGTCGCCAGTTTGCTATTCAATAACCAGAAAATAATAAGAGAAATGTGATGATCGATCTGTATCTGGCTTCTGCGTCGCCCCGCCGTCGAGAGTTGCTAACCCTGCTGGAGTTGTCGTTCGATATCGTAAAGATTGATGTCGCCGAGCAACGTCAGCCCGGTGAAGCGCCAGAACAGTATGTCAGCCGTCTGGCGCACGACAAGGCGTCGGCTGGCGTCGCGGCGGCACCGCTGGATTTGCCAGTGCTGGGTGCGGATACGATTGTGGTGCTAAACGGTCAGGTGCTGGAAAAGCCCCGGGATGAAGACGATGCTGTTCGCATTCTGCGGTCGTTGTCGGGTCAGCGTCATCAGGTGATGACAGCGCTGACGCTGGCAGACCGCAGTGAGAGCGTATCGGCGCGTGTCGTCACCGAGGTGCAATTCCGCACGCTTGCCGATGACGAGATCAGACGCTATATCGCCAGCGGCGAACCGATGGATAAAGCGGGCGCTTACGGTATTCAGGGAAAAGGCGGATGTTTCGTTAAATCGATTTTCGGGAGTTACCACGCCGTGGTAGGGTTGCCATTGGTGGAAACGCTTGAATTGTTCACACATTTTTCTGCACAGCGTAAAGAACGAGGAACCCATGACCGCTGAATTGCTGGTAAATATTACCCCTTCAGAAACGCGTGTTGCCTATATTGACGGCGGCATCTTGCAGGAAATCCATATTGAACGTGAAGCCCGGCGCGGGATCGTCGGCAATATTTATAAAGGCCGCGTCAGCCGTGTGTTGCCGGGGATGCAGGCTGCCTTCGTCGATATCGGTCTGGATAAGGCGGCGTTTCTGCACGCGTCCGATATCATGCCGCATACCGAATGCGTAGCGGGTGACGAGCAGAAAAACTTTCATGTACGCGATATCGCCGAGCTGGTGCGTCAGGGGCAGGATTTGATGGTACAGGTGGTGAAAGACCCGCTTGGCACTAAGGGGGCGCGCCTGACCACCGATATCACGTTGCCGTCGCGTTATCTGGTTTTCATGCCGGGGGCTTCGCATGTCGGCGTTTCTCAGCGTATTGAAAGTGAAGCTGAGCGCGAGCGCCTGAAAAAGACGGTGGCCGATTACTGCGATGAGCAGGGCGGTTTTATCATCCGTACCGCCGCCGAAGGCGTGGGCGAAGAAGAACTGGCACAGGACGCGGCGTTCCTCAAGCGCCTGTGGACCAAGGTGATGGAGCGTAAAAAACGCAACCAGACCAAGTGCAAATTATATGGCGAGCTGGCGCTGGCGCACCGTATTTTGCGGGATTTTGCCGGTGCATCGCTGGATCGCATCCGCGTTGATTCGAAGCTGACGTACGATTCCCTGCTGGAATTCACCGCGGAATACATCCCGGAAATGACCAGCAAGCTGGAGCACTACAGCGGCAAACAGCCGATTTTCGACCTGTACGATGTCGAAAACGAGATTCAACGGGCGCTGGATCGCAAAGTGGAACTGAAATCCGGTGGCTACCTGATTATCGACCAGACGGAAGCGATGACTACCATCGACATCAATACCGGTGCGTTTGTAGGTCACCGCAATCTGGACGAAACCATTTTTAACACCAATATCGAAGCGACGCAGGCGATTGCTCGTCAGCTTCGGCTACGCAATCTGGGTGGCATTATCATCATCGATTTCATCGATATGGCGAATGAAGATCACCGCCGCCGCGTACTGCATTCGCTGGAGCAGGCACTCAGCAAGGATCGGGTCAAAACAGGTATCAGCGGCTTCTCTCAATTGGGACTGGTGGAGATGACGCGCAAGCGCACCCGTGAGAGCATAGAACATGTGTTATGCAGCGAGTGTCCAACCTGCCATGGTCGTGGGTCGGTCAAAACCGTGGAAACCGTGTGCTATGAAATCATGCGCGAAGTCGTGCGTGTGCATCATGCCTATGACTCTGATCGTTTCCTGGTCTACGCTTCACCTGCGGTGGGCGAGGCACTGAAAAGCGACGAATCACATGCGCTGGCGGAAGTGGAAATTTTCGTTGGCAAACAGGTCAAGGTTCAGATAGAACCCCTGTACAGTCAGGAACAGTTTGATGTGGTCATGATGTAACGTCATGCCGCCCGTCGCCGGATACCGGTTGACGGGTTTTCTCTGTGACGGTTTTCGCTCGTCGCCGGTGATGAATAATGAAGGAGACAGGTGTGAGGCGACTGCCCGGCATAAAGCGATTGCCTGGAATAGTAGCAGCGACGGGGGCCATTCTGGTTGTGCTGGCCGCGTTGCTGGTCAGCGGCCTGAGAATGGTGCTGCCGACGTTGGATACTTTCCGGCCACAGATCGTGGCCTGGGCGCAGTCTGCCACCGGTTTGCCGATGGAGGTGGATAGCCTCAGCGGCAGTTGGGAAACCTTTGGGCCGACGCTGGATATCACTAACCTGCGTATTCATCATCCCGATGCCGAGTGGCAATCCGAACGCATTTCAGTGGCGCTGGATGTCTGGCAGTCATTGCTGCATTTGAAGTGGAAATTCCGCGATCTTACGTTTTATCACCTGCAACTCGACCTCAAAAAAACGATCGACCCTGAGAGACAGCGCACCCGCAGCTGGGAGCCGGATCAACTTGGCTCACTGTTTCTGCGCCAGTTCGATCACTTCGATCTACGCAATAGCCGCATCCGCTTTCTGACTCCGGCGGGCACTCAGGCTGAGTTACAAATCCCCCAATTGACCTGGCTGAACGGTAAAAACCGGCACCGTGCGGAAGGGCAGATTAGTTTATCGAGTTTCAATGGCCAACACGGTGTGGTGCAGGTCCGCATGGATTTGCGCGATGAACAGGGCTGGCTGAATAACGGCGTGGTGTATCTGCAAGCCGATAACATCGATATGAAACCGTGGCTGGGCCGTTGGATCCGCAGTAACACCGGTCTGGAGAGTGCCAGGTTCAGTCTGGCCGCCTGGTTGCAGGTGCGAGAAGGCGATATCTACGGCGGCGATCTACTGCTCAATCAAGGGGATGCCAGTTGGCGCGATGGCGACACATTGCATCAGTTAGGGGTTAACGGCCTGGCGTTGCACGTCGGTCGTTACCAGAACGGCTGGCAGTTGGATGTACCGTCGCTGAATCTGTCCACCGACGGTGTCGCGTGGCCGAAAGGGCAACTGTCTGCGCTGTGGCTACCGGAAGATACCCAACTGCTGGGGCCTGATCGCTCCGCTGAGTTGCGTATTCGTGGTCGTCATCTGGCGCTGGAGCGTCTGGGGCCGTTGCTGCCACTGCTCAGTACCACCACGCCGGAGTTAAAAACCCGCTGGCAGGCGTTGCAACCGCAAGGGCAACTGACCACGCTAGCGTTGGATATTCCGTTACAACAGCCGGAGCAAACCCGTTTTCAGGTGAGCTGGCAGGATGTCGGTTGGAAAAACTGGCAATTGCTGCCAGGCGCGAATCATGTCTCTGGTGACGCAGCCGGGAGTCTGGCGCGTGGGCGCACGCAGGTGAGCCTGACGCAGAGCACGTTACCGTATCAGGACATGTTCCGTGCACCGCTGGATATTCAGCAGGCGAACGCCACACTGGACTGGCGTAATGATGCACAGGGCTGGGAATTGTGGGGGCAGGGGCTGGACGTGCGCTCCCATTCGCTGTGGGCCAATGGGGATTTCCATTATCGTCACCCGGCTCAGGGGGAACCCCGGCTGGATATTCTTGCCGGTATCCGGCTTGGTGATGCGGCTGACGCCTGGCGCTACTACCCCGAGTATTTTATGGGCAAAAGCCTGGTGGATTACCTGACCGGTGCTATCAAATCAGGTCAGGTGGACAACGCCACACTGGTATTCGCGGGGAATCCGGCGCAGTTTCCGTTCGAACATCAGGAAGGGCAATTTCAGGTTTGGGTGCCACTTGAGAAATCGCGCTTTGAGTTTCAGCCCGGCTGGCCTGCGCTGGATAACCTGAATATCACACTGAATTTCCTTAACAACGGCTTGTGGATGCTGGCGCCGCAAATAAAGCTGGGCGATGCCGATGGGCGCAACATCAACGCCATCATTCCGGATTACAGCAAAGAGAAGCTGTTGATCGACGGTGATATCAGCGGAAGCGGTAAAGAAGTGAGCGATTACTTCGCTCAAACACCCGTGAAGGATTCGATTGGCAGCGCGCTGACGCAAATTCAGATTGGCGGAGAGGTTCAGGGGAACCTGCATCTGGATATTCCGCTCAATGGTGGGCAGGTAAAAGCCAGTGGCGATGTTGCGTTAAATAATAACCCGCTGTTTATCAAGCCATTGGATGTCTCACTCCAGTCAGTCAGCGGGCGATTCCACTACGATAACGGTAATCTTGCCAGCCAGACGTTGCAGGCGCGCTGGCTTGATCAGCCGCTCACGTTCAACTTTTCGACCCAGGAGCAGGAAAAGGCGTTTCTGGTGAATGTCGGGTTACAGGGCAGTTGGGCGTTGTCCCGCCTGCCGGGGCTGCCCAAACCGGTAGCCGCATCGTTAGACGGCAATACCGGCTGGCAGAGCACCGTACAGGTCACTCTGCCACGTCGCGGCCCCGCCAGTTATGACGTTGCCGTGCAGGGTGATCTCAAAGAAGTAAGTAGCCACTTACCTTCGCCCTTGAATAAAGCGGGAGGCAGCGCACTGGGGCTGCAGGTGAATGCCAAAGGGGATGAGCGTGGCTTCTCGCTTGGCGGTACCCTGGGTAAAAAACAGTCCTTCAACAGCCAGTGGCTGCTGAAAGACAGCAAAGTCATGCTGGTGCGAGCCGCCTGGCAGGAAGGTGCGAAACCGCCTTCGCTGCCGGACGACTCATCGCTGACACTGGCATTGCCGCCGTTGGACGGCGAGCGCTGGCTGGCGCTGTTGCCCGGTGTGCGCAACGCCGCTGGCACGCAGGCAGGAGCCAGCCGTTTCCAGTGGCCGGAGCGGGTAGTGCTGACGACGCCGGAATTGAAGGTGCTGGGCCAGCAGTGGCATGACCTGATGTTTACCAGTCGTACCCAGAACGGCGGCCGTGAAATCACCGCTACTGGTAGGGAGATTGACGGCCGATTGCTGATTCCCGCTGCCGGGCAGTGGCGCAGCGATGTGCGCTATCTGTATTACAACCCGCAATGGCAAGGGGACGATACCACTAACCCAGCCGCGCTGGCGGAGAAAAAATCACCGCTCAACGATCCCAGTATTCGCTTTGAAGACCTACCGGCACTGCAGTTTGAGTGCCGTGAATGCTGGCTGATGGGGCAGAATATCGGGCAGGTGAGAGGCGCATTACAACCGGAACCCAACAAGCTGGTGCTGACCAATGGGGTAGTTGATAACGGCAAAGCCAAATTAACGCTGGATGGCAGCTGGCAGGAAAGCGGCGAAGGCACCCGCACGGCGATAAAAGGACAGTTGTCTGGCAACAACCTGAGTGATAACGCCGACTGGCTGGGGCTGGCAACACCGCTGCGCGCTGGGGCGTTCAAAATCGACTATGACCTGTACTGGCGCGGCTCGCCGTGGGCCCCGCATATCCCGAGCCTGAGCGGTATTTTGAAAACCGATATCGGCAAGGGTGAGATTGTTAACGTCGGCACCGGTCAGGCCGGGCAATTATTACGTCTGGTGAGTTTCGATGCACTGCTGCGTAAGCTACAGTTTGATTTCAGTGATACGTTCGGTAAAGGGTTTTACTTTGATTCGGTTCGCAGCACGGCGTGGATAAAAGATGGCGTGCTACACACCGATAATCTGCTGGTGGACGGCCTCGAAGCGGATATCGCCATGAAAGGTGATGTTGACCTGGTGAAGCGTGATATTTCGATGGAGGCGGTAGTGGCGCCGGAAATTTCCGCTACCGTCGGTGTGGCCACGGCCTTTGCGGTGAACCCGGTTATCGGGGCGGCGGTTTTTGCCGCCAGTAAAGTGCTGGGGCCGCTGTGGAGTAAAATTTCCCTGATTCGTTACCACATTTCCGGTAGTGTGGATCAACCGAAGATTCAGGAAGTAGTGCGTGAACCGCAAAAAGCCAACGCCGCCGGTGCGGCAGGCCAGTAACGGCGGTCTGGTTATCTGATGACATTGACAATAAGAGTGACATTCTATGAGTCTGACATTTGTCAGTGAGCAATTACTCACGGCCAATAAACTGAGCCATCAGGATTTACAGTCCATTCTGGGCACGTTGAGTGAGCGGCGTCTTGATTACGCCGATCTGTATTTTCAGTCGAGCTACCACGAGTCCTGGGTGCTGGAAGACCGCATTATCAAGGACGGTTCTTATCATATCGACCAAGGGGTCGGGATCCGCGCTATCAGCGGGGAAAAGACCGGTTTTGCCTACGCTGACCAGATAACGCTCAATGCGTTGCAGCAAAGCGCGCAGGCGGCACGCAGCATTGTGCGTGAGCAGGGCAACGGCACGGTGAAAACGCTGGGTGAGGTGCCGCATCGCGGCCTGTACCCACAGGCCAACCCACTGGATAGTCTGAGTCGTGAAGATAAGATTGCCCTGTTACAACGCGTTGACGCCACCGCCCGAGCGGCCGATTCGCGCGTACAGGAAGTCACCGCCAGTTTAACCGGCGTGTATGAACTGGTATTGGTGGCCGCTACCGACGGCACGCTGGCGGCGGATGTCCGTCCGTTGGTACGCTTATCCGTCAGTGTGTTGGTGGAAGAGGAAGGCCGTCGTGAACGTGGTTCGAGCGGCGGTGGTGCACGTACCGGTTACGATTATTTCTGGCAGCAGGCCGATGGTGAAGCGCGGGCGGAAGCCTGGGCTAAAGAAGCGGTGCGTATGGCGCTGGTCAATTTGTCGGCGGTCGCGGCACCTGCCGGGTCGATGCCGGTGGTGCTGGGCGCAGGCTGGCCGGGTGTGCTGTTGCACGAAGCGGTCGGGCACGGCCTGGAAGGCGATTTTAACCGTCGTGGTACCTCGGTGTTCAGCGGTCAGGTCGGTAAATTGGTGGCGTCCGAGCTGTGTACGGTGGTGGATGATGGCACGCTGGAAGGGCGTCGCGGTTCACTGGCGATGGATGATGAAGGCGTTCCCGGTCAATACAATGTGCTGATCGAAAACGGCATTCTCAAAGGCTACATGCAGGATAAACTGAATGCCCGTTTGATGGGTGTCGCGCCGACCGGCAACGGCCGCCGCGAGTCTTATGCACATCTGCCGATGCCAAGGATGACCAACACCTACATGCTGGCAGGTCAATCGACCCCCGAGGAGATTATCGCCAGCGTGGAATATGGCCTGTATGCGCCGAATTTTGGCGGTGGTCAGGTGGATATCACCTCCGGTAAATTTGTGTTCTCCACGTCTGAAGCGTATTTGATTGAGAAAGGACGCGTGACCACGCCGGTGAAAGGGGCGACGTTAATTGGCTCCGGTATTGAGGCCATGCAGCAGATCTCGATGGTCGGCAACGATCTGGCGCTGGATAGAGGCGTCGGGGTGTGCGGCAAAGAAGGGCAAAGCCTGCCGGTAGGCGTCGGTCAGCCAACGTTGAAGCTGGATAGCATTACGGTAGGCGGTACCGCCTGAGTGAAGCGATACAACCAGACGTGATGCAACCAGAAGTTATGTAACTAATAGTTATGTAGATAATGGTTATGCAAATAATAGTATGAATGCAGGCCGCCTTTGCGCGGCCTGCGTTATTTCTGCGGTAGCCCGGTTTGCGGGTGCTCCTGCCGGTATCCCTGATAAATCAGCGCCACCTTGTTGAAGTACTCAGTCAGGTAGTTGATGCACACTTGTACTTTTAGCGGCAGGTTGTCGCGGCGGGTATAAAGTGCGTATACCGGGCGTGGATCGGAGTGGTAGCGCGAAAAGAGGATCTCTATCTCTCCACGTTTGATCTCTTCAAATACCCACATTAACGGCATATAAGCGATGCCAGCGCCGTTTTTCAGCCAGCGAATCAGCGTAACCGGGTCATTGGTGACGAAGCGCCCTTGCGGCGTCAGCCGGGTGGTGATGCCCTCCGGGGCGATCAGTTCGAATTCGCTGTCCGGGCGAACGCTGTATTCGAGCCAGGACGCGTTGCTCACATCACCGGGCTTTTCTGGCGCGGCATGCTGCGCCAGATAGCTTTTGGCGGCGCACACCACCATCGGCATCGAACCAAGGCGAGTGCTATACAGGCTGGAGTCCTGTAACGCACCAACCCGAATAACGATATCCAGTCCATCGGCAATCAGGTCCGGCGCCGGAATGCCGCACACCAGATTAACCGATAAGCCGGGGTATTCCTTGAGCATTTCTGTGGTCATCGTAGCCAGTACGTTTTGCGCCATGGTGGAGGAACTGCCGATGCGTAAGGTACCGATTGGCGTGTTATTGAACGCGTATAACTGCTCATGGACTTCCTGTGCTTCGTGCAGCATACGTCGGCAGCCGTGATAATAGATCCTGCCCGCCTCTGTCAGCCCGATGCTACGGGTGCTGCGGTTGAGCAGTTTCACCTGTAGCTCATCTTCCAACCGGGTCACCGTCTGACTGACGGCGGAGACGCTCATTGCCAGTTGGCGTGCGGCGGCGGTGAACGAGCCGAACTCCACCACTTTGGCGAACACTGACATACTCTTTAATCGTTCCATTGTTAACCCTGGCTTAAAAGTGATTTAGATCACGCTGCGTAGATAACACAATAATAACGTTTCATAATATAGCTTGTCTGGCTACAACGCGTGGCCTCGATTACCCGTCTTCACTGCTGTGGTTGTTTCAAAGGGTTAAAAACGCTGATGTAGCATGGTAAGCGACACCCATTACATCAGAACCCACCATCGCAATTATTCAGTTAATGCTCTGTCTTTATGCGTCGGCAACCCTGTTGGTGGAAACGGACGTTCATTCTGTTTTCACTGTCTCCTCGTTGTTTTACCAGCGGGGCGAGAGCGGCGAATGTGGTAAGGGGGACATGGGGAATATAAGGAAAAGAGGATGAATTCACTCCCGGTTATGGTGCTGTTTGGTTTGTCGTTTCCACCGGTATTTTTTGTACTGCTGGTGACGCTGGCGTTATTTTTTGTCTGCATCCGGCTGCTGCACCCCACGGGGATTTATGACCTGGTGTGGCACCCTGCCTTGTTTAATACCGCACTGTTTGTCTGCCTGTTCTATCTGCTGTTCCGTTTCGGTCTTTGAGGTTGTTGTGAAAACATCTGTTGTGAAAGTGATGGTCAAAAAATTCAGCCGCATGGCAATAACACTGTTGCTGGTGTTGTTGGCGGCGGTAGCACTGGTGCGCGTATGGTCGTTTTACACCGAATCTCCCTGGACGCGTGACGCCCGTTTTAGCGCCGATGTCGTCGCGATAGCCCCCGATGTCAGCGGCCTGTTGACCGAGGTAAAAGTGCAGGATAACCAGCCGGTGAAACAAGGCGATGTGTTGTTCGTTATCGATCAACCACGTTACCAGCAGGCTCTGGAAGAGGCTCAGGCTGATGTGGGCTATTATCAGGCGCTGGTCGATGAGAAAAAACGAGAATCGGCGCGCCGTTTACACTTAGGCGTGCAGGCGATGTCGCGCGAAGAAATAGAACAATCCGGCAATGCGTTGCAGACCACACAGCACCAACTGGCGAAGGCACAGGCTGAACTGGAACAGGCGAAGCTCGATCTGGTGCGCACCGTGGTGAGAGCCCCGTCGGATGGCTGGGTTACTAATTTACATGTGCATGCCGGTGAGTTCATTACCCGTGGTTCTACGGCGGTGGCGCTGGTGAAGAAAGATTCGTTCTATCTGCTGGCCTACATGGAAGAAACCAAACTGGCGGGTGTACGCCCCGGTTATCGGGTGGAAATCACACCGCTGGGCAGCAACCAGATTTTGTTCGGCTCGGTGGACAGCATAGCGGCGGGGGTCACCAACAGCAGCAGTTCCTCTGATATCAAAGGCCTGGCGACGGTGGACTCCAATCTGGAATGGGTACGGCTGGCGCAACGGGTACCGGTAAAAATTCGCCTCGAACAGCAATGGGGCGACCTGTATCCGGCTGGAACCACCGCCACCGTGGTGGTGACCGGTGAACATACCCGCAACACCACGCCGATGTCGCCGCTGCTGCAACTGCTACACCGCCTGCGTGAGTTTGGCTAAGCGAGTCTTCTTATGATCAACAGACCCGCGTTTTTACGCCTGCGGTTTGCGTTCAAACTCAGTACCGCCGTCGTATTGTCGCTGGTGCTGGGTTTTCACCTGCAACTGGAAACCCCGCGCTGGGCGGTATTGACCGCTGCCATTGTGGCGGCGGGGCCGGCTTTTGCGGCTGGTGGAGACCCGTTTTCTGGTGCCATTCGTCACCGTGGCATGCTCAGGGTGATCGGTACGTTTATCGGCTGTATTGGCGCGTTGGTGATTATCATCGCCACTGTTCGGGCACCCGCATTGATGCTGCTGTTGTGCTGCTTGTGGGCCGGTGTCTGTGTATGGATTTCGTCGCTGGTAAAAGTAGAGAACGCCTATGTGTTTGCACTGGCAGGGTACACGACGCTGATTATTGTCGTGACCAGTCAGAGCGAGCCGTTGCGTATTTTGCAATTTGCGGTGGAGCGATGCAGCGAAATCGTGCTGGGTATCGTTTGTGCCATTCTGGCTGACCTGCTGTTTTCACCCCGATCGATCAAACAGGAGATCGACCGTGCGGTGGAAGAGCTGTTGATAGGGCAATATCACTTACTGCAACGTTGCGTGAATGGCATATCAAAAGAGGAACTGGACGCCGTCTGGAACGGTCTGGTGCGTAAAACGCATGCTATCAACGGAATGCGTAGTGTACTGATGATGGAATCGTCACGCTGGCAGGGTGCCAGCCGCCGCATAACCACGCTGTTGACCCAATCCTGGGTCATGATTACCCAGGCGTGCGAAACCCGCCTGACGCTGCAAGACCACCCAGACGCCGTCAAAGGGGCGATCGCCGTGATGCTGGAGCAACCGGCAGAGACCCCCGCCGACGTACAGCGGCGTTTACGGCAGTTACGCCACCTGGCAGCGGCGCACAGCCGCAGTCTGCCGCCAACACTGGTGAGCTGGCTGGGGGCGGCGGCACGCTACCAATTATTGGCGAAAGGCGTGAAAACTAACGTACGCATCAGCCAGAGTGAAGCGGCATTACTGGAGGCGGATATCCCGGTCAAGGCCAGTTCGGCGGAAACCCACCATGCCATGATCAACGGCGTGCGTACGACGGTCGCCACAGGACTTGGATGCTTGTTCTGGTTGTGGACCGGCTGGACATCAGGGAGCGTTTGTATGGTGATGCTGGCGGTGGTGACCTCGCTGGCGATGCGCTTACCCAATCCACTGGTGGCGGCGAAAGATTTTCTGATTGGTACGCTGGTGGCATTGCCGCTGGGTGCGCTGATGTTCATGCTGGTGTTGCCGTCTACCCAGCAAAGCCTGCTATTACTGTGTCTGAGCCTCGGTGGTGTCGCGTTTGTGATAGGCATTGAGGTACAGAAGCGACGTTTGGGGTCGTTGGGGGCGTTGGCCAGTACCATCAACATCATGGTACTCAGCAACCCGATGCAGTTTAATCTGTCCCAGTTTCTGGATAATGCGATTGGTCAGGTGATTGGCTGTATTCTGGCATTGAGCGTTATCCTGCTTATTCGTGACAATACCCGCGAGCAAACGGGCCGTACACTACTTAACCGGTTCGTGTTTGGTGCAGTATCGGCGTTGTCGACCCGACCGGCACGGCGTCAGGAGAACCACCTGCCCGCGCTGTACCAACACCTGTTTTTGTTGCTCAACCTGTTTCCCGGTGAAATCGGCAAATATCGCCTGGCGCTGTCGCTTATCATGATGCACCAGCGCCTGCGGACGCTGGTGCTGCCGGTCAGCCCGACACTGTCCGCATTTCACCGCCAGATGAGAGCGACGGCCGAGCAGGTCATCGGTGCTACTCGCGATCGTAGCCTGCATTTTTCCCGATTACTGGCACAAATGGATGAGTACCAGCAACTGTTGCGCGACCACCAGGTGTCGGATGAGGCGATTGATGCGGTTGGCCGGCTCACCGCGTTGTTGCATCGCCATCAACATGCGCTCGGCGACTAAACCGCATTACAGCGGATGGTAACCTTGCCACAGAGGTGGCGAAACCTGCCCGGCAGGGTTCGCGGTGAGGTGGATATACCAGCGGTCCAGCAGCGTGAGCGGCAGGCAGTCGTCCACATCGCACAGGTCGTCCTTGTGCTGCTGGAACACGTCGGTCAGTAGTACCGCTTTGGCCCGTTGTTTAGCCTGCTCCGCATTCGTTGCGACAAACAGCCCGAACTGATGCACCTCCGCCGGATTGTGCGGCAGATAGCCCCCCATATTGATGAACCAGAGTTTTTCTCTGCCCTGAAACGGCTGGCGGCTGAGCGTGATATCATAGCCGTCTGCCCAATGGCAGGGGGTATAGCTATCGACGTGGATCTGGTTCTTATCGCCGAACCAGTTGGCTTTTAAGAGGGGAAACCCATCTTGTGGGTGTTCCACCGCGGCGAACTGGATGTCATGCAATTCGATATTCGCACCCTGGGCGCGCCCGCCCACGTAATACATAAATAGCGTTGTCATGCGCCGTGGTTCCTCCTGGTTTGGGTCTGCTATTTTCGCTGTATTACTGATTGTGTAACAAAGCGGTTGAATTAACCGCTTGTAAAATAAATTGATATCAACGGAAAACAGGATAATGACACTGCATCTTTGGCTGGTTTACCTCGGTGTGATCACCGTGTTGATTGCGGTTCCGGGGCCATCGGCCTTACTCAGTATGACGCATGGTTTGCGCTACGGGCAACGACGTGCACTGGCGACTATATTGGGCGGCGCGACCGGTTCACTGTTGCTGATGACCGCGTCGGCACTGGGGTTGGGTGCAGTGCTGGCCGCATCGGCGACGGCGTTTCTGGTACTCAAAGTCGTGGGGGCGCTCTACCTGATTTGGCTCGGTATTTCCGCCTGGCGAACGCAGGAAAACACCCTGACGCCTTCCTCTGAGGTAGAAGAGAGTGCACCAGGGGCGCTGGGGTTGTATCGACGTGGTTTTATGGTGGGCGTCAGTAATCCCAAAGACATCCTGTTTTTTGCCGCACTGTTTCCCAATTTTATCGACACGGGTGCGCCGCAGGCGATGCAGTTTGCATTGCTGGCGTTGACCTGGGCGGTGCTGGATTGCAGCATCATGTTTACTTACGCCTGTATGGGGAACCGTGTCTCCACGCTGTTTACTCACCCACGACGCTTGCGGTTGTTTAACCGTGCGACCGGCACCCTGTTTATTTTTGCAGGCTCTGCACTGGTGGCATCAACCAAATAATTCCCCTACCCGGTGTCGGTGAGGCTGTTTGTCGGCAGCCTCACCGAGGCCGGTCTGAAATCACTCCGCTTCTGCCAGTTCGCGTAGATACTGGAAAATCTGCCGGGCTGATTTGGGGGGCTTGTTGGCCGCTTTTTCTTTTTGGGCGTTACGCACCAGCGAGCGCAGTTGCTGGCGGTCGGCCTGCGGGTAAAGCGCAAGGATGTCAGGAACTGCGCCATCACCTTCGGCTATCAATCTGTCGCGCAATTGTTCCAGCTTGTGGAATAGTGATACCTGCTGGTTATGGCGGTTACGCAGTTTGTCCAGTGCGGTCTGAATCGGCTCCGGGTCGCGGGCGCGCAGCATTTTGCCGATCAACTGCAACTGGCGACGGCGGCCTTCTTTGGTGATGCGCTGCGCCAGCTCAATCGCGGCGCGCAGATCATCATCCAGCGGAATGCGTTCCAGCGCGTTTTTACCCAGTTCGACCAATTCGGCACCCAGCGCTTTAAGGGCTTCGGCATCGCGTTTAATCTCGCTTTTGCTGACCCAGATTATCTCTTCGTCTTCATCGTCCTGGCTGGCGTCAGGGATCTCGTCCTGCCAGTCTTCGGGATGTTTGTTCATGGTAGCTCCCCAATAAAAGAGGCTGATCCTATCAGGTTATGGGCTTTGTGCGAAATTGTCCGCCGATCCTGTTAGACTCAATCTCAGGTTACCTCATGGTAAAACTGAGGTCAGGTAACGAATAGCAGGCGGACAGCATTCGTTGCATCATAGATTATCTGAATGTTTTCTTACTCATTATGGCAAATCGATGACAATAATCACTCAGGTTGCAGAACAGCGTAAAGTGCTGGAACAGGCGGTATCACAGGCGCTGGAACTGGCCCGTGCCGGTTCTGATGCGGCGGAAGTTGCCGTCACGAAAACAACCGGTATCAGCGTCAGCTCCCGGTATGGTGAAGTTGAAAACGTCGAATTCAACAGCGATGGCGCGCTTGGCATTACCGTTTACTATCAGCAGCGTAAAGGTAGCGCGTCATCCACGGATATGAGTCCGGACGCTATCGCACGCACAGTGCAGGCGGCGCTGGATATTGCTCGTTATACCTCGGTTGACCCTTTTGCCGGCCCGGCAGACAAGGAGCTACTGGCGTTTGACGCGCCAGACCTGGATTTATTCCACCCGGCTGAACTGGATGCCGATCGCGGTATCGAACTGGCCGCCGCCGCCGAGCAGGCGGCGCTGAAAGCCGATAAACGCATCACCAATACCGAAGGCGGCAGCTTCAACAGTCACTACGGTATCAAGGTATTCGGCAACAGCCACGGTATGTTGCAGAGCTACTGCTCCAGTCGCCATTCCATGTCGGTTAGCGTCATTGCTGAGCACAATGGCGATATGGAGCGCGATTACGCTTATACCATCGGTCGTGCGCTGGGCGACTTGCAATCTCCGGCATGGGTAGGGCAAGAGTGCGCGCGCCGCACACTGGCACGTCTGTCGCCGCGTAAGCTGGCGACGATGCAGGCTCCGGTGATGTTCGCCGCCGAGGTGGCAACCGGCCTGTTCGGTCATTTAGTCGGTGCTATCAGCGGTGGCAACGTCTACCGGAAATCCACTTTCCTGTTGGATAGCCTGGGCAAACAGATTTTGCCGGAATGGCTGACCATTCAGGAGTTACCGCATTTGCGCAAAGGGCTGGCCTCCACGCCGTTTGACAGCGAGGGCGTGCGTACCGAACAGCGGGATATAGTCAAAGACGGCGTGCTGCAAACCTGGTTGCTGACCACCTATGCGGGTCGGAAATTGGGCATGAAGAGCACCGGCCATGCGGGTGGCATTCATAACTGGCACATTGCCGGACGTGGGCTGGATTTTGACGGCATGCTCAAGGAGCTGGGTACCGGTCTGCTGGTCACCAGTTTGATGGGGCAAGGGGTCAGCGCGGTCACCGGGGATTATTCCCGCGGTGCTTCCGGTTTCTGGGTAGAAAACGGCGAGATTCAGTACCCGGTGAGTGAAATCACGATTGCCGGTAACCTGAAAGATATGCTGCGTAATATGGTGACCATCGGGGATGATATCGAAACGCGCAGTAATATCCAGTGCGGTTCGGTGTTACTGCCGTCGATGAAGATTGCTGGGGTATAACGTCTGGCTTTATTGATCGGCTGCCCGATATCAGGGCAGCCGTTTGGCAGATAACGGTTTGATTAGCGGTGGTACTCACCTGCTGCTTCCGGCTGGTAGAGCAGCTCAATCACTTCAATACGCGTTTCTTCGCCGTTAGGCAGCGGCCACGCAATGCTGTTGCCGACATGCATGCCGAGCAGTGCTGCCCCCAATGGTGCCATCACCGAAATTTGTTCCCGGCTGTCCTTCAGACTGGCCGGATAGACCAGCGTGCGGATATGTTCTTCTGCGGTGAGTAGATCGCGGAACCGGACTCTGCTGTTCATGGTGACGACATCAGCGGGCATCTCGACCGGCTGAACGATGTCCGCCCGATCCAGTTCCTCGCTCAGAGCCTGCGCAACCTCTGTATCGGCAAAAGCGGGTTGTTCCAGCAGCGCATCCAGGCGTTCGGCATCCAGCTCGCTAATCGTCAGGTGCGGTTTGTCCATATGTTTCTCCAGTTTTTGCAATAGCAGATAACAACACCCCCGCCGTGAAGGGCAGGGGCATAAGTTGGTATAAGTTAATCCGATGGTATCAGGGATGCAGGGAACTTACCGCATAAAAACGTACCGCATAAACAGGAATCGACAGGGATCACAGATGGCGACTTGCGCCATCGGAGGGGACAGCGGCAGATTAATCTTCGTCAAACCCGGCTTCAAACAGCTGAATGACAGCAGCCAGTGCTTGCTCTTCATCCGGGCCGGTGACTTCCACTTCGATATGGCGGCCTTTGGCGGAATCCAGCATCAGCATGGCAATGACACTACTGGCATCAGCCTCGGTGCCGCTTTCGTTGCGTAGCAACACCTCAGCATCAAAACTTTGCACCAGCTCGAACAGTTTCATGGCCGGGCGCGCGTGCATCCCTAAGCGGTTTTTCACTTCAACAGTTTGCCTGACGGTCATGATTTACGTTTTTCCAGCGTTCGGTGGCGTGACTGCACATTCTTGCCACGGGAGCGAAAGTAGTCCGCCAGTTGTTCCGCGATGTAGACGGAGCGGTGTTTACCGCCGGTACAACCGATAGCGACGGTAAGGTAGCTGCGATTGTTGGTTTCCAGCATCGGTAGCCACAGTTCCAGGTAGCTGCGGGTCTGATAAATGAAATTGTGGACCTCGGTGTGTCGGTCAAGAAATGCCGCCACCGGTTTATCCAGACCTGTCATCGGACGCAATTTGGGGTCCCAGTGCGGGTTTGGCAGGAAACGCACGTCAAACACGTAGTCGGCATCAATCGGAATGCCATGTTTGTAGCCAAATGACTCGAATACCATGGTCAGTTCACGCTCGCGCTTGCCGAGCAAACGGGTACGCAACATTTCCGCCAGTTCATGTACCGACATTTCCGACGTATCGATGATAAGGTCGGCACGGGAGCGCAGTGGCTCCAGCAGGTCATTTTCTTCGTCGATAGCGCTTTCCAGCGACAGGTTTTTGCTGGAAAGAGGATGCAGACGGCGGGTGTCGCTGTAACGCCGAATCAGCGTGTTGCGATCGGCATCCAGAAACAGCAATTGCGGTGAAAAGCTCTGTGGCAGGCGAGTCAGGGCATGTTCCAGCACTTCCGGCGTTTCCGGTAGGTTACGCACGTCAATGCTGACAGCGGCGGAAATATTCCGTTCCGCCAGCGTCTGCGCCAGCTCGGGCAACAGCACCACCGGCAGGTTATCTACACAATAGAAACCCATGTCTTCCAGCGCGCGCAACGCTACGGATTTTCCCGAGCCTGAGCGACCACTGACAATCATCAGCACCATCTGACGACTCCCCCCTGGCAGCGGGATGGTGAATGTCCACCGCCACAGTTAGCTAACTTCGTTTTCCCGGCCAGGCCGGCATCTGTCAGGCTTACACCTGAGCCATTCATACGTTGGATAACGTCCGAAGCCTGCCGTCAGGGCTGGTCGGGCAGATCATCCGCTTCGATCATGATCTGATAGAGCTCTTCATCGCTTTGGGCAGCGCGCAGGCGCTTACACACGGTTTTATCCGCCAGTCGTTTGGCGACAAGCGATAGCGTATGCAAATGGGTTTTACATTGTTCAGTGGGAACCAGCAAGGCAAAAAGCAGATCGACCGGCTGGTTATCGATGGCATCAAACGCTATCGGTTGTTCCAGCTGGATAAAGACGCCGACTGCACCGAGCGTATTGTCGTCCTCCAGCTTGCCGTGCGGAATGGCGATACCATTGCCGATTCCGGTACTGCCCATGCGCTCGCGGGTCAGAATGGCTTCAAACACCATCTGCGGCGGCAAATTGAGCTGTCTGGCGGCCAGTTCACTGATAATTTCCAGCGCGCGCTTTTTGCTCTGACAGTGGACGGCGCTACGCGTGCACTCCTTACGGAGGACGGTGCTAAGTTGCATAACGGGCTCGTTGTTCATGATGCGTTCACTTAACGACACGGTTGCCTTCGGTTACCAGCCTGCCATAGAGCAAGCAGGCTGGTTGCTGTCCCTGCACCTGAAACGGCAACATTAGTGCTGTTTCAGTTTATCCTTATGTTTGTTTAACTGTCTTGCCAGCTTGTCGATCAGCAGATCGATGGCGGCATACATATCACCCGCTTCCGATGTGGCATGCAGCTCACCTCCGTTGACATGGATCGTGGCATCTGCAATGTGCAGGATCTTTTCCACTTTCAGTACCACGTACACCTGATTGATACGATCAAAGTATTGCTCAAGTTTGGCGAATTTTGAGGTCACGAATTCGCGCATAGCATCCGTGATTTCGACGTGGTGTCCGGTAATGTTAAGCTGCATATCGTCTTCCTTCTCATGTAGGGGTCAAACCAGCTGTTTACGTTGGTTTGACGGCGGGATAGATAAAGACTCTCGATACTTGGCGACAGTACGGCGGGCCACAATGATTCCCTGTTCGGAAAGCAGAGTGGTCAGCTTGCTGTCGCTCAGCGGTTTAGCGGGATTTTCCGCTGCAATAAGTTTTTTTACCAGCGCACGGATAGCGGTGGAGGAGGCCTCGCCGCCGTTGTCGGTATTGACGTGGCTGGAAAAGAAATACTTCAGCTCAAAAATACCACGCGGACTGTGCAGAAATTTCTGGGTCGTCACGCGGGAAATGGTGGACTCATGCATATCCACAGCCTGGGCGATATCCGCCAGCACCATGGGTTTCATAAATTCTTCACCGTGTTCGAAGAACGCCTGTTGTTGCTCCACAATACAGCGGGTGACTTTCAACAAGGTATCGTTACGGCTTTCCAGACTCTTGATGAGCCAGCGCGCTTCTTGCAAATGACTGCGAATGAACTGCCCGTCGCTGTCGTTACGCGCACTGTTGCCAAGCGCGGCATACTGTTGGTTGATTTGCAGTCGTGGCACGCTGTCGGTGTTGAGTTCTACCGTCCAGTGACCCTGGACCTTGCGCACCAGGACGTCTGGTATGACATACTCGGATTCGCCGGTATTGATAGACTGCCCAGGGCGTGGATCCAGTGACTGAATCAGCGCCAACGCTTCTTTCAATACGTCTTCTTTGAGGCGACTGGTGCGGATCAGGGTGCGGAAGTCATGGTTGGCGAGTAAATCGAGATAGTCGCTGACAATCAGCCTGGCTTCGCTCAGGCGGGGAACATCGCTGTTGAACTGTGATAGCTGTACCAGCAGACATTCGCGCAAATCGCGTGCGGCCACGCCGACAGGGTCAAAGCGCTGCACACGTTTGAGCACCGCCTCTACTTCTTCCAGCGTCACCTCTTCATTGCCGATACTCTCACGGATGTCATCCAGCGATACCGTCAGGTAACCGGTGTTGTCTACCGCGTCGACGATGGACGTAGCGATAGCGGCATCGGTATCGGAAAACGGCGTCAGTTCCACCTGCCACATCAGGTAATCCTGCAGTGTCTGCGTGGTTTCACCCTGATAGACCGGTAATTCCTCATCACGGTAGTCAGTGCTGGTGCCGGAAGGCGTACCGGCGGTGTAGATTTCATCCCAGGCGGCGTCGAGCGGTAACTCGTCGGGCATCTCTTTTTGTTCCAGCGCCTCGCGGGTGTCCAGCGTTTCGCTGTCACTGATTTCCTGGGTTTCTACTTCGTCATGAATATCGGCCTGCTCCAGCAACGGGTTGCTTTCCAGCGCCTGTTGGATTTCCTGCTGGAGTTCAAGCGTGGACAACTGCAGCAGGCGGATGGCCTGCTGTAACTGCGGTGTCATAGCCAGTTGCTGGCTGAGCCTGAGTTGCAAACCTTGCTTCATAACGCGCGTTAACTTCCTTTTTGAATTATCAACCTAAAACATGACGTGGTCAGAGTCGGAAGCCTTCGCCCAGATAGACTCGTTTTACCTGCTCATTCGCCAGTATATCCATCGGGGAGCCGTGGGCAATAAGCTGGCCCTGACTCACGATATAGGCACGTTCACAGACATCGAGCGTTTCACGGACATTATGGTCGGTAATCAGTACGCCTAACCCACTATCGCGCAAATGCTCAATGATTTTCTTGATGTCGAGAACCGAAATCGGATCTACCCCCGCAAAGGGTTCGTCCAGCAGGATGAATTTGGGGTTGGCAGCCAGCGCCCGGGCGATTTCCACCCGACGGCGTTCACCACCGGACAACGATTGTCCCAGACTATCGCGCAGGTGAACAATATGAAACTCTTCCATCAGTTCGTTGGCGCGGTCTTGCTGTTGTTCTCGGGTCAGATCTTTTCTGATCTCTAGTACCGCCATCAGGTTGTTGTAGACGCTCAGTCGCCGGAAGATCGAGGCTTCCTGCGGCAGGTAACCAATACCGCGGCGAGCGCGATCGTGCAGCGGCAGCAGGCTGATGTCCTCATCGTCGATGACGATACGGCCTTCGTCGCGCGGGACGATACCGACAACCATATAGAAAGTGGTTGTCTTGCCGGCCCCATTAGGGCCAAGCAGCCCAACGATCTCGCCGGAATTGACATTCAGGCTGACGTTTTCCACCACTTTGCGGCCTTTATACGCCTTGGCCAGATTTTCGGCGATTAGTGTTGCCATGGGTTAGCGCGTTACTCACTGTTGTTTGGTGGGCTTGCCGGTGTTGCTGCCGGGCTTGGCGCCATTTTGCACGCCTTTGTCCTGCAATTGTGTTGGGACCAGCACGGTAGTGACTCGTTTGCCTTTGTCGCTGAACGCTTCCATCTGCTGTTGTTGTACCAGATAGGTGATGCGGTCGCCCTTGACGTTGCTGTCCAACTGTTCCAGATAAGCATCGCCGGTCAACGTGACCAGTTGCTTGTCCATTTCATAGCGTATTTTCTGTGCATGACCTTTAACGGGTTTACCGTTGTCCTGCATTTGGTAGAAGGTCGCCGGATTGCCGTAGCCTTCGATAATTTCATGGCCTTGCTGGCCGTTAGGACGGGTTACGACGACTTTGTCGGCCTGTGCTTTTATCGACCCCTGCGTGACGATAACGTTGCCGGTAAACGTCACGACATTGCCTTGCATATCCAGCGCCTGCTGGTCGGACGTAATGTGGATCGGTTGCTCGGTATCTCCGGTGAGTGCCAGTGCCGGAATACTGACGGCAAAAAGCGAGCTGGCGATCAGGATGCTGTGTAACACATTAATTTTTTGGTTGGATTTCATAATTGGATTGTACCTTATCGATCAACTCAGCGGTTTTGCTGCGCAGGTTTCCGCGCATTTTCAGTCCATTAGATGTAAAGTTTGTGCCGTACAGGGTGACCTCATCATCTGACGTCACGTCCTGCGTAACCAGATTAATCTGTGCATTGTCCGTTTTAATCCGCTTTAATTGCGAATCGTCTGTCAGGCTGGTGACCTCTACGTGGCCGTACAGATACAACATGCGATCTTTTGTCAACTTGGCGCGATCCGCGCGCACCGACCAGGTCGCGATAGCTTGTTCATTGAACATGGTCGCTACCGGTTGAGTAAACCAACTGACTTGTTCGGCGTTGTAGTGCTCGGCTTTTTCGGCTACCAGCCTGTAACTCAATTTCCCGGTCGGGTCATACACCATCGTGGTGTTTTGCTGCATGGTGTAGGCCGGGTCATTATTTTGTACTTCAGTCGGCCCGCTTCCTTCCCGTCGGGTCGTCAAATTTAACCCGATAAGCACCAGCGCAATCAATGCCAGCAACAACGTCAGCCAGCGTTTCGTTTTACTCATATCGACAGCCCTTTGGCGAAGTCCAGTTTACCCTGTGCCAGCAGAATAAGATCGCAAATCTCTCGTACTGCGCCATGGCCGCCGCCGATACGCGTGACGTAATGCGCTCGGGGTAGCAACAGTGGGTGGGCGTCCGCTACGGCGACGCTTAACCCTACCTCGGCCATTACCGGCCAGTCGATCAGATCGTCGCCGATATACGCCACCTGGCTGGCAGTGAGCGACAGTGTATCCAACAGCTCGCGGAAGGCCAAAATCTTATCTGATTGTCCCTGATATAAGTGGCGTATTCCCAATGTCTGGCAGCGGTCGATGAGTAACTGCGATGAGCGGCCGGTGATAATCGCCACGTCGATATCCGACGTCAGCAGGCAGCGAATGCCATAACCGTCGCGGACATGAAAGGTTTTCAGCTCTTCGCCCTGATTTCCCATGTAAATCAGGCCATCAGACAGGACACCGTCGACATCGCAGATTAACAGACGTATATCACGGGCACGCTGCATCACCAGGGTATCGACAGGCCCGTAACAGGTATCGGTTTGCGACCGGGTTTCACTCATTCACTCGTATCCTTGGTTTTTCATTCTCTGCGGCGTGCGCGCGTCAGGTTTATACCACACCTGCGCGCAGCATATCGTGCATGTGGACAATCCCCAGCAGGCGATCGCCCTCTGCGACCAGCAGCGAGGTAATATGGCGGGACTGCATCAGATTCAGGGCATCCACCGCCAGTGTGTGCGGCGTCACCCGAATACCACCGCGCGTCATCACATCGGCGATGCCGGCACTGTTGAGGTCGATATTCATATCGAACACCCGGCGCAAGTCACCGTCAGTAAAAATGCCTTCGATGCGATCATCCGGACCGCAAATGACCGTCATCCCCAGATTCTTGCGGGTAATCTCCAGCAGCGCGTCGCGCAGCGAGGCGTCGTGACCGACACGGGGGATTTCGTCGCCAGTGTGCATGATATCGTTGATTCGCAACAGCAGTTTGCGACCCAGTGCGCCGCCGGGGTGGGACAATGCAAAGTCTTCAGCCGTAAAGCCGCGCGCTTTCAATAGCGCCACCGCCAGCGCATCGCCCATCACCAGTGCCGCGGTGGTACTGGAGGTCGGTGCCAGACCCAGCGGGCAGGCTTCCTGGGATACGTGGACGCAAAGATGGATGTCGGCGGCTTTCGCCATGGTGCTTTCCGGGTTACCCGTCATGCAGATAAGACACACTTGCAGGCGTTTTAACACCGGGATGAGCGCCAGAATCTCATGAGATTCACCCGAGTTGGAAATGGCGATCACAATATCTTGCGCGGTGATCATCCCCAAATCACCGTGGCTGGCTTCGCCGGGGTGAACAAAGAAAGCCGGTGTGCCAGTACTGGCGAAGGTCGCGGCCATCTTGCAACCGATATGACCGGATTTCCCCATGCCCATCACCACGACTTTACCGTGGCAATAAAACATTTTCTCGCAGGCGCGGGAGAAATTGTCGTCAATGTACTGATCCAACTGCGCGAGGCTGTCGCGCTCGATGGATAAAACCTGCCGACCCGCACTCTGGAAGTCGAAACCCGGTTGTAACTCGAAATGTGACATGTAAAACATCCTGCGTTGCCAATGCTCTGGCTATGAGAACAAGAACAGCACCGAAAGGTACGCGATGAACGCACACAACAGCAATGCGCCAGCACCCTGACCGATGCGCCGTTTCTGGCGGAGACAGAGAACCGTCAGGAGCGCGCTGACACCCAGCATCACCCAGTAATCGCGTGTAAACGCGAGCGGATTTACCGCGCCAGGGGACAAGAGAGCGGGCACGCCCAGCACTATTACGATATTAAAGATATTCGAACCAATCAGGTTACCGAGCGCGATGTCGTCTTCTTTTTTTAATGTGCCGACGATAGCGGTCGCCAATTCTGGCAGGCTGGTGCCGACGGCCAACACGGTGAGCCCAATGGTCAGTTCGCTGATATTAAAGTAATTAGCGATAACTGTGGCGTTATCGATCACAATACGCGCCGACATCGGCAGAATAATCAGGCCGAGTAGCAACCATAACAACGCCACGGTTTGGTTGTTCTCTCTGGGCAACTCAGCCATTTGTTCGCGTGTCAGGCTGTCGTCACCGCGACGTTGAGCGGCGTGGGCCATACGTAACATCAACAGGATACAACCGCAGGCGGTCAGCAGCAGGATCACGCCGTCCAGGCGACTGAGGAAACTGTCATGCAACAGAACACCACACAGCAGCGTGACCACCAGCATCGGTGGGAGTTCCTGGCGCAGCAGCGTGGAATGCAACGTCAGCGGGCGGATTAGCACGGCGCTGCCGAGTATCAACAGGATATTGGCGATATTCGACCCTAATACATTGCCTACCGCCATGTCGGTCTGATGGTTGAGCGCGGCAGTCACCGAGACCATCAATTCGGGCAGCGAGGTTCCCATGCCGACTATCGTCATGCCGATAATCATCGGCGGTACACCCAGTGTGCGCGCCAGTACCGCCGCGCCATACACCACTCGGTCGGCGCCATACACCAGTAACACTAAACCAACAATTAACAGTACTGTCGCAAAAAGCATGCAGCGTCCTTTATTCAGGTATAATCACCGGTTTATTGGCGCAAAAGCCAGTATTTCTGGACAAATAATAAACAAAATCGCCATTTTCCCTCGTTGGCGCTAATTCTGACTGCGCAGGGCGAAAAAGTAAAACCAATGGCAATTTTGGTCACGAACCCGTGTCCTGATTCTGTAACAGTGAAGAGTAAGCGTAACACTCTGAAAAGCGATTTCAGGGCGTAACGGTGCGAAAATGTGAAAACGGGCGGCCACTATGGGTTACCGTTGAGGAATAGACCATGAACCACGAAAATCTGGTAGAAATTCGCGGGCTCAGTTTCCGGCGAGGCAGCAGGCCGATTTTTTCGGATGTCTCGCTGAATGTGCCAAAGCAAAAAATTACGGCCATCATGGGGCCGTCCGGTATCGGTAAAACCACGCTGTTGCGGTTGATTGGCGGTCAACTGCAACCAGACAGCGGCGAAATCTGGTTCGACGGGGAAAATATTCCGACACTTTCCCGCTCTCGTTTGTATGAAACGCGTAAGAAAATGAGCATGTTGTTTCAGTCCGGTGCCTTATTTACCGACCTGAATGTGTTTGACAATGTGGCCTGGCCGCTACGGGAGCACACGCAACTGCCTGAACCGTTGCTACAGAGCACGGTGATGATGAAGCTGGAAGCGGTGGGACTACGCGGCGCGGCGCAACTGATGCCGTCAGAGCTGTCTGGCGGTATGGCAAGGCGTGCCGCACTGGCGCGTGCGATTGCGCTGGACCCACAACTGATTATGTTTGATGAGCCTTTTGTCGGCCAGGACCCGATTACCATGGGGGTGCTGGTGAAGCTCATTGATGAGTTAAATCACGCGCTTGGTGTGACCTGTATCGTGGTGTCTCACGATGTGCCGGAAGTTTTGAGTATCGCCGATCATGCCTACATTATTGCCGATCAGCGTGTCGTGGCACAGGGCGCACCGGCTGAATTGCAGCAGAATGGTGATCCGCGTGTCAGGCAGTTTCTCGATGGCATCGCCGATGGCCCGGTACCGTTCCGCTATCCGGCGGGCGATTACCAACGCGGGCTGTTAGGTTTGGGGAGTAAGTAATTCATGCTAGTACAGGCATTAGCGTCGCTGGGACGTGTTGGCATTCAGGCTTGTGCCTCTTTCGGGCGTGCCGGGCTGATGTTGTTCAATGCGCTGGTGGGCAAGCCGGAACCGGCCAGACAGTGGCCGCTGTTGCATAAGCAACTCTATAACGTTGGCGTGCAATCATTGCTGATCATTATGGTCTCCGGTTTGTTTATCGGCATGGTATTGGGTCTTCAAGGCTATCTGGTCCTGACCACCTACAGTGCGGAAGCCAGCCTGGGCATGATGGTGGCGCTGTCATTGTTGCGTGAGCTGGGGCCGGTGGTGACGGCGTTGTTGTTCGCCGGGCGTGCCGGTTCTGCCCTGACGGCGGAAATCGGACTGATGAAGGCGACCGAGCAGTTATCCAGTATGGAAATGATGGCGGTAGACCCGTTGCGTCGTGTCGTCGCACCGCGGTTTTGGGCCGGGGTAATTTCCATGCCTTTGCTGACGGTGATTTTTGTCGCCGTTGGTATTTGGGGCGGCGCACTGGTTGGCGTGGACTGGAAAGGGATCGACAGCGGCTTTTTCTGGTCGGCGATGCAAAACGCGGTGGAATGGCAGAAAGACCTACTTAACTGTGTGATTAAGAGCCTGGTGTTTGCCATTACCGTGACCTGGATTGCGCTGTTTAACGGTTATGACGCGATTCCGACGTCAGAAGGCATCAGCCGCGCGACGACCCGCACGGTGGTGCACTCGTCGCTGGCGGTACTGGGATTGGATTTTGTGCTGACGGCACTGATGTTTGGGAAATAAGTCGATGCAAACAAAGAAACATGAAATAGGGGTTGGCGTGTTCATGCTGATCGCACTGTGCGCCATCATCTTTTTATGCCTGAAGGTGGCAGATCTGAAATCACTCGGGCAACAGCAGACTTACCGTTTGTATGCCACGTTCGACAATATTGGCGGCCTCAAGGTGCGTTCGCCGGTAAAAGTCGGCGGTGTGGTGATTGGTCGTGTTGTGGACATTTCGCTGGATACCAAGACCTATTTGCCGCGGGTGGCGATGGATATCGATAAACGTTACAACCACATTCCGGATACCAGTTCGCTGGCGGTTCGTACCTCCGGTCTGCTGGGGGAACAGTATCTGGCGCTGAATATTGGTTTTGAAGACGAGGACATGGGTACCTCGATTCTGCAGGACGGCGGGACAATTCAGGATACCAAGCCTGCTATGGTTCTGGAGGATCTTATCGGTCAATTCCTATATAAGAGCGGTGGCAACAATACTGACAATGCCAGCCAGAATAATGCGAATCAGGGGCATACCGAACCGGCCGCGCCTAAACCGGCTGAGAAAAACGGTGATACTGCAAAACCTGAAGCCAGCGAAAAACCGGCCCAACAGCCTTAAGAGGACACAGCATGTTAAAACGTTTATTGATGGTGGCTTTGTTGGTCGTGGCCCCGTTTGTCAGTGCAGCGGATCAAACCAATCCTTATAGCCTGATGCGCGATGCGGCGCAGAAAACCTTCGACCGTCTTAAAAACGAACAATCGCATATTCAGCAGGACCCTAACTATCTGCGCACCGTGGTACGCGAAGAGCTGCTGCCTTATGTGCAGATAAAATACGCCGGTGCGCTGGTGCTGGGGCAGTATTACAAGAGTGCCACGCCGGAACAGCGTGAAGCCTATTTCACGGCGTTTGGATCGTATCTGGAGCAAGCCTACGGTCAGGCGCTGGCGTCTTACCATGGCCAGACTTACGAGATTGCACCGGAGCAGCCGCTGGGCAATGCCGAGATTGTTTCTATCCGCGTCACTATTATTGACAATGGTGGTCGTCCGCCGATTCGTCTGGATTTTCAGTGGCGTAAAAACACCAAAACCGGCTACTGGCAGGCTTATGACATGATCGCCGAAGGGGTGAGCATGATTACCACTAAGCAGAACGAATGGGCATCCACGTTGCGCCAGAGTGGTGTGGATGGGTTGACGAAGCAACTGCAAGCGGCGGCTCAGCAGCCGATTACGCTGGATCAGAAAAATGGCTGATGCACTGCAGTGGCGACAGACTGACGGCACACTGTATCTGGAAGGCAGTCTGGATCGAAACAGTTTACTGCCGCTTTGGCAGCAGCGTAATGCGTTGCTGGCAGGTAGCCGGGTGCTGGATGTCGGCCAGGTAGAGCGGGTGGATTCCGCGGGACTGGCTTTGTTGGTGCATTTTTATCACCAGCAGGAACAACAGGGAACGCCGATGACGATTACCGGTGCCAGTGAGCGACTGCGTACGTTGATTCAACTGTATAACCTGAATGAAATCATTCCTGTCCATTGAGTCGACCTGTCGCTGTGCGCTTTCATGATTAAGGTTCCCCCTTGTCGCCTGTGCGCAAGGGGGATTTCTTTTGTTTAAGATAGCGACAGATTCATCTAAGATACCACCCTGTTTATCATCCCCCTGACGTAGAATCGAGAGCAATGGAAAACGACGAAATTAAAGACGTGCTGATGAAAGCGCTGGCGCTTGAAGACGCGCATGTTTCTGGCGATGGCAGCCACTTTCAGGTCATTGTGATAGGTGAGTTGTTCAAGGGTATGAGCCGCGTAAAACAGCAGCAGGCGGTCTATGCGCCGCTGATGGAATACATCGCGGATAATCGCATTCATGCGTTGTCGATCAAGGCTTATACCCCTGAAGAGTGGCAACGCGACCGTAAACTAAGCGGTCTGTAAGTTAGCGGCCATCCGGCCATGCTATTGAGTCTGAATATTGAGAAATCGTCACTATGGATAAATTTCGTGTGCAGGGGCCAACCCGGCTCGCTGGTGAAGTTACTATTTCTGGCGCAAAAAACGCCGCCCTGCCTATCCTGTTCGCCGCCTTGCTGGCTGAAGAGCCGGTAGAAATTCAAAACGTTCCCAAACTGCGTGATATCGACACCACCATGAAGTTGCTGAGCCAATTGGGCGCTCGTGTTGAGCGCAATGGTTCTGTGCATGTCGATGCCAGTTCGGTGAATGTGTTCTGTGCACCGTATGACCTGGTGAAAACCATGCGTGCTTCTATTTGGGCATTGGGCCCGCTGGTGGCGCGTTTTGGGCAAGGGCAGGTGTCGCTGCCGGGGGGGTGTGCTATTGGTGCCCGTCCGGTCGATTTGCACATCAATGGTCTGGAACAACTTGGCGCGCACATCACGCTGGAAGAAGGGTATGTGAAGGCGACGGTTGATGGCCGCTTGAAAGGCGCACACATCGTGATGGACAAAGTCAGCGTTGGTGCGACAGTGACCATCATGAGTGCCGCCACGCTGGCGGTGGGTAAAACCATTATTGAAAACGCGGCACGCGAGCCTGAAATTGTTGATACGGCGAACTTCCTGAATACGCTGGGTGCCAAAATCAGTGGCGCGGGTAGCGACAAGATCGTTATCGACGGTGTGGAACGTTTGGGGGGCGGGGTATACCGCGTACTGCCGGATCGTATTGAGACGGGCACGTTTTTGGTCGCGGCGGCGGTCTCCGGCGGCAAGGTCGTATGTCGTCACACTCGTCCGGATACGCTGGATGCCGTGTTGTCCAAATTGCGTGAGGCGGGGGCTGATATCGAAATTGGTGATGACTGGATAAGCCTGGATATGCATGGCCGTCGGCCGAAAGCGGTGAATGTGCGTACCGCTCCGCATCCGGGATTCCCGACCGACATGCAGGCACAGTTCAGCTTGCTGAACCTGGTGGCAGAAGGTACTGGCGTTATCACCGAAACCATTTTCGAAAACCGCTTTATGCATATCCCTGAACTGATTCGTATGGGAGCACAGGCGGAAATCGAGAGCAACACCGTGATTTGTCATGGTGTCAGCCGTCTCTCTGGTGCACAAGTGATGGCAACTGACCTGCGAGCATCGGCAAGTCTGGTGCTGGCGGGATGTCTTGCGCAGGGCACGACGCTGGTCGATCGCATCTATCATATCGATCGTGGCTATGAGAGTATCGAAGACAAGTTGCGTGCGTTGGGCGCTAATATTGAGCGCGTGAGCGCTAACGACTAATCGTTATAGCCGGGTGCTCTGCTATCGCATCACCCGGTTATTACATCACCCGGCGTACCCGGCGCGATTTAATCGCTGGGTGGGTGTTCCTGAATCGTGATATTCAGTTTTATTTCCTGATTATCACGGGAAATAACGACAGGAATCACTGAACCCGGCCGAATCTCCGCCACCTGATCCATGGTTTCTATGACGGAACGCGCGGGTTTATTGTTCACTTCCAGCAGCAGGTCACCTTTTTTAATCCCCGCTTTATCCGCAGGTCCGCCAGCATCGACCTCGTTGACGACGATACCTTGCAACCGCTCAAGGCCAGTGACTTGATTGCCCAGCCGTTCGCGTTGCGCTCCTCGGATACCGAAATAACCCCGAATCACACGTCCATCGCGGATCAGTTTATTCATGATCTTGGTTGCCAGCGCGACGGGAATCGCAAAACCGAGACCTTCCGGCGTGCCGCCATCATCGCTTTTATCAAATGACAAGGTGTTGATGCCAACCAGTTCGCCGAGTGTATTAACCAGCGCGCCACCTGAGTTGCCGTGGTTGATAGAAGCGTCAGTTTGCAGAAAATTCTGTCGGCCAGACGCACTTAATCCTACCCGACCGGTAGCACTGATGATCCCTTGTGTCACTGTCTGCCCCAGGTTGTAGGGATTGCCGATAGCCATCACGACATCGCCGACGTGGAATACCCGTTTCGGGTTGATGGGGATCTCGGGCAGATTCGCGCCTTCGATTTTCAGGACGGCGAGGTCAGTCAGGCTGTCTGAGCCCACCAGCAGCGCTTCGAAAATACGGCCATCTTGCAGGGTGACCACAATTTGTTCGGCATTGTTGATCACATGCTTGTTGGTGAGGATGTATCCTTTGCTATTCATGATCACGCCAGAACCCAGCGTGCGGATATTCAATTCGTTTTTGGCCGCAGGATCGTTAGCCTGATTGTATACGTTCACCACCGCCGGGGCCGCACGGCGTACACCCTGGTAATAGCTGACCGGGGTTTCCTGGCTGCTGTCGCTACTGGCGTGCGACCAGCCCTGACTGGAGCGCAGCGTCGGAATCGCCAATAACAGAATACCGGCGACGATGACACCGAACAGCACCGAACGTAACAGTTTGGTTAGCATGAGCGTTTTGGGTGTGAAAGAAGGTTGAATCGCAGAATATCAGAGAAGGGTGGACACCGCATCGCGCGGTGTCCACTTTTTCATAGCTTAACGCAACAGAAGATAGATACTTTCATCGCCACGGACAATATTCAGCGCCAGCACCGAAGGCTTGGCTTCCAGAATTTTGCGCAATTGGGTGATGTTTTCTACACGTTCGCGGTTCACGCCGACGATGATGTCGCCTTTTTGCAGACCGACTTTAGCGGCGGCGCTGTCTTTGGCTACGTTATCGATAGCCACACCTTTGCTGCCGTCCTTCAACTGCCCGTTATTGAGGGTAGCTCCCTGCAGTGCCGGGGTAAGTGTGTCAGCATTGGTTGTCACGTTGGCGCTATTATCCAGTACCACTGAGACTTCCTGCTGTTTACCGTCACGCAGCAGGCCGATGCGCACGGTTTTACCCGGTGCGGTTGTGCCAATTTTAGCGCGCAGTTCCGCAAAACTGCTGATAGGCTTGCCATCCAGTGAAACCAGTACGTCGCCAGCTTTAATACCGGCTTTAGCGGCGGCAGATTTAGGTATCACTTCGCTCACAAACGCGCCACGCTGGGCATCCACCTTGAAGGCTTTCGCTATCTCGGCGGTCATTTCGCTGCCCTTGATCCCCAGCAGGCCGCGTTTTACCTCGCCAAATTCCACCAATTGCTGAGCCAGGTTTTGCGCCATGTTGCTGGGAATGGCGAAGCCGATACCGACGTTACCGCCGCTTGGTGCCAGAATCGCGGTATTGATGCCGATAAGCTCGCCGCGCAGGTTGACCAGCGCCCCGCCGGAGTTACCGCGGTTGATGGAGGCATCAGTCTGGATGAAGTTTTCCAGCCCTTCCAGATTTAGACCACTACGACCCAGGGCGGAAATAATACCGGATGTCGCCGTTTGGCCAAGCCCGAATGGGTTGCCGACAGCAACAGCAAAGTCGCCGACCCGCAACTGATCGGAGTCTGCCATTTTGATTTCGGTGAGGTTTTTAGCGTCATTTAACTGCAACAACGCGATATCGGTTTGTTCGTCGCGACCGATCAGCTTGGCGTCATATTCACGGCCGTCATTCAACTGCACCTGAATTTTATCTGCATTGTTGACGACGTGATTGTTGGTGAGCACATAGCCTTTTTCGGCGTTAATGATGACGCCAGAGCCTAACCCTTCGAACGGACGTGAATTCTGTTTTTCCGACGGGGTGTTCGGGCCAAAGAAGAATTTGAACTCTTCCGGAATACGCTGACGCTGTACCTGTGTGCCTTCCACATGCACGCTCACGACAGCAGGCAACACTTTTTCCAGCATGGGGGCCAGGCTGGGCAGAGGCTGACCTTCAACAACGGCAGGCAACGCGGCGTTGGCCGGGGGCACTGAAGACAACGACAGTCCAATACCGAGTGCCAGTGCGCTATATAACAACGATGTTTTTTTCATTGATTGTTAACTCTCTCACGACCTGCTTATGAATAAAACGATGATATATAAACTCAAACTTGCGGTGAATACTCAGACCCGGAGCTATGTGTAAAGTTCGCTGATATTTCGTCAGCGAAATGTAACGACCGACCGTGTCATGGATACGGTGGAGAGGGTCAGCATGACCGGCAAGAAACGCCCTGACGACAAATGGTGTGCCATCAGGGCGGATAACAGTGGCAATGTCGGCTAAACGTAGCCGGTTATTTGCCTGTCGGGCGAGTGCCACGCAGCAGGCCGGAGGCACTGCCGGAATAGTCGCGTGGCGGCATATCTACCGGTGCCTGGTCATTGTCTGACTCGGCTTCGGTCAGGCGATAATGAAACGGGTTATCCTGCATCGGAACATCCGGCAGCAGGTTGTTGGAGCTTTTCACCATATGCTGATAAAGCTGACGATAATCACGCGCCATATTGTCGAGCAGTTCTGCACTGTGGGCAAAATGGCTGACTAATTCCTGACGGTATTCTTCCAGTTCTGTTTTGTTTTTCTCCAGTTCGTTTTGCAGTACCTGCTGCTGGCGCAGTTTACGGTTACCGAACCGCATCGCGACAGCGCCAATGATGACACCGATAACAAATCCAATCAGCGCAGACTCCCAGGTCATAAAACGACTCCTATTTTTGACTTCGTTGTCCCGTAGGGTTTTTTCACTTAATAATAGTCACTATAACCGCTAACCTCGCTGGAGTGGAGCCCTTGTATATCTGGTCTGATCGGGTAGGTGGGTACTGCGAAGCGGTAACGCTCACGATCACGGGCTGAACCGGCGTTAACGCACGATAAAATACAACGAAATTTTTCTCAGGGATTTTGTGCTATGCAGAGAACAACCCCTTTGGCACTTTATCAGCAGGCGTTGATGGCGCAGACCTATCAGCCGGATGAGGTGCAGCATCAGACGGTTGTCCGTTTGAACGCTATCCATCAGACGCTGACGGAGCAGGTATGGATACAACCCGAAAGCCGTACGCCGGGACTGATATCGAAATGGCGTAGTTGGTTGGGACAGAAAGAAAAAACGCCGACACCGGTGCAAGGTCTGTACATGTGGGGCGGGGTTGGGCGGGGTAAAACCTGGCTGATGGACCTGTTTTTCCACAGTCTGCCTTCGGAGCGGAAACTTCGACTGCATTTCCACCGTTTTATGCTGCGGGTGCATGAAGAGCTGAACCAGTTGCAAGGTCAGGAAAACCCGTTGGAAAAGGTGGCGGACGGCTTTAAAGCGCAGACAGACATTCTGTGTTTCGACGAGTTTTTCGTTTCGGATATTACCGACGCCATGTTGCTGGCGGAACTGTTGCGAGCATTGTTCTCGCGGGGGATTGCGCTGGTCGCGACGTCTAATATTCCTCCAGACGAGTTGTATCGCAATGGGTTGCAGCGTGCGCGCTTCCTGCCTGCTATTGAGCTTATCAAACGTCATTGTGATGTGCTCAATGTGGATGCGGGTATTGATTACCGGTTGCGTACGCTGACGCAGGCCCATCTGTACCTGACACCACTCAATGCCGCAACTGAGGCTGAAATGCAGGCGATGTTCCGTCGTCTGTCCGGGCGCGATATCACCCAGCCAGGCCCGGTACTGGAGGTGAATCATCGTCCGTTGGCAACACTGAGCGCGGGGGATGGTGTGCTGGCGGTGGATTTTGCCACGTTGTGTCTTGATGCGCGCAGTCAGAACGATTACATCGCCTTATCGCGGTTGTACCACACGGTGTTATTGCACCATGTGCCGGTGATGGCGGTAAAAGATGAGAACGCGGCACGCCGTTTTCTGGCGTTGGTAGACGAATTCTATGAGCGTCGGGTCAAGCTGATTATTTCTGCCCAGGTGCCGATGTTTGAGATTTATCAGGGCGAGCATCTGAAGTTTGAATATCAGCGCTGTCTGTCGCGTTTACAGGAAATGCAAAGTGAAGAGTACCTGCGCCAGCCGCATTTGCCGTAGCCGTGATTGACGGTGTCAGACGCTGTATGCTGTGCAGGAAATTATGAGAGAAAAAAGTCGACCTTTGGGATCGACTTCTCTATAATCTTGCGACCCCACGTTACAACAAAGTTTTTTCCCGAAACTTTAATCGCGCTGGCAATAGCTATTCGAAGGGGTAGGTTTGCTGGACTAGATAGCCGTGTGAACCTCAACACTATTTATTTAAGCGTTTGGGTGTTCACCAACGTGTAACTTAAATTGGGTAAGCTTTTAATGAAAACTTTTACAGCTAAACCAGAAACCGTAAAACGCGACTGGTACGTTGTTGACGCGAGCGGCAAAACTCTTGGCCGTCTTGCTACTGAACTGGCTCGTCGTCTGCGCGGCAAGCACAAAGCGGAATACACTCCGCACGTTGATACCGGTGACTACATCATCGTTCTGAACGCAGAAAAAGTTGCTGTAACCGGCAACAAACGTTCTGACAAGATGTACTACCATCACACCGGCCACATCGGTGGTATCAAAGAAGCGACCTTTGAAGAGATGATTGCCCGCCGTCCTGAGCGCGTAATTGAAATCGCGGTTAAAGGCATGCTGCCGAAGGGCCCGCTGGGTCGTGCTATGTACCGTAAACTGAAAGTTTACGCGGGTAACGAGCACAATCACGCGGCACAGCAACCGCAAGTTCTGGACATTTAATCGGGATTATAGGCAATGGCTGAAAATCAATACTACGGCACTGGTCGCCGCAAAAGCTCCGCCGCTCGTGTATTTATCAAACCGGGCAGTGGCAACATCGTTATCAACCAGCGTACTCTGGAACAGTACTTTGGCCGCGAAACCGCGCGCATGGTCGTTCGCCAGCCGCTGGAACTGGTCGATATGGTTGGTAAACTGGATCTGTACATCACCGTTAAAGGTGGTGGTATTTCCGGTCAGGCCGGTGCTATCCGTCATGGTATCACCCGCGCTCTGATGGAATACGACGAATCCCTGCGTTCTGAACTGCGTAAAGCTGGCTTCGTTACTCGTGACGCTCGTCAGGTTGAACGTAAGAAAGTGGGTCTGCGTAAAGCACGTCGTCGTCCGCAGTACTCCAAACGTTAATTTCTGTCTGCCTGGCAGCGAAATCAACGCAGAAAAGCCCGGTGCCTGTCACCGGGTTTTTTTTCGTCCTGACATCACCTGTGGAAAAAATATGCTGTGATTACCGTGGGTTAGCCATGAAAACACGCTTATCCCCCCACAAAACAAACAGAATCTGATACACTATTGGCCGGTTTTGTGCCTGTTCGCCAGCAAGTGATTTTAACAGAACGACGGATGTCGTCCGCTTTCTCCCCCTTGGGGAAGCCTAAACGCGGCAAGGCCAGCAGGATCATATTCGATCGGTTGTTCGCCGTATTTTTTCGATAACTTGGAGGTTTTCATGGCTGTCGCTGCCAACAAACGTTCGGTGATGACGCTGTTTTCTGGTCTGTCCGACATTTTTAGCCATCAGGTCCGCATTGTACTGGCCGAGAAAGGGGTAAGTGTCGAGATTGAACAGGTGGACATGGATAATCTGCCGCAGGATCTTATCGACCTTAATCCCTACGGCTCTGTGCCGACACTGGTTGACCGTGAACTGACGTTGTATGAATCACGTATCATCATGGAATACCTGGATGAGCGTTTCCCGCACCCGCCGCTGATGCCGGTTTATCCGGTGGCGCGTGGTAACAGCCGTCTGATGATGCACCGCATTGAGCAGGATTGGTATTCGCTGATGAAAACCATCCAGACTGGCAATGCTCAGGATGCGGAAGCGGCACGCAAGCAATTGCGTGAAGAACTGCTGGCTATCGCCCCGGTTTTCAACGAAGCACCTTATTTCATGAGTGAAGAGTTCAGCCTGGTGGATTGCTATCTGGCGCCGTTGTTGTGGCGTCTGCCGCTGCTGGGTATTGAGTTGAGTGGTTCTGGTGCCAAAGAACTGAAGGGTTATATGACCCGTGTGTTCGAACGTGATGCCTTCCTCGCGTCGTTGACTGAAGTTGAGCGCGAAATTCGGTTGCAGTCCAGAGGGTAATGGCATGACGTTGTCTCAGCTCTCTCCACGCCGTCCCTATTTATTACGGGCTTTTTATGACTGGTTGCTGGACAACCAATTAACGCCGCATCTGGTTGTCGATGTGACCGTTCCCGGCGTGCAGGTACCGATGGAGTTTGCCCGTGATGGGCAGATTGTCCTGAATATTGCACCGCGTGCGGTAGGCAATCTCGAACTGGCTGATGACAGCGTGCGCTTTAATGCGCGTTTTGGCGGCGTTCCCCGCCAGGTGTTTGTCCCGATGGCGTCGGTGATGGCTATCTATGCGCGTGAAAATGGCGCGGGTACGATGTTTGAACCCGAGCCTGCTTACGAAATTGTCGAAGAGTTTGGCGTGCAGCCCCATTCTGAAGAGGAATCCAGACCAACACTGATGTCGGTGGTGGACAATGAACCTTCTTCTCCCGCCGTTGAGAGCGAGCCGCAGCCAGATGACGAGCCGCCCTCGCCACCAAGAGGTGGTCGGCCTTCCCTGCGGGTGGTCAAATAATCGCACTGATAAAAAAGGCACGGTAACGTGCCTTTTTTAATGCCCGAATGAAAGTATTATCCGAATGAAAGGTCCATAAAGCCGATAAGGTCCATAATGTCTTTGCTGTCTGGTAACGGGTTTATCCATTGTCAGTCTCGTATTTAATCGAAGGAGAATGTGATGAAAACCAGTCAAGGCCGCTGTTTATGCGGTGCAGTAACGATAACGGTTCCTGAGTCATGTACGCATGATGTGTATGTCTGTCATTGCAGTATGTGCCGGACATGGGGAGGTGGGCCGTTGATGGCGATTGAAACTCAGCAAGGGGTGACTCTTGAGGGGGAAGAGCATATCGGACGGTACCGTTCTTCCGACTGGGCGGAGCGTGCTTTTTGCCGCACATGTGGAACCCACCTGTTTTATCGGCTGCTTAAACCGGAAATCTATTCAATTTCCGCCGGGCTATTCCCCAATGTCCCACAAAAGCTGGCTTCGCAGGTCTACATTGATAACAAGCCTGATTATTACGATTTCGTACAGCAAACCCCAACGATGACCGAACAGGACATCATTGATTTATATAAAAAGTAATACGAATTCCTGATGAGGGAAAACAACCAGCATTGGAAAGCATAAAGGCGGCCGTAGCCGCCTTTGATGTGTCAGAAAGTCATTACACTTCCAGATAGTTCATGATGCCATCAGCCGCTTTACGGCCTTCGGCTATCGCGGTTACCACCAGATCAGAACCACGTACCGCATCGCCACCGGCGAAGATTTTCGGGTTTGATGTCTGGAAGGCACTGTTGCTCTGTTCCGGAGCGATGATACGACCCTGAGTGTCCAGCTCCACGCCATGATCCGCCAGCCATGCCATTTTATGCGGGCGGAAACCAAACGCCATGATAACCGCATCGGCTTCCAGCACGTGCTCGGAACCTTCAACCGGTTCAGGACGACGACGGCCGTTAGCATCCGGTGCACCCAGCTCGGTACGGATCATGCGTACACCGCACACTTTACCAGCGCCGTTGATTTCAATACTGAGCGGCTGGAGGTTGAAGCGGAACTCTACACCTTCTTCGCGCGCATTTTTCACTTCGCGCTTGGAGCCCGGCATGTTTTCTTCATCACGACGATAGGCACAAGTGACATGCGTTGCTCCCTGACGAATCGAGGTACGCACACAGTCCATCGCCGTATCGCCGCCACCGAGGACGACGACACGTTTGCCCTGCATCGAGATATACGGTTCCTGTTCGCTGGTTTCGAAGCCCATCAGGTTCTTGGTATTGGCAATCAGGAACGGCAGAGCATCGTATACGCCCGGCGCGTCTTCGTTTTCCAGCCCGCCGCTCATTGACTGATAAGTACCGACACCCAGGAACACGGCGTCATATTCTGCCAGTAAGTCGTTCAACTGGACGTCTTTGCCGACTTCCGTATTCAGGTGAAAGTCGATGCCCATCTCCGTGAAGATTTCGCGGCGCTTGGTCATCACCTCTTTTTCCAGCTTGAATGCCGGGATACCGAAGGTCAGCAAGCCGCCGATTTCTGGATGACGATCATAGACCACCGCTTTCACGCCGTTACGGATCAGAACGTCGGCACAAGCCAGCCCGGCAGGACCAGCACCGATAATCGCCACACGCTTGCCGGTTGGCTGGACTGACGAAACATCCGGACGCCAGCCCATTTCGATGGCTTTATCGTTGATGTAGCGCTCGATGTTACCGATAGTGACGGCACCGAATTCGTCATTCAGTGTGCAAGAGCCTTCACACAGGCGATCCTGCGGGCAGACGCGGCCGCATACTTCCGGCAGGCTGTTCGTCTGGTGAGACAGCTCAGCGGCTTCAATAATCCGTCCCTCATTCGCCAGCTTCAGCCAGTTCGGGATGTAGTTATGGACCGGGCATTTCCATTCGCAGTAGGGGTTGCCGCAAGCCAGGCAGCGATCTGCCTGGGCTTTGGACTGGCTTTCCGAGAATGGCTCGTAAATTTCAACAAACTCGATTTTACGAATCTTCAGCGGTTTCTTGGGCGGATCAACGCGCTGTAAGTCGATAAACTGATAAACATTCTGACTCATGATGACCTCTTACTGCGCCTGTACCCGCAGCTCCGCTGCGGAACGACTACGATGACCCAACAACGCTTTCACATCACTTGACTTCGGTTTGACCAACGAAAACTTCGAAGCCCAGGTCGGCCAGTTGGCAAGAATTTCCTCACCACGCTGCGAACCGGTGTGCTGGACGTGCTCGGTAATCAGCCCGCGCAGGTGTTCTTCGTGAATCGCCAGGTTTTCCACATCCAGCACTTCAACCAGTTCAGGGTTGACGCGCTTACGGAATTCGCCGTCTTCATCCAGCACGTAGGCGAAGCCGCCGGTCATGCCTGCGCCAAAGTTGACGCCGGTGCGGCCAAGGATGCAGACGATACCGCCAGTCATGTATTCGCAGCCGTTATCACCGATACCTTCTACCACGGTGATGGCACCGGAGTTACGCACGGCGAAACGCTCGCCAGCACGACCAGCCGCGAACAGTTTGCCGCCGGTTGCGCCGTACAGGCAGGTGTTACCGATGATGCTGGCTTCGTGACTGCGGAAGGCTGAACCCACCGGCGGACGTACGGAGATAACACCACCCGCCATACCTTTACCCACATAGTCGTTAGCATCGCCGGTCAGGGCCAGCTCAACACCGCCTGCGTTCCAGACGCCGAAGCTCTGGCCTGCGGTACCGGTGAAATTGACTTTGATCGGGTCGCTCGCCAGGCCCTGGTCACCATGTTTTTCTGCGATCATGCCGGACAAGGTGGCCCCGACAGAGCGGTCGGTATTGCGGATGTCGAAATAGAGCGCTTTGCTCTGTCTGGCATCGACATGCGCCTGAGCCTGTGCGATCAGCTCTTTATTCAACAGCCCCTTGTCAAACGACGGGTTGCCTTCGGTGCAGTACAGTGCTTTGCCGGGTTGCGGTGCAACGGTGTGCAGCAACGGCGACAGATCCAGTTTGTTCTGCTTGGCGGTGATGCCATCCAGTTCGACCAGTAAATCGGTACGGCCGATCAGGTCTACCAGACGGCTTACGCCCAGTTCCGCCATCAACTCGCGGGTTTCGCGGGCGATGAAGGTGAAGTAGTTAACGACACGTTCCGGAAGGCCGTGATAGTGGTCGCGGCGCAGTTTGTCATCCTGTGTTGCCACGCCGGTAGCGCAGTTGTTCAGGTGACAGATACGCAGGTATTTACAACCCAGCGCCACCATCGGGCCAGTACCGAAGCCGAAGCTCTCCGCACCCAGAATCGCCGCTTTCACGATATCCAGACCGGTTTTCAGACCACCATCCACTTGCAGGCGAATCTTATGACGCAGGCCGTTAGCCACCAGCGCCTGCTGGGTTTCTACCAGGCCCAGTTCCCACGGACAACCGGCGTATTTCACCGACGTCAGCGGGCTGGCACCGGTACCACCGTCATAGCCAGCGATGGTGATAAGGTCAGCATAGGCTTTAGCCACGCCGGTAGCGATGGTGCCGACGCCCGGTTCGGACACCAGCTTGACTGAAATCATCGCCTTCGGGTTGACCTGTTTCAGGTCGAAAATCAACTGCGCCAGATCTTCGATAGAATAAATATCATGGTGCGGCGGTGGCGAAATCAGGGTCACGCCCGGTACGGAATAACGCAGACGTGCGATATACGGGGTGACTTTATCGCCTGGTAACTGACCACCTTCACCCGGTTTAGCACCTTGCGCCACTTTGATCTGAATAACGTCGGCATTGACCAGATAGGCTGGGGTCACACCAAAGCGACCGGAAGCCACCTGCTTGATACGAGACACTTTATTGGTGCCGTAGCGCGCCGGGTCTTCGCCGCCTTCACCGGAGTTGGAAAAGCCGCCCAGACTGTTCATGGCTTCTGCCAGCGATTCATGCGCTTCAGGGCTCAGGGCACCGATAGACATGGCGGCGGTGTCAAAGCGTTTAAACAGCTCAGAGTCCGGCTCAACCTGTTCCAGCGGAATTGCTGAGCCTGCCTGAGGTTGCACTGCCAGCAGGTCACGCAGCATCGATGCCGGACGCTCGTTAACCAGTTTGGCGTACTGCTGGTAATCCTGATAGTTGCCGCTGTGAACCGCGGTTTGCAGTGTTTTCACCACATCAGGGTTGTAGGCGTGGTATTCACCGCCATAGACGAATTTGAGCAGACCACCCTGATCGAGTTTTTGGCGCTTGAGCCAGGCACGTTTGGACAGGTTTTGCAGGTCCTGCTCAAAATCGCTGAAACTGGCACCGCCAATACGGCTCACTACGCCCTGGAAGCAACGGGATGACACATCCTGATGCAGACCCACCGCTTCGAACAGCTTCGAACAGCGGTAAGAGGCGATAGTGGAGATCCCCATCTTGGACATGATCTTGTACAGACCTTTGTTGATGCCGTTACGGTAGTTCTGCATCACGGTACGGTACGGTTTGTCGATGGTGTGGTTATCAACCAGACCAGCCAGTGTCTCATAGGCCAGATATGGGTAAACCGCCGTCGCGCCGAAGCCGAGTAATACGGCAAAGTGGTGCGGATCGCGTGCACTGCCGGTTTCCACGATGATGTTGGCATCGCAGCGCAGGCTTTTTTCCACCAGGCGAGCCTGAATCGCACCTACTGCCATGGGGGCTGGCACTGGCAGACGGTCTTGTGCGATACCGCGGTCGGTCAGCACCAGCAATACCGCACCGGCACGGACTTTGTATTCCGCTTCGTCACACAGTTTTTCCACGGTCTCTTGCAACGAACGCTGCTTAGGATCGAAAGTGATATCGATCTTCTCGGCGCGATAGTGCTCGGGATCCTGGTTGATCAATTGAATGAAATCGGAGTAGAGCAGGATCGGCGATTTGAAGCTCAGGCGATGAGCCTGCCCTTCGGCTTCGCAGAATACGTTCATTTCGCGACCGATACAGGTGGCGAGCGACATCACGTGCGATTCGCGCAGCGGGTCGATTGGTGGGTTGGTTACCTGCGCAAACTGCTGGCGGAAATAATCATAAATGATACGCGGACGGCTCGACAGCACGGCGAACGGGGTATCATCCCCCATCGAGCCAGTTGCTTCCTGACCGTTTTCACCCAGTACGCGAATGACCTGATCCAGCTCTTCAAAGCTATAACCAAACTGCTTCTGGTAGGTTTCCAGCAGCGCGTTGTCCAGTTCCCGGCTACCGACCTGATCGTCTGGTAATTCTTCGAACGGCACCAGCCGTTTAACGTTTTTCTCCATCCACTCTTTGTAGGGATGGCGGCTTTTCAGGTCGTCGTCGGTTTCGGTCGAATGCAGAATACGGCCGGTACGGGTATCGATGACCATCAGTTCGCCGGGGCCGACGCGGCCTTTTTCCACCACCTCGTCAGGCTGGTAATCCCAGATACCCACTTCGGAGGCACAGGTGATCAGCTTATCTTTGGTGATGACATAGCGCGCCGGGCGCAGGCCGTTACGGTCAAGGTTACAGGCTGCGTAACGTCCATCAGACAGCACCAGACCAGCCGGGCCGTCCCACGGCTCCATATGCATGGAGTTAAAATCGAAGAAAGCGCGCAGCTCTGGGTCCATGTTCGGGTTGTTCTGCCAGGCGGGTGGCACCAGCAGACGCATCGCACGTACGATGTCCATCCCACCGGCGAGGAACAGTTCCAGCATGTTATCCAGCGACATGGAGTCTGACCCGCTTTCGTCAACAAACGGTGCGGCATCCAACAGGTCAGGGATCAGCGGAGTTTTAAATTTGTAAGCGCGAGCGCGAGCCCACTGGCGGTTACCGGTGATGGTGTTTATTTCACCGTTGTGCGCCAGATAGCGGAACGGTTGGGCCAGACGCCAGCGTGGCACCGTGTTGGTGGAGAAGCGCTGATGGAACAGACAAATCGCTGATTCCATACGCAAGTCCGCCAGATCCAGATAAAATCGCGGCAAGTCTGTGGGCATGCACAGACCTTTATAGATATTCACCAGATTGGACAGGCTGCAAACGTAAAAGTCTTTATCCTGAACGCGCTTCTCGATACGGCGGCGTGCCATAAACAGACGGCGTTCCATATCACGTGGACGCCAGCCTGCCGGCGCGTTAACGAAAATCTGTTCGATGCACGGCAGGGAAGATAGGGCGATTTCACCCAGCACGTCTGGGTTGGTCGGGACTTCGCGCCAGCCCAGTACGGATAACGTCTCATTCTGCAGTTCTTCTTCTACAATCCGACGCGTGGCACGGGCTTTCTCTTCATCCCGGCTGAGGAACAACATACCGACCGCGTAATTGTTCGCTAACCGCCAGCCTTGCTCTTCGGCAACCAGACGGAAGAAACGATCGGGTTTCTGGAGTAATAAACCGCATCCATCGCCGGTCTTGCCATCGGCAAGAATCGCACCACGGTGCTGCATGCGTGCCAGGGCGTGGATTGCCGTGCGCACGACTTTATGGCTCGGTTCACCTTCTATATGGGCGATCAATCCGAAACCACAGTTGTCTCTTTCATGGGATGCATCGTACAACATATCTCAGTGAACCTCCCCAGGCTCTGTATGACGTCCTCAATCGACAACCTCACTGCCAGAATGGGCTGCGTAAATAACGCGTTAACCGCACGCTAACCGCGAGCGACCCCTTCACTGCGCCAATAAGACATCAGTGGTGTGCGCCGCTCTCTTTTATCTGGCCTCTCGTAAGGTATCACAAGTGATGTGACTTGCTTGATGAGGGAGTCTTCTTCTTACTGCATAAATATGACGAGACATTCACTCGTCAGGAAATCTTCCAGCGGATTCCCAAATTAGCGAGAAACCCTGTTCAGGTCAAATACCCATGGCGGGCAGGCACTTTAGGGATAATATTTGCTTATGCTCATGAAATAAAAGGATTTAATTAATAAAAAGAAGATGTTGGCAGGAGCAGGGGATAGGTTGAACTGTGAGCTGTATCACTATGCTAATAGCGGGTTTTTATGGCTGCATGCTGAGATAGTCTTAGTTTGTGGCATCTTATTCTGTTTCGTGTCTTTTTTTTACTTTATGACACTGTTTTCATTTTATGGTCATCTTTTAATGGAATGAACCTCGCGGATAAGAAAAATTAATCAGGAATAATGTGATTTTATTTTCATTAAAAACGAATAAACATGCAGCTGCATAAACCGGAGCGTATTGATCGGGGTCATCGCCGTTAACGGGCGAGAAAGGTAGGCTGATTTTTTGTGAAATGAAGAATCAGAATATGCAATTGCAAAAATTAATCAATATGTTTGGTGGGGATCTTCAGCGTCGTTATGGAGAAAAAATCCATAAATTGACGTTACACGGGGGATTTAGCTGTCCAAATCGCGACGGCACGCTGGGGCGGGGTGGTTGTACTTTCTGCAATGTGGCGTCATTTGCGGATGAACAGATGCAACAGCGCAGTATCGCCGAGCAATTAGCGACACAGGCTGGCAAGGTCAACCGTGCAAGCCGCTATCTGGCCTATTTTCAGGCGTATACCAGCACTTACGCCGAAGTGCAGGTACTGGCGTCCATGTACCGGCAGGCGCTGGCGCAGGCTGACATTGTGGGGTTATGCGTCGGCACCCGGCCGGATTGTGTACCGGATACGGTGCTGGACTTGCTGGCTGACTACCATGGGCAAGGGTATGAAGTCTGGCTGGAGTTGGGATTGCAAAGCGCCCATGACCGGACATTACGGCGCATCAATCGCGGGCATGATTTCGCCTGCTACCAACAGACGGCACAGCGTGCCCGTGCCAGAGGGCTGAAAGTGTGCAGCCACCTGATTGTCGGCCTGCCCGGTGAGCGCGACGAACATTGTCTGTCGACGTTGCAGCGCGTCGTTGAAACCGGTGTCGAGGGGATTAAATTGCATCCGCTGCATATTGTGACTGGCAGCGTGATGGCGAAAGCCTGGCAAGCGGGCCGACTGACAGCCTTGCCGCTGGAGCATTATGTGGCGATTGCCAGTGAGATGATTCGTCACACCCCGCCCGATATTGTTTACCACCGTATTTCTGCCAGCGCACGGCGTCCGACGCTACTGGCTCCATTGTGGTGCGAAAACCGTTGGACAGGCATGGTCGGCATTCACGATTACCTGCAACAGCATGGGACGCAAGGTTCCGCGTTGGGGCAGCCGTTTCATTATTTGACACGCTAAATTCGACACACGTATTACCAATATTCTCATTACCCGACACTCTCATCTTCGTGGCGGCTCGCAAATCGACCGCTCATTTACCACGCACATGATTTTTTTACGGTATGATTTGCGTGTTGACGACTAAGGAACACTGTTATGAGGCAAATCAGGCTGTTGGCGCAGTATTACGTTGATTTAATGGTCAAATTGGGGTTGGTCCGGTTTTCCCTGCTACTGGCCTCGGCGCTGGTTTTGCTGGCGCTGGTGGTACAAATGGCGGTGACGCTGTTGCTCACCGGCAAGGTGGAAAATATCGACGTAGTGCGTTCTATTTTCTTTGGTTTACTGATCACGCCCTGGGCGGTTTATTTTTTGTCGGTGGTGGTCGAACAGCTTGAAGAGTCTCGCCAGCGCCTGTCCCGGCTGGTGGCCAAACTGGAAGAAATGCGCCAGCGCGATCAGGAACTGAACGAACAGCTACAGGGTAACATCAGCCAGCTCAATCAGGAGATTAGCGATCGTATCAAGGCGGAAGAAGCCCGATTGCTGATGGTTTCCAGGTTGCGCGAAGAAATGGCGCGTCGTGAGCAGGCGCAGGTTGAACTGGAGCAGCAATCGGCGCTGCTGCGCTCCTTTCTTGATGCCTCGCCAGATCTGGTCTACTACCGTAATGAAAATAAAGAGTTTTCCGGCTGTAACCGGGCAATGGAACTGCTGCTAGGCAAAAGCCAGAAGCAACTGATTGGCCTGACGCCGAAAGATGTTTACCCCCCCGATATTGCTGAAAAAGTCATGGAAACGGATGAGAAGGTGTTTCGTCACAACGTTTCATTGACCTATGAACAGTGGCTGGTTTATCCGGATGGACGCAAAGCCTGTTTTGAACTGCGTAAGGTGCCGTTTTACGACCGAATGGGAAAACGGCATGGGCTCATGGGGTTTGGTCGCGATATTACGGAGCGTAAGCGCTATCAGGACGCGTTGGAGAACGCCAGCAGGGAAAAGACCACCTTCATCTCTACAATCAGCCACGAGCTGCGTACGCCGCTTAACGGCATTGTCGGTCTGAGTCGTATCCTGCTTGATACCCATTTGGATGCCGAGCAGCAGAAATACCTGAAAACCATCCACGTCAGCGCCATTACGCTTGGCAATATCTTCAACGACATCATCGAAATGGATAAACAGGAACGACGTAAGGTTCAACTGGATAATCAGCCGGTGGATTTTGTCGGTTTTGTGGTGGATCTGGAGAACCTCGGTGGATTGCTGGCCCAGCCGAAAGGCCTGCAACTTGAGATGGAGCTCCATCAGCCGTTGCCGAAGACCATCATTACTGACGGCACCCGGTTGCGTCAGATCCTGTGGAATCTGCTTAGCAACGCGGTGAAATTCACGCGAGAAGGCCGGGTGGTGGTCCGGGTCTGGCATGAACAAAGCAATCGGCTGCGCTTTGAGGTGGAGGACTCCGGTATGGGGATTCCAGCCGACGAGCTCGAGAAAATCTTCTCCATGTACTACCAGGTCAAAGATCAACATGGCGGTAAACCGGCTACTGGTACCGGTATCGGGCTGGCGGTGTCTAAACGCCTGGCGCAGAGCATGGGCGGCGATATCCACGTCACCAGTGAGCTGGGTAAAGGCTCCTGCTTTACGCTGACGGTAACGGCACCTGTGGGCGATAGTGATGAACCCGATGACGATGAGCAGGATGAACTGCCGCTGCCCGCGCTGCATGTGCTGTTGGTTGAAGATATCGAGCTGAACGTCGTAGTGGCGCGTTCGGTATTGGAAAAATTGGGTAGCAGCGTCGATGTGGCGATGACCGGGCAGGCCGCGCTCGACATGTTCGATCCCGATGAGTTCGATTTGGTGCTGTTGGATATCCAGTTGCCGGACATGACCGGGCTTGATGTGGCGCGCCGTCTGCGTGAGCGCTATGCCGGGCAGTCGATGCCGCCGCTGGTCGCGCTGACGGCGAACGTACTCAAAGATAAAAAAGAGTATCTGGATGCGGGCATGGACGACGTACTGAGTAAACCGCTGGCGGTGCCGGCGCTGACCGCCGTTATTCAGCAATACTGGGATCATCATGCGCAACCGGAACAGGAAGCCACGGTGGTGGATACCGGGTCGTTGCATGATCGTATTCTGGATGTGCCGATGCTGGAACAGTACCTGACGCTGGTGGGACCGAAACTGATTCACCAGAGCCTGGCCATGTTTGAACAGATGATGCCCGGTTATCTGGCGATACTGGACTCCAACATGACTGCCCGTGATCAGAAAGGCATCGCCGAAGAAGGGCACAAAATCAAAGGGGCCGCGGGTTCGGTAGGGCTTAAACATCTGCAACAGGTTGCGCAACAGATTCAGACCACGACATTACCTGCATGGTGGGACAACGTACAGGAATGGATTGACGAGTTGAAACACGACTGGCAACAGGATGTGCAGGTATTGAAAAACTGGGTTTCGGAGGCTGAAAAAAAATGACCCCGACCGAAGCCGGGGTGCGCGAATTATGCGCCAACACCAGGGAAAGTGGTACACCTGCGTTCGCTCTCAGATGTCATTGGTACGCAAGCGTTTTTGAAATCCCATCATCTGGCAACACACACCATAGCAAATATGGCGCTGTTTGTTACAAGAATCATTAAAATGTGTGATGTAGATTAGTGTTTGTCAATCAAAAAATCAATTAGTTGATGTAATGAAATGAGGAATAATTGATGAAAAAAGTGGGCGTCGTACTCTGTGGGTGTGGTGTTTATGATGGTTCAGAAATTCACGAAGCTGTCTTGACTCTGCTTGCAATCGATCGCGCTGGTGCAGAAGCTGTCTGCTTTGCGCCGGATAAAGAACAGCTGCACGTTGTTAATCACTTGAACGGTGAGGTGAGTGGTGAGAAACGCAATGTTTTAGCGGAGTCGGCGCGTATTGCACGCGGAAAAATCCATCCACTATCCAGTGCCGATCCCCAACAGCTTGATGCGCTGATTGTGCCTGGCGGATTCGGTGCAGCAAAAAATTTGAGTGATTTTGCCACCCGTGGGGCGGACTGCAAGATTGATAAAGAGCTGAAAATACTGACACGTGAAATTCATAAGAAAAATAAACCAATTGGCTTCATTTGCATCGCGCCGGCCATGTTACCAAAGCTACTCGATACCTCTGTGCGGCTTACAATTGGTAACGATATGGGAGCCGCTCAGGTGATAGAAGCGATGGGTGGTGTACATGTTGAATGCCCGGTGGATGACATTGTTGTTGACGTTGCACACAAGGTTGTGACGACGCCGGCCTATATGCTGGCTAACTCGATTAGCGAAGCGGCCAGCGGAATTGAGAAACTGGTGGCACGTGTTTTGGAACTGGCTGAATGAGGCAAGGCGGGCGTCCAGAGAAAGGGGGATTGGCACGCATGGCTGTTTCGATACGTCGCTGGGTGGGGCGTATCTTACTGGGTGTCGTCGCCATATGGCTGGCGGCAATTCTGCTGTTTGCGTTTTTGCCGGTCCCTTTTTCCGCCGTGATGGTCGACAGGCAACTTAGCGCCTGGTTGAGTGGTGATTTCAGCTATGTGGCCCATTCTGATTGGGTTGCGATGGATGACATTGCCGCTGTCGCGCCCCTGGCCGTGATTGCCGCAGAAGATCAGAAATTTCCCCAGCATTGGGGGTTCGATTTCGATGCGATTTCGGCGGCACTCAAACATAACGAGCAGTATGAAAACCGTATTCGCGGCGCATCGACGTTGTCGCAGCAGACAGTAAAAAATCTCTTGTTATGGGATGGGCGCAGTTGGTTGCGTAAAGGCCTTGAAGCTGGTTTGACGGTTGCGATGGAACTGGTGTGGACTAAGCGTCGTATTCTGACGGTTTACCTGAATATTGCTGAGTTCGGGCCTGGAATTTTTGGTATTGAAGCGGCCTCGCGGCAATTTTTTAATAAACCGGCGAGCCGGTTAACAGCGTCAGAAGCGGCGTTGTTGGCGGCAGTGTTGCCGAATCCTATCCGTTATCGCGTCAATAAGCCCACGGGTTATGTCATACGACGCCAGCAATGGATCTTGCGTCAAATGGGTCGGATCGGCGCAGAGCACTTTCTGGAAGCGAATAAACTCTATTAACAAACCTGATTAACCGGCAGGTGTTTTTCTCAGGCCGTTTCCGTTTTCAGGGGCCTGTTCGGAAATTATAACAGCCTGAATGGAGATAGAAGATGCGGTATGGCATGGCTTTTTTGATATCGCTGTTGCTGGGGGGACTGATGGTGTCTGCCGACGCCGCTTCTGTCAAAAACGATAATTCTGCTTATGTATTTTTGCATGCGGATAGTCTTGCTCAGGTAAAACAGCGATTGCGCAATCAGACGGTACCGGCACAGCGGCAACTTGCTTATCAGCAATTGTTGCGGGCAGCGGACAGCGCGATGAAAAAACCTGACCTGACGGTTACTCAAAAACTTTCAATACCGCCGGGGGGTGACCGTCACGACTATCTGAGTCTGGCGGCATACTGGTGGCCTTCTCCCCAGCAAAAGGACGGCCTGCCTTGGGTGCGACATGACGGTAAGGTGAATCCGGCGACCAAGGGTGAACAGACCGATGCTGTCCGTCTGGCGACGTTTACCGATAGGGTACATGTGCTGGCACTGGCCTGGTATTTCTCGGAACGACCTGAATATGCCAATAAAGCCATTTCCATGATTCGTACCTGGTTTATCACGCCTGATACGCGGATGAACCCTAACCTGAATTATGCACAAGCGATTCCGGGCAGGAATGAGGGGCGCGGCGCGGGTGTCCTTGATGGGCGTTTTTTCGCTACCCGTATTGTGGATGCGTTAGCCATCGTGCAGCAGGCTCCGGGGTGGAGTGCCAATGACGATAAGCTGATGCGTCAGTGGATGACGGAGTACCTGCACTGGCTGCTGACAAGCCATCACGGCAAGCAGGAAGCGGCAGCAAAGAATAATCACGGTAGCTGGTATGCGGTGCAGGTGGCGGGTATCGCGGCCTATCTGGGGCAGACGGAAACAGTAAAGGCCATGGTGGCATTACAGCGACAAAAGCTCGACCATCAATTGGCGGCTGGCGGGGCGCAACCAGAGGAACTGGCACGAACCCGGTCGTTCCATTATAGCGTGTTCAATTTGCAGGCTGTCAGTGGGATGGCGATCCTCGCAGAGAAATATGGCGAAAATCTGTGGCGGTATCAGACACCTCAAGGGGAGAGTCTGCTGTCTGCGCTCGATTTCGTGGCCCCTTATTTGGATGCGTCCAGATCCTGGCCTTATAAGACGATAGGACGTGAACGTCGCGACGGTAGTCCGTTAATTCCACTGATGCTGCAGGCCGAACGGGCTATCGGTGCTCTCCGTTATCGGGCTGTTATCCAACAGGCCGGGTTTACGCCATTGTTGACCGGCGACGCGGAGGCGAAAACCGATGTCCCCGCCAGTGTAGATGCCCGGCGAAGTCTTTGGTTATTGGCGTTGCCCCCTTTGGGAGACAGGTAATGACATCATCATTAAGCAAGAAAGAATGACTGACAAGAACGTGCTGTCAGCAGAATATCGAAGCGGTGTTTACCGAAGGTTTTATGTCGAATGGTCATGGCGGCCAGTACGTGGCCGCCATGTAAAGCGTTATGGGTTAGTCGAGATAGCTGAACGCGGTCGTTACATGTTTGACGCCACCGACCTTACTGGTTATCTGGGCGGCTGACGTCGCTTCACGGCGAGTCACCATACCCAGCAAAAAGACTTCGCCATTTTCGGTGGTGACCTTCACATTGGAGGATTTCACCAGGTCGCTGGTTAGCAACTGAGAGCGCACTTTGGTGGTTATCCAGGTATCCATGGAGGCGGTGCCCAGTGAGATCGGCGTACCCTTACGAATTTCGTTATACACTTCGACGGTACCTTCCACGCCCATCGCTATCTGTTTCGCTCTGCTTGCCAGTTCGGTAGTGGGTGCCTGACCGGTCAGCAGAACCTTGCCCTGATAAGCGGTGACGGAGACCCGCGCTTCTTTGCTTAATTGCGCATCCTTACTCAGCGCGTTAGATACCCTGACCTCCAGCGTTCCGTCGTCTACCTGGGTGCCGACAGTCCGGGGGTCGGTCGCGGATTTGGTTGCAACCGCCGCGCTACCAATCGCGACAGCACCAATACAGCCTTGCAGCATCAGACAAGCAGACAGCAGGGCAATACAAGGGTAGATCCTCATGGGGTGCTCCTTAATCGTTCTGGTGTGGAAAAAGCGTGTTATCAATCAAATCGCACAAACAATTGACAGTTAGCATATGCATTTCCTGAATACGGGCGCTACGGTGCGACGGGATGCGAATTTCCACATCCTGCTGCCCCAGTAAACCCGCCAGCTCACCACCATCGTAGCCGGTCAGCGCTACAATAGTCATGTCACGCGTAACGGCGGCTTCTACCGCTTTGACGATATCGCGGCTGTTGCCGCGCGTAGATATCGCCAGCAAGACATCGCCAGCCTGACCCAGCGCCCGCACCTGCTTGGCATAGACCTCTTCATGCAAGCGATCGTTGGCGATAGCGGTTAAGACCACGTTATCAGCATTAAGTGCAATCGCAGGCAGACTAGGCCGTTCGGTTTCAAAACGATTAATCATACTGGCGGCAAAATGCTGTGCGTTGGCGGCAGAGGTACCGTTACCACAGCACAGGATTTTGTTGCCATTGAGCAGTGATTGCACCATGGCCAGCGCCGCGCGTGAAATGGCGTCCGGCAGTGCTTCTGCCGCAGCAATCTGGGTTTGGATGCTTTCCGTGAAACAGACTTTAATTCTCTCCAGCACGTTCTGTTAACCTGTTTTGAAGTTGAAAATCGTGGTGTGTTGAACATTCATCGTGTGTTGAATATTCATGGTGTTAATCAGGTTGCCCAAACGCATTAGGCAACCATTCCACCTGCGAGCCGGTCACCGCCAGAACATCAAAGCGGCAATCCGTGGAGTCGAGACTGGTACCCTGACGGGCCAACCAGACTGACGCGGCGTGTAGCAACGATCGCTGTTTTTGCCGGGTGATACTGGCCGCTGCACCGCCAAAATTGCTGTTACGGCGATAACGCACCTCGACAAATACCCAACTGTTGCCATCGCGCATGATCAAATCCAGTTCGCCGCCGCGTACTGTCACGTTAGCGGCGACAAAAATCAGCCCGGCGCGTTCGAGGTGGCGTCGGGCTAATTGTTCGTAGCGATCGCCGGTGTTACGCCGATTCAGGAGGCGGGCACCAGTTGTCCCTGACGGAACTGCAGCCAGGTGAGTTTACGTTTGACGACACAATCCGGCGTGGTACTCAGTATACCGGTCGCACCGGAAATCGAACTTCCTGGCTGGTGCAACTGTGCAAAGTTGCTGGCCAGTTTCCAGGCATCCATCCCCATTGCGAACAGCCGTACCAGAGAATAGTCGTTACGGAACTGGGTGCTGACTTGTTGCATCAACGCTGGGCTGGCTCCGGTCAGCAACGGAATATCGCTAAATTGCAGCCCTTCCATTTCAAACCGGAAGTCTGGCCCCAGACCTGCCTGAAAGCTGCGTGAACTGGCGTAGAGTGCCGGGTGCAGCGCGCCTTTGTTACGCATGTCGATCATCGGCTTGATCAGGGTGAGTTCATCAGGTGTGGCGATGATGTAAACCGCATCCACGTTACCGTCGCTGGTGACGTTGGCTATTGGTGGTGCCTGATTCGGGATAGTCAGACCGCCAACGGTGGTAGACGATGACGGTGACGACGTGGCGGTTATCACTGGTTGTCCATTGAGCGGAAGGCCTGCGCCGCTATTGATCGCCTGTTTCAGGTCATACACGCCGCCAGTGCGCTGTTGCAGGACCACACTGCCTGACTGCTGTTGCCAGGATTTGGCGAAAGCCGCCACTACCCTGTCACCCAGATTACCGCGTGGGGCCAGAATCAGTGGGTGTTGCTTGCCCTGTTTGTGGATGAACTCGGCGGCATCGGCCGCTTCGTCTTCCGGTGACAGCGCGAAATAACAGATGTTGGCATTCGGCTGGACCTGTTCCGGCTGGTTAAGTGCCAGCACATTCAGTGATGGGTTGAGTCTCGGCAGTTGTTCCACTTCGTTTTTAAGCAGCGGACCGACGATAGTCGTCGCACCGTCTTTTTGCGCCTGGGCTATTACGTTGGCCAGCGGCTGATTGGAGGTGTCATAGACTTTCACCGGAATCGTGCTGGCTGACGCTGACGCTGACGCTGTCGTTGCCGTTGCCGTTGCCGTTGCCGTTGCCATTGGCATTGCGGTTGCCGTGGCGGTAGCAGCAGGTGCTGGCGCAGAGGTTGCCGGGGTAGACGGCATCGTGCCATTTGGGGTCACTGTGGCTGACGCTCCAGCAGTGGCGATATTCGCCGCTTGCGCGATCTGGGCGGGTTGTGCCGGCATTGCCAGCGATGCCTGGCCGCTTCTGGCCGCGCTAAAACCTTGCTGAATCGCATTCGCGAAGACCTGTGCCTGCCCGTTTAACGGCAGCAGCAGCGCGATAGCGTTACTGCCCGCAGGGGCGGTTTCTCCGGCAGGCGTTGCTGTCGCTGCTGGCGGGGTACCGCCTAACTGTGACGGCAGTTGTTTAGCCGCCGGGTGGCGTGGATAACGTTTCTTCCAGTCTGCGATGGCGGCTTGCAGGTCAGCCGGGACTTGTGCTTTGGTCTGCCAGAGGTTCAGCAGATCCAGCCAGCCTTGCAGGGTATATTCGTCGACGTTGATGACCATCGAACCGAGATCCTGCTGGGTTAGCTGGGTTAATGCCGTCCAGGTTTGGTCTATATTGCGCTGATGCGCATCCCCTTGTAGCAGCGGCTCCAGCCCGATATAAGCACGGATCAGCGTCAGAGACGAGTGACCCTGAGCGGCGTTGATTTGTGTCTGGTAGTAGCGTTCCTGCTGTTGGGGAGAGAGCGATTTCACGTCCAGCTGTGCCAGCGTGGTGTTCGCCGCGTTCATGTCGTTCTGCGCGACGGCCAGTTCAGCTGTCAGCAGACGTTGCTCCTGGCGCTGTTTGTCGCTTAACTGCGACGGCAATGCGCTTAACTGGTTGCCCGCTTGCGGGAGTTTGCCTTCCTGAATCAGGGCATGAATCGCAAGTAATTGCCAGTCAGCCTTGCTATCATCACCACTTTGCTGCATCTGCTGCAGGTAGTAGTCGGAAGATGCGCCGGCTTTGCTCTCCACGCGTTGTTGGGGCGCGGTGCCTTGTGGGGCCTGGCTGGGACAGCCAGCGAGAAACAGAGCCGCCAGCATAACAGGAACCAGACGACCTGCATGGGTACGGACAGAATTTAACGGAAGCATACTGTATCCAGTGATGTTTTAACGATGCTCAATATTAAATCGGCAAACCGGATGAAACAATGAATCAAGACCAACAAGCTCAGATTTCCGCCTCTACGCTGTACATTGTTCCCACGCCTATCGGCAATCTGGCGGATATCACGCAGCGAGCGTTGACGGTACTGCAACAGGTTGATCTTATTGCAGCAGAAGATACCCGGCATACTGGTTTATTGTTACAACATTTCGCAATTAATGCGCGCCTGTTCGCACTCCATGACCACAATGAGCAGCAAAAGGCAGAACAATTGCTAGCCAGATTGCAGCAAGGCATGAGTATTGCGCTGGTGTCGGATGCGGGGACGCCGTTGATTAACGACCCCGGTTACCATCTGGTTCGGCGATGCCGCGAGGCTGGCGTGCGCGTTGTGCCGTTGCCGGGGCCGTGTGCGGCTATCACAGCGCTGTCTGCCGCCGGTTTGCCATCGGACCGCTTTTGTTATGAAGGTTTCCTGCCAGCAAAAACTAAAGCGCGTAAAGACACATTGCGTGATTTGCAGGAAGAGACGCGCACGCTGATTTTCTACGAATCAACCCACCGGCTGCTGGATAGCTTGCAGGATATGGTTGAGGTGTGGGGGGCGGATCGCTACGTGGTGCTGGCACGGGAACTGACCAAAACCTGGGAATCGCTGTACGGCGCGCCGGTGGGGGCGTTGTTGGCCTGGGTACAGGAAGACGAGAACCGCCGTAAAGGTGAGATGGTATTGATTGTGGAAGGGCATCAGCCTGACGACGATGCCTTGCCTGCGGCGGTGTTGCGCACTCTGCAACTGTTGCGGGCAGAATTGCCGCTGAAGAAAGCGGCGGCGCTGGCGGCAGAGATTCACGGTGTGAAAAAGAACGCGCTTTACCGTTATGGGCTGGAACAAGAAAACGGTGACGGTGCATCGGAAGATGACAAGTAGGACAATTTGTCCTATTATCCGCGCCGAAGTTGACCAGACAGTCGCCGCTTCGTCGTCGTCCTCCGTTAGGGGGAGACGGGCGGAGGGGAGGAAAGTCCGGGCTCCATAGGGCAGGGTGCCAGGTAACGCCTGGGGGGGAAACCCACGACCAGTGCAACAGAGAGCAAACCGCCGATGGCCCGCGTAAGCGGGATCAGGTAAGGGTGAAAGGGTGCGGTAAGAGCGCACCGCGCGGCTGGTAACAGTCCGTGGCACGGTAAACTCCACCCGGAGCAAGGCCAAATAGGGGTTCACATGGTACGGCCCGTACTGAACCCGGGTAGGCTGCTTGAGCCAGCGCGCGAGCTCTGGCCTAGATGAATGACTGTCCACGACAGAACCCGGCTTATCGGTCAACTTCACTCTTTCAGAACCCTGCCAATCGGCGGGGTTTTTTTATGTCTTTCTCCGGTGATACAGCTAAATCGTCAAATTTATTGACAATCATCATCATGGTTATCCGACTGTATCGACGAAACAGGAGGGGTAAAGTAGTCACTATCGGTACTCGCTACCCATACTGTTACTAAGGATATCGTTATGAGTATTTCCCGGATGCCGGCACTGTTTCTGGGCCACGGGAGCCCGATGAATGCGCTGGAAGACAATGAACACACACAGGCCTGGCATAAACTGGGTGAAACCCTGCCACGTCCGAAGGCAATAGTAGCGGTATCCGCACACTGGTATACCCGCGTGACGGCGGTAACGGCGATGAGTCAGCCGCGAACGATTCATGATTTCGGTGGCTTCCCACAGGCATTGTTCGATACTCGCTACCCTGCACCTGGTGCCCCGGATGTGGCGAAACGGGTACAAGAGGTCCTGTCGCCGGTTGAGGTCTACGCGGATCATCAGGAATGGGGGTTGGACCACGGCACCTGGGGGGTACTGATCAAGGTGTATCCGCAAGCGGATATCCCGGTTGTACAGATCAGCGTCGATGGTACTAAGCCACCGGCTTACCACTATGAGTTGGGCCGTAAACTGGCTGCGTTGCGTGATGAAGGCATTATGATCGTCGCCAGCGGCAACGTGGTGCACAACCTGCGGATGATTAAGTGGAGCGGCGATGGTTCGCCTTATAGCTGGGCAACCTCGTTTAACGATTTTGTTCGCAGCAATCTGCGCTGGCAGGGGGATGAGGCGGAACACCCACTGGTGAATTTCATGCAACACAATGATGCCGCGCTGTCTAACCCGACGCCGGATCATTTTCTGCCATTGCTGTATGTTCTGGGCAGTTGGAATGGTCAGGAGCCGATATCGACGCCGACAGACGGTATTGTGATGGGGTCGCTCAGCATGATGTCGGTACAGGTGGGGTGAGTCACCAGTCGAAAACAGGTATCGCGTGTCAGGGCGATACCTGTGGTTGTGCAGCAGTGCTCTGGCGTTAATCCAGAATGATATGCGGATAGAAGCGGGATAAATCCTGAGTGATCAGCTCCCGGTCTTCCCGCAGTCCGATACCGCAAGGGGTATCGCCTACCAGCCAACTGCCGATAAGCGTATAGCTATCATTAAATCGCGGTAGTGGGTGGAATTGCTGCACGATGGAACCTTCTTCACCATAAGGGCCATCCACGGCGGCGATTTGCTGGCCTTGTCGATAAATCTGGATGTTGGCACCTTCGCGCGAAAACAGTGGCTTGACCACGTAGTCACTCATAGCCGGTGGATTGTCTTCGGTGAAATAGGCTGGCAGCAGATTGGGATGGTTAGGAAACATGTGCCATAACATCGGCAACAGCGCCTTGTTGGAAAGCACGCTTTTCCAGCCCGGTTCCAGCCAGCGTACCCCCGCATCCGCCAGTTTGGTGGAGAAGGTTTCGCGTAGCATGAACTCCCACGGATAGAGTTTGAACAGGTTACCGATGGTGTTGTCCTGCAAATCGGTAAATTGCCCACGATCGCCTAAGCCTATCTCGTCGATGTACAGGAATTGATTTGGAATACCCGCTTCCTGTGCACAATCCTGCAAATACTGCACCGTTCCCCGATCTTCCTCCGTATCCCGGCAGCAGGTGAAATACAGTGCACCGAAACCGTGGTGGGTTCGCAGGTATTCAAAACGCTCGATCAGTCTTTCCTGCAAGCTATTGTACTGATCCGCGTGCGACGGCAGCAGACCGGCCTGGATCTGATCTTCCAACCAGATCCACTGAAAGAATGCGGATTCGTACAATGACGTCGGGGTATCCGCATTGTTTTCCAGTAACCGGGCGGGGCTTTTGCCGTCGTAAGCCAGATCGAGACGTGCATAGAGCGCTGGCTGGCGCGATAGCCATGAACTGCGCACGAAGTCCCAGGTATGGCGGGGAATTCGAAATTTGGTCAACAGCGCTTCGCTGTTGACCACTTTATCGACGACCTGCAAACACATCTGGTTTAGCTCGGCGGTGGTCTCTTCCAGCTCTTCAATTTGCGCCAGCGTAAACTGGTAGCAAGCGTCTTCACACCAGTAGGGTTCGCCATACAAGGTATGGAACTGAAAACCATATTCGGCCGCTTTTTCCCGCCAGTTCGGGCGTTCGTTAATCGCAATACGTTTCATGGCTGGCGACCTTATCCCCCGAAGGAGCGGCGAATTGGGGTTTCACTACCGCCACTTGAGCGTGTACCGGTACCTGTCGCATAGCCCGCGGTGCTACTGGATTTATCCCGGTTGTCCGTCATGTTAGCCGCCGGTGCGTTGTTGAGTCGGTTCACGGTATCGCCAAAGCCGCCACGGGTGGTGGTAATGCTGGACGTCGGTTTGGGCGTCATGGCGTCTTTCGGAACGGTGATGGTGCGCCCGGTGGTGGAACCGTAACTCTTACCGCTGGCATCCACATAGCTGCCGTTGGCCGGGCTATTGGGGGTATTCGGGCGGAACACCGGCTGTTGGGCAAAATTATTGCCTCCCATCAGCTTACCCATCATGAATCCCGCCATGAGCGGCATCCAGAAACTGCCGCTTTGCTGTGGCGCTGCGCTGGCAGTCGTTGCCCCTGCACTTGACTGGGTGCACTGGCTTTCGCCGAACGCTGCTACGCATTCCTCACGGGTCGCGAATTTGGGTGCGGTTCTTTCCGCTTCTTTCCGCGCATTGTTATAGGTGGTGGTGCACTGGTCTTTCATGGACGGATTAGTGCGAGAGCAATCATCCGCGTTTTGGTAGAGCGAAACGGTTTCGTCGGTTTTCTCGCAACCAGAGAGAATAAACGTGGCGCTGACAGCCAGTGCGATTGGAGCAATACGGTAACTCCAGCGTTTACGAAAACGTGCGTGGTTAATGTCTGACGTTCTTTTCATCGGTGAATCCCAGGGAAACAGGGCATCATGCCCATCATGTTAATAATAAGTATGCAGATATAAGGTGTACTTAAGCATAGGAGAAGGGGGAATGGCTTGTAAAGCATCGGCGGCGGGTGCGCGCCCTGCAAAGAAGCAAAATCAGGGGAACCGTTCTGGTTCCCCTGATGATGTGATTACGGTCTGGCTTTGGTGGTGGTTTTAACGGCGACCGCAGGCGGAATGTCTTCGCTGACGCTCGCAGAGGTGGAGACCGGTTTGCCCAACATGGCGTTCAGTGTACGCAGGTCGTCTTCATTTAACGTACCGAGCGCTTGCTTGAGGTTCAGCTGGTTGACCAGGTAATCATAACGTGCACCGGACAACTGCTGCTTAGCGTTGTACAGGGTACTGGTGGCACTCAACACATCAACAATGGTCCGGGTACCCACCTGATAACCGGCTTCCATGGCATCCAACGAGCTTTGTGCTGATATCACCGCCTGCTTGTAAGCGTTGACGCTACTGATCGAGGCAGAAATATTGTTATGCGCAGAGCGTAGCGTCTGGATGACCGAGCGGTGAGCACTTTCCATACTCTCACTGGATGCTACAAATCCGTATTGCGCCTGTTTCACCTTGGATGAGGTACCGCCGCCGCTGTAAATCGGCAACGAGAAGCTCAGGCCAACCTGATTCTGGCCCACATAGGTATTGTTGAAATTGTCGCCTACAGCACGTGAACCAGAGTAGTTGGTATTGGTGACGCCGGTGGCCGCCGTCAGATTAAGGGTAGGCAGGTGACCACTTTCCGCCGAACGAATCTGCTCGCGCGCCAGGTCCTGGCTCAAACGGGCAGACAACAAGCTGAGGTTGCGGTTTTCTGCTTCTTTCAGCAGGCCATTCACGGCACCAGGCTGTTGCGGGGCGAAACGATCGATATTCAGCCCGGCGAGCTGCGGATAGAATTGCCCGGTCACCTGACGCAGGGTTTCCATCGCGTTATCCAGATTGTTGCGTGCGGTCACTTCATTTGCCAGCACGCTGTCATACTGGGCGCGGGCGTTTTGTACGTCGGTGATGGCAACCAGGCCAACATTGAAACGCTGTGTAGTCTGGTCCAGTTCACGGTAGATAGCCTGTTTCTGGGCACTAACGTAAGACAGCGAGTCAATGGCGCGTAGTACGTTGAAGTAGGCGGTCGCGGTATTGAGCAGCAAGGTTTGTTGGGAAGTCTGATAACTGACGTCCTGAATACCAGCCTGTTTTTCCTGCAGGGTCAGGGCACGCCACAACGACATATTGAAGATGGACTGGGTTAACTGCAATGAAGCACTGGTCACATTATTGTTAATGTCTTTGCGGTCACGATAGCCGTTATTGTAGGTATAGTCTGCACCTAGACCCAACTGGGGCAGCAAGGACGAACGGGCTTCATTAATTTTCTCGAAAGCGGCGTCTCGGTTGGCGGCAGCACTGCGTAAATCTGGATTGGTCGTTTTGGCCTGTTGGTAAACCTGTAGCAGGTCTTCGGCCTGACTTGTGGCGCTAAAGCCAACCAGACCCAGACTGATGAGAAGTGGTAGCAGTTTCTTCATTTTCATTCCTTGTTGTGCAGCAAAGTTTTTTGGTTGCGCCATCTTGAGACGATATATCTACCGATTCTATCAGAATTGGCTAATCGAATTAGGTGGCTGAACGTGCCATCTTTTCCTTGCGGTTATCCCCAAAGCCTATTTTACTTAACGCCTTGGGTTTGGGCTCGCTACCCGGCAATGTGTCAGACACTGCCTTGGCAGGAGCGCCGTTTCAGACGTGCAAAGACATTGCACTGAGGCCTGGAACGCCTCATCCTTGCTGGTAGACTTTCCCGCACCCGATTATCCGTATCGGGCTGGCACGATTGCACGATGAATATTGCACAAAATGGTGAGCACCTGTCCACGTTTTCACCACAGAAAAAATGGCTTACCTGTTTTGTTGTCCACAGGAGTTGAGTTTATGGCGTCCTCAGATACACATCCCGGTACTTTTGCCAAAGATGATGTAGAAATTATTGCACGTGAAACCCTCTACAAGGGTTTTTTTTCACTGCAGCGCTACCGCTTTCGTCATCGCCTGTTTAACGGCGGTATGAGCGATGAAGTCAGCCGGGAAATTCTGGAGCGCGGCCATGCCGTTGTGTTGCTGCCTTATGACCCGGTGCGCGACGAAGTGGTGTTGATAGAACAAATTCGCATTGCCGCTTATGACACCAGTCCGTCACCGTGGTTGTTCGAGCTGGTGGCTGGCATGATCGAACCTGGTGAAAGTCAGGAAGAGGTGGCGCGCCGGGAAGCGAAGGAAGAGGCCGGGCTGGTCGTGAAGCGCTGCCGTCCGGCGCTCAGTTATCTGGCAAGCCCTGGCGGCACCAGTGAACGTCTGGCTATTTGGGTTGGCGAGGTGGATGCCAGCGCTGCCAGCGGTATTCACGGCTTAGCAGAAGAAAACGAAGATATCCGCGTGCATGTCGTTAGCCGCGAGCAGAGCTACCAGTGGGTGGAACAGGGGATTATTGATAACGCCGCTTCTGTCATTGCCTTGCAATGGTTGGCATTGCACCATGATACATTGAAAAAAGCCTGGGTGGACGGACAATGAAGCGCTATACCCCGGATTTCCCGGAAATGATGCGGCTGAGCGAAATGAACTTCGCGCAGCTACGCCGTCTGCTGCCTCGCAATGAGGAAGTGGGCGCTGCGGTGGTGTATCAGGTCCATAACGCCAGTTACCGTTTAACTATTCTGGAGTCTACGCGGTATACGGCGCTGGTGGAGATCCAGCAGATAGCCCCGTCGGTCAGTTACTGGAGCCTGCCGACGCTGTCGGTACGGCTCTACTACGATGCGATGGTTGCGGAAGTGTGTTCCAGTCAGCAGATCTTCCGCTTTAAGGCACGTTATGATTATCCGAACAAGAAGTTACATCAACGTGACGAAAAGCATCAGATTAATCAGTTTCTTGCCGACTGGCTGAGATATTGCCTGGCGTGTGGTTCAATGTCGGTTCCTGTGTGTTAGACATATCCACCTTTAAAGTACAGAGCGTGAGCCGCTTTGCTGCAATCCTGGCTATTTAAGGGTGTGGATCGATTTGTTAGGCAGATTGCAAAGACCCAAGGACACTATTTGGAAAGCCTGTTGACACTTCCTGTGGCGTGTGGGGCCAGAGTCAGGATTTTACAAATAACAGATACCCACCTTTTTGCCGACGAGCAGGGGACCCTGCTCGGTGTGAATACTAACCGCAGCTATCAGGCGGTGCTGAATGCTATCGCAGCTCAGCAAATGAATGTCGATCTGATTACCGCTACCGGAGATTTGGCGCAGGACCATACGCAGGACGCGTACACGCATTTTGCGACGGGTATTCGTCGTCTTGGCGCACCTTGCGTCTGGTTGCCCGGCAACCATGACTTTCAGCCCGCGATGGTGGATGTGCTGGCCCGTTCGGGGATTGCACCGTCCAAACATGTGCTACTGGGTGAGCACTGGCAGGTTATTTTGCTGGATAGTCAGGTATTCGGCGTACCGCATGGCGAATTGAGTGAATACCAACTGGAGTGGCTGGATCGCAGCCTGCAAAGTCAGCCAGAACGCCATACATTGCTGATGCTGCATCATCATCCGTTATCATCGGGTTGTACCTGGCTTGATCAACACAGTCTGCGTAATGCTCACAGTCTGGATGCGTTGTTGTCCCGTTTCCCGCATGTGCGTACCGTGTTGTGCGGCCATATTCATCAGGAAATGGATCTGGACTGGAACGGCCGCCGCCTGCTGGCGACGCCGTCGACCTGCGTGCAATTCAAGCCGCACTGCACTAACTTTACCATTGATAATGTCGCGCCCGGCTGGCGCTATCTGGAATTGTTGCCGGATGGCGGAGTGGAAACCCGGGTCTGTCGCCTTGAAGGAAATGAATTCCTGCCAGATATGGATTCGGACGGTTACTGATGCCCACCCTGCTTTATCTTCACGGTTTCAATAGCTCGCCGTTGTCGGCGAAAGCCACGGCGTTGCAGCAGTGGCTGGCGCAGCACCATCCCCAGATTGATATGCTGGTGCCGCAATTGCCGCCTTACCCGGCACAAGCGGCGGAAATGATAGAACAACTGGTCATGGAGCGAGCTGGAAGGCCGCTCGGCCTGGTTGGTTCATCGCTGGGTGGCTATTACGCGACCTGGCTGTCACAGTGTTTTCGCCTGCCAGCGGTAGTGGTTAACCCCGCGGTACGGCCCTACGAATTGCTGCAGGATTTCCTGGGTGAACAGCAGAACCCCTACACCGGCGAGCAATATGTGTTAGAGTCTCGGCACATTTACGATCTCAAGGTGATGCAGGTCGAACCGCTGGAATCTCCGGATTTACTGTGGTGCCTGCTGCAGACTGGGGATGAGGTGCTGGATTACCGTCAGGCCGTCGCTTACTACACGGCCTGTCGTCAGACGGTAGAGTCCGGCGGTAATCATGCGTTTGTAGGGTTTGAGCACTATTTTGCGCCGATGATCGATTTTCTTGGATTAACGGTGGACTGACTCATCCTGGCGTCGCCGCGATGAACGGACGGCGCTCCTCATCACCCCTATCCCGTTTGTCAGGTTGGTCAAACCCGTGTTGATGGGGACTTTCACCCTGATAATCAACGCTTGGCGTGGTGCCTGCGCCACGTATAATCGCGGGATACTGTCTGACTTTCAAATTCTGACTTTCAAACAACGACAACATGCATTCTAACCATGACGCAATCAAGTTATAACGCTGATGCGATTGAAGTCCTCAGCGGGCTGGAGCCGGTGCGCCGCCGTCCGGGGATGTACACCGATACCACCCGTCCCAACCATCTGGGACAAGAGGTGATAGACAACAGCGTCGACGAAGCGTTGGCTGGCCACGCCCGTCGTATCGATGTGATCCTGCATCCTGATCAGTCACTAGAGGTGATTGATGATGGGCGCGGGATGCCGGTGGATATCCACCCGGAAGAGGGGGTTCCCGCTGTCGAGCTGATCCTCTGCCGTCTGCATGCCGGGGGGAAATTTTCTAACAAGAATTACCAGTTTTCCGGCGGTTTGCATGGCGTGGGGATTTCCGTGGTCAACGCGCTGTCCACTCGGGTGGAAGTGACGGTACGCCGCGACGGCCAGGTCTACGACATCGCGTTTGAAAACGGCGATAAAGTACAGGATTTGACGGTGACAGGCACCTGCGGTCGCCGTAACACCGGTACCCGTGTACGCTTCTGGCCTGATGTGACGTTCTTCGACAGCCCGCGTTTTTCCGTGTTATCCCTGACGCACCTGCTGAAAGCCAAGGCCGTGTTGTGCCCCGGCGTGGAAATTGTCTTTAAAGACGGCGTGAACGATACCGAGCAGCGCTGGTGTTATCAGGGCGGTCTGAGCGATTACCTGTGCGAAGCGGTCAACGGCTTGCCGACGCTGCCGGAAAAACCGTTCGTTGGCGCTATCCCCGGCGATACCGAAGCGGTGGAATGGGCGCTGCTGTGGTTGCCGGAAGGCGGCGAACTGCTGACCGAAAGTTACGTTAACCTGATCCCGACCATGCAAGGCGGTACTCACGTCAACGGCTTGCGGCAAGGGTTGCTGGATGCGATGCGCGAATTCTGCGAATTCCGCAATATATTGCCGCGTGGCGTTAAGCTCAGTGCCGAAGACATCTGGGAGCGTTGCGCTTATGTGTTATCGCTGAAGATGCAGGACCCCCAATTCGCTGGTCAGACGAAGGAGCGGCTGTCGTCACGTCAGTCGGCGGCATTCGTTTCCGGTGTGGTCAAAGATGCCTTCAGCCTGTGGCTGAATCAGAACGTACAGGCGGCGGAGCAACTGGCGGAGATGGCTATCTCCAGCGCCCAGCGTCGTATGCGCGCGGCCAAGAAAGTGGTGCGCAAGAAGCTGACCAGTGGTCCGGCGCTGCCCGGTAAGCTGGCGGACTGTACCTCGCAAGATTTGAGCAAAACTGAGCTGTTTCTGGTGGAAGGGGATTCAGCAGGCGGCTCCGCTAAACAGGCGCGCGATCGTGAATATCAGGCGATCATGCCGCTCAAGGGTAAGATCCTCAACACCTGGGAAGTCTCGTCGGATGAAGTGCTGGCATCGCAGGAAGTCCACGATATTTCGGTGGCGATCGGCATCGATCCTGACAGTGACGACCTGAGCCAGTTGCGTTACGGCAAGATCTGTATTCTGGCGGATGCGGATTCAGACGGGTTGCACATTGCCACGCTGTTGTGTGCGCTGTTTGTACGCCATTTCCGCGCACTGGTGCAGGGTGGTCATGTGTATGTCGCCATGCCGCCGCTATACCGCATCGACCTCGGAAAAGAGGTGTACTACGCGCTGGATGAAGAAGAGAAAGCCGGTATCCTCGAACAGCTCAAACGTAAGAAAGGCAAGCCTAACGTGCAGCGTTTTAAAGGGTTGGGTGAAATGAACCCGATGCAACTGCGTGAAACCACGTTGGATCCGAATACCCGGCGTCTGGTACAGCTTACGGTGAGTGAGCAGGACATTGAGCAGACTATGGCGACCATGGATATGCTGCTGGCGAAAAAACGTTCTGAAGATCGCCGCAACTGGTTGCAGGAGAAGGGCGACAAGGCCGAGCTTGACGTCTGACGCCCGGGTACGATGAAAGTCACGCTGGAAGAGATGCAGGCATTCGTGGTGGTGGTGGACTGTGGGTCTGTCACCGCCGCGGCTGGACAACTGGGGCAAACCACCTCGGGGATCAGCCGGGCGTTGAGTCGTCTGGAAAGCAAGCTCGGCATGACGCTGATGCACCGTACTACCCGTCGGCTGGCGTTGTCGGAAGAAGGGCAGATCTTTTTACAACATGCGCGTGACGCGCTGTATGCGGTCGAGCTGGCGGAAGAGCAAATGGCGTTGCGCCGCAGTAAACCCTGCGGGCGGTTACGCATTAACGCTGCCGCCTCGTTTATGCAGCATGTGATCGTGCCGATAATCCCGGAGTTTCGCCGCCGTTATCCCTGCATTTTGCTGGAATTAAATAGCGATGATCTGATTATCGATTTGCTGGAACAGCAAACCGATATCGCGATTCGCATCGGTGAATTGCGTGACTCCAGCATCCATGCCCGGCCGCTGGGTGCCACTCGGCTGCGTCTTCTGGCAAGTCCTGCCTACCTGAACCGTCACGGCACGCCACTGAGTGTGGACGCGCTGGTGGGCCACACTTTGCTGGGGTTTACCCAGTCCGAGTCGTTAAATCTCTGGCCGTTACGCAACGCATTTGGCGATGATTATCCTATTTCGCCGACGATCGCTGCGTCTAATGGTGAAATGTTGCGTCAACTGGCGTTGTGTGGGGAAGGCATTGTCCGGCTGTCGGATTTTATGACCCGGGATGATGTGGCGGCAGGTCGACTGGTGCAGGTGTTAGCGCAAGAGACGTTAGACCGGCGTCTGCCGGTGAATGCGGTGTACTACCGCAATACGGAACTGGCCAGCCGGATTGTCTGTTTTCTGGATTTTCTTAGCGAGAAAGTGGCGCAGCATCCACTGTAGTGGTGAAGTGAATGCCGCGCCGAGGGTAGCAAACCGTGAATCAGGCGAAAGCCTTGTCAAGGTGGGCGCGGTAGCGGGCAATGTCCCGCTCGACGTCCGGTTGTTTGATGACATCGTTGCAGATGAAGGTGGGCAGCGGTGCCAGACCGATGAACTGGTTGGCCTTGTGAAACGGCAGGTAGACGCCGTCTACGCCGACACCATGGAAGAACTGGTCCGGGTCGGTGAAGGCCTCCAGCGGGGCGTTCCAGGTCAGCGACAGCAGGTAGTGTTTGCCCTGTAATAAGCCGCCAGAACCGTATTTTTTGCTGGCGTCCGCGCGGGTGCGGCCATCACTGGCGTACAGAGAGCCGTGTCCGGCGGTGAAGACGTCGTCGATGTATTTTTTCAGGGTCCAGGGGGCACCCATCCACCAGCCTGGCATTTGGTAGATGATGGTGTCGGCCCACAGGATATTCTGTACTTCCTGTTCGATGTCGTAGCCGTCATCGACCGTGGTGACGCGGACCTGGCGACCTTTGTCACGCAGGAACGTGGCGGCGACATCCGTCAGGGTACGGTTGAGTTCCCCTTTGGAATGGCCGAAGGCTTTTCCAGCATTGATGATGAGTACGTTTTGCATGGCTGATGACCTCAAATGGTATAAACAGGCGTTGAAAGGCAGTCTAGCTGATAGCGTGATGGGGAAAAACGTGCTGTGACGCACAACACTGTTGCTGAGTAGTCAATAATCGCGGGTTTGGGATCGAACAATGCATTGCGCCAGCAGGATGCCGTGAAGAGAGATACAACTTGCGTTACTATCCGGTCAGTGTTGTCCGGTCGATTTGCCACGTTGTGGTTCATCGCGCAACAATAAGCGAGTTTTTTGAACATGGCGATACGCCACGGTTTAAGGATTATCAATGAGTGACATGACTCATGACGGCGCAGAGCGTCTTGCGCTGCACACATTTACTGAGAACGCCTACCTCAATTATTCCATGTACGTCATCATGGACCGGGCGCTTCCCTTTATTGGCGATGGCCTCAAGCCGGTTCAGCGTCGTATCGTGTATGCGATGTCCGAACTGGGGCTGAGCGCCAGTGCCAAATTCAAAAAATCCGCCCGTACGGTGGGTGACGTGCTGGGTAAATATCATCCGCACGGTGACGGTGCCTGTTACGAGGCGATGGTGCTGATGGCGCAGCCTTTCTCCTACCGCTACCCGTTGGTAGACGGTCAGGGGAACTGGGGGGCGCCGGATGATCCCAAATCGTTCGCCGCCATGCGTTATACCGAGTCCCGTTTGTCGAAGTATGCTGAGGTGCTGCTGGGCGAACTGGGGCAGGGTACGGTGGATTATGTGCCGAACTTTGACGGCACATTGCAGGAGCCGAAGATGCTGCCTGCCCGCCTGCCTAATATCCTGCTTAACGGCACCACCGGTATCGCTGTCGGTATGGCGACGGATATTCCGCCACATAACGTGCGTGAAGTGGCCGCGGCGGCCATGGCGTTGATCGATGAGCCGGAGACACCGCTGGAAGCGTTGCTGCGTTACGTGCAGGGGCCGGATTTCCCGACCGAAGCAGAAATCATCACCCCGCGTGATGAGATCCGCAAAATGTACGAAAGCGGTCGTGGCTCGGTGCGCATGCGTGCGGTGTGGAAGAAAGAAGATGGCAGCGTGGTGATCACCGCATTGCCGCATCAGGTCTCGGGGGCGCGCGTGTTGGAGCAGATAGCCAGTCAGATGCGGGCCAAAAAGTTACCGATGATCGACGATCTGCGTGATGAGTCCGACCATGAGAACCCGACCCGGCTGGTGCTGGTGCCGCGTTCCAACCGTATCGATCTGGATCAGGTGATGAACCATTTGTTCGCCACCACCGATCTGGAAAAGAGCTACCGCATCAACATGAACATGATCGGTCTGGATGGTCGCCCTGCGGTAAAAGGGCTACGGGAAATCCTGACTGAATGGCTGGCGTTTCGCCGCGATACGGTGCGCCGTCGGTTGAACTTCCGGCTGGATAAGGTTCTCAAGCGCCTGCATATCCTGGAAGGCTTGCTGATTGCGTTCCTGAATATCGATGAAGTCATCCATATCATCCGCAACGAAGATGAACCGAAGCCGGTTCTGATGGCGAAGTTCGGCCTGAGCGATACCCAGGCTGAAGCCATTCTGGAACTGAAACTGCGTCATTTGGCCAAACTGGAAGAGATGAAGATCCGTGGTGAGCAGGACGATCTGGCCAAAGAGCGCGATCAGATTCAGGCGTTGCTGGCCTCAGAGCGCAAGATGAACACCCTGCTGAAGAAAGAGATTCAGGAAGACGCCAAAGCCTATGGCGATGATCGCCGTTCGCCGCTGCATGAACGCGGTGAAGCTAAAGCCATGAGCGAACATGACCTGTCGCCGTCTGAACCCGTGACCATCGTGCTGTCGGAAATGGGCTGGGTGCGCAGTGCCAAGGGGCACGATATCGACCCGTCTGGCCTGAGTTACAAGGCAGGTGATGCCTATCGCGCCGCTGCCCGTGGCAAGAGCAACCAGCCGGTGGTGTTCATGGATTCGACCGGACGCAGCTATGCGCTCGACCCACTCACGCTGCCGTCGGCGCGTGGGCAAGGTGAACCGTTGACCGGTAAATTGACCTTGCCGCCAGGGGCTTCCATTGAACGGGTGTTGATGGCATCAGATAACCAGCGGCTACTGCTGGCCTCTGACGCCGGTTACGGTTTTATCTGTACCTTTGCCGATTTGGTTGCCCGTAACCGGGTGGGGAAAGCAGTGATAACCCTGCCAGATAATGCGCGTGTGTTGCCACCGCTGGAGTTGCAGCGTGACGATGACTTGCTGCTCACGATCACCGCAGCAGGACGCATGTTGTTGTTCCCGGTTGCTGACCTGCCAGCCTTATCAAAAGGCAAGGGCAATAAGATAGTCTCGATTCCGGCGGCGCAACTGGCTAGCGGTGACGATCGGATACTGTGGCTGATGGCGATTGCGCCGCAATCTTCCGTCACGCTATACGCCGGTAAGCGCAAGTACTCCTTGCGTCCGGAAGAACTGCAGAAGTATCAGGCCAGCCGAGGCTGTAAAGGCACATCGTTGCCGCGCGGTTTGCAACGGGTCGAGCGCATCGAGGTGGATGTGCCTGCTGGTATCGCAAACGTCGGTAGCAGCGAAGAGTAGTCGTGAAGAAGAATCGCGAAGAAGAGTGCCTTTAATGAAGGCAGACGGCCCGCCGTTGTGTGTGGAGGGTCGTCAACACGGTCCCTGCCTTGTCGGGGATGGGCGGATAAGCGTCATCCCCGAGACGATTCTCTTTTGTCATTTTTTCCTGTACGTCCGATGGCTGTTTTTGGGTGGGGCTGTACGGTTTGCTGCGGCAAGGTTCGCCGTGTGTTTTAACGCGAAGCCGCTATACTAGCGGCGGCTGTTGGCTAATGAGGTTGCTATGTTATTCATTCTCCGCTTTTTGGTGGTGATCATCTTTTCTGTCGTGGTGTCTCTGGTTGGCTTCGTGTACTGCCTGTTTAGTCCAAAAGACCCTCGCCATGTTTCCCGGTTTGGTCGTTTGTTTGGCCGTTTATCGGTGGTGTTTGGTCTTAAGGTGGACATTCGCTATCCCCAGGCGTCCCATTTTGAGGGCAACTGTATCTATATCGCCAACCATCAGAACAACTACGATATGGTGACGGCGGCTAAAGTGGTGATGCCGGGTACCGTCACGGTTGGTAAGAAGAGTCTGGTGTGGATCCCGTTTTTCGGCCCGCTGTACTGGCTGGCGGGGAATCTGTTGATTGATCGGGATAATAAAGCGAAGGCCCATGGCACCATCTCACAGGTGGTGGATCACATTAAAAAGCGCAACATTTCGGTGTGGATGTTTCCAGAAGGGACGCGCAGCCGCGGGCGCGGTCTGTTGCCGTTCAAAACCGGTGCGTTCCATGCCGCGATTGCCGCCGGGGTGCCGGTCGTCCCGATCTGTGTCTCCAGCACGCATAAAAAAGTGAAGCTGAACCGCTGGAACAATGGTCATGTGATTGTTGAAGTGTTGCCGCCGATCGACTGCAGCGGTTATGGCAAGGATCAGGTGCGTGAACTGGCTACTTATTGCCATGACCTGATGGCGGAGAAAATCGCCCAGTTGGATGCCGAAGTTGCACAACGCGAAGCGGCGGAAAAACGCTAACGTCAGCGCCAGGATGTGCTGTGTGGCCTTACGGGTGGCGGTACGACCCGGTGGGAGTAAGGGATTGGATCGGTTTTCGGAGTCGTTATGTCATTGAGTCGGCGTCAGTTTCTTCAGGCCTCTGGGGTTGCGCTCTGTGCGGGTGCAATGCCGTTGACGGCCAGAGCTGATAGCGGGAAGAATCCGCTGCCTGTGCCGCCACTGCTGGAGTCTCGTCGTGGACAGCCGGTTTTTCTGACCATGCAGCGGGCGCACTGGGCGTTTTCTGGTGAGCGTAAAAACCCGGTATGGGGATTTAATGGCCGTTATCTTGGCCCGACTGTGCGGGTGTTCAGTGATGGTGACGTGAAGCTGGTCTATAGCAACCGTCTTAGTGAGCCGGTGTCGATGACCGTGAGCGGCTTGCAGGTGCCGGGGTCGCTGATGGGCGGCGCGGGTCGCATGATTCAGCCGAATATGGACTGGTCGCCGGTGTTGCCGATGCGGCAGGCGGCAGCGACCTGCTGGTACCATGCCAATACGCCCAATCGTATGGCACCGCACGTCTATAATGGGCTGGCGGGCATGTGGCTGATAGAAGATAGTCTCAGTAAATCGCTGCCGATCCCCAACCACTATGGTGTGGATGATTTCCCACTGATTATTCAGGATAAACGGCTGGATAACTTCGGTGCGCCGCTGTACAGCCCGCCCAGCAGTGGTGGTTTCATCGGGGATACATTACTGGTGAATGGCGCACAGAACCCGTATGTGGAAGTGTCGCGCGGTTGGGTGCGTTTGCGCCTGCTCAACGCCTCTAACGCCCGTCGCTATGTGATGCGCATGAGTGATGGTCGCCCGTTGCATCTTATCGCCAACGATCAAGGTTTCCTGCCTGCGCCGATGGCATTGAATCAGCTTTCACTGGCACCCGGCGAACGCCGTGAGGTGCTGGTTGATATGTCGCAGGGCAATGAAGCGACGCTGACCGCAGGGGAGTCCGCGACCCTCATGCAGCGGTTACGCGGCTTGTTCGAGCCATCGACGATTTTGGTGTCATCGGTGGTGTTAACCCTGCGACCCACTGGTTTGTTGCCGCTGGTGACCAATACTCTGCCGATGCGCCTTTTGAGCGACAATATTATTGATGGCGCGGTCAGCCGGACGCGCGAATTCCGCCTGGGTGACAGCCTGCCCGGTATCAATGGTGCCATGTGGGATATCAACCGTGTGGATGTGCAAACGCAGGTCGGGCGTTATGAACGCTGGATAGTGCATGCTGATCAAGCGCAGCCCTTCCATATTCAAGGGGCGGCATTTCTGGTGCGCAGCGTGAACGGTGGCCTGACGCCGCCGGAAGACAGCGGCTGGAAAGACACGGTGTGGGTGGAAAATAATGTGGAACTGCTGGTGTATTTCGGCCAGTTCTCCACGCCACAATTTCCGTTCCTGTATTACAGCCACACACTGGAAATGGCGGATCGTGGTTCTACCGCCCAACTGGTGGTGCAGCCCTGACACCCGCGCCAGCGGTGCGGGAAGCCGGATACAGTGAAGATATGTCTGGTGAATATTAGTCTTTGCGCGGCGCGTCGGTACGCGGTTGGTCAGGGTCTGGCCCCAGCCGCTTGCCACAATCCAGCGTGGCGATGTCGCTCAGTTCCTCTTTTTCCAGCCTAAAATCAAACACTGCAAAATTTTCCCGGATACGCGCTGGCGTAACAGATTTGGGGATGACGATTAAACCACTGTCCAGATGCCAGCGAATCACAATCTGTGCCGGTGTCTTGCCGTATTTCTTCGCCAGCGTGTGGATAACCGGGTGGTCAAATACGCCTTCGCCTCCCTGCGCCAGCGGGCTCCAGGATTCGGTCTGGATATGATGGGTGGTATTCCAGGTTTGCAGCATGCGCTGCTGGAAAAGCGGGTGTAATTCCACCTGATTGATGACCGGCATCACCCCGGTTTCTTCTTTCAGGCGTTGCAGATGGTGTGGGTTGAAGTTGCACACACCGACGCTTTTTGCCAGCCCCTGCTCTCTGAGATTGAGTAACCCACGCCAGGCTTCAACGTAGGTGTTCTGTTCCGGCAGCGGCCAATGGATCAGATACAGGTCAACGTACTCCAGTTGTAGTTTTCGCAGGCTTTCTTCGAGCGCCTGACGCGGATGTGCCTGATCGCTGTTCCATAGCTTGGTGGTGATGAAGATATCACTGCGCGGGATGGCCGTTTCCTGCAAGGCCTTGCCGACACCCACTTCGTTTTTGTAGATAGCGGCAGTATCAATTGAACGGTAGCCGACATTCAGCGCTTCGGTCACTGCGGCAGTGGCTTGTTCATTGCTGGCTTGCCAGACGCCAAGCCCCAGTTGGGGCATGATAGTACCGTCAGCCAGTTTGACCAGAGGTTGCATCGTCATGTCATTCTCCTTATTGTGCGCCTCCAGCGCCCGGCCGTGGAGGATTCTGGCGGCATGGCGGCAAGGTAGCGATGAGACAACAACGCCGCCAGAACGGCGGCGTATCGGGACTGTTTTCACACCAAAATGATCTTTCATTCAAGACAGTGCCAGCACGCCTGTCGCGGCACTGTCTCAAGTGTAGTCGAAAAGTCAGTCTGGGGGATTAGCGGGCTGCTTCGTACACGCGTTTGCTGATGTCCAGCGTGATGTCTTTGTGTTCGCCCAACGCTGTCATGCCGTGCTCTTCGAGCTTCGCGACCAACGCCGGAATAGAGCTGCCGTCTAACTGGTAGTCTGACAGACGAGTCGGTACGCCCATTTGCTCGAAGAAGGCGCGGGTGGCGGCGATCGCACCATCAATACGCTGGTCTTCTGAACCGTCACGCAGGTTCCACACACGATCAGCGTATTGCAGCAATTTCTCACGCTTCTGGACACGGCGTTCATTGAGCATCGCCGGGAGTACGATAGCCAGCGTCTGCGCATGGTCCAGTTCGTGCATCGCCGTGATTTCATGGCCCAAGCAATGGGTTGACCAGTCTTGCGGCACCCCTGCGCCAATCAGGCCGTTGAGCGCCATGGTGGCACTCCACATCACGTTGGCACGAACATTGTAGTTATGCTGCTCTTTGAGGGCACGTGGGCCTTCTTCGATCAACGTCAGCAACAGCCCTTCGGCGAAGCGGTCCTGAACTTTGGCGTCAACCGGGTAGGTCAGATACTGCTCGACGGTATGGACGAAGGCATCGACCACGCCGTTGGCAATCTGACGTTCAGGTAGGGTATAGGTCACGACCGGGTCAAGCACGGCAAAGCGTGGGCATACCAGCGGGTTCATGAACACTTGTTTGTCGCCGGTGCTCTTACGGGTAATAACCGCACTGTTGTTGGATTCGGAACCGGTTGCAGGCAACGTCAGCACCACACCCAGAGGGAGGGCGTTTTCTACGTGTGCTCCCCAGGTTTGCAGAATATGCCACGGGTCTTCGGCTGCCTTGTAGTTCACCGCTGCCGCGATGAACTTGGTGCCATCGGCAACCGAACCACCACCGACCGCCAACAGAAAGTCGATGTTTTCCTTGCGCACTATCTCAACCGCTTTCATGAGCGTTTCGTAGGTGGGGTTAGGCTCAATACCTGAGAACTCCACGACGTTACGGCCTTTCAGCGCGTTAATGACCTGGTCGAGTACGCCGTTTTTCTTGATGCTGCCGCCGCCGTAGGTGATAAGAATGCGGGCGTCAGCGGGGATTTGGTCGGCCAGAGCCGCGATTTGCCCTTCGCCGAACAGGATTTTAGTCGGGGTGTGAAGCGTAAAGTTCTGCATGGTACGTTCCTTGATAGAGGGTTGCCGGGCCACCGAGGCATGATTGACCCGGATAAATGTTACTGATCCAGTTTAAAACCTTGCTGTAACAGCGCAGGCAGGACATAGGGGTAATAGACGCGTTGATAGTAGCTGGCGGTATTACTCCCCCAGGCCTCGCCATCGCTGCGTCCCGTTTGCTTCCAGTGGTTCATCAGAGTGTGGTTGTATTGTTCAATGGCAGCGGCCAGCGGTTCGGTATGGTAAACCTCTTCATGACGGAAGGTTTCCAGCGGCAGGCGTGGTTTTTGGTGCGCAGGGCTGTCGACATAACCCAGGACCAGCCCTGCCACCGGAAACGTCAGTGCTGGCAGTTCCAACAGGTCGATCATCGCTTGTGGATTACGGCGCACACCGCCTATCGGCACGATGCCCAGACCAAAGGAATGCGCTGCGGCGATCAACGTACCCAGCGCAATGCCCACATCGGTCGCGCCGGAAATAATGCTTTCAACACTTTCGTGCGCATGTTGGGTATTGCCGCTCATAGCAATGCCGGTTGCGCTTTTGTGCATATCCAGCACCAGCGTGAGGAATACCGGCGCCTGCGCAATCCAGGACTGCCCGCCCGCCAGTTCAGCGATACGAGCGCGGCGTGCCGGATCGCGGACGACGACGATGGAAACCTGCTGCGAATTTACCGAGGTGGGTGCCAGATGTGCACTGTCGATAATGGCGGACAGCACCTCTTCCGGGATAGGTTTATCCAGGTAACTGCGCTCGCTACGGTGCTGTTTAAGTAGCTCAATAGTGTGATTCATGCGGATTCCTTTTATATTCCCGTCGTCTTTCAGGTTGCTGCGGCGTTGGCTTGAGTACCGGCCCGTAACTGATGTTGCCTTGCGGGCCGCCGTGTTTTGTCCTGCAACGTGAATGACTCAGGGGATACATGGCAGAGGATAAACCATGCTGACCATGATGGTGTGGTGATGGACTTCATTCTCGGCTTCTCCCGGTACTCCAGCAATGCTTATTTCTCGCTGTGTATTGCCCGTTTCTGCAAAATTCAGGAGAAAAGGGTGATTCTGCTGCCTATCTATGTCACTTTATTTCCGTTGTCAGTAAGAGATAAATATTATGCAGAACCTCGATTCACGCCAGCGTCTGGTCAAACTGGCGATGCCGCACACCCGCGGCAGTGGCGTCAGCCAGACACCGATTGAGCAGGTGAGGGTGATTTATGCCGATCGACATACGGCGCGGGCTCCGGTGTTGTACGACCCGTGTATCGTGATCATTTTTCAGGGACATAAAGTGGGGTATGTGGGGGACAAAGTCTTTCAGTATGGCCCTGACAATTACCTGCTGATGACGGTGCCGATGCCGTTCGAGTGTGAAAATTTTGCCAGCCCGGAAAACCCGCTGGTGGGGATTTCCATTCGGGTGGATATCCCAATGCTGCAAGATCTGCTGATTGAGATGGGCGATGACAACGCGGGCGAGAAACGGCGGCCTGAAGCCGCCGGTATCAACAGCGTACCGTTGAACGAGGCCATCCTGTGTGCGACAGAGCGGTTGCTGGAAACGATGGAAAATGCCCGCGACGCGAGGGTACTGGGGCCGTGGATTGTGCGTGAAATCCTTTATTACGTGCTGTGCGGGCCGCGCGGTGATTCACTACAGGCATTGATGAACCGCTATAGCCATTTCAGCCAGATTGCCCGTGCGCTGCGCTATATCGAAAACCATTACGCGGATAATTTGAGTGTAGAGCGGCTGGCTATGGAAGTGAACATGAGTGTGTCAGCGTTTCACCATAACTTCAAAACTGTCACCAATACGTCACCGGTACAGTATCTGAAGTCTTATCGGTTGCATAAGGCGCGTTTGCTAATGGTGCATGACGGGTTGAAAGCGAATGCAGCGTCAATGCGGGTCGGTTATGAAAGCCCTTCTCAGTTCAGTCGGGAGTTTAAGCGCTTTTTTGGTGCAACACCGGGCGATGAGGTCGCTCGCTTGCGTTCAGGCGCTGAGGTGGTTGAGAGTAATTAAACCGAGTGGGCGGTATGCCCGCCCACTCAGGGAATTAATGGGGATAGATAAGATTTCTGGTGAGTTTCAGGCCATGGCCCGTCTTTTACGCCACAATACCAACAGCATTCCCACCAGCCCACTCACCAGCAGCACCAGCGGCAGGATACACAATACGGCCATGAACTGATCTTCATAACGTTTGACCAGTGGAATCTGGTTGAGCGCATAACCCATCGTGATGATACCGCTGACCCACAGAAAACCACTGAGCCAGTTGAAAATCTGAAAGCGGGTGCTGCTGAACCCGGAGATCCCAGCGATGGTGGGTAGCAGGGTGCGGACAAACGCCAGAAAACGGCCTACCAACAGTGCGGACAGCCCATGCTGGTGGAACAAATTGTGAGTGCGCTGGTGGTAGTGAGCGGGTAACTGATGCAGCCATTTCTTCACCAACTGGGTGTCGCCCAGCCAGCGCCCTTGCAGGTAGCTTAACCAGCAGCCAAGGCTTGCCGCTATCGTCAATAACACCGTGGCAGGAAGGAAGTTCATTACGCCTTTGGCGACCATCGCACCAGTCAGCAATAGCAGGCTATCACCTGGCAAAAAGGATGCGGGGAGCAGGCCATTTTCCAGAAACAGGGTGGTAAAAAGCATGCCATAGATCACCCATATTACCTGTGGATCGGACAGGACGCTGAAGTCCTGCTGCCACAGCGCCCGTATTATTTCATGAACAACACTCATATTGCATCCTGTCTGGTTTTGCTATAAACCCTGTGGCCGCGTAAATACACTGCGTGCGCTGAGCTTCAAAATACGAGCATCAGGATAGGGTAAAAAAGGTAAACGTTTTGTCATCGTTGTAACTGCTCATCATATACGCTTTGCCTGACTTACCACAGCAGCTTCACGGGGCCAGAGGGATAATGGCGTCACATTTCCTGCAATCTCCTAAAGCCGGCTTCCAAATCGGCTTCCAGGTCCTCAACATCTTCCAGACCGATGTGCAGTCGAACCAGCGTACCGGTCACGTCGACGCCACCTGTCGGACGAATCGCCGCCAGTTCTTGCGGTTGGTTCGCCAGAATCAATGATTCGAAGCCACCCCAGGAGTAAGCCATACGGAAGTGGCTGAAATGATCAAGGTAATGGGCCAGTTGTTGGCGACTGAGTGTTTCTTTTAGCACAAACGAGAACAGGCCGTTACTGCCGCTAAAATCCCGCACGAAAAATTCATGCCCTTTACAGCCGGGCAGTGCAGGGTGATTGACTGTCGCGACTTCCGGACGCTGCGCCAGCCAGCGTGCTACGCGCAGGCCGTTTTCCTGATGCTGCTGCAATCTGACACCGAGTGTGCGCAGTCCACGGCTGGCCAGATAGGCGCTGTCTGCGTCAGCCATCTGTCCCATCAGGTAGGATTGTTCGCGCAATTGATCCCAGCAACGTGCGTTGGCAACGGCGGTACCGATCATCGCATCGGAATGGCCGACGATATATTTGGTGCCGGACTGGATCGAAATATCCACGCCAAGATCAAGCGGACGGAACAACACACCGGCAGCCCAGGTGTTGTCGATCATGATGACAATATCCGGGTTAACGCGACGAACCGCCGCGACAATCGCTGGCACATCATGCACTTCCATGGTGATGGAGCCGGGCGATTCCAGGAAGACCACACGGGTGTTGGGTTGGATCAGGCTGGCGATATCACCGCCTATCATGGGATCAAAAAAGGTCGTGCTGATGTTCATCCGACTCAGCACTTTGTTACAAAAATCCTGCGTTGGTTCATAGGCTGAGCCGGTAACCAAAAGATGATCGCCTGCTGAGACAAACGAGGTAATGGCGTTGGCTATCGCGGCAGCACCACAGGGGTAGAGCGCACAGCCTGCGCCGCCTTCCAGTTCTGTCATCGCATCCTGAAACGCGAAATGGGTCAGCGTGCCGCGGCGGCCATAAAACAAGGCACCTTGGGTCCGGTTAACGGCGGCGTGATGTTTCTCTTGTACGCTATCGAATATCAATGAAGAAGCACGTTGGATAACCGGGTTTACCGCACCCTGGGTGACGCGTTTGCTGCGCCCTGCGGCCACCAGCGTGGTGGCGATTTTTTTACTCGTCATTCGGCGTTACCTGTAGCTCAAACATTCCTTGCGTTCATCCTTGTACGTTATCACGGCTGGGGGGGCAGGGGGCGGCTTTTCTTATCTGGATGAAGATGTCTCAGGATGGCACAGGAGTCACACGGCACGGCAGCGAGTCTGGACAGGGGTATCTCGAATAGCGAAGGTCATCAATACGCAAATAATAATGAGAACGACTATCAATTAATTTCAGGTTTGGTATCATTTTCGCCAGATTACGGTGGTGTAAGCATGAGGGTGGAGGCACAGCGTGTATACGGCTGAGAAGAAGAGTGACCTACGGGCGTCATCGGTCTGGCGTAAGTCTGTCGGGGTGTTCGGGGGCGTGATGTATCGCCTGATGGCGTTTGCGTTGTTGGGAATAACGGGGCGCACGCTGGCCGCACCGGCGTCAGTTGCGGCGGATACGGCATCGGCTGTTGCTACGCCGTCGGTACTGCCACCGACGGGTGCGGTCGGTGGCCTGATGAATTCCGACTTGTCCGTTCTGGGCATGTATCAGCACGCTGATGTCGTGGTAAAAACGGTAATGATTGGCCTGTTACTGGCATCCGTGGTCACCTGGGCGATTTTTTTCAGTAAGAGCGCGAGCCTGATGGGGGCGAAAAAGCGCATCCGCCGTGAATATCAGGCACTGGAAGACGCCCGCACACTGGATGATGCGGCGGATATCGCGGCGGTGTTCAAACCGGGTAGCGTGTCGCTACAACTGCTGACGGATGCCCGCAATGAGCAGGAACTGTCCGAACGCTCTGACGACAACGGTGGCATCAAAGAACGTACTGCGTTTCGCTTTGAGCGCCGTGTTGCCGCAACCGGGCGTCAAATGGGACGCGGAACCGGTTATCTGGCGACCGTCGGCGCTATCGCACCGTTTATCGGTCTGTTTGGTACGGTGTGGGGCATCATGAATAGCTTCATTGGCATTGCCCAATCGCAGACGACCAATCTGGCAGTAGTAGCCCCCGGTATCGCCGAAGCACTGCTGGCGACCGCCATCGGGTTGGTGGCGGCAATCCCTGCGGTGGTGATTTACAACGTGTTTGCACGCTGGACGGCCAGCTACAAGGCGATGGTTGGCGATGTGGCCGCACAGATTCTATTGCTGCAAAGCCGCGATCTGGATATTGCTGCCAGCGTCGGCAAGCCTTCTCCTTCACCGGCGCACCAACTGCGGGTAGGGTAAGTCGATGGCGATGCATCTGAACGACGGGCAGAGTGAAAACGGTGAAATGCACGACATTAACGTGACGCCGTTTATCGATGTCATGTTGGTGTTGTTAATCATCTTTATGGTTGCGGCACCGCTGGCGACAGTAGACGTGCGCGTTAACCTGCCTGCGTCCAGCGCCACGCCGCAGCCACGCCCGCAAAAGCCGGTGTTTTTGACGGTGAAGGCGGATAAGCAGTTGTATTTGGGTGACGATGCGGTAACCGAAGCGACGCTGGCGCAGGCGCTGGAAATCAAAACACAAGGTAATAAAGACACCACTGTCTTTTTCCAGGCAGATAAAAGCGTGGATTATGAAACCCTGATGCGGGTGATGGACTCGTTGCGTGATGCCGGGTATCTCAAAATCGGCCTGGTGGGGGCGGAGAAAGTACGCTGATAAACGGGGTACTAATAGCATCGAACTACCAATAAAGAACCACCGCGCAAACGGTGGTTTTTTATTGGTGAAAGGTTTTTTTATTGGTGGACGGTTTTTTTATTGGCGAAAAACCTCACCGGGCGTGATGGTCGATGCCGTATTCAGGCGCGGGAGTCGGGGTGACGCCAGTGCAGCCGGGTCGGCACGTACACGCGGCTTTCCGCGAGCGGTTGCCCTTCAATCAGCGCGTTGATCATCTCAAAGCTGTTGCGCGCCAGCGTTTCACAATCCTGCGCTACGGTATCGATTTTCATCGGCAGACAGTCGAACAGGTAGTGATCGTCAAAGCTGCACAACCGCATATCGCAGTCCATCAGGTTGTGTTGATTCAGGTAGCGTAGCACCCCTTCCAGCAGGCCGCAGGCCGCGGTAAATAAAGCGCGTGGGGGGCGACCCAGACGGGCGCATAACTGTGCGAACATTTCATAACCGGCGCTGGAATGGTAGTGGCCGTGGATAATCCACTCCGGGTTGCACGTCACACCGGCGCGCTCCAGCCCAAGCTGGAAACCGGCCAGCCGATCACGGGTCGGTGATATGCGCGATTGCCCGCCGATAAAATAGAACTCGTCCTGATGCTGACGGGCGATGTTTTCCACCAGCGTAGCGGTGGACTCCACCGCTTCAGACACCACCATCGGCAGGGTTGAATCACCAATCACCCGGTCGAACTGCAATACCGGTAACTGCTGGTTAATCTTCTGGTATTCGGCGTCGCTCAGCATACTGGACGCGACGATAAGGCCATCCACCTGACGCTGAATCAGGCTGTTGACCGCCATCATTTCCTGACTGGCGTTCTCATCAGTACAGGCGATCAGGAGCTGTAACCCGGCTTCCCGGCACAGACATTCCAGTTCACGGGAAATGACCGCGAAACCGTAGTTGGTCATTTCCGGCACCACCAACCCCAGCGTGTTGCTGCGGCTCGAACGTAACGAGCGAGCATGAATGCTCGGTTGATAGCGCTGCTGTTGCGCCAGCGCCAGCACCCGATCACGGGTTTCGTCCGAAACACGGAACTCTTTGCTGCGGCCATTGAGAACCAGACTGGCAGTGGATTTTGATACCCCTGCCAGTCGCGCGATGTCGCTGATTGTGACGCGTTTGGTTGGTTTCACCGTAATATCTTTAGAACGCCATGGCCGCTAACGGCATGAAAAGGAAACTCATTCTATCACGCACGTTGCCAACAACCAGTGCCGCAACGTGATGCGCCCGGAACCACTAAAATGCACCATCGCGTCGCTGGTGGGGAAGTAGCGTGATGACATCACCGCCTGGCCGTGGTTGATAAAGATTTCCACACTGGAACGGTCGCACAGAATTTGCAGATGGTGCAGCTTGCCTTCATGCCAGTAACGGTGTTCTGGCTCGTTGGTACGACGATTACGGCGGCTTAATGTCAGGCGCTCGCCGTCCCAACATAGCACCAGAATGTCGGCAAAATTGATCTGAAATTCGCCTTGTGTGTCCAGCCCCAGCTCTGTGCTGCTGGCGGGCAAGGTGGGCGCATAATCGGCGACGCCCTGCCACAGATGTTCCAGATGACGCAGGCTTTGCAGCTCGCGTGCGGGTTGTTGATACACGCGGTCATTGCAGAGCGTTAGCTCACGCGGACAGGTCATGGTGTGGATCCAGCCGTGAGAGAGTGTTGGCTGGAAAAACTCGTTCTGATCCGGTACGCCCATCCAGCCGAACAGCAACCGACGACCATCTTCGCTTTGCGTGGTCTGCGGCGCGTAAAATTCGAAGCCCAGATCCAGCTCATGGAACGCCTGATGAGGGAAACGGGCGTTGTCATAATCGAGCGAACCAACGAAATAACCGGACTGATAGGTATTCAGATAACGCTCTTCTTCAGCGGGCAACCCTTGCGGACAACAGATCAACACCTCACGGTTTTCCAGCGTGAACAAATCCGGGCATTCCCACATGTAACCGAAGTCGCCCAGTCCATTGAGGCGAGAACCGGCGATTTCGCCCAGCGCCTGCCATTGCAGCAGGTCAGGCGACCGGTACAACAGCACTTTGCCTTGCAAATCCAGATCCTGTGCGCCCAGCACCATGTACCAACTGTCCTGATAGCGCCAGACTTTCGGGTCGCGCACATGACCGGTGTACCCGTCCGGTAATGGCAGCACCGGGCCGAATTTATCGAATTCGCCCTCTTCGTTAGCGCGTGCCAGACATTGGTACGCCGTGCGTGTGCCGTTATCGTATTTCACATTGCCGGTGTAGATAAGCGTCAGGGTATCGTTGTCTGCCACGGCGGAACCGGAATAACAGCCATGACTTTCATAGCTTTCAGCCGGTACCAGCGCCACCGGCTCATGACGCCAGTGCACCAGGTCCGCCGAGCTCCAGTGCCCCCAGAATTTGGCACCATGAGCACAGGCAAGCGGATTCCACTGATAAAACAGATGGTAACGCCCTTTATGCTGGATGAACCCATTGGGGTCGTTCAGCAATCCGACGGGGGGCGACAGATGCCACTGTGGCCGGTGCGGATCATAAGTCTGTTTGGTGGAGGCAGACATCAGGGCACACGCCATGCGTTTTACCAGATGGATTTCCTTCATTATGCGTTATCCGTTTTGTATTTTAGCAACAGGGAAATGAGGAAGGCGGCGCCAAAGGCTATCACCATACCAATCAAATAGTTCAGGATAGACCCTGCCTGCACGATAGCCAGTCCTGGGATACCGGTCAGCCCGACTGCCGTCATGTTGACGTGATTGGCAACGACCCAGGCTCCCCCCAACGCGCCACCCGACAGCCCGGCCAGGAACGGTTTGATGAAGCGCAGGTTAATCCCGAAGATTGCTGCTTCGGTAATACCGAGCAGGCAGGACAACGCTGACGGCACGGCGATAGCCCGAATTTTGGCGTCGCGGGTTTTGAAATATACCGCCAGACAGGCACCGCCCTGCGCCACATTCGCCATTGCCCAGATAGGCAACAGGAAATTGACGCCAATGGCAGGGTTGCCCAACAACCCGGCTTCGATAGCATGGAAGCTGTGGTGTACGCCAGTAATGACGATGGCGGAATAAAGCCCACCAAACAGCAACCCGGCCAGCCAGCCTGCATGAGTAATCAGCGTACTCAGCACGAAGGAAATACCGTCACCTAACATGCGGCCCGCTGGGCCGATAACCAGCATGGCGACGAAACCGGAGATGATCACGGTCAGGAACGGCGTGACGATGATATCCAGCGCGTTTGGCACCACTTTACGCAGGCGCTTTTCCACCAGGCTCATGAACCATACCGCCAGCAACACCGGGAATACGGTGCCCTGATAGCCGATCATCGCGAATTCCAGACCAAACAAATGCATGGTCTTGAAGCCGCCTGCCACGCCCCAGGCGTTGGTGAGCGCTGGGTGGGTGAGAATGCCACCCAGCGTCGCGCCCAGATAAGGGTTACCGCCAAATTCGCGTGCGGCGGTAAACCCTATCAGGATTGGCAGAATGATGAACGCGGCGGAACTGAACATGTCCAGCATCACGAAAATGGCGCTACCGGCATCCACCCAGCCATAGGTCTTGATCATACCGAGCAGGCCCATCAGCAGGCCGGAGGCGACAATCGCCGGGATGATCGGAACGAAAATATTCGACAGCAACCGAGCCAGACGCTGCAGTGGATTGAGCTTTTGCGCTGCCAGCGTGGCCGCTTCGCTGGTGCTGGCTTCACTGATACCAGCGACAGTGATGAATTCGGCGTAAACCTTGTTCACCAGCCCGGAGCCAAAGATAACCTGCATCTGACCGGCGTTCTGGAAGCAGCCTTTAACACCCTCGACGCATTCAATGGCGGCTTTGTCCGCCAGGCTGTCGTCGTTAAGCACCAACCGCAGACGGGTGGCGCAGTGCGCGGCGCTGGCGATATTTTCCCTGCCGCCCAGCAAGGGGAGTAGTGATACCGCAATGGCACGAATGTCCATAATATTCCTCATTTATCAATAACAGGCAGGCGTCTTACCGCCACCGACTTTTATGTGTCATGTCGGTGACGGTAGCCTTCACTGTCAGAACCAGGTTTCCATCTGAACGCCGAAGGTCCATTGGCCACCGGATTTGAAACCGGTGGAGCCGAACGCATCGTTGCTACTATAACGATCCAGTCGTTTATCCCAGTCCATGTAACTGGCGTAGACGCGCAGTTCCGGACGGCTTAATAAATTGGCGATATCACCCACTTTGAACGTCGGGGCGAACGTCAGCTTGTAAAATCCGCCGCTTACCTGATTACGTGATAAGTATCCCTGAGGATCCAGATTCATATATTGATAGCTGCCTTCATATGCTAGCGCGAAATTTTCGGTGATTTCCTGAATGAAGCGCGCATTAAAGGTCACCCAACGGTAGTCATCGCCCTGAACATAACGATCTTTACTGCTTTGTGCCAAAATTGCCGGGGCGAAGCTCCAGGTGTGATTCAGCGGGGTAGTGCCGTAGGTTGCCAGACGCCAGGTATTGGCGTTTTGGGTCAGGTTGCCGTCGGAGCCGATGGCTTTCACTTCACCGCCCAAGCCGTGGCCGTAGAGCAACGCCACTTTGGATGTGCCGTCACGCAGGCCATAGAAACTATCACCGTGCCAGGCGACCAGTGCGTGATAGCCGCTGTCACCGGCGTTGGTGTTGGTGACATTGTTGCCGTTATTGCGCCCGGTATTTTCCTTCACGTCGTTGTTGCGTGCGCGCAGGCCACTCAGCATGAACTGGAATGGGCCGACGAAATTATTGCTGGTGACGATATAGTTCTGGATTTCGTTATCCAGCGCGGTGATTTCGCCGAGGCTGCGGCCATATAACGAGAGATTGGTTTTCCAGCCATCGACCGGTTTGACGTCGTAAATACCGCCGCCGGTTCCCGCCAGAAAGACCACGTCAGAATCGATCCAGTGGATGTCGAAATTATCGCGGTCAAAGCGTTTACCCGCCCACAATGTGGTGTCTTTGAATGCACCGGTGAACGTTGGCAACGATCCCAGTTCCACAAAGGCTTCACGCACATTGAACTGGCTGGTGGCGGCGGTCCAGTCGTTATAGCTACGCTGGCCGTCTGCCATCATCACTTTGAAACGGGTGGTGGCACCGTTGTCCAGTTTGGTGCGGTGCTCCAGTTTCAGCTCCAGATAGGTGTCATCTTCGTTACCCAGACGACCCACATTACCGCCAGTTTCACCAGCGGGCGTCATGCCCGGCCCGATATCCGCTTTCGAACTGGTGGTGGAGTTGTGAATGGCCAGACCGGAACGGGCATAAGCGTGGAATTGAAACCCATCGGCAATACTGCGCTTATTCGCCAGTGCGTCGGTTTTCTGCGCCACCTGCTGGGTCTGCTGCTCATTTTGAGTAGCACGTGCCGCCACCTGTTGGGTCTGCTGAGCGACCTGCTGGGTGGTTTGTTCCACCTGTTGGGCTTTCTGTTCAACCTGCGCTGTGCGTGCCGCCAGTTGTTTTGCTTGTTTTTCGGCGGCATCGGCACGGGCTTCTGCCTGTCTAGCGCGTTGCTCTGCCTGTAATAAGCGTTGTTCCAGCGCGTTCAGACGCGCTTCGATGCTGTCAGAAGACGCTGCCAATACGGGAGAGGCACAGAGTGCAACACCCACGGCGGCGGCAAGATAACCTGGCTTTATCATGGTAGGTTCCCTTGGATGGTAAGATGATTTTTTTGTTTTGCTAAATTGCTAAACCGGTTATGCAAAGAAAGCTAAATGGGGAGGGCACAAATTGACAAGGAATTTTGTTTTCTTGCTGTGCTAACTGTGATCGTGACAACAAAACCTATTCCCGACGGCGAAGTATGGTTGTCGGGAACGGTCTCGGTGGCGCTATAACGCGGAAGTGAGCTGATGAGTGAAGGGCAGGGCGGTCATCGCGCCTTTGGCGGTCGTTGCCAGTGCACCGCAGCGTTGTGCCTGCGCCAGTACGGCGTCCCAGTCATCAACCTGATACAGGCTATCGTAACCAGCCAGTGCTGCGAGCATACCGGCAACGAAGGCATCACCGGCACCGGTGGTGTCGATGGGGGTGACGCGCTGCGCCAGAAAGTGGTGCAACTGGTGGCCGTCATGCAGCCAGACGCCGTCGCCGCCCTGAGTAATCAGCAATCGCTTGATAGGGTAGCGGGCCATTAACGTGCTGCTACCCTGGCGGATATCATCGCTGCCGCTCAGAAATACAAATTCCTCTTGTGACAGCTTGACCACATCCGCCAGCGCCAGCACCTGATCCAGGCTCTCCCTCAGCGCCTGCTCGCTACTCCATAAATCGACGCGGATATTCGGGTCAAAACTCACCCAGCCTTGTGCTGCGCGTATTCGGTGTATCGCGTCGATCGCCGTGCTGCGTGAGGGCTCGCGAGACAGCGCGATAGAACACAGGTGCAGCCATTCACTTTGTTTAAATTCAGGCAGATCAGTGGGTTGAAGGAACAAGTCAGCACTTGGGCGCACCATAAAAGTGAAAGTACGCTCGCCTTGTGCATCCAGACTGACCACCACCGTGGAGGTGCGATGCTCCGTATCCGGCCGCATGTGGCGGATGTCCACCTGCTCACGAGCCAGTACATCTCGCAGGAAGTGACCAAATGCATCGTCACCGACACGGCCGATAAAGCCGCTGTGGCCGCCCAATCGGGCAACGCCTACGGCAACATTGGCAGGGGCACCACCCGGGCATTTCAGATAGCGGTCTTCGCCTTCTGGAATGAGATCGACCACTGCATCACCCATTACCCATACTTTGTGAGACATAGTTACACTCTTTCTCGGGGATTACTAAACTGCTAGCTAACATAGAAGAAACGGTTTAGCTAATCAACTTGTGGATAGATAATAATGCGCTAAAGTAAGACCAAGAGCGTTATGAGCAGGATGTCCGGTAGGCTTTATCAGTCAGGTGGATGAAACGGAAGCGTATTTGTGTCAAATAAACCCATACCACACTGAAATCTGGTACGGGTTTATCAACGTTGATCATATGGCAGGCTTTCTACTTAATAAGGGTTGTGTAGTGCTACGAGTATACAACGCTATTTAGGTAGCTTGAGGAGCGTCTGGTTTCGCTTCAGGTAACATCATTCTTCTATATAGAAAAAATCCTGCCCCTGAGGAAATAACGATGCCAATAGCCATTAAGAGATAAACAAACTGTGTTGAATCGCCTGCGATATATAAGATCAAACCTATAAGTGGGAGCACTGACTGGTTTAATAAAACAATCAATGACGATGTACTGGCAAACATGGCCGGATTGATAACTTCAATACGTATCATGCGACAAATATTTCCGGTAAAAACTTTACCTACAATTGATAATGCATAACAACCAATAAAGACGATAAACGATTCTTTAAATGCTATCAATGATATTGAGCTGGAAACTATAATCATAATAGCAAGTAGTAAAAGCACCTTTCTACCGATTAGTGGTCTTAAATAACTATAACAATAAGTGCCTAAAACGCCGCAGAGACCAGCAGCAACATCTATCAAACCGAAATATTTGACGGGAAGGTTCATCCCTCTTTCAATTAAGGCTGCACCGCTTGATTCCACCAGACCATCAAACATGTTATTACCTACTGCCAAAAAAATGGTAAAGATAAGTATCGGTGTTGAAAGCAGATAGAGTGCACAATCTTTTATGTTGTTTTTACTATCACTTGGTATAGTGTCATTCTGTTTAATATCAATGAATGAGGTCCTGAGGTTTTTCTTTTCAAAGAAAAAGAAAACTGCGTTCATAGTATAAAAAACACAGGGTAAGATAAGTGCTATCTTGAATCCGTAGTCAATTAATAACATACCCATCAACGGGCCGACTATCATGCCTAAAAAATCCATTCTTGAAATCAGGTTGGCGTGATGATCTTTAGTCTTACTGAGTGATGACACTAATTTTTCGTATGTGATAATCGTTTGTGAATTACCGATGGATATGATGCTCCCAATGATTCCAAATGAGACTGCTATCATCAAGTTGGACGAGAATTCTGTTAGTGCCAGAAAAATACACCCCGCTGATTTAATGACATCAGACATGATAGATAATGGACGAATGCCCAGTTTATCAATAAACGTCCCAACTAACGGAATAATAATCACCCTAGGTAACCACCATAGAGCATATGATAATCCTGAATATCCAATACTTCCGGTGAGTTGATAGACAATAACGGGAGTCAGAAAAACCATTAGTCCATCTGCTGTTAAAACCAAAAACAACATAAAAAAGAATGGGGCGTTCATAGGTGACCTTTATACTTTTTCCTTTAAGAGTACCTTAACATGCTTTCCTGAGCTTTCATCAAAAACAATGACAGACTTTGGCGTGTTATGTGTGGGTTTTTCACGAGCAATTTCTTTTTGTTGAGAAACCAGAAACTCATAGTACGCGGTATCAGCCTCTACATCATTCACGCTGTAGCTCATGTATTCTCTATTATTGATTGGCCAGTCAATAACATCATGACCGGGGATGTACTCTTTGTCGCGGCTGAGAAATATGATAGGCCGGTTGATGGTAATGATATTTGCCATGTTGAATAAGGCATGTGCAACCCCACAGGGTATGACTAATTCTACATTAGGGTGAGGTGTGAATGTTAACTCTTCTTCAACGAAAAGGGTATCAGAGCCTTTCCTCATATCAACCAGTTTTAATTTTATTTCATGCCCCATTTTTCCTAAAAAGGTTAGGTGGTCCTCCTGACCCAAATGTAGACCATAAGAATCAAAGTCATAATGCTCATTACCATGCTCAACAATATACATTGGGGATTTTCGGGTCAGCGGCACAATACAACTCTCTTTTCCCGTCTTTATCGATGGAATTTCTCTGAATTCTACACCAGTAATTTTTGATTGAGGAAGCTTTACTGTTGCACTACCATCAATTTTTTCTCTTATCCTCAGATTGATTTTACTTCCATCATCTAATATAAACTCTCTGGTTTCTGAGTGTTGGAATTTATGTTTTTTAAGGTTTTCCTCTTGAAACTCTCCGATACGATAATAGACAATGCTGGATGCTTCCTCGGTCATTGGGTGATAACCATGTACCTCTGCTGGAGAAATATCTTCAGGGATGTTAATCACGTCATTTCCTGGTGACCAGCTCAGGTTAGCACTGGATAAGATGTCAATATCTGGAAGGAAAAGTGTATATGAATTTAGCGTGAAGACATTTTCCAGATTATGGAAGGTATGGGCAACACCGGGTGGAATGATAAGGGTTTTTGAGGACGATGGATTGATGTTAAATGTTAAGGCTTGTCTGAATGTTGGCGAACTCTCTCGACAATCAATAAATTTGGCCAAAATGACCTGCTCTTCATGTCCCAGGAATGTGAGCGTATCTTGTTGTCCTAAGTGAATTCCATATTGTCCATATTTAAACTCACTCTCACCGTGAAATACAATATTTATTGGGTAGGTTGTTGCAAAAGGTACGACAAATGAATCCGACTTACCGTTGTTAACTCTCCAGCGAGGAACCCAACGAAGTCCATCGATAGTTATTTTCTGGTTAATCGCATCAATTTCATTGTTCATTTAACGGCCTCTCCAATAAAATTGGGGCAATCATAAAGATTGCCCCCCGGTCATTAGATACTTACGATCTCAACATCGTACCCGGCACTTTTAGCGCTCTCCATCAGTTCGCTGAGACTGCTGGTATTCAGTTGTGCATATTTATCGTCTGCAGGCGCATTTTTGATGCCAGCTAAATAAGCGAGTTTATCAAAAGCGGCCGATGCGGTTGCTTTCGTCTGTAAAAGCATATCGGTAAAGCTATTACCTTCTACATCGTTGCTATTAACCATTTTCGGTGTTTTATACAGACTCGCAATTTCGTTAGCTTTGCTCATAAAAAACCTCACTTCCTAGTTGAATGGTTTTAATAAATGCAGGTGAATTGTTAATGAGATGTATGTCAGCATCATCTCGATAACATAGTTATCATTGGTTAATCTAAACTGTCAATAAAGAAATTTATGAATAAGAAAAATGATTAGAAGCGGTTTTTAAGAGTTATGATGTGCAATTTCGTAATTAATTTATATGAAGTGGTTTTTTTTGTGATTATATTTCTTGTCGGTTTTATTACCATGAGTCTGATATGACGTTGTTCAGGAATGGCATTCTTTTAAAAGAACGTTTAAACAGCCTTTCTAATACTACTACACGTTAGTAAGCCTATTCTTTCCCAGAGGATGACCTGATGCCATCGTTTATAGGATTCACCCACAGAGAGCGAATCGGTTGATAAACAATCCTGGTTTTTGGGTTTATCTCTTGCCAATGCTGAGTTGGACCTTACTTGCTACCAGATGAGCAACATCAAAAATCGAGGGGGATCGTTTTGATAGTGGCAGGCAATGTGCTGTGGCATTAGCACTAAATTTTTTAGATAGCTCTCTGATCGAAGAGCCATATCTGTAAAACGAATAATGCAGTCAACGGAGCCGAGAAAAGAAGCGTGTAAAATATAACTTAAAGATATTATTTCTTCGCTAACTTAAATGACGGTGTTGTTAAGTCGCTTTTTTATTTATAAAAATTATCTTGTCACAGAAGATTAATTTTCCATACTTTATAGTAAATCACTCATCAGCCGATGAGGTATGCCATGCCTGAGGCAGTCCAGTTGGAACGGTTAACTGCGCCCTATTTTCATTATTGGGGTAAGGCACAATCGTCTTCTGAAAATGAAAACGATGCGCCGTATCATTTGTTGCCCTATCACTGTCTGGATGTGGCGGCTTGTGGGTATTGGCTGGTGAAACATAATCGTTTTCATGTCCGCGATCACATGCAGTCGCTCGGATTAGAGGAAGAGAGTGCGGCATTATGGCTGGCATGGTTTCTTGCCTGGCATGATATCGGTAAATTTGCCCGCAGTTTCCAACAGTTATACCAGAACCCTGATGCGCCGCTGGTGCGTGCCGCAGGGCAGGCATCGCCAGTGCGACATGATTCGTTAGGGTTATGGCTGTGGCGTTATCGACTTTATGAGCGTTGGGAGCATGACGCCAGTTGGTTACCTGAAGTTTCCCGCTCTGACAAATTTCATTATGTGATGGACCTGTGGTTACGGTTGATGTGTGGTCACCACGGACAGCCGCCGTTGGAAGACGATAACGGTGCGCTGGCGTTTCACCCGGACGACATTGTGGCCGCGCAGGCTTACCTGACCGATTTGCGCACAGTTTTCCCGCAATTAACCGCGTTTCCCGATGCATTTAGCGATAGAAGCTGGCGAGCCTTGCTGCAACAGCGGAGCTGGTCGTTGGCGGGTTGTGTGGTGCTGGCAGACTGGGGAGGCTCGTCCCAGGCCGATTTCCCTTATTGCTCACAGCCGATGGCACTGGCGGATTACTGGCGTGAATACGCCTTACCGCAGGCGGAAAACGCCGTATTGCGCCTGCCCGACGCCTGTGGTGTTGCGCCGTTTCAGGGAATGCAGGCCCTGTTTCCTTTTATTACCCAGCCAACACCGTTGCAGCAGCAGGCAATGACAGTGGATATCAGTACGCCCGGCCCACAGCTTTTTTTGCTGGAAGATGTCACGGGAGCAGGTAAGACCGAGGCGGCGCTAGTACTGACACACCGCTTATTAAGCGCCGGGTATGGTGACGGGCTGTATGTCGGCCTGCCGACCATGGCGACCGCTAACGCCATGTACCGACGGTTATCGAAAGCCTATCGCACCGTGTTTAGCGAATCCGGTTTGCCATCGCTAATGCTGGCGCACGGCGCGCGCGATATGGTGTCGGATTTCCGCTTGTCGCTATGGGGACCAGAGCAGAGCGGTCCGGTGCGCTATGGCTCGGATGAGCGTAGCGCCAGTGCCGCATGCAACCAGTGGTTTGCTGATTCGCGCAAGAAAGCGTTGTTGGCGGATGTGGGCGTCGGCACACTCGATCAGGCTTTGATGGCGGTGATGCCGTTTCGGCACCAGTCGCTGCGTTTGTTGGGGTTGAGCGGCAAAATCCTGCTGTTGGATGAGGTGCATGCGTACGACGCCTACACCAGCCGCTTGCTGGAAAACCTGCTGACTTTCCACGCCAGTCAGGGCGGCAGCGCGATCATTCTGACTGCCACGCTAGCGGCATCGCAGCGGGAGCGGTTAGTTCAGGCATTTTACCGGGGTATGCAGCAGCCCGCCGGTGAACTGGCCGGGCAAGCCGGTTATCCGTGGTTTACCCATGTTAATGCGCAGGCGTTGCATGAATGGCCAGTCGAAACCCGTGCAGAGGTTCGCCGTACCGTTGAGGTGGCGTGGTTATCCCACCGTACTGACGCCATTGAACGAATTCGTCAGGCGGTGGCGAGTGGGCAGTGCGTGTGTTGGATCCGCAACACGGTGGATGACGCGATAGCCGCCTGGCAACAACTGTGTCAGAACGGTGAGATAGCCGCAGACGACGTCTTGCTGTTCCACAGCCGGTTTGCGTTTTGTGACCGTATGGCGATTGAAGACACGGCGATTGAGCGTTTTGGCAAACACAGCGACGGCGAGACACGGCGTGGCAAGGTGCTGATTGCCACACAGGTGGTAGAACAGTCGCTGGATATTGATGTGGACGTGATGATAAGCGACCTGGCACCGGTGGATCTCTTGATCCAGCGTGCGGGACGGTTGCAACGGCATATTCGCCGGGCAGACGGTAGCGGTAAACAGCCGGGGGATGACGCGCCAGAGCGGGACGATCGCGCCGCGCCGGTGTTGTGGGTGCTGGCACCAGCGTGGCAACCAGATGCTGGGCGTGACTGGCTGGGAGCAGAACTACGTGGCACCGGCGCGGTGTACGCGCATCAGGCGGTGTTGTGGCGCACTCAGGCGATATTGCGTGAGCGAGGGGCGTTACGCATGCCGGACGAGGCGCGTTTGCTGATAGACAGTGTGTATGAGCAACGTATTGCGGCACCCATCGCATTGGAGGAGGGGGATTATCAGGCGCAAGGCAAGCAACTGGGTGATCGCACCGTTGCGGCGCAATCCTCGCTGACGTTTTCATTGGGGTACTGCGTGGCCGCAGCACAGCGCGGCTGGAGCGATGACGCTGAGCTGTTTACCCGCACAGGCGAGGAATCGCAGGATGTCTATCTGGCCTGGCGTGCTGAGAGTGATGATGCACTACCGCAGCCCTATGCTGGCGACGGCGAGTTTAGCTGGGAGAGAAGCCGCCTGTCGGTACGCAAGCGTTGGTGGCAGCAACACCAAAACGGGTGGCCGACGCTACAGGGCGATTTACTGGAACGTTTCCGGCAACAACTGCACCGCCCCGGCGCGGAGGTATTGCTGCTGACGCCGGGTGAGATGGTGCATTACTACCGTGCTGATACTGGGTTGGTTGCAGCAGATTTGATAGCACAGTAGTCAGGCCTATGGGCGTTTTTAAGGTTACACACAAGGCATGTTTCACCATTTCCGACATAGATTTGTTTTTATACCCATGGAACTGTTGGTCACAGCCTCAAAGTAACACAACTGTTCTTCAAGGATTTTTGCTGCTTCGGCAGTTTTTGTTCACCGGGAAACATCGGTGCCGCTGGCGCGGACTCTGGCCGCGCGGAGGCAGAAAACAATAACAGGAATCATGACGACCTCACGGATGAGGCCTTACTGAAGAGGTAGGTTCATGTTTTCACTGATTGACACTCTCTGGTTACCGGTAGTGGGCGCGGACGGGCACCGCACCCATATTTCTCCACGGCAACTGGCCGACGACCGGATTATCGATCTGGCGTGTCCACGGCCTGATTTTCAGGGCGCTGCCTGGCAGTTGCTGATCGGTTTGCTGCAAACCGCCTACCCGCCGCCGGATGATGAAGGCTGGGAGGATATCTGGCGAGAAGGACTGGGCGACGGCTGGATTCAGGCGCTGGATAGTCTGGCTCCGGCATTTCAGTTTGGCACGGATAAACCTGCGTTTATGCAGGATTTCTCATCGCTGGATGCCGATAACAGCCCGATTTCCGGTTTATTGATCGATGCGCCGGGCGGCAACACCCTCAAACTCAACAAAGACCACTTCGTCAAACGCGGCACGGTCAACGCCATCTGCCCGCACTGTGCTGCGCTGGCGCTTTACACGCTGCAAACCAACGCACCGTCGGGCGGTGTTGGTCATCGCGTCGGCTTACGTGGCGGCGGCCCGATTACCACCTTGCTGATGCCTTACGACGCTCACCGACCGGTGCCGCTGTGGCGCAAACTATGGGCCAACGTCATCCCCGGCGAGCCGGGGCGTTGCGATGCGTCGGTGTTCCCCTGGCTCAAGGCCACCCGCACCAGTGAAGGCGACAAAGATAAGGTGACGCCGGAGAACGCACACCCGTTGCAGGCGTTTTGGGGCATGCCGCGCCGCATCGAACTCGATTTTAGTCATACCGAATCCGGGTATTGCGACCTGTGTGGCGATCGCTCGGACCAGCTGTTGACGCAGTACCGCACCAAAAACTACGGCGTACAGTACGAACACTGGCTGCATCCGCTGACACCTTATCGCAAGTCACTGAAGGATGGCACGTTGCTATCGATCAAAGGTCAGCCAGGCGGGCTTTCCTACCGTGACTGGCTGGGGTTGGTTATCGGCACACAAGATGCGCTTAACCAGACGTTGCCTGCACGTGTAGTGAGCCTCAATCAGCAGCGCGTACCGCTGCGTTATAAAGTCGGGCTGTGGTGCTTTGGCTACGACATGGACAACATGAAAGCCCGTTGCTGGTACGAGCACCGGGTGCCGGTGTGGAAAGAGATTAACCCGGCAGTAAAAGACTACCTGCCACTGGGCTTGCAGATGGCACACGACGCCCAGCAACTGTTGCGTCAGTCGGTGAAAGCGGCCTGGTTTAGCCGCCCGAAAGACGTGGGGGGAGATTTCAGTTTCATCGATGTGTCGTTCTGGCAGGAGACCGAACAGTTTTTCCGGCAGCTTTATCGTTCTATCGCCGGGGGCGGTTGCCCCGTCGCGGCGCTTAATGCCTGGCGAAATCAACTCTACATGTACCTTATCGGCACCTTTGATCGACTGACATTCGGCAACCCGGACCAGCAAGGTGACCTGACGCGAGCGGTAGAAGCGCGCAGCAACATGGTGAAGCTCTTCCACGGCCAGAAATCAATGAAACAGCTCAAAGGATTGCAATCTCAAGAGGAACCGGCGAATGGATAAAGGGAGTAGGGAGAAAGATAACAAAGAGAACGGCAACAAGGAGAACGCTCGTAAGGAGAGTACCGCAACGCCGCTGGTGATTTTATCACCAGCGGCGGAGAAAATAGAGACCTGGTTTACGCAATTACAAAACCGGCATAACGACACCCATAATGGCCGCGCGGATCGGGCGGCGTTGCGCCGCGCCGCCGCGCCTTATTGCGCGCTGACCTGTCAGGGATTTATGCGGCTGTCGAATATGTTGGCCGGGGTGATTGGCGACAAACAGCATCGTCTGCTCGGTGTGGCGCTCTTCGCGGCGGTGGCGGCCCATGCCGATAAGAGTGACGACAAGAAAAGTTTCGCCGCGCAACTGGGTGAACCGGTCAGTGCGGGCAGTGACCGGCGTTACCTGTCTGCACTGCGTTTCGAACGGCTGCTGCGTGCGCAAACGCCGGAAGAACTGTGCCGCCTGTTGATTCGGGCGGTGACGATTCGCGGCGACGCAGGCGTGAATCTGCCGTCGCTGGCGGACGGCATCCTGCTGTGGATGGATGAATGGCATGCGCGGCAACACAACCTGCCTGCACAGCACAACCCACTGAAACGCAATGCGGTGCGCTGGGCGTGCGAATACAACCAGATAACGCAGGAACCCGCACCGGATGAGGCAGCCTCCGCCCCGCAAGACGCTAACGGAAACCACCCGACCAACAACAAGGAACCGGCATGACCACTTTTATTCAACTGCATTTTTTGACGGCTTACGCACCCGCTAACCTTAACCGCGACGACGCCGGTCGCCCGAAAACCGCGCTGGTCGGCGGCGTGGAGCGGTTGCGGGTATCATCCCAGAGCCTTAAGCGCGCCTGGCGCACCTCGGCGGTGTTTGAAAACGCGCTGGGCGAGCACATCGGCAAGCGCACCCGGCGGCTGGGGCGTGAGGTGTATCAGCAACTGATTGATGGTGGCGTAACCACCAAAACCGCCGAAGAGGCGGCGAAAGAGATTGCCGGGCAGTTTGGCAAACTGAAAAAAGAAGAAAAAAACAGCAAGGATCCGCTGGAAAAATACGACATCGAGCAACTGGCGCACATCAGCGTGCCGGAACGGGCGCGGATAGACCAACTGGTGGCGACGTTGATTGCCGAAAATCGCAAACCCAACAGCGAAGAGCTGAAACTGCTGCGCAAAGAGGTGGCGAGCGTCGATATCGCGCTGTTTGGCCGCATGCTGGCTTCCAGCCCGGAATTCAACGTAGAAGCGGCCTGTCAGGTGGCACATGCGCTGGGTGTCAGTGCGGTCACGGTGGAGGATGACTTTTTCACCGCGGTCGATGACCTTAACACTGGTGATGACAACAGCGGTTCTGGTCACATGGGCGAGCAGGGCTTTGCCTCGGCGTTGTTCTATCAGTACATCTGTATCGACCGCGATCGGTTGCTGGAAAACCTCAGCGGTGATGAAGCGCTGGTGCAGCGCACATTGCGGGCGCTGGGCGAAACGGCGCTTACCGTGTCGCCGACGGGCAAGCAGAATAGCTTTGCTTCCCGTGCCTATGCCTCTTACGTGCTGGCAGAGCGAGGCTCCGCACAGCCACGGGCGCTGTCGGTGGCGTTTTTCAAACCGGTGAGTGGCGATGAACCATTGGAAACCGCCATCACCGCGCTGAAAAGCCAACAGGAGAAGTTCAACCGTGCTTACGGCGCTGACGGCATGAGCGATTACGTGCTGAATGTTGAAGCCGGTGTTGGCAGCCTGCCGCAACTGTTGGATTTCATCAGCCAGTGAGGGTGGCATGACCGAGTATCTGGTATTTCAACTGTATGCGCCGCTGGCTTCCTGGGGGGAACCGGCGGTGGGTGAGGTGCGCCATACCTCACCCGTACCGAGCCGTTCTGCACTGCTGGGGTTGCTGGCAGCGGCACTCGGTATCCGCCGCGATGAAGAAGCGCGGTTGGTTCAATTTAACGCACACTACCGTTTTGCGGTGCGAGCACTTTCTCGCCGGGAAGGCTGGCTGCGTGATTACCATACCGTGCAGATGCCGCGTGAAGAGCGCAAACGGGTGCGCTATACCCGGCGTGATGAGCTGTGTTCTGACCCGGAACAAGGGCTGGAAACGCTGCTGACCGCCCGTGAATACCGCTGTGATGCGTATTACCACGTGGCGGTGAGTGCGACTGAGGGCGCACCCGTCACCCTTTCACAATTGTTGCAGGCGTTGCACACCCCGGTGTTCCCGCTCTATCTCGGCCGCAAAAGTTGCCCGCTGGCGTTGCCGCTGGCACCGCATCTGCTGTGTGGGTCTCTGGCCGAGGTGTGGCGACAGGTTGACGATACGCCATTGCTCAACGACCCGGCATTGGAGTTTATCAACCAACCTGACGGCAGTTGTTACTGGGAACCGGGTGAGGATGTTGCTGAAAGTGATGCGATGATGGCGGTGGAGCGTAGCGACCAGCCCACCAGCCGTCGGCGCTGGCAGTTCACCACTCGGGTACAGTGCCACGGCGTACTGAAAGGAGGTCAGTAATGTTCTTTTCCCGTGTCACGCTGCAACCGGCGGTGCTGCCGTCGGCGATGGCGGAGAAATGGCTGACATCGCCAGTGTATGCCAGCCACCAGTGGTTGTGGCAGTTGTTCCCGCAGGAGCAGCAGCGCCGCTTTTTGTTTCGGCAGGACGCCCATGCTGATGTCAGCCGCTATTACCTGCTCTCGGCCTGTGCACCCCGGCAGGATCACAACCTGTTCGAGGTGGAAACCAAACCGTGGCAACCGCAACTGAACGCCGGGATGCAACTGGCGTTTTCCCTGCGCGCTAACCCGGTGGTGACGCGCCAGAAAAAGCGTAGCGATGTGCTGATGGATGCCAAGTATCAGGCCAAAGCACAAGGAGCGGACGCGGTGGAGATTTGGCCGCGCCAGCAGCAGGCGGCAGCCGACTGGCTGGTGCGTCAGGGCGAGCAGTGGGGGTTTGAGGTCAATGCCTGTCGTGTTGACGGTTATCAGCGCCAGCGGTGGTATAAGCCGCAGCAGAGCGAGCCGGTCAGCTTCAGTTCGGTGGATTTTGACGGCCTGCTACGCATCACTGACGCTGAACGCTTTGCGCAGGCAGTCAGCGAGGGGTTGGGGAAAAGCCGCGCGTTGGGATGCGGGTTGTTGCTGTTGCGTCGGGCATAATCAGCGGGAGGCTGCTATGTCGTTCGTTCCGTTAAACCCGATCCCGCTCAAAGACCGCACCTCGATGATCTTCCTGCAATACGGGCAGATTGACGTGGTGGACGGCGCGTTTGTGCTGATCGATAAAACCGGCGTGCGTACCCACATTCCGGTTGGCTCGGTGGCCTGCATCATGCTGGAGCCGGGCACCCGCGTCTCCCACGCGGCGGCTAAGCTGGCGGCCACTGTCGGCACGCTGCTGGTGTGGGTGGGGGAGGCCGGGGTAAGGCTATACGCCGCCGGGCAACCGGGTGGTGCACGCTCTGACCGGTTGTTGTATCAGGCGAAGTTGGCATTGGATGAAGAACTGCGCCTGAAAGTGGTGCGGCGCATGTTCGAATTGCGCTTTGGCGAACCGGCACCCAGCCGCCGCTCTGTCGAGCAACTGCGCGGCATTGAAGGCGCGCGGGTGCGCCAGACTTACAATTTGCTGGCAAAACAGTACGGCGTGAAATGGGATGGCCGCCGCTACGACCCAAAAGACTGGGCGCACGGCGACAAGGTTAACCAGTGTATCAGCGCCGCCACTGCCTGCCTTTACGGTATTACCGAAGCGGCGATACTGGCGGCGGGCTACGCACCGGCTATCGGTTTTATCCATAGCGGCAAGCCGTTGTCGTTTGTGTACGACATTGCCGACATCATCAAGTTTGACGGTGTGGTGCCCAAAGCGTTCGAGATTGCCGCCCGCAACCCGCAGGAGCCGGATCGTGAAGTGCGGGTGGCCTGCCGTGATATTTTCCGCAGCCAGCAAACGCTGGCCAAACTGATCCCCCTGATTGAAGACGTGCTGGCCGCTGGCGAGATTGAGCCACCGCAGGCACCGCCAGACGCACAACCGCCCGCCATTCCCGAACCGACACCCTTTGGTGACGCCGGGCACCGGGGGCATGGCGGATGAGCATGCTGGTGGTGGTAACGGAAAACGTGCCGCCGCGCTTGCGCGGTCGGCTGGCGGTCTGGCTACTGGAAGTGCGCGCCGGGGTTTATGTGGGCGACACCTCGCGCCGGGTACGGGAGATGATCTGGCAGCAGGTGGTGGAACTGGCCGAACAGGGCAATGTGGTGATGGCCTGGGCCACCAACACCGAGTCCGGTTTTGAGTTCCAGACCTTCGGTGAAAACCGGCGGATGCCGGTGGATCTCGATGGTTTGCGGTTAGTCTCTTTTCACCCCGTTGAAAATCAGTGAGTTAGCGCTCTTTAACAACCGGGAAAAATCGGTAGAATTTTCCTGCCTTTAAAATGCCTTATAAAACAGGTATATACTTTTAGAGTGTTCCCCGCGCCAGCGGGGATAAACCGCACTACCCGCGCCCGGTCTACCAGCTCCATTTGTGTTCCCCGCGCCAGCGGGGATAAACCGATATAAACTCTGTCTATTTCTATGCTCCCTATGTGTTCCCCGCGCCAGCGGGGATAAACCGTCTGGCGCGGTTTAACTGACCGCCGCGCGGTGGTGTTCCCCGCGCCAGCGGGGATAAACCGTAATTGGCGTACATGAGTTCATAGATATTGTTGTGTTCCCCGCGCCAGCGGGGATAAACCGGTCAGGAACTGATCGATGCAACCCGAGGTGATGTGTTCCCCGCGCCAGCGGGGATAAACCGCAACAGGCGTTGTTACCGATGCACTGCTGATCGTGTTCCCCGCGCCAGCGGGGATAAACCGTGAGCCACCAACGGGTACACCAGTTGATACAGGGTGTTCCCCGCGCCAGCGGGGATAAACCGGCACAGGCGTCATGGGCGCTTCGTATGCGCTGGTGTTCCCCGCGCCAGCGGGGATAAACCGCAGGATCACGAGGTGACAGGTAAGGACGGCGGGTGTTCCCCGCGCCAGCGGGGATAAACCGTAAAGTGTATCGGCACGGAAAGGGGGCGCTGGCGTGTTCCCCGCGCCAGCGGGGATAAACCGTTGTATTGAGTAGCAGATAAAGAAAAACCCACGTGTTCCCCGCGCCAGCGGGGATAAACCGGGCCGCCTGTGACGCGGTTACTCGCCCCATCCGTGTTCCCCGCGCCAGCGGGGATAAACCGACAGCGCTTTAACCAGCTCCGGATGTTGGCCGGTGTTCCCCGCGCCAGCGGGGATAAACCGACATTCAATCTCGCATCGACGCGGCTGTAGAAGTGTTCCCCGCGCCAGCGGGGATAAACCGCCATCATTGCCCGCCTGGACAAGCTGGAAGGAGTGTTCCCCGCGCCAGCGGGGATAAACCGACAAATGCAAAAATCGGCAACGATTATTCAGAGTGTTCCCCGCGCCAGCGGGGATAAACCGTACCGAGAGGCAGAGAAACAACTGTCAGATTTGTGTTCCCCGCGCCAGCGGGGATAAACCGGCGAGCGACTTTGACGTTATACCGCTCTGCCCGTGTTCCCCGCGCCAGCGGGGATAAACCGATTCAGTTCTGGTCGTACTCGCAAGGCCAACAGTGTTCCCCGCGCCAGCGGGGATAAACCGGGCATCGACACCAGCAAATTTGAACCTGCTGGGTGTTCCCCGCGCCAGCGGGGATAAGGCATAAATAAATCGGGCACGCGGTGTGATTACGCGTGCCCGATGTTGGACCGTCAGACAGCGTTAAAACGACTGCCAGTCGTCTGCGCTGGCTGAGGTTTTGGCGGCGGCGGGTTTTTTGAGTGCCAGTGTTTTCGCGGCCGGTGCCGATGAAGGGGAAATCATCGGTCGGTTGCCTGCCAGATTGTAAGACCCGCCTCTTGCTTCTTCGAGATGGAAAATACTGACCACCTGTTTTAACTGTTCAGCCTGCTGTTGCAGGGATTGCGTGGCGTTGTAGCCTTCTCTGACCAGCGAAGCATTTTGCAGTGTGGTTTGTTCCATTTTATTAATCGCCTGGTTGACCTGCTCGATACCCAGTGACTGCTCCTGACTGGCGACGCTGATTTCGCCGACCAGTTCACTGACTTTGCGCACGCCATCCACAATCCCCTGAATGGAGACCCCGGCTTTTTCCACCAGCCGGTTCCCGGCGTCCACCGTTTCTACCGAATGGCCGATCAGTTCCTTGATTTCTCTGGCTGCGGAAGCACTGCGTTGCGCCAGGTTACGCACTTCGCTTGCTACCACCGCAAACCCGCGGCCTTGTTCACCAGCACGGGCGGCTTCAACCGCGGCGTTAAGCGCCAGAATATTGGTTTGAAACGCGATACTGTCGATAACACCGATGATGTCGACAATTTTCTTGGAGGAACTGTCGATAGCGCCCATGGTTTGCACCACTTCGCTAACCAGTTGCCCGCCGGCTTGCGCCTGACTGGCGGTATCCTGCGCCAGTTGGTTTGCCTGTCTGGCGTTATCGGCGTTTTGCCGAACGGTGGAGGTCAGCTGCTCTATCGATGCTGCGGTTTCCTGCAACGCACTGGACTGCTCGTCAGTACGGTTGGAGAGATCCTGATTGCCAGCAGCGAGCTGAGATGACGCCCCGGCAATGGCTTCAGCCCCTTCGCGTACTTCCCCGACGACGGTGCGTAACTGGCCGGTCATGTCCTGTAACGCGTGTTGCAACTGTGCCAGTTCATCACGGCCTTGTGGAGAAATCTCTGCGGTGAGATCCCCTCTGGCAACAGAATTTGTCACCTGTACTGAGGTTTGCAGCGGTCGCACAATACTGCGGGTTAGCATCCAGGCAAGCAGGGAGCCGACCAGGGTAATCAACAAGCCGAGCACGCCGAGGAACAGGTAACTGCTCTGCGCCCGTGCTGAAATCTCCTCCCGCATGCGGTCAATATTGGTACGTTGGTAGTCACGCAGGGTGGTCATGCTTTTTTGGTATTGAACGGAGAACGGCAATAATCTCTGCTCAAAGACCTGTTTGGCCTGTTCCGCGTTGCCCGAAGATTTCGCACTGAAAATTTCATCGCGCGCTTTGATATAGGCCTGACGGTCGGCGTTGAGTTGATCCAATAGCCCCTGTTCTTCTTTTGACGACACCAGCTCGGTAAATTTTGCCACACGTTCGTTGTTCTCTTTGGTGGCATTGGCGTTATCTGCCGCGAACACCTGTGCCAGCGAAGGGTCGCTGCTGCGTGCTGTGGCGGTGGTCCGCTGTATCCCGGCGGAGAGCGTCGCTGCCCAGTCGGCTACCAGTCGTTCTTTGCGCAGTGGTACCAGCATGATTTGTTCTGCGTTCCGGGTTATCTGGTTGAGTTGATAAATACCGCTGGCAAGCATAATCAACGAAAACGCGATAAGTATCCCAAACCCTATGGATAACCGAGTACCGATTTTGTAGTTTTTCATTTTTTCTCCCGGGTTTCTCTGCCACTGGTTGTCAGATTTTCCCTCTGTTCGACATAACGGATAGGTGAGTCACGTATTTTCGCAACGCGAATAATGTAAAAAGTACGGTGGGGTATTGTTTGCCGCCGTCCTGCAACTCGAATTATTTGGGGTATAGTTTAATTAACATTCAATGTATTCAGGTGCGTTGTTATTAACAATAGAAGGTTGTCATAACGTGGGTGCGCGCCAACGTAACTATTTGGTTATGCCCTCTTTTCTACTCTCGCATCATAATGCTATTTAGGATACAGACAGTAGTGGAAATCAAAGTTTTATTAGCAATATTTTATTTACCACACATTATTTTGAATAATTCGCTACCGGTTGCTCGCTATGGCAGGAGAAGCCAGTCTGGTAGCCAGAATAATTGTAGATGATTCCCGGTATATTACCGTGTGCAGGCGAGATAAGGATATTTCAATACCCCCGCTGGCGGTAGTGAGATACCAGCAAGAATGGCAAGAGGTATTGATGGGGCGAAAACAGCATAATTGTCGGTTTTAGGTGAGGGTATATGCCTCTTAACTGGTCAAACCACTAAAAATTTCCCTTTCTGTGAAGATGTTATCCGTTTTTTCTATTATCCCCAGGCAAAATACCGGCGCGACAGGTCTTTATTTTGCCCGGGAAGTGGCATTATGTGCAGTTCACAATGACAGGGACTGATGCTATCCGGTCAGGCAAGGATTAACGACGTTCCACCCGGAGAGAGGCCGTGGAAGCAGAGAATACCTTGGGAGTCATTTCCCGCTATCTGAAGAAGTTGCATGTGTTGACGCTGTGTGTCAGTGACGATGACGATTTATGGTGCGCCAACTGCTTTTATGTATTTGATGATGAAAAGATTGCTTTTTATCTGATGACGGAGCCGGATACGCGGCATGGCGAGATTATGCGACGCTGTCCGCGCGTGGCGGGTACGGTCAACGGCCAGCCTAAGAGTGTGCTGCTGATCAGAGGCGTGCAGTTTCTGGGGGAAATCAGCCGCTTAAGCGGTGAGGAAGAAGCACTGGCGCGTAATCGCTATAACGTTCGGTTTCCCATTGCGCGCAGTAGCGGCGCACCGGTTTGGAAACTGTCGCTCAACGAAATGAAAATGACCGACAACGCGTTGGGATTCGGAAAGAAACACCTCTGGCGTCGTGATGCCGTAGCGGAGGCGTGTTAACTATTCATCATTGAGGACGCATCATTGAGGACGCATCAATGAGAGTGCGTCAATAAAGGCGTGTTGATGTGGGTTCGTTGATATAGGGATATCGGTGCAGTGACCTCGGTTGCCGGTTGCCGGTTGCCGGTTGCCGGTGGCGCGAAGGCGCCACACGGTTTGCCTGCGCCGGTGCCTGCTATCAGCCCAGACGTCAGTTATTAGCGTAGATGCCAGTTATCAGCGTAGATGGTGAATCACCTGATTGCGGCTGCCGCGCCACACCAGCGTTAAATCCCGCTGTTCCTGGATAAAACGCCCGTCCACCAGTACGTTAATCAAATCAACGACCTGGTGCTGTTCTGGCGTCAGTTCATCCAACTGGTAGCCTGTCCACATCCAGATATCCTTGCCGGGACACTCATTATGTACCCGTTGTACCAGCCGTAGTACGTCAGGCACATTCTGCGGGTGCAGCGGATCGCCGCCTGACAGCGACAGCCCCTGTAGCGGCAGGTCGGTATTTTGCAGATCGGCGATGATGCGATCTTCCATTTCCTGTGTGAATGGGTGCCCTGAATTCAGACGCCAGGTACTCTGGTTATAACAACCGGGGCACTGGTGCTCGCAACCTGCCACAAACAGGGTGCAGCGTGTTCCCGGACCATTGACCACATCCACCGGGTAGTATTGATGGTAGTTCATAGCGATGACCGTCCAAAAGGCCGCCCGCCGGGCGGCATCAGCCTCAGGCTGCAGTCGCGAATAAGGCCGTGCGCTTAATCAGGCGCACGGCGCGGACTCATCAGCCCAGTTGCCCACTGGCAAGGTGTTTTACCCGGCGTTTGACTTCTTCCTGCTTACCGGCGTTAAACGGACGTGCATCCGGGCTACCCAGATAACCGCACACCCGACGTGTGACCGACACGCGTGCCGCGTCATGGTTACCGCACTGCGGGCAGGTAAAGCCTTTACTGGTGCAGGTGAATTCACCGGTATAGCCGCACTCGTAGCACTCGTCTATCGGTGTATTGGTGCCGTAATAAGGAACCCGGGTGTAGCTGTAGTCCCATACGTCTTCCAGCGCCTTGAGGTTGTGCTGCAAGTTAGGATACTCGCCGTAACAGATAAAACCGCCATTCGCCAGCGGCGGGTAAGGGGCCTCAAAATCGATCTTCTGGTACGGATTGACCTTTTTCTCCACGTCGAGATGGAAGCTGTTGGTGTAGTAACCTTTGTCAGTCACGCCAGCTACAACACCGAACTCAGCAGTATCCAGACGGCAGAAGCGGTCGCACAGGTTTTCGCTTGGCGTACTGTACAGGCTGAAACCGTAACCGGTCTCCTCTTTCCAGCTTTCGGTGGCGGCCTTCAAGCGGGCGACAATCTCCACCGCTTTCTGGCGCAGGGTTTCATCATCAAACACATGGACCTGATTGCTGAACAACGCGTTGATGGTTTCATGCACCCCGATATAACCCAGCGAAATAGACGCGCGGCCGTTCTTGAAAATCTCGGCGATATTGTCGTCCGCCTTCAGGCGTACTCCGCATGCCCCTTCCATGTAAAGTATAGGCGCTACACGCGCTTTTACATTTTCCAGCCGGGCAATTCGCGTCATCAGCGCTTTTTTAGCTAACAGTAAGCGCTGGTCCAGCAATTGCCAGAAACGCGCTTCGTCACCCTGGGCTTCCAGCGCGATGCGCGGCAGGTTGAGGCTGATCACGCCCAGATTATTACGCCCGTCGTGGACCTGCTCACCGTTTTCTTCGTATACGCCAAGGAAGCTGCGGCAACCCATCGGCGTTTTGAACGAACCGGTGACTTCCACCACCTGATCGTAATTGAGGATATCCGGGTACATGCGCTTGCTGGCACACTCCAGCGCCAGTTGCTTGATGTCGTAGTTCGCGTCACCCGGTTTGTGGTTGAGGCCGTCGCGGATGGCGAACACCAGTTTCGGGAACACCGCCGTTTTGTGGTTTTTACCCAGTCCGGCGATACGATTACGCAGGATGGACTGTTGAATCAGCCGCGATTGCCAACTGGTACCCAACCCGAAACCGAAGGTGACGAACGGCGTCTGGCCATTGGCGGTATGCAGCGTATTCACTTCATATTCCAGTGACTGGAAGGCGTCGTAGCACTCTTTTTCCGTACGGCTACGGGCATAACCTTCGGCATCGGGAATCTGCCATTCGCGAGCCACGGCGCAGTGTTTTTCATGGCTGGCGGTAACGAACGGTGCCAGAATTTCATCAATACGGTTGATGGTGGTGCCGCCGTAAATATGGCTGGCGACCTGCGCGATGATCTGCGCGGTAACCGCTGTGGCGGTGGAGATGGACTTCGGCGGCTCGATTTCCGCGTTACCCATCTTGAACCCTTGCGTCAGCATGCCGTTGAGGTCTATCAGCATGCAGTTGAACATTGGGAAGAACGGCGAATAGTCGAGGTCGTGGTAGTGAATCTCGCCGCGTTCGTGTGCCAGTACCACGTCGCGTGGCAGGATGTGCTGTTTGGCGTAATGCTTGGCGACGATCCCCGCCAGCAGATCGCGCTGGGTGGGAATAACCTTGCTGTCTTTATTGGCGTTTTCGTTGAGCAGCGCCATATTACTCTGTTCTACCAGCCCACGAATTTCCTGATTTAACCGGCCCTGACGCTCGCGAGCGACATCACGATCGTGGCGGTATTCGATATAGGTGCGCGCCAGTTGTTTGTATTGGCCGGCCATCAGCAGGTTTTCTACCGCGTTTTGGATCTCACGGATATCAACGCGCGCTTTTCCTTGCATTTGCTGAGCGACGGCAGCGGCGACGGTGGCACAGTAGTCTGCATCATCCACACCTGCAGCACTAGCCGCTTTGATGACCGCGTCATTGATTCGGTTTTCGTCAAAAGGTACCTGACATCCGTCCCGCTTAATCACTACTGGTTTCATGTTATTCCTCGGTGTGTTTCCTTTGTTGGGGTTATCCACAGGCAAAAACCACGTCTGACCACGGACGTGGAGGCTGTGGATGGTTTGTGGATAAACACAATATGTAGGTTTCTGTAAAAGGATAGACACTATATATTGAATTCACCTATAAGGTGGGGCAGTTTTATTGCGCTAAAATTGACCTGGCTCAAGGAAATTTGAGCATCGTAGAGAAATCAGTCTTGGTTAAATAATGATCAAAACTCGGTGGGGGGGCACAGTCCCGTCATCACTGCGTTGATGGCCGTCTGTATTTTTAGCTATCAAGGCATCTAGACATCCATATAGGCTTTTTGTATGGTGGCGGGAACTCTCTTTTATACGATGACCTGATTGAGGAAAGACAATGGCAGACAACGTTCTGATTTTGGACGGAGGAATGGGGCGTGAACTGGCACGCATCGGTGCTCCCTTTCGTCAGCCGGAGTGGTCGGCGCTGGCGCTGATGGAGTCGCCGCAGCATGTGCGCCAGGTGCATGACAGCTTTATTGCTGCCGGTGCACAGGTGATTACCACCAACAGTTATGCCGTGGTGCCTTTCCATATCGGTGAAGCGGTATTTAGCGCACGGGGCCAGGCTCTGGCCGAATTGGCCGGCCAACTGGCGCGTCAGGCGGCGGATACCGCCTCACATCCGGTGCGGGTTGCCGGTTCACTGCCGCCGGTATTGGGCTCATATCGTCCTGATCTTTTTAACGCCGAGGCGGCGACGCCGATCCTGAAAACGTTGATCGATGCCCTTAACCCTTATGTGGATGTCTGGCTGGCGGAAACCCAAAGCTCGCTGGCGGAAGTGGCGCTGGTGCGTGAACTGCTGGCGAATGACCCGCGTGAGCTGTGGCTGTCATTTACGTTGCAGGATGAACTGGATGCTGACGGTCATGCCCGACTGCGCTCCGGTGAAACCGTGGCTGCCGCCGCACAGGAGGCCGCTCGTCTGGGGGCTGCGAACCTGTTGTTCAACTGTAGCCGCCCGGAAGTGATGGCCCCTGCCGTGGCACAGGCCAGTGCGACGTTAAGTGCGTTGTCAGCACCGATTGGTGTGGGCGTGTACGCCAACGCGTTCGAGCCGGATGATAACCAGCGCGGTGCGAACGAAGGGTTGAGCCGACTGCGCACTGATACGCACCCGGAAGGCTACCTGCAATGGGCGCAAGAATGGGTATCGCAGGGAGCATCGCTGGTTGGGGGCTGTTGTGGTATCGGCCCGGAACATATTGCCCGTCTGGCACAGGCATTCCACCGTCAGTCCTGATGGTGGCGAAAAATATAACAATATGTCCCCTAAATAATTCGAGTTGCAGGAAGGCGGCGACGCAGCGAATCCCCAGGAGCTTACTTTAGTAAGTGACTGGGGTGAGCGAGGAAAGCCAACGCACCTGCAACTTGAAGTATGACGGGGATAATAACTATCCGTAACGGATAAGCACTCACGAAGGGAACACAACATGAATCGTCGTCATTTTATTAAAAGTGCCTGCGCCTTATCCGTCGCAGCGGCCGCTACCGGCTGGCCGTTGAGCGCCGCCTGGGGTGCCGATGCCGCAGAACAACCGAAAAAAGGCGGTCATTTGATAGTCGGGGTGGATAACGCCTCCAGCACCGACCGTCTCGACCCGGCATTCTGGTTTGAAACCTACATGTACTTCGTGGGGTCCCAGCTGTTTAATAACCTGCTGGAGCTGGATGAAAAAGGCGAGCTGGTGCCGTCACTGGCCGAATCCTGGGAGAGCAAAGACGGCGGGCGCACCTGGGTGCTGGCTATCCGCAAAGGTGTTCAGTTCCATGATGGCCGCACGCTCAGCGCGAAAGACGTTATTTATTCGCTCAATCACCACCGTGGTGAGAAATCCAGTTCATCGGTGAAAGGGTATCTCGACCCGGTCGTGGCGATGGACGCCACCGGTAGCCACGAAGTCACCATTCGCCTGAGCGAACCGAACGTAGAGTTCATCGCACTGCTGAGCGATGTGCACTTTGCTATTACCCCGGAAAACGAGAATTTCGACAAAGGTATCGGCACCGGTGCCTTTATTCTGGAGAGCTTCCAGCCTGGCGTGCGCACGTTAGTGAAACGCAATCCGAATCACTGGAACAGCGCACGCGGCCATGTCGACTCGGTTGAAACGCTGGCGATGAACGACTCTACTGCCCGTGTAGCAGCGCTGGTGAGTGGCTCCGCACACATTATCAACCGTGTGAACCCGCGTATTGTCGGGCGCATTCAGAACATGCCGACGCTGCAACTGCTGCGCTCGCGTGACAGCCAGATTTTCACCTTCCCAGGTTTGAGCAATGTCGCACCGTTTAATAACGAAGACGGCCGACTGGCGCTGAAATACGCGATCGATCGCCAGCAGATTATCGATACGGTGCTGGGTGGCTATGCCAGCGTGGCGAACGATAACCCGATTTTCCCGTCCAACCGCTATTTCGCCAAAGACATTCCCCAGCGCCCTTACGACCCAGAGAAAGCCAAATGGCACTGGCAGAAAGCCGGGTTCAGTGGCCCGCTGACTCTCTCTGTTGCTGATGCTGGTTTCCCCGGCGCGGTGGATGCCGGTCAGTTGTATCAGGCGTCTGCGCAGAAAGCGGGCATTACACTGAATGTCGAGCGTGTGCCGGACGACGCGTTCTGGGACAATGTGTGGATGAAAAAACCGTTTGTGTCCTCTAACTGGTCGGTGCGTCCTACCGCTGATGCGTTGTTGTCGCTGGTGTTCACCAGTCAGGCACCGTGGAACGAATCTGGCTGGAAGAGCGATGCCTTTGACCAGTTGGTGCGTGCGGCACGTGGTGAAGTCAACGAAGACAAGCGCCGTCAGATTTACCACGATATTCAGGTGATGTTGGTGGATAATAGCAGCGAAATCATTCCGCTGTACGCTGACGCGCTCGACGCCTGCAGTACCAAAGTGAAAGGATTGAATGCCATTCCAGGCTTCCCGCTCAGTGGCAACCGTGCAGCGGAAAAAGTGTGGCTGGCCTGAGAGAGATAAAGGGCGGGTAAGATGCGGGTAAAAGGCAGGTAATGTGACGATGTTTTGCCGAGGAATACTGTTTCGCCGATGGACGGTGCTTGAACAATGGGCTGATCGCTACCCGCTGCTGATGTTGATTCTGCGGCGTTTGCTGGCGGGGGTGGTGATGGTTGCCGTGGTATCGGTACTGATTTTTGCCGGTATTCAACTGCTGCCGGGCAATGCCGCTACCGCTATTCTGGGGCAGACGGCAACGCCGGAAGCAGTACGCGCGCTGAATGCCCAGTTAGGGCTGGATCAACCCGCGGTATCGCGTTATCTCAGCTGGCTATGGGGCATGATCGGCGGCGATTTCGGTCAGAGTTTTACCAGTCGTCAGGCGATTGCGCCGGTGCTGGCATGGCGGCTGGAAAATACGCTGTTTCTGGCCGGGTGCACCGCTGTGGTGGCGGTGCCGCTGGCGCTGCTGATAGGCTTTTTATCGGTGCGTTATCAGGGCAGTTGGCTTGACCGGCTGCTCAATCTGCTTGCCCGCGTCGCGGTGGCGTTGCCGGAGTTTTTCTCCGGCTACCTGCTGATTTTGATTTTTTCCATCAGCCTGTTCTGGCTGCCGAGCAACAGCAACGTGAGCGATCATATGCCGCTTGGGGCACATCTGACAGCCATCGCGCTACCCTGCCTGACGCTGGTGCTGGCCGTGCTGGGCCACATGAGCAATATGACCCGTGCGGCGTTGATAGGCGCGCAAAATGCTGCCTATGTCGACACGGCATTGCTGAAAGGGATGTCGCCTTCGGTTATCCTGCTGCGCCACGTGTTGCCCAACGCCTGGGGGCCAATCATCAACGTGATTGTTCTTAACCTGGCGTACCTGATGGTAGGCGTGGTGATTGTCGAAAGCGTGTTTGTTTACCCTGGGCTGGGTCAGTACATGGTCGATAGCATCAGTAAACGCGATATGCCGGTGATTCAGGGCTGCGCGCTGGTGCTGGCGACGATTTACATCCTGCTGAATTTGCTGGCAGATGTGGTCTCGCTGATGGCGAACCCGCGTCTGCGCCATGCCCGGCGGTAATGCCGTCAACCGAATGGATATCTGTACATGCCTGCTGTAAAACCTTCCGTGGTGCTCGGTCTGTTGGGGCTGGGGCTGTTTATTGGGGTGGCGCTGTTCGCCCCCTGGATTGCGCCTTATCCGGCCGATAAGGTGGTGGCGGGTGCCTGGTTGGGGCCCATGCCGCAGGCGTGGCTGGGTACCGACAATATCGGTCGCGACCTGTTTTCCCGCCTGATTTGGGGAACGCGTACCTCGCTGGCGGTGACTGCACTGGCGGCCGCGTTGGCGTTTGCGCTGGGAGCCGGGTTGGGTTTCCTGGCCGGGGTGTGCGGCGGTTGGGTGGACCAACTGATTTCCCGCGTTAATGACGTGCTGATGGCGATCCCGACGCTGATTCTGGCTTTGGTGGTATTGGCGATGCTGCCGAAAAGCACCTTCATCATCATTCTGGTTCTGGGCGTGTTGGAAGCTACTCGCGTGCTGCGGGTTGCGCGCTCGCTGGCGGTGGATATCGCCACGCAGGAATTCATTGAGGTTGCGCGACTGCGCGGTGAGTCGATGGGGTGGATCTTGTGGCGCGAGATTTTGCCGAATGCGCGCAACACGCTGGTGGCGGAATTCGCGCTGCGTTTCATCTTTATTTTGCTGTTCCTGTCGGCGTTGTCGTTTCTGGGGTTAGGGATCCAGCCGCCCACCGCCGACTGGGGTGGACTGGCCCGTGACAATAAAGACGGCATCCTGTTTGGGGTGTGGGCGGCGCTGGTGCCGGGGGCGGCCATCGCATTGCTGGCGGTGTCGCTCAATGTGGTGGCGGACTGGCTGCTAAGCCGTGACGGACGTAACTGGCGTGGAGGCCGTCATGAGTGAGTTGCTGCGGGTCGAACAGTTGTGCGTGACGGCAGGCGGTCGGGCGCTGGTAGAGGACATCAACTTTACCCTGCATAAAGGGGAAGTGTTGGGGCTGATTGGCGAGTCTGGCGCGGGGAAATCCACCATCGGTCAGGCGATTCTCGGGCACTGTCGCCACGGTATGCGTATTGAAAGCGGGCATATCTGGTTTCAGAACGGCGATAAGCGCAGTGACCTGGCCTCGCTCTCAGAGCGCCAGTTGCGCGCTGTTCGTGGCGCTCGCATTGCTTATGTGGCGCAATCCGCCAGTGCCTCGTTTAACCCGGCGCAGCGTATCGGCGAGCAGGTGATTGAAACGGCGGTGCGTCACGGTGTGTTGTCACGCCAGCAGGCGGTGTCACGGGCGATAGAACTGTTTACCCAGCTGTCGTTGCCGGAACCGCAAACCTTCTTCCAACGTTATCCGCATCAGGTATCCGGCGGTCAGTTGCAGCGGGCGATGATCGCGATGGCGATGTGCGCTGGCCCCGACCTGATCATTTTTGATGAACCGACTACCGCACTGGACGTGACCACCCAGCTCGGGGTACTCAACGCCATCGATGAGATTATCCGGCTGACGGGTGTGGCCGCATTGTATATCAGCCACGATCTGGCGGTGGTGGCGCAAATCAGCCACCGTATTATGGTGTTGCGGCATGGTCGTCAGGTAGAAACCGGCGACACCGCGTCATTGCTGGCTAGCCCTGTTGAAGCCTACACCTGTGACTTGTTACAGGCGCGTGGCGAACCCAAAGTACCGCAAGCGGTGACAGACGACATCCTGCTGGATATCCGTCATCTTGGTGCACGTTATCAGCAACAACCGGTATTGCAGGACGTGTCGCTGCAACTGGCGCGTGGACGCACGCTGGCGGTGATTGGCGAATCGGGGTCTGGCAAATCGACGCTGGGACGAACCCTGTGTGGGTTGCTGGCACCGGCAGGCGGCGAGATTCGGCTCAACGGTGATGCGCTGCCACCGAAACTGGTGCAGCGTAATCGTGCACAATTGCAATCGATCCAGATGATTCATCAGCACCCGGACACCGCGCTCAACCCGCGTTTACCCGTCGGCGTACAGATTGAGCGCTCAATGGTGTGCCTGACCCAACTGGATGCTGCCGCACGACGCCTGCGCGTCAGCGATTTGTTGCATCAGGTTGGGTTGCCCGCGGAGATGGCGCAGCGTTACCCCACCGCGCTGTCAGGTGGTCAAAAGCAACGCGTTTGTATTGCCCGCGCACTGGCGGCACAGCCGTCGCTTATTATCTGCGACGAGCCAACCTCGGCGCTGGACCCGCTGGTCGCCCGTGACGTGCTCGCACTGCTGCGTCAGATCCAGCAGGAAACCGGCGTGGCTTATCTGTTCATCACCCACGATTTACACGTGGTGCGCGAAGTGGCCGATAGCGTGGCGGTGCTGCGTCACGGCCATATTGTCCGGCAAGGCCCGGTGACGGAAGCCCTGTCACCGCCGCTGGATGACTACACGCAGCAACTGCTGCTGGCGGTGCCAGAAATGCGCTGCGGCTGGTTGCGGGATGTGATGGCGCGGGAGCGGTAATATCCGGTTTTGTTTGCTTTGCGCGCCATATATTGAAAGATATACTGGGGTAGTTTTCTTATTGTGGATTCTATACTTATCTAAGTAGACAAGGAGCGTTTGTATGTCACACCTTATTTATTTAACCTTGGAAGGAAGCCAACAGGGATTAATCTCTTCCGGTTGTTCAACCTTTGACTCTATTGGGAATCGCTATCAAAGTGGGCATGAGGACCAGATACAAGTATTAGGATTAAGCCACTCTATAACTAGAGAAGATAATATTGCTCATCATCCAATACAACTAACTAAACCGATAGATAAGTCATCACCATTACTCGGTATGTCTATTACCTCCAATGAGAAGCTTACTGCTAGTTTCTTTTTTTATAGAACGAATTCTGCCGGGCAGTTAGAGATTTTCTATGAGCTAAAGCTAATAGATGCAAGAATTGTTGATGTATCATCTTCCTACCCTCACTCTATTAATAGTAATGAAGCTTTACCATATGAAGTAGTTCGGTTGAAGTACAAATCAATAGAGTGGTCACATAAAACAGCAGGGACGTCCGGGTATAGTATATGGAATGATGATTATGAGTGATATCTAATAGAGTTAATTCCAGTTTTTTATAATTAATAGGGAATGTATAGGGAAATTAAATGGATATTAAAGAGGGGGCTTTTACCTTCAATGCCGAGGGGGATGATATCCCTGGTAGTCTCTATTTCTCAAGAAAAATCCATTGGCCAGGTAATCCATCTATTTGTAAGGATATTGCCTCTGGAGTGACAATAGGAAGAGGGTTCGATCTTGGTCAAAGAACTCAAACTGAGTCATACTATCATCTTGTGAGTGCTGGCGTTCCACAAAATAAGGCCATTGCGATCTCAGAAGGCGCAGGGATGCGTGGATGTGATGCCTCAGCATTTGTTATACAAAACAGAGATAAAGTTGGTGAAATAACACATTCTCAGCAAGCTAATCTGTTTAGACTATCATTTGCTATGTATATTACAAGAGCTAAGGGGTTTTATAATAAGTATAAAAACCCCAATGCTGTCTCTTGGGATGCTATGAATAGCAGAATGAAAGATATATTTATTGATATGATTTATCAAGGCGCAATGAGAGTGAGATATGTTCCTTCCTTTGAGAGGAATGCGCCTGAAGATGTTATTTTGCTGATAAAGAACACACCCAGTCTGGCTGCATATGATAAAAGTAGGAAAAGAATAGTCTATCTGAAGGAGGCGAAATGAGAGTGTTGATGTTTTTTATTTTATTTTTATCATTTTCATCTCAGGCAGATGAGATTCAATCCTGCTATGACAAAAAGGTGACAGCGTATATTCAGAGTTGTATGGAGCTGTTGTCTCATAAAGAGGCTGAAAAATATAATGATATATATCATGGCTTTATAAAAAGCATTCATCGTGAGGATTTGGCTAACTATGATGATTTTATTGCCTCCATTGATGAAGCGAAATTATACTGGGAGAAATATAATATTAGTGAATGTAAAGCGGAAGGGTTATTAAATATTAAAGATTCGCCAGCATACTCTATTGCATATAACGAGTGTATGATTAAAGCCTACAGGGAGAGAGTGACCTTTTATAACAAATACCCCTTCTGATATTTATAAAGAAATAAGACGTGCCTTGGGCGGTTTTATACCCTAACTCATTACGGTAACTCGAATGAGTTAGGGTAGCTATATCAGCTTAAGTGTCTACCGACGATGGCGTAGGTTTTACCCCTGCGCCGGAAACGGCGGCAACTGCCGAAAGGTATTCAGTAATCCTTCCGACCAGGCTTTGCGAATGGTGGCAAAGTAAGGGTCGTTTTCGGTGATGCGGTGCTGTTCGCTGATATCGAAACTGCCAGCACGGTATATCATCACATCCAGCGGCAAGCCGACCGACAGGTTGCTGCGCAATGTTGAGTCAATCGAAATCAGCGCACAGCACATGGCCTGCTCCAGTGGCGTATCCATCGTCAGCACCCGGTCGATAATCGGTTTACCGTATTTGCTCTCGCCTATCTGGAAGTACGGGGTATCGCCGGTCGCTTCGATAAAGTTACCTTCCGGGTAGATATGAAACAGTCGTGGAGCTTCGTCGCCAATCTGGCCGCCAAGCAGCAGGTTGCAGCCGAAATTGGTGCTGCTACCGTTCTGTTGGGCCAGACTGTCGCGGTGGATAACCTCGCGCACGGTTTCACCCACCAGTGTGGCGGCGTCGTACAAGGTACTGGTTTGCATCAGGTTGGGCGTATGCTGGGCATGGATACGCGCCTTGAGCAGGCTGATAATGCTTTGGGTGGTGGCAAGATTACCCGCCGACTGGATAACCAAGACGCGCTCACCTTCCTGATGGAATACGTGGAGCTTTCTGAAGGTTGCGATGTGATCAACCCCCGCATTGGTGCGGGAGTCGGAAGCAAAAACCAGCCCGTCAGACAGACGCATGGCCACACAATAGGTCATACAGTACCTTTTTACCGATTTTACCGACTAGACGAAAACAGGAGTCATCGCTCCTGTCATTGTTGCTGTTGCGCCTGTTGCTGGCGTTCGAACAGGCTCACTGCCGCTTCTGAAAACATCTCTTCACACCCGCCACCCAGACGGCTGCCGCGCACCGGGCAGGCATCCAGATAATCCATCCCTACCGCAAGGCGCAAATGCTGATTGAGCTTGCGGGTGTTGTTGGTGATGTCAAAACTGTGCCAGCGCTCGTTGAGCCACACCTCAGCCCAGGCATGCATGGCGACATGCGTAGTATCCCGGCTATACACATAACCGCTGACATAACGTGCCGGAATATGCAGGCTGCGGCAGCAGGCCAGAAACACATGGGTGTAATCCTGACAGACGCCTTTGCCTTTGGCAAAGGCCACGCAGGCGGTATCCTGCACCTGCGTTGCGCCGGGAGTATACGGCATTTTCAGTTGCAATTCTGCCATCAGGGTTTCCAGGCTGCCAATCGGGTCCTCTTCCTGATAATAGCGCAGGGCAAAGGTGCGGATGGCGTCGTCTGCTTCGGTCAGCGTGGTGCTGCGCAGGAAAATCAACGGCGACAATCCGTCTTCCTCTTCCGGCACCTCTTCCACGCCCTCGGCAATTTCCACCACCCCCTGTGCGTGGATCAGAATATCGTGGTGCGGGCTATCCAGCGTGAGCACATGCATCAGATTGCCATAGGCATCGGTGGTGGCGACAGCGGAGGTGGGCAAGGTCAGCTTCCATTCCCGAATGCGCTGGCGGGCAGAACTTTGCGGCGTCAGTCGCAGGTACTGGGTGCTGAACTTCACTTCTTCATCGTAACGGTAGTGGGTCAGGTGATTGATGGTCAGTTTCATAGCGCCTCCAGATAGGTGTGACGGATGCTGTCAGCCAGTTCGTTGATTTTGGTGAGGAAACGGTTGAGGTAGTGTTGCAGGTCGTCGGCGAGGATATCGTCGAGCGAGCCGAAGCGCAGTTCTACGTGGAGCAAATGCGCCAGACGTTGCGGAATACGCGCCCGTTCGCTGCCGATCATCTCCAGCTGTTGTACCAGATCGCCCACGCAGGCATGCAGCGATCGGGGGACGTCATTGCGCAGTACCAGCAGTTCGGTGACGGTTTCCCGGCTGATGGGCTGACGATAGAGGCTGTGGTAGGCTTCGCGGGCGCTCACCGCACGTAGCAAGGTATCGAGCCGGTAGTATTCGCGCACCGGGTCGAGGTCGTTATTGAGCTGCTGATCCTTGACGGTCAGCAACTGAGCGGTAGCGAACGATCGTTCGATCAAGGTGCCGATGCGAATAAAACATTGGGCGTCGTTACGCAGCAAGGTGCCGAACATGGCACCGCGAAACAGGTGGGCGCGCTCTTTCACCCAGTCAAAAAAGGCGTCGATACCAATTTTATCCACCCCGGACTGGCGCAGGTTACGAATATCAATACGGGTGGTATTGATGCACTCCCACACCTCGGACGACAGGCTACCGCGCACCGCGTGCGCATTGTTCCACGCCATTTCGATACAGCTGTAAATGCTACTGGGGTTGTGGCTATCCAGAGCAAAGAAATTCAGCAGGTTATTCATGGTGAAGCGGGCGTAGCGCTCCTGGAACAGTTCATGGGTGAACGTCAGGTTGAGCGGCAGCGCCAGGTCGTGCTGCTGCTGGCTGTGGCGCGGCATCATCGACAGTTTGTAGGTGACGTCCAGCACGCGGGCGACACTTTCCGCCCGTTCCAGATAACGGGCCATCCAATAAAGCTCGCTGGCGGTACGACTTAGCATGATTCATCCTCCTCCATCACCCAGGTGTCTTTGGTGCCGCCGCCTTGCGAGGAGTTCACCACCAGTGATCCTTCAGTCAGCGCGACGCGCGTCAGCCCGCCGGGAACCAGTCGAATCTCCTCGCCGTAGAGGACAAACGGGCGCAGGTCGATGTGGCGGGGCGCTAATCCCTCCTCGACGAAGGTGGGGCAGGTGGAGAGCGCCAGCGTGTCCTGGGCAATATAGTTACCGGGGTTAGCCAGCAGACGCTGACGAAAATCTTCGATTTGCTGGCGGGTGGATTTGGGGCCGACCAGCATGCCGTAGCCCCCGGCACCGTGTACTTCTTTCACCACCATGCTGGCGAGATTTGCCAGCACATAAGCGAGATCGTCGGGTTTGCGGCACTGCCAGGTCGGGATATTGCCGAGGATCGGCTCCTCAGACAGGTAAAAGCGGATCATCTCCGGCACGTAAGGGTAGATGGATTTGTCGTCCGCCACACCGGTGCCGATAGCGTTTGCCAGCACCACACCGCCAGCGCGGTATACCGACAGTAGCCCCGGAACTCCCAGCATGGAATCAGCGCGGAACGCCAGCGGGTCAAGGAAGGCGTCATCAATACGGCGGTAGATCACATCCACCCGGCACGGCCCTTCGGTGGTGCGCATATACACCGCGCCCTCTTTGACGAACAGGTCCGCGCTTTCGACCAGTTCCACCCCCATTTGTTGAGCGAGGAAGCTGTGTTCGAAATAAGCGCTGTTGAAGCGGCCCGGCGTCATCACCACTACGGTCGGGTCGTCAATGTGGGTGCTTTCGCGCAGGGTTTGTAACAGGTAGCTGGGGTAACGCTCTACCGGTGCGATGTGTTGGCTGGCGAACAAATCCGGATAAAGCCGCATCATCATTTTGCGGTTTTCCAGCATATAGGAGACCCCGGATGGCGTGCGCAGGTTGTCTTCCAGCACGTAATAGTGGCCGTTGCTATTGCGCACCATATCGATACCGGTGATGTGTGCATAAATATTGTTATGCAGATTGACACCCTGCATACAAGGCTGGTACTGCTCATTTGCCAGCACCTGTTCGCGGGGTACGATACCAGCGTTGAGGATGTGCTGCTGATGATAGATGTCGTAGAGGAAGGCGTTGAGCGCTTTGACGCGCTGGCGAATGCCGAGGTCCAGCATTTTCCATTCGTGGGCCGGGATAATACGCGGCACACTGTCAAACGGGATCAGACGTTCGGTGCCGCCTTCTTCGCCGTAGACATTAAAGGTAATTCCCACCCGGTGAAACAGTAACTCAGCCTGCTCTTTCTTCTGGCGGATGGCATGTTGGTCAGTCTGTTGCAACCATTGCCAATAAGCGTCGTAGTGCTGGCGCTGCTGGCCTTCTGCGTTGAGCATCTCATCGTAGTAAGGCGCGGTCGGAAGCGTCATTTTTATCATTGTCATCCCCTGCACTCCGCTTGATAGAAGATACAAGAGAAATGCAGAAAGCATGCCAGCGTGGTAAATGAGGTACTGATCGCAAGTGGGTGAGAAAAATTGCACTTCGTTGGTGCAAATGATGGCAAGTGGTGCGCTATGGCGGGGTTATGCAGCGAATAACGTGATAACGGATGGTGCGATAGCGTAAGGGAAGCACCAGCGTGAAACACTCAGCACAGTGAAGCACCTGATACAGTGAAATACCCGGCACGCGGTAGCGCGCAGCCGGGTGGTCTGGCTTAACCGCGAACGGCGATAGCTTCGATTTCGATTTTCACGTCTTTCGGCAGACGAGCCACTTCCACGCAGGAACGGGCCGGGAACGGCGCGTTGTGCTCGGTGAAGAAGGCTTCATAGGCAGCGTTCACCGTGGCGAAGTCGTTCAGGTCTTTCACGAATACCGTGGTTTTAACGATATTGCTCACTTTCAGACCTGCCGCTTCCACGATGGCTTTCACGTTTTCCAGTGACTGACGAGCCTGCGCGGTAACGTCGTCCGCCACCAGACCGGTTTTCGGATCTACCGGGATCTGACCGGAGGTGATTACCATGCTGCCCAGGTCAACACCCTGAACGTAAGGGCCGATAGCGGCCGGTGCCTGTTCCGTACTGATAATGCGTGACATGTTTTCTCCTGATTATGTCTGAAACGATGCGACTCCCGCATTATTCCAAAAAGCCCGCCGTCAGGCCAATGCTGCATACCACAGTCGGCGTTTTCCTGACGGCGTGTTGGCATCAATGACTGTTTAACACGGCCTGACGTTCGAATTCTTTCTCGCAGTATTTGCACTTCAGGTGCACGTCAGCGCCAACTTGCTTGATGCTGAAGGACGAATTGACCGGCTCGATGCGGCTGATGCAGTTGCTGTTAGGGCAGGTCAGCACACCTTCAATGTGCGACGGCAATTGCGGGTGCAGTTTGCGTACCACTTCGTAATTGTCGATTTGATTGACGGTGGCTTGCGGCGCATACATCGCCAGTTGGTTAGCCTGCTCTTCAGTCAGAAAGATATTTTCAATCTTGATCAGGTCCTTGCGGCCCAGATGGTTGGAAGGCAAATTCAGGCCGATGGTGATGCGCTGGTCGGTAGCGGTCAGTTTGAACAGTGTCAGTAATTTGAAGCCAACCTGTGCCGGAATATGGTCGATCACCGTACCGCGTTTGATGGCTTCTACCTGTAATTTGTTGTCGTGAGTCATGCTGTGTGCTCCTCTCTCACAGAACCAGTTCGCTGTTCAGAACCAACGCCAGCAGAGCCTGGCGCGCGTAAATGCCGTTACCTGCCTGCTGGAAGTAGTAGGCGTAAGGGGTGCTGTCCACATCGGTGGTGATTTCATCGATACGCGGCAGCGGGTGCAGAACTTTCAGGTTATCGCGGGCGTTGCCCAGGTCGGCGGCACGCAGGATAAACTGCGATTTGATGTTGATGTATTCCGACGGGTCCAGACGCTCTTTCTGAACGCGGGTCATGTACAGAATATCCAGTTGCGGTACCACTTCTTCAATGCTGGTGTGCAGGCTGTAGGGGATATTTTTCTCTTTCAGCATGTTGAGGATGTAGTCCGGCATCGCCAGCGCATCTGGTGAGATGAAGTAGAAGCGATTGCCGTCGAATTTGGCCAGCGCCTGGGTCAATGAATGGACGGTACGACCGTACTTCAGGTCGCCGACCATCGCGATATTGATGTTGCTTAAGCGGCCCTGCGTTTCCTGAATGGTGAACAGGTCCAGCAGTGTCTGCGAGGGATGCTGGTTGGCACCGTCGCCCGCGTTGAACACCGGCACACCGCCGGAGAACTCGGTCGCCAGCCGTGCTGCCCCTTCCTGCGGGTGGCGCATCACAATGGCGTCCACATAATTGCTGATGACGGAAATGGTGTCGGCCAGCGTTTCGCCTTTTTTACCGAGCGAGGTGTTGCTGCTGTCGGCAAAACCCACTACCGAAGCGCCCAGGCGGTGGATAGCGGTTTCAAACGACAGACGGGTGCGGGTAGACGCCTCAAAGAAACAGCTGGCGACTACTTTGTGCTTGAGCAGCTCCGGCTGGGGATGGGCTTTCAGGCTGGCTGCCACCTTGAGCGTCAGTTCCAGATCGTCCCGGCTGAGATCGTTGATTGAGATGATGTGTCTTTTATATAGTGGATTGACCATGTGTCTATGCTCCCCTCGGTTAGGCCCGGTAAACAAACGGATGGCTGGCGGCGACAGGCAAAAAAAAGCCCCTCAACGAGGGGCTTTTTTTATAAATCTGTCAGGCAGCGGAAGGAAAAACGCCGTCATGCTGCCAACAGGCAGTTGCGGTAAGACACCCACAAAAACAGCAGCGTTAGACATGTTCCCTCCCGGCAAATTGTCCGGAATTATACGCGCCGAAGAGGTGAATTCAAGCAGAAAAACGCTGTCTTTTCGCGGTGAGCAATCGGTTGCGGTTAGGTGTTTCACTATTCGCTCAAACGCACGGTTCGGATCACTTTTTTACGCTTGCTGGCTGGCAGCGTAATGCCGACAGGAGTATAAGGAATCAAAACATTGTTTCATTTTGTTTATTTATAGGAGCAGTCATGATTACCGGTAATGTCGACCATCTGGATCTATTCCCTTATCTGCCAGCCAAACTGCGCGAGGCGATTGAGTATGTGAAGCAGCATATCAACGCCGATACCCCGCTCGGCAAGCACGATATCGACGGCAATAAGGTGTTTGTGCTGGTGTCGAATGACAGTACGGAACCGTTTGAGAAACGCCGTGCCGAGTATCATGCCAAATACCTGGATATCCAGATTGTGCTAAACGGCACGGAAGGGATGACCTTCAGCAACCTGCCAGCAGGCAAACCGGATGTGGACTGGCTGGCGGATAAAGACATCGCCTTCCTGCCGTCTGGCGAGCAGGAAAAGCAGGTGATACTGCAGACCGGCGATTTTGTGGTGTTCTTCCCCGGTGAAGTACATAAACCGTTGTGTGCCGTTGGCGAGCCAGCGCATGTGCGCAAGGCGGTCGTGAAAATCGACGCCACGCTGGTGCGCTAACCCACCCAACGCAAGCCGTCATGCCTGCAACGGGATACCGGTAATGGGAGAGTGCGCCATGCGCTCTCCCTGGCTCATTGATTTCAATATCCTCAATTCCTCTGTCGTTGATTTTCTCGCCGTGCTGTTTCTTTCCTCCTTTGCCTGATCCTGCCCGGTATTGGCTCCTCTCTTCATCGTGACTCATGACTGAAACCGGTTGCAGTGGCGATAAAGTTGATGCACTCTGAAACCGGTTTCAGTTTCTGTGAGAGGAAAAGAGATGAGTCAATTACCCGCAGGCTTTTTATGGGGTGGTGCGGTAGCCGCGCATCAGTTGGAAGGTGGCTGGAATGCGGGCGGCAAAGGCCCCAGCGTGGTAGATGTGCTTACCGCCGGTGCACACGGCACACTGCGTCGTATTACCGATGGGGTGATCCCCGGCGAGTCCTACCCGAACCACGAAGCGATCGACTTTTATCATCGCTACAAGGATGACATTGCGCTGTTTGCAGAAATGGGCTTCAAGTGTTTTCGTACCAGCATTGCCTGGACGCGTATTTTTCCTCATGGTGATGAGGTTGAGCCGTGTGAGGCCGGGCTTCAGTTTTATGACGACCTGATCGACGAGTTACTCAAACACGGCATTGAGCCGGTACTCACTCTCAGCCACTTTGAGATGCCGTTGCATCTGGTGCAGCAGTACGACGGTTGGATGAGCCGCAAGACGCTGGATTGCTTTGTGCATTTCGCAGCCACGGTTATCGCGCGCTATCAGCACAAAGTGAAATACTGGATGACGTTCAACGAGATCAATAACCAGAAGAATGTATCGGCGGAGATTTTCGGCTGGATGTGTTCCGGGGTGAAATTCCCGCAGAAGGCGAAGCCGGAAGAAGCGATGTATCAGGCGGTGCATCACCAGTTCGTCGCCAGCGCGCAGATCGTCAAAAAAGCGCACGATATCAACCCGGATATCAAAGTGGGCTGCATGTGCGCCTTCGTGCCTTACTACCCGTATTCCTGCCATCCGCAGGACGTGATGCTGGCGACACGTGCGATGCACGATCGGTTCTATTTCACCGACGTGCAAGTGCGCGGCCACTACCCGGCCTATGCCCGGCGTGAGTGGGCGCTCAAGGGTTACCACATTCACATGGAGCCACAAGACGAGCAGATCCTTCGGGAAGGCAAGTCGGATTACATTGGGTTTAGCTACTACATGTCGAACGTGGTGAAGCACGATGTACATAATCACATTGCTGCCAGCATGGACGGCAGTTCCGAGCAGTCGATTGCCAATCCGCACCTGAAAGCCAGCGACTGGGGATGGCAGATTGACCCAACCGGGTTGCGCCATGCGCTGGTGACCTTGTATGAACGCTATGAAGTGCCGCTGTTTATTGTCGAAAACGGGCTGGGTGCTATCGACAAGCCGGACGCGAACGGCGTGTGCCAGGATGATTACCGCATCGATTACCTGCGCTCACATATTGAAGCCATGAAGGCGGCGGTATGGGAAGATGGCGTCAATCTGATGGGGTACACGCCGTGGGGCTGTATCGATCTGGTGTCGTTCACCACCGGCGAGATGGCGAAGCGTTACGGTTTTATCTACGTCGACAAGCACGATGACGGCACCGGAACGCTGGCGCGTACGCCGAAAAAATCTTTCTACTGGTATCAGCGGGTGATCGCCTCAAATGGCGAGGTGCTGTAAGTATTTCAGGATGTGCGTGTGGGCCGATAACTCAGGTTATTCGGCCCATTGTTGAGCCCATCGTCATTGGATGTGGCTCATTGTTTCCGCCGTTTACATCTCGACGCTCTGACTTAACGTCGCGACCATCACCGCTTTGATGGTGTGCATGCGATTTTCCGCTTGATCAAACACAATGCTGTGAGCTGATTCAAACACGTCGTTGGTGACTTCCATGCCATTGTGCAAGCCATACTGTTCGGCCATTTGCTTGCCAAGGGTGGTCTGGTCATCATGAAATGCTGGCAGGCAGTGCAGGAATTTCACTTGTGGATTGCCGGTGGCAGCAATCATCGCGGCATTGACCTGATACGGGCGCAGCAGGTCGATACGCTGTTGCCACACCTCTTTCGGTTCACCCATCGAAACCCACACGTCGGTGTAGATAAAGTCCACGCCGTTGACTCCGCTCACGACATCTTCCGTCAGCGTGATAGAACCACCGGTTTTGGTTGCCGCAGCCTGACATTCCGCCACCAGTCCCGCATCCGGCCAGCAGGCTTTCGGCGCGATCAATCTTAGTTCCAGCCCGGTGACGGCGGCCGCTTCCAGCATACTGTTGCCCATGTTATTGCGGGTATCGCCCACATAGGCCAGCTTCATGCCCGACAGCGGTTTACCCGGCAGGTGTTCCTGCATGGTCAGCAGATCCGCCAGCAACTGGGTTGGGTGAAATTCGTTGGTCAGCCCGTTCCACACCGGCACGCCGGAAAACTCCGCCAGCGTTTCCACCAGCACCTGACCGTAGCCACGATACTGGATGCCGTCATACATGCGGCCCAGCACCCGGGCGGTGTCTTTCATGGATTCTTTGTGGCCTATCTGGCTACCGCTCGGGCCGAGGTAAGTGACCTGCGCGCCCTGATCGTATGCAGCAACTTCGAAAGAGCAACGAGTGCGGGTCGAATCTTTTTCGAAGATGAGTGCGATGTTTTTACCTTGCAGGTGGCGAGTCTCGGAGCCGTTTTTCTTATTCGTTTTGAGGGTGGCGGCGAGGGTCAGCAGGCTGTTGATTTCAGCGGGGGTGAAATCCATCAACCGTAAAAAATGGCGTTTATAGAACGGGTTCATCGTTATCTTCTCCATATGGCTCAACACTTTGGTTGAATTAAAATTCACTTTATATGTGTAAATATTCAAATTCAAGTGTCGTGTTCAAACTTTCTGGTGGAGAGAGAGGCTGGCCTGTGGGAAAATGGTTGTCATCTTTGCCGCTTTGATGAGGACTGAGACATGGCAAACCGCGAACTGCTGGAAGAACAACGTGAAGAGACCCGCCTGATCATCGAAGAACTGCTGGAGGACGGCAGCGACCCCGATGCGCTCTACACCATTGAACACCATTTCTCAGCCGAGAAGTTTGAAGAACTGGAGAAAGTGGCGGTAGACGCATTCAAGCTGGGTTACGAAGTGACCGACGCTGAAGAGATGGAAATGGAAGACGGCGTGGTGCTGATGTGCTGCGACGCCATCAGCGAAGTGGCGCTGAACGCCGAGCTTATCGACCAGCAGGTGGAACAACTGCTGTCGCTGGCCGAACGTCATGGGGTCAACTATGACGGTTGGGGTACTTACTTTGAAGACCCGAACGGCGAAGACGATGAAGACGAGTTCGGTGAAGACGAAGATTTTTATGACGAGGACGATGACGGCAAACGTCATTAATACCTGGTCAATGACTATCTTGTGAACCTGTCGCCCGGTTTGTACCGGGCGATATGTTTTCTGCGTGCTGTGCCGTGATGCCACCTGCGTCTTTACCGCATTTTTGCTATTACAGTATTTTTAACATCACAGTATTTTTAACATCCTGACTTCACAGTCGACATGGCCGGTGTTGCCCATGGCATGCGGAATGTGTTGAAAACCCAACTTTTCATACAGCGTGATAGCACTGGTCAGGTGCGCGGTGGTTTCCAGATAACAGCGGCGAAACCCTTGCTCACGGCCAAATGCCAGCGCCTGCTCAGCCAATTGCCGGGCGATACCCCTACCACGCGCCAGCGGCAGGAAATACATTTTCTGTAATTCACAGACATCCGCTTCACCGCCTGACAACGGGGCCAGCCCGCCGCCACCGACCACTTCACCGTCACATTCCACCACCCAATAGGCACTGGCAGGACGACAATAGAGTTCGAACAGCTGGTCCAGGTTAGGGTCGGAGACGGTATACCCTTTGTCGGCAGTCAGGCCGAATTCAGCGGAAACCAGACGAATAACACGGGCAATCGCCGCGTTGTCGGTGGCCGTAATCGGGCGGGTCAGCAGGGAGATTGGCGCTGAAGTTGTCATGTTGCTCACTCTTATCGGCAGAATCCGGTCAGGTCGAAAACGTCGGCAACAGGCTGACGTGCTCCGATGTGATATGCATCGGCGATTATACGCACCGATGTGCCGCCTCAAAACCTGTTATTGGTAACGGCTGTTGTGAAAAGCGCAACCCGAGGGGGAAGCAACAGGTTGTCACCCGAGGGCTGCGGTTTGATGCGGTTTCTCTTCGTTCAGATCTTGATCCGAATTCTCATATGTGAGATTTTTTATCAAAATTGATATTCAGGATACGCGATGGAACCTTCTCTTTCTGAAACCGATCGCCTTTGCGAAACGGATCGTCGTCTGGCTGAACGGCTGGCGGCACTGCGCCGTGAGCGCGGCTGGTCACTGGACGAACTGTCGCAGCGCAGCGGCATCAGCCGGGCGACCTTGTCGCGCCTGGAGCGTCTGGAGTCGAGCCCGACGGCGGTATTGCTAGGCCGCCTGTGTGCGGTATACGGTTGTACGATGTCGGGTTTGCTGGCTGAAGTCGAACTCCCGTTGCCTCAGAAACTGAGCGTCACGCAGCAGCCGGTGTGGGTTGACCCGGAAACCGGGTTTATCCGTCGTGTCGTTTCCCCGCCTTCCGCTGGTTTTCGGGCCGAAATGATTCACGGCGAGTTACCGGCGGGTGCACGTATCGACTATAACGCGCCGCCACTCACGGGGCTGGAACACCACCTGTATGTGCTGGACGGTCAACTGACAATAACGCTGGAAGGGGTTATCCACACGCTTGGCCCACAAGACAGCCTGCGTTATCGCCTGTATGGCAGCTCGGGGTTTCATAATCCCGGCCCTGACCCGGTTCGTTACCTGATAGCGATTTGTACCCCTTGACCGTTTTGCTAAGGAGTTGAATGATGACAGTGACATCCCACCAGGAACCGCTGACGATTCGCATTGATGACCTGACCGGTGAGGCAACCCGAGCGCTGGTGGCCCTGCATCTGGCGGGAATGCACGATAATTCGCCGCCAGAAAGTGTGTTCGCACTGGATTTGTCTGGCCTGCAGTCGCCGGATATTACGTTCTGGAGCGTCTGGCGTGGCGAGCAGATAGCCGGTATCGGCGCGTTGAAAATGCTGACGGAGGGGAGCGGAGAACTGAAATCGATGCGCACCCATCCGCAGTGCTTACGTCAGGGCGTGGCAGGCTATCTGCTGGCGCACATTGTGGATGAGGCCCGCCGACGCGGCTTGCCACGCCTGAGTCTGGAAACGGGCCGCGGCCCGGCGTTTGAACCCGCGCTGACGCTGTATCGTAAACACGGTTTTGTTAATGGCGGTGCGTTTGCTGAGTATACGGCCAGCGAATTCAATCAGTTCCTGCATTTATCGCTGCAATAACAATTATCGCTGTAATAACAATTATCGCTGTGATAGCGGCGCTGTTTTGACGCCTGATTTCTGTACTTCTTTGTCCTCAGACGACAATATCGACAACCAGCAGGGAACGTCAGGCGCTCTTTATACTACCCATGATGTTATTCATCGGGTGCCTGAGCAGAACGGTGACACGGATTATTTTGTGATTATTCTTTAAGGTTAAATTATATACCGATATAAACAAAATAATTGGTATATAATTATTTTTTCAATCATTAGTCAGCGAGCGTTATTGGGATATTTTACGGGAAATATTAACATCGAAGCCCCTCGTCTATGATTACGGAAGCGTTGTTTTATGGTTAACCGCTTGTTGTCTCGGCTGGCTGCTCTGGTGTTGTTACTCGTTTTTTCCTCTTTTTCGACCGCACAAACATTACAGCCACAAGAAGGGAATTGGGTCGCACCTGAATTCCGATTCCATACCGGAGAAACTATCGATCATCTCCGTATCCATTATTACACCTTGGGTGACAGTAAGAAGCCGGCAGTTTTATTGCTGCACGGGACGAATCAGCCGGTGAGTGCATTATTGGCGGCGGGTTTTGGCGGTGAGTTATTCGGCCCCGGCCAACCGCTGGATGCCAGCAAGTATTTCATCATTATTCCCGAAAGCATCGGCTCCGGAAAATCCGCCAAACCGTCTGACGGCCTGCGCACAAAATTCCCGCAATACGACTACGACGATATGGTGCTGGCGCAATACCGGCTGTTGACCGAAGGTCTCGGTATTACCCATCTACGTCTGGTGATGGGGTACTCGATGGGCGGGATGCAAACCTGGATGTGGGGTGAAAAATACCCGGATATGATGGATGCGCTGGTGCCAATGGCCTCACAGCCGAATGAATTATCTGGCCGTAACTGGATGCTGCGCCGGATGTTAATTGAAACCATCAAGCGCGATCCGGCATGGAAAAACGGTGACTACACCACGCAGCCGCCGTCATTGCAGACAGCCAACATCATGTTCAGCATCGCTACTACGGGTGGTACGTTAGGCTATCAGAGCAAAGCTCCGACGCGAGCGCTGGCGGACAAGCTGGTCGATGAGCGTCTGGCTGCCCCTGTCACGGCCGATGCTAACGACTTTATTTACATCTGGAATTCCTCGGCGGATTACAACGCCTCACCGGAATTGGGCCGTATCAAAGCGCCATTGCTGGTGATTAACTCCGCTGATGATGAGCGTAATCCGGTGGAAACAGGAATATTAGAAAGCGAGTTGAAGAAAGTGAAACATGCCGAATTGTTTTTGATTCCGGCAAGTAAGGAAACCAGCGGTCATGCCACCATGATGTCGGCGAAGTTTTATAAAAATAAGTTGGGTGAATTTTTGGCCGCGGTACCCGCCCATAAGCAATAACAAAAAGTAACCGTCACGGGCCGACGCCTAAACATAATCATGTCGGCCCTTCCTTTCATGATATTTCCTTTTCATTTTTGTTGCGGTTTACGTGTGAGTTGAAGCTCATGGTTTTTCATTGACCAAACAGCAGGGACAATTATGTTTCGTAAGATCAAGATCCGCACAACACTCAGTATTATGGTGTTTTCTTTGGCAGTACTGTCGTTAATTGTCGGCGTGCTGGGACTGGTTGCCGTTCAGTCGGGGAATAAATCGTTCGCACATGTGGATACGGTGGTGCTGCCGGGGCTGGTCGCGTTAAATGAAAGCTCGGAATTGCTATTGCGCGCCCGCCTGGATTTACGGCTGTATGAATCCCTGATGGGAAAAGGGGATAAAGAGGCGGCCTCCGTGGCGCTCAAGCGTGCCAGAGGCAAAATTGATGATGCCGGTAAGAAGTGGCAGGAGTACCTGACTTACCCGCAGTCTGAACCGGAAAAAGTCATTTCTTCCGACATGGCTAACAAACGCGACACCCTGATGAATGAGTTCATCAATCCGGCGTTTACCGCGCTGGAAGCCGGGAATCTGGATGATTACCGGCAGCGTGCCGGGAAATCTACCACGCTGTACGCCGATTTTGACAACGCGTCGAAAAAGCTGGTGCAGTACAAACGTCAGAGCATTGACGAGGCTTACAGCGATTCTAACGAACGCGTCAGCCGCATGCAGGTTATTTTGTCGGTGGTGATCGTCTGTGCGTTGGTGCTGGCGGCGCTGGCCTGGTCGATTCTGACCAACCTGGTGGTGAAACCGCTCAATCAGGCGATTAGCGTGTTTGGTCGTATTGCGCAAGGTGACCTGCGCGCCAACATTGAGATTCGCGGCAATAACGAAATTGCTCAGTTGTTCGGTGCGGTACAGCATATGCGTGATGGGCTGGAAAACATGGTGCGGGCGGTACGTAACGGCACCGACGCCATCAGCGTCGGCGTTGAAGAGATTGCTTCCGGCAACATTGATCTCTCCAGCCGTACTGAGCAGCAGGCGGCATCGCTGGATGAAACGGCTTCCAGCATGGAGCAGATTCTGTCCACGGTCAGCAACAATGAAGACAACACGCGCAAAGCCAACGATTTGGCGCAGAAAGCGTCGGATTCCGCTTCTCGTGGTGGCAATGTGGTGACGGAAGTGGTCGATACCATGCGTTCTATCCAGCAGAGCTCGGCCCGTATTTCCGATATCGTCGGTGTGATTGACGGTATCGCCTTTCAGACCAACCTGCTGGCGCTGAACGCCGCGGTGGAAGCGGCACGGGCAGGGGAGCAGGGTAAAGGCTTTGCGGTGGTGGCGTCCGAAGTGCGTACCCTGGCGCAACGTAGTGCCACGGCGGCCAAAGAGATCGGTTCTATGATCGATAACTCGCTAAGCCGCATTGAAAAAGGTGCCGGGCTGGTGGAAATGGCCGGTAAGACTATGGATGAGATCCTGTCGGATGTCCGCAAAGTGGTGGATATCATGGGTGAGATCATGCTGTCTTCCGGCGAACAGAGCCGGGGGATTTCGCAGATCAATATCGCGATCACTCAGATGGACGGCGTGACCCAGCAGAACGCCAGCCTGGTGGCTGAGGTGGCGACGGCGGCAAGCTCGCTACAGGCACAGGTGACGCATTTGCAACAGTCGATAGCCAGTTTCCGGCTGGATAACGAGCCTCAACACCGACTGGGCGACAACCTCGGAGCACAGCCGCACGTTGCGCTGGTGGGTTCACGGTAAGCCACACCGGATAGCGGTCAGCGTTATATCAAATAGCAGCGCATGAAATAGCAACGCATGAAATAACCGCCCATCAAATAAAAAGCCCCGCGATAATACGCAGGGCTTTTTGCTTTTCATCAATCAGGCATTCATCAATCGAATGGCTATCAAGCAGGCTACTACCGAGTTTACCGGTGTTAGCCTGTCGCCTGATTACAGTGCAGCGATGGTGGCCTGTTGTTCCAGCAGTTTGGCTTTGGCAGCGGCGTAACCGTCGCGTTTTTCACGCTCTTTGGCAACCACAGCTTCTGGTGCGCGCGCGACAAAGCCTTCGTTGGACAGCTTGCTGTCGATGCGGCCGATTTCCACCTCGAGTTTCGCCACTTCTTTGGCCAGCCTGTCCAGTTCGGCTACTTTGTCGATAAGGCCTGCCATCGGGATCAGCAGCTCAGCGCCCTCTACCAGCTTGGTGACGGAGACCGGGCCTTTATCGCCAGCCGGTAACAGCGTGATGCTCTCCAGACGCGCCAGCGTCTGAATAAAGCCGAGGTTATCCTGCACACGGCGGGTGGCATCGGCGGACGCGTCGCGCAGCAGCAGCGCTAGCGGCTTGCTGGGCGCGATGTTCATTTCGGCACGAATGTTACGCACCGCGATGATCGCCTGCTTGATCCACTCCAGATCGTTAAACGCCTGCTCGTCTTCCAGCGCAGCATCAAAGGCCGGGAACGGCTGCAGCATAATCGTATCGGCGCTCACGCCTTTCAGTACCTTCACCCGTTGCCAGATGGTTTCGGTAATGAACGGGATGATCGGGTGAGCCAGACGCAACAGCGCTTCCAGTACCGTAACCAGCGTATGACGTGTGCCGCGCAGTTCAGCGTCGCTGCCGCCGTTCATCACCGGCTTGGTCAGCTCCAGATACCAGTCACAGAACTGGTTCCAGGTGAACTCATAGAGCACGTTGGCTGCCAGGTCGAAACGGTAGCTGTCCAGCGCTTCGCGGTAGGCTTTCACCGTGCGGTTGAATTCCGCCAGAATCCAACGGTCTGCCAGTGACAACACTTTGTCGCCACCGTTAAAACCGCAATCCTGCTCTTCGGTATTCATCAGCACGAAACGGCTGGCGTTCCACAGCTTATTACAGAAGTTGCGGTACCCTTCCAGACGTTTCATGTCCCAGTTGATGTCGCGGCCGGTGGAAGCCAGTGCCGCCAGCGTAAAGCGCAGGGCATCGGTGCCGTGCGGTTCGATACCGTTCGGGAACTGTTTTTCGGTGCGCTTGCGGATTTTCTCCGCCAGCTGCGGCTGCATCATGTTGCCGGTGCGTTTTTCCAGCAGCGCTTCCAGCGAAATACCGTCCACCATATCCAGCGGGTCGATCACGTTGCCCTTGGATTTAGACATCTTCTGGCCTTCCTCATCGCGGATGAGGCCGGTCATGTAGACGGTATGGAACGGCACCTGTGGCTTGCCGTCTTCATCTTTGATGAAGTGCATGGTCATCATGATCATGCGGGCTATCCAGAAGAAAATGATGTCAAAGCCGCTGACCATCACGCTGCTGGGGTGGAAGGCTTTCAGTTCCGGGGTTTGCTCCGGCCAGCCGAGCGTGGAGAAGGTCCACAGGGCGGAGGAGAACCAGGTATCCAGCACGTCGTCGTCCTGGCGCAACGCCACATCTGCCGCCAGATTATTTTCGCGGCGCACTTCTTCTTCATCACGGCCGACGTAGACCTTGCCGTTATCGTCGTACCATGCCGGAATGCGATGACCCCACCACAGCTGACGGGAGATACACCAGTCCTGAATGTCGCGCATCCAACTGAAGTACATGTTTTCGTATTGCTTCGGCACGAACTGGATACGGCCATCTTCCACCGCTTCCACCGCCGGTTTAGCCAGCACAGCGGCACGGACGTACCACTGGTCGGTCAGCATCGGCTCGATGACCACGCCGCCACGGTCGCCATAAGGAACGGTCAGGTCGTGTGCTTTAATTTCTTCCAGCAGGCCCAGCTCGTCAAACGCCGCGACCACTGCTTTACGGGCAGCAAAACGCTCCAGCCCGCGAAACGCGTCAGGAATGTCACTGCTGTAGACGGTGCTGGATTCGCCGTTGGTGTTGAAGACTTCCGCTTCCTGACGGATATCGCCGTCGAACGTCAGGATATTGATCATCGGCAACTGATGGCGTTTACCGACTTCGTAGTCGTTGAAGTCGTGCGCCGGGGTGATCTTCACGCAGCCGGTGCCTTTTTCCATATCGGCGTGTTCGTCACCGACGATCGGAATACGGCGACCAACCAGCGGCAGGATCAAAAACGTGCCGATCAGATCTTTATAGCGCGGATCTTCCGGGTTGACCGCCACACCGGTATCACCCAGCACGGTTTCCGGACGGGTGGTAGCGACCACCAGATAATCTTTACCGTCGGCGGTTTTCGCGCCGTCCGCCAGCGGGTAGCGCAGGTGCCACATCGAGCCTTTGACGTCGCGGTTTTCCACTTCTAAATCGGAGATGGCGGTGCGCAGTTTCGGGTCCCAGTTCACCAGACGTTTGCCACGGTAGATCAGGTCTTCCTGATACAAGCGCACAAATACTTCTTTCACCGCGTTGGACAAGCCGTCGTCCATGGTGAAACGCTCGCGCTCCCAGTCTACTGAGTTGCCCAGGCGACGCATCTGACGGGTAATGGTACCGCCGGATTCCGCCTTCCACTGCCAGATTTTATCGATGAAGGCATCACGGCCGTAATCATGACGGGTTTTGCCTTCTTCAGCGGCGATTTTACGTTCCACGACCATCTGGGTGGCGATACCGGCATGGTCGGTACCTGCCTGCCACAGGGTGTTTTTACCCTGCATGCGCTGGTAGCGGATCATCGTATCCATAATGGTTTGCTGGAAAGCATGGCCCATGTGCAGGCTGCCGGTCACGTTGGGCGGCGGGATCATGATGCTGAAACTTTCTTTGCTGGTGTCGCCGTTGGGTTTGAAGTAACCCTGTTGTTCCCAGTGCTCGTACAGCGGCTGCTCGATATCGTGCGGGTTGTATGTCTTTTCCATTATGCTCAAAAAGTCAGTGAGTTGGCGGCGTCGCCGTGGTCAATTGGAAGCCGACGCTGCGATAGGCTTTGTAGCGGTCGCGCGCCAACTGTTTCAGAGATTCGTCGTAAGGGACGAAGTCTATCACTTCATGGAAAGCGGTGGCAAAATCTGCGAACTGCGGCATTAGGCTAATCAACAGGTCGCGTGGTGCGTTGCCGCGTTTTTGCGGCCAGGCCAGCTCTACCGGCGAGCCTTGGCGCGGCCCTTCACCCGCCAGATTGTGCGGCACGAACGCGTGGGGTTCACGCTGCCACAACGCTTCGTCCAGCCTGAGTGCCTGTTGCTCGTCTTCACAGGCGATCAGTACACGCTGACCCGCACGCCAGCGCGCGGCAGCCAGCTCACAGGCCAGCACTTCACAGGCGTTCAGCTCACCGCTGGAGCGGTCGCTCTCAATGAGATAGAAGGTCGCGTTTTTCATGGTGCTCCGCATACCGATGAGGGTTACAGACAGAATAACAAATCCCCGCAAGCGCGGGGATCAGGCCGGAAGGGGATGAATGCGCCACCGGTGGGCGGCGGCGATTGCCGATGATTACTCGGCGTCATTCAACCCGGCGCGGTTTAACAGGAACTGCGACAGCAACGCCACCGGACGGCCGGTCGCGCCTTTCGCCTTGCCGGAACGCCAGGCGGTGCCAGCGATATCCAGATGCGCCCAACTGTACTTGCGGGTAAAGCGCGACAGGAAGCACGCCGCGGTAATAGCCCCACCCGGACGGCCGCCAATGTTCGCCATATCAGCGAAGTTGGAGTCCAACTGTTCCTGATATTCATCGCCTAGCGGCAGACGCCAGGCGCGGTCACCCGCTTGTTCCGAGGCTCCCAGCAGTTCGTGAGCCAGCGGATTATGGTTCGACATCAACCCGGTCAGGTGATGCCCCAGCGCGATGACGCAGGCACCGGTCAGGGTGGCGACGTCAATCACCACATCCGGCTCGAAACGCTCAACGTAGGTGAGGGTATCGCACAGCACCAGACGGCCTTCGGCGTCGGTATTCAGCACTTCCACGGTTTGGCCGGACATGGTGGTCAGAATGTCGCCGGGACGATAGGAGCGGCCATCCACCATGTTTTCGCAACCGGCCAGCACGCCAATGATGTTGAGCGGCAATGCCAGTTCCGCCGCCACACGCATGACACCATACACCGACGCGGCACCGCACATGTCGTACTTCATTTCGTCCATGCTGTCGGCGGGTTTGATGGAGATACCACCTGCATCAAACGTCAGGCCCTTGCCGACCAACACGATAGGCTTGCTGTTGCTGTCCGGCGCGCCTTTGTATTCGATAACCGACATCAGCGATTCATTTTGTGAACCTTGCCCGACAGCCAGATAGGCGTTCATTCCCAGCTCTTTCATCTGCTGTTCGCCGATGACGCGGGTGGTAACCTGGCTATAACCGTCGGCCAACTGGCGCGCCTGTGAGGCCAGGTAGGCGGCGTTGCAGATATTCGGCGGCATGTTGCCCAGATCTTTGGCTGCTTTGATGCCTGACGCAATCGCCAGACCATGCTGAATGGCACGCTCGCCGGAGGTCAGTTCACGGCGGGTCGGCACATTGAACACCATCTTGCGCAAGGGACGACGCAGCTCTACCTTGTTGGTCTTTAATTGATCAAAGGTATACAGCGTTTCTTTGGCGGTTTCGACCGCCTGACGCACTTTCCAATAGGTATTGCGGCCTTTTACATGCAGTTCGGTCAAAAAACAGACCGCTTCCATCGAGCCGGTTTCATTGAGGGCGTTGATGGTTTTCTGGATAACCTGCTTGTACTGGCGCTCATCGAGCTCGCGCTCTTTACCGCAGCCAATCAGCAAAATACGCTCGGAAAGGATATTGGGGACATGGTGCAACAGCAGGGATTGCCCCACCTTGCCTTCCAGCTCGCCACGGCGAAGTAACGCGCTGATGTAACCATCGCTGATTTTATCGAGTTGTTCTGCGATAGGGGACAGCCGACGCGGTTCAAACACGCCGACGACAATGCAGGCACTGCGTTGTTTTTCCGGGCTACCGCTTTTTACGCTGAACTCCATGAACTCTCCTGAATCTTTAAAGACAACGGTGGGATCTACGGCTAGAATGTGACATTCCGTAATATTTTCCCGCCGTTGCGTTAACATAACCTGTGTTAATCTAAACGACGTAGCGAATCTGTGCGAGGATACTCAGCAGGTTCTGATAAACATCCCACAAACAGAGATGTTTTAATAATGCTTTAGCTACGAAGGTTGCCACAAATGAGTGTAAATGGCGAGTTAGCGAAAAAACTATCGACTTTCCTGCAAAAATACAAGTTTTCACAGGCGTAATTAAGCGTGATCATCATTCGATATCTGGTACGGGAAACCTTCAAGAGCCAGGTGGCCATTCTGTTCATCCTGTTACTGATTTTTTTCTGTCAGAAACTGGTGCGGATACTGGGCGCTGCCGTGGACGGCGACATCCCGACCAATCTGGTTTTATCCTTGCTGGGGCTCGGTGTGCCGCAGATGGCGCAACTGATTTTGCCGCTGAGTCTTTTCCTCGGGCTGCTGATGACCTTCGGTCGGCTTTACGCTGAAAGTGAAATCACCGTGATGCATGCCTGCGGGCTCAGTAAAAACGTGTTGCTGAAAGCCGCACTGGTGCTGGCGTTGCTGACGGCGTCGCTGGCTACCGCCAACGTGCTGTGGCTAAGCCCCTGGTCGTCACGCCATCAGGACGAGGTGCTGGCAGAAGCGCGTGCCAACCCCGGCATGGCGTCGCTGGCGGAAGGCCAGTTCCGGCAGACGCAAGACGGCAACTCGGTGCTGTTTGTCGGCAAGGTCAATGGCGGCGATTTTGAGCGGGTTTTTCTGGCGCAACTGCACCCGCGTGAGAACACTCGCCCGTCGGTGGTTGTGGCGGATAAAGGTACGGTAGCGGCGCGTGGCGACGGTTCCCAGGTGGTAACGCTCAGCCAAGGCACCCGTTATGAAGGCACGGCGATGCTGCGTGATTTCCGTATCACCGATTTTATCAACTATCAGGCCATTGTCGGCTATCAACCGGTGGCGGTTGACCCCACTAACGTTGAGCAGATGAGCTTCAAAACACTGTGGCATTCATCCGATATTGCCGCCCGCGCTGAGTTCCACTGGCGATTGACGTTGATTTTCTCCGTGCTGATGATGGCAGTGATGGTGGTGCCGCTGAGTGTGGTGAACCCCCGTCAAGGGCGTGTGCTGAGTATGTTGCCGGCAATGCTGTTGTATCTGGTGTTTTTCCTGTTGCAGAGTTCGCTGCGCTCTAACGCGGGCAAGGGCAGGCTCGACCCGATGGTATGGATGTGGCTGACCAATCTGGTCTATCTGGCGCTGGCCGTCCTGCTGAACCTGTGGGAGAGCGTACCGGTGCGTAAAATCCGCGCCAGCCTGAAATCAGGTCATCGGCAGAACCTAGAAGGAGCGGCCTGATATGTTTCGCGTACTGGACCGCTATATCGGTAAAACCATTTTCAACACCATCATGATGACGCTGTTCATGCTGGTGTCACTCTCTGGCATCATCAAATTTGTCGAGCAGCTGCGCAAAGTGGGGCAGGGGGGGTACTCGGTGATGGGAGCCGGGGTATTCACTTTGCTCAGCGTACCGAAGGACATCGAGATCTTTTTCCCTATGGCGGCGCTGCTGGGTGCGCTGCTGGGGCTGGGCACGCTGGCCACCCGCAGCGAACTGGTGGTGATGCAGGCATCCGGTTTTACCCGGTTGCAAATTGCCGGCTCCGTCATGAAGACCGCCATTCCGTTGGTGCTGCTGACGATGGCCATCGGTGAATGGGGGGCGCCGGTAAGCGAACAAATGGCACGTAACTACCGTTCACAGATGATGTTCGGCGGTTCGGTGCTGTCAACCCAAAGCGGTCTGTGGGCTAAAGACGGCAACGACTTTGTCTATATCCAGCGTGTTGCGGGAGACAATCAGTTACAGGGCGTCAACCTTTATCACTTTGACAAAGACAGCAAACTGCTTTCAGTGCGCTATGCCGCCTCAGCTGTGTACGAGAACGGCAGTTGGAAACTGTCTCAGGTTGAAGAATCCGACCTGAACGACAGTAAACAGATTGGCGGCAGCCAGACGGTGAACGGCGAATGGAAAACCAACCTGACGCCGGACAAGCTCGGCGTGGTGGCGCTCGATCCTGACGCGCTCTCTATCCGTGGCTTGTACGACTACATTAAGTACCTGCGCCAGAGCGGGCAGGAAGCGAACCGTTACCAGCTCAACATGTGGAGCAAACTCTTTGCGCCGCTGTCTGTGGCGGTGATGATGCTGATGGCACTGTCGTTCATCTTCGGCCCGCTGCGAAGCGTACCGGCGGGTATGCGAATCGTCATCGGTATCAGCTTCGGCTTTCTGTTTTACGTGCTGGACCAGATCTTTGGTCCACTCAGTCTGGTGTACCATATGCCGCCAGTGCTGGGGGCGTTGTTGCCGAGCGCGTTGTTCTTGTTCATTAGCGTGATGCTGCTGCTGAAACGGCGCTAATCTCTCTTTTCACGAAACGGGCGGGCTATAACAGCGCGCCCGTTTTTTATCTGTATGACATATCCGACGCTGTAAAACTGCTGCCACGGCAACACATTACTGTGCTAAAAACACCCTAACGGTGATTTTTTCAGCGCTTGCAACGCCAGAAGACGGATTAGGGTTGCACCGAGCCCGCACAACGGTATAATCCACCACGTTCTCCGCAAAGTACTACTTCGTGCCGAAGTGGCGAAATCGGTAGACGCAGTTGATTCAAAATCAACCGTAGAAATACGTGCCGGTTCGAGTCCGGCCTTCGGCACCAAAATTCAAAAATCAAGCCACCTTCGGGTGGCTTTTTTTGTGTCCGTTATCGTCCAGTAACTTCCATATATCATTGTTAAATAAAGATTTAATCTGATTTTATTGTCTGGATGGATTGTGTGTTTTTTCCACAGCGGTCTTTTTGCATCCGTTGTAATCCAGCGGTTGTTGGGGGCATAATCGGGGGCATCTCCACTTCGATAAGATATGTGCCCCCAAAATGAAGCTCAATGCCCGTCAGGTCGAGACTGCCAAGCCCAAAGAGAAAACCTACAAGATGGCGGATGGGGGCGGCTTATACCTTGAGATTACCCCACGCGGTTCAAAATACTGGCGCATGAAGTATCGGCGTCCAGATGACAAGAAAGAAGACCGGCTGGCTTTTGGTGTTTGGCCGACAGTCACCCTGGCGGAGGCACGCGCTAAACGTGATGAAGCTAAAAAGCTGCTGGTGCAAGGTATTGACCCAAAGGCTGAACAAAAAGAGGCACAGGCTGAAACTGCGGGGGCGTATACCTTTGAGACTATCGCCCGGCAGTGGCACGCCAGCAACAAGCGCTGGGGCGATTATCATCGCGCACGGGTGATGCGTTATCTTGAACTGTACATTTTTCCGCATATTGGCACGGCAGATATCCGTAAACTCAAAACCAGCCATCTGTTAGCGCCGATAAAAGCGGTGGATGCCAGCGGCAAGCATGATGTAGCACAACGCCTGCAACAGCGTGTTACGGCGATTATGCGCTATGCCGTGCAGAACGATTATATTGACTCTAACCCGGCCAGTGACATGAGCGGGGCATTAACGACGACGAAAGCACGGCACTATCCAGCTTTGCCGCCGGAACGCCTCCATGAGTTCCTGTCACGGCTTGCTGCTTATCGTGGCCGCCAGATGACACGTATCGCAGTCGAACTCACGTTGCTGACGTTTGTACGTTCCAGCGAGCTTCGTTTTGCCCAATGGTGCGAGTTTGATTTTGATAAAGCTTACTGGCGGGTTCCGGCACAGCGGGAAGCGATCAAAGGTGTGCGTTACTCCTATCGTGGCATGAAGATGAAGGAAGAGCACATCGTGCCGCTCAGTCGTCAGGCCGTAGCGCTGCTGGAGCAGTTAAAGGCAATTAGCGGCGACAACAAATGCCTTTTCCCCGGTGATCATGACCCGGAAAAAGTGATGAGCGAAAACACGGTCAATAATGCGCTGCGAGCAATGGGTTACGATACGCAAACCGAAGTTTGCGGACACGGTTTCAGAACGATGGCGCGAGGCGCGTTAGGGGAATCTGGCCTGTGGAGTGACGACGCGATAGAGCGTCAGCTAAGTCATTCTGAGCGGAACAATGTCCGAGCGGCTTATACTCACACTTCTGAGTATCTGGATGAACGGCGGTTAATGGTGCAGTGGTGGGCGGATTATCTTGATGCAAATATTTATGAAGCAATAACACCCTTTGATTTTGCAAAAAGAAAAAATAAAGATTAGGTTGATGCTTATTAATGATTTACTTAAATAAATATAAAAGTTTACTTTAATTTGAATGCCGCGTGAGCAGCATTCTTAATTTAGTTAATGTGTTATATTTTTTCTGATATGGCTTTGCATATGGTTGCGTTTTTAAATAAAGTGGCAAGGAATTTGTCTTTGTAGTTTGTTTCTATTTCTGACATTAGCTTTTCAAGGGCGGATTTTGTAATTTTCAACCAGTCGATTGTGTTAATGTCAAAATCGAATTTATTTGCAGCTCTATGGATTTCCAGTGCTCTAAAAACTAAGAAAGCTAGCATTCTATTACCATGAACAAGGATACCATATTCTTTACCCGATTTTTTCGGTAAGTTCGCAATCATGATGTCAATGATTTCATCTGTTTTGCGCAAAGCAAACACTGTATTTCGAAGATAAATCCCATTGGTTTGTGGGTTAAAAATTGTTTTATATGGCGCTTTCTTAAGATTATCATAAAAACGACCAATTTCTCTTTTTGCTTGAACTGCTAGTCCTACTTGCGTAGATGCGCAGGCTAACGCAACGGTAGCTTCTGATAAATCAATCATTGCAGCGGAAGTTTTTATGTTTTCACTTCGAACGATATTGTATTCAATACCTTCTAGTGAAAGTTCTTTTTTTAACCTTATCTGTTCATCATCTAAAGAAACAAAATCTCTGCTCTCTATTCTATTCTGGCGGTTGTTAGTTTTTGTTACAGAAGCACCAAAGTCTTCTGGAGCGCCTTCTAATGAAATTAGCCGGATAGGTAAACGTAGCTTGGTAAGGTTTGCACCTCCTTCCTGTGCATGCTTACCAATTACGCTTACGGTCTGCGCGCCGTTAACGATACTGATATTGTTCGCTTTAAACGAACCGATATCTCTGCTATTTCCACCAACCATTGATTTTTTAATAGATTCAGCAACTACGGTAATGCCGTTATTATAATACCAAAAATTTTCGGGTTGCTCCTCGATTGTTCTTTTAACTTCATCATTAACTTCAGTAGCACCTAGCATTTGTCTAATATTTTTGGCGAATAGTCTTTTCCCTTTTTGTATCCACCAATTCGCAACCTCTTCACCCGCCACAATTCCAAAAAAACCTTGATGTGGTTCTTCAATTTTCCCCCATTGAGATAGGCCAATCTCAAGGTCGATTGGTTCACCATCCATTCCCGACGCAAGCCCACTATGAATTATAGCTTGATTAAGATGATGGAAGCTTACAACATCTTCGCTAGTACCATCACCAGCATCATTTAATTCATTAAGTATTGAATCCATCACTTGTTGATTATGTCTGCTTAGTGTATTTGAACCAGTATGAATTAAAACAAGATCGAATTTAGTATCAAATTCCCCTAAAGCGGTTTCGATCATTTGTTTTTTAATGTTAACTTTCTCATTAAACTTGTTAAGCTCTAAATTAATGAGATCCAAAATGCCATCCTTGAATTTTCTTAAATCACCATTATCAGGTTCTCCAGTCCCATCTTTTCTCCATTTAGATTGAACAATGATCATTCTTTTACTAGAAGATGAATAATGAATTGCATCTATACCATTATCATCAGCACCATCAACAACTGCTGATGCAGCTTCATCTATTGAAGTATCTCCAATGCAATAAATAGCGTAAGCGGCTAGAGAACGAGTTAAAATTTTAGTTTGAATTTCTTTATCTTGAGGGTTGAGATCATTTTTATCAATTTTATCGGCGAATAATGTGTTAATTTTACTACCAATTTGATTTACATGAATAATGCTCATTTTTTCATCCTTTAAGCGGAATACTTGGAGGAGCTAAAAATTTCATTTCTTTTTCTACGCGTTTTTGACTGGTGAATCAAATGCTTTAAACAGTACCCGCGCGCAGTGCTTTCCCCGCCTCGCCTGCCCGCTTAAGAGGGCGGTTTTAATGCAGGTGCATGAACAGGCTCAGGCCGCGCCGGTACAAGAGCGGGAAGGGTTAAAGAGGGTGGATAAACACATGCAAAACCATGCACCCTGTGGATGCATGGCTTAACTCAGGAAAAATAGCGGGATTTCCGGTGATTTTCAGGCAGGGTGTCGTGCGTATGCTGAAAGGGTGTATATTTTTCCTGATTATCACCCCAGTGAAGCCTCGCCAAGGCTGAATCCGGTAACTGTAAATTATCTACCCTGCATTGAGTATTTAATTGTACCAATGGCCGAGAAGTTCAGGTTTCACCCCCTTGAAATCCCACCAAAACTGTCGTAATTTTATCCACGCAACACCGCTGTCGATGACAGCCACCAATGTTTCCAGTATCAGGATGATACGTGTGACCTGTGAGAAACGCCTTCGGGTGGTCACAACGCCAAAGTCATAGGGAATGGAGCGTGGTCTGAGACTGACGCCTTCGGGCGACCACACCGGTACTGTTACTCTTCCATCGCCTGCAAGGAAGAGAGCGTGATGAAGAAGCGCGGTAAATCTGCCAGCCTTTGGGAGCAGATGTCGTCAGGTAGTTTGAGCGCCGTTATGAGCGTGACGATGAAGGCCAGTTAAACTAAACCATAGCCCATTGGGCCCTAAGTTTTACCCATAACCCGGTTTGCCGGGCGGCGTAAAATGCTTCACTTATACTATACCCAGCCAGAGCGCGGTTTTCCCGTACCGTAGGACACTGGCTTGTAGCTGCAACGTTTATCGTTGTAGTGATTTCACATACTAAGCGACTTAACTGGCGCTTACCCTCGTAAGTTCACGTTAGCGTGCAACTTCGATTTTACTCGTCCCAACGATTGCCGTCTGTACGTGTGAACGTGCGGGCTGTACCGCATGATGCCGTAATGCATCAGGCTGTATCCGCCTGTCACGCTTTCACCCGGCGTCACTTTTACCGCGCAAGCAGGTGAAAGTGACGCCGCGCACTGACGTCTTTCTCGACTTTACTCATGGCCGTTTGCGCTGCGTGTCAACATTCTGACACCACCGTTTTCGCGCCTCATTGTGTTTAAAAGCATTCTGGATCGATACCGAGGCAGGCGATTTGCCTGGGGGTATGACTGTGTGAACAGCGGTTGCACTGTGTGCATCACCGAACCCCCGATACCTCAACAAAACCCAAGCCCTCCGGCGCACAGGTATCGTTCAGGCAGAGCACTGACTCTGCATAGCAGCCATGCGCCGAAGGGCTGAAGTCGAGATAAGAGCATGACAAAACTCAGTCGTGAAATGAAAACATGGGCGAAACAGGCGGGTGGTAGCTATAAAACGGTTCATGATCGCCTCCGTATTGTTGAGCGTTTGTGCCGTCATTTGCTGGCACTCAACATTCAGGTGCGCAGCGTACAGCACGTTAAAGCCCGGCATATCGAAAGCTATGTGTCTGCCCGCCGCTCTCAGGGCATGGCTTTGCGCACGTTGCATAACGAGATGTCCGCCTTGCGCAGCGTGCTGCGTCTGGCAGGCCGGGGCAAACTGGTGGATGATCCCCGCCTGAGCAATCAGGCGCTGGGGCTGGGTGGTGCCAGCCGGGCAGGCACTAAATATGCCATCCCGGATGCGCGCTATCAGTCCGTGCTGGAGTCCGCCCGCCGGGAAGATGCCGGTCTGGCCTGTGCGCTCCAGCTTGCCCGGTTGCTGGGGTTGCGTTCGCAGGAAGCGGTGCAGTGTTGCGCCTCGCTAAAGCGCTGGGAGCAGCAACTGACCCGGCAGGTTGACCGGCTCACTGTCGTGTTTGGCACCAAAGGCGGGCGACCGCGTGAAACCCGCGTGCTGGACAGCGCAGCGGTGCTTGCTGCTGTGCGTGAGGCACTTGTCATCGCCGACAACCGCAACGGTAAACTCATCGATAAACCGGATTTGAAAACCGCCATGAATTTCTGGCGTGCCCGTACTACCCGCCTTGGCCTGACCGGCCATTACTCCCCCCACAGTCTGCGCTATGCATGGGCGCAGGATGCCATGCGTTTCTACCTTGCCGACGGGTTTAGCCGTCAGGAGGCACGGGCGCTGGTGTCGATGGATTTGGGTCATGGCGATGGCCGTGGCCGTTATGTTGAACGTGTCTACACCCGTCAGGAGGAGGCGTAATGATGTCCAATTTCACTCTGTTGCGTTTGCCCGATGTGATGAAAAAAACCAGCCTCAAAAAATCCTGGATCTATTACCTGATCGATCGTGGCGAGTTTCCCCAGCCGGTGAAGCTGGGCGCACGTTCTGTCGCCTGGGTGGAGAGTGAAATCAACGACTGGATTGCCGAGCGTATCCGTCAGCGGGCGGAGGGGCGCAAATGAGTCATTCAGCTTTTCTTCTGGCGGGCAAATTGGGCTATACTGCGCGGGCTACGGCAAAATCCGTAGCCGGAATTGGCGTTCCGAACAATAGTCTGGTGCCTGAATACGCACATTGTGCGTATTTTTTTGCAGGCAAGCGTCGAGCTGTACCTTCAATGGTGGCTCGTGCGGGGCTTCCGCAAGGAAGGCCGGTAGCCAGACTGTCCGGTAACGCCAACCTCGCACGGGCTACCACCCGCGAGATTGGCGTCTCTGGTGGTAGCTATCACAATTGCTACAGTCTGGAGGCTGCCTTATGGCTACGACCCTTAGCTATTCCTGCCTGCAATCTTTCACCTCTCTTGTGGAGGTGCGCTATGTATAACCCCACACCGTTGTTACTGGAAGAGATCGCCGATCACTGCCGGGTGCTGGCCTACGCCATCATTGAGCTGGAAAACCCCGTTGCCAAAGAGCTGCTGATGTTCATCTTATGGGAGCGGCTTAACCTGCTGAATGACGCGCTGGATGCGGAGGGGCCGGACAATGAGTAAGTTTGTCTCGGAAAGAGTTGCACAATCCCGCCACCGCTGGCCGTCGATTCTGGCGGCATTAGATATCTACTTTCCTGCCGGGGGCCAGCATGGCCCTTGCCCTGTCTGCGGTGGAAAAGATCGCTTCCGCTTTGATGATAAGCGTGGGCGTGGCACCTGGTTCTGCAATCATTGCGGCCACGGTGATGGTCTGGATCTGGTCGCCCGCGTCAGGCGGTGTGACATCGCGGAAGCGGCCAGAGTGGTGACGGCACTGGCGTCATCGGCCAGCGAAACACCGCCCGCCAGAGAAAAGGCGGTTGATCCCCGCCCGCTGGCAGAGCGCATCAAGGCGCTGATGGCTGCCACGAGCACCGGGGAAAGCCCGTATCTGAAAGCCCGAGGGCTGATGACACCAGCGATGCTGCTGACTGCCGCACAGGCGATGACCATCGGGCGTGTCCGGTTTGGCGAAGGATCGCTACTGTTGCCGATGTTCCGCACCTCCGGTGAACTGGCAGGGGCGCAACTGATCACGCCCGGCGGTGAAAAACGGTTGTATCCCGGCTCGCAGTTGAAAGGGGCGTTTATTCCGGTTAACCACGGCCCGGAGCCGTCGAAGCTGATTATCACCGAAGGGTATGCCACAGCGCTCACCCTGCAACAGTGCTCGTCATGCCATGTGGTGGCGGCGGTATCGGCTAATAACCTGCTGAACGTGGCGCAGGCATTCAGGGCGCGTTATCCCCAGTGCTGCCTGATTCTGGCCGGGGATAACGATATTCACCCGGATGGCGCGGCCAACACCGGCAAACTGATGGCGGAGAAAGCGGCGCTGGCCGTTGACGGCTGGGTGGCTCTGCCGCCGACCGATACCGCCTGTGACTGGGATGATTTTCGCCAGCGGCACGGCATGGAAGCCACCAAAGCCGCATTCCGGCGTCAGCTTACCCGGCCTGCCGTTATCAGCCCGGGCCCGTTGCCTGACGCCGGGCCGTCTCCTGTCACGGCATTTTCCTCCGCCCTGCCTTTGCGTAAAGGCTCGGAAGGGTTTGATACCCGGCAGGATTACCTGATCAAGGGCTACCTGCCGAGCGGTGCGGTTGCCAGTGCTTACGGTGCCAGCGGGTCGTATAAATCCTTTCTGGCTGTTTCCTGGGCGTGCCATATCGCCACCGGAAAGCCGTGGGCCAACCGACCGGTCACGCAGGGCGCAGTGATTTATGTGGTAGGTGAAGGTGGGATCGGCGTACCGCGCCGGATTCGGGCGTGGGAGGAAACGCTGAACGACCGTAGCCCGATTGATGCACTCTATCGCGTTGACTGCCCGGTATTCCCGGCCAGTCCCGACAGCGTGGAGCAGGTGATCAAGGCCGCCCATGACGTACAGGCCGCCACCGGGATGGCAGTACGGCTGATCATTCTGGATACACTGGCCCGCTGCTTTGGCGGTTCGGATGAAAACGCCGCTAAAGACATGGGGGCGTTTATTCAGGGTTGCGACTACATCAAGGCGGCCACGCAGGCCACGGTACTGATTATTCATCACTCCGGTAAAGATCAGGACAAAGGCGCTCGCGGCTCCAGCGCCTTCCGGGCTGCGCTGGACGTGGAGTTTAATGTGCGCCGCGAGGCCGACGGGCAGGCGCTGATCCTGACCTGCACCAAGATGAAGGACGCCGAAGAGCCGCCACGCCGGGCCTACGACCTGACGGCGGTGAATCTGTACGTGGACGATGACGGCGAGCCGGTTACATCGCTGGTTCTGCGGGATGAAGGCCGGGAAGTCCGCGATGACCCGACCGACGCTGACCCGGCGCTCAGTGGGATCACCCGGCTGACGGATAACCATGTAGCGCTGTGGGAAGCGATCCGCTCGCGTACGGCCAGTGGCGACGGCTGTACCCGCGCACTGGTGCGTGACGATATGCGGGCGATGGGGTTTGATGTCTCCAAAAAGTTTACCCGCTGGCTGGATAAACTCGTCAGGGATGACCTGATCGCGCTGGATGGTGAAAACATCGTGCCATTATCAAAACGCGGTAACGTGGGGGAATAAACGGGGGAAATGTGGGGGGCACCGGGTATCAGGCTATGGTATCCGGCGGCTTCCCCCACTTCCCGGATGCCTATATACCCTAAGTGGGGGAGAATAGTTAACTTACTGTATATCAATGATTTGTTGTTTTCCCCCTGTCATCCGGTGGGGGAAGCGTATTACGCGGGAAAGATGGGGGCATCAGCACAGAAAACCGCTTTATCAGCATGAATACTATTTACCCCTTTCCTGCCTGATACGGCGTTTTCTGTCAATCAATGTACCCGCTTCATCAAAATAGCGGCTGGGCCAGATTTCAGCGGGGTGTTTGTCCAGCGCGGTGGCAACCAGCCATTCCCCCTTCGGCCAGGGACGTACCAGCACATTCGCCAGTGTGGAAGAACTGAGTCCCGCAGAACGGGATAGCGCGGCCAGCGTGGTGCCTTTCTTGCGCAAGCCGGCGATGATATCCGCCTGATGCCAGTCGTTATACGTAGTCATACCTTCTTCCTTATTTATTAAGATGTCAGGTAACTATACGTACTAATTCTTCCGCATTTACTAAGAGTTACTTAGTGGTATGAAAGCCGGTTTTTATCGAGCGCTTAGGCATTTTTGCCGGGATAGACGAAGCGACAGCCAGCGCTCGCATGAATCAATATGAGCGTGGGATTCACACGCCGGATTTTGAGCTGGCGTGCCGACTGGCTGCTGTGCTGCATGTTCCTGCCTGTTATTTTTATACGGTAGAAGATGATTTGGCAGAAATGATCCTGTCGTTTTACGACACGAAGGAAAATCCATCTTCATAGAGCCACGGAGCGCCCGTCCCCTCCCCAAAAAGGGGGCGGGCGCGGTGCCAGAAGCTATCATGATTGGCAGACCATAAGATCTGGTCGCGACTAATAACGTTAATTAATTGGCCTTCGACTAATAGTGATGGGAAATGACGCCATTTATTTTAAATCAGCATGCTTAAATGTTTGCTCGCCAGCCTGGCTATTTGTCATTTTTAGCACGCCATTCTCTTCCGTATAAGTGATTAAGGCATCATTCGGGTTATCTCGCCAACGGCCTATGTAGTTAGGTTCTGAATCACTTCCAGCGCTTCGCCATAGCACTCGTGACCCTTCTATCATCTTGCACTGATATTTCCACAGGCTATTATCACTGGGCCTGTGATATTGCAAATTAACGAGATCCCCATTCACTTTTGTTTTCATTATTTTGGGTTCTTTTGCGAACTCCATTGATATGGCCGCTTTACAGATTTCAACATTCGAGAAAGGAGCTGAAAAAGCGGGAATAGCCATTAATGAGGTACTTAAAATCAGAGAGAACTTAATTAAATGCTTCATAAACCCTCTTTATTTTGATAAAAATTTATTACCATAACGATAATAATAAGGTGTGTTCCTGTATTTCTGACGGGACAAAACCCCAGTATTGGTAGAACGCTTTTGCCTCATCAGATAACGCATGTACCAATAACGCTTTGTTGCCTACCTGCTGCGCTACATTGCGGGAGCGGAGTACCGCATCTTTCAGAAGCCCGGCACCGATCCCCATACGTTGATAACGTTCATCAACGGCTAATCGGCCAAGTACCAGAACAGGAATGGGGTCAGGCATATTGCGCCGGAATGCGCCCGGCGCAACCTGACGCTGGATGCTACCCGACGCGAGGGCATAGAACCCCACCACACGCTGTGTACCGGCTTCACACACCACGAAGGTGCGTGAAGCGCCCAACGTCTGATTTTTTAACGCCTTGCGTTTCAGCCATTCATTTAATGACGGCTCGGAACAATGAAAATCCACAACCGCATGTTGAGGCAGCAATAATTCAGGTGCCGTTATTCCCACGGAGATTTCCTGTTCAGTAATGCATTCACACGCGGATTATCTGTGACAGGTGATTCCAGCACCTGAATGAAAGCATCATATTGTTCATCATTGACCAGAAACAGCCTTTGATCCAACAACACATCCTCAGCCTCACGGCAGGCAGCATCAAGGATAAACTCTGTTCTTGATTTCGACAGCAATTTAGCAGCGACATCAATCAGCTCCCGCTGTGATGCTTTAGCACGAATATTAATCGGCATTTCTTTTGTCTCTGTTCGCATCGTGACCTCTCTGTGTAGCGAATAGCTATACATCCAGTATAGTGAACGGTACAGAAAATAGCCATACGCCATTTATGAACAACATTTTCGTCATCGCGGGGTTGGGTTAGGATCTGTTGCCCGGAATCGAACCGGAACGGATAAGAATTAATCTTATTGAGAAAATGACGTGATATAGCTCATTGAAAACATGGGCTAAAAATGAAGTGGGGGCATAAAAGGGGGCACCTAAATTAGATTGTTGAGTATTAAATTTTATTATTCAATTAATTACATCATTTTGCGTGTCCGGCCTTCGCACCAACAGTATATAAATAGACGTCAACCGACGTCTTTTTTTATGCCTGAAATCCAGTGTTTACCCGTCTTTCCCGCTATATTCATTCTCTCAGGGTCAACCGACATCCATGTACATCTACCAACAGTTGTTGGTACAGATGATGGTATTTTCGGTTCGATAATGCTTGTACCAACGGGGAGGAGATAAGTATGGCGCTCACTGATATCAAAGTCAGAACAGCCAAGCCTTCGGATAAATGGTGGGCTGATTTCCTCGATGTGAACCGGGAGAAGGCGGTGAGTGTGTTTGATTTTGGGACGTTGAGTAATCAACTAAAATAGAAACTTTTCTTTTTCTGCCTCTGTTCTGAAAAATTTCACATAAATGGCATTTTCTACTGATTTTTGAATAGGTGGAAAATGCTGTTTATTTTTTGTCATGGTTGGTTTTCACCTCAGTATGCCGCTCTCGCCGAATACTTAGCGCTGCTAAGCCATGGCCCAATCTCAGTGTTCATTTATTTGCCCGTATCGTTTGCGGTAGCCTTCGTTGCAGGTATTATTTTGTGAATTACATTCTAAAACCGAATTTATACTTGAGCATCTTCGCGCTATGGCAGTGATCTCTTCTAAGGATTTTCATGACTAACACCAACTTTTCTCAAACGGCTGCCTTTATCTGGTCCGTCGCTGACTTGCTTCGCGGTGATTTTAAACAATCCCAGTATGGGCGCGTGATTTTGCCTTTTACGCTGCTGCGTCGCCTTGAGTGTGTGTTAGCCGCGAGTAAAGAAGCGGTGGTAGCGGAAGCCGAAAAACTAAAGGCCAGTCCCTTGCCGGAAGAAGGGAGAGAGAAGTTTTTATTACGCGCCACGAATGGCCTGTCATTCTTCAATACCTCGCCGATGGATCTCGGCAAGATGGGGCAGAACGACATTAAGGCGAATCTGGAGAATTACGTTCAGTGTTTCTCAAAGGACGCGCGTGAAATCTTTGAGCACTTCAAATTTAGTGAGTTTGTTGGCTTGCTGGATGATGCAAACCTGCTATTCAAAATCGTCAAAAAATTCGCGACGACGGACCTGAGCCCGAAGGCCATTTCCAACTATGAAATGGGGCTGGTGTTTGAAGAGCTCATCCGACGTTTTGCGGAAAGTTCGAATGAAACAGCAGGGGAGCACTTTACCCCGCGCGATATCGTACGCTTAACGACCTCGCTGGTGTTTATGGAAGATGATGCTGCGTTGTCTAAAGACGGCATCATTCGCACCATTTACGACCCGACGGCGGGAACGGGCGGCTTCCTTTCTGCTGGCATGGAGTATGTGCACGAGCTTAACCCGAATGCGGTGATGCGGGCTTTTGGTCAGGAATTGAACCCCGAGTCCTATGCCATCTGTAAAGCCGACATGCTGATTAAAGGACAAGATGTTAGCCGTATCAAACTGGGCAACACCCTTTCTAACGATCAGTTACCACAAGACCAGTTCGACTACATGCTGTCGAACCCGCCGTTTGGTGTGGACTGGAAAAAGATTGAAGGTGAAATTAACGATGAGCATCAACTGAAAGGCTTTAACGGCCGTTTTGGTCCGGGCTTGCCGCGCGTCTCTGATGGTTCTCTGTTGTTCCTTCTGCATCTGATCAGCAAAATGCGTGATACCCATAATCCAGATGGTTCAATCAATGGTGGTGGGCGTATCGGCATTATCCTCAACGGTTCTCCGTTGTTTACCGGTGGTGCGGGTAGCGGTGAGAGCGAAATCCGTCGCTATATTCTGGAAGCTGATTTGCTGGAAGGTATTGTCGCGCTGCCGACGGATATGTTCTACAACACCGGGATCGCCACTTACGTCTGGATTTTGTCGAATAAGAAAGCACCAGAGCGTAAAGGTAAGGTCCAACTGATTGATGGCACCAACTTGTGCGGCAAGATGCGTAAGTCTCTCGGTTCCAAGCGCAATTTGATGGGCGAGGATGACATCAAACTGATTACCCGCACGTTTGGTGATTTTGAGGCGGTTGAGGCGATTTCTCTGGAAGCCTTAGGCCTCGAAAAAGCAGCGGAGCAAAAATCCAACCGTGGGCGCCAGTCTGCAACGGCCAAAACGGAAGCCCCGAAAACCTTTGCCAGCAAAATCTTCAACAGTACCGATTTTGGTTACCGCCGTCTGACCATTGAGCGTCCGCTGCGTTTATCCGCACAGATTACTGATGAAGCAATTGCCACGCTGCGCTTTGCGCCGAAGCCGTTTAACGCGCCGATGGAACGTCTGTATGACGAATTCTCTGCGCAGTGGCAGGAATCTCACTACGGTGATTTTGCAGAAATTGAAGCGGAAGCCCGCGCGATTATCAAAGCGGAATTTGCTGAGCTGAAAGAGAAGCAAATTAAAGACTTGCTGGATAGCAAACTGTGGCTGGCGCAGCGCGAATTAATGGAAAAAGCACAGCAGATTCAAGCGGCGTTAGGCACACAAGCCGGTGGGAAAACGCAAGTTAGTGACGATTTTAACCAGTTCCAACTTACCCTGAAAGGGGCGATCAAAACCGCAGGCGTTAAGCTCGATACCAAAGAGAACAAACAGTTTATCGACGCGATTACCACGAAAAACCCGGATGCTGAGCCGGTGGTGAAAAAGGTGCTGAAAGAAGCCGCCCAGCCGCTGTACGGTGCGTTTGAGTACCAGGGGAAAGTGGTGGAGTTCGAGCAGGATGGCGATCTGCGTGATAACGAGAACGTGCCGTTGAACCCAGCGCGTTCTACCAGTGACCTTATCGAAAGCTACTTTAAAGCGGAGGTGCTGCCACATGTGGCCGATGCCTGGATTAATGCCGACAAGCGCGATGCCCAAGATGGTGAAATTGGGATTGTCGGCTATGAAATCCCGTTTAACCGCCATTTCTATGTGTATCAGCCGCCGCGCCCGCTGGAAGAAATTGATGCCGATCTGGATGCGGTAAGCGCCGAGATTATGAAGCTGCTGCAGGAGGTACATTCCTGATGGCTAAGTATAAGGCGTATCCGGAGTATAAGGATTCTGGGGTTCACTGGTTTGATGTGAAGCCGTTGAGTTGGAAAGTAACTCGCTTAAAACTTGAATCGTTCATGAATATGGGCCAATCTCCTAGCTCAGATGATTGTAATATTGAAGGGGATGGTTTGGCTTTCCTTCAAGGCAATGCTGAATTTGGTAAGGTAAATCCAGTAGAAAAACAATATTGTCCGGTGGCCAAAAAAATTGCTAATCCAGGTGATATATTGTTTTCTGTGCGAGCTCCTGTTGGAGCCATGAATTTCGCAGATAAGAAATATGGCATTGGGAGAGGACTATGTAGCATCGCTGCTTCAGCGAAAGTTACATCTCCTTTTTTATGGTGGTTACTTCCAACATATAAATACCAACTTGATGCTATAGCGACAGGTAGTACTTTTGAGGCTGTATCAGCAGAACAATTAGGTAACTTGTGTTTCGCTTTACCTTCTATTTCTGAGCAGCGTCAGATTGCAACTTTTCTCGATCACGAAACCGCAAAAATCGATAACCTTATCGAAAAACAACAACAACTGATTGAACTGCTGAAAGAAAAACGTCAGGCAGTAATAAGCCATGCCGTCACTAAAGGGTTAAACCCTGATGTGCCGATGAAAGATTCTGGTGTTGAGTGGTTGGGAGAAGTGCCTGAGCATTGGGTCTCTGTTCGAGTAAAGCAAATATCCTCATTTATTACTTCTGGCCCGAGAGGTTGGTCTGATTTTATTACTGATGAAGGAAATGAAATATTTCTTCAAAGTGGTGACTTAAATAATGAACTTGGTCTGAAACTCGATAAAGCAAAACGAGTATCACCACCTAAAAATGCTGAGGGAGTGCGCACCAAACTGGTCGCGGGAGATGTCGTCGTATGTATTACTGGTGCAAATACTGGACGGGTCGCTATTGTCCCTGAGCTTTCTCAATCAACCTACATTAATCAACATCTGAGTCTGATTCGTCCCAACACATCTATTATTAACTCTGCATTTCTGGGTTATAGCCTTGCATCATCTGTAGGGCGTTCATTCTTTGATGTTGCACAATATGGGCTAAAGGAAGGGTTGAGCTTGGGTAATGTAAGTGAAGCACCATTAGCGTTACCCCCAAAACATGAACAAGATGTAATCGTAAAATACCTAGAGTCCATCAGAAATAATTATGACAATCTGTCGAGATTATCAACAATCCAGATTGAGTTGCTTAAAGAACGCCGAACCGCCTTAATCTCCGCCGCCGTTACCGGAAAAATTGATGTACGCGACTGGGTCGCGCCAGATAGCAGCGAAATGGCAGACATTGAGGGATCACCGGAGGTGAACGCATGAGCATGGACGCTACCAAAGAAGCGATCTTCCAGAATGAAATGATTGCACAGATGGTTGAACATGGCTGGGTTGTCGGCAAGGGTGATGGCTACGATCGTGAACGTGCGCTGTATTCGCAAGATGTGCTGACTTTTGTTAAAACGACTCAGCCACAAGAATGGGAAAAGCTGGTTAAGGTTTTCCCTACCGACACCGAGCGCCATTTCCTCGATGCGCTGGTGGTACAGCTTAAGAAAGCCGATGTTAACGCCACCGACAAACTCTCACGTACTTACGGTACGTTGGGCGTATTGCGCAATGCGCTGAAGATCCGCAATGCCCGTTTTACGCTATGCCAGTTTAAACCCGAACATAATTTAAACCCGGAAACGCTGGCGCGTTATCAGCAGAATATCTGCCGTATTGTGCCGGAACTGGTTTATAGCCCGTATGCGTCGAACGCTGTGTTTGAAGAAACCGGTTCGAAGGCCAAAAAGTGGCGTATCGATCTGGTGCTGTTTGTTAACGGCCTGCCGGTGGCAACGCTGGAATTGAAATCCGAGTTTAAGCAGGCGGTACAAAACGCGATTAAACAATATAAGAAAACGCGTTTGCCGAAAGACCCGGTAACCAATAAGCCTGAACCGCTGCTGACCTTCAAACGTGGTGCGTTGGTGCACTTTGCCGTCAGCCAATATGACGTGTTTATGGCCACGAAATTGGCTGGTGATGACACCTTCTTCCTGCCTTTTAATAAAGGCACGACAGACGGCGGCGCAGGGAACGATATTCCCGAAGATGCAAACGAGTACGCCACCAGCTACCTGTGGAATGAAGTGCTGCTGCCGGACAATTTGCTGAACATTCTCGCTAGGTTTGTGCATCTGCAAATTGAGGAAAAAGAAGATTGGAATGGGCTGAAGGTTAAAAAAGAGAGTTTAATTTTCCCGCGTTATCACCAGTGGGATGTGGTGAATAAACTGATTCACGCCGCCACGGAAGAAGGCACCGGTAATAAATACCTTATTCAGCACAGCGCGGGTTCCGGTAAGTCCAATTCTATTGCCTGGACGGCTCACCAGCTTTCTACGCTCTATGATGAGAAGGGTGAGAAGCAGTTCCATTCAGTGATTGTTGTCACCGACCGAACGGTATTAGACGATCAGCTTCAGGATACGATTTACCAGTTTGAACATGCAGATGGTGTCGTCGGGCGCATTAATAATAAAGAAGGCGACGGCTCTAAATCAGAGAAACTCGCCAGTGCGCTGGAAAACTCCCAGCCGATTATTATCGTTACCATCCAGACTTTCCCGTTTGTGCTTAAAGCTATCGAAAACAGCGTCAGCCTCAAGCAACGCAAATATGCGGTGATTGCGGATGAAGCGCACTCTTCCCAAAGCGGTTCCACGGCGCGTCAGCTAAAAGAAGTACTGATGACCGAAGAAGCGGATGACGATGTGGTGCTGTCGTCGGAAGATATTTTGGGTGCCACCGTTGCCGCGCGAAAAGGCAGTAATAATCTTAATTTTTATGCGTTTACCGCCACGCCAAAAGCCAAAACGCTGGAGCTGTTTGGTCGCCTCCCTAATCCACTTGAACCTGCATCCAAGACGAATAAGCCGGAAGCATTCCACGTTTATTCAATGCGCCAGGCCATTGAAGAAGGCTTTATTCTTGATGTTCTGAAGAACTACACCAACTACAAAGTGGCGTATAAGTTGCTGCAAAAGCTGGATGACCCTGACAGGGAAGTGGACAGTAAAAAGGCCAAAATTAAGCTGAACCAGTGGGTGACGTTGCACGAACATAACGTTTCGCAAAAAGTAAAAGTGATTGTCGAGCACTACCGAAAAAACGTCATGCATTTACTCGGCGGACAGGCGAAGGCCATGGTGGTGACCAGCTCGCGTAAAGCGGCAGTGCGCTACAAGCTGGCGTTTGATCAATATATTGCTGAGAACCACTACCAGAAAATTAACGCGATGGTGGCGTTTTCAGGCGAAGTGGAATTTGCTGAAGGCGATCAAAATAGCCTTGCATTGTTGAACAAGAAATTCACTGAAATCAATATGAATCCAGGGCTGAAGGGCCGGGATATGCGCGAAGCCTTTGATAGTGATGATTATCAGGTGATGCTGGTCGCCAATAAATTTCAGACGGGTTTTGACCAGCCCAAGCTGTGTGCCATGTATGTGGATAAACCTCTTGGCGGGGTGGAGTGCGTACAAACACTCTCACGCCTGAACCGTATTTATCCGGGAAAAGCGCAGTCTGGCACCTTTGTTCTCGATTTTTACAACGAACCGGATGATATTCTGGGGGCCTTCCAGCCTTATTATCAGACCGCTGAGCTGACAGATGTCAGCGACCCGCAATTAGTCTTCGAACTATTCGAGAAGCTCCGCGCCAGCGGTATTTTTTTGTGGAAGGAAGTTGAGCAATTCTGCGACGCATTCTTTACCAAAAATAAATCCAACGCGGCAATTAGCAATATTTGCAAACCTGCTGTTGAGCGCTGGAAAAAACGATATAGCTCGGCCATTGATGCTTATGTGTTGGCAAAAGAAATTTTTGAGCGTACGAAAAAAACCAACGATGTGGTGCTGATTACCAATGCCAAAAACAGTTTTAAAGACTGTAAGTTGGAAAAAGACAAGTTGGACATCTTCAAGAAAGATCTCGGTAGTTTTGTCCGTTTCTACGAGTTTATGTCACAAATCGTGGAGTACGATGATAAGGAACTGGAGAAACTCAGTCTGTTTGCCCGTCATCTACGCCCCTTGTTGCATGAACAGAATGTTGAAGAAGATGAGATTGATTTAAGCAATGTGGAGATGAGCCATTACCGTTTGTCGAAAATTCACGAGCAACATCTGAAACTTCAGGAAGATGCCGAAGGATACAAAATAAAGCCGGGTAATGACATTGGCACCGCCAAGCCGAAGGATAAGAAAGAAGAATTTCTGTCGCATATTCTGGCGCGTCTTAACGAGCTATTTATTACTGATAATCTGACCGACAAAGATATGATTAATTATGCTTTTAGCGTGCGAGACAAGTTGTCAGAAAATCAGGCGGTGATGACACAGATTGCGAATAACACGCGTGAACAGGCCATGCTCGGTGATTTCCCTAAAGCCATTGATGATGCGGTATTGGACAGCAATGACGCGCAGCAGGACATGATGATGCAATATCTGTCTAACCCTGAACTGGCGAAAGGGTTTGCCCGAGTGGTGTTTGATATGTTGAAAGGGGCTTGAGTTTTTCACTGACCGAGTATCACCATTCGGCTTATGGACCATAAAACGGAGGCACCATGACAGATAAACACTTACCTCAGGCCCCAGTCGGTGAATTCATCATGTTTACCAGTCAGGATGGCAAAATACGTATTGAGTGCCGTTTCGAAAGCGATACGTTATGGCTATCGCAAGCGATGATTGGTGAGCTATATGGTAAAGCCAAAGCGACCATCAGCGAGCATATCAAAAACATCTTTGAAGACGGTGAATTGGATGCAAATTCAGTTGTTCGGTTTTACCGAACAACTGCCAGCGATGGAAAAAATTATCAGGTTCAATACTTTAATCTGTCATTGGTACTGGCCGTCGGTTACCGCGTCCGTTCACCCCGAGGCATCCAGTTCCGTCAATGGGCCACGCAAACCTTGCAGGAATACCTGATTAAAGGCTTTGTGATGGATGATGAGCGGCTGAAAAATCCACCGGTCGGCCCCTCAGTGGTGCCCGATTACTTTGGTGAGATGCTGGAGCGCATCCGTGATATTCGTGCCAGCGAACGGCGCGTCTATTTACGGGTACGGGAAATCTTTGCTCTTGCAGCGGATTATCAGCCCTCACTGAAAGAGACCACGCTCTTTTTCCAGACTATCCAGAATAAACTGCATTTTGCTTGCACCGGGAAAACGGCGGCTGAACTTATTCACCAACGCGCCGATGCCAGTCTTCCGCATATGGGGTTGACCAGCTTCAAGGGTGACGAAGTGCGTAAAGGGGATGTCACCGTCGCCAAAAATTATCTCAGTCAAAGCGAAGTTGATGAACTGAACCGCGTGGTCAATATGTGGTTGGATTTTGCTGAGGATCAGGCCAGACGTCGTCAGCAGATATTTTTACGCGACTGGCAGGAAAAATTAGATCAATTCCTGCAATTCAACGATCGTGATGTATTAAAAGGTGCTGGTACGATCAGCAAGAAAATGGCGGATGATAAGGCTCAGGCTGAATATGAACAGTTCGCCGAGCAACAGCGTCGTTTAAAAGAAGCTGAGGGTGAGCGAGATATCACTGAGCTATTACAGTGGCAAGCCAATCCAAAAACTAAGGATGCACCATGAGTATGCAACATGTGCCAAAATTCTAGGAAGAATACAGCGCTAAAATACCGGTACCGTCAAGAATGTCTGCCGCGAAGCAATCTGGCCAACCCCACCAAAAATCCCCGCAGAGAGCATGCAGTGGTTTGTGTTATGGACTAACTTCATTACCATGTCGGCATTTTGTATTCGTAGCTTCCGGCGATGGGCCGGCGGGCGTTAGCCAGAGGAACCGTGTTGTCTCCTTCTCACACTTCCCAGACCTATTGGATGAACAAAAAACGGGCGGCGATCCTGTTTTCCTGCATGTTGCTGAGTGCATTTTTGGTGATCAGCTGGAGCAGTTATCAGGTGGCGCGCCATTCGCTGTTCGATGAAATTTCAGAAAGCTCGCTGCCGCTGACCAGCGACAATGTCTATTCCGAAATTCAGCGCGACCTGCTTAATCCCATTTTTATTTCATCGCTGATGGCGCACGACACCTTCGTGAAAGACTGGGTGCTGTCCAATGAAACGGATCCGCAGGCGATGACTCGCTATCTTCGGGAGATCGATCGGCGTTTTAATACGGTGGTGTCCTTTTTCGTTTCCAATAATACCCACCGCTATTACGACCCGGAGAAGATAAGTCATACGCTTTTAGAAACCTCTCCTGAAGATAAGTGGTTTTTTGATATCAGGGATGAAAAGGATGGCGACCCTTACGATATTGAGATCGGTGTCGATCCGGAAAATCGCACCCGGATGGATATTTTTATCAATTATAAGGTATTCGATTATAGCGGTAACTTTATTGGGGTGACTGGCGTGGGTTTGCCGGTGCAGCGGGTTACCCAACTGATTGAAACCTACGAACAGCGCTATAACCGCACCATCTACCTTATTGATGAAAACGGCGATGTGATGTTGCACGGTCAGGCGTTTCATCGTGCATCGAATATTCACCAACAGCTAGGGTTGCAGTCGCTGGCAACTCAGGTGCTGACCTCGCCCGGCGGCAGCTATCGCTACTCGTTGAATGGCGAAAATATCTTTTTGAATACCCGCGTGATTCCGGAGTTCGGCTGGAAGTTGATGGTGGAGCAGAACAGCGGGCCGCACGACAGGCAGTTGTGGCTCATGTTGCTGAAAAATACCGGCATCAGTATTACGGCCAGCATCGCCATGTTGTTGCTGATCTGGCTGACTATTGGGACATACCAGCGGCGGCTTGAGCTGATGGCCACCACCGATAAACTGACCGGCCTGATGAACCGACAAGCGTTCGAATACATTTTTCGGACCCTGCGGATGAAACAATCGGCGCAGCAACGTACGTTCTCGATCATTCTGATCGACCTAGATTTTTTTAAGAAAATCAACGATCAGTACGGGCATCACATCGGTGATCGGGTGTTGGTGAGAACTGCACGATTGATCCAGCGGGCGATTCGTAAAACAGATTCCGCCTGCCGCTGGGGGGGCGAAGAGTTCGTGCTGCTGCTGGGCGATTGTTCGCTGCATCAGGCTCATCGCGTCGCCGAGAAGATTCGTCAGGCCGTTCACTTTGCGCTGGTGTCGCATCGCCATCAGGTGATTAACCTGACCATCAGTTGCGGTGTTGCGGAATCTAATCCCGGTGAAAGCATCGACCATCTGGTACAACGCGCCGACAAGGCGCTGTATCAGGCAAAGCGTCAGGGGCGTGATCAGGCGGTGATGGCCGAGTGAATAACCGGCTGAAAAATCAGGGGCTGTAATGGCAAACAGAGCCAGGCGTGATGGGGAGCTGTGCGGCCATTTCTTCCGTAATGCGCATGGCATTTGGCCCCATCATGGTGTCCAGAAGAAAAGCGCTGTCATAGCTATCAGTAAACGGAGTAGTTAATGGCGTCGTTATAGACATAATATTACCTATTAGCACTGCGATAATCAGCCGAGCCTGCAATGGCCGGTAGGCTGATTATCGGATGATGACATTCTCCAGCATCAACGCCTCGGTCTGACTCGGTAGAGTGGGAAGGGGGTTACGCCCTAAACGCTAACCTCTGCGGATGGTTAAAAAAGGCGTCCACAGCACAAAAATGTGATTTCAGGTAAGGTTACCCGGTGCGGTGTTGTCGCTCACCCTGCCATGTTGCGGCCCACTGGGGAGCGTTGCCATTATCGAATCAATGTAGAGAGGAAATTATGCGTACTGTCTCAGCCTGTCATGCGGCCTATCGGGATGACATCGCCGACCTGATAACCCGCCGTCCGGTGCCCGGCCCGGGCGTACCGCAGGTGGATCCTTTTTTGTTTTTGAATCACCACGGCCCACAAGTGTATTCCCCCAATAACCAGGGGTTACCGTTCGGGCCACATCCTCACCGTGGGTTTGAAACCGTCACCTTTATTCTGGAAGGGTGCCTGGCGCACCGTGACAGCGGTGGGCATGAAAGCATTATCAACGCGGGTGGCGTGCAGTGGATGACGGCAGGTTCCGGGCTGGTTCACTCTGAACTGTCGCCGGATGACTTCAAACGTCAGGGCGGAGCGATGGAGATCCTGCAACTGTGGGTGAATTTGCCCGCTCGCCTGAAAATGACCTCACCCCGTTATATCGGGCTGCAACGGGATGATATTCCCCGTGTGCCGCTGGCATCAGGGCAGGGGGATATGCAGTTGATTTCCGGGGTGTATGCCGGGGTGACCGGCCCTATCCCCTCGCTGACGGGGGTGTTTATGTCGGTGGTGCACTTGAATGCGGGGGCGGAGGTCGTGTTACCTGCACCACAGGGAAACAACGTGTTCTTATACGTGGTGCGCGGTGCGGTGAACATCGCCGGAACCCCGGTTTCACCGTGGAATTTGGTGGAAATGCATGATGATGGTGACGCCGTTGCCATCAACGCGACAGAAGAGGCGGTGCTGCTGTTTGGGTATGCGGAGCCGATAGAGGAACCTGTCGTCTCTTACGGGCCGTTCGTGATGAACACGCGTGAAGAGATCCAGCAAGCGATAGCGGATTACCACGCCGGTAAGTTTGATGGGGATATGGCTTGAATGGCCGCCTGATAACCCCAAACAACAGCTCGCAACCCGTTATGTGCCCTGCCAATAACAGCGGTGATGTTCCGATGCACCGCTGTATCAGAGTAAGCGATTAAGGTAAACGGCCCGGCATGGCGCTTGTTGGATGCCAGAGCCGTTACATCACGCAGGGCAGCAGACGCGCTGCAACGTTACGCGTGACATGCCGTTACACCGCGTAGAGCGGGACCGGTTCTTTTGCCAGCGGCACCGCGTGGGCGTGGCGTTCCGCCTGTTCACAGATTTCCAGCAGTGCCGGGATCAGGTGCGCGGCGGCATTCAGGCTGGCACCCAACTGGTAACGCTGTTCGGGGCTGATGTCAGCCCCGTCTTGCAGCCGGTCGCCAAGTTCACTCAGCCCGTGGCACAACCCGGAAACGGATTCCGCAGCGATAGCGCCAAGGTCACAAAGCTGGGCCTCATCAAGCTGATGGAGCGGCAGGCTGGCGATCAGCTCGCGGAAAAGGGTGATACTACTGTCAGTGGGAGTGATGTGGTTGTCCGTCATGATTAAGTCTTCCATTGCTAGATGTTTATGTCGCCACACCTTCAGGTTCCAAGCTAAAGTTGTGGCCCAGACAGGGTTGGAACACCGGATCTAGCGACCGGCCAACCTTGCGGTTGCCCTGCCTGAGCCACGGATAAAGAGTGTGCACGCAGCCCCTGAAAAAACAAAGTGTTTTCCAGTTCCAGATATTCGGGGTTCCACGCCCGGCTGCGGATGTTGCCGCAGCACAGACACTCTATGCCAGCCGCTAATCGGGTAAAAGAGGCTGGATGGATTTACAGTGGAGTTGCGGCACGTTTTGGAATCGCGCTCGCAAAACCTGCGGGTCATGCGACCGAAAGCGGTTGCTGGCCTTATGACAGAAGATGAAACGCAAAGTGAAGGTTCACGTAAAAACATATTATTCATTTTATTTCACAAGGATTAATTTATGATGAATTTTTAATTAATTTTATTTTTATCCGCAATTTATGTCGTGATTTTATCTTCCACTTCTGTTGCTTTTTTGTTATTAGAGAGAGGTGGATTTAAATGGTTATTAATTTCCATCATTTTTAATGATGGTGTGTCCTTATTTATGTTCTTCTTTGAATGCGAAAAGGGAATGGTATGAGTCATCTTGATATGTTCGACAGAATCCGCTTGCAGAATGGCTTTTTAACCATAGACCAGCTTGTGGAATTGTGTGAGAAAGGTAATGTAATTTATGATCCCTTCTCTGTTCTGATATCAAAGCATGCAGAGATTGGCACGGGTAATATCTTTTATTCGAATATCATTCTTTCTGCACCGAGTGGGCATATTCTGAAGGTCAGCAACAATAATATTTTTTACAGTAATACCGTTATTGAGGCATCTGCGGGTTCAGTCTGCGTTGGTTCTGAAAATCAGTTTGGTGAAGGTGGGGTAACGATTAAGGCGAACCGAGCGGGGGCGATGATAGAAATTGGTAACGATGGCCGTTATTTGGGCGGTGCATCAATATTCGGTGCTTGTCGGCTTGAATCCGGGAGCCAAATTCTTGGACAGATCACCGTTGATAGTTGCCATCTCTTAGCCGGGGGAAGTTGGCGTGAACCCAATCCAGATAACCGAGGCGGACTCCTCAAAGGATACGGAACGGCCAGAAATTTAACGGTAGGGAAGGGCCGAGTGGTTAATGGCGCAGGCGCTTTTGATGAATCGATGTTGGAATTACAGTCAACGTATCATCCCACTCAGAGTAAAGAAAAATAGAGTATATACCCTAAATAATTCAAGTTGCAGGAAGGCGGTAAGCGAGTGAATCCCGATGAGCTTACTCAGGTGAGTGATCCGGGTGAGCGAGCGTAGCCAACACACCTGCGACTTGAAGTATGACGGATATACATACCGGATAGCATGGTGCCATGTTATCCGCAATCCTATTATCTGAGAAATGGTTATACTAAAAATAGCGAAAAAATAAGCATGCCGTAATAATTTTGAAGCAACAACGGATAGTCAACATCGGTTACTTAAATGCGAATTCATAATGTTGAATATGGCTGCCGTAGCGATTAACTTGCGCGACAACATACATGCCATCCATTCCCTGCCTGCGGTTTTCACCGAGTTTGAGTTGTTCTTTTGATGAGCACAATTCCAGCCAGCGCCCGGTATATTGCTCTTTTATCCAAAGGCCAGCTTCACAGCGGTGTTTACCATTAGATGGACCGGGGAAAGTAACCTTATAGTCGGTGACGTAATCAATGACTTTTTCCGGGTAGAGATAGATATACACTTCAAACATATTAATCGCTAATGCGAATCCGAAAGCGGCGCTGAACGTAAAAAAAGACTCCATTGTTTGAGTTTCTCGATAATCCCTTTAGCTGGGCGAAAAAAATTGACTATAAAGGTAATGCTGATACCCGCGACCAGAGCAACCTTTAATGCGATGCTTTCTTTCGGTAAATCTGTGACCAGAATGGTATTCTGGCTGATGGCGGCAGACCAGAGTAAATAATATCCGATGGCGAGTATGACAGCATTAACAGCTATTATGAACAACATGCGCATGGAAAAAATGAGATGAGTAATATCTTTTATCGTCAATTCACGTATGGATTTCATCATCAGGAATACTGGCTATGCCGTTATGGTAACTATTGTGTGTACGGTGCACCGACAGAGAAGTTGAAGCGTACTGGAATTCTGTTATGTGCGCAATATTTATGTCTTTTTTGCTGTGTAGTGGCGCTCACCTAACTCCCCATTTTCCACCCGTTTTTCCCTATTTGCGACCGAGGGTATTTGACTGTATCGGATTATGGTCTGTATCTCTACACCACATACGGGAGAATGAACATGCACATTAAAGGGGTTTATTTTGATGGTAAGATTTGGGTAAGGGATGAACATTCCGATGCCGAAGCGGTATCAATGAAATATTTGCCGAAGTTGCTGGAGGTATTGGGTTTTTGCCCGGATATTTCATTGCCAGAGATAACTAGGGAAATTAATAAAGAGCTATACTTTGATATTCATTATCGGTGTGATTTCAACGCTCCAGAGAAACCTTCGGACTTAAACGATTCTCAGCCCTGTGCGTTTGAACCAAAGCAGGAAACAGGCTGTGACCTGGCATTTCCTGTCAAGTTTGAAAAGAGTGATAATAAAGTCTTTAAGGTAGAAAACTACTTTCTGCTGGGGTTAGATCCGTTTGCTGTAGTCGATGAGAAAAATAATATCCGTGTCGATAACGACTGGAGTAATAACCACCTCACTGGCAAAAATATGACTTCAAACTATTTCTTGAAGTGTAAGCCAAAACCTACTTTTTTATATGCAGGAGTGTTACACGGTAAAGATGGCGGATTGTTACCAATGGAAAAACTTAAGGAGTGGTGTGCAAAAATGGGGGCGCCAGATGAAAAGTCTGAGAATACATTTGTTGTATTGGCACCGGTTGCAGAGGGAGAGTCTATTAACTGGTTTGGCTTGTTTCAGCGTGGGAAAGGGACTGGTATCGGATTGCAATGGGAGCCTCTCACTAGATTAGTAAATGACGATAAATTCTGGGAGGCATTGAAAGAAACCGGCGCTGCCCGTAATACAGATATTGGTGGGGCTGGCGATGTGTTTGATGGGGGTAGCGGTATTTTTGATTAATCAAATTGTTGATTTTTATCAATATATTGCTGCTATCAGGTGAGTGCGCTTTGTGCCTGATGGGTTGCCATTTTTAGACAGCGCTTGAGGTTAGGCGCTGTCGACCCGATTTTTATTTCGCTTCACATGGTTAATTCATGTGTGAATCTCTGCAACTCCCCATTCCCCACCCGTTTTTCCCTATTTGCCGCCGGGGGGATTTTCCCGTGCCGAATTATGGTGTGAAGACATCTACTGTCGGGAGAACACCATGAAAGGATACCATGTAAAAGAACAGCATCGCCGTAAATCCTGGGTGCGTGACACCAACACCGATGCGGAAGTGGCATCACTGACTTATCTGCCTGAATTGCTGAGCGCATTGGGGTTGTCGATGCCGGTACCGCCGTCGGTGATTACCCGAGATATTGAGGGGGAAACCTTTTTCGATATTCTCTACCGGTGTGATTTCAATGCCCGGCAAAACATCCATCAAATTGAGAAGATCTTTTCGCTTAAAGAGGCGTTTACGCCGGAGTGGGTGCCGGGTGCTGACCTGGCGTTGCCGGTGCTGGCGCAGGAAAACCACCTGGTGTCTGACAACCATTATCTGTTGCTGGGGTTGGATTTATTTGCCGCCGTCGAGCAGGGCGAGCTTCGCCTTCCGCCGCAAGGCTGGGCTAAGACGGCCTATCGTGGGTAAGCCTATCGGGGGGAAATCGCCCCGACACTTTTCAGCGGTTTTTCTCAGCGGTTTTTCTTCCAGCAGGGGCATGCTGATCGCCCCGTCTTCAACGTTTGCGGTAGCGCTCCCCCTTCATCTAAACCGGTCAAATCCACAGAAACGGTCACATTCGGGCATGTTAATTTATTGATACATTTATTAGCGTGCTTATGTTAAGGCATGCAGGTGACCGGTAAACCGGCGCTTTTTTGTGACATTCATCACCGTTAATTTTATGGGTGATGCAAGTTTCATTTTTATTTTCCACCAGGATCACTGAATGCAGCCCCGTCATTTTCCTGCCCCCGGTCTTTTGCCCAGGGCACATTTTGTGTTCCCGCTATCCATTACCTTTATACCCACAGGAGGTCGCCATGTTGCCGATTGAGCGTCAACAGCGCATTGTCGAGCAATTAACCGTGCATGGTCGTGTCGTCGTTTCCGAGCTGGTGGTGTTATGCCAGGTGTCACAGGAAACTATCCGGCGAGATTTATCGCTGCTGGAAAAGAAAGGGGTGTTATTACGCAGTCACGGTGGTGCTGTTATTGTCCCGCGCAGTCAGGGAAATACGCCCACAATAAGTGCTGGACGCAGCGAGCAGGAAGCTACATTTCGTCAGCGCATGAATGAAAATGTGACGCCGAAAATGCAAATAGCAAAACGTGTGCTGGATTTTATTAGCCCCGGCGATTGTATTTTGCTCGACAGTAGCACCACCTGTTGGTTTTTAGCACGGCAATTGCCGGATATTGAATTAACCGTATTAACCAATTCGCTGCGCACCGTACAAACGCTGGCACCGAAAGGCAATATTCGCACTATTTGTCTGGGCGGAGAATATTCTGATCGCTATGAAGATTTTAGCGGTGTAGTGACGGAGCAACCCTTAAAAGAGTTTCTCATTAATAAGATTTTCTTTTCCTGTAGCAGTCTGGGAAATGACGGTTATTTACGTGAGGGTAATGAAAATAGTGCGCATTTAAAACAACAGATGCTGCTGGCGTCGGAAAGAAAATATTTATTAATGGACTCCAGTAAATTTTCTCACCCGTCGTTTGCGCGTATTTGTCATTACCGCGATGTGGATTTTCTGATTACCGATAGTTTGAAAGATAAAGCGCTTCAACAGGAACTGGCATGGAATGGCGTCAATATTATCGACTGTTCACAACGGCCGTCCGCCATGCAGTTAATTAATAACTCGATCGGAGAAGCATAATGAAAAGAACGTTACTCGCCTGTACCCTGCTGGCGCTGTTTGCGACTTCCACCCACGCCGCTGACAAGCTGCGCATGGGGGTGGTGGTAAAAATCGGCGGCATTCCGTGGTTTAACGCGATGGAAGCTGGCATCAAGAGTGAAGCGGCCAAACGCGGTATTGACGCCTGGCAGGTCGGCCCGACCTCGGCAGACCCGGCGTTGCAGGTGCGCGCCATCGAAGACCTGATCGCCCAGAAGGTGGACGTCATCGGCGTGGTGCCGAATGACCCGAAAGTACTGGAGCCGGTACTAAAACGTGCACAGGAAGCGGGCATCAAGGTGCTGGTGCATGAGTCGCCGGGGCAGAATTACGCTGATTGGGATTTTGAGCTGGTGGATGCCAAAACCCACGGTGAGAACCACATGAAAGCGCTGGCGGACTGCATGAAAGGCGAGGGTAAATACGCCGCCTATGTCGGCAGCCTGACGGTGCCGTTGCACAACGCCTGGGTCGATTCCGCTGTGGCGTGGCAAAAAGCCCACTATCCGAAGATGCAACTGGTGGCGGATAAGTTCGGCGTCGGTGAATCGCTGGATGATTCCATCCGTACCACTAACGAGCTGATGTCTAAATACCCTGATCTGAAAGGCATTCTCGCGTTTGGTTCGCAGGGGCCGATCGGAGCCGGACGTGCGGTTATGGCGCGTAACAAGATTGACCAGATCTGCGTTCTCGGTTCATTTAGCCCCGGTCAGGGCCAGTCGCTGGTGAACCGTGGTGCTATCAAGGGCGGCTATATCTGGAACCCGATGACGGCGGGCGAGGTGTTTGTGCGCCTGGCGGATATGCTCCAGAAGAAAGAAGCCATTACCGACGGTATGACTATCGAAGGGCTGGGCAAGGTGAAGGTGGATAGCCAGACCCACACCATCCTCGGTAACACCACCGAGAGCCTGGATAAAGCCAACCTGCCAAAACTGGTCAAGATGGGGCTGTAAGCGATGAACGCGGCGGAACCACAGACGCTGATTGCGCTGGATAACCTGTCGAAAACCTTCGGCGGCAACCGGGCGTTGAGCGATATCTCGCTGTCGCTGATGGCAGGCGAGGTGCACTGTCTGGCCGGCACCAATGGCTGTGGCAAGAGTACGTTGATCAAGGTGATATCCGGGGTGCATGCCCCGGATAGTGGCAGCCGTATACAACTGGGGGAAGGCGACGTTCTTGGTCGCCTGACCGCCCGGCAGGCACGTGATTTCGGCATTCAGGTGATTTATCAGGATCTGTCGCTGTTTCCCAACCTGAGCGTGGCGGAGAACATCGCCTTCGAGCACAACCTGAACGGGCTGTTCGGCTGGTACAGCGCCCGCCGGGTGAGGGAAACCGCACAGCGGATCATCAGCGAATTGCAGTTCGACCTGAAGCTGGATGCCACGGTGTCGACGTTGTCTATCGCGCAGCGTCAGCAGGTGGCGATCTGCCGGGCGCTGGTGGCGGAGGCTCGGCTGGTTGTCATGGACGAGCCGACCGCGTCGCTGACCCGCACCGAAGTCAACCAATTGCTGCGCACCGTGCGCTACCTGAAAGACAAAAACATCTGCGTGGTGTTCGTCAGCCACCGGCTGGATGAGGTGCTGGAGATTTCTGACCGGGTGACGGTGATCCGCGATGGCCGTAAGGTCGGTACCTGGCCTGCCAGTGATATGGACGGCGGCAGGCTGACCGAGCTGATGACCGGCCTGACGCTCGACTATCACCTGAAAACGCCTACCGGCGATCCGGATCGCATCTTGCTGGAAGTCGAGCGACTGAGCCGTGCCGGGCAGTACCACGACGTCAGCTTCCGTTTGCATCAAGGGGAAGTGCTGGGGTTGTGCGGGCTGTTGGGATCCGGGCGTACCGAGCTGGCGTTGTCGCTGTTCGGCATGACCCAGCCTGATAGCGGCAAAATCTGGCTCGATAGCAAACCGGTGCGCTTTCGCCACCATGAAGACGCCATCAAATCCGGTATTGGCTATGTCTCGGAAGACCGGCTGACGCTGGGGTTAATCCAACAGCAGTCGGTGGCGGACAACATGGTGTTGACCATCCTCGACCAACTGCGCAACCGCTTCCATCTGATCGACGAGTACCGCAAGAACAAGGTGATCCTGCGCTGGATCCAGCAATTGGGCGTGCGGGTGGCGGATCCAGAGCAGGCGATCTCCACGTTGTCTGGCGGCAACCAGCAAAAGATCGTGCTGGCGAAGTGGGTGCTGACCCAGCCGCGGATCCTGATCCTCGACTCGCCCACCGTTGGGGTGGATGTGGGGGCCAAAGCCAGCATTTATCAGTTGATCCACCAACTGGCCCGCGAGGGGCTTTCCATCATCCTGATTTCCGACGAAGTGCCGGAGGTCTACTACAACTGCGACCGGGTGCTGCATTTTCAGGATGGCACGGTTCATGCCGAATACCGGCCGCACGATATCGCGCAGCAGCAACTGGCGGAGGTGATCAATGCCTGACGTATCCTGGTTGAAACCGCAGTCGAGCCAGGGCTGGCTGGCCTGGGTGCTGCTGTTTTTCGTGGTGTTTTTCTCGCTTGCCAGTGATCAGTTCCTGACGTGGCAAAACCTGCTCGACCTGGCGGATACCTATGCTGTTACCGGTATTTTTGCGCTGGGGTTGTTCGTGGTGCTGGTGACCGGTGGCATCGACATTTCGTTTGCGGCGGTGGCTTCGGTAACGCAATACCTGATCGCGTCGCTGTTCGTGAATGCCGGTCTTGATAACCCCGTGGTCAGCATCGGGCTGGCGGTGCTGTGCGGCGCGCTGCTCGGCATGATCAACGCGGTGTTGATCTACTCGCTGCGTATCGTGTCGATCATCATCACCATCAGTATGCAGTCGCTGCTGTTTGGCTTGCTGATGTGGCTGACCAACGGCCACAGCCTGTACAGCCTGCCTGACTGGTGGGTGACGCTGCGCAGCGTGTTGCCGTTTACCGTTAACGGCCAGAGCTACCAGATAGGCCTGCCGTTAACGCTGATGCTGGTGATCGCGCTGTTCACCTGGATCCTGCTTAACAAAACCCACCTTGGCCGCCAGTTATACGCCACGGGCGGCGATCAGGAATCGGCGAGGCGCATCGGCATTCGTGTTGGGTTGATCCACCTGCTGGCTTACGGCTACCTCGGCGTGATGGCGGCAGTCGGCGGGCTGGTACAGGTCTACCGCGTCGGCGAAGTGGTGCCGAACGCGCTGGTCGGTGGCGAACTGGACGTGCTGGCGGCCACGGTGCTTGGCGGTGCCAGCCTGATGGGCGGCAAAGGCACTGTCACCGGCACGCTGATGGGCGTGTTTCTGATAGCCATCCTCAAGAACGGCCTCAATCTGATTGGCGTCTCCAGCTACTTCATGAACATCGTGATTGGCGCGGTGATCATGCTGGCGATAACCGTTACCCACTACAAGAAACGGAAGGAAACCGATGTCAGTTTTACCTGAACGACAGGCGTATTCCGCCATCAATACCGTTGCCCGGTTACGTGCCGCTGTCCGTCGTGCGGGTGGTGCACATCCTGGTCTGTTGCTGTTGATAGCCATCGCGGTTGCGGCTTTTACGCTGGCACTGCCGGGACGCTTTCTCACCGATTCGACCTTCATGAGCATGGCATTCCAGTTGCCAGAATTGGGGCTGTTCACGCTGGCGATGTTCGTCGCCATCCTGAGTGGTGGCCTGAATCTGTGCATTATTGCCACCGCCAACCTCACCAGTCTGTTTATCGCCTGGGTGTTGCTGAGTTATTTGCCGCCCGGTGCGGGCACGGCACTGCAACTGTTGTGGCTGGGCATCGGGGTGCTGGGCGCGGTAGCGATCGCGGTGCTGATTGGGGTGATTACCGGGCTGATGGTCACCAAAGTGGGCGCGCACCCGATTCTGGTGACGCTGGCGACCATGATGACAGTCAACGGCACCGGCATCTGGCTGACGCGCGGCGCGGCGGTGAGCGGCATGCCGGAGGTGGTGCGCACACTGGGCTCCGGCACGTTGCTCGGCGTACCGCTGCCGCTCTACCTGTTCTTGCTAGCGGCGGCGGTGATGGCGCTGTTTCTCGGTAAAACCCGTGCCGGTAAATGCATTTACATGGGCGGCAGCAACATCAATGCCACCTGGTTTAGCGGTATCAACACCCACCGCATGCTGGTGCTGGTGTACGTCATCTCCAGCCTGTTATGCGTACTGGCCGGGCTGGTGATGATGGCGCGTTTTAACTCGGCGCGTATCGGCTACGGCGATTCTTACCTGCTGCTGACGGTGCTGGCGATCATTCTTGGTGGTGCCGACCCTAACGGCGGTTTTGGCCGGGTCACCGGCGTGGTGCTGGCGCTGGTGGTATTACAGATCCTCTCCACCGGGTTCAACCTGCTGAATATTAGCCAGCATTTCAGCCTGGCGATGTGGGGCGCGGTACTCATCGTGGTGCTGTCGCTCAAATTTTTCAAAAACCAGTACCTCCATTACCGGGCTGTGCGCCGCAGTGTGCAACAGGCCCACCAGTCACCGTTAAACGATAAAAAGGACGTCTGATGCGTACTCAACTCTCCCCTTCTCTGATGTGTATGAATCTCATGGAGATTAAGCAGCAACTGGCGGTGCTGGATTCGCGGGCCGATTTTCTGCACGTGGACATCATGGACGGGCACTACGTCAAGAACATCACCCTGTCGCCGTTTTTTATTGAACAGATCCGGCCGTTTACCCGCGTGGCGATCGACGTACACCTGATGGTGGAGTCGCCGACCGACTTTATCGACGCGGTAGCGAAAGCCGGTGCAGACGTTATCTGCCCGCACGCCGAAACCATCAACCGCGACGCGTTCCGGGTCATCAACCAGATCCGCGCGCTCAATCGTAAGGTGGGCGTGGTGCTTAACCCGGCGACACCGGTATCGTATATCCATCACTACATCCACCTGCTGGATAAGATAACCGTGATGACGGTGGACCCCGGTTATGCCGGTCAGCCATTTATTCCTGAAATGGTGCGCAAAATCGAGGAACTGCGTGATCTGAAAGCCCGGCATGGCTACCCGTACCTGATAGAGGTGGACGGCTCCTGCAACCAGCGAACGTACGGTACGTTGCTGGCGGCGGGCGCTGAGGTGCTGATTGTCGGGTCTTCCGGCTTGTTCGGCCTGCATGGGCAACTGGAGCAGGCGTGGGACCTGATGCAAGGCCACATCGCGCAGGCGAAGGGCGCGCTAAGCGAGTCCGTGTGATGACTGGCTGGTTGGGTGTGGATATTGGCGGTACCAGCACCCGGTTGCTGGTGATGGATGCACAGCGGCGCTGGTCGGGGTTTCACAAAGTGCCGACCGCCAGTTGGGCCCGCGAGCCGGATGCGCTCGGCGCACTGGCGCAGGTGTTGCGCCCGGTGCTGGCGGCGGCGAGCTGTGCCATCGGCGGGGTGATGCTGGGGTTGCCGGGTATCCTCAGTCATGACCGCCAGCAGGTCGTGTCGCTGCCGTTTATTCCCGCGTTGGATGGTCAGCCGGTGGCACGCCAACTGGCGGAGCGGGTCGGCGTGCCGGTGGCGATGGATAAAGACGTCAACCACCTGATGCTGTGGGATTTACTGCAACTGGAGAGCCTGCCGCAACACGCCGTCGGGATATATCTTGGCACCGGTTTAGGCAACAGCCTGTGGATCAACGGCCAGTTTTACCACGGCCAGCACGGTGGCTCCGGCGAGTTGGGGCACATCCCGTGGCCGGATAATCCGCAGGCTTGTCCGTGTGGCAATGCAGGGTGTGTGGAAACCATCACCAGCGGCCATTGGCTTAGCCAGTGGGCGCAGACCCATTGCCCACAGACCCCGCTTGCCACGCTGTTTTCGGCGCAACGCGATCACCCGGATCTGTGCGCTTTTATCGACCGGCTGGCGCAAGCCATTGCGACGGAAATGAACATTCTGGACCCGGAGTACCTGATTTTGGGTGGCGGCGTACTGTCGATGGCGGACTTTCCGCTGCAACAGCTCCGGTCACGGCTCATGCAGCATTTGCGTCCACCGGTCACCCGACATGGGTTGAAACTGGTGGTGAGCGCCGCCACCGATCACACCGGGTGTCGCGGTGCCTGTCTGGCGGCAGAGCGGTATTTCGGGAAATAACGGCGTGCGGGTGGCGTGTCGCCGTCAAGATGGCGTGGAAGAAAGATCAACGGGAGAAGCGGTATGAAAGGCAAAGTGTGCGTGTTTGGCTCGTTCAATCTGGATATCGTTTCGCATATGCAGCGCTTCCCGGCACCCGGTGAGTCGTTGATTGCTCAGCACAGCATGATGGGGCCGGGTGGTAAAGGGGCGAATCAGGCGATGGCGGCGATGCGGGCAGGCGCACGGGTGCACTACATCGGCAAGGTCGGGCGGGATGACTTTGGTTCTTACGCCCGCCGCCATCTGGAGCACAGTGGTTTTGACGCTATCACCCTGTTTACCTGTAAGGAAAAACCGACCGGCAACGCGCTGATTTACGTGGCGGGTGATGACGCCGAAAACATGATTTCGGTCTATCCCGGCGCAAACCTGACGGTGACAGCGGCTGAAGTCGCCCGTTGTCGACCAACGGTGGCGGCGGCTGACATCCTGTTGATGCAACTGGAAAATAATCTGAACGCTATCCAGCGGATGATGGATACCGCACGTGACGCGGGCACTTACGTCATCGTCAACCCGGCACCGTGGCAGAAGGTCAGCAACGCGTTCTTGCGCCACGTCGATTTGCTCACCCCCAATAGTACGGAAGCCACCCAGCTCACCGGTGTGGCCGTCAGTGACTGGGAGAGCGCCGAACGTGCCGCCGAGGTGCTGCACGATAAAGGGGTGGCAAAACTGATGATTACGCTGGGTACTCAGGGGGCGCTCTTGTCTACCGGCGATAGTCTGGCACGTATTCCGGTTTTCCCGGCACAGCCGAAAGACACTACCGGTGCCGGGGATGCCTTTAATGGCGCACTGGCAGCCCGGCTGGCGGCGGGGGAAACCTTAGCCGAGGCGGCCCTGTTTGCCAGTGCCTATGCGGCTGTCTGCGTGGAGCGGGAAGGGGCGGCCAATGCTATGCCGCTTTATGCGGATGCACAAGCGCGACTACAGGCCTGGCCGACGAAGCGTATCGAGTGGCTGCGCGGTGACGCGAGCGCATCGGGTCGCGTTATCACTGGTACAGAAAGCGGCATAGCTGAAACGCCATAAAAATCATGTAGCAGCCGATCAGTGAGTCAATGATGCGCCAGGTGACGGGCCGGGCGAAATAACGCGAGCAGGCCGCGGCCGTGTAGCCGATGGTATAAAACCAGATCAACGAGGCGCTGACCGTCCCGGCCAGATAAAACGGCTTCAGGTCAGGGGCGATGCCGGAAGAAATACCACCGATAATCACCACCGTATCCAGATAGACATGCGGGTTTAGCAGGCTGACCGCCAGAGTGGCGCTGATCACCGTGCGTCGGCGCAGACCATCCGCTGGCGCGGTAACCGTCAGTTGGTGGTTGCCAAGCCAGGCGCTTTTCAGCGCGTTATAGCCATACCACAACAGAAACAGCACCCCGGCGAGCGTCAGCATGGTGATCGCCGGTTTACTGTCGTTAATGATTTTCCCCAGGCCCAGCACGCCGAGCGTCATCAGCACCAGGTCGCATAAAAAACACACTGTACTGACCCAAAATACATGCTCCCGACGCATCCCCTGACGTAACACAAAGGAGTTTTGCGCGCCGATCGCGACGATCAAACCGGCTCCGGTCATCAAGCCGGTAATAAAAACAGGTAACGGCATGGTTTCTCTTTCATCACAGATAAATCAAATAATAACAATAGGTTGAGCGGCATGGCCGCCCAGTCCTGTACTCGAGGGGGATAATGGATAACTTTCGGCGATAAGGCCAATGAATAGATTTAATCTGTAATTAGTCAGGCTAATACATTACATCTGTTCGTGTTTCCCGAAGAGATGTTTGCGGTGGTGGCGAATGTGCTCAAGTTTAGGGTGATGGTGTGGGTCTGTTGGCAAGTGTAATTGCTTGCCTTCGTATTGCTCGAACTGGTTTTGTACTATCTCGCTGCTCAGCATTTTGAGGCGTGGCGAGAGCATTAACTCCAGGTGGTCGTTAAATCCGATCAACCCTTTGTCAAAGGCTTTGTCGTGCAGCGCGGACAAGCACAGGCCGTTGCTGGGGTCTAAACGGTGCTCGGCGATGTCTTTCCATGGCCGAATATGGCTGGCAATCAATAAAATCGGTTCTTCCAGCCCGGTAATGCAGCAGCGTTCGTCGTAGGCTTTCAACACCCGTTTGCGAAACTGTTGCTGACCCACGCGCACGGTGGTGATGGCCATACGTTCGTGTCCGTAGTAGTCGGGCGGCGCGGCTTCAAGGGCGTGCTGCGAGGTGTCATCCGGCGCGGTTAACGCCGTGACAGCCTGTTGGCATTGCTGCTCAAAGGCTTGTGGGTCACGCTCCAGTTCCTGCCACAGTTCCCTGTCGGCTTTGGATACCTGGCTTAGCCCAGCTCGGCCTGATTTAATCACTACAGGATCAAGGCTAGCGAAGTTCCCCAACTTCATAACCAATGCTGCGGGGGTTCTACCGATTTTGGCCGCATAATACTTAATCAAATGGTTATTGGCGTCTTGTTTACCCGATGGCAATACGTCGTATAGCGTAAACGCGATCAATAATTCGTCTCGTGTCCAGAGTCTTCTTTCGGCCATATCAGCACTTGCTAGTAAGTTAACGCATCACGTTAGTTGATGCGTTAACTATGCCAGGTGGCGATATAAAAATCATGGGGTTCATCAGCAGCACGGAGCACGATTTGCCGAGTGCTTCAATTGCGCCTGCCAGCCAAACCCAGTAGGGTAACAGGTACAAAAAACGTGCGGCGGATAGCCTGCCGTGCCTGCCACGCTTTTCATCTTCGGGTATAACTTTGAACGCTGTTGTCACTTCTCAGGGTTCGGGATCCGTTACTGACGGATTACCGATGCCGGCGCGTCTCGGTGCCATTTTCGCGATTGCATGCGGTATTTCCATGGCGGTGCTGGATGGCGCGATCGTCAACGTAGCGTTGCCGACTATCGCGGGCGATTTCAACACCAGTCCGGCTTCTTCTATCTGGATCGTTAATGCGTATCAGCTGGCCGTCACCATGACGCTGCTGTCGCTGTCGTCGCTGGGCGATATCGTCGGTTACCGTCGGGTGTATCTGGTGGGGTTGGTGCTGTTTACGCTGATGTCGTTTGTCTGCGCGATGTCCGATTCACTGGCGACGCTGACGCTGGCGCGTATTCTGCAAGGGCTGGCGGCAGCTGCGTTGATGAGCGTCAACACGGCGTTGATCCGGCTTATCTACCCCAGAGATCGACTGGGGCGAGGTATGGCGATCAACTCGCTGGTGGTGGCGGTGTCCACCGCTGCCGGGCCGACCATCGCCGCCGGGATTCTGGGCGTGGCGTCGTGGCAATGGTTATTTGCCATTAATGTGCCGTTCGGCGTGGTGGCCATGATACTGGGCTGGCGTTTCCTGCCGCGTAACGATGGCATGAGAACACAACGCTTCGATACCCCAAGCGCGGTACTGAATGCGCTGACCTTCGGGCTGTTTTTCGTGGCGTTGGGGGGCTTTGCCCACCAACAGAATAGCTGGCTGGTGCTGGGCGAATTGTTGCTGACCCTGCTGGTCGGCGGCTATTTTTTCCGTCGTCAGCTACGCCAGCCTTATCCGCTGCTGCCGGTGGATCTGCTGCGTATTCCGGTGTTTGCGTTGTCGATGGGCACGTCGATCAGTTCGTTCTGCGCCCAGATGCTGGCGATGGTCTCGCTGCCGTTCTATTTCCAGAGCGCATTGGGGATGAATGAAATCGAGACCGGTTTGCTGCTGACACCCTGGCCGTTGGCGATCATGGCGGTGGCACCGCTGGCGGGGCGCTTGATTGAGCGTTTTAACGCTGGGATTTTGTGTACCATCGGGCTGGCGCTGTTCGCGCTGGGGCTGTTTTCTCTGGCCTGGTTACCGGCGAAGCCTGGCTATCTGGAGATCTGTCTGCGCATGATGTTGTGCGGCATTGGGTTTGGGCTGTTCCAGTCGCCGAATAATCACACCATCATCAGCGCGGCACCCCGTCATCGCAGCGGTGGTGCCAGCGGTATGTTGGGCACAGCCCGACTGGTGGGGCAGACCACCGGCGCGGCGCTGGTGGCACTGATGTTTAACCTGTTCGGCGGATTAGGGACCCATGCGGCGTTGATGACAGCTGGCACCTTCGCGACGCTGGCCGCCATTGTCAGCGGGCAGCGGATTTCGCGTCTGAAAACGGACTAGTCAGGTTGTTGCCTGATGGCGGGCAGGCGTTGAAACGACGGCAACGCGCAGAGGCGTTGCGTAAGCTGATGCGCCTGCTGCGCACTCACCAGATTGGTGAAACCAAGCAGTAATCCTTCCTCGTGGCCTGGCTGTTGCCGCCACTGGCTCAGTGCCTGAATGGATAACCCGGCACTGACCGCTTCTGCCGCGATATCCACATCGTGCGCGCTGCCCGGCAGCAAGCGGGCCAGCAGGTGCATGCCGCCCGCACTGGTGTGAAGCTGCAAACGGTGGTCGGCAAGCGTGGTAAGTGCGTCTTGCAGATAACGGCGACGCTCAGCGTAGAGTGTGCGCATTTTTCTGATGTGTCGGGCAAAATACCCGTGCTCCATAAAATCGGCGGCGGTGGCCTGCGGCAGGATAAACCCGTTACTGTGCAGGAGGGTGGCTGTTTGCCGAAAGACCCTGAGCTGTGCCTGTGGCACCACCAGATAAGCCAGCCTGAGACCGGGGAAAAACACCTTACTGAAGGTGCCGGTGTAAATAACCCGCTCGTCACTATCCAGACTTTTGAGTGCCGGCAGTGGCCGACCGTGATAGCGGAATTCACTGTCGTAATCATCTTCGATAATCCACGCCCCTCGGCGAGCCGCCCACGCCAGCAACGCCAGACGCCGCGGCAACGAGAGCGCGACGCCAAGCGGGCTTTGATGGGTTGGCGTGACAACGGCGAAGCGGGCATGCCCGGCGTATTGTTCGCCTGCGGCCACATCGATCCCCTCTTCATCCACCGATACCGGAGCCAGTTGCATACCCGCATGCAGCAGAAAGCGCCGCGCCAGCGGGTAGCCGGGGTCTTCATACCAACCCAGATCACCGGGTGTGAACAGCGATCGACAGATCAAATCCAGCGAGCAGTGATACCCGGCGGTGATAAAAACCTGATGCTCTGAGCAGGCGATACCGCGGGAAACACCGAGATAGGCGGCAATCGCACGGCGTAACGGCAGGTATCCCTGTGGGTCAGGGTAGGCGAGCGCCTCACCGGACAGCGTTCGCAGGCATTGTCCCGTCAGTCGGTTCCAGGTTTTGCGTGGAAAGGCATCCAGCGCCGGTAATCCCAACTGGAACGGCAGAATCGCCGGGGGCGGCGGTTCGGGTTGCTGTCGGGACGGCGACGGGGTGACGGGGGGATGACCCGGCGTCAGGTTGGTTAAGCCGGGGGAGACGATCGTCCCAGCCGGACCCTGCGGCAACAGGTAACCTTCGCTGGTGAGTCTCTGATAGGCCGTTTCCACCGTGCCGCGTGCCAGATTCAGCTCGCTGGCGAGGCTGCGCACCGAGGGAACACGCTCGCCGGGGCGCAATTGCCCGGAGGCGATGGCATCGCGGATCCGCTGGTAAAGCTGTTGATGGAGTGGCGTGGACGGTGCTGACGAAAACGGTCTGGTCAGAAAATCCATCGGCTATGTCCTTATCAAAATGACATTTCTTGCCCCTGTTGAGTAGGCCATTGTCGGCCTACAGTAACCCGCATTGCAACCCTCTTCATGGCGTAAGGATCGAAATGATGGCTGACATTCATCTGGCATGGGCCACGAGTCAGGCGGAACAACGGGCGTGTTTTAGTCTGATGCAGGCCTTGCGACCGCATTTAACCGACGGCGAGCAATTTGTTCGTCAGGTGCAACGGCAGGCACAGCATGGCTACCAGTTGCTGGTCGCCTGGCAGGCCGATGTTGCGCTTGGGCTGGCTGGGTACCGGGTGCAGGAAAATCTGGTGTATGGGCGCTTTCTGTACGTTGATGACCTGGTATGCCGGGACGAGGTGCGCGGGCAGGGCATTGGCGATCGGCTGATGCAGGCCATGTATCAGGAAGCGGCACGCGAACAGTGTGCCCAACTGGTGCTGGATTCTGCGTTATCCAATGCGTTAGCCCACCGTTTCTATTTTCGTCAGGGGCTGTTGGCGCGAGCCCTACGTTTTAACGCGCCGATCTACAGTGGAGAAACACGATGAGTACATTACGTTTGCCGTATGCCACGCTGTCGCCGGAAGCCTACCAGGGGCTGTTGACGACCAAAAAAGCGCTGGAGAAAAGCACGCTCGGTCTTGAACTGATCGAACTGGTTTATTTACGCATTTCGCAAATCAACGGCTGTGCCTTTTGTTTAAACATGCACGCCGGATGGTTGCGGCGCGCAGGCGTCAGCAATGAAAAAGTGGATAGTCTGGCAGGGTGGCGGGTGTGTTCGTTATACAGCCCGCGTGAGCAGGCCGCGCTGGCGTGGACGGAATCACTGGTCGACGTGGCGCAGACCCATGCACCGGATGCGGATTTCACACCGCTGCGCGACCACTTCACCGAGACGGAGATAGCCGATCTTTGCTTTGCCATCGCCCTGATGAGCGCGTTCAATCGGCTGGCTATCGGAGCACGCCAGTAGCCAGCGTACCACCGGGGGGGGGGCGCGAGCGTCCCGGTGGCAAGCCTCTGGTTGTCTGCGAAAGCGATTCCTGCGACCTGATGCTGCGGGTTCAGCTCGCCACCATCACCGTAACCCCCAGCGCTTCGAAGGCGTTGACGGCTTCCTGGCTGATGCCGGCATCGGTGATCAGGTAGTGGATGTTGCTCCAGTCGCACGGCAGGGCAAACATCGATACCTTGCCTATCTTGCTGGAGTCCGCCACCACATACACCGTTTTGGCGGAGCGGATCATCGCGCTTTTGACCTTGATGTCGGTTTCGCTGGGAAAGCTCAGTCCCATACGCGGGGAGATGGCGGCGGTGGCGAGGAACAGTTTTTCGGCCAGCACGTTTTCGAAAAAGCTGGCGGCCTTTTCACCCGAGGTGGAGAGCGTAGGAAACTTGAAGGTGCCGCCGGTGAGCAGGATATTGATGCCGGGTTCGCCGCCCAGTTTGAGCGCGATATTGACCGCGGTGGTAATCACCGACAGCCGGTGAATCGCCGTCATGTGTTCGACGATAGCGGTGGTGGTGGTACCGGAATCGAAAATCACCGTGTCGCCATTTTCTATCTGCGTGGCAGCCAGCCGACCAATGGCGTCTTTCTCTGCCAGATTGATCTGCCGTTCCAGCAGCAAGGCACCGGTATTTTGCTTGCCGGTCACCAGCGTGGCCCCGCCGTAATAACGTTGAACGTAACCCTCTTTTTGTAATTCACGCAGATCGGTGCGGATCGTGGCTTCGGTCAGCCCGAAGGTTTCGGTCAACATTTTCACGGTGACGGTGCCGTCTTCGCGCACCATCTCCAGAATTTTCTCCCTGCGTTGCTGCATATCCGCCAGTTGTTCACTTTTGCTTTTCAATCGAAACTCTCCTGTACCGAAACCGGTGACGATGTTCCGTCGTCAACCCGCTAATTGACATCAAGTTTACCCTTCACCTGCGTGGAATGCGAGGTGAAGGCGGCGAAAAAGCATGGACATTTTCGCTGACCCCGCCATGCGATCCTCCAGTTCTTGCGCTGTTTACGCCCGCAGTGTGGTGCTGATAGCCGATCGTTGCGCTCTGTGGGTGGTTTTATTTTGATCTGCTTTTGTTTGATATTTGATCTCGTCCACAGAATAGGCTAAATAGAGGGTGTATGTTTTCGATCGAAAATCAATTGAAAGTGATCGGGAGCGATTTGTCAGCGATCAGGAGGTATAGGGTGGACGTACAGACAATCAGACAGACAGCGCGACAAGCCCGGCGCTATGTGTTGCAGATGAATCATCGGGCGGGCAAAGGGCACACCGGCGCGGACCTGTCGGAGGTGGATATTATCTGCACCCTGTTTATGGCGGTGATGGATCGTTCGCAGGCGCGGCCGAATCAGGATCGTTTCATTTTGTCGAAAGGCCACGGCGCAGGCGGGCTGTATTGCAGTGCCGCGGCGATGGGGCTGATCGACCCGGCGATACTGGATCAGTTTATGGGTGACGACACGCTGCTGGCGGGCCATCCGATTCACCAGAAACTGCCGGATCTGGTGGAGATTAACTCCGGGGCGTTGGGGCATGGGTTGTCGATCGGTGCCGGGCTGGCGCTGGGTAACAAACTGGCAAGCCGTGCGCATCGTCGCGTCTTTGTGCTGATGGGCGACGGTGAACTGGCAGAAGGTTCCAACTGGGAAGCGGCGATGGCCGCCAGCAAATTCCGGCTGGATAACCTGGTCGCCATTGTCGATCGAAACCGTCTGCAACTGGCGGGCAAAACCGAAGACATCATGCCGCTGGAGCCGCTGGCAGATAAATGGCGCGCCTTTGGTTTTGAGGTGGTCGAGTGCGACGGCCATGACCCGGCGGCCATCATCGACGCGGTAAACGCGCCAACCGTTGGCAAGCCGCGGGTGATCCTCGCCAATACCGAAAAAGGGCACGGCATTTCGTTTATGGCCAACGTACCGGCCTGGCACCACGCGGTGCCGAATGATCAACAGCTGGCGCAGGGGCTGGCGGAGCTGGAGGAGTGATGATGCAAGACTTACGTGATGCCGTAATCGCCACGATGCTCGAAGAGCAAAACGCAGGCGCTAATCTGTGCGTTGTGGTGGCGGATTCCACCTCCACGTCGAAAATCGCACCGTTCGAGAAAGCCTTCCCTGAACGGGTGGTGAACGTCGGGATTGCCGAGCAAAACATGGTCGGGATGGCGACCGGTCTGTCGCTGAGCGGCCCGACGGTCTTTACCGCTAATGCGGCACCGTTCCTGCTGGCACGTTCTAACGAACAGGTGAAGAACGATATCTGTTATACCGACGCTAACGTCAAAATGCTGGGGCTGAACGCCGGGTTCGCCTACGGCCCGCTGGGGGCGACCCACCACTGTATGAACGATATCGCGATTGCCCGTTCGTTCGGCAATTTGCAGATTTTCGCGCCTGCGGATGCGGTGCAGGCCAGCGCGGTCGTGCGTTATGCCATTCATCATCGTGGGCCGGTGTATATCCGCATGGACAGCGACAAAGTGCCGGTGCTGCATGAGCCTGGCTGGTCGCTGACGCCGGGCAAACCGGAAGTGGTGCAGCAAGGGAGTGACGTGGTGGTGTTTTGCCTCGGCACTCTTGTCCATGAAGCGTTGGCCGCCGCGACGGATGCCACCATCATATCCTTACCTTCATTGTGGCCTTTAGATGAAATATCACTGTTGGAAATTATTAGTGAGCACCGGTATGTGATCTCGATGGAAGAACACGTACTCAGTGGTGGCCTTGGCAGCATCATTGGTGAATTGTTGCATAAACACCATGCGCGGCAGCGCTTCACCGCACTGGGTGTCCCACCTTATGAATTTACTCATAGCAGCAGCCGCAGCGCCTTGCGTCGTCAGTTTCATATCGACGCTGCCGGACTGCGCTTAACCCTGGAACAGCTTGCGTTACGCACCATTGCCTGAGGAGAACAACCTGATGAGTCATGACAACGAGTATGACGTGAATTTGCGTTATGGCGTGGATACCGGGCTCAGCCTGAACGACAAGGTGGCGGTGGTCACCGGTGGGCTGGGCGGTATCGCCATGGCGAGCAACGAAATGCTGCTGGAAAAAGGTGCGCGTCTGGCGCTGCTGTATCCCGCGTTTGAGCGTGACAAAGCGGCGCAGGCTGCCGAACAGTTTGACCCGACGCGGGTGCTGCTGGTCGAGTGCGACGTCACCGCGCCCGCCGACGTGGAAAACGCGTTTGCCACCGTCGCGGCGCACTACGGCCAGATAGACATCCTGGTCAACTGCGCGGGTTACGTGATGCTGCAACCGGTGCTGGAAACCGATTTCGACGAATGGCAAAAGCAGCTTGCCGTCAACCTGACCGGCCCGTTCCTGTGCTCGCAAGCGGCGGCGCGCCACATGGTGGCTGCCGGTCGCGGCGGCAAGATTATCAATATTGCCTCGCAAGCGGCGTCTATCGCTATCGACAACCACGTGGCCTACACCTCTGCCAAGGCGGGGTTGCTGGGCATGACCAAGGTGATGGCGAAAGAGCTGGCAGCGCACCACATCAACGTCAACACACTGTCGCCGACGGTGGTGCTGACGCCGATGGGCGAGAAAGCGTGGCGTGGTGAGAAAGGCGAAGCGATGAAAAAGCTGATCCCACTCGGGCGTTTTGCCTACACCGATGAAATTGCCGCGGCGGTGCTGTTTTTCGCCAGTAACGGCAGCGACATGATCACCGGCGCTGATTTGATGATCGACGGCGGATTCACCATCTGGTGATGGCCGAAACGCATTGCCCATAGATTTAAAAACAGATTTAAAAATAGATTCAAAAACAATTGATTACGCTGTTTCGCTGTACCCCGACAATAACGAAAGATAGAGAGATATCATCATGAAATTGCGTTCAATGCTGTTAACTGCTGCCATCACCAGTGCCTTATCGCTGACCGCCCACGCGGCGGAAAAAGGCACCATCATGATTCTGGTCAATTCACTGGATAACCCCTATTACGCGTCAGAGGCGAAAGGGGCAGACAAGAAAGCACAGGAGCTGGGGTATAAAACCACGGTGCTTTCCCACGGTGAAGACGTGAAGAAGCAAAGCGAGCTTATCGACGCGGCCATCGGCAAGAAAGTACAGGGTATCGTGCTGGATAACGCCGATTCTACCGCCAGCGTCGCGGCGATCAAAAAAGCGAAAGACGCCGGCATTCCGGTGGTGCTGATCAACCGCGAAATCCCGGTGGATGACGTGGCACTGGAGCAGATTACCCACAATAACTTCCAGGCGGGTTCCGATGTCGCCAACGTGTTCGTCGAAAAGATGGGCGAGAAAGGCAAGTACGCCGAGCTGACCTGTAGCCTGGCGGACAACAACTGTGTGACCCGTTCCAAATCCTTCCATCAGGTGCTGGATCAGTACCCCGGCATGGTGAGCATTGCCCGTCAGGATGCCAAAGGGACGTTGATCGACGGCAAACGCATCATGGACAGCATTTTGCAGGCGCACCCGGATGTGAAAGGGGTGATCTGCGGTAATGGCCCGGTGGCGCTGGGGGCGATTGCCGCGCTGAAAGCCGCCGGTCGTAATGATGTGGTGGTGGTCGGCATCGACGGCAGTAACGATGAACGCGACGCCGTGAAAGAAGGCTCGCTGAAGGCCACCGTGATGTTGCAGGCGCAGGCCATCGCCGCGCAGGGCGTGACCGACCTCGACAACTATCTCCAGAAGGGCGTGAAACCCGCCAAACAGCGCGTCATGTTCCGCGGCATCCTGATCCAACAGGGTAACGCGAGCAAGGTGCAAGACTTCAACTTCAAATCCTGAGTCCATGCTGTCGCGCCCCTGCGGGGGCGCAGAAGGAGAAGAGTATGTCCAGACAAGTCTGGCTGGCGCTGGCCATTCTTGGGTTGGGCGGATGCCGCATCGTGTCGCAGCAGGAACTGGCCGACCTGCGTCATCCCCCTAATCCCCATATGGCGAATATCGGGCAAACCTGGCAACAGAAGCTGGTGCCGCAACTGGTCAAAGAAGCGCGTCCGCTTGCCGCCTTGCTGAAAGACCTGCAAAGCAGCAGCGATATGGATGCTGCCTGTAAGCAGTTTGGTTACCGTTCGCAGGATGAAAACGCCTGTGTGTTCACGGTGCGTATCACCGGCACGGTGGAACAACTCGATACCGCTTCACGCAGCGGCAAAATGCTGATTAAAGACGCCGACGGCCAGAGCATTCCGGTGCAACTGGGGCCGACGTTGCGCGGTACTGACCTGCGCGACAGTTATAAAGGCGCGAGTTATCAGGACTTTAACGACCAGGTGTTGTACGGCGATTTTGGCCGCGCCATCAATCAGCAGGCCCTGACGATGATTCAGGCGGCGCACCCGAAAGTGGGCGACCGGCTCGACGTGGTGGGGGTGTTCAGTAGCTGGGATATCCCGCAGGCGGTGCCGGATATCACACCGGCGCAGATAACGCGTGACGGTAAGGGGGGATGATGGCGGATATGAGCATGCCGATGAGAGCGGTGATGATGCCGGTAACCCCGGTGGTCACCACGGCATCGCCGACGACGCAGGCTGAGACCGCGCCGGAGGTGATTATCGAAACCCGCGACCTGTCACGCGTTTATCCGGGGGTGACCGCGCTCGATCAGGTCAACTACCGGGTGTATCGCAATAAGGTCAACGTGCTGATCGGTGAGAACGGCGCGGGTAAATCCACCATGATGAAGATGCTGGCCGGGGTGGAAACGCCGTCCTCCGGGCAGATTCTGCTGGATGGCAAACCGGTGACGCTGGGCTCGACCCAGCAGGCGGAACAACAGGGTATCAGCATCATTTTTCAGGAACTGAACCTGTTCCCCAACATGAACGTGATGGACAACATTTTCATCGCCAATGAGTTTTTCCAGCGCGGCGTCATCAACGAAAAATTCCAGTACGCGCTGGCGAAAACCTTGCTGGAGCGACTGGAACTGGATATCGACCCCTACACCCCGCTGGGCGAGCTGGGCATCGGCCATCAGCAACTGGTGGAGATCGCCCGTGCGTTATCCAAAGACACCCGGGTGTTGATTATGGATGAGCCGACCTCGGCGCTGAGCCAGTCGGAGGTGAAGGTGCTGTTCGGCGTGATAGAACAGCTCAAACGGCGCGGCGTCACCATCATTTACATCTCCCACCGGCTGGAAGAGCTGATGGAGATTGGCGACCACATCACCATTTTCCGTGACGGTCGTTTCATCTGCGAGCGTGAAGTGCGCCACGCCAGCGTGCCCTGGATCATCGAACAGATGGTCGGCGACAAGAAAAAGCATTTTGACTACCAGCCTGCGCCGCAGGGCGACACCGTGCTGACGGTGAGCGGGCTGACGGCGCTGCACCAAAGTGGCGGTTATCGCCTGAACGACGTCTCGTTTAGCCTGCGCAAAGGCGAAGTGGTGGGGATTTACGGCCTGCTGGGCGCCGGGCGTACCGAACTGTTCAAAGGGCTGATCGGCCTGATGCCGTGCCAGCAGGGCAGCGTGCAACTGAACGACGACTGCCTCGACGGGTTGGGATTTCGCCAGCGGCTGGAAAAAGGCATCGCGCTGGTGCCGGAAGACCGGCAGGGCGAAGGCATGGTGCAGTTGATGTCTATTCGCGCCAACATGACGCTGTCGTCGTTTAGCCTGCGCGGCTTCTGGCGCGCCTGGACATGGCTGCGTGAACCGGATGAGGCCCGCCAGGTGGATGAGATGGTGCGCCAACTGGCTATCAAGGTCAGCGACGACGAACTGCCGATCACTTCGCTATCCGGCGGCAACCAGCAGAAGGTGGTGCTGGGCAAGGCGCTGATGACCCGGCCGCAGGTGGTACTGCTCGACGAGCCAACCCGCGGTATCGATGTGGGAGCCAAAACCGATGTCTACCACCTGATCGGGCGTATGGCGCAGCAGGGATTATCGGTGATGTTTTCGTCGTCCGAACTGGACGAAGTGATGGCGCTGGCGGACCGTATTCTGGTGATGGCTGACGGCCGCATCACCGCCGATCTGCCGCGCAGTCAGGTTACCCGCGAAATCCTCATCAGCGCTTCCACCCCTCACGACTAACCGGCCGGAGTTCATCATGAGTCAAAAATACACGTTGTATATGTACCTGCTGAAGGCCCGTACCTTCATCGCTTTGCTGATCGTGATTGTCTTCTTCAGCCTGATGGTGCCGAATTTCCTCACCCCATCCAACCTGCTGATCATGACCCAACATGTGGCTATCACCGGGCTGCTGGCTATCGGCATGACGCTGGTGATCCTCACCGGGGGTATCGATCTTTCCGTCGGTGCGGTCGCCGGTATCTGTGGCATGGTGGCCGGTGCGCTGCTCACTAACGGTATTCCACTGTGGGGCGGCAATATCCTGTTTCTCAATGTGCCGGAAGTGATCCTGGTCGTATCGGTGCTGGGGATGCTGATTGGGCTGGTCAACGGCGTGGTGATCACCCGGCTGGTGGTGGCACCGTTTATCTGTACGCTGGGCATGATGTATGTCGCCCGTGGTGCTGCGCTGCTGTTCAATGACGGCAGCACCTACGCCAATCTCAACGGCATGCCTGAGCTGGGCAACACCGGTTTTGCTTTCCTGGGTTCTGGCACGCTGCTCGGTATTTATCTGCCGATCTGGCTGATGCTGGCGTTTTTGCTGCTCGGCCTGTACCTGACGCGTAAAACCCCGCTGGGCCGCTATATCTATGCCATCGGCGGCAATGAGTCCGCCGCCCGTCTCGCCGGGGTGCCGATCGTCAACGTCAAAATCTTCGTCTACGCCTTTTCCGGCCTGTGTGCCGCGCTGGTGGGGTTGGTGGTGGCCTCGCAACTGCAAACCGCCCACCCGATGACCGGCAATATGTTCGAGATGGACGCCATCGGTGCCACCGTGCTGGGCGGCACCGCGCTGGCGGGCGGACGCGGTCGGGTTTCCGGTTCGATCATCGGTGCGTTTGTGATCGTGTTTCTGGCCGATGGCATGGTGATGATGGGCGTCAGCGACTTCTGGCAAATGGTGATCAAGGGGCTGGTGATCGTCACTGCGGTGGTGATCGACCAGTTCCAGCAGCGGCTGCAAAACAAGGTGGTCATGATGCGTCGCCATGAAAAAAAGCAGTCAGTTAACCCGTTGTCGGAGGTGAGCCATGTCTAGAGACGTGATCATCGCACTCGACGAAGGCACCAGTAACGTCAAGGCGGTGGCGATTGACGCGCTCGGTCAGGTGGTGGCGCGTGCGTCACGCCCGCTTGGCCTGATGACCCCGCATGCCGGTTGGGTGGAGCAGGACGGTGAGGCGCTGCTGGCCGGGTCATTCGTGGTGGTGCGCGAGGTGATAGCCCAGGTCGGGGCTGAACGGGTCGCGGCGCTGGCTATCAGCAACCAGCGGGAAACCGCTATCGGCTGGCGGCGTGATAACGGCCAGCCTATCTCCCCGGCGCTGACCTGGCAGTGTTCCCGCTCGGCACCGTTTTGCGAACAATTACGGCACAGCCAGCAGGAGGCCGCTATCCGCGCGGCGACCGGGTTGCCGGTGGCCCCGCTGTTCTCCGGCTCGAAAATGCGCTGGCTGCTGGACAACACGCCGGATGGTCACGCCCGAGCGGCGCGTGGTGAGATTTGCCTCGGCACCATTGATGCCTGGCTGCTGTGGCACCTGACCGGCGGGCGGCAGTTCCGTTGTGATCTCTCCAACGCTGCCCGTACTCAGTTGCTTAATCTGCACCACCTGCAATGGGATGACGGGATGCTGGCGTTGTTCGGCATTCCACGCGCCGCGTTGCCAGAGCTGATGCCGTCGGCCGGTGAGTTCGGCGTGACCTGCGGCGTGCCCGGCGTGGCGGACGGCATCCCGATTCTGGCGATGGTGGGCGATTCCCACGCCGCGCTGTACGGCCACGGGCTGGGGCGTGCGGGTGGGGTGAAAGCGACTTACGGCACCGGCTCGTCGGTGATGGCCCCGCTGGGCGTGCCGGATACACGTATCACCACCCTGGCGACCACTGTGGCCTGGCACGATGGTGAGCGGGCGGTCTATGCGCTGGAGGGGAATATTCCCCATACTGGCGATGGTGTGGCCTGGATGCTACAGGCCACCGGGCTGAACGCCCTGCCGGAGGCGGCACTGAGTGAGGCGTTGCAGACGTTGCCCACCAGTATCGAGTCCACCGACGGGGTGTATTTCGTCCCGGCGCTGACCGGTGCGGGTGCGCCCTGGTGGAGCGATCGCGCGCGTGGCCTGATGTGCGGACTCAGTCGCGGCAGTGGTCAGGCGCATCTGGTACGTGCCGCTCTGGAGGCGATCGCCTACCAGATAGCCGATGTGGTGACCGCAATGAAGCAACACCCGGATTTTCATCTGGCGCAGTTGATGGTGGATGGCGGGCCGACCCGCAACGGCTGGTTGATGCAGTTTCAGGCTGACCTGCTGGGTTGCCCGGTGGCGCGCAGCACCACCACCGAACTCTCAGCGCTGGGGGCCGGGTTACTGGCGCGGCGCACTCTGGGCCGGTTGAGCGATCAGCAACTGGAACCGTTACTGCCGACGCACGACAGTTGGCTACCGGACGAGGCGCGCCATCAGCGTTATCAGGCGAGCTGGCAGGGGTGGCAGGAGGCGGTACAACGTACCTTGTGGCAGGCGAATCATCCTGAGTGAGGAGCAGACGATGCAACGCGATTTTCATGGGAAGACGGTGGTGATTACCGGTGCCTGCCGCGGGATTGGCGCTGGCATCGCCGAACGGTTTGCCCGCGATGGCGCTCATCTGGTGATGGTGTCCAACTCGGAACGGGTGATGTCGACAGCAGCGGATATACAGCACCGTTATGGCACAGAGGTGTTGCCACGGGTGGTGGATGTCACCGATGAAGCACAGGTGCAGACGCTGTATCAGCAGGCGGCAGAGCGCTTCGGGCGGATTGACGTGTCGGTACAAAACGCCGGGGTCATCACCATCGATTATTTTGACCGGATGCCGAAAGTCGATTTCGAGCGGGTGCTGGCGGTGAATACCACCGGCGTGTGGCTGTGCTGCCGCGAGGCGGCGAAGTATATGGTGAAGCAGCAGCACGGTTGCCTGATCAATACCTCGTCCGGGCAGGGGCGCAAAGGGTTTATCTATACGCCGCACTATGCCGCCAGCAAGATGGGCGTCATCGGCATTACCCAGAGCCTGGCACAAGAACTGGCCCCGTGGAACATCACCGTCAACGCGTTTTGCCCCGGCATCATCGACAGTGACATGTGGGACTACAACGACCGGGTATGGGGTGAAATCCTCAGCACCGAGGAAAAACACTACGGCAAAGGGGAACTGATGGCAGAGTGGGTGCAAGGCATCCCGCTCAAACGTGCGGGCAAGCCGGAGGATGTGGCCGGGCTGGTGGCGTTCCTTGCATCAAGCGACGCACGCTACATCACCGGCCAGACGATCAATGTGGATGGCGGGTTGATCATGTCGTAGGGAGCCGACGGAATATCAATGCCCGCACCGGAGGTGCTCTCTGGTGCGGATGTGGGTATTTTACTCATGAGAGGATGCCCTCGTCGGATGACGGGGATTGGCAACAGCATCGACATCGCGTTCAGTTCAGCAGCGGTGGGATCCGGTATATCGCAGCATTTAGGCTGGCCCTCAGTTTCTGTAACGCGGTTCGCAAAATGCCCTGCAATACGGCGAAAAAAACTACCGGGCGCTTACTCCCTGCGTTTCCCTGCTTCGTTGTTCGGGATTAAACCTTCATGCTTGGTACTTTTTGAAGTTTACCGCCTGCTCCAGCACGCTCTTGTAGACCTCGTCGTTGGCCACCGGCGGAAAGTCGTAGCGGTGCAGCAGCAGGATAAGATCGACCTTCAGCTTGGCTTTGATATCGTCGCGGTTGCTCCAGTCGGGGTACTGGGCGGTGTTATCGACGATGACCTTCATCGCTTTGGCCAGCGCCAGCATCTTCTCCTCGTCGTAGGTGAACTGGTACTTCACGCACATGTGTTCGAGGATATCGAGAAACGCTTTTTCCTCCATGTCGATGCCAAGATCGCTAAACGACATCATCTCTGCCTTGATGTCGTAGATCATATCGGTCATCTGCTGGGTGAAGGTGTCAAACTCCTCGCCGTTGAGCACATCGTTCTCTTTGCGCTCGTTGTACTGTTCCACCAGCGCCTTAAAACGCTTGGAGAAGTTGATCCCCTGCAGTTGGTTGACTTTCTTAAAGTCGCTGATGGCTTTTTCCAGCATCTTCTGTAGCAACTGTACCCGGGTGTTGGGCAGTTTGATCTTGCTGACCCGCGCCAGATACTCGTCGTCGAAGATATCGATGGTCTCGGCCTGCTCGTCGCCCAGGGCGAAGATCTCCTCCACGCCATCGGCCCTGAGCGCTTCGGCGATCATTTCGCGCACTTTCTGGTTCATTTGCGCCGTATCGGGAGCATCCCCCTTGGTGAGCTTGTAGACGATGGAGCGCACTGCCAGATAGAAGTGAACCCATTCGCGCTCGGTTTGGGTGAGCTCCTCGCTGCCAACGCAGATGTCATAGGCGGCTTTCAAACGCTTCACCAGCCCCATAAATCGCAGCTCTATCTTCTTGGTCTGTTGGGCAAATTCAGCGGCGCGGTTAAGGCAGGCAAGCTGTAAGGTCGGCTCGCCTGAGAAGTAATCCCGGCTGTCGAAGGTGTGGAAGAGTTTGCCGAGTAAATCCAGATGATTGCGTACTTCGACAAGCGACTGGCGAATATCCTCGAAATTGGTCTCGTCGCTTTTGGAGTACATGGCCAGCGCCATGTTCATCCGGCTCTTGATGCCGATGTAGTCGACCACCAGCCCTTTCTGTTTGCCTGCAAACTTGCGGTTGACCCGCGAAATGGTCTGGATCAGGTTGTGCTTTTGCAGCGGCTTGTCGATGTAGAGGGTATCGAGTTCGGGCACGTCGAAACCGGTCAGCCACATATCCACCACGATGGCGATCTTGAAGTTGGATTTGGGGTTTTTGAACTGCTTGTCCAGCGCTTTGCGATACTCCTTGGTGCCGAGCAGTTCATACATCTCGGCCCCATCATCTTTACCCCGGGTCATCACCAGGTTAACCAACGGCAACGCCATCAACTCGTCTTTGTCTGTCGCGGTGAGGGTGACGCCGTCGATAGCCTGCTGGGCGACAAACCAGCCGGGGCGCTGTTCCTTGAGACACTGATGGAAGTCATAGGCGATCTCGCGGCTGGCGCAGACAAACATCGCCTTACCCTTGATGGTGGAACCCTCAGCGACCCGCTTGTCGTAGTGTTTGATAAAATCTTTCGCCAGTTCCTGGAGCCGGTCAGGGTCGCCCAATATGGCGTTCATATTGGCGCTGGCCTTCTTGCTCTCTTCAATCTGGTATTCGCTGGCGCCTTGTTGCTCGCACTCCTGGTAGTACCGTTCAATCTCGTTGAGCTTGTCGTTGTCGAGTACCACCTTCGCGGCGCGCCCCTCATAGACGATGCGTACCGTGATGTCGTCGTTGACCGCCTCGGTCATGGTGTAGCTGTCGATAGGTGCGCCAAACACATCAAGAGTGGCGTCGATGGGCGTGCCGGTAAAGCCGACATACGTGGCGTGAGGCAGTGAATCGTGCAGGTATTTGGCAAAACCGTAGGTTTTCTTGAGGACGCCGCGTTCCAGGTTCATCACCAACTTCTGGTCGAGGTTCACCTGGCTACGGTGCGCCTCGTCCGAGATACAGATGATGTTGCTGCGTGTCGACAGCAGTTGGATATCTTCGGTGAACTTGTGAATGGTGGTAAGAAATACCCCGCCGCTGGCGCGGCCGGCCAGTTTTTCCCGCAGATCCTGTCGGCTTGCCACCGGTTCGATGATGGCATCGCCGACAAAGGCGGTGGCGCTGCAAAATTGCTTGGCCAACTGCTCGTCGAGATCGGTACGGTCAGTGATAAGCACGATGGTCGGGCTTTCAAAATCGATGCTCTTCATCAGCAGGCGCGTTAAAAACAGCATGGTGTAGCTTTTGCCGCAGCCGGTAGCGCCAAAGTAGGTGCCGCCTTTACCGCTACCGCCCAGCAACTCGCCATCCGCGGCCACCTGTCGGCGCTCTTTTTTGATGTTGTAGTAGAGTTTGCGCGCTGCGTAGTACTGGGGGTAGCGGCAGCAGATCTTCACCTCATGCTTGGCGTTATCGGGGAAGAAGACAAAGTTCTTCAGCACATCGAGCAGCCGCAGAGGGTGGAACAGCCCCTGGATCAGGGTGTAGAGCGCGTTGATGCCGTGGGTCGCCTGGTCTTTCTCGGTGGATTCGCACCCGCTCACCTTGCGCCAGGCGTAGTAGAACTCGTAGGGGGCAAACAGGTTGCCGAGCTTGTTGTTGACCCCGTCGCTGATGATACAAAACGCGTTGTAGACGAAGAGCTTAGGGATATCGCGCCGATAGCGTACGCAGAGCTGACGCCAGGCGTCATAAAGGGTGGCGGCGTCTTCGCGCACCGCCGATTTGAACTCAAACACCACCAGCGGCAAGCCATTGAGGTACAAGATGGCATCGGGGATGCGCAGTTGCACCCCACCATCGCGGTTTTTCCCCTCAATCTCTAACTGATTGACCAGCCGAAAGCGGTTGCAATCGCTGAGATCCCACAGCTTCGCCTCTTCTGCCATGCGCGCCGTTGGATTGGCGGCATGTTGGTCGGCGTTGGCAAACAACCGAGCTAACAGGTCAGGCAGGGTGCGGCTATCGAACAGCTCGATATGCAGGTCTTTCTGGCTGCGATCTTCACGTTTGAGCAGAAAGCCGTTGCCGAGCCAGTGGCAGAAGGTCTTATTGCTTTGGTAAAGATCGCTGGCCGGCAGGGTGTCGAGCTGGCGCACGATCGACGTAATTTCCCCCGGCGTGATCCCCTCATCCTGATAGCGCTCTGCAAGATAAGCACTTAGATCGGCTGTGAGAAGAACGTCACTCTTGTCTTTTCGCGTTAAGTTGCAGCCGACAAAGTGGGGGTAGCAGGTATTACCCCTCTGATCACGGTATTCCCCCAGTAGGTCGATAATGGCTTGCTCCAATTTGCTTTCATTGAAATATGAGGTATTAGTCATCATCGTCATTTTCTTCCTCATTTTCAGTCGAGCTATATTGGAGCAGCATTTCCCTATACACTTCTAGGTCATTGTTAAAAAGCATTTTGCTCGCGGTGTAATTAATAATTACTTGGTCAGATAATTCCATTGAATAAGATTTGTATTGTCCATCAATCCAATCATTGAAATCAGGATAATCGTCATATTGGATTCGGTGATGATTTTCTGGTTCGAGAGTTTCTCGATGTTTCTGATAAAGAAATGCAGCTAAACCATCTACAGATGATGCTACAAACTCTACGTCGCCAATTGTAAGCCCACTATGATGATAACCATCATTGCCATGAGAAGCTGCTCCATACCTGTTTCTAAGCTCATTAGTTACATTGACTATAGAGCCTGCCAGTCGAGAGAGTTTATTCGCAACATCAACATTGTCACTAAATGCTAGGTTACTTTTAACGTCATTAAATAGAGGGAAGAAATCTTTCCGTAAATCAGGTTCCTCTAGCCGATCAGATATTATTGTCTTGAATATTGATTCGAGAAACGCTTTTGACAAATCAATAGAAAGGGCAGGGTCTTGTGCGTGAATAGCCCTTTCCAGACGGTCCTTTTGCGCTATAAGCTCGATAGCATTTTCTGTTTCTGCTATCGCTCTTGTACTCAATCTAAGGCGGAAAGAGTTATCACTCATGGATTAACCTCGAGTTCGCCACTGATTAGCTTAGGAAGCAAATAATCTCGAATTTTTTCTAGTTGTCTACACTCCGCAGCATTGGCACTGATCTTATCTAGATGAGAGGAAATAATATTTGATGCCAAATCAATTGGTTGGCTATCGGGAATAACTATGGGTATGGTTCGGAATGTCTTTTTACTGATTTCAGCAAAAGTTGTACCGCCAGACAAACTTTTTATTAGTTCAATATTTGAGTCTAACCAATATAGCACAAACGCTTGGGATAGGTGTTTGGTCTTTGTGACGGCAATATATCCTTGATTGATAGCTGTAGGTATTTTTGTGATAGCTAAATATCCTACAGGTGCGCGAGACGACATTAGTACAGTTTCTGGTGGTAGTAAACCTGACGTGATCTTATCTAATCCAGTTGAGGTTATTTTACGTTCAGTTGTGAGCAAAATTTTATCAGGATTGCCAGATAGATCTTTGGGAGATGTCCAATGAATATCACCATCTTCCCAGAAATTGGGATTGGTGGTGCTGGGGGTTGATCCACCTTTAACAGTAAATTCATCGCCGATTGTAGATATATTCCACCCCTTCGGTACCCAGCCTCCTAGGCCAAGAGAAGGCTCTGCGCACTGCACAAAGGCTGCGGGGAAGAGCTGGTGAGTGGAGTCTGGCATGGGTTTAAAGCCATCTTGTGCACGTACCGCCATGCGGGCTTCGGCGCGACGCAGCAGTTCGTTGGGGAGATCAATATTCTGCTCGAAGAAGCCCGCATCGAGCGCGTTATCCACCACCGGATCGAAATCCACAAACCAGGATTTAAATAGCGCCTGTGTCATTTGCTCTAGGGTTTGGTTAATTTGGCGGTTGAGGGCGACTTTGTCATCTAGAGTTTTGAGTATTCTGGCAATCTTGATCTGTTCATTTTTTGATGGATAAGATATCTCAAGACGACCGATCATTTCATTATTAAGACTAGCTCGCGTTGACATCGTTGAAAATGCGAGCATTGATTGTCGAAACTTTGGGCTGCGCAAATAATAACCAACATATTCTGGGGCTAATTCACTTTCCTTATGTGGGCGTAAACGCTTGCAAAAGCCGTTGAAAGTTGAATTTTCATAATCTTGGAGGGCTACACAGCTCATGCCGAGTTCATGCATTGTTTCGCTAGTTCTGGTTAGAAATACATCGCCACGTTTGACTGAGCCACTCGCTCGTTCTTTATCGTTAGATTGAACTAAATCACCCAATATGTCAGGAGTGAAATAATTATAGAAAACATCTTTAAACGTCAAAAATGGATAGCCAGAACCAAAGTCTTCTGCAGGTTTGGATAAGCCAGAACGAATATCATAGTGATCGAGGAGTTTCGTTGTTTTCCATTTACTCGCCATAACCCAGCGCCTCCATATTGTCACGGATCGCCTTATCAAGCTCTGCTGCCTCATTTAGCTGGCGATAGAGAGTTTGGGTCAGTTCCTGCATTTTGGTTTCAAAGGCGATGCCGTCATCTTCCACTTGCGCCGCGCCGACATAGCGCCCCGGCGTCAGCACAAAGTCGTTGGCTGCCATCTCAGCCAGTGTCGCGGCCTTGCAGAAGCCGGGCTGATCTTCATAACGCGCAATGCCGATCTCGTTAGCCGCGATGCGGCGCGCCAGCTCCGCGTCGCTACTGCGCCAGGCGTGGAAGGTATCGCTGATGCGGGCGATATCCTCGGTGGTGAGTTCCTTGGTGGTACGGCCGACCATGGTGCCGAGCTCGCGGGCGTCGATAAACAGGGTTTCACCCCGGCGGTCGCGGTAGCCGAGTGCAGGGTTGGCCGCTTTGTTTTTGCTCATAAACCACAGGCAGACTGGGATCTGGGTGGTGAAGAAGAGCTGGCCCGGCAGGGCGATCATGCATTCGATGCGGTCATCTTCAATCAGTTTTTGGCGAATTTCCCCTTCGCCGCTGGTGTTCGAGCTCATGGAGCCGTTAGCCAGCACAAAGCCGGCGGTGCCATCCTCCGAGAGTTTAGCGAGCATATGGAGGATCCAACCATAGTTGGCGTTGCCGGTAGGCGGGGTGCGAAAGCCGGCAAAGCGCGGATCGTCGGTGAGCTCCGCCTCGCCCCGCCACTCTTTTAAGTTAAACGGCGGGTTGGCCATGATGTAGTCGGCCTTGAGATCCGGGTGCTGGTCGTTAAAGAAGGTGTCGGCGGCGCGCTCGCCCAGGTTGCCGATAAGCCCGCGAATCGCCAGGTTCATCTTGGCCAGCTTGTAGGTGGTGCTGGTCAGCTCTTGCCCGTAGATGGCGATATCCTTGCTCTTGCCCTGATGGCTTTCGACGAATTTCAGCGATTGAACAAACATGCCGCCGGAACCGCAGCAGGGGTCGTAGATCTTGCCCTGATAGGGTTCGAGCATTTCGGCCAGCAGGGTGACGATGCATTTGGGGGTATAGAATTCACCGCCCCCCTTGCCTTCGGTGGCGGCAAACTTGCCGAGGAAGTATTCATAGACCCGGCCGACCAGATCGTCTTCGGTCAGGTGGCATTCATTGGCCAGGGTGTCGATGTTCTCGATGGTATCAATCAATGACGAGAGACGCGTCGGCTCCAGATCGAGGCGCGAGAAGTAGTTGTCGGGCAGAGCGCCGGCGAGCGCCTGGTTGCTGCTCTCGATGGTGGCGAGCGCGGTGTCGATAATCACGGCGATATCGTCCTGCTTGGCGCGGGCCTTCACATAGGACCAACGGGCCGCTTCGGGCAGGAAGAACACGTTGTCTTGCTGATAGAAAACATCCATCTCGACAAACGCTTCCTGGCCGTTATTGATCAGTTGGTTGCGCTTGGCCTCGAACTTGTCGCTGATGAATTTCAAAAAAACCAGGCTGAGTACCACATGTTTGTATTCAGAGGATTCCACGCTGCCGCGCAGCTGGTTGGCGGTATCCCAAAGGGTTTCTTCAAAGCCTTTGCCGGTTTTTTTGGCGGGTGTTTTGGCCATGTTAGTCTTCCAAAAAATAATCTGAATCCAGTGCCTTGATGGCGATAGTCTGACGGGGCGCAACGCCCACGCCGTATTCAATCATCAATGCCGTGAGACGGGGGCCGTCAATCAGTACGATACGCTTTTCAATCCGTTCCACATATTCCCATGCTTCTTGGCTAAACCCCGAGGTGGTGATAAAGACGCCTTTACGCGCCCGATGCGATTCCAGCGCGCCGACAAAGGATTGAATGTCGGGACGGCCGATTTTCTTCTCGGTGTAACGTTTCGCCTGCAGATAGATGGAATCGAGGCCCAGCCGGTCCTCTTTAATCACCCCGTCAACACCGCCGTCGTTGCTCGCTCGCGTTGTTTGGGCCGCATCCTTTTGGTTGCCGCCATACCCCATGGCGACCATCAAGTCGACCACGAGCTGTTCAAAGAAACGCGCCGACATGGCCAGGATCTCGGCCATCAGTTCATCGGCAAGAGAGCGGTTGAGGGAGGCTAACGCCTGCTCTATCTGCTCTTGGGGGGTTTGTGCCTGGGCGGGATCCGCCGAGATGAGGTTCGCGCCTTTGTCGGCCGGAGCGTGCTCAACGCTTTCATCGCCTTCGTTAGATGCGAGCGTGAACGCTACAAACTCATCAAATTGCGCCAGATAGTGATTGTCTATCTTTTGTCCTGATGCCAACGCGGCCAGGCCACGTTCGGTAATCAGACAAATGCCACGCTTGGGTTGCGCAATCAGCTTCGCTTTCACCAGATAGGTTTTCGCCCAGCCGACCCGGGAGCGAATCGTCGTTTGACGACCGCTGGGCAGGGTGTGGGCAAGTTGCTCGGAGCTAAACGCGTAATGCTGGCAAACGCGGTCAAATACGTCACGCAACGGCCTCGGGGCGCCATCGGCAATGGCTTGCAAGACCACGGGCATCATTGCTTCATAGCTGGGGATCGATTCGGTCATGTAGACAGTTGTTGTATGAGAAACGGTAATGGATCAAATCATCGCATAAAAAGGGCCTGATTTGAGGGGGTTTGGGTTCAAAAAAACGTGTATACCCTAAATAATTCGAGGTGCATGAAAATAGCAATGCAGTGAATGTTCGAGATTTTGTGCAAACCGTTTATTGAGGGAGCGGGGAGTAACAACGCGCTGTCAATTTGGTATAGCCAGTCTCACCGGCGGGTGTTTTGGCCTTGAGCCGTGTTCGACATTTTCGGGTATTCTGAGCTGTACCGGTTCACTCGCTGCGCTGTCCGCAAGGTTGGACCCATGCGTTGCCTGTTCAAGCAGCGCGGCGTGTTGTCTGTGTTCTGTCCTGGTCAGAACCACCTCGATGGGGAACGGCTCTAAATATATTGCGCTATCGTGATGTATTAAGACGCGGCGTATTAATTCGCTCCCGGTCTGTAAAGATGAATGATGATAGGCATCACCCGAATCGAATTGTGTTTATAGATACCGACCGACGCTGGGTAGAGCGGTAATACCGCTTTCACAAAAATAGAAATAACCTCTCCTTATTACGCATCACGCAAATGGTGCAGTCCGATTGTTTTTTGCACTGAAATAGACCCGTTACTGTCGAAATGGCACCGGGTGTGATTTGTCATGCTGTTTTTTTCATTCATTTTTATTATTGCCAGAGGTAATACATCCCCTGTTTATCAGCGCTTTCTCTTTTTGAGAAAGCATATCTCGAAAATCGGTAACGAGAATAATCCTTATTTGGCGCTGCTCTTGCAATATCACCAATGAATGCTTTGGGGTAGAGATCCTTTTTATTCATCCTTCTGGTGGTGGAGAACAGCATGGCTCGTAATCTGGCAAGACATATTCGGAAATTTGTTCGGAAATATGCATTAACCGCGTTACTGGCAGGTGTTTCCTGCACCAGCTATGCCAGCAAACAAAATGACACGCTGGTTTACGCCTCTGACAGTGAGGTGGAAAACGTCAGTCCGTACCACAATAACATGCGCGAAGGGGTAATTCTGGCGCACCTCGCCTGGGATACGCTGATTTATCGCGATCCGAAAACCGGGGAATATAAAGGCGAACTGGCGACCGACTGGCAATGGGAATCGCCCACGGTATTACTGCTGCATCTGCGTAAAGGCGTGACCTTCCATAATGGCGATGCCTTTAGCGCCGATGATGTGGTGTACACCTTCGACAATATCGCCGGGCCGAATACCGCCTCGGTGATTCCACAAAGCGTCGATTGGATCGATAAGGTGGAAAAAGTAGACGACTATACGGTGCGTCTGCATCTGAAAAAACCGTTCCCGGCGGCGCTGGAATATTTATCCGGCCCGACACCGATTTACCCCGCCCATTATTTTCAGCAGGTGAAACTGGAAGGTTTTAGCAAAGCACCGGTTGGCACCGGTCCGTACAAAATCGTCAAGGTCATGCCGGGGCAAGGCGTGATGATGGTGAAAAACCCGGACTATTTCAAAGACAGCCCCATCGGGCAGCCCAAAATCGGCAAGATACAGTTTGTGGTGATCCGCGACCCGGAAGCGCGTGTGGCCCAGTTGATGACCGGACAGGTGGACTGGATCTGGCGTGTGGCGTCGGATCAGGTCGATTCGTTGTCAGCCATGCCGAATATCGCGGTGAAAAGCGGTGAAACCATGCGTGTCGGCTTTTTGGCACTGAACACCAACGCCACCGGTCCGGAAGGGGTGCCGTTCAAAGACTTGCGCGTGCGTCAGGCGATCAACTACGCCATTAACCGTCAGGCGATGGTCGATAATCTGGTGCGTGGTGGCAGCAAACCGGTGTACTCCGCCTGTTTTCGTACCCAGACCGCCTGCGATACCAGTCAGGTGATCCAGTATCCCTATGACCCGGCCAAAGCGAAACAACTGCTGGCACAAGCGGGCTATGCCAACGGGTTTGATACCGATCTGTGGGCCTACCGCGAGCGCGATTACGCCGAGGCCATTATTGGCGATTTGCGCAAAGTTGGCATCCGTGCACGGCTGCATTTCGTGCAGTACCCGGTGATGGCGAGTGCGCTGGCGTCGGGTCAGGCACCGCTGGCGTTCAGTACCTGGGGCTCGTTTTCTATCAACGACGCGACCGCGTTCGTCACCCCCTATTTTGGCGGCAAAGGCAGTGATATCTGGAAAGACCCTGCTGTGATGGCCGAGCTGGCACAGGCGGATACCGTGATAGACCCGCAGCAGCGCCGCGCGCAGTATGCCGCGCTGTTGGGACACATTTCGGCGCAAGCCTACATGGCACCGCTGTTCTCTTATTCCACCCATTACGCGTTTACCGCCGACCTGAACTTTCAGGACTGGCCGGATGAACTACCACGTTTCGCCGAGGCGAGCTGGAAGTAAAGGTGGCCGGAACACTGACTGCACGTGAGGGGTAAGGAGTGGCTTATGGTGAAGTACGTTGTTCAACGGTTACTGGTGGCGCTGGCGGTGTTGTTTACCGTGGCGGCGGTCAGTTTTTCGCTGCTGCATCTCTCTGGTGATTTGGCGACCGCCATTGCCGGGCCGGATGCGAGCGCCGAAACCATCGCCCAGATTCGGGTGCAGAATGGGCTGGATAAACCCTTGCTGAGCCAGTTCTCTCACTGGATGTGGTCGGCGATGCAACTGGATTTTGGTCGCTCATTCTATTTTGAAAACACGGTGATGGAGCTGGTCGGCCAGCGTATGCCGGTCACCCTCACGCTGGGCGGCGTGTCGTTGCTGCTGGCGTTAACGGTGGCTATTCCGCTTGGGGTGTTGGCGGCGGTGTTTCGGGATACCTGGGTCGATCGTTTCGCCATGCTGGTCTCGGTGGTGGGGCAGGCGATGCCCAATTTCTGGTTCGCGCTGGTGCTGATCCTTATCTTTGCCGTCGGGCTGAAATGGCTGCCGGTAGCCGGTAACGGTAGCTGGCAACACTTTGTACTGCCTGCGGTGGCGCTGGGGTATTACGCCATGCCGTCGCTGATGCGTCTGACCCGCTCCGGCATGCTCGATGTACTGGGCTCCGACTACATCCGCACCGCACGGGCCAAAGGGCTGAGCGCCTTTAAGGTGGTGGTCAAGCATGGCTTGCGTAACGCCATCATCCCGGTAGTGGCGCTGGCGACGGTGGAACTGGGGTTCATGCTCGGTGGTTCGGTGGTGATTGAGTCGGTGTTTTCACTACAAGGGCTGGGACAACTGGCGTGGGATTCCATCGCCCGCAACGACTTCCCGGTGGTGCAGGCCATCGTGTTGATCATCGCCGTGTTTTACATCGGGTTGACGTTTCTGGCGGATGTACTCAACGCGCTACTCGACCCACGACTGCGCAGCAGATAAGGAGCCGTGATGAAAACAGCAATAGCACGACTGGCGGTGATAATGAAAACCGCGCCGCAGCCTGGCCTGTTACCGGAGCCTGGGCCGTGGCAGCGCTGGCAGCGCAAGATTCTGGGGCACCACGGTATGACGATTGGGCTGGTGATTCTGGGGGCGATTGTGCTGCTGGCGCTTCTGGCTCCGCTCATCAGCCCGCACGACCCCTATGCGCAGGATGTCAGCCGACGGTTGATCCCACCGGTGTGGCATGACAAAGGCAGTTGGGCGCATCTGCTCGGTACTGACAAGCTGGGGCGGGATTACCTGAGCCGCCTGCTGTTCGGTGCCCGGGTATCGCTCGCCATCGGGCTGGTATCGGTGATGCTGGCCGGCACCATCGGCATTGCGCTGGGAGTGCTGGCGGGGTATTTCGGCGGCCGGGTCGATGCGGTGGTGAGTTATCTGCTGACCGTGCGTTTGTCGATGCCGGTGATCCTGGTAGCGCTGGCGCTGGCCTCGCTGGTGGGCGGCTCGGTCAAGGTGGTGATTATGCTGCTGGGCTTACTGCTGTGGGACCGTTTTCTGATTGTCTCGCGCTCGGTAACGCGTCAGCTACGCGACGCGGAATTTATCGCGGCGGCGCAGACACTCGGCGCGTCATCGCTGTTCATCATGCTGCGGGAGATTCTGCCTAATCTGCTGGGGCCGCTGACCGTGGTGGCGACGCTTGAAATAGCCCACGCGATTTTGCTGGAGGCCACCTTGTCGTTTCTTGGTCTCGGCGTACAGCCGCCGATGCCCTCCTGGGGGCTGATGGTGGCGGAAGGCAAGGCCTACATGTTCTTTCAACCGTGGGTGATTGTGATCCCCGGCGTGGTGCTGGCGCTGTTGGTGTTGAGCATCAATCTGGTGGGTGACGGGTTGCGAGATGTGACCGCGCTGGATGGCCGCAATTGAGAGCCTTAGGCTCTGAGGAGAACGCTATGCATACAACGATTGAGACTACCGGTGGGGACAGGCTGACGGGCGAGGGGCAGGCCGAGATCGTGCTGGAGGTGAAAAACCTGCGGGTCGATTTGACGACGCCGCGCGGCACGTTGCACGCGGTGCGCGGCATCGATTTTTCGGTACGGCGCGGTGAAATGCTGTGTCTGGTCGGTGAGTCAGGGTGTGGCAAATCGATGACCTCGCTGGCATTGATGGACCTGCTGCCACGTAATGCTGAGCGTCGTGCTGAGACGTTGCGGTTTCGTGGCACTGACTTGTTGGCGCTGAGCCCACGTGAGCGCGCGGCGTTGCGAGGCAGCCAGATGGCGATGATCTTTCAGGAGCCGATGACCTCGTTAAACCCATCGTTCACGTTGGGGGATCAACTGTGTGAAACCTTGCTGGCGCACCGTAAGGTTTCTAAAGCCGAGGCGCGCGAGCGGGCGGTGTACCTAATGAATCGCGTCGGCATTCCGATGGCGGCGGAACGGCTACGGCAGTATCCGCATCAGCTCTCCGGCGGCCTGCGGCAACGCATCATGATCGCCATGGCGCTGATGTGCGGCCCGGAGTTGATCATCGCTGATGAACCGACCACTGCGCTGGATGTCACTATTCAGGCGCAGATCCTGCGGATGTTGCGCGAGCTGCAACAGGAATTTGGCACCGCGGTGGTGTTCATCACCCATGACCTTGGCGTGGTGGCACGTATCGCTGATCGGGTGGCGGTGATGTACGCCGGGCAGGTGGTGGAAACCGCTCCGGTGATGGAACTGTTCCACCAGCCTTGTCACCCCTATACCCGTGGCTTGCTGGAGTGTATTCCGGTGGCCGGACGTACCGTGCCGGGTGAGCCGTTGCAGGCTATCCCCGGCGTGGTGCCGAGCCTGATCGGCCCGCAACAGGGCTGCGCGTTTCGCAACCGTTGCCAGCAGTGTCGTCGCGATTGTGCGCAGGAGCCACCCTATGTGGCGCTGACAGAACACCATGCGGTGCGTTGTGTGGACGCGGTGATGACGGAGGTGGCGGTATGAACCCGATAACTGCAGTGGGCGGCCGCGTGTTACCGCCTATTCCGGGCAACGACGATATCGCGCTGGAGCTGTGCGCACTCAGCCGGGTGTTCCGACTCAACCGTGGGATGTTCTCACCGCCCGGTGAAATCCGCGCGGTGGATAATGTGTCTTTACGCATTCGCCGGGGGGAAACGCTGGGGCTGGTGGGCGAATCCGGCTGTGGCAAGAGTACGCTGGCGAAAATGCTGCTCGGCCTGCTGCCGCCCACATCCGGCAATGTGTTGATTGAAGGGCGTGAGATAGACGCGGGCGATCGCCGTGAGTTGGCCTGCCGCATGCAGCCTATCTTTCAGGACCCTTATTCCTCGCTCAACCCACGCCGCACGGTGGCGGATATCGTGGAGGTGGCGTTACGGCTGCACCACATCGGCACACCGGCGGAACGTAAACAGCGGGTACGCGAGATGCTCGACAGGGTGGGGATGCCTGAGCGTACCCACGGTCAGTACCCCGGACAGCTTTCTGGTGGTCAGCGTCAGCGGGTGGCGATTGCCCGGGTATTAATCCTGCAACCGGCGATCCTGATTTGCGACGAGCCGACCTCGGCGCTGGATGTATCAGTACAGGCGCAGATCCTCAACCTGCTGTTGACGCTGAAAAAAGAGCTGGGCCTGACCTATCTGTTTATCAGCCATAACCTGTCGGTGGTGGAATATCTGGTGGATCACGTGGCGGTGATGCGTAAAGGCGCGATTGTCGAACAGGGCACCCGCGAGCAGGTATTTGGCGCGCCGCAGCACCCTTATACCCGCGCGTTGCTGGCATCGGTTCTGACGCCAGAACCTGGGCTGGGGATTCCGACGATTGAGGTGGCGTAACCCGCGCAACCCGCAGGACGTGAACAGAAAAAAGGACCAACGATGACACGTGAAGAGATGATGCAACATGCGGCGGCGTATTTTGACTCCGGCGTATTTCGTAACGTGCTGGCACGCCGGGTGGCCTGCCAGACGGAAAGTCAGAACGCGGAACGCGCCCCGGTACTGATGGGCTACCTGACCGACGAGATGATCCCGTTGCTGGAAGCCATGGGGTTTGAGTGCCTGATTGTGCCGAATCCGGTGGCGGATCGCGGGCCTTTTCTGCTGGCGCGCCGCATGGAGCCAGCGGCGGCACTGACGGTGCTGACCTACGGCCACGGCGACGTGGTGATGGGGGATGCAGCACGCTGGCGCAGCGGATTATCACCGTGGACGCTGACGCCGGACGGTAACCGCTGGTACGGGCGCGGCACCGCCGACAACAAAGGCCAGCACAGCATCAATCTGGCGGCGCTGGCTGTGGTACTGAGCGCCTGTGAGGGCCGGCTGGGCTACAACGTGAAGCTGATTCTGGAAATGGGCGAAGAGTGTGGATCGCCCGGTCTGGATGCTGTGTGCCAGCAATACCGTGACTGGCTGGCGGCGGACCTGTTCATCGCCTCGGACGGCCCGCGCGTCAGTGCGGAACGGCCCACCCTGTTTCTGGGTTCTCGCGGTGTATTCAACTTCGGCCTGCAACTGACGCTGCGTGACGGCGCGCACCATTCCGGCAACTGGGGCGGGTTGCTCAGTAACCCCGGTATTCGGTTAGCGCACGCGATCGGCTGTCTGGTGGATGCCAATGGCCGCATTCTGGTGCCGGAACTGCTGCCGCCACCGCTGTCCGCCTCGATGCGCCACGCCTTGTCCGGTCTGGAACTGGCCGGTGCGCCGGGTGACCCGGCTATCGATCCACACTGGGGGGAGCCGGGGTTGAGCGCTGCCGAAAAGGTGTATGGCTGGAATACGCTGGATGTGCTGGCGTATGTCACCGGCAATCCGGATAAACCGGCGCACGCCATCCCGCCGACGGCCCGCGCCCAGTGCCATATGCGTTATGTACCGGGCAGCGATGTGGAACACTTTGCCGAACACCTGCGTCGCCGTCTTGACGCCTGCGGGTTTGAGGATGTGGACATCATCGACCCGGAGAACTGTTTTGAAGCCACCCGCATCGACCCTGACGACCCGTGGGTACATTGGGGTGTCGCCTCTATCGAACGCTCGGTCGGCAAACAGGCCGCGGTGTTACCCAATTTCGGCGGCGGCCTGCCCAATGCCTGTTTCCTGCGCACGCTCGGCTTGCCAACGCTGTGGGTCCCGCACTCGTACCCCGCCTGCTCCCAGCACGCCCCCAACGAACACCTGCTGGCGGACGTCGCGCGCGAAGCCCTGCACATCATGTGCGGCCTGTTTTGGGATTTAGCAAAAGAGGGCAACAGTGTGTTGCAATCCCGACAGCAAGTTACAGAAATTTAAGTTTCTTAGGCCGACTACAAACTCGTTAAGTACAGGATTAAGGTGGTTTTCGGGCGTCAAAACTGTGCTGAGGTGGGCGACTTCGCCGGGTGAGCGGCATGGATGCCGCGAAAGCCCGTGCCGTGCCGGGAGCACGTCACGGGCGGCCCGATTAGCGAAGTCGAACACCGAAGGGACCGCGCAGCGGCACAGTTTAGCCTTTAGCCAGTGGTCAAGGAGAGGCGGCGTTTGAGCCTCTCCTTGTCGTGCGTGCGGTGGTGTAGCAAATAAATAATTTGGCTTATTCCGCACGAAATTATGCACTGTACTTTTATAAGCCCATCCTCGTGTCCCAATAAGCTGCTACCGACCACAGAGAGTAATTCACGCCCATCGTATGGGGAGGGTATCTATGCATAACAGTGAAATTCGTTACTTTATGGCGGTGGTGAATACCGGCTCCATTAGCGCCGCCAGTCAGCAGTTGTTTGTGGCGGTGTCCGCCATCAGTCGGCAAATTCAGCGGCTGGAGACCCGGTTGGGAATGCCGCTGTTTGAACGTAGTACCCGCGGCATGGTGCTCAACCATGCCGGACATATTCTGGCGAATCACGTGCGGCGCAGTATGGCCGACATGGAACTGGCGATAGCGGAAATGGAAGGGATGAAGTCGGCACGCCAGACCACATTGCGGGTGGCTTGTACCGATGGGCTGGCCCTTCACCTGCTGCCAACCTTGCTGGCGCGTTTTCGTGAACAACATCCCCACGTCAATTTTTATCTGACGGTCGGCAGCGCCCGGCAGGTACCGGAGTGGTTGCGTAACGGCGAGTGCGACGTGGCCCTCAAGTTCTGCCTGGCACCGGAGCAGGGCGTGGACGTGCTGGCGTCGTTTCCGGCACCGGTACTGGTGTTTATGGCGCAAGACCATCCGCTGGCCAACCGGGATTTTCAACTGGCGGATCTCAACGCCTGGCCGGTGGCACTGCCGGATCCCTCCTCGACCATTCGGCAACTGTTTGATCTCTCGTGTCGAATGAACAATGTGTTTATCGAACCCGCGTTTACCTGTAACCACTTTTCCAGCCTGTATGACTATGTGCGCACCACGCCGGAAGCGGTCAGTGTGTGCAGCCATTTCTCCATTCTGTGCCGCGCCAGACATGATGGACTGACGATGAAAGCGGTCAATCTGGATCAACTGAGTCAGCGCACCTTGCAATTACACACCGAGATGGGCAGGCCCCGTACCGCGCTTCTGGAGAGCTTTTTTGCTTTCCTCAAACAGGCGCTACAGCAGCACGACCAACATTGCCGGGTGGATTTTGGGCTGCCGTTACGTTGAACGCTGTGTAGGATTATTGCTTTCTCTTGAGTGAAATTTTATTTCTTTTTATCGGATTTATTTTGAATTTAAGTTTTCATTTTTGATTTATAGTTTAATTTTTTATAAAAAATAAAGAGAAAAACGCAATTTAAATTAAGTGGTTTTTCTGTAGTATCGAAGGTCAGCGATGAGGTGTTTTCCCTGCGAAAAACGTTCATCTGATGCCTGTTCAATCTACGTTAGCTACCCCGGAGCCTGACCATGAATCTGGAAAAATTCCCGCGTTATCCTTTAACTTTCGGACCTTCGCCGATTACCCCGATGAAACGCCTGAGTGAATACCTGGGCGGTGATGTGGAGATTTATGCCAAGCGTGAAGACTGCAACAGCGGGCTGGCATTCGGTGGCAACAAAACCCGTAAGCTGGAGTACCTGATCCCGGAAGCGCTGGCGCAGGGCTGTGACACGCTGGTGTCGATTGGCGGCGTCCAGTCCAACCAGACTCGTCAGGTGGCAGCGGTGGCGGCACACCTGGGGATGAAATGTATTCTGGTGCAGGAAAACTGGGTGAACTATGCCGACGCGGTGTACGACCGGGTGGGCAATATCGAGTTATCGCGCATTATGGGGGCGGATGTCCGTCTTGACCCGGCCGGTTTTGATATCGGTATTCGCGAAAGCTGGAAGCAGGCGATGGAAGAAGCCTCACAAAATGGCGGTAAACCGTTCCCGATCCCGGCCGGTTGTTCTGAGCACCCGTACGGTGGGTTGGGGTTTGTTGGCTTTGCCGAAGAAGTACGCCAGCAGGAAAAAGAACTGGGTTTTAAATTTGACTATATCGTGGTGTGCTCGGTCACCGGCAGTACTCAGGCCGGGATGGTGGTAGGCTTTGCCGCCGATGGTCGCGCCCGTAACGTTATCGGTATTGATGCGTCCGCCAAACCGGAAAAGACCAAAGCGCAAATCCTGCGTATCGCGCAGCACACCGCCGGTCTGGTTGAGTTAGGTCGCGAGATTACCGAAGAGGACGTGGTGCTGGATACCCGCTACGGCGGCCCGGAATACGGCCTGCCGAATGACGGCACGCTGGAAGCCATCCGCCTGTGCGCCCGTCTGGAAGGGGTGCTGACCGACCCGGTGTACGAAGGCAAATCCATGCACGGTATGATAGACATGGTGCGCAACGGTGAATTCCCGAAAGGCGCTAAAGTGCTCTATGCCCACCTCGGCGGCGCACCGGCGCTGAGTGCGTACAGCTATATTTTCCGTAATGGCTGAGTGTGGTGGTGTCGTGCTGCCTACGCCGGGGATCCCCCCGGCGTGATTGCTTGCAACACGCGTCCTTAAAACACCAATTGCGTTGTCGAGAGCACTTCCCGCAAGCCGATAAAGGAGCGGATCTGACGCACACCCGGCAGGAACAGCAACTGTTCAGCGTGCAGTTTATTGAAGCTCTGGTTGTCTTTGGTGCGGATCATCAGGATGTAGTCGAACTCGCCGGTGACCACGTGGCACTCCATGCAACCGCTGATCTTCTGCACCGCGGCTTCAAAATCTTCAAAACTTTTCGGGGTGGAGCGATCAAGTACGACACCGATTAATACCACCATGCCGACATTCAATGCCTGTGGATTCAGCAGCGCGACATAGCCTTTGATTAACCCTATCTGCTTCAGGCGTTCCACACGCCGCAGACAGGCGGGGGCGCTGAGCTTGACCTTTTCCGCCAGCGCTACATTGGAAATAGAGGAATCAGACTGGAGATAACGCAGAATCGCCAGATCAAATCGGTCAAGATTGAGGCCTTTGTCGTCTGGGCTGTCGGCTGTCGCGTTGGTTTTCATGATGGTCGAGTCTCAGTAAGAATCTGTCTTAATGTTGGTGAATGGCGCAGTAAAATTGCGCATAAAATGAGTATGACGCAATGTATTCAACATGGCACGGGACTTTATCGTCAGAGATTCGATGGGGCGACAGGTTTCTGTGGCGTGTGAGCTAAAGACAAGGGGACGGGAGGAGGAAAGCAGGAAGAGAGCGGCGCGCACAACGGGCACGCCGCCAGAGATTATTTCTGCAATTTGGCTTGTTTCAGGGCGTTGTACAAACGCGCCTTGTCGTGCTCGCTGAGGTTCTTCTGCGTAACGGCGTGCATAAACGCCGTGTGATTCAACTGGCTCAGGCTGCCGCCTTGTTTGTGCAGTGTACCGGCGAGTTGTTGCAGCAGGACACCGTTCAGTTTAGCGATTTGGGCGCGCACTTCGTCTAACGGACGCGGCTGCCAATCTTTCTCCGGCACGGCCAGCCAGTCAGCGCGGTAACGATACTGAATCGCCTTGGCGGCATCCATCTGCGCTTGAATAAAAGGGGTAACGGAATCGGCATCCAGCCCATACTGCGTAGCCTGCTGTCGGCTGGCTTTCAGTACGTTATCCTCTTGTTGCAGGTCCTCAATCGCCAGATGATGAGCCGCTTTGTAGCCAGCCACATCTTTCATGTAGCTGAGGCGTTGGTTAACCAGTGAGGCTAAATCGGCGCTTTCCGCTGCCAGTGCACTGGTGCTGATCAGGCAGGCTGCCAGACACATTGTCCGTAACATATTGTCTCCAGGTGGTTGAGAGTAAAAAGATAAAGCTGTTGTACTGGCTTTGTCATCGCTGTAGTTGCCGGTAGCGGCACGGCAATTGCGCAGTTTATCTTACGTGCATAACCACCTATTATGTGTCATGCGGTGGAGAGGGATTCGTAACCAGACGTACACTGATTTTGCATTTTGTGCGGTAATCACCAACGGTGATTGTATGTATTCGTGTTATTGAATAGGCGCTCAGCCCTGACGGCATGCGCTCTGGCGTGGCGGCTTGCTCTGCATACGCAGACGTCGGCTTGCGAAACGGACAGCGGAAGTCGCTTCATGTTTATAAATTTTTTATACTTTTTGACATACGCTGAAATGCCCTGCCCAGAATGTTGCCGCAGGAGGCGGGTGAGTTTATCGCCAGACATTGAGAGAGCGCATCATCGTGACCATACTTTAATATTGCTGATGTGATGGCCTGATTGCCCGAACCATGAATATTGTTTTGCTCCGATACGTACCTGACGTGTTGTTGGGGTTTAAACGTGAGCGTTTTTTCTTTCTGCCGAAGTATGCCGGTGTAACCCCTTGCAGTAAGGGCATGTAATGATTACAACAAGCCAGCTTATGGTAATTACGCGTCTCTGTAGCTTTCTCATCATGCTTTATAGTCTTTCGATGCTGCCACCATCACTGGTCGCGCTCTGGTTTAGGGAAAAGAGTTTTTTCGCTTTTTTATATACATTTTTGCTGGTATTTCCGATAGGGGTCGTGGGGTGGAGGTATACCCGACAGCAATTTTCACGGGTATTTCCCCGTGAAGGATTTCTGATCATCGTGATTTTCTGGTTGTTATTCTCATTGATTAGCGCACTGCCTCTGACGATTAGTAGTGATCTGAATATTTCATTCACTGATGCCATGTTTGAAGGTGTGTCCGGCATTACCACGACGGGCGGCTCGGTGCTGAGTAATATCGACAATTTGCCTAAATCAATATTGTTTTACCGTTCCCAACTGAATTTCATTGGTGGATTAGGCGTGATTGTTGTCGCTGTCGCTTTGTTGCCAATGTTGGGTATCGGGGGGGCCAGGTTGTACCAGTCTGAAACGCCGGGACCATTTAAAGAAGAAAGATTAACTCCCCGGCTGGCCGATACCTCACGACAACTCTGGGGCGTTTATTCGCTGCTGGCTATAGCCTGTGCATTGGCTTACTGGCTGGCTGGCATGTCCTGGTTCGATGCCTTATGTCACGCACTCTCTACCGTATCGCTGGGGGGATTCTCCAGTAAAACGGATAGCCTCGGTTATTATGCGAATAGCTATATTGAAATGGTCGGTGGGGTGTTTTCTCTGTTGGCCGGTGTGAACTTTATTCTGTATTACGTGGCATTATATCGGCGTAGCCTGAAACCTCTCTTCTATAACCCTGAACTGCGTTTTTACCTGCTGATATTTGCACTGGTGGCGGCGGTGGTGTGCGGTGAGTTGTATCGTCTGAATGTATTCGATGCACAAGATGCTTTCGTGCACGGTTTTTTCATGACGGCGTCAGTCATGACTGACAATGGTCTGGCAACCAGTGGTTACGCCAAATGGCCGGAGCATGTGGTGATTTTTCTCATGGCTTCCAGTTTTTTCGGCGGCTGTATTGGCTCTACTTGCGGTGGTATCAAGGCATTACGACTGTTGATTCTTTATAAGCAAAGCAAACGCGAACTGGAACAACTGGTTCGTCCTAATGCTATTTGCACGGTAAAAATCAACAATGTCACCTTACAGGAAAATGTCATCCGTTCAGTATGGAGCTTTTTCTTTCTCTACATTTTTTTCAGTTGTGTGTTTATTTTTTCGCTAAATCAGATGGGGTATGACCTGGTAACGTCATTTTCAACCGTAGCGGCGTGTATTAATAATATGGGCCTGGGGCTGGGGGCAACGGCTGATGGTTTTGGCGGCCTGAGTAACGGTGCCAAGTGGTTAATGTGCCTGGCGATGATAATGGGACGTCTGGAGATTTACCCAATTCTGGTACTGTTTTCTTCATCTTTCTGGCGTAGCTGAATAGTCAGCACAGATCAGAGGTCATCATGTCTTCGATGGTTGCGGGGAATAGGATGGCCTGCTGACGCCTTGCCACCCTCATCGGATACGCAGACCGGTTACTCGCAGGATGGAGAGGGCGTCTCTTGCTGAGGGGGGGCCTGCCTACGCCGCAGGCCAATCAACAACCCGATGCCTGCCAGTAGCGAGAGCGTGATAGCGATATGCATAAATCGGGTCAGCGGCCAGCCTTCGTGCTCGGACAAATACAGAAAGACCCCCATCAACGGCAGCACTGACTGGTTCAACAGCACAATGAGCGATGAGGTGCTGGCCAGTCGCTCGTAGGGGATGAGCGTCAGGCGCAGTGTTCGCATGATATTGCCGGTAAATACCTTGCCGACAATACCCAGTGAATAGAAGGTCAGGAAAGGCCCTAACTGGTCGAGCGTCGTGGTCAGCAGCAGCGACGCGATGACGATAAGGCCCAGTCCGATCGCCAGCAGCGTTTCCCGGCTCAGACGCTTGAGGGCGGCACCATAAACCAGCGTGGATAAAAATCCTGCCGCACCGGCGCAGATATCAATGAAACCAAAATATTTCACTGATAATCCCATTCGGTTTTCAATCAATGCCGCACCGCTAGACTCCACTAACCCATCAAACATATTATTTCCTAGCGCCAGTACGATCATCAAAATAATAAATGGACTTTTGATGATCGTTAGTAACGGAAATGAATTTATTTTGGTAGGTTGTGGTGTATTCATTTTATTTTCTGATACATCGTCTGATGTGAAAGTAAACAGGCGAGAAGTCAGAAAATAATATGCATTGCATAAATAGAGTGTAGCGGCAATATACAGCAGCGTCAGAAAACCGTATTCGTATAACACCATACCGATCAGCGGCCCCAGCACCATGCCGAGTAAATCTAATCGGGTCAATATATTAGCATCACGGTCAATATGACGGCTGTGGGCGGCGATCAGCTTTTCCACGGCAGTAATGGTTTGTGCGTTACCGATGGAAACTCCCGCACCCAGCAACCCACAGGTTAAGGCCAGGATCAACGGTTGCTCGTTAAAATTCAGTACCAGGCACAGCAGCAGGCAACCGAATGCCTTGAGCGCATCGGAAGCGATGGATACAGGGCGCACCCCCAAACGGTCAATCAATACGCCGAGCGCCGGGGTTATCACGATACGTGGCAGCCACCATAGCATATAAGACAAGCCGGAATAGGTCAGGCTTTGGGTTTCGGCATAGACCAGTACCGGAATAAGGAACACCATCAAGCCATCGGCGATAAACACCAATGTGAGGAAAAATAGCAAAACCGGACTCATGGGATAAATACCCCTGACAGCATCCCCGTCATGTTCAGGTGGCGGATACGCCGGTTTTTTTCGCCATCCTTGCCGATTGCTTTATCAGCGTTGCTCGTTCTATCAGCATCGATTGTCTTATCAGCATCGATTGCTCTATCAGCCGCTGAGGATGTGCTGCACCGTCGAGTCCTGCTACCCGAATTATTTAGGGTATATCAGGTCATGTTTTGTAAATTAAAAAAATGACGTAAGCGGGAAGTGGAAAATAAACGCTACGGCATCGTGTAAGACGGTAAATATAATAATGTGTTGCTGAGAAAGTAAATGTTTATTTATTGACAAAACGAGTAATAAACATTTTTTGTTTAAATAATTTCATCGCTTATTATCAAATTTGCAGAAAAACACTGAATGTATCAGTCATGTTGTTGTCATGACTTTCTGGCTATTCTGTCACAGTAGGCAGAGGAACACAGGAGTACAGCATGGATTTACCCGGTTTTGAGCAGGAACTCAGTCAATACGTCACCCGGCATTTGGCGGACTCCACCGATGGTGCGCATGATCACCACCATCTGGTGCGGGTGGCTAATAGTGCCCGTCACATTCAACAAAAAGAAGGGGGCGATCTGCGGGTGATTATCGCTGCGGCGTATTTGCATGACATTGTGCTGGTGCCGAAAAATCATCCAGATCGCAGCCGGGCATCACGTATGGCGGCGGAAGAAGCGGTGCGTATTGTGTCGCGTGATTTTCCTGATTTCCCCCGCGAGCTGCATTCGGCGCTGTTCCATGCGGTTGAAGCGCACAGTTTTAGCGCCGGTATCCCCGCCGAAACGCTGGAAGCTAAAATCGTGCAGGATGCCGACCGGCTGGATTCACTCGGTGCGCTGGGTCTGGCGCGGGTGTTTTATGTGGCAGGCATGATGGGGCGTCCGTTATTTGACGCGCAAGACTTGTTTGCCTGCGAACGTGAGCTGGACGATCGCCACTACACGCTGGATCACTTCCGCGTCAAACTGATGCGCCTGCCAGAAACCATGAATACGGCAGAGGGGAAACGCATTGCTGAAGTGAATGCCTCCTGGCTGGTGGATTTTCTTGCCAAACTGTCGGGGGAAGTGAACGGTGACCCAACGCAGCCTGACCCGCAGGTGCGTGAACGCTTTAACGCCTGGCACCCCTGGCTGGTCTGACAACGGCCTGTTCGGGCGCTGCGTCGACGGTTTTTGGCTGTCCCGGTAATCGTTGGGCTGTCATCGGTGATGAAAAATGGCGGTGATGTACACGCAGAGCGGCTGGGATCACGTCATATAATGTCGAATCATGCTATCGATAAGCGAAACTATTCAGTCAGAGGGACGGATGGATGGGAGCGTTGTCGCACAGTCATGAGAAACCGGCGGGTAATCAGAGCCTGTTACGGGGATTTCTACTGCTTGAGATTTTAAGCAATTACCCGAATGGTTGCCCGCTGGCCCACCTGGCAGGCTTGGCCCAGCTTAATAAAAGTACCGTGCATCGCTTGTTGCAGGGGTTGCAGGCCTGCGGCTACGTGACCCCGGCACCTGCGGCGGGCAGCTATCGTTTGACCACCCGGTTTATTACCGTCGGGCAGACATCACTGGCACCGCCAGAGGTGCTGCGACTGATTGCACCGCCGTTGCAGGCATTGAACGCGGCGACCGGTGAGACCGTCAATTTTTCCAGACGTGAAGGCGATTACTGCATTTTGATCCATAAGCAGGAGCCGACTATCGGTATGTTGCGTACCCTCGCCTATCTGGGGCAGCAGATGACGTTATTCAGCTCGGCGATGGGGAAGCTATTCTTAGCCGATGATACGGACGACGCGCTCTTTGCCTACTGGAACAAGCATCAGACGCCTATTCGCAAGCTGACCCCCTCTACCATTACCGATCCGTGGCACATGCAGCGGGAACTGGAAGACGTGCGTCGGCGTGGGGTCGCGTTCGACAGGGAAGAGCATGAAGTCGGCGTATCCTGCATGGCGGCACCGGTATTTGATGCGGATCAGCGGGTGAAGTACGCCATTTCGCTGTCACTCTCTTCGGCCAAGTTACGCCAAATCGATGAAGAAACGTTGTTAACGCCGTTACGCCAGACCGCACAGGCGCTCTCCCTGGCACTGAAAACCCTGCCTGATGAGCAGTGAAACGCATCCCTTCGGGTAGCGGGGGATAACGGTCAGGAGAAAAGGGGATTGAGCGCAGTAGAAGAACCGGGTGGAGCGGATAAGGTAGAACAAACGGGCTGTCGTAGGACGGCCCGTTTGTTTGTATCGGTTAGTTAAGACGCAGTGCGGATTGCTGAGCCTGCGCGTTTAACTGGAAGAAGCGAACTGAGTCGCGCAACTGCTCGCCTTGTTCCGTCATGGACTGTGCGGCAGTCGCGGCTTGCTCGACCAGCGCCGCGTTCTGCTGGGTGACGCGATCCATCTGATCGATGGCGACGCTGATTTCCTTAATCCCCTGATGCTGTTCGTTGGACGCCATCGAGATTTCAGCCACGATGTCGGTGACTTTGTTGACTGAACTGACGATGTCCTCCATCGCCTGATTGGCGGTATCCGCATGGCGGGAGCCATCGGTAATTTTCTCGACCGTACCTTCGATCAGCGTTTTGATCTCTTTGGCGGCGTTGGCACTCTTTTGCGCCAGGTTACGCACTTCACCGGCCACAACAGCAAATCCCTTACCTTGCTCACCGGCACGGGCCGCTTCCACCGCCGCGTTGAGCGCCAGAATATTGGTCTGGAAGGCGATGCCTTCAATCACCGAGATAATATCGACGATCTTCTGCGAACTGTGGGAGATTTCATGCATCCGCTTGAGCATGTCATCCACCACGTTGCCGCCGTGCACCGCCGTCTGCGAGGTTTGCCGTGCCAGCTCGCTGGCCTGATGGGCGTTGTCCGCGTTACGTTTTACCGTTTCGGTAATCTGCTGCATGTTGGAGGAGGTTTGCACCAGCGATGCGGCCTGCTCTTCGGTACGCTGTGACAAGTCGCTGTTACCCTGCGCTATTTCGCTGGCGGCCAGTGAAATAGACTCGCTGCCATCAACAATACCCCGGATGATTTCCGCCAGCTTGTCGTTCATTAACTTCATGGTCGCCAGTAAGCTGGTGGTGTCGCCGTGGCGAAGCGCAATCGGCACGCACAGATTGCCTGATGCCACCTGGTTCATGATTGAGGCGGCATAATCCGGCTCGCCACCCAATTGGCGCGACAGACTACGGGTGATCAGTGTCGTGATAACCGCGGTGGCGATAAGTGCCAGCACCAGCAGACCGGAGAGCATATACAGCGCATGCTGATAGCCTTCCTCTGACGCTGCCCCGGCCTGATCGCCAGTGGCAATTTCCATATCCACCAATTGCGCCAGATCTTTCATTAACTGGGTGCGGTATTTGGAGGAAACGGCACCGCTGATTTTGCTGGCTTCGTCCAGCTTCCCACCGTTAACAGCCTCGATGACCTTGGCATTAACATCGACAAAGTTCTTAAAGTTATCCACCACCTGATTGAATAAGGCTTGTTTTTCCTGTGGTGCATTCTTCAGCAGGCTGGCGTAGTTAGCCTGCGCCTTAAGAAACAGATCCTGATCCTGTAGTAATTCAACCCGATGGCCTTCGACTTCTTGCGGGGTTTTTGAGGCGATATATTGCACCTGCTGCAGTCGAATTTCCGACAGCATGCCGCGCATTTCCAGTGTATAACGCACCCCCGGCATACGGCTGTCTTTAAACGTGACCACATTATTATCACTGGCGTTGAGCTGGTAGATAGCCACAACCCCCAACAACAACATCATGACAATGAGCACAGAGAAACCGAGCAGGAGTTTGGAGAAGACAGTTAATTGTGAGAGTTTTTTCATCGCTGCTTTCTTTTATTAACGGACGGTATCTTTAATAACGGCATGGTAATTCAAAAATTTATTCCCGTGATAGGTTCTGGTCATCATTTTGGCAAATTGTTTTTTATTTTTGGAACGGCGTTTTTGTGACAACGATGGGTGATTTTTTATCGTTTTTATGGGTCAGAAAATATTGATGACGTGATGTCATGATGGGGCGGCGTTATTCTGTGAATCACGCCGTTTCACACAAAAAAAATAATAGTATGAATGGATGTCGGTGACGACCGCCACGCGGTGGCTCACCCGGCGAAGGCGTCCACCTCAGCACTGTTTGGGACGCCAGAAAACCCTACTTACCGATAATCAAGGTGTTTGCCAGCGATCTAATAGCAAATTAGTCAAGATAGAAAACCGGTGCGAGTTCTGCGCTGACGGGGCTGTTGTCCGGGTTGGCGGGCATCACCTCTGTCATGTATTTCCACCAGCGCTGGCAGACGTCAGTCTGAGCGATGGCATTCCAGCGTTCCTCTGATTCGATTTCCACATACGCGAACAGCAGGTGGCGAGTCGGGTCGAGGAAAATACTGTAATGGTGTGCGCCGTGGGCTTTTAACTCGGCCTCCAATTCCGGCCAGATAGGTGTGTGGCGACGTTGGTATTCGCCGTGGCATTCCGCAAAGACCTGCATCACAAAGGCTTTTCTCAACATGATGGTCATCCTGTGGCGAGTGATCGCTAAAACGGTTATCCCGCATGAAGCGGGGGAAAACGTCCCTGTGTCCCAGGCGGGCGGCGTGCAATAACCCGGTTTCACCCGCTGTCACCTGACGGTGAACCCGGCGGTTGTTGCTGCCCACCGGGTGTCCTGAAGACTGAGGCGAGCCTGCCTGTTATGCGAGGGGGTGCAAAGCAGCCGCCATTGGCGTAACCCCAAAGCGCTGGCCAAGGGCGATCAGCTCCTCGGTCGAGATGGTCTGTTTTTTCCCACCCATCGAACGCACCTTGACCATTACTTCTGCTGATTTCTCAGCGGTGTCGATCAGGCCGAAGGCATCATCCAGCGAGGGGCCGGTGCCGAAAATACCGTGGAACGGCCACAATACCAGCGAGTGGTGCCGCATTTGTTCTGCTGTCGCATCGCCGATGGCGTCCGTTCCCGGCACCATCCACGGGACAATCCCTACGCCGTCTGGGAATACCACCAGACATTCGGTACTGCCTTCCCACAGTTCACGGGTGAAGGTGGCGCTCTTCAGTTCCAGCACATAGCTCAGTGCGATCAGGTTGGTGGCGTGGCAATGCATGATCACCCGATCCCGTCCGCCGCTGACCTTCATACGCACACTGTGCGACTGGAAATGGGCCGCCAGCTCGGAAGTCGGCAGGCCACCGTGGGTCAGCCCCCAGAAAATACGATAACCACGACCGTCGCCATCTACCTGCAATAGCACCAGATTGTCCGCCGGGTCCAGTTGCACATTGCGAAAGAACTTGCCGGACCCGGTGACGATAAACCAACAGCCAGCCAGTTCCGGCATGGGCTGAGACAGCGTTTCATGGCGCGGGTGTGGATAGAAATCGCTTTCAAATGGCGTCACATCGTTTGTGGTCAGGCGCAGGCTGATGTTGCCGCCGTTGCGCTCATCCCAGCCTTTGAGCCACATGTCGCTGGTGGCTTTGATCATTCCCTGTACAAACCAGGAGGAGAGAATTGATTGCATGGTGAATCCTTAACGTTGACCGATTAACGTTGACAGAGAACGGTGTTTTCGTAGTGACGTACTGATTGCAGCCAGTCGCTGCCGGGCATGACGTCATGTTGCTGGCAGTAGTGCTCCCACACCGCCTGCCACGGCAGCGATTTCTGTTCTTCCAACAGTGCCAGACGCGCGGTGTAGTCACCGTTTTGTTCCAGCGTGCGCAGCGTGTCAGTCGGTTCCAGCAACGCGCGCAGCAAGGCTTTTTTCATGTTGCGGGTGCCGATAACCCAGGCGGCGATGCGGTTGATGGAGGCGTCGAAGAAATCCAGCCCGATATGCACCCGGTTAAACAGGTGATGGCGCACGATTTCATGGGCGATGGCCTGGGTTTCGTCATCCAGCAGCACCACGTGGTCGCTGTCCCAACGTACCGGGCGGCTGACGTGCAGCAGCAGGCGTGGCACAAACAGGCTGGCGCTGGAGATCTTGTCGGAAATCACTTCGGTGGGGTGGAAGTGCCCGGCGTCCAGACAGAGCGCTGTCTGGCGACTGGTGGCGTATCCCATGTAAAACTCGCCGGAGCCGACGGTAAAACTTTCCGCCCCTAACCCGAACAGCTTGCTCTCTACCGCATCGATATGGTGGGCCGGATCCAGTTTTTCTGCGATCACCTCGTCCAGTGACGCCAGCAACCGTTGGCGGAATGCCAGCCTGTCTACCGTCAGGTCTTTCATCCCGTCCGGGATCCAGATATTCATGACTGAGGCTGTCCCCAGCTCGCGGCCGAACCAGGCGGAAATGCGGCGGCTGGCCTGACAGTGTTCTATCCAGAAGCGACGTATTTTTTCGTCCGGGTGTGACAGGGTAAAGCCGTCGCTGCTAAAGGGGTGTGAAAAACAGGTTGGGTTAAAATCCAGCCCCAGATGTTGTTCTTTGGCCCACGCGACCCAGTTGCTGAAATGCTGTGGTTCGATGGCATTACGCGCCACTGGCGTCTCCGATTCCAGATAGATCGCATGCAGATTAAGGCGTTTCGGGCCGGGAATGTGGCGAAAGGCTTGCTCCAGGTCGGCGCGTAATTCGCTGGCGTCGCGTGCCTTGCCGGGGTAGTTACCGGTTGCCTGAATACCGCCGGTCAACGCCCCGCCGTTGTGTTCGAAGCCGGTGACGTCGTCGCCCTGCCAGCAGTGGATGGAAACCGGAATCTGATCGAGCTGGCGCAGTGCGGCATCCACATCGATGTTCAGGCGGGCGTAACGTTCCTGGGCCAGACGCCAGGCTGTTTCTAGTGCGGTATTCATACGGTGAGCTCCTCATTAATCTGACACAGCGCCTGAAAACGACGCCAGTGGTCAGCAAAATCACTATCCTGTCGGGGGATAAACGGTTGTAGCGGGATGTTGTCGGTGAGAAGACGGCGAAACGCCTCCAGGTCTGCCACGTCGCCCTGGGCTATCAACTGACAGCCGATATTGCCGAGGGTAGAGGCCTCAACCGGACCGGCCAGCACCGGCACCTGACAGACGTCAGCACACAGTTGGTTGAGCAGGTGGTTGCGGCTACCGCCGCCGACAACATGCAAATGGCGTAACGGCGTGCCGCACAGCGCACCGAGTGTCAGCAGCCCTTGGCGGTAGGACAACGCCAGGCTATCCAGAATGCAGCGCACCAGCGCCACAGTGCTGACGGGGTGTGGCTGGTCGTGTTCACGGCAGAGTTCGCGCAGGGCATCGCTCATGGAAGGCGGGTTAATCAGCCGTTCGTCGTTTGGGTTTATCAGGCTGACAAAACCCGGTTGTGCTGCCGCCGCGTCGAGCAAAGCGGGCAGGTCGGTGACCTGTTGTTCCTGACATACCCGTTGTAATAGCCAGAGCCCCATAATATTTTTCAGTACCCGATAGCGGCCGCCGACACCCCCTTCATTAGTGAGGTTCGCGGCCAGCGCCGCCGGGCCGGTCAGCGGCGTCTGGCTTTCAATGCCGATAAGCGACCAGGTACCGGAGCTGAGATAAGCACTGTCTGCATCGGTTAGCGGGGTGGCGACCACCGCACTGGCGGTATCGTGGGTCGCCACGCTCACGACCGGTACCGCGCGGCCGCTGGGTGCGACCCACTCGCCGAGCCGCTGGCCCGGTTGATGCGGGGTGGCGAGCCAGTTGGGATGTATGCCCAGATAATCCAGCAGGCCGTGGTCCCAGTCACCGCTGTCCAGATTCAGCAACTGTGTGGTGCTGGCGTTGGTGTATTCGCAGGCTATCTGGCCGGTTAACCGATAGTGAAAATAATCCGGGATCAGCAGCAGATGTGCCACCTGCCCCCAAACGTCCGGTTCCTGCTGGCGCAGCGCCCGCAGTTGGTAGAGGGTATTGAACGGCAAAAACTGAATACCGGTCTGGCGGTAGAGGCGCTCGCGGCCCAGTTCGGCGGTGACCTGCGCCATCTGGCCATCGGTGCGATGGTCACGGTAAGAGTAGGTCAGGCCCAGCCGGTTACCTTGCTTATCCAGCGCGACCATATCCACCCCCCAGCTGTCGATACCGATGCTGACCGGGTGAATGCCGCGAGCGTCGATGGTTTCAAGCCCGTGTCTAATCTGGCGTTCCAGTTCGTCCAAATCCCACAGGTGATGCCCCTGCCAGTGACGCAGCGGGTTGCTGAAACGGTGAATTTCCTCCAGCGTTAACCGGCGGGTTTCGGTTTCCAGCGATGCCAGCATGACCCGTCCGCTGGAAGCACCAAGATCGACCGCCACATAATGCCTGACCGCCATTGCTGTTCTCTCCGTTATCGATAAGGTGTGGGTGACTGTGTTTGGCAGTGTAGGAAAGTTGCGGCGGCGGCACCTTTGGGTGAGTGCCACCTGAAAAATGGGGATGGCAAAATGGCAAAGTTGGCTGTGAAGCGGTTCACGATTTGCGGTGATAGCTGGTGAGTGACCCGCGTTGGACGAGCGATAAACGCCTGTGATCCTGACCACATTTCAGTGATTTAACGGCTGAATCTTGAAAAAATGACCTCGCGAGGGCCATGTCGCGGCGCTATTTTAAGGCGCAGGGGCCGCCCTTCTGACTACGCTATCTGACAGGCGAATCAGTCAGGTGGAAGGGGAAGATGACATGACACAACTTCATGGCGAGGAGTTTTTTGTTTCACCCGCGGCGACAGTCGCCGTAGAACCCCGGATGCCGCAGCACGCCTTTCCCGAGCACTATCACGACTTTTGGGAGATAGTGCTGGTCGAGCAAGGTGCCGGTGTACACGTGTTCAACGATCAACCCTTCGCGCTCTGTAGCGGGGCGGTGTTTTTCGTGCGCGACAACGATCGCCATCTGTTTGAACAGGTGGAGGAACTGCACCTGACCAATGTGTTGTATCGCTCGCCGCGTGGGTTCCGTTTTCTGTCGGACATCGCGCCGTTTCTGCCGTATGGCGCTAATGGCGAGTGGCTGGGGCAATGGCAATTGAATGCCGGGACGCAGCAGCAGGTCAAGCAGTTGATTCTGCAACTGGCGGCGCTGGCGCGCCATGAGCGACCGGAAGATATTGCGACCAGCGAAAGCCTGTTCCTGCAAATTCTGGTGCTGCTGCGGCAAAAGAGCTTTCAGACGCAGGGGGACGGCAGCGAGCGGCTGGGGATTCAGGCGTTGCTGGGCTGGTTGCAGCATAACTTCTGCGAAGAGGTGGACTGGGACACGCTGGCGGACCGTTTTTCGCTGTCGTTGCGTACGCTACACCGACAGGTAAAACAGCGCACCGGCATGACGCCGCAGCGTTACCTGAACCGGTTGCGTCTGCTGGAAGCGCGGCGTCGGTTGCAGCACAGTGATGACTCGATTACCACCATCGCCCATGATTGTGGTTTCAGTGACAGTAATCACTTCTCCACCCAGTTCCGCAAAGCCTTTTCGCTGGCCCCGAAAGCGTTGCGCCATCAGGCGCTGTGTGAGGACTAAGAGCCCTAATGGGATAGGCTCTAACGTGACAGGGGCGACAGGCTGTGCCATCCCGCGGGTTAAAGCTACGAACGGAAGATTACTTTCTTACCGATAAAAATACGGTCACGGTGGCGGAGCGCAGCCCGCAGCCTGCGTTTCCGTTGCATCACCACGACTTTGACGAGCTGGTGATTGTCTGGCGCGGCAATGGCCTGCACCTGTGGAATGATGTGCCTTATCGCATCACCTGCGGCGATCTGTTTTATGTCTCCGCCCGTGATCGTCACAGTTATGAATCGGTGCACGATCTGGAGCTGGACAATATTCTCTATATCCGCGAGCGCCTGACGCTGCCTGCCGACTGGCAAAATTTGTTGCCCGGCGGTGAGGTCTCGCAGCAGCAACGTTACTGGCGGCTGGCGACCCAGAGCATGGATCTCCTGCGCGACAAAGTGGAAAACCTGGCGCAGGAGTGCATGAAATCAGACCTGCTGTCGTTACAGCTTAGCGAAGTACTGCTGTTGCAGATTGCACTACTGGCGATGCGGTATCGTTACGCACCGGAAAGCACCCAACTGGCGGATGCCCAGCAACTGGATTTGCTGATGAATGCGCTGCGCGCCAGCATTGCCCGACCGTTTCGGCTGGAAGATTTCTGCCAGTTGCACGGCATCAGCATGCGTAGCCTGCGTAGTCGCTTCAAACAACAGACCGGTATGAGCGTGGCGCAATACCTGCGCCAGTTGCGGCTTTGTCGGGCGATGGAATTGCTGCGCCACAACCGGCAAACCATCAGTGAGGTGGCGGCTGAATGCGGTTTTGACGACAGCAATTATTTTTCCGTGGTATTTCATCAGGCGTTTGGTGTCACACCCAGCGGTTACCGGCAGCGCTTTCAGTCTGGCGCTAAAGTGTGAGCCAGTGGCGGCTCATTATTTCGAGGAAGGTTACCGTGCTGAGCGTGAGGTGCGGTAATAGCGCCAGAGTTTTATGATGGCGCGCTGAAATAACGTCAGGCGTGAATCGCGTTATGTTGTTGGTTAATTTCTACCGGGGCGACGGTGGACAGTAATTGCCGGGTATAAGGGTGCTGTGGTTGATTGAATATCTGTTCCACGGTGCCGTGTTCCACCACGTCGCCGTCTTTCATCACCGCAATTCGATGGCTCATGTGCTGTACCACGCCAAGATCGTGGGAGATAAACACCATCGACAGGTGTAAACGGTGCTGCAACGCCACCAGCAGGTCCAACACCTGTGCTTGCGTGGTGACATCCAGCGCGGATACCGGCTCGTCGCAAATCAGCACCTCTGGCTCTGCCGCCAGCGCTTGTGCGATGGAGATCCGCTGGCGTTGCCCGCCGGATAACGATTGTGGCCGTCTGGCGAGCAATGTGGGTGATAACCCCACCAGTTCCAGCAGGGCGAGAATGCGCTGCTGGCGGGCTTGTGGGCTGAGATCGTGTCGCAGCCGCAACGGTTGCAGCAGGATCTGCTCAATCGTGAACTGCGGGTCGAACGAGCTGAGCGGATCCTGGGTGATGGTTTGAATACGGGCGCGCAGCGGGCGGCGCTCTCGCTCCGCCAGCCTGTTCCACGGTTGGCCGGACAGGCGAACTTCACCGCTGTCCGGTGATTGTAACGCCAGTATCACCTTTCCGAGCGTGGTCTTGCCGGAGCCGGATTCGCCCACAATGCCCAGCGTTTCCCCCCGTTCTACCGCCAGCGAAATATTATTCACTGCGGTCATCCGGCTACCATCCGGGCGCTTAAAGGAAACGGAGATACCATCGACCTGCAACGCCAGCCCGCTCTTTTCTCCTGACTCGCCGACGGAAGAGAGCAGGGTTGAGGCCTGCGCACTGAGCGGGTTTTCCCCCGCCAGCCAGTGACCACGGGTTGCGGCAGTGGGAATAGCGGCCAGCAGACGGCGGGTATACGGGTGCTGTGGAGCGGATAGCACCTGCTGCGCCGGGCCGTGTTCCACCAGCGCGCCGGTTTGCATCACCATCACCCGGTCGGCGACCTGAGCGACAACCGCCAGATCATGGGTTATCAGCAATACTCCGTGGCCGGCCTGCGCCAGCGCGGTAAACAGTTTGAGGATCTGTTGCTGGACGGTGGCATCCAGCGCGGTGGTCGGCTCGTCGGCGATCAGCAGTGTCGGCCCTGCGGCCAGAGCGGAGGCGATCAGTGCCCGCTGGCGCAGACCGCCCGACAGTTCATGCGGGTATTGTGCCGCCCGGTTAGCCGGGTCGGGAATACCGACCTGCGCCAGCAGATCAGCAACGCGAACGGCCACATCGCTGCGTGCTGCCAGCTTATGGGTCAGTAGCGGTTCCGCCACTTCCTGCCCGATGCGCCGTAATGGGTCGAGCGATACCAGCGCATCTTGCAACACAAAGCCTATCTCCCGGCCGCGCACCTGTTGCCATTGCCGGGCGCTCAGGTGTTGCAGGTCGCACCGGCTGCCGTCGTGGCGTACCAGTTCGATGGCGTTCGCCTCAATCTGTGCCCGTTCACCTGCCAGCCCGACCAGTGTGCGGGCGGTGACCGATTTACCGGAGCCGGATTCGCCCACCAGCGCCAGAATTTCCCCCGGATTAACCTGAAACGACAGGTTACGCACCGATTCCACCGGCCCATGCGGGCTGGGGAAGGTCACGTTTAACCCTTCGACGCGTAATAACGGCTGCGAAGCAGACTGACTCATGCCGCCCCCTTAGCCAGAATGGCCTGTAAACGTCGGCCCAGCAGGGTGATGACGATGACCGACAGCGCCACTACGCTTGCCGGGAACAGGCTGACCCAGGGTGCGATATCCAAAAAGTTGCGGCCATCGGCCAGCAGTGCGCCCCATTCAGCGGTCGGTGGCACCACGCCAAGGCCGAGGAAACTGAGCGCGGAGGCGGACAACACCGCATTACCGACGCCGATGGTGGCGAGAATCAACAGCGGCCGCAGGGTGTTGGGAATGATGTGACGCACCACGATGTAGAGTGGGTGTTCGCCCAGTGCGATGGCGTGCTCCACGTAGCCGGAGAGTTTCACCTGCAACACCTGCGAGCGTACCAGTCGGGCATAGCCGGCGACGCCTGAAAGCCCGACCGCCAGGAGTGTGTTTTCCGGGCCACGGCCCAGCACGGCAATCACCAGCAATGCCAGTAACATTTCCGGGAACGCCAGCATGATGTCCAACAGTCGCACCAGTACACGGCGTACTGGCAACGGTGCCAGCGCCGACAGTGTTCCCAGCAGCACACCGCCGACACAGGCAATGAGCATTGCGCCGACGCCGATGCTCAGTGATAGCGACGTACCGTAGACCACACGGGTAAACACATCGCGACCGAGTGGGTCGGTGCCGAACCAGTGACCTGCGCTGGGAGGCTGGAGCACCGCGCCCATGTCCATTTCATCCGGCAGACGGTGCGTGAACAGCGACGGGAAAAATACCGCCAGTAGCAACAGCAACACGGCCAGCGCTGGCAGCACGGTTGCTGGTGCCAGCCAGGGGCGGCGATCAGTGATATCTCTTAAACGGCGTATCCGCATCCGTAGTCCGTTGTCAGTGACAGGCTGGGGGGAGAACGGTTTATAGGTTAACGGTTCACTGCTCATGAGCGTTCGCCTTTTTTCTTAAACGGGGGTCGATCAGTAGATAGAGCGCATCCACCAGCAGGTTGATGACCACAAATAACAGCGCGGATAACATCACCAGTCCCAGCACCAGCGGCATATCGCGGCTTTCGATGGCATGCAGGGTAATCTGGCCGATGCCGGCGCGGCCAAACACAGTTTCGGTCAGCACCGAACCGCTCAGCACTCCCGCCAGCAGCGTTCCGGTCAGTGTAGAGGCGGCCAGTGCGCCGTGGCGCAGGCCGTGGCGAAGGCGCAACCAGGTTTCGCTGACGCCTCGGGTGCGCACCGTCAGTGCAAACGGCTGTGACAACGCCTCTTCCAGACCATCACGCAGTACCTGGCTTAGCAACGCCGCCAGCGGCAGACTCAGGGTAACGACCGGCAGCACCAGTGATATCAGCCCGTCGTTGCCCATCACCGGGAACCATTGCAAGCGGAAGCTGAACACGCTGAGCAGCACGATACCGACCCAGTAGACCGGCGTGCTGAGTAGCGTCAGTTCCAGCCAGGACATCAGCGCCCGTAGCCGGGCATGACGACCGGCGGTCAGCAAGGCATTCACGACAGAGAGCAGCAAGGCCAGTACCAGAGCGCTTATCGCCAGTTGAACCGTTTCCTGCATGGCGTCGCCAATCAAGGCGATGACCGGTTGCCGGTACTGATAGCTGACGCCGAAGTCGCCTTGCAGCGCTTGCCCGCAATAACGCAGGTATTGCATCCACAGCGGCTGATCGAGCCCAAACTGCTTGATCAGCGCGGCACGGTAGGCTCCATCCACCACGTTATCGCCGCCGCTCAGGATAGCGACCGGATCACCAGGGATCAGTTTGACGGCAATAAACGTCAGCGTGGCGGCACCCCAGAGTACCGCCACAATGGTGAAGAGTCGCTGGAGCGCCGTGACGGCCAGGTTACGGTTTAATCCAGACATCATAGAAGTTCGGTTTGGCGTTGGTGGCCCAGCTAATGCCCTGTACTTTCTTCGACAGACCTAATTGGTAGGCCGGGATGAACAGCGGTACCGCGTAAGCCTGATCAAGCAATTCATGCTGGATAGCGCTGTAAAGCTGCTGACGTTCGGCATCGCTGGCACCGATGGCTTTTCTCAGCTTGTCATCCAGTGCGTGGATGCGGCTGAAATTATTACCGTTAGGCGGAATATAGTTGGAATCGAACACGGTGCGCAGGATATCCGGCTCGGCGCGTACGAAGTAGTTGGAGGCGATATCGTAGTCGTTATCGTTGGTGCGGCTGATGAAGCCCCCACCGTCGACCGGATTAAGCTGGACGTCGATACCCGCCTGTTTCACCTGATACTGCACAGCCTGGAACAGGGTGATTTCAGCCGCTTCCGACGAGCCGGTGCTGTAGACGAACTGTACCGTCAGGCGTTTACCGTCTTTGGTGCGATAACCGTCGCTATCTTTGGTTTTCCAGCCCGCGTCGTCCAGCAACTGGTTGGCTTTTTTCAGGTCAAAGCCCCCCAGTGCGGCGGCGGATGGGTCGTAATACAGGGTCGATGGGCCCAGTACGCTGTCGGCTGCTTTTAAGGTACCGAAGAACGCCACTTTGGTCGCTGAAGGGGCATCCACGGCGTGCAGGAAGGCGCGGCGTACGTTGATGTCCTGGAACGGGCCCTTAGACGTATTCAGATAAAGTACACGGTTAACGCCTGGGTTCTCGCGGGTGATCAATTCCAGACGGGTGTCTTTTTTCAAGGCGGTGGCGTTGGCCGGTGGTACGGCGTCAATCGCCTGTACCTGACCGCTGCTCAGAGCGCCGAGACGCACCGACGATTCCGGCAGGTACTTGAATTCGATTCTATCCAGATAAGCTGGACCCGAGTGCGCGGCATAACCAGGCCCCCAGTGGTAATCCGGGCGTTTTTTCAGACGGCTGCCGCTACCTTTGACGAACGATTCCAGAATAAACGGACCGGAACCCACGATAGTGTTGCTGGTATTCGGGGTGTTTTTCAGGTACGTCGGCGACTGAATGCCCAAATACGGTAGGCTCAGCCCCTGCAACAGTGCGGAGAACGGACTCTTGTAACTAATAACCACGGTATAGTCGTCTGGCGTAGTAATACTGTCGATCGGCCCCAACAGCGATTTGGCGTAGCTGGAGGTGGTTTTCGGGTCGAGAATACGGTCCAGATTGTATTTCACGGCGGCGGCGTCCAGTTTGGTGCCGTCACTGAAGGTCACGTCTTTGCGCAGGTGAAAGGTATAGCGGGTATTGTTGTCGCTGATTTCCCAGCGTTCAGCCAGCCAGGGGGTAAAACGGTTGTCTTGCGCCTGTCCGACCAGCGAATCCACCACGTTACGTGCCACCAGCGCGGCCACGGAGTAGGCAGTAATCGAGGGGTCGATAACCGGGGTGTCACTGCCAAGCCCGATATTGAGCGTACCGCCTTGTACCGGGGCCGTCGCGTCTGCTGCTGTTGCGAAAGGCGATGTACTTACCGCCAGAGAGAGCAATCCTGCACTGAGCAAGGATATCCGTGATACTTTGCCTGTCTGAAATCGTATTGCCATTCCCTGAGTCCTCAACAATCTGCATCGTCTGCATGGAAAAAATCTGGTAATAGCCCGGTACTCTAGGAGATCGTCATATAAGTGTAAAAGTATAAAAAATTATTTTTAATGTTCAAAAAGGCATAAAAAGAACAGCAGGACATGAGGAAAGACAGCAGGCCGGACGTCGACATGCAGGTGGTTGTATTATAAAGGATTATATAAAGAGTTGCATAAAAAAGAGGGGGGGCGTGTTGCCAGCAATACGAAAACGCGGAGAGTAGAAGAAATGCAAGAGGAAGTTTTTGTTATAACGTGCTGTTTTTCTTCTGGCGGATTATGTTGCTAATCCCTTGCTGGGGATCTATTGGGGGAGTAGTGACTCTTTTCTTTGAAACAAAAATCTTAAAGTATTAATGAGTGCGATATTATTTATCGTTTGTTATTTGTTTTTATTTTACTTTTCTGTTTCCATTGTTTTTTCTCTATGTAAATATACTGCTTTCTGGTTGTTGTTATTGTTTTTTTCTATCTTATAGTTAATTTAATTTCAAAGGTTGATTACTGTATTTTATTTCTTTGATGATGAATATTTTTTATTTTATATCCCAAATATTCGAATTGTAGGCCAACACGCTCGTGTGTTGAACAACGCAACGTGTTGGCCCTTTAAGGCAAGTCCAGTTAGAGCCTTTTAACACGGCAAGCGAGTGACAAATTCGTTGGAAACGAATTTATTATCAGCCAATGGCTGGCCTTCGGTGAGAGACAACTCTGTCGGTAGCAGAGTTGAGCACAGCTTGCTACGGCCTGAAAAGGGCGATGCTTAGGGATGGCCGAGTAATGAAGCCAACGCACCTACAACTCGAAGTATGAAGGGAATATCCGAATTAATTGTATCCTTTTAAGACAGGAGGTGGGGTGGAATACTCTATTCTTCGTGGTGTGTTTTCTGGTCTGCCCGATTTAAATGATCCTCGCTTTTCAGTGTTTAATGATTTTTATTTGAATAATAAGGTGACGGTGCTGGCATCGTTACCTTGGGTGGTATCAGAAATTATCGAGAATGATGGTTTTGATAAAATGATTGAATTCATTATCAATCATGGCGGAGGACGCATTTATGTCAGCCGGGACTATCCTCTTTTTCTGCAAAGAGTCGGCATGCATCTGTCAAAAAAGACACATGACAAGATGCTATTCCACTCCATGCCCGATAATGTTCTGGATATTCCCTCTTCCTGGGGGATCTATTTAAAATTGCGGAATGTCGTTGTCAGGTTGTTGTTAAGCCAGGGGGTGAGCCAGGAGCGGATTGCACGTGACTTCGGTATAACCAGTCGTGCATTACGCAAGATAGTGGCCGTGAAAGAGTAAGCACCACGGCCACACCGCTATTACTATTAATGGGTAATATAATTACTATTAATGAGTGGTGTTATTACTATCATGCTATTTCATTTGCATTGATGCATTCCGTTTTTCTGTCATTACATTATTTTTTGTTTTTTTATTTATCTCGCTACCATTTTATCTGTCTTGTATGGGGGCCCGTTGATAACGGTGGTGAATAATTCCAGGAGAAAAATAATGACACCACGCCGCGATGAAATAACGAACCAGCATAATGCTCAGCAGCACTGCGGCAAAAAAGAGATAAATATGCTCTCCGGCAGACAGCAGCGTGAAGGTGAGGATCACATTTGCCATCAGCCACCCCAGGAGGAGGTGATCCCGCGATCGTTTCCAGCGTGCTGAAAGATTATTGGGTGTGGCATGGGTGAGCCCTTTTGTTCCCCAACTGATATCGCTGAACTGGGCGAGGGAATAGGTCGTCAGATATAGCGGGAAAAATAACAGGCTGGGTAGGTAATAAAGCGCTATCCGCCACCCTGCATTCGGGCTGTCAGGTGAGGCAAGAGCAATCAGTAAGAGCGGCAGTATAAATAACAGGATTATCGCCAGCGGATAAACCAGCAAGCTGCTGAGGGTGAGTAAGATAGCGGTGAACCCCATCAGCGTCATGGCGATTTGATGAAGTCGAAGCCCGGTCGCGGTGTTGATGCTACATGAACGGCTAAGGACTATCACGCCACACCACAGTAGCAAGATGCTGCCCACCCAGAGGTATTGCACCATGCCCGGTGAGTCGGTAACTAACAGCGATGGTACGACGAGCGCAGCCGAGAGACTCAGCAGCGTGGGGGAAAACAATAACGTGAATAACGGCGTGCAATGCCATAGCATCGCTAGCGTTACCTGGCATTTGCGGCGGTACGAGAGCGCAGCCTCGCGCCAGAGCGCAGGCAGTTCCAGCAAAGCGGAAAAGCGGGCGGCCAGGGTGCTGTTGATCCAGCGACGGCGCTGGCGCATCAATTCTCTCAGTGTGGTGCAGGCATCGGTTTCCAGTCTGGCTGGGGGCAGGTACGTTGTGGTGGCTGGGGTCTCTTTAATCAGCTCAAACCCCAATACCCGGTCTTCCGCCAGGAACTGGTTATGCTCCAGCAACCCTTCCGGATGCAGACCGCGTAAGTAGCGTGTCAGGGGGGATGACCCCTGCGGACCCGGAGCTATCAGCGCGGCATAGCGCATCAGGCTACACTGACCGGGAAGCACATCCATATAGCCAAGGCATTGACTCACTGGCCAGTCGGTGATCTTTTCCCAAATAAAATCAGCATATTGCCAGTTGGTTATCAGGCTGGCGTCAGTCGGTATGGCGGTGGTGGTGTGTGTCGCCAGTGCCGCACAGTCATGGTGTTGTTCCAGATACAGGTACAGGTGGTACAGGCAGTCGTTGTCAGGAATCGAACCGCTATCGATTTGCAACACATAACGCGGGGTGATCACCCGGCAAAGGTGGCGGAAAAACCAGTTGTGCGAATCCAGTTTACCCCGATTGTCGCGTTTCTCTGCCAGCAGCAGTGGTGAGTAGCGGCAGCTTCCTTCCGGTTCGGACGATACCGGCATCAAACCAAACGGTGGCGGATCAGCCAGCGCACTGCGCTGGACGTGCAGGCGGTTGTGAGTCGTGTGGCCCGTATTGGTGGTATCCGACAGGGTAAAACCGGACGATACCAGCCAGCGTCGTGTGTCAGGATGGAGTGCCTCGTCACCGTCGGTGATGAGGCAAATCATCAGGGAAGGGGGTGCGTGGTCATCGCTGTAAGGTGAGGTATGACGGCGCAATACGGCATGGCTGCGTGATAGTGCCGCCAGCGTATCATTGAGTGCTGTCGGCGGCTCGTTATACAGGGTGACGCATACCAACAGGTCACAGGTGCCGGGCAGCGAGGCGTCGTATATAAAATCACCTTCTGATACCCGCTCGTGAATCACGCTGTCGGGTTCTGCGTGGGTGAGTACAGGTTTTTTGATGTGTGGCAGGGGCATGGCGTTATTCATGATTGTCATCCTTGTTATCATCATGAGGTTAGGTGCGAAAGCGCAAAGGTAGAGGTGAAAAACCTTCTTGCTGCAATGGGTTATGCGGTAAGCGCCAGAACTGCGTCACGATGCTGGAATAAAGCTGGCGAAAGTCGGTGGTAAAGGTCGGGTTACCGACGTCATCGAGCCTGTCCAGGTCGGTACGTGAGCCATAGAGGCCGCCGCTCAGTGCACCGCCCAACAGGAATGCCACCCCGCTGGAGCCATGATCCGTGCCACCAGACGCATTCTCCTGCGGTCGGCGACCAAATTCTGACTGCACCAGAATCATGCTGTCCTGCCAGACGCCGATGTCTATCAGGCCCTGACGCAACCCTGTCAGTAGTCTGGCGACCTGTTGCAACAGTGGGCGATGTTGCTCTCGCATCAGCGAGTGCAGATCAAACCCGGATGTGCCTAATTTCAGCACCGGGGTATCCACGCCACAGGCTATCAGCCACAGCAGTTGTGCGCCCTGAATGTAGACCGGCGGCATATAGCCTGATGGCTCGGGGTTGAATAATCGCGCAAATGGATTGGGGCGATTGAGCTTTTGCCGAATGCGCTGATGGATAGTGTGGGTATTTTCTATCAGTGAACGCAGATAATGTGAGGCGTTGTTATCTGTCGGCATCGCTGCCCGTAATGCCATATCGTCGCCAGACCGCAGTGCGTCGGCATCCTGAAGCTCAAGGGCGAAGACCCCCTCCTGATGTATGAAATCGGGCGAGCCGGAGAAAACAATGCCATCGGTATCGTAGCGTCTGGCGGGGTCTTGATTGGCCGCCAGCGTACGGCCTACCCAGCCTGAGCGCGAGCTGAGGTCGGTATTGGCAGTATTCCAGATGGCGGTGGCATCGAAATGCGACAGCGTCGGATGGGGATAGCCGATATCCGAAAAGATGGCCAATTCCCCACGCTGATAAATCTCCTCCAGCTCGACAAGCCCAGGGTTAAAGGCGAAATCATCATTGAGCGGCAGCCATTCGTTGGCCGGAACCGCCAGCGTAGGGCGATAGTGACGATAAAGCGGATCACGATAAGGGATCAGCGTATTGAGGGCGTCGTTGCCACCAAACAGCTCAATGATAATCAACCTGCGCTGGCCGGTTTGCTGGCGTAACGCCTGAAGGTTTTCCGCTAACAACGGCGCAGGCAGCAGCGAGACCAGTGGCAGCGAGCCGAATAATTTCAGCAGGTTTCTGCGGGTGTAATCAGGTGCGGTCATCATAGGTCACTCCCTATCATTTCAGGTTGTAGGCCGGATCGAGGCTCATAATCCGGTACATCTGTTGCTGCAATTCCCTAAGCTGGCTGGTGGATGACGCTTGCATGGGCATCGCGGCCTCATTAGAAAGTACGGGCATCAGCGGCGGCAACGGTGCCTGAGGACGCGGTGATGACGCCGCGTGGGCCTGGGACGCGCGTGGTGCTAACTGCAATCTCGCTGTGCCGTATTCCAGGTTGAAATTCAGAGGGGTTTGTAAGTCTTTCAGTGATGCCTGATCGGCACTGTCCGTGTCATCTAACGAGAACTCCAGCTCGGCGTGGCAATAAAACGATCCGAGTGGCACCCCAATCGGACAAAGGCCTGCGGTGGTATTTACCCAACGCGCCCGGGATGGGTTATAGCGTTGACCATTCAGCGCTATCCAGTTGATAAACAGGTGAGTATCGACGTCCGTTAGCGTAAAACTGACCGTGACGGTTTTGGGGTGTGGCGGCAGTGCGGTACTGGGAATAACGGTGTTTTCCCACATCGGCTTCATGGCGGCGGATTCGTTCGAGGCTTTTTCAATGCCTTGCGTATGCAAACCGGCATTGGCGGTGATCGTGGCAACAGGCTGCTGATTGACGCTCACGCGGAATGTCGCTGGGACGCGGCGATATTCGGAACTAAAGCGAATATGTAATCCGTCGACAGGCTTGTCCGCCAGCAGAGCGGACTGGCCGACAGCCACCCACAGCCGCTCGATAATGCGTTTGCGGTTCGTGATTTGTCCGCTGGTTAACCAACTCAGCCCCCCTTTCCAGCCAGAGACATCCGGGGCGTTGAACGGTTCTTGCCCCAGCACAGCGGCGTAGTCGGTGAGGATACGGTAATCAGGCAGGCGCAGACGAAAGGTGCGGGCAAATCCGACTATCATATCCAGCGGCGATTTGACTAAATTGCCACGATTTTCCTCGGCCCAGAATGCATCGCTTAATAGCAACGCGTTGAGTAGTGCCCGCAAATCATAATGATTGTCACGCAAGATTGCGGCCAGCCGGTGTATTTCCGCCTCATTGGGGGTGAGGGAGACGAACTCGTAATACAGCTTGCCGGCAATACGTTCAGCGGTGCTGGGCTGGCGCAATAATATGTCGACGAGCTGATCAAGTTCATCACTGGCACTTCCCTGTACCGATTGGCCGAGGATCGTTTTTTCCCCGGTATCGCGCTCGTGTTCGTTGACCTGATAGCGCCAGCCGCCTTCCTGGGCGACGGTATGCCCAGCCAGCAGGCGGGAAACTTGCTTCACATCTTGCTCACTGTAATGGCCGATACCCAGCGTGAATAACTCCATCAGTTCTCGCGCCAGGTTTTCATTCGGGTGGGTACGTGTGTTTTTAACGTTATCCAGCCCGCTTAACATCATGGGGTCACGCAAAATACCGCGCAGTAATTCCCGAAAATTGGTGGTGCCGGCATGTCGAAATAGCTGCAACTGGTCATAAAACGGGGCGGAAACGCGGGTGTTCTGAAAGCGCGAAACAAAATGATTGTGCCAGAAGAGTGTCAGGCGTTCGGCAAAGGGCGCAGGCGTTTCAATCATCTCCTGCATCCACCAATCCTGTAACTGGCGCAATTCGTTGATGCGCTGAAACATGACGGATTCTTTCTCCCAGTCTTTATCCCAGTAATTCGGGCGTGGCTGGGAAATATAAAAGGGCAGCTGAAGCGTCTGGGGCGTGTCCAGCGATGCCAGCACGTGTGACACAGCCTGCTCTCTGGAAAGCGGCAACAGTGCTTCGATATCGGACTTACTGGCACCGAAACTGGTGCGTTCAAGTAAATGCCGGGCATCATCAGGTGTGAGTGCATGTGCGTTGCTGCAAAGCAGAAATAACACACCCGCGATGTGAAGATAACTGACAGTGTAACCAAAGAGCCGGTGTAGGAAAGACGTAAGAAAATAGATGGGCATCATGTCGGTGTCCTTAATTGTTAATAATATGTTGCTTCCTGCGACATGATGTGACTGTAAGCTATTTAGGTTTGTGTACCAGGTGGAACTGTTCCCCTGGTCTGCATGAAGGGCGGATGTGATATCTGAAATGGAATGTAGCGGTCGGAACGGCGGTCGAGCGTAAGAGGCAAAAACAGAACGCCCCTAATAGCCATCAGGGGCGGGTAACCGTAATGCGAGTGATAAATCAGTGCGCGTGTTGAGTCGTCAGCGAATCTTCTGACTGGTGGGTGATGCGGTTACGCAAGTCACGACGCGCCAGCTCCGCTACCCAGAAACAGAACATGTGGCCGAAGATTTCTGAGAAGTGCTCAGCGAACGGCTGATCCCAAGGGGCAGGTACAGTACCGAACAGCGGCAGCAGTACAACGTGGAACACCACCCACAGAACCAGACCGTAGAACGCACCCTGCCACAGTTTGATGCGCGGCCAGAATTCTGCGGCTACGCAGTAAAGCACGGTAAACGTAATCGAAAAGCCGAAGTGCATGATGAAACTCATGATCGGTCGCGGGTTGCCATTGAACAGATAGGTCAGATGCGAAAGATCAAACGACATGCCAAGCTGCTGCAGTAATTGCTGGGGCGGGTTGGTCAGATCCCGTTCTGGGGTCCGGGGTGGGAAAGGAATTTCCCAGCCAAATTTGGCTATCGCGCAAATGATGCCGGCAATAATGCCAATCAGCACCGCCAGTATGATCTTTTCCTTTACAGTACGAGCTTGCATGCTATTTCTCCTTGGGAATAAAAAAGAAAAGACGAACAGTGAATGAAACCCCATAGCAGGTTGGTACATGGATAAACCATGACACCTGAATTAGGTTTCGATGCACTTTCCTTTAAATGATTACAATCGCCTTTGTGAAAATCATACGCCTTTATATTTCGATATTCGAGTATTACTCATTCGTGCTATCTCCTTGATGGGGTAATTGTTTTTCTAATTATGAAAAATGTATTCGCTCATTGGTGTGATATGACTATCAATGGGTTATTGTGACGAAAATGTATATTAAATAGCGTATTAAACAGATTGTGATGTTCGTAAAAATCAGTGTGCAATAAATGAATTATATTTTTCTTTGGTTCGGATAATTTCAATTTAAAATAATTAAATGATGTCTGATTAATGGGAGGTAATTGGTTTCATTTATTTTTGAATATATTCATAGTGGCCGTTATCTGATATTCAGAGTGTCGCGATTCAAGAAAACGTCATTCAAGAAAACATCACGCAGGGAAAGGGAAAACAAGGCAGGTATATTGGACGACGGGCTGCGCCATCCTCAATGCTCGCAGCCCGGTTATTGTTAGCTTATCCGGCGTGATCCAGCCATTCAGGCAGGTCGTTAAGTCCCATGGCCTGACGTACCAGCGTTGGCTTGATGCCCGGCAGTGTATCCGCCAGCTTCAGGCCGATATCACGCAGCAGGCTGCCAACCGGGTGAGAACCGGCGAACAGGGTACGAAAGCCCTGCATACTCGCCAGCATCATGGCGGCGCTGTGCTTACGACGCCGCTCGTAACGCCGCAGATACAGATGCTGACCGATGTCTTTCCCTTGTGCCTGTAGCCGTTTCAGCTCGGCGATCAGTTCCGCCACATCCATGAAACCGAGGTTGACGCCCTGGCCTGCCAGTGGATGAATCGTGTGCGCGGCATCGCCCGTCAGCACCAGCCGGTGGGCGGCAAAGCTGCGGGCATAACGTGCGGTAAGCGGGAAGGTCTGGCGCTCGCTCTCCAACTGGCACAAGCCCAAACGCATATCGAAGGTGATAGCCAGTTGTCTGGCAAAGGCATCAGCGGGCAGCTCGCGCAGGTGCTGAGCACGCTCTGGCGGCAGCGACCAGACGATGGAACTCAGATGTGGATCGCTCAGCGGCAGAAACGCCAGAATACCCTCACCGTGGAACACCTGGCTGGCAATCGCGTTATGCGGCTGTTCCGTGCGGATATTGGCGACTAGCGCATGGTGGCCGTAATCCCAAAACGTCAGCGGAATGTCGGCGTGTTGGCGCAGCCAGGAGTGTGCGCCGTCGGCACCGACAACCAGCCGGGCGGTGAGCATGCCGCCGTCTTCCAGCGTAATAAAGGCTTCGTTCTCACCCCAGGCGACCTGACGCAATGTGGCAGGAGCCATGAGAGTGATATCCCGCGACTGGGCCGCCTGTTGCCACAACGCCCACTGGATAACCTCGTTTTCGATAATGTGGCCGAGGTGGGAAAAACCGAACTCCTCGCCGCAAAAACGAATATTACCGAAGCTGTCTTTATCCCAGACATACATGTCGTTGTAAGGGCTGAGTCGCTGTGCGGCAATCCCCGGCCAGACGTTGAGCTTGCGCAGTAACGCTTCACTGGCGGCATTGATGGCGGATACGCGAAGGGCGTGTGGGCCGTTGACCGACGGTTCGGTGGCGGCCTGCTTATCCAGCACTGCGACGCTCAGGCCGCTACCTTGCAGGCCGCAGGCCAGCGCCAGTCCGACCATGCCTCCACCCGCGATAACCACATCAAATGATTGCATAGAGCATGAATTCCTGTCTGTATTAACGTTCTACCCAGCCCAATGTACGCCGCGCCAGTACGTCACGCAGCAGCGGCAAGCTGTTCATGGCCATCAGCCCCAGATTCCGCCCAACTTCCATCGCGAACAGAGAGTTGGAGAAGACGCGCACCAGCCCATCCGTCAGGGCGACGGTGGTGTGCTGATCCGGCTCACGGCGGCGTTGATAGCGTTGTAGTACGGCCTGACTGCCCGGATCCTCACCTTGTGCGGCGGCTGCTACCAGGGTTTCCGCCAGGGTCATCACGTCGCGCAGGCCAAGGTTGAATCCTTGTCCGGCAATGGGGTGCAGGGTTTGTGCCGCATTACCCACCAGCGCCAGCCGATGGCTGATATGCCGACTGGCGGTCGACAGCGCCAGCGGATAGCTATGGCGCTCACCGACGTGGGTGATGGCACCGAGCCGCCAGCCGAACGCCCGCTGTAACCGCTGGCGGAATTGCTCATCGCTCCAGCTATCGACTTCAGCCTGCTGCGATAAGGGATGGCACCACACCAGCGAGCTGCGACCCCGACTCATTGGCAGTAGTGCCAGTGGGCCGTGTTCGGTAAAGCGCTCATAGGCGCGGCCCTGATGCGCTTGCGCGGTAACGACATTCGCGATGATCGCCACCTGTTCATACGGCGTGTGTTGCCACTGGATCCCCGCATGTTGTGCCAGCTGGGAACGTGAACCGTCGGCCGCCACCAGTAACTGCCCTTCAAGGCGCGTGCCGTTGTCCAGCAGCAGCGAGGCGCTATCCGTCTCCCGCTGCAGGCTGACCACCGTGGCCGGGCAATGTAACCGCACGCCTGGCGCATGCTGTAATAACGCGAACAGGCGCTTGCCGACATCGTGCAATTCGACCACATGACCTAACGCGGGGACCCGGTAATCACCTGCCTGCAATTGTACCCGGCCCGCATGGCCCCGATCGCTAACATGTATATGGGTGATAGGCGTCGCGACCGGCGACAGCGTTTGCCAGACGCCAATGGCATCCAGTTGCATACTGGTGCCCTGCGCCAGTGCGATGGCGCGAGCGTCAAAACCGGGATGTTGGCTTTCCTCTGGCGAGCGGGTTTCGACCAGATCGACCGCAAGTTTCCCGCCAGACAGATGGGAGATAGCCAGCGCCAGTGTCGCGCCAGCCATGCCACCGCCGACAATCATGATGGTCATGAAACGCGTCCTGCCGCCCTTGCCATCAGAGCTTCGATCGCATCGGGGTCTTTGACGACGCCGCTGGTCAGCACTTCATTGCCGGTGGTGGTGATCACGATGTCGTCTTCGATTCGGATACCGATGCCGCGATAGGCCGCAGGTACATCGGCGTCCGGTGCGATATACAGACCCGGCTCTACCGTTAGCACCATACCCGGCTCCAGCGTCCGGCCGCGATCGGCGGTGCCGTAATCGCCGACGTCATGGACGTCCATACCCAGCCAATGGCTCAGGCCGTGCATGAAGAACTGACGGTGGGCCTGTTCCGCGAACAGTGTATCGACATCGCCATGCAGGATGCCGAGTTTAATCAGGCCGCGCAGCATGATACGCACCACTTCTTCATTGACTTCGCGGATGCTGCGGCCCGGCGCGAACATCTCTATCGCACGCACCTCAGACTCCAGCACGATATCGTAAATAGCGCGTTGTGCCGGGCTGAATTTGCCGTTGACCGGGAACGTGCGAGTGATGTCACCCGCGTAGCCCTGGTACTCACACCCGGCGTCGATCAACACCAGGTCGCCGTCGCGCATCTGGCTTTCATTTTCGGTGTAATGCAGGATACAGGCGTTCTCGCCGCTGCCGACAATGGTGTTATAAGACGGGTAACGCGCGCCGTGGCGGTTGAACTCGTGGTGGATTTCGCCTTCCAACTGATATTCGAACATACCGGGGCGGCATTTTTCCATCGCACGGGTGTGGGCCAGTGCGCTGATTTCCCCTGCGCGGCGCAGGATGTCGATTTCCGCCGGAGACTTGAACAGACGCATTTCGTGTACCCACGGACGCCAGTCCGTCAGGGTTGCCGGTGCGTTAAAGCCTTTGCGTTTACCGCCGGTACGCAACGTCTCGAGCGCGGCGAACACCAGTTTATCGGCGTGGGCGTATTCGCCCTGCGCGTGGTAGACCACGTCCAGGCCATTGAGCAACAAGTGCAGTTGTTCGCCGATTTCGTTAAATGGCAGAGCCCGGTCCACGCCCAGTTTGGCGGGGGCGGCTTCCTGACCAAGACGACGACCAAACCAGATTTCAGCGGTGACATCACGTACCCGGTTGAACAATACGGTATGGTGATGATTTTCATCGCTTTTAATCAGTAAAAGCGCGGCTTCCGGCTCATTGAAGCCGGTGAAATACCAGAAGTCGCTGTTCTGGCGGTACGGATAGTCGCTGTCCGCGTTACGCTGAGCTTCTGGCGCAGCGAACAGGATCGCCGCGCTGCCGGGTGCCATTTTGTCCAGCAGAGCCAGACGACGGCGAAGGTATTCTTGTGAATTCATTACCTGCTCCTGAAAAGGGCATCAATGCAGCCTGTGTATTAATGCAGCGTCGGTTTTTTTTGCTCCGGCACTGTGCGTACCGGGCGGGTGAATTCGTTATGACACATGATGGCCGCCACCCGCACGTATTCGATCACTTCTTCCAGCGACTGCTCCAGTTCGTCCTTGTCTTCATCTTCGTCGTAACCGAGCTGGGCGATATTACGCAGGTCATCAATCGCTTCTTTGAGTTCCCCCTGCGCTTTGCTAAGACGGGGCTGGACAACACCAAGACCGAGCAGGAAATGGTTGACCCAGCCCGCCAGTGCATCGGCGCGGTCAAAGACGCTAACGTCTTCCTGCGTGTCGTCCGGCAGGTACAACTGGAACATGAAACCGTCGTCTTCCAGCGTATCGCGGGTCACCTGATACAATTGCTGTAACGGCTGGGCCAGCGTTTGCGGGAAAGCCATACCGTCGTTAGTCAATTCAAATGTCAGTGTTTTCCAGCTGTCATCGTGGTTGCCGCCACACAGCATGCCGCTTAACAGGCCGTGCATTTCGGCGGCGGTCAGGGCAACCTGATGCTGGTGCAAAAGCTGGTCGATAGCATCGTAACCGGGGAGTGTATTCTGTATAGACATGAGCATTCATCGTCGTTGGCAGGTCGTTCGTGTTATGCTACCACCAAGCTCCGTTGCTATACCAGCAAGCTCCGTCAGCAGACGTATACCCAATGGATTCAAGCGGCAGGACAACGGGCTTTCGTTTTGAGCAACGCCTCTGCCACTGACAATCTTATGGGTATAATAAAGGGCTTGTATCTTCTATTTTGGATATATATAGTAGCGCCCGCTTTTTCAAGGCCCCGTCACGGGCCGCGCAGCGGATGTCCCTCATGCGGGCGTGAAACGAAATAAGGCAGGAAGGTGACATGTCTGCACAACCGGTAGATATTCAGATTTTTGGCCGTTCGTTAAGAGTTAATTGTCCGCCAGAACAGCAGGATGCGCTGAATCAGGCTGCGGAGGATCTTAACCAGCGGTTGCAGGACCTCAAGGTGCGTACCCGGGTGACGAACACCGAGCAACTGGTGTTTATTGCTGCGCTTAACGTGTGTCATGAGCTGGCGCAGGAACGGCTGAAAACCCGTGACTATGCCGCGAATATGGAACAGCGTATTCGCATGTTGCAGCAGACGATTGAGCAGGCCTTGCTGGAGCAAGGGCGAATTACTGAACGTCAGGGCGCGCAATTTGAGTAGCGTGTCTCGTTTTGACAAAAGTCCGATTTTTTTGGGTAACACATCGCTACCAGACGTGATAAGGTAGCTTTGAAAGAACAAAATTTCTCTGAGATGTTCGCCAGCGGGCAAGTCCCCTGAGCCGATATTTCAACCAACAGAATGTAACGATCCGTAGTTGGTGAGCACGCTCGGTTCGGCCGAGAAGCCTTAAGATTGCGACGTTGCGTTCACCTTGAACCAAGGGTTCAAGGGTTACAGCCTGCGGCGGCATCTCGGAGATTCCCTCTCGTTTATCCCCTGTTAATGGCATGGCAGTGACTGCGCATGAACCTAGCCAGTGCGTCTTCCGATCTCTCTTGTATTACCTCGTTACGCCAGCATATTCGTCAGCAGGTTCGCCAGCGTCGTCGTGCGTTAACGCCTTTGCAGCAAGCCACCTTTGCCCAGCAGGCCGCTGAGCGGGTGATGACGAATCCGCGTCTGGTCGGTGCCAAACGCGTCGCGGTGTTTTTGTCGTTTGACGGCGAGCTGAATACCCAACCGTTGATAGCCGCACTCTGGCAGCACCAAAAACAGGTCTATCTGCCGGTGCTGCACCCTTTTTGTTGCGGGCATCTGCTGTTTTTACGTTATGCGCCGGATACGGTACTGGTGTGGAATCGGCTGAAGATTCAGGAACCGCAGTTGGATGTGCGCGACGTATTGCCGGTTGAGCAACTCGATGTGCTGTTGACGCCGCTGGTGGCGTTCGATGCCACCGGGCAGCGGTTGGGGATGGGCGGTGGGTTTTATGACCGCACGTTGCAACACTGGCAGTCGCGCGGCCCTTATCCTATCGGACTGGCGCATGATTGCCAGCAGGTAGAGGCGTTACCGGTAGCAAGCTGGGACGTGCCGCTGCCGGAAATCATCACGCCTTCTCATCACTGGCACTGGTAGCCCCCGACTGACAGCGGGGGGTTAGCCCGCCGCTGTCATGATCGGTGGCTGGCGGTCATGCCCCAGCATCTGTTGCACCAGTTCCACACAGCGCAGAAAGCGGCTGTCGTAGTCGGATTCGGTGACATGAACGTAAGGGACGTTATTTTCTGCCAGCATGCTTTTGAGCACATCCTGAAACGCTTTGCGATCCGCCGCACTGCCGAGGCTGCGCAAGCCATCTGCCACCCACGGGGTGTTATTTTCCAGCAAAATCACCAGATCAAAGCGGTACTCTTCAATCAACGCCTGCACGAACGGGTGTTCACGGCCTTCGTATTTTTTACAAAACGCCTGCGTGGTGATGAAGTCGGTGTCGATAAACGCCACTTTATTGGCGTATTTCACCGCAAAATCGATGTACTGGGCCTGACCGAGCGCGATTTTGTCGTAATCGGAATACTGTAGCGCCATTTCATCCCCCCCCAGGTGGGAGAACACGTAGTCACGGCCATATTCCCAGGCGCTGGTGGTGTTGAAGATATTCGCCAGCTTGTTGACCAGCGTAGATTTACCGCTGGATTCCCCGCCCAGAATCGCCACGGTGCGCACGAAAAACGGCTTCACTTCGGTGGGGATATATTCCCAGTAGCGAAACGGATCCTGGCGGATCTGCGCGCCGCTGATGCTCATGAAGGAGCGTTTCGGGTCGACCAGCACGGTGTCGATACCGAGGTGTTCTTTGTATTGCGCGGCGTCCTGCTCTTCACTGGTATAGACGTATTGCGGGTCGATACCTTTTTCCGCCATAAACTGTTTGATACCGCAGCTCCACACATCCCAGCCATGCGGATAGGGTTCCATGCCCTGTTCGTTGAAGGCATGAATATGGATATTTTTTTGGTACTTGAAGGTTTGCAACAACCAGCGCAGACGGTCACTGACGGTGGGTTGCTGCGACATGGAACTGTGTTCAAACAACAGGCGATCGCGCGGTTCGTCGTAGCCAAGAATCACGTGCAGCTCGTCTACCTGACTACAGGCGCGTTGAATCAGGTAAATGTGGCCGGTGTGCAGCGGGTAGAACTTACCAAACACCACACCGATACTTTTTTGCTGATAGGGGAATTCCAGCTCCAGAAAACGGTGCAGCGATTCCAGCTTCTGCGCGCTGGGGCTTTTGATTTTGGCATTGAGCAACTGGCTCAGATAGCCTTTGGTCATACCCGCGGCGTCGGCGACCTGTTGCAGGGTACAGCCTTTTTGTCTGATGGCTGTTTTCAGGTAATCGTAGGGAGACATGGTCTGATACTCCGATGTGGCGGATAACGCACTGCCATATTACTGTTCCGGCAAGTAAAGCCTAATGGAAATTACAGATCATCCAGAATCGCCAGCGCGTCCGATAGCTTTTTCGCGCCCATCACCTGCATATTGGCAGGGGGTTTCTTCGGCATATTGGCAAACGGCACGATGGCGCGTTTAAACCCATGCTTGGCCGCTTCGATAATACGCTCCTGACCGCTTGGCACCGGGCGAATTTCTCCCGCCAGACCGACTTCACCGAACACCACCACATCCTGCGGCAGCGGTCGGTCGCGGAAGCTGGACACCAGCGATAACAGCAACGCCAGATCGGCGCTGGTTTCTGTGACCTTGACGCCACCGACCACGTTGACGAACACGTCCTGATCCGACATCTGCAACCCGCCGTGGCGATGCAATACGGCCAGCAGAATCGCCAGCCGGTTTTGTTCCAGCCCAACAGCGACCCGGCGCGGGTTCGCCATCATCGATTGGTCCACCAGCGCCTGAATTTCAACCAGCAGCGGTCGGGTGCCTTCCCATACCACCATCACGGAACTGCCCGATGTGATTTCATCACCCCGGCTCAGGAAGATGGCAGACGGATTATTCACTTCCCGCAGCCCCTGTTCCGTCATGGCGAATACACCCAGTTCGTTGACGGCACCAAAACGGTTTTTGTGGCTGCGCAGGGTGCGAAAACGGGAGTCGGCGTCGCCATCGAGTAATACCGAACAGTCGATACAATGCTCCAGTACCTTTGGGCCAGCAAGCGAGCCGTCTTTGGTGACGTGACCGACCATGATGATGGCAACACCACGGGTTTTCGCAAAGCGTGTCAGGTAGGCGGCGGTTTCGCGCACCTGCGCCACGCTGCCGGGAGACGATTGAATATCGGCCAGATGCATCACCTGGATAGAGTCGATCACCATCAGCTTCGGTTGTTCCTGCTCGGCAATCAGGCAGATTTGCTCGATGCTGGTTTCCGACAGCATATTAATATGTTGAGCGGGCAGACCGAGGCGGTGGGCGCGCATCGCCACCTGCTGGAGAGATTCCTCGCCGGTGACGTACAGGGTTTTCATTTGTTCGGACAATTTGCACAGGGTTTGCAGCAGCAGGGTACTTTTACCCGCACCTGGGTTACCGCCGATCAGAATGGCGCTGCCGGGGACCACGCCACCGCCCAATACCCGGTCAAACTCCAAAAAGCCGGTGGAGAAACGCGGCAGCGCCTCCAGGCTGATGTCGGAGAGTTTCTGCACCCGACTGACACTGCCGCTGTCCCCGGCGTAACCGGAGAAGCGATCGTTGCGTGATGGGGAGGACGCGGCGGCCAGACGCACCTCGGTGATGGTGTTCCAGGCGTGGCAGGCGCTGCATTGCCCCTGCCAGCGTGGGTAGTCAGCCCCGCATTCATTACAGACAAAAGCACGTTTGACGGCTTTGGCCATGAATTCCCTCCTGTTTGACTGCGCTTTCTTTTTACTGCCTGGTGAATCGCACTGCACTGTGATAGCGCGTTATCTATCACCTGTCGCTCATAACAAATGGTCTGTGAACGGGTGTACGGTTCAGCTTTTTTCGTGTCGCAGGCTACCGCTGAGAATACACAATACGCCGGTCAGGTCCGCATGGCGGATAGTGACGGCACTTTGCTGGTTCACCTTCGGTTTGGCGTGATACGCGATGCCCAGCCCCGCGGCTTTAATCATCAGCAGGTCGTTGGCACCGTCGCCGATGGCGACCGTCTGGTGTACCGGGATAGCCAGTTTCTCGGCCAGTTGTTGCAGCGTATCGGCTTTATATTTCGCATCGATGATGGGGCCGACCACTTCACCGGTCAGTTTACCGTCGCGCATGCCCATTTCGTTGGCGACTGCTGCTACCAGACCAAGCTCGTCACGCAGGTAGTCAGCGAAATAGGTGAAACCGCCGGATGCGATAGCCAGGTACCAGCCAGCCTCTTGTAACTGTTTGACCATGTTTTTCAAGCCAGGCATCAGCGGCAATGTTTCCCGCACCTGTCGCAGAATGTTGGCATCAGCACCTTTGAGGGTGCCGACACGCTGGCGCAGGCTGGCGGCGAAATCCAGTTCGCCACGCATGGCGCGCTCGGTCACTTCCGCGACCTGTTCACCGGTACCGGCCAGTTTGGCGATTTCATCGATACATTCGATCTGAATGGCGGTGGAATCCATGTCCATCACCAACAGGCCGGGCGAGCGCAAACTCGGCGTATTGCCCATCGGTGTGACATCCAGACCCAGTTCGTGGGCAACTTTGGTGATGCGTGGTGTTAAGGTACCCGCCAGGCGTACAACCTGATAGTCGTCCACGCTCCAGGCACTGACTATCACCAGCGGTTCATCCAGACGACGCTGGATGCGGGATAGCAGATATTTGTCGAGCACATCGCCGTACATCAGCCAGCCGGTATTACCGGCGCGATAGTCGAGCGGCATGACCTCGTCGTCACTCAGCGACAAGGGTAAATTTGGCCAGCAGTTGATCTCATCGGGCAGATCGCTATAGGTCAAACGGTTCGACATGGGTTAAATATCCTTTCCTGCGGGTAGTGAGCATTGACGGGGTGGACGGCCACAAATTAACGCAACAAGCTATCCTATCGCTAACGCTTCTGGCAACATGAAAGTATCCAAATCGCGCAGGTATTCCCATGGTTCGGGCCCGGATTAAATTTCGCTTACATCGCACCGCCATTGTGCTGATCTGTCTGGCTCTGTTGGTGGTCTTATTGCAAGGCGCGTCTTATTTCAGCCTCAGCCATCAGATGGCCCGTTCCGAGCAGGTAGAAGAGCTGGCGCGCACGCTGACACGCCAGGTGGCATTCAATCTGACCCCGTTGCTGGAGAGTAACAACGATAACAGCAGCAAAATTGAAGAGATGTTGCAGCAGTTAACGGATCACAGCCGTATTCTGGATGCCGCCGTGTACCTGCAGGACGGCACGCTGGTGGCGCGGTCAGGTGAGCAGGTGGCTGTACGTGACCGGCTGGCGCTCGATGGCAGCCGCGCCGGTAGTTACTTCAATCACCAGATGGTGGAGCCGCTCAACACTAAAGACGGCCCGATCGGTTTTTTGCGCATCACGCTGGACACCCATGTGCTGGCGACGGAAGCCCGTCAGGTGGATAACACCACCAACATCCTGCGGTTGATGATCATGATGGCGCTGGCCATTGGCATTATTCTGGCCCGTACCTTGTTGCAGCACCGTCGTTCCCGCTGGCAACAGTCGCCTTACCTGCTGACCGCGAATGCCTCGTCGCAGGATGATGAACTGGCGAATGATGACGGCGCTTCCGTGCCGGATAGCGATAAAACCCACAAACCCTAAACAAGCGATTTATTACCGGCGTCGCGTCGCCACCATAAACAGACGCGGGTAGATAAGCAGGCTGTTGCCATCGGCCTGAGTCGGGTAAGCCGCTTGCAGGCCGCTCTGGTAGCGTTGCAAAAAGTCCTGCTGTTCCTGCGCGTTCAACGGTGCCAGGAATGGGCGCAAACCCGTGCCTTTCAACCACTCGATAATCGCCTGTGCACTCCCCATGATGTGATAATAGGTGGTTTGCCAGATATCCACGTCGCAACCGTGACTGACCAACACGTCGTAATACTGCCCGGGGCTGAGCAGCGAGTGTCGGATCTGGTCTATGTCGCCAAATCGATCCATCCACGGCCCCTCGGCGGCGACGCTACGCATCAGTTGGTGTGTGGGCTGGCTCAATGTGTCTGGCATTTGCACCGCCAGTACACCACCCGGTGCCAGATGCGCCACCAATGCCGATAGCAGGCGCTCATGATCCGTCAACCATTGCAGCGAGGCGTTAGCGTAGATGACGTCCTGCGGGGTATCCGGTTGCCAGTCGGTGATGTCGGCCTGCTGGAATGCACAACCCGGCAGGCGTTGCCGCGCTTGTTGCAGCATTGCGGCTGAGTTATCCACGCCGGTGACGTGCGCCTGCGGCCATGCCTGATGCAGCAACTCGGTGCTGTTGCCAGGGCCACAGCCCAGATCGGTGACACGGGTAGGGTGGGGATGCGAAATACGGGATAACAGTTCGAGGGCCGGACGGGTACGTTCATTGGCAAAACGCAGGTAAAGCTCAGGGTTCCAGTCTTGCATGGCTATCTCCTTGGCAGGTGGGAGCGATGGGGAAACCGGGTCAGGGAGTAGCAGCATAAGAACCAGGCGGGATTTTTTCCATCCATGGCGGTGCATTTCCGGGGGATGACGGGGAATACAGCACAATTAATCCTAATTAAAGTGATCCCAATAAAGTGATCCCAGGAAGACGATCCCTGAGGGGCGATCGGTGACTGTCGTGTGTTGAGAATTGCTCTCTGACAGTCACTCCCCGATTGTGCTGTAGCTGCGCCGTTATTCCCCCAAAATTACCCCAGACGTTGCTGGAACTGCTGCCATTGCTGCTGCAATGCATTGATGTTGTGTTGCTCCCAGTCGCTGGGTGATGAGGTGGGTTGCAGATACGTGCGGAAACGATCGAACCAGCCATCGACGTCATTACCGCTTGCCAGCGCAAAAACCTGCTGGCGTTTGAGCTGCATGTCGCTGGTGCCAGTGTCGTATTTCTGTCGCTGGCTTTGCGCCCATGCCGCGCGGGCGGTATCGCCCGTTTCGAGGCCAATGCGGTATTCCCCTTCCATCAGGGCTTTATTGATGGTGTCTTGTGTCGCGATTTTCTGGCTGGCAAATGTGTCGATAGCGGCCTGAGCCTGCTGTTGGTAGTCGCTGTTCAGGTACTTGTCTTTGATAGCGGTCAGTTCGGCTTTTTTCACGCTCAGTTGCATCGCGCTGGTGGTATCGCTTTGCTGTTCGGCAAAACCGTAGGCCAGCACGTTGTGAACCAGTGTCAGGAGGTCCTCTTTACTGATATCGCTGTCGGCTTTGAGGTTGTTTGCCCAGCTACTGAAGGTCAGCCCGTCGCTGGCGGTCACAGGGTCCTTGAACAGCGGATTGTCCAGACTGACACCGGAAGACGTGCGGGAGAGCGCCTCATTGCGCAGGTCGCGAATCGCATTCGTCAGTTTTTCCTGCTCTTCCTTGCTCAGCGTGTTGCTGGATGATGAGGCCTGACGCCAGCGTGCCAGCGTTTCTTCGGAAACCTTGATGCTGGTCGGCATCGTGATGGTTTTCCCGGTAATAGGGTCGCGCTGTTCTATGTTGGTGTCAGACGGCGTAGCGGTCTGGGACTGGGGTTGGCTATATCCCGTAATGCTGTTAACAGACAGGTTCATGCTCTCTCCTTAAAATCGGTAAGCGTTAGCCTGTCTGTTATCGGTAAATGTAAGTCAGATCTTTACAAGTGTGTCTAAATGTTATTTTCGACGGTGTATTGAATGCAGGGTTTAGGTGATGAGCGATTGTGCCCGGCCGGTAAATCGGAGAAAATGATCGGCTTATCCATCTGTCGCTACGATGCCTGTCACTTAAGCCTGTGTGGGGGAAAACGCGTGTAAAAGTGCTTAGAGGAATCTTTCAGCCGTGCGGCTGCGCTTAGCGCGAGCCCTGATGGCTTAATTGATTGGCATCAGACAGCTTTATCTGTCTTTATTTTCTATTTTGTCTGGTGCGACATCTCTGCGTGTAGAGGTGTCGGCGCCTCACTGTTAAAGAAGCCTGAATAACATGTCTCCAAGTGAATACGCACGCGAAGTCTCGAAACGTCGGACATTCGCTATTATCTCTCACCCTGACGCCGGTAAAACCACCATTACGGAAAAGGTATTGCTGTTCGGACAGGCGATCCAGGTTGCCGGTACGGTAAAAGGGCGTGGCTCCAACCAGCATGCTAAATCTGACTGGATGGAGATGGAAAAACAGCGTGGTATCTCGATTACCACCTCGGTGATGCAGTTCCCGTATCGCGAAAGTCTGGTCAACCTGCTCGATACACCGGGGCACGAAGACTTCTCTGAAGATACCTACCGCACGCTGACCGCCGTCGACTGCTGTTTGATGGTGATCGATGCCGCCAAAGGCGTTGAGGACCGGACCCGTAAGCTGATGGAAGTGACCCGTCTGCGCGATACACCGATCCTGACCTTTATGAACAAACTCGACCGCGATATCCGTGATCCGATGGAATTGCTGGACGAGGTAGAAAACGAACTGAACATCGCCTGTGCGCCGATTACCTGGCCGATTGGCTGCGGTAAGCTGTTTAAAGGTGTCTACCACCTGTACAAAGACGAAACCTATCTTTACCAGAGCGGTATGGGTCATACCATTCAGGCCGTTCGTATCGTCAAAGGGCTGGATAACCCGGAACTGGATCAGGCGGTCGGTGACGATCTGGCGGCGCAATTGCGTGAAGAGCTGGAACTGGTCAAAGGCGCGTCGCACGAATTCGAGCAGGAAGCGTTCCTGAATGGGGAACTGACGCCGGTATTCTTCGGTACGGCGCTGGGTAACTTCGGTGTCGATCACATGCTGGATGGTCTGGTGGCCTGGGCACCCGCGCCGATGCCGCGTAAGACCGATGCGCGTGTGGTGAGTGCCGACGAAGAGAAATTCAGCGGTTTTGTGTTCAAGATTCAGGCCAACATGGACCCGAAACACCGCGACCGCGTGGCATTCATGCGGGTGGTGTCTGGCCGCTATGAAAAAGGAATGAAGTTGCGTCAGGTGCGCACCGGCAAAGACGTGGTGATCTCTGATGCGCTGACGTTCATGGCGGGCGATCGCTCTCATGTGGAGGAAGCCTGGCCGGGCGACATTATCGGTTTGCACAACCACGGCACGATTCAGATTGGCGATACCTTTACTCAGGGTGAAGATCTGAAATTCACCGGTATCCCCAACTTCGCCCCGGAACTGTTCCGCCGTATCCGCCTGCGTGATCCGCTCAAGCAGAAGCAGTTGCTCAAAGGGCTGGTGCAGTTGTCCGAAGAGGGTGCGGTGCAGGTGTTCCGTCCGCTGATGAACAACGATTTGATCGTGGGTGCGGTCGGGGTGCTGCAGTTTGACGTGGTGGTAGCCCGCCTGAAAACTGAATACAACGTAGAAGCGGTGTACGAATCGGTGAACGTTTCCACCGCCCGTTGGGTTGAGTGCGGCGACGTGAAGAAATTCGAGGATTTCAAACGTAAGAACGAGTCAAACCTGGCGTTGGATGGCGGCGATAATCTCACGTATATCGCACCGACTATGGTGAACCTCAACCTCGCTCAGGAACGTTATCCTGACGTGAAGTTCTATAAAACCCGCGAGCATTAATCGTTGGTTTGCAGCCCACTCCAGCCGGAGTGGGCTTTTTATTTTATTCCTTAATTATCATCGTATTATTGCTGTATTCCCGCCATTTCTCGCATCACGGACAAATCTGAAATCACGACCTGTCGGCCATCCGGTGCTGGGCTTTTCCCTGCGATTGTCTATAGTTAACGGTGTGTTACTTTTCTGGTTTATTTGACTTTTAATGCATTGAGTGATGGTTCGTTATTTTTATTTTATTTGTTTATTTGAATAAATAATCTGATGACGTGTAGCGAATCGTTCCGGCCTGAGGGGAATCCCCTGCGGTAAAACAGGCGATAACGATAAGGAAGGTTGCGATGAAAAAGACCACGATTGCATTTTCGCTGGCGGCGGTATTTTCGCTGACGACGATAGTACTGGTGAGCGCCAACGCGCAGGCTGAGCAGGAAACGCTGGCGCAGCAGGCGCAGCGTATCGCGCAGACCGCCGGTAAAACCATCGACAATTCCTTACAACAAGCCACAGACTATGTGGATGACAGCACGCTCACTGCCAGAGTAAAAAGCGCATTACTGAAAGATGAAACGCTCGACAGCAATGACATCTCCGTTTCTACCCACGATGGGGTGGTGACACTCAGTGGGTTCATTGCCAGCCAGCAGATGGCGACCGGTGCGGTGAAAATTGCTGCCCAGACTGAAGGGGTGAAATCAGTCAGCGATAAATTGCAGGTTAAAGATGGCAGCGGTGTGCAGTCGGTGGGCGGGTACGCTGACGATGCACTGACCACCAGCACTGTCAAAGCCAAACTCCTGGCCGATGACATCGTGCCTTCCCGCCATATCAAGGTGATAACCCAGGATGGCGTGGTGTTGCTGACCGGCCAGGTCGCTAACCGGGCGCAAGCGGAACGGGCGGAATCCATCGCTAAAGCGGTCAGCGGTGTGAAGAGCGTCAAGAACGAGTTGACGGTGAAGTCCTAAGCCACACATGTCCCCCGGCAGCGCAAGCGAACGAAGTCCACACGTTTGTCATATTGTTTCGTCACACTGGCGGCGTAGTTTTTTATCTGACTTTTTGTTCTGTACTTGCTGGGGGTCATCATGATGAATCTGGATGTCGCTATAGGCAGATGGAAGCAGTTGAAGGGATGCCTGTGGGAACTGTGGGCAGAATATGTGGACAGCGACGATGCCTGGGTATCGGGAAACCACGATTTTCTGGCCGGTGTGATGCAGGAATATTACGGAAAAGAGCAGGACGAGGTATCCTCAGGGCATGACAGCCTGCACTGAGAGAGCGCCGTTGCCTACTGCCTTTTTTACTGATTCGTTATCTGGCTCGATATCTGATGACCCGATGGCGACGTCCGTCGGGTTTATTGATACCCATTGTCACTTTGATTTTCCCCTGTTTGCGGATGATGCCGCAGGTAGTCTGGCGCAAGCCGGGCAGGCGGGGGTCCACCGTCTTATCATTCCTGCCGTTGCGGCTGAACATTTTGAACGGGTCTTGTCGCTCAGTCAGCGCTGGCCTGCGCTTTACGCCGCACTGGGGTTGCATCCGTTGTATATCGCCGGGCATCAGGAGTCGCATCTCGCCGAGCTGGCGTCCGTGCTTGAGCAGGCCCCGCCTCGTCTGGTGGCGGTGGGGGAGATTGGCCTGGATCTGTACATGTCGGATCCTCAATTTGAGCGGCAGAAAGCGTTTCTGGGGGCACAGCTTAAGCTGGCCGCCCGCCACGACTTGCCGGTTATCCTTCATTCCCGCCGTAGCCACGACCAACTGGCGCAAATGCTGCGTCGTTACCCGGTTCCTGGTACTGGTGTAGTGCATGGTTTTGCCGGTAGTTACGATCAGGCGATGACGTTTATTCGTCTGGGTTACTACATTGGCGTTGGCGGCACTATCACTTATCCCAGAGCTAACAAGACGCGTCAGGCGATCGCGCGCTTGCCGCTCGACCGGTTGCTGCTGGAGACCGATGCGCCGGATATGCCGGTGTGTGGATTTCAAGGGCAGCCGAATCGCCCGGAGCGTTTGGTTTGTGTGTTCAACACGCTGTGTGAACTGCGTTCTGAGCCGCCGCAGGTGATTGCGGACACCCTTTTTGCCAATACCCGACGACTGTTTCCTGCACTGCGGTGATCAGCATCGGCGTTTATTGCCTACATTGCGCGACTTAACGCTATACTTGGCGGCATAAGGGATGGGTTTAATGACCCTTATTAATCAAGGGAAGTGATTGGGGGACGGTTTTTATTACCGGTTTCTCTTTGATGCGGGTGTAACAGTAGTCGGTGTTTTGCCACAGGCGTTCACGTTCAAGCTGATGAAACATCGCTTATTTACTGGATAGCCAGACCGTTAACGGCGTATATCTGGTTGCAGAGTGCAGTGACATGCTTTCTTCATTTATTAACCATATCGAATGGTTGACCGTTTATCAGGCCGGAAGTGCGGCTGCTTACCCTGGACATTGTGCCCGCTGTCATTTTGAGTTGTCGGCGTATCGCGATGATCTGTTCTCGCGGGCGGGTATTCCTGTTCCGGCGGATATTGCCCGCTCGGTGCCGAAACGACGAGCTGAATATCTGGCGGGGCGTTATCTGGCGCAAAACGTCATGTCACGCCTGGGGGTGGAGGGCTATGTACTCACCAGCGCGCCTGATCGTTCGCCGCAGTGGCCTGCGGGGATTGTCGGTTCCCTGAGTCACAACGTTGACAGCGTGCTGTGTGCCGCGCATCGATGTGGTCAGGATATGACGTGCGTTGGGCTGGATATTGAAACCCGGATGAGTGGCGAGCGTGCCGATAATCTGTGGCCTGGCATCGCCGATGAGATTGAATACGACTGGTTGCATTCCCACGATCCCATTCCTTTCGCCAGTATGCTGACGCTCAGTTTTTCAGCCAAAGAGAGCCTGTTTAAAGCGTTGTACCCACAGGTGAAACGCTACTTCGACTTTCTGGATGTGCGCATGGTCGGGCTGGATACCACACAGCGGACGTTCACGCTGCAACTGCTGACTGACCTGTCTGCCGATTATCCACAGGGGCGTCGCTTCTGTGGGTCTTACCAATTGCGTGACAACGACATCACCACCTTTCTGTTTAACTGAGCCGGATGGCACCACCACAACAGGGAATGACCACGATGAACATGACGGGAAATACGATACTGATCACCGGCGGAGGGTCCGGTATCGGGTTGGGGCTGGCGGCGGCGTTTCATCAGCGGGGTAATCAGGTGATTATCGCCGGGCGACACGCGACGACATTGCAGCAGGCGGCGGCGTCTTTTCCCGGTATGGCCTGGCAGGTGCTGGATCAGCGAGATCCTGACGCCATCAGTGCGTTTGTCACGCAGTTGCTACAGGATCATCCCACGCTTAATGTGGTAATCAATAACGCGGGGATCCAACGGCGTGAAGACCTGACCGCGGTGGATCCGCCGTTGATCACCGACACCGTATCGACCAACCTGCTGGGGCCGTTGTGGTTAACCGGTGCGTTGATACCTCACTTGCTGCGTCAGACGCAGGCGGCGGTGCTGAATGTGACATCGGAACTGGCTTTTTTGCCGCAGGCTATCACCCCTACCTATTGCGCCACTAAAGCGGCGTTGCATGCCTACACCGAGGCGTTGCGCTGTCAGCTTCGCCAGACGTCAGTACAGGTCATCGAAATTATCCCTCCCTGGGTGCAAACCGGGTTACAAGGCGAGCAGGGCTATGATCCGCGGGCGATGCCGCTGCCTGATTTTATTGATGAAACGCTGGCGTTACTCTCACAGCAGCCACAAGCCGATGAGATTGTCGTCGACAGGGCCCGTGCGTTGCGGTTTGCTGAACGTGAAGGGGCATACGCTGAGCGTTTTCGGGCTTTCAATACTGAGGTGTAAAACCCGATTGCCTCGGCAGAGCCGGTTAAGCAGGCAACTGACGCTGAATACCGCCAGACGACACCGTTGGGGGGACACCCGCCAATGGTGTAGTGGTGATATTGTATCTAAATGTAATATTCAATGTTTTTTGATGTATTTTGGTTTGTGCGCCTGCCAAAAATTTAATGCGCGCGTAGCGATCATTTTCCTTCAATACCACAGTGTATTTATTTTTATGATTTAAAATCAGTTAATTGATTTTTTTACCACTGTTCTTTTTCTCACCGAAAATCATATCTTTCCGCTTCGTTTTAATTCGCATTGATTAATCCCAGAGATTAACACGCCGATAACTAATGCAATGTTTTGTATAACTTTTGTGTTCACTGTGCTCTGAAAGGAAAAAATGATGAATACCGCTACTCTGTCTTCTTCGTCGCCCGGAGTGAGTTTCTGGCACCATTGGCGGCTGATGCCGATGTTCAGTTCCATTATCGGCGTTATCCTGCTTTTGTTCGCACTGGCTATCGGATTTTCCGTCCATTTTCTGGTACGCAGCAACAGTTCCCTCAACGATGTCACCGCAGAAATCCAGGTCCGTCTGGGGGTGTCGAACAGTTCTAACCATCTGCGTACCGCCGTCTGATGCTGATTCAGGCGGCGGCCGCCGCTAAAGACGGTGATAAAGACACCGCCAGCAGCAGTATTCAACAAGCCGAAGGTCGCCTGAAACAGTCAGCGGATAGCTTTACCGCTTATCAAAGTCGTGAAGTCAAAACACCGGCAGACCTGGCGTTGGATGACGCGCTGCAACAGCGTTACAACGAGTACGTTAACACTGGCGTCAGGCCGATGCTGGATGCCGTGAAAGCCGGGCGTTACGACGATGTGCTCGCCATTGAATGGAAACAGACCCGTAAACTTGACCTTGCCTACAATGATGTGTTGCTGAAAGTGGTGGCTATCCGCACCCAGCGGGCAGAAGCGCTCAACCGCGAGGCACAGCAGGAGTCGGTATTTGGCTATAGCGTCATGGCCGTCAGTTTTGTGGTGGCCGTGCTGGTCTCGCTGTTTACCTACCTGTGTCTGCGCCGGGTGATTATCACGCCGATGCGTTCGCTGGTTGAGCGTATCGAGCGCATCGCCTCCGGTGATCTCACCATGCCGCTGGCACAATGGGGGCGGGGTGAAGTCGGCCAGTTGGGCCACTATCTGCAAAATATGCAGCAGTCGCTGGCTCGGACCGTCAGCAATGTACGCCACGGGGTTGAGGCTATTTATCAGGGCATTACCGAGATTTCCGCCGGTAACAGCGATCTCTCCTCCCGTACCGAAGAGCAGGCTTCCGCGCTGGAACAGACTGCTGCCAGTATGGAAGAACTGACCTCTACCGTGCGTCATAACGCCGAGAACGCCAACCATGCCAGCCAACTGGCGGGGAATGCCTCGGGCAAGGCACGGCAAGGCGGCGAACTGGTGGATGGCGTAGTACAAACCATGGGGAATATTCATCAGAGTTCGAAGAAGATTTCTGAAATCACCAACATCATCAACGGGATCGCTTTCCAGACAAACATTCTGGCGCTAAACGCGGCGGTAGAAGCGGCGCGAGCGGGTGAACAAGGGCGAGGTTTTGCGGTGGTGGCAGGTGAGGTGCGTTCGCTGGCACAGCGCAGTGCGCAGGCTGCCAAAGAAATCGAAGGGCTCATTACCGAATCGGTCGCGCTGGTGGAAACGGGGTCTGATCAGGTTAGCCGAGCCGGGGAAACCATGCAGGATATCGTCAACGCCGTGACCAGCGTAACGGATATTATGGCGGAAATTTCAGTCGCGTCGCAGGAACAGAGCAAGGGTATCGATCAGGTCGGTCAGGCGATTAACTCGATTGATAACGTTACTCAACAGAATGCGGCCTTGGTTGAGCAGGCGACGGCGGCAGCGACGTCACTGGCCGGGCAGGCCGCCGGGCTTAACGAGGCGGTATCGGCGTTCCGTATCGACAGTGTGGAACAACGACCTGCCGTTGGAGCATCATCGTCAGCTCGTGCGGTTGGCGCACAAACTGCATTACCTAAAACACTCCCGGGTGTGAAAAAGACAAAAGTCAGCAACGATGACTGGGAAACGTTCTGAGTAAACGCGATGAAATCGTGCTGAGATAAAAGTGGGTAGCCAGCGGCTACCCGTTTTTTTCAGAGAATGTTTTTTCAGTGAAAAACCGTCGATAAAGCGTTATGCCCGGCTGAAATAAAACCGCACTGACTTTTTCTCAATACCCACAAACTTGTCTGGCGGAATAAAAACGGTGCTGGCAACCAGAGCGTGACTCGAATTATTTCAGAGATCGTTTATTATTTAATAAAGGCAGCAAGTAGTCTGGCGACGTTTTTCAACATCATTTATAGCCGTGTTCCTTTGATGGCTGTGTCTTGTTTATCACTCTGCTTTGTTTATAACTATGTCGTGTTTATAACTATGTCGTGCTTATAACTGCGTCGCATTGATAACGGTATCCCGTTGATGGCTATTCCCCGTATAGGGGGAGGGCGGGTCTGGTTTGATGATGGGGCCGGTTTGATAATGGGGCAAGTTTGATAATGATGTTGCAACGATATCTCGCCAGACATTGACTCCTTTTGAGGAGCGGAAAAATGACACTGATTGAACGAGCCCGAGAATTTGCTACCGAGGCGCATGCCGCCTGCGAGCAAAAACGGAAATATACCGGTGAGCCTTATATTGTTCATCCGGCGGCGGTCGTCACGTTGCTGATGCAAATTGAGCCGTCACCGGAGATGATTGCTGCTGCCTGGTTGCATGATACGGTGGAGGATACCCCCGTGACACTCGAACAGGTGACCCGGTTATTTGGCTCGCAGGTGGCCCGTTACGTCGAAATGCTGACGGATGTTCGCACCCGTCAGGACGGTGGCGAGCGTATTCACCGCAAGAACGCCAATTTGCTGCACAGTGCGGCCGCTTGTCCGCAAGCACAGAGCATCAAGCTGTGCGATCTGATTGATAACAGTCGCAATGTTCTGGAACAGGACCCGGTGTTCGCCCGCCCGTACATGGTGGAAATGCGCCGTCTGCTGGCGGTGCTGACACAAGGTGACCCTCGGTTGTATGCCGCAGCAACCCGCCAGTGCGACCACACGATATTGTGTATTCATCGCTCGCTGGGGAATGAGCGCTGGTATCAACAGCTTTGGCAGCAATACGAAGCGCACCTGCCGTTGAGTAGTGTGCTGGAGCGGGCACAGGAATGGGTGTGAGCCGGCAAATTGTACGTCTTGATGCATTGCCTGACGCGCTGGCGGTGCTGGTGGCTGAAAGTCAGCAGCAAGGGTTTCGATTTTTATACCGGTTGCAGACGGAGTTTCAGTCTGGCGCTAATGATTTCCGCTCACCCGGTGAAGGGCTATTTGCCGCGTTTGAGGCTGAGCGTCTGGTGGCGATTGGCGGCGTTAATCAGCAAACGGGCATGCCGTACACCGGGCGGTTGCGGCGTTTTTATGTTGCAGCAGATTATCGTCGGCAGGGTGTGGGGCGTGAGTTGTTAACCGTTATCGAACAGGCGGCGGCGAGCTATTTTCGCGAATTATCTCTTTTTACCGACACCCTTGAGGCGGCGCAGTTTTACCAGCGCCAGGGATATGTAGCGGTCAGCCTTCCCGATGTTAGTCATCGTAAAACCCTGGCTGGTGTTTCGTCATGACCTTGTTTCACCATGACGAACGGTTAACGGCCAATACTTCTCAACTGGGTGCAAAACGGGCAGTTGCAACCGCTCACTGAGGTGGCATCACAGATGCCCAACGGACTGCTGGCGACATGACCGTTACTGAATGCGGTTTCCATCTGCGCCAGCTTCGCGGCGTCATTCGGATTGACTGGCGTTAATCTGGCCTGAAACGCCGACGCGTTGGCTGCCGCAAACGAGAGAAAAACCAGCGACATTCTGAGTTTCATTACCCACCACCTGTAGGTTGCCAGGCAACCGTATTGAAAAGAACTGTATTTAAAAGAACAAACCGTGGCTTGTTATAACATACCCTTTTCTGCTTCGCATCCTTCGCACTTATCCAATAATCGTACAGTTTGTAAGCGTTCATGACGGGCATGAAGCCCATGACATCTCATTCTCCATCCTGCCTTCCATCCACTCTTCATCCACCCTCATGATGACCGTGTTTTGGTCTCTCTTATTTGTTATGTTATAACATAACAAATTGAGGTATTGGATGTGGGAGGGTGCTGACATGTGGCAGACCATGCCGCCTTTGTTACGGGTAGAGCATTTGAATGCAGTACACACGACCGGTCAACGGGTTCTGACCGATATTCACTTTTCCGTCGGGAGCAGGGAGTGTCTGGCGATTGTCGGCCCGAACGGCAGCGGTAAATCCACGCTATTACGCGCCTTATTGCATGACTCGCCGCCCGCAGGCGGGGGCGTCTGGCTGGGAGATAAACCGCTGGCGCAGTTGTCTCGCCAGCAACGGGCACGGCATATGGCGCTGATGAGCCAGCATGATACCCCCAGCCTGTCGCTCACGGTGGAAGAGTACGTGTCACTAGGTTGCCTGCCGCATGCGGATGCCCTGTCACCAGCGGCACAGCAGGATACGGTGGCGCACGTGCTGGAGGAAACCGGCTTGTCGCCGCTACGACAACGCAGGCTGGCGGTGCTGTCGGGAGGCGAGCGTCAGCGGGCATTTCTGGCGCGCGCACTGGCGCAACGCCCGGAGATTTTGCTTCTGGATGAGCCGACCAACCATTTAGACCCACGTGGACGGGCGGCGTTGCTGGCGCTGGTCCGGCAACGCGGCATCGCAGTGGTCGCGGTGTTGCACGATTTGTCGTTGGTAGAGGCGTTTGCCGATCGGGTGTTGGTGTTGTTTCAGGGGCGGCAGGTGTGTTGGGACGAGCCCGCACGGGCACTGGACAATGAGACTGTCTACCCGGTGTTTGGTGTTCACAGCTTTACGGTATCTCATCCTCAAACCGGCTTGCCGTTACGCCTTTTTGATGTGCCTGCATGAGCGATGAGCGAATTGATAACCAGAGGAAACCTATGAATAAAGTCGGTAATGGCGGGCGGCGGGTTAGTGCCTTTGCCAGCGTGATGTGTGTCTTGTTGGGATGTAGCACTATGGCAGCGCAGGCGTCGGGGTTCCCGGTGACGGTGCACAGTTGTGGTAAACCGCTGACCTTCACACAAGCGCCGCAGCGGGCCATCATCAATGACCTGAACATGGCGGAAATGGCGTTCGCGCTGCACCTGCAACCGCAGATTGTCGGCCTGACCGGTATCAGCGGTTGGTACAAAATGACGCCGGAATTTCGCCAGCAAATGGGGACGATTCCCGAGCTGTCGCCGAAATACCCGTCTCTGGAAACCCTGCTGGGTGCCAATCCGGATTTTTTCTTTGCGGGCTGGAATTACGGTATGAAGGTGGGGGGAGAGGTCACGCCAGATACGCTGGCGACCTACGGCATCAAGACGCTGGTGCTGAGTGAAAGCTGTATTTTTGAAGACGCGCATCGCCCGCACGCCAGCATGGCATTGCTGTATGACGACGTATTAACGCTGGGGAAAATTTTTGGCCGTGCGGAACAGGCACAGGCGCTGGTTGAACAATGGAAAGCGCGGCTGGCGGCCTTACCCAAACCGCCGACAGGGCAGGCTGCGCCGACGGTGTTTGTGTATGACTCCGGTGAGGATAAGCCTTTTACCAGTGGGAAATACGCCATGCCGACCGCCATTATCGAAGCAGCAGGGGGCCGTAATGTGATGGACGGCATGGCGGCGAGTTGGGCCACCACCTCCTGGGAGACGGTCGCGGCGGCGCAACCGGACCTGATCATTTTACTCGACTACCAGAATGGTGGCGGCGCAGCGGCGTTGCAGCATTTTCTGCAGACGCACCCGCTGATGAAGCATACCCCGGCGGTGGAACACCAGCGCTACCTGAAATTGCAGTATGCCGAGCTGACGCCGGGACCGGCCAATATCGCGGCGATTGAAAAACTCGCTCATGCGCTTTACCCGGCTGCGGCACAATATCCAACTGCGATACAATATCCGGCTACGTCGCAATGAGATCGTGCCGCCACTATACGGTGGTCTGCCTGCTTACGCTGTTGGTGTTGCTGGTGGTGATGCTCTTTAGCACTGCGGTGGGGGCCATTCGGATCCCGCTGACGCAGGTACTGGCGGCACTGACGCCGGAGCACCCTGGCGTACCGGAGACGGTGCGCCGCATCGTGCTGGAGCTGCGTGTGCCGCGTACGCTGCTGGCGGTCATCACCGGTGCCGGGTTGGCGATGGTCGGCGCGTTGCTACAAACCACCACCCGTAATGATCTGGCCGATCCCTTTCTGTTTGGGTTGTCCTCCGGCGCGTCGGCGGGGGCTGTGCTGGTGATAACCCGCTTTGGCGAATGGTTTGGTGCCTTCACGCTACCGGTTGCGGCGTTTGGCGGGGGGATTTGCTCGGCGCTGTCGGTGACGTTGCTGTTTTTTCTGCGTCAGGGGCGACAGGCGGAGCATCTGGTAATCTGCGGGCTGGCGATTTCCTTTCTGTTTGGGGCGTTAACCAGCTATCTGGTGTTTTCCGGTGACCAACGCGCTGCCAGTGCGGTGCTGTTCTGGTCTCTGGGCGGGCTGGGGCTGGCACGTTGGGATAATCTGCCAATAGCGCTGTGCAGCCTGTTGATATTGATTGGGGTTGTGATGGCGCGCTGGCGGGCGCTGGACAGCTTGCTGGCTGGTGAACAGACGGCGACATCGATGGGGGTTAATGTCAACCGGCTGCGCCTTGAGGTGTTCCTGTGTTGTGCGCTGGCGACGGCATTGTTGGTGTCACTGACCGGGGTGATCGGATTTGTCGGGCTGATGGTGCCGCATTTGTGCCGTCCGCTGGTTGGTACGCGCCATCGCCAGTTGCTGGTGCTGTGCGGCTTGCTGGGTGCGGTTTTGCTGGGTATCGGCGATACCCTAAGCCGTGTATTGCTGGCGTCGCAGGAGCTCCCGGTGGGGATTGTGACCGCCGGGTTAGGCGGTATTTTTGTGATTGTGCTACTGGCAAAACGTTAGGTATCACTTATCGATTTGATACGGACAACGCATTAGCGGCATCCGTCACATTTTTGTACCTTAGCTTCCAAGCCAAACACATTGGAACACATGAGGAAACAGAGATGTCCGTTATCAATACTAAAGTTAAACCGTTTAAAAACCAGGCCTTCAAAGATGGTCAGTTCATCGAAGTCACCGAGCAGAACATCGAAGGTAAATGGAGCGTGTTCTTCTTCTATCCGGCTGACTTTACGTTTGTCTGCCCGACCGAACTGGGCGACGTTGCGGACTACTACGACGAGTTTCAGAAAATCGGCGTCGATATCTACTCTGTATCCACCGATACCCACTTTACTCACAAAGCCTGGCACAGCAGCTCTGAAACCATCGCTAAAATCAAATACGCGATGATCGGCGACCCGACTGGCGCGCTGACCCGTAACTTCGAAAACATGCGTGAAGATCAAGGCCTGGCCGACCGCGGTACTTTCATTGTCGACCCGCAGGGCATCATCCAGGCTGTGGAAATCACCGCTGAAGGCATTGGTCGTGACGCGTCTGACCTGCTGCGTAAAGTAAAAGCGGCTCAGTACGTGGCCTCTCACCCTGGTGAAGTGTGCCCGGCTAAATGGAAAGAAGGTGATGCCACACTGGCACCGTCTCTGGACCTGGTTGGCAAGATCTAAGACTGATTTTCCCTCTCCCTCTGATGTTTTTTATCGGGTGCTCCGCACCCGATTTTTTACGCCAACGCCAAGGATAATCTATGCTCGACAATAACGTGCAACTCCAGTTGAAAACCTACCTGGAAAAATTAACCAAACCTGTTGAGTTAGTGGCGACACTGGACGACTCAGCGAAATCTGCTGAAGTCCGGGCATTGCTGACTGACATCGCCGGGTTGTCCGACAAAGTCAGTTTCTTTGAAAATAACGATCTGCCGGTGCGTAAACCGTCGTTTCTGGTGACCAACCCAGGGGCTGCCAACGGGCCGCGCTTTGCCGGTGCGCCGATGGGGCACGAATTCACCTCGCTGGTGCTGGCGTTACTGCAAACTGGTGGACATCCGTCGAAAGAAGCGAAAGAACTCCTCGATCAAATCCGCGACCTGGACGGTAAATTCCACTTTGAAACCTATTATTCGCTGACCTGTCATAACTGCCCGGATGTGGTACAGGCGCTGAATTTAATGTCCATCCTGAATCCGAACGTGACCCATACCGCGATCGACGGCGGTGTGTTTCAGGATGAGATCAAAGATCGCAATATCATGGGCGTTCCCACGGTATTCCTGAACGGCGAACACTTCAGCCAGGGCCGCATGAGCCTGGCGGAAATCGTCGGCAAAATTGACACCGGTGCCAATGCCCGCGTGGTCGATAAGCTCAATAGCCGCCCGGTGTATGACGTGCTGATTGTCGGCAGTGGCCCGGCAGGGGCAGCCGCAGCGGTGTATGCGGCCCGTAAAGGCATCCGCACCGGTTTGATGGGCGAGCGTTTCGGCGGCCAGATTCTGGATACCGTCGATATTGAAAACTACATTTCGGTACCGAAAACCGAAGGTGCCAAACTGGCGACAGCGCTGAAAACGCATGTGGATGACTACGACGTTGACGTCATCGATTTGCAGAGCGCGCAAAAACTGATCCCCGCTTCTGAACCGGGTCAGCCGCACCAGATCGAAACCGCGTCGGGTGCAGTGCTGAAATCCCGTAGCATTATCATTGCTACCGGTGCGCGCTGGCGCAACATGAACGTGCCGGGTGAAGAACAATACCGTACCCGTGGCGTCACCTATTGTCCGCATTGCGACGGCCCGCTGTTCAAAGGCAAGCATGTGGCGGTGATTGGCGGCGGTAACTCCGGCGTGGAAGCAGCGATTGATCTGGCTGGCGTGGTGAAGCATGTGACCTTGCTGGAATTCGCACCGGAACTGAAAGCAGACTCCGTGTTACAAGACAAGCTGCGTAGCCTGCCGAACGTCGATGTGATCGTCAACGCACAGACCACCGAAGTGCTAGGTGACGGCCAGAAAGTCACTGGTTTGCAGTATAAAGATCGCACCACCGACAGCGTTCATAAGCTGGCGCTGGAAGGGATTTTCGTACAAATCGGCCTGCTGCCGAATACCAACTGGCTGGACGGTGCCATTGAACGCAACCGCATTGGCGAAATTGAGATAGACGCTCGCTGCGAAACCAGCGTGAAAGGTGTGTTTGCCGCCGGTGACTGCACCACCGTGCCTTACAAGCAGATTATTATCGCCACGGGCGAAGGCGCTAAAGCCTCCCTGAGTGCGTTTGATTACTTGATCAGAACGCAGGCGTAACCTGATTCTGACTGACCCTATTCCATCCTGTGACCTGTGGTCACTTTCGGGCTGCAACCCTCATGCATTAACCTGATCTTTTAGGCGACCCGACCCCTTCAGTTCACTGAAGGGGTTTTTTTATGCGCTATGGCGGGCACCCCGACGAGGGGGATGGCGCGTTACCACCGTCAATGCCGTTTTTTTCGCCATCGGGTTTCACCCCACTCAGGCGTTTAGCGGCACGGTGGTGACAGGCTGGCCGATGTTGAACTGGGTATCGAAAGCAAACATATCGTTGAAGACGCAAAACTCCGGCACGCCTAGTTCCAGCACCGGTACCTGTTGTTGCAGGTAATGCAGGCAGGCCTGTTGGGCTTTCAGGTAAGTCTCTGATTCGTCTTCCGTCATCCAGCGCACCAGATACCCCAACGTTACATGAAAGCCGTAGGTGTCATGGTCCGGTGCGCGTATCCCCAATTGTTCGGATAACCGGTCTCGTAGTGTGCGCAGTTTGCGCTCCTCGTTATCGTCCACGGGGGTCAGACGCACGGTCACGCCGGAATCCTGATGGGCGTTGAAATCGGTGATCCGCATTTTAAACGGCAGTGTGGCCTGCAACTCGAACCCTGCCAGTTTGCGTGCCAGATAATCGCTACAGACCGACAAGGGAGCATCAATTGGCAGGCCTGCGGGCCAGAACGGCAAACGGCGTTTCGATTCTGTCACGCCTTCAAATACCGTCATGTGGTAACTGGATGGGGGAGTAAAGGTCAGGCAGTGGCTGAAATCCTGTTGTTTGAGCGTATCGCGCACGGCCATAAACGCACCCGAGGCGGCAGAATCCAGCGGAATGTGGGAAATAATGGTGTTGCCGGGAAAGCGCCTGACGCTGCCGTCGGGGTTGAATTTGCCGCCGATGTCGCGTGGTGTCGGCACCAGAGAGCCGGATGGACGCATGGTGCTGAACGTATCGTCGGCTCTGGCGTTGGCGAATAGCGACATCCCGTAAGCCAGGAGCGGTAATTGCAGGACAAAGCGGCGGCGTAACGGGTTCATGACTCCTCCCAGTAGCATGGATTGATGGATGTAAATGAATAAATAAACGGTTTATACGCCTAGGTTAGGCGTACTTTGGTGACGGGTAAATTTCATACTGACATGGAGTTGTAAGCGGATCTTAATCGTGTCGGGGCTGACATGCTGTTGTCATCGCCCAGTGACAGGATGGATGGGCTTCTTATGTCGTTACGCGCGTTATGCGTTATGTCACGTGCTGTGTTTTCACGCATGACGTGTGCCAACGCGTATTGTTTTGATGGGAATACTGTTTTAACGCCTATCACGTGTCAACGAACCAGGAAACCGATTATGAGTCCTCAATCGCCATCACCGGTCCTTAGCCCGGAACCCCGTATTGCCAACGACGTACAAGCCTACCACATCGAATTAGGGCGCTGGACGGAAGTCGCCGACCGCACTGTGCTCAATCATGTCGCGTTGGGGGATTACAGCTACATCATGAATGATTGCGACCTGATGTTTACCCGCATTGGCAAATTTACCTCGATTGCCTCGCACGTTCGTATCAACCCCAGCAACCACCCGTGGTGGCGGCCGACGCTGCATCATTTCACCTATCGTCCCGGCAAATACCGATTGAGCGACAACCCGGCGGCGGTTGACGAGGAGATTTTCAACTGGCGTCAGCAAGATGAGGTCGTGATCGGTCATGATGTCTGGATAGGTCACGGTGCGATTGTGTTGCCGGGGGTGACTATCGGCAATGGCGCTATCATCGGTGCGGGCAGTATTGTGACTAAACCGGTTCCCGCCTGGACCATTGTTGTCGGTAACCCGGCGCGGGTGTTGCGCCCGCGTTTTCAGGACCCCACGGTGGCGGAAAAACTGGAACAGTTATGTTGGTGGGATTGGCCGGATGAAAAAATTCGCCAGCATTTGCACCTGTTCCAGCAGGATGTGACCGAGTTCGTGAGTTATTTCTATCGTGACGGATCACGCCCGCCATTGTCTGAGCCGCCGATGTGATAGACCGACAGACGGATAAACCGATAAACCGCCGGGCGGTATCCCACAGGTGTTGGGGTTCCGCCGGGTAACGAGATGCTTTTCAGCCATTTCAGTGTGTTAGCCGGTATCACCCGCCGTTTATTCGCCGATCATGCTTTCCAGCCTGAGCAGGGTAATCTGGCGCAGTTGTTCCAGCGCTTCCGCCACTTCTTGCCGGTCATCGTTTTGCAGCCGTCGATGCAGGATACGCAAAATTTCTTCCCCGCTACGGCCTTTGGCGTGGATCAGAAATACCCGACCAAAGCGGGATTCGTAACGGGCATTGCCTGCGCGCAGTGCGTTAGCCAGCGTATTCTCGCTGCTGTGCGCCATCGCCGGCTCCTGACTGGGGCGGGCGGTGCCCGATACACTCACGGCTGGTTCGCCGATACGCGGGTGGATACGTAGCGCCTGCACCAGCTCTTCTTCCTGCCAGCCCTGGGTTGCCTGTAGCCCGGTGGCCAGAAGGGCGGCACGGTTGCCGTAGGGGCGCCCTGCGGTGACCTGTTTGGCCCAGCCAGGCAACGCCACGCACGGCGTTATCAGCGTCACCGCTTCGCTAACGCTGAGCAGATTAAACTGTTCCAACGTAATCATCGTCGCTCCTTGTTCGGTTGTATTGACGCAATACGACGTGAATTCCCTGTTGTCACGCCGGTTTTATAGGATAGGATTTTGTCTTTGCAATTCACATGCCAGTTGTTGCCAGAGCGCCAGATCAGAATCCGGTGTTGCTCAGGACAGACAACCGATTCACGGTAGCGCATAAAATTGCACTTTCATGGTGCAATTATAGCGTGGTGCAGGGTGTTCGGGGGTATTGACTGCGGTGGGTATGAGGTTGTCAGTGCCTGATGGTGCGGCCATCTGGTCAGTGAAGTGAGTAATCACTAATTTTATCGGCAGGCTATAATGCGGGGCGGTTGTCGGCGAAAAGGCGGGCGGTGAGTCGCCCGCCTGATACCCGACGCCATAAATACCAGACGCTATAAAAAGTGAGTGAGTACTTATTTACTATTAAGCGAGCACCGGTCTTAAGCCTCATTTTGTCATCAGTCACCTGTCGGTCGCCGATACCTCGCGGAGTAAGGCCCCACAGGTGGGGCCACGGCGATATCGAGCCTGCGGCGGAGTCCCTTGCACCTGCCGGGTGTCGGGTTACGCCGATTGAGGTTGGTGTGTACTCACTGCTGCCTGACGCAGCAGCCGCAGACCATTACCGACCACCAGCAAACTGGCCCCGACATCGGCAAAGACCGCCATCCACATTGTTCCCATGCCCAGCAACGTGAGCGTCAGGAACACCGCTTTGATGCCGAGTGCCAGTACGATGTTTTGAATTAAGATGGCGCGGGTGGCTTTAGAAATGCGCACAAATTCCGGGATCTTGCGCAAATCATCGTTCATCAGCGCCACATCGGCGGTTTCGATGGCACTGTCGGCCCCCATGGCACCCATGGCGAAACCGATATCGGCACGCGCCAGCGCCGGGGTGTCATTGATGCCGTCACCAACCATCCCGGTGACGCCCTGCGCCGATAGCCGTTCAATCTGCGACAGTTTATCTTCCGGCAACAGGTTGCCACGAGCTTCATCAATCCCGACGTCGCGGGCGATAGCCTGCGCCACGTACTGGTTATCGCCGGTGAGCATCAGGGTTTTGATACCCGCCTGATGCAGCGCGTTGATGGCCTCCTGACTGGAGGGTTTTACGGTATCGGCTACCGTCATCAGCGCCAGAATCCGCTGTTCGTCACCCAGTATGATCACCGTGTTACCGGCCTGCTCCAGCGCTGTCAGCCGCTCGCTGATTGCCGCCGCTGCATCACCCAGCCATTGCCGGGCCAGGCGCAGGTTGCCGAGGAAATAGCGCTGCCCTTGCAGGGTACCGATGACGCCTTGTCCGGCAACGGCACTGAAGTTATCGACCTCCAGCAATGGCGTACCGGCTTCCTGTGCCGCTGTTGCCACAGCCTGTGACACCGGGTGGTCTGAACGACTGGCCAGACTGGCAGCCAGTTGCCGACAACGGGCGTCATCCGCGTCAGCGACCGGTTCAAAACCGGTTTGTACCGGTTTGCCGTGGGTCAGCGTGCCGGTTTTATCCAGCGCTAGCCAGGAGAGCGCATGCCCTTTTTCCAGGAACACCCCGCCTTTTATCAAAATACCGCGTCGTGCCGCTGCCGCCAGCCCGCTGACGATGGTGACCGGGGTAGAAATCACCAGCGCGCACGGGCAGGCGATCACCAGCAATACCAGCGCTTTGTACGTCCATTCCAGCCAACCACCGCCAGTCAGCAACGGCGGCAGGATCGCTACCAGTAACGCTCCCAGAAAGACCAGCGGGGTGTAAACGCGGGCAAACTGATCGACAAACCGTTGTGTCGGTGCCCGGGTGCCTTGCGCCTGTTCTACCGCGTGAATAATTCGTGCCAGTGTGGTGTTGGCCGCCGCCGCCGTTACCCGATATTCAAATGAACCGCTTTCATTGATGGTACCGGCAAATACGCTGTCGCCGACGCGCTTATCCACCGGCAGGCTTTCGCCGGTAATCGGTGCCTGATTAACCGCGGAATGACCACGGGTGATGTCGCCATCCAGCGCGATGCGTTCGCCGGGGCGAACCCGCACGATGCTGCCGGGTGTAATGGTGTTGGCTTCCACGTCGCGCCAACTGCCATCCGGTTGTTGTACGGTGGCGGTCTCCGGTGCCAGATTCATCAGCCCGGCGATGGCGTTACGGGCGCGGTCCAGCGAACGCGCTTCGATGTGCTCGGCGAGGGTAAACAACACCATGACCATTGCAGCTTCCGGCCATTGTTGCAGGATAAGCGCACCGGTCACTGCGATACTCATCAGCGCATTAATGTTCAGGTTGCCAGTGCGAAGGGCCGTCCAGCCTTTGCGATAGGTGGTCAATCCACTGACGGCCACCGCAAGGATCGCCAGCACCGCCGCCCACGATTCAGGCAGTGCGCTCCATTCCACGGCTTCGGCTGCACCGGCGGCGAGCACCGCCAGCCCCAACGGCCACCAGGATTTTTTCGGCTCAGGCGGCAGGGCGGAGTGGTCATTTGCGGCACGCACTTCAGGCTCAAACCCTAACGCGCGGATAGCGGCCAGAACGGTGTCCAGCGCATCGTAACGGTGGGTGACGGTCATCACCCGCTGCATCAGGTTGAATTCCAGCGCACTGACCTCCGGCAGCGTATCGAGCTTTTTACGCAGCATCGTTTCTTCCGTCGGGCAGTCCATCTGCATGATGCGGATCGGTGTCCGTTGCTGATCGCCGGTACGCTCGGCGCTCGCCAGCGCACTGACAGGTTGTACCGCATGGTGTTGCATCGGATTGTGTTGCACCGCACTGTCGCAGCAGTGATGAGCGCAAGTCTGTTCCGATTGCCGGGCGGCATGAACTGTCTGGCATGACCCGGTTGGCGTCTGATGATGTGGACGGAACAGGGTCTTGCCCGGTTTTTCCGGTGCGACAGGCCGGAGCTGGCGCACAGATGCAGGGGAATGTTTTTCTGACATGGTTGATTCCTGTTCGGGATTTTGTTGTAGTAAAAACCCTGTAGCAACTACAGAGTCAAGGGGAGTCACATGAAAATTGGCGATCTGTCGAAAGCGACCAACACCACACCGGAAACCATTCGTTTTTATGAGAAGAAAGGGCTACTGCCCGAACCGGAACGTACCGAAGGGAATTATCGTCACTATCATCAGTTTCATGCAGACAGGCTGCGGTTTATCCGTAACTGCCGCTCGCTGGACATGAACCACGATGAAATTCGCGCGCTGATTGCGCTTAGCGAGCAACCGGCCGCCAGTTGTGAAGGGGTTAACGCGTTGCTGAATGAACATCTGGGGCATGTCGAAGCACGCCTGGCGCAGTTACAGCAACTGAAAGCGCAATTGATGGATATCAGCCAGCGCTGTCAGGTGACGCAAACAGTGGATGGCTGTGGCATTTTGCACGGGTTGTCCGAGCTGGAGCCTGAAGACAGTAGCATCGGTCATACGCATTTAGGCTGAGCCAGCCCCAACGCGATGCTCACATCTCTGATGTGGGGGCGTGTAGGGCCGGTAAAGGGTAGCGCCATGGCTACCCATCGGCTATGTCGATTCCCGCTCGATAAGTTTGAAGCCGATATCAATAATCGTGTCGCTGGGGGTATGCCCTGCAATATGGTCTGCCAGTAAGGCGGCCGCCCGGCGGCCCATCTCTTGTCTGTCGACAGCTATCGTCGTGAGGGAAGGCCGGTTGCTGGCAGCAAAATCCAGGTCGCCGAACCCCATCACCGCCAGGTCATGTGGAACGTGCAGACCACGGCTTTCCGCTTCCATGATGGCACCCTGTGCCAGCGTGTCTGAACTGCACAGGATGATGTCGGGAGACATCGTATCCAATAACTGAACGACCCCGTGGCGACCCAACGCCAGCGTGGCAGGCAGTGGGGTATCGACACAGTGCATCGGGGTCAACTGATAGCGGCTCAGTGCGTCATATAAACCGGCTTTGCGCCTTGCTGCGCGCGGGTCCGTCGTCCAGATAAGCCCGGGGCGCTGATACCCTTTGCGATGAATATACTCCCCGATCGCCAACCCGACTTTTTCATGAGAAAACCCCACCAGCATATCCAGCGGTGTTGGCGTGAGATCCCAGATTTCCACCACCGGAACCGCCGCGTTCAGCAGAATTTTTTTGAGTGAAGGCGAGTGATGGATGCCGGTCAGCACAACGCCATCAGGGCGGCGTGACAGCAGCGTCGCCACCAGCTCTTCCTCCGTCTGCGGGGTATAGCCTGCCACACACAGCAGCATGTGATAACCACGCTGCGCCAGCTCATCGCTAATAGCCTGAATCGTATCGACAAACATATTGTTGTTGATTTGCGGCACCACAACGGCGATCAACTTACTGCGCCGGGAGGCCAATCCACCCGCCAGGGCGTTCGGGATATACCCGGTAGCACGCACCGCTTCCTGCACTTTTTCGATGGTGGAGGAACGGACCAGCGCCGGGTTGTTGAGGGCGCGGCTGACCGTCATGGACGACAGCCCCGCCGCTTTGGCAACGTCATCTAACGTGGGGGCACGTGTCACAGCAGCATGTCGCGTTGTTTTTTGGGTGCTCACAATCGGCCTGACTCTTGGGTTATCGGGTGGTGTCTGGGCGTGGATTATTGGTGAAGTCGTGTCTTTTTACCAGTCGGTCGCAGCAGTGCCCGCGGGATAATCGCGCTACCCGGTATGGTGCGGATACATTGTATGTTTGCGCTATCATTTTTCATCGTGCAATTTCCCAAAAATATCCGGATCGTGATCGTCAGTACAAACTGCATTCAATAGGGTGGTGTGTTGTCGATATCTTCGCTAGTAATGTTAGCGCAAACATTTTACCTGATGAGGACCCTATCATGTCGTTAAGCGTGAACTCCGATGCCGTCTCCTATGCCCATGTCAGCGGTGTCAAAACTGCGCAAGAAACCGGCGATCGTATTGTGTGGGCTAAGTTGTCGCTGGCGTTTCTGCCGCTGGCAACACCGGTGAGTGATGCCAAAGTACTGACCGGGCGTCAGAAACCGTTGACTGAAGTGGCGATTATTATTGCGGAGATTCGCTCCCGTGACGGCTTTGAAGGGGTGGGTTTCAGTTATTCCAAGCGCGCTGGCGGGCAGGGCATTTACGCTCATGCGAAAGAGATTGCCGATAATCTGCTCGGGGAAGACCCGAATGATATCGATAAAATCTACAACAAGCTGTTGTGGGCTGGCGCGTCGGTGGGGCGAAGCGGCATGGCGGTGCAGGCGATTTCACCTATCGATATCGCGCTGTGGGACATGAAAGCCAAACGTGCCGGGTTGCCGCTGGCCAAATTACTGGGCGCACATCGGGATTCGGTTCAGTGCTACAACACCTCCGGGGGGTTCTTGCATACGCCGCTGGATCAGGTGTTGAAGAATGTGGTGCTCTCACGGGAAAGCGGGATTGGTGGCATCAAGCTGAAAGTCGGGCAGCCCAACACTGCTGAGGATATTCGACGTGTGAGCGCGGTTCGCGAAGCGTTGGGCGAGGATTTCCCGTTAATGGTGGATGCTAACCAACAGTGGGATCGGGAAACGGCGATCCGTATGGGGCGTAAGCTGGAGGCTTTTAATCTGGTCTGGATTGAAGAGCCGCTGGATGCCTACGACGTGGAAGGGCACGCACAGCTGGCGACGGCACTCGATACGCCGATTGCTACCGGGGAAATGCTTACCAGTTTCCGGGAACATGAGCAGTTAATCCTGGGCAATGCCAGCGACGTTGTACAGCCAGATGCGCCGCGTGTGGGGGGGATATCTCCGTTTCTGAAGATTATGGACCTGGCCGCCAGACACGGGCGCAAACTGGCACCGCATTTTGCGATGGAGGTGCATTTGCATCTGGCGGCGGCCTATCCGCTGGAGCCCTGGCTGGAACACTTTGAATGGCTTAACCCGTTGTTTAACGAGCAGCTTGAGTTGCGCGACGGGCGCATGTGGGTATCGGATCGTCATGGGCTGGGCTTCACGCTGAGTGAACAGGCCCGCCGATGGACGCAACTCAGCCATGAATGCGGTCAATACAACGGGTAGCCTCTGACCCGGCGTGGGAACAGGGTATTGTCGCTGCAAGCAGTTGCGTAAACCGTCGCCAGCGCTGGCGGCGGATATTGCGAACGGCGTAGCGCAAGCCTTCAATCTCCCGCTTTACAATTGCATGCGCCACTCTGGCGACTTTTGTTGCTACAGCCGTCATCGCTTTTCTTTTCTGATCTGGCTTATCTCCATTTTCCCGAATATAACGTTCATATTTGTAGCGGAAGCTGTTTTCTCTCGTTCTTACGGCTACGGTGGCGGCAAGCCAGAAGGCATATCTTAACCGCGCATTTCCACGTTTCGACAATCTGTAACTGACCTCCCCCCAATATCCGTACCAGGCTAAATCAGAGATCCGGGCCTTTTTGGTGACTTCGGGCAAATTCTGCCGGAGTCAGGTTATTCAGGGATTCATGAGGCCGCTCGCTGTTGTATTCCGTCAGCCAGCGCTCTGTGATTTCCCGTGCTTCATTCAATGTTCTGAACAGATAAAAATCCAGTATCTCTGTCCGGTACGTCCGGTTAAAACGTTCGATGAAGGCATTTTGCGTGGGTTTTCCCGGTTTGATAAATTCCAGCATGACACCATGCTCTTCTGCCCACTGCGCCAGAGTCAGTGATATTAGGCCGTGTCCCTTAACTTAACAACCGCTTTAAAAATAACCTGATCGCTCCAAGTTTTAGCATACTCAGGTAGTTTCTGGCTGTTTTCTCCGAGCGGGTGGCAATACGGCGATTTTCTTTAAGTATCGCAAAGCAACGCTCCACGACATTGCGTTTTTTGTACAGGCGCGTGTCGAGGGGGCGACGTCCGTCCTGACTGGCCTTCTCATTCGATTTAAACGGAACAACCGCTTTTATTCCTTTCATTTTCAAATGAATACGAAGGTTTTTACCTAAATAACCCTTATCCGCCAGCACCGCTTTCGGACGTGATTTCAGGTGCCCGCTTTTTCGGATAATCCCGACCCGGTTGAGCAACCTTTCCGCGTATCGGCTTTCGTGGGCCTGTCCACCGCTCAGGCAAAAACTCAGCGGTAATCCTGTGCCATCTGTCGCCAGATGGATTTTGGTGCCAAAGCCGCCGCGAGAGCGACCCAGCCCATGGTCCTCGCATTCATCGGGATGTTTTTTTTCGCACCGGCAGACGCTTTCAGGGCGCGAACGTTACTGCCATCCAGCGCGAGAACATCCCTGTCAATCAGCGCTTTTTCATCCAGAATCTGGAGTAATTTATTGAAAATTCTGTTCATTATTCCGGCTTTAGACCACCGATTGAAGCGGTTGTAAATGGTTTTCCATTGACCATAACGCTCAGGTAAATCCCGCCAGGGTGCGCCAGAGCAAAGTACCCAAAATATGCCATTCATGACATGTCTGTGCGCAAAGTAAGGACGCCCGACTCGGGAAGAACCTCTTTCAGGTAGTAGCATGGGAAAAATCAGCGCCCAGGCGTCATCGGGAAAATCGTAACGAGCCAAATTAAAGGACTTTTTGTGGTGAAATCATGTCCCTGATTGTACAAAAAATAGTTACGGGACACACCCTAACACTCTGAACCCCTCTCAAATCCCCCAAAACATAAGATTGATAGCATCCTTGATCTCATCCGCATAGTCGCCAAGATCCGCGATCTCTTCACCCATGACTTCAACGGGAACGCTCGATAGCTCAGTGGTCATCAGTCGATAGCTCTCGCCGTCGATGCTGATTAGAGGGAACAATGTTTTATTCACTTTATCAGACAGGTGATGTGCTTCGATAAGCGGAATGACCATTCGTCGCCCTGGCGTATCGACAATATCACTTTGTACATCGATAAACATTTTGTAGTGGCTGGCGCGCTTGTATTGATAAACAATGAATTGCATGATCACCAGTTCCTGTTTTCATCCGCAAAGGAGCCATGCTGTGCGATAAATCGGGCGACTTCTTCCATCCCTTCGCGGTTTTCCTTCTTCCACTCCTCAGCCTTGATGCGGCGGGCTTCCTTGCCAATGGCGTCATTCACCAGCCCGGAAATATTGACTCCGGCAGCACTCAGAACCTGATAATTGTCTTTGTCCACGGTAACGCTAACGCGGTGTTTCATGATGGTGCTCCTCTTCTATGCATACTTTCAGTATATACCCCGCGTTGTTGTTCAGCAATTAGCCAAAATTCAATGCCAACTTACTCGACTCCTCAAAACGTATAAACCTGAAAAACGTGTCGGTGCCGCGCTTCCAGCGGGGTTCGCGATGACGTGTTTGATGCTATTGAGCAGCAGTTTAATAGCCCGTTTTTTCTGTGGGTCTGGCACTATGTAGAAAACATAAGTGCAGCGTTGTTGAGTGCGCATCAGTAAATGGCTGGTGATAATTGAAAGGTAAGCGAGTTTTAGTTGGCAGGTAGTATCGGTTTCAGTCGCAATTGCTGCGCTGACACGTCACGAACTTCAAAGAAGCGAGTCATCGAACGCATTCGATGGAGAGTCCGTAAGCTGAAAAGCAAAAAACCAGCCCGTAGGCTGGTTTTTCTGAATAAGTGGTGCCCGGACTCGGAATCGAACCAAGGACACGGGGATTTTCAATCCCCTGCTCTACCGACTGAGCTATCCGGGCAACGGGGCGCATTAAACCGGATTCAGGCGTCTGCGTCAACGTGAATTCACCCACTTTTTGACGGTTTGGCTGCTTTTTCAGCGTTTATGCGGTTTTTGCGTAAATAAACAACAACATCCGGCGCGGTGCCATGCTTTCAGAGGACGTCGGGCGTGAAAACATTACGCCAGCGCGCCGTGTTTACGGCACATGGCGACCCGCAGTACGTCTTCTGCCAGCCGTTTTGCCACGGTGACATCGGATAACTGGCGTTTTACCAGTAACTTGCTCAGGCAGCCTTCCAGAATCAGTTCCAGTTGTAGGGCCACCATGTCGGTGTCGTCGGTTTCCAGCTCTTCGAGCAGGGCTTTGGTGTACTGGTACGAGGCCTGCTTTTGTTGCTCGGCAATCTGATGGATAGGGTGGAGTGGGTCAGGATAGGCGCTGCAGGCCGCAATAAATAGACAGCCGGGAAAACGGTGCTGGCTGACGGCGTCCTGTAAACGTTGGTAGCGCTCCAGCAGTTTTTGTTCGGGGCTGAGGTGTTCATCCAACTGCACCTGCTTGCGCCAGATACTGATTTGCTGGCTGTGGTAACGCAGGCTGTCATACAACAGCGCCTCGCGGTCAGGCCAGAAGGGCAGGAGTTCGGCGGGAGAAACGCCCAATTGGTCTGCCAGCATCTCCAGCGTTGTGTCGGCGAATCCACGCTGCTCCAGTAACGCCAGCGCCTGTTCCAATACTTCTTCGCGTTGCATCATGCTTCTCCTGCTTGTTCACTGTCACTAACCAGTGTGGTTTATCCCCGCTATCTTTCAAGCCCAGTGCCGACGGCACGCTATCGTCCGGGTTAGCGTTTTAGCGTTTGCAAATGTGCGGCAAAGGCGGCGGCATCCATGAAGCCGGTGACGCGTGAGCCGGGAATTTCCTGGCCGCTGGCATCAAAAAACAGAATCGTCGGCAGCCCCAGTACGTTTAACTGTTGCAGCAGCGTTCGCTGTGCTTCGTTGTTGGCGGTGACGTTCGCCTGTAGCCGCTGCAGGGTAGACAGTGACTGCTGCACGGCCGCATCACGGAAGGTGTATTTCTCGAACTCCTTGCAGGCCACGCACCAGTCGGCATAGAGATCAAGCATGGTGATACGGTTATTGTTGTGATTCAGCGCGCTCGTCAGTTCCGCCAGCGTATTGGTCGGCGTAAAACTCAGCTGGCTGGTGTGGGTTGGCTCTGCCTGCACCGGTGTGAAGAGCCAATCCTGTAACGGCCGGGCTGCCAGTAGCGCCCCCAGTAACAACAGAATCTGTACCACACGCATGACACCGGCATGACTGCGCAGGCTAAGGGCAAACGCCCAGCCGAAAAATGCCACGCCAAGCAGCGCCCACAGTCGCCACTCCCAGGTATCGCCCAGCACCCTTCCCAGCAGAAAGACCGGTAATGCCAGAATGACAAACCCAAACCCCTCTTTGACGTGATTCATCCAGGGGCCGCGTTTGGGCAATAACCGGTTGCCGAACAGGGTAATCGCCATCAGCGGCAGGCCCATACCCAGTGCGTACAAATACAGTGAACCGCCACCCGCCAGCAGGTTGCCACTCTGCGCAATATACAGCAGCAGTGCGCTAAGCGGCGCGGTGGTACAGGGCGAGCAAATCAACCCAGCCAGTGCACCCATCGCGAATACCCCGACAACGGAACCGCTTTGCTGGCGGTTGCTCCACAACGTCAGGCGTGTCTGCAACGATGACGGCAACTGCAGGCTATAGACGCCGAACATGGATAGCGCCAGCGCCGCGAACATGACCGATAAGCCTGTCAACACATAAGGGTGTTGCAACGCCGCCTGAAAGCGCAGCCCGGCGGCGGCCACGATCAGGCCGAGCAGGGTGTAGGTCAACGCCATGCCCTGCACGTACACCAGCGTCAGCAGCAGTGTGCGACCGGTCGATAAACGTTGCTGGCGACCGAGAATCAGCCCGGAGATCAGCGGATACATCGGCAATACGCAAGGTGTGAACGCCACGCCGATACCAATCAACAACGCCCATAACGGCGAAAACGGCAGCGTCGGCGTATGCGTGGCGTCTGGCTGCGGCACGATGGCGGCCTGCGTTGCAGGCGTGTTGGTGTGTGTCGTACTGGCGTTTGTAGAACTGGCGTTTGTTGCACTCAGTGGTATCGAACGGGTTTCCGGCGGGTAGCAGAAACCCGCGTCGGCACAGCCCTGATAGGTGATGCTCAGCGTGGCACCGGACGGCACATTACGCAGGGGGACGTTGAGCGTCAGCGACTGGCGGTAAATAGAAACATCACCAAAGAATTCGTCACGGTGTGATTCGCCTGGTGGCAGCGTCACACCCAGTGGCGCGATAAGCGTGCTATCCAGCTTGATTTGCTGGCGATACAGGTAGTAGCCAGGGTGAATCTGCCAACTGACGGTCAGTTGATCGCCATGCTGTTGAAAATCCAGTGCGAAGGCTTGGTCGACCGTCAGAAACTGAGACTGGGCGCTGCGCCCGAACGGGTTTTGCGCCGGGGCCAGAGGGCTGAAAAACAGGCTGAGGCACAGGAGCGTCAGCGTAAGGATGCGTTGAGCCATGAGAGATAGTCGCTGTCGCCACCCTCGACCGGCAGCACCAGCAGTTCTGGTGTCTGGTAAGGATGCTGTTGTTTCAGGTGAGTCAGCAGGGCGGACTGGTGTTCCCTGTCGCTTTTAAGCAGCAGTTGAATCTCCGTCTGCTGTTCCAGTTTGCCTTCCCAATGGTAGAGGGAGATTGCGCCGGGCAGTAAGGTGACACAGGCGGCCAGATGCGCTTGCAGCGCCGATTGGGCCAGTTGTCGGGCGCTGTGCTCATCGGGAGCGGTGCACAATACCACCACGGCACTGTTGGGTAACGTTTCGTTATTTAACGATTTTTCGCTATTCGACCGTTGTTCATTATTTAACAACGGGTCGCTATTTAACAGCGGAGTGTCGCTGGAATCAGACATCGTGACCTCGATAACGGTAACGGTGGACACACTATACCGTGTGAGGTGGGGAAGCGTAAGGTTGGATCGGCGCCAGCACGCCGATCCGCAAAAACTTTACGAAAGGAAGGCGGGTTACAACACCATGTTACCCACGATAAAGCCGAAGGCGACCGACAACGAAATCGCTACCACACCGGGGATCAAAAACGCATGGTTGAATACATATTTACCGATGCGAGTAGAACCGGTGTCATCCATTTCTACCGCCGCCAACAGTGTGGGGTAGGTAGGCAGGACGAACAGTGCTGATACGGCAGCGAACGAGGCGATGGCAGTTACCGGGCTCACACCCAACATCAGTGCTGCTGGCATCAGCGCCTTGGCGGTAGCCGCCTGTGAATAGAGCAGCGTTGCGGCGAAGAACAGCACGACGGCCAGCATCCACGGATGGCTCTGCAACAGTGTGCCCGCAGTGCTCTGAATATCGGTGATATGTGCTTTAACGAATGTGTCGCCCAGCCAGGCTACGCCCATAACGCACACACAAGCGCTCATACCGGATTTAAAGGTACTGGCGCTGAGGATCTGCGCGGTATCAACGCGGCAGGTGACACAGATAAGCGTGGCGATTGTCAGCATAAAGACGACGATCGCTTCATTACGCGGCAGCACCGGGTTTTGAATCAGCCCAACGGTGTCGCTGATGGCGGTCGCGTATAACACCACGGCGATAATACCGATAAGAAACAGTCCAACGGAGAGTTTGGCACCGGGTTTCAGTTCCTGATGGCCGTGACCACGCAGTGTGACTTCACCTTTACGCAAACGTTCCTGATAGATCTCATCATCTTTCAGCTCTTTGCCGAGGAAATTGGTGAGGATAGCGGTCAGCAGAACGGCAATCAGCGTACTGGGGATGCAGATACCAAGCAGTGCCAGATAGCTCACACCTTTCGGTTCGAGCAGGCCTGCGACGAAAACCACCGCTGCAGAGATAGGTGAGGCGGTGATCGCGATTTGTGACGCGACAACCGCTATCGACAGCGGACGAGACGGGCGGATGCCTTGTTCTTTTGCCACCTCAGCGATAACTGGCAGCGTAGAGAACGCGGTGTGACCGGTACCGGCCAGCAGCGTCATGAAATAGGTCACCAACGGAGCGAGAAAGGTGACGTAACGCGGCTGACGGCGCAGCAGTTTTTCCGCCAGACTGACCAGATAGTCCATACCACCGGCTATCTGCATGGCAGCGATAGCGGCGATAACTGCCATGATGATTTCGATGACATCGAACGGGATAGCACCCGGTTTAATGTGAAGCCCTAGCGTTAAAACCAGTACGCCCAACCCACCGGCAAAACCGATACCGATGCCACCGAGCCTGGCGCCCAGATAAATAGCGAGGAGTACTATAAATAGTTCCAGAATAAGCATGTTGATGTTCCTTCTGATTTTGTTGCCCGTGACATTGCAAAACGTCTTTCCATATCTTTTTCTTATGATTATGGTTGCAGGTCGGCCTTTTGCGGCGTGGAAAGAAGAGTGGATAGAACAAAGGCACGCAGTCCTGATGGACTGACGTGCCTTACAGAAAAGACGGTACGGAATTAGGACGCGTCTTGGTCTTCGGTGTAGCGTTTGGCCTTGTAAGCCGGGTGCATCAGGTTCTGCACAGAGAAGATGTCATCCAGCTCAGCTTCGGTCAGCAGACCGCGCTCCAGCACCACTTCACGCACGCTCTTACCGGTTTCGGCGCAAATCTTACCGACGATATCGCCGTTGTGATGGCCGATGAACGGGTTCAGGTAGGTGACGATACCGATAGAGTTGAACACGTAGGACTCGCACACGTCTTTATTGGCGGTGATGCCTTCGACGCATTTTTCCAGCAGGTTGTAGCAGGCATTGGTCAGAATCTGGGTAGATTCGAACATAGCCTGACCGATTACGGGTTCCATCACGTTCAGCTGCAACTGACCGGCTTCGGCTGCCATGGTGACGCAGGTGTCGTTGCCAATCACTTTGAAGCACACCTGATTGACGACTTCCGGCACAACCGGGTTGACCTTGGCTGGCATAATGGACGAGCCCGCCTGCAGTTCCGGCAGGTTGATTTCGTTCAGACCGGCACGCGGACCAGAAGAGAGCAGACGCAGGTCGTTACAGATCTTGGACAGTTTCACCGCCAGGCGTTTCAGCGCGCCGTGTACCATGACGTAAGCACCGCAGTCAGAGGTCGCTTCGATCAGGTCTTCGGCCGGTACGCATGCCAGTTTGCTGACTTCGGCCAGTTTCTGCACCGCCAGTTGCTGGTAGCCTTCCGGTGTGTTCAGACGTGTACCAATAGCGGTCGCGCCCAGGTTCACTTCCAGCAGCAGTTCTGCGGTGCGCAGCAGGTTTTTGTTCTCTTCTTTCAACAGCACGTTGAAAGCATGGAACTCCTGGCCCAGCGTCATCGGTACCGCATCCTGCAACTGGGTACGGCCCATTTTCAGGATGTTTTCGAATGCTTTCGCTTTTTGTTCAAAGCCGTCGCCCAGTACGGTGACCGCTTCGACCAGTTTCAGAATGCTGGTGTATACCGCGATACGGAAACCGGTAGGGTAGGCATCGTTGGTAGACTGGCATTTGTTGACGTGGTCATTGGGGTTCAGGTACTGGTATTCCCCCTTTTTGTGGCCCATCAGTTCCAGACCGATGTTGGCCAGCACTTCGTTGGTGTTCATATTGACGGATGTACCCGCGCCGCCTTGGAAAACATCGACCGGGAATTGATCCAGACATTTGCCGTTGACCAACACTTCGTCACAGGCTTTGATGATGGTGTCGGCAATCTTGCGCGGTATGGTTTGGAGTTCACGGTTGGCCATGGCAGCGGCTTTTTTCACCATCACCATGCCGCGTACAAATTCTGGCACGTCACTGATTTTCTGGTTGCTGATATAGAAGTTTTCTATAGCACGCAGTGTGTGAACGCCGTAGTACGCATCAGCCGGAACTTCTCTGGTACCTAACAGATCTTCTTCAATACGAATGTTATCTGACATGAGAGCCTTCTCTTATACTTCTGTCGATTAGAATTTATAGGGTGTATCGTCTTACCGTGGAGTACAGCAGCAGAATGTTTAACCACCATGCTTGCTGTTGCTATTATGATATTCTGTTGGTTAACCGAATTTCCGTTGCCCGGATCACATATGGGCAGTCATTTCTCTCCTGGCGCATGATCTGTGATGATGGTCATGACCTCGTAAAGAAATAGTTAGATACCTCATCAACGTGGTTGAAAAAAGGCGACTGCACTACCATCTCCTTGATTAGCGCCCGCCAATAATGGGTAAATGGCGTGTACGAGTATAAGGTACTGTACCACGCCGACAGGTCGTATCTTCATACCTGATCATGATGACAGCGCGAGGTGTTCTGTATCACCGCGTGATGTTGAGTAAACATTTTTATCAATGAGTTAGCTATTAACCACAGGAGCTTTGGGTGCGCTGGTTACCGCTTTTACTGATTTTTCTGTTCGTTTACATCGAAGTCTCCATCTTTATTCGGGTGGCCGAAGTGCTGGGCGTTGCGGTCACGCTGCTGTTGGTCGTGATGACGTCCTGCATTGGGATCTCCATGGTGCGCAATCAGGGAGTGAAGAACATTATGCTGATGCAGCAGCGTCTGCAGGCGGGAGAAAGCCCGGCGGCTGAGCTGGTTAAGAGCGTGTCGTTGATCCTGGCCGGTTTCCTGCTGGTGGTACCGGGGTTTTTCACCGATTTTCTTGGCTTATTGCTGTTGCTGCCGCCGATACAAAAACACCTGACGCTTAAACTGATGCCGCATCTGCAAGTCTGGGGTGGTCGCCCCGGGCCGAATAACCGCGGTGGTCAGGGCAATGTGTTTGAAGGTGAGTTTCAGCGTAAAGATGAGCATGAGCGGCTGGATCAATCCGACAACGATCACCACAACGACCATAACAACGATAATCACCACAACGACAACCCACCGGGCGGTTCCTCGCAGCGTTAAATCTGGCCCCTGTGGGGCGTTGACTGGTGTCGGGCGCGTTTGTCGCCGGGGTTTGGCAGAAAAATTTCATTTAATGCAAAAAAAATTTCTTTCCTCCCTTGAAGCGTCGTGAAACGTCCCCACTTAGTTCACCACAAGGCCGGATGTCAGATGCATCCGGCATTTAACCTAAGCTGATATGGACTTTCTCAAAGGAGAGCTATCAATGAAAATTCGTCCATTGCATGACCGTGTAATCGTCAAGCGTAAAGAAGTTGAGTCAAAATCTGCTGGCGGCATCGTTCTGACCGGTTCTGCAGCGGGTAAATCCACCCGTGGTGAAGTCCTGGCTGTTGGCCATGGCCGTATCCTGGAAAACGGTGAAGTGAAACCGCTGGACGTGAAAGTAGGCGATATCGTCATTTTCAATGATGGCTATGGCGTGAAGACTGAGAAGATCGACAACGAAGAGGTGTTGATCATGTCTGAAAGCGACATTCTGGCGATTGTTGAAGCCTAATCTTACGTAATCATCTGTGAACTGAACGAAACGAATTCAAGGGAAACTACCAATGGCAGCTAAAGACGTAAAATTCGGTAATGACGCTCGAGTAAAAATGTTGCGTGGCGTTAATGTGCTGGCTGATGCAGTAAAAGTTACGCTGGGCCCGAAAGGCCGTAACGTAGTACTGGACAAATCCTTCGGCTCGCCGACCATCACCAAAGACGGCGTGTCCGTTGCGCGTGAAATCGAACTGGAAGACAAGTTCGAAAACATGGGCGCTCAGATGGTGAAAGAAGTTGCCTCTAAAGCTAACGATGCAGCTGGCGACGGCACCACCACAGCGACAGTACTGGCTCAGGCTATTGTTAACGAAGGTCTGAAAGCCGTTGCTGCGGGCATGAACCCGATGGATCTGAAACGCGGTATCGACAAAGCGGTTGTCGCTGCTGTAGAAGAACTGAAGAAACTGTCCGTTCCTTGCGCGGATACCAAAGCTATCGCTCAGGTAGGTACCATCTCCGCCAACTCCGACGAAACCGTGGGCAAGCTGATTGCTGAAGCCATGGAAAAAGTCGGTAAAGAAGGCGTGATCACCGTAGAAGAAGGCTCTGGTCTGCAAGACGAGCTGGACGTGGTTGAAGGTATGCAGTTCGATCGCGGCTACCTGTCTCCGTACTTCATCAACAAACCGGAAACCGGTTCTGTTGAACTGGAAAGCCCGTTCATCCTGCTGGCTGACAAAAAAATCTCCAACATCCGCGAAATGTTGCCGGTGCTGGAAGCTGTTGCCAAAGCGGGCAAACCGCTGCTGATCATCGCTGAAGACGTAGAAGGCGAAGCGCTGGCAACGCTGGTGGTTAACACCATGCGCGGTATCGTGAAAGTGGCTGCGGTGAAAGCACCGGGCTTCGGCGACCGTCGTAAAGCTATGCTGCAGGACATCGCTACCCTGACTGCCGGTACTGTGATTTCTGAAGAAATCGGTCTGGAGCTGGAAAAAGCGACCCTGGAAGATCTGGGCCAGGCTAAACGTGTGGTTATCAACAAAGACACCACCACCATCATCGATGGCGTGGGTGACGAAGCCACTATTCAGGGCCGTGTTACCCAGATTCGCCAGCAGATCGAAGAAGCGACTTCCGACTACGATCGTGAAAAACTGCAGGAGCGCGTGGCTAAACTGGCTGGCGGTGTTGCGGTTATCAAAGTCGGTGCTGCAACCGAAGTTGAAATGAAAGAGAAGAAAGCCCGCGTTGAAGATGCGTTGCACGCGACCCGTGCTGCCGTAGAAGAAGGCGTGGTTGCTGGCGGCGGCGTGGCGCTGATCCGCGTTGCTACTGCTATCAGTGGCCTGAAAGGCGATAACGAAGAGCAGAATGTCGGTATCAAAGTTGCTCAGCGTGCGATGGAAGCACCGCTGCGTCAGATCGTTTCCAACGCCGGTGAAGAGCCATCTGTGGTTGCTAACAACGTGAAAGCGGGTGAAGGTAACTACGGTTACAACGCGGCCACCGAGCAGTATGGCAACATGATCGACATGGGTATTCTGGATCCGACCAAGGTAACCCGTTCTGCTCTGCAGTACGCGGCTTCCGTTGCGGGCCTGATGATCACCACCGAATGTATGGTGACCGAGCTGCCGAAAGGCGACGCGCCTGATTTAGGTGCTGCTGGCGGCATGGGCGGCATGGGTGGTATGGGCGGCATGATGTAATCAGCCGCGCTGTCGCAGCGATATCTTCGCTACGATACCCGTCGCACAAGAAACTACCCGGCTTTGGCCGGGTAGTTTTTTTATGGGGCCAGCACTCTGGTGTGTTGCGCTCGCCCGTAGCGTCTTTACAGCGCATCTTTTTACAACGCGTCTATTTACAACGCATCTGTGCGTGACGCCGCACCATGCATTTGCAACAGGCTGTGAGCCGGATAGCTATCCTGACACTTACCACTTGTGTGAAAATCGCTCAAATCGTTAACGCGGGGTTCGGAACCTGTTATCAGCGCACGCTTCTTCGCTACAATGAGCTTCTGCGTTACAATAAGCGCGTTTTATTTATTAAACACCGGGTGGAATGGAAGAGATGTCTGATGAGGCGTTGGCTAGCCTGCACTCGGTTGAGTGGTGCGCGCCTGAAGAATTACCTGCGTCGGTGATGGACTGGCTGGTTTACCACGAGTCTATGACGCGCCGTCTTGAACGGCATTGTTTACGCCTGACGGTACACGTCAGGCAGGAGCTATTTGTCTCGTCGCCAGAGGTGGCGGGTGAAATGGCGTTGTTGCCGCTGAGTGAGCGCTATTGGCTACGTGAGGTTACGCTGTCAGGTGACGGCAAGCCCTGGTTATTCGGCCGCACTGTGATACCGGAGCAGACGCTGGAAGAGGCTGATATTGACCTGACGCAGATTGGCAATACGCCTCTGGGGCGTTATTTGTTTCTACAAGGGCCACCGCCGCGTGATGTGATTCAAACTGGTCGATGTGGCGCGCTGTGGGTGCGGCGTGCGCGTTTGCTTTTGTCGGGCAATCCGTTGCTGATTACCGAGCTATTTTTGCCGGATGCCCCCGTTTATTTCCCCGACGCCCATCAGGGCTGAATGCAAAAGGAGAATCAGGCGTTGGAAAGATTGTTAACGTCAGAACGCTGGGGTGCGTACTTCCGTTTGATGCGTATCAATAAGCCGATTGGCACGTTATTGCTGTTATGGCCAACGCTGTGGGCATTATGGCTGGCAGGACGTGGCGCACCGGCGCTCTGGACGTTACTGGTGTTTGTGGCTGGAGTATTTTTGATGCGTGCCGCAGGGTGTGTGATTAATGACTACGCCGATCGCCATTTCGATGGGCACGTCAAACGTACCGCCGCACGACCGTTACCCGCCGGGTTAGTGAGCGAACACTCAGCCAAGGTGCTGTTTGTTGTTCTGGTATTGCTGGCGTTTGGTCTGGTACTGACCATGAACCCGCTGACCATCTGGCTATCGGTTGCCGCGCTGGCATTGGCGTGGGTCTATCCATTCATGAAACGCGTTAGCCATCTGCCACAACTGGTTTTAGGGGCGGCGTTTGGCTGGTCTATCCCGATGGCGTATGCCGCCGTTAGCGAATCCTTGCCTGCCGCCTGCTGGCTGATGTTTTTTGCCTACATTTGCTGGACTGTCGCGTATGACACCGAATACGCGATGGTAGATCGCGATGATGATCTCAAGATTGGGATAAAATCCACCGCCATCTTGTTTGGCCGTCATGACACCTTGATTATCGGCGTACTGCAACTGATGACGCTGGTAGCGATGCTGGCACTAGGAAGGATGATGGGGTTGAGCCAGATCTTCTACTGGTCAGTGCTGGTGGCGGCTGCCTTGTTTGCTTATCAGCAACGGCTGATTGCCGGGCGTGAACGTGATGACTGCTTCCGGGCATTCAACAATAACAATTATGTCGGCATGGTGCTGTTCTTCGGCATCCTGTTTGGTTTGTAGCCGGTTTTCTGGCGCAGGCTGTTTGTAGCAGATTGTTTTGTAAGAGAAAGATGGTTTTATAAAAGAACGGTTGATTTATAAAAGCAAGATAGTTTTGTAAAGGCAAAATAGCTTTGGGGCTGGCTGTTTTATCGCAACAGGGCGGTCTTAAGTGGTAAAACAGCCCTGCGCGCCTGCGCAGGGCTTCATCGTTACTCGACGTCTTCCTTTTCTTTTTCCTTTTCAGCCAGACTCACAGCGGGTTCGCCCTCGCTGCTTTCCTGCGCCAGGCTGGCGCTTTCAATGGTGAGTTTGACTTCTGGTGTGAGCAGTTCACCCAGTATGGCGTAAATCGCCTGCACATGTTCCAGCACGGCTTCACCCGTATCGCTGACGTACCCTTCGTTACGCAATGTGTTGACCAGCGTTGAGAAGACCGCCTTGTCGAAAAACTCTGGCGCATTGATACCGTGCAATACAGACAGACGCTGCGCCATGCTGCGGCTTTCTTTCTCCAGCGCACCACGGCTGATGGACGGGTTAGCGTTCAACAACGCCAGCGTAATGGCATAACGCTGCAGCGTTTCACGCACACCCGCGGCCAGCAATTGTAACGTACGGATACGCGCAGGGTTCAGTTCCAGCACATCATCTCGGGTCTGAATCAGTTGCTGATTTGCCAGCTCTGCGACCAGATCATTCAGTACCTCCGCCAGTGCGGTTTTCTCGTAATGCAGGAACAACTCAGCCTGTAGCAGCGGATAAATCAGTGTTATCTGGCGCAGCAGCTCGGCGGTTGTAATACGACGGCAGTGCATCACGATGCAGGCAACCAACGACGGCAGCACCAGCATATGCTGGATGTTATTGCGATAGTACGTCATCAACACCGCCTGCTCGCGTGGCAGGATGATAATATCGCCGACGTTATCCTTCTCCACTTCGAACTTGTCCATACCCAGCGCGTGATCCAACAGCTCGGTAGCGGTCCGATTCGGCACGGTGATATCCTGGTTGTAAGGGACATTACGCAGCAGTTGCAGGTAACACTCCAGTTGCTCTTCCATCTGCTCACGGGTTAACGCCCGCTGGCGGGAGGCGAGCAGCGCAGTACAACACAGGTTCATTGCGTTGGCCGCCGCGGCATTGTTGATACGCACCATGATGTTATCGGCGATATCCTGCACGGTTGGCGTCAGCCAGGCCGGTCGTTGCGGATCGATAGGATCGATGGCATCACGCCACTGCGGTACGTGGTGGTTGAGGTACGTGGTCAACGACAGCGGTTCGCCGATGTTCACGTATCCCTGACCGAGATTACGCAGTTTGCGTAACCCGCGCACCATTTGCAGGAAACCCTCTTTTTCTTTGGTCGCGCCGCGCAGCTCTTTCGCGTAGGTGCCCACCTCCATCACATGCTCATAGCCGATGTAAATCGGCACCAATGTGATAGGGCGAGTCCCGCCACGCAGCATCGCCTGAATGGTCATGGCCAGCGTGCCGGTCTTAGGCTCCAGCAAACGGCCGGTACGAGAACGACCGCCTTCGACAAAGTATTCCACCGAATAACCCCGGGTGAACAACTCACCCAGATACTCGCGAAACAGCGTGGAATAGAGTTTGTTGCCCTTGAACGTGCGGCGGATGAAGAACGCGCCGAGGCGACGGAAAATGGGGCCAGCCGGCCAGAAGTTGAGGTTGATGCCGGCAGCGATATGCGGCGGCACCAGCCCCTGATGGTACAACACGTAGGAGAGCAGCAGATAGTCCATGTGGCTGCGGTGGCAGGGAACATAGACGATTTCGTGCCCATCTTGTGCCAGCTGACGCACCCGTTCGGCATTATGCACGTTGATGCCCTGGTACAAGCGGTTCCAGGTCCAGCTCAGTATTCGGTCTGATAACCGCACGGCTTCATAAGAAAAGTCGGCAGCAATCTCTTCCAGCAGCGTAATGGCGTTTTGCTGTGCTTTATCATGCGAAATCTTTTTAACCCGGGCTTCATCGTCAATCGCTTTGGCGATTGCGCGGGAAGACAGCAACTTATTAAACAGCTCCTGGCGGACCGGCAAACGCGGGCCGACTGCCGCCAGCCGCAGACGAGAAAAGTGCATCCGTGCTACGCGGGCCAGCTTGTGGGCGATAGTCTTATCGGTGCCGTGCTCGGTTGCCATGTAACGCAGTGATACGGGGACGGAGAAACGTACAAAGCTGTCGCGTCCCAGCCATAACACGGCGAAGAATTTTTCAATACCGTTCAACAGGCGCAGATGTGGTGTGTCCTGATTCTGCCCTTCGCGCCCAGGCGAACGACCGAACATGACGGATACCGGCACCATCTGTATATCGAGTTGCGGATTGTTGCGATGCAGATCCAGATAATCGTGGAACAGTTTGATCGACTGCTGTTTAGGCACGTAATAACGGAACAGACGCGGGCCATCATTAACGAAAACGTAGCTCGGTAAGGTTTTTCCATCGATCTGCAGTGGTTGCAACGGATCGGGCAGGCCTTGCTCCAGACATGTCGTGCGCAGAGTCAGCAAATCCGCCCTGGAGTTGTAAGGCAGGACATAGAAAATGGGCCGCGCCGGATCCAACCGTTGTTCATTAACGGGATCATGTGGAATGACCTTACTTTTAACCAGTAATTTTAGTGGGAAATTCAGTAGTTTATAGTAAATTATACGCCAACCTGACATAACAACCAGAAGCCTCTTGTTAGCAATTCGGGCCAAGGATACCAGAAACCAGACAGGATATCTGTGGTGATGAAACCAGGGCTGCGCGTTAAAATTATGGTCAGTCACAAATTAAAGGCGGAGTACGCATGAACAAAGCAACCGGAATGACCCGCATCATCAAAGCGACGGGTTATTCGCTGCAAGGATTGAAACAGGCATGGCAGTATGAGGCGGCGTTTCGACAGGAACTCCTGCTTACGCTGGTCGCGGCGGTGGTTGCCTGCTGGTTGCCGGTTTCCATGGTGGAACGACTGCTGTTGATTGGTGCAGTCGTGCTGATCGTACTGTTTGAACTGGTTAATAGTGCTATTGAGGCGGTGGTGGATCGCGTCGGTACGGATTACCACGAATTGTCAGGCCGGGCCAAAGACATCGGCTCGGCGGCGGTATTCGTCGCCTGTCTGCTGGCGGCAGTCGTGTGGGGCGGGATACTGTGGAGCCGTTTTGCGTGACGCTCTGCATAATCACAGAAAAATCCGTGCAATAGCGATCTCGCGGTTCCCATAGGCACTTTCCCTGTATATACTCACAGCGAAACTGTATAAACAAACAGGGGGCGGAATGAAAGCGCTAACTACCAGACAACAGCAGGTTTATGATCTGATTCGCGATCATATTTCACAAACCGGTATGCCGCCCACCCGGGCCGAAATTGCCAGTCAGTTGGGCTTCCGCTCGCCCAATGCAGCCGAAGAACACCTCAAGGCGCTCGCACGTAAAGGCGTCATTGAAATCGTGACGGGCGCTTCTCGCGGAATCCGCCTGTTGATGGAAGAAGAAGACCAGGGTCTGCCGTTAATTGGCCGTGTCGCTGCCGGTGAGCCGCTGCTGGCTCAGCAGCATATCGAATGTCACTATCAGGTCGATCCCGCCATGTTTAAGCCCAGCGCTGATTTTCTGCTGCGGGTGAGTGGGATGTCGATGAAAGACATCGGTATTCTGGATGGCGACCTGCTGGCGGTACATAAAACGCAGGATGTGCGTAACGGTCAGGTTGTTGTCGCGCGCATTGAAGATGAAGTGACGGTTAAACGCTTGAAAAAGCAGGGCAACATTGTGCAGTTGCTGGCAGAAAATAAAGAGTTTTCACCGATCGTTGTCGATTTGCGCGAGCAAAACTTCTCCATTGAAGGGTTGGCGGTAGGTGTTATCCGCAACAGCGACTGGAGCTGACGCCCCTGTTCCAGTCCGCCCTTGATGGGTGATACGCATTGTCCATACTGGTGTCCAGTGTGTCTGGATGGGCACCTTTATCCCCCGGTTTGATCTCCGGTTTGCGTCAGGGATGGCCGATGAGTCACATCATAGCGTCAGGGAAGGGCGATGAATTCAGAAGAAGCATCAGAAGAAGCAATAGATTCAAGAGACATCAGGATAAAACAGTGTGAAGCAACGCTTCACACTCGGCACTGCGTGGTTGGTTTTCGCTGTTCAGCGTTTTTTCACGGGGATGCTGTGATCGTGATGACAACTGTCCCGATTTTCGCAAGATTCAACCTGTTGGCACTCGCCGCACAAACCATGCGCTTCCACCACGCTGTGACGCAAGGCAAAACCTGCCTGTTTGGCTAACTGGTGCAGGGTTTCTTCCACCCCTTCCGTCTGGCGCTCTGTCACTTGTCCGCACCGATCGCAGATAAACAGCGCCGACGTATGGCTGTGCTCCTCAAAATGATGGCACAGCACATAACTGTTGGTGGATTCCACCTTATGGATAAAACCTTGTTCCAGCAGAAAATCCAGTGCGCGATAGACGGTGGGGGGCTTGGCCTGCGGTTCGGAAACACGGAGCAGATCCAGCAGATCATACGCGCTGATCGCACCAGGCTGCAGGGCCATCAAACGCAACACCTCCTGACGTTGAGGCGTCAGACGTACATTGCGTTGCTGACAAAGCTGTTCAGCCTGGGCAACAAGTTTGTCCGGATTGGTTGAATCCATTGCAGTAACCCTGAAGCGAGTGTGAAATTATCCCGGCATAGTATCATGACTGGACAAAAACGCCGAGATAGCGACATCGAGGTTACTTGGGTGGCTCCTGCATTAAAGGGGGCGTCGTCTGGTGAGCCCGAAGGCACTTAGACCACCAGGTCTATCAGTAATGCACGTGCGGCGGTTTCTGCCCGAATGATAATGCTCTTTTCCTGCTGAACAAACGCACCGTCGCCACAACGTAATACGCTCGGTATCGGCGCGCTATTCCCATTAATATGCAGAGTGCCGTAAATCGACTGCAGATAAGCCCGGTTGCCGTTCAGTGTCAGGTGATGTTGTTCACCGGCGGCCAGATTCACATGGTGGATCCAGACCTGCTGACGCAGATGGAGGGCATCGGCCGATTCATCTGGCGATGCAATTAACTGATAAGGCTGCTGCTCTTCCACCCGCAGCCGTTGCAGACACTGGTTTTCCCGGGTAGGGCAAGCGTCCAGCCACAGCTGTAGCCGGGTCAGTGGCGTCTCACTGCCAGTATTGTGCTCGCTATAGCTGATATTGGGTTGCGTGGCGAGCAACAAGGCCTCGCCAGCTTTGGCCCGGGTATGGTTGCCGTTGCTGTCACGATATTCTGCTTGACCCTGCAAGATGATATTCAGGATATCCACGCGGGGATAGGAGCGTGGCTGAAAGGAGGCGCCGGGGGCCAGTACTTCCTGATTGAGCACCCGCAGCGAGGCAAAGCCCAGCAGATCAGGATCAAAGTAATGACCGAAAGAAAAGGTATAGCGCGCCTGCAACCAGCCATAGTCAGCCTTGCCGCATTGTTCAGCTGCTCTGCTAATGATCATGGTATTCGACCCTGAGAATTATTGATGAAGCGATAGTAATTGTCTGGACGATGGATTGTTAGCCAGTTAATCTGGTCGGTACGTTCAAAAATCCTGAATGAGTGAATAAATGGCAAAGGAACGGGCACTAACACTGGAAGCCTTGAGAGTCATGGATGCTATCGATCGCCGGGGAAGTTTTGCCGCCGCTGCAGATGAGCTAGGGCGTGTACCTTCTGCCCTGAGTTATACCATGCAGAAACTGGAAGATGAATTGGATGTCGTGTTGTTTGACCGTTCAGGACATCGTACGAAGTTTACCAATGTGGGGCGTATGCTGCTGGAGCGTGGGCGCATCTTGCTGGAAGCTGCCGACAAGTTGACGACGGATGCCGAAGCCCTGGCGCGTGGATGGGAAACCCATCTGACCATTGTGATGGAAGCATTGGTGCCGACTGAGCGTTTTTTCCCTTTGCTGGATAAGCTGTCGCTTAAAGCCAATACTCAGGTGTCATTATTGACGGAGGTGCTGGCAGGGGCATGGGAACGGCTTGAGCAAGGACGGGCAGATATCGTTATCGCGCCGGACATGCATTTTCGCTCGTCTTCGGAAATCAACACCCGCAAGCTTTATTCCATGAAGAGCGTGTATGTGGCAAGCCCGGACCACCCTATTCACGATGAACCGGAGCCGTTATCGGAAGTGACGCGGGTTAAATATCGCGGTATCGCGATTGCCGACACTGCCCGCGAGCGCCCTGTATTAACGGTGCAATTGCTGGACAAGCAGCCGCGTTTGACCGTGAGTTCGATGGATGACAAGCGACGGGCGTTGCTGGCCGGACTGGGGGTGGCGACAATGCCCTATGAACGGGTGGCTCAGGATATTGCCGAAGGCAGGCTGCGAGTTGTCAGTCCGGAAAACATCATCGAAGTCCAAATCATCATGGCATGGCGGCGTGATAGCATGGGCGAAGCCAAGGCGTGGTTTTTACGGGAAATCCCCCGCATATTCAACGCAAATTGAATATGGCGTAACACCGTCGCTGATGTTAATCACGCGACGGTGTTACGCCATAAAGCCTGCTCGCGACGGACAGTATGGGATTACGGGTAACGCCTGTCCCGACCGTGCGGCATATCCAGATTCATCTCCGGCCCGACGGAAATAATACCGTGAGGGTTGATGGTGCCATGACTGCGGTAGTAATGGTGGCGGATATGCTCCAGATTGACCGTCTCGGCTATCCCCGGTAGTTGATAGATGTCACGCAGGTAACCATACAGGTTGGGGTAATCGCTTATCCGGCGTTTGTCGCATTTGAAATGGGTATGGTAGACCGGATCAAAGCGGATCAAGGTTGTCCACAACCGGATATCGGCCTCAGTGAGGTGCTCACCAGTCAGATAACGCTGCCTGTCGAGGTGTGTTTCCAGTCTCTCCAGGGCGCTGAATACCAAACCGACCGACTCGTCATAAGCCTGTTGCGTTGTGGCAAAACCCGCTTTATACACCCCATTGTTGACCTGATGGTAAATCCACTCATTAAGCTCGTCGATCTGCCCACGTAGCGCCAGCGGATAGTAATCACCAGGTACCGCACCGCAACTGTCGAAGGCGCTGTTAAGCATACGAATGATATCTGCTGATTCATTGCTGACGATGGTGTGCTGCCGGGTATCCCACAATACGGGGACGGTAACACGCCCGCTGTAATCAGCTTTTGCGTGCAGATAAAGCTGATACAGGAATTCGTGTTGATAAAGTGTGTCGCCGGTGGCGTGTGGGAAGTCAGTGTCAAAGGTCCAGCCCTGATCCAGCATCAGTGGGTGTACCACGGAAACACCGATGTGTTGTTCCAACCCTTTGAGTTTGCGCATCATCAAGGTGCGATGAGCCCACGGGCACGCCAGGGATACATACAAATGGTAACGGCCCGTTTCCGCGTTGAATCCGCCGCTGCCGGTGGGGCCGGGTTCCCCCTCGGTGGTGACCCAGTTGCGAAAGAATGTTTGCGGCCGTTTGAAATGCCCACCAGATGACTGGGTTTCATACCAGGTATCGTGCCATACGCCGTCAACCAATAATCCCATAATCGGTTCCTCCCAGGATGATGACAATGGCGGCCAACAGCATGCTGTTGACCGCCATGAGATAATCAGGTGGTGTTACTCCGCTGGTAATTCAGACTGCTATTACCATTTTTTGTTCAGCAGGCGGTCGATACTGAATGCGCCCGGACCGCTCACAAACAGCAGGATGTAGCCGCCAGCGATAGACAGGTTTTTCATGAACATCAGTTGGTTGGCGCCCTGAGCAAAATCAGTGTGGAAGATGAATGCGGTCAACAGGGTAAAAATCGCGGTAATGATCGCGGTAGTACGTGTCAGGAAACCGAACAGCACCGCCAGTCCACCACCCAGTTCCAGCAGGATAGTCAGTGGCAGCAGCGCCCCCGGAACACCCATTGCTTGCATATATTGCTGGGTTGCGGCGTAAGAGGCACCCAGTTTACCGTAACCAGCAACGATAAACAGAATGGGAAGCAGGATACGGGCTACAACCAGCAATGCGCTTTCAAAATTTTTCATCAATATCTCCAGTAGTGTGTTTGTGGCCGGAGCAAAATTGATAGGGGGCGCATCCGGCAGTAGCTTGTCTAAGTGTTTGTGTAACTGATGGAAGAATACTAGAGGTGTAAACGTGCAGACACCAGCGAGTAAAATTGTTGTTTTTTGTCAGAAAAATTGATCATGTAGCGAACTAACTGACAAAAATCGTGAGGGAAGATAAGCCCTGTTGCATACAAAAATACGGATTTGGAGGAAAAAGGCGGCGTTTGATAGGCGAACAGTTGGCAACAGCGAGAAAACGGGCTTAACGACGTGGTGGCGATATGAGGGAGCGAACGAGTTTCACTGTGCTCCAGACGGTAGCGGCCCGACGTGCAAATCCGAGCAGCCGCTGTGGATGGCGTATTCCCAGAATGGCGATGGCCGGTGGGAGCAACACCAGATAGCGACGAATCCGCGCCCATTTTTGCCAGCACTTATCGTAGGGCGCGGTCAGGTCCAGCCAGTGGTTTCTCTCGGCGGCCAGATCTAACCGCTGTTGCTGGATGCGGCGCAACAATTGCCGCTTTTCGGCAGCCAGACGTTGCTGGCGGTTCATTTGGTTTCGTCCTCCAGCAGTGAGCGGTCCGCCGCCAGTTCTTTACGGGTGTCGCGCAACAGCGAGGAGCGACGCGCGAGGTTGAGCGTCCACACCACGCCGCATAAGGCCAGTCCAAGCAAGGTGGCGGTAATCCAGCACAATGCTGTCAGGCGCGACGCTGGGTCGATACTCAAGATGATCAGTACAATCAGGCTCATCAGGCCAAAGGCGGTAAACAGCAACGTCATGCCTACCATCAGCAACAACTGAATCAGTAGGTTTTTTTCCTGTTCCAGCTCAATGACCGCCAGCCTGAGCCGCGTTTCCGCCATGCCAATAAGCAGGGCGAAAATGCGTTGTACCGTAGAAACGGCGGAACGGCCGGGGCCCTGATGTGGTGACTCCGTCGCCATAGATTAGCGGCGTGCCAGCAACAGGCCCAGCACGACACCCACGGCGGCACCGATGCCTATACCGGCCCAAGGGTTTTTATGCACAAACTCATCAGCACACTGTGTGGCTTCACGGGCTTGCGCGCTAATACGATCACCGGTGTCGTTCAGGCGTTCGCGAGATTCTTTCAGCACGCTTTCTGCTTTGTCGCGCAGTTTTTCCAGTTCAGCTTTGGACTTATCGCCAGAGGAACGTAACACCTCTTCCAGAGTATCTCCCAAAGAGCGCAGTTCCGCCCGCAACTGTTCGGTATCGGATTCTTGTGCCATATGAACACTCCTTATAGTTGATGAATCATAGTGTTAACTAATCGTCGTATTAACTATAGTGCAGATTTTCATCTTTGTTAGCGCAATGGCGACGGATAATTCTGATAACCCGCAACAGAGCGGCGTCGAATGTCAGGAAAAACAAAGAGGAGTGGGGACGATTGAACAGCAAGATGGAAAGTGAAAAAGATGAAGAACGAAAGAGAGAAATAACACAGCAGACGAAGAACAAAAGAGAAGCAAACCGGTTAAGGTGGATGACAGGAGGAAGACCTCAATCAGCTTCTGACAACCCGTGTCGTTCCATGAGTAGTACGCTGGGCGATAACAACGGTATTCGGCAATGCGATGCTCAGTATTTCTCTGGCCGCGCTGCTTTGGTCCGGTGAAGACAGGCGCACAATAATGCTGTTGTTTTCCGGGGTAATGCTCTTGATGGCGATACCCCGTTCATTAAGGCGTTGATAGATGTAGAAACCATCTGGCAACGTCATGCCTTGATGCAGCGGGGTGATGTGCAGCATCACTTCGTCCGGCAGGCGTGGCGATGACATCGACAACAGCACTGCCAGCAGTGGAAACAGCAGCAACAGCAGACGCCAGATGGAGGGCTTCCTGAGCCCAGACGAGTTCATCAATCAATTCCTTTTTTCACGTGACATCATGCGTTTTTTACGCCAGAGCACCAGTACCGAGCCAGCTAACCCGACGCACAGTAAAACCAGCGGCAGCAGCATCAGACAGGACATCAACAGCTCTTCGTATTTGCGGAATAATGGTGTATTGCCCAGTGCAAAACCGAGAGAAACCAAACTGGTGACCCACAAAAAGCCGCTCATCCAGTTAAAGAACTGAAAGCGGGTATTGTTCAGCCCGGATAACCCGGCAATGGTCGGCAACAGGGTACGCACAAAAGCCAGAAAACGACCGATTAATAACGCCGATAACCCATGACGATGAAATAACTGGTGAGCCCGCTCATGGTAGTGTGACGGAAGATGCGACAGCCATCTCTGAACAAGTCGTGTATTTCCAAGCCATTTCCCTTGTAGGTAGCCGACCCAGCAGCCGAGGCTGGCGGCCGTGGTTAACAAGGCGATGGTAAACGGATAGTTCATGGTGCCTTTGGCGATCAATACTCCAACCAGAATCAACAGACTGTCACCCGGCAGGAAGGCGGCAGGCAGCAGGCCATTTTCCAGAAATAGAATCAAAAACAACAACAGGTAAATCATCCAGACGAGTTTGGGATTGGCCAGAACGGTGAAGTCCTGATGCCAGAGTGCATACAAAAGTTCTTTCATTATATCCATCTGGTGTTCCTGTACTGCGGCGTTGGAGAAACCACGCTGCGAACCTGATGCCAGTCAGCGGCAGTCTGACAAGTCAGGTATGCAGGGCGGTGCATGACTGCACATTATTGCGTATTCCTTCACAGGTCTGTCCTATGCTTTTTCTGCCAGCGGTTTGTGCACCGGACGTACTTATTTCTTTATCCGTGTATTTTTCACGCCCGGTATTATTCCTTTTCGTTTTTTGCCGGTCAGGTCGTTCTGCCAGTCATTAAACGTAAAAAAAGTGCCCTAACTGTAACAAAAGCCATGCAGACGAGATAGGAAAATATCACGTTCTGAAAGCGTATAACGAGACGTTTAGTGGGAAAGCTGTGTGATTACCGCCATATTTTACACTTGCTGACAGAACTCGACGTTGGATGACTTTTTTTGCCCCCGAAGTATGGGGGCGAACGGTGCTAACGCGTGGGGAAAGTCAGGATTTGCCGCTGGTGATATGGTCGAGGTGGACAACCGGGTTTTCGGCAAACATATAGCGGTCGACGTTAAATTCAAAATCGTCGGTAGTGGCGCGAAATAGCATCTGTTTGGTGTTTTCCAGGTGCTGCCACATCGCCAGCTTAGCTGCGTAAGGATCTTTACGGATCAACGCTTTGAGGATCTGGTCATGATCTTCGCACCAGCTTTCAATCGACTTGTCGTCGATGTGTTCATGCAGTTTGCGCCAGTATGGGTTGTGAATGCGCTGGCTCCACATTTTTTCCACGATGGTCGCCATGGCTGAGTTCTGCGTTGCCAGCGCCACTTGTACGTGGAATTTCAGATCCCACTCTGAGTCGCGAAAGCGATCTTCCTGACGGGCATTCTCCTGAATTTCCATCAGTTGGATAATGTCCTGACGAGTCACCTGGGTGGCGGCGAATTCCGCAATATTGCTCTCTATCAGCTGACGCGCCTGCAACAACTCAAACGGTCCGGCGGTGAGAAAATCGGCATCACTGCTGTTAGCGGCCAGCAGGTGGCGCTGTTGATTGGAGATCACGTGAATACCCGAACCTTTGCGGACTTCCACGTAACCTTCCACTTCCAGCATGATGATCGCTTCGCGTACAACAGTACGGCTGACATTCATCTCTTCGGAAATATTGCGCTCGGCCGGTAGCTTGTCACCAACCGGATAAACGCCGTTTTCAATGCGTTGTTTCAATTCTGCGGCCAGTTGCTGGTAAAGCCGCCTGGATTCTGTCAGTGCCATGATGCCTGCTCTTAAGATAGATGACGCTCCCTGAGGTAAGCTGCGTCACTGCGTCTATCCCGTTATGGTGTGTCGTTAATATCCCCGTCATGCTTCCCGTTGCTGGTGTACTGGCTTTCTGGCTCTGTCCGTCAACGCGTCCTACGTCATGGTCAGCTTTCAATGTGCGAGCGGGTTGTCCTGCAACTCGAATGACCTGGGGTATTAGAATGATAATCAGAATAGATTTGTTATACCACCTACAATAGATGGCGACCAACGCCCATGTCACAGTTAGTGGCTAGGGTTCGCCCAGAGGAAAGGATTCATCCGGTACCCTATGATACCGGATGAATGACGTGAGGCTGAAATTTCTCTTTTAGTGCTGCTGCGCGGCTTTCAGGTCCGCACCTTTGTCACCCTCTTCGGAAGCCGGGTTGTTTTTCAGTACCGTCCAGATAACGACCGCGCCCAGCAGGTCAAAAATAGCCAGTACGGCGAACAGGGGACTAAAGCCGATGGTGTCAGCCAGTGCACCGACTACCAGAGCAAACAGCGTACTGGCAGTCCAGGCAGCCATCCCGGTCAAACCGTTGGCGGTGGCGACTTCATTACGACCGAAGACATCGGAAGACAGCGTAATCAGCGCGCCAGACAAGGACTGGTGAGCAAAACCGCCGACGCACAACAGCGCGATGGCAATATACGGGCTGGTGAACAGGCCGATGGTACCGGGGCCAATCATCAGCAGCGCGCCCAGCGTCACAACCAGTTTACGGGAAACGATCAGGTTAACCTTAAAGTACTTCTGGAACAGCATCGGCATGTAGCCGCCGAGGATACAGCCGAGGTCGGCAAACAGCATCGGCATCCAGGCAAACATGGCGATTTCTTTCAGGTTAAAGCCATAGACTTTAAACATGAACAGCGGGATCCAGGCGTTAAACGTCCCCCAGGCTGGTTCAGCCAGGAAACGCGGCAGGGCGATACCCCAGAACTGACGGTTGCGCAGGATCTGCCAGGCGGACATTTTCCTGGCGTTGCCAGCCTGATGCTGTGCTTCCTGACCACTCAGAATATAGTCGCGTTCTTCTTTGCTGAGTTTTTTCTGATCTTTCGGATGTTTATAGAAATACAACCAGCCGATTGCCCACAACATGCTCAATGCACCGGTGACCAGGAATGCCATCTGCCAGCTGTGCGCCATGATAGCCCAGACAACCAACGGTGGAGCCAGCATGCCGCCGATTGATGAACCAACGTTGAAATAGCCAACCGCCACAGAACGTTCTTTGGCCGGGAACCATTCGCTACTGGCTTTCAGACCGGCGGGAATCATCGCTGCTTCCGCTGCGCCGACTGCGCCGCGCGCTACTGCCAGACCACCCCAACTGCTCGCCAACGCTGTACCGGCGCAGAACAACGCCCACAGGATGGCGAACATGGCGTAACCCACTTTGGTACCCAGTAAATCCAGTACATAACCGGCAACAGGTTGCATCACGGTATAACAGGCTGAGTAAGCCGCGATGATATAGGAGTACTGCTGAGTACTGATGTGGAGCTGTTCTTGCAGTGTCGGTGCCGCTGCGGCAATTGCGTTACGCGTCAGGTAGCCCAGAACGGTACCGATGGTCACCAGTCCGATCATGTACCAGCGCAAGCCTTTGATCTTGAACATGTTAAATATCTCTCCGAGTGTAATTACCGCAACGAATACCGTTATCAGTCTGCTGCGATAGGTGTCGACCACGCTGAAAGTGACGGGCGCTTCTATGCACTCCGGTCAAAACCTGCGGGAGTTGCCGCCTGGCCGGTTGCCCTGCCGCCGGGCACAGCTGGCGGGCTGCGACGGCGATCCCGCCGTACGCGTTTATTGTTTTCCGGTGGGGTTCAACCTGGTTGACGATAAATATTGAGATTGAATCCCCTCATCAGGCAGCGCTACAATAATTTGTCATACCAATTTAAAAGTTGAGTGATATCACAAAACCATTATTTTGCTGGGGAATAAAATAATCAGGCTGATGAGGGCATTCTGGTGCGGTGAAAGCGTAAAAATGGTGTAATTGAAAGCGATTTCTGTCATTTTTGAGATCATGACCTCACTAATGATGTAGGTTATTGCAGATAATTGGTGTGATATCTTTGTAATCGTGACCGCGTTTTTGTTGGCAAATGTAGTGTGAGGAAGCGAACATGCCCCAGTTTTTAAGTGAAGATTTTTTGTTGGATACTGAGTTTGCCCGTCGGCTGTATCATGAATTTGCAGCGGATCAGCCTATTTTTGATTACCACTGCCATTTGCCGCCTGCGCAGATTGCCGAGAATTATCGCTTTAAAAACCTGTATGACATCTGGTTGAAAGGTGACCATTACAAATGGCGTGCCATGCGTACCAATGGTGTACCAGAGCGTTTTTGTACTGGCGATGCCAGCGACTGGGAGAAATTCGAAGCCTGGGCTGCTACCGTCCCGCACACCATTGGTAACCCGCTGTATCACTGGACGCACCTGGAACTGCGCCGTCCATTCGGCATCACCGGCACACTGTTGTCGCCGTCTACCGCTAAAGACATCTGGAATCGCGCCAATGCCTTGCTGGAGCGCGATGAGTTCAGCGCACGCGGCATCATGCAGCAGATGAACGTCAAAATGGTCGGCACCACGGATGACCCGATTGACGACCTGCAGCATCACAAAGCGGTGGCTGAAGATAAAACCTTCTCCATCAAAGTGCTGCCGAGCTGGCGTCCGGACAAAGCCTTCAATATTGAACAGGCGACGTTTAACGACTATATGGCGAAGCTCGGTGAAGTGTCTGATACCGATATCCGTCGTTTCAGCGATTTGCAGGCCGCGCTGACCAAACGTCTGGACCACTTCGCCGCACACGGCTGTAAAGTGTCCGACCACGCGCTGGACGTGGTGCTGTACGCCGACGCGGATGAAGCCACGCTGGATAGCATTCTGGCTCGCCGCCTGTCCGGCGCGACCCTGAGCGAACACGAAGTGGCGCAGTTCAAAACCGCGGTACTGGTATGGCTGGGGGCTGAATATGCCCGTCGCGGCTGGGTTCAGCAGTATCACATCGGTGCGCTGCGCAACAACAACCTGCGCCAGTTCAACCTGCTGGGGCCGGATGTGGGTTTCGACTCCATCAACGACCGTCCGCTGGCGCAAGAACTATCACGCCTGCTCAGTAAGCAGAATGAAGAAAACCTGCTGCCGAAAACCATCCTGTACTGCCTGAACCCTCGTGATAACGAAGTGCTGGGCACCATGATCGGCAACTTCCAGGGTGAAGGGATGCCGGGCAAGATGCAGTTCGGTTCCGGCTGGTGGTTCAACGACCAGAAAGACGGTATGCAGCGTCAGATGACGCAACTGGCGCAACTGGGTCTGCTGAGCCGCTTCGTCGGTATGTTGACCGACAGCCGTAGTTTCCTGTCCTACACCCGCCATGAGTATTTCCGCCGCATTCTGTGCCAGATGATCGGCCGTTGGGTGGAAGACGGTGAAGCACCGGGCGACCTGCAACTGCTGGGTGAGATGGTGAAAAATATTTGTTTCGATAACGCCAAAAATTATTTCGGTATCGAGTTGTAAGAAAAAGGGAGGACGGGTGCCGTCACGCTCCCGTCTGTCAATGTGGTGATTTCGGGCTGGCGCAGGGTGCTGAATCTGGTGCCCTGACGCTGTCGTGCTGACCTGACGCTGTTTAATGATCTGATGGCTGTACCGACTGGCGTTTTTCCCTACTGGGTTTTGTCCCGAACCTACTGGGTTTCGTCCCGAAATAGTGTCGTGTTCTGAGGTAGCTTGTTAATGCAAACGCTTAATCGTCGTGATTTTCCTGGCCGTCGTCATCCTGACCGCGTTATTCAATTTGGTGAAGGCAATTTCCTTCGCGCCTTTGTTGACTGGCAACTGGATCTGTTGAATGAACATACTGATCTGGATGCCGGTATTGTTGTGGTTCGTCCGATTGATACCGATTTCCCGCCTGCTCTGGATACCCAGGATGGGCTGTATACCACCATTATTCGCGGCCTGAACGAACAGGGTGACGCGGTGCGCGAGCCGCGCCTTATCCGCTCGGTTAACCGTGAAATCAACGTGTACCGTCAGTTTGATGAGTATCTGGCACTGGCACATGACGCCAACATCCGCTTTGTATTTTCCAACACCACGGAAGCCGGCATTAGCTACCATGCCGATGACAAACTGGCCGACACGCCACCAGCCAGCTTCCCGGCGAAGTTGACCCGCCTGCTGTTTGAGCGCTTCAACCATTTTAATGGCGCTGCCGATAAAGGCTGGGTGCTGCTGCCGTGCGAATTGATTGATTACAACGGCGAAAAACTCAAAGAGCTGGTGCTGCGTTATGCGGCGCAGTGGGCGCTGCCGGCCGCGTTCACCACCTGGCTTAACGAGCACAACACCTTCTGTTCAACGCTGGTGGACCGCATTGTGACGGGGTATCCACGCAATGAAGTGGACGCGTTACAACAAGAACTGGGTTATCAGGACACCTTCCTGGATACCGCTGAATATTTCTACCTGTTTGTGATTCAGGGGCCGCAGTGGCTGGCAGATGAACTGCGCCTGAACCAACTGAAATTGAACGTGCGCATTGTTGATGACATCAAGCCTTATAAAGAGCGCAAGGTGGCGATTCTGAACGGTGCCCACACTGCGCTGGTACCCGTGGCGTTTCTGGCAGGTCTCGATACCGTGGGCGAATCGATGAATGATGCCCAGATAGGCAAATTTGTCGAAACCACAATTGCTGAAGAGATCGTACCGGTACTGGATTTACCACATGACGAGCTGATGTCGTTTGCCGAGGCGGTACTGAGCCGTTTCAGAAACCCGTTCATTCAGCATCAGTTGCTGTCTATCGCCCTGAACGGCATGACCAAATTCCGTACCCGCATTTTGCCGCAACTGTTGATGTACCGTGAACGTCATAATGCGTTGCCCAAGCGCCTGACGTTTGCGCTGGCGGCTTTGATCGCGTTTTATCGCGGCGAGCGTAACGATGACCGCTATCCGTTGCAGGACGACGCTCATTGGCTGGAGCGTTACGAAGTGCTGTGGAGCGGCGTGCGCGCCGGTACCACGTCGCTGGCGCAGGTCGTGAACGCGGTGCTGAGCGATGCGGAACACTGGGAGCAGGATTTGACGCTGGTGCCCGGTCTGGCGGCGCTGGTCACCGAACAACTGCAGGCTATCGTTGAGCGCGGCATGCGCGACGCGTTAGCAGGTTATTGCTAATCGCATAAGGTCGTCTCCATGCAGAGCATCATTAAAATTCACTCACTGGACAATGTTGCCGTTGCCTTGCGCGATCTGGCGCAGGATGAGACGGTGTCGGTTGGTGATGTCACCCTGGCGCTGCCGCAGGCGGTGGCGCGCGGGCACAAATTCGCCCTCAAGGCGATAGCGTCAGGCGAGATGATCGTGAAATACGGTCTGCCGATTGGTCATGCACTGGCGGCGATTGCCGCAGGTGAGCATATCCACTCTCAGAACGCGAAAACCAATCTGAGCGATCTGGATGAGTACCACTATCAGCCGGAGTTCATCCGTCTGCCGGAACAGATGGCGGATCGTGAAGTCCAGATTTACCGTCGTAAAAACGGCGACGTCGGGATCCGTAACGAACTGTGGATCCTGCCGACTGTCGGTTGTGTTAACGGGATCGCCCGTCAGATCCAGCAGCGTTTCCTCAAGGAAACCAATAACGCGGAAGGTATCGACGGCGTATATTTGTTCACTCACCCATTTGGTTGTTCTCAATTGGGTCAGGACCATGAAAATACCCGTACCATGCTGCAAAACATGGTGCGCCACCCGAACGCTGGGGCGGTATTGGTGATTGGTCTGGGGTGTGAGAACAATCAGGTGTCCGCGTTTCGTGACACGCTGGGCGAGTACGACGCTGATCGCGTTAACTTCATGATCTGCCAGCAGCAGGAAGATGAAGTGGAAGCCGGTCTGGAACGCTTGCACCAGTTGTATCAGGTAATGCGTGACGATCGCCGTGAGCCGGGTAAACTGAGCGAGCTGAAATTTGGTCTGGAGTGCGGCGGTTCGGATGGGTTGTCTGGTATTACCGCCAACCCGCTGCTGGGACGTTTCTCTGATTATCTCATCGCCAACGGCGGCACGACGGTGCTGACCGAAGTGCCGGAAATGTTCGGAGCCGAACGTATTCTGATGAGCCGCTGCCGTGATGAGAGCACATTCGAGAAAACCGTGCATATGGTCAATGATTTTAAACAGTATTTCATTGAACATAATCAGCCGATTTACGAGAACCCCTCGCCGGGCAACAAAGCGGGGGGTATCACCACGCTTGAGGAGAAATCCCTCGGTTGTACCCAGAAAGCCGGGCAGAGCAAGGTGGTGGATGTGCTCAAGTATGGCGAACGCCTGCATACGCCGGGGCTGAACCTGCTGAGCGCGCCGGGTAACGACGCGGTGGCGACCAGTGCGCTGGCTGGGGCAGGGTGTCATATGGTGTTGTTCAGTACCGGTCGTGGTACGCCTTACGGCGGCTTTGTGCCGACGGTGAAACTGGCGACCAACACCGAACTGGCGCAGAAGAAACCGCACTGGATCGATTTTGACGCCGGGCGTCTGATTCATGGGATGTCGATGGATGAGCTGCTGTCGCAGTTTGTTGAGCTGATTGTCGAGATAGCTAACGGTAAACTGGCGAAAAACGAAATCAACGACTTCCGCGAACTGGCGATATTTAAGAGCGGTGTAACGTTATAGAACCGATCGTGATAAGCCTGGCGTTGTAAATCTAAATAATTTCACATAAAATAAAACGGCGTTTCATTATCTGAGCGCCGTTTTTTCATCATGGCGCTTTAAGGCAGGAATCATGACTTCTTACGTGTTTGCCCAGGCTGTTGGTGTACTGGCTTTTTTTGTCGGTATCACCATGTTTTTCAACCGCAGTGAAAAAAAATTCAAAATCCAACTCTCCGTCTATAGCGCGGTTATCGCCTGCCACTTCTTCCTGATGGGCGCGAACGCGGCAGGCATCAGTGCTCTGCTCAATTCAGGCCGTACCCTGGTTACCCTGAAAACCAGCAATATCGTGGTGATGTTCGTGTTTATCGCCCTGACACTGTCGCTCGGGTTGCCGGGCGTAAAACACCCGATGGAACTGCTGCCGATTATCGGGACGGTGTGCAGTACCTGGGCGCTGTTCCGTGCACACGGACTGACGACCCGTTGCATCATCTGGTGTTCGACCGCGCTGTGGGTAACACACAACATTTGGTTGGGGTCGATTGGCGGCTCGTTGATCGAAGCCAGTTTCCTGGTGATAAACGGTTTTAATATCATCCGCTTCTGGCGTATGCAGCGTAACGGTATCGACCCGTTCAGGGTGGATGAGGCGCACTCCTCTACCAAAAGTGCCTGAGAACAAAAAATGCCTGAGAACCGCGCCTGAAAAAAGAACCCGACACACCTAAAAAAATGCCCCGTCTTCCGACGGGGCGCGTAGCGTGATAGGGCGACGTTGACAGGATGGCGTTACTGTCCGGCGCGCCGGTTAACCCAGATGTTGATAAGGATGGTGGCCAGCAGGATAGCGGCCACCACGCTGAGTGAAATGGCGACGGGAATGTGAAACAGGTCTATTAGCATCATCTTGATGCCGATGAACACGAGGATCACCGCCAGGCCGTATTTCAGCATAGAGAACTTTTGTGCCACGCCCGCCAGCAGGAAGTACATGGCGCGCAACCCTAAAATGGCGAACAGGTTTGACGTCAGCACGATGAACGGGTCGGTGGTGACGGCGAAAATCGCAGGGATACTGTCTACCGCGAAAATGACATCACTGATTTCCACCATCACCAGTACCAGAAATAGCGGTGTGGCGTACAGCAAACCACTCTGCCGGATGAAAAAACGATCGCCTTGCAGGGTATCGGTCATCCGCAGGTGGCCGCGCAGCCAGCGCACGACCGGTTTCTCGCCGATGGCGGCATCGTCTTCTTTCGCCAGCGCCATTTTAAGCCCGGTTATCAGCAGGAACGCACCAAACAGGTACAGTAGCCACTGGAACTGAGAAACCAGCCAGCTGCCCGCGAACACCATGATGGTACGCAGGACTATCGCCCCCAGCACGCCGTAGATCAGTACCCGGCGCTGATACTGCGCGGGGATGGCAAAATAACTAAACAGCATCAGCCAGACAAATACGTTGTCGACAGCCAGCGCTTTTTCAATCAGATAACCGGTAAAGAACGCCAGCGCCTGAGTATCTGCCACGTCACGGCCCGCCGTACCGCTGAGATACCACCAGAAGCCGAGGTTGAATAATATGGACAGGCTGACCCACACCAGCGACCAGACGGCGGCCTGTTTAAAGGTCATCACCGTCGAGCCTTTCTTGCCCTGATAAAACAGGTCAATAGCCAGCATGATTACCACGATGATGGCGAAGCTGCTCCACAGCAGCGGGGTTCCTATCGTTACCATAACTGTATCCTTAGTGCCTTTCCCATGAGGTGTTGTGTCGAGGCTCTGTTGTGTCAGAAAACAAAACGGCCTGTGTCAGAAGGCACAGGCCGTTTGCTATTCACGGTGCTGCAAATGGACCTCGCCTTCTGGCAAGGTCTCACTTACAACTTAATGCGGATAAAGTCATTAAGGTTGCCTGGTAACCGAGTGCGCTTGCACTGTAATGACGATTAACCAGCGAGAAGTTACTCCCCTTTGCACGACAAAAGATAGGATAGCTTCTGTTCAGGGTCAACCCCTGACTTGCCACGCATGACAATCTGCTACATACGTGTTCACCGCAATTGCCTGATACCTCAGTATAATAGGGCGTAGAGGTAACGAACTGTCGCTACGTTGCCGGAAAACCATTTACTGCGACGCTGTTTTAAGGGATAAACAGCGCCAGATTTTGTATTGCAGGAGAGGCCATGAGCCAACTTGAGCTGGAAACACATAACCTGACGCTGGTCCGCTATCCGCAGTCTGAACGGGAATCCTCGTTGCAGGCATGGGAAGCGGCGGATGAGTATCTGCTGCGGGAACTGACGACGATGCCGATTGGTCCCGGTCCCCGACTGATTTTCAATGATGCGTTCGGCGCACTGGCTTGTGGCTTGCAGTCGCAGGCTCCTTATTGCATCAGCGACTCGTTCCTGAGTCAGTTGGCGACCCGACATAACCTGTCGCTCAATGGTTACGCGCCGGAGTCGGTTACGTTGCAAGACAGCCTCTCCCCATTGCCGGGCGCACCGGCACTGGTGGTATTGAAAGTGCCGAAAACGCTGGCGTTGCTGGAGCATCAGTTGCGCCAGTTACGGGAGGTGGTGACGCCGCAAACCGTGATTATCGCGGGGGCGAAAGCGCGTGACATCCACACGTCTACGCTGCAACTGTTCGAGCACATTCTGGGGCCAACCCGTACCTCGCTGGCGTGGAAAAAAGCCCGTTTGATTCACTGTCAGCCGCAAGCGTGTGTTGTCGATGACAACCTGGTGGACAGCAACCCGGTGATGACAGTCTGGCCGCTGGATGATGCCGCAAGCCCTATCCACAATGCCCGCATCCACAATTACGCCAACGTCTTTTCCCGCAGCGGGCTGGATATCGGCGCACGGTTTTTTATGCAGCATCTGCCAGAGCAACTGGACGGTAAAATCATCGATTTAGGTTGCGGCAATGGCGTGATTGGATTGACCGCGCTGGCGCTGAACCCGCAGGCATCGGTCGGCTTTTTCGACGAGTCTTATATGGCGGTGGCTTCCAGTCAGCGCAATGTGGAAGACAACCGGCCGCAGGATAAGGACCGCTGCAGCTTTGTCGTGAACCATGCACTGGCAGGCGTCGGGCCGGACAGTCAGCAGGCGATACTGTGTAATCCGCCGTTTCACCAGCAACAGGCGATCACCGATGACATTGCCTGGCAGATGTTTGTTGATGCGCGTCGTTGTCTGACGGTCGGGGGGGAGTTGCGGATAGTCGGCAACCGTCATCTGGATTATTTCCACAAGCTGAAACGGCTGTTTGGCAACTGCCAGAACGTTGCCAGTAACGCGAAATTCGTCGTACTACGCTCGGTTAAAACCCGGTAATTCCCTGTGGCATTTGTTGTCGCACGGGAGTGCCATTATAATCCGCAGGTTACGGCAGAGAAGGCTCGGCAGAAGGAACCCCCATGTGTATCGAAGAGTTGGAATCACGGCTGGAAAGCGCATTGCAGGCGCTGGAGGCCAGTGTCAGCCGACAACAGCAGATCTGGCAGCGCGACTATCAGCAGCTCCACGTGCAACTGATACAGGCCCGTCAGCGCGAAGCGGATTTGTGCGCCAGAATCAATGAGCTGGTGACCAGGGTCAACATGATGGATCAGTCCCCTGAACGTAATCCGTTATTGCAGAAAATTAACCTGATCCGCTCTCACCTTGATGCGCTAGCCAACGAAGCCGCTGCGTTTTATCGTTCTCTGCCCTGACGAGTGATCAGGGCAGTACTGTCTCAGTTTCGGTATTATTGTTGTGGGTAATTATATTTATTTTTTATTTCCCTGGCTGAATTAATGTTCTGTTGATAATTTAATTATCCTCTTTATTATTTTTCTTTTCTGTATTTATTTTGTTTAAAGAAAATGTATGGTCCGTTGTGTGGTAAGTGAGCCGATACTAAAATAATGAGCGTCATAAATTCCTGTTGTAGGGTGAATATGTCTGAAGTATCAGGAAAGAAAAAAAGAGTTCCTCTCTTTTTATTCATTCATCTACACCCTAAATAATTCGAGTTACAGAAAAACAGCAATCGAGTGCATTCTCGTAAGCTTATTCTGGTAAGCCTCTGGGGTAAGCAAACGCAGCCAACGCACCTGTAACCTGAAGTATGCGGGATATTTCAACAGGAGCATTATTATGGCCTATCCAACGACAGGTACATCCGGTATGGTCGGTTTTGCAAAATCAGGCAGTACCACTGGCGGTACCGGCGGCACGGTGGTTTCGATTACCAGCCTGAACGACCTGAAAACCCATGTAGCGGGAACGGATGCAAAAATTCTGGTGATTAATGCCAATATCAGCGCCAGTTCATTAACCAAGGTATCGCTGGGTGCGAATAAATCGATTATTGGTTCTTATAGCAGTAATACGCTGACTAATATTCATTTTCGCAGCACGTCGAGCTCGAAGAATATTATTTTTCAAAATTTGACGTTTAAACATACCAGCACCATTAACGGTAATGATGATATTCAGATTTACCTCACGCATGGCAATAAATACTGGCTGGATCACCTCTCTTTCCCCGGTCATGATTATACGCTGACTGATGGCGGGTTGGATAAACTGATTTATATCGGAGAAAAAGCTGATTACATCACGATTAGCAATTGCCTGTTTAAAAACCATGAATACGGATTGATCTTCGGTTATCCGCAGGACGGCAGTAGCAATGGTTCCACCTATGACGGTTACCCACACCTGACTATTTGTCACTGCTATTTCAGCAATATCTACGTGCGCGCGCCGGGGTTGATGCGTTACGGCTATTACCACGCTTACAACAACTTCATCGACAAATACCAACTGGGGTTCACACTGGCGCAGAATGCCAAAATCGTGTCCGAATATAATTATTTTGGCACTACGACCAGTGGTAACAAAGGGATGCTCGACGACAAAGGGAATGGGACGTTTACCGATACCGGCAGTACACCGTCCATTACCAACCAAACCTCGTCGGCCAGCAAGTGGACACCGTCTTCCAATTACAGTTACACGTTGAAGACGGTCTCTGAGGCCAAAACTTTTGTCCAGAAATACGCAGGGGTACAAAGCAGCAGCCTGACGTTCGGCGGATAAGCGAGACCCACGGGCTGGCGACAGCCCGTTTTTACTCATTCCCTGGTAACGTCATGTTAGGTAGCTCAATACCTGATTGCTCACCCCTTGAACACACTAGGTCTTAACGCTAAGGTAAGCGCCTCCCGGTCGCCCCAGGTTTAACCATGATTACCCTTGCCCTGATTGATGATCATCTTATTGTCCGTTCTGGTTTTGCCCAGTTGCTGGGGCTGGAGCCCGATATGCAGATAGTCGGGGAGTTCGGCTCCGGGCGTGAGGCGCTGGCGGGATTACCGGGACGGGGCGCTCAGGTGTGCATCTGCGATATTTCTATGCCCGATTGCTCCGGGCTTGAGTTGCTTGGTCAACTGCCGAAGGGGATGGCGGTGATTATGCTGTCGGTGCACGATAGCCCGGCATTGATTGAGCAGGCGCTGAATGCGGGGGCGCGTGGCTTCCTCTCGAAGCGTTGCAGCCCGGATGAGCTGATTGCAGCGGTGCGTACCGTGGCGGGCGGTGGGTGTTATCTGACGCCGGATATTGCCCTGAAACTGGCGTCCGGCAGGCGGGATCCCTTGACGCGCCGCGAACGCCAGGTGGCGGAAAAACTGGCGCAGGGGATGGCGGTAAAAACCATCGCCGCAGAGCTGGGGTTGTCGCCAAAAACCGTTCACGTTCATCGCGCCAACCTGATGGAAAAGCTGGGCGTCAGCAATGACGTGGAGCTGGCCCGACGCATGTTTGATGGTTGGTGATGCGCCCGCTTATCACCTGGCTTATTGCCGCTTTCGCCAGCAGTTTTATCTTTTGTGCCGCGTGGTTTTGCCTGTGGAGCATCAGCCTGCATCTGGTTGCACGCCCGGATCTGGCGGTGTTGCTGTTTCCTTTCGGTTTGCGGCTGGGGTTGATGCTGCAATCGCCGCGCCGTTTCTGGCCGGTGTTGCTGGCGAGCGAATGGCTGCTGCTGGTCTGGCTTGCAAACGAAGTCGCGTTGACCCATCTCCCGTTGTTGCTCACGGGGAGCATACTGGCGTTGCTGCCGGTGATGCTGGCATCCCGACGTGCCCGTCAGGATGACTGGCACACGTTGCTGTTGCAAGGCGGTGCGCTGATTGCAGCCGCGTTGTTGCAATCCCTGCCGTGGCTTGGTCACAGTGAAGACTCACTGACCGTGTTATTGCTGACGCTGACCGGTGGGTTGACGCTCTCGCCGACCTGTTTGCTTATCTGGCATTACCTGTCCAGTTCGACCTGGCTACCGCTGGGGCCATCGCTGGTGTCGCAGCCGGTGAACTGGCGTGGGCGTCATCTGCTGTGGTATTTGCTGCTGTTTGTGGTCAGTCTGGGGCTGCAACTGGGGCTGCCGGCGGATTTGTCGCGCTTTACCCCGTTTTGTCTGGCGCTGCCGATCATCGCGCTGGCCTGGCATTATGGCTGGCAGGGGGCGCTGATTGCCACGTTAATGAATGCGATTGCGCTTATCGCCAGCCAGACCTGGCATGAGCATCCGGTGGATTTATTGCTCTCGTTACTGGCGCAGAGCCTGACCGGGCTGCTGCTTGGTGCGGGTATCCAGCGCTTGCGCGAGTTGAATGTGTCGCTGCAAAACCAACTGGCGCGTAATCGCCGCCTGGCGGAACGCCTGCTGGAGATGGAGGAATACGTGCGACGCGATGTCGCACGGGAACTGCATGACGATATTGGTCAGACGATAACGGCCATTCGCACGCAGGCAGGTATTCTTCAGCGGCTGGCCCCGGAAAACCGCCATGTCCGTCAGAGTAGCACGCTCATTGAGCAATTATCGCTGAGTGTGTATGACTCGGTGCGGCGATTGATGGGGCGTTTGCGCCCGCGCCAGTTGGACGACCTCACGCTGGAACAGGCGGTACGTTCGTTGATGCGCGAGATGGAGCTGGAAGAGCAGGGGATCATCAGCCACCTCGACTGGCATATCGACGAAGCGTCGCTCGGCGAAGGGTTGCGGGTCACGCTGTTTCGCGTCTGTCAGGAAGGGTTAAATAACATTGTCAAACACGCTAACGCCAGTGCGGTGACGCTACAGGCCTGGCAGCAGGATGAACGCCTGATGCTGGTCATCGAGGACGACGGTTGCGGGCTGCCGCCTGGGTCTGGCTCGGGTGGGTTTGGTCTGCTTGGGATGCGTGAGCGCGTGAGCGCGTTGGGTGGCACCCTGCAACTTTCCTGTACTCACGGTACGCGTGTCACCGTCAGTGTGCCACTGTCTGCCAGCAAGGAGTCTTGATGTCCGTCCCTCACCCCCGTTTCTCCCTTATCCGATTCCTGAATATTCCCGCCAGCGCGCCGCCGCTGCGCGACCGTCAGGCGATTGACGATGCCTATCGCTACTGGCGTCGTCATATCCTGATTACGCTGTATCTGGGCTATGCGCTGTTTTACTTCACCCGAAAAAGTTTTAACGCCGCGGTGCCGGAGATCCTCGCCAGCGGGTTAATGGCGCGTACGGATATCGGGCTGTTGGCCACGTTATTTTATGTGACTTACGGGGCATCGAAGTTCCTGTCGGGGGTGGTGAGTGACCGTTCCAATGCCCGCTATTTTATGGGGATTGGGCTGCTGGCGACCGGCGTGACCAATATTTTGTTTGGCTTTTCCTCATCGCTGTGGGCATTTGCGACATTGTGGATGGCGAATGCCTTTTTCCAGGGCTGGGGGGCACCGGTATGCGCCAGACTGCTCACCAGTTGGTATTCGCGCACCGAGCGTGGCGGCTGGTGGGCGCTGTGGAACACGGCGCATAACGTGGGTGGCGCGGTGATCCCGATGGTGGTGGGGGCGGCGACACTGCATTACGGTTGGCGTGCCGGGATGATGATCGCCGGTACACTCGCGATCGTCGCCGGGTTGTTTTTATGCTGGCGGCTACGTGACAAGCCGCAGACGCTTGGTCTGCCGCATGTCGGGGAATGGCGGCAGGATGCGCTGGAAATCGCCCAGCAGCAGGAAGGTGCTGGCTTGTCGCACCGGGAGATCCTGCATAAGTATGTGTTCACTAACCCGTACATCTGGCTACTGGCGTGCTGTTACGTGCTGGTGTACGTGGTGCGAGCCGCCATCAACGACTGGGGCAACCTTTACATGTCGGAAACGCTGGGGGTTGATCTGGTGACGGCGAACTCGGCGGTGACCATGTTTGAGCTGGGCGGGTTTATCGGCGCACTGGTAGCCGGGTGGGGGTCGGACAAAGTGTTTAACGGTAACCGCGGCCCGATGAACCTGATTTTCGCCGCTGGCATGTTGTTGTCTGTCGGCTCGTTGTGGCTGATGCCATTCGCCAGCTATGTGATGCAGGCTACCTGTTTCTTTACCACCGGGTTCTTCGTTTTTGGCCCGCAAATGCTGATAGGCATGGCCGCGGCTGAATGTTCTCACAAAGATGCCGCCGGTGCGGCCACCGGGTTTGTCGGGCTGTTTGCCTATCTGGGGGCGTCGCTGTCGGGCTGGCCGCTGGCGCGTATCATGGACATCTGGCACTGGACCGGCTTTTTCGCGGTTATCGCTGTCGCGGGCGGCGTCTCGGCACTGTTGTTACTGCCTTTCCTGCGTGCGTCGTCGCCGCGTACCACGACAGAGGTAGCGTGAACAGACGTAGCGGAACAGATGCAACATGAACAGATGCAACATAAATAGCTATAGCGTGATTCGCTTCACCCTTTCTCTCTGAACCGGCAAAAACCGGGAAAATTTCCTAGTTTAAGCAGGACGTTCCCTCAAGCCCGTGGTGTCAGGGCTTCTTACAATGTGGGCGAAAAGATCACTGCGGGTCGCAAGGCCGCAGGCTATCCCGTCCCGTAAGAGGAAACATCATGCTTAACTTTTTAACCCAGGTTCGTCGCCCGACGCTGGATCTGCCGCTCGATGTGCGGCGAAAAATGTGGTTTAAGCCGTTCATGCAGTCCTATCTGGTGGTATTCATCGGCTACCTGACCATGTATTTGATCCGTAAAAACTTTAACATCGCCCAAAATGACATGATCGGTACCTATGGGCTGAGCATGACGCAGCTTGGCATGATTGGTCTGGGTTTTTCGATAACCTACGGCGTGGGTAAAACGCTGGTGTCCTATTACGCCGACGGTAAAAACACCAAGCAGTTTCTGCCGTTTATGCTGATCCTGTCGGCGATTTGCATGCTCGGTTTTAGTGCCAGCATGGGAACCGGTTCCGTCAGCCTGTTTTTGATGATCGCGTTTTATGCGTTGAGTGGGTTCTTCCAGAGTACCGGCGGGTCATGCAGCTATTCCACGATTACCAAGTGGACGCCACGTCGCAAGCGCGGCACCTGGCTGGGACTGTGGAATATTTCCCATAACCTCGGCGGTGCGGGGGCGGCGGGTGTCGCTCTGTTCGGTGCTAACTATCTGTTCGACGGCCATGTCATCGGTATGTTTGTTTTCCCGTCCATCATCGCCCTGGTTGTCGGCTTTATTGGTCTGCGGTTTGGCAGTGACTCACCGGAATCCTACGGTCTGGGAAAAGCGGAGGAGCTGTTTGACGAGGCTATCTCTGAAGAAGATAAAGAAGCCGAAGACGGTACCATGACCAAATGGCAGATCTTCGTCGAGTACGTGCTGAAAAATAAAGTGATTTGGCTGCTGTGTTTCTCCAATATCTTCCTGTATGTGGTGCGTATCGGTATCGACCAGTGGTCCACGGTGTATGCCTATCAGGAACTGAAGTTACCGAAATCCGTCGCCATTCAGGGCTTCACCCTGTTTGAGGCCGGTGCGCTGGTGGGGACGCTGTTGTGGGGCTGGCTGTCGGATTTGGCGAACGGTCGCCGTGGGCTGGTCGCCTGCATCGCACTGGCGTTGATCATCGTGACACTGGGGGTTTATCAGCACGCCAGCAACCAATATGTTTACCTGTCGTCGTTGTTTGCGCTGGGCTTTCTGGTGTTTGGCCCGCAGTTACTGATTGGGGTGGCCGCAGTGGGGTTTGTACCGAAGAAAGCCATCGGAGCCGCGGATGGTATTAAAGGCACCTTCGCCTATCTGATTGGCGACAGTTTCGCCAAGCTGGGGTTGGGCATGATAGCTGACGGCACCCCGATTTTCGGGCTGACCGGCTGGGCGGGGACGTTTGCCGCGCTGGATGCCGCCGCTATCGGCTGCATCTGCCTGATGGCGATGGTCGCGGTGATGGAAGAGCGCAAAATTCGCCGCGAAAAGCAGTTGCGTCAGACGCAAACCGCCTGATACACATCGCGTAATCAGGCGTTCACGAAAAGGCGGGGTGATTAACCACTCCGCCTTTTTCTCATTCTGGCGTGTTGCTTACGCAATACTTCCGCTTTCTCCACAGTTGGCGCAATTGTGAATATCTTCCTTGCAAACCTTTACCCTGACACCCGGTTAATTGAATTTCACCGACCTATACTGCATCACAAAGGTTGATGCATTACAGGTTGACACACTGTGGTGTGTTGATCATTAAAACCGTAACGTGAAGGAAGGTCTTATGTCTAAATTAACCGTGATTATGATTGCCTCTGCATTGGCGTTGAGTAGCGCCGGGTTCGCCCACGCTCAGGATAACCCCACCCCGCCGGATCAGGGTGGCCGCATGATGAAACATCATGATGGCGCGCGTGGCGAACGCGGCATGGAGGAAAATATGATGTTTAAAGGGCTGAACCTGACCGATGAGCAGCGTCAGAAAATGCGCGACATTATGGCGAATGCGAAAAAAGACCGTGAGCGTCCTTCAGCGGATCAGCGAGCGCAATGGCACAGCCTGATTGCATCCGACAGCTTTGATAAAACCAAAGCGGAAGCAGTGGTCAATAACATGGTTGAAGCCAACAAAGCCCATGTGCTGACCCGTCTGGAGATTCAGAACAAAATGTACAACGTGCTGACGCCAGACCAGAAAAAACAGTTTAACGACAATTTTGCCAGACACCAGCAAGAACCCGCAGCACCGAAAGCGCCGTAATCACGGCTAGCCTGATGTCATCGAAACGCGCCCTGGGGCGCGTTTTTTAGTTGAGTACATGGGGCTCAGACCGTAAAGCGGCCGGATGATTTCGACAGTCTGAAAGTATGATGTTGCTCCGATCTCTTGCGTTCAGACAGGTTTTTTCCCATGAGCACTTTTCAATCCGTCTATCTTGCTCTATCAATAGCGCGTCATTGTGATTCAAGGAGTGCTGTTCATGGCGTCTTTCGCCCTAAAATCCGTTCTCTTTTTCGGTATTCTTGGCGTGCTGAGCGCCTGTAAACCGCAATCATCCGCCGAAAATTCGCGCCCGTTTACCACCTTTGAAGGTAAAACCATGGGCACGTTCTACAGCGTGAAGATAAGCGGGGCGTTGCCGGAAAGCAGCCAGCAGTTGCAACAGGAGATAGACACGTTGCTGGAGCAGGCGAACAACGAGATCTCTACATACCGCAGTGATTCGGTACTATCCCGTTTTAACCGCTATGCCGGGACAGACCCGCAGCCCATCAGTAACGGTATGGCGGATATTATTCTGACCGCACAACGTATCGGCCGGGCAACCGGTGGGGCGATGGATATCACGGTGGGGCCGCTGGTTAACTTGTGGGGGTTCGGGCCGCAGAAGCAGCCGACCAGGGTGCCCAGCCAGCAACAGATTGATGAAGCACGGCATAAAGTGGGGCTAAACCACCTGCGTCTGATCAGTGATAATCAGGGCGAATGGTTGCAAAAAGATCTGCCCGACATGTATGTGGATCTCTCCACGCTGGGCGAGGGATACGGTGCCGAGTTGCTGGCACAGCTGATGACCCGCAAAGGTATCACCAATTATCTGGTGTCGGTTGGCGGCGCGATTTCCAGTCGAGGTGTCAACGGTCAGGGGCAACCCTGGCGGGTCGCGATTCAGAAACCCACCGATAAAGAAAACGCCATTCAGGCCGCGGTTGACCTGCAGGGCTACGGTATCAGCACCTCCGGCAGTTATCGCAATTATTTCGAGCAGGATGGCACACGCTACTCTCATGTGATCGACCCGGCCACAGGACGGCCGATTACCCATCAGCTGGTTTCCGCCACCGTGATTGCCAGAACCGCGCTGGAAGCCGATGGCTGGGATACCGGGTTGATGGTGCTGGGTACGGAAAAAGCGTTGAAGCTGGCGGAACAGCAGGGACTGGCGGTTTACCTGATTACCAAAACCGATAAAGGATTCGAGGCGGTGATGACCCCGCAATTCAAGGCGTTTTTGTTACCGACGCCATAAGCCTTCCCGACGCCTGATGGTTTCCTTCAGGCGTCAGGTTTGGGAAGATGTTTTATTCCGCAAACGGGGCCGATAAAATAAAGCACCGAAATACGAATCGCCATGATTTCATGCTAATCCCCATAAGTGGGTTTTTATTTTACGGGGCATGATTATGAACCGGTGTTTTATTTATTAGAGGCAATTTGTCATATTTTTTTCTGGTGTTGACCTTGTTGTTACCGCTTTCGCAAACCCTGTTCTCCTGCCACCGTTATGCTTAGCGCCAAAGCCGTCTTCTGGCGCATGATGCCTTCGTCCAGCCCCTTACTGCCTCGAACCATCGTTTTTCTTGCTCAGGTAAATGAAGCGTTACCTTATTTAAAATAAATGTGAACAACTTATTTTCCCTTTTACCACGCTTTAAACAACACGATGACATAATAGTGGTTTATTAGTTAATTAACTAAATTGATTATTTAGAAACTAAAAAGCCAATCATATTAACGCTATGACATCGGCCCATTAAGCAAAACCAAAAACAATAAACCGATAACCCATTCAAAGCCTATAAAACATTGGTAATTTATGGAGTCTCTTATGAGCGTTAATAACCAGGTATTCAGACCGTTTACCTTGCCTAACGGCGTCGAGCTTAAAAATCGTCTGCTGATGGCACCGATGACCACCTGTACCGGCTTTTATGACGGCACCGTCACCAGGGAGCTGGTGGAGTATTATCAGGTGCGTGCCGGGAGTATCGGGGCGGTGATTGTGGAGTGCTGCTTTATCGATGATAAAGGTCTGGCATTTCCGGGTGCCATCGGTATCGACCACGACAATAAAATCGCCGGGCTTGCAAAAATCGCCTCTGCCATCAAGGAGAAAGGCTCAAAAGCCATTTTGCAAATCTACCACGGTGGTCGCATGGTGGAGCCGAAACTGATTGGCGGGCGTTCACCGGTTGGGCCCAGTGCGGTGGCCGCACCGCGTGAAGGCGCAGCGGTGCCGCAAGCACTCACGGGCGAGGACGTTGAGGCGATGATCGCCAAATTTGGCGAAGGGGTACGCCGTGCGATTGAAGCAGGGTTCGACGGCGTGGAAATCCACGGTGCCAATACTTATCTGATTCAGCAGTTTTACTCCCCGAACTCCAACCAGCGCACCGACGAATGGGGCGGCAGCCGCGACAACCGTGCCAGATTTCCTCTCGCAGTGCTGGATATCACCCACAAAATGGCACGCCAGTACGCGGACGCTTCTTTCATCATTGGCTATCGCTTTTCACCGGAAGAAATCGAAGAGCCGGGCATCCGCTTTGACGACACCCTGTACCTGTTGGAGAAACTGGCGGCACGCGGGCTGGATTATCTGCATTTCTCCATGGGGTATACCCTGCGTTCTTCCATCGTCGATACCACCGATCCTACCCCGCTGATTGGCAAATATGTCACGATGCGTTCTGACACGCTGGCTAAAGTACCGGTTATCGGCGTGGGCGGGGTGGTTAATCAGGCGGATGCCGATGCTGCGCTGGAGCATGGTTACGATCTGGTGGCGGTAGGGAAAGCCTGCATTGCTTACCCGGACTGGACTGATCGGCTCATCAGTCAGCAGAAGGTCGACTTGTTTATCGACAGTACCCAGCGTGAAGCCCTCACTATTCCGGAACCGTTGTGGCGCTTCTCTCTGGTGGAAGCGATGATCCGCGATATGAGCCTGGCGGCGAAAAAATTCAAAGCCGGTGTTTTTCAGGAAACCGTAGCGGATGATGCGGGTGAACTGGTTATCAACGTCAGCCTGGAAACGGACCGCATCGCGGATGTGACACTTGCGCCCCATGCGCAGTTGCATACTGACTTTGTCAGCAGCTTTGAGGTGATTCGCTCGCGAATTCTGGAGGCGAACAGCCCACATGTGGATGCGGTGACTGGCGCGACGGTGCAAAGTGAAGCGGTGAAAAAAGCCGTCTCCAAGGCACTGGCCCGCTCCTGCAAGGCGGCGATCGTGGAGGAAGGCGGCGATCCGGCTGAGATGAATTGCTATGACGTGGTGGTGATCGGCAGTGGTGGCGCGGGCCTGGCCGCAGCGATTCAGGCCTGTGATGACGGTGCCCGCGTGCTGATTGTCGAGAAGATGTCCAGCATCGGTGGCAACACCATCAAAGCGTCTGTCGGCATGAATGCAGCAGGCACGCGTTTCCAGAAAATGCGCGGTATTGTTGACGACAAGCAGCGTTTCTACGAGGAGACCCTGAAAGGCGGTAAACAAAAAAATAACCCCGATTTGCTGAAACGATTCGTCGAAGGTGCGCCAATGGCGATCGACTGGCTGGCAGAGCGTGGTATCGAACTGAACGACATTACTATTACTGGCGGCATGAGTGTGGATCGCACTCATCGACCGGCAGATGGCTCGGCGGTTGGCGGTTTCCTGATCAGTGGGCTGGTCAAAAATATCAATAAGCGCAACATCGATGTCATGCTGGAAACCGCGGTTATCGACATCCTTCACGACGCCGGTGCGGTGACTGGGGTGCGGGTGCAGAGTGAAGACAACGAGCAACTGACTATCGCCACCAAAGGGGTGGTCGTTGCCACCGGCGGTTTCAGCGCCAATCGCGACATGGTACTGAAATACCGCCCGGATCTGGATGGTTTTGTCACCACCAACCATAGCGGTGCGACTGGTTGTGGTATCGCCATTCTGGAGAAGGTCGGGGCGGATACGGTGGACCTGGGCGAAATCCAGATCCATCCCACGGTGGAGCAGAACACCTCTTATCTGATCTCTGAATCCATTCGTGGTGGCGGTGCGATTCTGGTGAATCAGCAGGGCCAGCGTTTCTTTAACGAAATGGAAACCCGTGACAAGGTGTCGGCGTCAATCATCGGTTTACCGGAGAAGTACGCTTATATCGTGTTTGATGAGCAGGTGAGGGCGAAAAATAAGGCGGCTGACGAGTATTTATCCCGTGGTTTTGTGGTCAGTGCGGCCTCTCCACGTGAACTGGCGGATAAACTGGCCATCGATGCTGATGCACTGCAGACGACGCTGGAACGCTATAACCAGTTTGTTGAAAAACAGCATGACGACGATTTCGGCCGTCAAACCGCGTTGCGTCATCCTCTCAATCAGGGGCCGTTTTACGCTATTCGCATCGCACCCGGTGTACATCACACCATGGGGGGCGTGGTCATCAATACCGATACCGCGGTACTGGACCGCAAGAAACGGGTGATTCGGGGGGCTTTCGCTGCCGGTGAAGTGGTGGGCGGTATCCACGGTAGCAACCGCATCGGCGGTAACGCCATCGCCGATATCATTGTGTTTGGTATTCAGGCGGGCCGTAACGCCGCGACTTACGTGCGCCTGTAAGTTCGGGGATTCGTGTAGGTAATTATGCCAGTCTGCGTCAGCCCCCGCTGCTGACGCAGACTTGATGTGTTCTTTTTCAGAGGTCCTACGATGCCGTCAGATGATCGAATTTATAACTATTCCACCGTGCTGATGGGGTCACCCATCCTGCTCAAGTTGTTTGAACCCAATGAGCCACTGGCATTGTCGGTGTTTGGCCGCATTAAACAGCTGGAAGACGTGTTAACCGTTAATCGGGATAACTCGGAGGTGATGGCTATCAATCAGGCGGCAGGGAAACACCCGGTTGTCGTCAGCCCGTGGTTATTTAATCTGATTGCACGTGCCAGAGACGTCAGCTTGTTGGAAGGCAGCTGTTTTAACGTCACTATCGGTCCGGTGGTGAAGCGCTGGAAAATCGGCTTTCAGGGTGAGCGCATTCCGCCCGCTGATGAGTTGCGTGCGTTACTGGCGCTGACCGACCCTCGTCACGTCATTCTCGATGCCAAAGAGCGTTCAGTGTGGCTGGAAAAAGTAGGGATGGGAATCGATTTAGGGGCGATAGCGAAGGGCTATATTGCGGATGTCATCAGGCAATTTCTCTACCAGCACCACGTCTATCATGCGCTGATCAATCTGGGCGGGAATGTCCTGGCCATCGGCAGGCCGCAAAGCGCCCATCAGGCCGCCTGGTCGGTGGGGTTACAAAAGCCGTTTGGCGAAAATCATGAACTGCTTGGGCTGATACAGGTGGTAAACAAGTCGATAGTGACATCCGGTATCTATGAACGCTATTTCACATTTGAAGGACGCATTTATCACCATATCTTTGATCCCAAAACAGGTTTTCCACTCGATAATGAAATACTGAGCGTCACACTCATCACGGATGCGTCCATTGATGGGGACATTTACACCACGCTGCTTTATGGCATGGGGGTAGAAAAAGGACTGGCTTATCTCTCACAACGTTCAGATATGCATGCCATTTTTGTCACCAGAGATAAAAAAATAATTCTTTCATCACAGCGTGATTTTGTATTTTTACCATTAGATAAAAGTTATATTGTAGTGGTGGCAGAGGATAAATAGTGAAAATAAATTTAATGAATAGGGCGTCAGTGGGGTGTTTAAAATAGTATCAATCATTAATTTAAGTTAATAATGACGTAAAGGATTTTAATAGCGTGATTGATTTCTGATTTAAATGATTTTCTGGCTGGATAATCGATTTTTTACATCGTTATGAGGTTTTATTTTCCTGATAATAATGCTGGTTATTCAACTTTTTGATATCGAAAATCCCTTTATTTATCCCCTATTGATTTCTTATCCTTGTAAACGGTTAAATTTTTTATTTTATTAATTAATGTTAAATATCATGCGGTTGTTGTTTATTGCTGAGCCGGTAGTCTGTGGTGTGGAACTGGGGTAAGTTGTGTGCCACACAGCAGGATACTTTTTTATTAAATATCTTTGTGATAATGCTATTCACTCCGTAAGTTATGTGTTTTTTAATTTCACCCTGCCTTCGGCAGGATGTTGAAACGCATAGACTTGTCTTCTGGTGTTTGTTTCATCCACCGGTTTTTTTTGATAATCAATAGTAAGACGGACTGTTATGAATAACATTAAAATTGGCACACGGCTTTGGATGGCATTGGGCTTCATGATGCTGCTGGTTATTATTATGGCATTGAGTAGCATCAGTCGCCTGCAATCCCTCGGTAATACGACGGTATCGATTACAGACAACATTTACACCAATGCTGAAGCCGCCTCTTCAATCGGCTTCTTCACCGCCGACATGAGTCGGCTTGCCCGCAACATCATTCTGATGGATGACCCGGAAAGAAAAGCGGGTTTCTTACGCGACTACAATACAGAAAAAAAACAGATTGACCTGCTGACAGAGCAGTTGCGAGGCCACGTTGAAACCGACACAGGCAGAGAGATTTTTACGGCCATGCAACGTAACGGCGAGCAGTTCTTCCCGTTTATTGATGATGTTGTGGCGCTGGGTATGCAGGGGAAAAAAGAAGAGGCGACCCGGCTCCTCTTCGGTCCTCGCTATCAGAGTCAGATTAGCTACATGGCGGCATTAAAAGACATGGTGCAATTCCAGCGTAAAAGAATGAGCGACGGCGCAGCGCGGGTCATTAATGAGCGTGATAACGCAGTGATATTGCTAGCGGTGACCACCGCTATTGCATTGCTCCTCGGGATATTCTTTGCGTGGGGGATCACCCGCAGTGTGACCCGTCCTCTACAACAGGCGCTGCTGTCAGCACAGCGAATCGCCCGGGGTGATTTGAGTGGCGAGGTGCCGACAGGGAGTCGGGATGAAACGGGTCGGTTGCTCAATGCGATTAGCGAGATGCAGGAATCCCTGACCCACACCGTCAGCACGGTCAGAAGTAATGCCGAGAGCGTGGCATCGGGCAGCATGCAGATAGCACAGGGCAATAGCGATCTGTCACAACGCACCGAAGCGCAAGCCAGTGCGCTGGAGCAGACAGCATCGACGATGAGCGAACTGGGTATTACGGTAAAAAATAACGCTGACAGTGCACGCGAGGCCAGACAACTGGCGGTAAATGTTCAGCGTGTTGCCCGGGAAGGGAGTGACGTCACGTCTGAGATAACCAGTACCATGCAATTAATAGACAGTAGCTCCAGACGCATTTCGGACATCACGACGGTTATCGATAGTATCGCCTTCCAGACCAATATTCTGGCGCTGAATGCTGCCGTGGAAGCGGCCCGTGCGGGAGAACACGGTAAAGGTTTCGCGGTTGTGGCAAGCGAAGTGCGAAGCCTGGCACAGCGCAGCGCAACGGCATCTGGTGAAATCCGGCAGTTGATTGCCTCCAACGTGGAAAACGTAGATCGTGGCAGCGAGCTGGTCAGCCGGGCCGGTGAAACCATGACCGGCATCGTGACCGCCGTAGGGCAACTGACGGACACGGTCGCGGAAATCAGCGTTGCCAGCGAAGAGCAGGCGCGGGGCATCGAGCAGGTTGGCGTGGCGCTGACCGAGATGGATCAAACCACACAGCAGAACGCGGCGCTGGTTGAGGAGTCTGCTTCGGCTTCACAGAGTCTGCAAGAGCAGGCAACACAGCTTCTGCAGTCTGTCTCAGTGTTCAATATTGGCACGTCTGCCGCACCGGTGTCGCTGGCACCACCTTCAGTGGCCAGACTGGCTAAGCCGAAATCAACGACAGCGCTACAGAGCGCTGCAACAGAAGGCTGGACGCGTTTCTAATCCAACCAGAATCGCGTGAGCGGTGATGGCGCAAATGCTACAGGTGAAAAATATCAGCGTTTGCGCCATTCATCCTGAGTCAGTGTAAACAGTAGGCTGGGCGGTCCACTGTCGACATCATGTAGTGTTCCGACATACCTCATGCCAGTTTTGTTCAGGACATTTTGTGAGTCCTTGTGATCTACCCTGACCACGGCTGAAATTTCGCTGACATCGATATCATCAAATCCGTAACGCAGAATACGGCGAGCAAACTCTGTTGCCAGCCCTTTTCCCCATGCTTGTGTCGCTAAACGATAACCAAGATTGTTGATAGTGATGTCAGCGAAAGTTTTGATGCTTAATCCTCCGAACCCAATAACCGTCAGCGGGTCATCACGCAGCGCAATGGCTACGTTTCCAAACCCTTGCTCGTCCCAGTGGCTAAGCCAGCGAGCCAGCACGGTACGGGTATATTCAATATCAGGATAAGGACCCGCAGGGTTAAACCGGTTAGTTGCAGGATCGCCATAGATACGGAACAGACAATCCACATCGGATGGGGAAACAGGACGAAGGTACAACCGCTCGGTATAAAGCTCCATGATGAAACCGTTAGTCTGCGCAGGGTGTATAGGTTATAACCGATTTTAATCAGGCGAGGAAGGAAGCCGCGGTAGTGAGGCGACTGTAGAATTCATATGGTGGTCTGAGAGGTTTATCGCCCGTGTTGAGAGACAAAAAAGGGACACTTGCCCCTGAATAGCAAAAAAGCCACCGCTAAGAGGTGGCTTAATTATATGATTTTAAATCTAAAATTTGGTGGCCCCTGTTGGGTTTGAACCAACGACCAAGCGATTATGAGTCGCCTGCTCTAACCACTGAGCTAAGGGGCCATGCGGGTGTTGATTATAGGTAATCCGGCTAGTCGGGTCTATAGTGCGGTGACCATATGGTCGTTTTGTATTCACTCTACAGTGGATTGTTATTCTTAGGGATTCATACACCCTTTGGTGGGGCAGGGTATGAGTACATTGGCTGGGTGAGGCGGATCGTTTCTGCACGGCAGACTGGCAGGGTGAGACTATTGAGGCCTAAATAAAAACCCCCCGGTCGAAACCGGGGGTGTGATAAGGAGTAAAACCTGTTTTCTTAGTCGTCCAGGAAGCTACGCAGTACTTCAGAACGGCTCGGGTGGCGCAATTTACGCAACGCTTTGGCTTCAATCTGACGGATACGTTCGCGGGTTACGTCGAACTGTTTACCGACTTCTTCCAGCGTGTGGTCGGTATTCATGTCGATACCAAAACGCATGCGCAGCACTTTGGCTTCACGTGCGGTCAGGCCAGCCAGTACGTCATGGGTGGCAGAACGCAGACTTTCCGAGGTGGCGGAGTCCAGCGGCAGCTCCAGCGTGGTATCTTCGATGAAATCGCCCAGATGCGAATCTTCATCATCACCGATCGGGGTTTCCATCGAGATAGGCTCTTTGGCGATCTTCAGTACCTTGCGGATCTTGTCTTCCGGCATCAGCATCCGCTCGGCCAGTTCTTCCGGCGTCGGCTCGCGACCCATTTCCTGCAACATCTGGCGCGAAATACGGTTGAGTTTGTTGATGGTCTCAATCATATGCACCGGGATACGGATGGTGCGCGCCTGATCCGCGATAGAACGGGTGATCGCCTGACGGATCCACCAGGTGGCGTAGGTGGAGAACTTATAGCCACGGCGGTATTCAAACTTGTCTACCGCTTTCATCAGGCCGATGTTGCCTTCCTGAATCAGGTCGAGGAACTGCAAACCACGGTTGGTGTATTTCTTGGCTATCGAGATAACCAGACGCAGGTTCGCTTCCACCATCTCTTTCTTGGCGCGACGCGCCTTGGCTTCGCCGATGGACATGCGACGGTTGATGTCTTTTACCTGCTCGATAGTCAGGCCGGTTTCTTCTTCGATCTGTTGCAGTTTTTGCAGGCTGCGATGTACGTCGTCTTCAACGTCGCGCAGTTTTTCACACCAGGGTTTGCCCATGGACAGTGCGGCTTCGAACCACTTGCTGTTGGTTTCGTTGCCGGTAAACAGCGTGACAAAGTTTTTCTTCGGCATTTTGCACAGCTCAACGCACAGCTTCATGATCTGGCGTTCCTGAGCACGCACGCGATCCATCATGGAACGCATGTTATTTACCAGCAGGTCGAACTGTTTTGGCACCAGACGGAACTGCTTGAACACCTCAGACAGTTTGTTGATTTCTTCAATAGCCGACGGATGGCTGCGGCCATGCGCCTTGATGCTGAGGCGGGTCGCTTCGTACTGATCGCGCAGTTCGGTGAATTTCTGACGCGCCAGCTCCGGGTCGATGCTGTTGTCATCGTCGGAATCGTCTTCGTCTTCTTCGTTTTCGTCGTCGTCGTCGTCGATACCGTCATCAGCCAGTTCGGCGTTTTCAGGTGCGGCGTTCGGTGCCAAATCTTCTTCGGCATTCGGATCGACAAAGCCGGTTATCAGATCGGACAGGCGGCTTTCTCCGGCTTCAACGCGATCGTACTGTTCCAACAGATAGGTGATCGCTTCTGGATACTCGGCAACAGAGCACTGAACCTGATTGATCCCGTCTTCGATTCGCTTCGCGATATCGATTTCCCCTTCGCGGGTCAGCAGTTCAACGGTGCCCATTTCACGCATGTACATGCGAACGGGATCGGTCGTGCGGCCAATCTCGGATTCGACGCTGGACAATACCTGTGCTGCGGCTTCCGCAGCGTCTTCGTCGGCGGTATTCTCAGCCAGCATGAGATCATCGGCATCCGGTGCTTCTTCCATCACCTGGATGCCCATGTCGTTAATCATCTGGATGATGTCTTCGATCTGATCGGAGTCGATGATATCTTCCGGCAGATGGTCATTGACCTCGGCATAGGTCAGGTAGCCTTGCTCCTTACCACGGGTGACAAGTAGCTTGAGCTGTGACTGCGGGTTTTGCTCCATAAGACGGTATCCACACTTCAGAATATTGGGGTTGGTGTCGGTCAGCGTAAATCGCTAACAATAGCATTAGGGGAATTTTTCTTATCGCCGCAGCCCCTGTAGCGGCACGCTGTAGGGATCAACCCTACTATTTATCGGCAGTTAAGCCGCAGGAAATCAGTTTTTTCGTGTCAGCGCCAGTTGCAGAGACCACAACTCTTTGCGCTCATTCATGCTCAGCCCGTGTGTTCTCTCGCGGGCAATAAGCGTATCCATCCGTTGCTGAAGCAACTGGTCGTAGAGCTCGGCCAGGCTGACCCGGAATTTCTCTTCGAGCTCGTCGTCTTCAATCATATGGTCCCAGGCGGCGAGGGTTTCAAGCTGCTTGCGATATTTACTTTCGCGATATTTCTCCAGCAGCAGCCCCATGTTCATGCCTGGGCTTTCATTGCAGGCTTTTACCAGATCTAAAAATAGCTCCAGCCCTGCCACTTTACTTTCTTCCACGCCATCCAGTGCCAGTGTCGGCACCTCGGCGGACAGCCTCGGGTTTTGTACTAAAAGTCCTATCAGTATACGCATAGTTGTGACTTTTAGCCGTGGAGGCTGGTAAGACGATGTTTGTTCCGCTGTCTTCGGTAACAAGCGGTCTAACTGGCTGTCATCCAGCAGCCCCAACTTATGACCGAGCTGTTGACGTAAGTATAAGCGTAACGTTTCACCCGGCACTTGACCAATAAGGGGTAATGCCAGCGTACTCAGCTTGGCTCGCCCGTCTGGGGTGCTCATGTCGACCTGTTGTAGCAGCAAATCGAACAAAAATGATGACAGTGGCATCGCCTGTTCAATACGCTGCTCAAACGCGGCTTTCCCTTCCTGGCGCACCAGCGTATCCGGGTCCTCGCCATCTGGCAGGAACATAAAACGCAATTGCCTGCCGTCATCCAGATAGGGTAGCGCGGTTTCCAGCGCTCGCCAGGCAGCGTCGCGTCCAGCACGGTCGCCATCGTAACAACACACCACCTGATCGGTAGCGCGGAACAGCAACTGAATATGATCCGCTGTTGTCGAGGTTCCCAGTGAGGCGACTGCGTAATCGATGCCAAACTGTGCCAGCGCAACCACATCCATATAGCCTTCGACCACCAACAACCGTTTCAATTCCGGGTTTTTCTGTTGTGCTTCGTACAGGCCGTACAGCTGTCTACCTTTATGAAAAATCTCGGTTTCCGGCGAGTTCAGGTACTTTGGGGTGCCGTCACCCATGACCCGACCACCGAACGCAATGACCCGCCCGCGTTTATCACGGATAGGGAACATCACCCGATCGCGAAAACGATCATAAGTACGACCATTCTCGTTAGTCACCAACATACCGGCATCAGTCAGCGTCGTTTTATCGTCGCTGTTGCGCCCGAAACGCTTTAACGCGTTATCCCACCCTGGAAGCGTACATCCGATGGCGAACTGACGGATGACATCATCGCTCAAGCCTCGTCTGGCCAGATACTCTCTGGCGGGCGTACCGGCGGGTTGGTTCAGAGTATGTTGGTAAAATGCGCTTAATTGTTCCATCAGCTCGTATAAACTTTGCCGTTGATGGCGTTCGAGCTGGGTCGGACCGGTGCCTGCTTCGTAAGGGACATCCAGACCGTGCATTGCAGCCAGTTCTTCAATGCTTTCAACAAATTCCAGACGATCGTAATTCATCAGGAAATCAATGGCGTTGCCGTGGGCACCGCAGCCAAAGCAATGGTAGAACTGCTTATCACCGTTTACGGTGAATGACGGGGTTTTCTCGTGGTGGAACGGGCAACACGCGTGGTAATTCTTGCCCTGCTTTTTCAGTTTAACGCGCGCATCGATCAGGTCGACGATGTCGGTACGGGCTAGCAGGTCATTAATAAATACGCGGGGAATACGTCCAGCCATAAGCCCCTTATCTATATACGTTTATAAACGACAATAAGCCGCGCATTCCTTTCGGAAATGCACGGCCTTCGTATGCAACTGCTAAGTCTGCGGATTAATCACGCGGTGGAGGATAACCCTCCTAAAAATTAATACAGACGAGTGCGGCGTGCGTTTTCTCGAGCCAGCTTCTTAGCGTGACGTTTCACAGCAGATGCTTTAGCGCGTTTGCGTTCAGTAGTCGGTTTTTCATAGAACTCACGACGACGAACTTCAGCCAAAACACCCGCTTTTTCGCAGGAACGCTTGAAACGACGCAGAGCAACGTCGAACGGCTCGTTTTCACGTACTTTAATTACCGGCATGTGCCTCTCACCTCAGTAAATTCGGTTTGTTGCTGGCCTTGTGCCAGCCTTTTCAAAATGGTGCGGAATTCTACTGCAACTGTGGCGCGTTTGTAAAGTCCATCAGCGATCATAAAACGCGCGATGCGGGGGTACGTGTCTGTGGGCGGGCTTATGATAGACTATGCGCCGCCTGAATCAAGCGGCCAGGTTGGTCGCGGTAAAAATGTAACCGAGAGTGAAAACAGCAATGCACGTATTGGGTATTGAAACATCCTGCGATGAAACCGGAGTCGCGATTTATGACACGCAGGCCGGGCTGCTGGCAAATCAGCTTTATAGCCAGGTAAAACTGCATGCCGACTATGGTGGCGTGGTACCTGAACTGGCGTCCCGCGACCATGTTCGCAAGACCGTGCCATTGATTCAGGCGGCGTTAAAAGAAGCAGGGCTACAGCAGGGTGATATCGATGCCATTGCATACACCGCAGGCCCAGGTCTGGTCGGTGCGCTACTGGTGGGGGCGACAGTGGGACGTTCGCTGGCGTTTGCCTGGAATGTGCCCGCCATACCGGTTCATCACATGGAAGGGCATCTGCTGGCTCCCATGCTGGAAGATAACCCTCCGGCGTTTCCGTTTGTCGCACTGTTGGTCTCTGGTGGGCATACTCAGTTGATCAGCGTGACCGGTATTGGCGAATACCGTTTGCTGGGCGAATCCATTGATGATGCGGCGGGTGAAGCGTTCGATAAAACCGCCAAACTCTTGGGGCTGGATTACCCGGGGGGACCGTTGCTGTCAAAAATGGCGCAAAACGGGCACCCCGGTCGTTTTGTCTTCCCCCGGCCCATGACGGATCGTCCCGGCCTGGATTTCAGTTTCTCGGGATTGAAGACCTTTGCCGCCAATACCATCCGTGAGAATGGCAACGATCCGCAGACACAAGCCGATATCGCACGAGCATTCGAAGATGCCGTCGTTGATACGCTGGCCATCAAGTGTCGGCGTGCGCTTGACGAGACCAGGTTCAGTCGGCTGGTGATGGCGGGCGGCGTAAGCGCTAATCGGACATTGCGCCAACGTCTGGCAGAGATCATGGCTAAACGTGGTGGTGAGGTGTTCTATGCGCGTCCTGAATTTTGTACCGATAACGGCGCGATGATTGCGTATGCGGGCGCAGTAAGGTTCGCTCAGGGCGTTACCGGGGAGCTTGGCATTACTGTTCGGCCACGCTGGCCGTTGGCTGAGTTGCCGGCCTTGTGATGCGTTGCTGATATCGTCTTGTCGCCCCGAACAGATCGCGGGGCGGCGGAAAATCAGAGTTCCTGTTCAAACAGAACCAGGATGGCTTCATACAGTTGCTTGACGCTAAATCCTCTGGCAGGCGTGGTGAAAATGGTGTCATCACCCGCAATCGTGCCAAGAATACCTTCCGATTTGCCCAGTGAGTCCAGCAGGCGTGCGATTAACTGCGCCGCACCCGGGCTGGTATGAATGACGACCACGGCATCGTTGTGATCAACATCCAGCACCAGATTTTTTAGCGGGCTGGTGGTGGTTGGCACCCCTAACTCAGCGGGCAGGCAATAAACCATTTCCATTTTGGCGTTGCGGGTACGCACCGCGCCAAACTTGGTCAGCATGCGTGACACTTTCGACTGGTTGATGTTGTCGAAGCCATCGTCCTGCAATGCCTGCACGATTTCGCTCTGAGAGCTGAATTTCTCTTCTTTTAACAGCGCTTTGAAGGCTTTTACCAGATCTTCTTGTTTAGGGGAGCTACGCATTCTGCACCGTGTCCGAGGAAAAGTGAAACATACCGCGATTATGCATTTAAATGAATTTTTATGCAATATGGGCGCGTATAAAACCGGATTGCGAGGGGCGTCTATCAAGCGAGAAAATGTGTAGGGCGATACTTTACCGGGACGTCAAAAAGTGTGCTCTTCATCACATAAAAGTAAAATAAATGTTATCAGAATGATGTTGTTTGGAGGCTGCTTACAGGTGTAATGTAACATACCCGTTAATCAGTCGTGGGCTTATGTCGGGGCACATCACAATTGCCTGTTACTTTAATTACCTTTCAGATATCAGGCGGATTGTTAGTTTATTATTAATCACATAGTGCGTTATCGCTGCGCACCGATCTACTGCAGCGGACCTATGTAGTGCCCCTCTGAAAGCAGGTCTGGTGCCTGGCTTGTCTCGCGAGCATAAACGTTTTTAACTAAACGCATCCACGGTAATTTTACTTAACATAATAAGGAGTTTAGGATGAAAGTTGCAGTTCTCGGAGCCGCAGGTGGTATTGGTCAAGCCCTTGCTCTTCTCCTCAAAACCCAGCTTCCTTCAGGTTCAGAGCTCTCACTTTATGATATTGCTCCGGTTACACCGGGCGTGGCGGTTGATCTGAGCCACATTCCTACCGACGTGAAAATCAAAGGTTTCAGTGGTGAAGATGCGACTCCGGCTCTGGAAGGCGCGGATATCGTGCTGATGTCTGCCGGGGTAGCCCGTAAGCCGGGTATGGATCGTTCCGATCTGTTTAACGTTAACGCGGGCATTGTGCGTAACCTGGTGTCTCAGGTTGCCAGTACCTGCCCTAAAGCCTGTATCGGTATCATTACCAACCCGGTCAATACGACGGTGGCGATTGCGGCTGAAGTCCTGAAACAAGCGGGCGTCTATGACAAAAACAAATTGTTCGGTGTCACGACGCTGGACATTATCCGCTCAAATACTTTCGTGGCTGAACTGAAAGGCAAACAGCCGCAGGATATTGAAGTACCGGTTATCGGTGGTCACTCCGGCGTGACCATTCTGCCGTTGCTGTCTCAGATTCCGGGCGTAAGCTTCACTGAGCAGGAAGTGGCTGACCTGACCAAGCGCATTCAGAATGCCGGTACTGAAGTGGTTGAAGCAAAAGCCGGTGGCGGGTCTGCAACTTTGTCCATGGGTCAGGCTGCCGCTCGCTTTGGTTTGTCTCTGGTACGTGCTCTGCAGGGTGAAAGCGGTGTGGTTGAATGTGCTTATGTTGAAGGTGATGGCAAACATGCCCGCTTCTTCGCACAACCGCTGTTGCTGGGCAAAAACGGTGTGGCTGAGCGTAAAGAGATTGGTACGCTGAGCGCATTTGAACAACAGGCTCTGGTCAGCATGCTGGATACCCTGAAACAGGATATCGCGCTGGGCGAAGAGTTCGTCAACAAGAAATAATCACGAGTTGTGATTACCTGTGTTGCTGATAAGGCCGGAGTGTATTCTCCGGCCTTCCTCTTTTTGGCAGCATTATTCGGGTTGTGAATCGGATGGAGGACGGATCAGTTTTTTGCGGTCGAGTAATTCTTGCGTTTGTGGATCGTAATAGCGGCTGGGCCATATTTCCGACGGATGAATCCCCAGCGCATCGGCTATTAACCATTCACCCTTTGGCCATGGACGGGATAGGGCATTAGCCAGTGTGGAAGAGCTCAAGCCGGCACCGCGCGATACTGCAGCAAGTGTTGTCCCTTTCTTTCTCAATGCTGCGATAATATCGGCTGGATGCCAGTCATTTTTCCTTGAATTCATAATCCTTCCCTTATTGCTATTAAGACGACAGCGTATTAATGGTATAACTAACAGCTAATGGTTAATGGTTTTGCTGACCTCAAGCCATTATTTGGAAATAATATAGCACCAATTTCCTTAATATTTCCAAATTAATTTCCAAATGGATCTGAATAGGTAACGTGTATCACTATCGGGATGAAAAGGACATGAAAAAAGAGTGGTTTGCGACCAGCGAATTGGTTGGTATTGGCGGACTCCCTAAATCACGGCAAGGATTGAATAAGCGAGCCCGAGAAGATGGTTGGGAAAAGCGTCGCCGTAAAGGTGTACAAGGACGTGGGGTAGAATATTCTATCCATAGCTTACCTCAGTCTGTTCAGCAAACGCTGCTACTGCAGGAAACGTCAGGTGAATATGCGGCAAAACCATCAGACATGCTGTCAGTCTGGATTCAAATTTACCACCAGTTGTCGGTCCCTGAACGGGAAAAATTGGTGGCGCATATCATGCGCGAAGGGGTGTCTTCTACGTTGAAGCAGTTAGGTCTGGCTAATACGTTAAGCGCAACTTTGATAAAAGATTTTTCTGATTAAATCTCTCAGCCATTCCCATTTGCTCTCTATTGTGGAATGGCTTTCTCTTATTTCCCTGCGGTTTCTCCAGCTTATTTCTTTTAGTGGAACTTTCACCGACACCACTACTCCCGCCTTTAACGCTATTGCGTTAGTGATTTGAATAAAATTAGTCTATTATATGGAAACGTAATCAGGTTTTTAGTCGCCTGGTTATGTATTCGTATCAGGAATGAGATGAAAGGGAGAGATTAGGATGGAAAAAACATGGTTTACGACGAATGAATTATTGGGCGTGGCAGGATTGCCGAAATCGCGTCAGGGGCTGAATAAAAAAGCCAAGGATCATGGCTGGGAAAGACGACGTCGCAAAGGCGTTCAGGGTAAAGGTGTTGAATACGCTATCTGGAGCTTACCGGAAGAAGTCAAAGCAACATTGATGAGCGCGACGTTGATGGGGACGTCGCTGATGCGTGAAACCTCGCCCGATTATGTCTCGGCGGCATTGAACGGTGCTCAGGAATACACCTGGATTCAAATTTATCATCAACTGTCGGCAGAAGAACGTAGCCGGTTAATTGGGCACATTCTGCGTGAAGGGGCGATGAGTGTACTGGCCCGTTTGGAAAACGGGCCGCATAAATGCAAAAGCCTGGACTGTGTAAATAAAGAAGAGTGATTTAGAAGTCGCGCTGCACTGCAAGGTGGGCCAGCCCTTCAAGCGCAGTGCGAAAATCACTGGCAGGCAGGCACTGAATCGCGGTGATAGCTTTATCGGCTTCTTCCTCGGCTCTTTGGCGTGTATAGGCGAGAGAGCCACAAGATTGCATGGCAGCTAATACCGGTTCCAGTAAATGGCGGCCATTGCCTTGCTCAATCGCCTGGCGAATCATAGTGCGCTGCTCATCATTACCGTGGTGCATGGCATGCAGCAACGGTAACGTGGGTTTGCCTTCGTTCAGGTCATCACCGGTATTTTTCCCCAGTGTTTTGCCGTCGGCGCTGTAGTCGAGCAAATCGTCAATCAATTGGAATGCGGTGCCGAGGTAGCGGCCGTATTCTTGTAACGCCATTTCCTGCTCGCTGCTGGCGTCTGACAAAATAGCGGAAGATTGCGCGGCTGCTTCGAATAACCGGGCTGTTTTGCTGTAAATCACCCGCATATAACTGTCTTCGGTGATGTCCGGGTCATTGCAGTTCATGAGCTGGAGTACTTCGCCTTCCGCAATGACGTTAACGGCGTCAGACATGACTGACATAACGCGCAGCGAAGCCAGGCTGGTCATCATTTGAAACGCGCGGGTATAGATGAAATCGCCGACCAACACGCTGGCGGCATTACCGAACGCCGCGTTCGCCGTGGCTTTTCCGCGGCGCATATCACTTTCGTCGACAACGTCATCATGGAGAAGCGTGGCGGTGTGGATAAATTCAATCAGCGCGGCAACGGTAATGTGCTTGTCACCCTGGTAATTCAGCGCTCTGGCGGCAAGTACCGCTATCATGGGACGGATGCGCTTGCCACCGCCGCCGATGATGTAATTTCCTAACTGATTGATCAGGACAACATCGGAGTTGAGCTGATCCAGTATGGTCTGGTTGACGGCGGCCATATCCTGTGCGCTTAACGCTGTGATTTGCTCTAAGTTCATTGTTTCTGCCAGCTGATTGCTTCTGTTTCTGCCGTGAAAATACTGCTGATATCGGCACCGAAAAGGGAACGTTAGGCCCGATTGTACTTGAAAAACGGCACAGATAAACGGCAGTTCATGGGTTGTATCCTTTTTCTTCACATTGATTGATTCTGCGCTTGTCATCAGTAGGTTTTTTGCGTAGAATTCGCGCCCTATTGTGAATATTTATAGCGCGCTTCACATCATTCAAAGAAGCACGCGGAAAGCGGAGTTTTATATGTACGCAGTTTTCCAAAGTGGTGGTAAACAACACCGAGTAAGCGAAGGCCAGACCGTTCGCTTGGAAAAGCTGGACATCGCAACCGGTGAAGCTGTTGAGTTTGACCAGGTTCTGATGGTTGCCAATGGTGAAGATGTCAAAATCGGCGTTCCTTTCGTCGACGGCGGCAAAATCAAGGCTGAAGTTGTTGCTCACGGCCGTGGCGAGAAAGTTAAAATCGTTAAGTTTCGTCGCCGTAAACACTACCGTAAGCAGGCTGGCCACCGTCAGTGGTTCACTGACGTGAAAATCACCGGCATCAGCGCTTAAGTTTTAGGAGAGCGGATTAATGGCACACAAAAAAGCTGGCGGTTCTACTCGTAACGGCCGCGACTCAGAAAGCAAACGTCTTGGCGTGAAACGCTTTGGCGGTGAATCAGTTCTGGCTGGCAGCATCATCGTTCGTCAGCGTGGCACCAAGTTCCACGCCGGCAGCAACGTAGGTTGCGGCAAAGACCACACCCTGTTTGCACTGTCTGACGGTAAAGTCAAATTTGAAGTTAAAGGCCCGAACAACCGTAAATACATCAGCATTGTTGCTGAGTAATTTTTAGGTATCAGGTTGAATCATAAAGCCCCGCACTTGTTGCGGGGCTTTTTACATTTAGATGTACGATAAAAACGCTGCACGTTAACGACATCAATAAAAAGAACAGGTGATGTGATGAAACAGAATGCTGGCATCGGGTTTTGTCTGGCGCTGACCACCGCCGTATGCTGGGGGGCGCTGCCAATCGCGATGAAACAGGTTCTGGCGACGATGGAGCCTTACACCATCGTCTGGTATCGGTTTCTGATTGCGTCCGTCGGATTGGGCATTTTCTTGTACAGCAAAGGCTCGTTGCCACAGCTGCGGGCGTTCGATCATCAACGTTGGTGGATTTTACTGCTGATAGCAACAGGAGGACTGTTGGGCAACTTCGTATTGTTCAGCTCTTCGTTGCAATATCTGAGCCCTACCGCGTCACAGGTGATCGGGCAATTGTCTACGGTAGGTTTGATGGTCGCCAGCGTCGTTATTCTGAAAGAGAAGATGCGCGTCAACCAGGTTATCGGTGCCGGAATATTGATCTGTGGATTGTTGATGTTTTTCAACAATAGTCTGATGGAGTTGTTTACTCGCCTGACGGATTACACCTTCGGGATCTTACTGGGCGTGGCGGCAGCTGCTGTGTGGGTTGCGTATGGCGTGGCACAAAAGGTATTGCTGCGACGTCTGACTTCGCAGCAACTGCTTTTTCTGCTCTATGCACTCTGTGTGTTGTTTATCACACCGTGGGCGAAGCCGGGTACACTGTTTCAGTTAACCGGCTGGCAATTAGCTTGCCTGGTGTTTTGCGGTGCGAATACGCTGGTTGGTTACGGTGCACTGGCGGAAGCCATGGCTCGCTGGCAAGCCGCACAGGTGAGTACCATTATTACGCTGACGCCGCTGTTTACGCTGTTTTTCTCGGATCTGTTGTCATTGGCCTGGCCATCGGTATTTGCTGCGCCATCGCTTAACCTGCTGGGATACGTCGGCGCGTTTGTCGTTGTGGCAGGGGCGATGTTTGCCGCGATCGGGCATCATGTGATCGCAGCAAGGCGTTCCAAATACCCACGGGTGTGAGGCTGCTGTGGTAAGGCATGGTTAAGGCCATGACGACGCTGATGTGGACTGATTATTTTTAATACAGGTGAAATCCTTTCGCCAAGCAGGTACAATCAGCGCCCTTTTATCGAAACAGTTCTGATGCGTCGGTTTTTCAGTGGCAGGTGGCATACTGTGGTTATCTGTCATCAACCCAATTCGTTGAGCCAAAGAGAACCAATAAATTATTCAAACGCGTCGGTCATTCTCTATTGGTTTTTTGCGGAGATAGTTCATGAAGTTTGTAGATGAAGCCACTATTTTGGTTGTGGCGGGTGACGGTGGCAACGGCTGTGTCAGCTTCCGCCGTGAAAAATATATTCCAAACGGTGGGCCTGATGGTGGTGATGGCGGCGACGGCGGTGATGTCTACCTGCTGGCGGATGAAAACCTCAATACCCTGATTGACTATCGTTTTGAGAAAAGTTTCCGCGCAGAACGTGGTCAGAACGGCCAGAGTCGTGACTGTACTGGTAAGCGCGGTAAAGACATCACCATCAAGGTGCCGGTTGGTACGCGTGTGTTGGATAAAAGCACAGGCGAAGTGCTGGGCGATATGACCCGTAATCAGCAGAAATTGATGGTCGCAAAAGGCGGATGGCACGGGCTGGGTAACTCCCGCTTTAAATCTTCCGTCAACCGTGCGCCTCGCCAGAAAACCAATGGTACGCCGGGTGAAGAGCGTGAATTGCTGCTGGAGTTGCTGTTGCTGGCGGATGTTGGCATGCTGGGGTTACCGAATGCGGGCAAGTCGACCTTTATCCGTGCGGTGTCGGCGGCCAAACCGAAGGTAGCCGATTATCCGTTTACAACGCTGGTGCCGAGTCTGGGCGTTGTGCGTATGGATAGCGAGAAAAGCTTTGTCGTGGCGGATATCCCTGGGCTTATCGAAGGGGCATCTGAAGGTGCCGGGCTTGGGATCCGTTTCCTGAAGCATCTGGAGCGTTGTCGTGTGCTATTGCATCTGATCGATCTGGCACCGATCGATGAATCTGATCCGATCGAAAATGCCAAAGTGATCGTCAATGAGTTGCAGCAATACAGTGCATCTCTGGCAGAAAAACCACGCTGGCTGGTATTTAACAAAGTCGACTTGCTGGAGAAAAGCGAGGCGGAAAGCCGTGCGAAGGCAATTGCCACAGCGCTGGGCTGGGAAGGCAAATATTATCTGATTTCGGCGGCTAACCGTGAAGGGGTGAATGCCCTGTGCTGGGATGTGATGAACTTCCTGGAAACGCAGCCGAAAGCAATGGCTGAAGTCGAAAGTAAGGCACCTGAAAAAGTCGATTTCATGTGGGATGACTATCACCGTGAGCAGTTGGAAGCGGCCCAGGCAGAAGCGGAAGAAGAGTGGGATGACGACTGGGATGAGGATGACGACGAAGGCGTCGAAATCGTTTATCAGCGTTAATGCCGCGACGATCATCAGGTCGCTAGTCGAAAGATTTGCTTGTTAGTTGTACATGTTTCCCCTATCTGCAACCGCAGATAGGGGATTTTTTTGTCTGGTTAATTGTTTTGGTTGATGTCTTTGTAAAGACGACTTTCAAAACGGACCAGCGGAATGCGTCGCTCTTTTTGATCTTCCGGTGGTACGGCATAACCAGAGAGATACTGCACGAAAGCCATGCGTTGACCACTGGCGGTGGTAATAAACCCTGCCAGGTTGTATACGCCCTGAAGAGAACCGGTTTTGGCTGAGACTTTGCCATCAAGCCCGGCTTCGTGCAGGCCCGCCCGATAGCGCAATGTGCCGTCATAACCGGCCAGCGGCAGCATCTTGATGTAATTCAGCTCATTATCGTGTTGGGCGATATATTGCAGTACCTGCATCATGGTCGCTGGGGCGATCAGGTTGTGTCGGGAGAGTCCTGAGCCATCAACGATAATGGTGTTGCCAAGATCAATACCCGCTTTCTGACGCAGGATTTGACGTACGGCATCGGCCCCGGCTCGCCAGGTGCCGGGCACTTTGAAGCGCTCATGCCCTATGGTGCGAAATACGGTATCGGCAATCATGTTGTCCGATTTTTTCAGCATAGTCGTCAGCAGGTCATGCAGCGGTTCGGATTCGGTCTGCGCCAGTACTGTGCCGGGTGCACCCGGTAATGTCTGGCGTCGCAGGTTTCCATCGACGCGGATATCAGCCTGTTCCAGCTCGTCTTTTACGATGGCCCCGGCATAGCTGGCACCATCCTGAATCGCAAACGCCAGCGGTAAGGGTTCCGCCCGTTGTGTCAGGCAACCGGTGAGGGTGTATCGGTTGAGTTCGCCCGGTACGACGTCCAGTTCGCAATACTGGGCGTCAGGCGAGCCTTTTGGCAGTGTGCGTACTTCACTGAACATATGCACCGGATAATAGGATGCCACCCGGATAAATGCGTTGTCACCGGCTTTGGGCGCGCTATAAAGCGAAATAGAGAAGCAGTTTTTATCGACGATGGCTGCGGCAGGCGGCGCACTGAAACATTGGGTCAGATCGTTCCAGGGCCAGCCGGGGGCTTTATCGTGGCTGGCGAACACGGATGTGTCGATAAAGACGTCACCACCGATTTCCCGGACACCTTGCTTTTTCAGTTCCTGTACCATATTGCGAATCTGCTGACGTTTCAGTGAAGGATCACCGCTAAAGCGTACTGTCAGATTGCCGCGTAATACTCCGCCGGTAAGCGCACCGTTGCTTTCTATCGTCGTGACGAAACGGTAATTCGGCCCCAACTGCAACAATGCTGCCAGCGCAGTAATAACCTTCTGCGTACTGGCAGGTAACGCCATCTGTTGGCTGTGGTAATCGAGCGTTGGCGTCGTGGCACCGATTTTTTGCACCACCAGTGCCAGATTGGCCCCATCTGGCAGGTATTTGGTGTACTCATCCATGGCGGCGGCGTTGGCATGCAGGGCAACTGCGCAGGTAAAACCGGTCAGAGTCGATAAAAAACGCATAATCTCAATCAAGTACAGGGTAACGTGGTGGTCATACTACGGCGCATCAAGGGATAAAGTAAACGATGACCCTGGTGGAACTCTGGGGTAAAATGCGTATCAAAATGCAAAAACGCGTCTGGCCTGGAAGTCATGTTCCGGGCGAGGCGGTTTTTGTTTAAATTGTCAGGTGCACTGGCATGGAAACATTCCGTCGCAGGTGATTTTATCGCGTCAGGATGACGGTAACGTGAGCCGTACGGATTTTTTTAGAGGTAGTGACGATATGAAACAATTTCCGATGACGTTGCGTGGTGCTGAAAAGTTACGCGAAGAGCTGGACTTCCTGAAGTCGGTGCGTCGGCCTGAAATTATCGCAGCGATCGCTGAGGCGCGTGAACATGGCGATTTGAAGGAAAACGCGGAATACCATGCGGCCCGTGAGCAGCAAGGGTTCTGTGAAGGCCGGATTCAGGAAATTGAAGCCAAGCTGTCTAATGCTCAGGTCATCGATGTCACCAAAATGGCGGCCAATGGTCGCGTTATCTTTGGTGCGACGGTGACAGTCATGAACCTGGATACGGAAGAAGAGCAGACTTACCGTATCGTGGGTGACGATGAGGCTGACTTCAAGCAGAACCTGATTTCTGTGAATTCGCCGATTGCCCGTGGCCTGATTGGCAAAGAAGAAGATGATGTGGTGACGATCAGCACACCGGGTGGCGTGGTGGAGTACGAAATTCTGAAGGTTGAATACCTCTGATAATGGCGAGCAAACAAGACGCCAGTCTGGATTGTAAAGAAAGGAAAAAGGCCGATATCGGCCTTTTTCTTCACCAGCGGGTCATGGAACCTTGCGGTGAAACAAGGTAACCTGAACCGAAAATGTTAACGAGGCAACACAATCTTGCGCTCTTTTGACGCACGATAGAGCACCAGAGTGTGGCCGATAACCTGAACGTTGCTGGCACCGGTTTCACGCAGAATGGCATCGACAATCAACCCTTTGGTTTCACGATCTTCGGTAGCGATTTTCACCTTGATCAGTTCGTGATGCTCCAGAGCCTGTTCGATTTCAGCCAGTACACCTTCGGTGAGGCCGTTGTTGCCCAGCATGACGACTGGCTTTAGCGGATGAGCCAGGCCTTTCAGGTGCTGTTTTTGTTTGTTACTCAGATTCATTGTCTTTTTTGCTTAGGTTAGGATTGAAAGCGGACTATTCTACCGCCATCTGATGATTATCACCAATCCGGCTATACTGATTGGCTATCGTTGGGCGCTGTTGTCCGCTGCTGGCATCTTAATTAACACTAGTTAGAAAAATCATAGTTGGAAAATCGATGGCTAACAAAAAGCGTTCTGCAAGTTCCAGTCGCTGGTTGCAGGAACACTTTAGCGATAAATATGTACAGCAGGCGCAGAAAAAGGGGCTTCGCTCGCGTGCTTGGTTTAAACTTGATGAAATACAGCAAACGGACAAGCTGTTTAAACCCGGAATGACTGTGGTAGATCTGGGGGCGGCACCAGGCGGATGGTCGCAATATGTCGTCAGCCAGATCGGCGGAAAAGGGCGCATTATCGCGTGTGATCTTTTACCGATGGATCCTATTGTTGGAGTCGATTTCCTTCAAGGGGACTTTCGTGATGAATTAGTGCTCAAAACCCTGCTGGAACGGGTTGGGGACGAAAAGGTTCAGGTGGTGATGTCTGACATGGCCCCGAACATGAGTGGTACGCCGGCGGTAGATATTCCCCGGGCGATGTATCTGGTTGAACTTGCACTGGATATGTGTCGGGATATATTAGCGCCAGGTGGGAGTTTCGTAGTGAAAGTATTTCAGGGCGTGGGCTTCGATGAGTACCTGCGCGAGATTCGCTCCCTGTTTACGACGGTAAAGATTCGTAAGCCAGATGCCTCCCGAGCCCGGTCCCGTGAGGTGTACATTGTAGCGACAGGCCGTAAACTATAGTACCCTGACGCTATTCTTTAACACAGTTGTAATATGAGGTTAATCCCTTGAGTGACATGGCGAAAAACCTGATTCTCTGGTTGGTCATCGCAGTTGTGCTGATGTCCGTATTCCAGAGCTTTGGGCCCAGCGAGTCGAATGGCCGTAGGGTGGATTATTCAACCTTTTTGACTGAAGTGAATCAGGATCAGGTCCGTGAGGCGCGCATCAATGGGCGCGAGATCAATGTTGTCAAAAAAGACAGCAGCCGTTACACCACGTATATCCCTGTCAACGATCCTAAACTGCTGGATAACCTTCTGACCAAAAACGTAAAAGTTGTTGGTGAACCGCCGGAAGAACCGAGCCTGTTGGCGTCGATCTTCATCTCCTGGTTCCCCATGCTGTTGCTGATTGGCGTCTGGATTTTCTTTATGCGCCAGATGCAGGGCGGGGGTGGCAAAGGTGCCATGTCGTTCGGTAAAAGCAAGGCACGGATGCTGACTGAAGATCAGATTAAAACCACGTTCGCCGATGTGGCGGGCTGTGATGAAGCCAAAGAAGAAGTCGCCGAGCTGGTTGAATATTTGCGCGAACCGAGCCGCTTTCAAAAGCTGGGCGGTAAAATTCCGAAAGGCGTACTGATGGTTGGCCCACCGGGGACTGGTAAAACCTTGCTGGCGAAAGCCATTGCGGGTGAAGCCAAGGTACCGTTTTTCACCATTTCGGGTTCCGACTTTGTGGAAATGTTTGTCGGTGTCGGTGCCTCGCGCGTAAGAGACATGTTCGAACAGGCTAAGAAAGCCGCGCCTTGTATCATCTTTATTGATGAAATCGACGCCGTCGGTCGTCAGCGTGGTGCAGGTCTGGGCGGTGGTCACGATGAACGTGAACAAACGCTGAACCAGATGCTGGTTGAGATGGACGGTTTTGAAGGTAACGAAGGTATTATTGTTATCGCCGCTACTAACCGTCCTGACGTACTGGACCCGGCGTTGTTGCGTCCCGGTCGTTTTGACCGTCAGGTTGTGGTTGGTTTGCCTGATGTGCGTGGCCGTGAACAGATTCTGAAGGTTCACATGCGTCGAGTGCCGCTGTCGCCGGACATTGATGCTTCCGTTATTGCTCGCGGTACGCCCGGTTTCTCCGGTGCCGATTTGGCCAACCTGGTCAACGAGGCCGCATTGTTTGCCGCTCGTGGCAATCGTCGTGTGGTCTCTATGGTGGAATTCGAAAAGGCCAAGGACAAAATCATGATGGGGGCGGAACGTCGCTCTATGGTCATGACCGAGGCGCAAAAAGAATCCACAGCGTATCACGAAGCTGGGCATGCCATTATCGGGCGTCTGGTACCTGAGCATGATCCGGTACACAAAGTGACAATTATCCCGCGTGGTCGTGCACTAGGGGTGACGTTCTTCCTGCCTGAAGGCGATGCTATCAGTGCCAGCCGTCAGAAGCTGGAAAGCCAGATTTCTACGCTGTACGGCGGTCGTCTGGCTGAAGAGATCATCTATGGGCCGGAACATGTTTCTACCGGTGCGTCCAACGATATTAAAGTGGCGACGTCTATTGCACGTAACATGGTAACGCAGTGGGGTTTCTCGGAAAAACTAGGGCCGTTACTGTACGCGGAAGAGGAAGGTGAAGTGTTCCTCGGCCGTTCTGTTGCTAAAGCCAAGCACATGTCGGATGAAACCGCACGCATCATCGATCAGGAAGTGAAGGCGTTGATCGAGCGTAACTATCAGCGTGCCCGTGAGTTGCTGATGGCGAATATGGACGTTCTGCACTCAATGAAAGACGCATTGATGAAGTATGAAACTATCGATGCGCCGCAAATTGACGATCTGATGTCTCGCAAGGATGTTCGTCCTCCGGCTGGTTGGGAAGAGCCGACACCGGGTAATAACTCTTCCTCGTCTGATAATGGCGGAACACCTAAAGCGCCGACAACGGCGGATGAACCCCATGCCCCAACATCGGGTAATACGATGTCTGGGCCGTTGAACGACAAGTAAGACAACTATGGTGTGACAGTCCTCATCTGGGCTGCCAATCCCCTCAAACCCCGGCTTGCCGGGGTTTTTTACTCCAGAAGGGCACACTGACCAAACGCACTGAGATACAGAACATGAAATTGAACGCGCGCGGATTAACGCTAGATCTCTCCTGTCCCCAGGTTATGGGGATCCTGAATGTCACCCCTGATTCCTTTTCTGATGGTGGTAAGCACAATACCCTCAACGCTGCATTGATCCATGCTGAACAGATGATCTCAGCGGGTGCGACTTTCATCGATGTTGGTGGTGAATCTACCCGGCCTGGTGCTGATGAAGTCAGCACGCAAGAAGAGTTGGATCGCGTTGTTCCGGTGGTGGAAGCGTTGGCACAACGTTTTGAAACCTGGATTTCAGTCGATACGTCTAAACCGGAAGTGATCACCGCCAGTGCGCAGGCAGGTGCCCATCTGATTAATGACATTCGTGCTCTCAGAGAACCAGGAGCGCTGGAGGCTGCGGTAGCAACAGGTTTGCCCGTCTGCCTGATGCATATGCAGGGATTACCCAAAACCATGCAACACACCCCGCATTATGATGATGTCGTGGGTGAGGTTATGGCATTTTTTGAGCATCATATTGCCCGCTGTACCGCTGCTGGTATGCCACGAGAACAGTTATTGCTGGACCCCGGGTTCGGGTTCGGCAAGAATTTGCAGCATAATTATCGGCTGCTGGGACGTCTGGAAAACTTACACCAATTTGGCTTACCGCTATTAGTTGGCATGTCCAGAAAGACCATGATTGGGCAACTGCTGGGTGTCCCGCCGCTTGAGCGGGTTTACGGGAGTGTGGCGTGTGCAGTGATTGCTGCCATGAAAGGGGCCCATATTATCCGCGTCCATGATGTGAAAGCGACGGTGGATGCGATACGTGTAGTCGAAGCAACTCTATCAGCGAAGGAATAACAACAAATATGAGTAGCCGCAAATATTTTGGCACTGATGGTATTCGGGGCAAAGTGGGCGATCTGCCGATTACACCTGATTTCGTACTGAAATTGGGTTGGGCAGCCGGTAAAGTACTGGCACGCCACGGTTCCAGAAAGATCATTATCGGCAAGGATACCCGTATCTCGGGTTATATGCTGGAGTCTGCGCTCGAAGCAGGTTTGGCTGCCGCAGGGCTGTCAGCATCGTTCACCGGCCCGATGCCAACCCCGGCGGTGGCGTATCTTACCCGGACTTTCCGTGCAGAGGCTGGCATCGTTATTTCAGCGTCTCATAACCCCTACTACGATAACGGCATCAAATTCTTTTCGATTGACGGCACCAAGTTGCCAGATGAAGTAGAAGAGGCGATCGAAGCGGAAATGGAAAAAACGCTGACTTGCGTAGAATCCGCCGAATTGGGTCGGGCGAGTCGTATCGTCGATGCCGCCGGGCGTTATATTGAGTTCTGCAAAAGTACGTTTCCGAGTGAGCTGAGTCTTAATGGCCTCAAAATCGTGGTGGATTGTGCGAATGGCGCAACGTACCACATTGCACCCAGCGTATTGCGCGAGTTAGGTGCCAAGGTGATTGCGATTGGGTGTGAGCCTGATGGGGTGAACATCAATGAGCAGTGTGGCGCGACCGATGTGACCCAACTTCAGGAACGCGTACTGTCTGAAAAGGCTGATGTGGGCCTGGCGTTTGATGGTGATGGTGATCGTCTGATTATGGTTGATCACCAGGGTAACAAAGTGGATGGCGACCAGATCCTGTATATCATCGCACGTGAAGCATTGCGTCAGGGCCAGCTCCGTGGTGGGGCGGTCGGCACGCTGATGAGCAACATGGGGCTTGAAGTCGCGCTAAAACAGCTTGGTGTGCCGTTTGCCCGCGCTAAAGTGGGTGACCGTTATGTTCTGGAGTTGATGCAGTCAAAAGGCTGGCGGCTGGGGGCGGAGAATTCAGGCCACGTTATCCTGCTAGATAAAACGACGACGGGTGATGGGGTTATCGCAGGCTTGCAGGTGCTGACGGCGATGGTTCGCAACCACATGAGCTTGCATGACCTGTGCAGCGGTATGAAACTCTTCCCGCAAATACTGGTGAATGTTCACTTTTCCGGTGAGGGTGACCCGTTGGAAAGCGATGCGGTGAAACAGGCGACCCAGGAAGTGGAAGCACAACTGGCCGGTCGTGGTCGGGTGTTGCTGCGTAAATCGGGTACGGAACCGCTAATTCGTGTGATGGTGGAAGGGGAAGATGAGGCGACCGTGACACAGATGGCAAACCACATTGCGGATGCAGTAAAAGCCGCAGGCTAAACGGCAACACGGCGGACTGAAACAGTGGCAAGGGGCTGAGACTCTTGCCACCACGCTGACAAATGTGTGAACCACTGAGTAATCAGTATTTTCCGGTCTTTTTTCCCGATACGCTGTTTTTTTCCTCAATCAGTTAATGGGCACCAAATTACCCTTGCGTACATCCGAGGCTTTAGTTAGTATTCAGACCCGCTTTATAGGGGATGTAACACGTCCTGTTGCGGATAGTCGCGGGTGAACCGCAAGAATTAGCGATGCCTTGCCGAATGGTGGGGATACATAACGGGTACAATTATGTACGAAGCTCTTCTGATAATTTTCCTGCTGGTAGCGATTGGCCTTGTTGGTCTTATCATGCTGCAGCAAGGTAAAGGTGCAGATATGGGAGCGTCGTTCGGAGCAGGTGCTTCCGCTACGCTGTTTGGTTCTAGCGGTTCCGGCAATTTCATGACCCGAATGACGGCGCTGTTTGCCACGCTGTTTTTCGTACTCAGTCTGATTCTGGGCAACATGAGTTCTGACCACAGCAAAAAAAGCAGTGGCTGGGATAACCTGAGTCAGCCGGCTGCTGCTGAGAAAGCAGATCAGCCTAAAGCACCAGCTGCACCGTCGAGCGATATTCCTAAATAATCGCAGACGTTTCATCAACAAAAATATTGATGATAAAAACAAATTGTGATGCCGAGGTGGTGGAATTGGTAGACACGCTACCTTGAGGTGGTAGTGCCCGATTGGGCTTACGGGTTCAAGTCCCGTCCTCGGTACCAATCCTATAGATAACTTGCATTTTCGCGGTTGTCAGCGTAGTATTTGCCACGTTTTCGGACGCGGGGTGGAGCAGCTTGGTAGCTCGTCGGGCTCATAACCCGAAGGTCGTCGGTTCAAATCCGGCCCCCGCAACCACTTAACTTCCCAGAAAAGTTTTTTTTCAAATAAACTGTTTTGCATCAAGCGTACTGTTTACGGTGAATTTTGAAAGAATACTTGATGGTAGTTATACCGCAGCAGTTTGCGGTAAATAGGGTCCAGTTGCATAAAGCCCCGATATATCGGGGTTTTTTGTTATCTGACAGCAGAATTACTGGGCTATTAAGCCCTTTTTTTATGTCTTGGGGGTGGGCTTGTCCACATTAGAACAAAAGTTAACAGAGATGATTTCGGCACCTGTTGAAGCCCTTGGCTATGAGCTGGTGGGTATTGAGTTCATCCGGGGACGCCAGTCGACACTGCGTATCTATATTGATAGTGAAGATGGTATCACTGTTGATGATTGTGCTGATGTTAGCCACCAGGTCAGTGCGGTATTGGATGTTGAGGATCCCATATCCGTTGCCTATAACCTGGAAGTGTCGTCACCGGGCCTGGACCGGCCGCTTTTTACTGCTGCACATTACGCGCATTTTGTGGGTGAAGAAGTGAGTCTGGTACTGCGCATGGCGGTTCAGAATCGCCGCAAGTGGCAAGGTATTATCAAATCCGTCGAAGGTGAGATGATTACCGTAACAGTGGAAGGCAAAGATGAAGTGTTCGCGCTGAGCAATATCCAGAAGGCGAACCTGGTACCCCACTTTTAAAGTTTGGATGAGGCAACTAGGATGAATAAAGAGATTCTGGCTGTTGTTGAAGCGGTTTCCAATGAAAAAGCCGTGCCGCGCGAAAAGATTTTTGAAGCGCTGGAGACTGCACTGGCGACAGCGACCAAGAAAAAATACGAGCAGGAAATTGATGTTCGTGTTTGCATCGACCGTAAAACCGGCGATTTCGATACTTTCCGCCGCTGGCAGGTTGTCAACGAAGTAACCCAGCCAACACGTGAAATCACGCTGGAAGCGGCGCAGTTCGAAGAGCCGAGTATTGATCTGGGTGGTTACATCGAAGATCAGATCGAATCCGTAACTTTCGACCGCATCACCACGCAGACCGCTAAGCAAGTTATCGTACAGAAAGTGCGTGAAGCTGAGCGTGCGATGGTGGTTGATCAGTTCCGCGAGCAGGAAGGCGAAATTGTTACCGGTGTAGTGAAGAAAGTGAACCGCGATAACATCACGCTGGATTTGGGTAGTAATGCCGAAGCGGTGATCGGTCGTGAAGATATGCTGCCGCGTGAAAATTTCCGCCCAGGCGACCGTATTCGCGGTGTATTGTACGCCGTTCGTCCGGAAGCGCGTGGCGCGCAGTTGTTTGTGAGCCGTTCCCGCCCTGAAATGCTGATTGAACTGTTTCGCATCGAAGTGCCGGAAATCGGTGAAGAAGTCATTGAAATCAAAGCCGCTGCCCGCGACCCAGGTTCCCGCGCTAAAATCGCGGTTAAAACCAATGACAAGCGTATCGACCCGGTCGGTGCGTGCGTGGGGATGCGTGGTGCACGCGTTCAGGCAGTATCCAGCGAACTGGGCGGCGAGCGTATCGACATCGTCCTGTGGGATGACAATCCGGCACAGTTCGTGATTAATGCTATGGCACCGGCTGATGTGGCATCCATCGTGGTTGATGAAGATAAACACACCATGGATATCGCGGTTGAGGCGGGTAACCTGGCTCAGGCCATCGGCCGTAACGGTCAGAACGTGCGTCTGGCTTCCCAACTGAGTGGCTGGGAGCTGAACGTGATGACCATTGAGGACTTGCAGGCTAAACATCAGGCCGAAGCCCATGCTGCTATCGATATTTTCACCAAACATCTGGATATCGACGAAGAGTTCGCTACTGCGCTGGTTGAAGAAGGCTTTTCTTCACTAGAAGAGCTGGCTTATGTCCCCATCCATGAGTTGCAGGAAATCGATGGTTTGGATGAAGAAACCATCGAGGCATTGCGTGAGCGTGCGAAAGCGGCGCTGACCACACTGGCTCTGGCGAATGAAGAGAACCGTGGCAACGGTCAGCCGGCAGAAGATTTGCTCAATTTATCTGGTCTGTCACGTGAGCTGGCGTTTAAACTAGCAGCTCACGGTGTTTGCACGCTGGAAGATCTTGCTGAGCAGGGCGTCGATGACCTGGCAGATATCGAAGGGCTTAATGAAGAACAAGCCGGTGAGCTGATTATGGCCGCACGTAATATCTGTTGGTTTGGTGGCAGTAACGAATAACGAACTGTAGCAGGAAAGGAACAGCATGACAGATGTAACCCTGAAATCACTGGCCGCAGAGATCCAAACGCCGGTTGACCGCCTGATACAGCAGTTTGCTGATGCGGGGATCACCAAATCTGCGTCGGACTCTGTGACTCAGAACGAAAAAGAAACACTATTGGCGCACCTGAACCGTGATCGCGGTGCTGCGCCAGGGAAATTGACCTTGCAGCGTAAGACACGTAGCACGTTAAATATTCCCAGCACCGGTGGTAAGAGCAAATCGGTGCAGATCGAAGTCCGCAAGAAACGCACCTATGTAAAACGCGATCCTCACGAAGAGCAGCAAGCTGCGGCTGAGGAAGAGCAGGCACGGCGTGAAGCGGAAGAACAGGCACAGCGCGCTGCTGAGGAACAAGCCAAACGTGAAGCTGAAGAAAAAGCCAAACGTGAGGAAGAAGAGAAGGCAAAACGCGCCGTTGCTGAAGAGCAAGCCAAACGTGAGGCCGCCGAAAAAGCTAAGCGTGACGTAGCGGAAAAAGAGAAAGTGAGCAATCAACAAAACGATAGTATGACTAAACCAGCTCAGGCTGAGAAAGCGCGTCGCGAAGCGGAAGCGGCTGAACTCAAGCGTAAGGCGGAAGAAGCGGCTCGTCGTAAGGTCGAGGAAGAAGCTCGTCGTATCGCTGAAGAAGCTCGCCGTATGGCAGAAGAAAATGCCGGACGCTGGGAAAAAGAAGGCAGCGAAGTTACCGAAGACGCCGATTATCACGTAACCACCTCCCATCATGCGCGTGAAGCGGAAGATGAGAACGATCGTCAGGTCGAAGGTGGCCGCGGTCGCGGTCGCGGTGGCAAAGTAACCAAACAGAAGAAAGGCAATCGCCTGTCTGAGTCGAAAGCTGACCGTGAAGAAGCCCGTGCGGTGACTCGCGGCGGCAAAGGCAAACGTAAGCCGAGTACGCTGCAACAAGGCTTTAATAAGCCTGTGCAGGCGGTCAACCGTGATGTTGTGATTGGCGAAACCATTACCGTTGCCGAGCTGGCCAACAAAATGGCGGTCAAAGGTTCTCAGGTCATCAAAACGATGATGAAACTGGGAGCGATGGCAACCATCAACCAGGTTATCGATCAGGAAACTGCTCAGCTGGTCGCGGAAGAAATGGGTCACAAAGTGATCCTGCGCCGTGAAAACGAGCTGGAAGAAGCGGTAATGAGCGACCGTGATACCGGTCTGTCCTCCGAATCAGAATCACGTGCGCCGGTGGTCACCATCATGGGTCACGTTGACCATGGTAAGACGTCATTGCTGGACTACATTCGTTCAACCAAAGTGGCGGCAGGCGAGGCGGGTGGTATTACCCAGCATATCGGTGCTTACCACGTTGAAACGGATAACGGCATGATTACCTTCCTGGATACCCCGGGGCATGCGGCGTTTACCGCTATGCGTGCTCGTGGTGCTCAGGCGACCGATATCGTGGTGCTGGTAGTGGCTGCTGATGACGGTGTGATGCCGCAGACGATTGAAGCTATTCAGCATGCCAAAGCGGCTAAAGTGCCGGTGGTTGTGGCTGTTAACAAAATCGATAAACCGGAAGCTGATCCGGATCGCGTTAAAAACGAACTCTCCCAGTACGGTATTATGCCGGAAGAGTGGGGTGGTGAATCCCAGTTTGTACATGTTTCTGCCAAGAGTGGCGAAGGCATCGACGAACTGCTGGAAGCTATCCTGCTGCAGGCTGAAGTACTGGAACTGAAAGCCATTCACAGCGGTATGGCCAGTGGTGTGGTCATCGAATCCTTCCTGGACAAAGGCCGTGGCCCGGTAGCTACCGTGTTGGTGCGCGAAGGGACGTTGAACAAGGGCGACATCGTACTGTGTGGCTTTGAATACGGTCGTGTTCGTGCCATGCGTGACGAACTGGGCCGCGAAATTACCGAAGCAGGTCCGTCTATTCCGGTAGAGATTCTGGGTCTGTCCGGTGTACCGGCTGCGGGTGACGAAGCGACGGTTGTCCGTGACGAGAAGAAAGCACGTGAAGTTGCGCTTTATCGTCAGGGTAAGTTCCGCGAAGTGAAACTGGCGCGTCAGCAGAAGTCCAAGCTGGAAAATATGTTCGCCAACATGACCGAAGGCGAAGTATCCGAACTGAACATCGTAATGAAAGCCGACGTTCAGGGCTCTGTGGAAGCCATTTCCGATTCGTTGCAGAAGCTGTCTACCGACGAAGTCAAAGTCAAGATTGTGGGTTCCGGCGTGGGTGGGATCACCGAAACCGATGCCACACTGGCTGCTGCCTCCAACGCGATTATCCTTGGCTTTAACGTCCGTGCGGATGCCTCTGCTCGTCGTATCGTTGAAGCAGAAAGCCTGGATCTGCGTTACTACTCCGTTATCTATGACCTGATCGACGAAGTGAAACAGGCAATGAGCGGTATGCTGGCACCGGAATACAAGCAGGAAATTATCGGTCTGGCGGAAGTGCGCGATGTGTTCAAGTCACCGAAGTTCGGCGCGATTGCTGGCTGTATGGTGACCGAAGGGGTGGTGAAACGTCACAACCCGATTCGCGTGCTGCGTGACAACGTGGTTATCTTTGAAGGTGAGCTGGAATCCCTGCGTCGCTTCAAGGATGACGTCAACGAAGTCCGTAATGGTATGGAATGTGGTATCGGCGTGAAGAACTACAACGATGTTCGCACCGGTGACATGATCGAAGTGTTTGAAACTATTGAGATCAAACGCACCATCGAGTGATACGTGCAACAACGTACCTGATGTTTTCATGCTGGGGGGCCGAGTGCCCCCCAATTTTTCTTTGAGGATTCATCATGGCAAAAGAATTCAGCCGCACGCAGCGTGTGGCGCAGGAAATGCAAAAAGAAATCGCCATTATTATTCAGCGTGAAGTGAAAGATCCGCGTGTCGGTATGGCGACAGTATCCGGCGTAGAAGTGTCACGCGATCTGGCTTACGCCAAAGTATTTGTGACCTTTTTGAATGACAACGAGCCGGAGCAGGTTAAAGCCGGGGTGAAGGCATTACAGGATGCATCCGGTTTTATCCGTATGCTGCTGGGTAAGGCGATGCGTCTGCGCGTCGTACCTGAACTGACCTTCTCCTATGACAACTCTCTGGTCGAAGGGATGCGGATGTCCAATCTGGTGACCCGCGTGGTTAAACGCGATGCCGAGCGTCGTACATCTGACACAGATGATGAGCAGGAGGCGTAATGTCGCGTCCTCGCCGTCGTGGTCGTGATATCCACGGCGTTCTACTGCTGGATAAACCACAAGGGGCGTCATCTAACGATGTCCTGCAGAAGGTAAAGCGCCTCTTCAATGCCAACAAAGCCGGGCATACGGGCGCACTGGATCCATTGGCGACCGGTATGCTGCCGATATGTCTGGGTGAAGCGACCAAGTTTTCCCAATACCTGCTGGATGCCGATAAGCGTTACCGGGTGATAGCCCGTCTGGGGCAACGGACCGATACGTCTGATGCCGACGGTAATGTTATCCAGGAACGTCCCGTCACATTTACGCATGACGCGTTAATGCTGGCGCTGGACAGCTTTCGCGGCGATACCCAGCAGGTACCGTCGATGTATTCTGCTCTGAAATACCAGGGCCGCCCGCTCTACGAGTACGCCCGTCAAGGGCTGGTTGTGCCGCGGGAAGCGCGTGACATCACCGTCTATGAGTTGCAGTTTATCCGCTGGGAAGCCGACGAACTGGAGCTGGAAATCCACTGCTCCAAGGGAACGTACATCCGTACCATCATTGATGATCTGGGTGAGAAGCTGGGGTGTGGCGCTCATGTGATGTATCTGCGCCGTTTGCAGGTGGCGACGTATCCTACCGAGCGTATGGTCACGCTGGAGCAGTTACAGACGCTGCGTGAACAGGCAGAAGCACAAGAACAACCAATTGGTGACTTGCTGGATGTACTGCTGTTACCAATGGATACCGCTGTGCAGGCGTTTCCAGAGGTGAATCTGTCACCGGTGGTGGCGGGTTACCTTAAACTCGGCCAGGCCGTGCGTGCTACCGCTGTACCGACCGATGGTATGGTGCGTATCACTGAGGGTGACGAACACCGATTCATCGGTATGGGTGAAATCGATGACGAAGGACGGGTGGCACCGCGCCGTCTGGTAGTAGAAAACCCTGAGCCGACGGGTGTCTGAGCGCCTTGCGATTATATAGCGCTAAGAGTAAAATAGCGCGGCTTAAATCTTGGGCTGCTGAATTAGAGATCGGCGCCCGTTCTATCTATATTATTTTGGAGTAAATCATGTCTCTAAGCGTTGAAGCAAAAGCGAAAATTGTTGCGGAATTTGGTCGTGGCACGAATGACAGCGGTTCTACCGAAGTCCAGGTTGCTCTGCTGACCGCGCAGATTAATCATCTGCAGGGTCACTTTGCTGAGCACAAGAAAGATCACCACAGCCGCCGCGGTCTGCTGCGTATGGTTTCTCAGCGTCGTAAGCTGCTGGACTACCTGAAGCGTAAAGATCTGGCACGCTACACTACCCTGATTGAACGTCTGGGTCTGCGTCGCTAATTCGACGAGTTTCAGGAGAAAGGGGCCTCTTTGGGCCCCTTTCTTCTAGGAAGTACCAGCAAAACAGAGTAATGTATTGCTGTTGTGAATAGGATCCGTAATTACAGCGATTCGCGCGGCTAATGAGAGGCTTTATTTATTACTGTTGCTATATAGAGGTGCATGGGAAATAGCTGCATCGAAAATAGCGTTATCAGAATAAAGTCTGTCATTAGTCGCGAGGATGTAATGAGCGGATCGGGTATTTAACTGGTGCGCCATATCAGGGATATGGTGCGCGCCTCTGGTAAAGGATAGTATTTTGCTAAATCCGATCGTTCGTAAATTCCAGTACGGTCAACATACCGTAACACTGGAAACCGGCATGATGGCTCGTCAGGCCACTGCCGCTGTTATGGTTAGCATGGATGACACCGCAGTATTTGTAACTGTTGTGGGTGCCAAACACGCTAAACCGGGCCAGGATTTCTTCCCGCTGACTGTTAACTATCAAGAGCGTACCTACGCTGCTGGTCGTATCCCCGGTGGTTTCTTCCGCCGTGAAGGCCGTCCGAGCGAAGGCGAAACGCTGATTTCCCGTTTGATTGACCGTCCGATTCGCCCGCTGTTCCCAGATGGTTTCGTTAACGAAGTCCAGGTTATCGCCACTGTGGTTTCCGTGAATCCGCAGGTTAACCCGGATATCGTTGCCATGATCGGTGCTTCTGCGGCGCTGAGTCTGTCGGGTATCCCGTTCAATGGCCCGATTGGTGCCGCTCGCGTTGGTTACATCAACGATCAGTACGTGCTGAACCCGACGACCGAAGAGCTGAAAACCAGCCGTTTGGATCTGGTCGTCGCTGGTACTGAAGGCGCGGTACTGATGGTGGAATCCGAAGCAGACCTGCTGAGCGAAGATCAGATGCTGGGTGCAGTGGTATTCGGTCATGATCAGCAACAGGTTGTTATCGAGAACATCAAGTCACTGACGGCAGAAGCGGGTAAACCGAAGTGGAACTGGCAGGCGCCGGAAGTGAACGTCGAACTGCACAACCGTGTGCAGGCGTTGTCTGAAGCGCGTCTGGGTGACGCTTATCGCATCACTGAAAAACAGGAACGCTACGCGCAGGTCGATACCATCAAAGCTGACGTGGTTGCAGCCCTGCTGGCAGAAGATGAAACGCTGGACGAAAACGAACTGCGTGACATCCTCGGCAGCATCGAGAAAAACGTGGTACGTAGCCGTGTGCTGCGTGGCGAACCGCGTATCGACGGTCGCGAAAAAGACATGATCCGTGGTCTGGATGTTCGTACTGGCGTGCTGCCGCGTACTCACGGTTCTGCGCTGTTCACCCGTGGTGAAACTCAGGCGTTGGTTACCGCGACGCTGGGTACTGAGCGTGATGCACAGACCATTGATGAACTGACTGGTGAGCGTACTGATCGCTTCCTGCTGCACTACAACTTCCCTCCGTACTCTGTAGGTGAAACCGGTATGGTTGGGTCGCCGAAGCGCCGCGAAATCGGTCACGGTCGTCTGGCTAAACGTGGTGTGCTGGCTGTTATGCCGAAACCGGAAGCCTTCCCGTACACCGTACGTGTTGTGTCTGAAATTACCGAATCCAACGGTTCTTCTTCCATGGCTTCCGTCTGTGGTGCTTCGCTGGCGCTGATGGATGCAGGCGTGCCGATCAAAGCGGCTGTTGCCGGTATCGCGATGGGTCTGGTGAAGGAAGGCGACAACTACGTTGTCCTGTCTGATATTCTGGGTGACGAAGACCACCTGGGCGATATGGACTTCAAAGTAGCCGGTAGCCGTGAAGGCGTGACCGCGTTGCAGATGGACATCAAAATCGAAGGGATCACCCGCGAAATCATGCAGGTGGCGCTGAATCAGGCCAAGGGTGCGCGTTTGCACATTCTGGGTGTGATGGAACAGGCTATCAGCACGCCGCGTGGCGATATCTCCGAATTCGCACCGCGTATCCACACTATCAAGATCAGCACTGACAAGATCAAAGATGTGATCGGTAAAGGCGGTTCTGTTATCCGTGCGCTGACTGAAGAAACCGGTACGACTATCGAGATCGAAGATGACGGTACGGTGAAGATCGCCTCGACCGACGGCGAAAAAGCGAAACACGCGATTCGTCGTATCGAAGAGATCACGGCTGAAATCGAAGTGGGCCGCATCTATCAGGGCAAAGTGACTCGTATCGTTGACTTTGGCGCGTTTGTTGCCATCGGTGGCGGTAAAGAGGGTCTGGTTCATATTTCTCAGATCGCCGACAAGCGTGTTGAGAAAGTGACCGACTATCTGCAGATGGGCCAGGAAGTACCGGTTAAGGTGCTGGAAGTGGACCGTCAGGGTCGTATCCGTTTGAGCATAAAAGAAGCAACTGCTCAACCTCAGGAAACCACACCGGTTTCTGAGGCAGAATAATAGCGGATAATCAATTGGCAGCTCCTTACAGTGTGAAGGAGCTGCGTGTATTATAAGGAACGGATATCCTTATGCTGAGCAGTCGGGGACAGGATGTTCATCCAATGTTTGTCTTCGGGAGTGGGAAATGAAGCCTTTCTTGCGCTGGTGTTATGTTGCGACAGCAATTATGCTGGCAGGATGCAGCAACACGGATTGGCGCAAAGATGCAGTGCTGGCGGTTCCGTTGCAGCCTACGTTGCAGCAGGAAGTCATCCTGGCGCGCATGGAGCAAATCCTGGCGAGCCGGGCAATTACTCCCGATGAGCGAGCACAGCTGTTATATGAGCGCGGAGTGCTGTATGATAGCCTCGGGTTACGGGCGTTGGCGCGAAATGATTTTTCACAAGCGCTTTCTATCCGTCCCGATATGCCGGAAGTGTTTAACTATCTCGGCATTTACTTGACGCAGGCAGGCAATTTTGATGCTGCCTATGAAGCGTTTGATTCTGTATTAGAGCTTGATCCAACTTACAATTATGCGCGTTTGAATCGGGGCATCGCTTTGTACTACGGCGGTCGCTACCAGTTGGCGCAGGATGATCTGCTAGCGTTTTATCGCGACGATCCTAATGATCCTTTCCGTTCCCTGTGGCTTTATCTGGTGGAGAGAGAAATCAATCCCGAGAAAGCCAAACTGGCGTTGAAAGAACGCTATGAGGGTGCAAAGAAAGGTGTGTGGGGATGGACGATTGTCGAATTCTACCTGGGCAACATCAGCGAAAAAGCGCTGATGCAGCGTGTACAGGAAGAAGCTAAGGATAACACTTCGCTCGCCGAGCATCTCAGTGAAACTGACTTCTATTTAGGTAAGCACTACCTAAGTCTGGGGGACAAGAACACCGCCGAGGCGTTGTTCAAGCTGACGGTTGCTAACAATGTTCACAATTTTGTTGAGCACCGCTATGCATTGTTGGAATTGGCGCAGTTAGGCCAAGAGCAAGACGACCTATCAGGATCGGACCAGCAATAGCTGACGAACACCTTTCAGCCAGAGATCATGACGATTTCTTCATCGCCTTAACGGGCGAGGCTTTTTTGTTCGCTTTTTAATCCAATTTGAGCCGGTTCACACTTTTCAATGAAAATGATTGAGTATTTTCTCGACAAGTTATGTAGACTGGCCGCCATTTTGAAGTGAGGCAAAGTTTACATGGCAGAGTTTGAAACCTCTTTTGCTAGCTTGGGGCTGTCTGCTCCTATTCTGAATGCACTGTCTGAGATGGGGTATGAAAAACCGTCCCCGATTCAGGCGGAATGTATTCCTCATCTGCTCAACGGGCGCGACGTACTGGGTATGGCGCAAACCGGGAGTGGCAAGACCGCGGCATTTTCCCTGCCGCTGCTGAACAATATCAAGGCTGATCTGAAAGCACCGCAGTTGCTGGTGCTGGCACCGACCCGTGAACTGGCGGTGCAGGTTGCAGAAGCCTGTAATGAATTTTCCAAACACATGCAGGGCGTCAATGTGGTCGCACTGTATGGTGGTCAGCGTTATGACGTGCAGTTGCGCGCGTTGCGTCAGGGGCCGCAGGTGGTTGTCGGTACGCCGGGACGTCTGCTGGATCACCTGAAACGCGGTACGCTGGACCTGTCAAACCTGAGTGGTTTGGTGCTGGACGAAGCTGACGAAATGCTGCGCATGGGCTTCATCGAAGATGTGGAAAACATCATGGCGCAGATCCCGGCTGAGCATCAGACAGCGTTGTTCTCCGCTACGATGCCGGAAGCGATTCGTCGTATCACTCGTCGCTTTATGAACGATCCGCAGGAAGTGCGTATTCAGTCCAGCGTGACCACGCGTCCGGATATCAGCCAGAGCTACTGGACGGTATACGGCATGCGTAAAAACGAAGCGCTGATCCGTTTCCTGGAAGCTGAAGATTTTGATGCTGCGATCATTTTCGTGCGTACCAAAAACGCTACGCTGGAAGTGGCCGAAGCGCTGGAGCGCAGTGGTTATAACAGCGCCGCGCTGAACGGTGACATGAATCAGGCGCTGCGTGAACAAACGCTGGAACGTCTGAAAGACGGTCGTCTGGATATCCTGATTGCGACTGACGTTGCTGCACGTGGTCTGGATGTTGATCGTATCAGCCTGGTGGTGAACTACGATATCCCGATGGATTCCGAATCCTACGTACACCGTATCGGCCGTACTGGCCGTGCCGGTCGTGCTGGTCGTGCGCTGTTGTTCGTGGAAAACCGCGAGCGTCGCCTGCTGCGTAATATCGAACGCACCATGAAGCTGACTATTCCTGAGGTGGAATTGCCGAACGCCGAACTGCTCGGTCAGCGTCGTCTGGCGAAATTTGCCGCTAAAGTGCAGCAGCAACTGGAAAGCAGCGATCTGGACATGTACCGTGCGCTGCTTGGCAAACTGCAGCCGCAGGAAGAGCTGGATATCGAAACACTGGCCGCCGCACTGTTGAAGATGGCGCAGGGCGAACGTCCGCTGATTCTGCCGCCGGATCCGGTGGTTGAGCGCCGTCCGCGTCGCGAATTCCGCGATCGTGATGAGCGTTTCGAACGTCGTGGCGAGCGCAACGATCGTGCTCCGCGTGGTGATGATCGCCCGGCTCGTCGCGAGCGTCGTGACGTGGGTGAAATGGATCTGTACCGGATCGAAGTGGGCCGTGATGATGGCGTTGAAGTGCGTCATATCGTGGGCGCGATTGCCAACGAAGGCGACATCAGCAGCCGTTACATCGGTAACATCAAACTGTTTGCTTCGCACTCCACTATCGAGCTGCCGAAAGGTATGCCGGGAGACCTGCTGTCGCACTTTACCCGTACGCGTATTCTGAACAAGCCGATGAACATGCAACTGATGGGTGATGCACAGCCGCATGAACGCCGTGAGCGCCGTGATGGTGGTGAGCGTAGCGATCGTGGTGCCCGTGGATTTGGCGATCGCACCGGTGGTGGTCGTGGTCGTCCGTTCAGTGGTGAACGTCGTGAAGGCGGCGAGCGCCGTGGTAACGGTAACCGCGATGGTCAGCGCGCACCGCGTCGTTTCAACGATGCCTGATAATGTCCGTTGCTGATAACCTCAGCGATTGATGTGAAAAACCAGCCTTCGGGCTAATGCCAGTCACTTAAGGTGACTGGCATTGTTTTTAAAAGGGTATTTGGGCTTTTTTTGCCTCACTTCTCTTT
>NZ_ML762921.1:559684-561370 GCF_009372235.1 Dickeya oryzae | reverse complement strand
TATTTAGTGAAAGTCTTGAAGAGTGACAACAGTTAATTCATTACGAATAAACAGTAAATTCTTTGAGCACCGTTTTCTTCGGAAAACACATCAAACTTTAAATTGAAGAGTTTGATCATGGCTCAGATTGAACGCTGGCGGCAGGCCTAACACATGCAAGTCGAGCGGCAGCGGGGGGAAGCTTGCTTCCCCGCCGGCGAGCGGCGGACGGGTGAGTAATGTCTGGGAAACTGCCTGATGGAGGGGGATAACTACTGGAAACGGTAGCTAATACCGCATAACGTCGCAAGACCAAAGAGGGGGACCTTCGGGCCTCTTGCCATCGGATGTGCCCAGATGGGATTAGCTAGTAGGTGGGGTAAAGGCTCACCTAGGCGACGATCCCTAGCTGGTCTGAGAGGATGACCAGCCACACTGGAACTGAGACACGGTCCAGACTCCTACGGGAGGCAGCAGTGGGGAATATTGCACAATGGGCGCAAGCCTGATGCAGCCATGCCGCGTGTGTGAAGAAGGCCTTCGGGTTGTAAAGCACTTTCAGCGGGGAGGAAGGGGGCAGGCTTAATACGTCTGTTCATTGACGTTACCCGCAGAAGAAGCACCGGCTAACTCCGTGCCAGCAGCCGCGGTAATACGGAGGGTGCAAGCGTTAATCGGAATGACTGGGCGTAAAGCGCACGCAGGCGGTCTGTTAAGTTGGATGTGAAATCCCCGGGCTTAACCTGGGAACTGCATTCAAAACTGACAGGCTAGAGTCTCGTAGAGGGGGGTAGAATTCCAGGTGTAGCGGTGAAATGCGTAGAGATCTGGAGGAATACCGGTGGCGAAGGCGGCCCCCTGGACGAAGACTGACGCTCAGGTGCGAAAGCGTGGGGAGCAAACAGGATTAGATACCCTGGTAGTCCACGCTGTAAACGATGTCGATTTGGAGGTTGTGGTCTTGAACCGTGGCTTCCGGAGCTAACGCGTTAAATCGACCGCCTGGGGAGTACGGCCGCAAGGTTAAAACTCAAATGAATTGACGGGGGCCCGCACAAGCGGTGGAGCATGTGGTTTAATTCGATGCAACGCGAAGAACCTTACCTACTCTTGACATCCAGAGAAGACTGCAGAGATGCGGTTGTGCCTTCGGGAACTCTGAGACAGGTGCTGCATGGCTGTCGTCAGCTCGTGTTGTGAAATGTTGGGTTAAGTCCCGCAACGAGCGCAACCCTTATCCTTTGTTGCCAGCACTTCGGGTGGGAACTCAAGGGAGACTGCCGGTGATAAACCGGAGGAAGGTGGGGATGACGTCAAGTCATCATGGCCCTTACGAGTAGGGCTACACACGTGCTACAATGGCGTATACAAAGAGAAGCGACCTCGCGAGAGCAAGCGGACCTCATAAAGTACGTCGTAGTCCGGATTGGAGTCTGCAACTCGACTCCATGAAGTCGGAATCGCTAGTAATCGTAGATCAGAATGCTACGGTGAATACGTTCCCGGGCCTTGTACACACCGCCCGTCACACCATGGGAGTGGGTTGCAAAAGAAGTAGGTAGCTTAACCTTCGGGAGGGCGCTTACCACTTTGTGATTCATGACTGGGGTGAAGTCGTAACAAGGTAACCGTAGGGGAACCTGCGGTTGGATCACCTCCTTACCGAGTAGAAGTGCCTGCGTGGTGTCCACACAGATTGTCTGATGA
>NZ_ML762921.1:0-559584 GCF_009372235.1 Dickeya oryzae | reverse complement strand
TCTGCTCTTTAACAATCCGGAACAAGCTGAAAAATTGAAACGACAGCATGTGAGTGAGAATTCATGTGTTGTTCGAGTCTCTCAAAATACTCATACCCCGAGACACTTTCGGGTTGTGAGGTTAAGCGACTAAGCGTACACGGTGGATGCCTAGGCAGTCAGAGGCGATGAAGGGCGTGCTAATCTGCGAAAAGCGTCGGCAAGGTGATATGAACCGTTATACCCGACGATACCCGAATGGGGAAACCCAGTGTGATTCGTCACACTATCATTAACTGAATCCATAGGTTAATGAGGCGAACCGGGGGAACTGAAACATCTCAGTACCCCGAGGAAAAGAAATCAACCGAGATTCCCCCAGTAGCGGCGAGCGAACGGGGAGGAGCCCAGAACCTGAATCGGCTTGTGTGTCAGTGGAAGCGTCTGGAAAGGCGCACGATACAGGGTGACAGTCCCGTACACGAAGATGCACAGGTCGTGAGTTCGACGAGTAGGGCGGGACACGTGGTATCCTGTCTGAACATGGGGGGACCATCCTCCAAGGCTAAATACTCCTGACTGACCGATAGTGAACCAGTACCGTGAGGGAAAGGCGAAAAGAACCCCGGCGAGGGGAGTGAAATAGAACCTGAAACCGTGTACGTACAAGCAGTGGGAGCACCTTTTAGGTGTGACTGCGTACCTTTTGTATAATGGGTCAGCGACTTATATTCTGTAGCAAGGTTAACCGAATAGGGGAGCCGCAGGGAAACCGAGTCTTAACTGGGCGTCTAGTTGCAGGGTATAGACCCGAAACCCGGTGATCTAGCCATGGGCAGGTTGAAGGTTGGGTAACACTAACTGGAGGACCGAACCGACTAATGTTGAAAAATTAGCGGATGACTTGTGGCTGGGGGTGAAAGGCCAATCAAACCGGGAGATAGCTGGTTCTCCCCGAAAGCTATTTAGGTAGCGCCTCGTGAATTCATCTTCGGGGGTAGAGCACTGTTTCGGCTAGGGGGCCATCCCGGCTTACCAACCCGATGCAAACTGCGAATACCGAAGAATGTTATCACGGGAGACACACGGCGGGTGCTAACGTCCGTCGTGAAGAGGGAAACAACCCAGACCGCCAGCTAAGGTCCCAAAGTCATGGTTAAGTGGGAAACGATGTGGGAAGGCCCAGACAGCCAGGATGTTGGCTTAGAAGCAGCCATCATTTAAAGAAAGCGTAATAGCTCACTGGTCGAGTCGGCCTGCGCGGAAGATGTAACGGGGCTAAAACCATGCACCGAAGCTGCGGCAGCGACACTATGTGTTGTTGGGTAGGGGAGCGTTCTGTAAGCCTGTGAAGGTGGCCTGTGAGGGCTGCTGGAGGTATCAGAAGTGCGAATGCTGACATAAGTAACGATAATGCGGGTGAAAAACCCGCACGCCGGAAGACCAAGGGTTCCTGTCCAACGTTAATCGGGGCAGGGTGAGTCGACCCCTAAGGCGAGGCTGAAAAGCGTAGTCGATGGGAAACAGGTTAATATTCCTGTACTTGGTGTTACTGCGAAGGGGGGACGGAGAAGGCTATGTCATCCGGGCGACGGTTGTCCCGGTTTAAGCGTGCAGGTGGGTGGACCAGGTAAATCCGGTCTGCTGTTAACACTGAGGCGTGATGACGAGGCACTACGGTGCTGAAGTGACAGATGCCCGGCTTCCAGGAAAAGCCTCTAAGCATCAGGTAACATTGAATCGTACCCCAAACCGACACAGGTGGTCAGGTAGAGAATACTCAGGCGCTTGAGAGAACTCGGGTGAAGGAACTAGGCAAAATGGTGCCGTAACTTCGGGAGAAGGCACGCTCCTGTTGGTGAAGTCCCTTGCGGATGGAGCTGACGGGAGTCGCAGATACCAGCTGGCTGCAACTGTTTAATAAAAACACAGCACTGTGCAAACACGAAAGTGGACGTATACGGTGTGACGCCTGCCCGGTGCCGGAAGGTTAATTGATGGGGTTATCCGTAAGGAGAAGCTCTTGATCGAAGCCCCGGTAAACGGCGGCCGTAACTATAACGGTCCTAAGGTAGCGAAATTCCTTGTCGGGTAAGTTCCGACCTGCACGAATGGCGTAATGATGGCCAGGCTGTCTCCACCCGAGACTCAGTGAAATTGAACTCGCTGTGAAGATGCAGTGTACCCGCGGCAAGACGGAAAGACCCCGTGAACCTTTACTATAGCTTGACACTGAACCTTGAGCCTTGATGTGTAGGATAGGTGGGAGGCTTTGAAGTGTGGACGCCAGTCTGCATGGAGCCAACCTTGAAATACCACCCTTTAATGTTTGATGTTCTAACCTGGGCCCGTAATCCGGGCTGGGGACAGTGTCTGGTGGGTAGTTTGACTGGGGCGGTCTCCTCCCAAAGAGTAACGGAGGAGCACGAAGGTTAGCTAATCCTGGTCGGACATCAGGAGGTTAGTGCAAAGGCATAAGCTAGCTTGACTGCGAGAGTGACGGCTCGAGCAGGTGCGAAAGCAGGTCTTAGTGATCCGGTGGTTCTGAATGGAAGGGCCATCGCTCAACGGATAAAAGGTACTCCGGGGATAACAGGCTGATACCGCCCAAGAGTTCATATCGACGGCGGTGTTTGGCACCTCGATGTCGGCTCATCACATCCTGGGGCTGAAGTAGGTCCCAAGGGTATGGCTGTTCGCCATTTAAAGTGGTACGCGAGCTGGGTTTAGAACGTCGTGAGACAGTTCGGTCCCTATCTGCCGTGGGCGTTGGAAGATTGAGGGGGGTTGCTCCTAGTACGAGAGGACCGGAGTGAACGCACCGCTGGTGTTCGGGTTGTCATGCCAATGGCACTGCCCGGTAGCTACGTGCGGAAGAGATAACCGCTGAAAGCATCTAAGCGGGAAACTTGCCCCGAGATGAGTCTTCCCTGGGCCCTTGAGGCCCCTGAAGGGACGTTCGAGACGAGGACGTTGATAGGCTGGGTGTGTAAGCGTAGTGATACGTTGAGCTAACCAGTACTAATGACCCGAGAGGCTTAACCTTACAACACCGAAGGTGTTTTGGTGAGAGAGACGCGATTTTAGCTTGTTCGAGGATTGATGTCGTGGTGTGCACTGGTACACGGCGACATGAAGGATTAGGACGTTGAAAGACGTCGAAAGAATTTGCCTGGCGGCGAGAGCGCGGTGGTCCCACCTGACCCCATGCCGAACTCAGAAGTGAAACGCCGTAGCGCCGATGGTAGTGTGGGGTCTCCCCATGCGAGAGTAGGGAACTGCCAGGCATCAAACAAAGCGAAGGGCCCGGTCGAAAGACCGGGCCTTTTGTTTTTTGGTTTTCGGGTGAATGACCGGGTGGACAATGACCGGTTGAGCCGGGTCAATGCGCCCAACGAGCACTGGTTAGCGCCGGGATTTTACTGGGTATCGTCCGACGGCAGCCTGAGACAGCGGGTCAGTCACTTCTGACAGGGTGCCTTGATTACGCTGATTTATACGCGAGCCTCTTCATCCGGGCATCGGTTCCACCGTCGCTTTCATACCTCATCGCTTCTCCTCTGTATCCTTTTTGTTTTTCCCCATTATCGAGGCTTCATTCGACCCCACTCTGCCTTGCTCTTCACTCTTATGCTAAAGATGGATATACAAATCGAATTTCTTATGAAAGATTTTCAACCAGAGGGTTATGCGCTCGACATTGCCGCTGAAAATCGCTATCTTTAGCTGCCTAGAAGTCTAAACGTATAAACGTATAAACGTGTGCAGTGAGGTGTAGGCTATGCCAATCCGGGTTCCTGATGAGTTGCCAGCAGTCAGCTTTTTGCGTAATGAAAACGTCTTTGTGATGGCGTCTTCCCGAGCAAAGACACAGGAAATTCGTCCTTTGAAGGTGTTGGTGCTTAACCTGATGCCAAAGAAGATCGAAACGGAAAACCAGTTTCTGAGGCTGCTGTCGAACTCACCACTGCAGATAGATATTCAATTGCTGCGTATCGATAGCCGAGAATCGAAGAACACGCCGGTAGAGCACCTCAACAACTTCTACTGCGATTTTGAAGATATCGAGCACGAGAACTTTGACGGCCTGATTGTGACCGGCGCACCGCTGGGCTTGGTCGATTTTTGTGATGTGGTGTATTGGCCGCAGATCGAGCGGATTGTTAAGTGGGCTAAGGAACATGTCACTTCCACTCTGTTTGTGTGCTGGGCGGTTCAGGCCGCACTGAATGTCCTGTACGGTATTCCCAAACTGACCCGCGAGGTGAAGTTATCTGGGGTATATTCACACCTTACGTTGCAGCCTCATGCCTTGCTGACGCGTGGCTTTGATGAAACTTTTCTGGCTCCGCACTCCCGTTATGCCGATTTTCCTTCCAGTGTTATCCGCGAGCATACCGATTTGGATATTCTGGTGGAGTCTGATGAAGCAGGCGCCTATTTGTTTGCCAGCAAGGACAAGCGGCTGGCGTTTGTTACCGGCCATCCTGAGTATGATGCGTTGACCCTGTCGGGTGAGTATTTCCGTGACCATGAAGCCGGCCTGGAGCCGGTGATCCCGGTAAATTACTTTCCAGACGATAACCCTGAGAAAACCCCAAGGGCTACCTGGCGTAGCCACGGGCATCTGCTGTTTTCCAATTGGCTGAATTACTACGTTTACCAGATCACGCCGTTCGACTTGCGTCATATGAACCCTACACTGGACTGATTCTCCCTACCTCCATTTTTCCTGTCAGGCGCCTAACGGCGCCTTTTCTTTTCCTGTTGGTATACGACAGGCTCCTCCTTGTACATTTTTCATGATGTATGAAATAGGTTTCTCTATTGCATAAAAATTTAACCTTTTATTAATCAAATGGTTGTTTGTTATTTTTTTATAAAATGGAAATAGTTTTTGATTTTTAATTTTATTGGATTAGGCTTAGTTCTGTTGGCTGAAAAACGTTCGAGTTAAGTTCGCAGATTGAGCAGCCAATAAGGCGAAGATGGTGGAGCAAAAAGGAACGACGACATGACACAACAGACGATAAGCAGGGAACTGGTATTCACCGCAGCGTTAGGTGACGCGGAACGGCAGATTCTGACGACGGAGGCGGTTGATTTTCTCACTGCGCTGGTAAGCCGGTTTACATCGCAGCGCAATCACCTGCTGGCCGAACGTCAGGTAATACAGGCGCGGATTGATAGTGGTGAATTACCGGGTTTTATTTCGGAAATGGATTCCATAAAAAATTCTGACTGGAAAGTTCGTGGTATTCCGAATGACTTGTTGGATCGCCGGGTAGAGATTACCGGCCCGGTGGAACGCAAAATGGTGATTAACGCCCTGAACGCCAATGTGAAAGTCTTCATGGCAGACTTTGAAGACTCACTGGCACCCAGTTGGTCAAAAGTGATCGAGGGGCAAATCAACCTGCGTGACGCGGTACGTGGCTCCATCGCCTACACCAACGAGGCGGGAAAGATTTATCAGCTCAAGCCCAATCCCGCGGTGTTGATTTGTCGGGTTCGTGGGTTACACCTGCCGGAAAAACATGTGCTGTGGAATGATGAGCCTATCCCCGGCAGCCTGTTTGATTTCGCGCTCTATTTTTTCCACAACTACCGCCAACTGTTGGCAAAAGGCAGCGGCCCGTATTTCTATTTGCCGAAAACCCAATCCTGGCAGGAAGCAGCCTGGTGGAGCGAGGTGTTCAGTTACACCGAAGACCAGTTCGGTTTAGCGCGCGGCACTATTAAAGCGACGGTATTGATTGAAACCTTGCCTGCTGTGTTCCAGATGGACGAGATCCTGTATCACCTGCGTGACCATATCGTTGGGCTGAACTGCGGCCGTTGGGACTATATCTTCAGTTACATCAAAACGTTGAAGAATCACCCGGACCGCGTATTACCAGACCGCCAGTCGGTAACGATGGACAAACCGTTCCTGAGCGCTTACTCGCGTTTGCTGATCAAAACCTGTCACCGGCGCGGTGCATTTGCTATGGGGGGGATGGCTGCATTCATACCCAGCAAAGAGGCGGAGCGTAACGCATGGGTGCAAGAGAAGGTCAGGCAGGACAAAGAGCTGGAAGCGCGCAATGGTCATGATGGCACCTGGATTGCCCACCCCGGTTTGGCTGACACCGTGATGCCGGTGTTTGACCGCTTGCTGGGTGATCGCCCCAATCAGTTGGATGTGCTGCGTGAAGATGATGCCCCGGTAACCGCTGATGAACTGCTGGCCCCTTGCCCAGGTGAGCGTACCGAAGCGGGTATGCGTGCCAATATCCGCGTAGCCGTGCAATACATCGAAGCCTGGATTTCCGGCAACGGTTGCGTACCGATTTACGGTCTGATGGAGGACGCGGCCACCGCAGAGATCTCCCGCACCTCCATCTGGCAGTGGATTCACCATGGCAAAACCCTCAGTGATGGCCGCGTGGTGACCAAAGCCTTGTTCTGCCAGATGCTGGCTGAAGAGATGCAGGTTATCCGTAGTGAGCTGGGTGACACCCGCTTCGATAGCGGTCGCTTCGAGGAAGCAGGCAGACTGATGGAGCGTATCACCACGCAAGACGCGCTAATCGATTTTCTTACCTTACCCGGTTACGACTTACTTGATTAATCCTGTTTAAAAAAGGAATCGCTATGAACACCTCTCGTACCCAACAAATCGAGCAACTGGAAAAAGAGTGGAATACCCCGCGCTGGGAAGGCATCACCCGCCCGTATCGCGCCGAGGATGTGGTGAATTTGCGTGGTTCAGTGAACCCTGCCTGTACACTGGCGCAACTGGGGGCGGAAAAACTGTGGAAGTTATTGAACGGTAAGTCACGCAAAGGCTACGTCAACTGCCTTGGCGCGCTCACCGGTGGGCAGGCATTGCAGCAGGCGAAAGCCGGGCTGGAAGCGGTGTATCTGTCCGGCTGGCAGGTGGCGGCAGATGCCAACCTGGCCGCCAGTATGTACCCGGACCAGTCGTTGTATCCGTCTAACTCGGTGCCGGCGGTAGTGCAGCGCATTAATAATACCTTCCGCCGTGCGGATCAAATTCAGTGGGCTAACGGTATCGGACAGGATGACCCGCGTTACACCGATTACTTCTTACCGATCGTGGCCGATGCGGAAGCCGGTTTTGGTGGGGTGTTGAATGCGTTTGAGTTAATGAAATCGATGATTGAAGCCGGTGCGGCCGCCGTGCATTTTGAAGACCAACTGGCGTCGGTGAAGAAATGCGGTCATATGGGTGGCAAAGTGCTGGTACCGACGCAGGAAGCGGTACAGAAGCTGGTGGCGGCTCGTCTGGCGGCCGATGTGTTGGGCGTGCCGACATTGCTGGTGGCGCGAACTGATGCGGATGCGGCTGATCTGCTGACTTCGGATTGTGATGACTACGACCGGGACTTTATTACCGGTGAACGTACGGTGGAGGGGTTTTACCGCACCCGCGCTGGTGTAGAGCAGGCCATCAGTCGTGGACTGGCGTATGCCCCTTACGCCGATTTGGTGTGGTGTGAAACCTCTAAGCCGGATCTGGAACAGGCGCGGCGTTTTGCCGAGGCGATTCATGCCCGTTTCCCCGGTAAGCTGCTGGCGTATAACTGTTCGCCATCATTCAACTGGAAGAAGAATCTGGACGATCGCACCATCGCTCATTTCCAGGACGAACTGTCGGCGATGGGCTACAAATACCAGTTCATTACGCTGGCGGGTATTCACAGCATGTGGTTCAACATGTTCGATCTGGCGCATGCCTATGCGCAAGGCGAAGGGATGAAACACTATGTGGAGAAAGTACAGCAGCCGGAATTTGCGGCCATTCAACAAGGTTACACCTTCTCTTCTCACCAGCAGGAGGTGGGGACCGGTTACTTTGACAAAGTGACCACGCTGATTCAGGGAGGTGTGTCGTCGGTGACGGCGCTGACCGGATCGACAGAAGAACAACAGTTCTGACGCGGATTATCCGCCCTATCGCGGCCAGCCTGATGCTGGCCGCGTGTCGTTATGTCGATGGCCAAAGAGGAGAGTTGGATGAGTCGGGGACGGGAAAAACTGGTGGCACAGACCATTCTGCAAGGGTTCGATGCGCAGTATGGTCGGTTTTTGGAAATCACTGCCGGGGCGCAGCAGCGCTTCGAACAGGCAGACTGGCATGCGGTACAGCAGGCGATGAAGCAGCGTATCCAGCTCTACGATCACCATGTTGGGCTGGTCGTCGAACAACTGGGTTGTATTACTGACCGGCAATGTTATGAGGCCACCTTCGTCGCCCGGGTTAAACAGATTTACACCGCCTTGCTGCCAGATTATCCCCGCTTCGAAATTGCCGAGAGCTTCTTCAACTCCGTGTATTGTCGGTTGTTTCATCATCGGGAGCTGACGCCGGACAAGCTGTTTGTGTTCAGCTCGCAGCCCGCGAGACGCTTTCAAGAGATTCCACGACCACTGGCCCGAACTTATACGCCTGACAATGGGTGGGCGGCCATGCTGGAAGCGGTGTTGACGGCACTGCCATTGCGGTTGCCGTGGGAAGACCTGGCACGGGATATCGGCTATGTGGAGCGATCGCTGCGGGAGGCGTTTCCGACGGCATCGCTGGCTAAAGCTTCGCTGCAGGTAGCCAACGAGCTTTTCTATCGTAATAAAGCAGCCTGGCTGGTGGGGAAACTGCGTTTACCGGGGGGCGTATTTCCCTTTTTACTGCCGATTCACCATAACGAACGCGGTGCGTTGTTTCTGGATACCTGCCTGACTCGTCACTCGGACGCCAGTATTGTATTTGGTTTCGCCCGTTCCTACTTCATGGTCTACGCGCCGTTGCCGTCGGCACTGGTGGCCTGGCTGCGGGACATTTTACCGGGTAAAACAACGGCTGAATTGTATCTGGCTATTGGGTGTCAGAAGCACAGCAAGACCGAATACTACCGGGAATACCTCGATTTTATCGCCAGCACTCAGGAGCCGTTTATTATCGCGCCGGGCGTGAAAGGGATGGTGATGCTGGTGTTTACACTGCCGACGTTCGATCGGGTGTTCAAGGTGATCAAAGACAAGTTTGCGCCGCAAAAAGAGGTCAGCGAGGCACGGGTACGCGAGTGCTATCGGCTGGTGAAGGAGCATGACCGCGTCGGACGCATGGCTGATACGCAGGAGTATGAAAACTTCGTGCTGGAGAAAGCGCGCATCAGCCCTGAACTGCTGGCGGAGCTGTGGCGGGAAGTACCAGACAAGCTGGAAGATCTGGGCGACCGGCTGGTCATCCGCCATCTGTATATGGAGCGGCGAATGACACCGCTGAATATCTATCTGGAGCAGGCTAGCGGGCAGGCGCTGCGCGATGTGATTGAGGAGTACGGCAACGCCATCCGACAACTGGCGGCCGCCAATATTTTCCCCGGCGATATGCTGTTCAAGAACTTCGGTGTGACCCGTCACGGCAGGGTAGTGTTTTATGACTACGATGAAATCTGTTACATGACCGAAGTGAATTTCCGCGATATACCTCCACCGCGCGATCCGGCGGACGAGCTGGCAGCAGAACCCTGGTATAGCGTTGGGCCGAATGATGTCTTTCCCGAGGAGTTCCGCCAGTTTTTGTGTAGTGACCGCCGTTTGCTACCGCTGTTCGAAGAACTGCACGCCGACCTGTTTCGGGCTGAGTACTGGCGGGCGTTACAGCAGCGGATCAGCAGCGGTCATATCGAGGATGTCTACGCCTATCGGCGCAGAAAGCGCTTTAGCTTGCGCTATGCCGACCCGGTGACGCCAGACAGCGCGCTGACGTCATGATGTGCTGATGCAGCTTAACGTGCGCCACCGTATTGGTAGCTAATTTCTTTGGCCGCCTTAATCACCAGCGCACCCAGTTCGGTAATGCGGCTGTCGGTGATGCGGGACACTGGCCCGGAAATAGAGATAGCGGCAAAGGCTTCGTGGTGTTCATCGAGAATGCAGGCGGCGACACACCGTAAGCCTAACGCATGTTCTTCATCGTCCAGCGAGTAACCCTGGCGGCGAATCGCCGTCAGATTCTCTTTCAACGTCTGGGCGCTTAGGGTGTGTGGGGTATAGCTGTGTAACCCTTTGCGGTGCAGTAACTGGGTGACTTTGTCATCCGGCAACATAGCGAGAAACGCTTTTCCGGCACCGGAGGCGTGCATCGGCAGCTTGCCACCGATAGGCGCTGACATACGCATCAGCGCGGTACACTGCACCTGATCGATGATGATTGCCTGATAATCGGTTTGGTCCAGCACAGCCAGATTCACCGTTTCACCGGAGCTTTCCATCAACTGACGCAGCATTGGGTGCACCAGGCTGAGCAGATTTCTGCTTTGCAGAAAGCTACTGCCGACGATAAACGCATGGGTACCGATGGTCCATAATCCTAAATCACCGACCTGGCGAACAAAGCCTTGCTGTTGCATGGTGGTCAGCAATCGGTGTGTGGTGGAGTTGGGCAGGCCTGCTTGTTGGGCCAGATCGGTCAGCGCGATGCTGCCGTTGGCCTTGGCGATATATTCCAGCAGTGTCAGGCCACGGGTCAGCGATTGTACCTGACCGGCGGGTTGCGCTGTGCTGGCCGTGGTAGCGCGGGGTTTTTTACCGCGTTTGGCGGGTTCGGGTGGCGTCATCATCGGTTTCCTTTTTCATATCATGGAATCGATTTTCGTTTTTTTAGCGCAGAATGCAACCGTCTTATCAGATGGGGTTATCAACGGTGCGCAGCGCTGGCACGACGCACTCTTGTGCTAGGATAAGTATTCGCACAGACGAGGGTAATAACGAGAATAAGATGATGGCAAATCGGTTACAGGCATTACAGCAGCAACTGGCGCAGCGCATTATGATTCTGGATGGCGGCATGGGCACCATGATCCAGAGTTACCGCCTGCAGGAGGAAGATTATCGCGGTGAACGTTTTGCCGACTGGCACTGCGACCTGAAAGGGAATAACGACCTGCTGGTGCTGAGTAAGCCGGAAGTCATCACCGCCATTCATCACGATTATCTGGCCGCGGGCGCGGATATTCTGGAAACCAACACCTTCAACGCCACCCGTATCGCCATGGCCGACTACCAGATGGAAGCGCTATCGGCGGAAATCAACACGGTCGCCGCCCGTCTGGCGCGAGCTTGCGCCGATGAGTGGACGGCACGTACGCCAGAGCGTCCACGCTATGTGGCCGGGGTCTTGGGGCCGACTAACCGCACCGCGTCAATCTCACCGGATGTGAACGACCCGGCGTATCGTAATGTCAGTTTTGACCAACTGGTGGCTGCCTACCGGGAATCGACCCGCGCGCTGATTGACGGCGGCGTTGATATCATCCTGATTGAAACGATTTTTGACACGCTGAACGCGAAGGCCGCTATTTTTGCGGTAGAAACCGAATTCGAGGCGCTGGGTGTCACGCTGCCAGTGATGATTTCCGGCACCATTACCGACGCTTCCGGCCGTACCCTGTCCGGGCAGACCACCGAGGCGTTTTATAACTCGCTACGCCATGCCCGGCCGCTGTCGTTCGGTTTGAACTGTGCACTGGGGCCGGATGAGCTGCGCCAGTATGTGGCGGAGTTATCGCGCATTGCTGAATGTTATGTCACCGCACACCCCAACGCCGGGCTGCCGAACGCCTTTGGTGAATACGATCTGGATGCGGATGAAATGGCGCACCAGATTGGCGAATGGGCGCAGTCTGGTTTCCTGAATATCATCGGCGGGTGCTGCGGTACCACGCCAGAACACATTGCTGCAATGGTGAAAGCCGTTGAGGGTGTCGCGCCGCGCGCGCTGCCGACGCTGCCAGTTGCCTGCCGCTTGTCCGGGCTGGAGCCACTGAATATCGGTGATGACACGTTGTTCGTTAACGTCGGCGAGCGTACCAACGTTACCGGCTCTGCCAAATTCAAACGTCTGATCAAAGAAGAGAAGTACAACGAGGCGCTGGATGTGGCGCGCCAACAGGTGGAAAGCGGCGCGCAAATCATCGACATCAACATGGACGAAGGGATGCTTAACGCCGAAGCGGCGATGGTGCGTTTCCTGAATCTTATCGCCGGTGAACCGGATATCGCCCGTGTGCCTATCATGATCGACTCCTCCAAATGGGAAGTGGTAGAGGCGGGGCTGAAGTGCATTCAGGGTAAAGGCATCGTCAACTCGATTTCGATGAAAGAAGGCGTGGAAGCCTTTGTTCATCACGCCCGGCTGGTGCGCCGCTACGGTGCTGCCGTGGTGGTGATGGCGTTTGACGAAGTGGGGCAGGCGGATACCCGCGCACGCAAAATCGAAATTTGTCGCCGTGCTTACCAGATCCTGACGGAAGAGGTCGGTTTCCCGCCGGAAGACATCATTTTCGACCCGAACATTTTTGCTGTTGCCACCGGTATTGAAGAGCACAACAACTATGCGGTGGACTTCATTGAGGCTTGCGTCGATATCAAAGCCCAGTTGCCGCACGCGCTGATTTCCGGCGGTGTGTCCAACGTGTCGTTCTCGTTTCGTGGTAACGAGCCGGTACGTGAGGCGATTCACGCTGTGTTCCTGTATTACGCCATCCGTAATGGCATGGACATGGGGATCGTCAACGCCGGTCAGTTGGCTATCTACGACGACCTGCCCGCTGAACTGCGTGATGCCGTCGAAGACGTCATTCTCAACCGGCGCGACGACGGCACCGAGCGGCTGCTGGAGATCGCTGAGAAATACCGGGGCAGCAAATCCGATGACGATAGCAACAAAGGCGAAGCGGAATGGCGTGGCTGGCCGGTGAAAAAACGGCTGGAATACGCGCTGGTTAAAGGCATCACCGAGTTTATCGAGCAGGATACCGAAGAGGCGCGAGCGGAGTCGGCACGTCCCATTGAAGTGATCGAAGGGCCGTTGATGGACGGCATGAACGTGGTCGGCGACCTGTTCGGTGCCGGTAAGATGTTCCTGCCGCAGGTGGTGAAGTCGGCGCGGGTCATGAAACAGGCGGTAGCGTACCTGGAGCCGTTTATCCAGGCGAGTAAAGAGCAAGGGTCCAGCGCGGGTAAAATTCTGTTGGCGACGGTGAAAGGCGACGTACACGACATCGGCAAAAACATCGTTGGCGTGGTATTGCAGTGCAACAACTACGAAATTATCGATTTGGGCGTGATGGTGCCGACCGATAAAATTCTCAAGACGGCGCGTGAAGAGCATGTCGATATCATCGGCCTGTCAGGGTTGATTACCCCCTCGTTGGATGAAATGGTCAACGTCGCCAAAGAGATGGAGCGCCAGGGTTTTACGTTGCCGTTGCTGATTGGCGGCGCGACCACCTCCAAAGCGCACACCGCGGTGAAGATCGAGCAGAATTACAGCGGCCCGACGGTATACGTGCAGAATGCGTCGCGCTCGGTGGGCGTGGTGTCGGCGCTGCTCTCTGATACGCAGCGCGATGACTTTGTGGCGCGTATCCGCAAAGAATACGAAACGGTGCGCATCCAGCATGGCCGTAAAAAACCGCGCACACCGCCGGTGTCGCTGGAGGTGGCGCGCGATAACGCGATGCCGCTCGACTGGGAAAGTTATACGCCACCAGTAGCACATCGCCTTGGGGTACAACCAGTTACCGCCAGTATCGAGACTTTGCGTAACTATATTGACTGGACGCCGTTCTTTATGACCTGGTCGCTGGCGGGCAAATACCCCAACATTCTGGAAGACGAGGTGGTGGGGGAGGAGGCCAAGCGGCTGTTTGCGGATGCGAATGCCATGCTGGATACCCTGTCTGCTAACGGTACGCTGAACCCGCGTGGCGTAGTGGGGCTGTTCCCGGCTAACCGGGTAGGTGATGATGTTGAAATCTATACCGATGAGCGCCGCACGGAGGTGCTGACCGTCAGCCATCACCTGCGTCAGCAAACCGAAAAGACGGATTTCCCGAACTACTGTCTGGCGGATGTGGTGGCACCGAAAACCAGTGGCAAGCCGGATTATCTCGGTGCGTTCGCGGTAACCGGCGGTCTGGAAGAAGATGCGTTGGCGGCGCAATGGGAAGCGCAGCATGACGACTATAACAAGATCATGCTCAAGGCGCTGGCAGACCGGCTGGCGGAAGCATTCGCCGAGTACCTGCACGAGCGGGTGCGCAAGGTCTACTGGGGCTATGCGCCGAACGAGAACCTCGGTAACGACGAGTTGATCCGCGAAAATTATCAGGGCATTCGCCCGGCACCGGGGTACCCGGCTTGCCCGGATCACACCGAGAAAGCCGTCATCTGGCAATTGCTGGACGTGGACAACACCGTTGGCATGAAACTCACCGAGTCCTACGCCATGTGGCCGGGTGCGTCGGTGTCTGGCTGGTACTTCAGTCATCCGGACAGCAAGTATTTCGCCGTGGCGCAAATCCAGCGTGACCAGGTGGAAGACTATGCGGTTCGTAAGCAGATGCCGATAGAGGACATTGAGCGTTGGCTGGCACCGAATCTGGGGTATGACGCAGACTGATTAACCCGTAGCGTCGATAAGAAAAAACAGGCCGGGGTAACCCGGCCTGTGCTTTTTTTGATGTCTGACAGGCTTAGTAAAGGCCGATGGTTTTCCACCATAACAGGCCAACAGTCATGAATATCGCCTGATTAATCAGGCTGATGATAAAGCCGGTTCGCCACCAGACGGCGGTGGGGACGTAACCTGCGCCGAACAGAATCGGGCCACGGGCGTGGGTGTATTGGGTCAGCGAACAGTACAGGCTGCTGGTGAACGCCAGCATCAGGGCCATCGGTGCCGCCGGGATGTGCAGATTGATACCGACGCCGAGAAACACCGCGTACAGCGCCGCAATTTGCGCGTTGCCGCTGGCGAAAAAGTAGTGGGTGTAGAAATAGGCGGCATTGAGTAACAACAACACCAGTACCCAACTGGTGCCCTGCATCAGATGACCGATATTATTGCCGATCAGGTCGCCAAACCAGTTAGTGAAACCGAGTTTCTTCAACTGGTTAGCCATCATGAGCAACGCGGCGAACCAAATCAGCGTATCCCACGCGCCTTTTTCGCTCTTGATGTCTTCCCAATTGAGTACGCCAGTCAGCAGTAAAAAGGACAGGCCAACAAAGGAGGCGGTGGTGGCGTCCACTCCCAGCATGTCACCAAAAATCCACAAGACCAGCAGGATAACCACGGTAACGGCCATCAGCCATTCACCGCGCGACATGCGCCCCATTTTTTGCAGTTCGGTAATTGCCAGTTTCGGCGCGTCCGGCGTGTGGCGAATTTCCGGCTTCGCCAGCACATACACACACAGCGGTACCAGCAACAGCGAAATCACACAGGGTACTACCGCAGCGACAAACCAACTGCCCCAGGTGATGGTGACACCGGCGTTGGCTGCCAGTTTCACCGCCAGCAGGTTGCCGGTGTACCCGGTCATGAACAAGGCGGCGGTGACATCATTCACGTTGCCGATACAGGTAATCAGGAAGGTGCCGATCTTACTGCGGGAGGCGTCTTCCGGTTTGGAGTCGAAGCTGCGAGCTAACGAGTCGGCGATCGGGTAAATGACCCCACCGCAGCGTGCGGTGTTACTGGGCATAGCGGGGGACAGCACCAGATCGGCGAAGGCTAATCCATAAGCCAGCCCGAGTGTGCGTTTTCCCAACAGGCGGATCATTTGCAAAGCGATACGGCGGCCCAGACCGGTTTTGATAAAACCGCGGGCGATCATGAATGCCACCACGATCAACCAGATAAGCGAACTGTTGAGATCGCTTAATGCAGTTTGAATCGAGGCGCTGGCATTGGTGTCGCCAGCGGCATAGCTTAGGGCGAACAAGGTAATGCTGATGAGGCCAATAGCGCCAATAGGCAAGACATTCGCCACAATGCTGATGATAGTAGCGACAAACAGTACGGCGGAGTGCCAGGCGGCGGGTTTCAGTCCGGTAGGTGGCGTCAGTTGCCAGAAGAAGGCGCCCACAATCACAATAATGAGCAATGCCAGCCAGTTCAGGCCATATGCGGTTTTAGTCTTCATCCATAATTTCCTTTGCTCAAGGCTGAAACGTTACCGTCGCCGGTATTGATTGCAACGGCTGATGAAAAAAGCATAACGCCAGAAATAGGCGGCGTGGGGGAAAAACACCTTGTTTTTGATTTAGACCGTGTTTTTAAAAAATTACGTGTATTTACCCCCGTTGGCTCACGTAAGAATAGATAAGATATCAGTAAGATGGCAGCCTCAAGAACGGATACGGGCAGGAGGCGCCTGGTTTAGGGAGGGATACCTGTGTTTATCACCACGGTTTTAACTGAAGGAGGCCGGGCTCTGTGCTGACGTTGTTGAACTTGTTGTCTGCCATCGCGCTGTTGGTGTGGGGAACGCATATTGTTCGTACCGGAATTATGCGGGTGTACGGCGCACGTTTGCGTCGCACTATCAGCGATAGTGTGAGCCGTAAGCCACTGGCGTTTCTCGCCGGGATAGGCGTGACGGCACTGGTACAGAGCAGTAATGCGACCGCGCTGCTGACCATTTCTTTTGTTTCGCAGGGGTTGATCGCGCTGGCTCCGGCGCTGGTCATCATCCTGGGGGCCGATGTCGGTACCGCCTTGATGGTTCGTGTGCTGACGTTTGATCTCTCCTGGCTGTCACCCTTGTTGATATTCCTTGGCGTGGTGTTCTTTCTCGGCCGGAAACAGACCCGGGCCGGTCAACTGGGGCGTGTTGCTATCGGGCTGGGGTTGATTCTGCTGGCGCTGGAGTTGATTGTGCAGTCGGCGACGCCGATTACCCAAACCACGGGTGTTCAGGTGCTGTTTTCGTCCCTGACCGGGGATGTGATGCTGGATGCGCTGGTCGGTGCGGTGTTCGCTGTAGTCAGTTATTCCAGTCTGGCGGCGGTATTGCTGACGGCGACATTGACCGCCAGCCATGTGATTTCCCTTGATGCGGCGTTGTGTCTGGTCATCGGTGCCAATCTGGGCAGCGGCATTGTCGCGCTGGCGAATGCCAGTACGCAGGGTGCGTTGGCACGGCAGGTTGCGCTGGGCAGTATGTTCTTCAAACTGATCGGTTGCCTACCAGCGTTGCCCGCTATCGGCTATCTGGCTGGCCTGATGGAGGCGTTGCCATTACCGGATGCGGAGCGGGTGATTTACTTCCATCTGTTGTACAACCTGGTGCGCTGCCTGCTGCTGTTGCCGTTTGCCGGACGTATGGCGGAGTTGTGCAGTAATCTGGTGCGGATTGAGCCCGATCTCGACCCACGACTGCGCCCCCGTCATCTCGATACCAGCGCGCTGGATACCCCGACGCTGGCGCTGGCTAACGCCGCGCGGGAAACGCTGCGCATTGGCGATGTGATTGAACAGATGTTGAAGATGTTTCAGGACGCACTGCAGGGCAATCGCCCGCCGGTGCGCGAGATCCGTAAGCTGGATGATGATGTGGATGTGCTCTATAACGCCATCAAGCTCTATCTGGCGCAGATTGAAAAAGCTGGCCTGCATAAGCGTGATTCCCAACGCTGGGCAGAAGTGATCGAAATGGCGCTCAGTCTGGAACAGGCTGGCGATATCATCGAACGGGTGGTTTGCGATTTAGACGCCCACACGCCTGACGGGTTGCGCGGGTTCTCAACGGCAGGTCAGGACGAGCTGAACACGTTGTATGAGCAACTGATGAACAACCTGCGTCTGGGGATGTCGGTATTCCTGTCGTCGGATGTGACCAGCGCCAGACGCCTGCGCCGCGCCAAACACCGTTTCCGTATTCTGAACCGGCGTTATTCCCATGCGCATGTTGACAGGCTGCATCAGCAAAATGTGCAAAGTCTGGAAACCAGTTCGCTGCATCTTGGGTTACTGGGCGATATGAACCGGCTGAATTCACTGTTCTGCGCGGTGGCCTATAACGTGTTGATGATGACGGAAGACGAGGATGACGAGCGGGAAGAGTCCTCTGCGTCGGCGTAACCCGGTGATAGCCGTTTAGTGAAGGTAAAAAAAACCGAAACCCTATGGATTTCGGTTTTTTTGTTGTCAGCTTTAACCACCTCCTCGGGAGGTGGTGATTGTTGCGGCAGTACGGAAGGCTTATTCGAACAGGTTGTGGTGCAGTGTCTGTACCACCTGCTCGGCATCGCTGGAGGGCACCAGGAAGCACAGGTTATGGCTGCTGGCGCCATAACAGATAAGGCGAATGTTGAACGGCTCCAGTACACCGAACACTTCTTTGCCGACACCGCAGGCTTGCGACAGTTTGTTACCGATCAGCGCTACCAGTGACATGTTCTCTTCCACTTCCACCCGACACAGCGAGGAGAGTTCAGTCAAAAGCGCACTGGACAGCAGGCTGTCGCCGGTGGAGGTTGAGCCGGTTGTGTCCAGCGTCAGCGCGACATTGACCTCAGACGTGGTGATCAAATCCACCGAGATGTTGTGGCGAGCCAGAATGCTGAACACTTCCGCCAGAAAGCCGCGTGCGTGCAGCATGTTGAGGCTGTGCAGGGTCAGTAGCGTCTGTTTACGGCGCAATGCCAGCGCACGGAACAACGGTGGGTTTTCGGTGTTGTTGCACACCAGCGTGCCGCCCGCCGCCGGGTCTTTGCTGGAGCCAACAAATACCGGAATATCGCTGCGTACGGCGGGCAACAGCGTCGCCGGGTGCAGCACTTTGGCACCGAAAGTCGCCATTTCGGCGGCTTCTTCAAAGGTAATCTGGTCGATGCGGTGGGCTGATGGCACCACGCGCGGGTCGGTAGTATAGATACCGGGTACGTCAGTCCAGATATCGATGCGGCTAACGTTTAACGCTTCACCCAGCAAGGCGGCGGTGTAATCGCTGCCGCCGCGGCCCAGTGTGGTGGTGCGGCCTTTGGCTTCGCTGCCGATAAAGCCCTGGGTAATGATCAGACCTTGTGCCAGACGCGGTGCCAACTGGCTACGGGTTAACTCACCGAGCGTGTCGCAGTCTGGTTCGGCGCGGCCGAAGCGGTCATTGGTGCGCATGATTTTACGCACGTCAAACCATTCTGCGGCGACATTACGCTCACGCAGGATTTCCACAAACAACAGGGTGGACATCAGTTCGCCGTGGCTGACCAGCTCGTCGGTCAGGGCATTGGACGTAGCCAGCGACGCCGCTTCCGACAGGCGGGCTACGTTTTCCAGCATACGTTCAATTTCTTCGCGGATAACGGCAGGCTGGTTGAGACGGTTGATAATGGCGTATTGAATCTGGCGTAGTTTTTCCAGTTGTGCCGCCCGTTCATCCGGCGGCAAACCTTCAGCCAGCGCCACCAGCAGGTTGGTGACGCCGGCAGAGGCAGACAGTACCACCACGCGTACCTGAGCGTCAGACAGCACGATGTCGGCGCTGCGGTTCATGGCGTCGAAATCTGCGACGCTGGTGCCGCCGAATTTGGCAATAATCAGTGAGTCATTCGTATTAACAGACATTCAAAAAACCTCGTGTCAGGGGCGTCATCGTCGTTATCGACAACAGCATTCCATCGTTAAGCCTTGGCACAAGGGAAGAGCGGTAAGCAGGGGGCAGGCGTAGGAACTGGCTACGGCACACCCAGAAGCGCTCCACCTTGCTGATCGTTTCGCGTTGCGAAGCGATGCGGGTGACAACCCAGGGGATTCAGCCCCTGCAGTCGACAGCGTAAACACCGTAGGTTACGTCCGTCTCGGCGCTGCTCCCCCTCTGGTATCGTCATCGGATACGGTTCCTCCGATACCTTGCCTGGGCGGCGCTCCTCTTCTGGCTTGCGCAACACGTGCGCAAGTAGTCTTTTACAAATAGCGGGTAACGCGTCGGCTGTCAATCAACATTGGATGGGGGCGGGGCATTTCGCAAGAAAAGGGCTTCCCAGCACAGCGTTAAGGGATACAATCGGGGTAAATGCGGGTGGGGTTTCCCGCCTGTCGACCGATTTATTATTAAACCGACTTGTTCTCAAACCGAAGAGTAGTGTGATGAAAAATATCAACCCGACGCAGACTGCCGCCTGGCAGGCATTGCAGCAGCATTTTGCCGCGATGAAAGAGGTTCAGATTAGCGATCTTTTTGCCCAGGATCCTGATCGTTTCTCGCATTTTTCCGCCACATTCGGCGATTTGATGCTGGTGGATTATTCCAAAAACCGCATCACCGCTGAAACGCTGGAAAAACTGCAGGCGCTGGCGCGTGAAACCGAACTGTCCACGGCCATTAAATCCATGTTCTCCGGCGAGAAGATCAACCGTACGGAAGATCGCGCCGTGTTGCATGTCGCGTTGCGCAACCGCAGCAATACGCCGATCGTGGTTGATGGTAAGGATGTGATGCCGGAAGTGAACGCCGTGCTGCAAAAGATGAAGCAGTTCAGCGAGCGCGTCATTGGCGGGGAATGGAAAGGGTATACCGGTAAGGCGATTACCGATGTGGTGAACATCGGCATCGGTGGGTCCGACCTGGGGCCGTTCATGGTGACAGAGGCGCTGCGCCCCTACAAAAATCACCTGACCATGCATTTTGTTTCCAACGTTGACGGCACCCACATTGCTGAAGTGCTCAAACGCGTCAACCCGGAAACCACCCTGTTCCTGGTGGCCTCCAAGACCTTTACCACCCAGGAAACCATGACCAACGCCCACAGCGCGCGTGACTGGTTCCTCAAGGCTGCTGGTGATGAAAAACATGTCGCTAAGCACTTTGCCGCGCTGTCTACCAACGCGAAAGCGGTTGGCGAATTCGGCATTGATACCGACAACATGTTTGAGTTCTGGGACTGGGTCGGTGGTCGCTACTCGCTGTGGTCTGCTATTGGTCTGTCGATTGTGCTTTCCGTCGGCTTCGATAACTTCGAGCAATTGCTGAGTGGTGCACATGCCATGGACCAGCATTTCGCCACCACCCCGGCTGAGAAAAACCTGCCGGTACTGTTGGCGTTGATCGGCATCTGGTACAACAACTTTTTTGGCGCGGAAACTGAAGCGATTCTGCCATACGATCAGTACATGCATCGTTTCGCGGCTTACTTCCAACAGGGCAACATGGAATCCAACGGTAAGTACGTTGACCGCAACGGCAATGCTGTAGATTACCAGACTGGCCCTATCATTTGGGGTGAGCCGGGTACCAATGGTCAGCATGCGTTCTACCAGTTGATTCATCAGGGGACCAAGTTGGTGCCGTGTGATTTCATTGCGCCGGCGACGACCCACAACCCGTTGAGCGACCACCACAGCAAGTTGCTGTCGAACTTCTTCGCGCAGACTGAGGCGCTGGCGTTCGGTAAATCCCGCGAGGTGGTGGAAGATGAGTTCGCCGCTGCGGGCAAATCCGCTGCTGATGTGGCACACGTGGCACCGTTCAAGGTGTTTGAAGGCAACCGCCCGACCAACTCCATCCTGTTGCGGGAAATCACGCCGTACAGCCTGGGGGCGTTGATCGCGCTTTACGAGCACAAGATCTTCACGCAGGGCGCTATCCTGAACATCTTCACCTTCGATCAGTGGGGTGTTGAGTTGGGCAAACAGCTGGCTAACCGTATCCTGCCCGAACTGCAGGATGACGCGGTGGTCAGCAGTCATGACAGCTCCACCAATGGGCTTATCAATCGCTTCAAACAGTGGCGTGCGTAATGACCGCGGCGCTGCGGCGTCTTGAGCGCTGCGCGATCGCTGTCACGTCATGACGATAAGTCATAAAACAGGCCCCGATTTCGGGGCCTGTGAGTTTGTAGGGGACGTGATCGCCGTCATGGTGACAGAAATAGTTGCTCCATGAACAATGACTGCCATGCTGATAGTGGTAACATGGGATTGTTTCGGCATAAGTTTTCGGTTGTCGGGTCGGGTTAGCCCGGCTTCGGCCAGTGTATCGATCATCACGGAGAGAAGCATGCGGACTCGAATACTGATGGGATTGGCTGCCATCACGCTGTTGGCAGGGTGCAGTACGAATAACGATCTCAGTGCTGCCGGTCAGGCGGTGCGTTTTACTGACACCAAACCTGCAGCGCAATGCCAGTTATTGGGTAGCGTTACTGGCACACAGTCTAACTGGTTGTCGGGCAGTGGTAATGAAGGCAGCTCCATGCGTGGTGCGGCGAACGATCTGCGCAATAAGGCGGCGGCCATGGGCGGTAACGTGATTTATGGCGTGAGCACGCCGAGTCAGACGTTCCTGTCCAGCTTCGCGCCGCTGGACAGTAAAATGCAAGGCCAGGTTTATAAGTGCCCTTGATATTCAAGACCGTCAGCGCCATGGGCAAATACCTGTGGCGCTGACAGCGTTTCAGCTCTGATTTTCCTGGCGCATACCAATATCCAGCAGTGTTTTGCTGGCCTCACCGCCGATTTCCCGCGTCAGGTTCGGCACCAAATAGCCCGAAACCTGCGTCATCAGCCCCCGAACCAACGCACGAGCTTCATCATCCGGTACCAGAAAGTGCGCGGCACCTTGAACCTTATCCAGCACATGCAGGTAGTAGGGCAGAATACCGGCGTCAAATAAGGCATTGCTGAGTGCCACCAGCGTGTCAACACGATCGTTAATGCCACGTAGCAAGACACTTTGGTTGAGCAATGTCACCCCGGCACGACGCAGACGCGCCATGCTGTCGGTGAGTTCTGCGTCGATCTCATTGGCGTGGTTGATGTGGGTGACCAGCACCACCTGCAGCGGGGATTGCGCCAACCGCTGGCAAAGCTCCGCCGTGATTCGTGCGGGGATCACCACCGGCAGGCGGGTATGGATGCGTAAGCGCTTGAGATGCGGAATCTGTTCCAGTTCGGTTAGCAGCCAGTCCAGCTCGTGATCCTTGGCCATCAACGGGTCGCCGCCGGAGAAGATGATTTCGTCCAACTGCGGGTGTTGGCGGATATAATCCAGCGCCTGACGCCAGTTAGCTTTGTTGCCCTGATTATCCTGATAAGGGAAATGGCGGCGGAAACAGTATCGACAGTTGACCGCGCATCCACCTTTCACCAGTAGCAGGGCACGGTTGTGGTATTTATGCAGTAACCCCGGAACGACACTCTGCTGTTCGTCCAGTGGGTCCTGGCTAAAGCCCGGTGCGACAATAAACTCGTCCTGGGCGGTCAGTACCTGTAGCAACAGTGGGTCGTGGTCGTCGCCGGGTCGCATGCGAGCGGCAAAGGCGCGGGGTACCCGCAACGGAAATAGCGTGCGAGCTTCGCGTCCGGCGGCCAGTTGCGGATGCTTATCCAGAGCCAGAAGTCTCAGCAATTCATCGGGATCGGTAATAACGTCGGCGAGTTGCTGCAACCAATCTTCTCGGGAGGGTATATTTAGGGTTACAATGTGTGCCATTTTTTTGGCTAAGTACCAGTATCAATGTAGAGGGCCATTATGGCGACTTATTTTAGCAACGATTTCCGTTCCGGTCTTAAAATCATGTTCGAGGGCGAGCCGTATGCTATCGAATCCAGTGAGTTTGTGAAGCCGGGTAAAGGCCAGGCTTTTGCTCGTGTCAAAATGCGTCGTCTGTTGACGGGCTCCCGCGTTGAGAAAACCTTCAAGTCTACTGACTCGGCAGAAGGCGCTGACGTAATGGATACCAACATGAACTACCTGTATAACGACGGGGAGTTCTTCCATTTCATGCACCCTGAAACCTTTGAACAGCATCAGGTTGAAGCGAAAACCGTGGGTGATTCTGCCAAGTGGTTGCAGGACAACGCTGAATGTATCGTTACCCTGTGGGATGGTCGTCCGATCGCCGTTCAGCCGCCGAACTTTATCGAAGCTGAAATCACCGATACCGATCCGGGCCTGAAAGGGGATACCGCAGGTACAGGTGGCAAACCGGCAACGCTGTCTACCGGTGCTGTGGTGAAAGTACCGTTGTTCGTACAGATCGGCGAAGTTATCAAGGTTGACACTCGTTCTGGCGAATACGTTTCCCGCGTGAAGTAAGCCTTCCTGGCGCGTAAACTGTCCATCGGGCGGTTTACGCGTTACCACACCTCTGATTCCCGTCTGAAAAACTCTTTCACACAACCAGAATGTTCCCTGATGGTATTTTATCCCGGCTAACGTAATAATGCCGCGTCTTGGTTAAGGAGAGAGCAGAGCTATGTCCCCACTTATTATCACAGTATTCATGCTGACCCTCAGCAATGTGTTTATGACTTTTGCCTGGTACGGGCACCTTCGCTATTTCAGTGGACGCACCTGGATGGTGGCCGCGCTGGTCAGTTGGGGGATTGCACTGTTTGAATATTTGTTGCAGGTGCCTGCGAACCGTATTGGCTATCAGGTCGCCTCCGCTGGGCAACTGAAAATCTTGCAGGAAGTGATCAGTCTGTCGGTGTTTATTCCTTTCTCGATAGTGATTCTCAAAGAACCCTTCCGTACCGACTATATTTGGGCCGGACTGTGCCTGTTAGGCGCGGTATTCTTTATGTTCCGCGACAAAATTATGGGCTGATCGACCGTCACGTTATTCGATAAAACAGCCGGTATAACAACCGGCTGAAAATACGCCGATGAGAGGCGTTATCATGATGTGAAATTATAATATCAAAACGATGTTTTATTTATTTTCTCTTTCTGTTGGTTCCCGCTGTTTATTTCCCCGTACCGGCTTTTTGTGTTTACCCAAATTAATTTATCCGTCTGAAAGCCATTACGCTGCGCGCTCGCCAGCAGTGCTTGCTTTACAAGCGGCGAAATCTCAGGGGTACGGGAGAGAATCCACAAATACTCGCGGTTTGGCCCGCAAACCAGTGCATAACGGTAGTCGCTGTCCAGCGCTATCACATTGTAGCCGCCATAAAATGGCCCGAAGAAAGACACTTTCAGCGCAGCGCGTTGTGGCGAGCCGGTGAAGTACCCCTTGCCGATACTTTCGCGCCAGACGCGTTTCACCGGGTCGAAACCACGGTTAATCACGGTGATACCGCCATCGTCTCGTGGGCTGTAGGTCGCGGTAACCTGCTCCAGACCACGCTCGAAACGGTTGTCCAACCGGGCGATTTCATACCAGGTTCCCATATAACGGGCAGGTTCGAAATTATCCACGACCTGAACACCCTGCGGTGGTGTGGTGCTGCAGGCTGTCGTGAATAAGGTGATCAATGAGGTCAGCAATACGCGCCAACTTTTCATTTGCGGCTTCCTGTGTTGGTTTATCTCGGGGTTAAAGGTAGGAAGCGGAATGCAAAGATGCAATAAAAAAGGCCCGCGTAATGCGGGCCGTGACGTATAACCATGAGGCGCTGTTACAGCGTTGCGACACCAATGATGGTGACGACGGAGAGGATGGCTGCCAGACCGTAGAACACCCAATTACCGGCCGGAACATGAATCTTCAGGTCATGCATGGCGTGATGGATACGGTGCAGACCGCACCACAGCGGCAGTACAATCATCAGCAGCAGAAATGCACGGCCAATCAGGCTATGGCTGAATGCGGCGATACGATCGTAGGTCAGCGCCTGTGGGAACAGGCCAAGCGGCAACAAAATCCCGATAAGCAGGATGATAACCGGCGCGAACATTGCGCTCCACATGCCGCCTGCGCCGAACAGGCCCCAGAACGGTGGTTCGTCGGAACGTTTGGGTTGTTGATTACTCACGAGATTCCTCCTGTTCAGAACAGCAAGGCGATGGCCAGCACCGCCAGCGTGATGACCACAGTGGCCGCCCACAGTCCTTTAACGACCGGCTCCGGCCCCATTTTTTCATCTTTCACGATGATGATGGAGGCCTTCGGCGCCAGATCAAACCAGGTCTTGGTGTGCAATACCGCCGCCAGCAGGGCGACAATGTTGAGTAGCAGCACCAGCGGGTTTTGCAGGAAGCCGATAAACTGGCTCCAGCCTTCCGGACCGGCTTTGAGCGAAAACACGCCATGTAGCAGGACGATGCTGAACCAGACCGCAGGCACCGCAGTACCTTCGCGCAGCATATAGAAACGGTAGAAACCGAGCTTCTGCCACCAGGTGGGCGTCATGCCACGGACATACGCTTTACGTTTGGTGATCATTTGTTGCCTCCCTTATTGTGGTCTCAGCATGGCGATCATGAAGTCTTTAGCGCTTTCCACTTTGCTTTGCTGGATAGCAGCCGCCGGATCGACGTGCTTCGGACACACTTCAGAGCAGTAACCAACGAAGGTACAGGACCAGACGCCGTTGTCGCTGTTCAGTTGCGGCATACGCTCTTTCTTACCGTGGTCGCGATTGTCCAGATTGTAACGGTGTGCCAGCGTAATCGCGGCAGGACCGATGAACTCCGGATTCAGGCCGAACTGCGGGCAGGCGGCGTAGCACAGCCCACAGTTGATGCAACCGGAGAACTGATGGTATTTCGCCATCTGTGCCGGTGTCTGTGTGTTCGGGCCCTGATCCGGTGTGCGGTTGTTGCCGATGATATAAGGCTTGATAGCTTCCAGACTTTCGATGAAGTGGGTCATATCCACCACCAGATCGCGTTCAATCGGGAAGTTGCCCAGCGCTTCAACCTTCATGCCGCTGCTGGCATAGTCACGCAGGAAGGTTTTACAGGCCAGCTTCGGCACGTTGTTGACCATCATGCCGCAAGAGCCGCAAATCGCCATACGGCAGGACCAGCGGTAAGACAGGTCCGGTGCCAGGTTGTCCTTGATGTAGCCGAGCGCATCCAGCAGCGAGGTTTCGCGGGTATACGGCACGTCGTAGGTATCGAAGTGCGGAGCGTTATCCTGCTCTGGGTTATAGCGCATGACTTCCATTTTCAGGGTTTTCATATCAGCCATTCGCTTGCTCCTTCTTGTTTTTCTCCTGAGCTTCTGCTTCGGCACCGTAAACGCGTTTTGCCGGCGGCAGCTTGGTGATTTTCACATCGCTGTATTCCAGACGTGGTGCGCCTTCCGGGTTGTAGAACGCCAGCGTGTGCTTCAGGAAATTGACGTCATCACGCTCGGTGCAGCCTTCATCCAGACGCTGGTGTGCACCACGTGATTCTTTACGGTTGATGGCGGAATGCGCCATACACTCGGCGACGTCCAGGCTGTGACCCAGTTCGATGGTGTAGAGCAGATCGGTGTTGAACACGCTGGAACGGTCGGTGATTTTCACGCGTTTGAAGCGTTCTTTCAGCTCGGCCATCTTGTCGACGGTTTTCTGCATCAGCTCGGTGGTACGGTAAATACCGCAGCCTTCTTCCATCGACATACCCATTTCGTCGCGGATTTTAGACCAGCTTTCGGTACCTTCCTGCTTGAGCAACGCGTGCAGGCGCTGTTCCACGTCTTTCGCCTGAGCATCCAGTGCGCTGGCGTTGGCCGGGGCTGCTGACTGCGAACGTTCTACGGCTTTTTCACCGGCTACGCGGCCGAACACCACCAGTTCTGCCAGTGAGTTGGAGCCAAGGCGGTTGGCACCGTGCAGACCAACGGATGAACACTCGCCAACGGCGAACAAGCCCTGAATGCGGGTTTCACACTGCTGGTCGGTTTCGATACCGCCCATGGTGTAGTGCGCAGTCGGACGAATTGGAATCGGCTCTTTGACCGGGTCGACACCGACGTAGGCTTTTGCCAGTTCGCAAATAAACGGCAGACGCTCTTTCAGTTTCTTCTCGCCCAGATGACGCAGGTCGAGGTAGACCACATCGCCCAGCGGGGTCGATACGGTGCGTCCGGCGCGCCATTCGTGCCAGAATGCTTGCGATACTTTATCGCGCGGCCCCAGTTCCATGTATTTGTTTTTCGGCTCGCCCAGCGGCGTTTCCGGCCCGAGGCCGTAGTCTTGCAGATAGCGGTAGCCGTCTTTGTTGACCATGATACCGCCTTCGCCACGGCAGCCTTCAGTCATCAGAATACCGGAACCCGGCAGGCCAGTAGGGTGGTACTGAACGAATTCCATGTCACGCAGCGGTACGCCGTGACGGAACGCCATGCCCATACCATCACCGGTGACGATGCCGCCGTTGGTGTTGTAGCGATAGACGCGACCCGCACCGCCTGTTGCCATCACGATGGCGTTGGCACGAATCTGAATCAGCGACCCTTCCATCATGTTGATGGCAACGACCCCACGGGCATGTCCGTCATCCACCAGGATGTCTAGCACGAAATGCTCGTCGAAACGCTGAATCTGTGGGTATTTCAGAGAGGTCTGGAACAAGGTGTGCAGCATGTGGAAACCGGTTTTATCCGCAGCAAACCAGGTCCGTTCGATCTTCATCCCACCGAAACGACGTACGTTAACCGAACCATCCGGTTTACGGCTCCACGGGCAACCCCACTGTTCAAGCTGGGTCATTTCGCGCGGGCAATTCTGCACGAAGTGGTCCACCACGTCCTGTTCACATAACCAGTCTCCCCCTGCCACGGTGTCGTGGAAATGGAAGTCGAAGCTATCATGATCCTGTGTGACCGCCGCCGAACCACCTTCTGCTGCCACCGTGTGGCTACGCATTGGGTAGACTTTGGAAATCAGCGCAATCTTGAGTTGGGGATTTGCTTGCGCCGCAGCAATCGCGGCCCGTAAACCTGCTCCCCCGGCCCCGATAATGGCCAAATCGGCATTAAAGGTTTGCACTGCATGCCTCCAGTTACTTAAGTTAAATAAATTAAATTAAGAAAATAATATGCAATCTAACGTCGTCACTTATTTTCCGTTTTAATTTCAAGACAGTAAATCGAGTGAAAAAATATCTGATCTACCTATAAAGAGAGATTCAATCACTCTTTTTTTGTATGGGAAGGATTATAGCGATTTGAAGGTGTCTGAAATTTGATGTGATCCAGTATTTTGCTGTTTTTTAATATCCGCACGGACATATTCCAGAAAACGTGACGGGAAATGTGATTTATTCATAAATATCACTTTTATTTCTTTAATAATCTCGACAAATCAAATTGAAGAAAGCCTTCCGCTGGATAAATTTGTCTGGTTGGGGGGATACGGGTAGACTGCATCTCCAGTTTGAGTGTGGAGTGGAAATCATGAGCGAAACGGCCAGTTGGCAACCCAGTGCCCCTGTCGCTAATCTGTTGAAGCGGGCGTCGATAATGAAAGAAATCCGGCGTTTCTTCTCAGACCGGGGCGTGCTGGAAGTGGAGACGCCGGCCATGAGCCAGGCGACGGTGACGGACATACATCTGTTCCCGTTCCAGACCCACTTTGTCGGCCCCGGTGCGGCTGATGGTATGGCGTTGTATCTGATGACCAGCCCGGAATTCCACATGAAGCGCTTGCTGGCGGCGGGAAGTGGACCGATTTATCAATTGTGTCGCAGCTTTCGCAACGAAGAGTCCGGCCGCTATCACAATCCTGAATTCACCATGCTGGAGTGGTATCGTCCCCACTACGATATGTATCGCCTGATGAATGAAATGGATGACCTGCTGCAACAGGTGCTGGAATGCGACAGCGCCGAAATGCTGTCTTACCAGCAGGCGTTCCAGCGTCATCTCGAAGTAGACCCGTTGTCGGCCGATAAAGCACAGCTGCGTGAAGCGGCGGAGAAAATCGGTGTCGGTGATGTGGCGAACCGGGAAGAAGATCGCGATACCCTGTTGCAGTTGCTGTTCGCATTTGGCGTAGAGCCGCAGATTGGCCGTGATAAACCGGCATTCGTCTACCATTTCCCGGCCACGCAGGCTGCGCTGGCGGAAATCAGCACCGAGGATCACCGCGTGGCGGAGCGGTTTGAGGTGTATTACAAAGGTATCGAGCTGGCCAACGGTTTTTGCGAGCTAACGGACAGTAAAGAGCAGCGTCAACGCTTCGAGCAGGACAACCGCAAGCGCGCCGCGCGTGGTTTGCCGGTACAACCGATTGACGAAAACCTGCTGGCGGCCTTGGCCGCGGGTATCCCGCCGTGTTCCGGTGTGGCGCTGGGCGTCGATCGCCTGGTGATGCTGGCGCTGAACGCCGAGTCTATCGGCGAGGTGATGGCATTTACGGTGGATCGCGCCTGATACCGTTTTCTCTTCTTAAGAATCGAGTTTGACAGAAACCACGGAAGCTATTGCTTACCGTGGTTTCCTTTATTCAGCGCAATAACAGCATTCAGCGAAATGACCACGTAAGCGCCATTACAACCCCCCCGTAGTACGGGTGGCGGTCGAGGCGTTGCGCCCGGCGATTTGTACTGAGTCCATCTGCACCTGGAACGGTGGGAACGGCATCACCAGATTGTGCTCGCGGTAGCTTTCCAGAATCAGCTGGTGCAGTTCGTGGCGCAACGGCATACGGTGACCCATTTCGGCAGCGAAAATACGCAGTTCAAAAATTTGGATGCCCTGACGCAGGTCGACCAAAAACACTTCCGGTGGGGGATTATCCAGCACCAGCGAACAGCGTTTCACCGCATCCAGCAGTAGCGTGGTCACTTCCTGCGTACTGGCATCGGCGGGGGCGGGAATGGTCAGTACCACACGGGTGACCGAGTCAGACAGCGACCAGTTGATGAACTGTTCGGTGATAAAGGCTTTGTTGGGCACGATGATCTCTTTGCGATCCCAGTCGGAAATCGTGGTGGCGCGCGTATTAATGCGCATCACACTGCCGGTCAGATCGCGAATGGTCACGGTATCGCCAATACGGATCGGCTTTTCGAACAAAATGATCAACCCGGAAATAAAGTTGGCGAAGATCTCTTGTAAGCCAAACCCCAGCCCTACACCGAGTGCGGCCACCAGCCACTGCAATTTCGACCACTCGATACCGATCAGTGAGAATCCCGTCAGCCCGCCAACCAGCATCATCAGGTACTTGCTAATGGTAATAATGGCGTAGCCGGTACCGGGCGACAGTTCAATATGCTGCAATACCGCCAGCTCCAGCAACGCGGGCAGATTTCGCATCAACTGGGCGGTAATAATAAACACCAGCAGCGCTATCAGTACCGAGCCTAGCGTAATCGGTTGTACACTCTCTACACCTTTCACCGTGCTGGTGACGTCCCACAGGCTGATATTTTCCATAAACGCAAAAGCGGAATGGATTTCCGACCACAGCGCGATGACCGATACCAGCGCGACCAATGTCAGGATAGACCGCACCAGTTTCAGTGAGCGGGCGCTGATGGCATCCAGATCCACCACCGGTTCTTCCACGACATCCCCGCTGGCTTCGTGCGACGACAGCGTCGTATTTTCGTCTTCACCCCTGGCGCGTTGCGCCAGCATGTCCGCCCGGCGTTGTCTGGCGCGGTCAAACGCGATGCGACGGCGTTGAATCAGCATCCAACGGCGGATGATGTGATAAATCACCAGCAGGAAGAACCAGATGGCGACGGAGGTTTCCAGCCGTGCCAGCAACGCCTGCGATGTGGTGAGATAGCCCAGGCAGGATGTCAGTGCGGCAATCAGCGGAATGCAGATCATCAAATTCCACATCGCACGGTTTACCGGGTTTTCACCGGATCCTTCTTTATCCAGATACAACGGGATCCCGGCGCGTTTCAGGCTGGTAGTCACCAGACTGAGCGCCATGCACAGCAGGATAAAGCACAGCCGCCCCAGCGTACTGGAAAACTCCCGATCGTTGAGGTTATCGAAGGTAATCAATGCCATCACCAGCGGTACAATAAAGGCGATAGAAAGACGGTAGTAGCGCATGGCGCGCGCCACCTGCTTCGGCGACCAGCCGAAATGCACGATGAACAATCCCTGACGGCGGGAAAACGCGGCACCGATCATCACCACCCACATCAGCGGCACGGTGGCGGTCACACTGTCGCCGATGGCGACGGCGACCGGGTAAGGCCAGGCGTTTTGTAACCCGTAGCCGAGTGCCGCCCACAGTACCGGCAGCGGCATCGCCACCATCACCGACCAGAATACAGTACGTAGCGTCAGCATGAAGTAATCGAGCGTCACCTTGCCGACCCGGCTACTGGCACGGTCCAGAAAGGCGTGGTAATGGCGGCGTGAGCTGATGCTAAGCCCGACCAGCAGTAACGCGCCCAGCAGTGGCAACAGGGTTCCCTGACTGGTGACCATCATCAGCATGGCACCACTGAGTTGGGTGAGGGTGTCGAGCGATAACAGGCGAGACAGATCGCGTAACAGGTTCAGCGGGTAGGCAAAACCAATCGGGTCGACATCCGCCACCCAGAACAGGTAGCGGTGTGCTGCGTCACGGATCTCAATCAGGGCGTCTTCCAGTTGGTTACTGGCGACCTTCAACTTGGTCAGTTCCAGAATTAGCGTGTCGCAACCGGAAATCAGAGACGTGAGCAGATCGCGCTGGGTGCGTTGCTGATCGTTGACGATCTTTTGCTGAGCGGCAGTCAGCGGGGTACCGTTATCCTGTCGGGTCGGTTCGCCGCTTGCCGACAACTTATTGAGCTGGTCTCCATAATGCAGGCGCTGGGCGCGCAGTTGTGCCATGTCGCCATCCAGTTGCTGGGGTTTGGGCATTTCCGGCAGCCTGGCGACCTGAGCGCGCAACGTTTCTCCCAGCGCGGGTGAGGAACCGAGCCATTGCGCCTGTTCGCGCAGTGTACTCAGTGCCTGACGCACCTGTAGCGTTTGGGTGGCGGTCTGGCGTTGGTGTGCTGCTATTTGATCCATGCGCTGCGCCTGCTGGTTCAACGCCATGGAAAGCTCACGGTTGGCTTGCAGCAGGCTGGCGACGGCGGTAGGTAACTGGCCTTCCTGCTCTGCCAGTTGCTCCGTTCTTTCTAATGCCTGCTCCGCTTCACGTTGGCGCAACGTATTCAGCGTGCTGCGCAATAATTGGAGCTGATTATCCAGCCGGTCACGCCGCTTTTTATAAACCTCAGCTTGCAGACGCGAGAGCTCCTGACGGTTACTGGCAGAAAGCTGCGCCAGTTCCAGCTCTTCCAGACGACTTTTACGCAACGCGGCTTCAGCCTGTAACGCGGCCAGTTGCGTCTGGCCGAGAGGTGTCGTGGGAGTACCCAGCGCCTGTACGCGTCGTTCGACGTCGCTCAGTGCACGGTTAGCTTCGGTCTGCTGCTGTGGCAACTGGGCCAGCGAGTCGCTGATTTCACGCTGGTGGTCCTGCTCTTGTTGTAACTGGCGGGTTTGCTCCAGCAACTGACTACTGATCTGGACAATTTGTTGTTCCAGGTCGTTAACCGATGTGGTTTTGGGGGGGGCCGCTGGTTTAGCGTCTTCCGCGTCAGACTGCTGGCGCAGTTCGCGGGTCAGTTTGGGGAAGTCATCAATCGCACGCTGGTACTGGTCGGCCCGTTGGCGGGTCTCCCGGCGCTCATCCAGCAACCGTAACGCCGATTGCAGCTCTTTGACGATGTCGGCTTGCGCCGGAGTATTCTTATTAGTTTCAGCCTGCTGGAGATCCTGTTTCAGTTGCGTTTCGTCAGGCAACTGGGCGGCCCGCGACGTGGTTGATAACAGGCATCCCATCAGGAAAATCAGAATCAGACGCACGGCTGGCCTCCTCAGGTTATTGATGGGGTCAGGGGGTGGTGTCGGTCGTGTCGTTGTCGTTGGCCGCACTCATGCGTGCCCGTACACTCTCATCCAACGCTTCGGCCATGGCTTCACCCATACGGGTGACACTCTGGCTGGCCAGTCCAGGCATTAACTCTACACGACCTTTCGCAAACAGGTTAATGACCGTGGAGCCGAGTTTGAAACGACCCATTTCGTCGCCTTTTTCCAGAATGACTGCGTCTTCGCCTTCCAGCGGATAAGCCCAGCGTTTGATGATGCCTTCACGCGGCGGCGTAACCACACCCGCCCACACCGTTTCGATGCTGCCGACAATGGTCGCGCCCACCAGGATCTGCACCATGGGGCCGAATGGCGTATCGAACAGGCAGATCACACGCTCGTTGCGGGCAAACAGGTTCGGCACGTTGGCAGCGGTCAGTGGGTTAACGGAAAACAGGTCGCCCGGCACGTAGATCATGTCGCGCAAAATACCGTCACACGGCATATGCACGCGGTGGTAATCGCGCGGTGAGAGATAAGTTGTGATGAACACGCCGTCGCGAAACAGGTCAGCGAGAATGACGTTACCGGCCAACAGCGCTTCCAGTGAATAGTTGTGCTGTTTGGCTTGCAAGACCTGAAGATCGTCAATGGTGCCCAACTGAGAGATTGCGCCATCGGCAGGGAACACTAACCGGTTTGCCAGTGGATCAACCGGACGAATTCCCGGTTTTAGCGGGCGCACAAAAAAGTCGTTGAACGTACGGTAGGATGCGGCCTTGGGTTGTTGCGCTTCCTGCATATTGACCTTGTAGATGCGCACAAACAGTTCAATCACCAGTCTGGTAAGCAGGCCAGCCTGGCGGTTGGCTCCCCAACCGGCCAGTTGCGTCAGCCAGACCTTCGGGAGCAGATGTTGTAGAGCAATCTTGATTCTGTCCAGCACAGTGAGCCTCGTCGTTTTCTAAGGGTACGCCGTAAAAAGGGGCGCATTGTAGCGGTGGATACGATAAATGTCAGTTATCCGAAGCAGAAAAGGATTTACGCGTTTTTACCTGCGCCATGCTCTCCAGAATGCGGTGGTAGTTATCAAAACGCTCAGCGGCTATCTCACCTCGCTCCAGCGCGGCGCGGATGGCGCAGCCGGGGTCGGTATCGTGTTTGCAGTCACGGAATTTACAACTGCCCAGATAGTCGCGAAACTCGATAAAACCCCGTGTGACCTGCTCAGGCTCCAGATGCCACAGGCCGAATTCGCGTACGCCCGGCGAGTCGATAACGTCGCCGCCGTGGGGGAAGTGGTACAACCGCGCGGCGGTGGTGGTGTGCTGGCCAAGCCCTGAAGCATCGGACACATCGTTGACCAGAATTTTGGCGTCATCAGGGTAGAGCAACGCATTGAGCAGGCTCGACTTGCCGACGCCGGATTGCCCGGCAAAGATACTGACACGGCCGGTCAACGCGGCTTCCAGTTCGGCGATGCCCTGTTGGGTGTGGCTGGACAGCATCAACACCCGGTAGTGCAGGTTGCGATAGATATCCATCACGTCTTCTACGAACGCCCGGCCTTCGTCATCCAGCAAGTCGGTTTTGTTGAGCACGATCAACGGCTCGATTTCCAGCGTTTCACAGGCCACCAGATAGCGGTCGATAATGTTGAGCGACAGCTCCGGCAATATGGCGGAGACAATCACAATCTGGTCGATATTAGCGGCGATCGGTTTGATACCGTCATAGTAATCCGGCCGGGTCAACACCGACTGACGTGGGTGTACCGCTTCGACAATACCGCTGATGCCGGCCTGCGTTTCATTACCGGCACGCCAGACGACCCGGTCACCGGTGACCAGCGAGGGGATAGTACGGCGAAGATTACAGCGGTGCACCTCGCCATCCGGCGCTTCCACATCAGCATGCATGCCGAAGCGGCTGATAATGATGCCTTCCTGCGGTTCGCCCAATTGGTTGTCATCCCACTCGACTTTGCTGTCGGCATGCTTCAGGCGGCGCTGATGGTTGGCGCTAACCCGCCGTTGCTGACCTTTTGACAGTTTCTTTTTACTCACGCAGTCTCTCTTGGTTCGGCGCTTATCGCCGGTGGCGATGGAAGCGACTATAATACACGCTATTTTATTTTAATTAACCGCTGCCGGGCCTGTCAGCCTGCTGGCGGCGAAACTTTCAATAGCAAGGGCGACACGGGAACGCGACGATGGTAAATGAAAACAACCTGATCTGGATCGATTTGGAAATGACGGGGCTGGATCCTGAACGGGATCGGATCATCGAGATCGCAACACTGGTGACCGACGCTAACCTGAATGTGCTGGCAGAAGGCCCGACGCTGGCGGTGCATCAGCCTGATAGCCAACTGGCGCTGATGGATGACTGGAACGTGCGTACCCATACTGCCAGCGGGTTGGTGGAGCGAGTGAAAGCCAGTCACGTTGACGAAGACGCGGCGCAGCGGGAAACCATTGCTTTCCTGCAACAGTGGGTACCGGCGGGCAAATCGCCGATTTGCGGCAACAGCATCGGGCAGGATCGTCGTTTCCTGTTCCGCTACATGCCGGAGTTGGAAGCCTATTTCCACTACCGCTATCTGGACGTCAGTACGCTCAAGGAACTGGCGCGCCGCTGGAAACCCGAGATTCTGGCGGGCTTTAAAAAGCGCAATACTCACCAGGCGCTGGACGATATCCGTGAATCGGTCGCGGAACTGGCGTACTACCGCGAGCACTTTATTCAGTTGTAACGGTTGGCTATTGCGGGGATTTTCGGCGTATTGCTGATTTTGTCGGCACTTGCACACAATTTTTTGTCAGGGGGGTTGCGGGAGAGAAAGTTTCTCGTATAATGCGCTCCCCGTAACGACAGTAAATTACGTTACGTCACACCCCTGCGGGAATAGCTCAGTTGGTAGAGCACGACCTTGCCAAGGTCGGGGTCGCGAGTTCGAGTCTCGTTTCCCGCTCCAAATTATGATCTACAGAGTTCTATCGAAGTCTGTAGATACTTGAAAATAGGACCTGAGGGTCCTTTTTTCGTTCCAGCGCAGTCCACAGAAATCCAGCTACATCCGAGGCTTTGTAAGCACACCCGTTTTAGTTCCATGCACTTTTTGAGATATCCGGTTTTTTGACCTCCCCCCAATATCCGTACCAGGCTAAATCAGAGATCCGGGCCTTTTTGGTGACTTCGGGCAAATTCTGCCGGAGTCAGGTTATTTAAAGAAGAATGCGGGCGAAAGTGATTATATTCGTGCCGCCAGTGTTCGATTTTCTCCTGCGCATCTTCCAGTGACAGGAACCAGTGTACATTTAGACATTCATCCCTCAGACTGCCATTAAATGACTCGATAAAGGCATTATCAGTAGGTTTTCCGGGGCGTGAGAAGTCCATCGTTACTTGGTTTTCATATGCCCACCGATCCATCGATTTTGAGATAAACTCACTGCCGTTGTCTGTCTGCAGCCTTTGAGGAATGCGCCCCTGTGACTGTTTTAATCGGTCCATGACAGCCACAACATCATCGCCACGTAAACCCTGACCGACCTCGATCGCCAGACATTCACGACTAAAATTATCCACTATAGTTAGCGCCCTGATTCGACGCCCGTTGAACAGATTATCAGCAACGAAATCCATGCTCCAGCACTGATCTACGGTGAGTACCTGAGGCCGACCTTTCCTGTGTCTGGCGGTCACATGCCGCCGTGGACGTTTAGAACGCAGATTAAGCCCCTCAAGGCAGTAAATACGGTGTGTTTTCTTACGGTTAACCAGCCAGCCCTCACGGCGCAGAAGAATATGAATGCGCTCGTAGCCATAACGGATCCGTGTTTCAGCAATTTCCCGTATCCGCTGAGTAATGGCCCTGTCATCGCGATGGCTACGATAGTTGTATACGGTACGGCTCTGCATCATCAGCCTGCACCCTCTGCGTACACTGATACGGTACGCCGCCAGCAGATATTCTACCGCATCGCGCTTCTGCAGCGGCCTCAGAACTTTTTTCGGATGACATCCTGCAGCATCTCCTTGTCCAGACTCAGATCAGCTACCAGGCGTTTGAGGCGCTGATTCTCTTCCTCAAGCTGCCGAAGACGACGTAACTCTGTTACGCCCATACCGCCGAATTTCTTCTTCCAATTGTAAAATGTTGCCTCGGAAATTCCCATCTTTCTGCAGACCTCCTCGACTCGAGTGCCGGTTTCAGCCTGTTTGAGTGCAAAAGCGATTTGTTCCTCGGTATAACGTGTCTTTTTCATGCCGGATGACCTCTTTTTGACGGAGAAGAAGGGCCGAAAACTCTACTTTACAGCGGTACTGAATGCAGGGGGAAGATCATTTTCAGTCATCAGCCGGTATTCTTCCGGCGTCAGGTTATTCAGGGATTCATGAGGCCGCTCGCTGTTGTATTCCGTCAGCCAGCGCTCTGTGATTTCCCTTGCTTCATTCAGCGTCCTGAACAGATAAAAATCCAGTATCTCTGTCCGGTATGTCCGGTTAAAACGTTCGATAAAGGCATTTTGCGTGGGTTTTCCCGGTTTGATAAATTCCAGCATGACACCATGCTCTTCTGCCCACTGCGCCAGCGAGACCAGTTCTGGTCCGTTGTCCATCCGCAGTTTCAGCGGATAACCACGGTTTGCCACGATCCTGTCCAATACCCTGACCACCCGCTGCGCCGGGATATTCAGATCGATTTCTATCGCGAGAGCCTCGCGGTTAAAGTCATCTACCACATTAAAGGTCCGAAAGCGCCTGCCGCAGACCAGCGCGTCATGCATAAAATCTATCGACCAGCTCTGGTTAAGTGCTTCCGGCGTCACCAGCGGTGCGGGGTTACGCACGGGCAAACGTTGCTTTCCTTTACGACAAAAATTCAGTTTTAACAGGCAGTAAATACGATGAACGCGTTTATGGTTCTAGCTTTTTTGATAAAGAAATAGACGTAGTATTCAGGCAATCCGAAGCTTGTCAGCGAATTGCCAAGGTTAAGGGCATAGGGCCAAAAACTGCCACTGCAGTAGTTGCTGCGATAGGTAAAGGAACAGAATTTAAGAATGGCCGTCATTTTGCTGCGTGGCTTGGTTTAGTCCCTCGACAGCACTCAAGCGGTGACAGACAGGTACTGATGAATATGACAAAAAAAGGCGACAAGCATCTGCGGACTCTGTTTATTCACGGTGCCCGGGCTGTCGTCAGAGTAGCGACAAATAATAATGATGGATATCTAAACCAATGGGTGAATCAGCTAAAAGAACGGCGTGGATTTAATAAAACGACTGTTGCAGTAGCCAATAAAAACGCCCGGATTATCTGGTCAATTCTTCGGAACGCAACTGAATACCAGCCCGCAGGGATACGAAACTTACCTGATTAAAGTTGCAGAGTACTGAAAAATGGAAACAGGTTGCACCTGCACAATCGGAACCTGATTTTTACACTGGCCCCCAGGCCGTCCAGTTGTTGAGGCGATTGTGTGCGGATTACCCATTTGGGCACAGATTTTCCTGATGCCGGATAGATGTAAGCAACAACCCAAAACCAGGTTCAGTACTTGCAAAACGGAGGTAGTCCATAGATGTAATATGAAGCCTCGGATATTCCCGCTTCGCGACAAACGTCTTTGACGGTCCGTCCGGTTTCAACGGACTTCAAAACGGCGATGATCTGGTGTTCGGTAAATCGGGCTTTGCGCATGGCGATCTCCTCAACGGGACATAATCAGTATGTCGGAAGATCTCTAAAAGTGAATGGTTCGGTTTACCGGGATACTTACATCTCCCCCTTGTGTCGGCGTGTTTTTTCCCATATAAGAGTATGAGTTGGTGCTAACAGCAGGCCGATTGTTTAAAGGAACTTGCGGGGAGCTGTCAATGGCGTCCATGCATCGATTCACGGATTTGAATTATCAGACTCCAGTTTGCGAAAGGTTGATTTCGATATACCTGATAACCTGGAATGCTCATTAAGAGCAATACTTATTGTTATACCTGTCATACCTTCGGGTTATAGGTGTGTTGGTTGTCCTTGCTTACTCAGTCACTTATTTTATTTCTTCTAAATTTAATAAATGTTATTTATTATTTTAATAACTATTCTTATTTTTTATCGTGACCTTGGGAAGCATTCATCAGCAAACTGAATTAGTTACCATAACAAGGTGACCTGTTTTGCTGAACCAGACTGATCCAGATAGAAAGGCGGCGGTTTTGTTTTAGGGAGCTGACTATACCCTAAATATTGGAGCTGCAGGACAACACGCTTGCATGTTGAACGACGCAACACGTTGGCCCGCAGGAGCGGGACCTGGGGATGGGCCGAGTAATAAACCAACGCACCTGTAGCTTGAAGTATGACGGGTATATATTGGATTGCTGATCTCGGAACAACACCAGACCACAGGTTATTAGTTTAGTAAAGGGAATACCAAAATGATTCATGGAAGTGAATATATAAAGATTACATTATACATCGCGTTATTTCTGATCATACCAGGGCCAACCAATACATTGCTTCTTTGCTCTGGTTATACCCAAGGTTTTGTTAAAAGTATAAAACTGACTTTATCAGAATGGCTCGGGTATCTCTTGGCTGTCACTGCATGGGGGCTACTATTTAACTATTTAGCACAACATGGAAACCCGGTGCTGAGCGTTATTAAATTTTTGTCGGCATTTTACGTCGTCTATTTGGCAATAAAAGTGTGGAAGTTTTCGCTGCATCAAACTAGCGGCAAGATCACTTTCAGTACTGTCTTTATCACGACCTTACTCAATCCGAAGGCCTTTGTGTTCGCTGATTCCATCATTCCTCCGTCAGCTTTCATATATCAACACAGCTATATCCAGGCGATGCTCTGTTTGTTGTTGGCATTGCTGCCAATGTCTTTTATATGGATTTACTTCGGTACGTTGATGAATATCAGCGGCGCCTCAAGCCAGCACAGACTAAAACCGAAGTTGTTTTATCGCGGCGCTTCGCTCGTCATCTCGCTTTTTGCTGCTTCAATGTTCTATAAATCGGTGTCAATTATGTTTTAGTGAAAAGATTGCTTGTGGCCGTAAGCTTGAGATTGTGGTTTCCAGAAAACTGTCGACCTATAGCGCCTAATTTAAGCATGCTCAGGCAGTTTCTGGTTGTTTTAAGCCCCTTCTGGGTGAGGGGGCGCTGTATTCACTTAGTTGCCGAATAGGTTGGAGATATTTTGTCTGACTTCCTGCTGAAAAAAGGTCTTCTCATGCATGATGACTTCCTGTGCTGTGTACTCGGGTAATCTGGCCCGAAGATGTTGAGTCAGGTGATCTTTTAACGTGATAAGTGACGTTCGTGGCTTTTTGACCAGATCCCTGGCCCTGGACAAGGCTGCTTGTGCAACGTGTTCCCTTGGGTAAACCGGGAAGGGGATTCCTCGTTGTTTCAACTCCTCACCCCGATAGTTATTACCCAGCATCAACATCTCTTGTCCCAGAGCCAGCCCCAGTTTTTCGGGTACAATAAGTGTTCCCCCCATACCGGGAGTGAAGCCGTATTTCATGAAGTTGGCTGTATAAATGCTTTCCTGACTCATAATGACAAAGTCGGCAAATAGCCCCATTACCAGACCACCTCCGATGGCGTGTCCCTGCATGGCCGAAATGACCGGAATTGGGCACTCCAGAGGTAAGCTGTAAATGTTGGTATCGGTGAATTTTCCTTTTCCTTCCTGTAAGGCAAAGAGATCTTCCTGAGTGCCTCCTGTAGCAAAATAGCTGTCGTAACCTGTTAGAATGACTGCCTTATATTGCTCTGATGTTTCGATGTGTTTGAATACCTGGATCAACTCGTAGATTAATGCTCGGGAGAACGTGTTTTTGTGGGCTCTGTCCTGCATTTTTATGTGAACAATTCCCGGCTCTATTTCCTGAAAATCAACGACATTTGTGGACATTCTCTTTACGCCTCCCAAGGGTATTTTCCCGTTTGGATGTAACGGGATATTTTGCTGAGGTTTTCCTGATCGGAAAAAATTTCTACGTTCAGAGCCAGGGCGGCAGATTTCTGATCACGGGGGAGAGTATCCAGCTCACTCATGTATGATTTGTAGCGAGCAATGGCGCGTTTTGATAAGCAGTTGAGCCGTTGTATGTGCTTTTTGAGGATCAAGTCACTGTTGCCGCCGTAGTCGTCGACTAAACCCCAGTGGTGAGCCTGTTCTGCTGATACGGGTTTTGTCATTAACGTCATATAGTGCGCTTTTTGTTTTCCTATCTTGCGTACCAGAAAGGGAAGTACGCAGGCAGGCAACAAACCGAACAACATTTCAGACAGGCTGAACATGGCTCCAGTGTCTGCAATGACGATATCACTGGCAGCAACGAAACCGATTCCTCCCGCGTTGGCTTTGCCTCTTACATGAGCGATGCTAATGTAAGGTCCGCTCATCATATCTTGCCAGACTTCATAAAGGATCTCTGGATCCTGCGGACGACCCCCACTGCCGTTGCCGGCAATGTTGCCTTGCTCTATCGCCTGCAGATCGGCACCAAAGCAAAAGACCTCCGGTAATCCTTCAACAACTAATATACTGATTTTATCCCGGTATTGTCGGATAACCTCCCGGCACTCTATCGCAAAGTTTTCATTGATGGTGTTATTGGCTTCAGGTCGGTATATCTGCAAGTACAACACCGCGCCTTCCTGCCGTAACCGGATGGTTTGATAAGATGGCATTGTCAGACCCACTCATATTCACGGTGAAATTCGTTGATTCGGCTCAGTACGAGATGATGAGCTTCCCGGGTAGTGGAATGGATCTGGGGGAAATGACTCAGGTCCAGAGTGGCATTTTTGGTACCGAAGCGGACCCCATGGTTACCGTAAAGCAGAGCATCATATTCACGCATCGTGAGTTCGCGGCGCCTGTCAAGATGAGCTCCGATTTCCATCTGCCTGACACGTTGGCAACCTTCAGGGGTAACGACACCACTGAAAAACTCGGAACAGCATCCAGAACCGTAAGAAAAGCACCCAATCCGCTGCGGTGACTGAATATCCGCATTTGACAAGGTGCTGAGCAGGGAAAGTGCTAATGTTGCCCCCATGATATTACCGACACGCTGACAATAATTCAGCCCAGGAGCCACGCGACGATTAAAGTCGGCCTCTGTATCTTGGGGGGTGGCGCGAACCAGTTTACGCATCATGTTACGGTGGGCACCTTTGACCATGCCACCAAAAGGCGTATGGAATGCCAGATAACCAAAAGTGTTGACATAATCAATGCCAGCAACACGTTTTTCGTACTCCAGGTAGGCCTTTTCACAACATTCCAGATAAGCCAGCAATGACAGATCCGAATCACCGGTTTCTCTATCCGGGACAGGCCTGCATGTATCCATGACTTCATAGCCGTAATAGCCGTTTGCCCCCACATCGATCTGAAAAACGTGTGGGGTGTCGCTGACCAGCATAGCAACAGCGCCAGAGCCACCGCTTGGCTCGGCAAAAGACCAGTCCTGGCTAGTATGATCGCCGTTGTCTTCTTCCAGAATAAAGCGAGTCATGTCTGTGGCAATAACTAGCGCTTTGCTGCCGGGAGATGTCTGGGAAAGGATTGTATTGACAGCCATTTGCAAACCGGCAACACCGGAATAGCAGGCAGTTTTCAGTTCGAACAAGCGACAGTTTCGCTTTAACCCCAGATAGTGGTGAACATAGGTACTGACTGATTTGCCAAAGTCGATTCCCGATTCTGTACAGGTGATCAACAGTTCAATGCTGTTTTTTTCTTGCTCACTTAACGCATCCAGAATCGGCTTGGCTGCGTTGACGGCAAAGCTGACAGGATCTTCACAAGGCAGACTCACCGTTTTCTGTTTCATCAAGAGATTGTCAAAACGAGATATATCTAGCTGACGGTGCTGCGCCAACTCTCTGACATTAATGTAGCTGGTGCCACAAAAGGCGTTTATCGCTTCAATTCCAACAGAAATCATAAGGTCCCTCTTATGCTAAATTAGGTGAATGCTAGTGGCTGACATGCTCCAACACCACACAGGTATTAATGCCGCCGAAGCCGAAGGCGTTATTCAAAGCGACGTTGATTTCCTGATGTTGAGCGTATTGTCCGACAAAACGGCATTCATTGTTGATAGGTGTTTTCAGGTTCAAGTTTGGATGAAGAAAGCGTTCTTTCATCTGTATCAATGTGGCTACCGTTTCTACGGCAGCGGCGGCATACAGGCAGTGCCCCGTGAGGCTTTTGGTTGAATTGAGCCAAATCTGTTGATGGTAAGGGCCAAAAACACGCTTGATGGCAGCGATTTCAGTTTCATCCCCCATTAGTGAACTGGTGCCATGCGTATTGATGTAGTTGACCGAGTCATAGGGACAACGGGCAGTCAACAGCGCCTGTTGCATCACCTGAGACTCGCCTTCACAACTTGGATTACTGCCTCGATTGGCATCCAGACAGATACTACCACCAAGAATTCGTCCCCAAATCGGTGCACGGCGTTCACGGGCGCTTTGCTCGTTTTCCAGCAACAGACAGGCACACCCTTGGCCATAAACAAACCCTTTTCGATCTTGATCAAAGGGGCGACAAAGCTGCGTGGGATCACTCGTGTCGCTTTGGGTCAGCAGGGCACCGCTGTTTTTGAACGCCTGTATCTCTGGCGGTGATAAATCTGCCATTGCTCCGACGACCAAACAAGATTGGGTGATTCCTGATGCAACTTGCCGGTATGCCTGGATAATGCCGGCGTTTCCGCTGGCTGAAGCGCCTCCAACAGAACAGCCTTCTCCACGGATAGTTAAAAGCTCGCTGAGCAGACCTAACTGATTTGTGTCCATAAAGTACAACGCATAACTGGCGGGAACAAATTCGGGTTGGTCGATGAAGGATTGTCGGATCTGATATTGATATTGTTGCTCGACGTTATGTCCGGCAATGATGATTCCTCTTTGTTCTGGAGGGTAAGGACATCCGTCGGCAAAGGCATCATGCCAGGCTTCAAGTGCTGTAGCGAGTGATACCCTGCTACTCAACGGCACTCTGGCCCCCAATCGCAAAGCATTTTTTAGCTCTTCCTGAGCGAGAGATAAAGACTCTAGTGCGGCTTTATAGTTGTAATCAGCCAGGCTGGCTTTGATTTCTGGAAATTCGTTGGTATGCCTGTTGATTCCACTGACACCTGTTTTCAGTGATTGGGTAAACGCGGGTATTCCGATTCCATTTGCAGCGGTTACGCCTAAGCCGGTCACAACGACATTGTTCTTCATACGCATCCTGCTTTGGTTCACTGAAAGGCCAGATTCGCCAGAAAATCAGCATAGTGTGGATGGCTACTGTGCTTTAGCGTACAGAAAATCCACTAATTCTCCGATATTTTTGAGGTCTCCGGCTTCATGGAGAGGGAATATGATATCGAGGGTTTCCATGCTGGCGAGCAGAACATCAGCCCGGTCAATTGAATTGGCCCCTACGTCTTTCATGCTCTGTTCCGGCGTAATGGTACTGGCATCCAGATAGGGGAGGATTTCCAGTAAGTTATGCACGATAATATTGAAAATATCTTCCTTGCTCTTGCTGCTCATACAATGCTCCTTACTTGTGCATGACTGACTTAAAAATGGCTACAGGCAGAGAAAATTATCCAGATATAAGATAAAACTATAAAACTCATTATCGACTGAGAATGAAACACAAGAATCTAACCAGTCATCTAACCAGTTTAAGGATTTGCTTCATTGCTGTATTTCTGCAATTTTAATTTTTTCTGATGTAAATGTTTCTCTTGGGATAAATGAAGGTAAATTTATCTCTTTAACGTATGGTTAACTTATAGACGACTCTATATCAGCGAAGAAAGACGTGTCAATCAATGTTCTTATCAATAAAAGCTGAACACCCGCCTTTTATAATTTTTATCCTTAACCGGTCCTACTCCTATGCTCTTTCCGGGAAACGGGCTAAGGGTTGTCATAAAAGTGCTGAACCTTATTCAGCCATCCAGGTTTATCGTTACAAGGCACTGTGGATCCGCCCGGCAACACCGCTGACGCGGTTGTTCCGAGCAGTATTAACACCGCTATGAGCCAGCATACGCGGCTCCTGTCGCGTGTTTTATCGTGATGGGCTAAATAGCTCAACGTAGTCTGTTCTCCCTCAATAGATGCCACTATGTAGAGCAGTCATTTAACTGTTTTCATTGTAGAAAAATGATCCGCCATAATAATTGAAATAATTTGCAATAATTTTTTTATTGAGGGAAAGACATATCTATAACAGGCTGGTAATACGTGTAGGTTCTCAATGAATTAGGTATGCCGCTCGTTGCATACCTGGATTTTTCTTTCTATACCCGGAGTTTACTTTTGGTTTCCAATATTTACCTCAAGCGATATGTTGGGGTTTGAGAATTTTTTTAAATTTTTATTGTTTTTTTGATGTTATCAATGCCGACATCTTCAAGGACGAAGGTTTCGGTATTTAAATAAAATTTTTAAACATATTGGTGACAAGGAGGTCGTGATGTCAGAATATATACTAAATGATAGCAGTGTTATTATTTCTGGGCACATAGTATCGAATGAACCAATCTTGCCGGCAATGGGATATATTCATTTTGTCGCGGCCTCCCTCCTGGATAAAAAGCAGCGTGACCATCAGACTTCCCTCTACCCTTTTGAGGTCAAAGATGCCGTGTGGTTTGCGCCACTTGCCATTACGGAGGGCGCTTGCCAGGTCAATATTCATCTGGATACTGATGGGGATGACACTACCTATTGGATTACATCCAAGGTGCCGGGAAAAGCGATAAAACGTCATGCGACGGGGGTTGTTTTCTCGGGTTTAAACAATCCGTCTGGTTTGAATAAAAAATCGTCTACGAACAAGGCTGAAGCACCTGCCTTTCCGCTTCCTGATACTGCATCCCACACGTTTACTCACCGACTGAACCGCGATGAAATTTACCGCTTGTTTCTGGCTGGCGGAATCGACTACCGGGAACAGTTTCAGTGTCTGGACGAGCTTCACTGCAGTCAGGATCTTTTTTGGGGGCGGATCGTGGCTGATGAAGCGAGTCTGACCAGCCTTCCTTCCCCTTACATACTCGATGCCGCAATTCAAACGGTTTTACTTGGTGCCAGAGAAGCACGGGGGCGTGATTATCAACATCAGGTTTATGTCCCCTTCTCGTTGGAAAACATCGTGATTCACACACCGTTGACGCCAACGTGTGATGTGTTTGTCGTACCCAGACAGGCCGTTGCAGACACGCCCGAAAAGGGCATTTTTGATGTGTTTTTAGCTAATGAGTCGGGAGAGATACTGGTGGAAATGAAAGGATTGCATATTCGCTCATATCAAAGAGCCGAACAACGTGAGCAGGCGACGGAAAGAGAACCCCTGACAGACACCTCATTAGGGCTTGGTCAGCAAAATCAAGCAGGGAGTGTTGCTGGTCAATCATGGGCGATTGCGGCGACTTTCACCGCAGAGCCGATCGCTGAACCGTTGCAAGTATGGTTCTCCCGCCTGAACTGGAACGATCAAATTACATTTGCGCCATACAACCAGGTATATCAGGAACTTCTGGATCAACAACGTTTACTGGCTACGAATACCGAAGGGGTAAACACGATTATCTGTCGGTTAGAAGATCTGGTTGCCAATGGCCCGGGCACGACGTCTTTAATGACCATGTCCCCGATAACGACGACCTCAGGAAAAAGTGGGGTACCTCAGGTTTCCTCGGCGCAAATTGATCATCATTTGACGGATTGTGAACGCGTTGTGCTGCCGAACGGTATGGAGGTGGCACATCTGAAATCCTATGAAACCAGCTATCTCTATGAAGAGATTTTCGTAGAGAAAACATACGTGAAACACGGCATTTCTTTTCAGCCTGGCGACGTGATAGTTGATATTGGCGGCAACATCGGCATGTTCTCTCTGTTTGCTACAACCCAATGTCCTGATTTACGTATTTTTTCTTGCGAACCTTCACCGATTTCTTACGCCATTCTTCGAAAAAACCTCGCATTGTATGCGCCTCAGGCGAAAGCGTTGCAAGTGGGTATTGCCGACAAGGACGGGGAAGCCGAATTTGTTTTTTACCCGAATTCATCGGTCTGGTCAGGGTTTCATACCGATGAAGCGGAAGATGCCGAAGCGCTGAAAAAATCAATGGAAAATGAAATGACCAAGCGTTTCGCTGAAACGGATAGTGAAGCTATTCGGGAACACTTGGATACCATGATCAGTGAACGTCTGCAAAAACAAACCTATCAGGTTCAGATGCGTTCGTTAGCCAGTATTATGCAAGAGCATCATATTGAGGCTATCGATCTGCTGAAAGTGGATGCTGAAAAATGTGAATGGGACATTTTAAGTAGTATTGCTGATGAAATATGGCCGAATATTCGTCAAGTTGTCGTTGAGGTTCATGATAAAGAAGGTACAACCGCGGACAACATAGCCCAGTTACTGCGAGATAAAGGCTTTGAACTGGCGATAGTTGAAGAAGAGATGTTGAAGTCTTCAGGTCTATCCAATTTTTATGCCAGACGTCCTGTTGCTCGGGCTGGCAATCAACATCGCCTCACTCCATTTGAGCAGGGGATCCGCGATAACTTTAAGGAACTGCTGACTCTGGTCAGGGAGACACAAGGTAGCCGTCGGGGGCCGACGCTCTTTGTGCTTTGTCCACCATCGCCAGAAATGCGGGAACGGTTTTCTACCGATCTGCTTGAGAACATGCCCCAGATGATGCAACAGATTCTGGGGGATAAGACGGAGATTATCAGCCTTGATCTGAACTGTGAGTCGGCGGCTTATGGTATCACCGACTATCACGATGCCGTTCGTGATGAGATGGGACATATTCCTTATACCCCCGAGTTTTTTGAGGTCATCGCATCGGTTCTTGTGCGTCACATCCATGCCTTCCGGCGTCCCCCTTATAAAGTGATCGCCCTTGATTGCGATAACACGTTGTGGTCTGGCGTGGTGGGGGAACAAGGCGCTGAAGGCATCAAAATCGATTCGAATTATCGTGCGTTGCAACAGTTCATGTTACGCCAAAAAGAGCAAGGCATGCTGTTATGTCTGGTGAGCAAGAATAATCATGAGGATGTTAAGCGGGTATTCGACACTCGTGACGACATGATTTTGCAATGGCATGATTTTGTTGACACAAAAATCAACTGGAATGCCAAGTCTGATAATCTCCAACGTCTGGCCAAAACCCTAAATCTGGGTCTGGATAGCTTTATTTTTCTGGATGATAGTCCGATTGAATGCGCTGAAGTTTCTGCAGGCTGCCCACAGGTATTAAGTTTGCGTTTGCCCAAGCAGAGTGACGATATTCCGGGATTTCTTGCTCATGTCTGGGCCTTTGATCAGGTGCGTCAGCAAACGCATGAAGACGCAAAACGTACCCATCTGTATCAGGAACAGGTTCAGCGTGAAGCGTTCCGTCAGAGTGCATTCAGCATGGAAGCGTTCATTCGAGGGCTGGAGCTTGACATTACCATTCAGCCAGCGACGCAAGACCAGGCTGAGAGGTTGTCTCAACTGACGCATCGCACCAATCAGTTTAATTTTGTCAAAGCGCCATACTCCGTGGCCGATATTCTTGCCAGAATTCAGCGCCCAGAGCAGGGTTGTCTGAGCATCCGCGTCGCTGATCGATTCGGCGATTATGGTATTTGTGGTGTGTGCTTTTTCTCCGAGCGGGAAAACGTGTTATCCGTCGATGGGGGATTGCTCAGTTGTCGCGTGCTGGGGCGTGGTGTTGAATATCAGATGCTGAATGCATTAGGTCGGAAAGCGCTGGAGTGGAAGAAAGAGAGCGTTGAAATTCGATTTGTGTCCAGTGATAAAAACAAACCGGCGGAAAACTTCCTGCGTGGTCTCGACGCCATCCAGTCTGTAGTAGAATCTTCCGGCGTGTGGACTTACACCCTACCTGCCACGGTGTTGGCTGAACTGACTTTTACTCCCTCATCACAGACGATTGCGTCGAGCAATGAAAACACACCATCTGAGTCTGTCGCTGTGTCGTCACAAAGGTTGCCGTCGACGGATACGCTCCTGATGCAACAGATCGGTGATCAGCATGGACGATTACCCGCTCTCCGGTCGGAATCGGCATACGAACAGGTGGAGTGTCAGCAGACAGAACAAGAGACAGTGCCGCAATCCGGCAACTTCGATGAAGACGCCATCCTGAACTATATCAACGCAACGATCGTGAAGAACGTGCTTGCGTGTCTGAAGAAAACGGTTGATATCGACGAGGCGAAAGCCTTTTCCGAGTATGGCGTAGATTCCTTTGCGGCAATTAATCTGGTTGTAAAACTGAACGGTGCCTTTGCGATAAAACTCCCCAGTACGGTGCTCTTCGATTATGGCTGTGTGAATGATTTACGCCGCTATCTGATGGAAAATTATCAGAATGCTATTGTCGCGTGTATGCAGTTGGAGCAGCAGCACAGCGATATTCAGGATGAGGCAACACCACGTAGCGAAGCCTGCCAGACAACACAAAGCCTGCAAAAAGCGGATGATACCCGCAAGGCGTCCCGGCCTGTCCATGATGATATCGCCGTGATTGGTATGTCCGCACGTCTCCCCGGCGTGGCGAATGTGGATGCATTCTGGTCCTTGCTACTGGAAGGGGGCAACTGTATTTCTGACGTTCCGGCAGAGCGCTGGGATATTGCTGCCTATTTTGATGAAGACCGTACCAAGCCAAATAAAACGTATGGCCGATGGGGCGGGTTTATTGAAGATATTGATAAGTTTGATGCTTCTTTTTTTGGTATTTCTGGCAAAGAAGCCAAACAAATGGACCCTCAGCAGCGCTTGTTTTTACAGGAAAGTTGGCACGCGCTGGAAGATGCTGGATATGCCAACCGTGAAATAAAAGACAAAAAATGGGCGGTTTATGCCGGTGCCGATGCCGGAGACTATCAGGTTAACTTGCGCCAGCATGATATTCCACTCGATGCCTCTTCATTTATGGGGAACGATGCATCAATTCTGGCTGCCCGGATTGCCTATTTTATGGATATGAAAGGCCCGGCGATGGCGATCGATACCGCTTCTTCATCGTCGCTGGCTGCGGTTCACCTGGCGTGTGAAAGTCTGAAAAACGGCGCTGTCGATATGGCAATCGCCGGTGGTGTTTCCATCCATACCACTGCCAACTTCCACATTTTGTGTGCCAAAGCAGGGATGTTGTCGGCTGATGGGCGTTGTAAGCCTTTTGATCACCGGGCTGATGGCTTTGTGCCGGGCGAAGCGGTGGGGGTCGTGATCCTTAAGCGCTTGCAGGATGCGATCGACGATAAAGACCACATTTATAGTGTGATCAAAGGCTCGGCCATGAACCAGGATGGCAAGACGAACGGGATTACCGCACCAAGTAGCCGCTCGCAGACCGAGTTGATTTGCCAGGTATACGATGCGCTGAACCTCAGTGCCGACGATGTGACCTATATTGAAGCCCACGGCACCGGAACGAAGCTAGGTGATCCTATCGAGATCACCGCCCTGACGGATGCCTTCCGCAGGCAGACCCAGCGTACCGGTTTTTGTGCAATTGGATCGGTAAAAAGTAACATCGGCCATTGTGTTCATGCTTCTGGGGTCAGTGCGCTGATCAAACTGCTGTTGTCTTTCAAGCATCGTAAGTTGGCTCCCAGCGTGAACTATGAAAAGCCGAATCCACTGATTCCCTTTGAGGACACGCCTTTTGTCGTCAATACCCAGGTTCAGGATTGGCAACCGAATTCTCAGGGGAAACGGATCGCCGCCGTGAGTTCTTTCGGTTTTAGTGGGACGAATGTTCATATGGTGCTTGAGGAATTCCGACCGTCGGACGTATCGGCAGTTAGCCGGTTCCCAGAATCGGATCCTGAGCCTGCGCTATTACTGCTTTCTGCCAGAAGTGAAGGGCAATTGCATGTCCTGGCCCGGCAACTAAAAGCGTATCTTCAGCAGCATCCACATCTGACAGCCAATCGGTTGAAAGATATTGCTTATACGTTACAACTGGGGCGTGAATCTTTAGGCCATCGTCTGGCTATTGCCGGGAAAAGTGATGCTGAGATCCTCACCGGGCTGGAAGATTATCTAAACCGGAATACATTTTCTCAACGCTATCTTACCGGCACGGTTGCGCAGGGAGAGAAAAACAAGGGTAACAGCAGGCAGCAACAGGCAGACATCGATGCGTCTATTCAGCGGCGTGATTTACGTGGGTTGGCCGGACAATGGCTCGAAGGCCGACAAATCGACTGGGCTGCATGGTATCAGACCCCGTGCCAACGTGTGGCAGGCTTGCCGCTTTATCCTTTTGAGCAACAACGGTATTGGTTGCCAGAGGACGATCACGGCTCGACGCCGAATACCCTGAATAGCCAGGCCGCACGATCCTCCGCGGTCATGTCGGCAGACACTGAGCTGTCTGTATTGGCTGTGGCTGACCATCAAAACGCCGGTGAACGCGCGCAAGGCAAGCGGGTGCTGACTTCTTTGCAAACATTTCAGGTGGCCGCGCCATTTCAGGTTTCGAACCTAAACGCTGAAAACTCTCCGTTTCGTTTGACGGATGAAGGCCAGGGGATATTTTGCCTTCGGCTTCATGATGCGGATGGTCGCTCGCCAGGTGCGGGTTCTCCAGGAATGTCCCTGCTCAGAGATCTCCAGCGTCTATTCAATGAAATAAAAAATCGGACGGACATCAGCGTTCTGCTGATAAGCGGCGATGAACACCGCTTTCTCCCTGCTCTCGAAGAGGATGCCGACCTGTTTTTGCAAGAGGCGTTGTATCGGAGCGTTCTGGCGTTGCCGTTCCCCGTCATTGCTTCTGTTCCGGGCGATTGCCAGGGGTATGCGTGGCTGTTTGTCTGCCTGTGCGATTTTGCTGTTTTGAGTACCACAGGCCGTTATCAGTATCTCAGCCGGAAACAGCAGGTATCGCAGCAGTTGTATCATCTTCTTAGCGAGCGTTTTACACCCTCTGCGGCTCAGGTATTGCTGACCGATGGGCGGGGAATTGAAGGGCGTTATCTGAAAGAACTGGGCTTGCTGATGCCGGTTTTCCCTTCGGCGGAGGTTGCCGCAGAAAGTCTGAAGCTGGCGCAGGAACTGGCAAGCGCGCCCAGAGAGGCACTCATTCAACTGAAGCAGCATTTGGCCGCCAACCTTATCCGTCAGTCTGTTGCATTGACAGAGAAGCCGGTCGCTTTTGACGCCGAGCGCACGATCTCTGAATCTCATGAATCCGCTTTACTGACGAAAAACGAGTTACAGGCATTTGAGGCGGGTCAACTGGGATTACCTCCGGGTAAGCCGCGCAAGGTGGTGCTCAATTCGCCGGTTATCGAAGCTGAAGTCTATGACAATGGTGTTCTGCTGGTCCGGTTGTGCGAGCGGGAAAGCCGCAATAAATTCTCGAAAGCCTTTGTTGCCGGCTTTGAAGAAATCTTCGCGCATATTCACCAGAATCAGGCCTATAAAGTGGTGGTGCTTACCGGGTATGACCACTATTTTGCCAGCGGCGGTACGATGGAAACGTTGCAGGCGATCCAGAAGGGAAACGCGAAGTTTACCGATGAGAAGATCTTTGCCTTACCGCTGGAGTGCGATATCCCGGTCATTGCAGCCATGCAAGGGCATGGTATTGGTCCTGGCTGGGCAGTGGGCATGTTCTGTGACGAGGCGATTTTCAGTCAGGAAAGCGTCTATTATAGTCCTTATATGCGCTACGGATTCACGCCGGGAGCCGGGTCAACCCTCATCCTGCCCTGCCGTCTGGGTCTGGATCTTGCCAGAGAAATTCTGTTTACCGCCAGAGAGTATAAAGGTTTTGAACTTCGGGCTCGTGGGCTCAAAAATCCGGTACTTGAACGTGCTCACGTGCTGCCATTTGCGCTGGCGGCTGCCAATGCTCTGGCCCGAATGTCCCGAGATGAGCTGGTTGCCTGGAAGACACAGCGTTCGCGGCGCATCAGAAACCAAGTCGAAGCAAATTATGCGCTGGAACTTCGGATGCATGAGCAGACTTTTGTCGGCAATCAGGAAGTGCTGACTCGCATCCAACAGCATTTTAACCAAGGGCTGTTCAGCCAGCAGACGCCACCCCGTGACCAGGCGCAGGCCAGTCATCAACGCGTTTTGGACGTTGAGGGGGTGAAAACGCCGGACTCAACGCGTGCCGTGCAGAAAGCACAAGATAGTAACGCTGTGTTTGAACAGGTTTATACCCTGTTACGCTGGATGCTGGCGGAAGAGTTGCAAATCAGAACCGAACATATTGAAAGTGAACAACCCTTTGTTGATCTCGGTCTGGACTCGATTACCGGCGTCACCTGGATTAGAAAAATCAACGCGGAATATGGGCTGACTCTCAATGCTGCCGAGGTGTACAGCTATCCCAATCTGAAGGTATTCACCGGGCTGGTGATCAAAGAAGCGGGGCTAAATACAGCAACGGGTGAACACCGGGAAACACACTGGGAAAGAGAGGCAAAGACGACACCCGGCTCGGTACCGGCAGGGTTATCCGACGTCACCGTTGGCAGCGGTAAGGGTCGGGAAAACGCTGTTGATTCCCAAACACGTGCGAATACGCCCCCGGCAAGCATGCTGGCGTTTTTAAGCCAAACGCTGTCTCAAGAGCTACAAATCAACCCTCAGGCGATCGACCCCCATGTTGCGTTTATCGATTTGGGTCTGGATTCGATTACCGGTGTTACCTGGATCAGAAAGATCAACCAGCACTACGGGCTGAACCTGAATGCGGCTGACGTATACAGCTATCCAACATTACAAGAGTTCGCCGTGCTGGTTCAGCGTTGTTCTGGGTCTGGTCAATCTTCGTTGTCTGATGCTGACGTTTTTAGTGAAACAACCGTTCCCCTGCCGACAGCTTCCGATACCGCGGCTGAGTTTACGGCAGGTCGGTATCAGTCCTCGATACCGAGTGTCACAACGATGCGGCTGGCGACAGAACGTGCTGAGCCGCAGGGGGGAGAGACTCCCCGCGCTGAACAGACTGAATCGGCTACAAGCCCTGCTCCTGCCGGGCACCCGGTGATCGCTATCATAGGTATGTCTGGTCAGTTCCCGAAAGCGAAGAATGTGCAACAGTTCTGGGAGAATTTGAGCAAAGGGGAAGATTGTATTTCAGAAATTCCGGCGGATCGCTGGGCGATTGACGACTTTTTCGATCGTAATCGCCAGACACCCGGCAAAACCTATTCCAAATGGATGGGCGTGCTGGAAGACGCAGATAAGTTTGATCCGCTGTTTTTTAATATTTCTCCCCGGGAGGCCGAGATGATGGATCCGCAGCAGCGGGTATTTCTTGAGGCATGCTGGGGGTGTATTGAAGATGCCGGGTACAATCCTGCTGATTTATCTGGTCGTCGGTGCGGTGTCTTCGTCGGTTGCGGGGAGGGGGACTACGACGCGCGCTTTGGAATGGAACTCAATGCACAAACCTTTATGGGCAATGCGATTTCCATTTTAGCGGCAAGAATTGCCTACCATCTGGATTTACAGGGGCCAAGTCTGGCTATTGATACGGCATGTTCGTCATCGCTGGTGGCGATTGCCTCTGCCTGTGACAGCCTGGTACTGGGAAATAGCGATCTGGCCTTGGCAGGAGGGGTCTCGGTGTTGGCTGGCCCAAGTATGCACATTATGACCAGCAAGGCCGGAATGCTGTCGGAAGATGGCCGCTGCTTTACTTTTGATCAGCGAGCCAATGGTTTCGTCCCCGGAGAAGGTGTTGGTGTCGTGCTGTTAAAACGCCTGGAAGACGCGATTGCAGATCAGGATGTTATTCACGGCGTGATCAAGGGCTGGGGGGTGAATCAGGATGGTAAGAGTAATGGCATTACGGCCCCGAACGGCAATGCTCAGTCCCGTCTGGAACAGGCGGTATACACCGGCTTTGGTATCGATCCTGAGCAAATCCAGTATGTAGAGACGCACGGAACAGGAACCAAACTGGGGGATCCTGTGGAAGTCGTCGGTCTGAAACAGACTTTCGCTCAATTTACCCGCAAAGAGCACTACTGCGCACTGGGGTCGGTGAAGAGCAACATCGGCCACACGCTGAGAGCCGCCGGGGTCGCTTCGGTACTCAAGGTGTTGCTGGCAATGAAGAACCAACAGATTCCTCCAACGCTGCATCATCAGGAACTCAATGAGCACATTACGTTGGATGGCACACCGTTCTATGTCAACCGGGAACTCAGAGACTGGACAGTGGAGTCCGGTCAGCGGCGTCAGGCTGCTGTGAGTTCTTTCGGATTTAGCGGAACCAATGCCCATTTAGTTATTGAGCAATTCCCGACTGAGGGACTATCTGCGATAGAACCGTCTGCCAGAGAAATTTCAGCAGGAGAATATGTATCCCGCGATCCAGCGCTGATTCTGTTGTCGGCGAAAAATGATACGCAACTCAAACAGATGGCCGCCAATCTGCTGGTTCATGTGAGCGAATATGCTGATCGGATAGCGGAGAAAGGGGATAGCGCAGGGCATACAAACAGTGCAGAGCAGGCGCAAGCCTATCTTCACTCACTGGCTTATACCCTGCAAACCGGACGAGAAGCGATGAATGAGCGTTTGGGCGTGGTTGCCCACACCCTTGATGAGTTGCAACGCAAGCTTGCCGCTTTTCTTGCCGGTGAGCAGCAGACGGTCGATTTACTCTATCAGGGAAAAAGTAAATCGCATCGTGATGCCTTGTCCGTCTTCGATGTTGATGAAGATATGCATGATCTGATTCAGGCATGGGCCAGTAAGGGGAAATTTGCCAAACTGCTGGAGATATGGGTGAAAGGCATGAATATCGACTGGGAAATCCTCTATTCCCGTGTGACGCCATCGCACAGACCCAGACGGGTTTCTCTGCCAACGTATCCTTTTGCTCGTGAACGTTATTGGGTCGACATACCGACCATGACGACAGAACGCTCTCGGAAAGCCTCAGAGGAGGCGGCTTTGTCTTCGGATGCAACGCTCGCGTCTGGCTCAACGGTTTCCGCTTCCGTTGTCAGTCATCCCGCATTTTCGCACAGCTCGACCATAGTAGCCGAAGAGACGGCCAGCGTGTTTCAACAGGCTGGGCCGGTTCCGGCGTTACTTAACATTCCGGGGGATTTTTCTGCCTATGGGGACATGATGGCCGCCGGCGTGATTGCCGCTCAGACCCAGCTTCCCGGGCTACTTTTACTGGAGTTGGTGCGAAGTGCCTGGGAGCTTTCAACCCAGGGAAATACTGCAAGTCAGGAAAATATTGCCGAACTGAATTACATCCTGTGGGGGCCGCCAGCCCGTATGCAGGATGCCCTCAATGGTCATATCCAGACTTATATTTCCCGGGAGGATGATGGTTTCTATTTCCAGTGTGTGACTGAGCGCGAGGGTGAATCCGTAACGCATAGTTTTGGGCAAATTGCCCTGAACCCTGTTGTCGAGGGTGACACGTTGGATATTCGGGCGTTGGAAACGCAGTTGGACGCGCCCCATAACCATCAGATAACCCATCAAATCAGACAGATATTCGATGAAGACGGTCTGAAGAATCAGGCTTTGATTGAGAAAGTCGGTTTTGATGGCAAGCAGTTGCTGGTGACATTCAATTCCCTTGCGGAACTGCCTCGGCAGTTGAATGTGCCGACGTTCCGGCCAGTCTTGTTGACGACCTGCTGGCAGTTACTCTGCGCACTAAACCACTATTGCCATCCCCAGACGACAGGGCGTACCCCGTGGTATCCATTCTCTCTGGATTCGATCGTCGCCTTTAAGCCGATAACAGAACGAGTGACGGTTTATCTCTTTCCTACGCCTGTAGGGCAAGAGTCTTTAATTATTACCGGCGATCTTCCCGGGTACGACCTGAGGTTATACGACGAGTCAGGTGTGCTGTGTCTGTGGCTCAGGAATTTAAAAATGGTGAAAGAAGAGGCATTGCTCACGCTCGAGCCGTCTGAGGTGTGATCGAAAAGGTGTTACTGACGAACAAACAGTACGGATAGCCAGCACGTTAAAAGGATCTCATGAATGAATAGACAAGGAAAACGAGTATGTATTATCGGTGGTGGCCCTTACGGTGTCAGTCTCGGTAAGGAGCTGAACCAGGCCGGTATCGATTACGATCTGTATGAAGCTGAGTCGGACTTTGGCGGAGTATGGAATGCTAACAGCCGCTGCGGTCGTACCTATCCGTCACTGCATCTGATCTCGCCGAAGGTTAATACCCAGTATCCCGATTTTCCTATGCCGGAAGACTATCCTCATTACCCCAGTCATAAACTGATGCATCAGTATGTCTGTAATTATGCGAAAACGTTTGGGGTGTATGAAAAGGCGCATTTCAATGTTGCGGTGATCCGTATTGAGCCGCAGGCGGATGGCTGGCAGGTTGAATTATCGACGGGAGAGCGAAAGTTTTATTCTTTTGTGTTGGTCAGTAACGGTATGCAGCGGGAAGCCCGTTATCCTGAACCGGCCTATCCCGGTCACTTCTCCGGTGACATCATGCATTCCATCGATTACCGGACGCCGGAGCGCATCAAGGGCAAGCGGGTTTTGATTATCGGTGCCGGTAATTCCGGCTGCGATATTGCCGTTGATGCGGTTCATCATTGCCCGGCGGTTTATCACAGTACACGCCGTGGTTATTACTATCAGCCGAAATTCATCAATGGCATGCCGACGCCGAGATGGATGGAAGGGCTGGGCAATAAATTTAACACCCGCGAAGAAACGCTGGCTTATATACAGCAGGTTTTTAAACTTGCCGGTTACGACGGTACCGATTACGGCTTGAAAAAGCCGGATTATCCGTTGGATGCTTCCCATCCCATTATGAACTCGCAACTTTTGTATTTTATTGGTCACGGCGATATCCAGCCCAAAGGGGATGTGAGCGCTTTTCAGGGCCGTACGGTGATCTTCGATGACGGTTCACAAATTGAAGTCGATACCCTTATTTATGCGACAGGATATAACCGCCATTTTCCGTTTCTGGATAATAAATATCTGGAAATGAAGCAGGGTATTCCCGATTGCTTCTTACATATTGTCCCCAAAAACTTCGACAACCTGTTATTTATCGGCTACATCAACTCCGCCACCGGACTCGGTGTTTCCGCCCGCTCTCATGGTCTGTTTGTCGTGGACTATCTCAAGGCTTATTTCTCACAAGCCAAAGGGCTGCACGATTTCAGCCGGATGAAAAAAGAACAGGATCCTGACTTGGGGCAGAACTATTACATCGGATCTTTCCGGCATCAGTGGGAAGTTGATCTGTGGAAGTTCCTTAAGTTATTGGCGCAGTACCGTGAAGTACTCAATGGAAGGTAGACAACGATGACAGGCAAAGAGAACAGAGCCCGAGACTTACACGAGTCAGCCTGGAAAATTCTGGAGGCTGAGCTGATGCAGTCTGCCATGGAACATTCACAGGTGGTTTCCGATGCTGCCGGAGCCGTCCTGGATAGTCTGCTTTCTGAGGTTAAAGGTAGAGATTACCGCGAGAGATTGCTGCAAGACATACTGGGTATTTTTTCTGTGATATTAAAGTTGCCGACGGCAAACATTGACAGAGAAGAAAAAATATCAACCTATGGTGTTGATTCGATTGTCATCACAGAAATCATGGGACGTATTGCAGACTCGCTGGGGGTGTCTCTTTCTGCCGCTATTTTCTTTGAAGCCAGAAACATTGGCGAACTGACAGATATCATCATCAAGCGCTTCGGTCCGGAGGTCGCGCAACGCTATGATGGCCAGCCCATCAACGATGAGCATCAGCCTGCCAGGTATGTACCCCGCAAAGATGTTCGGCAGACGGCAGTTGTCGGAGCGTCCGCGCCGTCTTTACCGTCGGGTACAACATCAGCCAGACAGATTCAGGAGCTTATGGCCAGAAGCTACCGGCTCAATCAAAAACGCGAACAGTTCCATTCGACGAACGATAAACGCCAGCAACCCAATAAAACCGAGGCAAATCAGTTCGGCGGCAATTATGAGCCTATTGCGATTATCGGGATGGATGGCATGTTTGCCCGGTCATCCACGGTTGAAGAGTTGCAACGCCATCTTTATCAGGGACAGGACTGTATCAGTGAGATTCCCCGGGAACGCTGGGACTGGAGGGCAATCCACGGTAATCCTAAAGACGGTGAGTTTACCAACGTTAAGTATGCCGGTTTTATTCAGGATGTGGATAAGTTCGATCCTGCCTTTTTTGGCATTTCTCCCCGTGAAGCTCAGACCATGGATCCCCAGCACCGACTGTTTCTGGAGTCGAGCTGGCGGCTCATCGAGTCATCCGGCTACGCGCCCTCATCATTAGCGGGCAAAAAGGTCGGGGTATTCGCCGGTATCAATTTACAGGATTATGCGGAGACCGTACTGAACGCCCAGCCCCGCGACATTGTGGAGCTAACGGCGATTCCTCATATGTTTTGTCCAAACCGCCTCTCTTATCTGCTGGATGTTCATGGCCCCAGTGAAATTATCGATACCGCGTGTTCAAGCTCTTTAGTGGCGATTCATCGCGCGGTGATGAGCATTCAGCACGGTGATTGTGATATGGCGATTGCCGGTGGTGCCAACCTGATCCTGAGTCCGAAAATGCATATTCTGTACAGTAAGGCAGAGATGATTTGCGAGGATGGACGGTGTAAGACGTTCTCTGCAGAGGCCAATGGTTACGCCCGTGGGGAAGGGGTCGGTGTCGTACTGCTGAAGAGACTGAAAGAGGCACAGGCTGATAAAGACCATATTCTCGGCGTGATTATTGGCTCGGCGGAAAATCACGGTGGGGCGGCAACGTCGCTGATGGCTCCCAACCCGAATGCTCAGGCTCAGCTTGTCCGCGATGCGCATATGAAGTCCGGGGTTGATCCTCGCAGTATTACCTATATTGAGTGCCACGGAACCGGGACGCCGCTAGGCGATCCTATTGAAATCAATGGACTGAAGATCGCGTTTAACGATCTTTATCAGAAGCATGGACTGAATGCTGCGGCCAATCCAGGGAAAGCGGTCGTTAAACACTGTGCTTTAGGCTCGGTGAAATCGAACATTGGGCATACGGAAACCGCCGCCGGAGTGGCCGGTGTCATAAAAGTTCTGCTGGCGATGCGGGATGAATATTTGCCCAAATCGCTGCACTGCCAGACGCTGAACCCGTTACTTGAACTGGAGGATAGCCCGTTTTATGTGCTCCAGGAGGGGCAGACATGGCAACGTCCGACGATCGGACATGCTGAACAGCCTTTACGTGCTGGCGTGAGTTCTTTCGGTGCTGGCGGATCGAATGTTCATCTGGTCATTGAAGAATACCCCCAGGAACCTGACGAGGTTGTGTCGCTTGAGCATGAGCCGGAGATTATCGTGCTATCGGCAAAAAACAGCGAAAGGTTGCGGGTCTATGCGCAGCATCTGATGCAGTACGTCACTGAAAATTCAGCTCATGTCGCAAGCCACTTCAAACAATTTGCCTACACGTTGCAAACCGGGCGTGATGCGATGGATGCCAGAGTCGCCTTCGTTGCCGAAGATGTGGCATCGCTTTTGCGCCAACTGTCCGTGATTTCCAGGGATCCGCAGGCCGCAGCCAGTGAGGGGACTATTTTTGTCAATTGTGATGAATCAGGTCGTTTACCTGGCATCGATATGCTGGATATTGAGCGCTGGTGGCAGACCCGACAGTGGACGAAAATTGCCCAGGTATGGGTTGAGACGAGATCGGTTGACTGGTTGCAATTATACGCAGGTCAGCGTCACTCACGTTTGGCGCTGCCAACCTATCCGTTTGACCGCAAGCGTTACTGGGTTACAGAGAACCAGCATAAACCGGCGCTGAAAGTGGTTGCTGAATCGACAGGGGGTGTTGCGTCGCCAACACCCGATTCTGCCCCTGTTAATCATTCTGGAAAGGTGATGTTGCAGCCGCTGGAGCAGAAGAAGGGGGCCAGCCCCTTTGCTGTGCGCAGTGGGGAGCCGGTATCAGCGGTGGGACGGTTGAACGGTAAGGCGGCTGATATTCACCGCGATCATGGCATAGATGGCAGCGTGGCGGATACCCAGCACACCAGTAGCGCCAGAGGAATAAACGGCGTCAAGGCAACAAACGGTAATGGTGCCCTTCACCCGGAACAACAGCATGGCGGCGTTTCTCTGGCGAGTGTTATTGACAAATTACGCGTGAGCCTGGCCAGGGCGTTGTGTTCTCCAGAATCGGATATTCACGTTGATCGCTCGTTCGCCGAGATGGGGCTGGACTCGATTGTCGGCGCTGAGTGGGTTCATGAAATCAACCGGGAACTGGGAAGCGCGTTGTCTGCCACGCGTTTATACGATTATTCCAGTATTCGCCAGTTGGCGCAGTTTATTGTTCTTAATGGCGGGCCACGCGGCGCGACGGATGAGCACGCACCGCAAGCACACCCTGCTGGGGTGGTGTATCCGCATGAAGATAAGACGATAGCTGCTGAACAGAACCGCGCTACTGTCCATTTGTCAGAGGCTAGCCATTCGCCACAGGCCATCCATTCGTCAAAAGCTATCCATACTTCACCGGCTACCCACAGAGCAGCAGACCAGAATGAGCAGGTAGCAGAGATAATCCAGCTACTGAAAACCAGCCTGGCCGATGCATTGTACATTACGCCAGAAGCAATCCGACACAATCAAACATTCGCAGAGTTGGGGCTGGATTCAATTATTGGCGCTGAGTGGATCAATGAGATTAACAAGCGATTGGGCACCCGCCTTTCTGCCACCCGTTTGTACGATTATCCGAATGTTCAGGTTTTGGCTGACTATATTGCGGCCCAGCCTCATGGTGTAACGCTGTCCCCAAAGCCGGTCGCGGCCACTTCAACGCGTGTTCCGGATCATGAGGATTTACCTCGGGATACGCTAAAGTCGGCCGCCCCGGTATCTGCGGCGATACCAGACGATGACCGCGTTATGAGTCGGCAGGCTGAGAAAATTGCCATCATCGGCATGTCGGGACGCTATCCCGACGCGGAAAACCTGGAGCAATACTGGGACAACTTAGTTGATGGTCGTAACGCGGTTCGTGAAGTCCCTAAGTCGCGTTGGGACGTTGACCAATATTTCGATGCTGACCGTAGCAAAGAGGGCAAGATATATTGCAAGTGGCTGGGGGCATTAAGCGATATCGATAGTTTTGACCCGCTATTTTTCTCGATTTCTCCCGCGGAGGCCGAGGGGATGGATCCTCAGCATCGTCTATTCCTGCAGGAAGGATATAAAGCGTTTGAAGATGCCGGTTATAGCCCTGAAGAACTGAGTCATAAGAAATGCGGCGTCTATATGGGGATTATGAGTTATGAATATGCTCATATGATGCTCAATTCCGCCAGTCCCCTGTCCGGTACCGGTAACAGTTTTGCGATTGGTGCGGCGCGAATTCCATATTTTCTGAACCTTAAAGGGCCTGCCATTCCCGTCGATACGGCGTGTTCATCGTCTCTGGTTACGACCCATCTGGCTGTTCAGGCACTACAACGTGGTGAAATCGATTTGGCTTTGGTCGGCGGTGTTAGCCTGTATCTCATGCCGGAGACGTATATCGGAATGTGTTCTGCCGGTATGTTGTCTCCCGAAGGTCAGTGTAAAGCGTTTGATAACACGGCTGATGGATTTGTACCCGGCGAAGGGGTTGGGTGTCTGGTATTGAAACGCCTGTCGCAGGCTGAAATTGATGGCGACCCTATTTACGGCGTCATCATTGGTTCGGGCATTAATCAAGATGGCAAAACCAATGGTATCACGGCACCGAGCGTGAACAGTCAGAGAGAACTGGAAAGAGAGGTTTACCGGAAACATCAGATTAACCCGGATTCGATAAGTTACATTGAAACGCACGGAACCGGGACCAAACTGGGCGACCCTATTGAGCTTGAGGCCCTGGAGTCTGTGTTCAGAGAATGGACTCCTCGCAAAAATTTTTGTGGCCTGGGATCGGTGAAAAGCAATATTGGCCATACGTCGGCAGCATCTGGAATGGCGAGTGTACAGAAAGTGTTGTTGTCAATGAAACACCGGCAACTCGTGCCCTCTCTGCACTTTCGCACCCCTAATCAACACTTTGGTTTCGATGACTCGCCTTTCTATGTCAATACCCAGCTTAAGCCGTGGCAACATGATGAAAGACAACCGCGAAGAGCGGCGGTGAGCTCCTTCGGTTACAGCGGCACCAATGCCCATTTGGTGATTGAGGAGTATCTTCCGCCAGCGGTCGAAACGGCCCCCGAGGCCAAACTGGTTTTGATCGTCTTGTCGGCAATGCGGGCCGATCGTTTGCCGCTTATGGCGGAAAATCTGCTGGCCTGGCTACAGCGGGAACAGGCCGAGGGACGCACTGTTGATTTAAGGCGACTGGCTTATACCTTACAGCGGGGACGCCGGGCTATGGAGGAGCGTCTCGCTTTTGTTGTGGGCTCAGTCGGTGAGCTGCAAGAAAAGCTAACCCAATTCATTGTCGGTGATATCTCAGCTCCGCTGCTATTTAGAGGTCGGGTGAATGACAATGCGCCATCTTATAAGGCGTTTGTCGACACACCTGAATTCAGTTCTGTGATCGAACAATGGACCCGTCAGCAAAACCTGAGTCAGCTTGCAGGGCTGTGGGTGACAGGTCTGGATATCCCATGGGATTTACTCTATCCCGCGCCTGAGCAGGCGGGGCAATCCACAACGCATCGTTCCCCCAGCAGAATAAACTTACCTACCTATCCGTTTTTCCGACAATCCTGCTGGTTTGCAGAAAAAGCACCGCCAACATCGGTTACAACCGTGGATGTCCGGTCTGTTTTATCAGGAGACGCTGAAACAGTCAGGACATCAGAAGCCACTGAAACCGGCACCCATGCACAACCAATAGTAAGGGAAACCCAGTGGATCCGCGCGACAGAAACGTGGGTTGAAGTGAAGGCAAGTGAAGACAGCCAATGGGTTGAGCGCATTAAGGCCAGTAGCGATCGGCAGATTCTGGTGCTCAGTCATACGGCTTCGGATTACCGTGACATTGAGCAGGTTTGCCAGCAGGTTCAACAGATAGCCGATATGCCACAACCGATTTGGGATGTGCGGCATATTACGTTACCGGCCAGTGCGCTACAGGATCAGACAGGTATCAATGCCCTGAAAGTCGGCCTGGAGGCGGCGATCCCCGATTCAGGCAAACCGCTGGCGGTTTTTCTGATCTTACCTCATGGAACAGAGGTGCAAACCGAGCTTGCCTATCGTTGTGTTCAGGCCGTACAGGCGGTTGCCCGTCTGAACCCGATACAGTTCTATTGTTGTCATCGGGCGGATTATGAACAAGGCCTGACCGTTACCGATGTACACCATGAAGCGCTCAGCGGGCTGTTCCGTTCTGCGATTCTGGAAACGGTAGGCCACCGCTATCGGAGCCTCATCGTTGACCCCCGTTCGACGGGTCAGGAGGTGGCTGTGCAATTGATGCAAACCTGGCTGTGCGATGACATGCCAGCACATGAACCGGGGAAAAATGCTCAGGCAGTCAGGACCCCGACGATCCGTTTCAGTGGCGGTCGCCGATACGAGTTACGTGTTAGCGAAACGGATGGGCATGAGGTGCCGGGGGCACTGTTTCGTACCGGGGCGACCTATTTAATGGTCGGAGCCCTGGGAGAGACAGGGGAACAGGTGTGTCAGGTTTTAGGTCATCACTATCAGGCGCAGTTGGTTATTTTCTCTCGCCGCCCGGAACATCAAGTCGCCCCGATTTTGGCGCGCATCAGGGCGTCCGGGGCCCAGGTGATTTACCGTGCCGTCGATATCCTCGATCTTGAGCGTGTTAATCAGGCCGTGCAGTCCCTGAAATCCGAAGGAATCACCCTTAATGGGGTCTTACATATGGCCCGGCAGGTGAGTGATGGTTCTATTCTGAATAAGTCCTGGGATGCGTTCCGGCACATGATGGCGGCGAAAGTCTCAGGAACCCTGAATATTGATGTGGTAACTGCCGATGAACCGCTGGAATTTTTCCTGATGTTTTCTTCCGTTGCCGCTTTTGGCATTCAGGGGTCGCCTGATTATGCCTATTCCGCCGCGTTCCAGAATGCTTTTGCTCGATATCGGCAACGGCTGGTCTCTCTCAAACAAAGACAGGGGCTGGTTTCCTCCGTTTGCTGGGGGCAATGGGAGGTTGACGGTGCCGTTGACCACACACGGCTGGCTGGTCGGTTAACGTCGTTAGCGCAACAGGGCATGGGAAGTATTCATGCTGTGGCGGCGGTGCAGCAGATGCAAACGGGGGTGACCGACGGTGTCACGGCGTTGGTTGCTGTCACGGATAAACATAAAGCCAGAACGCTACTGGGGCTTGGTGATAATCAGATAGCGTCAGCGGCTGCCCGCACCGGGCATCACATCGTAGACGCGGTTCGCCAAAAAATTCGCCATTTCAGGCAAGGGCAGTTATCGCCGACAGAATTTGCCGATTACCTCTCTTCCCTGTCATTGGCGGATCTACCCGCCTATCTGCAACAAGAGGTCGGAACCGTGATTACGGCGATCCAGTCTGTTCCTCCGACTCAGACCCTGAATGCCCCGCAGTATGGCTGCCAAACAGGCAGACCAGAAACGTCAGGAGATATCGATGAGATAAAACCGGCTGACGACGACAGCGAGCTACGTAGCAGCCTGGCTTTCGGGATCGAAAAAGTCATGAAACTAGGCAGCAGTCTTGACTGGGATAAACCCCTGCAGGACTACGGGATGGACTCGATTATTGCTATGCAACTGAGCACCACGCTGGAAAGGCAGTTGAAATTTCCAGTACAGCCGAATTGGCTGATCGAACACCCAACCCCCAATCTACTGATGAAAAAATTGCGTAAACAGGTTGGAACAGGAGGGATCCGGCTATGACGACGGTAAATCAAAGACTGGACGCTTTTTTTTCTGGGGGTCGCACCGTAGATGCTGAGGTTAAGACGGGTAAGTCTGGGGCGGATGTTTCTTTTAGTTATCTGTTTTTTTCGGATGTCCGTAAAGATGTCTCAGACCGGGATAAATATCGTTTTGCCCGTGAGCTGGTCGAGTTTGCTGATCAGGCCGGTTTTGAATCGGTTTGCTTTCCTGAACGCCATTTTTATGAATTTGGCTCTATTTACGCCAATAACAGCATTGCTGCGGCTTACTTTGCACCGCTAACCAAAAACGTACGCCTGCGTTCTGCCGCCGTGACCAACACGCTGCACCATCCGGTCGAAATCGTCGAAAACTGGGCGATGGTGGATATCCTCTCTGATGGTCGGGTTGACCTGGGGGTCGGAAGTGGCTGGAACAAAGCGGACTTTATCCTGTCACCAGATACCTATGAGGAGCGTGCAAAGATACGCGATCAGCGTATTCCGGTGATACAAAAACTATGGCGGGGGGAAACGGTGGATTTTCCCGGCCCGGGTGGGGAGATGTTCCCGACGGTGGTTTATCCGCGCCCGATTCAGAAAGAAATAAACATCTGGTATTTCAGCATTTCTGAACAGGGCTTTCGACATGCGGGCCTGCATGGTTATAACGTCTTCGGCATGCTGCATGGGATCGATCTTCACGAATTCAGAAAATACGTGGACGTCTACCGCGCAGCCCGTGCCGAGGCAGGGCTGGAACCTCAGAGCGGTCGGGTCACACTGATGATGCACACCTTTGTCCACCCAGATATGGCGTGGGTACAGCAGGTGGTTCGCGAGCCGTTTAAGGCCTATATCCGCAGTAGCATTATTCCGCAGATGAAAGCCAGAGATCATCATTTCGATAATAGTCAGATTGATCAAATTCTCGATTATGCCTATGCCCGTTATTTCAAAACCGGAGGAATATTTGGCCCGCCAGAGGAATGTCAGCGACAGATTGATTTGGCCGTTGCGTCTGGGGTCAATGAAATTGCATTCCTTCAGGACTTTGGCATGGACTACGCTGCAGTCAGCAATGCGTTTGGTTATTTACAGCAATTAGTTGAATTCAATCTCAAGCGGGAGAAGGTTGCTTATGAATGATCAATCAGCACCGCTGTCTTTCATTGAGCAGTGGATTCAAAACCATAAAACCACGACGTCATCAGATTCAGTCTTGAATATGTCGGCGACGCACGGAAAGACCGAACCGCTGGCGATTACGGGGCTGGCCGGATATTTCCCTCAGTGTATGAGTGTTGCCGAATTATGGCGGCATCTGGATGCTGACGATGCCTTAATCACCGAGCTACCGCAGCAACGCAAAATGTGGTACCAGCAGGGGAAGACAGGCGGAGAAGCGTCGTGGGCGGTACTTTCAGGGGGGTTCATTCCCGATATTGCCTCTTTTGACCCGGCGAAGTTCGGTATTTTACCGATAGAGGCTGAAGAGATGGATCCCAGACAGCGTCTATTGCTGATGTCAACCTACCACATGCTGGAAGATGCCGGTATCTCCCCTGAATCGCTGCGAAAAACGCATACCGGCGTCTTCATCGGCTGTGAGTCCAACGAGTACGCGGCTCTGATGGCCCGCCACGGTTATCGGCCTGAATTCGGTCTGGCACAGGCCGACAGCATGATTGCGAACCGAATTTCGTACCAGTTTGATTTGGCGGGACCCAGTGAGTTAATCAATGCGACGTGCGCCGGTTTTGCTGTGGCGTTGCACAGGGCCACCCTGGCATTGAGAGCCGGTGTGATTGACCGGGCAATCATCGGTGCCGCGAATGTGATTCTGGTACCGGACGTGACCAACCGATTGAACGATTCGAAGCAATTGACTCACGGCAAAACGGTACATTCTTTCGGTAAACATGGTGATGGATTCATTCGTTCAGAAGGGGTTGGTACCATTCTTCTGGAGCGCCAGGCTGATGCTGAGCAGGCTGGACGCCGGGTCTACGCCATCATCAAACACACCCAGGTTAACTTCAATGGTCAGGGTGGTGTCTCAATGGCTTCTCCGAATACGGATGCGCATTGTGAACTGATCAAAGACTGTTATCGCGAAGCGGGGATCGATCCGCGTCGGGTTTCTTATATTGAGGCTCAGGGAATGGGGCTGCCCGTTGCGGATATTGCTGAATGGACGGCAATGAATCGGGCGCTGAGCCAGCTATGTGAGGAACAAGGGGTGGCATTCGAGGCGGGTTACTGCCGGGTGAGTAGCCTAAAACCGCTGTTAGGACACATGCACTCTGCGTCTTCTCTGGGGGCGTTATTAAAAGTCATCCGCAGTCTTCAGACCGATAAAATTCATAAAATTCTGGGCTTTGAACACGCCAACGACTATTGCGATACGCAAGGTACGCCTTGCTGTTTTGCGACAGAAACGCAAGCGTGGCCAGCCGGCGAACATCCCAGGCTGGCGGCGATTCACAGCTATGGATCAGGCGGCAATAACGCCCATATATTGGTTGAAGAATATCAGGGTGTTAACGTTGCAGGAGCCGATTTTCCGTCGGCGTCGGCCCGTTATGCTTTTGCTCGAGAGTATTACTGGTTTCAGCCTTCCCCTTCTCAAAAACAGCCTGATGATGAGCCGCTCGTTCATGAAAAAAGAGAGGCCACACATTCGGTTGCTGCTGAACAGGATGTACTGGCGACGATAGGTCGTCTGTTGGGGCTGAACGGCTCGGATAACGAAATATATCATCAGGCATTTACCGAGCTTGGCCTGGACTCTGTCTCGGTGTCCGCTTTCGTCAGTCGGCTGGAGGCGGCATATCCGGTTAAATTACGGCGGTCGGATTTATTCAGTTACACCACGCCGATGGCGTTAGCCCGCATGATAGCCGAACGCATGCAGGCCAGCGGTTCGGGAGCCGAACGCCGTCACGGCGAGGCTTCGCCGCAACCGGCACGATGCGGTAATGATGATAATCGCACTGACGATATTGCCATTATTGGTATCGATATTAACGTTGCCGGTGCCGATAACCCGGCAGAATTCTGGCAACTGCTGCGGGAAGGCCGGTGTAGTATCGGCCCGGTTCCTGACAGCCGGCGGCTACGGGATGATCTGCAGATGAAAACCCTCCGGGGGGGGTTTATGACGCATATCGACCACTTTGATCCCCTGTTTTTTAAGATTTCTCCCCGGGAAGCACGCAACATGGATCCCCATCATCGCTTGTTATTGCAGTCTGCATGGCGGGCGATTGAAGATGCTGGCTATGACCCGTATGGGTGGTACGGGCAAAAGCACGGCATTTTTGTCGGCATGGAAGAATCGGATTATCCACTGACCGAAAATTCAGCGATTACCTCCGTACATACCGGAACAGCACCGGCCCGCATTGGCTATTTTCTTGATACCAAAGGCCCGTTGCTGGCTATCGGAACCGCCTGTTCCTCATCGTTGGTTGCCGTACACTACGCATGTCAGAGTATTTTAAACGGAGAAAGCGAATTAGCGCTTGCGGGCGGTTGTAATCTGATTTGCCAGCCTGAGCGGATGCTACATGCCTTGTCCCGGATGGGCGATATGCTCTCGCCAGACGGCACCTGCTACGCCTTTGATTATCGGGCTAACGGTATGGTTGTCGGTGAAGGCTGTGCGACGGTTGTGTTAAAGCGCCACGCTGACGCACTGCGCGATGGCGATGATATTTATGCCATCATCAAGGGCAGCGGAATTAACTATGATGGTAAAACCAATGGCCTGACCGCTCCCAATGGTGCCCGGCAAAGCGAGCTTTACGCGCAGGTTTACCGGCAAAGCGGCGTTTCTCCCGAACAGATAGGTTATGTCGTCAGCCACGGTACCGGCACCATGTTAGGGGATCCCATTGAATGTAATGCATTAATTGATGCGTTTCATGACGCTGGTGCAGATAAAAAGCAGTACTGTGCCTTGACCTCGCCGAAGACCAATATTGGTCATACTCAAGCCGCGTCCGGCATCGTGAATGTCATTACGGCGGCGCTGGCGCTGAAACATCAGGAAATCCCGCCATCGCTCAATTATGCCCAGCCGAATGAAGATATCGATTTTGCTGATAGCCCTTTCTATGTGAATACCACGCTCAAACACTGGGAACAGGCGTCACGTTTTGCGGCTGTCAGCGCTTTCGGACATTCGGGAACCAATGTGCATCTGGTGTTGCAGAACGCGGAGGCTAAAGCGCGATGTCAGGGAGCGTCAGGTGAGGATGATTCGTACCTGATCGTGCTATCCGCCAAAAGTGAACCGCAGTTAAAGCAGATAGCCACAAATCTGATCGCCGGTCATGCGCCGGAAAGCATGCGGGATCTTGCTTATACCCTGCAATTCGGACGCACGGCGATGCCTCATCGTCTGGCGTTGATTGCCGACGGCTGGCACACCTTGCAGGAGAAAGTGCGCCGGTACCTGACTGCTGAAGAAGGGGCGAGTTCAGATCTCGGTCTGTATTATGCCGATGTGTCGGGGACGGCCCGTTCCCGTGCCACCGAGGCATTACTTTGCACAGAGGGAAGCGCAGATTCTGCACCCGACGTTCGGGATGACCACATCTCGCCTCTTGTTTCCAAACAGTTGGCATGTTGGCTGCGGGGCGAACCGGCAGATTGGGGGGCGTTATACCACGGGCCGACACCGCGTAGGATGCACCTGCCGACGTATCCGTTTGAACAGGAAAGCTATTGGGTTGCTACGGTGGATATCCCGGCAACGGCCCGCTCTGTTGCAACGCCATCCGCACCGACTCCGCAGAGCCAGAAGGCTGAACCCGGCTTAGGGCATGTTCTGATTGAACCTGATGAAGCCATGACATCAGAGCAGGATGACGCTGTTCTGGTTTATCGTGAGCGATGGCAAGAGCAATCGCTGCCTGACGTGCCGGGCCCCGCCGAGCGCCAGATACAGCGCTTGCTTTGCGTCACCCCGGCAGCAGCTCAGACGGCGATTCGCCTCGGTATCAATCACATTGCCACGAATGTATCGACGGAATTTTTCGCGCCTGATGACCTGGCGGCCACAGAAGCAAGTACCTATCACCGCTATTTTTCTGCGTTAAAGCGCGCTACCCAAACGGAAACGGTAGCGGCTTTGCTGTGTGTTGTTGAACCTGAATCGGCGATGAATCAATTGGTGCCGCTGTTTCAGGGGCTGTTGTCCAGCGGACTGGATGTTGGTCGTATTGTCGTGGCCAGTGCGTTTACCAGCGTACTGGAGCGTTGTTACGCTGATGCATTGGTGGCGTTTGGCGCATCTTTACGCGTTGTTTTACCGAAAACACGCGTCACGTTTGCCGGGTTTGAACTGACCGATGCTGCCGATACGGATCAATGGCAGTCGCTCGCGGGGCATATTCCCGACATCTGGGCTGAATTGCAGACCGAACCTGCGCAAAGCGTGCTGTATATCCAGGGTAAGCGTCATGTGTTGACCTTCGAACCGACGCGGCTGGAAAACGCTGACAGCGGTTTAAAAACAGACAGTTATTTAAAAATCGGTGGATGTTACCTGATTACTGGGGGGCTTGGGGGATTAGGGACGGTATTTGCACGTTACCTGTGTGAGAACGTGATGGCGAAAGTTCTTCTGGTTGGCCGCTCTCCCCTTGATGAGGAAAAACAGGCGGATTTACGGGCAATTGAACAACATGGCGGTCAGGTCACTTATCTGCAGGCAGATGTGAGTGAACTGTCTCAGATGCAGTCTCTGTTCGCTGATTGCCAGCGGAAAGGCATTAAAATCAACGGTATATTACATACCGCTGGCGTTCAAACGACACAGATGCTGGCAGAAAAAGATCTTGCTGGCGTTCGTCAGGTACTGGCACCGAAAATTCAGGGGACGCTGGTGCTTGATACAGCCTGGCAAACCGTGTTCGGTGCTGAAGACTCACTCGATTTTATCGTTTATTTCTCGTCCAGTGCCGCAGTATTGGGTGATTTCGGTGCCGGTGATTATGCCGTCGCAAACCGTTTTCAACTGGCCTATGCCAACAACCGCAATCAGCCGACTGCTGCCGAAGGGAAGACGCCATCTCTGATAGGAAAGACTATCGCAATCAGTTGGCCTGTCTGGCAGGACGGGGGAATGACACAACGCTCGGTTGAGCGGGCGCAGGCTACGTCCCTTTATTTGAAAACCAGCGGACAACGTGCATTGCGCAGCGAAGAAGGATTGAGGGTGTTTGAACAGTTGCTGGCCGGTGAAGCGGGTTCGTCGCTGGTGATGGTCGGACAGCCTGACAAGATTCAACGCGTGTTAGGGGATCGGTTACAGCATGAGTCCGGCACTCGTCAGGAGCGACTGCCACGCCAGCCAGTGACGACGACTATCGCCCGTCGCCCGGAAATGAAGGGGCTGACGGTTGAACAATGTGTACTGTGGGAATTGCAGCAGGCGGTGAGCGATATTTTAAGTATTGAACGGCACCGTTTGCATCATGACGTGAATCTGGCCGATTTTGGTTTTGATTCGATAAGCCTTGCTGAGTTTGCCACCTGCCTCAGCCGGAAGTGGAGCATCGTGGTTTCGCCAGCCCTGTTTTTCGGGAATGCCACCCTGTCGCAGCTCTGTCAGTATTTTATGCTGACACACGGTGCGTTGATGCAGACGTATTACGGTGGGTCGGCAGGGGATAGCGAGGCCCCTGATCACCGTGTCGAATCGGTACATTCAGATGCCCCTCTTAACATTCCACCCGTGAATAGGTCGGCTATTGGTGAAGAGCATCGCCACGATGTTTCTCCTTTTGACGCAGAAGAGCCGATCGCCATTATCGGTATGAGCGGTCGTTTTCCCGGTGCCCGTGATATTGATGAAATGTGGCGGTATCTGGCAGAGGGAAAATCGGCGGTGAGCCGCGTGAGTGCGGAATACCTGCATGGTCGGGACGAGTCTTACCGTGATAGCCGTATTGCGGCGTCAGACGCGGACTTGTGGTGTGGGGTCGTTCCCGGTGCCGCTGAATTTGACCCGCTGTTTTTTGAAATCTCTCCCCGGGAAGCGCAGAACATGGATCCAGGCCAGCGTCTGCTTTTACAGGAAGCATGGAGCTCGCTGGAACATGCCGGTTATGGCGCACAACGGTTGCGGCAGCATAACATCGGTACGTTTGTCGGTGTGGAAGAGGGCGCGTACGGACGTTTCTCAAGTACGGAACACATTGAGATTACTGCCAATCACAATGGTATTTTGGCCTCGCGGCTGGCCTATTTTCTCGACCTGCATGGACCGGTGCTGGCGATTAATACGGCCTGCTCATCCGGCTTAGTGGCTGCGCATCTGGCATGCACGAGTCTGCGTAACCGGGAATGCGATACCGCACTGGCAGCGGGCGTGAGTCTGCAACTCTCGACGGAAGGCTTCGATATCATGAAGCGTTCCGGCATGATTTCGGCAGATGGGATCTGCTACACCTTTGATCAGCGCGCTAATGGCATGGTGCCAGGTGAAGCGGTCGTGGTGCTGGTGCTCAAACGCCTGTCGCAGGCTGAAGCCGATGGTGATCTGATCCATGGTCTGATTCGGGCCAGCGGCATCAATTATGACGGCAAAACCAACGGGATCACCGCACCGAACGGCGTGGCGCAGGCTGACTTGCTCAAAACCGTGTATCAGCGCGCTCACATTGATCCCGCGCAGATCGACTATATCGTGACGCACGGAACGGGTACCCGACTTGGCGACCCGGTCGAGATTAATGCGCTGAATGAGGCGTTCAAAGCGTTCACCGATAAACAGGCGTTTTGCGCCCTGACGTCGACGAAAACGAATTTCGGTCATACCTTTGCCGCTTCCGGGCTCCTGAGTGCCGTGAGCCTGCTTCAGTCGATGAATCAGCAAACCATTCCTGCAAGCCTGCACTGCCAACAGGAGAATGACTACATCACCTGGGCAGAGAGTCCTTTTTATGTGAATAAAACGGCCAGGGCCTGGCCGGTACAGCAGGGAAGGCTGAGAATGGGGGCGGTGAGTGCTTTCGGCATGAGCGGAACCAACGCCCATCTGGTGATGCAGGAATACCCTCAGCCGGTTTCGTCCCCAGAGCCACAGCGCAGCCACTATCTTCTCTGTTTGTCGGCCAAGACCGAGGAGGCGTTATACCGTAAGGTCGAGGATCTGATTTTGCATTTGCAAAAGCCGCAAACCAGCACTCAGGGACTGGCCGCGATCGGCTATACCTTGCTGCAGGGGCGGAGTCATTTCCAATACCGTCTGGCGGTGGTGGCCGAAGATCGGGACGGCGTCATCATCAGTCTGCGGCAAGCAGAGCATGCGCAACGTCCCAATCTGTTTCGCGGTAAAGTCCCGCTGGGCTTTGTCGGGCAAAAGATCATTCGCCAGCAGGTCGACGTTTTATTACAGCAGTCGCAACAGTGTGAGGGGCAGGAATATCAGGAAATCCTGTCCGCACTGGCGGACTATTATTGCCAGGGATACGAACTGGACGGGGCGGCGCTGTCGCCGGAGGTGTCCCGATGCGTTGTCTTACCGACTTATCCCTTTGCCAGAGAGCATCACTGGCTGGAGACCCGCGCGTTATCGCCATCGTCAGACCACATCGCCGGGGCCAGACCGTCATTACATCCACTGTTGACGGAGAATGCTTCAACGCTGGCTGAGCTGCGCTTTCGCGCTGAGTTCAGCGGTGAGGAGTTTTTTCTCGTGGATCACCAGATTCATGGTCGGAAAGTGCTGCCGGGCGTCAGCTATCTGGAAATGGCCCGGGCGGCTTATACCTATGCCGCCGCTTCCGTTATTCCAGCATCACAACGGCTGCCTTTCAGCGTGAAGCAGGTACTCTGGCTTCAGCCAATCGTCGCCACACAACCGACAACCACCATCTATCTGGGTCTCTACGCACAGGAAAGCGGTCTTATTGACTACCAGATTTACTCAGAAAACGACATCCAACAGCGCACGATTCATGGTCAGGGGATCATTGATCCCGATCTGAATGACACTACCACGGGGAATAACGCCTTAGAAAGTAACACGCTGGATCTGCACCAACTGAAGAAACAGATGACTGGCCCTGAATACCCGGCGGCGCACTGTTATCAGCGCTTTCGTGAGATGGGGCTGAATTATGGCGAGACATTTCAGGGCATTGAGCGGCTACTGACCGCAGAGCGTCAGGTGTTGGCTCAGATTGTGTTGCCGGATGCGGCTACATCCTCCGCGTTCGGTCTGCATCCGAGCCTGATGGATGCTGCCTTGCAAACCAGTCTGGGGTTACATCACTCAGACCTGCCATCTGGCACCGCCTACGTCCCTTTTGCGCTGGAGCAACTGGATGTATTCGGCGAAATGGACACTCGTCTGTGGGTCTGGCTACGGCTGGTCTCAACGGAGAACCCGGCGAACGAGCAGGTACAGAAAATGGATATCGACCTCTGCAATGATCAAGGTCGTATCTGTGTAAGTATGCGTGGGTTCTCGACCCGGATTTTGCCGGTATCGCATAGTGCTGAGGAACCTGTTTTTCCAGGAATAGTGACATCTGTAGAGACGGCGGCTAGCGCCGGAGTGACCGTTAACATCAAGCACAAAGCGTTAAGCGGCACAGAATATTTTTTGCAGGATCACGGTGGTTTGCTGCCCGGCATGCTGTCTCTGGAATGGATGAGAGAATTGGCCGTATCGCACGTTCCAACGGGGGATTCCGAGGTCGTCGTGGGACTTAGGGATGTTGTCTGGCACAAGCCTTTAATGGTAGGGGAGCAGGGTACCGACATCGATCTGGCCCTGAATCGGGACGAACAAGGCTATCACTGTGTTATCAGCAGGCAGGGACAGGTTCACGCGCAAGGGCGTGTGATGACCGGGCTTGTCGGCAACGCGGAACACCCGCCTCTGCCGCTTGCAGACATCGAACATCGATGCCGACAGCATCGAACCCATCACGCCTGCGCTGAATTTTTCGGCGCAGGTATCGGGCCCCGATTACTGGGGATCACCCAGTATGCGCAGGGGAATAATGAAGCGCTGGTGACGCTGGACATTCATCAGGACCTTGTTGGTGCGGCAGAGGAGCCGGTGTTGCATCCGGCCCTGATGAATGGGGCGGTTTTGGCTAGCATTATTCTGGCCGTCGGCGGTGAACGGCAAGGCGCTGCTCCACTAATGCCCTTTAGCCTGGATGCATTACGGATCTACCAGCCGTTGCCAGCACGCGTTCTGGCTTATATTCGCCAAACGCGGTCTGACGCGGGTTCAGAACATCGTATCGTGCGTTGTGATATTTGGTTTACCGATCATCACGGTCATATTTTGGTTGAGATTAACGGTCTGAGCATGATCAGTGCTCAGGCTTCGCCTGCAGGGTCGCTGGTTGTTGCCCGGCCTCAGTGGGTTGTACAGGATATCGTACCTGCTCAGGTCGCTGGCGATGCGCCTGATGCGCTGCCGCCCTGTTTTATTCTGGCGGATGAGAATGCGGCGTTACAAACTGCGTTACAAAATACCTGGCCCGACTGCCAGGTTGTGAACCTGTCTGTGGGGCACGACCCCCATCCGCAACAATTTACCTCTTGCCTGCAACAGTTATTCGCCCAGATAAAAACAAGGACGCTGGCTTGCCGGGAGCTGGCTCAGCGGCAGACGGTATTTATACTGGCATCAGAACCGGCGAATGAGTTGTGGTTATCCGCCAGCGCAGGGCTACTCAAAACGGCCCGGCAAGAGCAATCCGGCTTTAATGGCAACGTGATCCGATACCCTGTGTCACCGGCAGCTATCCCCCTGCTGCTCACTCAGTTACAGTCTGAACTGCATGGTGCCAAGGGTGCCACAGAGATTCGTTACGATGAAACCGGAAGCCGGAGGGTGAAGGCGTGGCAGCGGATTGCTCAGGCCGACATGACGGATGCCCTGCCGGTTTCTTCTGGTTGTGTCATCTGGATAACCGGCGGTTTGGGGGGGATTGGCTATCAGATCGCCCGTGAACTGGGGACTCAATATCAGGCGCGGTTGGTACTCAGTGGTCGTTCTGCCCTGAATGAACGTAGCGAGCAACGCCTTTTGGATTTGCAGCGTCAAGGGATTCAGGCGACTTACCTGCAAGGGGATGTGACTGACCCGGCACAAACCCGGCATCTGGTACAGCAGATTCTGCAAGATGAAGGTCAACTGAACGGCATCATCCATAGTGCCGGCATCATTCGTGATGCTTTCATCGCCAATAAAACGCAAGCGGAACTGCTCGACGTTCTGGCACCGAAAGTTGCAGGAACCCTGGCGCTGGACCACGCGACCCAGGATTGCAACCTGGATTTCATGGTGCTGTTCTCTTCATTGAGCAGTGCGTTTGGTAATGCTGGTCAGGCTGATTATGCTTGTGCTAATGGGTTTATGGATGGATTTGCCCTCTGGCGTAACCAGCAGGTTGCCAATGGCCTGCGCCGGGGAAAAACCCTGGCGGTCAACTGGCCGCTATGGCGTGATGGTGGTATGGGGATTTCCGCCCCTGATGCTGAACTGCTCAGACAGCAGACCGGTTTGATTCCGATGCCCACCGAGGTGGGTTTTCAGGCATTGATGCTGGGGCTACAAAGTCAGGAATCTCAGCTTGCCGTCATCTATGGCGAGGCAGAAAAAATTCAGGCCAGACTCGCTGAGGATGGGCAAACGCCACCCCAGCCGTCGTCCGTGCATCAATCGGGTATAAACGATGCGGCAGGTTTGGCCAAAGAGGTAACCAGCCCGGTTCGGGTCGGGCAGGTGTGTGCTTTGCTGGTCAGTATGGTCGCGCAACTGCAAAAGCTTGATGAGAAGAAGATAGAGCTGGATATGGAACTGTCCAGGTATGGCTTCAATTCTATCGATTTCACCGAGTTTGCCAGCCGTCTTAATAAAGCCTACGGATTAGCACTGATGCCGACGGTTTTCTTTGAGCACTCGACCCTGAGGAGGATGGGGAACTATCTGGCTGACGCGTACCCCGAGGCTTTTGCTGATAAAACGGCGGTGGCATCTGGCGGCGCTGGATCTCGTGCAGGAATGGCGACAACCAGCCGCCAGCCGCAGAGTCTGGTCACCAGAACCGCAAACACCGGGGAAGGAAGAAAAGCATTTTCCTGGCGAGCTTCACCGCCAATCCCGTCACAACCAACACCAGCGGTTGCGCCATTAGAGGCCGCCGTTTGCGCTATTTCAAACGCAACTGTGGCGGAGGAGGGCACGCCGTTAACCCCCAACACACCACAAGTACCAGAAGCGATAGCGATTATCGGGATGAGTGGCCGATTTCCGCAGTCCCGCAACCTGGATGCGTTCTGGCAACAGTTGGAAGCGAATCGTGATTTGATTGGTCAGGTTCCGGCAGATCGCTGGAACTGGCAGGAATATTATGGCGATCCACATGAAACCCCCGGGAAAACTAAAGTGAATTGTGGGGGATTCATGCAGGATGTCGACTGTTTCGACCCGCTGTTTTTCGGAATCTCCCCCCGTGAAGCCCAATCGCTGGACCCGCAATTCAGGGTTTTTCTGGAAACGGTCTGGGCCACGATTGAGGATGCCGGTTATTGCGCCAGTGATTTGTCAGGTAGCAATACCGGGGTTTTTGTCGGGGTGTCGACCTCTGAGTATAAAGACGCCTGGCTCAAGTATTCCCACGATAAATTCGGTATTGGTGATCCCCCCTGGCTTTCTCATTTTGCGTTGGCAAACCGTGTTTCTTATATATTGAATCTGCACGGTCCCAGCGAGCCTATCGATACCGCCTGTTCCAGTTCTCTTGTCGCCATTCACCGGGCGATAGAGGCAATTCGCGCCGGCAGTTGTGACGTGGCGATTGTCGGTGGCGTCAACGTTATCGTCAATCCGGGGATCACCATTACCGCCGGGGAAGCCGGTATTCTTAGTGAAGACGGTCGTTGCAAAACATTTGATATCAGTGCCGATGGCTATGGTCGTGGTGAAGGTGTTGGCGCCATTATGCTCAAACCCCTCAGTCAGGCGAAAGCCGATGGCGATCGCATTCACGGTCTTATCCGTGGCAGTGCCGAGAACCATGGCGGTAAAGCCACCTCTCCGACCGCGCCGAATCCAGTGGCGCAGCAAGAACTGCTGGTTCAGGCCTATCGCCGTAGTGGCATTGATCCCGAAACGGTGGGCTATATCGAAACCCACGGTACAGGAACTAAACTGGGAGACCCAATTGAAATCAATGGGTTGAAGAAGGCGTTTGCCGCCCTGTACCAGGAACAGCATAAAGCGATGACCCGAAAGGCTTATTGTGGATTAGGGTCGGTGAAAACCAATATCGGACATCTGGAAGCCGCCGCCGGTATTTCCGGTGTGCTGAAAATTTTGCTGATGTTCCGTCACCGGAAAATTCCGGGCAACGTGCATCTTAAGACGGCGAACCCTTATCTGGATTTAGCCGATAGCCCGTTCTATCTGGTCCGTGACACACACGCGTGGACGGCAATGGAAGATGCCGACGGTCAGCCAGTGCCGAGAAGGGCCGGTGTCAGTAGCTTCGGTATCGGTGGGGCTAATGCGCATATTGTTCTTGAAGAGTATGCATCTGCAGCACAAACCGTGGAGGCTTCATCTTCTTCTGCCGAGCCGGTGGCCATAGTACTGTCGGCCAAAAAGGCCGAGCGCTTAAAGGCCGTGGTGCAAGGCCTGGCGGCATTTCTGGATTCTGCCGAGTGTGCCGCCCAGCAGCCCAGCCTGACTGAGATCGCCTATACCCTGCAAGTGGGACGTGAAGCGATGGACGAACGCCTGGCCTTTGTCACCCATTCCGTGCAGGCACTGAAACAGACATTAGCGGCGTACCTCTCTGAGGCAGAAACACCCGCAGGCGTTTACCGCGGTAATGTTAAAGCCGGCAAAGCATCGCTGTCGATGCTGGCGGACGACGACGCGTGGCAAACGATGGTCGGAACATGGCTGCAAACGGGCAACTACAACAAACTGCTCGACGTCTGGGTGAAGGGCGGTCAGGTTGACTGGCAGCAACGGTACCCGGCGGCAATAAAACCTCGTCGAATCGGTTTGCCGACCTATCCGTTCGCACGGGATCGTTTCTGGTTGAAGGTGACGGCATCAGCGAGTGAAAGCCATGGGGCAGAGGCGACGGAGTCCCCTGTAAAAATACGTCCGTATCGTTTGCACCCTCTGGTGCACCGCAATACCTCTGATATTACCGCGCTCAGTTTTACCTCCTGGTTTGATGGCCGCGAGTTTTTCCTCGCTGACCATCGGGTGATGGAACAAAAGCTGTTACCTGGCGTGGCCTATCTGGAAATGGCCCGCGCCGCGGCTGAGCAGGTTGTTGGTGCTGGACGCCATTTGCAATTGACGCAGATTGTGTGGGTTCGCCCCTTCGTTGCTGAGCACTCGCAAGCTTCCGCACCCTCTGCCGGGATCCACCCGCTAACGGTAAAACTGCTGCCGCAGTCGGCTCAGGTGATTCGGTTCGACATCGGTTCTGTGCTGCCGGACGGTCAAATGCAGACGCATTGTCAGGGCAACGTGCTCGTCGTGGACCCCTGTACAGATGGTAGAGACAGACTCGATCTGTCTGTCGCGCTGGCCGAACATCAGGACGGAACCATTGATAAGGCCGCGTGTTACCAGGCTTTTCGTCAGCTTGGGATCGTCTACGGCCCCGGACATCAGGGAGTTGAGACGCTGTATCTGACGAAGGGACGTGTACTGGCACGGTTGAGTTTGCCTGAAACACTCCGTGAAACGCTCAATGATTATGTCTTACATCCCAGCCTGATGGATTCGGCATTACAGGCGACGCTGGGGTTGTCCCGAGAGCATCGGCTAGGTTTACCTTTTGATATGGCATCGATGGATATTCTGCATCGATGCACTGCTACGATGTGGGCTTGTGTTACCTACGACCACGGAACCGAACCCCATCCTCAGGCAAAGGTCCAGAAACTGACCATCAAGTTATATGACGACGCGGGGCAGCTTTGCGTTGCTCTGCATGGCTTTAGCGCCCGCACGCCCGAGTCGGCCACAACGCAGCGAAACGGTACGCTGCTGCTTGTGCCGCAGTGGCAACGTAAAAATGCGCCGGTCAATACCGCCGCGCCGTCGGCATACGCGAGTCGGCAGGTCTTATTTTGCACAGACCGCGCCATCGCCAACGATATTGGCCTGACGGACGACGTCATTTTACCGGTGCAGGACACGGGCGATATCGCGCTGAACTTTCATCAGCATGCGCTGGCACTGTTTGCGCAGGTGCAAACGATGTTAGCCAGCAAGCCCAAACAGCCGGTGTTACTGCAACTGGTGGTGGTCGGGGATTTCCCGACCCGGCTATTAACCGCTCTCAATGGCTTGTTAAAAACGGCACGTTTAGAGAACGCCAACGTTATCGGTCAACTGATTGAGTTGGATGTGGCGGCCAGTGCCGAGGATGTGGATGAGAAATTGCGGGAAAGTAGCATGATGCCGGAAGATATCCACATTCGCTATGGCCGGGAAGGGCGTCAGGTGCTGTCCTGGCGGGAAGTGTGCGCGATGACTGGTGGGCGGGCTGTTTCCCCTTCATCAGCGTTGCCTCCGCTCACCCGCATGCCGTGGAAGGAGCAGGGCGTTTATCTCATTACGGGCGGAGCCGGTGGCCTGGGGCTGATTTTCGCAACGGAAATCGCCCGTCAGACCCGCAAAGCCAGGTTGATTTTAACCGGGCGCTCTGCCATGACCCCTCGGATTCAGACCTCGGCCAGCCAGTTGGAGGCGCTGGGAGCACAGGTCGATTATCGAACGCTTGACGTTTGCGATAGGCCAGGTGTTGAGGCGCTGATCGCTGCCGTGACGGCACAGTACGGAACGATCAACGGTGTTCTGCACTGTGCCGGTGTACTGCGTGACAGCTACATTCTGAAAAAGTCTGCGGCGGACTTTCAGGCGGTGCTGGCCCCCAAAGTTCAGGGGGTAGTGAATCTGGATCAGGCTTTAGCACAGCATCCACTGGATTTCTTTATTCTGTTTTCTTCAACCGCGGCGGGCTTAGGGAATCCAGGACAGGCCGATTATGTTACCGCCAATAGTTTCATGGATGCCTACGCCCACTATCGCCAGCAACAGGTGGCTGCTCAGTCGCGGATGGGAAGAACCCTGGCTATCAATTGGCCGCTCTGGAAAGAGGGCGGGATGAAAGTCGATGATGCCTTCGAGACCATGATGTACCAAAGCACCGGCATGATGGCGATGTCGACGCAGGCCGGTCTTCAGGCTTTCTATCAGGCGATTGCACGGGACGAAAACCAGGTGTTGGTGATTGCGGGCGACATTGAAATGTTGCGCCAGACGCTCAGCGCACGTTCATCGATAACGGTTCTTCAGCCGGAAAAAGCAGATGAAACGCGCCGCGAGGATCCGGTATTGGCCCATCAGGCTCAAGGGGCTGATCTGGCAGCAATACGGATTGATCGACCCGGTCTGGAGAGCGCGGTTCAGCAACTGTTGATCCGCGAAGTATCTGCATTACTTGATGTGGACAGGGCAGAGATCGATGTGGATCTTGAACTGACCGAACTGGGCTTTGATTCAATTCTGACCACGGGGTTTGCCAACAAGCTGAATCGCCAGTACGAGCTTGATCTGCTCCCGACCGTCTTTTTTGAGTATCCGACCATTTCGGCGTTGAGCGGCTATCTGACGGAAACCTATCAGGCGGTATTTGCAGCAAAATTTACAGATTTTTCGCATAAAGAGGGCACCCATGACACGGTCGCCCATCATGAAACGGTCAGTCCGTCTCTGGCAGAGCATTCAGATCAGGCTGCCGCTGATTTCTGGCAACCTGCGCCAGCCGGGGAACAGACTGTCTCCCGTCATACCGCATTGGATATTCAGGCATTGCGTGAGGCGATTCAGTCGCTTCTGTTGCAGGAAGTCTCGACGCTGTTACAAGTAAACGTTGCAGACATTGATACCGATATTGAGCTGAATGAGCTGGGTTTTGACTCCATTCTGACGACCGGTTTTGCGAATAAGCTGAACCGGCAATATACGTTGGATCTGCTCCCGACCGTGTTTTTTGAATATCCGACTATCGCCGGATTAACCGCGTATCTGGCCGAGAATTATCAGGAGAGCTTCAGCCATCTCTTTGCGGCCAAAGTGATGGTGCAGCCGTCAGCGCAGGGCCGCATTCAGCCAGCGAATGCGGCGGATGACGTACACCCGGTAGGGACGCCATCATCACCAGCGTCAGTCAGCAAGCGTGATAAACAGGAAGCGATTGCGATTGTGGGAATGAGCGGTAGCTTCCCGATGGCCCCAGATCTGGACGCCTATTGGGACAATCTGCTTCAGGGCAAAGACTGTATCAGTGAGGTTCCGCCCATCCGTTGGAATTGGCGGGATTACTTGCAAGAGGTGGAGGGCGCTGAAAACAAGGACAGCATTCGCTGGGGCGGGTTTATCCAGGATATGGCGGGATTCGATCCGCTGTTTTTCGGCATCTCTCCCCGTGAAGCTGAATTAATGGACCCGCAACAACGTTTGTTGATGACCCATGTCTGGAAAGTGATTGAAGATGCCGGTTATTCGGCCAGTTCTCTGTCCGGCAGTGCGCTGGGTATCTATGTGGGAACGGGGAATACCGGTTATTCCGGCCTGATTGTTGATGCGAAGCTGCCGGCCGAGGGCTTTACCGCAACGGGAATTGTTCCTTCTATCGGGCCGAATCGGATGAGTTATTTTCTCAATGTTCACGGTCCGAGCGAGCCGATTGAAACGGCGTGTTCATCCTCTTTGATTGCTATCCATCGTGGCGTATCGGCCTTGCGCCATGAAGGCTGCGATATGGTGATTGTCGGCGGGATCAATACGCTGGTGACGCCGGATACGTTTGTCAGCTTCTGCAAAGCCGGCATGCTGTCCTCCGACGGTCGTTGTAAAACCTTCTCCAGCAAGGCTGACGGTTATGTTCGGGGAGAAGGCGTTGGGATGTTACTGCTCAAACGCTTATCGGCCGCAGAAGCGGACGGTGATCATATTTATGGCGTGATCCGCGGCAGTGCGCAGAATCACGGCGGGCGGGCCAGCTCTCTGACGGCACCGAATCCAAAGGCTCAGGTTGCATTGCTGGAAAGTGCCTACCGGAATGCCGGTATTGATCCCAGGAGTATCAGCTACATCGAGGCCCATGGTACGGGGACGAAACTGGGCGATCCGATTGAAATCAACAGCCTGAAAACAGCCTTTAACACCATGAAGGCCGATTATTCTGGTGAGGAATATAGTGATACCACGTGCGGCATCGGGTCGGTGAAAACCAATATCGGGCATCTGGAGATGGCGGCAGGGATTGCTGGCGTCATCAAAGTGCTGCTGCAAATGAAGCATCAAACCCTGGTGAAGAGCCTGCATTATGAAGAACCGAATCCCTATATCGATTTCACGGGAACACCTTTTTATATCGTTAGCGAGACTCGTCCCTGGCATGCGTTGAAAAACGCCCGTGGAGAAACCTTGCCGCGGCGGGCCGGCGTCAGTTCTTTTGGTTTTGGCGGGGCCAATGCGCATGTGGTGATAGAGGAATATCGGGATACCCGCCCGGCACGCCAGGCCGTACAGGACCGTTATGTGGTGCTGTTGTCTGCCAAAGACGATGTGCGTTTACGGCGGGTCGCTCAGAATCTCAGGCAGTATCTGGCGCAGCATCGTGAAGACCCTGATCTGACGTTGGGTCATCTGGCCTATACGCTGCAAGTCGGGCGTGATGCGATGGAGGCACGGCTGGGATGGATCGTGACGTCATTCGATGAACTGTTGGCAAAAATGGACGGTTTTCTAAACGATACCGGGAACCCCGACGACACATACCGGGGCCACCGCGGCAGTCATAAAGGGCTGCTGGCTCAGTTTTCAGCTGATGAAGAGTTGAGTGAAGCGATTGCAAAATGGGCTGAGCGTGGGAAATACGCCAGGTTGCTGAACCTGTGGTGCCAGGGACTGGAGTTTGACTGGTCTGGTCTGTACCAGGGGCAGCGTCCGCGTCGTCTCAGCCTGCCGACCTACCCATTCGACTGTCAGCGGTTCTGGCTTCCGGAAGGTCAGGGGCAACGCCGTGCCGTTGTGCGTTTATCTGATGACAATGGCGCTCACCTGGTACCGGAACAATCAGCCCGCGTACCGTCGTCGTTATCGGAGGATGTTGCGCCAGAGGGCGTCAATCCTCCCTTTAATCTGGATACCTATCTGATACAGCTGATCAGTCGGCAACTCAAAGTCTCCGAAGAGGTTATGAGCCAGGATCGTGCTCTGGAAGAGCTGGGGATGGATTCGGTGGTGTCCGTCGATCTGTTAAACAAGATCAGGAAAACATTCCCTGATGTGTCTCGCTCGCTGTTTATGGAGTACCGCACCATCGGGGAAATTCAGCACTACCTGCGCAGTCATTTTGGCGAGCGGTTGGCAACGCCTGGTAGCCAGGCTTTGCCTACAGAACCGTGGGATGCGCAAAAGCAAGCGGACCCTCAAAAGCGCGTGGATGAAAAGATAGCGGTAACCGGAGAAGGGCCGGTGCAGAATACCAGTATTATCGGTATGGCAGGCATTTTCCCTCAGGCGGAGAATATCTCTGAATTCTGGGAAAACCTGAGTGCGAGCCGTACAACGCTTTCTGTTTTAAGCGACAAGCGCAGATACCTGATGGCGCTGGATGAGCAGGATAGCGGTAGCCGTCGTATCGGCGGTTATCTCGACGGCGTCGAGTATTTCGATCACAAACTGTTCAAAGTCCCCCACAAAGAAGCCCAAAAGCTCGATCCCCAGATGCGGAAATTGCTCGAAGTTATCTGGCAAGCCGTGGCGGATGCTGGATATACCCTGAGTCAGTTCCGTGAAAAACGAACCGGACTCTTCGTGGCGACGCGTGGTCATTCCGGCTATCAGGATATTCCTGCCAGGCAGGATCCGGCACAGATGGCACAGTGGCGTTTTCAGGCGGAACAGATATCAGCGTATGCCAATCGTATCTCAAATATTCTGAACCTGTCCGGGTTGAGTGAAATTGTTGAAACCGGGTGTGCCAGCTTTCTGGTGGCGATTAGGCATGCCATGAGCGCTATTAAGGAAGGGCGTTGCGAGCAGGCGATTGTTGCCACGGCGGAGCTGGGGCTTTCTCCCTTCATGCAAAACCGCACTGACGATCAGGCCCTGTATAGCTCTCATCCCGTGACGAAAAGCTTTGCCCATGACTCTGATGGCTATGTGAAAAGTGAAGTCGTCGGAGCCATTATCCTGAAGGCAGAGGCGGAGGCGTTGGTGCAGGGGGATGCTATCTATGCCAATGTAAAAGGCGTCGGCATCAGTCATGGTGGCAAAGCCCCTCTGAAGTGGTATAGCCCGAATATTGAAGGGCAAAAATCAGCCATCGTCGCCGCTTTGAGCGAGGCTGGCATTGATCCGGCGACCGTCTCTTATATTGAACCGGAAGCCAACGGTTCCCAGTTGGGGGATGCTTCTGAATTGGTTGCGATTCAGGCGGTATATGGCCCTTATCTGCAGGAGAGCAACGCACAGAAGAACCCTATCCAGGCCAGCAATATCCCAGCAGAAAGTCGTGCGTCTTCCATTGCCATTGGTTCTCTCAAGCCGTTGACCGGTCATGCTGAAACGGCATCGACTTTTCCGGTCCTGGTGAAAATGGTGTTGTCGATGTACCACCGTCGTCTGGCAAAAATCGAGGGGCTGGGCGAACTGAACGAAGGGATCACCCTGACCGATGGCTTTGAGCTACTCAGAGAAGAGCGGGCCTGGGAGAAACATGACCATGTACCCCGGCGCGGTGCTATCCACTCCATGAGTATTGGGGGGGTAAATGCACACCTGCTGCTTGAGGAATATGAAGCAGAGCAACGAGTCGAGTTATTCAAGCCTTCCAGCAGGCAGACACCCCGGCCTTTTATTTTCCTGTTTTCTGAAGCGGATGAAGCCAGATTAAACAGGTTGGTGAGTGATTACCTGGATTTTTTGCCGCGTGCTCAGGCAGATATCGCTGAGGGTAAGTTTATTTCGGGGGTACCGACGGCGGAAAAACAGCCTGCTACGGAGTCGGTCTATCTGGAGCAACTCGCATATACCCTGCAACAGGGCAGGGAACATCGGGCCGTACGGTTGGCTGTCAGCGCGGCAAGTATTGCGCAGTTGCAAGAACGTTTGCAGCGCTGGCGATCCCGTGCGGGTAATCAAACTGACATTTATGACAGCCGTCACATGTCAGCGGATATCGCGGCGGGCCTGTCCCATTTCAGCGATGACATGCGGCACGTGGTGATGGATTGGCTGGCGGGCCACGCTGTGGATTGGACGTCGTTACGCCAGGCGCAAGGGCAGGGGGAAGGGATACAAAAACTCCATCTCCCGGTCAATCCGTTGCAGAAGGTCTTTTGCTGGCACGACGGTTTCGACGATATCCCGGCAAATAATGAAAATGGTTCAGTTTCGACAGGCGCGGAACCGCGTTCTGTTGTGGAGTAAACACGGAGTTAGTGTTGTGATTTCTGGATGAAATAGAGGTGAATAATGGGTGAGTTAGACGAAGCGTTGTCAGGTTATCTTGTTGCACTTGCAGCAAAAATACTGAAATGTGAACAAGCGAGTATCGAGTGGGAAAGCGACATTGATGAATATGGATTTGAGTCGATGGAGGTTAATCAATATTGCGCGGATCTGAACAAATTTTTCTCTATCAAGTTGACTCCGGTTGTTTTTCTGGAAGTCAACTCGCTTCAGGGGTTGAGTGAGTATTTGAAAAAGCATCATTTCAATAACCTTGAAACTGCTCTTCTCTGAGCCTGAACCCAAAGGGAATATATTTATGGAAAAATATGATATTCAAAGCGAAACGCAGCGGAAAGTATTTGAAATGATGCCTTCTTTCTTTCTGGATCAGGAAGAGCAGGCTAATTTTCACTTTATGATGCATATGCGACTGGTGCTGAAATCTCCCGATTTTATGGAAACGTTTGAACGTGATTTATTTGAGAAAAAATTAGCAGATTTGCAAGCGGCGTATCCTGATTTCTACGCGACGGACTGTGCTGACACCTTCATTAAAATGAAGTCCTACGACTTTTCAGATATGGATCGGACGACGTTTCAGAAGATGATCAATGACGCCAGCAACCCGCCGATCATTGCCAAAGGTTTTCTTAATGACACGAAGGCCGTTCAGGAATGGACCCACGATTATCTGATTGAGCACTATAAAGATACAGAGATTATCGCCGTCGGCTATGATGAGAAGGGAAACAGTTTGAAGAAACTCAAACTGGAAACAATACTCCGTTCTCAATTAGATAAAGATTCCAAGGTGAGTTACTACATTAATAACTCTGCGGAAATTTTTAATGACTACCCTGATTTGATCGATGAAGTCGGTGCCGGGAAAATTCTCGATCTTTTCCATGGCCATTCAGCAAATAGTTTCAGCCAGCTATTTGTCGGTAATCTTCGTACCTGGGGAACGAACTGGCATCAAGGGAATGATATTTCCTGCGCGTTGATGATCAGCGGGGTAAAACGTTGGTACTTTGTCGATCCCCGCTTGGGATATATTTTGCGCCCATTCCTTGATGGGGCAAATGGGATGTCAGCGAAGATGGATGCTCGTTTGGATATCAATTTCCATAAAATTCACAATCCACTTTACGCTTATGCACCCAAGTTCTATGTCGATTTGGAGCCGGGCGATGTCCTCTTTTTCACCAAATACTGGCCTCACGCTGTCATCAATACCACGCCATTGCAGATCATGGCTAATATGCGGATGACGGAAGTGGATCTGGAGACCATGACAAAAGGAAAAGATGTCCCGACATTGATGCCGGTATATGACAATATCCTGAATTCAGATCCATCTTTTATCAAATTCAAATTCGATATTTTCAACAGTTTAGGTAAGAAATCCAAAGCTATCGGAGATGAGAATTATTTTTCTGCCTACAACACCACCGGCGACGTCCTGAGTAAGGGAGATAAATGATGAAGGAATATCTGGTAAATTCCGGCCTGTTCAACATGATTATTCGCCCGACGGATAAAGCGTATTACATTCTGAATGATGATCAGGCATCAGCAGATACGCTCCAGGAGTTTCTGGCGGGCGGTAATGTGCAATATAGCCGGCTTAAGCCTCTTTGGTTTCGATATCGGGCCGATGAATCATGGCAGGATTTCGATAAAAAAGATTATCGTCTGGGCAAAGAGCTTTCTGAGGCGGAATTGATCGACCGTTTTGTATTGAAGAAGTTTAACTTCGGCAGTCTGGTGGCGGTCAGGGACACCCAGACCGGTACCGTCAAGGTATTTAAGCGGGACAAGTTACAACTGTCAGCGAGTGAGTAAGCTATTCGTCTAAAGAAAAAAAGGAATGCACGCCCTCTTTTAATTTCCGGTTGCTGCACTAAGCACAAACGTGCGCGTGCGGCAACCGGATAACGGTGGCAGATAAGGCAATGGGAGGCTTTAAGGTGACGAAGCAACATAACGACAATAAAGATGCCACGGTATTAACGGATATACAGGGCGATGTAGGTAGCAACATTTCCTGGCCTGATTGTCTTTCTTCGATGCATAAAAAAGAGGCCGTCGCCATTATCGGCGTGGGGGGCTTTTTCCCAGGGTCGGATTCTATCGAAGATTTTTGCCAGAAACTTGATCAACAGGAGTCTTTGTTTTCTCTCGTGCCGGGGAATCATTTTCCCGGGCCGGAGATGCAAAACAGGTATGGGGCATTTCTGAATGATATCGCCGGATTCGATGCTGATCTGTTCAATATAGGTCCGATGGAAGCCGAGTATATGGACCCCAGAACCCGCCTGCTTTTGATGTCCGCCTGGCACACGTTGGAGGATGCGTGTTATCTGCCCCAGCAGTTACGAGAGGCGAAAGTCGATGTTTATATTGCCTCGGAAGGTGCGGCTTATACGCCTTTTCTCGCCAAAGCTGCGCTGACGAGTTATTCCATATTGGGCATGATGTCCTGGTCTTTGCCAAATTACCTCTCCCATGCTTTTCGCTTCAACGGTAAAAGCCTCTATATCGATACCGCCTGTTCCGGTGCCAGCGTTGCGTTGCATCAGGCGAAAGAAGGGCTGTTGCGTGGAGAGGCTGATTATGCGCTGGTTGGTGCTGCCAATCTTTTATTCGGCGATGCTTTGGCCGGATCGTATCTGGGGCAGGAGTCGTTAGGCATTCTCGGAGGCGCAACGGTCTGTTCCCCTTTTCAGGCCGATGCTAAAGGTTTCCTGCCTGCGGAGGCGACGGTAACGGTGTTGCTCAAACGCCTATCGCAGGCTATTGCCGATCGGGACAACATTCATGGCGTGATTTTAGGCTCGGATGTAAACCATACCGGGGGCTATGGCAGCCTGACGATGCCTTCGGCGGAATCACAGGCGAGTGTAATTGTTAATGCCTACCGCCAGGCTGGCATTGATGCAGACACTGTTACCTATGTGGAAGCTCACGGCGCGTCATCACTTCTGGCCGATGCCGAAGAAATTAAAGGGTTCAAACGTGCCGATGCGCAGCTAAACGCGGGTATGGCAGCGTCAACGGGCAGCCCGTGTAAAATCAGTACGCTCAAGCCTAACATGGGCCATGCCAATTCGGCTTCCGGGATGGTTTCGCTGGTTCGCGTATTGCATGCGTTTAAAACGCGGAAAAAGCCAGGAATCAAAGATTTTTCAGCCTGTAGCGGCAAAATCAGCCTCGAAGGTTCACGCTTTTATATCAATGACATGACAGAAGCGTGGCCGCCTCTGCTGGATGATAGCGGCAGAGAAATTCCCCGCAGAGCCGCGATGAATAACTTTGGCGCCGGTGGTGTTAACGCCCATCTGCTGCTGGAGGAATATCCTGGTCCCGCCGATCTCCCAGCGCACAGCGACGTTGTCAGTGATGAGATGCCGTCGCAGGGTGATGTGTATTTTCTGGCGCTGTCAACGATGTATGAAGGGCAGTGGCTTCACTATGCGGAATCTATTCTGGCCTTTTTGCAGCAATCCCATGAAATTCATCCTGGAGCATTGGAATATTTCTATCTGACGGCAAGAAACAAGTTTGATCAGCGGGTGGTCTTCCGTTACACCAGTATCGACAATTTACAGGAGAAGCTAACCCAGTTTATTGCCGCCAATGGGCAGAAGTCTTATTACCTGAAAACCGGACAGCACGATGAAAATAAGGCGCTGGATATCTTTACCCGCCATGACCGGTTGTCTGACTTGCTGAAAACGCTGAACTGGGAGAGTGACAAACGTTTTCTGATGGAGCTTTGGGTCAGAGGCGTTGATTTCCCGCTGACCCAGATCTTCGGTACCCCTGGTTTTAGGAAGATCTCTCTGCCTCGGTATCCTTTCCATCTTGAGCACTACTGGAGTCAGGCCGAGACCGCCGCGATATCGCCCCCGGACTCTCGTGGATATCGGATGCTGCAAGCGATACACCCGCTTGTGCAGCAAAATACGTCAGATTTCTCTACCCAGCGTTACAGCAGTTTTTTTACCGGGCACGAATTTTTCCTGGCTGATCATGTTGTTAAAGGACAGAAAGTTCTGCCGGGGGTGGCCTATCTGGAATTAGCAAGAGCCGCAATCACTGATGCTGCAGGTGATGCCAGCCAAATAGCGCTGAAAAATATCAGTTGGGTGAGGCCGATGAGCGTTCAGGCAGCGGGCTTGAACGTGTCTATCGAGCTGTATCCTGAAGATAACGGCCACATCAGTTTTGAGATCTACAGCGAGGATTCTGCTGTTGTCGGGGCCGACAGAATCACACATTGTCGGGGGCAGGCCCACGTGACATCGTTGCCCGATGACGGGGAGCCGCTTCCTACTCCGGTAACGCCATCACCGGTCGACATCCGCGCTTTGCAGGCCCAGTGTACCGCCCGAACGCTGGACAGTACGGCATGTTATCGCGCCTACACGGCGATGGGCATCCTTCACGGCCCGGCTTATCAGGGCGTGGTATCGATTGAAGAGGGCGATATTCAAGCTATTGCCAGAATTGAATTACCCGCGAGTGTGGCGGAGACCCGCAGTCAGTATTTTCTGCACCCGAGCCTGTTGGATTCGGCATTACAGATAGCGGCCGGTTTGCTGGTGGACGTTGATCATCCTGAATTTGCCTTGCCGTTTGCGTTGGAAAGCCTGGAAATGTTCCCCCGTGATACCGCCGCCGCGTTACCCGCGACCCTTTGGGTATGGGCGCGGTTTAAAGCTGGGTCATCTAAAGCCGACAGAGTCAGAAAAATGAATTATGACTTGTGTGATGAGGCAGGCAATGTCTGGGTTAGACTCAGTGGTTTTTCGTCCAGAGTGGTGGACGATGCGTCTGCTGGAGCCATGAAGTCGGCTGTTTCAGTCAGACCGATGGCTGAAACCGAGGGGGAAACGGAGGGGAAAACTATGCTAGCGGCCCCCGAAACGCATGAACCTGCCGCCAACACTGATAACCCAATGGCGACGTCGGTTCCGACGGCAAGTACAGCAAAAGAGAGACTGCGGGAAAAGCTGATCCCTCTGATGCAAAAATCACTGGCAAGGTTACGCAAGCTGGGGCCAGGGCAGATCGATCTGAATACTGAACTGTCTCAGTTTGGTCTGGATTCTATTCTGCTGACTGAGTTTAGCAACCAGTTAAATCGCCAATACCACTTGTCACTGACGCCGACGGTGTTTTTTGAATATCCAACGCTCGGCGAGTTTGTTAATTATCTGGCAGAAACACATTTTGCAGCGTTCTCAGACTCGTTTCCTGAGCAGGAATCATCCGTGCCGTCGGCGTTACCCGAGTCTGCGGAGTCAGCCGTGGCCGGAGAGCCGCAAACACAAGCAGCGATAAGCGACGTCCCCTTAAACGATGCACCGCCCCAGCACCACACGCTCCGATCAGCGGGGCGTTTGAATCAGGCCGTTTCCCGGCAACCCTCTGATAAAAAACCCCTGGCGATAGAGTCAACGCCTCATGAGAGTGAGCCGATTGCGATCGTGGGAATGAGCGGCCGCTTCCCGATGGCCCGGGATCTGGACGCCTTTTGGGACAATCTGGTCAGCGGAAAAGATTGTATTCAGGAGATCCCGAAACAACGCTGGGACTGGCAGGCGCTGTATGGCGATCCGGTTCGTGAAGTGAATAAATCCAATGTGAAATGGGGAGGGTTCATTGAAGGTATTGATGAATTTGATCCCCTGTTTTTTGGTATTTCGCCGAAAGAAGCGGAGTTGATGGACCCCCAGCAACGATTATTGATGACTTACATCTGGAGCGCCATTGAAGATGCGGGTTACAGCGCCGGTGAGATAGCCGGTACTGACACGGCGATTTTCGTGGGAACCGGCATGAGTGGCTACGGTAGCCTTATCTCAGAAGCCCGGCGTCCGATAGAAGGGTATTCGCTGACGGGGATCGTTCCCTCGGTTGGGCCGAACCGGATGAGCTTTTTCCTGAATATTCACGGCCCCAGTGAACCGGTAGAAACGGCCTGCTCTTCATCACTGATTGCGATTCATCGTGCCGTGCAGTCTATCGGCGCGGGTGAATGTGAACAAGCCATTGTCGGCGGCGTGAGCACGCTGGTGACCCCCGATGGCTATATCAGCTTCAGTAAAGCGGGAATGCTGTGTCAGGATGGCCGTTGCAAGACGTTCTCCAGTGCGGCCAACGGTTATGTGCGGGGAGAAGGGGTCGGTATGCTCTTTCTGCGTAAGCTCAGTGTTGCTGAAGCGGCGGGAGATCATATTTATGGTGTGATTCGGGCCAGCGCTGAAAATCATGGTGGCCGGGCCAACTCATTAACGGCACCGAATCCGAAAGCGCAAACGGCATTGCTAAAGCGCGCTTACACCAAAGCAGGGATCGACCCGCGCAGTGTCGGGTACATTGAGGCTCACGGTACGGGGACGCCGCTTGGTGACCCGATAGAAATTGATGGGCTGAAAAGCGCCTTTCAGGCGCTCTATCGCCAGACGCCAGCCACAACCGATCTGGGAAACAAGTCACAACACTGCGGTCTGGGTTCGGTGAAGACGAATATCGGTCACCTGGAAATGTCTGCCGGTGTTGCCGGCGTGATCAAGGTGTTATTGCAATTTCAGCATAAAACCTTGGTGAAAAGTTTACACGCTGAACAGCTTAATCCTTATATCAAGCTGGACGATTCTCCTTTTTATGTGGTGCAGGAGAACAGGCCCTGGGTGGCACCGGTGGATGTGCAGGGACAGGTGTTGCCTCGCCGGGCTGGGGTCAGTTCTTTCGGTTTTGGTGGGGTCAACGCGCATATCGTGCTGGAAGAGTATACCGGGGGGAATGCGCGGTCCGATGCCGGTCTGAGGACAGGCAAGCCGGAACCCGCCATGGTCATACTCTCGGCAAAAAGCACCGAGCGCCTCACGGCGGCAGCGCGGAATCTTCTCACCCGGATTACGGCAGAAAACAAACCACAGCCGGAACTGGGCGAGCTGGCCTATACCCTACAAGTTGGGCGGGACGCGATGGAACAGCGCTTGGGGATCCTTGCCTCTTCTATTGATGAACTGGCTGAAAAACTGAGAGCGTTCGTGGCCGGAGAAGATGCCATTGACGATGTGTATCTCGGCAATGTCAGGCAGAATAAAGAGATGCTGGCCATGTTCGCCACAGATGAAGACATGGCGGCCACGTTTGAGCTTTGGTTCCAGAAGCGTAAGTACGCCAGGCTCCTGGAGCTATGGGTCAGAGGGATGCCGGTCGACTGGTACCGGTTATATCCACAGCAGCGCCCTAAACGGATAAGCTTACCGACGTATCCATTCGCCACTGACCGATACTGGATCGACAACGTTCGTCATGCGGCGATGGCGTGTCATGTGGCAATGGGTGTGCCGCCGCATCCCTCTGCCTTGCCGACAGATGCAACGCGCACCCCGCCGATACACTCGGCGGAGCGACATCTCCCGGCAGTTAGGGAGAAAACCAGGCCAGATGCTTATTTCAGCTATGCCGCGCTATGGGAGCCTGATGAAAATCCTCCTGTCAGCCGCAGTGCAACGCGAATGGCGGATACGGTTCTGGTTGTTGGGAACTTGCAGGAAACGGAATTGGAAAAGGCGTTAGTCGGTAAACTGACCGGTCAGGTCAACCGTCTGCTGCGTTTTTCACTGGGAAGCGATGCCGGGCGGAAAACGCACCCGATCGGGCCGAATCACTGGGCGTGTGATATTCAGGATGAAAACGCGATCGGCTACTGTCTGAATGAGATCGGTGCCATACAGCAGGTGTTTTTTATTGCGGGTAGCGATGCCACCCAGGAGCTGGTCGATGCAGAGGCGATCACGGCCAGTCTGAAACAAAACGAACTGCAACTGCTGCGTCTGGTGAAATCGCTACAACAAGGGGTAGCGAAAGATGCAACGATCGATCTGACCGTGATCACGCAGGATAACCACCCATTGTCTGCACGGGAGATTCGTTATCACGGTGCGGGGGTAAGTGGCCTGGCTTATTCCATTGCCCAAGGGGATCACCGTTTCAGGGTCAGAAATCTGGATGTATCCCGACGCGATCTGCACACCCCAGCGCGGCGGGAAAAACTGTTGCAGCAGATAGTCAACGAAGTGGTCCGCGAACGGGGCGAACAGATTCGGCTGCTTTCTGGACGCCGCTACCGACAAACCTTCTTCCGTGTGGATCCCCGCAGTTTCAGTGATGAGAGTGGCATCAAGCATGGGGGTGTCTACCTGATTCTGGGAGGCAGCGGAACGGTGGGGAGTGTGGTAACCCGGCAGTTGCTGCAACATTATCAGGCAAACGTGATTTGGCTGGGACGCCAGCCTGAGTCCAGTCCCGCGGTTCAGAACCAACTGGACGCGATGGAAGCCATCGGTATCCGGCCTGATTATCTTCAGGCGGATGCGACGGATCTGGCCTCTCTGCAGGCGGCGGTAGTCCAGATCAAGCGGAAATATTCCCGCATCAATGGCGCGATATTCGCCGGTCTGGTCTTTGATACCGAGAACACCATTAGCCAGACCACGGAAGAGACGTTCTGGCAGATACTTCAGGTCAAAGCATCAGGAAGTCTCAATTTCTACCAGGCACTCCGGCACGAAGCGCTGGATTTTCTGGTCTATTTCTCTTCCTGTCAGGCTTTCTCTTTCTCCGGTGCGGCGACGCTGTCAGCTTATGCCGCCGGGATTACGTTCTCCGACACCTTGGTGCGTGCTTTACAGCATCGTGCCGATTTTCCCGTCGGGATCATCAACTGGGGATTCTGGCAGGCATCTCTTGCCGGGTTACCCGCCAGCCAGAGTATCTTTGCCCTGAGCGATGCGGATGGTTTTGCCTGTTTTGAACGTTTTGCCACGCTGTTGCAGCAGGGACGCCTGGCGCAGTTGGTGTGCCTGAATGCGTCTGTTCCGGTACAGCAATTGATGAACCTGCATCCGCATGAGTCCGTTCTGTTGAGTCATCAACGTCAACTGTCATCCACTCACTCTTCATCTGATAAACACAGCAGGAGGCTGATCAATGAATAATATCGCTGACAATCAATGGGATGAAGAGGCTGACGCGTTGCTGCAGTCCCATCACCCTCATGCAATTAATCAATGGTTAATTCAACTGCTGTATGTCCAGCTTGACGGGCTTGGTGTTTTTTCATCGTCGTCGAATCCTCTCGATTTTTCTACGCTTGCCGCCCGTTTGGGGCTTGATCCTCAGTTCCAGCCCTGGTGGCAGGAGTCGATGACGCTGTTACTTGAGGCTGGATGGTTAGCCCGGCAGGGAGAAACGCTGGTTCGTCGGCAGCCGTTAGCGGAGCAACCGGAGGCGATATGGCAGGCGTGGGATGATTATCGTGGCGGTTATCGCCATGATCATGCCCGCATGACCCAGATGAATCTTGTCGATACCTGCTTGCGCAATTTGCCTCGCATTCTGACCGGACAGGTGCAGGCGACGGAAGTGTTGTTCCCCAATGCGTCGATGGAGAAAGTGGAAGGGATTTATAAAAACAATCCGGTCTCTGATTTCTTTAATCGGGTATTGACGAAAACCGTGGGCGACTACGTGAATGAGGCGCTGCGGTTTGATCACGACGCGCAGTTGCGTCTGGTGGAAATCGGTGCCGGTACCGGTGGCACAACGGCCATGGTTTTGCCCGCGTTGATGCAATACCGCCACAATATTCAGGCATATCTGTATACGGATCTCTCCCAGGCATTTTTGATGCATGCCCGCAGGCACTATGGGCCGGATTGCCCGTTTCTCGACTATGCATTGTGGGATATTGAACAACCTCTGGCGACACAGCCTATTCCTCAGGGCTGTTTTGACGTGGCGATTGCGACCAATGTATTACACGCCACCAAGGATATCCGGGCCACGCTGCGGCATTGCAAAGCCGCCTTGCGCCGCGGGGGAATGGTGGTGATTAATGAGCTTAGCGATAAGTCTGTGTTTACCCATTTGACGTTCGGGTTGCTCAAAGGGTGGTGGTTACATCAGGATACGGCGTTGCGCATTGCGGGCAGTCCGGCAATTGCGCCTGAAACGTGGCAGGAGATACTCGAAGAAGAAGGGTTCTTTGCGGTTGCGTTTCCGGCGCAAAGAGCCCATGCGCTAGGACAAACCATTATTGTCGCCCTTAGCGACGGGATGATTCGCCAGCAACGGCAACCTGCCGTTCAACCGCTGGCGGCTGAGACTCTGACGGCTGATAAGCCGCACTATTCTCCGGTAGAAGCACAACAACGGGCCATCTCCGACTCCGCCGCTCGTTCATCGGGTACGGCGGCCACACCCGACGCGCCGATAACAGACGCGCAGATTACCGAACGTGTTCACGATGCCGTCGTGTCTGCGTTGGCACAAGCGGTGAATCTTTCAACCGCGCAGATCGATGCGGACGTCGCTTTTTCCGAATACGGAATTGATTCTATTTTGAGTGTTAACTTTATAAATAAAATCAATGAATTGATGGGTGTTCGCCTGAATCCCGCGGTGCTTTATGACTACAGCACCGTCACCTCGCTGAGCGGCCATATTGTTCGGACCGTAGGACACCATGTTCTGGTTGCGCGTGCGCCGGATTCGCTGTCTTCCGGTACGGAACCCCCTTCTGGTGGTGGCGAAATAACGCAGGAATATATAACAACCTGTGTGATCAATGGGCTAGCCAGGACGGTCAATATGCTGCCTGAGCAAATCGATGAACAGGTGGCGTTTTCTCATTTTGGTATTGATTCGATTCTCAGTGTTAACTTCGTCAATCAGGTCAATCAAGCACTGGGGATCAATGTCAATCCAGCGTTGCTCTATGATTATACGACGGTCGAAACGCTGAGTGCGCATATTGCCCTGACTTGCGCCGATCAGATCGGTATTCCTCAGGCTCCATCCTCATCACCACAGCCCTCTCAACCGCGGCCCTCTCAACGACTGTCGCAATCGCCACCGCGGTTGGAAGCTGCACCGCAGCCAGCGGCGGTGTCGTCGTCTGCCGCGCTGTCGGCGTCCATCACTGATCCGGGAACGACACCCGAAGAGAGGCAAACCGAACCGGCTGCCATTGCGGTGATCGGGATGGCAGGGCAATTTCCTGGTGCTGAGGATACCCAGCATTTTTGGGAGAACCTCGTTGCACATCGTTCAGGGATTGAAGAATTACCCAGGCATTATCTGGATCAAGCCAGATATTTTGTTGATACAAATAGTGTTGATACAAATAGTGTTGATACGGACAAGGAAGAAACCACACCGAGCGGAAAGACCTATTGCAAATGGGGGGGGATCGTTAAAAACAGAGACTGCTTCGATGCGACATTTTTCCGGATTACCGATCAGGATGCGTTGTCGATGAGTCCGCATCAGCGGCTGGTATTGCAAGAAAGCTGGAAAGCGCTGGAAGATGCAGGTTATAACCCCAAGGCTCTGGCTGGTAGCAATACCGGGGTGTTTATTGGTGCAGAGCCGTCGAATTACCATCAGGGCTCTTTTGTTGGCTCATCTGAAGCGATTATTGCATCACGCGTGTCTTATTTTCTGGATATGAAAGGTCCGGCGCTGGTGGTGAATACTGGCTGTTCATCTTCTGCGGTGGCGATACATCTGGCCTGTGAAAGTCTGCGCCACCGGGAGACAGATCTGGCGCTGGCCGGTGGTGTCTTCGCGGCTTTGGATGCCGATGCGTTGGCAAGTCTGTCTGGTATCGGCATGTTGTCCCACGGCGCTGAGTGCCCCATTTTTGAGCAGTCGGCTGACGGCATGTTGTTATCTGAAGGGATTGGGATCGTTGCACTGAAACGTCTTGATCAGGCTATTGCCGATGGCGATCCCATCTACGGGGTGATTCGTGCCTCTGGCATTAATCAGGATGGTGCGAGCAACGGTATTACGGCACCGAGTGGAACGGCTCAGCAACAATTACTGGAACAGGTCTACCAGAGCTACCACATCAATCCTGAAGAGATGAGTTACATTGAGGCTCATGCCACCGGCGGTAAATTGGGGGATACCATTGAGGTCAATGCCCTGGCGCGCACATTTAAGGCATTAACCGATAAGCAGCATTATTGTGCTCTGGGCAGTGTGAAGTCTCATATCGGCCATACTTCGGCCGCTTCCGGGGTGATTGGGCTTATCAAAATCTTGTTGTCGATGCGTCATCGTCAGCTACCGGGTTTAAGGCATTATCAGCAGATAAATCCGTTATTTGAGTTGCAAGATTCCGCTTTTTATATTCAAAACACCACGTCCGTGTGGAAAACCGACGCGGGCAGGCCGCGACTGGCCGCCCTGAACTCTTTCGGTCACAGCGGGACCAACGCACATTTGGTCATTGAAGAGTATTTACCGGGTCGGGTACACGCCGCTGAACCGGCTAGCGCAGGCTGGATTATTCCGTTATCGGCAAAAACGACATCGAGTCTGCAAGCACAGATTCAGGCACTGTGCGCCTATCTTGATGATACGGATGGGCAACAGCGTGAGTCAGGCGATGATGCTTTGTCCTTTATGCAATCAATGGCCTATACGTTGCAGGTTGGACGGGAAGCGATGTCGGAACGTTTCTTCCTGATTGTGAAAGATCGCCACGACTTTCTGCAACAGTTACAGTCATGCTGCCGTCAGACGATAGCGACGGATCATTTTTTCGGGCATGCCTCGATGGCGGGAAGAAAACAGCACGCTCTGGCCGCCGATGCCTATCAACACCGCTGTCTACACCAGTTGTCCCGTTCCGAACTGGAGGCGATTGGGCAAGCCTGGCTACAAGGGAAACCGGTTGACTGGAACAGTTTCTATCGGCAACCGCCAGTGCGTATGCATTTACCCGGCTATGTGTTTGCGAAAGATATCTTTCGTGCCCCGGTGCCGACCTCGAAAGTCGGCATGGTTGAAAAAGGCGTTGGTGACGGTGATCGGATTGGCGAAGGCCATTATCCCATCGGCCGTGCGGGGTTATTCACAGAAAATCACCCATGGAGTCAACCTTTTAACCACCATCATCGCATTTTGCATAACCATCAGGCGTTTGGACAATCGCTGCTGCCCGGGCTGGCATATATCGATCTGCTCTTTCAGTTTTTCCATCGACAAGGTATGGATTACCGACAACTGGAAATGCGCAACCTGACGATTCATTACCCCTTTACTATCGGTGATGACTATGGGGTGGATGCACAAATCAGTTGTCAAAAGCAGGCACAAGGGTACTGGCGTCTGAAAGTGGAAGGCAGTGAAGTGTCGGATGATCACTCACGGTCGGGACTGAAGCTGTATATGAGTGCGGAAATGCATCCGGTTGCGGCGTCGATATTTAATGAAACACTGGATGTGGAGGCGTTGAAAAAGACCGCCACCAGTCAGATGAGGTTACAGGACGCATATGCGGAATTTGGTGGGGACGATATCCGTCACCGCGGACCGATGGTCGGCGACGGCGTGATTTATCACCTGCCTTCGGCAAATCTGATTGATATTGCCGTTCCCGATGAGCCACTCGCCGGCGCAGAACACTATCTGTTTCACCCGGTGCTGATTGACGGTAGTGCTATCGGATCCGGGGATCTGTTTCTGGAGCAAAACCAAAAGCAAGACATCTTTTTACCGCTTTATTATGAGTCCTTCCGCGCTTCAGAACCGTTGTCAGGGCGCTGTATTACCCGTGTCAGTCGTGCCTCGCTGAAACAAACCGAGCAACTCTCTTACCTGACGATGGAGTTTTTTAAGCCTGACGGTGAAAAGATTGGTGAATTGAAAAATTTCACCTGTAAGCGTGTACGTGATCCTGCGGCGATCAACGCATCAAGAACCCCGGCAGCGGTGCCGATCCTGGCTGATGAGGCCGTCACGCCGCCAGTCAAACCGGTGGTGTCGATGGAAAAGGCACCTCAGTCTGTGGCGTCAGCGGCTTCGACCAGCCTGACGGGTGAGAATGCGTCGGCATTGGACCGTGTTGAACATACGGTGAAAAAGATACTGGCCGCTACGTTGGCGAAAAGCACCGCAGAGATCGAGAGCGACGTCGGTTATTACGAACTGGGGTTGGATTCGGCGGGGCTGCTGCAAATGGTGCAGTCACTGGAGCGGTCGTTCAAGGTAAAGCTGAATCCGACGTTGCTGTTTGAATATGCCACTGTTGGGGCACTGGCCGAGTATCTGCTGGAACGGTACCCGGAGTCGTTCCGCCCATTTGCCGATATGGCACCTGATGTCGCGACTGTCACCGAGCGGGACAACGCGTCTCAGGCATCGGGTACGTTGCCGGATTTGGGCAATTCAGCCGGTATCAATCGGGCCGATGCTGAGCCGATAAACGCCGGGCAGGCCGCTTCCTATTCATCATCAACCATACAGGCATCATCAACCAGACCGACATCATCAATCCCACCGAATGCCTCGGAAAGCGAAGATATCGCGGTGATCGGGATGGCTGGGCGCTATCCCGGAGCGAAACAGATGACGGAGTTTTGGGAGAACCTCAAAGCCGGTAAGGACTGTGTAACCGAAATTCCTGAATCGAGATGGCAGAAACGCGTGTTGGATGGCATTACGTCGCCTTCTGGCCGACCGATTCCTCAATGGGGGGGATTTATCGAGGATGTCGACTGCTTTGACGCACAGTTTTTCCGGGTTTCGCCCAGAGAAGCGCAGTGGCTAGATCCTCAGGAACGATTATTTCTGGAAACATGCTGGACGGCAATCGAAGATGCGGGCTACACCCCAGAGACATTGGTTGCAGAACAGGGGCCGAACAAACGCCGTGATGTCGGTGTTTTTGTTGGGGTCATGCACAACGATTACGCCTTGATCGCCGCTGAGATAGTCAATCGTGGTCAGGTCGTGCCGCTGTCGATGAATTATGCCCCGATTGCTAACCGGGTCTCTTATTTCTGTGGTTTCCACGGACCTTCTTTTGCCGTCGATACGGTGTGCTCTTCCTCTCTGACCGCGCTACATCTGGCTTTGGAAAGTGTGCGCCGGGGAGAAAGTAAAGTCGCATTAGCCGGCGGGGTGAACCTGTCGTTGCATCCTTATAAGTATATGACTTATGGGTTGGCCGACATGTATTCCACCGATGGCCGCTGCCGCACGTTCGGTGACGGCGGCAATGGCTTTGTCTCTGGCGAAGGTGTGGGGGCCGTGTTGCTCAAACCGCTGTCGCAGGCGATTAAGGATCGGGACAATATTTATGCGGTGATCAAGGGCAGCACCATCAACCACGTCGGGCAGGTGAGCGGAATTACGGTCCCCAGCCCGGTTGCACAGGCTGATTTGATGCTGCGTTGTTACGAAAAAACCGGGATTGATCCCCGCACCATCAGTTATATCGAAGCGCACGGGACAGGCACGGCGCTGGGCGATCCGATCGAAGTTCAGGGGTTGGTGAAAGCCTTCCGGCAGTACACGAAAGACAAACAGTTTTGCGCGATCGGCTCGGTGAAATCGAACATCGGTCATGCGGAGTCGGCGGCCGGCATCAGTGGCTTAAGTAAAGTTATCCTCCAGTTACACCATAAGACACGGGTACCGTCACTGTTGCATTCAGAGCAGGTTAACCCTTATCTGGAACTGGATAATTCACCTTTCTATATTCAGCGTGAAACCCAGCACTGGGAGCAACCGACGGTGGGAGAAGACGGCGAAAAGGTCAATGTCCCACGGCGGGCGGGGATCAGTTCGTTTGGCGCTACCGGATCGAACGCACATGTGATCGTTGAAGAATATCTGCCGCCAGACGTCAGGACATTGGGGAATCGCCAGCAACAGGAGATGCCACTGATTGTTCCGTTATCGGCGAAAACGCAAGAGCGGCTTCAGGTGATGGCCCGAAATCTGGCCGAGTTCCTGGCGACTCATCCGGATATCGATAGCGTTCATCCTGCGGATCTGGCCTTCACGCTGCAAGTCGGACGGCGGGTTCTGGAAGAGCGGGTGGTTTTTGTCGTACAGGATCTCCAGGAGTTACAGAAAAAACTGGTCGCTTTTGCCGAGGATGACGCCTTACCTGAGCGTTGTTGGCGAGGGGTCGGTATCGGTGCGAAGGACAGTAGCCGGGATACCGGGTTTATGTCGGCTGAGGACAGCCGCGTACTGCTTCAGCGTTGGGTAGAACAAAACGCCGTTCACAAGATTGCCCGGTTCTGGGTGGAAGGCTTCCATGTGGACTGGTATCGGCTCTATTTGATAGTAACGCCTCGTCGTATCAGTCTGCCGGGGTATCCGTTCGCCCGGGAGCGGCATTGGATCGAGGCACCGGATGATTTGGGCCGGATCGGCCAGTGTGCATCATCAGGCGAGGCACCGCCCCGAGCGGTATCGACGCAGGAAGAGCATGATGCGCTGATGCTGTTTACCGAGTCCTGGCAGAAGGTGCCTCATCTGGCGGCGTCCCAGCAAGACACTAGGTTTGAGACCGTGATCTGCTTTTTGTCGGAACCGGAAAGCCAGCGTCTACTGCAATCCCAGATGACGGTGCTGGCACCACAGACAGCGGTTGTGTTTGTATCCCGCCACCCGTTGGAAGAGGGGATAAACGGTTTTCATCTGTCGCAAAAAAATACCACGCAGGACAATGTCGAAAGTTATCAGCACTGCTTTGCACAACTGAAGTCGGCTCAGATACAACCCGAACACAGTGCGATTTTATATCTATGGCCGCTGGAGGAACGTGGTCAGATACAAGACTTCGCCGCGCTGCATGATCTGTTGTCTTCTATGGTTGCCGCAGGCATGGCACCAGCACGCTTACTGCTGGCCGGTGCCAGCCACCATTCGCTGGAGCGCGCTTATCTGGAGTCATGGATTGGTATTGAACGTTCTCTGACATCCGTCTTACCTAACACCCAGTGCGCGGTGGCCGTTAGTGTTGCCGCAGGGGGCGGTCTGGTTGGAGGCATACCGGTCTTTACTCAACCGTATATATCCATGCTTTATCAGGAATTGACGGGGCAAAATTTTGAAAGCGTCTGCTATGAAGGCGCAGAGCGATACGTCCTGAATGTTCAGCCCAGTCCGGTTGTGCTGAGCGGCACTGCGGTGGCAGAGGCGGGGATTAAACAAGGTGGAACCTACCTGATCACCGGGGGATTCGGTGGGCTGGGATTCATTTTTGCCCGATATCTGGCACAGCACTATTCCGCCAGACTGATACTGACCGGGCGTTCAGCCATGAATGCAGACCGTCAAGCGATGGCCGATGAGCTGACCCAATTGGGGGGACAGGTACACTATATCCAGGCCGATGTTTGTGATGTCGGCACCATGCGTTTCAATCTGGTACAGGCCAGACAGTTGATGGGGCCGATCCTCGGGGTTATCCACGCCGCCGGGTTGGAGGCCGGTGAGCCTGTATTTGAGAAGTCCCGTCAGGCGTTCAACGATATTCTTCGGCCAAAAGTGGAAGGGACACAATTATTAGACGAACTGCTGGCGCAGGATCCGTTGGATTTTGTCTGTTATTTTTCCTCCAGCGCCGCGTTCTTAGGCGATTTTGGCTCTTGTGATTACGCGATGGGGAACCGTTTCCAGATGGGGTATGGCAAACATCGGATGGCGCAGGTTCAACAGGGCAAACTTCGCGGTAAGACGCTGATTATTAACTGGCCTTTCTGGAAAGAAGGGAAAATGGGGGCCAAGGACAGGGAGAGCGCCGAATTTTATCTCCGCTCCAGTGGTCAACGCGCCCTTGAAAGCGAAGAAGGGGTGCGGGTCTTTGAGCAACTGCTGCGGCAAAGCGAAGGCCAGCATTTGGTGATGGTCGGAAAACCCAGTCGTGTTGCTCGGTTTCTGAGGCTGAAAGAACAACCGGTAGCTGGATGGAGCGAACATCATCCAGTCAGTGGTCACGGTGATGCCAGCAATCAAGAAACGACCCGTGACGCGGCACAAACACACCGTCACGTGACGGCGTTGCGTGCCGGAGGCGATATGGCGCGGTTGTCCGGGGATGTGACAGACATGCGCACTACGGTGAGTGATGTGCTGAAAACGCAGATTAGCCGGTTGCTGGGGACGCCGATTGACCGAATCGGGTTGAACAGCAGTTTTGCTGATTTTGGTTTTGATTCGATCACGCTGGCATCCTTTTCCCGCGAGTTGAGTCAGTATTTTGATGTTGACATCACGCCTGCTGTGCTCTTCGGTCACTCATCGGTTAAACGGTTGACGGAATATTTTTGTCGTGAGCATGCTCAGGCTTTACAGGCGCTATTTGCGCGTCAGGCATCGCCGGAAACGGGCTCCGTCAACATGTCTCCGCTAGCTGATAGCGTTCATCTGACTGTCGAGCGGGAAGACGTAAATCCAACGTCGGGTCACGAGCCCCGGCAGATGCAGACAACCACGGAGAATCATCAGTCGGCTCTTGCTGCGGCAACCAACACGACGGCTTCTGACGTCATGGATGAGCCGATTGCCGTGATTGGGATGAGCGGGCGTTTTCCGCAGGCGGATACTATTGATGCGTTCTGGGAAAAGCTGATCCAGGGAGAGAGTTGTATTGGTGAGATGTCAGGGCCGCGCTGGGACTGGCAGTCTGTCGCCAATAACCTGCCATCTGGATCGTCAGAAGGTCGGGATAAGCATGAAGCGCTTCCGCAATGGGGCGCTTTCATGACGGATATCATGCAGTTTGACGCCGCCTTTTTTGATATTGCGCCAAAAGAAGCGATGGACATGGACCCCAGGCAGCGGATCTTCCTGCAGGAAGCCTGGCACGCCTTTGAGGATGCCGGTTATATGGGGCAACGCATCCGGGGAATGTCCTGTGGTGTATATGTCGGCGCGGAAGAGAGCGATTATGGGGCTATTGTCGGCGATCAGGGGTCGATAAACGGTAATCAAAATGCAACCCTGGCTGCGCGTATTTCTTATGCGCTGGATCTAAAAGGCCCGAATATGGCGCTCACAGCCGCTTGTGCATCAGGGTTGGTGGCTGTTCATCAGGCGTGCCTGGCGCTGCGGCAGGGGGACTGTGAGATGGCGCTGGCCGGGGGCATCAATCTGTTGATGACGCCGTGGGTGTATCAGAGTATGAGCCGGACGGGAATGCTTTCCCCCGACGGCAATGCAAGCGTGTTTGATCAACGGGCAAACGGGCTGGTTCCAGGGGAAGCCGTCGCTGTGGTCTTACTCAAACCGTTGTCAAAAGCCAAAGCCGATGGCGATCGAATCTATGGCTGCATTAAAGCCAGCGGGGTGAACTACGACGGAAAGACCAACGGTATCACAGCACCGAACCCTGTTCGTCAGGCGGAACTGCTGAAAAACGTCTATGACCGATACCGAATTAACCCGGGAGATATTCAATATGTGATCTCTCACAGCACCGGCTCTCAGTTGGGTGACCCGATTGAGGTTCAGGCGCTCACCGATGCCTTTGCCGGGCGATGCAGCGATGCGCATCGCTGTGTGTTAGGCTCGATTAAACCCGTAATCGGGCATACGTTTGCCGCTTCCGGCGTTGTGAGTCTTGTGGCCATGCTCAAGGCGATGGCTCAACAGACGATTCCGGCGACTCATGGATTTGATACCTGTAACCGCTACATTAAATTAGAGCAGACTCCCTTTACGATTCACCAGCAGAATCACCCCTGGTTGCGGCGAGGCACGCAGCCCAGGCTTGGTGCAGTCAGCGCGACGGGGATCAGCGGCACCAACGCTCATGTGGTGATTGAAGAATATATTGCCGACGACTCCGACGCGTTGAAGGGCGCAGATATTCATGCGCTACAAGGGCGCGTTTTGCGTCCGTCGGGCATCGCCACCCGCCCGGCGATCGTTCCTCTTTCGGCGAAAACGACTGCCGCGCTGCAAGCCTATGCTCAGGCATTTGTGCAGTTCCTGCAACGTCACCCGGCAACGCGGCTTGATCAACTGGCCTATAGCCTGCAAACCGGGCGAGATGCGATGACAAAACGCGTCGCTTTTGTGGTGTCTGATATTACGGAATTGCGTGAACAATTAGCGTGGTTTGTTCGCGGCGAGATTGCGCCCGGCGCTTATTATCATCATGGCGGACAACGCCATGATGAGGGTACCGGGTGGGCAACAGAGCATGAATGGGATGATGGGAACTCTCCGGTACAGCTTGCCCAGATTCAGGGATGGATAGCTACAGGACAATGGCAGGAGCTGGCGGATGCATGGGTTAATGGCGTCAATGTGGAGTGGTTTGATTTATACCGTGAGACATTCTCGCTGCAACAGACAGTACCGCAACGGATAAGTCTGCCGGTCTACCCGTTTCAGGGCAAACGCTACTGGGCCCATCTTCCCCCTGCCGAGGTCACCACGCAGACCCAGTCTACGGGTAGCGGTGAGAAACAGGTGATGATACCGGGCGATGCTGCGATGAATACAGGCGGCACATCACCGCTTGATGCTATCACCCGTCAGGTTCGCGCTTTACTGGTGCAAACGCTCTATTTTGAAGAGAGCGAAATCGAGAACCATCAACTGTTTACCGAGTTGGGGCTTAATTCAATCAATGCGGTTGGCTTTATTGAAGCCGTGAACCAGGCGTTTGCGGCTGGGTTGACGATCAAAGCCATTTTTGACTACCCAAGCATTGATGCGCTGTCTTTATATCTTGGCAACCTGTTGCCGCCCCCGCCGCACGACCAGCAGGCAAACGCAGTGGCGGCATCGGTGATCGCCCACGATGCGGTCGAGAAACAAGGGGCTGATTATCCGCAGGAGATGTCCAATAAAAAAACAGCCGGACTAAGTGCGTGGTTGAGACGGTATCCAGAGTGTATTCCTCTTAGCAAATCACTACGGGACAGGCACATCAACGAGGTGTCCGCGCCCGAATGTTCACGGTTCTGGATTCATCCGCTCACCGGCTCGACGGGGGTGTATCTGAAGATTGCCGAAAATCTGGCAGACGACTACGCCATCTGGGGCATTCAGTCGCGCGGATTTCTTACCCGGTTCCCGCCGCTCGACAGCATCGAAAGCATGGCGCGTTACTATATTGACATCATGCGAGCCAGTAATGCGACCGGGCCATACGAACTGGCGGGGTATTCAATGGGTGGCATCATCGCCTATGAAATGGCCCGGCAGTTGCAACTGGCAGGGCTCAGGGTGTCGAGTCTGATTCTGCTGGAACCGCCGTTTCCGCAGCCGGATAACCATCACGTGTCATCACCGTTTTATTATCGAGATGCATTACTGATGAGTGCGAACTTCTTTTTGCACTACAGCATGAGTGACGTGCTGGCATCAGGTCAGATAGCGTTTGAAACGATTGCCTACACCGAACAGGAATTAAGGCGCGTTGATGCAGATAAACAGGTGACATGGCTGGCTGAAGGGTGCCTGAAAAAAGGCGTGAAGCAGCCGTTGTCGGTTGTGAAGGAAAAAATTGAGAATATGGCTCAAATCCTTAAACACAACCGCGACGCGATGGCAGCCTATTCGGTGGAGGCGTTACCGAATGCCCTGGATATTGATCTGCACTACATGACGATTACACCGTCATACGGTGACCGGCCAGAGAACTACAATACGTTGTCGGCGCTGGCTGAAAATAATCGCCATGTGCTGGGTGAAGAGTTGACGCACGATGAAAGCCATTGTCAGCGGTGGCTACACTATTTACCGGGGGTTCAGGTACTTCGCACCCACGCCAGGGATCATTTTCATCTCTTATCGGAACGCGAGAGTGTTGACATGATTTCGGCACGCTGTCGGGCAGTGTATCGGGGCCGATCCACGGGGCAAACCACACCGAATGAAAGCGTAAAGCGGGCCGTGAAGCCGCGTGGGGAAGGCCGGGAGCCTATCGCGATTATCGGCATGTCCGGGCAGTTTCCCGGGGCGAAAAATCCCGATGACTTCTGGCATCTGCTCGAACAAGGCCAATCGGCGTTTACGCCACCGCCGGAGAGTCGCGGCTGGTCCATTAGCCCGGAAAATGAGGGTGAGTATGCTGGCTATGGCGGTTTTCTCTCGGATGTCGAACACTTCGACCCGCTGTTTTTTCAGATATCGCCGCACGAAGCAGCAATGTTAGATCCCTGTGAACGTTTGTTTTTACAGGAAAGCTGGAAAGCCATTGAAGATGCAGGGATGATTCCAGAAACGTTGTCCGGCAAACGTTGGGGGGTTTTCTGTGGTAGCGGGGGAGACTATTCGCTGCGTTTTGCTCAGGGAGAACATTTTGCGCCGAATATTACCTTGTCTCAGGTACCTGGGCGAGTCTCTTACAGCCTCAACCTGAAAGGGCCTTGTCTGACGGTCGAGGCAGGGTGTGCTTCTTCGCTGTTGGCCGTCGCTCAGGCTTGTGATCACCTGGTGTTGGGCCAGTGTGAGGTGGCGATTGCCGGTGGTGCCCTGATCTATTCCACGCCGAATATGTTGCTCAGTTCTTCCCGTCTTGGGCTGTTGTCTTCGGCTGACCGTGGTTGTGCATTTTCAGCACAGGCTACGGGCATGATGCCCGGAGAATCTGTTGGCGTTGTGATTCTCAAACCGTTGCAGCAGGCACTGGCAGATGGCGACAGAATTCATGGGGTGATTGAAGCCTGGGGCAGCAATCACAACGGGAAAACCAATGGGATTATGGCACCGAGCACCAGTGCGCAGGAAGCGCTATTATCTGATATATATCAACGGTTTGATGTTAATCCGGCGCGTATCACTCTGGTTGAGGCTCATGCGGCCGGGATGCCTGCGGCAGACGCCGCAGAAATTAGCGCGTTGACCAACGTCTTTCGGCAGCATGGCGGGGAGATTTCATCTGACGGGCAGCCATACTGTGCTCTGGGGAGTGTTGAGAACAACATCGGCCATGCTTTCCACAGCGCGGGGATGAATCATCTCTTCAAAGTGCTGTTAGCGCTCAGGCATCGGGCCATTCCCGGAACGCCGAATACGCAAGACCGGGACGCTTTGCTACCGCTGGAACACAGTCCATTTTATATCAATGCGAAAACGGTACCCTGGACGGTGGATCCCGGACAGGTGCGGCGTGCTGCGATTAGCTCGTTAGGGGCGACGGGGATCAATGTTCACCTTGTTGTCGCTGAACCTCACCCAAACGGGGAAGGGCGGGAATGGTCGCCAGACAATCTCTCTGCGAGTCCATTATCGCTACAAGGAGCATCACCGGCGCACGGCGGTAAACAGCCGGTGTGTATTGTGCTGTCTGGAAAGAGTGACAACGCTTTGCTGCAACGCTGCCGGGATCTGCAAGATGTTGTGCGGGCTCAGCAAGGGGTGGATCTGAAACAACTGTCAGCAAACCTATTGTTGCGTCGTAGTCATTTCTCATATCGGTGTGCCTGCGTGGTTTCTGACGTCAGGGCATTGTACGATTTTCTGGACTGGGTAATAACCGGGGCGGCATTGACTCCGGCGGACAACGGTTATCGGGGCAAAGTCAGTTCAGGCCATCAGTCATTAGCCGGGAATGAAGCATCGTCTGCGGTTGCCCACGTGCGTCAGGCGATTCACGCGCCGACAGACCGTGATAATCTGTTGGCTCTGGCCCGGTTATATGTCAATGGTGTCGACTTCTTCTCTCCTGACTTCAATGCGGAAATCCGTATGGAGCAGGCTTATTCTGCGGCGGAAAAATTCCCGTTATCGCTGCCGGGATATCCTTTTGACAAACGTTTGTGCTGGGCCGGAGCTATCCGGGAGGAACCTGTCGGGGCGTTACGCCGAGAGGCAACCGACCTCCAAACGACGCAACAGACAGAATCACAACAGACAGCACCACAACACATCGCGCAACAACTGACCGGTATGCTGGCGGAACTGGCCGGTTTGTCTGTCGCTGAAATTGATCTGGATGAACCGGTAACCCGCTACGGTATCGACTCATTGTTGGGACTCCGTCTGTTAAACCGGATCAATGCCACTTTTGCGACTGAGTTTGATGCCTATTTGCTGACGAAGGCATCGCTTCGGTTGATTGCCGGGGAGATTGCCCATCGTCCACGCAATTCCGCTCACGATCCCTCGCGCTCTACGTATTATCCGTCTGCCTCCGCGTCGGCGCGCGTTTCCCTCAAGGATAGGTCGGAGAATTGCCCGACATTTATTCAGTCGGTCTCACTGGCCTTATCTTTGGCGGCAGTGCCTGTAGCCGATATGACGTTGGGCCGTACTGAATTAAGCCTGCTGTTAGCGCAGGGAATCGGTGTCTGGAAAGACGCGACAGGTCTTCGTTTTGAGTTCTACCGAAACGCCCGGCGTGCCGGGGATCGGCTTGATCGTGTGAACCGTCCTGATTGCTTATGGTCGTGTTTAGAGACCGGGGTTCGCTACTATCCGGTCAGCCACATTCAGGCATTTATTCTGCATGAGAGCGAGGTGAAAAAGCGCTCTACCTTTAATATCGGTCAGGGTTTTTGGATAGATATGCCGGTTGACCTGTCATTGCTGAATCAGGCGTTGAACGATATGGTCCGCCATCACGCCATTCTAAGAACCGGTGCTGAACGTGTGGGTCAACAATGGGCTCAGGTTGTTCACGATGCCTTAACGCTGGAATGCAGGGAAGTCTGTTGGCCTTATATTTCTGATAGAGAAACGTTTGAACAGACATTCGCCGGCTTGCAGAAATCGGTCAATACGACGTTGTTCCAGGCGGATCGGATGCCGATGTTTGAGCTGTATCTTGCCCATAATGGTGCCGATCTGGGCGCGGTTTACTTTGTTACGCACCATTTCCATGCTGATGGTTTTACCTTGTTCATGTTCCTGCAAGAGCTCTGTCATCGCTATGATGCACTGCGCAGCGGCATCGATTTTTATTGCCCCAAACCGTTGGCTGAATATGCACATTTTGCGTTGAGTCAGTTCGGGGAACATAAGGAGACAGCGACCCGGTATTGGTTGAGCAAGTTACATGGCAAACGGGCGTCTTTTACGCTGCAGGATAAACACATCGCACGGAGCAGCAGCCCGGATGAACAGTACGGGAAGCTGGAAAAAGCGGGTACCTATTCTCTGGATATCTCCGATGAGAGGCTTGAACGGTTGCAGTCATCAAATCGTCGCCAAAATACCACGCTCACACAACTCGTCACCTGTGCTCTGGCGACGTTAATGTATCGGATCACCGGAGAAAATATGCCGATCCAGATGGCGTATAACCTCAGGGATCGATATGAATTTGAATCGGTTTACGGTGACTTCTCTTCGTCGGTTCCGCTGGTGCTAACGCTGCAACCTCACTTCAGCCTGCGGCACGTGTGGCGTGTGTATGACGAAGCACTGTTGCAAGTGCAGCAATATAAGCACTTTGATTTTGTTGCACTGCATCAACAACTCGCCCCTGAAGGGGGGGATGCTCACGACCACACCCTGTTGGGCAGCCTTGCTGTTGATAGCAATGACCGGGATACCTTTGTCGACGTGACGACTTTCGCTCAAAGATTGCTGCCTATGTCTCTGGACGAAAGGGAACCCGTCGCACCACTGTGGGTAGGTTTGCTGAAAACTCACGGAAAGCTGAGCCTGCCGTTTATCTATGACCGTCGTCATTTTTCACCGGATCTGATCTCACGGCTTGTCGACCACGTGCTGGTCTTACTGGACATGATGGTGGAACAGCCAGAGTTGAAAGTGGAGGATATTCCTGTCCCGATAATGCTGGCAGAACGTTTGTTGCCAGAAGATATATCGGCCTTGACGGTCTTAGATGTTTAACGTTCGAGAGTCTTGAGGAACTAAAAGACTATTTATAACTAACCCGCTAGTTATGACTTAAAAGCAAAAAGGAGCTTACCTATGATGTTACATACATTTAAACGCAAGACCGCTGCCATCGCTGTTTTCTCTCTGGCGCTGATGGCATCCAATACATATGCCGCCGGCTTTTTACCTAAGCCGATGGGGTTTAAGCAGGTACTGGTTTTTATGGGAACCGGTGCTCTCGATATTACGAAGACTGAGCCATTTCCCGGCGTATCGGGATGCCAGGGAACGTTATGCACCAGTGATTATTTCTACACCCATATTATGGGGCTGAGTAGCAGCGAAGTTGCGCAAAAAAGAGAAGAGGCGATTCGCTATTTTAATCGCGAATTCGGCATCGATGTTAATGCGTTGATCGCACAGAACCGGATTGAGTTGAAGCCTTATACCGGTAACCCGGATGGCCATTACCGGCTGTATTCGTTGGCCGGGATGGTTCTGCCCTCCGAAGGGTGGGTGGTCCGTGATGGGGGGTTCTACATTACGGTTCTCGATAGTAGGGGCATCCCACTGGCCGGTAACCATCGTGGCGAAACGGCGACACCGCTGAATCAGATGTACTACGGGAGCTACAACATTCTGGCAACCAGTGATTTCCAGAAAACGAGAGAAATCATTGTCAACTATGAGTCGAACGCGCTGGCGGCGATCTCGCCAGACCGCTTGCGGACGACGTTTAATACCAGAACTTACAGTAAACTCTGGGGCGAAGGACAAAGTTACGTCAGTTATGAGTTCGAACTGAGTGGCGGTCAGACAGTGTTGACCAATGGTCGGGAGGTGATGACGTTTAGTAAATATCCTTCGACAAGGGATTTCCCTGCCTATCCCTCCTTTGATACGAAAGGCGATGCTGCTTTCTAGTGGCGATGCTTTCCGGTCTGACTGAATGGAGGCGAGGGAGAGGATGACACATTTTGAACAAACGGTACTGGCTGAACGTGGTGTAAGTCTCCCCCGTCAAGGGGGCGACAGCCTGCAAGGGCGGCGTGTTCAGGCCGAACAGTTGGGAAGCACAGCGTTTCGTCAGGATTATGGGATTAAATACGCCTATGTCAGCGGAGCGATGTATCAGGGGATTGCGTCCCGTAAGCTGGTTGTGGCGATGGCGCGGGCCGGAATGATGAGCTTTTTTGGCTCAGGAGGCTTGAGTCTTCGTGTTCTGGAAGACGCGATTCTAGGGATTCAATCTGATCTGAGCGGTGAGTCTTTCGGCATGAATTTGCTGGCAGATTATGATTTCCCTGAAAAGGAAATGCAGCGGGTCGAGCTGTTTCTGACCCACGGCATTCGTTTTATTGAAGCGGCCGCCTATATTGCGCTGACTCCGGCGTTGGTTCGTTACCGGTTATGTGGCGTTCATCGGGGGGGAGATCAGCAGATTGTGATCCCCAATACGCTGATGGCGAAAGTGTCACGCCCCGAAGTCGCTGAAATTTTTGCCCACCCGGCACCGCCTGAGCTGGTTGCCCGGTTATGTCAGCAAGGGTTGATTACCGGGCAGGAGGCTGAGCTGGCTCCGTTGGTGCCGATGGCTCAGGATATCTGTGTCGAATCGGATTCGGCAGGCCATACCGATCAGGGGAATGCTTATGTATTGTTCCCGGCTATTTCCCGGCTTTGCCGGGATATTTCGGCTCGGCAGCGATACCAAAAGCCGATCAGGATCGGTGCCGCAGGGGGGATTGGTACGCCGGAAGCGGTGATGGCTGCTTTTATGCTTGGTGCTGATTTTATTGTCACCGGTTCCGTGAATCAGTGTTCGGTAGAAGCGGCAACCAGCGATGAGGTGAAGGATTTACTGCAAAGCATCAACATTCAGGATACTGACTATGCACCGGCCGGAGATATGTTTGAACAGGGTGCCAAAGTTCAGGTGCTCCGGCGCGGTGTATTTTTCCCATCACGGGCTAACAAACTTTATCAGCTCTATCAGCAATATGACTCGCTGGAAGCCATACCGCAGGTCATTACCAGGCAGCTCGAAGACAAGTACTTCAAACGTCCGCTATCCGATGTCTGGCAAGACGTTAGGCAATACTATCAGGCGAGCCGTCCCCAGATGTTGGCGAAAATAGAAGAACATCCCAAACGTAAAATGGCCGCGGTATTCCGCTGGTATTTTGCCTATAGCTCACGCCTGGCGCTGGCTGGCGATCGGGAAAATAAAGTCGATTATCAGGTGCATTGTGGGCCGGCTCTGGGCGCGTTCAATCAGTGGGTGAAAGGCTCTGCCTATGAAAGCTGGCGTGCTCGCCATGTCGATGAAATTGGGGAAATGTTGATGCAGGAAGCCGCATCGATGTTGTCACGGCAAATCGGTTTGATGGCAGGCCATTCTTTATCTTCTTAGTGACACTCTGAGTAGACGTGTCCGCTCGTGCAGCGTGCAGATGGCGGATAACGGTGAGCTGCCGACAGAAACGATGGTCTGGCCGAGATGGCCTGATGGCAGCGATGACAGAATAGTAAAGCGGGGAAATTTATGAAGACAGTCTATACCTTTCCTGGGCAGGGCTCGCAATATCGTACAATGGGTTATGACCTATTCGATCACTACCCAGAGCTGGTTGCTCAGGCCAATCAGGTTCTCGGGTATGACATTGTCAACCTTTGCGTGAAAGATCCTCAGCGAGTTCTCAACCAGACTCAGTATACCCAACCGGCATTGTATACCGTGAATGCGCTGACCTATCTGGAGCGCAAGGCCCGTGGAGCGGTACCGCCGGATTTTCTGGCCGGACACAGTCTGGGTGAATACAACGCGCTGTTTGCTGCCGGCGCTTTTGACTTTATTTCCGGGCTTCAACTGGTACAAAAACGTGCTCAACTGATGAGCCAGGCTCCGAAGGGGGCAATGGCTGCATTGCTGGAAATTAATCTGGATGAGGTTGAACGTATTTTGGCCGACAGCGGCTTTCAGCATGTGGATATAGCCAATATCAACTCCCGCCAGCAGTGCATTATCTCGGGGAATTATGACGAAGTGCTGGCACCGGAGTTGGAACAGCGTTTTCTCGATGCCGGCGCACGCTTTGTCCAATTGAATGTCAGCGCGGCGTTCCATTCCCGCTGCATGGTGGACATTGAGCGGGAATTTGCCGATTTCCTGGCTGAGTTTACTTTTCATCCCTTGTCTGTTCCCGTGATGTCTAATGTCACGGCCAGGGCTTATCCCTCCACGGGGTACCAGACACTGTTGACCCGGCAAATTTCCAGCCCGGTTCGTTGGTATGAATCGATCTCCTGGCTGCTGGCTCAAGGCTATGATGATTTCATGGAAATCGGCCCCGGCGATGTACTAACGAAACTCCACCAACGTATTGCCGCCGATCCAATGCCGAGTGGTGAAGCGCATTCTGCAACGTTATTTTCTCCTGAGTCCACAACGGGTCAGGAGGTCAGGCCGATGCAGAATCAGTCAACCGGACCGATAGCAGTAACGCCACACCCGTGTGTGTTCATGTATGCCGGTCAGGGGAGTCAGTACTATCAGATGGGACGGGTTTTTTACCATAGTGATGGGCATTTCCGACAGACGATGGACAGCCTTTGTCACAAAGTCCATATGCTCAGTGGCGTGAATCTGTTGGAAAAACTCTATGGTGAAAACGATTCTGGGGATAAGTTTGATGATATTCGCTATACCCATCCGGCGCTATTTTGTTTGGGATACAGCCTGACGCAGATGTTGATTGCCCGAGGTATCCAGCCTACTGCCGTTGTCGGCCACAGTTTGGGTGAGTACATTGCTGCCGCTGTTGCCGGTATGCTCCGGCTGGACGATGCGCTTCGGTTGGTCGTTGAGCAGGCGCGTTTGCTGGTTCAGTCTGCCCCTGAAGGTGGTTTGGTCGTGGTGCTGGCCTCACCGGACATTTTCTATCGCTGCGCGGATGTTTTTTCCCGTTGCACGCTGGCTGGAGTGAATTTCGACAATAATTTCTTCATTTCCGGGGAACTCGCCGCCATAACGGACGTTAAACAGAGGCTGGCTGATAAAGGCATTCTGTCGGTCGCACTGCCGGTTCGCTACGGCTTTCATTCACAGGCGATCGAAGCGGTAAAGCCCGCCTATCAGACATTGCTGCACAACACGCCGGTCTTTACTCCAGCCATTCCGATATATTCGTCTGCATTGGGGCGGTCTGTCGGTTCATTACAACCAGCCGATGCGCATGCGTATTTATGGCAGGTTGTCAGAGACAAAGTTGACTTTTCTGCCCTTGCCCACTCGACGTTTACGGCAATGAAGGACCACTTTTTTATTGATGTATCGGCGACAGGCAGTTTGTCTAACTTTCTGAAGTATTCGAAAGGGATTGATTGCCAGCATGGCTATATATTGAACCAGTTCGGTGACGGGATGAGATCGCTTGAATACCTGTTGTCACAGTTGAAAGCGTGAGAGCGTTCTGTTGAACAGGCGGTTAAGCAGAACAGCCTAATAGACCCAATTCAAAGGAGTGAGCAGTCATGTCAATTCACGTTTATATGTTTCCAGGGCAAGGCTCCCAGCAACGCGGAATGGGAGTGGGGTTGTTTGAGCAGTTTGCTGATTTGACCCGTATCGCCGATGAGATTCTGGGTTACTCAATTGAGAAACTCTGTCTTGAGGATCCAGACGGAAATCTTAACCGGACACAATATACCCAACCTGCAATTTATGTCGTCAATGCGCTGTCTTATTTCAGGAAATTGAAAGAAACTGGCACCCGTCCGGATTTTGTTTTAGGCCATAGTCTAGGGGAATTTAACGCCTTGCTGGCCGCAGAATGTTTTGATTTTGCCACCGGTCTCAAGCTGGTGAAAAAACGCGGTGAATTGATGGGGCAGGCCAACGGCGGTGGCATGGCGGCGGTACTGGGAGCGAGCGAAGCTCAGGTGCGGGAATTATTGAAAACCCAAGGGCTGGATCATATTGATTTAGCTAACTTTAATACGCCATCACAAATCGTGATTTCGGGGCCTCACAGCGATATCATAAATGCCTCCGATGCCTTCGAACAGTGCAACATCAGATGTGTCCTTTTAAATACCAGCGGTGCTTTTCACTCCAGGCTAATGCGCGGCTCAATGGAGGAGTTTGAAAAATACCTGCAAGGCTTTCAGTTCTCGGCGTTGAAAATTCCGGTGATTGCCAATACCACGGCCCGACCATACCAGGATGAAACGCTGTTTGCCTGTCTGGCTCAACAAATTGCCAGCCCGGTTCGCTGGGCCGAAAGTATTCAGTATCTAATGAGTTTGGGAACGGTTGAATTTACGGAATTGGGTCATGGTCAGGTCGTGCGTGGTCTGGTCGAGAAAATAAGGGCGGAGACGACAGAAGCCGAACTACAGGCTATGCGATTACGGCGTGATGCTGATGGAGTGAAGGCGGCTGAATCTACTGACCAGCCGATACATCGCAGAACGCTAGCGGCAGTCCAGAAGGTTGCCCAATGGAACAGCCAGTTCCCGATCGGGCAAAAGGTTCGTTCCAGCATTTTGAATGCTGAAGTAGAAACCCGCACCGAAGCTGTTTTGTTGTTTCAGCATCGTGCGGCGATCTATCTGAAAGGTTATAACGGCTATTTCGAACTGGATGAGCTAAAACCGGTATAAGGCGAATAGGTTGTGTGATGAGGCCGGGACAGCGGCCAAAAGGGTTTGAACGATGTTTTTTCAGGAGAATCAGTCCGTTGATTGGTTTGAGACTGACTTCGAACTTTATCATTGTATTTTTGCCAGAGAACACTATCACGATAGCTTGTTCCAGTTGTATCAGATAGAAGCGCCGGGTATTTGAATCGCGCTGTGGTCAAAAGGCGTGCTGAGTATTTAGCTGGCCGTTTCTGTGCCGCACAGGCATTAAAAAAATGGGGGATTCATGGTCGGCATATCGGTCGGTGCGACATGGTGAGCCGCTCTGGCTGGAGGGGATGATCGGCTCAATCAGCCATTGCCACAACCGTACGTGGCTATTTTAGAGTATTGCCGGAGCGGCAGTATGTCGCCATTGTGGATTTAACGGCTTGCTCCGCTACCTTTACAGAATGATCGGGCGTTCCACTCATCGAATATGGGCAATGATTTACTTATTCAGCAAAATGGAGTTCGCATAATATTACCGTAAGAAAGGCATCAAATTTGGCGGACGGAACGATAAGGGCTACGCTGACAGGTGGCTGAGGCCGGCGTTTTCGCTGCTGTTGATCCTCACAATACATTCATCACCGGGTTCTTACCTCTGAGCGTCTTTCTATTTCTGCTGATTGACTATACTTGCCAAAATAACTAGGGCTAATCGGTGAAAATTCAGGGGCTTGTTCTTGATGTCTTCTGATTGGTACACATCTTTGCGCAACCAAGGCAGGTTAGTGTGAACAATTTTAATCACGCCGTTTTCCGTCGGGCGCTGGGGCTGATGGCGGTTTGTGCTCTGTCTTATCATGTGCAGGCGCAGGCTGACGACCCGCTATTGATTAATCCGGCTCATCCTACTCAGATGGCGACATCGTCGGACAATCAGGCGCGTGGGATATTGGTAGCGGTGGATCAGGCGACCATTTCCAGCGACCTGGCCGGGCGCATTGTGGAGATGCCGTTCAGAGAAGGGGAGTCGTTTAAAAAAGGCGACCTGCTGGCGCGTTTTGATTGTGCTATCTATCAGGCGCAATTATCGGCATCGCAGGCGGCGATGCGGGCGGCGGAAGCCGAACTGAGTCAGAACCAGCAACTGGCGGAGCTCAAATCGGTGGGTCGGCACGCCGTGGCTTTATCTGCCGCACGTATGGCGCAGGCGCAGGCAGAAAGCCAGGTTTACCAGATTCAGGTCAACCGTTGCCGCATTCTGGCACCGTTCGACGGTCAGGTGGTCAGGCGTCGTGCGCAGGCATATGAAAGCGTGGCACCGGGGGCGCCGGTGCTGGATATCGTCAATAATCGCCATCTGGAAATTAACCTGCTGGTGCCATCCCGTTGGTTGCCCATACTTAAGTCCGGTCTGGTCTTCACGTTTACGCCAGATGAAACCGGCACACCGTTACAAGCACGTGTTGCCCGACTAGGCGCACGCATTGATGAAAGTAGCCAGACACTCAGCCTGACGGGGGTGATTGAAACCAAAGACGCCGCGCTGATGGCTGGTATGAGCGGCACAGCACATTTCCCGGAGAAACCGTGAGTACTACGCCCCCTGTTTCCGGCGAACGTATCTTCGCCCGTTTCCTCGATATCGAACGTCAGGCGCGTTCGGCTGACACAGCTGAAGCGCTGGCGTACTGCATCGTCAATGACAGCCAAGCGCTGTTCGGTTTTCGTCATGCCGCGTTGGTGATTAACGGTACGGTACGGGCGGTGACCGGCGTGACCCAGCCTGCGCCCCATGCCCCTTTTGTGGCGTTTGTTGAGCGTGCTTGTCGGCAACTGCTGCAAGAGCCGCAATACGCACAGTGTAAGGTGGTGGAGGCGACTGCGTTAGATGATCAAAGCCGTAACGACTGGCTGGCGTTATCGGCACCCGAAGTGCTGTGGACACCGCTGAAAGACAGGCAAGGACGTTTGTTTGGTGGCATCTGGTATGCCCGTGAGCAGCCCTGGCAGCCAGCCGAGCAATTGCTGTCGGAACAACTGGCCCATGCGTTCAGCCACGCCTGGCTGGCGCTGGAGCCGCAACCGGTCTGGCGACGCACGCGCTGGCACTGGAAACTGGCTGTCCCGCTTTTGGTTGTGGCGGGGTGCCTGTTTATTCCGGTGCGCCAGTCGGTACTGGCACCGGCCGAAGTGATCCCACTTAACGGGCGTGTGGTCGCCGCGCCATTGGATGGGGTGATTCAGGCGTTTGCTGTTCAGCCGAATCAGAGTGTGCGAAAAGGCGATGTGTTGGTGCGCATCGACGATACCACACTGAAAGCGCAGGCGGATGTGGCTGAAAGGTCGTTGAACGTGGCGGAAGCAGAGTATCGAGCCAGTTCGCAACGCGCTTTTCAGGATGCCGACTCCAAAGCCCGGCTGGATTTCCTGGCCGCTCAGGTGGCGCAAAAGCGTGCCGAGCGCGATTATGCCAACGCCTTGTTGAGCCGAACCGAGATGCGGGCAGAGCGGGATGGTATCGCGGTATTTGCTGATGCTGAACGCTGGACCGGCAAACCGGTTCGTACCGGCGAACGGCTGATGGATTTGGCCGACCCGGCTTCCGTCTCTCTGCGAATTGAGCTTGATGTCGGTGATGCGATCCGGCTGGTGCCGGATGCGCCGATCACCTTGTTTCTTGATAGCGATCCACTCACACCACATGGCGCGCTGCTGGATCGTATCGCGTATGAATCGGAACCGACCCCGTCGGGTAACCTAGCTTACCGGCTGGATGCGCGTTTTACCGGTGAGCCGCCGCGTATTGGGCTGCGTGGTACGGCGAAAATTTCGGGTGAATATGTACCGCTGGCGGTGTATCTGTTCCGACGGCCACTCGCCGTTTTACGTCAGTCGGTTGGATTATGACCCGTGGCGGAACGGGGCAGCTTTTGCCCGCGCTGAGAACGGATTTGCAATTGGTGGAGTCGGCGACCGGTCTCGATGGTGCACCGCAATGGGTGCTGGCCGACCCGGTTACCGGACGTTATTTCACACTGACGCCTTCGGCAATACGTCTGTTACGGCACTGGTCGCTGCGCCATCCGCAATGGGTGTTGGAGGCGGCTAACCGTGAGCCGGGCTTGCCGTTGCAGAGCCGCGAGCTGGAGCAGTTATTGCGGTTTCTGCGTAATTACGACTTGATAGCCGCCAGTGACCCGGTGCAACGACAAGGGTATGCCATCAAAGCAGCGGCATGGCGTGTCAGCCTGTGGAAAACCCTGCTACATCAATATTTGTTTTTCCGCATTCCGCTATGGCGGCCGGACCCGGTGCTCAACCGTTGCTGGCCCTGGCTGCAACGTTACGGCCTGCTATTTCTGCGGGTGGTGTTACCGTTAATACTGCTGCTGGGGGGCTTTCTGGTGAGCCGTGACTGGGTGCGCTATACCCACTCGTTTCCTCACTTGTTCAGCCTGCAAGGGGCTGCGGCCTTTGGTGTCGCCTTGGTCTTCGCCAAGTTTATCCACGAACTGGGGCATGCTTTCATGGCTAAGCGTGCTGGTTGCCGGGTGCAGACCATGGGGGTGGCGTTTATCGTGCTGTTCCCGTTGTTTTATACCGATGTCAGCGATGCCTGGAAACTGAAAGCGCAGCGTGCCCGATTATTGATTAGCGCAGGCGGCATTCTGGCGGAACTGATGCTGGCCGGTGTTGCGTTACTGGCCTGGGCACTGTTACCGGATGGCCCATTGCGTACTGCCGCCTTCATGCTCTCCAGCGCTACGTGGATAACAACGCTGGTGGTTAACCTCAACCCGCTGATGCGTTTTGACGGCTACTTTTTACTGAGCGATTTCTGGCGGGTGGAAAACCTGCAGGAGCGTGCTTATGCCCTGTGCCGGTGGCGGCTGCGCGAGGCGTTGTTTGGTTATGGTCATCCGGCCCCGCATACCTGGTCGCCGTCGATGCAGCGCAAGCTGTTGATATGGGGTTATGCCTCGTGGGTATGGCGATTTTTCCTGTTTTTCGGCATTGCGCTGATGGTGTACCACTTTTTCATTAAGGTGGTTGGTATTGTGTTGATGTTGGTGGAAATTGGCTGGTTTATCGCGCTTCCGGTGGTGAAGGAGGCCCGTATCTGGTGGTCCATGCGTAAGAATGCTCATCCCGTTAACCTGTTGCGTTCAGGGTTGATTGTGGCGGCGGTATTGGTACTGCTGCTGTTTCCCTGGCGCGGCAGCATCCGTATTCCTGCTGTGCTGGAAGCAGAAAACGTCAGTGCGTTGTATGCCCCTATCCCTGCGCAGGTCAAAGCGCTGTACGTCACTGACGGCCAGCAGGTAAAAGCCGGTGAGAAACTGCTGGATCTTACCTCGTCCGATTTGGACTACCGCATCAATATCGAACGCCAGCAAATTGCCATTTTGCAACAGCAGCGGCAGCGGGGGGCCGGGCGTCAGGAAACCGCCAGTGAAACCCAGGTGCTTGACCGCCAACTGGCGGAATCACTGGCCCGCTATCGGGGGCTGGATGCGCAACGCCAGCGTTTGTCTCTCACCGCGCCGCAGGCAGGCCAGGTGAGGGATGTGGCGCGAGATATGACCGAAGGCCGTTGGCTGACGTCGGATATGCCATTGCTGCGGGTGGTCGGGCAGGGGGCTGGAAAAGTGCAGGGGTATTTACCCGACGATACGCTAAAACGCGCGAAAGTGGGGATGCCCGGCTATTTTATCGCTGATGACCCTGCGTATCCCCGTCTTGCCGTACAACTGACAGACATTGCGCCCACCGGTACCGCCTGGTTACAGCAGGAAATGCTGGCGTCTGATCGTCACGGCCCGATCGCCGTGCGTCGTGACCGCGACCACAATCCTCAACCCGTGCAGGCGCAGTACCGTGTACGTTTCGCAGTGCAGGAGGGGCAATTCTCGCCACCGCAACAGCCGTTACGGGGTAGCGTGATGCTGGAAGGGGAAACAGAATCTATTCTTGGCGCGGTATGGCGTCGGATTGCTGCATTGGGTATCCGGGAAAGCGGATTTTGACACGTTGAAAGTAAAACCTGTCGATAGTGATAAATGTATTATTCGGTTAATTCTATTAAATAGTTTTTTATGTGACGCTATAAGAAATAATTTATTCTGCCAGCGGAAAATCTCTCCTGTGTCAGCTATGTTTTTATTGTGATTGATAAAATATATTTTGTTTCAATTTGAAACTATTTTTTATTCTATGTATTTCTCCAGCATTTTTGGGGTCATACCAACAATCATCTAATAAATCAAATAGATAAGTACTTTTACGATGGTGAGGAGAGATATCCATGATGCATGCTAAGAAGGTTTTTACCCAAACAGCGATAACTGTAGCCATGGTTGGCGGTATTGTATGGCCTCAGATTGCTTCCGCCTGTGGTTCGGAAGAATACATTGGTTCTGTCTGTTATACCGCGGCGCAATTCTGTCCTGCCGGTTTTGTGCCAGCGGACGGGCGTTCACTGAGTATTCAGCAGAATAACGCGCTTTATTCCTTAGTCAGCACCGTCTACGGTGGTGATGGTAAGACAACGTTTAACGTGCCTGACTTACGTGGCCGTGTGACTGTAGGGCAGGGGTCTACGACGGAGGCAGATTTCAGGAATATTGGGACAAAAGCAGGTAATACCCGAGTGATGCTGACATCCACTCAGATAACACCGCATATCCACCCGGCAACCTTTACACCCAGTACGACGCCAACAACCGATGTGACTGTTCCGGCACAGACGGGAAATCTAGCGGTGACGGCGTTGCTGCCACTCGTGACGACAGCGAGTGGCAGTGCAACGGCGACTCCCGCACCGACGGGGACGAACAATTTTCTCGGTGCTTTAACCGGTAAGGCAATTAATGGTTTATCGAGTTACAACGTCAACTTTACCGGGGTGTTCTCACAAACGAGACCCAGCCCGGTGACGGCTTCCGCGCCGGTTGATACCACTGTGACAGGTACGGCCTCAACGCCCTCCTTCACCTTCAAGGTGCCAACCGGCGGAACGGTGGCGGTTGCGGCGAATATTCCGGTAGGAACACAAGCCCCTGTTGATGTTCGGCAGCCTTCGCTGACGCTGTTGCCTTGTATTGCTGTATCGGGGCTCTATCCACCAAGAGAGTGAGTCTTATGTCTCTGGCAAGGTTGCCTGGCTTCCTTGCCAGATGATTAGCACCGGCAAAGGCAAACGTCGTATAAACCGGTTAATTAGGTTGAATGTATCTGTCGTTAATTACCGATAAGCATCGGAGTTTTTTATGCTGTGGCGTCAATTTTTTAAAAAGCAGGCTCAACCAGTCGTTATCTCTGAAACGGCTGTACAACCTTTTGTCTGCGGTTATGTGTTGGAAGCCCGTATGCTGTTTGACGGCGCAATTGCAGCCACAGTCGAGCAGACGACAGATACACACACTACCGAGGCTCAAACGGCCAGCACGACTGCCCACACAACGTCGGCTGAGACGGCATCTCAGTCTGATAGCAGTAGTCATGCGGGCCAGGATGCCGGCAATCAGAGTACAGCCACCAAGAGTACCTCAAATAGCAGCACCTCAACTGATAGTCATTCGACTACTGACAGTCACTCAACGACGAGTACCGCTACAGATAGCAGTGATGTTGCGGCAGTCGCGGGGGCAACCGTACACAAAGAAGTGGTGTTTATCGATACCTCGGTGGCGGGTTATCAGACGCTGGTTGCCAACGTTCCGGCCGGGATGGAAGTCGTATTGCTGGATGGCAGCAAAGATGGTTTGACACAGATGGCCGTATGGGCGCAAACGCACAGCGGCTACGATGCTATTCATGTACTTAGTCACGGTAGTGAGGGATCCACACAACTCGGCACCCTGACACTGAACAGTGCGGTCGCGCTTGCCCGGGCCAATGATCTGGCGACGCTCGGTGCGGCATTGAATGCCGATGGTGATCTCCTGCTGTATGGCTGCGATGTGGCGCAGGCATCCGGGCAACAGTTTGCTTCTCTGCTGGCGCAATTGACCTCGGCAGATGTGGCGGCGTCAACCACCCCAACAGGGGCATCGGCACTCGGCGGTGATTGGGTCACAGAATTTCATACCGGAGAGATTGGTGTACAGGATTTGGCTATCAGCAGTTATACCAATCTGTTGTCGGTGAGTAGCACTTCAGTCACGGTGACCGCGTATAATGATCCGGCCACGGAGTACTATCCCTTGACGTCGGTAGGGAGCGGTGTTGAATTTGATAACACTGGCAATCCTATTGATATCGACCCGACCAATAACACGATCACGATTACTTACAAAAATGACGCATCGCTGGGCACAGGGTTTGACCTGGTGTTTCAGGGCGGCAGTCTCGACCATTTTACTGGTATTAGCAAGACCTCCAGTTCCGGGCAAAACCCCAACGATGTCACTGCCACCGTTTCCGGCAAAACCATCCATATTGATGCAGGGAACGGCGGGTTCACTAATGGCACGATCGTCTTCACATTCACATCGGTAAATATATCGACGGATACCGCTCCCACGGTTACCGGTAGCGCGACCAATCCTACCTACACAGAAAATGGCGCTGGTGTCAGCCTGTTTTCAGGGGTGACGGCCTCCACCAATGATAGCGGGCAGACGTTTAGCGGTGCGGTGTTTACCGTCAGCAATGTGGCTGACAGCACGGAATACCTGACCATTAACGGGGTGGATGTTGCACTCACTAACGGTAATAGCCTCTCTCTGGGCAGTGGTTACGGCACCGCCAGCGTCAGTAAGAGTGGCAACACGGCAACGGTGACCTTATCTGGCGCGGCCATCAGTGGTGCCAGTATGAGTACGTTATTGTCGGGTATGACTTACCGCAATAGCAGTGAAAACCCTTCCGTAACATCGCGCACCGTGACGCTCAGCCAGCTAACCGATAGCGGTAGCACCAATAATACGGCTTCGCCCAGTCTCAGTAGTCAAGTGACCGTTCATGCCGTCAATGATGCCCCAACGGATATTTCGCTCACGTCAAATAGCATAGGACAGTCATTGGGCAGCAATGGCACGGTCGGTACGCTCAGTGCAACGGATGTTGATTCCAATTCCTTTACCTATACGTTGGTATCGGGTACCGGCAGTACCGACAACAGCTTGTTTTCGATTACCGGTAACACGCTGAAAGTGAACAACGCCGCCACGATGACACCCGGAACCTATTCGGTGCGGATACAGGTGAGTGACGGTACCGACACCTATCAAAAAGTCTTTTCAGTTACGGTAAGCGATGATGTCAGGCCGACATTTGACGTTGCGCCTGCGGCCAGCAACATTAGCGCGAGCGGTTTTGACCTGTCGGCCAGCATGGATGAGGCGGGAACGATTTATTACGTGATTGTCGCTGACGGTGCTTCAGCCCCCAGCGTGGGTCAGATTATCGCCGGTCAGAATGCCTCGGGGGCGGCTGCAATCGGTTCCGGTAGCCATGTCGTCAGCAGCGCGCCGTATACCTATTCCTTTGGCATCACGGGATTAAATGGCGCAAGTAGCTACGACGTCTATGTAGTGGCAAAAGATAGCGCGAACAACCAGATACTCAGTGCAACCAAGGTCGATGTCACCACATCGTCCAACACTGCGCCGGTATTCAGCAACCTCAACGGCGGAGCCACCTATACCGAAAATGGCAGCGCGGTGGTGATAGACAACGATGTCACGGTCGCCGATACCGAGCTGAATGCGCTTAACAGTGGACTGGGCAACTATAGCGGTGCATCGCTCACGATCGCCCGCAATGGTGGGGCCAGCAGTAACGACATCTTCGGTAATAGCGGGCTGTTAGGCGCACTGACGCAAGGGCAAAACTTCACCTATAACGGTACGACGGTGGGTAGCGTCACGGCGAACTCCTCCGGCACGCTGACGCTGACGTTCAATAGCAATGCAACGTCGGCGATAGTGAATGCGGTGCTGCAATCCCTGACCTATACCAACAGCTCTGACGATCCGCCAGCGAGTGTGACGCTTAACTGGACCTTTAATGACGGTTCGCTCAATAGCACGGGTACGAATCAGGCGGTACTGAGTATCACACCGGTCAACGACGCACCGGTCATCAGCAACACGTCGGTCAGCAAAACGTTCAATGAGGATAGCGCCCAGACCTTTAGCGCTGCCGATTTTGGTTTCAGTGATGTGGACAGTGGCGACACCCTGCAATCGATCACTATCGTTACGGCACCGAGCGCTGGTGAGCTGTTTATTGACGCCAACAGTGACGGTGTTCGCGACAGCGGTGATACGTTGCTTGGCAATGGTGCGGTGGTCAGTGCGGCCAACATCGGCAAACTGACCTTCCGTCCGGCAGCGAATGCCAACGGTGTGGGTTATGCCTCCTTTACCTGGAAGGTTAGCGATGGCACGGTGTTGTCCGGCAATACCGGGACGATGACACTTAACGTCACGCCGGTTAACGATGCGCCGGTCATCAGCAATACGTCAGTCAGTAAAACTTTTAATGAGGATAGCTCCCAGACCTTTAGCGCCGCGGATTTTGGTTTCAGCGACGTGGACAGCGGCGACACCCTGCAATCCATTACCATCGTCACCGGGCCGAGCGCCGGTGAGTTGTTTATTGACGCGAACAACGACGGTGTACGTGGCGGCGGCGATACCTTACTGGGTAATGGATCGGTGGTCAGCGCGGCTGATATTGGCAAACTGACCTTCCGCCCGACCGCGAATGCCAACGGCACGGGTTATGCCTCCTTTACCTGGAAGGTCAGCGATGGCACGGCGTTGTCCGCTAATATGGGAACGATGACCCTTAACGTCACGCCGGTTAACGATGCGCCAACGTTATCCAGCGGTGCGACGGTCACCCTGACTTCTACGACGGAAGATGTCACATCCTCTGCCACCACGGTGTCGTCGTTGCTCAGCGGTGCGGGCTATGGGGATGTCGACAGCGGGGCGTCCAGCGGCATTGCGATTACGGCGACGGTTGGGAATGGCGGCTGGCAGTATTCCACTGATAGCGGGGCTAACTGGTTCAATATCGGCACGGTATCCGGTTCATCAGCACTGTTGCTCGGGTCAACGGCACAACTGCGTTATGTGCCGGACAGCGCCAATGGTGAAACCGCCACCCTGAGCTTCAGGGCATGGGATCAGACCAGTGGTACGGCAACCAACGGTGCCACCAAAGGGCTGGCAGATGCCTCGACCACGGGCGGCAGCAGTGCGTTCTCCACCAATAGCGCGCAGGCATCGCTGGTGGTCACCAGCGTGAATGATGCCCCTACCGTGGGAAGCACGGTCAGTACCCAAAGCGCCACCAAGGATACGGCGTTCAGCTTCACCGTACCTGGCGGTACTTTTGTCGATGTGGATAGCGGCGATACGTTGACGCTGACTGCGACACAGTCAGACGGCTCGGCACTGCCCACCTGGCTGAGCTTTAACCCATCCACCCGGACCTTCTCCGGCACCCCGGGACACAGTGATGTCGGCAACCTGACGATTCGGATAACCGCGACTGACAGCAGTAATGCCTCGGTCAGCACCACCTTTGGCTTGACGGTGAATAACAGTAATCTCCCGCCCGTGGTCTCCACCCCGGTGACGGAGCAGTCCATCGCACAAAATGGCAGCTTCAACTTCACTGTTCCGGCAGGGACATTTACCGACCCGGATACCGGCGACACGCTGACACTGAGCGCGACCCGGGCAGACGGCTCGGCACTGCCGGGTTGGCTGAGCTTTAACCCGGCCACCCGGACCTTCTCCGGTACGCCGGGCAATGGCGATGTGGGCAATCTGACCATTCGGGTGACGGCAACCGACGGCAGCAACGCGTCGGTCAGCACCACCTTCGGGCTGGTCGTCACCAATGTGAATGATGCGCCGGTCGTCTCTGGTGCGTTGGGAGCCCAGACGGCGGCACAAAACAGTGGTTTCAACTTCACTGTTCCGGCCGGGACATTTACCGACCCGGATACCGGCGACACGCTGACGCTGAGTGCGACGCAGGCAGATGGCTCGGCACTGCCGGGCTGGCTGAGCTTTAACCCGACCACCCGCACCTTCTCCGGTACGCCGGGCAATGGCGACGTGGGCAATCTGACCATTCGGGTGACGGCAACCGATGGCAGCAACACGTCGGTCAGCACCACCTTCGGGCTGGTCGTTACCGGCAGCAGTGTGGATAACGGCGATCCGGAATTTAGGATCAATGGCGGTACAAGCGTGCAACCGACAGCGACGCCCGTGCCCGTGGTGACGGTGACACCTGCCGCACCGGTCACGTTAGGTGCGTTGTTCGCCCCGACATCGCTCGGTGCGTTGAATGCGACCAGCACGGCGGATAACGCTACTGCGGCATCAACCATCTTTCAGGCGGCTCAACGCGCGCCACAAGTCAGTAACGCACCGGTCGGCCAGATAGCCAGTGCGTTTGTTCAGGGGGCTGTTTCCAGCAGTGCCAGTCTGTTTGACAGTTCGCTGGGGTCATTCCCCAGTTTCAATACCGGTGGCGCCCTGGGGGGAAGTTCTTCGCTGGCGGGGGTGTTCTCTGGCATCAGTCTGCCTTCTCTGTCGCCGATGGCGGTGTTCTCCGGCGGTAGCTGGCGCGACATCAATACCAACAGCGCCAATACCGGTCGGGTGACGACGCCGGTGGGCGGTGTGGCGATGCAATTTGCCCCCGATCTGGAACGGCAGTTACAACACATTGGGAACGATACGCAGCAGCGGCTGGCGGCGATTGAGCAGGCATTGCTCGATATCGGCCAGATCACCTACGAACAACAGCAAGGGTAATGGTGACCTCGGGGTAAGGTGTTTATGACAATAACAACAAGGGTCAGGAGTGGAATCGTGGTCAAGGGTCGGAAACTTTTCAGTCTTAGCCTCATCGTGGTAGCAATGAGCGGCTGTGCCGTTACCAGTCAGCCCATTTCTAAGGAACAAAGTGAGCAGCGTATTCGGCAGGATAAGGTCGCGATGTTCAGTAAACAGGAGCCGGTGACGGCACCGATCACACTGTACGATGCGATGGCCAGAGCGCTTAAATATAACCTGGAAGCCCGGCTGAAAGTGATGGAGCAGGCGTTATCGCAACAGCAACTGGAGCTGGCCCGCTATGACATGTTGCCGCAGATGGCGATGTCGGCAGGGTATGTCGGGCGCAGCAACACCAGTGCATCCAGTAGTCGTAGTATTCAAACCGGGCGGCAATCACTGGAGCCTTCCACCTCGCTTGACCAAAACCGTGATGTCGCTGACCTGACGATGGTCTGGAACGTGCTGGATTTCGGTGTCAGTTATGTCAACGCCAAACAGAGAGCTGACCAACGCTGGATTGCTGATGAACGCAAACGCAAGGTCGTCCACACCATCATTCAGGATGTGCGTTCCGCATACTGGCGTGCGGTAGCGGCTGAGCGGCTGCTGGGCCGCATTGATAGCCTGATCGATAGGGTGAATCAGGCGCGCGAAGCCAGCGAACACATGAGTACGCAGCAAGTGGGCGACCCGGTTGAAGCGCTCAGTTATCGCCGCGCGTTAATTGATGCTGTGCGCCAACTGGAAGAGCAACGCCGGGCGTTGTCATTGGCGAAGACCGAACTGGCGACATTGATGAACCTGCCGCTGGATACCCCATATACGCTGGCACTGCCGGATAATCGTGAGATGCCGGTGCCGCAACTGAATGTCGATTTCACTACCCTGGAGCAGACGGCGCTGCTGAGCCGCCCGGAACTGAAAGAGCAGGATTATCAGGTGCGCATTCACGCCGCGGAAACCCGCAAGTCGTTGCTGCGTATGCTGCCGGGGCTGGAGGTGAGCGCCGGTGGTCACTACGACAGCAACTCTTTTATGGTGAACCAAAGCTGGGCGGATGTGGGCGTGAAGGTGACCTGGAACCTGTTTAATCTGCTGTCAGGGCCTGCGGCGTATAAAACGGCACAGGCGAATGAAAGCGTGTCGGAAGTGCAGCGTCAGGCCATGTCGCTGGCTATCATGGCGCAGTTGTACATCGCCCGGGCCAACTTCAATGAAGCGGTGCGTCAGTATAAAACCAGTGTTGAACTGCGTGATCTCGATGGTCAGATTGCCGAGCAGCTCAGAAACCGTTACAAGGCGAACAGTATCGGCGAACTGCAACTGATTCAGGGGGAACTCAATGCCCTGAACGCCAACTTGCGTCAGGATCTGGCTTATGCGGAGTTGCGTAACAGCTATGGCCAAATCCTCTCAACCGTTGGGCTGGATTTGCTGCCAAAAACGCTGCCATCCGACCGGCTGGCGGATATCAGTCAGGCGTTACGCCAGTCTGAGACTAACTGGCAGCAGGGTAAGATAAGCGCATTACAGTCATTCTAATCCATCCTATGCAAGCATCATGCTGATGGTCTGATGATAACGCTGGTGCCTGTGATGCAGGCACCAGACACCAGATAGATCAGCCTCCTGAATGCTGACGGTTGCTATGCTCAACCCCTGACCGTGCTCTTTGGCTTTTGCTCACTCTACCGTGATGCTATGCCCATCCTGATGTGTTATCCGAAGCGTTGTCCCCGTAATCGCCATCTGCACCGCCTGACGGATAGTCAGGGTGCCGACCACCGGATGAGGCTGAATTGCGCCGGTTTTGCTGGTGTCGGTAATCACAACGCAGCCGGTGGTATGGGCAAGCTGCTGCGCGGTTTCGTCGAATCGGTTGAAATACAGGTGATAAGTCCCGACCTTATCGCACTTGCCATACGGCACTGAACGATAGGGCGATGATGTGGTGTCAGGCTCCGTTGTCGTGCCGGGTTCCGTTGTAGTGTGGGAACATCCAGCCAGCAGCAACACACCGGATAAACACAGGCAGGAGAACCACGTGCGCGTTGACAGCAAAACGGCGAGAACGGGGTGAGATAGCATCATAATACCTCCGAAGACAGGTCAGCCCGTCTAGCGTCAATAACGCGGGGCGGTGTCGCATAGGGTTGCGGGAACCTTCATCGTATTGCTGCGGGATGTAAAAGATCGCTGGTCGGGTGTAACAAGCGTGCTGATTGCGGTGAGCATCCGTTTCCGGTCGACTCGTGTGGCGGAAAATCAGCCCGCCGTCGGTGGCGGGCTGTGGAAAGGCGTTGCGTTGAAGGGGGATCAGCACGCCTTAACGTGGCGCGGCGAGCGCCATCGGACTGTTATCGTCCAGATTGAAAAAGGTCATGGTGTCGTCCAGATGTCTGGCCTGTTCGTGTAGCGAAGAGCTGGCGGAGGCGGATTCTTCAACCAGCGCCGCATTTTGCTGGGAGGCTTGCTCAAGCTGCGTGATAGCGGCGTTAACCTGTTCGATACCTTTAGCCTGCTCTGACGAAGCGATAGAGATATCCGACATAAATTCGTTGACACGTTTAATCTCATCCATCAGTCGTGCCATATCCTGTGTGGAGAGCGACGCCACTTTTTCTCCCTGAGCGATCTCATCCGCGGTTTTTTCGATCAACTCTTTGATTTCTCGTGCCGAACCGGCGCTGCGTTGTGCCAGACTGCGCACTTCTGAGGCGACCACCGCAAAACCTTTACCTGCTTCACCAGCACGGGCGGCTTCCACCGCCGCGTTCAGCGCCAGAATGTTGGTCTGGAAAGCGATGCCGTCCATGATGCTGATGATATCGTTGATTTTGTTCGAGCTATCGGAAATATACTGAATCCGTTCGATCATCTGGCTAAAGTTGCTGGCGTTCTTTTCTGCCAGTGCTGCGACAGAATTGGTCAGCGCCATGGCTTTACTGGTGTTGGCGGTATTTTCCTGCACGGACGCGGTGATTTGTTCCATGCTGGCAGCCGTTTGCTCAACGGAGGATGCCTGCGCTTCGGTTCGGGCGGCGAAATCCCGGTTGGCGGCAGAAATCTGCTCGGCACCCGCGGCGACAGAACTGGCCGACTCTCTGACGTCCAACACGATTTTGCGAAATGCCTGCTGCATGTCTTTCAGTGACAGCATCAGGCTACCCATCTCGGTATTGTGCTGTGGCGGAATATCCAGTGTCAGTACACCGTGTTCCATCATGCCGAAATAGGTTCTGACCTTCTGCATCGGGTGCAACACCACGTCACGGATGAACTTCAGGGTGATCAGACTTAATATCAGCGCGACTATTAGCGTAGCGATAAGGATGGTTAATGTGCGTTGATAGAAGTTATCCGCCTGCGTGATCTCCTCGTTACCAACTCCTTTGGCTAACGTCACAAATTGCTCCAGCTTTTTACGGAACACGGCACCTTTTTCCAGTGCACTGGGGGCCAGTTTGGAATAGAAGCTCTCGAGATTTCGTTCCCGCAGTACCGTAAGCATGGGGGCGACGGCGTTGTTCATATAGTCATTGAAGGTGTCATCAAGATCATTGCGAAGCGCCTGGCCTTGCGGTGTTTGTGCCGGGATACGACGCAGTTCCGCCATGGTGCTGTTGGCGGAGGTGATGTAACCGTTCAGTCGCTCCAGACCGGTCTGAATCGTCGCGTCATCTTTTTTGTCTCCAATCGCCAGCGCGATGTTGAAACCGGCCAGTCTGGCATTGAGCATTTCTGAATAGGCCGAATAAAGGGGAACGAGCTGCTCGCCCTCAATCCCGTTGACGTTTCGGATAGACTTGTTGCTTTGTATGGAGGAATACAAGCTAAAAGTACAAATAGACAGTAGCAATAGTGCGAATACAGCGAGTACGCAGTAAAGCCCATTTCTTATTTTGATTTTTTCTAACATCCCCATCTCCTTTGAAGTGTTGATTTTCCCTACCTGCCGCTATTGATGCCTCCGCTCTTGCAGGCATCAGCCAATATCAGTAAGGCAACGAGTATACCCGTCATACTTCACGTTGCAGGTTGTTGCCCTGAAACCCGAATATTGAGGGTATATGCTGTGTTTATCATCAGACGGTACACCGGCCCGATTATGGGAACAGACTAATAGTTTTACCGCGAATGGTTGTTGATGTAGGTCAGGCTGAGTCTCGTAATGATTCACACCCAGCAAGCTGATAACTCAACCCGTTGTCTGTCGTGGTGCGATTTTCGCATCGATCTCCTTTATCGATCATTTCTCCTTGTTGGTATGCGTGTTGCGTTTCAGGGATGATATCAATAAACGCGGTGGAGTGATGTGCCGTAAGTAATGTTTATGTAATATTGTCGGTATTCGGGGCGCGGTTTCATCAACAAATGGGTAACATGCCATCGCATGGCTGCTCAGGCATAATGATGTGAAAAAACGATGTTGCCCCTGTCATCCATTCTTTCCTTTCTCTTATGTCTTTGCGCGGTCTAATCCGGGGAAAAGTCATTTTATCGCGTTAATAAACGTGGCAATGGTTGACAGAACGTATCATCTTTCATCACAAAACCGAGCAAGTAACGGGAGAATGATCCCGATAAAATGTCATTTTCCTCACAAAAAATACGCTCTGTGTTTTGATCTTTAATCAATCCACGGCCTGTTTTTTCGCATCATGAATTATTCAACAAAATGATTGTAATGTACTTTAATTCCATAATAACCAGAGTGTGATAATCTCAAGTCATATTTCCATTGCCTGTCTGCCTGATTTTATTTTTTTAATTTATTTTAATGATGTGGTGTAAAGAAAAAGAATGTTAAGTCGATAAACGGTATATGCTATTATATTATTCTTATCGTATCCCCGGTGGGTGTTTGATTTTAGGTGAGTCGTCTACTTATTTCATCAATCATCATGTTGATGGGTGTGGTTATGTCATTAAAATTAATATTTTTTTTGATGGAGCTTGTTGTTTCAGGGATGGTGGGGAATTGCCAAAGTACTTCCAGGGCCAGTGCTTAAAAAACGATGTCATGCAGCCAGTACATCTATAGCCTGCAGTATGAAGGTTATGGAAAAAGTATGTTAGTTAAACGGGTTTATATCGAATGAAAGTCCATAAGAGAAAGTAAAATACATTTTTATTTTAGAGGTATTAAATGAGTCTAATTCGTAACATCAGGATTAAAATTATGATGCTGGCCATTCTGGCCATATTTACTTTGTTGTGGGGCGGGGTGGGCATATTCTCCCTCTATTCGTTAAATAGTCTGACGGATGAGATTAGCCTGACGAATGTACAGCAAACGAATGGTGATATTATCAATGGTGCCAGTGATCGTTACTACAAAGTTAAATTATCGATGGATGAAGCGATAGCGGCAGGAAATAGCAGCGATCGTGGGCGAAGTTTACTGAATGATGCTGTCGCAGATGTGGAATTCCTGAAAAATGGCCTGGCGCAGTTCAAGGTAACGGATCATGCCAATATCAGCAGCACCTCTATTGATGATATTTACAATAGTTCCTATCAGCTGTTTAGCGAAGCGGTTGTGCCGATGTTGGATGCCGCCAGACAAGGTAATCATGATGCCTATATGAAACTCGTTACGGAGAAATACAACCCGTTGCGGATGAAATTCACCACAGCTATCAGCCACTACAACCAGATTATTAACAATCTGAAAACCGAAGCGCAGGCGCGCATTGCTGCCTGGGTGTACTGGAGCAAAGTGGCGCTGATCGCCGCCATGATTATTGGGTTAGGCGTGGTGGTATTTACCGATCGCTATCTTGCCATTCAGATGGGGCGCCCGCTGGAGCAAGTGAAAGCGCATTTGCAAATCTTGTCGAATGGGCAACTCGATACCACGATTGATGACATGGGACGTAACGAGGTGGGGCAACTCATTCCGTTCGTTAATACCATGCAGCAGAACTGGATAAAAACGGTGGCAGATATTCGCCGTAGCGCCAGCGAAATTTATCATGGCAGCAGCGAAATCGCCGCCGGTAACAGCGACCTGTCCTCACGGACTGAAGAACAGGCGGCGGCGCTGAGTGAAACCGCCGCCAGTATGGAGCAACTGAGCGCCGTGGTGAAACAGAACGCCGATAACGCCCAACAGGCCAGTCTGCTTGCCAGAGAGGCGTCAACCGCTGCCAATAATGGTGGCGAGGTGGTGCAGTCGGTCAGTCACAGTATGCAAAGTATTACCCATAGCTCGCAGAAAATCGCCGATATTATCAATGTGATCGACGGTATTGCCTTCCAGACCAATATTCTGGCGCTGAACGCGGCGGTGGAAGCGGCGCGTGCCGGTGAAGCCGGGCGGGGATTCGCGGTGGTGGCGAGTGAGGTCAGAAATCTGGCGCAGCGCAGTGCGCAGGCGGCGAAAGAAATCAAAACCCTGATTGACGAGTCGGTCGATAATGTCAAAAACGGTTACGAGCAGGTGTCGCTGGCTAGCAAGTCGATGGACGATATTCTGAGGTCAGTTACCAACGTGACGGATATCATGGGTGAAATCGCGTCAGCCTCCAGCGAGCAGAGCAAAGGGATTTCCCAGGTGGGTACCGCCATCACGCAAATGGATAGCGTAACACAGCAGAATGCGGCGTTGGTTGAACAGTCTTCGGCGACATCTTCGTCACTGGAGGAGCAGGCTCACCACCTGAACGAAATTGTCGCGGTGTTCAAACTACCCGGTGTGGCGGATGCATCGACGGCACGTCGGGAACAAAGGCCCACAGGGAAGATGACGGCACTGGCGAACCCGAACTCCGCTTCACGGCAGGAAAAAACCAACGACGATTGGACCTCATTCTGACCCTGATGTCTCAGGGGTACGCAAGTCAATAACTCGCGTTGACAGGCGCGGTAACCAGCAGGTTACCGCGCTTTTTTTATCGCAGTGAGTCGTATTCGGCCAGAGGCTGTCCCTGTTGGCATCCGGAGGCGGGCGGACTCAGCCATCCACCCATCCATCCGCATTACTGGCAATACAGCCGAAAGCGTTTGGCGAGTTGGGCGCCCATCGGCGAGAGCATGGTGTCTTTACGTTGGATCAGGTAGAAGGTGGCCTTGGGCAGTGGCTGCTCCAGTTCCTGAGTGGATTTTGTTGTTTGTTATATCAATAGGTTAACTTTTTCTTTTTCACTCTCGTCAATGTTTAATCTAAATCGCTTGCTATTTAATTTTGAGCGATATAGAGTAGCAGCCATGAACAGAAACGATAGCGATACCAAACCGATGCTGAGTGATGACGCCTTCCGGCTGGACGGCCAACTCTGTTTCGCGCTCTACTCGGCGAATCTGGCGATGAACAAGTTATATCGTCGTTTGCTGACCGAGCTTAACCTCACGTACCCACAGTATCTGGTGATGCTGGTGTTATGGGAACGCGATGGGGTAACGGTTTCTGAACTGGGTGAGCGTCTGTTTCTGGATTCTGCCACGCTGACGCCGCTGCTTAAGCGTCTGCAAACCGCAGGGTTGGTGACGCGCCGTCGTGGCACGCAAGACGAACGTCAGGTGCTGATTGAGCTCACCGACGACGGGCGTGCATTGCAGACCAAAGCGAAGGCCGTACCAGAAGGTGTGTTCTGCGCGTCAGAATGCAATATCGAGCAGTTGCGTGCTATCAAGCATGATTTGGAAACGCTGCGAGCCAGCCTCATCAGACATATTTGATGAGTCGATATGATGTAACGCGTGCTGATTGGACGCGTTTTTTTACCACCAATTAAATAGTGTACGATTTAATATCTGGCGATTTAAATCGCGAATATAATCCACTCAAAGGAGTCACATGATGTCTATTGAAAAAGTTCTCTACGTTGCACATGCGCAAGCGACCGGCGGTCGTGATGGTCGTGCGGTTTCTTCTGACCAGCAGTTGGATGTCAAATTGACCACGCCGCGTGAGCTGGGCGGTGCAGGTGGTGAAGGGACCAACCCGGAACAGCTGTTTGCTGCGGGTTACTCTGCCTGTTTCCTGGGGGCACTGAAGTTCGTCGGCGCACGTGACAAGGTCTCGATTCCTGCGGGGACGACCATTAATGGCAGCGTGGGCATCGGTGCCATCCCGAACGGCTTTGGCATTGAAGTTGAACTGAAAATCACCCTGCCGGGTGTAGACCGTGCGGTAGCGGCAGACCTGGTACAGAAAGCACACATCGTCTGCCCGTACTCCAACGCAACGCGTGGCAACATTGATGTGAAACTGACAGTTATCTGAGTCAGATAGAAATAAGAAAAAAATAACTCATTAGAAAGTAAATGTTTTCACTTAACACCAGGGTAATCCATCATGAGAAAAAGTCTTGTCGCAGCCTTACTGGTTGCTGTAGCGGGGAATGCCGCAGCGGTGGACAACAAGGCACCGTATGCTGAACGTCATGTGCAGGCGTTTCTGGATAAACTGAATGCGGGTGGGGGGAAGCCGCTCGAACAGCTGTCACCAGCAGATGCGCGCAACGTGCTGGTTGCTGCACAAGCGGGGGCGAGCCTGCCTGCGGCTGACGTCACCCAGAAAACCATTACCGTTGATGGGCAGAACATCCCGTTGACCATCGTTAAGCCGGCTGGTAGCACCGGGGTTTTGCCGGTGTTCATGTTCTTCCATGGCGGTGGCTGGATTTTGGGAGATTATCCAACGCACGAACGCTTCGTGCGCGATCTGGTCGTACAGTCCGGTGCGGCGGCAGTCTTTGTCAATTATTCGCCGTCGCCGGAAGCGCATTATCCAGTGGCGATTCACCAGGCGTATGCGGCGACCCGTTGGGTAGCGGAACACGGTAACGAGATCGGCGTAGATGGTTCACGGCTGGCACTGGCGGGTAACAGCGTGGGCGGCAACATGGTGGCAGCGGTAGCGCAGCAGGCTAAACAGGCGGGGACGCCGCACATTCGCTATCAGGTGATGTTCTGGCCAGTGACTGATGCCGATTTTAATACTGCCTCTTACCAGCAGTTTCAGAAGGGGTATTTCCTGAGCCGCAACATGATGAGATGGTTCTGGGATGCTTACACCACGGACAGTGCGCAACGTCGGGATATTTTGGCTTCTCCTTTGCGGGCCACCCGTGAACAGTTGAAAGGGTTACCACCGGCGTTGATTCAAACCGCTGAGCTGGATGTACTACGTGATGAAGGCGAAGCCTATGGTCGTAAGCTGGATGAGGCTGGGGTAGATGTCACCGTCACGCGCTACAACGGCATGATCCACGACTTCGGTCTGCTCAATGCGTTAAGCAATGTACCGGCCACTCGCGCCGCGCTGTTGCAGGCGTCAACTGAACTGCGTGAACGATTGAAGTAACACTTTCATTCCCCGCACGGTGTCGGGGAATGAAAACATCGCTTAGAGCACCTTATTCAAAAAACTGGCGGTGCGTGGATGGGCAGGATGATTCAGTACCTGATACGCATCGCCGCTTTCCACGATTCTGCCATCCACCATGAACACCACCCGATCTGCCACTTCGCGCGCAAAGCCAATCTCATGGGTAACGATCACCATAGTGACGCCCGATCGTGCCAGATCCTTGATGACATCCAGTACTTCGCCCACCAGTTCCGGGTCTAACGCCGAGGTGGGTTCATCAAACAACATCACCTTAGGGTTGAGCGCCAACGCACGGGCAATAGCGATACGTTGTTGCTGCCCGCCGGACAGGTGGCGCGGATAAGCATTCGCTTTGTGGCGTAACCCGACCCGGTCCAGCAGCGCCAGTGCCACGCTCTGTGCCTGGGCGCGGTGGTATAGCCGGTGCACTCGTGGCGCTTCAATAATGTTCTCCAGCACTGTCAGGTGTGGAAACAGGTTGAAGTTCTGGAATACATAGCCAACGCCGATGCGCTGGCGCAGAATCTCCCGTTCTTTTAGCTCGTACAGTGTGTCACCTTCACGGCGATAGCCTATGTAGTCGCCGTCGATACGGATGGTGCCCTCGTCCACCCGCTCCAGGTGGTTGATGGTTCGCAGTAGCGTAGATTTGCCGGAGCCTGACGGCCCGATTATCACCGTCACTGATCCGGGCGGCAGCGTCAGGTTAATATTATCCAGTGCCCGATGCGCACCGAACCATTTGCCTACCCCCTGAATATCGATCCGACCTTTTTCAGCTACGGTGCCTGATACGGTATGTGGGATTGAATAAAGATCAATAGCTTCAGACATGGTATTTCCCTCTGAATATCAGTGCGGTCAGGTGCCGGAAAAGACGTCGTAACGGATGTGTCGGTATTTCCCGTACTGCCCCGCGGGCGACGTAGCGCTCTACAAAGTATTGCAGTACTGACAGTACGCTGGTGATCACCAGATACCAGACGGTCGCGACCATCAGCAGTGGAATGACTTGCTGAGTGCGGTTGTAAATCACCTGCACGGTGTAAAACAGTTCCGGCAGTGCCAGCACGTACACCACCGAGGTGCCCTTGGCCAGGCTAATGATTTCGTTGAAGCCGGTAGGCAGAATGGAACGCAACGCCTGCGGCAGAATAATTCGCCAGGTACGGCGATAACCCGGTAAGCCGAGCGCGGCGGCGGCTTCGAATTGCCCGGCGTCAACACCAAGGATACCGCCACGGATAATTTCGGCGGTGTAGGCCGATTGCACCAGTGTGAGTCCCAGTACGGCGACAGAGAAGGGGCTGAGTACATCAATGGTCGGGTAGCGGAAAAACTCCACTGCCGTGAAAGGGATACCCAATGCCAGTGTGTCGTACAGGTACGAAAAGTTGTAGAGGATTATCAGCACCAGAATCAGCGGCAGTGATCGAAATAACCAGATATACAGCCAGGACAGCGTACTGAGTAAGCTGGATGATGACAGCCGTGCCAACGCCAGCCCGGTACCGACGATCACGCTGAACAAGGTGCCAAGTAGCGTCAGCAACAGGGTACGCCCTAGCCCTTCCAGAATGACGGGATTAAAAAAATAGCTGGCGAACACGGACCATTCCCAGCGGCTGTTGAGTGCCACCGACTCGGCAATACCGGCGAAAATAAATAGCGAAAACACGGTGCCAGCGATACGTAGTGGGTAACGCGCCGGTACCACGCGTAAGGTTGTCGCCGGGGCATCCGTTGGATGCAGTGCGGGGGGGATTGAGTGTGTCATCAGTGTGTCCTTATTACCCGATAGCCCGTTCCTGTTGAGCCACCCGTTCAGACAATGGCCCATACAGCGGTTTACGAAACGGCAACCGACCATCGTGCGGCGGCAGGCTGTAATATTCCGGGTCGAGTTGAGTATCGAACTGTGGTTGATAACCTTCGCTCAGGTATAACCCTACGGCTTCCGGCTGGCGAAAACCGGTTGTCAGAAACAGATCCCGATAGCCCAGCCGACGGGCATGGCGCTCCAGCTCGAGCAGTACTCGTTTGGCGAGCCCCTGACGTCGCAGGGTTCTGTCAGTCCAGATGCGTTTAAGCTCGGCGGTGGTGGCGTCGTAGCGTTTGAACGCGCCAGTGGCGATGGGGCGCTCATCGCGCATCAACACGATAAAAATACCGTCCGGCGGTAGGTAGAGCCCCTGTGGTTCCGGATCCTGATGAGCGAAGTAGTCGCCATAACGCTGACGGTATTCGGCAAATAAACCGTCCAGCACCGGCGCAATGCGTTCGTCTTCCGGGTAGGTGACAATGAAATGTTCCTCAGACATAGCGTTCTCCCTGTGCAACTGGATTACAGCGGCGTGTCGCCCAGACCCCGCGGGTTGATCTCTGAGCGGTTGATTCGCTCCACACCTTCTCCCCAGCGGTTCAGTACCTGGTCGTATTCGCCGCCCTGAATCACGCCATTGAGTGCGGTATTGAGTGCGACCACCAGTCCGTTACCTTTGCGGGTGGTGACCGCGATATGTGCCACCTGAGGCCAACCGCCGTTGACGGTTCCCACCAGGCGAGTCTGCCCATTCAACGCTGCTTTATAGGCACCGGTGACATTCGGGCCGAATGTGGCGTCGGCGCGACCAGACTGAATACTCAGGTTTGCCGCGGCCGCATCGGTAACATAGACCGGCTGAAATGGCGGCAAGCCGACTGCACGGTTTTGCTTGTCCCAGTCAAGCAGGATGGCTTCCTGATTGGTGCCGGAACCGACGATAATCCGCAGCCCGGCAATATCTTTGGCATTGTGGATAGCGGTTATCTTGCTGCTGGATTTCACGTAGAAGCCCAGTGTATCGGCACGGTAGGTGGCAAAGTCAAAACGTTCTTTACGCGCTTTGGTGACGGTTACGTTGGTGATGGCGACATCGTACTTACCGGAGGATACGCCCAGCGGCCAGTCTTCCCATGAGGTTGATACCAGATTCAATTCCAGCCCGAGGCTGTCGGCTACCAGCCGGGCGATGTCCGGTTCGCTGCCGATGAGGCTTTTGTTGTCGTCAGCCAGAAAGGCCAGCGGCGGCGAGGAGCCTAATGCCGCAACGGCGACGGTCAGCTTTCCTGGTTCGACAAACCGGAATCCCGCCGGGAGCTGCGCGATGGCCTGCGGGTTTTTGGGCGCGTGGATCGGCTGTTGATTAGCGTTGAGGTCAATGCCAGCAGCTTGTGCGCTGCCGAGCAATAACCAGCCGCCAAATAGCATCGTGGCCAGGTGATAAAATGGACGAACGGCGAGAGTCTGCATAGCGTATTCCTTGAAGATAAATTTATCAGCGGGGAGGACGAGTTGAGTTATTCGTCCAATCCGCGTGGATTGACGTCGGAGCGTGTGACTTTTTCGTCATTCTCACCCCAACGATCCAGCACCTGCGCGTATTGCCCGCCAGCGATGACGCCATTGAGCGCAGTGCTAATCGGTTGTGCCAGTCCGTTACCCTTGCGGGTGGTCACGGCAACCGGTGCCACGGTAGGGCCAATACCCACCATCTTTGTCTGTCCTGTCAGTGCCGCCTTATACGCCCCGATGGAGTGCGGGCCGAAAAAGACATCCACCCGGCCGGACTGGATGCTCAGGTTGGCCGCCGCGTCGTCGGTAACGTAAATCGGCTGTACCGGCGCTAAGCCCTGAGCACGATTCTGGCGATCCCAGCCCAGCAGGATGTTTTCCTGATTGGTGCCAGAACCGACGATCACCTTGAGTCCTGCGACATCTGCCGCTCCCCGAATTGCCTGAATACGGCTGGTGGATTTGACGTAAAAACCCAGCGTATCGACCCGATAAGTGGCGAAATCGAATTTCTCCTTACGTGCTTTGGTGACCGCGATATTGAGGATGGCGGCGTCATAGCGACCGGAAGCGATGCCTAGCGGCCAGTCTTCCCAGGCGGTCGGTACCAGCTTGAGCTTTAACCCCAGTGCGTCGGCAAGTAAACGGGCGATGTCCGGGTCGCTGCCGATGGGGGTTTTATTGTCATCCGCCAGCAGTGCCAGCGGGGGCGAGCTGTGACTGGCGATCGCCACGGTGAGTGTGCCGGGTTCGGCAAAGCTAAACCCGGCAGGGATTGCAGCGATCGCTTGTGGGTTAGCGGGTGCATGTACCGGTAATTGGTTGGCTTTCAGGTCGATCCGAACGACGCTCACTGATTCGGCATGCCCACCCGCGCTGAGCAGTAGTGTGGTCAGCAGCAGTGTGGCGTAGTCGCGTGCATTCATGGTGTCGTTTCCTCGGTGAGGTGACGAGCAGCGGTGTAACGGTTAGCAGGAAACGCCAGCGCCAGGCTTTCCCGCAGCGTGTAGCCGGGGTACTCCTGGCGGAATAAGCCGCGCTGTTGCAGCAATGGCACCACCTGATCGACAAATCGGGTGAAGTTGTCCGGTGTGGCACTCTGGATGATAAAACCGTCGGCGGCATACTGTTCGAACCATGACTGCAACCCATCTGCCACCTGTTGCGGCGTACCGCTGAATAGCGGGCGGGGCGTCGTGGCTTCCAACGCCACCTGACGCAGGGTTAATCCGCGTTCGCGGGCATTGCGTTTGATTTCGTCAGTGGTGCTGCGAAAACTGTTCTGGCCGAGCGTGCCGATATCCGGGAAAGGGGCATCCAACGGATGTTGAGAGAAGTCGTAGTGTTCAAAGTAACGGCCGAGGTAATTGAGCGCGTCTTCGATGGTGACCAGTGCGGCGGTGGTTTGATATTGGCGTTCCACATCTTCCGCGCTATCGCCCACCAGCACGCTAACACCCTGAAAGATGTGCAACTGGTTTTCGTGTCGCCCTTGTTCCACCAACTGTTGCTTGACGTCGCGGTAAAACGCCTGCGCCTCCTTCAGTGTGTGCTGGTGGGTGAAAATGGCATCGGCGTGACTGGCAGCCAGTTTCTTGCCGTCATCTGACGCACCGGCCTGGAAGATAATCGGACGACCCTGTGGTGTGCGTCCGATATTCAGTGGCCCGGCGACCGAGAAAAATTCGCCCTGATGGTTCAGCGTATGCAGTTTTTCCGGGTCGAAGAAGCGGCCGCTGGCTTTGTCGCGGATAAACGCATCGTCTTCCCAGGAATCCCATAACCCTTTCACCACCTGCAAAAATTCATCGGCAATGCGGTAGCGCAGGGCGTGTTCCGGGTGTGAGGCGCGGGAAAAATTCTTCGCTGACCCTTCCAGTGGCGAAGTCACGACGTTCCAGCCCGCACGGCCGTTGCTCAGGTGATCGAGGCTGGCGAACTGCCGAGCGGTGGTAAACGGCTCGCTGTAAGAGGTGGACAACGTACCGACTAAACCGATGTGACGGGTGGAGGCAGCCAGCGCTGAGAGCAGTGTCAGCGGTTCAAAGCGGTTAAGAAAGTGAGGGATAGATTTTTCGTTGATATATAAACCATCCGCCACAAAAGCGAAGTCGAATTTCCCTAGCTCGGCTTTTTTCACCGTGTCCAGCACGAAACCAAAATTGATGCTGGCATCCGGTACCACGTTGTTGTGTCGCCAGGCTGACATATTGCCGGCTGCGCCTTGCAATATGACCCCCAGTCTCAACTGACGTTGTGCAGGGCTTGAAGGGTGTTCAGAAGTCGTTTTTTTACTCATTGGCATGCTCCCTACGGTAAATGTTGGTTAAAAGCCCCCCGCTTCCTGGCTGGGATGAAACACAGGAAAACGCGTTATGAAGGGGGAATAGAGGGTCAGGAACGTCTGGAAAATACTATTGATGAGAGGATTCGGGATGTAAAACAACAAAATTGACTATGCCAAAGCAAAAAAATATCTCAGGGGGTTTTGTGATTTATTTATTCAGGAAATGAAATAAGTGCCACGGAAAAATAAGCATGCCTTTCGAAGAGTTCCATGGTGAAAAAGTAGCCATGTGGAAATAGTACCCCTGTAAAAATAGCATGCCTGTAAAAATAGATAGTTCATTACGCTGATTATTGTGATTCTCATTTACTGATAGTGAGAATTTGTACTATTTAAACGCTGTTTTGTTATTTATGAATTTTTTCTGGCTATGAAAATATGCAGAAAATTCAGGCCAGATCAGAAAAAGGAAATACATGAGCTATCGTATTGGTTTATTAGATCAAAGTCCGATTGCACAAGGGATGACCGCTGCTGACGCATTGGCACAGACGACAGCGTTGGCCAGCCTCGCCGATACATTGGGGTACTCTCGCTTCTGGGTATCAGAACACCACAATTCTGATTCGCTGGCAGGCTCATCGCCGGAAGTGCTGATTGCCTGGTTGCTGGCGCATACTCGCCACATCCGCATTGGTTCTGGCGGGGTGATGTTACAGCATTACAGCCCTTATAAAGTGGCAGAGAATTTCCATGTGCTGTCATCGCTGGCACCAGAGCGCGTTGACCTGGGCGTTGGTAAGGCACCGGGCGGATTCCCGCTTGCTACTCGTGCGCTGCAACAGGAGATTGACCCGGCCCGCCAGGTGACATTTGACGATAAACTGCGGCAACTGCATACATTGCTGGAGCCAGCGTCGGCACAATCGAACGCCGGGTTGTTCGCCACACCGCTGCCACCGGCGTCGCCATCACGTTTTTTGCTGGGAGCCAGTCCGGCAAGTGCGCGTCTGGCGGCCTCGCTGGGCTGGAATTTTGTCTTTGCCGGGTTCATTCAGCCTAGTGAAAGCCTGCTGACGGAGGCGTTCCTCACCTGGCGCGAGTACCAGCCCGAACATGCACAGGCACTGTTATCGCTGTCGGTTATCGTAGCGGAAAGTCATGATGAGGCGAAAATGCTGGCGGGCGAGCGGTATAACTACAAGGTCTATATTGACGACCGTGCACCGCTCAACGTGCTGACTCAGGAGCAGGCTGACCTGCTGGTGCAACAGGCTGGCAGTACACAGTTCCGTATCGAAAAACAGGCGCAGAACATTTTGTATGGTACCTCGCAGGAGGTCCATCGCCAGTTGCAGCATTACCATCAGCGTTTCGGTGTCAGCGAGTTCATTATCCATACGCCAGTTAACGACCCGGCTGCACGTCTGACGTCGATACGTGCGCTGGCTACCGGGATCAAGGGATAGGGTTCTCTGTGGGGGAGAAGATTTCGCGTCTGGCTGCGCCCTGCCTGATGGCAAGCAACATTTCCAATAGGCTGGGGTAATCAAACAAGGCTGAAAAATCCAACGGGTGTGCTCTGTCGCCACTGGGTAGAATGTGACATTGCAATTGCCGTTCGTAGTGGCGCGGATATTGGGCTTTTTCAATCGCGGGCAATGAACGGTAATTTTTCAATACAGCGGTGAAAAACTGTATTTGCCAGTGTGGGTGGCAATAGTTGAGGCAGGCCTGCGTGACGATGTGCTGACGCCAGGCTTGATCCTGCGTGTAGGCTTCGCTCCAGGCCGCCCGGCGTTCATTCAACGTAAACTCGCCGCTGTCATCGTAGATAATCAACGATAATTGATGGTAAGTCAGCCCGCTGAACGGGTTGGCTCCTGTACCATTGACAAAGGCACTAGCCTGACGGGCACGAGCCAGACGTTCACGAATATCGCCTGCCGGTAACGTTGGTCGGTCTTGCTGTGCCCGCTCATTGTCTTCGATGCCGGTGAGTTGATCGAGCAGTGCACGGGCTTTTTGATGTAACTGCTGTCGGCTCATGGTGGCTTCCCGGATACAGGAACGCTCGGCAGCGTCATGTAATTGCCGTTCGAGCAAAGAAGATAAAAATATATTAATATCTGGCATAAGCGTTCTCTCCAGAAATGAGCCAGCAACCTGCTTTTTAAAACGGCTTTTTAAAAGCCTGAGTAAAAAGAATGAAAATGAAATAGTGGTTGTGGTGTTGTCGAGTAATATACCCGCCAGATATCCGGCTCCCGTTGCCCGGTACAAACACATTGCACCTGGTTTTGCAGACTGAATATTGGGGTATAACGCTATTTGAAACTGGCATTATTATTTTTAGTGTGATGTGCCAGCCGTGGACGTTTTTATTCCGTGTCGGCTTAATTTGCCAGAATGAGAGAGCACACTCAATCAGATTTTATATCTAAAGCTACCAATTTATTTCATTAACGTAATATATGCGCGTTGTTCATCGTTCCCTGTTGGTTTGAGCGTCTGTCTGATGGCATAATGTGCAGCTGGCGATATTATAAGCAAACAAAGCAGGGGGGTGAAAAAAGGCTTGCCAGCGCGTGATAACCGGTCCATAATCAGCGCCATTCCAAACGCCTTAAAGTGTTAAAGCCTTTATAATCAGTAGATTACAAAGAATTAGGTGCTTCAAGGCGCTTTGAATAATCCTCCTACGCGGGAATAGCTCAGTTGGTAGAGCACGACCTTGCCAAGGTCGGGGTCGCGAGTTCGAGTCTCGTTTCCCGCTCCAAAATTTCTTTTCTATCTCAATCAGTACACTGTTTTCTCAATATTCCAGTTTTGCCCCATCGACCCATAAGTCACTGCTATATGGCGCGATTACGATTTCCTATATCATCGACATCATGATTGTTCACTGGTGACAACGATGACATCCATTTTGCTGTTGGATTCCCGCGCAGATGAGCTGCGAGACGTTCTGTATGGTAGCGCGTCTGAACTGACGCTGGTTATCGGTTCCGGCGAGCCAGCTCAGGCTGCGGCGTGCGATATTTGGGTCGGCGAGCCGGATAAAGCTGCCCGCCTGCTGTCACAGGGCGTGAAACCTCGCTGGCTGCAATCAACCTGGGCGGGCTATAAGCCGTTGCTGGCCGCGGGGTTACCGCGTGATTATCGGTTAAGCCGAGCTGTCGGCGTGTTTGGTCAGCCGATCGCCGAATATGTCATCGCGTATCTGCTACAGCATGAGCTGCATTTGTCGCAACGCTATCAGAGCCAGCGCGACGGCGAATGGAAGAAGATTTTGCCGGGGTCACTATTCGGACGGCGGGTGCTGATTGTTGGCGCGGGGGATATCGGTCGGGAAGTCGCGACTTTTCTGCAACCCTTTGGTGTGGTGTTGCAGGGTATTGCGCATTCACCACGCGAGATGCCGATGTTTGAACGCGTGGACTCGCTGTCCTCGCTTGAACAGGCGGTGAGTTTAGCCGATTACGTCATCAATATCCTGCCGGATACACCCGCGACGACTGATATCTACCATTCCGGGGTGTTTGCCTCGATGAAGTCTTCCGCATTATTCATCAATATAGGGCGTGGCACCGCGGTAGTGGATGCGGATTTGTGTGCGGCGCTGCGTCAACAACGCATTGCCGGAGCCGTGTTGGATGTCTTCAGGCAGGAACCATTGCCACAGACACACCCGTTTTGGCAGACGCCGAATCTCACGGTCACCACGCATGTTGCGGGTCCACTGGTGCCTGCCCGGTTGGGGCAGTTGTTTTTAGCTAACCTGCAGCGTTTTCGGCAGGGGGCGTCGATGGCGGGTGAAGTGGATTTCTCGCAGCCTTACTGACGATAACCTATTGGTTTCAAAGGGGAGTAATAAAATTATTTCTTCCCCTCTTGTCAGATGCGGCGGATTGGTTCATAATGCTGCCCTCTTTGCGATACAGCTTTTAAAACGCAATTAAATCAATAAGTTAATTGTGATGTCATAAAGCAGTACGAAATATGTCTACGCTGGTTTGCGTTTATCGAAAAAACGTCAATACTTAAGCGTCGCGTGTGCGGGAATAGCTCAGTTGGTAGAGCACGACCTTGCCAAGGTCGGGGTCGCGAGTTCGAGTCTCGTTTCCCGCTCCAGTTTTTGTTCCTCAGTTTCTTCTTGTTTATATCGTTTTCTGCATACATTCATACTTTTCTGAACAGACTTATCCACAGTCTGGAAATGGTTTATGCGCGTCCCGAGAAAAGCATCATAGAAAAGAGATTATTTCAATTCATTGAAATAAAAAGAAAAAATTATGATAAAAAACGCTATCCAGATCACTTGTACTTTTTGTGATGCTTGATTGACAACGCTTTTTTAAAATTATCCACAGGCGAAAGGTTCAGTATCATCAACCATTACAACGAGAAATATCACGCATCGCGTGGCAATCCTTTCTCTATCGCACGAACGAGCCGCCTCTTTTGTGGCATCTGAACGTCAAGGGCGTGTTGCTCACGCCGAATCAGCTGTTGGTTGATGGCCCAGTGAATGTGTTCATCCAACAAGGCACTTTCTCCCAGTCGGTTTTGCAGCGCCAGCACAATGTTATCTTCATAAGGCGCGTTGCCCAGTGCGACAGCGATATTGCGTAGCCAACGTTCATGACCGATGCGTCGAATGGCTGAGCCTTCAGTCACTCGCAGGAAGCGAGCCTCATCCCAGCCAAACAATTCCAGTAACTCCGGTGCGTGCAACGCGGCGCGTGGGCTGAAATCGGGTTCATCGGTAAGCTGCGAGAAGCGGTTCCAGGGGCAAATCAACTGACAATCGTCACAACCATAGATCCGATTTCCCATTAAAGGTCGCAAGTCTTCAGGAATAGCACCTTCCAGTTCAATCGTCAGGTAGGAAATGCAGCGCCGGGCATCAACGGTATAAGGCTCGACAATCGCACCCGTCGGGCATGTCGTCATGCACGCGACGCATTTGCCACATTGTTCTTCAATCGGCTGATCTACCGGTAAAGGCAGGTCAATCAGCAACTCCCCCAGAAAGAACCACGAGCCTGCTTCCCGGTTCAATATCAGTGAGTGCTTGCCAACCCAACCAAGCCCGGCTTTAGCAGCCAGCGGTCGTTCCATGATAGGTGCTGAATCGACAAAGGGACGAAACTGTAATTCGCCGCAGTGTGCCTGAATCTGATCGCCCAGCTTTTTTAGCCGTTGACGCAATAACTTATGATAATCACGCCCCAGCGCGTAACGGCTGACATATCCAAGGTGTGGATTTTTCAATGTGCTGGCAAACGCGGCTTTGGCTGGCAGGTAATTCATACGCACGCTGATAACACGTAACGTACCGGGCAGCAGCTCATGTGGACGGGCTCGCATCATGCCATGACGCGCCATCCATTCCATTTCGCCGTGATATTGCTTATCGAGCCACGCCTGAAGTTGGGGTTCTTCATCAGACAAATCGGTATCGCAAATCCCTACATGCTGGAAACCCAACTCCTGCCCCCAGAGTTTAATGCGCTGTGCGAGTTCGTCGAGGTCGTAGGGGTATGTCATGCGTAACCATTGGGGAAAAAACCGGGAAGCCATTTTATCACATTCTCCTCACGCCGTTGGTAGTGAGCAGAGACTCCATTGTAATAAATGGAAATATTTATTAATACTTTTGCATGATGTGTCGATAACCTGAACAAACTAGCCATTATTCTTATGACTCTGGGAGGAACGACGTGGAGACATTAACGCTTTCGGCTTACCGGCTGGTGAATCAGAATTTGAATGTGCGTATTAATCCTGCTCAACCACAGGAAGCGACCTTGCAGTATGCGGCACCCACGGAAAACGCGTCTGTTGAATACGTTTACATCAGCGATGAGGGACGGCAACTGGCACAGGGCGATGTTGTTGACTCACCCGCGCGGTACTATTTTTCTTCTCAGATTGAGAATGGATTGTCCGCGGCGCTGGCTGATCAGCCGGAGCAGGTTTCGCAGGCGATATATCGTTTGATTGACGACAAGATAGTGAATGGGGCTGAGTCGAACGACGAGCAACGACAACTGGCGCTGGAACTGGGTTTGTCGCAGGCCAGCTACTTTGCCGAGCAGTATTTAAGCGGCGATAAGAAGGCCACATTCATGGAAAGTATCAATCTGCTGGCCTCCGTGGTGAAAACACGCCAGGTGGGTGACGATGGTTCAGTTTCTTACCTTACCCTGCCTGAGCGGGTTCCCGGTACGAATGAATATAAGGTGGATGTTTCCGCGCTCATGAAGGAAAAAGATCCTGACCGTTATCAGGCTTATATGAGTGCACTGGAAAGTGGGGGCGACTGGTCCACGCCGTACCTCGATTTCGTCAAGCAATTCCCCCAGCACCCTGACTGGATCAGTGAATATCAGACCAACGCGGACCGCGTGTTCCAATCGATTGCCGGCGAGCCGGTAACGACACGTTTTGCTCAGGCGGATATGTCTTCGTCAGTCGCCTGGATAAATGATGTCCGTGAAACGTTACGGATGAGCAGTGACGAACACACCGTGCAGACGCATATTCAGGCATTAAAGCAGTTTGTCGATGTGCTGGAAGGGGCGTCGCGCTGAATGAAATTGAGGCCGGTTGTTATCGTTTTCGGTCTTCCTGCATATGGCGCTTCCCGGCAGACCTTGCTAAGTTGAGGCCCACAATTCTGCTACCGACGGAGGGATGACATGCATCAGAACCAACGCGTGTATCAGCCCGGCGGATCATTACCCGACCTGCCTCATACTGTTTTTTTACCTGACTGGGTGCGCCGCGAGGAGTCGCATGCGGCGCAGTCAGTCGGCGTTTCATTGTATACACTCATGCAACGTGCCGGGGCGGCGGCTTTTCACCTCGCCCGACAACATTATCCTGCCGCCCGGCACTGGTTGATTCTGTGCGGGCATGGCAACAATGGTGGCGACGCCTATGTGGTGGCCACGCTGGCACGTGCTGCAGGCATAACGGTAACGGTAGTGGCGGTAAGCGGTGATCGGCCTCTACCATCTGAGGCACATCTGGCGTGTCAGGCGTGGCATGAGGCCGGTGGCAGCGAACAGCATAGCGAGGTACCGTGGCCTGATGATGTGGATTTGATTGTCGATGGTCTGTTGGGAACCGGTCTGGCGTCAGCTCCCCGTGCGCCCTATGACGGCTTGATTGTTCAGGCTAATCGCCATCCGGCACCGATTATCGCGCTGGATATTCCTTCCGGGTTGAACGCACACACCGGCGCTTATGCTGGTGCGGTGATTCATGCCGCGCATACGGTAACCTTTATCGCGCTGAAACCCGGCTTACTAACCGGTCAGGCGAGAGATGTCGTCGGGCAACTTCATCACCATGATTTGGGGCTAGGCGACTGGCTGGCTGAACAGACAGCGCCAGTGAGGCGCTTGACGGCAGACTCGCTCACGCAATGGCTAAAGCCGCGGCGTCCGGGCGCGCACAAAGGGGATCATGGCCGCTTATTGATTATCGGCGGCGATGAAGGTACCGGTGGTGCGGTTTTTATGGCCGGAGAAGCTGCGCTACGCAGTGGTGCAGGCCTGGTGCGAGTACTTACTCACAAAAACTATCTGGCTGCTTTGCTGGTGGCCCGTCCGGAATTGATGGTGCAGGAACTGACGACAGATTCGGTCAAGGCCGGCATTGAGTGGGCGGATGTGGTGGTTATCGGACCAGGGTTAGGGCAGCGAGAGTGGGGAAAAAACGCACTGCGAATCGTGGAAAATTGTAACAAATCCATGTTATGGGATGCTGATGCACTCAACCTGCTGGCAATCAGTCCGCATAAACGTCAGAATCGCGTTTTGACGCCTCACCCCGGCGAGGCGGCCCGTCTGTTGAACTGCCGGATTGCCGATATCGAAAGTGACCGCTTACTTGCCGCACAACGTTTAGTGAAACGTTATGGCGGCGTGGTGGTGCTGAAAGGTGCGGGTACGGTGCTGGCCAGTGAGCAGGGCGATGTCGCGATCGCTGATGTCGGGAATCCTGGCATGGCGACCGGTGGCATGGGCGATGTGCTGGCGGGGATGATTGGGGCGATGCTGGCGCAAGGGCTGTCGTTGTACGACGCAACTTGTGCGGGCTGTGTGGCCCACGGTGCGGCAGCAGACTGGCTGGCGCAGCGTCAGGGCACACGCGGGATGTTGGCAACCGATTTGATGGCGGTATTGCCGCAGTATGTAAATCCTGAGCGGATATCCTTAGAAAACACAGAATGAAGACGCTTTTGTTACCTTTGCCGGATGAGGCAGCCACGATTGCGCTGGGGGCGGCGTTAGCCAAAGCCTGCGAGCGCGCTACCATTATTTATCTACTGGGTGACCTGGGGGTAGGAAAAACCACACTGAGTCGTGGGTTCCTGCAGGCGCTGGGTCATCAGGGCAATGTGAAAAGCCCGACCTATACGCTGGTGGAGCCTTATGCGCTGTTGCCGCGCCCGGTATATCACTTCGACCTTTATCGACTGGCCGACCCGGAAGAACTGGAGTTCATGGGTATCCGTGATTATTTGTCGCAGGACGCACTCTGTCTGATTGAGTGGCCACAGCAAGGCGCGGGTATTCTGCCGCAGGCGGATATTGAGTTGCTGCTGGACTATCAGGGTGAGGGGCGTCAGGCGAAGATCAACGCGGGAACTCCCGAGGGTGAGCGAATTGTGGCGATACTGGCTGCGCAGTCGGAGCAGGAAACGCCATGACGGTGCGGTTGATGAAGGCCCTGTCAGGGCTATTGCTGATGCTATCCTGGCCGCTGTGGGCAAGCAACCTGACTGATATTCGGGTAAATAATGCCGCCAGCGAGGCAGTCGTGACCCTGAGTTTCAGTGGTCAGCCGGTATACGAGTATTTCTCGCTGGATAACCCGAACCGGGTGGTTATCGATATTAGTCAGTCAGGGGTGATGAAAGGGTTGCCGCTGACATTTAACGGCCAAAATCTGATCGCGCGTATTCGTTCCAGTAATGCCAAAGACCCGAAAAGTCTGCGTCTGGTGCTGGACCTGACCCAGAAGGTACAGATTAAGGCGGCGAAGGAGGGCAATGGTGCTGTCTTTACGCTGACTGGCGAACGTAAAACGGTGGCCCGCAAGACGGTAACGCCGTCGGCGCAACCCTCAACGCCAGTTGTTGGACGCAACCCGCTGATGTCCCCGTCCCCGTCGGTTGCGGCCACCCCGACTCGCGTATCGGGAAGGGTAGGAAATGGCGAGAAAATTATTGTCGCGATTGACGCAGGCCACGGTGGTCAGGACCCTGGTGCGACCGGGCCGGGCGGATTGCATGAGAAAAACGTCACTATCTCGATAGCCCGTAAGTTACGCGCCATTATGAGTGCTGACCCGGAGTTCAAACCGGTGTTAACCCGCGATGGCGACTACTTTATTTCGGTCATGGGACGCTCTGACGTGGCGCGTAAGCAAGGAGCTAACCTGCTGGTGTCTATTCACGCGGATGCCGCGCCCAACCGTGGCGCGACCGGTGCATCCGTTTGGGTGTTGTCTAACCGGCGCGCCAACAGTGAAATGGCGAACTGGCTGGAACAGCATGAAAAGCAGTCTGAGTTATTAGGCGGTGCGGGTGATTTGCTGGCTAACAGCGCTGCGGACCCTTACCTGAGCCAGGCGGTGCTGGATTTGCAGTTCGGGCATTCCCAGCGGGTGGGTTACGATGTGGCGGTAAAAGTACTGCATGAATTGCAGCGGGTCGGTCACTTGCATAAGCGTCGACCGGAGCATGCCAGTCTGGGTGTCCTGCGTTCACCGGATATTCCATCATTACTGGTGGAAACGGGGTTTATTTCTAATCCGAGCGAGGAACGGCTGCTAGGCAGCAACGAGTATCAGGAAAAAATCGCTAACGCTATCTACCTTGGGTTGCGTAGCTATTTCCAGACTCATCCGTTACAAAACGTCCCAAAGCAGGAAAACCGTCCGCTCGCCCCGCAGACGCAGACGGTGAAAAAAACACAAGCCGCTGAGCCTGTTCAGACAGCGAGCGGGGCAACGGTACGCCATACGGTGGCGACGGGAGAAACCTTATCGGGGATCGCCGCACATTATGGCGTTAGTATGGACGCTATTCGGGACATCAACCGCCTGAAAAAAGACGTAGTCTGGGTAGGGCAACGGCTGAAGATACCGTCCAGCGCCTCATCGGCGACCAGAACCGCGTCTGCGGCGACGAGCAAGCCTGTTGTGGCTTCATCTGCGCCACGTGTGAAGAAAACCGCAACCGTGATAAAGCACAAGGTGGTGCGGGGCGATACGCTGAGTGATATCGCGGCACACTATGGCGTCAGTATGAAAGCTATTCAGCAGGCGAACAACATGTCTTCCGGAACGGTGCAGTTGGGGCAAACGCTGATCATCCCCTCTGCCTGATTCAGGGGAAACGAGGAGAATCCATGTCGATTCAGGTACTGCCCCCCCAGTTGGCGAACCAGATCGCCGCTGGCGAGGTAGTGGAGCGACCCGCTTCTGTCGTCAAAGAACTGGTGGAAAACAGTCTGGATGCCGGTGCGACGCGAATCGATATCGACATCGAACGCGGTGGCGCGAAGCTGATTCGTATTCGGGATAACGGCTGCGGTATCAGTAAGGCGGATCTGGCGCTGGCGTTAGCGCGTCATGCCACCAGTAAGATCGCTACGCTTGATGATTTAGAGGCGATTGTCAGCCTGGGATTTCGCGGTGAAGCACTGGCCAGTATCAGTTCGGTTTCACGCCTGACGCTGACTTCCCGCACCGACGCGCAGACAGAAGCGTGGCAAGCCTACGCCGAGGGACGCGAGATGGCGGTGACCCTCAAGCCAGCGGCGCACCCGGTGGGGACGACGCTGGAAGTGCTGGACTTGTTCTACAATACCCCGGCCAGGCGTAAGTTTCTGCGTACCGAAAAGACTGAGTTCATGCACATCGATGAGGTCGTGCGGCGCATTGCGCTGGCGCGCTTCGATGTGGCAATAACGTTGCACCATAATGGTAAGTTGATTCGGCAATATCGCGCTGTATCGGAGTCGGCACAGCGTGAACGGCGGCTGGGGAGTATTTGTGGCGCGGCATTTCTACAGCATGCGTTAGCGGTTTCCTGGCAGCATGGCGATCTGAATATTCATGGCTGGGTGGCCGATCCGGCTGGCTCACGCCAGTTACCTGAAATGCAGTACTGCTACGTTAATCAGCGCATGATGCGCGATCGTTTGATTAATCATGCGATTCGTCAGGCGTATCAGGATCAGTTACGTGATGAACAGCAACCGGCTTACGTCCTGTATCTGGAGGTCGACCCCCATCAGGTGGATGTGAATGTGCATCCGGCGAAGCATGAAGTACGCTTTCATCAGGCCCGGTTGGTTCATGACTTTATCTATCAGGCGGTGATGACCGTATTGCAGCAGGCAGCGTCACCGGGCCTGAACGGGGTGGGTGATACGCAGACGGCGTCAACGATGTGGCAGCCGGAAAACCGTACTGCCGCCGGGGAAAACCATTTTGCCCGACCGGTAGCGCCGACACTGACGTCGGAGCCACGCTCCTCTGCCTTTACCGCTCGTGAATCCGGTGAGGAGGGGCGTCAGGCGCGTGAGCCGCAGCCAGCCCGTCCCCAGACGGTGGGTTATGACAAGAAACAGGGCGAGCTGTACCAGCGCTTGTTGCATAACGAATCGTCACGCCCGCAGACGGTTGCTCGCGAGGTACCGCCAGCGCGGGAGCCAGTGGCGATGCCGCGTGAGGTGGCGCAGAAAACGGCGGTGGCCGATGACCTGCCGCTGGCGAGCCATTCGCTGGGGTTAGGACGTGTGTTGACTGTCTATCCTCCCGCTTATGCATTGGTGGAGTACCGTCAGGGGCTGGCGCTCTTGTCGTTAGTTGTCGCGGAGCGTTATCTGCGTCAGGCCCAATTGACACCGCCGGATAATGGCGAGGGATTGCGCCCGCAGCCACTATTAATTCCGCAGCGACTGACGCTAAATGCATCCGAACTGGCGGTTGTCCAGCAGCAACAGCCGTTGCTGGCCCTGATGGGCATAGAGGTTGAAGTATCGCCGCCGCGCGCTACGCTTCGGGCGGTACCTTTACCATTGAGACAACAAAATTTACAAAACTTGATTTCTGACCTGCTAGGCTATCTCGCTGATTCTCATGACGTGACGCCTGATGCAGTAGCGGCGTGGATGGCAGGGCAGCTCAGCAGCGAGCGTGAAAGCTGGACGTTGCCACAGGCCGTACAGTTGCTGTCCGATGTCGAGCGTTTGTGCCCTGTGCAAGTGAAAACGCCGCCGTCAGAATTGTTATATGTGATGGATATTGAATCTGCCATCAAGGCGTTGAAGCATGAATGAGTTTGATACGACGCAATACCCGCCAGCCATTTTTATTATGGGGCCGACGGCTTCCGGGAAAACCGCGCTGGCGATGGCTCTGCGCGAGCACCTTCCCGTTGAGTTGATTAGCGTGGATTCGGCGCTGATTTATCGTGGTATGGATATCGGCACAGCAAAGCCCAGCCAGGAAGAGCTGGCGCGGGCTCCACACCGTTTGCTGGATATCCTGGATCCGGCGCAGGCCTATTCAGCCGCCGATTTTCGACGTGATGCGTTGCAAGCGATGGCGGAGGTAACCGCCGCCGGGCGTATTCCGTTGCTGGTAGGCGGCACCATGCTGTATTTCAAAGCGCTGCTGGAAGGATTGTCGCCGTTACCATCGGCAGATGCCAGCATACGCCAACAGATTGAAGAACGTGCGCGTACCGAGGGGTGGGAAGCGTTACATCGTCAGCTCAGTGCCATCGATCCGGTGGCGGCGGCTCGGATTCATCCAAATGATCCGCAGAGACTGTCTCGGGCACTGGAAGTTTTTTTCGTTTCAGGTAACACTTTAACTGAGTTGACAAAGACATCCGGTGAAGCGTTGCCCTATCGTGTTCATCAGTTTGCGATTGCTCCGGCGACACGTGAGTTGTTGCATGAACGGATAGCGTTACGTTTTCGGCAGATGTTGGAATCAGGTTTTGAAACAGAGGCCCGGGCATTGTTTGCCCGACCAGACTTGAACCCTGCATTGCCGTCAATTCGTTGTGTCGGATACCGCCAGATGTGGTCATATTTGTCGGGCGAGATCGATTACGATGAGATGGTGTATCGTGGCATCTGCGCTACCCGGCAACTGGCAAAACGCCAGATGACCTGGTTGCGTGGTTGGGAAGGGGTGCGCTGGCTTGACAGCGATCAGCCCGGAGAAGCGTTACGCACGGTGATTCAGGTTGTTAGTGCATAGGTTAGACGATTGTGTACATTAGACGATTGTGTACAATTGCCTGTGTCTACAATTGACTGATTCTCGGCATAAATTTTTATAACGTTATTTTAGGGCCGCAGGGTTCTTTGTTACAAACAACAAGCAAATAAGGAAAATATAGAATGGCTAAGGGGCAATCTTTGCAAGATCCGTTCTTGAACGCTTTGCGTCGTGAACGTGTTCCTGTTTCAATTTATTTGGTTAACGGCATCAAACTGCAAGGCCAGATTGAGTCTTTCGATCAGTTTGTGATTCTGCTGAAAAACACGGTCAGTCAGATGGTGTACAAACACGCCATTTCAACGGTAGTTCCTTCTCGCCCGGTATCGCATCACAGTAATAATCCTGGCTCAAATAACTACCATGCCAACAATCAGGCGGCGCAGCAGCAGCCGCAACAGGAAAGTGATGACGCTGAATAACGCGTCCTTACCAGTTTACCACGGCGGGAAAAGTGCTGATTTCAGCGGCTTTCACTGCCGTGGTTGCCTTTTTCTGAGAGGGTGTCCGGTTGTTTGACCGTTATGAAGCCGGTGAACAGGCCATACTAGTTCATATTTATTTTTCGCAAGAGAAAGATACTGAGGACCTGCTGGAGTTCGAGTCTCTGGTGTCTTCAGCCGGAATAGACGCATTGCAGGTGATTACCGGCAGCCGTAAAGCGCCGCACTCCAAATATTTTGTCGGCGAAGGCAAGGCGGAGGAAATCGCGCAGGCGGTTAAAGCGACCGGTGCCTTTGTCGTGTTGTTTAATCATGCATTGACGCCAGCGCAAGAGCGTAATCTTGAACGGCTGTGCGAGTGCCGGGTGATTGACCGCACTGGGTTGATTCTGGATATCTTTGCCCAACGCGCCCGTACCCATGAAGGGAAATTACAGGTTGAGCTGGCGCAATTACGCCATCTGGCGACGCGTCTGGTTCGTGGCTGGACGCACCTTGAGCGCCAGAAAGGCGGTATCGGTCTGCGTGGGCCGGGTGAAACCCAGTTGGAAACCGACCGTCGTTTGTTACGCAACCGCATCAGTCAGATTTTGTCTCGTCTTGAGCGGGTGGAAAAACAGCGCGAGCAGGGACGGCGGGCACGTACGCGTGCTGAAGTGCCGACCGTTTCGTTGGTGGGATACACCAACGCAGGTAAATCAACCCTGTTCAATCGTATGACTGCTGCAGATGTCTATGCTGCAGACCAGTTGTTTGCCACACTGGATCCGACATTGCGCCGTATTGAGGTCGATGATGTCGGTGATACTGTGCTGGCAGATACGGTCGGGTTTATCCGTGATTTGCCGCACGACCTGGTGGCGGCATTCAAGGCGACATTGCAGGAAACCCGGGAAGCCACCTTATTACTGCACGTGGTCGATGCCTCCGATGCCCGTGTCGATGAAAATATCGATGCCGTCAACGAGGTGTTAGCTGAGATAGAAGCGGATGATATTCCTTTTTTACTGGTCATGAACAAAATTGACCGGCTGGAGAATATTGCACCGCGTATCGACCGTGATGAGGAAAACCGCCCAATCAGGGTATGGCTTTCTGCTCAAACCGGGGAAGGAATCCCATTATTATTTCAGGCGTTGACCGAACGATTGTCCGGGGAGATTGCGCATTATTCGTTGCATCTTCCGGCGGAGGCCGGTCGCCTGAGAAGTCGTTTTTATCAGCTTCAGGCAATAGAAAAAGAGTGGATTGAGGAAGACGGCAGCGTAGGGTTGGTGGTCAGAATGCCCATTATCGACTGGCGGCGCCTGTGTAAACAGGAGCAGAAATTGCAGGATTATATTGTCTCATCGACACAGACAGTCTCGTAACTCTGGGACATTGACCCCAAAAAATACCTATCATAATGAATGGAGCTAAACATGGCGTGGAATCAGCCCGGTAACAACGGACAGGACCGCGACCCGTGGGGGAGCAGCAATAACAATAGCGGCAACTCTGGCGGAAACAATAAAGGTGGACGGGATCAGGGGCCGCCTGACCTCGATGATATATTCCGTAAGCTGAGTAAAAAACTCGGCGATCTGGGCGGTAAATCATCAGGTTCCGGCTCTGGTTCTCAGGGCGGCAGCACAAACAGTGGCCGTATTCTGGGCCTGGTCGTGGCGGCCGTGGTGGTGGTATGGGGTGTCAGCGGTTTCTATACCATCAAAGAAGCCGAGCGTGGTGTGGTCACCCGCTTTGGTAAATTCAGCCATCTGGTGGGGCCGGGTCTTAACTGGAAACCGACCTTTGTTGATGCAGTCCGTGCCGTCAACGTGGAGTCTGTCCGCGAACTGGCGACATCCGGCGTTATGCTGACATCCGACGAGAATGTGGTGCGGGTGGAGATGAACGTTCAGTACCGCGTCACTCAGCCGGAAAAATACCTGTTTAGCGTCACCAATGCTGACGACAGCTTGCGTCAGGCGACCGATAGCGCGCTGCGTGGCGTTATTGGCAAGTACACGATGGATAAAATCCTGACTGAAGGGCGTACCATTGTGCGTACGGATACCCAGCGAGTGCTGGAAGAGACCGTGCGTCCGTATGATATGGGCATTACCTTGCTGGATGTGAACTTCCAGACTGCCCGTCCGCCTGAAGAAGTTAAAGCCGCATTCGACGATGCGATTGCCGCCCGTGAAAACGAGCAGCAGTACATCCGTGAAGCGGAAGCCTACGCTAATGAAGTCCAGCCGCGTGCCAATGGTCAGGCACAGCGTATTCTGGAAGAATCCCGCGCCTATAAAGACCGTACCGTACTGGAAGCGCAAGGTGAGGTCTCTCGTTTCTCACGCCTGTTGCCGGAATATAAGGCCGCACCGGAAATTACCCGTGAGCGTCTCTATATTGAAACCATGGAACGTGTGCTGAGCCACACTAACAAGGTGCTGGTGAGTGACAAGAGCAACAACCTGATGGTGCTGCCGCTCGATCAATTGATGCGAGGTCAGGGGAGTTTCCCGGCAACCGTACCTGCCAACGGCAATGCAGCGAATCCTGCGCCGTTGCGCCTGCCATCGACATCCGGCGGTAGCGGTGCCAGCTATGCGCCGCGTTCTTCCAACAACGGTAATATTATGGATCAGCGCCGCGCCAACGCGCAGCGTGACGAGATCAATCGCGTAGGGAGAGAATAATTATGCGTAAGTCAGTCCTCTTTATTCTTGCCCTGTTACTGGTGGTGGTCTATGCCTCGCTGTTTGTGGTGCAGGAGGGCCAGCGCGGCATCGTCATGCGCTTTGGTAAGGTATTGCGCGATAGTGAAAATAAGCCGCAAGTGTATCTGCCCGGTCTGCATGTGAAGATCCCCTTCCTGGAGTCGGTAAAAATGCTGGATGCCCGCATCCAGACGATGGAAAACCAGGCTGATCGCTTCATTACTAAAGAACAGAAAGACTTGATTGTTGACTCGTATATCAAATGGCGTATCAGCGATTTCAGTCGTTACTACCTGGCGACCGGCGGTGGCGATGTCTCTCAGGCGGAAGTGCTGCTCAAGCGTAAATTCAGTGACCGTCTGCGTTCTGAAATCGGTCGTCTGGATGTTAAAGGTATCGTCACCGATTCCCGTGGTCAGCTGATGTCTGATGTGCGCGAAGCGCTGAATAACGGTACGGGTGAAACCACGGAAGCGGATAACGCGATTGCTTCTGCTGCTGCGCGAGTTGCGCGTGAAACTACTGGCGACATGCCGCGGGTTAACCCGAATAGTATGGCGGCACTCGGGATTGAAGTAATTGATGTGCGTATCAAGCAGATCAACCTGCCGACCGAAGTCTCGGATGCTATTTACCAGCGTATGCGTGCTGAGCGTGAAGCGGTTGCCCGCCGTCACCGTTCTCAAGGTCAGGAACAGGCAGAGAAGATCAAGGCAGCTGCTGATTATGAAGTGACCCGTACACTGGCAGAAGCGGAACGCCAGGGGCGCATCATGCGTGGTGAAGGCGACGCCGAAGCGGCAAAACTGTTTGCGGCTGCATTCAGTCAGGACCCGGAATTCTATGGTTTCATTCGTAGTCTGCGAGCGTATGAGCATAGCTTCAACAGCTCCAATCAGGATGTACTGGTGTTGAGCCCTGACAGCGATTTCTTCCGCTATATGAAATCGCCTGAAAAGAGCCTCCCGGCGCGTTAAGGTTGTCTGTCGCTACACTATCAAGCCCGTGTTTACGGGCTTTTTTCTGTCTGGAGTTTTTTATGAATGTGAGCATCTGGCTGGCGCTGGGGTTAGTGCTGATTATGGAAGGGTTGGGGCCCTTGCTGTTTCCCCGTATCTGGCGTCGGATGATCCTGACGATGGCGCAGCTACCCGATAATATTTTGCGTCGGTTTGGCGGTGGTATTGTGGTTGCTGGGTGTGTGATCTACTACATGTTGCGTAGTCGAACTGGCGGCTGAAATTTCCACTAAAAATGTGCGCAATCGTGTGCTAAAACTACTGAAAGCCGAAAGATGAGATGCTAGAATCCTTTTTTAACCAATCTGGTGATTCTTGAGATGGGTAAGAACGTTGTCGTACTGGGCACCCAATGGGGTGACGAAGGTAAAGGCAAGGTCGTAGACCTGCTGACTGAACGGGCCAAATATGTTGTGCGCTACCAGGGTGGCCACAATGCTGGTCACACGCTAGTTATCAACGGTGAAAAAACCGTTCTCCATTTAATTCCCTCCGGTATTCTGCGTGAGAATGTCATCAGCATCATCGGTAACGGTGTTGTGTTGGCACCGGATGCGCTTCTGAAGGAAATGACCGCACTCGAAGCACGTGGCGTGCCAGTGCGTGAACGTCTGTTGCTTTCCGAAGCCTGCCCGCTGATTCTGCCGTACCATGTTGCGCTGGATAATGCCCGCGAAAAAGCGCGTGGCGCGAAAGCTATCGGTACGACTGGCCGTGGTATCGGTCCGGCGTATGAGGACAAGGTTGCACGTCGTGGTTTGCGCGTTGGCGATCTGTTCGATCAGGAAAGTTTTGCCATCAAACTGAAAGAAATTATGGAATACCATAACTTCCAGTTGGTGCATTACTACAAAGCCGAGCCGGTGGATTTCCAGAAAACGCTGGATGATGTGTTGGCAGTCGCTGACATTCTGACTGGCATGGTCGTAGACGTATCCGATTTGTTGTTCAAAGCGCATCAGCGTGGCGATTTCGTCATGTTCGAAGGGGCGCAGGGTACGCTGCTGGATATCGACCACGGTACCTATCCCTATGTGACCTCCTCCAATACCACCGCAGGTGGTGTAGCGACCGGTTCTGGTCTGGGGCCGCGTTACGTGGATTATGTCCTGGGTATCGTTAAAGCTTACTCCACACGTGTTGGTGCAGGTCCGTTCCCGACTGAGCTGTTCGATGATGTTGGCGAACACCTGTCACAGAAAGGTAATGAGTTCGGTGCAACTACCGGTCGTCGCCGTCGTACTGGCTGGCTGGATGCAGTTGCTGTACGCCGTGCGGTGCAGATTAACTCCCTGTCCGGTTTCTGCCTGACCAAACTGGATGTGCTGGATGGTCTGAGTGAAGTGAAAATCTGCGTCGGTTACCGTATGCCGGATGGCAGCAACGTGGATGTCACTCCGTTGGCTGCAGACGGCTGGGAAGGTATCGAGCCGATTTATGAATCGTTGCCGGGTTGGTCTGAAAGCACCTTTGGCGTGAAAGAGCGCAGCAAATTGCCGCAGGCAGCGCTGAACTACATTAAGCGCATCGAAGAAGTAACGGGTGTACCGGTGGATATCATTTCCACGGGTCCAGACCGCGAAGAAACCATGATTCTGCGCGATCCTTTCGACGCATAATTTCAGTGGTTGCTGCATGAAAAAGGACGGGCTTAGCCCGTCCTTTTTGCTTTTGGCCTTTTAATCTCTGCCTTTACCTTTCCACGCTTGTCTGCTCGCCGACAAGCGGGTTGTCGGCGGCAGGCATCGTATCGTGTCAGTCTCGGTCAATCTTCGTTGTGCGTCGCCTGGGCTTTGGTATTCAGGGCATCCAGCAGTTTGTTGTGAATATTGCCGAAACCACCGTTGCTCATCACCAAGATATGATCGCCCGGCTGAGCGACTTTGCAGACCATCTCCACCAACGTATCGATATCGGCACTCCAGTAGGCGGGCTGAACACAGGCGTCAGCCACTTCAGAGACCTGCCAGGGGATATGTTGGGGCTGGAACAGGAATACGCCATCAGCACGCCCCAGAGAAGGCGCTAACTCGTTTTTGCAATGGCCCATCTTCATGGTGTTGGAGCGGGGTTCCAGCACGGCGAGAATGCGTGCTGTCCCACCCACTTTGCTGCGCAGCGCAGCCAGTGTTGCCAGAATGGCTGTCGGATGGTGAGCAAAATCGTCATACACCGACACGCCGTGCGCGGTACCGCGCAGTTCCAGACGACGGCGGGCATTAATGAAACCGCCCAGCGCCCGGCAGGCTTCCGCTGGTGTGACACCGACATGACGCGCGGCCGCGATAGCCATCAGGCCGTTATGCATGTTGTGTTCACCCACCAGATTCCAGGTGACCTCCCCAACCAGTTGATCGTTGAGGTATACCTGAAACACGCTGGCGTCGGTGGTGACTTTTTTCGCCTTCCAGATCCCTTCTTCACCCACCAGTTCTTGTTCACTCCAGCATCCCATGCTTATCACCTGCTTCAGGTGCAGGTCGTGCGATGGAACGATGATACGACCTTTGCCCGGCACCAGACGTACCAGATGGTGGAACTGCTTCTGAATGGCTTTGAGGTCATCAAAGATATCGGCGTGGTCAAATTCCAGATTATTCAGAATGAGTGTCCGCGGGCTGTAGTGAACGAACTTGGAACGCTTGTCGAAGAAGGCGCAGTCGTATTCGTCGGCTTCTACCACGAAGAATGGGCTGTCGCCCAGACGGGCGGAAACGGTGAAGTTGCCCGGTACGCCGCCGATGACGAACCCCGGCTGATAGCCGCAATCCTCCAGAATCCAGGTCACCATACCGGCAGTGGTGGTTTTGCCGTGGGTCCCGGCAACAGCGATGACCCAGCGCTCGCGCAGAACATGGTCATGAAGCCATTGCGGGCCGGACATATACGGGATATTTTGTTCCAGTACCGCCTCAACGCAGGGGTTGCCACGGGTCATGGCATTGCCAATGATGACCAGATCCGGTGCCGGATCCAACTGTGCGGGGTCGTAACCCTGGATAAGGGTAATCCCTTGCTCTTCCAGTAAGGTACTCATTGGCGGATAGACGTTAGCATCCGAACCGGTTACCTGATGTCCTTGTGATCGGGCCAGCAACGCCAGTCCTCCCATGAAGGTGCCACAGATTCCTAAAATATGAATACGCATACATTTTCCATCTATATTCAGAGAGTCTGCCGTCCATTCTAACGCCTGGAATACGTCATAAGAAATGGATTTGCTAGGTACTCGCTTTCTCTTTGGGCTACACTGCAGACGCAAACGCTGGCGGTACAAAAATAAAACCGCTTTTCATTCGTAGATTCTGGAATAGTGTTATGAAAACGTTAGGCGAATTTATCGTCGAAAAACAGCACGATTTCTCTCACGCCACTGGTGAGCTGACGGCTCTGCTCTCTGCCATCAAACTGGGTGCGAAGATTATTCACCGTGACATTAACAAAGCCGGTCTGGTGGATATTCTGGGCACCAGCGGCGTGTCCAACGTTCAGGGCGAAGTGCAGATGAAACTCGATCTGTACGCCAATGAAAAGCTGAAAGCGGCGCTAAAAGCCCGTGGCGAGGTGGCAGGGATTGCTTCCGAAGAAGAAGACGAAATCGTTATCTTCGACGGTGAGCGCGCTGAAAATGCCAAATACGTGGTATTGATGGACCCGCTGGACGGTTCTTCCAATATTGACGTGAATGTCTCTGTCGGTACCATTTTTTCGATTTATCGCCGTATCACTCCGCTGGGAATGCCGGTGCGCGAAGAGGATTTCCTCCAGCCTGGTCACAAGCAGGTTGCCGCGGGTTATATCGTTTACGGGTCTTCGACCATGCTGGTGTACACCACCGGTCATGGCGTGCATGCCTTCACGTATGACCCCTCGCTGGGGGTGTTCTGCCTGTCTCACGAACGCGTGCGTTTCCCGGAGAAAGGCAATATGTACTCCATCAACGAAGGGAACTACATCAAATTCCCGCAGGGCGTGAAGAAGTACATCAAGTACTGTCAGGAACAGGATGAAGCGACACAGCGTCCGTATACCACCCGTTATATCGGTTCGCTGGTGGCGGATTTCCACCGTAACTTGTTGAAGGGCGGCATTTACCTCTATCCAAGTACTGCCAGCTATCCAGAAGGGAAACTGCGCTTGCTGTACGAATGTAATCCGATGGCGTTTTTGGCTGAGCAGGCGGGCGGTAAAGCCAGTGATGGTAAAAACCGCATTCTGGATCTTGTCCCGCAGAAATTGCATCAGCGTGCGCCGTTCTTTGTCGGTAACACCTCAATGGTGGAAGACCTGGAAGGGTTCCTGCGCGACTACCCGGACGAGTAATCCCCGTTAGTTGTTGTGCACGACATGTTTCACTCAGGCTCGCTTTGGCGGGCCTGAATTGTTTATACCCTTCATACTTCAAGTTGCAGGTGTGTTGGCTGCGTTCGTTCACCCGAATCACTTACCTCAGTAAGCTCATCGGGATTCACTCTCTTGCCGCCTTCCTGCAACTCGAATTATTTTGGGTATATACAGTAAGTAAGAAAAGCCTTGATAACAAAGGTGAGGGCGACATGGCTTGCCGGGGCAGGTTTACTGCGGTTGGGTAAATTGCTGTTCGAACCAACTTTCCAGAATAATCACCGCAGAGGCCGCGTCGACGCTGCCTTTATCCAGCGCCCGGAATCCACCACGTTCGAACAGATCTGCGCGTGCTTCCACGGTACTTAGCCGTTCATCATGCAACTCAACGGTGACGCCGAAACGGCCATGCAGGCGCTGGGCAAATTTACGCGCCCGTGCGGTCAGCGGTTGTTCGGTACCATCCATATTCAGCGGCAGGCCGACGATGATTAACGCGGGCTGCCACTCGTTGAGCAGCTTTTCCACTTTCTGCCAGTCGGGTATGCCATCCTGCGCTTTCAGTGATGTCAACGGGCGGGCCGTCCCGGTGATTTCCTGACCGATAGCAACGCCAATACTGCGGGTGCCAAAGTCGAAGGCCAGTAATGTTCGGTTTCCCATCAGGCATGCCCCGCTTCGGCTGCGATATTATGAATGTCCACACCCAGTTTTTTAGCAGCCGCACGCCAGCGCTCAGCAATCGGTGTATGGAATAACAGATGGTGGTCCGCCGGTACGGTCAGCCAGGCGTTCTCCAACAGTTCGCTCTCTAATTGGCCCCCTTCCCAGGCTGAATAACCCAACGCGACCAATGTATTGCGCGGCTGCTCCGGCGTCCCCAACGTTTCCAGCACATCTTTTGACGTGGTGATCATGGTTTCGTCGGAAATACTGATGCTGGAGGCAAAACCCTCACAAGGGGTATGCAGGATAAAGCCGCGATCGTCTGCCAGCGGGCCACCGGAAAACACCGGCTTATCGAGACGGATAGTCGTATCCCGACGATCAGGCGTAATCTTCAGCTTTTTGAGGATGTTCTCGACGGTGAACTGTTCCATTGGTTTGTTGATGATAAGACCCATGGCGCCGTCTTCATTGTGTTCGCAGATGTAAATCACCGTCCGCCTGAACACCGAGTCCTGCAGAGAGGGCATCGCAATCAGAAAATGGTGCTGTAAATTCATTGTCTTTATTATCGCTTCTCTGTCGGAGTGAATGTTTCCGGTTCGCCGCCGGGCAGCGAACCGGGTGGGGCTCTACATCACCGACCGGGATACGGTCCGTGTATCGTTAACGCTGAGCCAGCCTACGATCAATCGCGTCCATCAGCATGCCAGTAATAGAGACATCCGGATAGGCGGCTTCGATTTCACGCACACAAGTAGGACTGGTGACGTTAATTTCGGTCAGGCGATCGCCAATGATGTCCAGCCCGACGAAGATCAAGCCTTTCTGTTTCAGTACCGGTGCGACGGTACGGGCAATCTGCCAGTCGCTTTCGCTGAGTGGGCGGGCTTCGCCCCGGCCACCCGCGGCCAGATTCCCACGGGTTTCACCGCTTTTCGGAATGCGTGCCAGGCAGTAAGGCACGGGTTCACCATCGACCACCAGTACGCGTTTATCGCCGTCTTTAATGGCAGGCAGGTAGTTTTGCGCCATGCAGTAACGGCTACCGTGTTCGGTCAGCGTTTCGATAATGACCGATACGTTAGCATCCTCTGGCTTCAGGCGGAAAATCGACGCGCCGCCCATGCCATCGAGTGGTTTTAAGATGACGTCGCTGTGGTGCTGATGGAACGCCCGCAGCCGATCGGCATTGCGGGTGACCAGCGTATCTGGCGTTAACTGCGGGAACCAGGCGGTGAACAGTTTCTCGTTACAATCGCGCAGGCTTTGCGGTTTGTTAACGATGAGCGTCCCTTTCTCTTCCGCTCGCTCCAGAATATAGGTGGCGTAGATGAATTCGGTGTCAAACGGCGGGTCTTTGCGCATCAACACCACATCTAATTCGTGCAGGGCGATGTCCTGCGTCGCACCGAAGTCGTACCAATGGTTGTAATCGTATTGAACGCTCAGCGTGCGGGTGGTGGCCCGGGCTTCACCTGCGTGCAGGTAGAGGTCGCCCATTTCCATATAGTGTAGTTCCCAGCCACGACGCTGGGCTTCCTGCAACATCGCAAAGCTGGTGTCTTTCTTGATATTGATGGACGAAATCGGGTCCATCACGATACCGAGTTTTCTCATTATTCTCTCCTTTACCCCAAATCGCCGAATCGCACCTGAAGCGCGGTGATTGCGGTGAGCGCGGTGGTTTCTGTACGCAGAACGCGAGGCCCCAGCAGGATATCAGTAAATCCCTGGGTTGCGGTCATGGCGATTTCGTCTGCTGATAATCCGCCTTCCGGGCCAATCAACAACCGGATGCGTGATACCGGCAACGGCAATGTATTGATGTGTTGCGACGCCCGCGGATGCAGGTTCAGTTTTAACCCATTGTCCGATTCCGCGCACCAGCTTTCCAACGTCTGGACTGGACGAATATCCGGTATCCGGTTTCTGCCGCACTGTTCGCAGGCCGCAACGGCGATTTTTTGCCACTGCGCGATTTTCTTCTCCAGCCGTTCACCATCCAGTTTGACGCCGCAACGTTCGGATAGCAGCGGAGTGATGATATTAACACCCAGCTCGATGGATTTTTGGATAGTGAATTCCATTTTTTCGCCACGTGACATCACCTGGCCCAAATGCAGGTGCAAGGGTGACTCCCGGTCTTCCGTTTGACCGGCGGCATAACGGACCCGCACGTTTTTTTTCCCGGCCTGCACAATCTCGGCCTCGAAGACCTGATTACTGCCGTCAAACAGTTGCAGCGCCTGCCCGGCGCTCATGCGAAGTACCCGGCCCACATGGTTGGCGGCGTCTTCGCTCAGATCGGTTTCTCCCCCTTGTGGGGCAAGCGTATCGGGATGAAAAATGCGCGGTATTCGCATGAATAATCTGGCCTTAGGTGGTAGTTAATCGAAGGGGCAAAGCCTGACAGACCCCGGTCACCGGTATAGCAACGGTGGCGACGGCGGCGCTTATTATAAGAGACACGCCGTTATAGTAGGGAGCAGCATCAGGGCTGGCAAGCCTCTTGCACATAGGGGTTAGGGTTGCCTTGTATCGCTGCGATGCGTTTTTCACGGGTACATTCCCACGCGGTGACCGGGTATTGTTTGCTCCAGACATCAAACAGTTGGGTCTGCTGGCGGGACAGGTTCAGATGATAGCGATCACGCATATAGAAGTAGGTGCGGGCGATAGCACCGCGTGCTCGTTCGGGCGGTTCTGCCAGTTGGTTTTTAAAATCAATCTTCATCTCGCACTGGCCATATTGACGCTCGCCACCATTCCACTGGCTGTACATGAAGTTGCCGCGATCGCCGTTCACTTCACCAATTGACGGTTGCAAGTTGTGCAGATCGGTTTCCATCTGGCGGTAAACATCGTCTTTGGTACAGTTCTTGCGGCCACCGTCTTGCCAGCACTGGCGCTGATTACCAAATTGCCATGCAGGCACGACGTGTTCCCACTCAATACGATGAGCGCGGTTGGCGTCTTTGCGAACCTGATAGCCGCATGAGGCCAGGTCCGGCGTTCCTTTTTTACCCTGCCAGTTAATGGTACAGCCGCAGTAGAAGGTACCGGGTGCATCCTGATGGATTTTCACGGCGGCAGCTTTGGCTTGCGTGAAATTATTGATGTTCTGACCGGCTACGGCCAGCGTTGTCAGGCCTGCGCCCAACACCACGAAAATGACAACATTGCGAAGCATATTCCAACGTCACCTGCAGGGTTAAAAACGGGCAGCGTACCTGAGGAAGACCGTACAGGCAAACTCAAAAAACACAGTATTAGATGCCAGCTATTTTTGTTTAAACAGGTTTTGTTACAAGAGCGCGTAACCGTTCGCCGCAAGCGCGACAACGGTATTCTGATTCGCCCTTTATCACCCGGTTATGCCGACGAACAGTGAGTTCATGGCGACGGCAGGCGCATTCATAAAGGAAGGTTTTCCCCTGGACTGATGCTGTCGCAAACTGATGGGTACGACGGGCGGGGACGTTCAACACGCTTTCCATCATCCAGCGCCATTGTTGACCGTGTGGCGCGGTTTTACCAAAACGGGCGTAGACCAGCAGGTGCGCCAGTTCGTGCGGCACGACTTCGTCAATGAACGGCTGCTGGTTTTCCAGTAATAACACCGGGTTGAGGCGGATTTCCCACTCTTTGAGCCAGGCGCTGCCCGCTGTGGAACCGCGTTGCTGGTAGTTGATGACCGGTTCAGGGTAATCGCTGCCTAATACGGTATTGGCCTGCTGAAGTTTTTCTCGCAGACAACGCATGACCGCTTGTTGCAGGGCGATAGGAAGACGTGGTGTGTTCATGCTGGCAGCTTACGGGCTGGGCGAACCGGATGCAATCATGACTTCAGACACAATCATGAGCAGACACAATCATGCCCACAGGCTTCGGCAATAAAAAACGGCGAAGCGCTGCTTCGCCGTTGGCATGTCAGAAAAGCGGATTATTTCAGGCCTGCGGCATCGCGCAGTTTTTCTGCCACGTCGGTTTTTTCCCACGGGAATTCTTCACGGCCAAAGTGACCGTAAGCTGCGGTTTTCTGGTAGATCGGATGCAGCAAGTCCAGCATCTGAATCAAACCGTAAGGGCGCAGATCGAAGAACTGACGAACCAGATCAACCAGGCGATCGCTGGAGACTTTCTCCGTACCGAAGGTTTCCACCATGATGGAAGTCGGTTCTGCAACGCCGATAGCGTAAGACACCTGGATCTCACAACGATCTGCCAGACCGGCGGCCACGATGTTTTTCGCGACATAACGGGCGGCGTAGGCAGCGGAGCGGTCCACTTTAGACGGATCCTTACCGGAGAAGGCACCACCACCGTGACGTGCGGCACCGCCGTAAGTATCAACGATGATTTTACGACCCGTCAGACCGCAGTCACCCATTGGGCCACCGATAACAAAACGGCCAGTCGGGTTGATGAAGTATTTGGTATTGGCAGAGAGCCATTCAGACGGCAGAACCGGCTTGATGATCTCTTCCATCACCGCTTCCTGCAGGTCTTTCTGCCCGATGGATTCTGAATGCTGGGTAGACAATACAACGGCGTCGATACCGACGATTTTGCCGTTGTCGTAAGCAAAGGTCACCTGGCTCTTGGCATCGGGACGCAGCCACGGCAGGGTGCCATTTTTGCGCACTTCAGACTGACGTTGCACCAGACGGTGTGCATAGGTGATCGGTGCTGGCATCAGTACGTCGGTTTCGTTGGTGGCGTAGCCGAACATCAGGCCCTGGTCGCCCGCGCCTTGCTCCAGCGGGTCTTTACGGTCAACGCCCTGGTTGATGTCCGGAGACTGCTTGCCGATGGCGCTCAGTACTGCGCAAGAGTTGGCGTCAAAACCCATTTCTGAGTTGACGTAGCCAATTTCGCGGACGGTGCGACGTGTGATTTCTTCGATATCCACCCAGGCGCTGGTAGTGATTTCACCACCAACTAACACCATACCGGTTTTTACGTAAGTTTCGCAGGCAACCCGCGCTTTGGGGTCCTGCTCCAGAATCGCGTCAAGGACGGCGTCGGAAATCTGGTCAGCGATTTTATCAGGATGTCCTTCGGAGACCGACTCGGATGTAAAAAGGTGTTTAGCCATGAGTTTCTTTACCTTATAAGCTAAAGCCGTTAATCAATAATTCAGTTAATCAGTATAGATGGATTAACATCTGGATGGCTATTCTAGGCCACACGATAGCACCATGCCAGCAGTTTTTATGCCGCGGCGGTGGACTGGCAATCTTCATCGGCAGTGTTTGCCAACATGATAGGTTTTTTTACCATTTTCATTTTGCTTTTCCGGGGATGGATAGGTATAAACGGCAGGCGGTTTTGTTGTCCGTCATTCGGGGCCTCAAAATGTGGCGCGACGCTTGTTCTGAGAGTGCAATTCTGAGAGACCAGCGAGTGCTGCGACAAGACGCTTGCCGATACTGTTTGACCGTTTTCCTGATGGTTGTCGTGATAGCCTGACCGCATCATCTGCGGCGAGCGTGGAGGTGATAGGATTAATGATCCGTTGTTTATTGAGTGAGTTGCGCCTGCCGCGCTTTTCTTCTGACGCCACTGCGTCACTGACTCAATCCTTTCCGCCATTTGCCCGAAGTTGCCTGTCCCGCAGCGCAACGCAGGACTCCCGAGCTGGCTAACCTGCTTTTTTCTCCGCGCCAGTGAATGCGTGTGCGTTCTTCCTGGCGGTGTTTTCCCTGGTTTTCACCGACCCGAATCTCGGAGTCTGACATCGTGTTTTACACTAATAAGAGTCATAAAACGACGGCATACTACTGCCCGTCGGTTTTTTCACTGCCAGCGATGCACGCTTTTGCTATGTCGCCGGTATTTGTTGCGGGAAAAAATGTGATTATTCATCTAAAAGTGGAAGAAGGGGATCGCCATGTCTGACGATATGATTCAACCGTACTCGTCAGCGGCGGGTAAACACGATCATCTGCGCTCCATGCAGGAGGTAGCCATGAATGACCGCGACGCCAGCGAGATGCTGAGAACGTATAATATTGCCTGGTGGGGCAATAATTACTATGACGTCAACGAACTGGGTCACATCAGCGTGTGCCCGGATCCAGACGTGCCAGAGGCGCGTGTCGATCTGGCTAAACTGGTAAAAACCCGCCAGCAGGATAATCAGCGTCTGCCTGCGCTGTTCTGCTTCCCGCAGATTTTGCAACACCGCCTGCGTTCCATTAATGCCGCGTTCAAACGCGCGCGTGAGTCTTTCGGTTATGAAGGCGGCTATTTTCTGGTTTATCCCATCAAAGTTAACCAGCATCGCCGCGTCATTGAATCCCTGATCAATTCCGGTGAGCCGCTGGGGTTGGAAGCGGGCTCCAAAGCGGAATTGATGGCGGTATTGGGCCATGCGGGTATGACCCGTACCGTTATCGTCTGTAACGGTTATAAAGACCGTGAGTATATCCGACTGGCCTTGATCGGCGAAAAGCTGGGTCACAAGGTCTATCTGGTCATTGAAAAGATGTCGGAAATCAAGCTGGTGCTGGAAGAGGCCGAGCGTCTGAACGTGGTGCCACGTTTGGGCGTGCGTGCGCGTCTGGCATCGCAGGGTTCCGGCAAGTGGCAGTCGAGTGGTGGTGAAAAGTCCAAGTTCGGTCTGGCCGCGACACAGGTACTGCAACTGGTGGAACTGCTGCGTAACGCCAACCGTCTCGATAGCCTGCAACTGCTGCATTTCCACTTGGGTTCACAACTGGCGAACATTCGTGATATCGCCACCGGTGTGCGTGAATCTGCGCGTTTTTACGTTGAACTGCATAAACTGGGCGTCAACATTCAGTGTTTTGACGTCGGTGGTGGATTGGGCGTCGATTACGAAGGCACCCGTTCGCAGTCTGACTGTTCGGTCAATTACGGTCTGAACGAGTACGCCAACAACGTTATCTGGGGGATTGGCGACGCCTGTAACGAATACGGCTTGCCGCATCCGATGGTGATAACCGAGTCCGGGCGGGCGGTGACCGCGCATCACACCGTGCTGGTATCCAATATCATCGGGGTAGAGCGTAACGAATTCAGCGAACCGACGGCACCGGATGAAGACGCACCGCGTGCGTTGGAAAGCTTGTGGAGCACCTGGCAGGAAATTCAGGAACCGGGCAACCGCCGTTCGCTGCGTGAATGGCTGCACGACAGCCAGATGGACCTGAATGATGTCCATACCCAGTACACCCACGGTATGCTGGATTTGACCCAACGCGCGCAGGCGGAACAGCTTTATCTGAATATCTGCCAGCGCCTTCAGCAGCAGCTTGACCCGAGTAACCGTGCGCACCGGCCTATTATTGATGAACTGCAGGAACGTATGGCAGATAAGCTGTATGTCAACTTCTCGCTGTTCCAGTCGATGCCCGATGCCTGGGGTATCGATCAGTTATTCCCGGTGTTACCGCTCGAAGGGCTGGACAAGCCGCCGCAGCGTCGTGCGGTACTGCTGGACATTACCTGCGATTCTGACGGCACTATTGATCACTATGTGGATGGCGATGGCGTTGCCACAACGATGCCGATGCCGCCTTACGACCCGGAAAACCCACCGTTGCTGGGATTTTTCATGGTGGGGGCGTATCAGGAAATCCTCGGCAATATGCACAACCTGTTTGGTGATACGTCGACCGTTGATGTGTTTGTATTCCAGGATGGGACGGTTGAGCTGGAAGAGTCGGATGAAGGCAACACCGTGGCCGATATGCTGGAATATGTGCAGCTTGACCCGGATGTGTTGATGTCTCGCTTCCGCGATCAGGTGAAGGGAGCCAATCTGGCGCCGGAACTGCAGGCACAGTTCCTTGATGAGTTTGAAACCGGGTTATACGGTTACACTTATCTGGAAGACGAGTAATCTCTCGTTAGAAAAGGTTGAGTGCTGATAAGGCACTCAACCTTTTTCTTTTCCGGGCGTGCAGCCATACTGACTGCTGTACGGTATGTCTGCGTTTATTACACAGTACGTCAGTTTTTTATTACATAGCACGTCTGGTTGTGTGTAGTTCGGCGTGTAGTAAGGCAGATTAACGCTTTCCGGTTAGCATGCCGTTTTGTGTGTGCGGCCTGGCAACACTTTGATGACAACGTTGTGGCGCAACGTCGATACCAGAATCGGGTATCGCCTGCGCTTTTCCTATTTGATGACAGGAAGGATATATGTCTGATCTCAATCGTCAGCGGTTATTTTTTACCAGCTGCTTTTCTTATGCGCTGACCGGTGCGCTGGTTATCGTCACGGGCATGGTCATGGGTGATATCGCTCAGTACTTCAATGTTCCGATAGCCAATATGAGTAATACCTTTACGTTTCTGAATGCCGGTATTTTGCTGTCCATTTTCCTGAATGTCTGGCTGATGGATATTTTCCCGTTGAAGAAACAGCTGGTCTTCGGTTTTATACTGATTGTCCTGTCGATCGTCGGGTTGTTCGTGGGTAAATCGCTGGCGGTGTTTTCTGCCTGTATGTTTACGCTGGGCGTGGTCAGCGGCATCACCATGTCGATCGGCACCTTTCTGATTACCCAGCTCTACTCCGGGCGTCAGCGTGGTGCCCGCTTGCTGTTTACCGATTCCTTTTTCAGTATGGCCGGTATGATTTTCCCGATTGTAGCGGCGGCGTTGTTGTCCCGTCATTTCGGCTGGTACTGGATTTACGCTTGCATCGGGCTGTTGTACGTGGCGATTCTGGTTCTGACACTGCTGTCTGATTTTCCCGCTATCGGCACGGAAAAAGCCACCCCCCAGAGCGCGCCTGTCGAGGCGGAAAAATGGGGCATGGGCGTGGTATTCCTGTCTATCGCGGCGCTGTGCTATATCCTGGGGCAACTGGCGTTTATTCAGTGGGTGCCGGAATATGTGACTAAATCCTTTGGTATGAGCATTGGCGATGCCGGGGAACTGGTCAGTAGCTTCTGGACGTCGTACATGATTGGTATGTGGGTGTTCAGCGTTGTGCTCAAATTCTTTGACTTGCAGCGCGTAGTGACTGTGCTGGCTGTGCTGGCTACCGGTGCGATGTACCTGTTTGTCAGCAGCGATCAGCCTCATCTGCTGAAATACTTCATTTTTGGTTTGGGCTTCATTTCCAGCGCTATCTATACCACGCTGATTACTCTGGGCTCCCAGCAGACCAAGGTGCCGTCGCCGAAGCTGGTAAACTTCATTCTGACCTGCGGAACGGTGGGGACCATGCTGACCTTTATCGTCACTGGGCCGATCGTGCAGCACTTCGGCGTACATGCCGCGCTGGTGACCGCGAACGCGCTCTATTTTGTGGTATTCGTCATGTGCTTCCTGTTAGGGATGGTGACCCGTCACCGTTTGCATGGGCATGAGGCTGCCGCGCATTAATCGGTACAGACTTACCGTTGTGGATATTTTTCGCTAATGAGCCACGTTACAAAGGCATCCTGACCGGATGCCTTTTTTATCGGTGTCTCTTCTAAAGAAGGCCGTGCAGATGACCTCTCGGTGGTGTTATGGTGGCGCAAACGGGCGGACGTAAACAGGTAAAGCTGCTACATCGTGTGAGCTAAGGCAGATAAAACCGCCCCGATGAAAAGGAAAGCCTGCTATACGGTCTGCATGTCAGCAGATTCGTGCGTTTTTTCCGCTTGCTGTTCCATGTGCAATCGGCTGGGTTTTCATGTACATTTGTGAATATCTTCTCTTTGCCTTTTTGAGCTAACACATTGATTCATATGTTTTATGTTCGACAGGCAACTGTTCAATCCGATCTGGAGTAAAGCATGTCCTCTCGTAAAGAACTTGCCAATGCTATCCGTGCGTTGAGTATGGATGGCGTGCAGAAGGCCAAATCAGGTCATCCCGGCGCACCAATGGGTATGGCTGATATCGCTGAAGTCTTGTGGCGTGACCATCTGAACCATAACCCGGCCAACCCGCACTGGGCTAACCGCGATCGCTTCGTGCTGTCCAACGGTCATGCCTCCATGCTGATCTACAGCCTGTTGCATCTGACGGGTTATGATTTGCCGATTGAAGAACTGAAAAACTTCCGCCAGTTGCATTCCAGAACGCCGGGTCACCCGGAAGTGGGTTATACACCGGGCGTGGAAACCACCACTGGGCCGTTAGGACAGGGTATCGCTAACGCAGTCGGTATGGCGATTGCCGAGCGTACACTGGCTGCGCAGTTCAACCGTCCGGGCCACGACATCGTTGACCATCACACCTATGTCTTCCTGGGTGATGGTTGCATGATGGAAGGGATCTCTCATGAGGTCTGTTCACTGGCGGGTACCCTGAAGCTGGGTAAACTGGTTGCGTTCTACGATGACAACGGTATTTCCATCGACGGCCACATCGAAGGCTGGTTCACGGATGATACCGCTGCCCGCTTTGAATCCTATGGCTGGCACGTAATTCGTGGCATCGATGGTCATGATGCTGATGCCATCCAGCGCGCTATCAAAGAAGCGCAGAGCGTCACTGACAAACCGTCGCTGCTGCTGTGCAAAACCGTGATTGGTTTCGGTTCTCCGAACAAAGCCGGTACCCATGATTCCCACGGCGCACCGTTGGGTGATGCCGAAGTCGCTGCGACCCGCGAGCAATTGGGCTGGAAATACGGTCCGTTTGAAATCCCGGCTGATATCTATGCCGCCTGGGATGCTCGCAAAGCTGGTGAAAGCAAAGAAGCGGCCTGGCAACAGGCGTTCAATGCCTATGCCAGCGCTTATCCGGAACTGGCTGCTGAATTCACTCGTCGCGTGAACGGCGAACTGCCGGCTAACTGGCAGGCCGAGTCGACTAAAGTTGTCGAACAACTGCAGGCTAACCCGGCCAAGATCGCCAGCCGTAAAGCCTCGCAGAATGCGCTGGAAGCCTATGGCAAGCTGCTGCCGGAATTCCTGGGCGGTTCTGCCGACCTGGCACCGAGCAACCTGACGATTTGGTCTGGTTCTAAAGCGCTGAATGAAGACCCGGCGGGTAACTACATCCATTACGGGGTGCGTGAATTTGGCATGACTGCCATTGCCAACGGTATTTCGCTGCACGGCGGTTTTGTACCGTACACCGCAACGTTCCTGATGTTTGTGGAATACGCCCGTAATGCGGTGCGTATGGCAGCACTGATGAAAGTGCGCAGCATCTATGTTTACACCCATGACTCCATCGGTCTGGGCGAAGATGGCCCGACCCATCAGCCGGTAGAGCAACTGGCCAGCCTGCGTGTGACGCCAAACATGAGCACCTGGCGCCCGGCGGATCAGGTTGAAACCGCGGTGGCCTGGAAATACGCCATTGAACGTAAAGACGGCCCGACAGCGTTGATTCTGTCTCGTCAGAATCTGGCGCAGCAGGAACGTACTGCTCAGCAGTTGGCTGATGTCGCGAAAGGCGCTTACGTGCTGAAAGACAGCGGCGGCCAGCCGCAGCTGATTCTTATCGCTACCGGTTCTGAAGTCGAACTGGCCGTTGCTGCCTGGCAGAAACTGAGCGAAGAAGGCGTTAAAGCGCGCGTGGTGTCCATGCCGTCTACCGATGCATTCGACAAACAGGATGCGGCCTACCGTGAAGCGGTGCTACCGTCAGCTGTGAGCGCCCGTGTGGCGATCGAAGCGGGTATCGCTGACTACTGGTACAAGTATGTTGGCCTCAATGGCGCGATTGTTGGTATGGAAAGCTTTGGCGAATCCGCACCGGCAGAAAAACTGTTCGACGTATTTGGCTTCACTACCGATAACGTGGTGGCGAAGGCGAAAGCGCTGCTGAAATAACGCTGTTCTGCAGTTAGCCGTTCTTGTAAGGCCGGGATGGTTTCCCGGCCTTTTTTGATCCCGCTAGTCTGGGGTTAACACCTGGGTTGAACAAACTGTGCGGTAATTATTTGATGCGGATCACTCTTCTGGCATCCTCCCGGCCGCCATATTTCTTTTACCAGGCAATTCGTTTATGCTAGCTGAAGCGTTTCAGTTGTTGGTGTGACAGCGTTTGGCAACAACACTATCAGCAGGCTTTACGTGATGACACGTCCTGTGCAACAAGCGGTTTATACCCCAATAATCGAGTTGCAGGACAACACGCTCGCGTGTTGAACGCAGCGTGCTGCGGCCCTGAAAGGGCGAGGCCCAGGGATGGGCCGAGTAATGCAGCCAACACACCTGCAACTTGAAGTATGGTGGGTATATTTCTGGTGGCGTACTGATTATCCTATAACGCGCAATGCTTTTATCACTACACAGGGAATTTCATGACAATCCGTATTGCGATAAATGGCTTTGGTCGTATAGGTCGCAGCGTTCTGCGTGCGTTGTATGAATCAGGTCGGCGAGCCGAAATCACGGTGGTGGCGATTAATGAGCTGGCCAATGCCGAAGGGATTGCCCATCTGCTCAAGTACGATAGCAGCCATGGCCGTTTTTCGTGGGATGTCCGTCAGGAGTGCGATCGCTTATTGGTAGGGGATGACACTATTCGCCTGTTGCATGAGCCGGATCTCCGCTCCCTGCCGTGGGGCGAGCTGGGTGTTGATATCGTGCTGGATTGCAGCGGTGTGTACGGTAGCCGTGCCGATGGTGAAGCCCATCTGGCGGCAGGCGCGAAAAAAGTGCTGTTCTCCCACCCCGGTGCGCCAGATCTTGATGCCACCATTGTGTATGGCGTTAATCATCAGGATCTACACTCGGCTCACCGTCTGGTATCCAATGCCTCCTGCACCACCAACTGTATTATTCCGATTATTAAACTGCTGGACGATGCGTATGGCATCGAGAGCGGTACCGTGACGACGATCCATGCGTCGATGAACGACCAACCGGTGATCGATGCGTATCACCATGACCTGCGGCGTACCCGTGCTGCCAGTCAATCGATCATCCCGGTGGACACCAAACTGGCGGTGGGTATTACCCGTTTCTTTCCGAAATTTGAAGACCGTTTTGAAGCGATTTCGGTGCGGGTGCCGACTATCAATGTCACGGCTATTGATCTTAGTGTCAGCGTGAAAAACGCGGTAAACGTAAGTGAAATCAATATGCTGTTTCGCCAGTCAGCGCAGAATACATTTCGTGGTATAGTTGATTATACCGATTTGCCGTTGGTCTCAGTGGACTTCAACCACGACCCGCACAGCGCGATAGTGGATGGGACGCAAACCCGGGTCAGCGGAGGGCATCTGATCAAGACGCTGGTCTGGTGCGATAACGAATGGGGCTTTGCCAATCGGATGTTGGATACAACATGGGCGATGGCGGCCTGCGGTTTCTGATAGGCGGTGCCGGGAAACCGACACCTCACTCAAGCAACTTTAAAGAGAATCAACAAGAGGATTCACCATGGCTGTAATTAAGATGACCGACCTGGATTTGGCTGGCAAACGCGTGCTGATCCGTGCGGATCTGAACGTGCCGGTTAAAGATGGCAAAGTGACGTCTGACGCCCGCATCCGCGCATCCCTGCCGACCATTGAAATCGCCCTGAAGCAGGGTGCCCGCGTGATGGTGACATCCCATCTGGGCCGCCCGACCGAAGGCGAGTACAACGAAGAATTCTCCCTGCTGCCGGTAGTCAACTACCTGAAAGACCATCTGTCTGCGCCGGTGCGTCTGGCGAAAGATTACCTGGACGGCGTTGATGTGGCCGAAGGTGAGCTGGTCGTACTGGAAAACGTCCGCTTCAACAAGGGTGAGAAGAAAGACGACGAAGTGCTGTCCAAAAAATACGCCGCACTGTGCGATGTGTTTGTGATGGATGCGTTCGGTACTGCACACCGTGCGCAGGCTTCAACTCACGGTGTCGGCAAATTCGCCCCGATCGCTTGTGCCGGCCCGCTGCTGTCTGATGAACTGGAAGCACTGGGTAAAGCATTGAGTAACCCGGCTCGTCCGATGGTGGCTATCGTCGGTGGTTCCAAAGTGTCTACCAAGCTGACGGTGCTGGATTCACTGTCTAAAATTGCTGACCAGCTGATCGTCGGTGGTGGTATCGCCAATACTTTCGTGGCTGCCCAAGGCCATAACGTCGGTAAATCGCTGTACGAAGCGGAACTGATTCCAGAAGCGAAGAAACTGCTGGAAACCTGCGATATTCCGGTACCGAGCGATGTACGTGTTGCAACAGAATTCTCCGAAACTGCCAGCGCGACGTTGAAATCCGTGGCTGCCATTAAAGATGATGAACAGATTCTGGACCTGGGCGATGTGTCTGCCGAACGTCTGGCTGACATCCTGAAAAACGCCAAGACGATTCTGTGGAATGGCCCGGTTGGTGTATTCGAATTCCCGAACTTCCGTAAAGGGACGGAGATTGTGGCGAATGCTATCGCCAACAGCGATGCTTTCTCCATCGCAGGCGGCGGTGATACGCTGGCGGCAATCGATCTGTTCGGCATTGCCGACAAGATCTCCTATATTTCTACCGGCGGCGGCGCTTTCCTGGAGTTTGTGGAAGGTAAAAAACTGCCGGCAGTGGTGATGCTGGAAGAACGCGCTCGTCAGTAAGCGTTTTTCGTCAGTCATTTGAGGTGGGAGAATATCTCGCCTCCTGGTAACCCGGTGAAAGCCGGGCTACCGGTAGCAATACCAGCAGCAACAAATGGTAGTCATGTCGGCAGTCACGGTATTGCCGACGATAATGCAGTAACAGACAAATCTCTAACCCTCCACGGCCAACGAAACAGGACACGTGACATGTCTAAAATCTTTGATTTCGTAAAACCTGGTGTCATCACTGGTGATGACGTTCAGAAAGTATTCGCCATTGCCAAAGAAAATAACTTTGCACTGCCGGCGGTTAACTGTGTCGGTACCGACTCCATTAACGCCGTTCTTGAAGCCGCAGCCAAAGTGCGCGCGCCGGTAATCGTTCAGTTCTCCAACGGTGGTGCTGCATTTACTGCCGGTAAAGGCCTGAAAGCTGAAGGTCAGCAGGCGGCAATTCTGGGTGCGATTTCTGGTGCTCATCATGTACACCAGATGGCAGAACACTATGGTATTCCGGTGATTTTGCACACCGACCATTGCGCGAAGAAACTGCTGCCATGGCTTGACGGTCTGCTGGATGCCGGTGAGAAACACTACGCCGCGACCGGTAAACCGCTGTTCTCTTCTCACATGATCGACCTGTCGGAAGAATCGCTGGAAGAAAACATCGAGATTTGCAGCAAGTATCTGGCGCGTATGGCCAAACTGGACATGACGCTTGAAATCGAACTGGGCTGCACCGGTGGTGAAGAAGACGGCGTGGACAATAGCCATCTGGACAACTCTGCGCTGTATACCCAGCCGGAAGATGTGGCTTATGCCTACGAAAAACTGAACGCTATCAGCCCTCGTTTCACCATCGCGGCTTCTTTCGGTAACGTACACGGTGTGTATAAGCCGGGTAACGTACAACTGACGCCGAAAATCCTGCGTAACTCTCAGGAATATGTCTCTAAGAAATTCAACCTGCCGCACAACAGCCTGGACTTCGTGTTCCACGGCGGTTCCGGTTCTTCCGCAGCAGAAATCGCCGAAGCAGTCAGCTACGGTGTGGTGAAGATGAATATCGATACCGACACCCAGTGGGCGACCTGGGAAGGCATCCTGAATTACTACAAGAAAAACGAAGGCTATCTGCAGGGCCAGCTGGGTAACCCGGAAGGCGACGACAAGCCGAACAAGAAATACTATGACCCACGTGTCTGGCTGCGTGCCGGTCAGGTGACCATGGTGGCGCGTCTGGAACAAGCGTTTAAAGAACTGAACGCGGTTGACGTGCTGTAATTATCAAACCGGTTGTCATGATTGAACCGGTTGTAATTATCGACGTAATAATTTGACTAAGGCTCCTACGGGAGCCTTAATTTTATCTGCATACCGATAATGCACATGATGCTAACAGGAGCGAACAAATGGAAGAACTCAACGTAGCTGAAAGCATGGGACGCCTGCAGAGCTGGCTGGTGAATAATCAACACATTCTGTTGCAGTATGCGGTGAACATTGTCGCCTCACTGGTGATTTTGTCTGTTGGGATGCTGATTGCCCGCATGATGGCGAACACACTAAACCGGCTGATGGTCACTCGTGGTATTGACGTCACGGTGGCGGACTTTTTGTCTGCGATGGTGCGCTACGGCATTATCGCTTTCACGCTGATAGCAGCGCTAAGTCGGGTGGGGGTGCAAACCACATCGGTCATTGCGGTGTTGGGTGCCGCCGGTCTGGCGGTTGGTCTGGCTTTACAAGGTTCGCTATCGAATTTTGCTGCCGGGGTGCTGCTGGTGATGTTCCGGCCTTTTCGCACCGGGGAGTCGGTGGATTTGGGTGGCATTGCGGGCACGGTGACTCAGGTACAAATTTTTTCCACCACGCTGCTGACGGCCGACGGCAAAGTCATCGTAGTGCCAAATGGCAAAATTATCGCCGGGAATATTATCAACAGTTCCCGTGAGCCGAATCGTCGTACTGAAATTATTGTCGGCGTGGCCTATGACGCGGATATCGATGTGGTGAAAAATGTACTGGGCGCTATCGTCGCGGCGGATAACCGTATTCTGCATGATAATGGCGTCACTATTCGGCTCAATGAGCTGGGGCCGTCTTCGCTTAACTTTGTGGTGCGGGTGTGGACCAATAATGGCGATGCGGCGGCGGTGTATTGGGATCTGTTGGAGAACTTCAAACGGGCGTTGGATGAGCACCGTATCGGTATTCCGTATCCACAGATGGATGTGCATTTGCACCATTCGCCGTCAGCCCATACGGGGTCGCAGGGCGCGCCGACACTGTAGTTTTTCATGCGAATTTATGCCTGCGGCTGTTGTCTGTAGCGGAGTGTGAGCTATTTCCTCTATTGCATCGCATAACATGCTGTTTCATGATGGTCTTTGTCCCGGCAGAGGTGGATGTCCTGGCGGGCGTAATGAGAGGAAGATCAGACGTGATAAATGAACATAGCATTGATGACGAGGGGAAGGCGGAAAAGCCGCTGGGAAGTCAAAGCCTGTTTCGCGGTTTACAGTTGATCGAAATACTTAGCGACTATCCCAACGGGTGCCCGTTGGCGCGGATTGCTGAGTTGTCCGGCATGAATAAAAGTACCGTCCATCGCTTGTTGCAAGGTCTGGCCGGGTGTGGTTACGTGGTGCCTGCACGTCAGCCAGGCAGTTATCGACTGACCACCAAGTTTATTGCTATCGGCCAGAAGGCGCTCTCGTCGTTAAATGTGTTGCACGTAGCGGCACCGCACCTTGAGGCGTTGAACCTGATGGTAGGGGAGACTGTTAACTTCTCAACGCGTGAAGATGACCACGCGATTCTGATTTATAAGCTGGAACCGACTACCGGCATGATGCGTACCCGTGCTTACATCGGCCAGCATATGCCTTTGCACAGTTCGGCGATGGGGAAGATTTTCATGGCCTACGGCGCGGAGGATTACCCTGCAGAATACTGGCGGACCCATCAGAACAGTATTTATCCTCTGACTGATAACACCATCGTTGAGCTTCCCGCCATGCAACAGGAACTGGCGGAAATTCGCCGCCAGGGGTTGGCGATGGACCGGGAAGAGAATGAATTAGGGGTTTCCTGTATTTCTGCGCCGGTGTTTGATATTCAGCATCGGGTGGCCTATGCCGTTTCCATTTCGCTGTCGATGGCGCGTTTGCAACAGATGGGGATTGATACGCTGGTTGACCCCTTACGGGAAACCGCCCGCACTATTTCCCTTGAGTTAGGATTTACACCGCCTGCGGCGTAAGCGGGCGTTTGGCATTGTGTTTCTCGATGTTTAGCCGGTATTCGCGCATTCATCTATCCAGACATTCACCTATTCAGACATTCGCCTATAGTGAATAAAGCCTGCCCCGGGTAGGCTTCGTCACTCACTCATGCGCAAAGGAGATACTGTGAAGCTGAACGTTCTGGTTTTGACTATGCTGCTCGGTTTGTCGTCACTGACGGCACAGGCCGGTAATGAGTTGCCCAGTGGGCCGCACATTGTGACTTCCGGTACGGCGAGTGTGGATGCAACGCCGGATATCGCCCGGCTGGCGATAGAAGTGAGCGTGTCCTCCAAAGATGTGTCCGACGCCAAAAAGCAGGTGGATGATCGTGTCGCGCAATACTTTGCTTTTCTGGATAAAAACGGTATCGACAAGAAAGATATCAACGCGGCCAATTTGCGCACCCAACCAGAGTACGATTACCTGAAGAACGGCGGCTCGGTCCTGAAAGGGTACCGTGCGGTGCGGCAGGTGGAAGTCACGCTGCGTCAGTTAGATAAGCTCAATGAATTGCTGGATGGCGCGCTCAAATCGGGTCTTAACGAGATTCGGGCGGTGGAACTGGGGGTGTCTAACCCGGATACCTACCGTGAACAGGCGCGTAAAAAAGCGATAGAGCAGGCGACATTACAGGCGCAGTCGTTAGCCTCTGGGTTTAACGCTACGCTGGGGCCGGTTTACAGTATTCGTTACCACGTTGCCAACTACCAGCCGATACCAGCTGCGCGTATGTTCAAAACCACCAATATGGCGGCGCAAAGCGAGGTGGCGCAAACCTACGAACAGCAGACTATTCACTTTGATGATCAGGTGGATGTGGTGTTTGAATTACAGCGAGCGCCCTGAGGGCGCCGCGTAAGCGAGTCGGCCTGACGAATTCAGGATTGACGTAGAACCTGGCGTCCGTGCGTGAGCAGGGCGTCAGTCACCTGCCGCATCATTCTGCTTTCCGGCGCGAAACGATGCCAGTACAGCATACGGCGCTGGCATAGCCCCGGTGTCAGGTCGATAAGCTCGCCATTCGCCAGTTCGCGTTCGATCTGCAAATGGGGGATCATACAGCAGGTGGTGCCCTGACGGGCAAGCTGTACGAAAGCCTCAGATGAGTTAACGATGTGGCAGGGTACGCTACCCGGCGGCAGGTCGAAATTTTGCTGCAAAAATGCCTGATGCATATCATCCAAATGGTCGAACGCCACCACTGGCGCACGCAGCAGCGCCGAACGTGTTACCCCGTTAGGAAAGTAGCGATTGGCGAAGCCTGGCGAGGCGACGAACAGATAATCCAGCGCGCCCAGTTTATCCACCAGACAGCTTGGCAGCGGCTGCGGCTGAATACTCACGGCTCCCACCACTTCACCCCGGCGCAGGCGCTCCTGGGTTCGGGTTTCATCTTCCACCTGCAAATTCAACCTGATGGGTGAGTCCACCAGTACAGGTTGCAGGGCGGGTAACAGCCAGGTCGCCAGACTGTCGGCATTGACCGCCAGAGACAGCAAGAGAGGGGTTTCATTGCTGTTTTCATTGCCCAGCCACTCTTCTTCCAGCAATTCCACCTGATGCAGCAAGGCCAGCAATTTCTGCCCTTGTTCGGTCGGACGCGGCGGAATCGTTCTTACCAGTAGCGGCTGGCCGAACAGGTTCTCCAACTGTTTGATGCGTTGCGAGACGGCGGACTGCGTAATACAGAGTTTTTGTGCGGCGCGCTCAAAGCCACGCTCACGGATCACGGCGTCCAGCGCCTGAAGCGTGCGATAGTCCGGGCGTTTCATGAAGGTGAAGATTCCTTTGCGTAAAAACTATATTTGGCAATATGCCACATTTTTGTGAGGTATCGCCGAAAAAAATCGCCCTGCCTGCCGCCGTGAGACTGAAATATTACCGTACCTGACAGGCAGGGCTCTCCTTTTGACTATGGCATGCCCTATAATACGCACACGTTTTCGTAGCTACAGGCATAAGCACATCATGACGCAGGATGAACTGAAAAAAGCCGTGGGTTGGGCCGCACTCGACTATGTTCGCCCCGGTACTATCGTTGGCGTGGGAACCGGCTCTACCGCCGCTCACTTTATTGACGCACTGGGGTCTATCAGGCATCAAATTGAAGGCGCGGTTTCAAGCTCTGACGCTTCTACCGCCAGGCTCAAAAGTCTGGGGATTCCGGTTTTTGACTGTAATGACGTGGATGTGCTTGATGTCTACGTCGACGGCGCTGATGAAATCAACCCACACATGCAGATGATCAAAGGTGGCGGTGCCGCATTGACCCGTGAAAAAATCGTGGCGGCGATCGCGCGTCAGTTCGTGTGTATCGTCGATGCGTCCAAACAGGTTGATGTGCTGGGGCGTTTCCCGTTGCCGGTGGAAGTTATCCCGATGGCGCGCGCCTATGTGGCCCGTGAGCTGGTCAAACTGGGTGGTCAGCCGGTGTATCGTGATGGGGTTATCACTGACAACGGCAACATTATTCTGGATGTGCACAATATGGATCTGTCGGATGCGGTGGCGATGGAAAACCGCATCAATAGTCTGGCTGGCGTGGTAACGGTGGGGTTGTTTGCTAACCGCGGTGCGGATGTCGCGCTGGTGGGGACCGCCGACGGGGTGAAAACCGTTCGCCTGAAATAAGTCATTCCTGACGCAGACTATTCTGGCCACAGCAGTGTCGAAACAATTCCACTGAAAGTGTGCCATGAAAGAGTGCGATTGTTGTTATCTCTCGCAGAGGTCCGGCCATGCTAACGACGGTCGGATTTTTTTATCTAAAAAATCCGACTTTCTATAACGGCTCATTTTTGGTACTTAATATCAGTTTTTCTTATTTCGCATCACCCCTGTCTGGTCTTGCTGAGGGTTGGCAGTATTTTTTGCCATGAAATCACTGACGGGTGGGGGTAAGAAAAAACGTGAAGGCAATCGTTTGTATTGCCGCCTGCGTATTTTTTGTTATGTTTGCACAGACCGGTTTGCAAACCGTCATATCTGAAGTCTGAAAATAAGGTCGGGAAATGGCAAAGGTATCACTGGAAAAAGACAAGATTAAGTTCCTGCTGCTGGAGGGGGTACACCCGAATGCGCTTGAGAATCTGCGTGCTGCGGGTTACACCAATATTGAATACCATAAAGGAGCGCTTGACCCGGAAGCGCTGAAAGCGTCGATTCGTGACGCGCACTTTGTGGGGATTCGATCGCGTACGCATCTGACGGAGGACATTTTCGCAGCGGCTGAAAGACTGGTAGCAGTGGGGTGTTTTTGTATCGGCACGAATCAGGTTGATCTGTCGGCTGCAACCAAACGTGGCATTCCGGTCTTCAACGCACCTTTTTCCAATACCCGCTCCGTAGCCGAAATGGTTATCGGTGAACTGCTGCTGCTGTTGCGCGGCATTCCGACCGCTAACGCTAAAGCGCATCGTGGTATCTGGCACAAGCAGGCGGTTGGCTGCTTTGAGGCTCGCGGTAAGAAACTCGGTATCATTGGTTATGGTCACATCGGTACCCAACTTGGGATCCTGGCTGAAAGCCTGGGGATGCACGTCTATTTCTACGATATCGAAAGCAAATTGCCGTTGGGGAATGCCCAACAGGTTCGCCATTTGTCTGAATTGCTGAATATGAGCGATGTAGTCAGTCTGCATGTGCCGGAAACTGACAGTACCCAGAATATGATCGGTGCTAACGAACTGACGTTGATGAAGCCAGGTTCGATTTTGATCAACGCATCACGCGGTACTGTGGTCGATATTCCGGCATTGAGCGACGCTCTTGCCAACAAGCACCTCTCTGGTGCGGCTATCGACGTGTTCCCGCAGGAACCGGCAACCAACAGTGACCCGTTCCTGTCGCCGCTGTGCGAATTCGATAACGTGATCCTGACACCGCATATTGGTGGTTCGACGGAAGAAGCGCAGGAGAATATTGGTATCGAGGTTGCCGGGAAACTGGTGAAATACTCTGATAACGGCTCTACCTTGTCTGCTGTTAACTTCCCGGAAGTATCGTTGCCGACGCACAGCGATCGTGCCAGCCGTCTGCTGCACATCCATGAAAACCGTCCTGGTATCATGACGCAGATTAACAACATCTTTGCTGAGCAGGGCATCAACATTGCAGCACAGTATCTGCAGACCAGCCCGACCATCGGTTATGTGGTTATCGATGTGGAAACGGACGGTGCTGACACCGCGCTGCAACTGATGAAAGCTATCCCCGGCACTATTCGTGCCCGCTTGTTGTACTAAGCAGCGAATAGCAAGTCGGTGGTAACCGATGGCATATTGCGTGGATGACAAAGCCAGCCTGACAGGCTGGCTTTTTTTATGCTGACGCTGTCATTGGGACTTGCACTCACAGAGTGATGACGAGCTTACCGCGCATATGGCCATTCAGTATGGCCTCGTGGGCTTGTTTTAGCGTTTCAGGCGTTAATCCGTTCAGGGTCTGGCTAAGGGTGCCCTGCAAGAGACCGTTATCCACCTGTTGCGCCACCTCACGCAGAATTTCTCCCTGACGAGTGATGTCCGGTGTGGTAAACATGCTGCGGGTAAACATGAATTCCCAGTGCAGCGTCGCGCTTTTTAACTTCAGCGCGTTTTGATCTAAAGGACGAGTGTTTTCCACGATGGTACAGATATGTCCCAGCGGGGCGATTAACTGACTGATGGCATCCCAGTGGCCGTCAGTGTCATTCAGGCAGAAAATGTAATCGACGTGCTCAATATTCTGCTTTTTCAGGTCATCAACCAGATGGCGATAATCCACCACCAGATGAGCGCCACGGTCGCGACACCATTGTGCGGAGTCGGGACGAGACGCCGTCGCGATGACGGTCACCTCGCTACGTTGTGCCGCCAGTGAAATCGCCAGTGAACCGACGCCGCCAGCACCACCGATAATCAACAGTGTTTTGCCTTTGGCTGCAGTCTGAATGTTCAAATGTTCAAATAGCCCTTCCCAGGCGGTCAGCGCTGTCAACGGCAAGGCGGCCGCTTCAGCCCAGTTCAGTGACGCGGGCTTGTGTGCGACGATGCGGGCATCGACTAACTGATGGGTGCTGTTGCTGCCTGGGCGCGTGATATCACCGGCATACCAAACTTCATCTCCGACGTTGAAGTTGCTGACACCTGAGCCGGTTTTTATCACGATGCCACTGGCATCCCACCCAAGAATGCGCGGGTGTTGCAGACCGTTTCGACGTAATCCTGCGTGTACTTTGGTATCCACCGGATTAACCGACACCGCTTTTACGGCTACCAGCAGGTCATGCTCACCGGGCTGTGGTAATTCGGCCGTAATTTCTACGAAATTATCAGGAGAACTGGGGGCAACGGCGATTGCTTTTACTGTCATGATCAATGTTTCCATCGTTGCGTGTTGGATGTGACAACAGTGTAGAACCTGTCGATAGTACTGATAAGATGGACAATCACTAACGACGTGTTCGGCTGAGAAGAACAATCATGTTCAGACAATTGCAGGATATGGCGCTGTTCGCCCTGGTGGCGGAATGCGGCAGTTTTACCGAGGCGGCCAGACAGGCTGGTATGGCTAAGTCGAGTCTCAGTTTACGCGTTAGTCAGTTAGAGCAATCATTGGGGCTACGGTTGTTCAATCGAACGACTCGCAAGCTGAACCTCACCTTTGCAGGTGAACGCTATCTGGTGCATTGCCAGGAAATGCGTCAGGCCAGCGAGCGCGCTGAGATGGCGATGCAACACTTACGCGATAAACCCAGTGGGCGCTTGCGAATAACCAGTCCTGCCGGATTAGGGGCAACCTTGTTGGCGCGTTTGACCGCCGAGTTTCAGTCCCGCTTTCCGGCGGTATCGCTGGAGATTGTGGTGGCTGATCGGGTTATTGATCTGGTGGCAGAAGGGTTCGATGCCGCGTTGCGTACCGGTAAACCGCAGGATTCTTCCCTGATTGGTCGTTCTTTGGGGCAAGTGCCGCATTATCTGGTGGCTTCCGACGCCTATCTGACGGCATTTCCGCCGATTACGCACCCGCGTGAACTGCAAGCGCACCGGTGTATTGCTCACCGAGCCTGGCCGGAGTGGGGATTTCGCCGGGAAGCAGAGTATTTTCTCTGGCGCTTGCCGCAATCACACATCACCGACAATCTGCTGTATGCGCGTGCTTGTGTACTGGCGGATGGCGGTATTACGTTGCTGCCGGCATTTTTGTGCCGTGAGCAGATAGATAATGGTGAGTTGGTTTGTCTTTTGTCGGAATGGCAGGCTGATACTAATGATCTCTATTTGATTTATCCTGGGCGCAGGTTGAACTCTCCTGCTCTGAATAGCTTTATTGATTTTGCACTGAGTTTTGACGCGTTGTGCGATTATTCTTCACGGTAAACCATGTCGTTTCCCAGGAAGTACAGTAGGGCGACGTACCCTGCAAAGGCTAATTTTCGGTTGATATACCCGCCAGATATATGGTGACTTCATCATAAAAAAGGAACCTGAGCGCTTCTTGTTACCACTTATCAACAGAGCATGCTACAGTCGTCACGGTTTTTCTTTTTTAAAGAAACAACAATACAATTAAAATAAAATATCGTTTTGTTTTGTGCTTAGGAGAGACGTTTGTTGCCTTACCGGACGCTGATGTGGCAGCAGCCGGTGTATGCCAGGGAGTACTAAAATGGCGCAAAGCTATACGTGCTTCTGCTGTTGAGACAGCGGAAGTGTTCAGCATCTTGTAGTGAAAGTGAGAAATCGGAATGGCAGAACAAAAAGGAAATATTTCTTCGATAAATAACATTCGTCTTGTGACGCTGTTTATTACCCTGTTAACCATTATTTTGGTTCTGTTTGCTCTCTCAATTGGTACTGCCAGTTATTTTCTCAAACAGAGTAATGCCTCTCTGGAGCGGGCTAATCTGGTTTCCGATATCCGGGCAGGGGTCAGTAGCAGTATGGACCAACTGCGTGTTTCCCGTCAGTTGCTGGTTCAGGCAGTGGCATCGTCGCGTATCGGTGATACGGAGGCTTACAAACAGGCCTTTACCGAAGGTCTGGATCGTATCAAAAGCTCACAGAAGCGCTTTGATGAGTATATGGCGCGAACTGACAAATCCGCACAAGAGACATCCCTGGATTCTGAGTTGAGCGCAAACTACACCGCCTATCGTGACAAGATAATGTTGCCGATGGTGGAGTTCGTGCGTAACGGTGAATTCGAAAATACCATTGAACTGGAAACGACACTGGCTCGCCAGTTGGATACGAATTACGCCCTTCAGGTGCGCAAGGAAGTGAAGTACCTGACAGATCACGCAAACAGCATTAATGCGCAGGCCTCTGCTAACGCTCGTCTGGGGAATATCCTGATGGGGGCGTCGTTTATTTTAGCCATTCTGCTGGCCGCGCTGACGTATCTGGTCATCCGTCGGGCGATTTTGGTACCGGTTAATGCGCTGATTGCCCGTATCCAGAAAATTGCTCAGGGTGATCTTACCCAACCGGCTGAACATCTGGGACGCAACGAAATCGGTATTCTGGGGCAAAACCTGCAGCACATGCAGGAGTCTTTGACCAATACTGTGACGGTCGTTCGCGAAGGTGCCGATTCTATCTATCAGGGGGCGTCAGAAATTAGCGCGGGCAACGTCGACCTTTCTTCCCGTACGGAGCAACAGGCGGCGGCGCTGGAGCAGACGGCAGCCAGCATGGAAGAGCTGACCTCCACCGTGAAGCAGAACTCCGATAATGCCAACCATGCCAGCCAACTGGCTCGTAATGCCTCCAGTAAGGCGGAGCAGGGTGGTTCTATTGTTCAGGACGTGGTGAGAACCATGGGTGATATTTCCTCCAGTTCGAGAAAAATATCGGAGATCACCAGTGTTATTAATAGCATCGCTTTCCAGACCAATATTCTGGCGCTGAATGCGGCGGTAGAGGCCGCCCGTGCTGGTGAACAGGGTCGGGGATTTGCGGTGGTGGCTGGTGAGGTGCGCAACCTGGCGCAACGCAGCGCACAGGCAGCGAAAGAGATTGAATCACTGATTGGTGAATCCGGCAAGTTAGTGGACGCTGGCTCTGTTCTGGTGGCAAAAGCGGGTGATACGATGGAGGAGATCGTAAAAGCGGTTGTCAGCGTGACGGATATCATGGGTGAAATTGCCTCTGCATCTGATGAGCAAAGCCGTGGTATTGGTCAGGTGAATCAGGCTGTGCTGGAAATGGAAGGCACAACACAGCAAAACGCCGCACTGGTACAGGAGGCTTCTGCCGCTGCGTCTTCACTGGAATCGCAGGCTGAGCGGTTGACCCAGGCGGTAGCAGTCTTCAAGGTGAGTCATCGTCGGGACAACGAGTCTGCTCGTGCGTCGTTACCATCCCGTCCGACTTTACAGGCTGTTCCCGCCGTGGCCGCTATTGGCGCGGGTAAAAGTAGCCGCAGTGAGCAGAATTGGGAAACGTTCTGACGGTTATCCGGTGTGGCTTAATTCGCCACACATGATGATTACTTATTGTATTCAAATGAAAAGCCCGCCGATTGGCGGGCTTTATTGTCACAGGAACCGGCTGTGACAGCATAGAGCAGAATAGAAAGGGCGTAGTGTTACGCCATTTTCTTATACTTGATGCGATGTGGTTCCAGCGCTTCTGCACCCAGCGTACGTTTTTTGTATTCTTCGTATTCCGTGAAGTTACCTTCAAAGAATTCCACCTTACCTTCATCCTGATAGTCGATGATGTGGGTGGCGATACGGTCCAGGAACCAGCGGTCATGGGAGATGACCATGGCGCAGCCTGGGAATTCCAACAGGGCGTTTTCCAGCGCTCGCAGCGTTTCGATATCCAGGTCGTTGGTTGGTTCGTCAAGCAGCAGCATGTTGCCGCCAACCTGCAGCAGCTTGGCCAGGTGTACTCGGCCGCGTTCACCACCGGAGAGCTCTCCGATTCGTTTACCCTGATCGACGCCTTTAAAGTTGAAGCGACCGACGTAGGCACGGCTTGGGATTTCGAAATTACCGATGCGCATAATATCCTGACCACCGGAAACCTCTTCCCATACGGTCTTACTGCCGTCCATTTTGTCACGGAACTGATCGACTGACGCCAGTTGAACGGTTTCACCCAGTGAAATCGTGCCGGAGTCCGGTTGTTCCTGAGCGGACAACATGCGGAACAGCGTCGATTTACCGGCACCGTTAGGGCCGATAATCCCAACGATGGCACCTTTAGGAATGGAGAACGACAAGTTGTCGATCAACACCCGGTCGCCATAAGACTTGGTAAGGTTCTGAACATCCAGCACCTTGTCGCCAAGGCGAGGGCCAGGCGGAATAAACAGTTCGCTGGTTTCATTACGCTTCTGGTATTCCACGCTGTTAAGTTCATCGAAGCGGGCCAGACGTGCCTTACCTTTGGCCTGACGGCCTTTCGGATTTTGACGTACCCACTCCAGCTCTTTCTCGATGGATTTGCGACGAGCGGCTTCGGTGGAGGCTTCCTGTGCCAGACGCTGGTCTTTCTGTTCCAGCCAGGAAGAATAGTTGCCTTCCCATGGAATCCCTTCACCACGGTCCAGCTCCAGAATCCATCCCGCAACGTTATCAAGGAAGTAACGGTCATGGGTGATGGCGACGACGGTGCCTTCATAGTCATGCAGGAAGCGTTCCAGCCAGGCGACGGACTCGGCATCCAGATGGTTGGTCGGTTCGTCGAGCAGCAGCATGTCGGGTTTTTCCAACAGCAGGCGACAGATTGCGACACGACGGCGTTCACCACCGGATAAATTGGCGATTTTGGCATCCCACGGCGGCAGACGCAGCGCATCAGCGGCTCGCTCTAGCTGATTATCAAGATTATGGCCATCGTGCGCCTGAATAATCGCTTCCAGTTCACCTTGTTCTTTCGCCAGTTTATCGAAGTCAGCCTCCGGGTCGGCATAGGCGGCATAAACCTCGTCCAGACGGGTCAGCGCGTGTTTCACTTCGCCGACTGCCTCTTCAATGGCTTCACGAACGGTGTGTTCCAGATTCAGTTGGGGTTCCTGAGGCAAATAACCGATCTTAATTCCCGGTTGTGGGCGTGCTTCGCCTTCGATGTCTTTATCAATCCCCGCCATGATGCGCAGCAGAGTGGATTTACCCGCACCGTTTAGACCCAGCACGCCGATTTTGGCGCCAGGGAAGAAACTAAGGGAGATATTTTTCAGGATATGGCGCTTCGGCGGAACAACCTTACCGACGCGGTGCATAGTGTAAACGTATTGAGCCACGTTGCTCTGAGCCTCTTTCTGTCCAGTTTAGCGTTATGCCATTAAAAGCATGGCGCCTGTAGGGGCATGATACCGGAAGCGCACAAGTGCTCCACCGGCAAAAGGAATTTACTGTTGACGGAGTTTAGCTGTTTTCGCCTCATGATCCCAGCCATCCTGTCATCGTGTTGCTGACTCTGCGAGGCGGCTTCCATCCGTGATGGTGTAATCGACACCAATATCCGCTAAAACTGCGAGCGCTATTGATACAACGGGGAAAACACCGTGAATTTCGTTCTGTTTTAGCGCGCTTTCGGCGTATCGTTGCCGGGCTGGATATGCCACACTGATTTGGTTTGAAAACGTCAGAAGTTGCTGGTGTTAATGTGGCCGTTGTGGGTCTGGAACGGCATGGCTGAGCGCTTGAATTGATAACGCATTGATAACGCATTGATAGTATGTTGATAGGGAATGAAGGCGGTATCTGGCGCAATGGCAGAATCGATAACGAGTGAGGTCAGGGCTGTATGTTCAAAATAGGGTATTGGCGATCTGTGGCCGCCGTGCTGTGTCTCTTTGGGGTTTCGTACCAGGTGCTGGCAGACTCGCTCGATGAGCAGCGGCAGCGCTATCAGCAAGTAAAGTCCGCCTGGGATAATAATCAGATGGACGTTGTTTCCCAATTGATGCCGACGCTGCGTGATTACCCGCTTTATCCCTATCTGGAATATCGCGCCCTGACTCAGGATCTCTCAACGGTGAGCACCGTGCAGGTCAGGCAGTTTATGACGTCACACCCAACACTGCCCGCGGTACGGACGTTGAATAACAGTTTTATCAATGAGCTTGCCCGCCGTCAGGACTGGAGCGGCTTGTTGGCATTCAGCCCCCAACCGCCTAAACCCGTTGCTTCGCTCTGCAACTATTTGTATGCCAAGGTGATGACGGGGCAGGTGCAGGGTGTCTGGGAGCAGACACAAGAGATCTGGCTGACCGGCCGTTCTCTGCCTCCGACCTGTGACAAGCTGTTTTCCGCCTGGCAGCAACAAGGCGGTTTAACTTCAATGATGGTGCTTGAGCGGATGCGGTTGGCCATGGATGCGGGCAGTGCGGGGTTGGTCAACCATCTTGCCCGGCAACTACCGGCAGATTACAAAACCATCACCGATGCGTTGCTGAAGTTACAAAGCAACACGAAATCGATTGAACGATTCGCCCGCTCTGTCGGCCCAACGGATTTTACTCGCAGGGCAGTGTTGTCGACATTTAGCCGTATTGCCCGTCAGGATCCCAATGAGGCGCTGGCCCTATTACCGCAGTTAGTACGGCTGCAAAAAATGCGTCCGCAGGAACGCCAGAGCATGGAAGATGACGTGGCCTGGCGGCTGATGAGCAGCGATGCTACCGACGAACAGGCACGCTGGCGTGATGCGGTGATTTTGCGTAGTGCCTCGGCTCCCTTGCTGGAGCGACGTGTCCGTATGGCGTTGGGGCAAGGTGATCGTGTCGGTCTGGCACAGTGGATGGCGCGTTTGCCAGCCGAGGTGCAGCAAAAAGACGAGTGGCGTTACTGGCGAGCAGTACTGTTGCTTGAACAAGGGCAAAAGCAAGAGGGGGAGAATCAACTGCGCGAGCTGATGAAGACCCGCGGTTTTTACCCGATGGCTGCTGCACAGAAACTGAATGTTAACTATCCGCTGACGATCATGATTGCCGCCAAACCGGAGCGTTCGATTGGGCAGTCACCGGAGGTGGCAAGAGTACGTGAGCTGATGTTCTGGGGACTGGAAAGTCTGGCCCGTTCAGAGTGGGCTGGTCTGGTCGCCAGCCGGGAAAGACCTCAGCAGGAGGCGCTGGCACGTTTTGCATTAGAACAACGTTGGTATGATTTGAGTGTGCAGGCCACGATAGTGGCGAAACTGTGGGATAACCTGGAAGAGCGTTTCCCTCTGGCATGGAGTGACGATTTCCGTCAGGCGATACAAGGTAAAGGAATTAGCCAGAGTTATGCCATGGCGATCGCTCGTCAGGAAAGCGCCTGGAATCCACAGGCGCGTTCTGCTGTAGGTGCCGCGGGTTTGATGCAACTGATGCCAGCTACCGCGCAGCACACCGCCGAGATGTTTAACATCGCCAGTTATAGCAATAGCAGTCAGTTGCTCGATCCGCAGATGAATATTCAGCTTGGTACCAGTTACCTGGAATATGTCTATCAGTCGTTTGGTCAGAACCGGATTCTGGCATCGGCGGCTTATAATGCGGGGCCGTCGCGGGTCAATAACTGGTTGAAAGACACAAATGGCCGTATTGATGCGATCGCGTTCGTGGAAAGCATTCCATTTTCAGAAACCCGTGGGTACGTTAAAAACGTGCTGGCGTATGACGTTTTTTATCGCAGTTTGATGCAACAACGCCAGACGGCTTTGTTGATGGATAATGAGTGGCAGCGACGTTACTGATAAATCAACCTGCGACCCATTATCACCAAGCTGCATGCGGATTTAACGCGTAACCGTCAGCAACGCGTGATTATCTCAATGCCCGCCTCGTTGGGGGGGGTGTTTATCCTTTTTCCTGAACTTTTTTTTGAATGGAATAGTATGTTATGCTGCTGTACTAGTTAAATAGTATGGTGGCCGTTATGACATTACCTTCACTTCACGATCCGAGTTTTTCCGAGTCAGATGATGAGAACTGGCACGCTTTTGTCAGCCTGTTTCAGCAGGCAATGGCAGAAGGATTGGAACAGCCGCTACTGCAATTGTTGTTAACACCGGATGAGAGGGCCTCTCTCGGTACTCGTGTGCGCATTATTCAGGAATTGATGCGGGGCGAAATGAGTCAGCGTGAATTGAAAAATGAGCTGGGTGCCGGTATTGCTACCATCACCCGGGGCTCTAATAGTCTCAAGTCTGCTCCAGTCAGGCTGAAAATCTGGCTGGAGGGGCAGTTGTTACCAGAGAAGAAAGCGTAACGCTTGGGGCTTCAGGCTGATGCCGCATGAATGGACTGCTGATAAACCGGGTTATGGAACGGCACCAGTGCCAGTAGCAGCGCCTGATAATACACGCTGGTTCTGGAGAGCTTGCCATCGGTAAATACGCCGATCGCACCACCCTGACGTTTGATGTCCTGAATGCCGGTAATGCGGGCCATTTCGTCTCCCAGCTCACGGCCTTGACCGATTCCCTGCAGAATGCTTTGTGGTAATACCAGACTGGCCGAGCGGGATTCCCCCCGAATGGTGGCGTTTTCAATGACCATCCAGGCGAAGGTCATGCTTTCTTCGATACCTGCCTCGACTCCCACCCAGAAATCTGCTTCCGGGCGAACCTGACGAGCCCTCATCACGCGGTTCCTTGCGCCTGTTCGGGTTTCAACGGAGCCAAGTGGTTGGCTGGGGACGCCACTGTCCACATCAACCCCTTCAATACGGCAATTATCTGCACCAAATACGTCGGCAAATGCTAAAGTTATGGCACTAATCTTGGCCGGGTTGGTCGTAGATGCGACAACATGGTACATAATGTTTCCCTACCTTGTAGTTAGTTTGACGCAGTATAACGGAAAAAAATCATGTTACAGGTATATCTTGTTCGCCACGGTGAAACAGAGTGGAATGTGGCGCGACGTATCCAGGGGCAGTCGGACAGTCCGTTAACCCCAGGTGGTGAACATCAAGCTCGTTTGGTCGCCGACAGGGTAAAAAAATTGGGGATCACCCATATTCTTACCAGTGATCTAGGGCGTACCCGACATACCGCCGATATTATCTCGCAGGCTTGTGGTGGCTGTCAGGTCATCATGGAGCCAGACCTGAGAGAACTGAACATGGGGGTGTTGGAAGAAAGGCTGATTGATTCGCTAAGCCATGAAGAAGAAAGCTGGCGTAAACAATTGGTGGATGGCACCCGTGATGGCCGTATTCCCGGCGGAGAGTCCATGTCGGAGTTGGCTGTGCGTATGCACCGTGTGCTGGAAAAATGCCAGGCGTTAGAGCAAGGTAGTCGCCCATTGCTGGTCAGCCACGGTATTGCGCTGGGATGTTTGCTGAGTACGTTACTGGGCCTGCCCGCCTGGGCTGAGCGTCGTCTGCGCCTTCGCAACTGCTCGCTATCTCGTGTGGACTACCAGCAAAGCCCCTGGCTTGCTCCGGGCTGGATAGTGGAAACAGCCGGAGATGTTTCTCATCTTGATGCTCCGGCGTTGGATGAATTGCAGCGTTAACGCTGGATGGGAATCAGATATTCACAGCGTATGATTTTTGGAGGCTCGGTGTCGGGGTCCTCTTTGGGGTGAAAACGTTCGGCATCGAACCCTTTGCGCCGGGTCAGTTTATAGGTCGGCAGGCAGGTGTCATACAGCGTGATAATGAAATCCTGCAAATCATCCGTCGGGCCTTCATAGATAAACAACGCGTAATCGCCAGCCGGGAGTGTGACGGGGTCACCAGGGTGCACACCTTCCGGTACATGATGAGGCTCCAGTGCGGTGGTATACAGCACTTCATGTTCATCATCTTTCTCTTTACTTGGGCGAGAATGATGCAACCCGTATAACACTGGTGGAACCTGCTTTACTTCACCGAGGTACTGACGCCAGAAGTGGATGCGTATTTCGGTGCGAAAACAGCTAATCTGTTCCAGGTTACAGTTGTAGCTCTGAGTCAGGCCTACCAGTTGTGTTTCTGGCATGGAGATAAATTGCGGTTGCGGCATGGTGAACGCACCCAGCCGAATCGGTGGATGGATACCAAAGGTGTTCCAGTCATCCGCCCGGCGATAGGAGGCTGGTGTCTGCGCAAACTGCTTTTTGAAGGCGCGGGTGAAGGTCTGTTGCGAATCGAAACGGTACTGTAAGGCGATATCCAGAATAGGACGACTGGTCAGACAGAGTGCGACAGCCGCTTTGGTGAGCCGACGGGCGCGAATATAGGAGCCGATAGCATGACCTGTTACTTCCTTGAACATCCTCTGCAAATGCCACTTGGAATAGCCGGCCTTGGCTGCAACATTATCCAGCGATAAAGGCTGGTCCAGATGACCCTCCAGCCAGTTGAGCAGGTCACGTATGATACTGGCTTGATCCATAGATCGTCCTCATAGAACACACCGAGAGCTAAGCGTATAAGCTCGGCATAATAGCAACTTTTTCCCTGGCGCACTTACCAAGATTTTTGTGCCTTATGAATAAAGAATTTGATTAACATAGGTCACCAGAGAAATCTATCTGACAAACGGTCTGTAGACCACAGAAACTACGCTATGGTAGCAACGAGCGAAAGAACGGCAATTGTGAGAGAGTGGCAATGATGATGAAAAGACACGTTATATTGACGGTTGCAGCCCTGTTTTTCGGTATCACCTCAGCCAGGGCAGAAGAGATAGGTTCAGTGGATACAGCGTTTAAACTGTTAGGCCCAGATCATAAAATCGTGGTGGAAGCGTTTGATGATCCTGATGTGGCAAATGTCACTTGCTATTTGAGCAGAGCGAAAACCGGTGGCATCAAAGGCGGGCTTGGTCTGGCGGAAGATACATCGGATGCCGCTATCTCTTGTCAGCAGGTAGGGCCTATCACCCTGAATGACAAGATAACCAGCAGTAAAGGCAAGGGGAATGTGGTGTTTCAGCAGCGTACTTCACTGATCTTCAAGAAATTGCAGGTAGTGCGTTTTTACGATGCGAAACGTAATGCGCTGGTGTATCTGACCTATTCTGATCGTCTGGTGGATGGTTCGCCGAAGAATGCGCTCAGTGCAGTACCGATTCTGCCTTGGAGTAAGTAACAACGTTTATTGAGGGAAGAGAAATGATCTCTTCCCTGCAAATTGTACTATGCTCTCACGGAGGAGCATATCAGCCATGAAAAAGCTCCATTTATACCGAAGGACTGTGGCTGACGATGAGGCGTTGTATTATTGAGTTCGGTGGTCGATCGAGAAACCACTTTTAATGGATGGCAAGGATACAGAATTATCTACAGGGTAATCTATAATATCTTGCAGGATTCGTCATAAATGACAGAATCATAGCTTGTTATTCTTCTTCCTATTTTCATGACATTTTCTATTTCATCTTCTTTTCCTATATTTTCCAATCCTTTAATTGCTAGATTTGCTAATTCTTTTAAAACTTTTCTTACAGGTATACCTGAATGGTCCATTGAAAAAACACCATCTTTAGAAATGGCATTATAATTATACTCCACATTCTCTTTGGTTGTTTTTCTAAACCGATAAAGGCATTCATCAAGAATTTCATCGCAATACATTAGTCCTTTAATTATACTAAGGAATATCATTGCCCTATCAGGAGGGCATGAGTCACATGATCTAAGTTCAATAACGTTTTTCAAACGGGCATCAGGATATAAAGTGCTTAGATGGGAAACCCAGTCACAAACCTGAACGTCATACTCGTTTCTTTTAATATAGTCTTGGAAAGTAATTCCATTCATCTTTTTTACTTCATTATCACGAATTATGTAGAAAATTTCTTTTTGGAAAGCCCATTCTGTATATAATTCATAAGAGTTATTTATAAAGTCATCGGACCAGATAAAGTCAGGTACTCCCGAGCGCCCTTTATCAAACTCGCGTAAACATTTTGTTCTATAGCTAACAAAGCCAGAATAATGCCCATTACAGAGAAAAGAGTTACCAAAAAAACCAGCCAGATAAGGTTGAATAAAACTCGCTAGTCTTATCCTTTTCCCTGCATCTATTCTATTACTATAGTCTAAAGAGCATTGCATTGATGCAGTCAGTTTCTGCGTATCACAACAGTCTAGTAATGAAGTAATATTCTGATAGCGAGGGCAAGGGATTACATCAATATCATGTGTTGAGCAAAAGGGATGATATCCAACACTATGTAACGATATGCTATCTCCACAGACAGAACTCATATCAAAAAGAAAATCTTTTAGACTGTGATAAATATCAATGACATTATTTCTTGGATCACATGAAAATTCAATCTGGCCTCCTGGCTCGATAGTGATTCTTATATCATTCTTGGTTGCGCCAGATAAGAATTTATTGATAATAATGGGGCTATATCCACATTCAATTAACTCATTTAATATACTGTAAATCCCTTTTCTTCCCAAATAGGTCACAGGAGTGTTGGGGTTTTCAATATTTATTGGAATTGTTTCATATTCAAATCCAAGCATTTTTTCATTCTTTGAGTTTCTTAAAAAGAAATTAACACACTCTTCGAAGTACATATTAAACCTCACTAATTTATCAAGCACCTTACTTCATTTAAGGATGCTACGAGTGCATCAATATCATCCTTACTGTTGTATAAATGAAGTGATATTCTCATTCCACCTTTAAGATTTCTACGCTTGTAGATAAGCTGGTTACACTGATATCCAGTACTGACGCAAATTTTTCGCTGTGATGAGAGTATCCTGGCAATAAAATTGAGATCGATGTTGCTGTTAAAGTTTAGTGTCAGCAATGGAATCCTATTTTTAGATAATTGAAATGCTAAATTAACTCCAGATAAAGAACTGATAGACTCTATGAGATAGCTATTAAGCTCATGACCATACTTCTCTATATTATCTATCCCAATGCTTTCAATATAGTCTATTGCTGATCCCAGCCCTAACACACCCTCTATATTCGGTGTTCCTGCTTCAAATTTTTTGTGACCTGAATAATACTCAACAGAATGAGATAGATTAATGCTGTTTACCATCCCGCCTCCAGCCTTATATATAGAGAGGTTTTTATTATTAATATTGCTGTTTATATACAACACCCCAACCCCAGAGGGTCCTAACATTTTATGGCCAGAGAAAGCAAAAAAGTCACATCCGATAGATTTTACATCGACATGAATATGACCGACCGCCTGAGCGCCATCAATTAAACATAATGCACCATACTTTCTGGCTAATGAAGCAATTGCATTAACTGGTTGGATATTCCCTGTGACATTTGAAACCATACAGCATGAAACGATTTTAACTTTATTTTTCTTTAGTTGACTTTCTAATATATTAAGGTCTATCAGCCCATTGTTATCAGTTGGTATGGATTTCACCGTACCATATTTCATCCAGGGAAGTGTATTAGAGTGATGTTCTAATTCACTAATTATAACTAAATCATCATTAGTAATATTCAATGAAGAAGCTATGGTGTTAATTGATTCTGTACAATTCATTGTAAAAACTACTTCATCGCTATCACAGCCAATGAACGATGCTACTTTACTTCGTACATCTTCATAATTTTCTGTAGCTATTTGCCCCATGAAGTGACTAGAACGCCCTACATTAGCACTGAAGCTCTGGTAGAAGTCGTTAACCCTCTCTATAACTGAGTCGGGTTTTAGTGAGGTGGCCGCACTATCCAAATAAACAATCCCTTTTTTCATTATAGGAAAGTCTTTTCGTATAGTCGAAAAACTGATGCTCATATTTAAAACCTTTAATATGTTATTAATGAGAACTTCCCAGAAGTAGAAGGTGATATACTGTTTACCTTAATAAATTTAACCTGACTAAAGATAGTATCAAATGATGACAAAGCTTTGCTGAAGGAGAGTGCTAACCTCTCTTTGGGTTTTCTATCTTTTAAAATCCCTTCAATAATAACAGAATCACTTTTTATTATTTTTATCTTATACATGACAAGATCTGGCTCTACATTGAAAATAATATCATCGATCATGGAAATGGATATTTTTTGATTATTGATACCATTTATAAGCTCTCTCTTCCTACCATGAAAAACCATCTTCCCTATCTTATTAAAATCAATACCCCCATCAGCTAAAGCTGTGTTTTCGCCTAGTTCAATCAAATCACCTGTAGTGTAACGGACAAAAGGCATGTATTTATTTTTCCAGGAAGTTACAACAACTTCATAAATATTTTCACATACAGGAATGAACTCTATTATCTCTGATTCGCTAGTTCTGACTAAATCATGATTTTCATCCTCTATAAATAAAAAACCAAGCTCAGTTGAACCGAATGCAGAAAAAACCTCGCATCTATAGTTATCGCTAATAAATTTTTTACATCCGCGATGTAAATATTCATAGGATAAAACTATTGCTGAAGGTTGATATAATATCTTATCAGGAAAATACTTGTGCCATTTCATTAAGAAAATAAGTAAATAAAGAGGATCTGCTTGTAATATACCAGGGCTATAGTCCACTATTTCATTATGCATTCTTAGAATATCTTCTTTTGTCCAGGAATTAGGATCTGCTGTCAAGTTTAGGCTTAGGAAGTCAAAGTTTATTCTCTCTTGATACGATGGGTTTGATATATGACAAACTCCTGATGAACATACTGCAGTTGTTAAAAAAGCTATTCGTCTGTTCCCATCTATAATACGGGAAAGCTGCTTATTTTTACTATATGCCTGTTGATACTCAGGTATCCACCAGTTTTTTTCTCGAATAATATTTAACTGTAAACCACTGGTTCCTGACGTTGTGGCATATTCAACATTGGAGTCGTTAATAGCATTTTTCAAATCAGCATTCATGAAGCCCGATGGAAAATCACGTGCGATATCTTCTTTTGAAAAAAATGGTAGACTTTTTATTTTAGAAATGGAAAGCCCATCTTCATTAATGAAGTCCTTATATAAAGGGATGTTTGAAAATAGATTAGCGTCAAATTTTAGCATGATTATATTCCTTAGCTCGCTCCAGGAAGTGAATCCAAATATTATCGTATTGCTTATGTGTTTCACTCTGAAACTCAAAGTGTCCTTGAATGCCTAATATGAATTTTTTTTTATTTTTAGATTCTATAACTTCAGTGATTCCATCTTCACTGAATGCTGATATTTTTAATCCATCCCCAACTTTATTGACAGCTTGGTGATGTACTGACGATATAGGAATATTTGATTGGCCAATAAGTTTATGAAATAGACTGTCCTCTTCAATATATAAATCATGATAATGAATCCATCCATTGTCATCTATGTTGTGTTTTATTTTTTCATCATCTATCTCTTGATAGAGCGTCCCTCCACTGGCGATATTTATAATCTGCATACCTCGACATATCCCAAGGATAGGGATGTTTCTTCCATTTGCACCTTTGCATAGAGCTAACTCTGTTAGATCACGGAGTCTGTCAGGACTATATGCTATTGGTCTTTTATATCTTTCACCTGGGAAACTGATTTTATCTATGTATTTAACAATCATCTCTTCACCATAAAATTCAGGGCTAACATCTTGGCCAGGGGTTAACAATAAGCCATCAATAATATCGATTATACTATCGTCGATGAATTCACTATTGGGAATTACAATAGGTTGTGCATCAAGCTCAAAAATCTTTTCAAGAATATTATTAGGCACGGTACAATTTTTGAAATCAAAACCGTTGACGGCTTTTACATTTCTATTCGCTGATGATACAGCTATGATTGGTCTCATTTTTTTTCTCTTCAACTTTTTTCATTATGTAGTTGACTAACATTTTTAATTTTCTATCATCATGTTCTTTAAAAAAAATGGGTAATATATCTTGACCTTTCCCATATCTGGCTGCAACAGCTGCTTCAACAAAAACCCCTAAGAGATAATTCACTTCTAGGACATAAAATTTATCATCTTTGACAGATCTAACCATATCAACGATGGTGCCATCAATTTGAAGTGCATTAGCAGCCTTAAGTGCTAAGCTAATATGGTGCCCAGAGCTTTCACACTCTTCAACAAACCCACCAGCAGTAACATTTGTTTTGAAGCTATGAGACTTGACTCTGCTATACCCACCTATAATCTCATTGTCAATAACTTCAACTCGATAGTCTCTATCACCAAAATCAATATATTTCTCTATATAAAAGTTTTCTTCATACGATTTTGAGTATTGGATAAAATCATAAAATTGCTCTGCATCAACAAATTTTATAATTCCAGCTGCACCATGCCCTTCCCTTGGTTTATATACAGCAGCCCCCCACTTATAAAAAATATTTTTCACTACATCAAGATTGACATTCTTGTTGAGCAAAGCGGACTCTGGAACATTAACCTCAGATTCTCTCATTATGAAATTAGCGATAAATTTATCCCGACATTTAAGATAAGCATCTACACCATTTATAACAGTTACACTCTTACCCTCCAAAGCCCAGAGTACTTCTCGCTGATGAATACTTTCGTGGTCAGCATACATATGATATAGGATATCAATCTGACTCAAATTTTCTCCGGAAGATAGAAAAACCTCCCCATTTAATATATAACATTCGTTGAGGTCAAAGTTATCAATTACTTTTATCCCCCTGGCTTTTAGTTCATCCACTAATTTTTTCTTAGGGATATCACCGTTATCATTATCATACATCCATATTGCTACTGTGGTTTCCATATATTATTTCCTATCACTTCTGAGGAATATGTTTTTCTTACTGGCTTGTTCTTTTGTATTACATACGAAGCACATATCCATGTTCCCCAGTATCTTATGTCTTGCTTTTATAATTTGTTTTATACTCATTTCTCGGATGTTTCCAAGAACATGTTTCTTACCAAAGTCCTGAAAACAAGTTAGAATACTACCATCATGTGATATGCAGACACTGCTGTCTCCCACCGGGCAATAGTTTGGGTTTTGTATCCATTTCTTTAGGTAATTATATATATATCGAGGTTTGCTTTCACCACCTCGACAAGTTGACTCAATAGCATTTAATTTCAGCTGTGCTATGAGCTGACTTCTCTTTTTTTCAACCGGGTCTACCTTTATATCTCCACCTCGATTCCATAGTGGGAAGAGGTTGATATCTTTATAGCCCAACTCACGTAATTTACTGACGGTATCCGGAACGGATTCATAGATAACATCACCACCGACGAGATGAATAGTTGTTTTATCTGCGGCAACACTAGCTAGATTGGATATATTCTCCCAAATTCTTTCATATTTCAGACCGCAGTGAACTTTTTCAAAAATATCTTTTTTTACAGAGCTCACTGATAGACGAATAGCATCAATAGAATTTGTCAGGGCGTTTAATCTTTTTTCCGACAGTGTAACACCTGTTGTTGTCAATTTTTTAGGGACTGGGGCATCTTTAATAAGCTCAACCATATCATAAAAATTAGGATGAACCGTGGGTTCACCTCTTCCCGCAAAGTCTATTTCGTATACGTCATCTTGCTTAACCTTTTCGATTATTAACCTTAACATATCTTCAGTCATAAACCCTTTATCTGTAACAACATGTCTAGGACACATGCTGCAAGATGCCGGGCAAGATGATGTTAGTTCTATATTTAAAAGAATTTTATTCATCAGCATTTTCCTTATTATTAAGTTGAGATTATTTTATGGAATATTTCATATGTAATGATTATCAAATGATTAGTGTTAACGTGTGTAAATTATATATTAATTTTATTTTTTAATTATTTCAGCTCAATGTATATGGTTGTTATTAATTTAATTTTTTATTCGATCTCTCTAGCGAGATAAAAATATAGATTCGTAATCTTCTGATGCAATGTCTATTTTATTGATTTTGATTTATATCAAAAAGCAATCCAAAAAACATTGACGCAATGGAATGGTGAAAGATACAAGTTGTAAACTACAGGGGATGGTGTTTTTATCATTTAAGCCTATTAGTTTTCATTGAAATTATTTTGACGTAAAATAAAATTGATTATCAACTTATAGTTGAATAGCTTTTCATTCTTGTGTATAAGTGTATTAATGAGCTAAAATATAAGTCGTAATTTTTTATATTTCGAATTAAGATAAGAAAATGTTTAGAACCCACAAGGACCTAATGAATTGAAGAGTATGAAGTGTTTATAATAAGAAGAATTGCGTAACGATTTCACGTAACAAGAGCCGATAATGTAACTAGTACCCTGAATGATGAATATATGGATGTTTAAGTTTTCTGATTCATAGCATATTGGTAATACTCCATTGTGCTGCTAAACACCCGATAAGTATCACGCCGTTAGTGTGTCGGTGCTATATCGACATCTCCTTTAGTCAGGATATATTCATCTGTTACGTACTGACGTCACATCGATGATGTTAAAAGATATGAGGATGTTAGTCTAACATATGAAAATCAATAAATAAGTGAAAATATAGAATGGATACGGAATATAATTTTAAGAATGTAGAAAATGAAGCGCAACATTATTGGAAAAATAATAAAGTATTCCATAGTGTAGAAGACTCTAAGAAAGAAAAATTTTATTGTCTTAGTATGTTCCCTTACCCTAGTGGAAAACTACACGTCGGCCATGTGAGAAATTATGCCCTTGGTGATGTTGTGGCAAGATTCCAGCGGATGAAAGGAAAGAACGTACTTCAGCCCGTTGGGTGGGATTCATTTGGAATGCCGGCTGAAAATGCCGCCATAAAAAATAATATTCCTCCAGCAACATGGACCTATGAAAATATAAAGGTGATGAAGTCACAGTTTCAGGCATTGGGCTTTGCTTATGACTGGAACCGTGAGCTAGCTACCAGCGATCCAGATTACTATCGTTGGGAACAATGGTTTTTTATCCGTTTATATGAGAAAGGACTGGTTTACAAGAAAAAATCTATGGTGAACTGGGATCCTGTAGACCATACGGTTTTAGCTAATGAGCAAGTTATTGATGGATGTGGATGGCGGTCTGGTGCAAAAGTAGAAAGAAAAGAGATCGAGCAATGGTTTCTTCGTATTACTGATTATGCTGAGGAATTGTTGGTAGATCTGGATAACCTGGATTGGCCCGAACAGGTTAAAACGATGCAGCGTAATTGGATCGGAAAGTCACGAGGTATTGAACTGGCATTTGACCTTGTTGGCAATTTTCCTGACTGCCCACGCCTGACTGTTTTTACTACACGGCCCGATACCCTGATGGGGGTTAGCTGCCTAATCATTGCTGCGACACATCCGTTGGCAAAAGTCACGGCAAAGACTGACATCGCCATCGCTGCCTTTTGTGAAACCTGCCAGCAAGGCAGTACTTCAGAAGCAGACATTGCGACTATGGAAAAACGCGGTATACCGACTGGCTATCAGGCACGTCATCCTATCACCAACGATGCTTTACCTATCTATATTGCAAATTTTGTTTTAATGGAATATGGCACTGGTGCGGTCATGTGCGTACCTGCTCATGATACCAGGGATTGGGAATTCGCCCGGCGATATCAATTACCAATAAAACCGGTAATTACCGATGTGGATGGTAATTCGCCTGATGTTTCTAAAAGTGCCTATACCCAATACGGCTCTTTAATAAATTCTGGTGAATTTAATGGGTTATCATCAGAAGAGGCATTTGATGTGATCGCCAACCGCCTGGAAGCAACGGGACATGGGCATATCAAGATTAATTACCGCTTGCGTGACTGGGGTATTGCACGTCAGCGCTATTGGGGTACGCCAATACCGATGAAATATGGGCCGAATGGTGAAACAAGGGCATTACTGGATGAAGAGTTGCCCGTCGTGTTACCGACGGATGTACGTATTGATGCTACCGGCTCGCCGCTGAAGAAAATGAGCAGTTTCTACTCATTGGATGACGACTGGGTTCGGGATACAGATACATTTGATACTTTTATGGAGTCATCCTGGTACTACGCACGTTTTTGTTGTGCCGATAATAATGTAACTATGCTTGATGACAGAGCGAATTATTGGTTACCTGTCGATTTGTATATTGGCGGCATCGAACATGCTGTACTGCATTTACTTTATGCACGTTTCTTCCACAAATTATTGCGTGACTTCGGTATGGTCACATGTGATGAACCATTTAAACGGTTATTAACTCAAGGAATGGTCTTAGCGGAAACGTACTATCGGAACAATGCAGATGGAGGAAAAGACTGGTTTAATCCTTTAGATGTTGAAGTTATCAACCATAAGGATGCTTGTGCTGAAGCGATACTTAAATCTGATGGACAGCCCGTCAAGATTGGTAGCATAGAGAAAATGTCGAAGTCGAAGAATAACGGTGTCGATGCCCAATATCTGATAGACCGTTACGGTGCTGATACGGTTAGACTGTTTATGATGTTTGCCGCGCCCCCGGAACAATCTCTAGAATGGTCTGACTCTGGGGTTGAGGGAGCATTTCGTTTCATTAAGCGTCTCTGGAAAATGACCATTGATCATCTGGATGTCAGCGATACACATGCATTATCAGACATCACTCCAGACAAACTCACAAAAGCGCAGCAAGAATTATATCGTAAAACACACGAAACTATCGCTAAGGTGACAGACGATATTGAGCGGCGGTTTACTTTTAATACCGCGATATCTTCAGTAATGGAATTGGTTAATGCTACATTACGCTTTGAGGATGGCTCGCCGCAAGGTTTGTCTGTGAGTCGCAAGGCTATCGAAGTAAGTATTTTGTTGCTTTCACCGATCATTCCCCATGTAGCACATACTTTGTGGCTGCGGTTGGGACATATTACGTCTATTGCGGAAGAAACATGGCCTACCGTTGATGCACGTGCTCTGGTTCGAGATTTGATGAATATCGTTATTCAGGTCAATGGTAAACGACGGGCTCAGATAGAGCTACCCGTGACTCTGGATGAAGATAGTGTGAAATCTGAAGCTTTAAACGAATGGAATGTTAAGCGTTATCTGAACGATAAGTTGATTCGCAACATTATCGTGGTTAAGGGGAAACTAGTTAATATTGTTACCGCTTAATGGTCTTCGGATAACTCCGGCAACAATTTATCGCCAGTGGTGGAATAAAGAACAAAATAAAAAAGCGCTTCCTTACAACAGGAAGTGGTGACTAATTAACGATCAGCCAAGCTGTTCCGTCACTATGTCGAACCCGAAAATGTTCTTCGTTTCCGGATTTTTCACAAAAAAATCAGAAAAAACCAGTCAGTAGCTTAACTGACTGGTTTTAGAGAATAATTCTGGCGTTTTATATACTGGCGCGTGATGAACGCGCTGGGAATCAGCCTTCCAGATCACCGCAGAAGCGATAGCCTTCACCGTGAATCGTCGCGATGATTTCCGGCGTATCGGCGGTGGATTCAAAATGTTTGCGGATACGGCGGATAGTCACATCGACCGTGCGGTCATGCGGCTTCAGCTCGCGACCGGTCATTTTCTTCAACAACTCGGCACGTGACTGGATTTTGCCCGGATTCTCGCAGAAATGCAGCATGGCGCGGAATTCGCTACGCGGCAGTTTATACTGTTCGCCGTTCGGGCTGACCAGTGAGCGGCTGTTAATATCCAGCTCCCAGCCGTTGAAACGGTAACTTTCAACCAGACGACGTTCTTCCGTGCCGCCGCCCAAATTCATGGTGCGGGACAGCAGGTTACGCGCACGAATAGTCAGTTCACGGGGGTTAAACGGTTTGGTGATATAGTCATCCGCACCGATTTCCAGGCCCAGAATTTTGTCGACTTCGTTGTCGCGACCCGTCAGGAACATCAGCGCTACGCTTGCCTGTTCACGCAGTTCACGTGCCAGTAATAAGCCATTTTTGCCCGGCAGATTAATATCCATAATGACCAGATTGATATCATGCTCGGACAGTATGTTATGCATCTCGGCGCCGTCTGTAGCCTCGTGAACAACGTATCCCTCAGCCTCAAAAATACTTTTGAGGGTGTTGCGAGTTACCAACTCGTCTTCGACAATAAGAATGTGGGGGGTCTGCATGTTTGCTACCTAAAATTGCCAACTAATATAGAGATTCGAAAGTACAGAAGTCCTGGTTCTCTCGGGCGCTTTGGGAAATCGTGTTCACCGTTTTTTCGCCGACCGACTCAAGTACGCAAATACGTGTTAATGCACTTGTTTCCACCTGACGCACGGCCTGATAACAGGTAGCGATGAGGTTTTTCAACAGGGCCTATTGTGGCGCATAGTTTAACCTTATTAACAGCAACATAACAGTGAGCACTGATTTCACCGACTGGCAAATCTACGGTTCCATTGACATATATCAAATTCCATTGTAGCACGTTAGCGCTTTGTGGAAAACGCGCTACGAATGCTGCTATCTATCACAATTTAACATTTTTATACTGACCACGGCATAATAAATGCTAATGGCTGAAGCGTTTCCATTTTCATGGCGTCATCCCATTCTGGCCGGTGTGTCAAGGTTGACGTTTCTGTCCACCTGTCTGATATACCACTACCCTGGTAGAGGGCAGGTCAACTCGTTGTTACATCTGAATTATCAGCGCACCTGCCAGGTGTCGTTTGGGAGGTTATGTGCAGTTTTATATCATTTTAGTGGCACCAGCCAGGCCCGAGAACGTGGGGGCGTCGGCGCGAGCCATGAAAACGATGGGGTTTGGTCGTTTGCGGATTGTGGATAGTCGCGCGCATCTTGAACCCGCGGCGCGCTGGGTGGCGCATGGCTCCGGCGATATTCTGGATGGTGTTGATGTTTTTCCGACGCTTGCCGATGCGCTGGCGGATATTGATTTTACGGTGGCGACAACCGCCCGCAGTCGTGCTCGTTTTCATTACTACTGTGAACCGGCCCAACTACTGGGGGTGTTGCAGGAAAAGCAGCAATGGGTGGGCTCTGCCGCGCTGGTATTTGGCCGGGAAGACTCCGGGCTGACGAATGAAGAGCTGGCGCTGGCAGACATCCTGACCGGTGTACCGATGGCGGCAGATTATCCATCACTGAATTTGGGGCAGGCAGTAATGGTGTATTGCTATCAGTTAGCGTCGTTGATGCAGGTGGCAGTAGCGGAGCCGATGCCTGCGGAGTCAGGGCAGTTGGGAGCGCTGCGTGAGCGATTTTCGCGCTTGTTGGTTCGGGTTGGTGCGCAGCAGGATGAAAAGTTGCGTGACTGGCTCCAGCAGCGTCTTGGGTTATTGGAGCAGCGGGATAATGCCATGCTGCACAGACTGTTGCATGATGTAGAAAAAGCCTTGTCGGCAGAAGATAAGGGGAAATGAAGGTAATGCGGCGAAACATATCGGCAGGCTGTGTTTGTTGAATAATTGTCTGGTTTTTTTGTTCTTCTGCAGAGGCTTTCCCCATTGCGGTCATCGTGGGGCAAACAGCGAAATGAAGAAATCCGTTGACTTAGCAAGGCGATTGCCCTAACTAATAGGGCAGATAATTTTTTTTGAATCACGAGAACGCTACGCGATGCATTACACCAGCCAGGTTACCACCACCATTATTATTACCACCGGTACTACCAGTAACGGTGCGGGCTGACGCGTACAGATGAATCCAGAAAAAGCCCGCACTTCAGAGTGCGGGCTTTTTTTTTACAGTTATTGCGGGCTTGTTTCTGCCCGTCAAGGATACAAGGCTGTTGCAAGCGGTTTTCAAAGGCGCTTTGGCGTTTTTGGCCAGAAAAAATTCAGGAGAATAGACAAGATGCGAGTGTTGAAATTTGGCGGGACCTCGGTAGCCAACGCGGAGCGGTTTGCGCGTGTTGCCGATATCATCGAAAGTAATGCACGACAGGGACAGGTCGCGACGGTGCTGTCAGCACCGGCGAAAATCACCAACCATTTGGTCGCCATGATTGAAAAAACCGTGGCGAAACAGGACATCCAGCCAAATATCATCGAAGCAGAAGTCATTTTTGCCGATTTATTGCAGGGACTGGCCCAATCCCAGCCCGGTTTTGCTTATGACCGACTGAAAGCGCGGGTAGATGAAGAGTTCGCCCAGCTCAAACAAGTATTACACGGCATCGCGTTGCTGGGGCAGTGCCCGGATAGCGTCAACGCAGGTATTATCTGTCGGGGTGAAAAACTCTCCATCGCGATTATGGAAGCGGTATTTCAGGCGCGTGGCTATCAGGTGTCAGTCATCGATCCAGTTCGTAGTCTGTTGGCGCAGGGTCACTATCTGGAGTCTACGGTTGATATCGCTGAATCGACCCGCCGTATTAGTGACCTGGTGATCCCGGCGAACCATGTGATCCTGATGGCAGGCTTTACCGCCGGTAATGATAAAGGCGAGCTGGTGGTGCTGGGCCGCAATGGTTCTGACTACTCGGCGGCGGTGCTGGCAGCATGTCTGCGTGCCGATTGCTGTGAGATCTGGACGGATGTTGACGGCGTGTACACCTGTGACCCGCGTCAGGTGCCTGACGCGCGATTGTTGAAGTCGATGTCCTATCAGGAAGCGATGGAATTATCCTACTTCGGCGCCAAAGTTCTCCACCCCCGTACTATCGCTCCTATCGCCCAGTTCCAAATCCCCTGCCTTATCAAGAATACCGAAAACCCTCAGGCCCCGGGTACACTCATCGGGCTGGAAAGCGACGATATCCGCTATCCGGTCAAGGGCATCACCAACCTCAATAACATGGCGATGATCAACGTTTCCGGCCCCGGCATGAAAGGGATGGTCGGGATGGCTGCACGTGTGTTTGCCGTGATGTCGCGTGCCGGTATTTCGGTGGTACTGATTACCCAGTCCTCTTCTGAGTACAGCATCAGCTTCTGTGTATCTCAAAATGAGCTGTCGCGAGCGCGCAAAACGCTGGAAGACGAATTCTATCTGGAACTGAAAGAGGGTGTGCTGGAGCCGCTGGATGTGGTGCAGCGACTGGCGATTATTTCCGTGGTGGGTGACGGTATGCGTACGCTGCGCGGCTTGTCGGCGCGTTTGTTTACCGCGCTGGCGAGCGCCAATATCAACATCGTGGCAATCGCGCAGGGGTCGTCCGAACGCTCAATCTCGGTTGTCGTGAATAACGACGTGGCGACCACAGGTGTGCGGGTAGCGCACCAGATGCTGTTTAACACCAATCAGACGCTGGATGTCTTTGTGATTGGTGTGGGCGGTGTAGGCGGTGCGCTGCTGGAGCAAATCCAGCGCCAGCAGTCATGGCTCAAACAAAAACACATTGATGTGCGGGTGTGCGGCATCGCCAATTCCAAAGCAATGCTCACCAACGTGCACGGTATTCCGATGGACCGCTGGCGTGACGAACTGGCGCGTGCGCGTGAGCCATTCAGTCCGGCCGCGCTCAGCCGTCTGGTGAAAGAGTATCACCTGCTCAACCCGGTGATCATCGATTGTACGTCCAGTCAGGTTGTGGCCGATCAATATGCCGATTTTCTGGCAGACGGTTTCCATGTCGTTACGCCGAATAAGAAAGCCAACACCGGCTCACTGCGTTACTACCACCAGTTGCGGCAGGTTGCGGCGAAATCACGTCGCAAATTCCTGTATGACACCAACGTTGGCGCAGGTCTGCCGGTTATCGAAAACCTGCAAAATCTGCTGAATGCTGGTGATGAGCTCATCCGCTTCAACGGTATTTTGTCGGGTTCTTTATCCTTTATTTTCGGCAAGCTGGATGAAGGCATGCCGTTGTCCGCCGCAACGCTGCTGGCGAAAGAAAAAGGCTTTACCGAACCGGACCCGCGTGACGATCTGTCTGGTATGGATGTGGCGCGTAAGCTGTTGATCCTGGCGCGTGAGGCGGGGTATGAGCTGGAACTGGAAGATATCCAGGTTGATTCTGTGCTGCCCGCGGAATACACACAGGGCGATGTAGCCAGTTTTCTGGAACGTTTACCGCAGTTGGATGCCGAATTTGCCCACCGGGTTGAAGCCGCGCGTGCAGAAGGTAAAGTGTTACGCTACGTCGGTAAGATCGAAGACGGCAAATGTCAGGTGACGATCAGTGCCGTAGGCGGTAACGATCCGTTGTTCAAAGTGAAGGACGGTGAGAATGCGCTGGCGTTTTACAGCCGCTACTATCAGCCGCTGCCGCTGGTGTTGCGAGGATACGGGGCAGGTAATGATGTGACGGCGGCCGGGGTATTTGCAGACCTGCTGCGTACGCTGTCGTGGAAGGTGGGAGTGTGAGAATGGTGAAGATTTATGCCCCGGCATCCATTGGGAATGTGAGCGTGGGGTTTGATGTGCTGGGCGCGGCGGTATCACCGGTGGATGGTACCCTGTTGGGCGATTGCGTTAGCGTGCGCGAAGCGGATCTGTTCAGCCTGCACAATGAAGGGCGTTTTGTCAGTAAGCTGCCGGATAACCCGAAAGATAACATCGTTTATCAGTGCTGGGAGCGCTTCTGTCAGGAGATTGGCAAGACCGTGCCGGTTGCCATGACGCTGGAAAAAAACATGCCGATTGGATCGGGGTTAGGCTCCAGCGCCTGTTCGGTGGTCGCCGGATTGATGGCGATGAACGAGTTCTGTGGTAAGCCGTTGGATGATACCCGACTGCTGGCACTGATGGGTGAGCTGGAAGGCCGTATTTCCGGCAGCGTACATTACGACAATGTTGCGCCGTGCTTTCTGGGCGGCGTGCAACTGATGATAGAAGAGCAGGGCATCATCAGTCAGCCGGTACCGGGATTCGACGACTGGTTATGGGTGATGGCGTATCCGGGCATCAAGGTGTCCACGGCTGAAGCGCGGGCAATCTTACCCGCGCAGTATCGCCGTCAGGATTGTATTAGCCACGGTCGCTATCTGGCGGGCTTCATTCACGCCTGCCATACCGGTCAGGCGGAGCTTGCCGCCACACTGATGAAAGACGTGATCGCCGAGCCGTATCGCACGCGCCTGCTGCCGGGTTTCGCCGAGGCGCGTCAGGCTGCCAACGAATTAGGGGCGCTGGCCTGTGGCATTTCCGGTTCCGGGCCGACGCTGTTTTCCGTGTGCAACGATATGGACGTTGCACAGCGCCTGGCAAACTGGCTGCGGGAAAACTATCTGCAGAACGACGAAGGTTTTGTTCATATTTGCCGTCTGGATACCGCAGGCGCGCGACAACTGGGATAACGCATGAAACTGTACAATCTGAAAGATCACAATGAACAGGTGAATTTCGCCGAGGCGATCCGTAAAGGACTGGGAAGCAATCAGGGCCTGTTTTTCCCGTTGGAGCTGCCTGAATTCGACCGCACTACCGTTGATGAACTGCTGGAGCAGGATTTTGTCACCCGCAGTAGCCGTATCCTGTCGGCGTTCATTGGTGATGAAATGTCTGATGAAACCGTCTACCAGCGTGTGAAAGCGGCGTTCCGTTTCCCTGCGCCGGTCGTGCCGGTGAGTGAGGATATTGCCGCGCTGGAGCTGTTCCACGGCCCGACGCTGGCGTTCAAAGACTTCGGTGGCCGTCTGATGGCGCAGATGCTGGCGGAAGTGGCGGGCGATCAACCAATCACGATTCTGACCGCGACGTCTGGTGATACTGGGGCGGCGGTTGCTCACGCGTTCTACGGCCTGAAAAATGTGCGGGTGGTGATTCTGTACCCGAACGGCAAGATCAGTCCGTTGCAGGAAAAACTGTTCTGTACCCTGGGTGGCAACATCCACACCATCGCTGTCGACAGCGATTTCGACGCCTGTCAGGCGCTGGTGAAGCAGGCGTTTGATGATGAAGAACTCAAGCGTGCTATCGGGCTGAACTCTGCCAACTCTATCAACATCAGTCGTCTGCTGGCGCAGATCAGTTACTATTTTGAAGCCGTGGCGCAGTTGCCACAGGAAGCACGCAACCAACTGGTGGTATCAGTGCCAAGTGGTAACTTCGGTGACCTGACTGCCGGTTTGCTGGCGAAATCGCTGGGCCTGCCGGTGAAACGTTTTATCGCCGCGACCAATGCTAACGATACCGTGCCACGCTTTTTGCAAAGTGGTGCCTGGCAGCCAAACCCGACAGTGGCGACGCTTTCCAATGCGATGGATGTGAGCCAGCCGAACAACTGGCCGCGCGTGGAGGAGTTGTTCCGCCGTAAAAACTGGCAACTGAAGGATCTGGCATTCGGTGCGGTGAGTGACGAAACCACCAAAGCCACCATGCTGGAACTGGAAGCGCTGGGTTATACCTCGGAGCCGCACGCGGCGATCGCTTACCGCTTGTTGCGTGACCAACTGCAACCGGGTGAATACGGCCTGTTCCTGGGTACTGCCCATCCGGCGAAGTTTAAAGAGAGTGTGGAAGCGATTCTGGGTAAAACCTTGCCGTTACCGCAGGCGCTGGCCGATCGTGCCGATCTGGCATTGCTGTCGCACCACTTTGCCCCGGATTTTGCGCTGCTGCGTAAATTCCTGATGGAGCTGCCGTACTAATCTGCTCCGGATCGTGAGTCAGACTGGCCTCACGACGACCCTGCCAAACGACCGGAAAATAGGGAACCATCTTCCGGTCGTTTTTGTTGTCAGCGTTAAACCACCTCCTCGGGAGGTGGTGATTGTTTTAAGGCACGCTAAACGTTGTGCTCATGTTTTCAGGCATCGCGCTCGCGGCGTCGGAAGACGAGTTCGTCCGCCGAGGAGTCGGCAGGGTCGAAGTAATAGCCATCGCTGTTAAAATCTTTTAGCTGTTCCGGTTGTGTCAGACGGTTTTGAATGATGAAGCGACTCATCAGGCCGCGAGCCTTTTTGGCATAAAAACTGATCACCTTGAACTTGCCGTTCTTTTCATCCAAAAAGACGGGTTTGATAATCCGTGCCTTGAGTCTGGCGGGTTTAACGGATTTGAAGTACTCGTCTGAGGCCAGATTGATCAGGATATCGTCGTTTTGTTCGGCCAGTGCCTGATTAAGCGTTTCGGTAATGGTATCGCCCCAAAACTGATACAGGTCGTTGCCTGTGTCGTTTTTCAGCCGAATGCCCATTTCCAGACGATAAGGTCGCATCAGGTCCAACGGACGCAATACGCCATACAAGCCGGACAGTATGCGCAAATGCTGCTGCGCAAAATCAAAATCTGCCTCGTTGAAATCTTCCGCGGCCAGACCGGTATAGACATCACCTTTGAAGGCCAGCAGTGCCTGACGTGCGTTATCCAGTGAAAATTCCGGGCTCCATTCCTGAAAACGAGCGGCATTCAGGTCTGCCAGCTTGTCGCTGATGCCCATCAGCGAGGCGATATCCGCCGGGGTCAATTGCTTGCAATGCTGTATCAGTTGCTGGGAGTACGCCAGCAGCGCAGGCTGCGTATAGCGTTGAGTCGGCAGCGGGCTGGTGTAATCCAGCGTTTTAGCAGGTGAAAGGGTGATGAGCATAAGCATATCCCGTTGGTGTATTGGCTGGCCTTACTGTAGCAAAAGTCAGTAAAAAGGGGCGATAGCTGCGACAGGCATGATAAATCGGTGTTATGTGGCGTAGCGCGCGATTTTTGGTTAAAAACAGGAATAAATAAAAATGGATGTTGGTTATTTCTTTGATTTTTAATCTTAATTTTCCAATTTTTCTTTTGGTTGGTTTTTTGCTGGTCCGCTTGCGCGGTCTTTGGCGCGTGTTATTATCAGGCTCTGGCGACAGTTCCTGCCACCAGTTCATGCACAAACAATGAGAAAGGCCAACATGACGGATAAACTGACTTCCCTACGCCAATTCACCACCGTAGTGGCAGATACCGGCGATATCGCGGCAATGAAGCTTTACCAGCCGCAGGACGCCACTACCAACCCTTCCCTGATTTTAAATGCCGCACAGATTCCAGAATACCGTGCGCTGATTGATGACGCCGTGGTCTGGGCCCGCGCGCAGAGCAGCAAACGCGAGCAACAGCTTGTTGATGCGACGGATAAACTGGCCGTCAATATCGGTCTGGAAATTCTTAAGCTGATTCCGGGCCGCATCTCTACCGAAGTTGACGCCCGTCTTTCTTACGATACCGAAGCCAGCGTTGCCAAGGCAAAACGTCTGATCAAACTGTATAACGACGCTGGTATCAGCAACGACCGTATTCTGATCAAACTGGCTTCCACCTGGCAGGGTATCCGCGCTGCTGAGCAGTTGGAAAAAGAAGGCATCAATTGCAACCTGACCCTGCTGTTCTCGTTTGCCCAGGCTCGTGCCTGCGCAGAAGCCGGCGTATTCCTGATTTCTCCGTTCGTAGGCCGCATTCTGGACTGGTACAAAGCCAACAGCGACAAGAAAGAGTTTGCTGCGCACGAAGACCCAGGTGTTATCTCCGTGACCGATATCTATGAGTACTATAAGTCGCATGGTTATGAAACCGTGGTCATGGGTGCCAGCTTCCGTAATGCGGGTGAGATTCTGGAACTGGCGGGTTGTGATCGTCTGACGATTGCCCCGGCTCTGCTCAAAGAACTGTCGGAAAGCCAGGGTGAGGTGGTGCGTAAGCTGTCTTATCAGGGCGAAGTGAAAGCACGTCCGGCTAAGCTGACTGAGTCTGATTTTTACTGGCAGCACAATCAGGATCCGATGGCGGTGGATAAACTGGCCGACGGTATCCGTAAATTTGCGGTAGACCAGGAAAAACTGGAAAAAATGATCGCCGACCTGCTGTAAGACGTTATCTGTTATAACGGCTGTATCTGTTATAACGACTTGCTTGCAGTTAAGGTTTACACCGGTAGGGTTGAATACCGCGTGTCTGTCGAAAACGGTCAGCTGGCGCTGGCCGTTGTTGTTTCTGTCATGTCCTGTTGGGCCGATGCGGGCTGCGTGGCGATAGTACAGTTCCGTGAACGTTTGGCCTGATAGAGATTAACGTCGGCACGGCGGATAATTTCATCCAGCCTCTCATCAGGCAGTTCAGCGGCCACCAACCCAATGCTGACGGTAATCCACGGTGTTACCGAGGCGGCGTTGTACCCGAATTCATGGATCCCTTCTCTGACCCGTTCTGCCACACGCATGGCGTTTTCCAGTGTGATGCCGGGGAGTACGACGGCAAATTCATCCCCCCCCAGACGACAAATGATGTCACGGTTACGAAACGAGTGCCGAATAATGTCGGCAATGGTTTTGAGCGTTTTATCGCCAGCGGCATGCCCCCATGTGTCGTTCACCTGCTTGAAATGGTCGATATCAATCAGCATCGCGCAGAGCGGCTTATCCTCCTGATAGGCAACTTTTAATGCACGGTTGGCCAACTGGTAAAAGGCGTCCCGGCGCAAAACACCGGTCAGATCGTCGTAACGAGCGGTGGCAGGCAGTTCTATCAGGTACTTCTTCGCAAACAGCGACAGCAGGCTGCCCATAATGGCAATCAGCAGGCTGATACAAACCAGAGTGACGATTTCTGCAGAAGAGGTAAGAATGTTGATAAAGCCGGGCACATTATTCAAGGAGGTGATGCGCACGCGCACGCCGATAAGCTTGTCGGTGGGCGAGAGGATGGGCATCACGGTAATAAACTGATCTTTTTCCTGCGAATTACCCGATGAGGCCAGCATATTCTGGCAAACCCGGATAATCGCCATATCATTAAGCGGCAGGTTGAGTTCCGACAGGCGGTTGATACATTCGTGGCGGGTGTCGTGGGTGTTGAACGCCATAATGCGCACCCGGGAGAACATGGAATTGCCGACTTTGTAGAACTGATCACTTTCAGTGACGTCGCCACCTATGTTATTCGCGTCGTACAGGCGAATGATATTATCAAAACTGCGTTTTTCTTCCTGCCAGTCTTTTTGACGGGAATTCAGCAACAACAGGCTGGTCAGCGCAACGGAGAACAAGCCGAACAAGACAAAAGCGGAAAATGGATTGGCAAACAACCTTACCAGGTGACTTTTAATAACATTCATTCACTTTTCCTGAACTGCACGGTGGTACGCTATTGTCCGGCCCTGATGTTACTTGCAAAATCAGCCTCGTTGAGGCGCTACGTGGGTTCCCGGAGCCCGGAATTAGTGTAGCAGTTATTCACGTGATGATTTACGCGTACTCTCCCTGTGCAATCTGACTGCGATAATCATGAAAGCTGGGGTAGACTCTTAATTATTATTATGGTCAAAAATATTAATCGATAGTTGAGCATTAACACGTTGAATCGTTAGATATTTTGTATGGTCATGGCGCGGTTGTTGACGACATCGCGCGGATCTTAGGCATTGTCTCATTAGTGAGCTGATTTTTGAATGGGTTTAATGCATTGGATGATTAATCTGGCTGATAGAACTAATTTTTGGATAAACAAGAGGTGCTTATGAACAGTCTATGTGTTGGTTTGGTATCCATTTCTGATCGCGCGTCCAGCGGGGTTTATCAGGATGAAGGCATTCCGGCTCTGCAGGCATGGCTGAGCGAAGCACTGAGCACCCCTTTTGATGTGCAAACCCGTCTGGTGCCGGATGAACAACCACTAATCGAGCAAGCGCTGTGTGAGCTGGTGGACGAATGTGGTTGTCATCTGGTACTGACGACGGGCGGTACCGGGCCAGCACGTCGTGATGTCACGCCTGATGCCACGCTGGCGGTTGCCGATCGGGAAATGCCGGGGTTCGGCGAACAGATGCGCCAGATTAGCCTGCGTTTTGTGCCTACCGCGATTTTGTCACGTCAGGTTGGTGTCATTCGCAAGCAGGCATTGATTCTCAATTTACCGGGGCAACCGAAATCTATTCGTGAAACCTTGTCTGGCCTGAAGGATGCAACGGGGCAGGTTATCGTGCCGGGTATTTTTGCCAGTGTCCCCTACTGCATCCAACTGCTGGAGGGGCCTTATATCGAAACCAATCCTGACGTGGTAGTCGCTTTTCGTCCTAAGAGTGCGATACGCGATATAAAAAGCTGAAGTTGAGGTATTGAATCAATAATTACCGCCCGATGCTGGTGTGTCAAAATTTTGCCGCTATAGTAATTTTTTATTTACACGATAATATAAAATTATTTTCTTATCGTACTGGCATTGCGCGGTTATTTATGACTAGTGAGCAGCATCGTCGATTGAATCGACACGATTATCAAACCCTCTCGTTGGCGGCATTGGGCGGCGCGCTGGAGTTTTACGACTTCATCATCTTCGTCTTTTTCGCTGCGGTTATTGGTGATCTGTTTTTCCCGTCTGATATTCCCGAATGGTTACGGCAGGTACAGACCTTCGGTATCTTTGCTGCTGGCTATCTGGCGCGTCCGCTAGGCGGTATCGTGATGGCGCATTTTGGCGATCGTGTCGGTCGCAAGAAAATGTTCAGCCTGAGTATCCTGCTGATGGCATTGCCTACGCTGGGTATGGGGATGCTGCCAACATACGCCTCCATCGGTATCGTGGCCCCGCTACTGTTATTGTTGATGCGGGTGCTGCAAGGGGCGGCGATTGGCGGTGAAGTGCCGGGTGCGTGGGTGTTTGTGGCGGAGCATGTTCCCCGTTCCCGCATCGGTATTGCCTGCGGTACACTGACTGCTGGACTGACGCTCGGCATTCTGTTTGGTTCGATGGTCGCCACTGTGCTCAATACCTTACTACAGCCTGGGCAGATTGTTGCCGGTGGCTGGCGTATCCCGTTCTTTATCGGTGGTATTTTTGGGTTGATTGCCTTGTACCTGCGCCGCTGGTTACAGGAAACGCCGATTTTCCGCGAGATGCAGGCGCATAAGGCGCTGGCGGATGAACTGCCGCTCAAAACCGTCGTCTTTCGCCATAAGAAGGCGATAGTGGTCAGTATGTTGCTAACCTGGCTGTTATCAGCGGGCATTGTGGTGGTGATACTGATGGCACCGGTGTATTTGCAGAAATTGCACGGCATTCCGGCAGCGTTAACATTGCTGGCCAATAGTCTGGCTACCATCATGCTGATGGTGGGGTGCATTATTGCCGGGCTGGCATCGGACAGGATTGGCGTTGGCCGCACCTTTATTATCGGTAGCCTGCTGTTTGCGGTATGCAGTTGGTTCTTTTATTCCCACGCGGCCATGAGCCATGGTGTGTTGTTCATCAGCTATGCGCTGGCGGGATTGAGCGTGGGCGTCGTGGGCGCAGTGCCATACGTCATGGTGCGTGCATTCCCGGCTGCGGTACGCTTTTCCGGCATTTCTTTTTCCTACAACGTGGCGTACGCCATTTTTGGTGGCATGACACCTATTTTTGTCACGTTGTTGATGAAATGGACGCCGCTGGCACCGGCTTTTTATGTGCTGGCGTTGTGTGCTCTGGGGTTGATACTGGGGGTTTATCTCCAGAGCCAAACCCATCGTGAAGTGGAATCGAAAGCCGAGCAGATGACGTCGCCTGCTAGCGTATAATCGCAGTGGGTAAAAAAGTGAACGAAAAAAGAGAGGCGCAATATGCGCCTCTCTTTTTTACCTGATAGCGAGTGTTACACGGCTCTATCAGTGTGCGCCACGAGCACCAATCGGCAGTACGGTACGACCATACTGCTCGTTGAGCACTTCGGCCATTGCCAGGTAGATGGCGCTGGCACCACAGATAATGCCTTCGTAACCGGCGAAGGTCAGCAGTGCGTGGTTGCCGGTGATGTTACCCATCGCCAGCAAGGCGAACAGTACGGTCAGGCTGGCGAACACGAATTGCAGCGCGCGGTTGGCACCCAGTGTGCCGAAGAACATAAACAGGGTGAAGATGCCCCACAGTGCCAGGAATACGCCCAGGAACTGTGCATCGGCGGCTTCCGCCAGGCCCATTTTGGGCAGCATGATGATAGCAACCAGCGTCAACCAGAATGCGCCGTAGGAGGTAAAGGCAGTGACGCCAAAGGTGTTGCCTTTTTTATATTCCAGCAGGCCAGCCAGGATCTGGGCGATACCGCCGTAGAAGATGCCCATGCTCAGAATAATAGAAGTCAGTGGGAAAAAGCCTGCGTTGTGCAGGTTTAACAAAATGGTGGTCATCCCGAAGCCCATCAGTCCCAGTGGGCCCGGATTCGCCAACGTTTTCTCGTGCATACATCCTCAGCAATAACAAAATGGTCAATGTGGTGTTGTGTCTCAAAGTTTGCCCGGCGAGCACGCCTTCGAGATGAACGGCGTGCCGCCGTTACCCGCTGTCAGGCCGGGTTAATCCCTTTTCTGCGGCGAGCGCGGCATCATAGCGGGCGGCAATAGGCGATACAACCAGATAGGTTGCGAATAATTTGATCAAAAACGGGGAAGATGCAGTTTTTTTTGGTGACTCCCCCTTGATGCCGGAATTGTCGTCCCCATCTTAGAGTCATCGAAGCGGTTTGACTGAAAAGATAATGACGATTTTGGGGTGTTGAAAAGTAGTATTTCGCCCGCATAGTAGGTTAAACCACCACACCGAATATGACTTTTAAGTGGAGATGTTTAGATGGGTAAGATTATTGGTATCGACTTGGGTACAACCAACTCTTGTGTAGCGATTATGGACGGTACGCAGGTCAAAGTACTGGAAAACAGCGAAGGTGATCGCACCACGCCTTCCATTATTGCTTATACGCAAGATGGTGAAACTCTGGTTGGCCAACCGGCTAAACGTCAGGCGGTGACTAACCCGAAAAATACGCTGTTTGCTATCAAACGTTTGATTGGTCGTCGTTTCCAGGATGAAGAAGTTCAGCGCGACACCAACATCATGCCGTACAGAATTATTCCGGCTGACAACGGCGATGCGTGGGTAGAAGTTAAAGATCAGAAACTGGCTCCGCCGCAGATTTCCGCTGAAGTGCTGAAAAAAATGAAAAAGACGGCGGAAGATTATCTGGGTGAAACCATCACCGAAGCCGTCATTACCGTTCCGGCTTATTTTAACGATGCTCAGCGTCAGGCGACCAAAGACGCCGGCCGTATCGCGGGCCTCGAAGTAAAACGTATCATCAACGAACCGACCGCCGCTGCGCTGGCATACGGTCTGGACAAAGGTGTTGGCAACCGCACTATCGCCGTGTATGACCTGGGTGGTGGTACGTTTGATATCTCCATCATCGAAATCGATGACGTGGACGGCGAAAAAACCTTTGAAGTACTGGCGACCAACGGTGATACCCACCTGGGTGGCGAAGACTTCGATAGCCGTATGATCAACTATCTGGTTGACGAGTTCAAAAAAGAGCAGGGCTTTGACCTGCGTAACGACCCGCTGGCGATGCAGCGTCTGAAAGAAGCGGCAGAAAAAGCGAAGATTGAGCTGTCTTCTGCTCAGCAGACAGACGTTAACCTGCCGTACATCACGGCGGACGCAACCGGTCCGAAACACCTGAACATCAAGGTGACTCGCGCCAAACTGGAATCGCTGGTTGAAGACCTGGTAACCCGTTCACTGGAACCGCTGAAAGTGGCGCTGCAGGATGCTGGCCTGTCCGTATCCGAAATCCACGACGTGATCCTGGTCGGTGGTCAGACACGTATGCCGCTGGTACAGAAGAAAGTGGCCGATTTCTTCGGAAAAGAGCCGCGTAAAGACGTTAACCCGGATGAAGCTGTGGCGATCGGTGCTGCGGTGCAGGGTGGCGTGCTGGCCGGTGATGTAAAAGACGTACTGCTGCTGGACGTGACTCCGCTGTCTCTGGGTATCGAAACCATGGGCGGCGTGATGACCCCGCTGATTACCAAGAACACCACGATCCCGACCAAACACAGTCAGGTGTTCTCAACGGCGGAAGACAACCAGTCTGCGGTGACCATCCATGTACTGCAGGGTGAGCGTAAGCGCGCTCACGATAACAAGTCGCTGGGCCAGTTCAACCTGGACGGTATCCAGCCGGCACCGCGCGGTATGCCGCAGATTGAAGTGACGTTCGACATCGACGCCGACGGTATCCTGCATGTATCGGCTAAAGACAAGAACAGTGGCCGTGAGCAGAACATCACCATCAAAGCCTCTTCGGGCCTGAATGAAGATGAAATTCAGAAGATGGTACGTGACGCTGAAGCTAACGCCGAAGCGGACCGTAAGTTTGAAGAGCTGGTACAGGCGCGTAACCAGGGTGACCACCTGCTGCACAGCACCCGTAAGCAACTGGAAGAAACCGGTGACAAACTGGCTGCCGCTGACAAGACCGCTATTGAAGAAGCATTGAAAGCGCTGGAAACTGCGCTGAAAGGTGAAGATAAAGCGGATATCGACGCGAAAATCCAGAAACTGGCCGAAGCATCGACCAAACTGCTGGAAGCCGCTCAGCAGCAACAGGCTCAGGCCGGTGCGGCGGGCGCTGACAATGCCGCACGTCAGGATGACGATGTGGTTGACGCCGAGTTCGAAGAAGTCAAAGACAAGAAATAATCGCCCTTAAGCGGGCGCAGTAGCGGTAGCTCATACTGTTGCTGGCAACCAGCACGGGCGTCGGGGAAACTCTGCGCCCGTGCACGCATGTTGAGGGCAGGAAAAAAGAATGGCGAAGCAAGACTACTACGAAATTCTGGGTGTTGCGAAAGGCGCGGACGAACGCGACATCAAAAAGGCTTATAAACGGCTGGCGATGAAATATCATCCAGACCGCAATCCGGGCGATAAAGAAGCTGAAGCCAAGTTCAAGGAAGTCAAAGAAGCCTATGAGATTTTGACCGATGCTCAGAAACGCGCCGCCTACGATCAGTATGGACATGCCGCGTTTGAGCAAGGTGGCATGGGTGGTGGCGGTGCCGGTGGTTTCGGCGGCGCTGATTTCGGCGACATTTTTGGTGATGTCTTCGGCGATATCTTTGGCGGCGGACGTCGTCAGCGTGCAAGTCGCGGTTCTGACTTACGTTACACCATGGAGCTGACGCTGGAAGAAGCGGTACGCGGCGTCACAAAAGAGATCCGTATCCCGACGCTGCAAGAGTGTGACGTGTGCCATGGCAGCGGTGCTAAACCAGGCAGCAATGCAGTCACGTGCCCGACGTGCCACGGTAACGGACAGGTGCAAATGCGTCAGGGTTTCTTTACGGTGCAGCAGACGTGTCCGCACTGTCATGGGCGCGGGAAAATCATCAAAGACCCTTGCACGAAGTGCCACGGTCATGGCCGCGTTGAGAAGAGCAAAACGCTCTCGGTCAAGATCCCGGCAGGGGTCGATACTGGCGACCGCATCCGCCTGGCAGGTGAAGGGGAAGCGGGAGAGTTTGGCGCACCAGCAGGCGATTTGTATGTGCAGGTGCAAGTACGTGAACACCCGATCTTCCAGCGTGAAGACAATAACCTCTATTGCGAAGTCCCGATTAACTTTGCGATGGCGGCGCTGGGCGGGGAAATTGAAGTGCCGACACTTGATGGCCGGGTGATGCTGAAAGTCCCCGCGGAAACGCAAACCGGTAAACTGTTCCGTATGCGCGGTAAAGGCGTGAAATCGGTTCGTGGTGGCGTTCAGGGTGACCTGTTGTGCCGGGTGGTGGTAGAAACCCCGGTCAACTTGAGTGATCGTCAAAAACAACTGTTGCAGGAATTGCAGGAAAGTTTCGGTGGGCCGACTGGCGAAAGCAACAGCCCTCGTTCCAAAAGTTTCTTCGACGGTGTGAAAAAATTCTTTGATGATTTGACGCGTTAAGTCGATTCTCCGCCCGTCTTAATAAAAGCCAGCCAGGGTAACCCGGCTGGCTTTTTTACCGACATTGTCTGATTGCTCGATTTATTCGAGTAATAATCCAGTTTAAAACTGCTTTTAACGATGATTACTGTGGCTTAACCTTGCATCTCATTATCGGGCCGTGATGCCCGTCGATGGGGTAAGGGAGACAAAAATGATAAAGCTATTTCGCTATTTGACCGGCCTGGAAGCGGCTGCCGGTATGATTTTGATTATCGCCACGCTGCTGGCGTTACTGGTTGCCAATATCCCCGCCACATTATCGTGGTATCACGCCTTTCTGGAGATACCGGTTGTACTGGGGATTGGCGCACTGAATATCAACAAACCACTGCTGTTGTGGATCAATGACGGCTTGATGGCGCTGTTTTTCCTGCAGGTAGGGCTGGAGGTTAAGCGTGAATTGGTCGTCGGTGCGCTGGCGAGTCGGCATCAGGCCATACTGCCGGTGGTGGCGGCGTTTGGTGGGATGCTGGTGCCCGCGCTGTTTTTCCTGCTGTTCAACGCTACCGAAGTAGAAACCCGTTCCGGCTGGGCGATTCCGACGGCGACGGATATCGCTTTCGCGGTCGGTATCCTGGTGCTGTTGGGTAAACGAGTGCCAACCGGGTTAAAGGTGTTTCTGCTGGCGCTGGCGATCATTGATGACCTGGGGGCTATCGTCATCATTGCCTTGTTCTATACACAGCAGTTGCATTGGCTGGCGCTGTCAGGCGCACTGGCCGCGATCATGGTACTGGCGTACATGAATCACCAGCAGGTGATGAAAACCTCAGCGTATCTGTTGGTTGGTATCGTGCTGTGGGTGTGTATTCTGAAATCTGGCGTGCATGCTACGCTTGCTGGGGTGATTGTGGGGTTCTTTATTCCTCTGCGCGTTCCGACGGGTCATACTTCGCCTGCCAGTACGCTGGAGCACGGGCTGGCGAGTTGGATAGCCTTTTTGGTAATCCCGCTGTTTGCTTTCGCTAATGCTGGTATTTCGTTGCAGGGTGTTGAGTTCCGGCACTTGCTGTCGCCATTAACGTTAGGTATCGCCAGCGGATTACTGGTGGGCAAGCCGATTGGTGTGTCGTTGTTTAGCTGGCTGGTGATCCGCCTTGGGCTTGGCCGGTTACCGGCAGGCGTGGATTTTCGTCAGGTGATGGCGGTATCGGTGTTGTGCGGTATTGGGTTTACCATGTCTATCTTCATTACGCTGCTGGCGTTTGGCGATGTGTCGGCACAGGATATCCTGTATGCCAAGCTGGCCATTTTGCTGACATCACTGGCCACGGCGGTGTTGGGCTACCTGACGTTGCGTGCGGTATTGCCTGCGGCACGCTGAACGATGCATGAATGCGCTATGCATACACTCGCATAAACCATGCGGAACATGAATGAAGGGACGCGGGCCTATGTCGCATATTAACTTCAATCATCTCTACTATTTCTGGCAAGTGTGTAAGACCGGTTCGGTGGCTGCAGCCGCCGAACGGCTATTTTTGACGCCACAAACGATTACCGGGCAAATAAAACTGCTGGAAGAGCGGCTACAGGGAAAGTTGTTCAAACGTAAAGGTCGTGGGCTGGAGCCAACAGAGCTGGGGCAACTGGTGTTTCGCTATGCGGACAAGATGTTTGCCTTGAGTCAGGAGATGCTGGATATCGTGAATTACCGCAAGGAATCCAGCCTGCTGTTTGATGTCGGTGTGGCGGATGCCTTGTCTAAACGACTGGTAAGCCGGGTGTTGGAAACGGTGGTGAATGAACAAATGCCGATTCACCTGCGCTGCTTCGAATCCACCCATGAGCTGCTGATTGAACAATTAAGCCAGCACAAGCTGGATATGATTTTGTCTGATTGCCCGGTGGATTCCGGCCAGCAGGCCGGTCTATTTTCCCGCAAACTGGGTGAGTGCGGGGTGAGCTTTTACAGCCGCCGTCCGGGGCCGGAGGTGCCTTTCCCCGCCTGCCTGTCGCAAAGTAAGCTATTAATTCCTGCTCGTCGCACCATGCTGGGGCGCAAGCTGCTCAATTGGTTTAGTGAGCAGAATCTGTTAGTGGATATCATGGGTGAGTTCGATGATGCGGCATTGATGACCGCCTTCGGAATGAGTCACGATGCGATCTTTGTCGCACCATCGCTGCATGCCGATGAAATGGTGGCACAGGGTGAAATTGTAGAGGTTGGCCGCATCGATAATATTCAGGATGAGTATTACGTTATTTTTGCCGAGCGTATGATTCAACATCCGGCGGTGCAACGTGTCTGCAACGAAGACTTCTCTTCCTTGTTTTGTGAATAACGGTGTTTTTAGTGTTTAGCAGGCACAAAAAAACCGGCCTGAGCCGGTTTCTTTAGCGATTCATCACGTAAACGTGATTACTGCATCGCGTTGATCTGCGCAGTCAGATTGGATTTATGACGAGCAGCTTTGTTTTTGTGGATCAGACCTTTGCTGGCCTGACGGTCCACGATCGGTTGCATGTCATTAAATGCTTTCTGCGCAGCTTCTTTATCGCCAGTGGCGATGGCCGCATACACTTTCTTGATGAAAGTACGCATCATGGAGCGACGGCTTGCATTGTGCTTGCGGCGCTTCTCAGACTGTACGGCGCGTTTCTTAGCTGATTTGATATTAGCCAAGGTCCAACTCCCAAATATATTCTATCGAGGACAATTCAAAGGCCGAGGAATATGCCCTTTTAGCCTTCTTTTGTCAATGGATTTGTGCAAATAAGCGCCGTTTGTACGCCAGCGCTTGTTACGTTGTGATGGCGCGGGATTTTAGCAGCTTAAGCGTCGGGAATACAGCCTTTCGCGTCATAAATTCGCCCTTTACCGCCGTTGTCGCGTCAAGCGTTTGATTACGGGTTAAAAGCCGTGCGCCTGTCGATGCGCCAGCTAGCGGCCAGGTGAAAAATTCTCATTGAGGTGGGAAGGCGAAATACGCTGACATGGCAACAAAAGGCATGAATCGCGGGTTAACCTTGTTCGCTGTACAAGGTATAATCCGCCGATTTCCACTGTTTTGAGCCAGTTATGCAGCTAATACGCGGTATACACAATCTCCAGGCCTGCCACTACGGCTGTGTGCTAACTATTGGTAACTTTGACGGTGTCCACCGCGGGCATCAGGCATTGCTTGAGCGCCTGAAGCAGGAAGGTCAGGCCCGTGGGTTACCGGTCATGGTGATGATTTTTGAGCCTCAGCCGCTGGAACTGTTTGCCGCAGAGAAAGCACCAGCACGGTTGACCCGGCTGCGCGATAAGGTGAAGTATCTGGCGCAGGCCGGTGTGGATTATCTCTTGTGCGTGACCTTTGACGCCCACTTTGCCGCGAACCATGCCAGTACCTTTATTTCCAGCCTGTTGGTGGAAAAACTGGGGGTGAGATTTCTGGTGGTGGGGGATGACTTCCGCTTCGGGGCTGGCCGCGAAGGGGATTTCCTGTTATTACAGAAAGCGGGCGTCGAACAGAATTTCGACGTGATCAGCACGCAGACCTTTTGCAGCAGTGGCAAACGGGTGAGCAGCACAGCCGTACGCGAAGCGTTGGCGCAGGACAACCTGACGCTGGCGCAGGAACTGTTAGGGCACCCGTTCAGTATCTCTGGTCGGGTGGTGCACGGCAACGAGCTGGGGCGCACCATCGGCTTTCCAACGGCCAACCTGCCTTTGAAACGTCAGGTTTCTCCGGTAAGCGGTGTCTATGCCGTCCAGGTGTACGGACTGGGTGATGCGCCGTTGCCCGGTGTTGCCAATATCGGTACCCGTCCGACCATAACGGGCGATAAACGCCAGCAACTGGAAGTGCATTTGTTGGATGTCACACTGGATCTGTATGGGCGACATATAGATGTGGTGATGTGTAAAAAATTACGTAGTGAGCAGCGGTTTGCTTCGCTGGATGCGCTGAAGCAGCAAATCGCCAACGATGTGGTGGCCGCCCGTGAGTTCTTCGGGTTGAAGGCACCGGTTTAATTTTTCTCTAGCCGAAAACGAAATCGAGAAGCGAATGAGTGACTATAAAACTACCCTGAATTTGCCGGAAACAGGGTTCCCGATGCGTGGCGATTTAGCCAGGCGCGAACCTGACATGCTGAAACGTTGGTATGAGCAGGATTTGTACGGGATTATTCGTGGCACCAAGAAGGGTAAAAAAACCTTTATCCTTCATGATGGCCCGCCGTATGCGAACGGCAATATTCATATTGGTCACTCGGTTAACAAGATTCTCAAAGACATTATTATCAAGGCCAAAGGTTTATCCGGTTATGACTCGCCGTATGTGCCGGGCTGGGACTGCCACGGTCTGCCAATCGAACTGAAAGTAGAACAATTGGTGGGCAAACCGGGTGAGAAAGTCAGCGCCGCACAGTTCCGTGAAGAGTGCCGGAAATACGCAGCCGAGCAGGTAGCCGGGCAGAAAAAAGATTTCATCCGTCTGGGTGTGTTGGGTGACTGGGATCGCCCCTACCTGACCATGGATTTTAAAACCGAAGCCAATATTATTCGCGCACTGGGTCGTATCATCGAAAACGGCCATCTGCACAAAGGCGCCAAGCCGGTGCACTGGTGTGCCGACTGTGGTTCCGCGTTGGCGGAGGCGGAAGTGGAGTATTACGACAAAACTTCCCCGGCGATTGATGTCGCGTTCAACGCGGTTGACCGTGCTGCCGTACTGGCGAAGTTCGGGCTGGCGGCCGATGCGGTAAACGGTGAAGTCGCGCTGGTTATCTGGACCACGACACCCTGGACGTTGCCGGCTAACCGTGCGATTGCCCTGAATGCTGACTTTGACTATGTACTGGTTCAGGTTGCCGACAAGGCTATCATCGTGGCGCAAGGGCTGGCCGACGCGGTGACTAAACGCGTTGCTGGCAGTGATACCAGCAGCTGTTTGGGCCATGCGGTCAAGGGTAGCGAGCTGGAACTGCTGCGTTTCCGTCATCCCTTCCTGGATTTCGATGTCCCGGCTATTTTGGGCGATCACGTCACGCTGGATGCCGGTACCGGTGCGGTACACACCGCCGGTGGCCACGGCCCGGACGACTATGTCATCAGCCAGAAATACCAGTTGGAAATCGCTAACCCTGTCGGACCCAACGGCTGCTACCTGCCGGGTACCTTCCCGGGGCTGGATGGTCTGTTTGTGTTCAAAGCCAACGACAAGATCGTTGAATTGCTGCGTGAGCGCGGTGCGTTGTTGCACCATGAAAAGCTGCAACACAGCTACCCGTGCTGCTGGCGTCACAAGTCGCCGATTATATTCCGCGCCACGCCGCAGTGGTTTGTGAGTATGGATCAGAAAGGGCTGCGCGCTCAGTCGCTGTCCGAAATCAAAGGCGTGCAGTGGATCCCGGATTGGGGTCAGGCGCGCATTGAGTCGATGGTTGCAAACCGTCCTGACTGGTGTATTTCCCGCCAGCGTACCTGGGGCGTGCCGATGTCGTTGTTCGTGCATAAAGAAACGCAGGAACTGCATCCTCGTACCGCAGAGCTGATTGAAGCGGTAGCCAAACGTGTTGAACAGGATGGCATTCAGGCATGGTGGGATCTTAACCCGGCAGACCTGATGGGCGCGGAAGCGGCCGATTATGAAAAAGTACCGGATACGCTGGATGTGTGGTTCGACTCCGGGTCGACGCATGCTTCTGTGGTGGATGTTCGCCCGGAATTTGGCGGCCACGCAGCGGATATGTACCTGGAAGGTTCTGACCAGCATCGTGGCTGGTTCATGTCTTCACTGATGATTTCTACCGCGATTAAAGGCAAAGCGCCGTACCGTCAGGTGTTGACCCACGGTTTTACTGTGGACGGTCAGGGCCGCAAGATGTCGAAATCCATCGGCAACACCGTCAGCCCGCAGGATGTGATGGATAAATTGGGGGCGGATATTCTGCGTTTGTGGATCGGCTCTACCGACTACTCTGGCGAGATTGCGGTATCTGATGAAATCCTCAAACGTTCTGCCGATGCATACCGTCGTATCCGTAACACCGCACGTTTCCTGCTGGCTAACCTGAATGGTTTCGATCCGGCGCTGCACAGTGTGAAGCCGGAAGACATGGTGGTGCTGGATCGTTGGGCGGTAGGCTGTGCCAAAGTGGCGCAGGATGAGATTGTCGAGGCCTACGAGAGTTACGATTTCCACCGTGTGGTGCAGCGTCTGATGCAGTTCTGTTCTATTGAGATGGGGTCGTTCTATCTCGATATCATCAAGGACCGTCAGTACACCGCGAAACACGACAGCGTGGCGCGTCGTAGCTGCCAGACGGCACTGTTCCATATCGCTGAAGCGTTGGTTCGTTGGATGGCCCCGATTATGTCGTTTACCGCCGATGAAATCTGGGGGTATCTGCCGGGTAAACGTGCGCAGTTTGTCTTTACCGAAGAGTGGTATGACGGTTTATTCGGGCTGGCCGACAGCGAACCGATGAACGATGCGTTCTGGACTGACATGCTGAATGTGCGCAGTGAAGTCAACAAGGTGATCGAGCAGGCACGTAACGACAAACGCATTGGTGGCTCACTGGAAGCAGCCGTGACGTTGTATGCGGATGAGCGGTTGTTTGCACAGCTCAACAGCTTGCAAGGTGAGTTGCACTTTGCCTTGTTAACCTCCAAAGCGCGGTTGGAACGTGGTGAGAATGCACCGGCTGACGCACAACAAAGTGAATTACCGGGACTGAAAGTTGTCCTTACTAAAGCCGACGGGGAGAAATGCCCGCGTTGTTGGCACTATGAAACGGATATCGGCAGTGATGCCGCGCATCCTGATGTCTGCGGTCGCTGTGCGACCAATGTTGGCGGTAATGGCGAAGAGCGTAAGTTTGTCTGATGAGTAAATCTACTGGAGCAACGGGTCTGCGCTGGCTGTGGCTAGCTGCACTGGTACTGGTGGTCGATCTCGGCAGCAAGCAGTGGGTGATGACCCACTTCCAACTGGGTGAGTCGGTACCGCTGGTGCCGTTCTTCAATTTTACCTACGCCCATAACTATGGTGCGGCGTTTAGCTTTCTGGCAGACAAAGGCGGCTGGCAACGCTGGCTGTTTGCGGTGATAGCGCTGGTCATTATTGTGGCGTTGCTGGGGATGATGCATCGCTCCAGTGCCAGCCAGAAGCTGAACAACATCGCTTATTCGATGATCATTGGTGGCGCTATTGGCAATCTGGCCGATCGATTAGTGCATGGTTACGTGATCGATTTTCTGGATTTTTACGTCAATAACTGGCATTACCCGACGTTTAATCTGGCGGATAGCGCCATTGTCGTGGGAGCGTTGCTGATTGTGCTGGAGGGGTTTTTAGCTTCTCCGCAAAAAAAGCAGGTGGAAGGTAAATAACGCATGACGGAATTCGTGACAAACGGCAGCGAAGTGCTGGTGCATTTTACGCTGATGCTGGAAGACGGTTCCGTGGCGGAAGCCACCCGCGACGGCGGTAAACCGGCGATGTTTCGGCTGGGAGATGGTAGCCTGTCGGCGGCGCTGGAGGCTCAATTGCTGGGTTTGCAGGTCGGCGATAAGCGTACATTCAGCCTGCCGCCGGAGTCTGCTTTTGGTCCGTCGAATCCCGACTTGATCCAATTCTTCCTGCGCCGTGATTTTGTGCAGACCGGGGTGCCCGAAGTGGGCACCATCATGCTGTTTAGCGGTATGGCGGGCAATGACATGCCAGGCATCATCCGTGAGGTGGCAGAAGAGTCGGTGACGGTGGATTTCAACCACCCGTTGGCCGGGCATACCATCACGTTTGACGTAGAAGTACTGGAGATTCATCCCCCTTCTGACGGAGGCAATGCATGAAAATCCTGCTGGCTAATCCCCGTGGATTCTGTGCTGGTGTTGATCGCGCTATCAGTATTGTCGAGCGGGCGCTGGAAGTGTACGGCGCACCGATTTACGTCCGTCATGAAGTGGTACATAACCGCTATGTGGTGGAAGGATTACGCGATCGCGGCGCTGTCTTTATCGAACAAATCGAAGATGTACCGGATGGTGCGATTCTGATCTTCTCCGCGCACGGTGTATCGCAGGCGGTGAGAGCGGAAGCCAAAAGCCGTGAATTGACCGTTTTTGATGCGACCTGTCCGCTGGTAACAAAAGTGCATATGGAAGTGGCGCGTGCCAGCCGTAAGGGGACGGAAGCTATCCTGATAGGCCACGCCGGACACCCGGAAGTGGAAGGCACGATGGGCCAGTACAGCAACCCGGCTGGGGGCATGTACCTGGTAGAAGGGCCGGAGGACGTCTGGTCACTGCAGGTAAAGGATGAAACCAATCTCTGTTTCATGACCCAGACGACCTTGTCGGTGGATGATACCTCGGCGGTCATCGATGCGCTGCGGGCACGTTTCCCGCAGATTATCGGGCCGCGCAAAGATGATATCTGTTACGCCACCACCAACCGTCAGGAAGCGGTACGTAACCTGGCGGCGCAGGCCAATGTGGTGCTGGTGGTCGGTTCAAAAAACTCCTCTAATTCCAATCGTCTGGCCGAGTTGTCACAGCGTGTGGGCAAACCGTCTTACCTGATTGATTCTGCGGATGATATTCGGGAAGAGTGGCTAAAGGGTGTCGCTTGTGTGGGGGTGACCGCCGGGGCTTCTGCGCCGGACGTGCTGGTTCAGCAAGTCATTAAACGTCTGCAAAGCATGGGGGGGGAGGTGGCCATGGAGATGGAAGGTCGCGCAGAGAACATCGTGTTTGAAGTGCCGAAAGAATTGCGTATGGACGTTCGTGAAGTGGAGTAAGTCCTTCGCCTCATTGTTAAAAATGATGCCAGACGATGAAAATCGCCTGGCATTTTTTTGGGAGAACGCGCATGAACCGAATCCCCATTATTCTGGATACTGACCCAGGCATCGACGATGCTGTTGCCATCGCGGCGGCGTTGTTTGCCCCTGAACTGGATCTGAAGCTCATTACGACAGTGGCAGGCAATGTGGACGTGGAAAAAACCACGCGCAATGCGCTACAGCTCCTGCATTTTTGGGACGCAGTCGTGCCGGTGGCGCAAGGGGCGGCGACACCGTTGGTACGTCCGCTGCGTGACGCTGCCTATGTTCATGGTGAGTCTGGCATGGAAGGCTATGACTTTGTGGCGCATGAACGCACAGCGCTGGAAACGTCTGCCGTCCAGGCCATGTATGACTGCCTTAACCGTAGCACTGAGCCTGTCACGCTGGTGACCATCGGGCCGCTGACCAATGTCGCCTTACTGCTGACGCTTTACCCGCAGTGTAAAAAACAGATTAAACGTCTGGTGATGATGGGGGGATCGTCAGGGCGTGGTAATTTCACGCCGAATGCGGAATTTAATATGGCGATCGACCCGGAGGCGGCGGCGCGTGTCTTCGACAGCGGTATCGATATCGTGATGTGTGGGCTGGATGTGACCAATGAGGCGGTGCTGACGCCGGATTATCTGGCGACACTGCCAGGCCTTAACCGTACCGGCGCCATGTTGCATGCGCTGTTCAGCCATTATCGCAGCGGTAGTATGGCGACTGGTTTGCGTATGCACGATCTGTGCGCTATTGCTTATCTGGTGAAACCCAGCCTGTTTACCCTGCAACACTGTTTTGTCGCGGTGGAAACGCAGGGAGAATATACCGCGGGTACCACGGTGGTGGATCTCCAGCATCGGTTGCATCGCCCGGCTAATGCACAGGTGGCGCTAGCGTTGGATGTTACGAGGTTTCGCGCCTTGGTGGCGCAGGTGTTGGCTTTAGCGCCTTAATGTTTTGGTTAAGCCATGCCCGCCTGCTCAGGGGGTTATGGCCATAACCTGGCTCATAACGCGCGCTTGCTAAACAATAGCTTTTACTGATATCCCCGCGGGTTTGTCATAAATTTCTAATTACGGGGGTTTTCGGCTGGCAGCGCCCGGCTGGGCTGGTTAACCTGAGAGCCTTTTCTCACTTATCAACAAATAAAGAGTACGAATATGCGTGATGCACAAATCCGCGTCGCCATCGCAGGAGCGGGTGGCCGCATGGGGCGGCAGTTGATTCAGGCTGCGTTACAGATGGAAGGCGTTGTACTGGGTGCGGCGCTGGAACGTGAAGGTTCATCTTTGCTGGGGAGTGACGCGGGAGAGTTGGCCGGGGCAGGGAAAACGGATGTCACCGTACAGAGCAGTCTTGAGGCGGTGGTGAACGATTTCGACGTGTTTATCGATTTTACCCGTCCGGAAGGTACGCTCAGTCACCTCGCGTTTTGTCGCCAGCACGGCAAAGGGATGGTGATCGGTACCACCGGTTTTGACGACGCCGGTAAAGCGGCGATTCAGCAGGCTGCCGCCGACATTGGGATTGTGTTTGCCGCTAACTTTAGCGTTGGCGTGAATGTGTTGCTCAAGCTGCTGGAAAAAGCGGCCAAAGTCATGGGTGACTACACGGACATTGAGATCATTGAGGCGCACCACCGTCATAAAGTGGACGCGCCATCAGGCACGGCATTAGCGATGGGCGAAGCGATCGCCGGGGCATTGGGTCGTGACCTGAAAGCGTGTGCGGTTTATGCACGTGAAGGGTATACCGGTGAACGTGAGCCAAAAAGCATCGGTTTTGCCACCATTCGGGCTGGAGATATCGTGGGAGAGCACACGGCGATGTTTGCAGACATCGGCGAACGCATCGAGATAACACACAAGGCTTCCAGTCGTATGACATTCGCAAATGGCGCTGTCAGGTCTGCATTGTGGGTAAGCTCTCATAATCATGGTCTTTTTGATATGAAAGATGTGTTGGGGCTTGATGATTTGTAAGGTGTGGCTCTCTGGTTTTTTATTAATGTATTGATTTTAATGGCGCTAAAAATAGCGCCATTGTTTTATGTGATAAATGATGGTTTGGTTTGTATTTTGGTCTATGTTCGATATTTTTAATGGTTATCTATCTTTTCTTCCATTGTCTGTTGGCCGTTTATGATTCAGGTGGCCTATTTTGACGTGATTTTAATCATTCTTTCATTCATTGCTGCTGGCAACCGTTTACTTTTACCAGTTGATGTATGTTTTTACCGATATGGCGATGTATTACTTCCTGAAGCCATAAAATAGTGAAAAAAAATCCGGTTTGGCTAGACAACAGTCAGGGGCATCATTAAAATGCGCGCAATTTGCCAAAAATTTGCCTTACAGGTGGTTTTTGCATTGATTTAGTCCATTAAATCTGAATTAATATGCAAATAACATGATTTTTTATTCCTTGGAGGGTGTTTTGATTAAGTCAGCGCTATTGGTTCTGGAAGACGGAACCCAATTCCACGGTCGGGCCATTGGGGCAGAGGGAACGGCAGTGGGGGAAGTCGTTTTCAATACGTCAATGACCGGTTATCAAGAAATCCTCACTGATCCTTCCTATTCCCGCCAGATTGTCACTCTTACTTATCCCCATATCGGAAATGTCGGCACCAACAAAGCCGATGAAGAATCTCCCGCCGTTCATGCTCAGGGTTTGGTTATCCGTGATTTACCCCTGATTGCCAGCAACTACCGCAACGAAGAAAGCCTGTCTGATTACCTCAAACGCAACAATATTGTGGCGATCGCGGATATCGACACTCGCAAACTGACGCGGTTGCTGCGTGAAAAAGGCGCGCAGAATGGCTGTATCATCGCCGGTGACGCGCCGGATGCGGCGCTGGCGCTGGAAAAGGCTAAAGCGTTCCCCGGCCTGAAAGGGATGGATCTGGCGAAAGAAGTGACCACCCACTCCAGTTATAGCTGGTTGCAGGGTAGCTGGACGCTGGAAGGCGACTTGCCAGCAGCAAAAACCGAGAACGAACTGCCGTATCATGTGGTGGCGTATGACTACGGTGTGAAGCGTAATATCCTGCGTATGCTGGTGGATCGCGGCTGCCGCCTGACGGTCGTACCCGCGCAAACCCCGGCCGAGGATGTGCTGAAACTCAATCCGGACGGTATTTTCCTCTCCAACGGTCCTGGCGATCCGGAGCCGTGCGATTACGCCATCAAGGCGATTAAAGCCTTTCTGGAAACCGATATTCCAGTGTTCGGCATTTGTCTGGGCCACCAGTTGCTGGCGCTGGCCAGTGGCGCGAAAACCGTCAAGATGAAGTTTGGCCACCACGGCGGCAACCACCCGGTGAAAGATCTGGACGGTAATCGTGTGATGATCACCGCGCAAAACCACGGCTTTGCGGTAGACGAAACGTCGCTGCCCGCCACACTGCGTGCAACGCACAAATCGCTGTTTGATGGTTCGCTGCAGGGCATTCATCGTACTGATAAAGCGGCATTCAGTTTTCAGGGGCACCCTGAAGCCAGCCCCGGCCCACATGATGCCGCGCCGCTGTTTGATCACTTCATCGAGCTGATTGAGTCTTATCGTAACACCAAATAATCAGAATCCGTTTAGTCACGCTGCGATAAAAGAACAGGGCGAAAGTGCCAGCGCGGCGGTGAGTAAACGGGTTCGCAGGAGCGAAAAATGCCAAAACGTACAGACATAAAAAGTATCCTGATTCTCGGTGCCGGTCCGATCGTGATCGGTCAGGCGTGCGAGTTTGACTACTCCGGCGCTCAGGCGTGTAAGGCGCTGCGTGAAGAAGGCTACCGCGTGATTCTGGTGAACTCCAACCCGGCCACGATTATGACCGACCCGGAGATGGCCGACGCCACCTACATTGAACCGATTCACTGGGAAGTGGTGCGCAAAATCATCGAAAAAGAACGTCCGGATGCCGTATTGCCGACGATGGGCGGTCAGACGGCGCTGAACTGCGCGCTGGAACTGGAACGTCAGGGGGTGCTGGCAGAGTTCGGCGTTACCATGATTGGTGCGACCGCTGATGCCATCGATAAGGCGGAAGATCGTCGCCGTTTCGATATCGCGATGAAAAAAATCGGCCTTGAAACCGCACGTTCCGGCATTGCCCACAATATGGACGAAGCGCTGGCAGTCGCGGCGGATGTGGGGTATCCCTGCATCATTCGCCCGTCTTTCACCATGGGTGGCACGGGCGGTGGTATTGCTTATAACCGTGAAGAGTTCGAAGAAATTTGTACCCGTGGTCTGGATTTGTCACCGACCAAGGAACTGTTGATCGACGAATCGTTGATCGGCTGGAAAGAGTATGAAATGGAAGTGGTGCGGGATAAAAACGATAACTGCATCATCGTCTGCTCTATCGAAAACCTCGATGCGATGGGGATCCACACCGGTGACTCCATCACTGTCGCACCGGCACAAACCCTGACCGACAAGGAATACCAAATCATGCGTAACGCCTCGATGGCGGTACTGCGTGAAATCGGGGTAGAAACCGGCGGCTCCAACGTGCAGTTTGCGGTCAACCCGAAAACCGGGCGTCTGATCGTTATTGAAATGAACCCGCGTGTATCCCGCTCCTCGGCGCTGGCTTCTAAAGCGACCGGTTTCCCGATCGCCAAGATCGCCGCCAAACTGGCTGTGGGTTATACGCTCGATGAACTGATGAACGACATTACCGGCGGGCGTACCCCGGCATCGTTCGAACCGTCCATCGATTATGTGGTTACCAAGATCCCGCGCTTTAACTTCGAAAAGTTCGCTGGTGCTAACGATCGTCTGACGACGCAGATGAAATCGGTGGGTGAAGTGATGGCGATCGGCCGTACCCAGCAGGAGTCGCTGCAGAAAGCGCTGCGTGGTCTGGAAGTCGGGGCGACCGGTTTCGATCCTAAAGTGAGTCTGGACGATCCGGAGGCACTGACTAAAATCCGCCGCGAATTGAAAGACGCCGGTGCCGATCGTATCTGGTATCTGGCGGACGCATTCCGTGCAGGTATGTCGGTTGACGGCGTATTCAACCTGACCAACATTGACCGCTGGTTCCTGGTGCAAATCGAAGAACTGGTGCGTCTGGAAGAGCAGGTGGCAGAACAAGGCGCTAACGGCCTGACGAAAGAATTCCTGCGCTTGCTCAAACGCAAAGGCTTTGCCGATGCCCGTCTGGCAAAACTGGCCGGTGTATCAGAAGGTGAAATCCGCAAGCTGCGTTACAAATATGATCTGCACCCGGTCTACAAGCGTGTAGATACCTGTGCCGCTGAGTTCGCCACCGATACCGCCTACATGTACTCCACGTATGACGAGGAGTGCGAGGCCAACCCGAATCAGGATCGTGACAAGGTAATGGTACTGGGCGGTGGCCCGAACCGTATCGGTCAGGGGATTGAGTTCGACTATTGCTGTGTACATGCGGCGCTGGCGCTGCGTGAAGACGGCTATGAAACCATTATGGTCAACTGTAACCCGGAAACCGTCTCTACTGACTACGATACGTCCGATCGCCTCTACTTCGAGCCGGTAACGCTGGAAGACGTGCTGGAGATCGTGCGTATTGAGCAGCCTAAGGGCGTTATCGTGCAGTACGGCGGACAGACACCGTTGAAACTGGCGCGTCAGCTTGAGGCCGCGGGTGTGCCGGTGATCGGCACCAGCCCGGATGCCATCGACCGTGCGGAAGACCGTGAGCGCTTCCAACAGGCGGTCAACCGCCTTGGTCTGAAGCAACCGGCCAACGCCACGGTCAGCACCATCGACCAGGCGGTGGAAAAAGCCGTTAACATCGGCTATCCGCTGGTGGTTCGCCCGTCTTACGTGCTGGGCGGCCGGGCGATGGAAATCGTGTATGACGAAATCGACTTGCGTCGTTACTTCCAGACGGCGGTCAGTGTTTCCAACGATGCGCCGGTGCTGCTGGACCGTTTCCTGGATGACGCGGTGGAAGTGGATGTGGACGCTATCTGCGACGGTGAGCGCGTCTTGATTGGCGGCATCATGGAACATATCGAACAGGCGGGTGTGCACTCCGGTGACTCGGCCTGTTCGCTGCCAGCTTATACCCTGAGCAAAGAGATTCAGGATGTGATGCGCCAGCAGGTGGAAAAACTGGCGTTCGAGCTTGCGGTGCGTGGCCTGATGAATGTGCAGTTCGCGGTGAAAAACAACGAAGTGTACCTGATTGAGGTGAACCCGCGTGCGGCGCGTACCGTGCCGTTTGTTTCCAAAGCCACAGGGGTTCCGCTGGCGAAAGTGGCAGCGCGTGTGATGGTTGGGCAAACGCTGGCGCAGCAGGGCGTCACCAAAGAGGTGATCCCGCCGTACTATTCCGTTAAGGAAGTGGTGCTGCCGTTTAATAAATTCCCCGGTGTGGACCCGATCCTCGGGCCGGAAATGCGTTCTACCGGTGAAGTGATGGGGGTAGGGCGTACCTTTGCTGAAGCCTTTGCCAAGGCGATGCTGGGCAGTAACTCATCGATGAAGAAAACTGGCCGCGCGTTGCTGTCGGTACGTGAGGGTGACAAGGCCCGCGTGGTGGATTTGGCGGCCAAGCTGCTCAAGCACGGTTTTGAACTGGATGCGACTCACGGCACTGCGGTGGTGTTGGGTGAGGCCGGTATCAATCCGCGTCTGGTGAACAAGGTGCATGAAGGCCGTCCACATATTCAGGACCGCATCAAGAATGGCGAGTATACCTATATCGTCAATACCACGGCAGGTCGTCAGGCAATCGAAGATTCCAAACTGATTCGCCGCAGTGCGCTGCAGTATAAAGTGCATTACGACACCACCATGAATGGCGGTTTTGCTACAGCGATGTCGCTGAATGCTGACCCAACCGAGCAGGTCATTTCCGTTCAGGAAATGCATGCCCGTATTCAGGGATAATGGCTAAAAACGCGCCTGGGTTCAGGTGCGTTGTCGTGAAATCGTGAAAGGTCAATCATGAAAGGCCTATCATGAAAAATAAAACCGGCCTGGTGCGTGGCATCAGGCCGGTTTTTTTCGTCTGTTATCAGGGTGGCGGTTTAGCTTAACGCCACCTTGATTCCCAGTGTAATCAACACGCCGCCAAGCAGTTTGTCGATCAGTTTTTGCGCTTTGGTCAGGCCGCGACGTACCGGTTCGCTCTGAATCAGAATGACCAGCAGCGGCCACCAGATAAGCGTCAGTCCCAGGATTATCCCGGCGTACCACAACTTTTCCCCCAAGCTGGAGTTCAGCCCCAACACCTGGGTGAAGACCGCCAGAAAAAACAGTGTCGCTTTCGGGTTCAGCAGGTTGCAGAGATAGCCCTGGAGGAAGGCTTTCCACAATCCGACGCGCTGCGGCGTCAGGCCGGACAAATCCAGTTTACTGCCGCCGCGTGAGCACAGCGCCTGAATGCCCAGCCAGATCAGGTAAGCAGCACCGACGTATTTCAGCAAGCTGAATAGCCAGGGCGTGGTGGTGATGACGACCGCCAGACCCGCGACACAATACGTCATATGAGTGGCAACACCGGCAATCACACCGACAGTGGTCATCATGGCGGCCAGCCGTGGGTAACGTACCGCATTTTTGATCACCAGAAAAAAGTCCGGGCCGGGAGATATCATCCCCAGTGCAGCGATGGTCGCCACGAATAAAGAGGTTTCAAGCATGATGGATCACGTATGACAATCAAGGATTCGACGAAAAAAGATGGGCATAATACCGTCAGTGGCATTTTTTCGCACTATCAATCATCGATTTGAAATGTTAATAAACTTATAAAAACCACGCTTATAGTGGTTGTACTCAGGACAGGGGACGAAGCGCAAGATGGTAAATGAAACCACACAGCAGAGGGATATTACCCGATTGTGTATTCAGTGTGCACTGCTGCTATTGCAGCATGGTGCGGAAAGTATGTTGGTCGAGCAACTTTCGTCACGACTTGGCGTGGCATTAGGAATGGACGCGGTAGAAAGCTCGATTTCGGCTAACGCGATAGTGCTGACCACCATTATGCAAGGACATTGCCTGACATCCACCCGTAAAAATGTGGACAGAGGCATCAACATGCATGTGGTGACGGAAGTGCAGCGTGTGGTGATCATGGCAGAACATAAACTGCTGGATGTGGCGGGTGTGGCAAAGCGCTTTAGCCATATCAAACCGTTGCGTTACCCGCGTTGGCTGATGGTGACGATTGTAGCGTTGTCGTGCGGCTGTTTTAGCCGTTTAAACGGCGGCGGTTGGGACGCGTTTCTGGTGACGCTGATTGCCAGTGGTATGGCGATGTATGTTCGTCAGGTTCTGACCGTCCGGCACCTTAACCCATTGATCAATTTCTGTATTACCGCCTTTGTGGCGACATCGGCATCCGGGTTGTTGATGCGGGTGCCTGTTCTTGAGCACAGCTCCTCCGTGGCAATGGCGGCCAGCGTATTGTTGCTGGTACCCGGCTTTCCGCTGATTAATGCGGTCGCCGATATGTTTAAAGGCCATGTGAACACCGGGCTGGCACGCTGGACGATGGCCAGCCTGCTGACGCTGGCGACCTGTATTGGTGTGGTAACGGCAATGGTAGTATGGGGGCTGCAAGGATGGTGATTGAACTGGTTTGGGCGTTGCTTCAGGACATGGTGCTGGCCGCGGTGCCAGCGGTCGGTTTTGCCATGGTATTTAACGTACCAATGCGGGCGTTGCCGTATTGCGCATTACTTGGCGCATTGGGGCATAGTATGCGCTTTTTGATGATTCGCTTCGGTATCCCTATCGAGCTGGCGACTTTTGTGGCATCGATCATGGTGGGGATCATCGGTATTCGCTGGTCCCGCTGGTTCCTGGCTCACCCTAAAGTCTTTACCGTTGCAGCGGTGATCCCGATGTTCCCCGGTATTTCAGCTTATACGGCGATGATTTCGGTGGTGCAGCTTTCCCAGCATGGATATAGCGAAGCGTTGATACAAACGCTGATCACCAACTTCCTGAAAGCCAGTTTTATCGTTGGGGCACTGTCTATTGGGCTGTCGCTGCCGGGGGTCTGGATTTATCGTAAACGCCCAGGGGTGTAGCACTTCGTCTTTCTCTTGAAAGATTCGGTGCTCTTTTAAGGCATTCAGTGTTCTCTTAAATAGTGGGGGGCGACCCGGTAAGCATATCGACGCATGGGCAGGCTTTCCGTATAGTGGCACCAATTTTGTAGCCTGTAGGGTTTTACCATGGTGATTAGTTTGATTGCCGCACTGGCAGTGGATCGTGTGATCGGAATGGAGAACGCCATGCCGTGGCACCTGCCAGCTGATTTGGCGTGGTTTAAGCGCAATACACTCAACAAACCCGTGATTATGGGGCGTAATACGTTCCGCTCTATCGGGCGGCCGCTGCCGGGACGACTGAACATTGTGGTGAGCAGTCAACCAGGCGACGATGAACGGGTAACCTGGGTGACGTCACTGGATGCGGCGCTGGCGGCGGCTGGCGATGTGGAAGAAGTGATGGTGATCGGTGGAGGCAGCATTTATCAGCAGATGCTGCCGCAAGCCGGTCGCCTTTATCTGACCCATATTGACGCTGAGGTGGAAGGCGATACCCATTTCCCGGATTATGAACCGGATGAGTGGGTATCGACGTTCAGTGAATTCCATGATGCTGATGAGCAAAACTCTCACAGTTATTGCTTCGAAATCCTCGACCGTCGCTAAGTGCGCTTGTCTGCGATAACGCTCTGTCGGTCATACGATAGCCAGCCAGCTAAACCCGTCTTATGACGGGTTTTTTCGTTTTCTGTGCTTACAGCGAAAGGCTTTTCATGCCTCTCAACCCATAAGACACATTTTCGTCATCTGCCATCGTTAGTATAAAGATGAGTAACAGCTTTCGTTGTTAAATCAACGATGTCAGTGATCCGCTGTGTTTGATAAGCAGGAGACCGTACGCATGACGAATAGAAACAGCAATCTGAATACTGACCGTTTGAGCGATCCACGTCGCCGTGAATTGCCCTCAGGTGATCTGGAAGTCGTTGGTCTGGCCGGATTTCTTGGCGGCGGTATCTGGTCGATTCCCGCCAGGGCGTCAGCCGAGCCGTCGTCCCAAAAGGTTCCGTCTGGGACGACGTTTTCGTTGCTATGACATGATGAGCACGGCTTTGGATAATAGGGGCGCTGTTACTTATCCGTTCAGCGCGATATCGCCAGAAAACTCGGTATTGGATGAGAGTGACGGTTGCGTGAAATAGCGCTTATCATCCCAACGCAGACAAGTGAGTGAGCCACCCCAGCAGCAGCCGGTATCCAGCGCGTAGATACCTTCCGGCGTGCCTTTTCCTTCCAACGATGCCCAGTGACCAAACGCAATAGCGTATTCGGTTGGAACCGGGCCCGGTAGAGCAAACCAGGGCTTAAGCAGCGACGGTGCCTGTGAGGGCGCCTCTTTACACAGCATATCGAGCTGACCGCCTGAAAAGCAGTAGCGCATGCGGGTAAATACGTTGGTACTAAAGCGCAAACGCGCCAGCCCACTCAATTCCGGGCTCCAATGATTCGGCATATCGCCGTACATCGCATCCAGAAACAGCGGGTAGCTGTCGCTGCTGAGGATCGCTTCGACTTCCCGAGCGCACATTTTGGCGGTGTCCAGATCCCATTGCGGCGTGATACCGGCGTGGGTCATCACCAGCTTACGTTCTTCGTCTACCTGCAATAGTGGCTGGCGTCGCAGCCAGTTGATCAGATCGTCCGCGTCCGGTGCTGACAACAGTGGATCCAGGCGATCTTTGGGCTTATTGCGGCTGATACCCGCGTATACCGCCAGGAGATGGAGATCGTGGTTGCCGAGCACCATACGCACTGAATCGCCCAGTGAGCGCACATAGCGCAACACATCCAGCGAATCGGGGCCACGCGCGACCAGATCGCCGGTCAGCCATAGCGTGTCACTTTCGGGGTTAAACGCAACGTGCGCCAGCAACGATTTGAGCTCGACGGCACAGCCGTGAACATCGCCAATAAGATAGGTAGCCATAATCTTTCAATGTATCAATGAGGGAATGGCCAGGCGGAATACCGTAATGGGAACCTGAAATGTTTCACCCTGATGATCAATCATCTGGTAATGACCTTCCATGGTGCCCATCGGCGTTTCCAGAATGGCGCCGCTGGTATACTGGAATTCGCTGCCTGGCTGAATGACAGGCTGCAGGCCGACCACGCCCTCACCCTGTACTTCAGTTTGTTTGCCGTTGCCGTTGGTAATCATCCAGTAACGGTTAAGCAGTTTGACGTCATGACGACCGAGATTGCGGATAGTGATGGTATACGCGAAGACGAAACGACCTTCTTCTGGCTGAGATTGCGCTTCTACATAGAAGCTCTGAACCTGTATACACACTCGGGGCGCATTCATCATGACGACAACTCCAGCTTATTCCTGCGATGTGGGGTGCGCGGTCAGCCACTCGGCCAGACGGCAATATTGCGCAATAGTGACGTTTTCAGCCCGGGTGTTAGGGTCCACTTCCAGTGCAGTCAATTGCTCTGGCGTGAACAGGTTACCCAGACTGTTACGCAACGTTTTACGCCGCTGATTAAAGGCTTCCGTGGTAATCCGGCTCAGGATACGGGTATCCACAGCCGGATAAGGCGACGTCGTGTGCGGTACCAGCCGCACTACCGCAGAATCCACTTTAGGGGCCGGTTTGAAGGCGGTCGGCGGCACTTCAAGCACCGGAATTACCTGACAATAATACTGCGCCATCACACTCAGACGACCATAGGCCTTGCTGTTTGGCCCTGCCACCAGCCGGTTGACCACTTCTTTTTGCAACATGAAGTGCATGTCGTGAATAGCCTGAGTATAGCTGAACAGGTGGAACATCAGCGGTGTCGAAATATTATACGGCAGGTTACCAAAAACCCGCAGTGGTTGTCCCGCCTGTTGTGACAGGGCGGCAAAGTCCACGGTCATCGCGTCCTGCTGGATGATGGTCAGCTTATCCTTGAGCGTCGGATGCACCTCCAGCCGTGCGGCCAGATCGCGGTCCAGTTCGACGACGGTAAAGCGGTCGATACGTTCGCCGACAGGAATAGTTAACGCCCCCAGACCGGGGCCGATTTCTACCATGGCCTGACCCGGCTGCGGGTGGATGGCAGAAACAATACTGTCGATCACAAACTGATCGTTGAGAAAATTCTGGCCAAAACGCTTACGCGCGAAGTGACCTTGATGGACGCGATTATTCATTACGGTTAGCAATCATATGTAGAGCGAGATTCAATGCGGTGCCAAAGCTGCCCGGATCGGCCTGACCGCGACCGGCAAGTTCCAGCGCGGTGCCGTGATCGACGGACGTGCGGATAAACGGCAGCCCCAGCGTGATGTTGACGGCTCGACCAAAGCCCTGATATTTCAGTACCGGCAAACCCTGGTCGTGATACATCGCCAACACTGCGTCGGCGTGTTCGAGGTACTTGGGTTGGAATAAGGTGTCGGCAGGCAGCGGGCCAACCAGTTTAATACCAGACTGGCGCAGTTCATCCAGCGCGGGAATAATGACATCCAGTTCTTCACGCCCCATATGGCCGCCTTCGCCAGCATGTGGGTTTAAACCGCAGACGTAGATGACCGGTTGGGCGAGGCCAAATTTGCGCTGCAAATCCTGATGCAGAATAGTAATCACTTCGTGCAGGCTATCGCGGGTGATGGCATCCGATACGGCCTTTAATGGCAGATGCGTGGTCGCCAGCGCAACCCGTAACTCCTCAGTCGCCAGCATCATCACCACACGTGAACAGTGACTGCGTTCGGCAAAGAATTCTGTATGGCCGGAAAATGCAATGCCTGACTCGTTGATAATGCCTTTGTGTACCGGACCGGTGATCAGCGCGGCAAAATCGCCTTTCAGACAACCATCACAGGCGCGGGCCAGCGTATCGAGCACATAGCGGCTGTTCAACACGTTCAACTGCCCTGGCACCACCGTAGCATTGGTGGCAACCGGCAGCAGCGTCAGCGTACCTGCCGCTTGCGGTTGCGCCGCCAGGTGCGGTTGGTATTCACGCAAGGTTAGCGGGAGTTTCAGCGCCAGCGCACGGCTTAACAGCAGCTCGGCATCGGCACATACCACCAGTTCCACCGGCCAGCTTTGCTGGGCCAGTGCAACAACCACATCGGGACCAATCCCGGCGGGTTCGCCGGGGGTAATCACGACTCGCTGTACCTGCGTTTCAATGGACATCAGTTCTGACCATTCAGGATTTTCACGTATGCCGACGCGCGTTTTTCCTGCATCCAGGTTTGGGCTTCTTCGGCAAATTTACGGTTAAACAGCATGCGATAGGCACGATCCTTCTGGGCTACGTCGGTCTTGTCCACCTGACGGGTATCCAGCAGTTGGATCAGGTGCCAGCCAAAGGAGGAGTGCACAGGTGCGCTGATTTCGCCTTTTTTCAGGTCCATCAACGCATCGCGGAATGCCGGGTCATACATCTCGGGTGATGCCCATCCCAGGTCGCCACCCTGATTGGCCGAGCCCGGATCCTGAGATAACTGTTTGGCGGCGGTGGCAAAGCTCAGCTTGCCACTTCTGATTTGGCTTGCCACCTCTTCGAGTTTAGCTTTGGCTTGCGCGTCGTTCATGACGACCGAGGTTGTCAGCAGAATGTGACGGGCATGCACTTCGGTGACCGATACGGCCTGAGAGCCGCCACGGGTATCGTTAATACGTAGAATATGGAAGCCGACACCAGAACGGATTGGCCCAATGATCTGGCCTTTCTGCGGGTTAGCCAGACGCTCGGCAAACAACGATGGCAGTTCTTGCGGACGACCCCAACCCATCTGCCCGCCTTTCAGTGCTTGTGGGTCGGCAGAGTAGGTAATCGCCAGTTTGCCGAAGTCAGCACCCTGAGAGGCTTCTTTCACCAGACGATTGGCCAGATTTTCTGCTTTATCAACCTGATCTTGCGTCGGGTTTTCCGGCAGCGGGATCAAAATTTGGCTCAGGTTAACTTCGGGACCGTTTGCTCCCTGGCTGGCAAGCTGCTGAGCCAGCGAGTCCACTTCCTGCGGGAGCACGGTGACACGGCGGCGCACTTCGCTGTTACGCACATCCGCGATCATCATATCTTTGCGGATCTGGTTACGGTAAGTATCGAAACTTATGCCTTCGGCGGCCAGACGGCTGCGCAACTGGTCGAGGCTCATGTGGTTTTGCGCCGCAATATTGGCGATAGAGCGATCCAGTTGGTCATCAGTGACCTGAACCCCCATTTTTTGCGCCATCTGCAGGATGATGTTATCCATGATTAAACGCTCCAGAATCTGGTGACGGAGCGTGGCATCATCCGGCAACTGCTGACCGGCTTCTTGCGCGTTCAGTTTGACGGACTGTAGCAGGCTATTGATATCACTTTCCAGAACCACACTGTTGTCGACGACGGCGGCTATCTTGTTGACCTCTTGTGGGGCCGCAAACGCCATGTTGGCACTCAGTGCCAGTCCCAGGACAAGCGCTCTCCAGTTCTTCATACCTTTCCCGTTAATTTTATCCGCCAGAGCGGGTTACATGTTTAATCGCTACCGGTTATTAGACGTTTATTGTCGCCAGAGTTCCCGGCGTTACCTCATCAGAACGCGCGCTGGTAAGGCAATATACCGTTTCTCAGCATTTTGTCCGTACCCAAATTGTAATTGCTGCTCAGGCCACGCAATTCGAAGCTGAAGCCAATCTTGCTGTCGTAGACGCTTTGATTGGTCGGGCTATTCCATTTGGTTATCTTACGTTCATAGCCCACGTTGACCGCCCAACAGCAGGTATTGTACTGCAGACCGACTAACTGGTCGGCGGGTTGATTGGCCTTGGTGTCATAGTAATAAGCACCCACGATAGCCCAGCGATCGGACAACGGCCAACTGGCAGTGGCGCCGACTTGAGAAATACCCTGCTGGAAGCCGGGGTTGGTGATGTTTGGCAGCATTGCCTGAATATATTCCGAGCTGGCGAAACGGTAATTCAACTGGAACATACGTTCACCGCCGCCACGGTATTCGAGAATAGCGTCGCCAAGGGTGACGCTTTTAAGACGTTCATCGTACTGTGCGCCGCCACGCAGACCCCAGTTGTCGGCAAATTTCCAGTAGGCGTCACCCGCCCAGCTCAGGCTGCCACGGTCATCATTCTTGTCAATACTGGAACTGGTGCCGGTGCGAGGGTGACTAAAATAATAAATCTGCCCCAGTGATACGTTGAAACGCTCTTCCAGCGCACTGTCATACAACCGCGTTGTCACCCCACTCGATACCTGATTCGCGGAAGCGATGCGATCCAGACCACTGAAGGTACGGTCACGGAATAATCCGGCGTAGTCTGCCTGCAGCAGGGTGGAGTCATAGGCGCGGATATTAGACTGATTACGGTACGGTACATATAAATACTGTACTCGTGGTTCGAGCGTCTGGGTATAGCCTTTCGCCCAGTCCATATCACGCTCAAACACCATCTTGCCGTCGGTTTTGAACTGCGGCATTACACGGTTTACGCTACTTTTTAATGGCGAGTTTGGATTACTGGCGTTATAAGCATCCAGATTTTCCTGCTGATAGTGGGTAGCCATCAGCTTGGCTTCAGTATTCAGGCTGGCCCACTGATTGGAAATCGGCATGGAAATCGTCGGCTCGAAATGCAGACGAGTTGCATCAGGCAGGCTGGGGTTAACATTGGTAAATTTTACTGCCTGACCGTAAAGGTGCAGATCGAAGGGACCGATATCATTCTGATAGTAATTCATATCGAGCTGCGGCAGCGCTCGGTAGATATCACGGGAAGCCAGATTACTGAATATCTGGTATTGACGTGTTGAGACGGTAGCATCCCAGTTTTGGTTGGCGTAGCCCAGGCTGAATTTCTGGGTGGCGTAACCGTCGGTGGTATTACCGTAAACCGAATCCAGATCGGTAAAATAATTCGGATCGCTGACCTTGGTATAGTCAGCGCTAAAGCGCCATACCTGGTCCATCACGCCGAAATGCTGCCAGTGGAACAGCCAACGGGTGTAATTATCATCAGGCGCATAACCCGATTTACCAGACAGAACATCGTTTTTGTATTGTTTATCGTCCGGCAACCAGTCAAATTCGACCAGACCGAAACCTGCTCGCGACAGATAACGGAATTCGTTCTGCCACTGCATACCACGATTGGTCTGCACATGTGGCGTGATGGTGGCGTCGTAGTTGGGCGCGATATTCCAGTAATAAGGCGTCACCAGCTCAAACCCATTATTCCTGCCGTATTTCGCGTTAGGGATCAGGAAGCCGGAACGACGCTTATTGCCAATCGGGAGTTGCATGTAAGGGCTATAGAATACCGGGACACCCGCGATGCGAAAACGGGCGTTCCAGATTTCAGCAACTTCCTCCTGCCGGTCCTGAATCACTTCCGAACCGACGACGCTCCAGCTATCATCACCTGGCAGGCAGGATGTAAATGAACCATGATCTAAGATGGTATAGCGGTTGTTTTCGCGCTGCTTCATCTTGTCGGCATCGCCGCGACCCTGACGTCCGACCATCTGGTAGTCGCCGTCTTCGACATCGGTATCCTTGGTGTTAAGGTTGGACCAGGCGCGCGGGCCTTTCAGGATGACCTGATTATCATCGTAATGCACATTACCGATAGCCGTGACAGTGCGAACCGGGTCAGCCTGGCCCGCCTGTAGTTTCTGATGTAGCTGCACCTGGTCTGCGGTCAGTACGCGGTTACCCTGCTCGACGTTAACATTGCCGGTAAATAAGGCGCTGTCGGGGTAGTTGGCCTGTGACTGATCCGCTTTGATGTGAACCGGCAACTGACTGGTGTCCCCGGTTACCAGCGGGCGATTGTATACAGGAACGCCCGACATACACTGAGAGGCGAGATCGGCCAGCGCATGCTGGCTGTACAGCGCCGACCCAATTAACGAGGCCAGCAGGGTTGGAAAACTTTTTTTCATACGCGGTATCTGGTGTTCCGTCATCAAGGGCGTCATGCCGGCAAACGGTCAGAGACTATATTAGCCACCGGCGTAGCGCCAGTGCAAAATCCCCGCCATTTTCTATGCGTTGCCGTTAGGAGCAAAGATAAATGACGGGTATGATAAAGCAATTTTTGGCCGACGGCATGGGGATTTGAGGAGTATATGCGGTATTGGGGAAAGTTGCTGGGACTGGCGTTGGGGATTGTATCCAGCGCTGGTGTCGGCGGGTTGATAATTGGGCTGCTGTTGGGTCATTTGCTTGACAGAGCTCGGGCATCCCGTCGTCGCGACTTTTTTTCCGCGCAAGCCACCCGGCAGGCGCTGTTTTGTCTGACGACCTTTCAGGCAATGGGGCATCTGGCCAAATCAAAAGGGCGGGTGACGGAGTCTGATATCCGTATCGCTACCACCATGATGGACCGGCTGGAACTGCATGGCGAGGCGCGTAATGCCGCGCAACAGGCGTTCCGTGAAGGGAAAGCCAGTCAGTTTCCGGTGCGTAATAAGCTGCGTAAGTTACGCGACGCCTGCATTGGCCGTTTTGATTTAATCAGAATGTTTCTGGAGATTCAGTTACAGGCCGCGTTTGTAGACGGCGCATTACACCCGAATGAACGGCGGCTGCTGTACGTGTTTGCTGATGAGCTGGGTGTAACCCGTGAACAGTTTGAGCTGTTCATGCGCAATATGGAGCGTGGTGCCCATCAGTCGTCAAAACAGAGCAGCAGTGGTTACCAGTCACGACAAGGCAATACCTACCAGTCGCGGCAGGGGAGCACCCATCAGTCACGGCAGAATAGTCAGCAACAATCATCAAGACAGGGCAATAAGTCTTATCAGCGGCGTAATCAGTCTTATGGTGGGCAGTCCTATGGTCAGCGGCCACCGGTATACTCGCGCGGACCGACTATCGAAAGCGCCTGTCGGACATTAGGGGTGCGTAGCACGGATGATGCTGCGACGGTGAAACGCGCTTATCGCAAGCTGATGAGCGAACACCATCCGGATAAAATGATGGGCAAAGGCCTGTCGCCGCGCATGATTGAGATAGCCAAGCGTAAAGCGCAGGATATCCAGGCTGCCTATGAGTTTTTGAAAATCAACAAGTTTTCCCGCTAACTCTTCTTCTCTTTTTGCTTTTCCCATCGTCGCGCGCCTTTCCATGATTGCCTGCTTTCATACATACATAACGATCGTTTCTAAAGCAGCACGGTTTTCAGCACCAGGACTGGGGGCCTGAACACCACGACTTGAACACCACGACTAGAAGTCAGCTTCGCAACGAAAGTGCATTGGTGTCGTAAAAACCGGATGGGTAATGGCCAGTTCCTGTGCATGCAGTAGCAGGCGGGGTGCCAGTGCTTTCGCCTCTGGGTGGGCGTAAAACCCGTCGCCCAGAATGGGGTGACCCAATGCCAGCATGTGGACACGCAACTGATGTGAGCGACCGGTGATTGGCATCAGTTTTACGCGGGTGGTGCCATCGCTATCACGAGATAAGACGATGTAGTCGGTCTGGGCGGGCTTACCTTGCTCAAAGCAGACTTTTTGTTTCGGACGGTTAGGCCAGTCGCAAATGAGCGGCAGGTCGACCAGCCCTTCATCCTGCGCCAGATGGCCCCAGACGCGGGCAACGTAAGACTTCTTCGGTTCCCGCTCGCGGAACTGGCGTTTTAGCTCCCGCTCCGCCGCTTTGGTCAGGGCAACCACCATCACGCCGCTGGTGGCCATGTCCAGACGATGGACAGACTCGGCGGTGGGAAAATCAGCCTGAATACGGGTCATGATGCTGTCTTTATGTTCTTCGGCGCGACCGGGAACGGAGAGCAGTCCACCAGGCTTGTTCACCACCATGATGTGCTGATCCTGATACAGGATGTGTAGCCAGGGCTCGCGAGGGGGGTTATAGGGTTCCATGAAGACTCCGGCATCGCGGCAAGGCAGGCCTTGCCGCGAAGTAGGTAGATAACGGATGAGGTTTACTGGTGCGCCACCATCACCAGACGGATGGCATCCAGACGCCAGTTGGCCTGTTGCAGATTCAGCAACACCTGTTCACGCTGTTCTTCCAACGCCTCAAGCTCATCGTCACGGATGTTCGGGTTGACGGCTTTGAGCGCTTCCAGTCGCTCCTGCTCGCGGCGTAACTGCGTTTCGGCGTTACGCTGCGCCTCGGCGATCAGCGCCTGTGCCTGTGCTTCTACCAATGGCTGAGCCTTCTGTAACATATCGTGCACCTCGTCTTGCACCGCATTGACCAGCTTGCTGGAAGTGTGGCGATTGACGGCGCTCAGTTGACGGTTGAAGCTCTCGAACTCCACTTGTGCTGCCAGATTGGTGCCTTTGCGGTCGAGCAGGACGCGAATCGGCGTCGGTGGCAGGAAGCGGGTCAGTTGCAGTTTCTTCGGTGCCTGTGCTTCCACGACATAGACCAGCTCTGCCAGCAGGGTGCCGACCGGCAAGGCTTTGTTTTTCAGCAGAGAGACGGCGCAACTGCCGGTGTCGCCAGACAGGATCAGATCCAGACCATTGCGGATCAGCGGATGCTCCCAACTCACGAATTGCGCATCTTCGCGCGACAGCGCCTGATCGCGATCGAACGTGATGGTACAACCATCCTGCGGCAAGCCGGGGAAGTCCGGCACCAGCATGTGGTCAGACGGTGTCAGCACGATCAGGTTATCGCTACGGTCATCCTGATGAATACCGATGATGTCGAACAGGTTGAGCGCGAAATTGACCAGATTGACGTCGTTATCCTGCTCGGCAATGGCCTGGGCCAGTGACTGTGCCCGCTCGCCGCCGTTGGAATGCATCTCCAGCAGGCGGTCACGTCCTTGCTCCAGTTGCGCTTTCAATGTGTCATGTTGCTGACGGCAGGTATGGATAAATTCATCCAGTCCGGTTTGTTCAGACGGTTTCGCCAGCAGGTTGATCAGTTGCTCGTAGTGGCTGTCATAAATTGCGCGACCCGTCGGGCAGGTATGTTCGAACGCATCCAGCCCTTCGTGATACCAGCGTACCAGCAATGCCTGAGCGGTATTTTCCAGATAAGGCACCAGAATCTGAATATCGCGGCTCTGGCCGATACGATCCAGACGACCGATACGCTGTTCCAGCAGATCTGGATTAAACGGCAGATCAAACATGATCAGATGGCTGGCAAACTGGAAGTTGCGGCCTTCGGATCCGATCTCCGAACAGATCAATACCTGAGCGCCTTCTTCTTCCGAGGCGAAATACGCGGCAGCACGGTCACGTTCGAGTATAGAGAGCCCTTCGTGGAAGACGGCGGCGCGGATAGCTTCACGGGTACGCAGCACTTGTTCGAGTTGCAACGCGGTGGCGGCCTTGGCGCAGATCACCAGTACTTTTTCATCGCGATGGCTGGTCAGAAACTCCAGCATCCATTCGACGCGCGGATCGAAGCTCCACCAGGTGGCGTTATCGTCTTCGAACTGCTGATAAATTTGCTCCGGGTAGAGCATGTCACGTGCGCAGTCTTCGGCGGATTTACGGGCATTCATAATGCCGGATACGCGAATCGCCGTCTGATACTGCGCGGGTAACGGCAGCCTGATTTGGTGCAGCTCGCGTTTCGGGAACCCTTTCACGCCCTGGCGGGTATTGCGGAACAGCACACGGCTGGTGCCGTGGCGGTCCATCAACATAGTGATCAGTTCCTGACGTGCGGCGGCGCTGTCTTCACTGTCGCTGGCGATGGATTTCAGCAGCGGTTCGATATCCTGTTCACCCAGCATCTCGCTCAGGGCGTTGCGTTCGCTATCGCTGATATTGTTGCCGCTCAGCAGCAGGGTGACCGCATCGGCGACCGGACGGTATTGTTGCTGTTCGGCGATAAATTCGTGGTAGTCGTGGAAGCGGTTCGGGTCGAGCAGGCGCAGGCGGGCGAAGTGGCTTTCCTGACCTAATTGCTCTGGCGTTGCTGTCAGCAGCAGGACGGCCGGGATAGCGCGTGCCAGTCGCTCAATCGCTTTATAGCCAGCGCTCGGCGCAGCTTCGCTCCAGGCCAGATGATGGGCTTCGTCCACCACCAGCAGATCCCAGTCGGCATCCAGCAACTGTTCGAAACGGGAAGGGTTACGACGTACAAAATCCAGCGAACAGATGATCAGTTGTTCGGTTTCAAACGGGTTGTCGCTGTCAAGACGCGCTTCGGCGTAGCGCTCGTCGTCAAACAACGAAAACAGCAGGTTGAAGCGACGCAACATTTCCACCAGCCATTGATGCTGCAGGGTTTCCGGCACCACGATCAGTACGCGCTCGGCACGGCCTGCCAGCAATTGCTGGTGGATAATCATGCCCGCTTCGATGGTTTTACCCAAACCGACTTCATCGGCCAGCAACACGCGTGGCGCATGGCGTTGGCCTACTTCGCGGGCGATGTGCAACTGGTGTGGGATCAGGCTGGCGCGCATACCGCGCAATCCACCCCAGGGTTGCAGTGCCTGCTCATGCTGGTGCAGACGGGCACGGTAACGCAGGGCGAAGCGATCCATCCGGTCAATCTGCCCGGCGAACAACCGGTCTTGCGGTTTATTGAAGGTCAGTTTGCTGTCGAGGAAGACTTCCCGCAGTTCGGCGGGCTCGTCGGTATCCAGACGCTGACCTATGTAGGTGCGCAGGCCGTTCTCATCGCGAACGTCTTCCACCTCTAGCTGCCAGCCTTCGTGACTGGTGACGGTATCGCCAGGATTGAACATGACACGGGTGATGGGCGCGTCATTTCTGGAATAGAGGCGATTTTCGCCGCTAGCCGGAAATAGCACAGTAATCATGCGGGCATCCATCGCCACTACCGTACCCAATCCTAAATCGCTTTCTGTATCGCTGATCCAGCGTTGACCAAGTGTAAAAGGCATAAATTCTAAGCTCGATACTCGTCGTTGTCGGAGAATGTCTGAACAGGAGGCTGCCGACCCCTGCGTACGGCAATACCTTACCCGCCCTGCGCGACAGTGATGCTATCGCGCACAGCCTGTGATGCGGGTATGGGGGATGCGCCCCGGATGTTATTGACCGTTGTCTAAACTGACAGACGTGGACCCACGCCTGATATTTTTGAAAGGGCGCTATGGTACTGGATGGCGGCCTGTTCGTCACCTGTCAGGCACCATCGGATTGTTAAAATAACCCCATCTGTCCGGTAATCAGTGTAGCAAAATCATCGTGAATGAAAGGCAGAATGGCATCGGCCACCGGTTGCAGTTGCTTTTCCACATAGTGATTGTAATCCAGCAGCGAGCGGCGATTCTCCAGCGGTTCCGGGCCATTGACCGTGATAACGTAGCTTATCCAGCCGCCGCTTTGGTACTGCAAAGGACGGTCATGCTGACGGTTGTACTCGTCGGCCATTCTGGCAGCGCGCACTTGCGGCGGCACATTGCGTTGATAGTCGCTCAGTTTATGGCGCAGTCGTTTGCGGTAGACCAGCAGGTCGTCATGTTCGCCTTCCAGCGTTTTAGCCACGTATTCTCGCACCCATTCCTGATACGGCTCACGGTGGAAAATACGCTGGTAAAGCTGTTGCTGGAATTGCTGTGCCAGGGGTGTCCAGTCCGAACGTACTGTTTCCAGGCCTTTGAACACCATCTGCTCACCCTGTGGCGTCATGGTCATACCGGCGTAGCGTTTTTTGCTGCCCAGTTCGGCACCACGGATAGTGGGCATCAAAAAACGGTGAAAGTGGGTCTCGTATTCCATCTCCAGCGCGCTGTTCAGCCCATGTTGCTGATGCAGGTGTTGTTGCCACCAGTCGTTGATATAAGCGACCAGCTCACGGCCGATGGCGTCTGCTTCGTCTGCGCGATGGGCGCGCTTAAGCCACACGAAGGTCGAATCCGTATCGCCATAAATCACCTGATAACCTTTGGCTTCAATCAGCGAACGGGTCTGGCGCATGATCTCATGGCCGCGCAGGGTGATCGACGACGCCAGCCGCGGATCGAAAAAGCGGCAACCGCTCGACCCCAGTACGCCATAAAATGCATTCATGATGATCTTCAGCGCCTGCGATAGCGGTTTATTGTTCTCCTGCTTGGCAAGATCACGCCCGTGCCACACCTCTTCCACGATAGCGGGCAGGCAGTGCTGGTGGCGGGAAAACCAGGCACCGCGAAAACCTTCGACGGCGTGCTGTTCATCAGGCTGCTGCAAGCCGGTGATAAGCCCGACCGGGTCAATCAGGAAGGTGCGAATGATGGAGGGATAAAGGCTTTTATAGTCCAGTACCAGCACTGAATCGTACAGACCGGGGCGGGAGTCCATCACGTAGCCGCCGGGGCTGGCTTCCGGCGGGATCTCACCCAAATTGGGGGCGACAAACCCGGCCCGATGCATACGTGGCAGGTAGAGGTGAGTAAATGCCGCCACCGAGCCGCCGCTGCGGTCTGCCGCCAGCCCGGTGACGCTCGCCCGCTCCAGTAAAAAGGCGATTAAATGGGTTTTCTCGAAGATGCGCGTCACCAGCTCGCAGTCTTTCAGGTTGTAGCGCGCCAGTGCCGGTTTGTCTTGCTGAAAACGCTGCTCGATCTCTTCCAGCCGCTGATAAGGATTGTCGCTGGCTTTCCCTTCGCCAAGCAGCGACTGGGCGACAAATTCCAGGCTGAACGAGGCAAAATTCCAGGTGGCGGATTTCAGTGCTTCGATACCATCGACGATCAATCGGCCCGGCGCGCTGGCGAAAAAATGCCCCTGTCGATAGCCATGCTCGCGCCACTCCAGCTCCTGACCGTCGCGTCCGAATCGTAGTGGAATGCGGTAACGCTCGGCGTGCTGTTGCAGCACCCGCAGGTCAAACTGCACCAGATTCCAGCCGATAATCACATCCGGATCGTAGGTGTGCAGCCACTGATTGAGTTTTTCCAGCAGCTGTGGACGGCTGGTGACGTATTCCAGCGTCAGGTCGCCAGCATCCTCTCTGTTGCCATTTTCTGGCCCCAGCATAAATACCTGACGCTGGCCGCACCCTTCCAGACCGATGCAGTAAAGCTCGCCGTGGCGGCTGGTTTCGATATCCAGCGACACGGTTTTGAGTGACGGGCGGTAGTCAGGGGCCGGTTTGAGTTTGACGTTATCAATCAGCCCGTCAGCGTTTTCTTCGCCGCTAAACCAGACTGGCGCGGTGATAAAACGCTCCATCAGAAACCGCTCCGGCGGGCGGATATCCGCTTCGTACACCGGAATTCCCGCTTCCTGTAGCTTCTTTTCCAGTCGCAACAGCTGACGATATTGCAGGCAGTAGAGCCCTAGTTGTGGCTCGTGGTGGAAGTTTTTCAGCGCCAGTGGCCGCAGTTGCCAGTGTTTTTCCCCGCTTAATAACTGGCTGATACGTGCCTGATGACGCATCGGGACAAACGCTACCGCCTGTTGCGGTGACAACCTGACCCGACAGGGGCCAGTGTCCGTCGCCAGCCAGCATTCAACCCTGATCCCGGCCGGGGTGTCTTGCCAGTGGCGGGTCAGTACAAATCCCTGACGTGGTGGGGAAAGGGTCATGGCGTATTGTCAGAGGGTCAGTGGAGTAATGGCATAAATTATGTATATGCATACAGGTTTTGTCCAGTTGCCGTACCCACACGTTGGAGCGGTCTACTTGTCGGTTAAGCATTAAATTATTATAGTGACCTCGCTACTTTTTCATATCATTCATAATATGGAATTAAAGGGAATTTAATGGCCAATATCATTTATCTGAAAATAGAAGGTAAGAATCAGGGGCTGATTTCTTCTGGGTGTGGATCGTATGATTCAATGGGAAATAAATGGCAACAAGGTCATGAAAATGAAATTTTTGTTTATGAGTTGAATAATTCAGCTGAACGTATTGATAATGTGGCATATCAGCCGGTTGAAATTAGAAAGCCCATTGATAAATCAACGCCATTATTACTCAGCGCATTAAATGAGAATGAATATTTGACCTGCACTTTCATTTTCTATCGAACCTCTGAGAATGGTGGGATGGAGCAATATTTCTCAATCAAACTGTCTGATGCAAAAGTAAAAAATATCAGAATGCACTACCCGAGTTCGATAACACATAACGAGTATCAGCCGGAAGAATTTATCTCTTTCACTTACAAGAATATGTTATGTGAGCATGTTAAGGCGGGAACCAGTGCATACTGCATTTGGGAAAGCCAGCTGTTTTAACTGGCAGTCATGTTGTTAGCCTGTCAGGCACCTAATTTTAATTCAGGTGCCTGATAATTGAATGACGTTAATCGGGTATGGAACTCTGGTTTTCTTTGAGGTATTTTCTGATTGCAGTAATGCTCTTTATTTCATCGGTGTTTTGCAGAGTCTCTACGATATTGCTTTTATCCGTAATGGTTCTTTTATCCTTGTCCAGTTCTAATAGAAAATAATTTTTTTCTGTTCTGTCATCAGGTAAACCGACAGAGTAAACAAAACCAATGAATGTTTTTCCTGCAGACTCTATCTTTCCTACTGCATCAAGGTTTTCGCATTGTGAAAATTCAAAGTCGCCATTTCCCATTGACAATACAATGTTGGAAATGGTCTTCTTGTCTGTAGACCAACTAATAAAACAAACTGGATAGTAATTTTTATAAAATCCTTTCCCAGGTATTATTGTTCCTATGTTGTTATTTTTTTCATTAACATCAAACGCTTGCTCTTCTTGTATTTTTATATCAACAATTCCTCTTTTGTTTGCATCTTCAATGGTTGTTTTCATTAATGACGCATCGTTGTTTTTCACCAGGCTAATTGCGGCGTGAGATTGCCACGAGATTGTGATGATAAATACGATTGGAATCACTCTCATTCTTTCTTCTCCTTGGCATTTTCAAGGTGTTTTCTTAATGAGGCGATGCTCTTTTTTTCACCGTTATTCTGTAGTTCGTCAACAATCGCACTCTTATCTGTTATCGTTTTTTTATCTTTATCAACCTCAATTAAAAAATAATTTTTTGCTCGTCTATCTCTTAACCCAACAGTATAAACAAAACCTATAAATGTTTTATCTCTAACATCAATTTTCCCTACTGCATCGAGGCTTAGGCAAGTTGAGTTTTCAAAGTCTCCCTGACCAATAGATGGTACAATGTTACTAATTTCTTTTTTGTCTGTTGACCAGCCAATAAAGCATAGTGGGTTGTATTTTTTGTAATATCCTTCAGCAGGGATTAGTGAACCTATATATTTACCATTTTCAATAATATCAAAAGATTGACTTTCATGTATTTTAATCTGTTCTACATCCAGTGATTGAGTTTTTACCGATAGTGATAGCAGTAGATGGCGGCTATCAGTCGGTATTAACGTAATCGATGCATGTACTTGCAGTGACATCGACAATGCTATTATCGCCAGTGTTTTCTTCATTGCGATTTCTCATCGATTTTCTTTATGTCTTTTTTTAGATCAGCTATGCTCTTTTTTTCTGAGTCATTTTGAAATTTTTCAATGAGTTGACTTTTATCTTCTATTGTTTTTTTCTCTTTGTCTAACTCAATGAGAAAGTAATTTTGAGAGTATCTGTCCCTCAATCCTACCGTGTATACAAAACCAATAAATGTTCTTCCTGCTTCATCTATTTTACCTACAGCGTCAAGTTTTGAACAAAGAGAGAGTTCAAAATATCCTTGACCTATTGATGAGACAATGTTAGATACTGTTTTTTTATCAGTGGACCAACCAATAAAGCACAGTGGGTAATAGTTTTTATAAAATCCTCTGGCGGGTATGATTGTTCCTATATATTCACCATTATCAATCAAGTCAAATTTTTGTTCATTTTGAACGCTTATATCAATAATTCCTTTTTTATTTCCTACCTTCACTATTTCATTTGATAAGTTTTTATCATTATTCTTGATTAAGTTGACTGATGCATAAAGTGGCATTGAGGCTAATAATGTTATTAGTAATAATGATATTGTTTTTTTCATTTTATATTACCTGTTAGTTAGTCTTCGATAATTATTGGCTATTTTAATATCGTAGTGCCTTTCAGTATAGGACTCACCATTATAAAGTCGTGCAAATTTTGCCCACTCTTTATGCCTTAAGGCAGAGAGTAAAGGTGGCGTGTTTTTCACATGATTAATGAAAGCGAATACCTGACCATCGATACTTTTCATTGCAGAAACGAAACTTTCAATATCATCAAATCCTGCGGTTCTGTAGTTTTCTCCCATGATCTGAAACGCTCCCCATGAGGCTGACATTAATGCCGCTCTCCGATCCAGAGTTATTGCCGTTTCAAGACGTTCATACTGCTGGCTTTCTAAACCGTAGGATGGATAACGAGAACCCGATATATGCGGATGCGATCGGTCATACCTACCTTGAGTGAGCCGTCGGAAGTAGTGCCGCTCATAGAGTATCTTGGGTTTTCCTGGGCTAAGGAACGCGCTATTTAGCGCCGTTTCCGTCATCACCACCGCTTTGATTGCCGCCACTTCGCAGTTTAATTCTCTGGCGGCATTCAGATAGAGTTCTTCGGAAACGCTGTCACCAGAATCGCTGGAAAACGAGGGTTGAGAGGTTGCCGGGCGTCGGATATGAAGATGATTTAATTTCCTCAGTGTGGGGCCATTCGGGGAAACGATGCCGTCAGGCGAATGCATTCCGACTATCTGGCGTTGAAAGTGGGTGATGGCGGTTTGTGTTCTGATACCGACAATACCATCAACGCTCAGCGTTCCATTTGAGCGGCTATTCAGTAACTGTTGAACGGTTTTGACATCTTCAACCCTGTTGACTTGCCCTTTGCCAACAGGAAAAGCAATCCTGGCTTCTTCCATCGGTAAATCCATTCACGACTTTAAAGTGTTGCTTTTATAACAACAAAATAGTGCCGCTTCAAGGAAGCGAGGTGTCGGTGGTGGTGAGTACCGTGCCAGAGGCACTTTTACTCCTTCCTGCCATACGCCAGCGGTTTCCTGCTATCATCCCGTTATCTTTGTTTATAAAAAAGCAGAAATGTAGAGAATTATGGAAGCCTGGCTGGAGCATCTGATCACTCAATCGTTGGCGTATTCGCTGACGGCGGTACTGCTGGTGGCGTTTCTGGAGTCACTGGCGTTGGTGGGGCTGCTGTTACCCGGCACAATCATGATGGCGTCACTGGGCACCTTGATTGGCAGCGGTAATATGGGGCTGTATCCCGCCTGGGGGATGGGGATCATTGGCTGTCTGCTGGGGGACTGGATTTCCTATTTCATCGGCTGGCACTTTAAAGAGAAGTTACATAACTGGTCATTCCTGCAAAAGCACCGGGCATACCTGTATCGCACCGAAAAAATGCTGCACCAGCACAGTATGGCGACCATTCTGATTGGCCGGTTTTTTGGCCCGACCCGGCCGCTGATCCCGATGGTAGCGGGGATGTTGCAGCTATCGCCCCGGCGTTTTGCACTGCCGAATATCATCGGTTGTCTTACCTGGCCTCCGGTGTATCTCCTGCCCGGTATTCTGGCCGGTGTGGCGATTGATATTCCCAAACAGGCGGACAGCGGTAGCTTTAAGTGGCTGCTGCTGGTGACGGCTGTCCTGCTGTGGTGCGCGGGCTGGTTGGTATGGCGGTGGTGGCGTGCTCCCCGTGGGAATACGGCGGAACCAACCGGTTGGCTGACACTGGCGCGCCTGCGCTGGCTGGCACCATTGACGGCAGTTATCGCGGTCATCAGTCTGTGGCAGTTGTGGCAGCACCCGTTGATGCCGGTTTACCGACACCTGTTGTGGCAAATTCTCAATGGGTAAGTTTTTAAACCGCTAAATGAGTGGAGGCGATACCCGACAGAGCGGTATCGCCTTCTGAGGGCTAGCGGTAAAACTCCGCTACCTGATCAAAGATTTTCATCTCTTCGCCGTGGCGGGTCACCTGTAATACGTCTTCGAGTTTTTCTACCTGGCTTATCATCTGCGCTAAGCGGTGATCATCTTTCACCAATAGCCAGATACGGCTTTGTTCATTGCCGGGTAGCGGCATACACATGATGCCTTCCACGTTGAACGCGCGGCGGGCGAACAGCCCGCACACATGGGACATCACGCCAGGGTGGTTGCGTACTGAGAGTTCCAGTGTGACCTGTGCAGTCGTCGATGAAGTCTGCATAATTTAATCTCCAATCATCTCAATATTGGCGGCACCCGGCGGTACCATCGGGAACACTTTTTCGTTGATATCAATCGCGGCGTGAATCAATGTCGGGCCGGGGCGTTGCAGTGCGTCGCGCAAGGCGGCTTGCGGGTCTTCCGCCGCGTTCAGATCGCAGGTGGCGAAACCGAATCCAGCGGCGATCGCCAGAAAGTTGGTTTGGTAACGGTAGTCTGATGCGACGAAGTTCTGCTTATAGAACAGCTCCTGCTGTTGGTGCACCAACCCCAGTGACTGGTTGTTCATCAGGACGATTTTGACGTTCAGGTTCTCTTCCGCCGCAGTAGCCATTTCCTGAATGTTCATCATCAGGCTGCCATCACCGGAAAAGCACACCACCGTACGTTGTGGTTCTGCCAGCGCCGCACCGATAGCCGCCGGTACGCCAAAGCCCATGGTGCCGAAACCGCCGGAGGTGAGCCATTGGCGTGAACGTCGCAGTGGATACGCCTGCGCGACCCACATCTGATGCTGGCCTACGTCCGTGGTGATGATGGCCTGGTCGTCCAGTTGCGCCGCCACCGCGCGGATCAACCCATAATGGCTGAGCGGGTCGTCGGCATTTGGCATATTGAACGGAAAATCACGTTGCAGGGCACGCACCTGTTCGAGCCACTCGGTACGAGGCTGGTGTTCGACCAATGGCAGTAACTGCTCCAGTGCTTGCGCGACATCGGCGTGAAGTGCAACGTGCGGCTGGCGGATCTTACCGAGTTCAGCGGGATCGATATCGATATGGATAACACGGGCATCCGGGCAGAATTCTTCCGCTTTACCGATAGCGCGATCGTCAAAACGGGCACCCAGTACGATCAGCAGGTCAGACTGTTGCAGGATCATGTTGGTATAGCGGGCGGCATGCATCCCGAGCATCCCGAGCGACAGCGGGTGATCCACCGGCATCGCGCCCAGCGCCATCAGCGTCATGGTGGTGGGTAACCCGGCACGCTCAGCCAGTTCGATGGCGTGTTGATGCGCATCTGCACTAATGATCCCACCACCCAGATACAGGATCGGTCGTTTGGCCTGATTGATCATTGCGGCAGCCGCGTTTAGGGCATGGGTATCGACAGCCGGAGCCGGGGACAGCCTGGCCGGTGCAGGCAGTTCCGTCAGTTCGATGGTCGCGGTTTGCACGTCTTTAGGGATGTCCACCCAGACCGGGCCGGGACGGCCGGATTGTGCCAGCCGAAAGGCGTCGTTAATCACCTGCGGCAGTTCGCTGATATCGCGCACCAGATAGTTGTGCTTGGTCACCGGGATCGAGATGCCATAGGTGTCGACTTCCTGAAACGCGTCGGTACCGATCATGCTGGAAGGCACCTGACCGGTGATGCACACCAGTGGAATAGAATCGAGCTTGGCATCGGCGATGGCCGTCAGCAGGTTGGTGGCACCGGGCCCGCTGGAGGCTATACACACCGCCGCTTTACCACTGGCGCGAGCCATCCCCTGAGCGATGAATCCGGCACCCTGTTCATGGCGGGCGAGTACATGGCGAATAGTGCGGCTTTTTCCCAACGCATCGTACAACGGCAGCGCCGCGCCGCCCGGAATACCGCTTACTGTGGTGATGCCTTGCTGCTCCAGCAGACGGATAATCAGCTCAGCTCCTGTATAACGCATAGTCATATCCTTTATCAGAGCCGGTCAGGAGGAGCGGGGAGGGTGGACATAAAGAAACCCCGCTCGGCTTGCGCCGGCGGGGTTTGGGAATCTAGGTTTGATTCGGAACCCGTTACGGCGCGCTGCCGACCACGACCACCACGCGCACGACGACGACCGCGTCAAGCAGCGCGGCGTTGTTTAGTAGTGCGAAAGTAGAGGTGGTGTGTTTCACGGGTAACCTTAATGTTCGTTTTGGTTAATTTGCGCTCCCATATAACCATGAGCGCGGAAAAATAGACAAGGCTTCAACACAGCAAAACCACAAAAATGTGCTTAATGTCACATTTTAAATGGGGTGTTTGTCATCCCAGCCCCAGTATTTTCGCGGCCTGTGCATGCTGCGCCAGCTCGCGGGTTGGGCCATCGTGATAGATTCGGCCGTCTACCACCAGCACGCTGCGTGGCGCAATGCGTATGGCGTCTTCCAACTGGTGTGACACCATTAAGAGTGTCAGGTGCCGTTCGCGGCAAATCTCATCCACCAGTGACAGCATTTCCTGACGTAGCGCCGGATCGAGTGCGGAAAACGGCTCATCCAGCAGCAGGATCGGTTGCTGGCGAATCAGGCAGCGCGCCAGTGCCGCCCGCTGGCGTTGCCCGCCAGACACCTGCGACGGCAGGCGTTCCAGCAGTGGCGAAAGCCCCATGCGGCCCGCGATATCACGTAGTGTTTGCTGCTGATCCGCACTTAATTTCAGGCCGGGATGCAGACCAAGGGCGATATTTTGCGCCAGCGTCAGATGGGGGAACAGGTTGTTTTCCTGAAACAGGATCGACACCGGGCGTTTTGCCGGTGGCGTGGCAGCATGATCCTGCCCGTTAAGCTGTAACTGGCCGCTATCGGCTGACAGAAAGCCCGCTATCAGGCTCAGCAGGGTACTTTTCCCCGCGCCACTCGGGCCCAGAATGGCAAGGCGCTCACCGGGTTGCACCTGTAAATCGAAGCGCATCGGCAGGTGTTGGTAGAGGTAGGTCAACTTATGGAGCGCTATCATGTAAGCCTGCCAGTTTCTCAATCAGGGTAAACAGCGTGAAGCACAATACCAACAGTAGCAGCGCTGTGACCGCGCCATCGGCACTGCGATACGCGCCGATTTGTTGATAAAGGTAAAACGGCAGGGTGCGAAACTGCTCGTTGCCAAATAGCGCGATGATGCCGAAATCACCCACCGATAATACGCAAGCAAAGGCCAGTGCCTGTGCAATAGGCGCACGTAGCGCCTTCATTTCCACCACCCTGAGTCGATTCCAGCCACGAATATCCAGTGACTGACACAACAAGCTGTAACGTGCGGCGGCGTCCGTCATCGGGTTTTCCAGCACTTTCATCGCATAGGGAATAGCCAACAGCGCATTGGTCAACACCACCAGTCCGTAAGGGGAGGAGGGTAGCCCGATGGTTCGATTGAATAGCAGGAAAAACCCTGACGCCAGCACAATGCCCGGCATCGCCAGAATCAGCATACCACTCAGGTCCAGCCACTGGGCGGCTAACCGTTGCTGACGCAGTCTCAGTTCACGGCTACTCCACAATAACATCAGGGTTAACGCGACGCTGAGCACACCGGCCGCCAGCGCGATACGCAACGAGGTCCAGAGCGTTTGCCACAATGCTGGCTGGCGCAATACGTCTGGCAACGAGCGATTTAGCCCATCGGCGAAGACGGCCAGGAGCGGTGGCAACAACAATAACAGCGCTGCTGTAATCAGTAGCGTATCGGTGACCCGGCTAAACAGGCTGTCCTGTGGGTCGCGCCAGCGCTGGCGGTTGCTGACACCGACCGCCAGTAACCGACTCAGCCGTTGGCTGAGTAACACCAGCCCCAGACAACAGACCATCTGCAACAGCGCCAGCAGCGCGGCCCGCGCAGGGTCATAATCAAAGTTTAGCGCCTGATAGATAGCCAGTTCGATGGTCGTCGCCTGCGGGCCACCACCCAGCGCCAGCACGGTAGCAAAGCTGGCAAAGCACAGCATGAAAATCAGTGCCCCGGCAGGTAAGAGCTGGCGGCGTAGCCACGGCCACTCCACCAGACGGAAGAAGTACCAGCCGCGCAGGCCGAGCTGGGCTGCCAACTGGCGTTGTTCGGTCGCAATGCCTTCCAGCGCCTGCAAGAACAGTCGCGTTGCCAGCGGCAGATTAAAAAAGACATGAGCCAGCAGGATGCCCTGCAAGCCATAAGGCGAAAACCGGTATTCGATGCCCACCTGCATCAGCAAACGTGCCAGCCAGCCTTCCCGACCATAGACGCTGAGTATACCGAACACGGCCACCAGCACCGGCAGTACCAGCGTCATCGCGCACAACCGCAGCAGCAGGCGATGGCCGGGAAAACGGCGTCGATACAACGCCCGAGCCAGAAATAGCGCGGGCAAAGTGGAAAGCAGTGCCGATAACAACGCCTGCCAAAAGCTAAAGCGAATGACATGCCACAGGTAACTGTCATTCCATAGTGACAACCAGGGGGTAGGGGGGGCGTCCAGCCACAGTGCGCCGAACGCCAGTGCCGCAGTAGCAATCAACAGAACCGCGGCCAGCAGCCCTGGCCACAGCCAGCCTGGGATCAGCGGCTGACGGCGCGCTGCCATGCCTGAACCCAATTAGCCCGCTGTTCTGCGACTTGCTGTGGGGAGAACTCCAGTGCGCTGGCTGGCAGCGTCAGGGTGTTGTAGCCCGCAGGCAGCTCGGTTTTGACAACCGGGTACATCCAGTTGGTGGTCGGAATGAGCTGTTGAACGGTAGGGCTTATCATAAATTGCAGGAAGCGTGCCGCCAGTTGCGGGTTTTTACTGCCAGCCAGTGAGGCGGCGACTTCGACCTGCATATAGTGGCCTTCGCTGAAGTTGGCGGCGGCATAGCTGTCTTTTTTTTCAGCGATGAGATGGTAGGCCGGTGAGGTGGTGTAGCTCAGTACCAAATCGGCTTCACCTTTCAGGAACAGGCCGTAGGCTTCACTCCAGCCTTTGGTGACGGTGACGGTTTTCGCCGCCAGTTTCTGCCAGGCAAGTGGTGCTTTATCGCCATACACTTTTTGCATCCACAACAGTAACCCCAGCCCCGGAGTGCTGGTGCGCGGATCTTCGTAGATCACCTTCCACGGCTGGCCGCTTTCCACCAGTTCATGCAGGCTTTTGGGCGGGTTTTTCAGTTTATCTTTGTTATAGACGAAGGCGAAATAACCGTAGTCGAACGGCAGGAAGGTCTCGTTGTGCCAGCCACCGGGCACTGTCAGCGTGCTGGTGTTCACGCCATGCGGGGCGAACAGGCCGGTCTGTGCTGCGGCCTGTACCAGATTGTTATCCAGCCCCAGCACCACATCCGCCGACGTATTTTTACCTTCCATTCGCAGGCGGTTGAGCAGGGCGACGCCATCTTCCAGCGCCACGAATTTCAGCTCACAGTCGCACTCTTTTTCAAACGCGGTTTTGACCGCCGGGCCGGGGCCCCACTCGGAGGCGAACGAGTCGTAGGTGTAGACCGTCAGAATGGGTTTGGCAAACACGGGGGCGGACAGCAATAACAGGCAGGACAATAATTTCTTTAACACTTTGCGCTCCAAATTGTTGAAGGCGGCAAAGGTCTTTGAGCAAGCAGAATGCAGTCTCAAATCCCTTCGCCGGTATTAACCGGATCAGGTTCGACGGGTATTTTCTCAGCGGCGCAAACGTACATGGTTGTTCGTGCATGACTCTTCGTACATGACAACGGGTACATGAATGTTGGGGCCGCACCCCGTTGAGAACGGCAACATTGTAAAGTGTTTGTCACATCAGGAAAAGCGCCATGACGGGGAGCAAAGGGTCAGGTGGTGGGGGCAGGCGGTGCGAACCAGGCCGACTTGAAATCGAACCAACCCAGCGTGTTCATGTGTAGCCCTCGCATGTTGGCCTGCCCTTGCAAGCGCAACCAGTGATGGAATAGCGGGTGAAGTTGCTGGTTACTGACCAGCGACTGGCTCCACTCTGCCAGCGACAGGTCACCCTGACGCCACCGACGCGCGGTGTTATCCAGCTCGTCTTCCCCTAAACAGTGGCGCAGCAACGGCAGTTCATACAGCATAGCGAACAGAGAGAACTCCAGCGGCAGATAAACATTGGCACTACCGAGCCAGATATCGCCGACATCGGTGCCCTGGCACCAGGCGTCGAATTCCAGGCTGCGTAGTGTCAGTGTGACGCCGTGTGATGCCAGCAAGCGGCTCATGATGTCGCTTATCACCGCGTACTCAGGGTGGTCACGGTAGTAAGTGAGCGTGAGGTGGGTCAGCCCGGCCGGTTTTTCCCGTACCGCGCGCGGTGGGCTGTGATGCCAACGCGGGAGCAAGCCATAGGCAGGGGACCAGTCACTCTGGTATGGGCTGTCCGCCAGAGCAAGCATGGCTACCGGGCTTAATACCTGACATAGCCAGTGGCGGATCTCCGGGTCTGTCATTGACGCAGAACGGCGGTCAAACAGCAGGAAATAACAGCCTTCTTCGAGCCGATTCTCCAATTCATTGTCGATGGTGTCATCGCCTTGCAACGTGACGGTACAGGCGGGGATAGTCGGTGCGTCTGGTAGTACCCAGATACTGACCTCATCAATCAGTGCCCGGTAGCCGAAGTAATCGTCAAACGCGGCGATTTTTAACTGATTGGGGGAATTGCGCACCACCTTATAGGGCCCGGTGCCTACGGGTTGACGCATAAAGTCCGGCAGCGTTGGCCATTCTTGCGGCAGGATCATCGCCGGTACGCTGCCGAGCAACCACGGTAGCCAGTCGTCCGGCATGCTGAGTCGGATATCCAGCACGAACGGCGTCGGTGACGAGATGTCAGCTAAATGGGAAAACAGCGGCAGCGACGTTAACCGGGATAACGAGGCGATCACGTCTTCCATAGTCAGTTCCCGGCCGTGGTGGAAGCGAATCGCCGGGCGCAAGTAGAAACGCCAGTGCAAGGGTGACAACGCCTGCCAGTGGTGGGCGATATCCGGCAACAGTTCCCCATTTTCCTCATTTAGGCTGGTTAGCCCGCTGAAAATCTGGCGGGCGATGTGGGTTTCCGAGCGGCGTAACGCACTGCCGGGCAGCAGATTATGCATCGGTCGATAGTAGAGGATTCTCAGCAGGTGGCGACCCTGGCGCACGCTGCGGCCAAGGTGTGACATCAGCATCTGGCGTACGGTTTCCTTGTCACCCACCAGTTGTACCAACTGGTCGATGCGGTCCTGCTCCAGCAAGTCTTCGGCCCGCTGCTGTTGTAAGGTTAATCCCGTGTAGAGAAAGCTGAGACGCGAGCGTTTACCACGCCCGGCTTCTGCCTGCCAGGTGAGCCAGCCTTGTTGTTGCATGGCGTTGAGTAGCGATCGGACATGGCGACGGGAGCAACTGAGCAACCCGGCCAGTTCCTGCAGCGTAGTGTCAGTGTCCTGACCTTGCAGGCATTGCCATAACCGAACGAATTGTTGTTGCAGGCGTGGGGAGGACATAAAAGGGGAACTCCACGACTCAAGGTCATCAATATATTTTTCCCTATATTACGCAGATACTGAATAGCAGTGAATGGTTCTGTACGCGAACCGTCGTGAAGGAGAGGCTCTATGTGCCGGTTATTCTGCTTTTATCGTCGCTGGCTTTGCCGAGGCTGTCGTCGGGGATGGGGTGTACTCACCGCTCCACAGCGAATGGCATTGCTGTTACAGGTTACGCAGTGGCAGATCCAGGATATGGACGAGGAAGACTATCGCCGCTGGCTGTAATGCTGGTGGTCATCGAATGAGAGTGAGAACGACGGCGGGAAACCGCCTCAGTGTTCTGAGTAATGGTGCTGTTCACCAGCCAGCGGAGTGCTCCGCTGGCTTTTTTTATGGCAGGTTTGATGGTGGCGCGTTATTCCACCGGTTTCAGCCGGGCGACAAAGTGGCGCAATACCGGCGGCTCATAGGTGAACGTCAGGCCTTTGATGCTGCTGGCCCTTTCTTTCAGTGCAATCAGCGAGTCGGCGATATAGTCCATGTGATCGTTGGTGTACACCCGACGCGGAATGGTCAGACGCAGCAGTTCCAGCGGCGACGGTTTCTGTTCGCCGGTATCCGGGTCACGCCCCAGCAGCAATGAACCGATTTCTACACTGCGGATACCCGCTTCCAGATACAGCTCATTATTCAGCGCTTGTGCCGGGAACTGCTCCGCCGGGATATGCGGCAGCAGCTTTTTCGCATCGACAAACACCGCATGCCCACCTACCGGGTATTGAATCGGAATCCCACCGGCACGCAGGCGCTCGCCGAGGTAGGTCACCTGGCCGATACGATAGGTCAGGTAGTCTTCGTTCATACCTTCTTCCAGACCGATAGCCAGCGCTTCCATATCACGCCCGGCCAGCCCACCGTAGGTCACAAACCCTTCCATTGGTACACAGCGGATGCGTACCTCGTTGAACAGATCTTCGTCGCTGCGAAAACAGCACAGTCCGCCGATGTTCACCATCGGATCCTTCTTCGCGGACATGGTGAGCATGTCACCGTACTGGTACATCTCATGGACGATCGCTTTGATCGAGCGGTTCTCATAACCGGCTTCACGTTGTTTGATAAACCAGGCGTTTTCGCAAAACCGGGCCGAGTCGATCACGACCGGGATCCCGTGCTGCTGCGCGATGCGATACACCTCACGCATATTGCCCATTGAAATCGGCTGGCCGCCGGAGCTGTTGCAGGTGACGGTGGTGATAATCGCCACGACGTTGTCCGCACCGTGTTGCTCGATGGTGGTCTGTAACAGGTCAAGGTCGAAGTCGCCTTTCCAGTCGTAATAGGTGGTGGTGTCGAAGGCTTTGGGGGTCACCACATTGATGGCGCGTGCACCGTTTAGCTCCACATGGGCCGCGGTGGTGTCAAAATGGAAGTTGGAAATGAACACCGGTTTTTTGCCGCCGCCAGCGCGTTGCTTCTTGGCAATCAGACACGGGAACAGAATCTGTTCCGCGCCACGGCCCTGATGGGTCGGAATCGTGAACGGATAACCCAGTAGCGCTTTCACCTGATCGCACAGATGGTAGTAGTTGCGCGACCCGGCATAGGCTTCGTCGCCCATCATCAGCCCGGCCCACTGGCGGTCGCTCATGGCACCGGTACCGGAGTCGGTCAACAGGTCGATGTAGACATCCTCACTGCGTAACAAAAACGGGTTATAGCCTGCTTCCTGCAAGGCGCGTTCCCGTTCGTCGCGGGTGGTCATACGGATGTTTTCTACCATTTTAATACGAAAAGGCTCAGGGATGCGTTTCATGCACTTTCTCCATAACGCCAGTCAGCAGGCCGGTTTGCCGCTGTATGACGTCAAAAAACAATAAATTGAAATAAAAGGAAAAAATCAGCGAGATGCTGAATCAGGCATGAAGCGAGCGTGGGAAATCGTCGGTAAGGCGGTGGTCGATGTTGAACCAGGGGCGACAGTCGCCGGAGAGGCTCAGGCGATAACACCGGATGATGCGTGTCATGAGGTCTCCTTATCTCGTGAATAACGAACAATCAGAATAGGGCAAAAGTACCGGATAAAACCGTGATCACGCGGGCAATCCCGCACTGACAGCGCTGGTCTTATATGAGAATTAAAATTGATTCAATAATGGTTCTCATTAGCATTTTTTAATGTTAAAACAGTCGACGTTTGGCATCGGAACCAGTTGCTGGGGCGTGTTGCCGTGGAGTCACTAACAAAGAGGTAAAGACAGGTTATGGCTGGGGTAAAGGAATATAAAGTGTTTGATGTGACGTTGGCCCATAAGACATTGCTTACCCCCTCGCTAATGCGCTGTGTCTTTCGTGGTGAGTCGGTGAAAAAGATGAAAATCTGCGCGCCGGATCAACGCATTAAAGTGCTGTTGCCTGCTGAAGACGGCACGCCGCCACGCCTGCCGGATGTGGGTGAGTGGTATAAGCTGGTGCAGGCTATGCCGAAGCCACAGCGCCCCATCCCGCGTACTTATACGTTGCGCAGTCTGGATACCGAAACCGGCGAAATGGTGGTGGAGTTTGTGGTGCATGGCACGGAAGGTCCAGCGTCAGCGTGGGTGCTGAGTGCGCAACCGGGTGCGACATTGCAGGTAGTGGCACCACGTGGTGACTTCGCCGGCGATAACGGCGGTTATGAGTGGGTGCTGTCAGCCAACACCCGTCAGGTGCTGTTGATGGGCGATGAAACCGCGTTGCCAGCCATCAAAGGCATTCTGGAACAGTTGGCGCAGCAGGATAACCCGCCGCAGGTGCAGGCATTTATCGAAGTACCGTTACAGGCCGATTGCACTGACGATTATCGCAATTTGCCGTTCGCCGAGGTGGTCTGGTTGCCGCGTGAAGGCACGGGCGCGACCTGTGGTGAGCGTTTGCTGGAAGCGGCGCGTCATTGGTCATGCCCGGCAGCGCAGGTAGCAGCACAGCCAGTGATGGTGGCAGATATCGCAGAGGGCGAGAAGGTGTGGGAACCGGCCAGCACGCAGCAGGGGCAGTTCTTCGGGTGGGTGGCCACGGAATCCTCAGCGGTGAAGGCGCTGCGCCGGTATCTGCTGGCAGAAAAAGGCCTGGCGCAGGAGTCCGTCACCTTTATGGCCTACTGGAGCCGGGGTCCGCGTTCCCACTGAGGTTGTTGACAACAAAGCCCACAGAAGTGGGCTTTGTTCGTGCAATAAAACAGCAAGGCCAAACTAGCGCAGAAACGCCGGTTGTTGCTGCTCGTAGCGAGCGATGGAGGCGTCGTGCTGCAGCGTCAGGCCGATACTGTCCAGGCCGTTTATCATGCAGTGACGGCGGAAGCTGTCTATTTCAAACGAATAGGTCTTCTCGCCTGCTTTAACCTGCTGTGCTTCCAGATCCACGGTGAAGGTAATCCCTTCATGGCTGGCTACCAGTTTGAACAGGTCGTCGATATCGGCATCGCTCAGTTTGACGGGCAGCAGCTGGTTGTTAAACGAGTTACCGTAGAAAATATCGGCGAAGCTCGGGGCGATAACGACCTTAAAACCGTAGTCGGTCAACGCCCACGGCGCGTGCTCGCGGGAAGAGCCACAGCCGAAGTTTTCGCGTGCCAGCAGAATGCTCGCACCTTTATAGCGCGGCTGATTCAGCACGAAATCCGGGTTAGGCTGCTGACCGGCATCGTCCAGAAAACGCCAGTCGTGAAACAGATGCTGACCGAAACCGGTACGGGTCACCTTTTGCAGAAACTGCTTCGGGATAATCGCATCGGTATCGACGTTGGCGGCATCCAGCGGCACCACCAAACCAGTGTGTTGGGTAAATTTAGCCATGGTTGCCTCTCTTAATTCAGTTCACGGATGTCTGCAAAACGACCGGTAATCGCTGCCGCCGCCGCCATCGCGGGGCTGACCAGATGGGTGCGGCCACCACGGCCCTGACGCCCTTCAAAGTTACGGTTACTGGTCGAGGCGCAACGCTCGCCCGGATTCAGACGGTCGTTATTCATTGCCAGACACATAGAGCAACCGGGCAGACGCCATTCGAAACCGGCATCCAGGAATATTTTGTCCAGACCTTCGGCTTCCGCCTGCGCTTTGACCGGGCCGGAACCGGGGACAACATAGGCTTGTACACCATCTGCCACTTTGCGCCCTTTGGCGATGGCAGCGGCAGCGCGCAAGTCTTCAATACGGGAGTTGGTGCAGGAACCGATAAACACTTTGTCGATTGCCACCTCCGTCAATTTCACGCCCGGTTGCAAACCCATATACGCCAGCGCTTTTTCTGCCGAAGCGCGCTCTACCGGATCATGGAAGGATTCCGGCGTCGGGATGATTTGATCAACCGCGATCACCTGACCGGGGTTGGTGCCCCAGGTCACTTGCGGCGCGATGTCGGCGGCATTCAGTGTGACGATGGTGTCGTAGTGCGCATCAGCGTCGGAACGCAGGGTGTTCCAGTACTCCACGGCGGCATCCCAATCGCTACCGGTCGGCGCGAACTGACGGCCTTTCAGGTAAGCAAAGGTGGTGTCGTCCGGCGCGACCAGACCGGCTTTGGCACCCATTTCGATTGCCATGTTGCACAAGGTCATGCGGCCTTCCATGCTCAACGCTTCGATAGCGCTGCCGGTAAATTCCACAACATGGCCGGTACCGCCAGCACTGCCGGTTTTACCGATGATAGCCAGCACGATGTCTTTGGCGGTGATACCCGGGGCCGCGTCGCCTACGACCTCGATCTTCATGGTTTTGGCGCGGCCTTGTTTCAGCGTCTGCGTCGCCAGTACATGTTCTACCTCAGAGGTGCCGATACCGAATGCCAGTGCGCCGAACGCGCCGTGGGTGGCGGTGTGGGAGTCACCACAAACGATGGTCATCCCCGGCAGCGTCATCCCTTGTTCTGGCCCGATAACGTGTACGATGCCCTGAAACGGGTGGTTCAGGTCATACAGTTGCACGCCAAACTCGGCACAGTTTTTGATCAACTCCTGCATCTGGATGCGGGCCATTTCGCCGCTGGCGTTGATGTCACGTGTCTGAGTCGAGACGTTGTGGTCCATGGTGGCGAAGGTTTTGCCCGGCTGGCGGACTTTACGGCCCATAGCGCGCAAACCGTCGAAAGCCTGCGGTGAGGTCACTTCGTGCACCAGGTGTCTGTCGATATACAGCAGTGGGGTTTCATTCGGTGCTTCGTGTACCACATGCGCATCGAACAATTTCTGATATAAGGTCTTACCCATGATTACGCCCCTTCTGCTACAAATCGGGCAATCGCATCGCCCATTTCATCGGTGGTGACGGCGTTGCCGCCGCTGGCCAGATCGCCGGTGCGGTAACCTTCCGCCAGCGCCTGGTTGACCGCCTGCTCAATGGCGGTGGCAGCATCATCTGCACCCAGGCTGTAGCGCAGCAACAGTGCAGCGGACAGGATTTGGGCGATCGGGTTGGCAATGTTTTTGCCTGCGATATCCGGTGCGGAACCGCCCGCTGGCTCGTACAGACCAAAGCCCTGTTCGTTGAGGCTGGCTGACGGCAACATCCCCATTGAGCCGGTGATCATCGCGCATTCGTCGGACAAGATGTCGCCGAACAGGTTAGAACACAGCAGCACGTCAAACTGGGACGGATCTTTAATCAGCTGCATGGTCGCGTTGTCGATATACAGATGATTCAGGCGAACATCCGGGTAATCGCGGGCGATTTCGTTGACGATTTCGCGCCATAAAATGGAGCTTTGCAACACGTTGGCTTTATCGATAGAGGTGACGATGCTACGGCGCTTGCGTGCGGATTCAAAGGCGATACGGGCAATGCGCTCGATTTCGAAACGGTGATACATCTCGGTATCGAAGGCACGTTCGTACATGCCGCTGCCTTCACGGCCTTTTGGCTGGCCGAAGTAGATACCACCGGTCAGTTCACGCACGCACAGAATGTCGAAACCGTTGGCGGCGATGTCGCTACGCAGCGGGCAGAAGGCTTCCAGCCCCTGATACAGGCGCGCCGGGCGCAGGTTGCTGAACAGGCGGAAGTGTTTGCGCAGGGGTAACAGCGCGCCACGTTCTGGTTGCTCTGCCGGTGGCAGATGTTCCCATTTCGGGCCGCCAACCGAGCCGAACAGAATAGCGTCGGCCTGTTCACAGCCTTCGATCGTCCCCTGTGGCAGCGGTGTACCCTGCCGGTCGATGGCGATGCCGCCGACGTCGTATTCGCTGGTGGTGATGCGCAAACCAAAACGCTGGCGAACCGCATCCAATACTTTATACGCCTGAGCCATCACTTCCGGGCCGATGCCGTCACCGGGTAAGACGGCAATATGGTAACTCTTGCTCATCACACTGTTTCCTGACTGTTGTGTTTGTTGTGTTGCTGCAAACGCTGCACTTCTTTTTCAACCAGTTGCGCACGTTTGATGTTGTTTAATACGTTAACCATCGCATTGGCGGAGGATTCGACGATATCCGTCGCCAGACCGACGCCGTGGAAACGACGGCCTTGATATTCCACCACAATGTCCACCTGGCCGAGTGCTTCCTTACCTTGTCCTTTGGCGGACAACTGGTATTTGACCAGATTGATCGGGTAACCGGTAATGCGGTTAATGGCCTGATACACAGCGTCAACCGGGCCGTTACCGGTAGCGGCTTCGGACAGTGTCTCGTCGCCACATGACAATTTGACGGACGCTGTAGCCATAACACTAGAACCAGATTGCACGCTGAAGTAGTCCAGACGATAGAATTCGGAGCTTTCCTGCTGGTTGTTGATAAATGCCAGCGCTTCCAGGTCATAGTCGAATACCTGACCTTTCTTGTCGGCCAGTTTGAGGAAATCGGCGTACAGTGTATCCAGATTGTAGTCGCCTTCTTTATAGCCCATTTCTTCCATGCGGTGTTTAACGGCAGCACGACCAGAGCGGGAGGTCAGGTTCAACTGCACTTCTTTCAGGCCGATGGATTCGGGCGTCATGATTTCGTAGTTTTCGCGGTTTTTCAGCACGCCGTCCTGATGGATACCGGAAGAGTGGGCAAACGCATTGGCGCCGACTACCGCCTTGTTGGCCGGGATCGGCATGTTGCAGATCTGGCTGACTATCTGGCTGGTACGGTAGATTTCCTGATGGTTGATGCTGGTGTGCAGGTTCATCAACTGGCTGCGTACTTTGATGGCCATGATCACTTCTTCCAGTGAACAGTTGCCAGCGCGTTCGCCGATGCCGTTGAGTGTGCCTTCAACCTGACGGGCACCCGCGTGCACCGCTGCCATGGCATTACCCACCGCCAGACCGAGGTCGTCATGGGTATGCACGGAAATGATCGCTTTATCGATGTTCGGCACACGCTGATACAACGAAGCGATGATGTTGCCGAATTCGTGGGGCAGGGTATAACCCACGGTATCCGGGATATTGATAGTACGGGCACCAGCGTTAATGGCGGCTTCCACCACCCGGCTCAGGTCTTCGATTGGGGTACGGCCAGCGTCTTCACAGGAGAATTCCACATCGTCGGTGTAGTTGCGGGCGCGTTTAATCATATACGTGGCCCGCTCAATGACTTCATCCAGCGTGCTGCGCAGTTTGGTCGCGATATGCATCGGCGAGGTGGCGATAAACGTATGGATACGGAACGCCTCGGCAACGCGCAAGGATTCGGCCGCCACATCAATGTCTTTTTCAACGCAACGTGCCAGGGCACAAACACGGCTGTTTTTGATGTTACGGGCGATCGTTTGTACCGATTCGAAATCGCCGGGAGAGGAGACGGGAAAACCGACTTCCATCACATTGACGCCCATCCTTTCCAGCGCCAGTGCAATCTGGAGCTTTTCTTTCACACTCAGGCTGGCCTGCAACGCTTGCTCACCGTCACGCAACGTCGTATCGAAAATAATCACTTGTTGGTTCATCGGTCTGGTTCCTTTGTTCTGTTTGCCTGGGCGCCCGGCGAGTAAAAAAAAACCCGCGCAACGGCGCGGGTTTTTTTATGGGGGGACCTGAAATCAGCTCTGAATTTCGCCCACCGGCATACCGCGCAAATAATATGCGTTTAGTAGTAGGCCTGGTAGCTGAGCGACGTTAAACATGCTGTTTCAGTATCCAAAATGAGTTGAAAACGAAGTTCTGCTTTTATTGGTACTTGATTCCCGCAGTGATGTCAACATCGGGATCATCGCCGGTGGTGATATTCGGGGTGTTTTGCCCGTCACATTACTGGTGGAAAAGCGGCGTAAAGGGCTTTGACGCTACTGATGGGCGCGGTAGACTGCCTGCCCGGTTTTTACGCCTATTTTTGAGATTGTCAGACTTTTACGCGCATGAAGACGAATTTACTCCCACAATACCATCTGGTTCACCGCATTCAGCAACAAATAGCCCAACGTCCTGACGCGCTGGCGTTTCGTGAATGGGAACCCGATCAGGAACAGCAACTTGACTGGCATCAGGTGGGCGAGCGTATTCGCCGCATCGCCTGCGGCCTGCTGGGAGTGGGCGTTGATGTTCAGGAGCGGGTGGCCATCTTCTCTGATAATTCGATCAACTGGTCGCTGGCAGACCTGGCATTGTTGCACTTGCGCGCGATTACCGTGCCGCTTTATGCCACCAGTGCGGCGCAACAGGCGGCCTTTATTCTCAATGAGGCGGATATCCGAACCGTTTTTGTGGGCGGTCAGGCACAGTTTGATTTGCTGATGTCGCTGCGCAGTACCTGCCCACAACTGCGCACCATTATTTTGCTTGATGAGCAGACACGTCGCCGGGGTTGCGATATTGCCGTCTCACTGCAGGAGTTTGAAGCGCAGGCCGAGTTATCCGTGTGGGAGTCTGTCCTGCGCCAGCGTGTGGCAGAGCGGGATCTGCACGATCTGTTCACGCTCATCTATACCTCCGGTACTACCGGTGAGCCGAAAGGCGTCATGCTGGATTACGCCAACATGGCAACCCAACTGATGTTGCATGATGAGCGGTTGCAGATAAGCGAACAGGACGTGTCGCTATGCTTTTTGCCGTTATCGCACGTATTCGAACGTGCCTGGAGCTTCCTTATCATGCACCGCGGCGCACAGAATGTGTATCTGCGTGATACCAATCAGGTACGTGCGGCGATGACAGCGGTGAGCCCGACGGTGATGTGTGCCGTACCGCGTTTTTACGAGAAGGTGTTTAGCGCAATCCATGAAAAAGTGGCGCAGGCACCGTGGCATCGACGTGCGCTGTTTCATTGGGGAATCGCCCAAGGCACGAAGCGGTTTTTACGCCAACAAGCCGGAAAACGCGCTGGTGTGTGGAATGCGCTGACCTGCCAGCTTGCTGATCGACTGGTATTGTCACGTCTGCGTCAGTTGCTGGGAGGAAAGGTGCGTTTTCTGCCAGCGGCGGGTGCGCGTCTGGATGACAATATCATCGCTTTCTTTCAGGCGATGGGGGTGCGTATCGTTTATGGTTACGGCCTGACGGAAACCTGCGCCACGGTGTCCTGCTGGGAAGCGAATCAGTACCTGCTCGGATCGGTGGGGACGCCATTGCCGGGTATTGAGGTGCGTATCGGCGAGCAAAATGAAATCCAGGTACGTGGTGCGACTGTGATGCGCGGCTACTACCAGCGTCCACAAGACACTGAGGCCGCGTTCACACCAGACGGCTGGTTTAAAACCGGTGATGTGGGTGACGTAGACGGGAACGGTAACCTGTTCATCACCGAACGCCTCAAAGATCTGATGAAAACCTCAGGCGGCAAATACATTGCGCCACAGCATTTGGAAGGGGCACTGGGGCAGGATCGTTTCATTGAGCAGGTCGCGGTGATAGCGGATGCCCGCAAATATGTCTCTGCGTTGATTGTGCCGTGTTTTGAAGCACTGGAAGAGTATGCCCATTCGATTAACCTGCGTTATCAGGACCGGCTGGAGCTGTTGCGCCATAGCCATATTGTGTCGCTGTTTGAACAGCGGCTGCGTGAGGTACAAAAAGAGTTTGCCCGCTTTGAGCAGGTGAAGAAATTCACCTTGTTGCCGACGCCGTTTAGTCAGGAGGAAGGCGAACTGACTCCAACATTAAAACTCCGTCGTAAGGTCATTCATCAGCGTTATCAGCTGGAAATTGAGGCAATGTACACCGAGTAGCAGACATTTCGACGGCGATGACGCACGTTGAGTCGCATTTTTATCGTCAATATTTCACTCTGTAATGCCTGACCACGGCGGGATATTTTTTAATGCCGTGGTCACTCCCCAGCGTTTTATCTGTTTCGTTCCTCTTTTAACAGTTGATTTACCATTATCTCACCGTTGCCAGCCCGGCAGCAGCGTTTGCCTGCGTCATAATCTGGCGTTATGTTAATAAGTTATATGTAAAAACCCGGGCGATATACTGTGAAAGCGCAGGCGTGTGGCGCAAGCTCGCACGCTGTTGTTTCATTCACCGTGTATCGTCTAATGAGCGCGGGGGGTTCCCCTGTCAATGCAGAAGCAACTCGCTATCTGAACAATAAGAGGCAAACCCATGGAGATGTTGTCAGGCGCCGAGATGGTGATTCGATCGTTGATCGATCAGGGCGTAAAACATGTGTTCGGCTATCCGGGCGGTGCGGTGCTGGATATTTACGATGCGCTGCACACCGTTGGCGGTATAGAACACATTCTGGTGCGCCACGAGCAGGGCGCAGTACATATGGCAGACGGCTACGCCAGAGCGACGGGTGAAGTCGGCGTCGTGCTCGTGACCTCGGGGCCGGGCGCAACCAATGCCATTACCGGTATTGCCACCGCGTACATGGATTCCATTCCGCTGGTGGTGATTTCCGGCCAGGTGGCGACGTCACTTATCGGGTATGACGCCTTTCAGGAATGCGACATGGTGGGGATTTCCCGCCCGGTGGTGAAGCACAGTTATCTGGTTAAGCAGACCGAAGACATTCCCACCGTGCTGAAAAAAGCCTTCTATCTGGCGTCGACGGGGCGTCCAGGACCGGTGGTGGTGGATTTGCCAAAAGATATTCTTAATCCGGCGAAAAAGCTGCCGTATGCCTATCCTGATCAGGTCAGTCTGCGCTCTTATAACCCGACGGTGCAGGGGCACAAAGGCCAAATCAAACGCGCGCTGCAAACATTGCTGGCCGCCGAGCGCCCGGTCATTTACAGCGGTGGCGGCGTTGTCAACGCCAATTGCCATCAGGAACTGCGCGAACTGGCGGAAAAACTCAACCTGCCAGTGGCAAGCTCGTTGATGGGGCTGGGCGGTTTCCCGGGCACCCATCGTCAGAGTCTCGGTATGCTTGGCATGCACGGTACCTACGAAGCCAACATGGCGATGCATAACGCTGATGTTATCTTCGCTGTTGGGGTTCGTTTTGACGACAGAACCACCAATAATCTTGCGAAGTACTGCCCGAACGCCACCATTTTGCACATCGATATCGACCCGGCGTCCATCTCTAAAACGGTGGCGGCGGATATTCCGATCGTCGGCGATGCACGTCAGGTGTTAAGCCTGATGCTGGAGCTGCTGACGCAAGGTGGTGAGGTTCAGCAGAAATTTGACGCGATGCGTGACTGGTGGCTGCGTATCGAGCAGTGGCGTTCCCGTCAGTGCCTGAAATACAACACCGATGGTGACGCCATCAAACCACAGGCGGTTATCGAAACGCTGCATCGCCTGACACAAGGCAAGGCTTACGTGGCATCCGATGTGGGGCAGCATCAAATGTTCGCTGCGCTGTATTATCCGTTTGACCAGCCGCGTCGTTGGGTCAATTCCGGCGGCCTGGGGACAATGGGCTTCGGTTTGCCTGCCGCGCTGGGTATCAAGCTGGCATTGCCAGAAGAAACGGTTATCTGCGTGACCGGTGACGGCAGTATCCAGATGAATATTCAGGAGCTGTCTACCGCACTGCAATATGACCTGCCGATTGTGGTGGTGAGCCTGAATAACCGCTTCCTCGGTATGGTGAAACAGTGGCAGGACATGATCTACTCCGGCCGTCACTCCAGTTCTTACATGGAATCCCTGCCAGACTTCGTCAAGCTGGCGGAAGCCTACGGCCATGTCGGCATCACCATCGATACCCCGGATGAGCTGGAGCCGAAGTTGAAAGCGGCGCTGGAACAGAAAAATCGGCTGGTGTTTGTGGATGTGCGGGTAGACAGCAGCGAGCATGTCTATCCGATGCAGATCCGCGGTGGCGGGATGGATGAGATGTGGCTAAGCAAAACGGAGAGGACCTGATCATGCGTCGTATTTTGTCGGTATTGCTGGAGAACGAATCGGGTGCTCTGTCGCGCGTGATTGGCCTGTTTTCTCAACGCGGTTACAACATTGAAAGCCTGACCGTCGCCCCGACGGACGACCCTACCTTGTCGCGGATGACCATCCAGACCGTGGGTGACGAGAAAGTGCTGGAGCAGATTGAAAAGCAACTGCATAAACTGGTGGACGTGCTGCGGGTTAGCGAACTGGGTCAGGGCGCGTACGTTGAGCGTGAACTGATGCTGGTGAAATTGCAGGCCACCGGTTATGGCCGCGAAGAGGTCAAACGCAGTGCGGAAATCTTCCGCGGGCAGATTGTCGATGTCACGGCATCGCTGTATACCGTGCAACTGGCGGGGACCAGCGAGAAGCTGGATGCGTTTCTTAACAGCGTGCGCGAAGTGGCTGAAATTGTTGAAGTGGCGCGTTCTGGCGTTGTAGGCGTATCGCGCGGAGATCGCGTTATGCGCTGACGCAGTGCTGAAATGTCGTCGATTGTTTGACGATTTGCTGATTTTCATACGGCAATACCTGCTTTTCTGGTGGTATTATTGAGCCCGGCCATGAAGCCGGGCTTTTTTGATCCTGATTGCTGTAAATAATAAAAGCGGTTGCCCGTCAGTGTTTTCTGCGTTTAGATCGGTATCATATCCACGGTTAATGCATGGTTATCTTTCCATTCTTTGTTTTTTGTCCGGCTTATTAAGGGGTTGCCAGTGAAACTGGATGAAATCGCGCGTCTTGCTGGGGTTTCGCGTACAACGGCCAGTTATGTGATTAACGGTAAAGCGAAACAATATCGTGTCAGCGATAAGACCGTTGAGAAAGTGATGGCGGTGGTCAGGGAGCATAACTACCATCCGAACGCCGTCGCAGCTGGTTTGCGTGCCGGGCGTACCCGTTCTATCGGGCTGGTCATTCCTGATCTGGAAAACACCAGTTACACCCGTATCGCCAATTATCTGGAGCGTCAGGCCCGGCAGCGTGGTTATCAGTTGCTGATCGCCTGTTCCGAGGATCAACCCGATAATGAGATGCGTTGCATTGAACATCTGTTGCAACGTCAGGTGGATGCCATCATCGTGTCGACGGCGCTGCCGCCGGAGCACCCGTTTTATCAGCGCTGGGCCAACGATCCTCTGCCGGTCATCGCCCTCGATCGCGCGCTGGATCGTGAGCATTTTACCAGTGTGGTCGGCGCAGACATGGAAGATGCTGAGATGCTGGCGCAAGAGCTGCGTAAGGTGCCTGCTGAATCGGTTATGTACCTGGGTGCACTGCCGGAACTGTCGGTGAGTTTTTTGCGTGAGCAAGGATTCAGACGTGCCTTCGCAGAGGATCCGCGCCAGGTGAATTATATCTATGCCAACAGCTATGAGCGTAGTGCAGCGGCGGCAGTGTTTGAAGAATACCTGAAGACCCACCCCATGCCGCAGGCGCTGTTTACCACCTCGTTTCCGTTGTTGCAGGGCGTGATGGACATAACGCTCAGGCAGAGTGGCCGTTTGCCGAACAATCTGGCTATCGCCACATTCGGTGATAATGAATTGCTGGATTTCCTTGAGTGCCAGGTGCTGGCGGTGGCGCAGCGTCATCGTGAAGTGGCTGAGCGCGTACTGGAACTGGTACTGGCCAGTCTGGATGAGCCGCGTAAGCCGAAGCCGGGTTTATACCGTATTCGCCGGAATCTCTATCGTCGTGGTTTTTTGAGCCGTCATTGATCGACATCATGCGGAGCGGGAGTCATTTTTCACTCCGCGCCGCATGAGATAATTCTTATTTTTATCTTTGTGCCCAAAATAATTCGAGCATTCAGGAATGCCGCCAACATACCTGTAACGTGAAGTATGACAGGTATATTGATATGGCTGTTAATTGTTCAGAATTAATGGCCAGCAATTTGCGCACGAGAAGAAACATCAACCCGAAACAGACGACGACAATATTCCAGAAAATAACCGTACGCCACCCCCATCACCATCGAGATTACCGCATTGCTGGCGACAGCTTTCAGAATTTGTGATGGTTCTGCACCAATCGTTAACAGAATAGCGACATAAACTGGCGACTGAAAACTGACGTAGGCAAACAGGTCCGCCATATTTTTCCCCCAGCGCGAATTGGCGTTCAGACGTTGCGCCAGTGCAACAATCCAGTCCCGATAAAGCCCATAAGGCCAGGCAATCACGATATTGACCGGAATCGACAGTAATCGGGAGGAGAGTGACTGCTCGAAGGTCATTCCTGACAATACGATTTCGATTGCCATACCAGTCAGGAAGCAATACACCACCATGGCCACCGTATCGGCGATGATGCCACGCATGCGGGAAATGAAGAAAAACATATCGTAGGGCTCCTTGGTGAAGGATAATAACGTTGCTTGTGGCGTGTTTTATTGGTGTTTCATTTTGCTTTATTGGTTTTTTTGTAGTTTATATAACTATTTATTATTTTTTAACTAGCTTAAAAAACTTATTTTCGGTCGTTTTTTGTTCAGGGGCGCAACTTTATGGTTGCAAATCGTCTTTTTCATTCGTTTATCGTGATTGATATGATTAATTTAATATAAAACAAATAGTTATAAATATTGGTGGCGGTGGGGGAAGCAAGGAGTCGAAAGAGAGAAAGATTGCAACGGAAACGTTGCTGAACAGTAAAGTGCAAGTGAATGTGAATGGTACTGGAAATAAAGCCAGTTATTCTGTCTGGTAAAGGTAAGACAGCAGGTTAATGTTTCAGGCATGAATAGATAACCTGAGTTGAAGTGGCCATCAGTGTGTTTCAGGTCAAAAAAATGCGATCCCAGAGGTGATAGTTCCATTTTTTTAGCCATGATTTTTGCTGGCAGGAATAATTATTTCCAAAAATGCTTAAAAATCAGCCTGTAAAAATATTTCGACATCGTTAGAATATTTAAGAAATAGCTATCGAACGGTAATAGTCAAAATAATATTGCACCGAAAGAAAAATCCTATATCTTTAGCCCCCTCGCTGAAAGCCATTAATTTTCCTTAAATAATCACAGCGTTAATCCGCATTATTTTTTCGTGGTGGTTTTTGAACTGTTTTTTCACACTCTGACCTGGCAGGAAATAATGCCTGGGCGCATCCGTGCTGGCTTGACAAGGTTTTCATCCCCTCCGTAAACTCTCAATAGTGGGGATTTGTGGGGCAAAGTGGTAAAAAGGGTCATGAAGGACTAAATACTGTCATGTTTCGTGGGGCGACGCTGGTCAATCTCGACAGTAAAGGGCGGCTTGCCGTTCCTACCCGTTACCGGGACTTACTGAACGAGGAAGCTCAAGGTCAGATGGTATGCACCATCGACCTGCATCAGCCCTGCCTGCTGCTTTACCTGCTACCTGAATGGGAAATTATCGAACAGAAACTTTCTCGCCTGTCGAGTATGAACCCCGCTGAGCGTCGTGTTCAGCGCCTGCTACTCGGGCATGCCAGCGAATGCCAGATGGACAATGCCGGAAGGATATTGATTGCCTCGACGCTACGTCAGCATGCGGGTCTTACGAAAGAAGTGATGCTGGTTGGGCAGTTCAACAAGTTTGAACTGTGGGATGAACAGACCTGGTATCGACAAGTCAAGGAAGATATTGACGCAGAGCAGTCAACTCAGGAGCCCTTGTCTGAGCGGCTGCGGGACTTATCACTATAGTCATGGCAGAAACGTTTAAGCACACCACCGTGTTGCTGGATGAGGCCGTCAACGGCCTGAACATTCGCAGCAACGGTATCTACATCGACGGTACGTTTGGCCGGGGTGGCCATTCCCGTCTTATTCTGTCCCAGCTTGGGCCGGAAGGTCGTTTGTTAGCTATCGATCGCGATCCTCAGGCGGTTGCTGTTGCTAATACCATTGATGACGCTCGCTTTTCTATTATCCACGGACCTTTTTCCGAACTGGCTGATTACGTCGATGAACGTGGGCTGACCGGCAAAATCGACGGTATTTTGCTGGATTTGGGGGTGTCTTCCCCTCAGCTTGATGACCCGGAGCGAGGATTCTCGTTTATGCGTGATGGGCCGCTGGATATGCGTATGGACCCCACGCGAGGCCAGTCCGCCGCCGAATGGCTGATGAAGGCGGAGGCGGATGACATCGCCTGGGTACTGAAAACGTTCGGCGAAGAGCGTTTTGCCAAGCGTATCGCCCGCGCGATTGTGGAGCGTAACCGCATCGACCCATTGACCCGAACCAAAGCGTTGGCGGAGTTGATTGCCGCTGCCAGTCCGATTCGGGAAAAGCACAAACATCCGGCGACCCGGTCATTTCAGGCTATTCGCATTTATATCAACAGTGAGCTGGAAGAGATCGAGCGGGCGTTGGACGGGGCATTGAAAGTACTGGCTCCCGAAGGGCGTTTGTCGGTGATCAGCTTCCATTCGCTGGAAGACCGTATTGTGAAACGTTTTATCCGTCAGCATAGCCGGGGGCCGCAGGTGCCAGCCGGTTTGCCGTTGACGGAAGAACAACTGCGTAGTCAAGGCGGCCAGACGCTCAAGTCAATCGGCAAAATGATGCCGCCTGATGACGAAGTGGCAGAAAATCCGCGTGCGCGCAGCTCGGTATTGCGCTTTGCCGAGAGGCTGCCGTCGTGATCGGGAATGAGCGCCATTCGCTGGGCGGCGTTATCGGTGATGACCTGTTGCGTCATGGCAAGTTGCCGCTGTTGTTGCTGATAGCGGTCTTGGTGTCCGCCATCATGGTGGTCACCACCGCACATCGTACACGTCTGTTGACGGCAGAGCGTGAGCGGTTGTTGCTGGAGCGCGATGCGCTGGATATCGAGTGGCGCAACCTGATTTTGGAAGAGAATGCCCTGGGCGATCACAGCCGTGTCGAGCAGATCGCTACTGAGAAACTGCATATGGTGCACGTTGATCCTTCACAGGAAAATATTGTGGTTAAACAACAATGAATTAGCAGGTATCGCCTAAATTATGAGAGCAGCGCGACCAGGAAAAGTGAAACGTCAGGAAGAACATGCCAGCTTTGTCAGCTGGCGTTTTGCGTTGCTTTGCGGCGGTATTTTGTTGTGCATGTTGGGGTTGATGTTGCGCGCGGCATACTTGCAGGTGATCGCGCCTGATAAGTTGGTGCGTGAAGGGGATATGCGTTCCCTGCGCGTACAAGAGATTCCCACCGCTCGCGGTATGATCAGCGATCGTGCAGGCCGTCCGCTGGCGGTGAGCGTACCGGTCAATGCGGTCTGGGCCGATCCGAAAGACGTGAATGATCATGGCGGTATCTCGCTGGATACGCGCTGGAAGGCGCTGGCGGATGCGCTGGAAATCCCGCTCGATCAGATAGCCACGAAAGTGAACGCCAACCCGAACGGCCGTTTTGTCTATCTTGCCCGTCAGGTAAACCCGGCGATCGGCGAGTATATCCACAAGCTAAAATTGCCAGGCATCAACCTGCGTCAGGAGTCTCGCCGTTATTACCCTTCCGGACAGGTGACGTCGCACCTGATCGGTTTTACCAATATTGATGGTCAGGGTATTGAAGGGATTGAGAAAAGTTTTGATCGCTGGCTGACCGGCCTCCCCGGTGAGCGGACTGTGCGCAAAGACCGCTTTGGGCGGGTCATTGAAGATATTTCTTCGGTGGAGAGTCAGGCGGCACACAACCTGATGCTCAGTATCGATGAGCGCCTGCAGGCACTGGTATACCGCGAACTGAATAACGCCGTGGCGTTCAATAAAGCTGAGTCAGGCACTGCCGTACTGGTGGATGTGAACACCGGTGAAGTACTGGCTATGGCCAACAGCCCTTCTTACAACCCGAACAACCTGAGCGGCACGCCAACCGACGTCATTCGTAACCGTGCCATCACCGACATTTTTGAACCTGGCTCCACCGTAAAACCTATGGTGGTGATGACGGCGCTACAGCGTAATGTGGTCAAGGAAAACGCGGTACTCAACACGATGCCGTATTACATCAACGGCCATGAAATCAAGGACGTGGCGCGTTACAGCGAACTGACGCTGACTGGGGTATTGCAGAAATCCAGTAACGTTGGCGTCTCACACCTTGCATTGGCGATGCCAGCTTCTGCGTTAGTGGATACTTACTCTCGCTTTGGATTGGGTAAAGCCACCAACCTGGGGTTGGTGGGCGAAAGTCTGGGGCTGTACCCGAATCGTCAGCGCTGGTCGGATATTGAACGCGCCACTTTCTCGTTTGGCTATGGCCTGATGGTCACGCCGCTGCAACTGGCGCGTGTCTACGCGACCATCGGTAGTTTCGGTATCTACCGCCCGCTTTCGATTACCAGGGTCGACCCGCCGGTACCCGGAGAGCGTGTGTTCTCTGAACAGATTGTCCGTACTGTGGTGCACATGATGGAAAGTGTCGCGCTGCCCGGTGGCGGTGGTACCAAGGCCGCAGTAAAAGGCTACCGCATCGCGATTAAAACCGGTACGGCGAAAAAGGTCGGCCCGGATGGCAAGTACATCAACAAATACATCGCTTATACCGCTGGGGTGGCACCAGCCAGTAATCCGCGCTTTGCGCTGGTGGTGGTGATTAACGACCCTCAGGCGGGGAAATACTACGGTGGTGCGGTGTCGGCACCGGTATTTGGCGCGATCATGGGCGGCGTGCTGCGCACCATGAATATCGAGCCGGATGCGTTGGCGACCGGTGAGAAAAGTGAGTTTGTAATCAACAGAAAAGAGGGTTCAGGTGACAGATCGTAACTTGCGCGATGTCCTGACTCCGTGGGTGAAAGACGCCCCGGAGCGCGCGCTGCGGGAAATGACATTAGACAGCCGCGTGGCGGCTGCCGGGGATCTGTTTGTGGCAGTGGTCGGTCACAAGACGGATGGGCGGCACTATATTCCGCAGGCCATTGCGCAGGGTGTCGCGGCGGTTGTCGCGCAGGCGGATGACGCTACGCCCGATGGTACCCTGACTGAAATGCACGGCGTACCGGTGATTTATCTGGCGCACCTCAACCCGCGGTTGTCGGCGCTGGCGGGGCGCTTCTACCGCCAGCCATCGACCGCGTTGCAACTGATTGGCGTCACCGGGACTAACGGTAAAACGACGACGACCCAGTTGCTGGCGCAATGGAGCCAGGCATTGGGCAAAACCAGTGCGGTCATGGGCACGGTAGGGAATGGGTTGCTGGGGCATGTAGTGCCATCAGAAAACACCACCGGTTCGGCGGTGGATGTACAGCAGATTCTGAGCCAACTGGTGGATCAAGGGGCGGATTTTGCTGCCATGGAAGTGTCTTCGCATGGGCTGGTGCAGCATCGGGTTGAAGCCTTGTCGTTTGCGGCCGCTGTCTTTACCAACCTGAGCCGCGACCACCTCGATTACCACGGCGACATGGCGAATTATGAGGCCGCCAAGTGGCGGTTGTTCGCCGAGCATCAGGTCGGTCAGAAAATCATTAACGCTGACGATGAGGTCGGGCGTCGTTGGTTAAGCCGCCTGCCAGACGCCGTGGCGGTGAGTGTCGCGGGCAGTGTCGATAGCGCCCGTGCACATTGGCTGAAAGCCACCCACATCGATTATCACGACAGCGGTTTTACGGTGCAGTTTGATTCCAGTTGGGGCGCAGGTTCCATCAATAGCCGTCTGATGGGAGAGTTCAACGTCAGTAACCTGTTGCTGGCCCTGGCGACGCTGCTGTCGTTAGGGTATCCGCTGGAGCAACTGGTGGAGGCCGGTTCTGCGTTGCAGCCTGTTTGCGGTAGAATGGAAGTTTTTCTTGCCAGTGGACGTCCGACGGTTGTGGTGGATTATGCCCATACCCCGGATGCGTTGGAGAAAGCACTGGCAGCGGCGCGTTTGCACTGCCGGGGAACGTTATGGTGCGTCTTCGGATGTGGCGGCGATCGTGATAGAGGTAAGCGCCCACTAATGGGGGCGATTGCAGAACAACTGGCAGATCGGGTGATTGTGACTGATGACAACCCGCGTAGCGAAGACCCGCAGGCGATCGTGACGGATATTTTGAGTGGGCTGCTGGATGCAGGTCGGGTGCAGGTGATTGCCGGGCGAGCGGAAGCTGTTACCAGTGCGGTGATGCAGGCGGCGGCCGATGATGTGGTACTGGTCGCCGGTAAAGGGCATGAAGATTACCAACTGGTAGGAAATGAGCGATTGGATTATTCGGATCGCATTACGGTCGCACGTTTGCTGGGGGTTATCGTATGATCAGCGTTTCATTGCAACAGCTGGCTGATGTACTGGGTGCCCGTCTGGTGGGTGAAAACCTGACTATTAGCGACGTGTCCACCGATACCCGCAAACTTAGCGCCGGGTGTTTATTCATCGCGTTACGTGGCGAAAAATTTGATGCTCATGATTACGCGGCGGATGCCGTTAATAATGGGGCAGCAGCATTATTGGTGAGTAAGCACTTACCAATCAATGTGCCGCAATTGGTGGTAGAAGATACGCGTTTGGCGTTGGGCGTCATGGCCAGTTGGGTGCGCCAGCAAAGTCGTGCGCGCGTCGTGGCGCTGACAGGGTCATCGGGAAAAACGTCTGTTAAGGAAATGGCCGCATCGATTCTGCGCCAGTGCGGCAATGTGCTCTACACCGCCGGTAACTTCAACAATGACATCGGTGTGCCGTTGACGCTGTTTCGCCTGACGCCAGAGCATGACTACGCGGTGATCGAATTGGGTGCCAACCATATCGGTGAAATCGCCTACACCACGGCGATGGTACGACCGGAGGCGGCATTGGTGAATAACCTGGCTGCTGCGCATCTGGAAGGCTTTGGTTCGCTGGAAGGGGTGGCTCAGGCCAAAGGTGAAATTTTTGGCGGTTTGCCTTCGCAGGGCGTGGCGATCGTCAATGCGGACAGTCACGACGAAGCTCGCTGGCAGAATGTGCTGACAGGGAAAACACTGTGGCGCTTTTCCCCACAGGGATGCGCTGGGGTTGATTTTTACGCCAGTGATATCCGTGTCAGCGAACGGGGTACGGATGTCGTATTGCACACGCCGATGGGCGATATCGCTGTGACGCTACCGTTACCGGGGCGCCACAATATCGCCAACGCGCTGGCTGCAACGGCGCTGGCGTTGGCGGTCGGGGCATCGCTTGCGGCGGTGAAAGCGGGTCTGGAGCAGTTACAGGCGGTGTCTGGGCGCTTGTTCCCCATTGCGCTGGCCCCCGGGAAGTTGCTGCTGGACGACAGCTACAACGCCAATGTCGGTTCAATGACGGCCGCCGCGCAGGTGCTGGCGGAGATGCCCGGCTATCGGGTGCTGGTGGTCGGCGATATGGCGGAGTTGGGTCAGGACGCCCAGGCATGTCATCGCCAGGTAGGTGAAGCGGCCCGCAACGCGAATATTGATAAGGTGCTGAGTGTGGGAACGCTGAGTGCGTTGATTGGTGAAGCGAGCGGCACTGGCGAGCATTTTGATAATAAAACGGCGTTGATTGAGCGTTTGCGTGCGCTGGTAACACAACATAATACCATTACCGTCTTAATTAAAGGTTCACGCAGTGCTGCGATGGAACAGGTAGTACACGCATTACAGGAGAATGCTACATGTTAGTTTGGCTGGCCGAATATCTGGTCAAGTTTTATTCCGGCTTCAACGTCTTTTCGTATCTGACGTTTCGGGCCATTGTCAGCCTGCTGACGGCATTAATTATTTCCCTGTGGATGGGGCCGCACCTGATTGCCTGGCTGCAACGCCTGCAAATCGGTCAGGTAGTGCGTAACGAAGGGCCGGAATCTCATTTTAGCAAGCGGGGTACCCCGACCATGGGCGGCGTGATGATCCTCGCATCGATCATTATTTCGGTGTTGTTGTGGGTCAATTTGGCTAACCCCTATGTCTGGTGCGTACTGCTGGTGCTGGTGGGATACGGCATCGTCGGGTTTGTAGATGACTATCGCAAAGTGGTGCGTAAAGACACCCGTGGGCTGATTGCCCGCTGGAAGTATTTCTGGCAATCGGTGCTGGCGTTGGTCGTCGCGTTTTCCATGTATGCGATTGGTAAAGATACCCCGGCAACACAACTGGTGGTGCCGTTCTTCAAAGACGTAATGCCACAGTTGGGCCTGATGTATATCGTGCTGGCCTATTTCGTGATTGTCGGCACCAGCAACGCGGTTAACCTCACTGACGGTCTGGATGGGCTGGCTATCATGCCGACGGTGTTTGTGGCGGTGGGTTTTGCGTTGGTGGCCTGGGCGACCGGTAACATGAATTTCGCCAGCTATCTGCACATTCCGTATATCCGGTATGCCAGTGAACTGGTGGTGGTATGTACCGCGATTGTCGGCGCGGGTCTCGGGTTTTTGTGGTTTAACACTTACCCTGCGCAAGTCTTCATGGGTGATGTTGGTTCACTGGCGTTGGGCGGCGCATTGGGCACTATCGCTGTGCTGCTGCGTCAGGAGTTTTTGCTGGTGATTATGGGCGGGGTTTTCGTGGTGGAAACGCTGTCCGTTATTTTGCAGGTCGGTTCTTTCAAACTGCGCGGCCAGCGGATTTTCCGCATGGCACCTATCCACCATCACTATGAACTGAAAGGGTGGCCGGAGCCGCGAGTCATCGTGCGGTTCTGGATTATTTCGCTGATGTTGATGCTCATCGGACTGGTAACGCTCAAGGTACGGTAAAAATGGACTATCAGGGTAGAAAGGTTGTCATTATCGGGTTAGGGCTGACAGGGCTCTCCTGTGTTGATTTTTTCCTTGCACGCGGGGTTGTGCCGCGCGTGATGGATACCCGTACCAGTCCGCCGGGGTTGGATAAACTGCCCGCTTCCGTCGAGCGTCATCTTGGCGGCCTTAATGATGAATGGTTGCTGTCTGCTGACTTGATTGTCGCCAGCCCTGGTATCGCGTTGGCGACGCCGGTGCTGTGCGATGCGGCGACGGCCGGTATTGAGATTATCGGCGATATCGAATTGTTCTGCCGTGAGGCTCAGGCGCCGATTGTCGCGATTACTGGCTCTAACGGCAAAAGCACTGTCACCACACTGGTGGGCCAAATGGCGCAGGCGGCCGGTTGGGCTGTCGGTGTGGGCGGTAACATCGGTGTTCCGGCACTGGAGTTGCTCAAGCAAGAAAGCCAGCTGTATGTGCTGGAGTTGTCGAGCTTTCAACTGGAAACCACCCACAGCCTGCATGCGGCTGCCGCGACGATCCTCAACGTTACCGAGGATCACACCAACCGTTACCCGCTTGGGTTGCAGCAATACCGTGCCGCCAAGTTGCGCATTTATGAGAATGCCAAAGTCTGCATCGTGAATGCCGATGACGCTCTGACGATGCCGGTACGCGGCGCTGATGCGCGTTGTCTGAGCTTCGGGGTGGATGTAGGCGATTATCATCTGAACCGGCAACAGGGTGAAACCTGGCTGCGGGTGAAGGGTGAGCGGGTGTTGAATACCCGAGAAATCAAACTGGTCGGGCAGCATAACTACACCAATGCGCTGGCTGCGCTGGCGCTGGCGGATGCGGTGGGTATCCCGCGCTCGTCGGCATTGACCGCGCTGACCACCTTTACCGGCCTGCCGCACCGTTTCCAGTTGTCGCTGGAGCGTAACGGTGTGCGTTGGGTGAATGATTCTAAAGCCACCAATGTTGGTAGCACCGAAGCGGCATTGAGTGGGCTGCATGTCGACGGAACGTTGCATTTGCTGCTGGGCGGAGATGGAAAATCGGCTGATTTCTCTCCGCTGCTGCGTTACCTGCAAGGTGATCGTATTCGGCTGTACTGCTTTGGACGTGATGGCGGACAACTGGCGGCGTTACGCCCGGAGATTGCCCAGCAGACTGACACCATGGAGCAGGCGATGCGCCTGATAGCCAGCGTCGCCCAACCTGGGGATATGGTGTTGCTGTCACCGGCCTGCGCCAGTCTCGATCAGTTCCGTAGCTTTGAACAGCGTGGCGATGAGTTCGCTCGTCTGGCGGAGGAACTGGGATAATGCGCCTTATCGGGGCCGGCATGTTCGAGCGTCTCAAGAGCTGGGTGATGGGGACGCGTGAAAGCGACAACCTCAGCACGGTGCTGTATGACCGGACGTTGCTGTGGTTGACCCTGGGGCTGGCGGTTATTGGTTTTGTGATGGTGACGTCGGCGTCGATGCCCGTCGGACAACGTCTGGCCAGTGATCCTTTTCTGTTCGCCAAACGCGATGCGCTGTATCTCGGGTTGGCGTTCGGTTTATCGCTGGTCACCATGCGGGTACCGATGGAGGTCTGGCAGCGTTACAGCGTGGTATTGCTGCTGGTATCGATGGTGATGTTGTTGATCGTGCTGGTGGTCGGTAGCTCGGTGAACGGGGCGTCCCGCTGGATTTCTCTGGGGCCGTTGCGTATCCAGCCTGCGGAATTATCGAAGTTGTCGTTGTTTTGCTACCTCTCCAGTTACATGGTGCGCAAAGTCGATGAGGTGCGTAACAACTTCTGGGGGTTTTGTAAGCCGATGGGCGTGATGGTGGTGCTGGCAGTGCTGCTGCTGGCCCAGCCGGACCTCGGTACGGTGGTGGTGCTGTTTATTACGACACTGGCGATGTTGTTTCTTGCAGGGGCGAAGCTGTGGCAGTTCCTGGCAATCATCGGCTGTGGCATCTTCGCCGTCGCACTGTTGATTATCGCTGAGCCGTATCGTGTGCGCCGTGTCACCTCGTTCTGGAACCCGTGGGACGACCCGTTCGGTAGCGGCTACCAGTTAACACAGTCGCTGATGGCGTTTGGGCGCGGTGAATTGTGGGGGCAGGGGCTCGGTAATTCGATACAGAAGTTGGAGTATCTGCCGGAGGCGCACACTGACTTTATTTTCTCCATTCTGGGGGAAGAGCTGGGCTATATCGGTGTGGTTTTGGCGTTGTTAATGATATTCTTCGTCGCTTTTCGAGCGATGTCGATAGGACGTCGCGCACTGGAAATCGACCAGCGTTTTTCGGGTTTTCTGGCGTGCTCCATCGGTATCTGGTTCAGCTTTCAGACGCTGGTGAACGTTGGTGCCGCCGCCGGTATGTTGCCGACCAAGGGGCTGACATTACCGCTTATCAGCTACGGTGGGTCCAGTTTGCTGATTATGTCGACAGCCATTGTGTTGTTGTTGCGAATTGATTATGAAACGCGCCTGACCAAAGCGCAGGCGTTTACGAGAGGTGCCCGATGAGTGGCGAAGGCAAGCGTTTGATGGTGATGGCTGGCGGGACGGGGGGACATGTGTTTCCCGGTTTGGCCGTAGCGCATCACTTGATGGCGCAAGGCTGGCAGGTCCGCTGGCTGGGCACAGCTGACCGGATGGAAGCGGACCTGGTGCCGAAGCACGGTATCGACATCGATTTTATCCGCATTTCCGGTCTGCGTGGCAAGGGGCTGAAAGCCTTGTTGCTGGCACCGGTGCGTATTTTCCGGGCGGTGAGGCAAGCGCAGGCGATTATGCGTCGCTATCAGCCGGATGTGGTGTTGGGTATGGGCGGTTATGTCTCGGGGCCTGGCGGTCTGGCAGCCTGGCTGTGTGGTATCCCGGTAGTGCTGCATGAGCAAAACGGCATTGCCGGATTGACTAACCGCTGGCTGTCCCGCATCGCCAAAAAAGTCTTACAGGCGTTTCCGGGGGCATTTCCGAATGCGGATGTCGTCGGGAATCCGGTGCGTACTGACGTACTGGCGCTACCATCCCCGACAGAACGGTTAGCTGAGCGCAGTGGCCCGGTGCGCGTCCTGGTCGTTGGCGGAAGTCAGGGGGCCAGGGTATTGAATCAAACCCTGCCCGGCGTGGCGGCGCGATTACATGATGCAGTTACCATCTGGCATCAAACCGGCAAAGGGGCACAGGCGGAAGTACAGGCAGCCTATGCAAAAGCGGGTGAGTCTCAACACCGGATTACCGAGTTTATCGACGACATGGCGGCGGCGTATGCGTGGGCAGATGTCGTCGTGTGCCGTTCTGGCGCCCTGACGGTTAGCGAGATTGCCGCCGCCGGGTTGCCAGCGTTGTTTGTGCCGTTCCAGCATAAGGATCGGCAGCAGTACTGGAATGCATTGCCGCTGGAGCAAGCGGGGGCGGCAAAGATTATCGAGCAGGCTCAACTGAGCGTGGATGCGATAAGCGACGTGTTGTCCTCCTGGGATCGTACCACCTTGCGTGATATGGCGCAGAAAGCCAGAACCGTTGCGATCCCTGATGCGACGGAGCGGGTAGCGGCTGAAGTGGCGGCAGCGGCGATGCAGCGGACAGCTCAGGCTGTCCGGAATTAATTGATGATGGCCGACAGTCGTCGGCGTTGATGTAGGTTGCGATAAAAGATAGTGAATACTCAAGAACTGGCGAAACTGCGTTCAATCGTGCCCGAGATGCACCGTGTCCGGCACATCCATTTTGTCGGCATCGGCGGTGCTGGCATGGGCGGTATCGCCGAAGTACTGGCTAATGAAGGGTATGAGATCAGCGGTTCCGATCTGGCACCTAATGCGGTAACGCAACAACTGACCGATTTGGGCGCCCGGATCTATTTCCACCATCGTCCGGAAAACGTGAACGAGGCGAGCGTTGTGGTCGTGTCCAGCGCGATTTCGGCTGATAACCCGGAGATTATCGCGGCACATGAGGCCCGTATTCCGGTGATTCGTCGGGCAGAGATGCTGGCAGAATTGATGCGCTTTCGCCACGGCATCGCCATTGCCGGGACGCACGGCAAGACAACCACTACCGCGATGGTCACCAGTATCTACGCGGAAGCCGGTCTGGACCCAACGTTCGTGAATGGTGGTTTGGTTAAAGCGGCGGGAACGCACGCCCGTTTGGGGTCGAGCCGTTACCTGATTGCGGAAGCCGATGAAAGTGATGCGTCGTTCCTGCATTTGCAGCCGATGGTCGCGATTGTGACGAACATCGAAGCCGACCACATGGACACCTATCAGGGAGATTTTGAGAACCTCAAGCAGACGTTCATCAACTTCCTGCACAACCTGCCGTTTTACGGCCATGCGGTGATGTGTCTTGATGATGCGGTGATCCGTGAATTGTTGCCAAAAGTGGGGCGTCACATCACCACCTACGGCTTTAGCGAAGACGCGGATGTGCGGGTCGCTGATTACCGGCAGGTAGGGGCTCAGGGGCTGTTTACCCTGGCGCGTCAGGGCAAACCGTTGCTCAACGTGACCTTGAACGCACCGGGTCGTCACAATGCGTTGAACGCGGCGGCGGCAGTAGCGGTGGCGACAGAAGAAGGGATTGATGACGAGGCTATCCTGCGGGCATTGGTGCGTTTTCAGGGAACGGGCCGCCGGTTCGATTTCCTGGGCGAGTTTCCGCTACAGCCGGTCAACGGCAAAAGCGGCAGTGCCATGCTGGTGGATGATTACGGGCATCACCCGACGGAAGTGGACGCCACGATTAAAGCGGCGCGAGCAGGCTGGCCGGATAAGCGTCTGGTGATGATTTTCCAGCCGCATCGATATACCCGTACGCGCGATCTGTACGATGACTTTGCACATGTGTTATCGCAAGTGGATGTGCTGCTGATGCTGGATGTGTACCCGGCAGGTGAAGCACCGATTCCGGGAGCGGATAGCCGATCGCTGTGCCGCACGATCCGTGGTCGCGGTAAAATTGACCCGATCATGGTGCCTGATGTCGAGACGCTGCCTGAGTTGTTAGCGCAAGCGTTGCAAGGCGATGATCTGGTGCTGGTTCAGGGTGCCGGCAATATTGGCAAACTGGCGCGTCGGCTGGCGGAAAACCGCCTGCAGGCGAAGTCTACAGACTGAGAACAGGATGACTGAGCTTGTGATGGTAGTGATGAAACACGCCAACGCTGACTACGAGGAAACCCGCCAACGGCAGGGTGAGGTGTGTTGCATCGAGATGTCGCGCCCAGTCATGACAAACAACGGTTACCGCCGCGTACCTGTTGTGGAGTTAGCGGATTAGTATGTCGCAGGCGGCGCTGAATACACGCGGACGTGAGCAGGAAAAAGGCGCACGGCGTAGCAATGGTGGTCAACTGGCAGGAATTATTTTTCTGTTGATGGTGGCCGGTACCATCCTGTGGGGAAGCTGGATGGTGTTGGGCTGGATGAAGGATGCCAGCCGTTTGCCACTATCCAGACTGGTGGTGACAGGTGAGCGGCACTACACCACCAATGACGATATTCGTCAGGCGATTTTGTCGCTGGGGCCGCCCGGCACATTCATGACCCAGGACGTGAATGTCATTCAGCAGCAGATAGAACGTCTGCCCTGGATTAAGCAGGCCAGTGTGCGCAAGCAGTGGCCGGACGAATTAAAGATTCATCTGGTTGAATTCGTTCCGTTTGCGCGGTGGAATGACCAGCTTATGGTTGACAGCGAAGGTAATGCCTTCAGCGTGCCAGCAGAACGTATCGGTAATAAAAAAATGCCGATGCTGTATGGCCCTGAAGGTGGAGAGGAGGATGTGCTGGAGGGATACCGCGAGATAAGCCAGACACTCGCGGCAGGCAAATTTACGGTAAAGATGGTGGCGATGACCGCGCGTCATTCATGGCAGGTTGGGCTGGACGATGATATTCGCCTTGAACTGGGACGTGATGACCGAAGCCGCCGTCTGGCGCGTTTTCTGGAGCTTTATCCGTTGCTGCAGCGGCAGGCTCAAAATGAAAACAAGCGGATTGGTTATGTGGATTTACGGTATGACACCGGCGCTGCAGTAGGTTGGAGCCCGGCATTTATTGATCAGCAAAAAGACATTGATCAGCAAAAGAACGGTAATCAGCAACAGAATCAGGCACAGGCTAAACAGCAATGATCAAGTCGACGGACAGAAAACTGGTAGTTGGGCTGGAAATCGGTACAGCAAAAGTCGCTGCACTGGTCGGTGAAGTTCTGCCTGATGGCATGATCAATATCATCGGTGTGGGAAGCTGCCCGTCACGGGGCATGGATAAAGGCGGCGTCAACGATCTGGAGTCGGTGGTCAAATGCGTGCAGCGTGCCATCGATCAGGCGGAGCTGATGGCCGATTGTCAGATCTCTTCAGTGTATCTGGCGTTGTCTGGCAAGCATATCAGCTGCCAGAACGAGATTGGCATGGTGCCTATCTCTGAAGAAGAAGTCACGCAGGATGATGTAGAAAGCGTGGTGCATACGGCCAAGTCTGTCCGGGTACGTGATGAACACCGAATTCTGCATGTTATCCCGCAGGAATACGCTATTGATTATCAGGAAGGGATTAAAAACCCGGTCGGTCTGTCTGGTGTGCGGATGCAGGCCAAAGTGCATCTGATCACCTGTCATAACGACATGGCGAAGAACATTGTGAAAGCGGTGGAACGCTGCGGTCTTAAAGTTGACCAGCTGATTTTCGCCGGTCTGGCATCGAGTTATGCCGTATTGACGGAAGACGAACGCGAGCTGGGTGTGTGTGTGGTGGATATCGGTGGTGGCACCATGGATATGGCGGTGTATACCGGCGGCGCGCTGCGTCACACAAAAGTGATTCCTTATGCTGGTAACGTAGTCACCAGCGATATAGCCTATGCGTTTGGTACGCCGCCGACAGATGCAGAAGCAATTAAAGTGCGCTACGGTTGCGCGCTCGGTTCCATCGTCAGTAAGGATGAAACCGTGGAAGTACCGAGTGTTGGCGGGCGTCCACCGCGTAGTCTGCAGCGGCAGACGCTGGCGGAGGTGATTGAGCCTCGCTATACCGAGTTATTGAATCTGGTGAATGACGAGCTGTTGCAGTTGCAAGAACAACTGCGTCAGCAAGGTGTGAAGCATCATCTGGCTGCGGGTATCGTGCTGACCGGCGGTGCGGCGCAAATTGATGGTCTGGCGGCCTGCGCACAGCGAGTGTTCCATACACAGGTGCGTATTGGTCAGCCGCTGAACATCACTGGATTGACGGACTATGCGCAGGAGCCCTATTACTCGACAGCAGTGGGGCTGCTGCATTACGGCAAAGAGTCTCATCTGAGTGGTGAACACGAAGTTGAGAAACGGACTTCGGTCAGCAACTGGTTTAAACGCCTGAATAGCTGGCTGAGAAAAGAATTTTGACGGTTATCAAAAGAGATCATTAGCACGACTTTTTTGATCTTGAAGCAATACAGGCACAAGACGGAGAGAAACTATGTTTGAACCAATGGAGTTAACCAACGACGCGGTGATTAAAGTCATCGGCGTCGGTGGTGGCGGCGGTAACGCTGTCGAACACATGGTGCGTGAACGCATCGAAGGTGTTGAATTCTTTGCGGTTAACACCGATGCTCAGGCGCTGCGTAAAACAGCTGTCGGCCAAACCATCCAGATCGGTAGCGGTATTACCAAAGGTCTGGGGGCGGGTGCTAACCCGGAAGTTGGCCGTAATTCTGCCGAAGAAGATCGCGAAGCGCTGCGTTCTGCTCTGGAAGGGGCGGACATGGTGTTTATCGCCGCAGGTATGGGGGGCGGCACCGGTACTGGCGCTGCACCTGTCGTGGCTGAAGTCGCTAAGGATCTGGGTATCCTGACCGTGGCAGTTGTGACCAAGCCATTTAATTTTGAAGGCAAAAAACGCATGGCGTTTGCCGAGCAGGGGATCGCGGAGCTGTCTAAGCACGTTGACTCACTGATTACCATCCCCAATGACAAGCTGTTGAAAGTGTTGGGTCGTGGTATTTCTCTGCTGGATGCGTTTGGCGCGGCTAACGACGTGCTCAAAGGCGCAGTACAGGGTATCGCTGAGCTTATCACTCGTCCGGGTCTGATGAACGTCGACTTCGCTGACGTGCGTACCGTCATGTCCGAAATGGGTTATGCCATGATGGGTTCTGGTGTGGCTCGCGGCGAAGATCGTGCCGAGGAAGCGGCTGAAATGGCGATTTCCAGTCCATTGCTGGAGGATATCGACCTGTCTGGTGCGCGTGGCGTGCTGGTCAACATTACTGCCGGTTTCGATCTGCGTCTGGATGAATTTGAGACTGTTGGTAATACCATTCGCGCGTTTGCATCCGATAATGCAACCGTCGTAATTGGTACATCGCTCGATCCGGATATGAACGATGAACTGCGGGTGACTGTGGTGGCGACCGGTATCGGCATGGACAAACGTCCTGAAATTACGCTGGTTACTAACAAACAGAGCAGCCAGCCGGTTATGGATCACCGCTATCAGCAGCATGGCATGGCGCCGCTGACGCAGGAAAAACCTGCGGCCAAGGTGGTGAATGACCAGAGCGTACAGACCAATAAAGAGCCGGATTATCTCGATATTCCTGCCTTCCTGCGTAAGCAGGCAGACTAAGGTTTGGTTGGAATCTCCGCTCTTTGTGCTAAACTGTGCCGCCGGCCTTAGTGTAAGCTAAGGCTGTAGGTTCAGATGAATGCGAGATAATACGATGATCAAACAACGTACATTAAAACGTATCGTACAGGCGACAGGGGTCGGTCTTCATACCGGCAAGAAAGTCACCCTGACTATGCGTCCTGCACCGGCTAATACCGGGGTCATCTATCGTCGTACTGACTTGAATCCACCGGTTGATTTTCCGGCTGATGCCAAATCCGTGCGTGATACCATGCTCTGTACTTGCCTGGTTAATGAGCATGACGTGCGTATTTCAACGGTAGAGCATCTGAATGCGGCTCTGGCGGGATTGGGCATCGACAATATCGTTGTTGAAGTGGATGCGCCTGAAATTCCGATCATGGATGGTAGCGCTAGTCCATTTGTCTACCTGCTGCTGGATGCTGGTATCGAAGAACTGAACTGTGCCAAGAAGTTTGTTCGAATCAAACAGCCTGTACGCGTAGAAGACGGTGACAAATGGGCAGAACTGAAGCCTTTCAACGGGTTCAGTCTGGATTTCACTATCGATTTCAATCACCCGGTGATTGATTCTGGTTCACAACGCTTCAAGCTGGATTTCTCCGCTGATGCATTCGTGCGCCAAATCAGCCGCGCGCGTACCTTTGGTTTTATGCGTGATATCGAGTATCTGCAGTCCCGTGGTTTGTGCCTGGGTGGCAGTTTCGATTGTGCGATCGTAGTGGATGACTATCGTGTGCTGAACGAAGATGGTTTGCGCTTTGATGATGAATTTGTTCGCCACAAGATGCTGGACGCGATTGGCGACCTGTTCATGTGTGGTCACAACATCATTGGTGCGTTCACGGCATTCAAATCTGGTCATGCGCTCAACAACAAGCTGTTGCAGGCGGTGTTGGCCAAACAGGAAGCATGGGAATACGTGACCTTTGAAGACGAAGCGGAAATGCCGCTGGCTTTCAAAGCGCCGTCTACCGTTCTGGCCTGAGTCTGTTCTGATATGACATTATGACGACTGGTTTTTGCTGGTATTCTCTCCGGCCAGCGAAGCCAGTCGTTTTAATATTTTCTGTAGCCGTTCCGGGCTTTGCTCCGCTAATCCTTTCAATATCTCCGCACTCTGTGCGCTGAGTATTCTTGTGGTCGTCGTGGTTGTGATATCTGTTGACGTAACGGCAGGTGTTTTCTCGTTTTCATGTATTTTTGCGGCCAGTACTGGATTAATCCTGATGTCGATCGCCGCCAATGATGGTAGTATTTGTGCGCGCAGAGCGGAAAGTAGGGCGGGTTGTTCATAACGTAACCGCATCAGCCAGTTGGCGCTGGCGGTTTCCAGTATCAGCAGTCCGTGACGATAGTTAGCTACCCGACAATACGGACGCAGCGCGGTCGGCAGCAGCGCATGCACAGCCCGATTGAGCTTTAACAGTGCGAGCGCGCGTTGCTGAATGTCATGCAATGGGCCTGACCCGGTTTGCGATGCGCCATCGAAAAATGACTCCAGTGATTGTGGACGGTTATCACGCATAACGCAGGCTCCGACGGAAAGAAACTTGTGATTGGTATTTTAAATCGTTGGCGACAATTTGGCAGACGTTATTTCTGGCCTCACCTGCTGTTGGGGATGGTCGCGGCGACGCTTGGTCTGCCTGCTAACTTCGCCGAGTCTCGTGAGACTGCTACCGAGCTCAATTCCGCTTCGGCGTTTAGTCGTCCCAATGTATCTTATTTCAATCTCACGCATCTGGCGGCATTAAAAGACTCGCGTCGTCGCTCGCCATTCAGTAATGATTTCTGGCATCAGCATGCCATTCGCACGGTAATCCGTCACCTGTCATTTGCGTTTACGCCACCCGCTACCATTATTGAAGCGGCTGAGGCTTCCCGGTTACACCATCACCGGGTGCTATTGGAAACGCTGAATGCGTTGCTGACTCGCGAAGCCGCACCACAACGTACTGCCAGTAAAGAACTGGCACCGACGTATTTTTCTCCTTCCCATCACACCGGTCTATGGCTGGCGCAGGTTCAGGGTATTCGCGCCGGGCCGATGTTCTCCTGATTGTCATCGTATTCTGTTTGTATCAGGCCTGTGGCCGTAGACTCTTTTTTGATGTCGTGCCAGCATCGATAAACTGGCATTGTTGAGATTAAAATTACTATGTTAATCAAATTTTTGACGAAAGTTTTCGGTAGCCGTAATGACCGTGCGTTGCGCCGTATGCGCAAAATTGTGGAAGTGATCAATCGCCTCGAACCAGACATGGAGAAGCTCTCCGATGAAGAGCTGAAGGCACAAACCCAGGTATTTCGTGACCGTATCAAGAAAGGTGAAGCTCTGGAGTCGCTGCTGCCAGAAGCGTTTGCCGTGGTGCGTGAAGCCAGTAAACGTGTGTTTGGTATGCGTCACTTCGATGTGCAGCTGATTGGCGGTATGGTGCTGAATGAGCGTTGCATCGCGGAAATGCGTACCGGTGAAGGTAAAACGCTGACTGCGACCTTGCCTGCCTACCTTAATGCGCTGACGGGGCGTGGTGTGCACGTAGTGACCGTCAACGACTATCTGGCACAGCGTGACGCCGAGAACAACCGCCCGTTGTTTGAATTCTTAGGTCTGACGGTTGGCATCAACCTGCCGGGGATGCCGGCACCGGCCAAACGTGCTGCGTATGCTGCCGATATCACTTACGGCACTAACAACGAATACGGTTTCGATTACCTGCGCGACAACATGGCGTTCAGCCCGGAAGAGCGTGTACAGCGTGAACTGTATTATGCACTGGTGGACGAAGTGGACTCCATCCTGATTGACGAGGCGCGTACCCCGTTGATTATCTCGGGTCCGGCGGAGGACAGCTCTGAGTTGTATATGCGGGTGAACAAAATCATCCCGCATTTGATCCGTCAGGAGAAGGAAGACTCGGATACTTTCCACGGTGAAGGTCACTTCTCGGTGGATGAGAAAGCCCGTCAGGTTAACCTGACTGAACGCGGTCTGGTTAAAATTGAAGAGTTGCTGGTGCAAGGCGGCATTATGGAAGAGGGCGAATCGCTGTATTCGCCTGCCAACATTATGCTGATGCATCATGTGACGGCGGCGCTGCGTGCGCACGTGCTGTTTACCCGTGATGTCGACTACATCGTGAAAGATGACGAAGTCATCATCGTTGATGAACATACCGGCCGTACTATGCAAGGTCGCCGTTGGTCTGATGGCTTACACCAGGCGGTGGAAGCCAAAGAAAACGTCAAGATCAACAACGAAAACCAGACACTGGCGTCGATCACCTTCCAGAACTACTTCCGTATTTACGAAAAACTGGCCGGGATGACCGGTACGGCAGATACCGAAGCATTTGAGTTCAGCTCGATTTATAAGCTGGATACCATTGTGGTGCCGACTAACCGCCCCATGATCCGTAAAGACCTGCCAGATCTGGTGTACATGACCGAGCAGGAAAAAATCAATGCGATCATTGAAGATATCAAAGAGCGTGCGACTAAAGGGCAACCGGTGTTGGTGGGGACCATTTCCATTGAAAAATCCGAAGTGGTGTCGCATGCGTTGACCAAAGCGGGTATCAAGCACAACGTGCTGAACGCCAAATTCCATGCGATGGAAGCGGATATCGTGGCTCAGGCCGGTCGTTCAGGCGCAGTGACTATTGCGACCAACATGGCCGGTCGTGGTACGGATATCGTATTGGGCGGTAGCTGGCAGGCTGAAGTGGCAGAACTGGAAAGTGCGGATGACGCGCAAATTGCCGCTATCAAGGCAGAATGGCAAAAACGTCATGACGACGTCCTGGCGGCGGGTGGTTTGCACATTATTGGTACCGAGCGCCATGAGTCTCGCCGTATCGATAACCAGTTGCGTGGTCGTTCCGGTCGTCAGGGGGACCCAGGTTCTTCCCGTTTCTACCTGTCGATGGAAGATGCGCTGATGCGTATTTTCGCGTCGGATCGTGTTTCCAACATGATGCGTAAACTGGGTATGAAAGAAGGCGAAGCGATTGAACACCCTTGGGTTACCAAGGCTATCGCCAATGCGCAGCGCAAGGTAGAAAACCGCAACTTCGATATTCGTAAGCAACTGCTGGAATACGATGATGTGGCTAACGATCAACGTCGTGCTATCTACACCCAGCGTAATGAACTGCTGAATGCCTCTGACATCAGCGAAACCATCAATAGCATTCGTGAAGACGTGTTCAAGGCTACCCTTGATGCGCACATCCCGCCCCAGTCTCTGGAAGAAATGTGGGATATTCCGGGGCTGGAACAGCGCCTGAAGAGTGACTTTGATCTTGAATTGCCGATCGCAGAATGGCTGGACAAAGAGCCGGAACTGCATGAGGAAACGCTGCGTGAGCGTATCTATGAGCAGGCTGTAGACGTGTATCGTCGCAAGGAAGAAGTCGTCGGCAGTGATGTCATGCGCAACTTCGAGAAAGGTGTGATGCTGCAAACGCTGGACTCGTTGTGGAAAGAGCATCTGGCTGCGATGGACTACCTGCGCCAGGGGATCCATTTACGCGGTTATGCGCAAAAAGATCCGAAACAGGAATACAAGCGTGAGTCGTTTGCGATGTTTGCCGCGATGCTGGAAGGCCTCAAATATGAAGTCATCAGTACTCTGAGTAAGGTGCAGGTGCGTATGCCGGAAGAGGTTGAAGCGATGGAGCAGCAGCGTCGTGAAGAAGCCGAGCGTCTGGCTCGTCAACAACAGTTGAGCCATCAGGATGAAGCGGCTGGCAGTTCGCCGTATGCTGATCGTAAAATCGGTCGTAACGATCCTTGCCCGTGTGGTTCGGGCAAAAAGTACAAGCAGTGCCACGGCCGCCTTCAAAAGTAAGGCGGATAACGTAGTGACATCTCCCAAAGGCGGTCGTTGACCGCCTTTTTACTGGTTGAAAAGAGAATGACGCAAAAAACTTTATCTGTGGCGGTGGGGATTATCCGCAATCCGCAGCGTAAGTTCTTCATCGCCTGCCGTCCAGCAGGTGTACACATGGCTGGAAAATGGGAATTCCCCGGTGGCAAGGTGGAAGTGGGTGAGACGCCAGAGCAGGCGCTGGCGCGTGAGCTGCATGAAGAAGCCGGGATTGAGGTGATCAATCCAAGCCCGCTGGGCAGCAAAACGTTTTCTGCCGGAGAACGTCTGATTACGTTGCATTTCTTTTTAGTTGAGCAGTGGCGTGGCGAGCCGTATGGCCGCGAAGGCCAGCCGTCGCGTTGGTTAACGGCTGAAGAACTGGACGAGCACGAGTTTCCACCGGCCAATGCTGAGATGATTCAACAACTGAAAGCCGGTCGCGTATAAACGTGAGCCAGGCATGTTGTCTGGGTCGTGGCTGCATTCTTTGCAGCGATTCATGCCCGCAGGCATGAATCGTGAAGGGCGATAAAAGGGCGATGGATAAATAGCATGTCGCTATCGTTGGGGGGGAAGGGGTCAGTGCTGGGTTTCGCCCCAAACGTCGCTGTCTGAAACATCTTCCGCGCTGGGTATCCGTTTTTCTTCGTCTGCCCATTCGCCTAAATCAATCAACTGACAGCGCTTGCTACAGAAGGGTCGATAAGGGCTATTCTCGCTCCACTCTACCGGTTTGGTGCAGATGGGGCATTTTACAACGGTCATTTCGTTATCCACGTTTCATTCTTCTCCAGAAACTTGCTGTCGCCAGCAAGTCCACTCTATCTAGCAACATGCCAACTCGAATTCCAACCGTGCAGGGGTCTGCCCGTCGCTGTCTAATGGCAGAAAGCGAATGGCATAGCGGGTTTTATGCCCCGATATTTGCGGATAAAGCTGATGAGTGAGATCAATCCGCAGGCGCAGCAGATCAGCATCGGTTGCGTTATCCTGATAAAAGCCGTTAAGGCTGGTTTGCTCTTTGAAGGCTCCCGCATGACGAATCAACTCCAGTATGCTGTCGAGTGAACGTTTAAGCGGCAATACGCTCTCCAGCCAAATGTTGATGTGTCGTTGTTTTTGCTCAGGCAACTGATGCAGCCAGATATGCAAAGTCGGCAGGTCAAAGCTGCAACATCCACCCGGCAGGCTCAGACGTTGGCGTACCATAGCGATTAATTTGTCTTCACGCAGCCCTTGTCCCATGCGCGGCGCAGCAATCAGTTCGCTGGACAGGTTGCGTAATTTTTGACGTAACGTGTTAATACGCAAAATATCCGCTTCTGGTAGTTCACCCCATTGCGCCAGTTTCTGTTGCTGGCGTTCCAGTTCTTTTAGCAGGTCTGGGCGGGCATCTCCCCGTTCGAGAATATCCAATAATTCGGAGACGGCACGGAAAAACGTCAGGGCAACGCCGATGTCTTTCAGGTCGTGGTTGTCGAACATCTGTTGCAGTAAAAATTCCAGGCGTAACCAGGTACGCATTTTTTCATTCAGCGGATATTCAAAAAGAACTGTTGAGGAAACGTCACTCATTATGGGTCGTCCTGTCGGTTGCGGATGCGGCCAGCTCAAGATAATGCTGATGTAGAGCGGCAATCCGCGGAGCCAGTAAGCTCGGATTGCTGTTGTTATCGATAATATCATCAGCGCAGGCCAGTCGTTGTTCGCGGCTAGCTTGCGATGCCAAAATATTTTCCGCCTGAGCGCGGGAAACACCATCCCTGCTCATGGTTCGTTGTAATTGTGTTTCCAAGGGGACATCCACCACCAAAATACGGTGTGCTTTCCCTTGTAGTTGATTCTCCACCAGCAACGGCACCACCCATAACGCATAAGGGGTGGTAGCGGCAGCGAGCTGGCGTCGGGTTTCTTTCTGAATCAGCGGATGCAGCAAGGCATTGAGCCAGCGCTTATCTTCCGGGTTAGAAAAAATGCGCTCACGCAGGGCACTTCGGTTTAATGCACCGTCTGGTTGTAATATTTCCGGGCCAAAGTATTCCACAATAGTTGCCAGAGCGGGTTTCCCGGGGGACACGACCTCACGGGCTATGACATCCGCATCAACGATAGTGGCTCCCAGCGCTGTAAACCCCTGAGCAACTGTGCTTTTCCCGCTTCCTATGCCGCCTGTGAGCGCGACGATATATGCCATGATAATCAACTAGAAATGGCCAGGTAAATTTATCGGATTTTAGCCCAAATTGAGAAAAAATCGCAGTCTTGTCGCAGGATTATTCGAGCGTATGATCACAATGAATTGGCGCATTATCGCCTCTTCTTCCCTGAATCATTCTCCTCACTTCATCAGGTCGTACATCATGCGTATTGAAGAAGATATTAAACTGGGTTTCAAAGATGTGCTTATTCGTCCTAAACGCTCCACGTTGAAAAGCCGTGCGGACGTTGAACTGACACGTGAATTCAGCTTTTTGCATGCAGGTTGCGGCTGGTCGGGTGTCCCCGTCATTGCAGCCAATATGGATACAGTGGGGACGTTTCAGATGGCGCGTGTCCTGGCGTCATTTGAGTTGCTGACTGCGGTGCATAAGCACTATTCCGTGGCTGAATGGCAACAGTTTATCCAGAGTACGCCGGCTGCGGTCTTACGCCATGTCATGGTGTCGAGTGGCACATCGGACAGTGATTTTGAGAAGATGACACAGATTCTGGCGTTATCCCCAGATTTGAAATTTATCTGCATTGATGTTGCTAACGGATATTCGGAACATTTCGTCAATTTTGTGCAGAAAGCACGCGACGTTTTCCCTGATAAGGTCATCTGTGCCGGTAACGTGGTAACTGGTGAGATGGTGGAAGAACTGCTGTTATCAGGGGCGGACATCGTCAAGGTGGGGATTGGCCCCGGTTCTGTTTGTACGACGCGGGTTAAAACCGGCGTCGGCTACCCGCAATTGTCAGCGGTTATCGAATGTGCTGATGCCGCCCATGGGCTGGGTGGACAGATTGTCAGTGACGGTGGTTGTACTGTACCGGGTGATGTGGCGAAAGCCTTTGGTGGCGGTGCTGATTTCGTGATGTTAGGGGGTCTGCTGGCCGCGCATGACGAGTGTGGCGGCGATATCGTTGAGGAAGATGGTCGTAAGATGATGCTGTTTTACGGCATGAGCTCCGCCTCTGCAATGGAGCGGCATGTCGGTGGCGTTGCTGAATACCGCGCGGCGGAAGGTAAGACCGTAAGTCTGCCGCTGCGTGGCCCGGTCGAGCATACCGTACGGGATGTTCTTGGTGGGCTGCGCTCTGCCTGCACCTATGTGGGGGCGGCACGCCTGAAAGAACTGACCAAGCGTACCACCTTCATTCGCGTTGCCGAGCAGGAAAACCCGGTGTTTAACGGCTAAGCCCCGTTGTTATGTGCTGGCGGGGTCAGGCACCTGCCAGTACATTCCCCAACTGGAAAATCGGCAGATACATGGCGATGACCAGTGTTCCCACCAGACCACCAACGATGACCAGCAGCAGCGGTTCCAGTGTCTGTGTTAGCGTGTCCGCGAATTGTCGGGTGTGATTCTCATACCAACCTGCCAGTCGGGCAAATAACTGATCCAGCGCTCCGGTTTCCTCGCCGACGCTAATCAACTGGTGGCAGGGGGCAGGGTAGAGCAAGGGATAGCCATGAATGGCTTGCCCGAGCGGAATGCCCTGCTCAAGCTGGCGCTGTATCTCTGCAAGTGATTGTCGGTACACCGGGTTGTTCAACGTGGCAGCCGCATTGAGGCCTGATAAGAGAGTTAATCCCGCCTGTTGCGTCATGGCCAGAGTGTGAAAAATTTGTCCCAGGCAATGACTTTGTATCAGTGTGGATAGCAGCGGTAGTTTCAGCAATAGTCGTTGTTCTCGTTGTTGCCACTGTGCGTTTTGTCTGCGTAACCGCCGATAACCCAGCCATATTCCAGCAGACAGAAGAAAGAAGAACATGCCGTGACGGCGGACCCCATCCGATAACGCCAGCATCATGCGTGTCAGCCAGGGAAGCGGAGCGCCAAAAGAGGCGTACAGCTCTGCGAATTCCGGTAATACCAGCGTGAGCATCAGTAGTGTGACCATGACTCCTACCGCCACCACAAACAAGGGGTAGCGTAAGGCCCTCATCACTTTTCCCGTCAACTGACGTTGCGTTTCCTGATAATCCGCCAGCCGGGCACAGCATTCGTCCAGTTTTCCTGTCAGCTCACCCACCGCAACCAGCGAACTGCACATAACCGGGAAGATGGTTGGATACTCTGAGAGTACCTCTGACAGTGGTCGTCCCTGGCTGACCTGCAGGCGTATGTCCTGTAACAGACAGCGCCAGCCTGCTTTTTCGTGCTGACGTCCTAGTAGCTCCAATGCATCCAGCAAGGGTAGTCCTGCCTGCAACAAGGTCGACAGTTGTCGGACGATGATGGATAGCTGTGGGCCTTGCCAGTAACGTGGTGTCAGATACGCACCGGTTTTCAGTCGTAAAGGTTGATAGCCGAGCTCCAGCAGGTACTGATAAATTTCACCCCGTTCAAAACCGATACGTTCACCGGCGCAAGGTTCGCCATCCTGACGTAGTGCCTGCCAGTAGTAGAGTTTTTGTACTGCCATGCGCGACCTCTATTCAATGTGATCGCCTATCACGCGATAGACTTCCTCCAAAGACGTGACGCCTTCGTGAACCAGTGCCAGTCCTGCGGATAGCAAGCGGGTTTCCCGTTGCAATGGGAGTGTCAGGTTGTGGTCAGCTAATGATGTTGTACCGGACAATGCCTGCTGGAGTGCCGGTGTGACCGGCAGTAGATCATAAATCGCGGCCCGGCCGTAGTAGCCAGAAAAACAGTGTTCACACCCGGTTGCCTGCCATTGCCGTAACGGGCCTTGCCATAGCGAGTTGGGTAAGGTTGTCGTGTCTTCTCTCTGTTGGCTGCAGTGCGGACATAACCGTCTCACCAGCCTTTGGGCAATCACCAGTTTGAGCGCCGCGGCGACCAGATAACCGGGGATGCCTAAATGTCCCAGTCGGATCAGTGTATCCAGCGCCGAATTAGTATGCAGGGTGGACAGCACCAGATGACCGGTTTGTGCGGCTTTGACGGCAATCTCCGCTGTTTCAGCATCACGGATTTCACCAATCATGACAACATCGGGATCCTGGCGTAATAGCGCACGTAATACCCGGGCGAAGTCCAACTGACTTTGTGCGTGGATAGCGGTTTGATTGATACCGGGCAAGGGTATTTCCACGGGATCTTCTACGCTGCAAATGTTGCGGCTGGTGTCATTTAACCAGCGGATAGCGCTGTACAGCGTGAACGTCTTGCCACTACCGGTTGGCCCGGTAACCAAAATCAGGCCTTGTGGCAGACTGAGAGTGTGCTTGAATTGTTGCAGCGCGTAGTCGGGCAGGCCTAACGCACTCAGTTCCAGAGCGTGTTGCTGTGTTTGTAATACTCTCAATACGACTTTCTCACCGCCCTGAACGGGTAACGTGGCGATGCGTAGCGAATAGGTGTGCTGTTCCAGACGGAGGCTGAATTGCCCGTCTTGTGGCAAACGGCGTTCAGCAATATTCAGTTTCCCCATGATCTTAAGGCGGGCAACCATACGGTTTGCGGGTAAATCCGGGTTGGTCGGTATTTCATGTAATACTCCGTCGATACGCAGCCTGACGCGATAACCTGCTGATAAGGGTTCCAGATGGATATCAGAGGCCCGGCGCTGGATAGCCAATTTCAGGGTTTGGTTAATGAACTGGACTACTGGCGCATCATCGGGTTCTTCGGGGGATGCGGCATCAGCCTGATAAGAGGCGTTAGCCTCTTGAGCTTGCGGTGACGTGAGTTGTTGCTCCAGCCGTGCGGCAGGCCACTGTTCCACCAAAACGCGTCTGTGACTGGCGAAACGCAGCGCGGCGATCAGATCTTCTGCTACCGATCCTGCTACGGCAACAGAGATCGTCTGTTCGTCTATATCCAATAGCAGGGCGTGATAACGACGACAAAGCAATTGTAATTCATGGTGTTGTGTCTGATGTGTCATGGCTGTCACCCTGCTACCGAGTCAAAACGAAAGACGTCTTCGCATGCCTGACGCAGACTGTCGGCTCCGGCGCTGGTGCGGCAAGCTCTTGTCCAGCGGGATGCACCGTTTTGCGCATCCAGTGTGGGTGTCATCACCACACTTAGCCCTTGCAAGGTCGACTGCCCAGTCAGGGTAATGACACCCTGATTGATCGTGACGGCACTGACATACCGTGATGCCGAAGGCGTCGGGATCCCCTGGCTACCGGCGTTACATCCTTCCAGCCCGGTATTGCTAAGGCTGCAAAGATCGACTGCGGTTTTATAGGCGCTCATGGTTTGCAGCATGTCAGTCATGGCGGCTTTTTGCAGATACCCTTGATACGCTGGGATCCCGAGCGCGCTCAGAATAGCGATGATGACAATAACCACCATCAATTCAATCAGTGAAAATCCTTGTTGTGTCATGTTATTGGTTCCCTGGTGTGGCTGGTGATGGCAGGGTAAAGACAGAGAGTGATGCTGGCTATCCCGATGTTTTTAATCAGGAACCTGTTGTGCAAACTGGGGAGGATTACAGCAGGGGGTTACAAAAAACAGGCGAGCGGGTTCGCAAAACGGGGAGGTAAACCGAAGGAAAGGTTGGCGAGAGAGCCAATAGTGCTACAACATCACCATCAACCCGGCGCACCGGGCTGATGGAGGAGCACCGCAATGCAACGACAGGCGTTAACGAAAACGCATCGACAGGTCGAGCGCCCGTACATGTTTGGTCAGCGCGCCAACCGAGATATAGTCGACACCGGTGGCAGCGTAATCCGGCAATGTCTGCAGCGTCACGTTGCCGGAAACCTCCAGCAACGCGCGGCCATTGGTCAGTGTGACGGCTTCGCGGATAGCATCCAGCGTGAAGTTGTCCAGCATAATAATGTCTGCCCCGGCACTCAGTGCTTGTTGCAGTTCATCGAGGGTTTCTACCTCGACTTCTACCGGCACATCACGACGCAATTGGAAGGCTTTTTCAACCGCCTGCCTGATGGAGCCCGCGGCAATAATGTGGTTTTCTTTGATCAGGAATGCATCGGCCAGACCGAGGCGATGATTGCTCCCACCACCGCACAGTACCGCGTATTTCAGCGCGGTGCGCAAGCCGGGCAGCGTTTTTCGCGTGTCCAGCAACTGGGTATGCGTGCCGGCCAGTTGTGCAACATAACGACTCACTTCAGTTGCCACACCACAGAGCGTTTGCAGGAAATTCAGCGCGGTGCGTTCACCGGTAAGCAGTATGCGGGAAGACCCCTGCAACTGGCACAGCGGTTGATTTTCTATCAGTACGTCACCGTCGTGAACCAGCCAGTCGATGGTAATGACGTTGCCCAACTGACGGAACACCTCGTCTACCCAGCGCTGACCGCAGAATACACCGGCTTCGCGGGTAATGATGACCGCGCTGGCGATGGTGTCATTGGGTAACAACTGTGCAGTGAGGTCATGCTCAGGGTTGGCTTCTCCCCCGAGGTCTTCGCGTAATGCCTGCTGTACGCTGGCGGGGATATCTTGCTCAATACGGCTGAGCAGTTCCGCCTGGCGCTGCTCCTGACTATAACGGCGTGTTGTCATGATGCTACTCCGATGGAATCCGGAATGTATGCTATCCCGTTAATGGGTGGTTTTAAAAATTATTTTAATTCAAGGTGTTATTCGTTTTTTTGCGCAACTCGCCAGGCCTGACATGGTGAGTAACAACCTATCCAGGCGGGGTTTTCGTATCCCGGCCATGGCCGGGATACATCATAGCAAAGATCAGAAGTTGTAACCGGCTACCAGATAATAGCCCCACCCTGTAGAGCGGACGTTGAACGGGCCACGACCGAAATCCAGTTCGGTGCCATCAGCCCACTGGCCACCGTTATGGAAGTAACGGGCAACGACGGAGTAGTGCCAATGGTCATAGTTCAGCGCCAGAATATGGCTGGAGGCAATGGCGTTACTGGTGCGAGACGGGCCAGCGGCGTCAGCCAGGTCGGATCCGAAGTCGAAGTTGGTAAAGCCGATATAGGTCAGCTTGCCTCCCCACAACGATGTGATCGGATAAAAGTATTTGATTTTAAACCGGTAGCCGTCCCAGCGATCTTCATTCGGTGCGCTGTAGTTCTGTCCCTGGTATTTGGCGTAGATATTGGCGGACAACGACAGATCCGTACCGGTATTGATATCGGTGCCCAGACCGACATACCAGGTGCTCTGGCGCGAATCATTATTACGACCCTGATCGTAGATAATGTTGTTGGCGACATACCACTCTTTGAACGGGCCGAACCCCAACTGTGTGTTGGTCAGTTTATCAATGGAGAAACGAGGTTCGATTTCCATGAACAGCGGAGAGCCTTTATCCCAGATACCACGGTCTGGCGTATTACCCGCACCGAAGGTTTTTGGCACATCAACATAGCCGTAGAAATCAAACCAGTCTTTACGAGCGAACGCTTCATATTCCAGATACACGTCATTGTTTAACTGGGGTCCGAAGCGGGTGTGATAGCTGCCAACCACATTGATACTCTGGTGCCACCAGTCCGAGAGGTATTGCGGGGCGTTAGTGTCCGCAACGGTGGGTAAACTGTACGACAATGTGCTGATTGCACAGGCGGCAAGGATTTTTTTCATGACGATTCTCTGTGTTACCCGATAGCGCGTCAGCGGCCTGGTTGGCCGGGGCGGCGCAGAGTGATTCGGGCGGTAATAACAAAATAACTGCTGAAAAACCTCCCGGTGATGGGCAGAAGACGAAAACGTTTGCTTATTATGGCGTACGTGTCGACTGCTTGCCGGAAAGAGGGGGCGCAGCATACCAGAAGAAGGGAAGAACATCATGGTTTGTGTGCAGGCGTTGAAAGAACAATTGCGAATAAACCGGAATGGTTTTTTAACAGGTCAGGAACATGGCAGATGCGGTAAGATGTTTGCATGATGAGTGCGATCAGTCGGTTAACGCTTGTGGTGCGATACCCTGATGGTTACCGGGCAATATGTGTTCCGGTGATGATCGTGTTTTGACGGCTAGAAAGAATAAAAGGAGCGGTGATGAGAGTGGAGCATGGCTGGTTGACAGAGGCCAGACGCGTTTTGTCGCCACATCAGGATGAACGTCCGCAAGGCGAGTTGCCTTCTTTACTGGTGATTCACAACATCAGTTTGCCTCCGGGCGAATTCGGCGGGTCGTACATCGACCAGCTCTTTACCGGTACGCTGGATGGAACGGCGCATCCCTATTTTGCGTCCATATGCCATCTGAGGGTGTCAGCGCATTGTCTGATTCGCCGCAACGGTGACATCGTGCAGTATGTGGCATTTGATCAACGGGCCTGGCATGCCGGTGTGTCGCAGTTTGATGGGCGAGAGCGTTGTAATGACTTTTCGATTGGTATCGAGCTGGAAGGTACTGATACGCTGCCATTTACCACAGAACAATACGCCCGGCTGGCAGATGTCACCCGCCTGCTGAGTGAAACTTATGGCATTACGCCTGAACGTATTACCGGACATAGTGATATTGCACCGGGACGTAAGACTGATCCCGGCCCGGCGTTCGACTGGGCGCGATATCAACGGTTATGGCAGACACCACCAGAACAAGGGGAGTAATCACAGATGACGTTGTTTAGCCTATTGTTGGTCCTGGGATGGGAGCGGTTGTTTAAACGTGGCGACCATTGGCAACTGGATCACCATGTAGAACGGGTGTTTCGTCATCTTTCCGCCCCATCGCTGGTGCAAACATTGCTGTTATCTATTATGGGCATGGCGGTTGTGTTGGCGGCGCAGTGGGTGCTCAGCGGGTGGCTATTTGGCTTGCCGCTGCTGCTGTTGTGGATTGCCGTCGGCTTGATGTGCATCGGTGCGGGCGAAATACGCCAGCATTACCACCGCTATATTCAGAGCGCTCAGCGTGGTGAGGCGGATGCCTGCCGGGAAATGGCTGAGGAGCTGGCGCTGATTCATGGCCTGCCGCTCGATGGCAGCGAACGTGAACGTTTAAAGGAATTACAAAACGCGTTGCTGTGGCTGAATTTCCGCTTTTATCTGGCACCATTGTTCTGGTTTGTCGCGGCGGGGCCTTATGGTCCGGTGGCATTAGTGGGGTACACCGTGTTGCGCGCCCGGCAGTGCTGCCTGGCCCGTCATCATACTCCTCTGGAACGAGCGAACTCGGGTGTTGATACCTTACTGCATTGGCTGGACTGGATTCCGGTACGGTTGGCCGGTGCTGCTTATGCATTGCTGGGACACGGTGAGAAGGCATTGCCCGCGTGGTTTGCCGCGATGATGGACGCACACTCTTCTCAGTACTGGGTACTAACAAAACTGGCGCAGTTTTCACTGGAACGTGAGCCGCATGGCGACCCGATTTCTACACCGAGAGCGGCCGTGTCGCTGGCGAAAAAAGTGACGCTGGTGTTGGTTGTCGTCGTGGCGTTACTTACCATCTACGGTACGCTGGTCTAACGTATCGTGAGAGTCACGTTAATCGTAAAGACGGAAACATCATGAAAGCAGGAACATCATGAAAACAGTATGGCCGCTGTGGCGGCCATACTGAGAAAGGATGGTGTTATTCTAAGAAAGGAAAGTGTTATTGGCGCTTTTTGAAACGGTAGCCGATACCTAATACGATCAACCAGATAGGAATCAACAAGACCGAAATCTGGATACCGGGCGTCAGTGACATGATGACCAGAATACCCGCCATAAATGCCAGACACAGGTAGTTGCCGAACGGGAACCACAACGCTTTAAATCGGGTCTGCACGCCTTCACGGTCTTTGGTCGCACGGAATTTCAGATGTGCCAGACTGATCATCGCCCAGTTGATCACCAGCGCAGACACCACCAACGCCATCAACAGCTCAAACGCTTTACCCGGCAATACATAGTTGATCAGTACGCACAAGGCGGTAGCCAGCGCGGATACGCCGATAGCGACCACTGGCACACCGCGACGGTCTACTTTCAGCAGCGATTGTGGGCCATTTCCCTGCTTAGCCAGGCCGTACAGCATACGGCTGTTACAGTAAACGCAACTGTTGTATACCGACAGCGCTGCAGTCAGCACCACAATATTCAGGATATTAGCGACCAGCTCACTGTTCAGTGCGTGGAAAATCATGACGAACGGACTGCCGCCTTCGACCACTTTGCCCCACGGATAGAGCGACAGCAGCACCGTCAATGAACCGACGTAGAAAATCAGGATACGGTAGATGACCTGATTGGTCGCACGTGGAATGCTCTCTTCCGGTTTGTCTGCTTCCGCTGCTGTAATGCCCACCAGTTCCAGACCACCGAAAGAAAACATGATAACCGCCATCGCCATCACCAGACCGCTGATGCCGTTGGGGAAGAAACCACCTTGCGCCCAGAGATTGGTAATAGACGCGTCCGGCCCGCCGTGGCCACTGAGCAGCAGCCAACCGCCGAACACGATCATGCCGACAATCGCCACCACCTTGATAATCGCAAACCAGAATTCCAGCTCGCCGTACATCTTCACGTTGGCCAGGTTAATGGCGTTGATCACGACAAAGAACACCGCAGCGGACACCCAGGTAGGAATATCTGGCCACCAGTATTGTACATAGATACCAACGGCACTTAGCTCTGCCATCGCCACCAGCACATACAGCACCCAGTAGTTCCAGCCGGAAGCGAAACCGGCGAAGTTGCCCCAGTATTTATAGGCAAAGTGGCTAAATGAACCAGCAACCGGCTCTTCCACCACCATTTCGCCTAACTGGCGCATGATGAAAAACGCAATCAGACCGCCGATTGCATAGCCCAGCAGAACGGATGGCCCGGCCATCTTGATCGTTTGTGCGATACCGAGGAACAATCCGGTTCCAACCGCGCCCCCCAGAGCAATCAACTGTATGTGACGGTTTTTCAGTCCGCGTTGTAGCGTACCGTCTTGTTGATCTTGCATGCTTTTACCCTCTGCCGATGAAAAGACAAACCGTTCACCGACGGTGTGGCGCGGGCTGGCACGTTTGTCTTTTTACATGTGTGTAATTTTATATTTACGACGCTGACAAACTTAAATCGCCGCCAGTGCTATCGCGCGTCAGAGAATAGTGATATGCGCAGAGAATTGCACTGATTTCTTGCGAGGCATGACATAAAAGTGTGATGTCATGATCACCGTCATCTGTACGGTACGGCTTTGCCCTTTTACCGTGGTTTACAGGGGGGGAAACGTCGTTGCCTTTTCCATGTCATACACGCGCGATATGTTCGGGAGGGCCAAAATAAGGTCATGAGCTGTGAATTGGGCTTGTTAGTTTTTTTATTCATTTATTGTGATTTTAAATTCATTAAATGGCAGGTTGAACGGTTCAGCTTTGCCTGATTTGAGTTTCAAAAAAGTTAAAACTGGCGAGCTTTACCAAATGGTAATACCACTGAACGATTCGTGCTTTTGCTACAAGATTCTGGGCATTTGTTAAAAACTAAGGTGATTGGTAATTTCGCTCATCGTCTGTATGGACAGAAGGTGAATACTTTGTTACTTTGTGCGTCATGTTTTTAAAATTGGTATTACCAATTGACTCCGCGCTTTTTCGCCGGGAAGAATTCACATGGCCTACAGCAAGATCCGTCAACCTAAACTGTCAGATGTGATTGAACAGCAACTGGAGTTTCTGATCCTTGAGGGAACCTTGCGCCCTGGAGAGAAGCTGCCACCGGAACGCGAACTGGCAAAACAGTTCGATGTTTCCCGCCCCTCGCTACGCGAGGCTATCCAACGGTTGGAAGCCAAAGGGTTACTGTTGCGCCGTCAGGGTGGCGGTACCTTTGTTCAGAATAACCTGTGGCAGAGCGTTAGCGACCCACTGGCGGAGCTGTTAATTAACCATCCGGAATCCCAGTTCGACCTCCTCGAAACTCGTCATGCCCTTGAAGGGATTGCCGCTTACTATGCCGCCTTGCGTGGCACGGAAGAGGATTTGCAGCGTATCCGTGATTGTCATGCTCTGATTGAAACGGCGCGCGAAGCCGGTGATCTGGAAGGGGAGTCTGAAGCCGTCATGCATTATCAGGTCGCAGTGACGGAAGCCGCGCATAACGTGGTGTTGTTGCACCTGTTACGTTGTATGGGACCGATGCTTGAGCAAAACGTCAGGCAGAATTTTGAATTGCTTTATCTGAGTCGTGAAGTTCTGACGCAGGTGAGTAGCCATCGTGCCAGGATTTTTGAAGCGATTGTCGCTCGTGAGCCGGAAAAAGCCCGCGAGGCATCACATCGCCATCTGGCCTTTATTGAGGAAGTATTGCTGGAACTTAACCGGGAACATAGTCGGCGGGAACGCTCGTTGCGTCGGCTCCAGCAGCGCAAGGATTAGGCCGTCGACTGACGGTCGTTTGCGGCAACAAGACGAAGGGCCTGTCTTCCTGTGCTTTCTCCAACAGGAACAGAGTACAAGAAGACAGGCTCCAGACAAATCAACTGATTAGAAACAGATAAGGAATACACCATGTCAGAACGTTTGAACAATGACGTGGATCCGATCGAAACGCGTGACTGGCTGCAGGCGATCGAATCGGTTATCCGTGAAGAAGGTGTTGAGCGCGCTCAGTTCCTGATTGATCAGGTATTGACTGAAGCACGTAAAGGTGGGGTGAAAGTGGCTGCGGGCAGTGCTGGCAGTAACTACATCAACACCATCGCGGCAGAAGATGAACCCGCGTATCCGGGGAACCTTGATCTGGAGCGTCGTATCCGTTCCGCAATTCGCTGGAATGCGGTGATGACGGTACTGCGCGCATCTAAGAAAGATCTGGAGCTGGGCGGTCATATGGCGTCTTTCCAGTCCTCCGCTACCTTCTATGAAGTGTGCTTCAACCACTTCTTCCGTGCTCGTAACGCACAGGACGGCGGTGACCTGGTATTCTTCCAGGGGCATATCTCCCCAGGGGTTTATGCGCGCGCCTTCCTGGAAGGTCGTTTGACTGAAGATCAGATGAACAACTTCCGTCAGGAAGTTCACGGTAATGGCCTGTCTTCCTACCCGCATCCGAAACTGATGCCGGAATTCTGGCAGTTCCCGACCGTGTCAATGGGCCTGGGCCCGATTAACGCTATCTATCAGGCCAAGTTCCTGAAGTATCTTAACAATCGTGGTCTGAAAGACACCACGAAGCAGACCGTATACGCCTTCCTGGGCGACGGTGAAATGGATGAGCCGGAATCTAAAGGTGCGATTACTATCGCGACCCGTGAGAAGCTGGACAACCTGGTGTTTGTCATCAACTGTAACCTGCAGCGTCTGGACGGCCCGGTCACCGGTAACGGCAAGATCATCAATGAGCTGGAAGGCATCTTCGGTGGTGCTGGCTGGGAAGTGATCAAGGTTATCTGGGGCGGTCGTTGGGACGAACTGCTGCGTAACGACACCAGCGGTAAGCTGATTCAACTGATGAACGAAACCGTTGACGGCGATTACCAGACCTTCAAATCCAAAAACGGTGCCTACGTGCGTGAGCACTTCTTCGGTAAATACCCGGAAACCGCTGCACTGGTCAAAGACTGGAGCGATGACGATATCTGGGCACTTAACCGTGGTGGTCACGATCCGAAGAAAGTTTACGCTGCACTGAAAAAAGCACAGGAAACCAAAGGCAAGCCGGTGGTTATTCTGGCTCATACCATCAAAGGTTATGGTATGGGTGATGCGGCTGAAGGCAAGAACATTGCTCACCAGGTCAAGAAAATCAACATGGACGGCGTGCGTTATTTCCGCGACCGTTTCAATGTGCCGGTTGCTGACGCTGATGTTGAAAAACTGCCGTTCATTACCTTCGACAAAAACTCCGAAGAGTACAAATACCTGCACGAACGCCGTCAGGCGCTGGAAGGCTACCTGCCGTCCCGTCAGCCGAGATTTGATGAGAAGCTGGACCTGCCGACGCTGGAAGACTTCAGCTCTCTGTTGGAAGAGCAGACCAAAGAAATCTCCACCACCATCGCCTTTGTGCGTGCACTGAACGTGATGCTGAAGAACAAGTCTATCAAAGACAGACTGGTTCCGATCATCGCCGACGAAGCGCGTACCTTCGGTATGGAAGGTCTGTTCCGTCAGATCGGTATCTACAGCCCGAATGGTCAGCAGTACATCCCGCAGGACCGCGAACTGGTCGCTTACTATAAAGAAGACCAGAAAGGTCAGATCCTGCAGGAAGGGATCAACGAACTGGGTGCAGGCTCCTCCTGGCTGGCGGCGGCAACGTCTTACAGCACCAATAACCTGCCGATGATCCCGTTCTATATTTACTACTCCATGTTCGGGTTCCAGCGTATCGGCGACCTGTGCTGGGCGGCTGGTGACCAACAGGCACGTGGCTTCCTGATCGGCGGTACATCCGGTCGTACCACACTGAACGGCGAAGGTTTGCAGCATGAAGATGGCCACAGCCACATTCAGGCACTGACCATTCCGAACTGTATTTCCTACGACCCGGCGTTCGCGTACGAAGTGGCGGTCATCATGCATGACGGTCTGGTTCGTATGTATGGCGACGCACAGGAAAACATTTACTACTACATCACCACACTGAACGAAAACTACCACATGCCGGCGATGCCGCAGGGCGCCGAAGAAGGCATCCGCAAAGGTATCTACAAGCTGGAAACCGTGGCGGGCAGCAAAGGCAAAGTTCAGTTGCTGGGTTCCGGTTCTATCCTGCGTCATGTGCGCGAAGCCGCACAGATTCTGGCCAACGATTACGGCATCGGTTCTGATGTGTACAGCGTTACCTCCTTCACCGAACTGGCCCGTGACGGTCAGGACTGCGAACGCTGGAACATGCTGCACCCGACCGAAGCGCCACGCGTACCGTACATCGCTCAGGTGATGAACGATGCACCGGCAGTCGCGTCTACCGACTACATGAAACTGTTTGCCGAGCAGGTACGTACCTACGTTCCGGCCAGCGATTATCGCGTACTGGGCACCGATGGTTTCGGCCGTTCCGACAGCCGTGAAAACCTGCGTCACCACTTTGAAGTGGATGCGTCCTACGTGGTCGTTGCTGCACTGGGCGAACTGGCTAAACGCGGTGAAGTTGAAAAATCTGTCGTGGCTGAAGCCATCAAGAAATTCGACATCAACCCTGAAAAAGTTAACCCGCGCGTAGCATAAGAGGGAAAGAGTAATGGCTATCGAAATCAAGGTACCGGATATCGGTGCAGATGAAGTTGAAGTCACCGAAGTGCTGGTCAAAGTGGGTGACAAAGTGGAAGCCGAGCAGTCGCTGATCACCGTTGAAGGTGACAAGGCTTCGATGGAAGTCCCCTCCCCGCAGGCGGGTGTGGTTAAAGAGATTAAAGTGGCGGTAGGCGACAAAGTCGAGACCGGCAAACTGATCATGGTCTTCGAAGCAGAAGGTGCGGCGGCTGCCGCACCGGCTCCGGCGGCGGCTGCGCCAGCACCGGCTGCGGCACCTGCCGCTGCCAGCGCGCTGAAAGAAGTTGAAGTGCCGGATATCGGCGGCGACGAAGTCGAAGTGACCGAAGTGATGGTTAACGTCGGCGACACCGTAGCGGCAGAGCAGTCGCTGATTACGGTGGAAGGCGACAAAGCCTCTATGGAAGTGCCGGCACCGTTCGCGGGTACGGTAAAAGAAATTCGCATCAAGACCGGTGACAAGGTGAAAACTGGCTCACTGATCATGGTGTTTGAGGTTGTGGGTGCCGCGCCTGCTGCTGCTCCGGCTCCCGCCGCGAGTGCACCTGCTGCCGCGCCAGCGGTGAGCGGTGGTGCTAAAGACGTCAACGTGCCGGATATCGGTGGTGATGAAGTCGAAGTGACGGAAGTATTGGTCAAAGTCGGTGATAAAGTAGCGGCAGAACAGTCGCTGATCACCGTGGAAGGCGACAAAGCGTCAATGGAAGTTCCGGCACCGTTCGCCGGTACCGTGAAGGAAATCAAGGTTAGCACCGGCAGCAAGGTGAAAACCGGGTCACTTATCATGGTATTCGAAGTGGAAGGTGCCGCACCGGCTGCGGCTCCTGTAGCGGCAGCACCGGCTCCTGCCGCAAGTGCACCAGCACCGGCGGCAGTGGCACCAGCTGCAGCGAAAGCTGATAGCAAAGGTGAGTTTGCTGAAAACGACGCCTACATCCATGCCACACCGGTCATTCGTCGTCTGGCGCGTGAGTTCGGCGTCAACCTGGCGAAAGTAAAAGGTACTGGCCGTAAAGGTCGTATCCTGCGCGAAGACGTACAGGCTTACGTGAAAGAAGCCGTGAAACGCGCTGAGTCTGCTCCGGCAGCGGGTGCGACTGGCGGTTCTCTGCCGGGTCTGTTGCCGTGGCCGAAAGTGGATTTCAGCAAGTTTGGTGAAATTGAAGAAGTGGAACTGGGTCGTATCCAGAAAATCTCTGGTGCTAACCTGAGCCGTAACTGGGTGATGATCCCGCATGTTACGCACTTCGATAAAACCGATATCACCGATCTGGAAGCGTTCCGCAAACAGCAGAACGTGGAAGCTGAGAAGCGTAAACTGGATGTGAAGATCACGCCGGTCGTGTTCATCATGAAAGCGGTTGCCGCTGCGCTTGAGCAGATGCCTCGCTTCAACAGTTCGCTGTCTGAAGACGCTCAACGCCTGACGCTGAAGAAATACATCAACATCGGTGTTGCGGTAGATACGCCGAATGGTCTGGTCGTTCCGGTGTTCAAAGATGTGAATAAGAAAGGCATCATTGAGCTGTCTCGTGAACTGATGACCATCTCTAAGAAAGCCCGTGACGGTAAGCTGACCGCAGGCGAAATGCAGGGTGGGTGCTTTACCATCTCCAGCATCGGTGGTCTCGGTACGACGCATTTCGCGCCGATCGTCAACGCGCCGGAAGTGGCTATTCTGGGTGTGTCTAAGTCCGCCATGGAACCGGTCTGGAATGGTAAAGAGTTTGTTCCGCGTCTGATGATGCCGATCTCTCTGTCCTTCGACCACCGTGTCATTGACGGTGCTGATGGTGCACGCTTCATTACCATCATCAACAACACCTTGTCCGACATTCGCCGTCTGGTGATGTAATCAAAAAAGCCGGCCTGACGGCCGGCTTTTTTCTGATAAGCTGTTATTGGTTACAGCTATCAGTGATTAAGGACAAATCGTTAGTCGCTCGTTGTTTCAAAATTGTTAATGATTTTGTAAACTAGCGCGGCAAAGACACGTCCCGGTGGAAGAGGGCGTTAAGACTCAACAATAATGACGTCACAGACCCGCCGGAAATTCATTAAGAGGTCATGATGAGTACTGAAATTAAAGCTCAGGTGGTGGTACTTGGCGCGGGCCCTGCTGGTTATTCCGCAGCGTTCCGTTGTGCAGATTTGGGTCTGGACACCGTGCTGGTCGAGCGCTATTCCACGCTGGGCGGCGTATGTCTGAATGTAGGCTGTATCCCTTCCAAAGCACTGCTGCATGTAGCGAAAGTTATCGAAGAAGCCAAAGCGCTGGCTGAGCACGGTATCGTGTTTGGCGAACCGCAGACGGATATCAATAAAATTCGCACCTGGAAAGAAAAGGTTATCACCCAACTGACTGGCGGTCTGGCTGGTATGGCGAAAGGCCGTAAAGTCAAAGTCGTCAACGGTTTTGGTAAATTTACCGGCCCGAACACCCTGGTGGTTGAAGGTGAAAACGGCAGCACCACGGTAAATTTCGACAACGCGATTATCGCGGCCGGTTCCCGTCCGATTCAGTTGCCATTTATTCCGCATGAAGACCCGCGTGTATGGGACTCTACCGATGCGCTGGAACTGAAAACCGTTCCCGGCCGTCTGCTGGTCATGGGCGGCGGTATCATCGGTCTGGAAATGGGTACCGTGTACCACGCGCTGGGTTCACAGATCGACGTCGTGGAAATGTTCGATCAGGTGATCCCTGCTGCGGACAAAGACGTCGTTAAAGTCTTCACCAAACGTATCAGTAAGAAATTCAACCTGATGCTGGAAACCAAGGTGACGGCGGTAGAAGCCAAAGAAGACGGTATCTACGTGTCGATGGAAGGCAAGAACGGCCCGGCAGAACCGCAGCGTTATGATGCGGTGCTGGTGGCTATCGGTCGTGTACCGAACGGCAAACTGCTGGATGCTGGTCAGGCTGGTGTTGAAGTTGACGACCGTGGTTTCATCCGCGTTGACAAACAAATGCGTACCAACGTACCGCACATCTACGCTATCGGCGATATCGTCGGTCAGCCGATGCTGGCGCACAAAGGCGTGCATGAAGGTCACGTTGCGGCTGAAGTCATCTCTGGTAAGAAACACTACTTCGATCCGAAAGTGATCCCGTCTATCGCCTACACTGAGCCGGAAGTGGCATGGGTTGGCCTGACTGAGAAAGAAGCGAAAGAAAAAGGCATCAGCTACGAAACCGCCGTGTTCCCGTGGGCTGCATCGGGTCGTGCGATTGCCTCCGACTGCGCTGACGGTATGACCAAACTGATTTTCGACAAAGAAACACACCGTGTGATCGGTGGTGCGATTGTCGGTACCAACGGTGGTGAACTGCTGGGTGAAATCGGTCTGGCTATCGAGATGGGATGTGATGCAGAAGATATCGCACTGACTATCCACGCTCACCCGACGCTGCATGAATCCGTAGGTCTGGCGGCTGAAGTCTTTGAAGGCAGCATCACTGACCTGCCGAACCCGAAAGCCAAGAAGAAATAATTCGTTTCCCCGCAACCGTGGTTGTGGGGAACAAACGTCTTGTCTGTTCAATGTGAATCCGGCACCTGTTGCCGGATTTTTTTTTACCTTCCTCCCAGAATTCTGATCTGCTCCTGTCAGTGGTATCTGCTTCATTTACAATCAACTCCACCGAAAAGAAACGATGTTTTATTTTTGGAGGATAACAATGAAAATAGGCAGATTACGGCGTACCCTCGGTATTTTGATGTGCTGTCTGGCGAGTGCCCCGCTTATGGCAAACGATCATTCCTATACAACGACGTCGGTAACGGATGACGCCTTGCCCACGTTCTACCCGCAGCTCAAGCAACAACTGACCTACCCGGATTCCTGGCTGGCCGGGCATGAGGCGAATTTCAATCAATGGCGAGAGCATGCCCGGCAGCTGGTACGATCACTGCTGCTCACGCCTGATTCCCACCGCGCTTTCGAGCCACAGGTGGTGGACCGTCAGGACCGCGATACCTATGTGGCCGAGAAAGTGGCGTTTAATCTCACCGATGAAAGCCGGGTGGCGGGATTGTTACTGACGCCAAAAACTCCGGGGCCACATCCGGCGGTGCTGCTGCTGCATGATCACGGTGCAAAATTCGATATTGGTAAGGAGAAAATGATCCGCCCGTGGGGGGATGACGCACGTATCACTTCTGCAAAGGCGTGGGCTGATCGTTACTTTACCGGCCGCTTTGTCGGTGACGAGCTGGCAAAACGGGGTTACGTGGTGCTGGCGGTAGATGCGCTGGGGTGGGGGGATCGTGGGCCGCTGAAATACGAACAACAGCAGGCGCTGGCCAGTAATTTTTTTAATCTGGGGCGATCGCTGGCAGGGGATATGGCCTACGAAGATACCCGGTCGCTGGATTTTCTGGCGTCGTTACGCTCGGTTGACCCAAAACGCGTGGGTGTCGTCGGGTTTTCCATGGGGGCTTACCGTGCCTGGCAACTGGCCGCCTTGTCAGATAAAGCGGCGGCGACAGCGGCTGTTGCCTGGATGGGAACGTATGACGGTTTAATGGTGCCGGGCAACAATGTGCTGCGCGGCCAGTCTTCTTTCTATATGTTGCATCCGGGGTTACCTGCTCATCTTGATTTCCCTGATGTTGCCAGTATCGCAGCACCGCGTCCGATGCTGTTTTTCAACGGCGGCAAAGATAGCTTGTTCCCACAACAGGCGGTGCAAGCGGCGTATGAGCGCATGCATCAGGTGTGGCAGTCGCAACACGCTGATGACCGGCTGGAAACCCGCATCTGGCCTGAGTTAGGGCACGTGTTTTATCAGGAACAACAGGAGGCGGTGTTCCAATGGCTGGACCGCTGGCTGGCACCTGCGCCGGAGCGGCGTTAAGTACCGTGAACCAGCCCGGCGGAATGTCAGGTCAACACAGCGGGAAAGTATCCCGCTGTCGGTTATGACAGGAGGCGAACCAGCTCAGCCAGTGCGTCGGGGGTGCGTAACTGGCTGTGGCTGAGTACCTCGTCAGCCGTCAGCCACGGCAGCAGGGTGAGTGTCTGGCGCAGCTTGGCGGTGACATCCGTTTTTACCGCAGCGGTTTGCTGCCAGGTGACTCTGGCATGAAAACATGACCCATCGTTCATCAGCATACTGACGTCATGGAAGCGGGCATCGGGGTTCTGTTCATCCGGCGGTGCGCTCAGGTCTGCCTGACGTGATACTTTGCTTGCCAGTGCAGCAATGCGCGGGTCGACCGGGCCTTCGGTAAAACGTTCCAGTCGCAACTGGCCTTCCAGCAGTGCGGCGGCAATCACGTACTCAAGGCTAAAGCGGCCTTCGACGCCGGTGGTGGCCTGCCGGATAAACGGTGCCGCGTCGCCACCCGGTGGGAACCGTACCGTAATGCGTTGAATTGCGTCGGGCAGGTCGTCGGGGGCGTGGCCATCTTGCGTGACCCACTGTTCCCGCAGGATAAATGCCGCTTCTGCCGCACTGTGGGTACCGCCACAGGTGGGGTAACGCTTAAAGGTCAGCCCGGGTGACACCAGTCGCCAGGGGGTTCCCCAGTGAGCGGTCAACGCTTCATCGTGGTGCTGGCCGTCGCCGTGGGCTGCAAGAAACGCCTCCAGCACGGTATCAGGGTTGCCGTGGAATCCCGACAGTGCCAGTTGCATAGCACTTAACCCGGCACGCGCGGCCAGCCCGGCATGCAGCGGCTTCATAGCGGAGCCGAACTGCGCACGCAGCCCGGCGGCTTGTGATGCTGCCAGTCCCAGCGCATTAGCGGTTTGATCCGGTGTCGCACCCATCAGTCGGCAGCTTGCCGCCACCGCCGCAATGGCACCCAGCGTCGCCGTATTATGGTAACCCTGGCTGTAGTGGCGTGGCCCTGCCGCCAGCCCCAACCGCCCGGCTGTTTCCACGCCGATAGCGTAGGCGGTAAGGAAATGCGTCTGCGTGAATGTCGGGTGTTCACCTGCCAGAGCCAGCAAGGCAGGCAGAATAACTGTGCTGGGATGACCACGAAACCCGGAGTGAAAATCGTCAAAATCCAGCGCATGACCGGCATAGCCCAGCAGCAGGCTGCGGCTCTGGCTATCGTCGCCGCGGTAGACCGATTTTAACGGCGCAAGCCCGCTGTCTGCTACCGCACCCTGCCAAACCGGCAGTGCGCAGGCGAGAAAATCCATGACGCCTTCGCGGGCGAGATCGATAACGGTAGTATCCGGTTGAGTGGTGACGATCAGGTGCGCCAACCGGGCGGTAATACGGGAATGGGCTGACATGGCGATATCTGTGCTGTGACGTAAATGTGAAGAAAGACAATGCCGCGAATGACGTGAGAAGCATAGCAATTTTTTCTGCTTTTAATGGCGATTATCCGTTATATCGGGGCGGTAACAGTGGGTTTGGTATTCGGCGGCAGTGGCGAATATTCTTTTTATTATCCTTATCGTTTCTATGGGCTAAGCGGTGGTTGATTTTGCCGCCAACTGCTATGCTGGCCTCAAGGGAGGAGGCTTGGCTTATGTCGTTTAACGCCCCCATCCTTGAGAAAGTAGTACAGGTATAAAAAGCAGTACAGGTGTAAATGTTGCCTTAATGTAAACGAATTAACAAACGGTTCAAACTCTGATATGTTGAACGGGCTGGACCGGGCACTCTGACCTTACCTATCCATACGCTGACAATCAGCCTAAAGCTGGAACTGAGCGCCAGGCATAATTAGACAATGAGAGCGAGGAGAACGTCGTGCTAGAAGATTATCGCAAGCACGTAGCCGAGCGGGCTGCACAAGGGATCGTCCCCAAGCCGCTAGAGGCTTCGCAAATGGCGGCACTGGTGGAATTGCTGAAAACCCCCCCCGCCGGAGAAGAAGAGTTTTTAGTCGACCTGTTAGTCAATCGTGTTCCGCCGGGTGTTGATGAGGCGGCCTACGTCAAAGCCGGTTTCCTGGCTGCCATCACCAAAGGTGAGACGGTTTCTCCCTTGGTCACCCCGGAAAAAGCGACTGAGCTGCTGGGTACCATGCAAGGCGGCTACAATATTCATCCGTTGATCGATGCGCTGGATAACCCCGCCCTGGCTCCGGTTGCCGCCAAAGCCTTATCCCACACCCTGCTGATGTTCGATAATTTTTACGACGTGGAAGAAAAAGCCAAAGCTGGCAATGCCCACGCGCAGCGGGTTGTCAAATCCTGGGCTGAAGCCGAGTGGTTCCTGTCCCGTCCGCAACTGGCGGAAAAAATTACCGTGACGGTATTCAAAGTCACTGGTGAAACCAATACCGATGATTTGTCTCCGGCGCAAGACGCCTGGTCACGCCCGGATATCCCGCTGCATGCGCTGGCCATGTTGAAAAACGCCCGTGATGGCATCGAGCCGGATCAGCCGGGTGTGGTCGGCCCCATCAAGCAGATCGACGCACTGAACAAAAAAGGTTTCCCGTTGGCTTATGTCGGCGACGTCGTCGGTACCGGTTCTTCCCGTAAGTCTGCCACCAACTCGGTGTTGTGGTTCATGGGGGACGATATCCCGAACGTGCCGAACAAGCGTAGCGGTGGCGTGGTGCTGGGTGGCAAGATTGCACCGATTTTCTTCAACACCATGGAAGACGCGGGTGCGCTGCCGATTGAGGTCGACGTCACCAAGCTGAACATGGGTGATGTGATTGATGTTTATCCGTACAAGGGTGAAATCCGTCATCACGATAGCAATGAGCTGCTGGCCAGCTTTGAACTGAAAACGGATGTGCTGCTGGACGAAGTTCGTGCGGGCGGTCGTATTCCGCTGATCATTGGTCGCGGTCTGACCAGCAAGGCGCGTGAATCGCTTGGTTTGCCGCACAGCGACGTATTCCGTCATGCTAAAGATGTGGCGGCGAGCAGCCGTGGCTTCTCGCTGGCGCAGAAGATGGTTGGCCGTGCCTGCGGTGTAGCCGGTATTCGTCCTGGCGCTTACTGCGAACCGAAGATGACCTCGGTGGGCTCTCAGGATACGACCGGGCCGATGACCCGTGACGAGCTGAAAGACCTGGCTTGTCTGGGCTTCTCGGCTGATCTGGTGATGCAGTCTTTCTGTCATACGGCGGCCTATCCGAAGCCGGTTGACGTGAATACTCACCACACCCTGCCGGACTTCATCATGAACCGTGGCGGCGTGTCGCTGCGCCCGGGTGATGGCGTTATCCACTCCTGGTTAAACCGCATGCTGTTGCCGGATACCGTCGGTACCGGCGGTGACTCTCACACCCGTTTCCCGATTGGTATCTCCTTCCCGGCAGGCTCTGGTCTGGTGGCGTTTGCTGCTGCGACCGGTGTGATGCCGCTGGATATGCCGGAATCAGTGCTGGTGCGTTTCAAAGGTCAGATGCAGCCGGGGATTACCCTGCGTGATCTGGTCCATGCGATCCCGTATTACGCTATCCAGCAGGGTCTGCTGACCGTTGAGAAGAAAGGTAAGAAAAACATCTTCTCCGGCCGCATTCTGGAAATCGAAGGGTTGCCGGATCTGAAAGTCGAGCAGGCATTCGAACTGACTGATGCCTCGGCAGAACGCTCGGCAGCGGGCTGTACCATTAAGCTCAACAAAGAGCCGATCATCGAGTACCTGAACTCCAACATCGTTCTGCTCAAGTGGATGATTGCCGAAGGTTATGGTGATCGCCGCACGCTGGAGCGTCGTATTCAGGGTATGGAAAAATGGCTGGCGGATCCGCAGTTGCTGGAAGGCGATGCCGATGCAGAATATGCCGCGGTTATCGACATCGATCTGAACGAGATCAAAGAGCCGATCCTGTGTGCGCCGAACGATCCGGATGATGCGCGTCTGCTGTCCACCGTGCAGGGTGACAAAATTGATGAAGTGTTCATCGGTTCTTGTATGACCAACATCGGCCACTTCCGTGCTGCCGGGAAACTGTTGGATCAAAATAAAGGGGCATTGCCGACCCGTCTGTGGGTGGCACCGCCGACCCGTATGGACGCCGCACAGTTGACCGAGGAAGGCTATTACAGCGTCTTTGGTAAGAGTGGCGCACGTGTCGAAATCCCGGGCTGTTCACTGTGCATGGGTAACCAGGCGCGTGTGGCAGACGGTTCGACGGTGGTGTCGACCTCTACCCGTAACTTCCCGAACCGTCTGGGCACGGGGGCCAATGTCTATCTGGCCTCCGCAGAGCTGGCGGCGATAGCGGCGCTGCTGGGGCGTATTCCGACGCCGGATGAGTACCAGCAGTATATGGCGCAGGTGGACAAAACCGCAGACGACACTTACCGTTATCTGAATTTTGACCAGTTGCAGCAGTACACCAACAAAGCGGATAAGGTGATCTTCCAGACCGCTGTATAAACCGCTATAGTTTATTGTAATAACAGGAAGGGAGGCCGAAAGGTCTCCCTTTTTTACTGTTGTGGCACGCGATAGCGAATCAGGCAGAGGAGAACGATCATGGATTATGAGTTTTTGCGTGATGTCACCGGGCAGGTGGTGGTCCGGATGTCGATGGGCCATGAAGCAGTCGGGCACTGGCTAAATGAAGAGGTTAAAGGTCAGCAGGCCGTGTTGGATGAAGTGGAGGCGGCGGTGCGTGAACTGTCCGGCAGCGAACGCCAGTGGGAACGTGCCGGTCATGAATACACGCTGCTGCTGGACAGCGAAGAGGTGATGGTGCGCGCTAACCAACTGGCGTTTGAAACCGACGAGCTGGAAGAAGGCATGAGTTATTACGACGAAGAAAGCCTGTCGCTCTGCGGTCTGGAGGACTTTCTGGAACTGCTGGAAAAATACCGGGCGTTCGTCGATAAAAGATGATGTAGATAAGGGATGATGCAGACAACATGATGCCGCGACAACGGATAACGGATGGCGTATTGTGCGCCATACCAAACGTATCCGAGGGCAGGCGGTGGTATCTCTCCTAACCTGAAAATATGACGGATATATAGCAATTGTCTCCAATTGTATTAATAGCGTGAGTCTATGCTTTTCCCTATCGATTATGATGCCAGTTTGACTTAGTATGAAGTACAAATATGGCAGTCACTAAAACTGACAGTAAAAACTTATCCAGACAGGCTATTTTATTTGCCATTTTGGCATTGGGCAGCATTCGGCATCCGCACGACTTGGTGTGTGTGGGTTTCGTTTACGCTACTTGGGTTGAAATGATGAAATGAGCTACGTCGATAATATTTATTGGCATAGATTTTATACCCAAGTACATCAAGTTGCAGCCAACACACCTGCAACCTGACGAGTGAAGGGTATATATAGTTAAGTTGGCATCGGGGGATACATGAAAAATACCATGACAGTAAAACGACAAATTGTAGTTGGTTTTATTATTCCTATATTAGTCAGTGTGGTATTAGGTATTTCAGGTTTGATAACCATTCGCCACATCAGCAATATATTAACCGAAGTGAATGATGAAAACAGTGTTAAGCAATTCTATGCAGTGAACTTACGCGGCAGTGTTCATGACCGCTCAATTGCTGTTCGGGATTTATTAATTGCGGACAAGCAAGAGCTTTCTGTGATTATCAATAATATCAACAAACTGGCAGAGGTTTATCAACAGTCAGATGTGAAGCTCGACGCGATGATGAGCCAGCTGTCGATATCCGGTCAGGAAAAAACGTTATACCAAAATATACAAAATTCGAATAATAAAACCAGCGCAATCATCGCCCGATTAATTGCATTGCAAAATGAAGGAAACGGTGATGCAGCCCGTACTCTCTTATTGAGTGAAGGTCGTGGGGCATTTGTACAGTGGCTGGCGGATGTGAATGCGTTTATTAATTATGAGGCTGAACAGAATAATCAGTTGACGCATGCTGCAAGAGAAACTGCAAGGTATTTTAGCGTGGCAATGCCGATTGTTTTAATCGTCGCTATACTACTCGGTACATTGGCGATGTTTGCGACCCGCCGCCGAATTTTTCAGGCGCTGGGTGCCGAACCGGCTGTATTACTGACGATGACCCGTGCGATCGCCTCCGGTAATTTAACCGAGAAAACCATCATTACTGATAAGCAGCAACACAGTGTCATGGCAGCGATTGAAACCATGCGCCAGTCATTAATTAATATTGTCGCTAATGTGTCAACGCATGCGGAAGGGGTGACGGTTGCCAGCGAAAATATCAGCAAAAGCAGCGTGGCACTGTCGCAGCGTACCGATATGCAGGTGTCGGCGTTGCAGCAAACTTCGGCAGCGATGGGGCAGGTGTCCGAGTCGGTGAAAGACAATGCCGCCAGCGCCAGACAGGCCAGTCAGTTATCTGAAAATGCGGCCAGCGAAACGCATCAGGGTAATCAGCTGGTGAGTAAAATCGTGGATACGATGGAGAATATCAAGCAGCATTCGGACAGCATTTCGTCTATCACCAAAGTGATCGAGGATATCGCCTTCCAGACCAATATTCTGGCGATTAATGCGGCGGTAGAAGCGGCGCGGGCGGGGGAAGTAGGGCGCGGTTTCTCGGTGGTGGCGGCTGAAATTCGTACCCTGTCGCAGAAAACGACGGCATCGGCGCATCAGATAAAACACCTGATCGATGCGTCATCCGAGAAAATCGGCGAGGGCTACAGTGAAATCAGTCAGGCGTCTGAAGTGATGCAGAAAATTAATCAGGCGGTTGATTTGTCGAGCGAGTTTATCAGGAAGATTGCGGATACCTCGGCGGAGCAGTCCATCGCGACACAGGAAATCGCCCAGTCACTGGCTGAGATGGAGCGCACAACGCAGCAGAATGCCGCGATGGTCGAACAAACCGCAACGGATACCACCTACCTGGAAACGCATTCGCAGGAATTGAAGCAGTCTGTTAGTCGCTTTACGATTGCTGATATGATGACCACAGGCTCGATGACTACAGGCTCGATGACTACAGGATCGATGAACATCGGTTCGATGATGGTCAGCAGTACTCAGCGACTGGCGTTGAGCGCTGCCAGCCGCTGAGTGTCTGAATTAATGCAGGATGATGCATGCGACCCGGCCACACAGCGTAGCGCTTGTGGCCGGGTTACCATGGGGCATTAGCCGCACAGCTACAACGAGGCTCCGCCGCATATAACCAGTTGTTGTCCGGTGATGGCGGCAGCGGAAGGGGACAACAGGTACGCGACCAGATCGGCCACTTCCTGCGGTTGAATAAACCGGCCAATGGGCGGCAGTTTCGGCGGTGAACTTTGTCTTCCCGGCTGGTTGAGCATCGGTGTTTCGGTCGCTCCCGGTGCCACAATATTCACCGTGATACCGCGTGGGGCCAGTTCGGCCGCCCAGCTTCGCACCATACCAATCATCGCCGATTTGGTGGCGACGTACTGGCTACGTCCGGCTGCACCACTGGAGGTCCGGCTACCCAGCAGGACGATGCGCCCGCCTTGCGGCAGTTTGTTCACCAGTCTGTCGGCTAGCACTTCCGCTACCTGAATGTGCAGCTTCCACAACTGCTCGCTGTCGGCGTAGGACAAGGTGCCCAGTGTCGCCGCTTTCATCACCCCGGCGGCGTGGATCACTGCGTCGACGGCGGGCAGGCTGTCCAGCAAGGCACAGAGCGCAGGCGTATCAGTGATATCCAGCGGACAATGCCTGAAATTGGGGTGCTGATGCGCGCCCGGTTGACGTGACAGCCCGATGACCTTCCAGCCCGACGCCAGCAGAGTGGCGGTAATGGCGGCACCGATGCCGGAGCTGCTGCCGGTGAGCACCGCCTGTTTCTGTGCTGACATACGCGTTACCCCTGAGTGTGTAGTTGCTCAACCGGTATCTTAAACACCGCTTTTTTCACCGGGGCTGGCTGGTCGTTGATGGCGCACAGCGCCTGATGGGGTTCACCCGGATAGAAGGTGACGAAATCCCCGGCGGCCAGTCGAATGGCGTGCGGTACCTGCGACTGTTCCAGAATAAACAGGTCCGGTTTGCGTTCGGTGGCGGCGCGATCACTGGCGTCGTTCAGGTCGTAGCCGATGATCTCTTCCCCTGCCAGAATCAGCTGGATATCGAGAAAACGGCGGTGGAATTCGGTATGACGTTCGGCTTTCGGTGCGGTGGATACCGTGCCAATAGAATAGAACCAGTCCACGTTATCCGGCTGGTATTTCCCTGCTGGCAGCGCGTTTAGCTGCGCAAGCGTGAAGCCGGAAAGAATGCGCCACAGCGGTTCGGGCAAGGTGGCCAGTGACAGATGATTCAGATTACCTGCGATCATAAGTGGTTCCTTAGCAAGTAGACGGGAAGCGGCGAAAGCCCCTCCCTGCAAGAGGGAGGGGAGACCGGGTTAACCTTTGACCCACTCTTCGCTGACGCAGACGTATTTAATCGCCTGACGGAAGTAGGTAAACGCGATGTGCAGTTTGCCGTCCGGCCCCTGTTTGATGCTGGGGTAGGAGAATTCGCGGTTACGCTTCTCGGTTGAGTTGTTGGTCATGCAGTAACCGTCACCCACTTCCAGATTGCGCTGCCACGGCCAGGTTTTCCCACCGTCTTCAGAAATTGCCAGCGTCATCGGCGCACGTGGCGCGCCCCAGAAGGCGCTACGTCCGGTGGCGATTTCCGGCATTTTGGCATCGCTCTCTTCTTCGTCTTCGATTTCGTCATACAACGACAGGCGGCGTTCGGTCGCGCCGTCGGCATTCATGGCGTTAAACACCAGTGCCAGATGGCCGTTATCCAGTGTGGTCACCTGAATCGACGAGTTGTTGTTCGGAAGACGTGTCGCCTCTGGTTCAGACCAGGTTTCCCCGCCGTCGGTCGAGTGACTGCGGTAGATGAAATCGGCCCAGCGGCTGCGGAACAGCGCCAGCAGAGTGCCGTCTTTGAGCAGGGTGATGTTCATGTGTACGCAACCCGTGCTGTTTGGCACCACCGACTCACGCCAGGTTTGGCCGCGATCGCTTGAAATCTTCACCGCGCTGATGTCATCGTTGCCGACCCATTTCTCACCCGGCTGGACGCGGCAGTAGAACACCGGCAGCAGCCAGTCGCCGTTGGGCAGCACGGTAATCGGCTGGCGGATAAAGGTGCCGGGTTGTTCCAGCAGTGTACCGATTTCGCCCCAGGTGTAGCCCTGATCCTGTGACTGGCGGTAACGCACGATGGCGGTATCCTGATTGCCAGATTTCTGCGCGGTGTACAGTAACCACAGTACGCCGTCTGGTGCCAGAAACAGCACCGGGTTCTGTTCTGAACGGGTCGGGTCGTCGGAGAGTTTGACAGCCGGCGTCCATTGCCCGCTCCCGTTCACCAGCCGCGACAGATAAATTGAGATGTCCGACACCCCTTCCTGGGTGCCGCCGAACCAGACGCACAGCACATCGCCATTGGGCAGATGCAGCAGGTTAGACGCATGGTTCTGCGGGCATTCTGACGGAATGTACGCGTCAAGACGTTGGTTGTCTGCGTCAGCCGGGCGGACCAGGCCGTCGCGTTCGATGGTAATGGTTTCGGTCGTCATGACTACTTAGGCTCCAGAATGAGGTACGGATGGTTCAGCTTTCTGTCCGGCTTTGGCGGCTTTGTTGGGGATCAGGCGGTCAAGCGCCATCACCACGGCCGGTGTTGCCAGTGCAATGTACATGTTGTCGATGCCAAATGGGTTACCCATGATGTACCAGACGGAGGTGACGACACAGGACAGAATCAGACCGGCGTTGACGCCACGTGAACTGCTAAAGAACGGCAGGTAGAAGGCGACCATCGCCACCACGGAAATCGACAGACGAATGGCACGGGTAAAGAACGACAGTTTCAGCACTTCTGGCACCAGCAGTACGAACACCAGCGGCAGGAAGCCGATGATCAGCGAGAACACGCGGGTCATCTTGAATTCTTTTTCCGGCGTGGGTTTGCAGTACGGCACGTAGAAATCTTTCACGATCAGCGAGGCAATCGCCAGTGCAACCGTACTCACGCTGATAAAGATGGAGGCGACCAGCGAGGTGGTGACAAGACCTGCCAGCCACGGATTCATGTCCTGCAGGAAGATAGGCAACGCGTACAGGCTCTTGATTTCCGGGTGTACGAATTTGGCGGCGACACCGATGATGGCAATCGCAATGGCGATCGGCATACAGAACAGGAACGCAATCCAGGTCGCCCGTTTGGCAGATTTCTCATCTTTGGTGGAGGCGATAGCCTGAATCACAAACTGGGTACAGAAAATGGAGCCGATGGTACCGATAAGCCATGCACCGATGGTGCTGGCACCGATACTGCCGTCCCAGGTCCAGTAGAATTCCGGCATCTTCTCGACCATCGGTGTGATGCCGCCGGTCATTTTCAGCGCCACGTACAAAATGATCATCACCCCAACGTATTTCAGACCGCTGTGGATCAAGGTGACGTAGGCTACGCCTTTGATGCCGCCGAAGTAGAAATAGAAGGTACTGACGATAGCGGTAATGAGTGCCGCCACCGGCAGACTGACTTTCAGCACGGTGGAGATGGCCGCAGCGCCGCTGACGTAGTTACCCACGTTAACCAGCAACAGTGCGTAGATCATGATGATGGAGATGATGTTCTTGGTGGTGTTGCCATAACGCTCGGCAATAGCTCCGGAAATGGTGATTTTCCCGGTGTTATAGATCTTCTTCACCAGAATCATACCAAACAGCAGGAAACCGATAGCTGCGCCAATCACCGACCAGGAGGCCGCGATACCACTCTCAAAGGCGGCCTGTGACGTACCGACGGTTGATTTGGCACCGATAAATTCGGTCATCAGCAGGATACCGACGATAAAGGCTGGCAGTGCGCGTGAACCTTCCATGAACTCCGAGTTGGAGTTACTGCGCAGGCGCAGGGTCAGCCAGGAGGTCAGCGCGATGTAGACGACAATTATCCCAACGATGATAAGTGTGTCTGTCAGATCAAAATGGTTCATGGTTTTCGATCCTGTAGGAGTAAGGGTAGGTTCTCATTCACTGTGAGAACGGTTTAATAATGGTGCGAATGGTCTCTTCGTCTTGTGCTGAGAACGCAATCGGGTAGCGGCTCACCCCGACGTCCTGCCCCATCAGTACCAGCGCCTTTTTCACCACAGCAGGAGAGAAGGCTACCGCGTACAGCGTCTTACGCAGTTCACTCACCTGCTCCTGCGCCTGACGGGAACCGTCAATATCGCCAGCATGGAAGCGGTGCCAGATTTCGCTGATGGCCTGTGGCGCAACGTTGGCCAGGCCAGAAATACAGGCGGAACAACCGTCGACAAACCCCTGATGAATCAGCGAATCCGGGCCATTGAGCACGTCGCAGTTCGGCATGTCTTTCACGGCTTGCAGGAAACCGCTCAGGCTTTCGTAGCTACCGGCGCTGTCCTTGATGCCAATAATGTTCGGGTGCTCAGCCAGCACGCGCACCGTTTCCGGTTGCAGCGTATTGCCGGTACGGGCCGGAATGTTGTACATGAACACCGGTACCGGCAGCGCGTCCGCCACAGCACGGTAGTGGTCTATCAGTTCACTTTGTTTGAGCGGCACGAAATACGGCGTGATAACGGAAACGGCATCCACGCCCAGCGCGGCGATGCGTTTACCGAGCTTGATGGTTTCACGGGTAGAGATTTCACCGATGTGTGCCACCACCGGCACTTTCCCGGCGGCTTCGTCCACGCAGGTTTCGGTGACGGCCACTTTCTCATCGGTGTGCAGCACAAAGAACTCACCGTTGGTGCCGTTACAGAAAATGCCGTTGCCATAGCGCATCTGGCGTTGAACCTGCTGGCGCATGGCGGTGGGGTTGAATTCCCCCTGATGGTCAAAAGGCGTGACGATCGCCGTCAGTACGCCTGTAATCGCTTTAGTCATCGTTATTGTTCCTCGGTCTTTTTCATTATCCAGAGCGACGTTTTTAGAACGGATGTTGTTAAATACGGATGTGGTTAAAACAGCGTTGAATAAATGGCGTGGACATCCTGCGCCGTCACGGTAGTCGGGACATTTTTCATCAGTCGCTGTACCTGCAAGGCGGATTCCACCAGATACGGCAGGTGATCCGGGCTAATGCCCAACTGTTGCAGCGACGACGGCAGATTCAGTCGTTTCACCAGCGCGGTGAAGTAATCCACCAGTGCGGCGGCTTTCTGTTCAGTGGAAAGCGACAGGTCGGCATCCGGCAGCAGGTCATAGGCCTGCGCGAATTTTTCCGCCGCCGCGTGCTGAACGAAGCGCATGCACGGTGCCAGCAGAATGGCGTTCGCTACCCCATGAGGAATGTGGTACTTGCCGCCCAGCGGGTAAGACATGGCGTGGACCAGATGGGTACCGGAGTGGGCGATAGATGCGCCGCCGTAATAGGAAGCCCACAGCATGTTCAGGCGTGCTTCCAGATTGGAAGGTTCGTTCACCGCGGTTTCGATGTTGGCGAACAGTTTCTTCATGCCGATTAAGGCATAGTTGTCGGCCACCGGGTTGGCGATGGTGGCGGTAAAGCATTCGATCAGGTGACAGAGCGCATCAATGCCGGTTGAAGCAGCGATGTGCGCTGGCATGCTGGTGGTCAATTCAGGTATCAGCGCCACATAATCCGGCAGCATTACCGGGGTGATAATCCCGACTTTGGTTTCTTTTTCCGGAATAGCCAGAATGGCGTTTGGCGTGGCTTCAGAACCGGTGCCCGCGGTTGTTGGGATCAGCAACGAGGTGGTGCGCCGCGTTGGTTTGCGACCTTCCAGCAGGCTATCGAGCGTGATGCCTTCTTCACCGGCGCACAGCAGCGACAGCAGTTTGGCGACGTCCAGTACGCTACCGCCCCCGACGCCAATCACCAAGTCAGGTTGGGTGGTGGGCAACTGTTGCAATACCGCAGCCACATCGTGCTGGCTGGGTTCGGCTGGCACGTTATCAATCAGGGAAAGGTGCGGCACGCTGTCCTTTAGTTGTGTGATCAGCGCCTGAACCCCGGCCAGTCCCACGATGTTCTTGTCCGTCACCAACAGTACGTGCTGCCTGCCGCGCAGGAGGTAGCCCAGATCCTGGAGTGCCTGATAACCGCTGATGAGGGTGCTGTTGATATTCATACTGGTACCTTGTCTTTTTGCTGTGACTTCAGCTGGATAGGTCTGATTTTTTTCAATCACATTTCTGTGCTGTGATGGAAAAAAATCGTTTTGCTCGCATTGTGTGGGGTAATTTATAGGTGAAATTGGTTTTGAATAATTTGATGTTGCTCACATATAATCAATCATGATTCAATATAATCATTTTCAGGTAATCGGACTGATGGAGAATGGGTATGCCGGACGGGCGTGAACTCACCCCAATCATGGTGGTGGCAGATGACTTCACGGGTGCGAACGATGCGGGCGTCGGTCTGGCGCTGCAGGGGGCGCGGGTGAATGTGATGTTTGACGTCACGGCTATCCATACCGGACAGACGGATGATGCACTCGTGGTGAACACCGACAGCCGTGCTGTCACGGCTTCCGTAGCGGCGGAGCGTACCGCACAGGCGGTGGCGTTGTGGCGTAAAACTGGCGCGCGCGGTTGGATCGTTAAAAAGGTGGATTCGACCTTGCGTGGTAACCCCGGTGCAGAAATAGAAGCGGCACTGAATGCGGCGGATCTGTCGCTGGCATTGATTGCGCCTGCTGCGCCAACGCTGGGGCGCATGACCCGTGACGGGCAGGTGTGGGTGCATGGCGTGTTGCTCACAGATACCGAATTCGCCAGCGACCCGAAAACGCCGGTACGTTCAGCATCCATCGGTAAACGACTGGCGGAGCAAACCCAGCTGGCTCAGGCAGCGTTGCCGCTGGGCGACGTGCGTAGCGGCAATCTGGCGGCTCGACTGCAACAGCTCAGTGATAGCGGTGTGCGGCTGGTGGTGCTGGATGCCGAGAGTCAACAGGATCTCGACCATATTGTTGCGGCGGCCGCCCAATTAGCCGAAAAACCGCTGCTGGTCGGGTCTGCCGGATTGAGTGAAGCGCTGGCGCAGCATCTGTCGTTTCCGGCACCGTGCCGGTCGTTGCTGGCGGTGATTGGTTCGATGAGTGAAATTGCTCAATTGCAGATTAATGTCGCCGGTCAACGCCCCGACGTGCAGTTAATCGATGTCGATATCGCCGGGTTACTGACGGCGGATGACGGTCTGCTGGTGCAGATCAGTCAGCAGGCGGCAGCGGTGTTAGCCACCGGGCAGCACTGCGTGCTGCGCACCTGCCGTGACGATAATCAGCGTTTTGAGGTGGACAGTCTGTGCCAGCGCTACGGCATGAGCCGTCAGCAACTGGGGGAGACCATCAGTCGCCAGCTGGGTGAACTGACGCGGCGTATCGTGCAGCGTCAGCGACCGGGCGGGCTCTATTTATCCGGCGGGGATATCGCCATTGCGGCCGCGACTGCGTTACAGGCCAGCGGATTTCATATCAAAGGACAGATTGCTTCCTGCGTCCCCTGGGGACGTTTGCTCGATAGCCTGGTAGGCGATATTCCCGTCATGACGAAAGCGGGCGGGTTTGGCGATGAGGCCACCCTGCTGAATGTATTGCGTTTTATTGAGGAGAGCGTGTGTGAGTAAAATTATTGCGGTAACTATGGGTGACCCGGCGGGCATCGGCCCGGAAATCATCATCAAGTCGTTGGCCGAAGGCGAACTGTCCGGCGCACCGGCGGTGGTGGTGGGCTGCGTACAGACGCTGCGCCGTATTCTGGCGTTAGGCGTTGTGCCGCAGGTCGAGCTCAACGAAATCGAACGGCCTGCCGACGCACGTTTCGCTCCTGGCGTTATCAACGTGATCAACGAGCCGCTGGCTGACCCACAGGGCCTCAAGCAAGGCGTGGTGCAGGCGCAGGCGGGCGATCTGGCCTACCGTTGCGTGAAACGCGCCACCGAGCTGGCGATGGCGGGCGAAGTCCATGCGATTGCTACTGCGCCGCTCAACAAAGAGGCGCTGCACTCCGCCGGTCACCTCTATCCGGGGCACACCGAGTTGCTGGCGAAGCTGACCCACAGCCGTGACTACGCGATGGTGCTGTATACCGATAAACTGAAAGTGATTCATGTCACAACCCATATTGCCTTGCGCAAATTCCTGGATACGCTTAACCGTGATCGGGTCGAAACCGTGATTGCGATGGCGGATACCTTCCTCAAACGTGTGGGCTATCAGGCTCCGCGCATTGCGGTTGCCGGGGTGAACCCACATGCGGGTGAAAACGGCTTGTTTGGTGATGAAGAAATTACTATTGTCGGCCCGTCCATCGAGGCGATGAAAGCCAAAGGTATCGACGCCTATGGCCCATGCCCGCCGGATACGGTGTACCTGCAGGCATACGAAGGGCAATATGACATGGTGGTGGCGATGTACCACGATCAGGGGCATATTCCACTTAAGCTGCTGGGCTTTTATGATGGTGTGAATATCACCGCCGGATTACCGTTTATCCGCACCTCGGCGGACCACGGTACCGCGTTTGATATCGCCTGGACAGGTAAAGCGAAGTCTGACAGCATGGCGATCTCCATCAAACTGGCGATGCAACTGGCCTGATATAATCGCGGATATGGAGCCTGTTGAAGATGTCGTGGGGTGCAACATTGACTGATACGTTACGCGTAAATGGAGAACGAGTGAGAGGACAAAGCCGTCTTGATCAGATTCTGGATTATCTGAAAAGCCATAATCTGGTGACGGTGGATGAACTTGTGACGGTCATTGATGCGTCCCCGGCGACCATTCGCCGCGATTTGATCAAGCTCGACGAGCAGGGCGTCATCAGCCGTAGTCACGGCGGGGTGACGCTCAACCGTTTCATCCCTTCTCAGCCGACCACCAATGAAAAGCTGCAGCGCAGCCTGGCGGAAAAGCAGGCCATCGCCCGACGGGCGGCGACACTGGTGCAGCCGGGAAATGCGGTGGTGTTGGATGCCGGTACCACCATGCTGGAACTGGCACGTAACCTGACGCATCTGCCGCTGCGGGTGATCACCGCTGATTTGCAGATAGCGCTGTTTCTCTCTGAGTTCAAGCAGATAGAAGTGACGATCATCGGTGGGCGTATCGACGATAGCAGCCAGTCCTGCATCGGCGAGCACGGTCGCCGTTTGTTACGCAGCGTCTATCCGGATATTGCCTTTATCAGCTGTAACTCGTGGAGCCTGGAGAAAGGCATTACCACCCCCACGGAAGAAAAAGCGGGCATCAAACAGGATCTGGGCATGAACGCCAGCCGTCGGGTGTTGCTGGCCGACAGCAGCAAATACGGCGCTTACTCGCTGTTTTGCGTATCTGCGTTGAATGAACTGACCGATATCATCACGGACAGCGGCCTGTCGCCAGACGTGGAGCGTCAGTTACGAGGTCAACCCTTTATGCTGCAACTGGTGAGTGTAGAAAGCCGCTGAACGGCGGCTTGTACATCAGTGATGATCAGGGCTGAGGGCTGAGTGAAGAATGACGGCGTTGAGATATCCGTACCCGTCACCCTTGCCTGTGTTTATCCGCCTGGGTTATTGATCCCATTTGGCTTTAGGCGGCTGATAAGACAGCGCTTTATCCCACACCGCTTCGGGGCTGTCTGAGACGATCAGCATGTCGAGGTAGGCCTGCTTCATGAAGCCATCGCGCACGGTGCGGGCGACAAAGTCGATAAAGCCGTCATAGTAGCCGTTGACGTTGAACAGGATGCAGGCTTTGTGATGCAGGCCCAACTGTGCCCAGGTCCATTGTTCGATGATCTCTTCCAGCGTACCTGCACCGCCCGGCAACGCGATGAAAACATCCGCCAGTTCCGCCATTTTCGCTTTACGCTCATGCATGTCTTCGGTGATAACCAGTTCAGTGAGCGTCGGGTGCGCCAGCTCCTTGTTCACCAGATGCTTAGGGATAACCCCGGTTACCTGACCACCACAGGCCAGTGCCGTATCCGCCACCAGTCCCATCAGGCCTACTTTGCCACCGCCGTAGACAATGCCAGCGTTTTGGCTGACCAGATAGCGGATGAGGGATTGCGTCTGTTGCTGATAAATCGCGTTGTTACCGGGAGCGGAACCGCAAAATACGCCGAACTTCAACATAGTATTCCTTCTGTGACCTGAGTTGATCGATGCTGTCTGTCAGATGACGGCGGGAGCGAGTGTGGTATGCCTTCGCACGATGAACCGGAGCGTTATCGCGCTATCAGCATAATCGAAACTGGTATGAGGGGCTATCGGACGATAAGCAGATTGGATAATAAGCAGATAGTGAGTGAGGCGCTAGCGTGGTGCGGTGACAAGAGGCGGGTTACGGGTTGCCCGGCGAGACCGGGCAACCTGATGACGACTTACTCGCTTACTTCATGCCAGCCGCGATGGTATCGACATTGTGTTTGAACGCTGCCGTGTAGGTGGCGGCGGGGCCGTTGCTGTCGGTCAGCGCTTCCGGGTAAAGCTCGCCGCCCGGCTGTGCGCCGCTGGCATCGGCGATTTGTTTCACCAGACGTGGGTCGGTCTGGTTCTCGATAAAGTACAGTTTCACGTGCTCTTTCTTGATCTGATTGATCAGTTTAGCCACGGTTTTACTGCTGGCTTCCGACTCGGTGGAGTAGCCCACCGGCGACAGGAAACGCACCCCGTAGGCGGCAGCGAAATAGCCAAACGCATCATGGCTGGTCAGTACTTTACGTTTCTCTTTCGGGATGGCGGCAAACGTCTGGGTGGCGTAATTATCCAGTTGCTGCAACTGCTGGATGTAGCTGTCGCCCTGTTTACGATAATCGTCGGCGTGATCCGGGTCTGCTTTGACCAGCGCATTGACAATGTTATGGGCATAGACGATGCCGTTTTTCATGCTGTTCCAGGCGTGCGGATCGGTGATGGTTTTCCCATCTTCTTCCATTTTCAGTGTTTTGATGCCGTTCGACGCGGTAATCACTTCACCTTTGTAGCCCGAGGCTTTCACCAGACGGTCCAGCCAGCCTTCCAGCCCCAGCCCGCTGACAAAGACGACGTCCGCCTGTGACAGGGTTTTGCTGTCTTTCGGCGACGGTTCGAATTCATGCGGGTCACCATTCGGTTGCACCAGATCGGTGACGTGGACGTATTGGCCGCCAATCTGGCTGACCATATCGCCCAGCACCGAGAAACTTGCCACCACATTCAACTCTTTTGCCATCGCCAGTGGACTCAGTAACAGGCTGGACAGTGTCATAACCAAAATGGAACGTTTCATCTTTTCCCCTTCATCTCGTTGCCATGCAAAACCATGATGTGTCAGCGACGTGTGCGTAACATGCCGCCATTAGAGCCAAACAGTACCGAAAAGCAGAAAAATAGCGTGGTGGTGAGAATGACCGCCGGGCCTGCCGGCAAATCAGCGTAATAAGACCAGGTCAGCCCCACCAGACTGGCGCAGGCACCGATACCCACTGCTGTTAGCAGCATGATGGGCAGACGTTGACTCCAGAAACGGGCGCAGGCGGCCGGTAGCATCATCATGCCGACGGCCATCAGCGTGCCGAGTAACTGGAAGCCTGCCACCAGATTGAGCACTACCAGCGACAAAAACAGGCCGTGGATTAATGCCCGCGAGCGGCGCGACAGAATTTTCAGAAAGGTGACGTCAAACGACTCGATCACCAGCGCCCGGTAGATCAACGCCAGTACCAGCACCGAACAGGAACTGATGGTGCCGATGGTGATCAGTGCGCTGGCGTCGATAGCCAGAATAGAACCGAACAGCACGTGCAACAGGTCGACACTGGAGCCGCGCAGCGATACCAGCGTGACGCCCAGCGCCAGCGAGCCGAGGTAAAACCCGGCGAAACTGGCATCTTCTTTCAGTTCGGTATGGCGGCTAACCACGCCAGACAACATGGCCACCGCCAGCCCGGCGATGAAACCACCGACCCCCATCGCGACCAGCGACATGCCCGATATCAGGTAGCCGATTGCCACTCCCGGTAACACCGCGTGGGACAGCGCATCACCGATCAGGCTCATCCGGCGCAGCAGTAAGAAACAGCCGAGTGGCGCGGCGCTCAGGGTCAGTGCCAGACAACCCACCAGCGCCCGACGCATAAAACCGAAATCGCCAAATGGCTCGGTCAACAGATGCAGTAACGTCATGGCACCAGCCTCAGTTGTGGCGGCGTGGCTACGGCCGTGGGGGTAGGTAATACATCGGGACTCTCACCCCAACGATGGCCTTCTGCACTGAGCATCAGTACGCGGGGAAAGTGGGCTTCCACCTGTTCCAGGTCATGCAGCACCGCCAGAATAGTATGTCCTTCCTGATGCAACTGCCGGATAACGGCCAGCAGGGTGCGGGTAGTCTGAGCATCGATACCGGTAAAGGGTTCATCCAGCAGAATAACCGGCGACTGCATCACCAGCAGTCGGGCAAACAGTACGCGTTGTAACTGGCCGCCGGAAAGCGTGCCGATGTGCGCCGGTGCGAATTCCGTCATGCCGACGGTATCCAGCGCTTCGGTGGCTTTTTTTCGCCACGCACCGGAAATACGGCCGAACATCCCGCAATGCGGGACGCACCCCATCAACACCAGGTCGTTAACGCTCAGTGGAAACTGGCGATCAAATTCGGTCAGTTGGGGCAGGTAACCTAACTGGCGTCGTGCCTGGGGTGCCATACAGAAATGACCGCCCAGTGGTGGCAACAGACCGGCCAGCGTTTTAAGCAAGGTGGATTTGCCTGCGCCGTTCGCGCCGATAATGGCGGTCAGCGAACCGCTGTCAAAGCATCCGTCCAGCGTACCCAGCGGGGGCTGGCCCGAATAACCAAATGTCAGTGAATGTAATGCGATCATGCCAGTGCCACCGCCCAGGAAATCAAACCCCATAACAGCACCAGCAACACACCGGCGATACCCAGCCGGGCCACAGCGGAAAAAGCGTAAAGACTGGTCACAGTATCCTCCATCAGAATCGTTATAATATAACATAACGATTTTATGCCAGTCGATGAGAGGTAAGAAAATGTGTCAGGGCCTCTGCGGCGCTGGGGGATGAGGCGAGCAGGCTGGCAGAGGGCGTCAGGTTAGCGTTTGGGGGGATAAATGTTGCCGCTCACCCCTCTGGGGCTTGTCGCGACAAGGTGGGTGAGTGACTCTGCGGGATTACATATTTTGTCGCATTTTATTTTTTCACTTTGCCACATTCAGGAGGATTATCGTTGTGCATTTTTTTATATAGCGAGTGGGGGTGTGAGCAAGCGGATAACATACCCGTGTGTCTGATATTGGGGTGTTGGACAAACCAGCGTCAGGCGCGAGATATACCGGTGTAACCGGTGGCATAGTATTGCCCGAACAGTAGTGCCCGAACTGGCGTCAGGCATCACGAACGCATCAGGTATAGAGCGCGTAACCGTGCAGCGCAATCAGCCGTGCGCCGTCCAGTGCATCGCCGTCAGGTGGCGACAGCCGTTGCTGCCAGCTTTCTGTCAGCCAGGGGCGAATATGCAACCCGATGCTCCCCATCAGCGACAGGCGTGGCAGGTCATGGGCCGCTACGGCGGCCAGCAACCCTTCCACCTCGCGGGCGGTCTGTTGCAGCAGGCTGATTGACAGCGCATCGCCCTGACGGGCGCAGTCAAACACCGGCCGGGCAAAACGAGCGTAGTCGCCCGGCCTGGCTTGATTCAGCCAGGTCGCGGCGTCCGCGTCGTTATCAAACGGCAGCGTCTGTTGCTGACTTAACGCCGATGGCGTCGCCCACCCTTGTCTGACACCCCACAGGTGTTGCAGGGCCGCCAGCCCGAGACGCGCGCCGCTACCCTGATCGGAAATCGGAAATTCATGGCCGCCGTAGGCGGTGATGGTGCGTTGATGCCAGGCCAAACCACAAGAGCCGGTGCCAGCGATCACGACCCCGGCGTCGTTCCCCCGGTTCACCGCCAGACAGGCACCCAGCGCATCGGTATTGAGCACCTGTGCGGCATCAGGAGAAGGCAGTGCCAGAAATGCCTGATAAGCGCGGCGATGTTCGGCACCGGCCAGCGCCAGGCCGACGTGTAAACGCGCGCGATCCTGCGACGGTAGCCCGCTGTGCTCCAGTGCCTGCAACAACGCCTCATCCACCGCGTGACGTACCGTTTCCACGCCCAGTAACAGATTGGCGCGACCACCCACACCCTGTCCGAGCGGCGTGCCGTCAGCCCGATAAATGCGCGCCCGACAACCGGTGCCGCCGCCGTCAACACCGGCATAAAGTGCTTCCCCGGTATAAGGTGTGGCGGTCATGAACGGGCCTCCTGAGTCAGGTAAGGCAGACACGCCGAGGCCAGCGCACCGCTAAAGCAGACTTGCTCTGGCGCGTGTTCTGCGATGTCTGGCAAGCGTAACAGCAGCGCCAGTTCGTGGGCGCAGCGTTGTAATAGCGCTACGGCCAGCGGGTCAGCAGGGTGGGCGAGGATATCGGCCGCCAGCGTGGCGTAGTCACTGGCCTGGGCCTGCTTTGACCACTCGACGACTTGATCAATCTGGTGATTGAAACGGGCAAACAAGGTACTGACCAGCGGGGTGAGCGGTGTCATGCCCTCGACGGCTTGCAGCATGGCTTGAACGCCCCACAGCCCAAGCCGCGCCTGACTGGCCGGGTCGCCCACGGGAAACAGGTTGCCGCCATAGTGTTGCAACCGACCCTGCCGCCAGCATAGCAGCCGGGTAAAGGTGCCGGTGACAACCAGAAAGCGGTCTTCATCCGGCCACCGTTGCTGGCAGAACGTGTATTCCGTCTGCCAGTCAAACGGGACGTCACCATTGAGCGGCAACGGAACCAGTGGATGTGTCATACGTTACTGTGCTTTCTGTTGCTGCCGGTTGGCGGCAATCGTCTGGTTAAGCCGTTTCACGTCGTTTTCCGTCAGGCGCAGATACTCGTCGTAGGAAACCTGATTGTTCAGGTACTGCGTAAAGCGGGTCAGGATAATCGGGTACAGTTCATTGCCGCCCAGACTCTCCATTTTTTCCCAGTCGAAGACATACGCCGGGATTTTGGCGATTTCGGCACGTGCGGTATTCAAGCCGTCGATCACGTGCTGATCCTTGGTCTGATAGTGCAAGTCGGGAATATCGGCACCGACGATAATATTAAAGCGCTCGGCGATTTCACGCTGAATGGCATCGCTACCCAGCCACTCCATGAATTCCGCCACTTCTTTCGGATGCTTGCTGGTTTTGAACGGCATAATAAAGGTGGCACCGCCCATTGAAATGCATTTTTCCTTGCAGGGGGCAGGGAGCATTTTCCAGTCGAAGCCGTTGCCGATTTGCTTACTGAACTGGTTTAACTGCCAGTTGCCGGAGAAATAGGTGACGATGTTGCCGTTCACAAAGTCGTCCGCCATGCTCTTGTATTGTCCACCGCCTGCCGCTCCCCACATTTCACGCGGGAAAATCCCTTCGTCTGACCATCGTTTCAGGTCTTTGATCCACGCCTGTGCGGCCGCGTCGGGGAAGTTAATCAGGCCATCTTTGTCGTAACGGGTACCGTAGGAATACGCCGGGCCGGAGAAACGAAAACCACTGCGGTCAATGGTAAAAGGAATGGTGACACCGGTTTTGGCGGCGACCTGTTTTGAGGCCTGCATCAGTTGTTCCATGGTGTAACCCGGTTGCGGCAGTGGCACACCGGCTTGCTGGAACAGCGTCACGTTAACGAACGGTAAGTCGGCCGTCCAGGAGGCGACAAAACCCGGCAGGGCGTTGTCTTTGTGCACCCCTTTGATACGCATGATTTTTTCAATACCAGCACCGTAGCGTTTTTCAAATCCGGCCGGGTCAGCCAGATAAGGGCGCAGGTCGAGGGTGTAGGAGAGCAGGCCCATCTGGGTGGTTTTGGCGATATCCGGCCCCAGACCGGCGGCCAGTTGCATCGGCAACTGGGTTTGCAGCGCGTTGTAGCCGGTGCTGACAAAATTCACGTCAATATGATCGTTATGTTGTGAAAACGTCTTCACCTTCTGCTCCATGAAATGGACCAGTTCCGGGTCGTCGTCGCTGTATAAAAAAGTAATCTGTGTTTTTTCAGCGAAGGCATGGCTGCTGGCAATGGCACCCAGCGTCATGAAGGAAAATAACAGTGCGTGCTGATAGCGATTCATCATTCTCTCCCACCCATTATAAATAGCTGACCCGTCATGGGTCAGGTTGCAGGTGCATTGGCATTATTGACCGATGATTCCAGGTATATTTCGACGACCCTAAAGTGTGAATGCAAATTTGCATGAATAAGCCATTCAGCGGCTTATCATGAACAAAAATGGTGTTCTTTTCTGTGAGGCATATTAAATATATTTCGATAGTACGCTGAGTCAACGTCTTTTTGTGATAAGAATCGCATATTGTTCACGCGATAATTTACTCTATAATGCAAAAATACGATGTTAAGTGCAAATTGCCTAATTATGCAAATTTGCATTAATTGCGTGCTTATACTGAGCCGGGTAGTGAAAAAGCGTCGTAAACTGGCAGTGGAAAATAGCACTGCGCCAAATAACGGCAGAGGGGCGCACAGTAATAGTGCAAATAACCACAACAGTGCAAATAAATACCTTCAGGTATTTCTGGGTTATTAGTTTTTTCTTATTGAGTAATACAGTTTTGCTATTTCATTTATACCTTTGTGCGGTAACAAGGAATCGCCATGAATATCGGTTGGGTGTTAAAGAAAAATAGTGTGATTAACCGGTTTATGATTACCGAGCTGGAGGAAAATGATTATCCTGCAGAACCGGATACGTTACCGGATAATGTTAACTATCGTTTTATTAATGGCTTTGTCGATGTCGGCGTATTGCCTTGTCGGGTGCGTTTTCTGCGGGAAACGGCACCCCGTGCGATTAGCCTGCCGGAATCATTGCGTTTTCACACGCTGTGGAGCGGTGGCGATGACAGTCAGTCTGTCAATTTCAGCGACTTCTGGCCGTGCCCCGCCCATGTGCAACGCTTCGCCCGTTGCTATGTGCATAGCGACAGTCTGCAAGCGGCCCCTTTCCTGCTGTCTACCTGCGGTGGCGTGACCGTATGGCTCAATGGCGAGCAGATTTGCCGTTTCACGCCGTTTAGTCGTAATACCGAGCAGCAATGCGAACTGACACTGCCCTTGCAACTGGGGCTGAATACGCTGGTGGTGCATGCTGAAGAACTGTGTGAGCGCGATACCGATTACCTGTTCAGCCTGCGCTATGTCGGTGAAAGGCCGTTGCGCTGGCAGGTTGCGCCGGATGCGGCCTGTAGTGAACGCATGTGGGCGTTGGATCGCTGGCTCAACAGTGTGTCGCTGGTCGATAACCTGACCGACGGTAATGTGCTGACCCTGCGTGCTGAGACACCGCTGCCGGACACGGTGGAACTGCACCACCATCTGCTGTGCAACGTCAACGAATCGGTGCCTCCCTGGCAGCAGCAGTCAACATTGGCGGCGGGGAATACCGGCTGGCAGGTGACACTGCCGGATGGGCTGGTGGGGTATTACGATGTGGTATGCCGTGTCGTGTGCCACGGTATCACCCTGACGCGCAGCCTGAGCTTCGGTCGTTTGCCGACGCAAACGATGTCGATGCACACCACGCCCGCGCTGTCGACGCTGGCGGCCAGACGCGATTACCTGTTACGCCACATCGCTTTACACGGTTTCGAGCGCATCGGTCGGGTGCTGGCCGCTTTTGCCACCGGCGAAGGAACAGACCGCATCATGCCTGCGCTCAATCAGGCGCTGCATAAAATCAGTCGCCGGGAAGACTGCGCCGATTTTCAACTGGTGCCACTTATCTGGCTGTGGCAACGCTATCAGGGTCAGCGACTGGCGGCCCATGACTGGCGGCGCGTGCGCAGCGCGATTCTGGGCTTTCGCTACTGGATAGACGAACCGGGCAGCGACACCATGTGGTTTTGGAGCGAAAACCACTGTCTCTGTTTCCATGTCGCGCAATATCTGGCCGGGCAAAACTTTCCTGATGAGGTGTTCGTGTGCAGCGGCCGTTGGGGGCGCGAACAGCAGGCTATCGCCCGTCAGCGCCTGGACAAATGGTTTGACGCCATTCTGGAACACGGGCTGGTGGAGTGGAACTCCGCGGCGTATTACCCCATTGATCTGATTGGGCTGGTGGCGTTAGCCGAACTGGCCAGCGATGACAGCCTGCGCACCCGCGCCCGCACGGTGATTGACCGTATTATGCTGATGACCGCCTGGGTGCACCAAAACGGTGTGGCGGTTGGCACCATGGGGCGAGCTTACGATAAAGAGCTGCGCTCCGGCATGTTGACCGAGTTGTCCGGGTTGTGTGCGCTGGTCTGGGGCGAAGGGTGGTTGATTCCGCATTGTGCCGCGCTGCCGCTGTTGTGCCTGAGCCAGTACCAACCGCCCGATGAAACGTACGCCATCGCCCAGTGGCAGTCACCGCAGGGCGCGCAGGCGCGCTGGGTGCAGGGGCTGAACCGCAGTGCCCGTGTCATCGCCTGGAAACAGCCAGATGTCGCGTTTTCTTCCGTGTTTGATCACCACCCTGGCCAGCCGGGGCATCAGCAGCATGTGCTGGATATTCGTCTGGGGCGTCATTACGCCGCCCGACTGTGGGTTAACCATCCCGGTGAAGATCGCCCCGATGGGGTACACCGCCCGTCGTACTGGGCAGGGAATGGCCGCCTGCCGCACGTGATGCAGCATCGCAATCGCGCCTGGATGATTTTCGACTTACAGCAGGATCTCCGCCGCTGGACCCACCTTTACCTGCCGCGCACCGCACTGGACGACGTGGTGGTGGAGTCGCACTGGTGCTTTGTGCGTGGTGGTAACGGCTACGCGGCGCTGCATAACCCGGCGGGGCTACAGACCCATACGCCGGACGGCGGGCAGCCGGATAGTGAATTGCGCGCTGTGGGGGAGCGCAACGTCTGGTACATCGCGGTGGACAGCGGCCAGGGTGCGGCGGATTTTCAGGCGTTTATCGCGTGTTTCCGCCATCGTCAGGCGCAGTGGGCGGATGACGGCGGCGTCGCGTTTGACGACCCGGAATACGGCCTGATGCACTGGCATCCCGCACAGGGTTTTACGGTTAATCATCATCCTTTCATCTTTCCCGACACGGTGTCGGTAATGCCTGAGCGTACCGAGGAGGATCGGTAACATGACAACACAATCAATAAACAGATCCGCTGACAGTCAGCCGATCGATGCGCTGCTGGACAAGGTCGCACTGGCGTTTTGTCGCCTGAAAGCTATCAACAGCGTGACCGATGGCGCACCTACCCACGCGACGCTGACCATCCAGTTTGAAGAATGGGACTGGGAGGTGGGCGTCGGGCTGTATGGCTTTTGGAAACTGGCGCGCCAGCGGCAGGATAGCGCCATGCTGGCGGCGCTTGAGCAATGGTATGAGCAAAAATTACAGGCCGGGTTGCCACCACGGCAAATCAACTCTACGGCACCGATGTTGGTGTTGGCGTTGTTGTGTCGTGATAACCCCAAACCGCACTGGCTGGCAGCGGTGGAAGAGTGGGCCGACTGGCTGCTGCATTCCTTGCCGAAAACCGAAGACGGTGGTTTCCAGCATACGGTGAAAGAACGCCCCAACACCGGACAACTGTGGGACGACACGTTATTCATGGCCGGGCTGTTTCTGGTGGTCAGCGCCGGGGTGCTCAAACGTCGTGAACTGCTGGAAGAAGCGGAATACCAACTGCTGACCCACGCCCGCTATCTGGCCGATGCCACCACCGGGTTGTGGTACCACGGCTGGACGTTTTTGGGCCGCCATCATTACGCCGGGGCATTCTGGGGGCGTGGCAACGCCTGGGTCACGCTGGTGCTGCCGGAGATGTGCTGGCTGACGGATTCGCCCTTGTCGGCACCAGTGCGCCGCACGCTGGAGGCGATCCTCACCCAGCAGACCCGTGCGCTGGCGCTCTGTCAGCACGAGTCCGGGTTGTGGCACACGCTGCTCAACGATCCGGACTCACCGCTGGAAACCTCTGCCAGCGCCGGTTTTATCGCCGGGATCCTGACGGCGCGTCAGCTTGGCATGCTGACGGACTTCCCGCAGGAGGTGCTGGATAAAGGGCTGGCGGCGGTGATGGCGCAAATCGATGAACAGGGTGTGGTGCAAGGGGTGTCAGACGGCACCGCGATGGGCCACGACCTGCAGTTTTATCGTGATATCCCCAATGTCGCGGTGCCTTACGGGCAGGCGCTGGTCATGCTGATGCTGCTGGCGCAGCGACATTCTGTTTGAAAAACAGAGCTGGGTTTGAAAACAGAAACAGGTTGAGGAAACGGTGATGGCGAGTCTGGAACTGAAGAACGTCCATAAAAGCTATGGATCAATACAGATTATCAAAGGCGTGGATCTGACGATCCGCGACGGGGAATTCATGGTATTCGTCGGGCCGTCCGGTTGCGGTAAATCCACGCTATTACGGATGATCGCCGGTCTGGAGCCCATCACCGACGGCGATCTGTGGATTGGCGATCGCAGGGTTAACGATCTCAGCCCGGCGGAGCGGAAAATCGCGATGGTATTCCAGTCTTACGCGCTGTATCCGCATCTGTCGGTGCGCAAGAACCTGGCGTTCGGGCTGGAAAACCTGCATTTCCCGAAAGATGAAATCGAGCGGCGCATTGAAGAGGCTGCCCGGATGCTTGGGCTGGAGCCGTATCTGGACCGCAAACCACGGGCGCTGTCCGGCGGGCAACAGCAGCGTGTCGCTATCGGCCGCGCCATCGTGCGCGACCCGGACCTGTTCCTGTTTGACGAACCCTTGTCCAACCTTGACGCCAAACTGCGGGTGCAAACTCGTGGCGAACTGACCCGACTGCACCAGAAGCTGCGCACCACCATGATTTATGTCACCCATGATCAGGTTGAGGCGATGACCATGGCGCAGCGCATCGTGGTGCTTAATGGCGGGCGTATCGAACAGGTGGGGACGCCGCTGGAGCTGTTCAATCGCCCGAGAAACAAGTTTGTGGCGGGTTTTATCGGTTCGCCGCGCATGAATATGTTCCGCGCCACTATCAGCAGCGCCTCGGATGACGGCGTGGAGGTTCGCTGTCCCTCCGGCACGCTGTTGCGCCTGCCGTTTCGTGGCGAAGAGGGAAAAACGGTGGATCTGGGCATTCGGCCATCCCATTGTCAACTGGTGAGCGAGCATGACGACGGAGTGTCGTTGTGCATCGACCGCTGTGAAATGATGGGGCATGAAACCTTCATCTATGGCCGCTGCGCCGGTATTGAAGATGAGATCATCGTGCACCTGCCGGGGCATCACGAATTCCGTACTGCGGAACTGGTGTTTGTCCGCTTCCCGGAGGCCTATTGCCATCTGTTTGACGCCGAGAGCGGCCAGACACTGCCGCGTCTGACTGAACAACTCGCCTGATTGCAGGAGACAACCATGAACCGAAAATCGCTGATTCAGCCCGGCTCATCGCTGGTGGATACCCTGGTCACACCGGTGGAAAAGTCCGTCAACCTGCTGCAAAAATTCGGTGGCCGCCGGGTGATGCCGTGGTTTTTCATCGCACCGAACATGCTGCTGTTTGCCGTGTTCGTGTTTATTCCGATCCTGCTGGCGGTGTGCTACGCCTTCACCGGGGGGACTAATATCCTGCTGTGGGACCGGCCCTACGTCGGGTTGCAGAACTTTTCCACCCTGTTGAGCTGTGAGCAATATACGGTGCCGTCGACCTGCGAGCAGGATCTGTTCTGGACCGGCATTTACAACACGGTGTCGTTCACCTTTTTTAACGTGACCTGCACGCTCGGTGTGGCGCTGGTCACCGCGCTTATCCTCAATCGCAAAATCATCGCCCGTGGCTTTTTCCGTGCCATCTTCTTCTATCCGGTGTTGTTGTCACCGGTGGTGGTGGGGCTGGTGTGGCAGTGGTTTTTGAACCGTAACGGGTTGCTGAATCTGGTGTTGTCGTCGCTGGGTGGCCAGCCGGTCACCTTTTTGCTGGAGCCGTCGCTGGCGCGGTTTTGGGTGGTGTTCGTGTCGGTGTGGTTTCACGTTGGCTTTTATACCCTGATTCTGCTGGCCGGGTTGCAGGCGATCCCCCGGGATATCTATGAGGCGGCGGCGGTGGACGGCACCTCACGCTGGCGCGGTTTCTATATTCTGACGTTACCGTTGCTGGCACCCAACATTCTGGTGGTGGTGATCCTGCTGACCATCAACAGTGTGCAGATTTTCGATGAGGCCTGGGTGCTGACCAACGGCGGCGGGCCAGGGACTGCCAACAACTTTATTGTGCAGTACATCTATCAGACCGCGTTTTCGTCTAATGCGTCACTGTATGGGCTGGCATCGGCGGCTTCGGTGTTGATGGGGCTGGTGCTGATGATCCTGACGGCGTTGCAGTTTCTGCTCACCCGCCGTCTGGAAGGCAAAAAATAACCGGGAGTCAGCGGCATGAAGATCATCACGTTTCTTACCCGTACCCGTTATCCGGGGCGGATTCACATCACCGACATCATGAGCTGGGTGTGGTTGGTGGTCGGTACCTTGTTGGTGTTGATTCCGGTGATGTGGGCGGCGATGTCATCGCTGAAAACACCGGCGGAAATCAACCGCTTCCCGCCCAGTTTTCTGCCGGAGGCCGCCAGTACCGTTACGCTGCCAGACTACCCGAAACCACTGGAGCTGTGGCAGGCGAAGCAGGACGACGGCAGCAGCAAAACGCTGGCGATGGTGCGGCGTATCGGTTTGCTGGCACAAATGGTGGACCCGAAAGCGCCGCAAGAGGTGGTGCGGGTACCGGTGCAGAACCTGACACCGCAGAAAACCCTGCATCTGGAAACCGATAACTACACCACGCCGTTGTCGAAATTCCACTTCGCCACCTACCTGAAAAACACCGTGTTCGTGACGGTGATGGCGACGCTGCTGACGCTGCTGCTCAGTTCAATGGCGGCCTTTGCGCTGGCGAAATACGAATTCCGTGGGCGCGGCACGGTATTAACGCTCTTTTTGTCCACCATGATGATCCCGCTGTCGGTGGTGATGGTGCCGACCTTTCTGGTGGTGATCGGCCTGCGGATGGGCGATAACCTGTGGGGGGTGATCATCCCGACGATCGCGACACCCACTGGGGTGTTCCTGCTGCGCCAGTACATGCTGACTATCCCGGATGAGCTGATCGAAGCGGCGCGTATCGATGCCGCCAGTGAATTTCGCATCTACTGGAAGATCATTTTGCCGCTGACCGCACCGGCGCTGGCGGTGCTGGCGATCTTCTCGGTGATCTGGCGCTGGAACGACTTCCTGTGGCCGCTGATTGTGCTGTCCAGCCAGGACAATTTTACGCTGCAAATCGGTTTGAATGCGTTTCAGGGGCAGTTCTCGGTGCAGTGGCACTATATTCTGGCGATGACGATGCTCTCGCTGTTGCCGGTGACGGCTGTGTTTGTGTTCCTGCAGAAATACATCACCACCGGTATTGCTAACACAGGAATGAAATAAATGACGACGCTCAAGGATATTGCCGAGCGCGCGGGTGTGTCGATCAGTACGGTGTCACGGGTGCTGAACGGGACCGCGCCCATTAGCGCCAGCGTGCGCCAGCAGATTATGGCGATTGCCACCGAACAAGGGTATCCGCTGCATAAGACGGGCAAAACGCTCGAAGCTCCAGACCCGCTACGCCATATTATGCTGGCCACACCGCGTAATCTGATGCTGGAAAGTGATATCAATCTGGTGTCGCTGACGTTGATCAACCGGCTAAAAACCCTGTGCCAGCAGCGCAACATCCAACTGAGTCCGTTTGTCGGCGAACCGGACAGCATCAACGAGCAACAACTGTTACAGGCGCTGCGGGCCGGCAAGGCTAACGCTATCCTGATCGTCAATGACGACCACCCCACCTTGCTGAACGCGGTGGCGGAAAGCGGCGTACCGGCGGTACTGATCAACGGTGAAGACCCGACCATGCGGCTTAACACCGTGATGCCCGCGAACTACTATGCGGCGACGCAGGCGGTGCGCTATCTGATAGCTCAAGGACATCGCCGCATCCTGCACCTGACCTGGCCTTCGCGCCAGACTATCCGCGAGCGCGAGCGTGGTTATCGCAGTGCGCTGGCGCAGGCTGACATTGCGCTGGATGAGCGCCTGATTCTGTCGCTGCCGGATTTTCAACCACTGACCGCCCGTGACGCGCTGCTCGACTGGCTGGAGCGCCACCCAGACAGACTGGGCGTGACCGCTATCTTCTGCGCTGCCGACAATCAGGCCATCGGGGTGACCGACGCGCTCAGCCAGCACGGCCTGCGGGTACCGCAGGATATCTCGGTGATGGGGATGGACGACATCCTGCCGCTCGACATGCTGCCGCTGTCGCTTACCACGGTACACCTGCCATTTGAAGAGATGGCGCGTGCGGCGCTGCACCTGCTGACCCAACAACTTCTGCCCACACAAGACCTTGGTATCGCCCAGCGCATCGAACTGGCCGGTCACCTGGTTATCAGGGAATCGGTGCGGGGGCTGACGTCGTAGGCCTATCGTTATGCCGGTGTGGCCGTTTCTCTTTGGCGCGGGGGCGGCTGGCATCACGGATTTCGATCCCGCCGGTTTTTCCGCACGCGTTGCAGCATGGCGATGGCGACCACCACGGCGGCGAACAGCAGCAGGATCACGGTTTGGTATTGCTGCCAGTATGGATCCGCGACCAGCGCCAACATCAGCGTTGCGGCAAACAGCACCACAAACCCCGCAAACCACAGTGATTCGGTCACCCTGCGCACCGGGAACAGCCACAGGCTGACGAGCCCGGTGATGACAATTCCCCAAAAGGTGATCAGCAGAATCAGGCGCAGTACCCAACGGTTAGGGCAGATGACGTCGATAACGGCATTGGCGACGGCCGCTATCTGCGCCAGCGGCGCGGGCAGGATCGTGCTGGGGTAATAGGTGTGGCTGATAAGCTGTTGGCTGGTGTCGTTAAGCGGCAGCGGCCAGTAAGCCGCACTGAGGAAGTTCCAGCTACTGTAATGCACCAGTTCGGTCAGCTCCGTCGTTTGCTGGCGGTTGGCGTCACTAATCAGGATAGGCACCATCTTGCGGTACAGGTCGGCAATACCGTCCTGTGGCTGCTGGCTTAATGCGTAGCGCAGGTCGTTCAGTTGGTCGCGTGCCCGGCGCGGTTCGCCAACCCCCTCGGGTGGATCCGATTGCAGGATAAACCTGTCAACATACGGCAGCAGTTCGCGCAGGTTATCCAGAGTATAAAATCCCTGTCGCTTCAACAGCAATTCCACCGGCACGATCAGGTTGATGGCGTAGTGGGGCGGTGGGTTGAAGCGGTGTCCGGTGGGGGTCAGCGCGTTGCGCAGCGCCTGTACAAAGCGAATAAAAGCCTGTTGACCGGCGCGGGTGGTCAGCCGGGTCAGGTCGATGTCCAGCGTGACGCCATCCGCCATGGTGTCAATGCTACCCAGACCCAGCGTCAGCCAAGGTTTCGCTCCATTAATCCAGTCCTCCAGCGGCGTTTGCACACTGGCGCTCAGGCGGGCAATCACCGAGGGGGTGAACAGACTGACCAGCGTTGCCGATGGCAGTTTTCGTGGCGTGGAGACCACCAGGTCAACATTCGTGCGATAACGATGCGCCAGTCGGATAAAGTTGGAATAGGGTTTGTTTTTCCGCCAGTTGGGCGGCCACACCAGTTGTGGTTCGCGTCCACCCGGCAGGAGGGCGGCAGAGAAATACCCGATGCGGTCCAACTGGCGGAAATTCAGGCTTTGCCCTTCCGCCAGCGGTTGCCAGTAAGGATAAAAGCCGTAGAAGGTGGCGTCATCGCCGTTAATGTTCGGGGCGCTGTCTTCACATCCGCAATCGTCCGATGCCCGCCACACCATCGGCGGCAGGGTGGCTGACGGCGCGCCGTCTTTGCGGGCTATCTCAATAATGCGCTGCCAGCTCTGGCGATTGAGGCGGCCAAGCCCAGCCAGCTTCAGCGCGACCGTCAGTTGGTAACGGTCGGCAAACGGTATGTTTTTCAGTGTAGCCAGTTGCGTCAGCGCATCCTTATCGACCGATACCAGATTGAGATCGAGATAAACCAGCTCCAGTGCATTCTGGTTGAGCGAGTAGGCCATCACCGTGTTGGCATCGCTGGGTTGTGGCGTATCTGACGGGAGATCTGGCGGGGTATCCGCGCTGTCGTCGCTGGCCTGAGGGGCATGACGCGCACCGCTATTGACCGGTACGGCGTCGACAATTTGCCGCAAAATCTGCTCTTCATCACCGTGTAACTGACGGATTAACGGGCGTACCGCGTTGTTCAATTCTACCGGGCTGGTGAACTGGTGGCCTGTCAGTGCGTCCAGTTGGCTCTGAATGGCGTTGCGTTCCGCCAGTTTGCTCAGGTCGTCCTCTGTCAGCGCGTAGTACTCCACGGGAGCGACCTCCGTAGACGGTGTGCTCATTGCTTCCACTTGCGCGCTAAGAAACTCGATGGTTTTCTGCGTCGGCCACTGCAACAGCTCTGGTGCGCTCATCCGGCTGCGCCAGTAAGGAAACAGTTGATCCAACTCGGACACTTTAGCCAGTGACACCAGCAACGCCTCGACGAAGGTGTTGCGATTAGGTGCAGGCGTGATGTCGAATTCGCCACAAAACGTCGCCAGCCATTTACGGGTTTTGGGGCCGAACACCCCATCGGCAAGGTAGTCCCCCGGCTGGTGATAATCACGCTGATAGTCGTCATTATCGTGGTAGATAATCGCCAGTTTATCCTGCGTGATGTGGGTAAACCGTCGGCTGTCCATCCGTTCCAGCACCTGAAGGCATTGTGCATAGGTGGGCGTGGCAGTGGGCGTGTCCGCTGGCAGAGAAGACACTGCTTCCGGCTGTGCAGCAGAGGCCATCGGCGTGAGCGGTAATGCCAGTAAAAACAGGCAGGCCACTAACCCCAGCAAGACACACTGTGGTACGGGTATGGCTCGATGCACAATAAAACGGTGAATCCTCATGACGGTGGTTTACTCCCTTAACAGGTGTCGATAGCAGATGCCGACAAGACGGGGCGGCTCAACGCCAGACCACGTGCAGCGGCCTGTCCATCCAGGGGTATTTGATGGTCGAATATCCCCACGGCAGTCGGTCGAGCAGCATGTCGAACGGGCCGGGGTCCACTTCCAGTTTCCAGCTATCTGCCTGTCGCCACAGGGTGCCTTCGCGTTGCAAAAAGGTCTGACGCAGGCCCTCTACCGAGGTGTGACCTAACGCGTTCCAGTGTTGCAGGATGGCAGCCAATAGCGTGTCCAGCGTGTCGCAGGTGGCGGTGTCCGGTGTCATCGCCCGTGGTAGCGGCGCGTTGAGCGGCACCCCGCACAGTAACTTGTTCAGCGCTAACTGGTATTCGGCATAGTCGAGCTGCGGGCTGACCAGATATTGCAGGCAGTAAATGGCCTGATAGCGGGCATCCGGTGCGGTAAATTCCCCGTTTTGCACCCACCCCAGCCGTGCCAGCAAGCGAGGTAAGTAGGGGGAGGCCAGCACCAGCCCGGCGTTGGCGACAGACAGTGGGTCGTCGGTGCGCAGTGCGTCATCACCTTGCCAGTCGCTGATAACCGGCGTGCGTGCGGGCGGTGCCAGTGCAGGCAGCGGTGTATCTTCTGCATCGGAGGGGGCAGAGCAAGGCTCCTCTGCGCTGTGGTGTTCCTCGCGGTACCCGGTATCGCTGCCATCGGCGATATCGGCGATATCGGCAGGTGCGGCGGGTGGGGTGTCCTGATGCAGCCCGGCGGTAGTGATGAGCTGTTGCAGCCGCTCGACCAGTAGGCGGGTTGCCGGTAAGCACTCGGCCTGTGCCTGTTCCAGTAGAAAACGGTAGAACGTCGCCGGTGATGCCTGATGGCTGCGTGTTTGCCAGTCAGCCGCCAACTGGTCAAGGCAATAGCGGATAAACGCGGCGATAGCCATCGGTGAGTCGGTGGCGAACAACGCGTGGTACAGCGCCCGCCTGAACAGGTTTTCCAGTACCGACGATGCCCTGTCGTTCGCTGGATCATAGTTGTCCTGATCATAGTACGCCTGATGGCGATAGCAGAGGTTGGTCACCAACCGGCCATATGGGTACAGCGCCAGGAAGTCGTGACGGCGCAACAGCAGCAGTAATGCGGTGTGCAGTGTGTCAGGGAGCCTGTCAGCCAGTTGTTCGCCAAGAGCCGATGAGCGCAGCGCCGGTAGCAGTAAACGGCGAATGGCCTCGGGCTGTGTGGGCAGCAGGCGCGCCAGTGCTGCCGGGAGTGCGCTCAGGTCGCTTTCGGTAACGGCGTCCGGGCCGTGATCCGCTATCCGTTGTAATAACGCCAGTGCGCTGGCTTCATCGATAGTGCGTGGCGTCTGGGCGACGGTGGGGGGAGCCGGTGGCGGTGTCGTCACGCTGGTGGCTGGGTCAGCCTGGCTGACTGCATCACGGATTGCCATCCAGTCCGGTGTGCGGTTGGCCGCCAGCGTGTCGATCATCTGCCCGTAGAAGGCCTGCCGTTGGGCAAGGCTCAGGCGGCGGGTGGCGGTGTCGAGTGTCGCCGACAGGTGGCGCAGATTGGCAGATGGCTGGCGCAGCATGACTAACAGCGCCAGTAACCGGGCAGCGTGTGACGGGCGCAGTGCGGCGCACAGCCGTAACCAACTGGCGGGATGGTGTGTGGAAACCGCCAGCCAGCGTTGGATCAATAACGGGTGGTGGCGTTGTAACTGTTGCAGGCAGTACAGCAGGTCGGCACCGGCAGGGGATGAGGTTGCATAACGGGTATCCGGTACCGCTTGCGTCGGTGTAAAACGACGCACCGGTGAGCCGTCGATCAACACATCGTACAGGTATTGGTAACAGGCCGCATCGAGCAGCGGGTCGGCCGGGGGCGGAAAATCAGCCTCGATCGGGAATGTCTGCCCGGCGGATGGCTGAGGCTGTTTTGACGATGACGATGACGGCGGCAGTGACGGTGCGCCCGGCTCGCTGTCTTGCCAGCGGCTGAGCAGGGCCAGCAGTGACCGGCGTACCTCGCTGTCAGCGGTGGTATGGCGCAGGTGCTGCAACAATGCCTCAACCAGCGTCTGGCGTGACAGGTTATGGTGTGCCGCCAGTTGCCGCAGCAACGCCTCCAGATAGCTGTGGCGGTTGAACTCGCTGCCGCGCTCGACCAGCAGATAGCTGAAGGTGAGGTTCCACAGGCTGTGTGTCAGCAGTGGTTCACCCGGCGCGTGGGCGGCGTGGGCGTTGATAGCCGACTGGCTGGCGCTGACCTCGGCCATCAGGTCACGAATAAAAGGGGCCTCAGTCGGTTCCAGCAACGTTAGCAGGCGATAGCGCGCGGTAGCGGAAAAACGCACCGCCCAGCGCTGGCGCACCCGACTTTGCTGACCGCAGTGGATCAACAGTGGGCGTAACATCAGCAGCACAGCCGGTGCGCTGTGTCGCCATAGCCGATGGAACGCTGCTTCATCGGCCTGTTGCAGGGCATCCAGCCAGTGCTGTCGCCATTCGGGGGAGAAGGTCTCTGCGGTGGTCGGCTTTTGTGGGCCGCGCTCGTGGGTTGTCGCACGGTACTGTACCGGCTGAACGCCTGACAGGGGGATGGACAACAGTGGCAGTGACCGGGCGGGGGCGGCCATTTCTTCCCAGAGAGTGGTCAGTAACGACAACAGCGGCTGCTTCAGCGCCCGGTCGCCCGGCCAGGCGGCCAGATGCAGGTACAGTGATTGCAGTACTTCGGTGCGCTCCCTATTGTGGTGCGCCGCCAGACGGCCAATCAACCCGGCCATGTAGCGCTGTTTATTGAACTGACCGCCGCGCTGTACCAGCAGGTAATGCAGGGTGAACTCCCGTAACAGCTGGGGTGGTTCCGCCGGGGAGATGACGTCGTCAGGCTGGCGGAGCCACACCGGGTGGTTCAGTACCTGCTGGATGAACGGCTGTGCCTGCGGTGCCAGCAGGATCAGCAGGTCGTTGAAGGTGGTGTCATCCAATGTCTGTGCCATTGCGCGCACCACATCAGCGTGTTGCCCGCAGGCATACAGCGCCAGCAAAAAGCGGGGGCGCTGCTCGCCGAGCAATATTGACCAGATGGGGAGTAATTCCTGGCGCAGACGGTGCTGCTGCAACGCCTGATGGATGCGTTGGTGCCAGTGGCGATGCAGCCGTCCCCGCAACGCGGCGGGCATGTCCCGCTGCGGCGGCCGTTCTGCCAGACAGCGCAGCGCCATGTCCTGATGGGCCGGGGAGAGCTGTTCCAGCCAGCCATTGAGCGCGCTTAGCGGCAGTTGCGAAACCAGCCGGGCGATCAGGCTTGCCGGGTGAGGGCTGGCGTTCAGTAACTGGTTGAGCTGTGTAGCGTGCAGACGCACCGCCTCGGTCAGCCAGTGACGGCGGTGGTTATCCACCCGCCACCAGCCTTGTCGGCTGGGGTAATGCCAGGGCATCACGCCGTGTTGCAGGTAAAACGCCAACTGACGCCATTGGGCGGCGGGGCCATCCAGTACTTCTTGTTGTACTTCTTGTTGTACTTCTTGTTGTACATCTTCTTGTCGTACATCTTCTTGCCGTACTGCTTGTGGCACGGCTTGTCTGGCCGCAGCCTCTGCCTCGTGTCCGTCATCAGGTATGTTCACGTCCCGTCGTTGCGCGCGCAGCGCTTGTGTGAGTTGTTGTGTGAGTTGTTGTTGCAGTGCGCCCAGCAATGCAGTTGCCAGATCCGATGCTGGCAGTGCACCCAAATCACAGTTCAGGTGGTCGATAACCCACAGTTGATGCGGCGGCGAATACTGCTCAAACAGCGTGTCAATCAATGGCAACAGCTGGTGCTGCACCAGATGTGGGGCCTCGCGCTCAAACCGCTCCGCTTCGGACGGATGGCAAAAGTCGAGCGTCAGGCTGGCGGTGTGGATCCGGTGTGGCTGCGTCATGCGTCCTGTCCTTCTGGTTGAGAAAACGGGGATGGGGTGTGCCAGTCGTGTAACAGCGCCGTCAGTCGGGCGCTGGCCTCGTCGCACAAGGGCTGACCGCGGGCGTGGCGTCGTGCATCAAGCCAGGTGAGCCAGGCGGTTTCGAAGCTGTGCATGGCATCGAGATCGAGCCAGTGGCAGAGCGGCAGCAGGTGTGCCGGGCACTGGCGGGCTATTAACGCTTCGGCCTGCCCTCGAAACAGCGGGTTGCCGCCCCGGGCGGTGTAGCCGGGCAGGATCAGGCTGAGCTGGCCGCGAAACAGGTCGGGGCGGTCATCTGTACAGCGGTGTGGCGGTGCCGGTTGCAGCAGCAGGTGCTCTAGCACATACACCCCTTCGCACTGTTGATTGAGTTGAATCAAACGACGGCGTAGTTGATTAACGAGGTGCACCAGTTGCGCCGGTCGGCTGCTGTCACCCAGATAGAGCCACAGTGCGCTGTATGGCGGTGTGGTTGCTGGCGGTAACCGGAACAGCGCCTGATAACGGCTACCGCTGCGTGGCGGCAAAATACGGTAATGCGCCAGCGTGACACCGTGCTGCAACAGCGTGATCGGCAAGGGATGGTCGCAGAGTGCCTGTATGTCGCGCGCTGTCGCGGCTTCCTCCGCGCTCCCCGGCTCTGGCGCTTCCCGTAGCGGCACATCCAGCAAACTGTCGAGCGAGCGTTGATCCAACCATTGCAGGCGTGACTGCTCCTGCGCACAGTGCAGCAGGGCGTCGTTGGTGATGAACCGCCATCCCTGCCGGACCAGTGTCTGGCTATAGGGCCAGTCGTCGGCGTCGTCCATGCCGAGCAGTAGCGCCACACGGTGCGCGAATCCTCCCCGGTTTTCCCGGTGGGTCATCGGCTGGCACAGGTTGAAACCCGCGCCCCGATCGCGTGTCAGGCGGTCGATGGCCTGAATAAACCGGCGTGGGTATTCCAGTGATAAGGGGATTGGCACGTTGTCATCCAGCGCTTCGCCCGGCTGACGCCATAAACGGGTATCCAGTGTTTCGCCGTATAACGCCAACAGATAGTCGAATAGCCGACCTTTGCGTTCCGGGTAGTGATCGATACCGGCCAGCAGGTGCTGAAAGCGGGTCGCGGCGTCGTCAGGATAGAGGTCATCCACCCCACGAAACTGGCTGCCATTGAGCAAGCCAAAGGCGTAACTGCGCCCGGTGTCGATAGACGGGGAAAACAGGTCGCGCAGGTTAGCCAGATTGGCGCAGAAGTTAGCCATCAGTTGTTCAAACAGCAGCAGATAGCCGCGAAATTGTTGTACCTGCCGGTGCGCCTGCGGGTTCATCGCGGCTGGAAAACGCGGGGCGTCCAGTTGGTAGACGCGGGGGAACAGCGACTGGAGAGAATGATACTCCGACAGCGCGCGCCAGGTGCCGTGTGGCACCGGGATCAGGGTGTCGGTCTGGCGGCGGATTTGCTCGCCCAGCGAGCCAGCTTGCGCCTGCCGTCGCACCAACCGGATACTCATGGCGCTGAAATCAATCGGCACGGGATAACCCTGATGGGTAAACCTGAGGTGAATGTCATCGTGCTTTTTCGGCAGCAGGATCCAGTCGCCGGGGCTGAAGTGATCGGGGCTGACGTGATCCGAACGGCGATGATCAGAGCGAGCGTTGGGGACACCCTCCCGTTCAGGCGGCGGGATCAGGCGCAATTGTTGGATATGGCTAATCCCATCGAGGCTGATGAGCCGGGTATAGAGTGACGAGAGGGCGCGGGTTGGGGCTATGGGGTCATTATCGGGTATCTCGTCGGCGCGGGTGTCGTCGCCGCGCAGCCACTGTTCGGCCTGAAAGTAAATGTCCGCCGCCAGCGCGTCGGCATTATCGTGACGTTGCAGCTCAATATCGGCGTACAGTCGCAGCCCGCGGCTGTCGATGATGCGTACCCCGGCGAGGTCTTCACACAGGTTGCGGTTGCGGTGGTAAACCTCGGTAACCGCCGTGATGATGGCATCGCGCAGCGCCGGATGGTGTTCACAGCGCTGACGTGCCGACTCGGTGAGCAGCAGGTCGAGGTGATAGTACTGCGGGCATTGGGCGTCCAGTGTTACCCAGACGCGCTCGACGTCATCGACGTTGTCTTGTATCGCATGCTGATAATCTTCTCGGGTGCAGGGGCGTGCCGGGAAAATCTGCTCCGGCAGCATCAGCCCCTGTGCGGCGTAATCCAGCTGGCCGTCAGGCGTTGTCAGATAATCGGCAACGTCGAAATCGGTGCGATAGATAAGGTCCGTCAGCGCGAAACACAACAGTTCTAACAGGGTGACGCCGGGGTCGTGCAGGTTGTAGTCGGTCCAGCGGTTGCCGCTGAGTGTCTGCACGAGCTCCAGCCCGTCGCGCAGCAGGCTGGCAACGTTATCCGGGTCATCCGTTTGCCTTGGGATAAACGACGACGGTGCCATGCTCACGCCTCCTGTGCCGGTAACAGGCAGTCGTGCATGTAGACGTCATGCCACAGTTGGGTGAGGTGGTAGCGAATGACGATGCCGTCGCCGTAACTGGTGTGGGTGCGAATCTGCAACCGGTAAGGGCGGATACCGTCATGACCGTGCGTGGGGGTATCGTCGCGCAGCCAGCGCAATGTCAGCTTGTCAGCCCGTGAATGGTAATAAGCATGGTGCGCGTTGATGCGGTTTTTGTGGCCGAAAAAGTTGAACAGAAAACCGCTGGGCGCACAGGTATTCAGGGCAATAGCGTGGAGCAACGCGTAACGCCCTGAATGGCGGATACCCACACCGGCCATGACTTCAAACGCCTGGCACCCTTCCAGTTTGGGGGTGATATCGTGCCACTGACCATCAGCCGGTAGTGTCTCTGCCCATTGCGCCCCGGCGCGACCTTGCGCGCCGATCACCCCGTTGACCTCAAGCGCATGGCGCGGCGCGGTGGTATTCACGCCCATTCGCCCTTCCGGGGTGAGTGTCAACAAGGGGGCTGTGTCGTCCATCACCTCCTGCCCGTCGCTGAGGTGGCGGTCTATCTGTAAGCGATCGCTGTCCGGTTGCAGGCCAACTGACCACAACTCCCGGCTGGGGTCACTGTCGCGGTAAAACGTCATCAGTCTGGCGTGGGCATCCAGTGCGGCGAGCTTCAGCCCGTGTTCCGGTGTTTTATCAAACCCTTCCTCGATTTTGTTGACTGACGAGTCGATCAAATCGGAAAAGTGCTCGGCGGACGGCATAGCGCCCTGACGGAAATAGTTTTTCAACGTGCCGCGATTTCGTTTTGCCACTGACCTACTCCTTTTGTCGCTTCTCCCGCGTGGCCGTGCCGTTATCGCGGGTTAGCGGACGGTGATAAAACTGTCGCCGATGACCAGATCGCCAATACCGATTTTTTCCGGCGCAAGCGGGCGCGGATCGGTACTGAGCCGCAACGCGTGTTGTTCAACCGGCAGGATAATATTCCAGGGATAGCGCGGACTTAGCCCGGTCAGATTCGGGGTGTTTACGGCGGGATCGCGGGTGTTATCGTGCGACGGCGCAGCACTGTCAGATAACCACCAGCCCGTCGTCGGGTCATCACACTCATCGCGGGTGTCCTGACGCAGGATGACCAGTGAAAACGCGGTCACGAAACGCACGTAATCGAGGTGGGCGATGAATGACTCGATTTGGTGTAGCGCCACGTGGGAACCGAAGCCCTGGCTGACGCTGTCTTCGCGCCACGGGCAAAGGTAGGCACAGATATCCCGGTTCAACGTCCGCAATGCCTGCCCCGGGTGTTGTCCCGGCTGAAACGCGACGCTACAGCGTACCTGAACCCTGTCGTACACCGGTGAACGCACCGCGATGTTGGCCCCCGGCGGCGCGACGGTTTGCAACCAGCTTTGTATCCGGTGCAGCAGCGCGGCGCTGGTGTGCCGCGCGTCACAGGGCTGATGCTGACAGGCAGGGTGGCGCTGACGCACCAAAAGCAGGACATGCCCCGGATGATGACCCGGCACGCCGAAACGGGTATGTGGAAAACAACGCACCTGTTCAATATCCGCAAACTGTTGCAGCACCAGCCGTTCATAATCCCAGCCGGTCAATGCCCGTCCTTTGTGACGCAACTGTTCGCTGACGCGCTGGTGGAACTGGCGCAGGGACTCGTGCGGCGCGTCACCCTGCACTGGCAGCATCAGGCTGACGCCGCCAAGCCCCGGCGGTGGCGACAATACCTGCCAGCCAGAGCCAGAACCGGCAGTGGGCGGCTGCGGGGCGTTATGGTCTTCCTGTTCGGGCGTCCATTGTCGACGAGCCTGCACCACGTGGGTGGCGACATGCAGGCAGTTGGCGTACTCGCCGATGCCCTGGCGGGTGCTGACCTGCAACCAGTAGAGCTTATCCGGCATAACGGTGTGCCGATCGTTAATCTCTGTTGGGATCTCCAGCGTGATGATACCGGAGGTGATAAAGCCGCAGGTGGTATCGGCAATGACCTGATGCGGCGGCAGAATGCGCCAGTCGTTATCCACCAGATAACGCCACTGAAACGCCTGTCGATGGCGAATGGCGGTGGGGGCGGCCTGATCGTCGAGATGGAAAAACAGGTTCAGCATGCCACCCGGTGATGAGGCCTGTAAGCCGATGAACAGGTTGCCGTCATCCTCGTAGCGGGGGAAAAAGGTGGCGCTACGGGTGGCCTCGTCGGTGGTACGCATCGGGGACCGCACTTTATCGTCGGACAATTCTTTATCGTCGGACAATACTTCATAGCCGGACAGGACTTCATAGCCGAAAGGATGTAAATGCAGCAGATGGCTGTCTGGCATCGGCGTGTGACCGGGGGCACCGGGGGTGAGCCGGGAGCAGGCGCGGTAGCCGAGCGTCAGCCGGTTGACAGCCGGGGTATACGGCGGGTTGGGCAGCGGTAGCGGCTTACGGTGTTTGGCATTGTGTATTAGCGTCTGGCTCAGCAGTGACGCGTATTGCTGGTGGCCAAACGCGTGCTCCGGTTCGCACAACGACAGGCGAATCAGACCGTTGCGGCTGGTGCTATCGAAGCGAAAGGTATCCACGTCGACGGCGCGGCGACTGGGTTGAAATGCCTGCTTCAGCGAGGCATGAATCTGCCTGTTGGGGCGCAACCGATCGCTGCCTGCTTCGCAGTCAAACAGCGCGATATCATGACTGACGACTTTCCATTCACCCTCTCGCAGTACGGATAGCTGCGCGTTAAAACGCGTCGTGGCGTAATCGCCGGGGTAAGCCTGATAGTGCTGGCGAAAGCCGTCGCTGCCGCCCGGCAGATTGGCCCAGTCGATGGTCAGCGTGATGTCCTGTACCTGCTTTTGGGCGAGTTCATAACTGGCGATCGTCAGTGAGGACTGGCTGACGGGTTGTGCGCCAAAAGGGTAAAACACCTTGCTGGCGTCGGCTTGTCCTTCCGGCGTGTAGACCTGAATCGCCTGAACGCCGGAGACCTCTGTGTTGAGGATTAACGGGCCGAGCACGAAATGGAGAAACGCCGAATAAGGGAAAAAAGGGGTTTCCGGCTTCATGGTCACCTGCAACGCCGGGGCGTGGTAACACCACCTCTCACCGTGGATAGCTGGGTCACAAGGGATGACTGCCTCAAACCCCGGCGGCAGGGTAAAGGTCAGCCGAAAACCGTAGGGACCATCATCGTCAGCACGCAGTGGATGGATACGGTACGTGGCGATGGGTTGCCAGCCACTGTCTGTACTGATACGTAGCGAGAATAACTCGCTGCACAGGCGGTAGAAGGTGGCTTGCCGGTTGCCGTTGAGCAATTCTGCCAGCGACAACTGGCTGTCCGTGGGCAGTAACTGGCGACTGCGGGCCACAATCCATTGCCGGTCATCGTCATTCAGCCAGTCGGTCAGGCTCAGGTACTGGCGGCTGAACAGATGCCCCAGTGCACGACGATAGCAGGCCGGGTCGTCGGTCTGGCGCAATACGCCCAGTAACAGGTATTGGTACAGGCGGCTGATAATGTGGTCGTCGCTGCCTTGTTGCAGTGCCTGTAGCTGGCGGGAAGATAACGCCTCTACCAGCGAGTGGATCGTAGCGGGGGCGCTGTCGTCAGGCAGCAGCGGTGTCATCGCACGTGCCAGCGAGAGCAATAGCGTGGTCAGCCGATTTCGCAACAAGGCCGGATAAGGGGTATCGCGCAGCAGGTAAAGTTGCTGCGCCAGTAGCGAATGTTGCGCTTCGTGAAGCGTGATGGTGAGGCTGACCCGCCGCCGCCCTTCAGGCAGGTAGAGTACCGGGTCGATAATGGCGATGCCCGACGCACAGGGAGACGGGTGGCGTTGTAACGCCGGTGTTTCGCCAAATAGCGTCAACAGCGTGCGGGAGCGCGGCTGGTCATCGTGCCACGGCCACAGGCTGTCGCTGTGGATAGCGGTCACGAAATCCAGCTCCCGTTCTGGTGACATCAAGGGGTCGCGCCTTAGCAGCAGCGAGTGAACCTGTTTGACTTCCGCGTCGGTCACCAACACCGGGTGTTCGCTGTGGTAGAGCAGGTCACGCAGTCGGTCATCCTGCCCGTGGCTAAAGGCGGTGCCGCGCGCCAGTGAGACGGCAGGCGTCGCGGGATGTTCCAGCGTCAGTTTTAAAAAGACGGCGTCAGCGTTGAGCGGTTGTGGCTGCTGGCGGAGCACCTGTCGGTAGTAAAAATCGAGGTGTCGGGCGGTGAACCGGTTAAGTCGGGCCTGCGCTCTGGCGAATAAGCGCAGAAACGTCAGATACAGGGCGACTTCCGGGGCGTGATCGGCATGAGACAACGCCTGTTGCAGATGGCGGCGGCACTCGGCCTGTAACTTGCTGACGGCATTGATGGCGGCGGAAAAACACAACTGCAACTGTTCTTCCAGGATCGCAATGCCCGGTAATTGCTGCTGGAGCAACGGGTGCTGCTCGCTGGCGACAAACTGGCCGTTGTCGTAGCTAATCCCCCACAACGGGTCGAGTGCGGTCAGGCTGTCGTTTGCCAGCAGCGACTGGCGGTAGTCCTCCAGTGCCTGTGCCAGGATCACCACGTACTGAAAGGGGCGCACCACCTGTGTTTTCAGCACCGTTTGGATCGTCAGCTTGATGTGATCGGCACTGAGGGTCTGGACGGGAATAAAAGCCCGGTACCAGCGATCCAGATTGCCGTAGAGGGCGATCAAATACGCCAGTGTCTGATCCAGACCGCGTGACTGTGCCTGACGAAAGCGGTTCTGCTCCAGCGTGGTGTCGAACGACAGCATGATAGCCATACCGGTGACTTCGCTTTTGGCAAACAGCGCCTGCCAGTTACCCGGCGGCGAGCCTTCACCGGCATCGAACGACAGCTGGGCGGCGATATCACTGGCCAGTACCAGCAAGGTTTCAAACGACATCTCATCTGCCAGAAACGCGCCGTCCTCCAGTGCTGGCGGCAGGCGCTGGTGTTGTGAGGTGCCAGCGGGCGGCAATGGGGGGCTCCAGTGTGTAGTCATGATTCAGCGACCTTGGTTAATGGGTGTCCGTCAGGGGCAGAGGTGAGCGGCGGCCGGGGCCGGTTAGGGGGTTGCGGTCAACGTGCCTTCCCGTAAATAGAACGGATACACCATGTTGCTGCGGGTATTGGTGGCAATCAGCGTGTAGTCGAGGTTAATCAGCAAGGTGCCGTCAGGCGCATGGCTACTGTCGATTGTGATCGTCTGTAGCTGAATCCGTGGCTCAAAAAACAAGATGGCCTGCTCAATACGGGTTTTCATGTCGGTCAGGGTGGAGAGCGTGAGGTCTTCAAACACCATGCCCTGAATATCGCAACCGTACCGGGGAGCCATAATGCGCTCGCCGGGGCGGGTGGAGAGCAACAGCGCCAGGCTTTGCCGGATATCTTCATCGCCGCTGACCATGCCAATACTGTGGGTTGCGGTATCAAACTGCGGCGGAAACCCCCAGCCGGTACCGAGAAACGCGTTGTCGTTATTCACGGTTATCCTCCTATCAACACAGTAAAATCGCCCAGCGCGATATTGCCGCCGTGGGCGGTGGTATCACCGAGGCGCGCCGCCGGTTTCCCGCCGATCAACACCGTGGCGGAGCCTTTTACGATGGCGTCCGGTGGCCCGACGCAGACGCAGTTATCCCCCAACACCGCCGCTGGCAGTTTGCCAATCAGCACCGTCGGTACGCCGGGGCCGATAACCGGCCCGCCGACATGGGGAATCGGCGGCAACCCCGGCGTCACCATCGGGCAAGCGTGTAAGTCAGTCAGGCGAGCAGCAGGCGGCATAAATCTCCTTTAATTTTTTGTTGATAACCAACAACGTTGTCTCGTTGTGTGCTGTACCCGTCTGGCGTTAAAACGGTGCTGAGGTGTGCGCCACCGCCCTCAGTCAGTCAACGTTAATTGATCATCACGATGCCGCCTTTCACGGTGGTTTGGCCGGAGGCCGACAGTTCGGCGGTGGCGTTGCCTTTGGCGGTGAGGCCGGTTTTGGCCGACAGGTTGACGTTCATCCCCTCGGCGGTGACGTCGGCTTTGGCGCTGATATCCACGGTGCGCCCGGCGCTGAGTTCGATTTTCCCTTTGGCGCTGAGGGTGATGTTCTTCGGGCTGTCGAGCGTGATGCCAGACGCATCCAGCGTGACGCTGTTGCCGTTCTGGTCCTGTAACGTCACCGTTTTGCCTTTGTCGCTCAACATCACCTGATTGCCGTCGGGGGTCGTCAGGGTGATGGACTTGTCCTCTTCGTTGAACTGCAACGTTAACTGGCTGCGGGTCATCAGCGTTTTGAGGGTGTTTTTGGCTTCGGGTGTGACCGGTGGTGGGTTCTTGCTGCTATACAGGCTGCCGAGGATCACCGGGTCGGACGGGTTATTGTTGAAGTAACCCAGTATCACCTCGTCGCCCACCTCCGGCATAAACTGCGCCCCGATGCCGGATGAGGCGTAATAACTGGCCAGCCGCGCCCACAGGCCGTCGTTTTCCGCCTGCGTCACCGGTAGCGACACCTGAACGCGATGCTGCTGTTGTGGGTCGCCGTCGAGCTTTTTGACGATACCTATCTGCAAGCCATCCACGCCCGGCAGCAGACCCGCGGCAGGCGGCGGCGTGAGGTCCCGGTGTTCGGCTGACCAGACCGGCGGCATACCGAAATCGATGTGGGTCAGCCACTGCCCATCCTGAATATGGTGGCGAACGCCGCTGACATAGAGGTGGCCGTTAAAACGCGCGCCGACACCAGCCAGCTCAATCAGCGTGTTGATGCGTGCGCGGGCGCAGCCCTGACAGGTCAGGGTGCCGCGCAGGCGGGAGAGGGCGGATTTTACCTGCTGGCCGCTCGCCCAGTCCCGCAGGGCGCTGGCTGGCAGCGGCGTGGCGCTTTGCAGCCGGAATGCGGGCAGCCCCAGTACGCGGGCCAGCTCATCGGCGCTGAGGTTGCCTTGCTGGCTGACGGACTGCGCGGCGGCGTTTTCCTGTATCGGTTGCTGGTTTTTGATATCCCAGCCAACGCCGGTGACCGAGGTGAACTGATAACGGGCGTCGATGTCGGCGGTCAGCGACATCAGGTCGTCACCGTAGGTGAGGGTCAACACCGGTGACGCGCTCAGACAGGGCGCGGTGACCGCTACCGTATTGTCGTCGTTGCAGACCACCAGCCCGTTGGCTTCCGCTCGGGTCAGCAAAAAATCCCAGTCGGTGCAGTTGAACTGCACCAGCTCGTCGTGCTGGGTGGTTGTGGTGTCGACACGGGCGGTAAGCCCGGCGCAGCCGCCGATCAACTGGCGTAAGATGTCGCTGTCTTTCTTCTTGAGATAGTTGTTGTTGCGGCGCGCGACCGTCATGCCGATAGCGCTGTCCCGGCATTCGATGATCAGCCGTGAATGACCCGCACCACCGAGGCGGATGCCGTGGCGAATGATGATCCCCTCGAACAACACCTGTTCCTGACTGGCGTAACCGGCGGCGATAGTCAGCGCGTTGCCCGGTTTGAACAGCGAGCCGCTACTGAGCGGAAAACGGTTTTGCGGCATGTCGCCATCCTCAATCACCAGCTCGGCGCGGGCGACATGATTCACCCGTTTACAGACATGGAGGGATAACACCTGGATAGCGTTACCGATCTCGGTGCCGTTGCTCTTGATGGTGTAGGTCACCACGCCGTCATGGTGTGTTGCCGGGGAGTCCGCCATATCGTGATTCCGTCAGGCCAGTGGGGGAAAATACAGACGTGTGCCCGGTGCAATGTGCATCACGCTATTCAGGTTGTTGTAACGGGCGACTGCCACGCAATAGGCACTGTCCTGATAAATGTCATGGCAGAGTTGCGCCAGGGTATCGCCTTGTTTCACCACCACACTGTGGGTGAGGTCCGGTGAGGAGCGATTGGCCCGCAACGCCTGCTCGCTGCTGTCCAGATAGTTGTCGAAACGTAACCCGAGGGTGGCGCGCAGTGGCGCACCGGCGGCGTCGAATAACGAGTAGCGAATATCAAGACGGGTAAGGCGTCCTTTGAACGACAGGGTGCCCCAGGTCAGTACCACCACGCTGGGTTCGTGCTTCTCGCCGACATAGCGATACACCACGTTTTTCAACTGAGTGACCTGACTGGCGACATCGGGCTTTTGCGGCTGCTCGACCACGCCGGTGCCGTCAATCATCAACTCGAAACTGAGGCTCTCGCTTTGGTAGCTGGCAAAATCAAGCCGCGGTGCCAGGCTGCCGAGTGTCCGGTTGCCCGCCACCGCCCGGTTGGTGTAGTTAATGCCGTGCTCGTGACGGAGGCTGGCAGGGTTGAGCATCACGTCAAACTGCTGCTTTTTATCGAGGGTGCGGATAGTCAGCTTCTGCATGATAGCGCCTCCGGTTAGCGTTCCCGCGGCCCGCTGTTCAGGTGATGCAGTACCTGCGTGCCTGCGGGTGCGCTGTGTGAGGCATCCTGCCCACGGTTGTCCGTCGTGCTGTCTGTGTCGCTGTCGAGGCTGCCCGTGTCCTGCCGCGCAGCATCCGGGTCATTCGGCTGGATAACCCGTGAGTAAATCGTCAGTTGTCGCACTTCTATTGCCATGATGGTGTCTCCTTCTGCGGTTACTGCTTGCGTGTCGAACGACTAAAACACAGCACAATCTCTTCAATCGCCACCTCATTACCGGTGGCGTGGAAACGATCGACCCGCCAACTGATGGGGTAGACGTTATAAAACAGCCACACCCGCAACGGGTCGCCCTGTTCGTTCAGCAGGCTGACGCTGACCTCTTTGGTTTCCAGCGGGCCATTCAATTGCCCTTCAAAGCAACGCTTACACCAGCGCACCAGCGGCGAACTGGCCGAACCGAGGCCCCGGCGCAGCGTGAGCGGCCCGTGTTTCACCGCCACCGGCAGGTGATACAGGTTGTTATTGCCGCCCTCGCGGAAGGGTTCGGTTTCAATACGTGTCTCAATACCGGACACTTCCTGAAAGGCCTGATCGTCGCCGCTGTTTTCGATGTTCACGCTGAAATAAAACGCGGGTAGCGGCCATTCACTGCTGGATGATGGTTTTTGCATCAGCATTACCGGGTCTGGTTAGTGGCTACGCCAGATGAGCCTGATGACCGGGTCAATGCAGCGCTAATCCGCTGCATTGACCGTTCTCACGCCGTGAACCGGCGATTACACCGCGACTTCCAGCCCTTCGTGCGCCAGTTCGATGGTTTCAACCGCCACTTCATTGCCGTCTGATTTCAAATCCGTCCCGCTGATTTTGGTCGGCCAGGCGTTTTTGAGCTTCCACGTCATGGCCGGGCTGCCGCTTTCATCGAGCAGATTGATGGTGACGGCGGTGCGGGCAATGGTGTTCATCTTGATTTTCGAGAACCAGTCGTAAAAGTTGTTATCTTTGACGAAAATGCCTTTTTTCAGCGTCACATTGCCGGACTTGATAATTCCGGGCATTTTGATGGTGGAAAATACCGGGCTGTTGCCCGCGCGGTATTCAATAATCTGGGCTTCGATATCCAGGCCGGTAATTTCCTGAAACGACGCCACCATGCTGGCGCCCGCGCCGCCGTCCCACTTCACTTCAAAGTGAAATTTGGGCATCGGCCATACGGTGCTTGACTGAGCGGAACCGTCATCTGCCATGGGTGTTCTCCTTGAAGAGGGTGATAAAACCTGTGGTCGTCAAAAACCTGTGGTCGTCAAAAACCTGTGGTCGTCAAAAACCTACAGTCGCTAAAACGTCATACCGTCAGCGTCAGGATTTCTGCATCTGCTGCTGGAAGGTGATTTCGATAAACTCAGCCGGACGGCTGATGGCTACCAGCACGGTGATACGCAGGATCCCTTCCAAAATGTCCTGCGGCGTCATGGTCTTGCCAAGACCGACATCCACGCTGTAGGCGTCTTCCGGTGAGGCTCCCGCCAGCCCGCCGCGCTTCCAGATGCCGAACAGAAAGTTTTCAATCATGCTTTCCATCGAAACCCAGGTATTGGCGGTGTTAGGTTCGAACACGTAGGCTTTGGCTGCCTGTTTGATAGACTCCTCCAGCATGATCATGGTCCGGCGCACATTGACGTAGCGCCAGTCGAGGCTGTTGCCGTCCAGCGTGCGCGCGCCCCACACCAGCGTGCCTTCGCCGGTGAAGGTACGCAGCGCGTTGATCGATTTCCCTTGGGTGGTGACGTTCAGGTCTTCCTGCTCGTCGGCGCTGATATTCACGCTGGGTGACACCACCGCGTTCAGGCTGACGTTGGCCGGGGCTTTCCACACGCCACGGGCGTTATCCACCATGGTGTAGATCCCCGCCATTGACGCAGCGGGTGGCAGCAGGTTTTGCTGACGCCGGATGTTTTCCAGCACACTTTTGTAAATGGGGCTGATAGAGAACAGGATTTTGTGCAGCAAGGTTTTTTCTGCCTCGCTTTGTTCCACCGTCAGTTTGGCGACTTCGTCCAGCATCTGTTGCTTTTTGGCCGCTTTGAGCTTGTTGCCGCCGCTGTTTAACTGCTCAGCGCTCAGTGCGTCCAGTTCTTTGAATGCGGAGGCGATTTCCGCGTTCAACACGGTAATCAGAATGTCCGGGTTGTTGACGTTGGCGAAACTGATGTCGCTGTCCTGAATGATTGAGGTGTTCAGCCACGGGTAGTACGCGGTGGCGTAATCCAGGTAGTTGATGCCCAGTTTGGAGCGGAAGTTGGCGATACAGTCGCCGCTCGGGTCCTGTCGGTCTTTATGCCCTTCCCAGACATCAAGAATGGCGATGCGGTTTTTCATGGTACCGCCGCAGTGGGCCAGCACGGTCTGCTGCACGTTGATGCAGTCGTCTTCTTTCAGGCATACCGCTTCCGGGGTCAGCACCATGGTGGGTTCCGGCTCTTTGAGCAGCGGTGTGATGCCGTTTTTCAGTGCATCAGCATCAATGGCGTCTTGATAGCTCCCCACCGAGATGATGTAGCAGGGGCCACCGCCATTCTGGAAAAAGAACAGCATGCTGTAGTACAGCAGGTAGCGGGTATTCGCCAGGGTCAGGGTATAGGCCTTACCGGCCTGACTGAAAGCGGCATCGCCCGGTACTTGATCGGTTTTTTCGACGATATCGAATTTATGCAGCGGCGCGCCGCCAAAATAATGGCGAAAATCCGACATCGAGGTAATTCGCCACGCTTTATTACGCAGAGATACGCCGCCATTTTCCGCCTTTTCGGTATAACCAATAAAGGCCGGTACCGCCGTCGCGACTTCAACAACGGAATTGGGGAAAGCGTTCTTTTCAACAATATAAACGCCTGGGGTTTTCATCACGCCCATAGTGTGATTCCTTCTGATTGAGAGAGATAACCACCCCGCGCCCTTTCGATGCCGAGAATAAAAGGTACCTGCGCCGGTATGGCGGTATCGCTATTTTTTATTGCGTTATTTTTTTATTGCCCTGTCTTTATCGTTATGTCAGTTAACAATGATTTCCGAGACAACATCGAATGACTTATCCGTTTGAAATCGACATTGATGCTGTGGCATGGCGACCGGTAATCGTTCAATCAATACGGTGTTGTCCTGATAAAGCTGAAAATAATAGTCTGACTTTTTTTGTATTTTTAATGGCTCACGGGAAATAAACGCCTGTGCCCGTTGACCATTAGCCAGTATTTCTTCCCCCAGATAATCAAACTGATTATTCTGGCGCTTATCCCGAATACGCGTATTCGTATTAACATACGGCGCGGTGAACAGATATTTCCAGCACCGCCGTTGGCAGCGAAACGGCATAATAAAGACCGGTGCTGTTCGCCGGTGGAGAAATGCCGTTATCGCCGTTGCATTGATCTCAATATCAACCTGCCAGATTCGCCCTTTGGCTGAGGGCAAACTGTTCGATGCCTCTGATGGCGTGTCGCTGCGCATTTCCAGACGCACCTCGCCGGGTTCTGCGCCGTTCAGTGTGTAACCAAAGTACGGCGTCTTCGATTCCAGCAGCCCGCTGGTGTCGGTCGCACTGATGTCCGTATAGCTGAAAGAATTCGGCTCCCGGCTGCCAAACCACCACCGCAGCGTGACGTGTTCCACCGCCTGAAGGGCGGGATGGGTTCTATCCGCCAACACCAGTACCCCGTCAGCCTGCGGTTTGGTCAACAGCCCGATGCTTGTCGCTGCCTGTTGGCTACCCGGCAGCCATTCGCCATAAAACGGCAGGCTGGTACAGCCGGTAAAAAATTCATGTTCGATACGCAATTGAAATAACGCGTCGTAATCGCTCATGACGTTGTGCCCTTAGTCACGGTGGCAGGCAATTGTCTGACACTTTCGGTCTGCGACTGAATCGCCTGGCTATCGGCAATTTTCACCCGCACACGGTATACCGCAGACGGTAAATAACGGCTGCCTAACATCGTCCACATCGTGCTAAGTTCGTGATGCGGCAGGCTGTCCATTTCCAGTAATAGTTGCTCAATTGCCTCGTCCATATCTGGGGCGTTATAACGGTTAAGCAGGGAATTTTTATGAAAGAACGCCATCGCATGGGCGATCATTTGTAATCCTTCCGCGTATTGTGCACCGCTAAAATTTGCCGCCACCACCAGCGAAATTCGTACAAATAACGGCGGCGTACTCACAGCAAAACGATTCCCAGGATTAGCGGCATTATTCCGATACGTCATGGTTTCTTTTTCAATATTCGATAAAAACACCACCAGTTTATTTCTCGTGAGTGGAAACATCTTACCGTCGTCATCAGCCGGGTTCGCAATAACCACAACGTCATCATGCAGGTTCAGGCTATTTTTTAGATATTGATTTAATTGCCGGGTCAGGTAATGGATAGAGGCGTGGATCATGGGGGTTCCTTTATTAATTATCCGCCTTATTTTTTAGCGATTGCGATTGGATAAACTATGTTGAATAGTGATCTGTAATTGCGTACGTCAGGCAATCAGAAAAAGTTCCCGTTGGCGTCGATATCCCCATCACGTTTTCCCCATAAAGAGTACCTAAAAATCGGGAGTAAACGTGGTCAGTACTACGGAATACTCAGGTAAAGTGATGCGAGTACAATGAAGTCCTTCGCTGCTGTGCCATAACGGAAAATGGACACAGCTAAACAGGGAGATATGCATGAAACTACTACTTGTCGGCGCAACCGGGTTGGTCGGCCATCAGGTGCTATTAAAGGCACTGGCAGAGTCGCGTATTACGCAGGTGACGGCACCGGTACGGCGTGAATTACCCGCTCACGACAAACTGCTGGCACCGCAGGTGAGCTTTGAACACTTGCCGCAAGATGCCGACTGGTGGCAGGCCGATGCCGTGATCTGCACGCTGGGCACCACCATTAAAACGGCAGGGAGCCAGGCGGCGTTCTACCGGGTTGATCATGACTACCCACTGGCGGTTGCACGTCTGGCTAAGCACCACGGCACGCCAACCTACGTGCTGAATTCAGCCAGAGGGGCGAGCGTTACGTCGCGGTTTTTCTACAACCGGGTGAAAGGTGACGTGGAGCGCGATCTGGCCGGGGTGGGTTTTACCTCACTGACGCTGGTGCGCCCAGGGCTGATTGGTGGCGAGCGACACGCACGGCGGCCCGGTGAATGGGCGGCACAACAGGTATTGCGTGTATTGCATCCGGTGCTGCCACGGGCTTTGCACATTAACCCTGCACAGCGGATTGCCGATGCGTTACTGGAAGCCGCGTTGAACCCCGTTGCGGGTGTGCGAACCGTGAGCTCTGAACATTTGGTGTAAGTGTCAGGACACTATGTATGTCAGGACACTATATATAACGCAGGAGTTAAACATGAATAGCGCAATTTCACCGGTTGAGCTGGCAAAAGCCTATCGGCTGGTTAACCACGGGCCGACGGTGTTGGTGTCGGCCTGCCATAACGGGGTTGAGGATGTGATGGCGGCGGCCTGGTGCTGTGGGCTGGATTTTGCACCACCTAAGCTGACTGTCGTGCTGGATAAAGCGACCAAAACACGCGAGCTGCTGGAAAACAGCGGCTATTTCGCTATTCAGGTGCCGACAGTGGCACAACTGCAATTAACCAACCAGGTCGGGAATATCAGCCTGCGGGATAACCCGGACAAACTGGCGCACTGCCAGGTGGAACTGTTTCGCACCAGCGAATCAGATGTACCTTTGGTGGCCGGTTGTGCTGCGTGGCTACTGTGCAAGCTGATCCCTGAAGCTCACAATCAGCAAACCTACGACCTTTTTATCGGTGAGGTTATCGCTGCCTGGGCGGATTCACGGGTCTTTAGTGACGGTCACTGGCATTTTGAGAAGGCTGACCCGACATGGCGTAGCCTGCATCACGTGGCAGGTGGGCATTATTACGCTATCGGCGATGCGCTGAATGCAGGGGAATAGCGATATAAGCGAACGCCCTGCAAAGGCAGGGCGTTCGTGTCATGATCACGATTATCTTATTTATTGTGGTTTACTGTTTTCTATTGATGGGAACGGGGATGAAGGCTTAAGGGATTCTATACCCCATTGCCAGATCTGTAATTTTCTTTCTGGTGTAGTTAAGAGCCCCACCATACCATAGATAAAAATAAATAAGAGAGCGCTGGCGATAATTCCAGAAAAACCACTCCATATCCATGATAATACACGTAATGCAATGGGTGTTTTTTGCTTTTCTTTTCTTGATGCAGCACGAAAAAACTCTTTGATAGCCTCTTCTTTCGCATGCTCAATAGCCTGATGTTTTATTATATCGCTCTCAGTTATTATTTTTTACTTTTTCTATCTATACCCGTCATACTTCAAGTTGCAGGTGTGTTGGCTGCGCTCGTTCACCCGAATCACTTACCTGAGTAAGCTCATCGGGATTCATTCGCTTGCCGCCTTCCTGCAACTCGAATTATTTTGGGTATATTTCTATTCTGAGGTTTTCTATTTCTGCGTTTTTATTTTCGATAATGTCGATCTGCTGTTGATAATCCTTCCTGATTTCTTCTTCCCAGTCTCCCAAAAGGCGAGAAAACATTGTTCTGGCGTTATCACGATAAGCATCTAAACGCAGTTGAGTATGTACAACCTGTTCATGAAATTGCTTTACGGCAAGATCAATTTCCTGCGTGGTTTTTCCTGTGGCGCGTAATTTTTCGGCGTATTGGTTTTTTTCAAGTTTATAAAACGAGTAGGCTATTAAGCCAATACTGTCTTCTTGATTTTTTACCAGTAATTGAAAAACCCATGATTTTTCATTCGGTATAACCAACGAATTATCGTTTTCCATCGTTCTAAAATAACATCCCTTGTTAACCTGAACGTTTTTCTGTCAGTAAGCTAATTTTGCTTTTATCGCTCATTCTCACGGGAGCGTAACACCTGATTCATCGCTTGATTAATCAGTGAATTCAGATCTGATTGGGAGAGTGTTCTGACGGTTGCTGCTGCCATACCTGCTGCACCAACACGGCTTGATGCCCGCTCAACAGATTGCAACATTGCCTGACGATGAGCTTCGGAAATTCTTTGTAATTCAAATGAACGTGACATAGGCAGTATCCTCATCCTTTTCCTGACTTATGTGGTAACTGGGCTCATCCTTGAACCTGTACATCATACCGGAACCTGTGTTGGCCCCGGCATTGATGATGCCAATCAGAACGGAATGTCGTCGTCAAAATCCATCGGCGGTTCGTTGCCCGGCATTGGTGCGCTTTGCTGCGGACGGGATTGACCGCCACCGCTGAACTGGTTGGCTTGCTGCGGCTGTTGCGGTTGACCCCAACCACCTTGTGGCGCGTTACCACCACCCATATTGCCGCCCATGTTGCCACCAGCAGCCGGTGCGCCGCCGCCGGTGCGACCGCCCAGCATTTGCATGCTGCCAGAGATATCGACCACCACTTCAGTGGTGTAGCGATCCTGGCCGCTCTGATCCTGCCATTTGCGGGTACGCAACTGACCTTCGATATACACCTGAGAGCCTTTGCGCAGGTACTCACCGGCGATTTCCGCCAGCTTGCCGTAGAGGGCGACGCGGTGCCACTCTGTACGCTCTTTCTGCTCGCCGGTCTGCTTGTCGCGCCAGCTGTCCGACGTGGCCAGAGTCAGGTTAGCGACTGCGCCGCCATTCGGCATGTAACGGACTTCCGGATCCTGACCCAGATTCCCGATAAGAATCACTTTGTTAACGCCTCTGCTGGCCATGTTGGTGTCTCCTGAACAATCACATCTATAAATTTTAAACGAAAAACTATATCACGCCATTGAGTCAGATAATACCCGCGAGGCGAACCGCATTCTTTTTTCCGCCGTTGCAGAAATTGCCATTAGATACTGGATATCCATTCAGTTTTGTTTGTGCCATAATCGGCCGTTTCTACTGGTTTCCTTTCTTAGCTAAAGGATAAAAAGAACAGCGTCTACAGCGGGAAAAGTGTGCATGGATAAGATCGAGATTCGTGGTGCCCGTACCCATAACCTGAAGAACATCAACCTGATTATTCCGCGTGATAAGCTTATCGTCGTGACGGGGTTATCCGGTTCGGGCAAATCCTCGCTGGCGTTCGATACGCTGTATGCCGAAGGGCAACGTCGTTATGTGGAGTCGCTATCGGCTTACGCGCGCCAGTTCCTGTCGTTGATGGAAAAGCCGGATGTGGACCACATCGAAGGGCTGTCGCCCGCCATTTCCATCGAACAGAAATCTACATCCCATAACCCGCGTTCTACCGTCGGCACCATCACTGAAATCCACGATTACCTGCGTTTGTTGTTCGCCCGCGTTGGTGAGCCTCGCTGCCCGGAACACGATATTCCGCTGGATGCCCAGACCGTAAGCCAGATGGTGGACAATGTCTTGTCCCAGCCGGAAGGCAAGCGGTTGATGCTGCTGGCACCTATCGTGAAAGAACGTAAAGGCGAGCACACCAAGACGCTGGAGAACCTGGCGACGCAGGGCTACATCCGCGCGCGTATCGACGGTGAAGTGTGCGACCTGTCAGACCCGCCGAAACTGGAACTCCAGAAAAAGCACACCATTGAAGTGGTGGTAGACCGCTTTAAAGTACGCAGCGATTTGGCTCAGCGTTTGGCGGAGTCGTTCGAAACCGCGCTGGAGTTGTCCGGTGGCACCGCTGTGGTGGCGGATATGGACGATCCGAACGCGCCAGAGCTGCTCTTTTCCGCTAACTTTGCCTGCCCGGTGTGTGGTTACAGCATGCATGAGCTGGAGCCACGGCTGTTTTCGTTCAATAACCCGGCGGGTGCCTGCCCAACGTGTGACGGGCTGGGCGTACAGCAGTTTTTTGACCCGGCGCGCGTGGTGCAAAACGGCGAATTATCGCTGGCAGGCGGCGCGATCCGCGGTTGGGATCGCCGTAATTTCTACTATTTCCAGATGCTGCGCTCACTGGCGGAGCACTATGAGTTCGATGTGGAAGCGCCGTTCGATAGCCTCAGCCCGGCGATTCACAAGGTGATTCTGTACGGTTCCGGTAAAGAGAATATCGAGTTCAAATATATCAACGATCGTGGCGATACCTCGGTGCGCCGTCATCCGTTCGAAGGGGTGCTCAACAATATGGAGCGCCGCTACAAAGAGACGGAATCGACCGCGGTGCGCGAAGAACTGGCGAAATTCATCAGTAACCGGCCGTGCGCCAGCTGTAATGGCACCCGCTTGCGTGAAGAAGCGCGCCACGTTTACGTGGAGCAGACCACGCTGCCACAGATTGCTGACATGAGCATCGGCCATGCGATGGAGTTTTTCCATAACATCAAGCTGAGCGGCCAACGGGCGAAGATCGCCGAAAAAGTGCTGAAAGAAATCGGCGATCGGCTGCGTTTTCTGGTTAACGTGGGTCTGAATTACCTGTCGCTGTCGCGCTCGGCGGAAACCTTGTCGGGCGGCGAAGCGCAGCGTATTCGTCTGGCAAGCCAAATCGGTGCCGGTCTGGTCGGCGTGATGTATGTGCTGGACGAACCGTCTATCGGCCTGCATCAGCGTGATAACGAGCGCCTGCTGGAAACATTGATCCACCTGCGTAACCTCGGTAACACGGTGATTGTGGTGGAACATGATGAAGACGCCATCCGTGCCGCTGACCACATTATCGATATCGGCCCCGGTGCTGGCGTACACGGCGGTCAGGTGATTGCCGAAGGCACGGCTACGCAGATCATGGCGGTGCCGGAATCATTGACCGGCCAATACTTGAGTGGGGCGCGCAAAATCGAGATCCCGGCGCAGCGCGTGCAGGCGGATCCGTCTAAAGTGCTTAAGCTGATTGGTGCGCGCGGCAACAACCTCAAAGACGTGACCCTGACGCTGCCAGTCGGGCTGTTCACCTGCATTACCGGGGTGTCCGGTTCCGGTAAATCGACGCTGATCAACGATACGCTGTTCCCGATTGCCCAGCGCCAGCTTAACGGTGGTGAACTGAACGAACCGGCACCGTACCGCGAGATTCAGGGGCTGGAGCAGTTCGATAAGGTGATCGACATCGATCAAAGCCCGATCGGTCGTACCCCTCGCTCGAACCCAGCCACCTACACCGGCGTGTTTACGCCGATCCGCGAATTATTCGCTGGTGTACCGGAAGCGCGCAGCCGCGGCTATAACCCCGGTCGGTTTAGTTTTAACGTGCGTGGCGGGCGTTGCGAAGCCTGTCAGGGCGACGGTGTTATCAAGGTGGAAATGCACTTCCTGCCGGATATTTATGTGCCCTGTGACCAGTGCAAAGGCAAACGCTATAACCGCGAAACGCTGGAGATTAAATACAAGGGCAAGAGCATCCACGAAGTGCTGGAAATGACCATCGAAGACGCCCGAGAGTTCTTTGATGCCATTCCGGCGCTGGCGCGTAAGCTGCAAACCCTGATCGATGTCGGTTTGTCTTACATCCGTTTGGGGCAGTCGGCCACCACGTTGTCCGGCGGTGAGGCGCAGCGCGTGAAGCTGGCGCGTGAGCTGTCGAAGCGCGGCACCGGGCAGACGCTGTATATTCTGGACGAGCCGACGACCGGCCTGCATTTTGCTGATATTCAGCAGTTGCTGGCGGTCTTGCACCAGTTGCGCGATCAGGGCAACACCATTGTGGTGATCGAGCACAATCTGGATGTGATCAAAACCGCCGACTGGATAGTCGATCTGGGCCCGGAAGGGGGCAGTGGCGGCGGCGAGATTCTGGTGTCCGGCACGCCGGAAACGGTAGCCCAGTGCGAGCAATCCCACACCGCCCGGTTCCTGAAACCGATTCTGGATCGGGGTTGATCCTGCCAACAAGGTGAGGTTTGTTAAGCGCGGCATGCCGCGCTTTTTTATGGCATCCTCTGGCGATGGTTACCACCACAGGAGAGATGAAATGTGGAAACAATACGATATTCGGCTTAAACCCCGGTCCCGTGGTTTTCATTTGATCACCGATGAAGTGCTGGGGCAGGTGACGGATTTACGTCAGGTGAAGGTCGGGTTGCTGCATGTATTTATCTGCCACACGTCCGCGTCACTGACGGTCAATGAAAATGCCGACCCCACCGTGCGCCAGGACTTCGAGAACTTCTTTAACCAGTTGGTGCCGGAAGACGAACCCTATTACCGCCATACCTATGAAGGCAGCGACGACATGCCTGCGCACCTGAAGGGCAGCCTGTTGGGCAGTAGCCTGATGCTACCGGTACGCAACGGTCGGCTGCATGTTGGCACCTGGCAGGGGATTTACCTGTGTGAACACCGTAACCACGGCGGCAGCCGCTCGCTGGTGGTGACGTTGCAGGGGGAATAACCGGTAACGGTGTGTTGCTGGTTACCGGCCCGATAGGGCGGGCCGCTTAGTGTTGCACCAGTGAAATGTCGTCGGAGAGGTATTCCACTACCACCTGATTACGCCCGCCGTTTTTCGCTTTGTACAGTGCGTTATCTGCCGTTTTAATGGCGATATCCAGCGCGGATTTCTGCGGGTTAAAGGTGGTCACGCCGATGGAAATAGTAACCTGATGGTGGTGCGCACCTGGCACGTAGACCGTGTTGGCGACATTATTGCGTAACCGCTCAGCGATTACCGTTGCGACATGGATATCAGCGCCGGGCAGCAAGATAAGAAACTCTTCGCCACCAATTCGGCAGATCAGGTCAGTTTTGCGGAAGTTCTTACGGATTTGCTGGCTCAGTTTACGAATAACCGTATCCCCTACGTCATGCCCAAAAGAGTCGTTGATCGATTTGAAGTGATCGATATCGATGGCGATGACCGAGATTTTCTTATATTCACCCCGGATCTCTTCCATGCTTTCCAGCATACCTCGCCGATTTAACATGCCGGAAAGCGGGTCGGTGTGCGCTTCTGAGCTGAGGCGACCAATACGCTTGTGCAACAGTACTGTCCCCATCAGTAGCACCCGTTTGAGTTGCTCTATTTCCACATACCAGGCTTTGACTGCCCGGATTTTAGCAATCACACCGAGCTGTTCCATGCTACTGGCTGACTTGGCTAACTGACGTAGCGGCTTGGTGATGTAATAGGCCAGAATGCTGAGCATCAGCAGGGTGACGATACCCAGCGGTGTGCCTTGTCTTAGTACATTCAGCATCACATCGTTCAGCGCTTCTTCAATAGAGTGAAATGATTGCTGGGTAATAATAATCCAGCCCGATTTTTGTGTTCTGATAAAGGCAGCGGGTGAGGGAATGCCCTGCTCATCTGGCATCATAAAACTGCCTTTATCCTGCTCCTTAATCGACGACAAGAGGGTGGGATTAGTAAATTTAGTGCCGACTTGCGCAATATTGTGGTGGTAAATGATGGTGCCTTCATTATCAATGACGTAAGTATTAAAGCTGTCATTGCTAAATTGTGTATTCATGAATTCATTCAGAATACGTCGGTTATTAAGATAAAGCGAACCACCGACATAACCGAGGTAATGTCCTGCATCATCCAAAATAGGTTGGGAAATAAAAATAATATAATTGCCACTCAGAGAGGTATAGGGTTGGCTGATAAAAAAGCGTTTCACTTTATTCGCGGTAAAATGCTGGCGTGAAGTGACGGTGAGGCCGGTCAAATTCAGTGACGTTGGCGATGAGGCGATAATTTGCCCACCTTCCGTCACCACCACCATCGAGTTAAAAGCATGGCTTAACCGATGAATGCGTTGCAATTCGGTTTGCAGAGCCTGTAAATTGCCGGACTGGGCGTGTGTGACGAGCAGCCTGGCACTATACGACAATTGCTCCTCTGAAATAGAGAAGAAGTTGTCTACGGTGATGGCTAATTTGTGTGAATAGCTTGAGTTGACTTTAGTTGCTTGTTCAATAAGTAATTTTTTCTGCACATGATAAAAAGTGAAATAGCTGTTCAGTAGTGTAATAAACATACTGGCAATAGAAATGAATAGCATTAAATGCAAAAGGTTTATTCGAAGCAGATTTTTTGTTCGCATTTAGTTATCGTTACCACATTTATTACCATTTCTGGTGGCACAAGATGTGCGATTCATTTGTTTTTTCGTTAAGGGAAGGCACACATTTCACCTTAATAATTAAGTAGTAGTCAAAGATTAAAATAGTGTCAACTGGCGTGGTGGCGAAATTTTTGGCTAAAATTAAAAATAAAAAGGAAACTGTGTTTTAATTAACATAATGGATATAAATACTAATAAGAGTATGCCGTAAGATCCTACCACCACAGGTAGGCATTTAATTAACTTGCTATTAATTAATGTAGTTAATATCAGTCTGGTTTGCAGTGGTTATCAGCAACAACTCTGGTCGTAATGACAGCATCAGCATGATTTATTTACCGTGATTGATGCATCCGGCCATTGCAGACAATCGGTTATTTTTACAGAGGAAGGCCTCTCTTCCCCTCTTTTTCTGACTGGATGCTCACCGCTGCGCACACTACTTCTCCGACACGCTTCTTCCGTTTTATCCTTAACATTTTTGTTACTTTTTTGTTGCTATTTCCGATCAATAAATAAAAATCAATAGGAAGTGTCTATTTATAGTCATTGTTTGAATGTTTTTATCGATCAACTTGTAAAGGTTGATAGAATGAAAAGACCGATAACGGGTCAGGGTGCAGACCAGAGCGTACTCAATGGCGACAGGTAGTGATGATCTCGAATCCGTGTTCCTGGAATACTTTTAAATCTCTTTTTTTAATGTTCGTGTTTTACTCACTGTGGAAAAGAAATGCTTTTTATCGCCGGAAAGGGGATGAGAAATATTTCATCGTGATGACTGGCTGAGATATTTGCCTGGTTGTTGCTTTTCTCTTATCACGATTAATGACAGTAACGGACGAGATACCTGTTTTAGCCGCAGTTCTGTGTTTGCCTCTGAAAAAGTCATGGTTATGACATTGTGTTCTTAATAAAGGAATGAGGAGCGGAATATGCGTTTATCTGATTGGCGAATCGGGTATCGGCTCGGAGCCGGTTTTGCCGTCCTGGCGGTCATGCTGGTGTTTGTGGGCATGTTATCAATGGCGAAGCTGTCAACGTTTCATGATGATGCACGTAACATTGTACAAGAGATTTATCCCCAAACCGTTGATGCCAACGCCCTGATCGAAAATGTGAATGAAGGGGTGCGAATTTTCCAGCAATTACTGCTGGTTTCGGGTGATGACCGTATCAAAGCGGTATCCGATCAAATTGCACCGGTTTCAAAAGAAATTACCCGGTTGATGAATGCGTTGGAAAAAGAAGCCAGTGAATCCAATAACGCGAAAATTCAGCAACTGATTGGTGATATCCGGCGTATCCGGGCACAGTTTCTGGAGTCGGGACAAAAAATGGTGGCACTGGTGAAAGCCAATAACCGCGAAGAAGCGCTGGATGAATTTAACCAGCACCTGAATCCGGCACAGCGGGAATACCGTAATACGGTACGCCAACTGGTGGATTATCAGGACAACGCCATGATGAGCACCGTGGATGCCATGTCTGCCACGTACCACGATATTCGGCTGGTATTGCTGACGATTCTGGCGGCGGGCGTGCTGCTGAGCATCTGGGTGGCGATGGCGATAACCCGCAGCGTGACCCAGCCGATTCAGCAGGCACTGTTGATGGCAGACCGTGTCTCGCAAGGCGACCTCACCGCACAGATTTCTTCCAGCCGTAAAGATGAAACCGGGTTACTGTTGCAGGCACTGGATCACATGAATGCCAGCCTGCGCCAGATTGTCGGCCAGGTGCGTGACGGTGCGGAAGCTATCTCCACCGCCGCCTCGCAAATCGCCGCCGGTAATCAGGATCTCTCTTCGCGCACCGAAGAGCAGGCCAGTTCGCTGGAACAAACGGCGGCGTCAATGGAAGAGCTGGTCTCCACCATCAAAAACACCGCCGATAACACACACCAGGCCACCTCGATAGCCAATCTGGCATCCTCCGCCGCGCACCGTAGTGGCGAAGTGATGCTGTCCGTCACCCATAAAATGCGCGGGATTCGTGAATCCTCAATGCGCATGGCGGAGATCATCGGCGTTATCGACGGTATTGCCTTTCAGACCAACATTCTGGCGTTGAATGCGGCGGTGGAAGCCGCACGTGCTGGCGAACAAGGGCGTGGGTTTGCTGTGGTCGCGGGTGAAGTGCGTTCTCTGGCGCAACGCAGTGCTACCGCCGCCAAAGAGATCAAGGAGCTGATTGATGATTCGGTCGACAAAGTGCAGGAAGGGATGGAGCTGGTGGATAACGCCGAATCCACCCTGACTGACCTGACCAGCCACGTCAATGATGTGAACAGCATCATCAACGAGATCTCGCAGGCGAGCCATGAGCAGAGCGACGGCATGAGCCAAATCAACATCGCCGTCGGGCAGATTGACACGACCACCCAGCAGAATGCCGCGTTGGTGGAAGAGTCGGCCTCTGCCGCGCTGTCGTTGCAGTCTCAGGCCTCCTTGCTGGCTGAAGCCGTCAGCGCGTTTCGCCTGACGACGCAGGGCAACAGCGGCACAACGCCACCAGCCCGTCAGCCAGCGGTGCTATCTCCGGCGTTGCCGGAAAAGCGGGCCACGGCGGCGGCAGGTAGCAGCAATAGTGATTGGGCGTCGTTTTGACAGGTTGCCCTTTCCCGGGCGTTAGATAGTGAGGATTATCGGTAGAGTGAGGGTTTCGTGCGTTATTAACCGCATCACGCCGACACCGAAGGCACCGCGTCAGCGGCGTAGTTTAGCCATTAAGCCAGAGGTCAAGGAGAGGTGGCGCTTGCACCTCTCCTTGTCGTGCGTGCGATGATGTGGCAAAGAAGCGACACGGTCTATCCCGCACGAAACCACCCACCGCCCCCACATACATTCAACAAACACATTCGCCAGCAGCACCTCGGCTGTTGCCAATAGCCCATCCCCGGCGGGCATAGCCGTTTCCTGCACAGGAATAAAAAAATCCCCCAACCGTTACCAGCTGGGGGAAAGGGCGTAAAAAAGTGAAAGGAATAACTTACTGTACGGCGGCGAAGGCAGCAGCGACGCGCTGTACGTTGTGATGGTTTAACCCGGCGATGCAGACACGGCCGCTGGCGATGAGATACACGCCGAACTCTTCGCGCAGGCGGTCTACCTGTACGGCGCTAAAGCCGGTGTAGCTGAACATGCCGCGTTGGGTCAGCAGGTAGTCAAAGTTACGCTCCGGTAGCGCTTTTTTCAGTTCGTCCACCAGCGTCTGGCGCATTTCCTGAATACGCAGGCGCATCGCTTCCACTTCTGCGTGCCAGCTGGCGTTGAGGGTGCTGTCGTTCAGTACGCGTGATACCACCTGTGCGCCGAAGTTCGGCGGGCTGGAGTAGTTGCGGCGTACGGTAGCTTTCAACTGCCCCAGTACGCGGCTGGCGGCGTCCTGGTCTTCACACACGACGGACAAGCCGCCGACACGCTCGCCATACAGCGAGAATATTTTAGAAAACGAGTTGCTGACCAGTGCTGGCAGGCCCGCACTGGCGATGGCGCGAATGGCGTAGGCATCGTCGTCCATGCCGCCACCAAAGCCCTGATAAGCGATATCCAGAAACGGCACCAGCTCGCCTTTGATCAGCACTTCGATGACGCGGTCCCACTCAGCGTGGGTCAGGTCTGAGCCGGTCGGGTTGTGGCAGCAGGGGTGCAGTAGCACGATGCTGCGCGGCGGCAGCTGTTTCAGCGCGCTAATCATCCCTTCTACGTTGACGCCCAGCGTGTCGGCATCAAAGTACGGGTAGGTATGCACCTGAAAACCGGCACCGGAGAAAATCGCGATGTGGTTTTCCCAGGTCGGGTCGCTGACCCAGACTTCGGAGTCCGGGAAATAGCGTTTGAGGAAATCGGCCCCCACTTTCAGCGCGCCAGAGCCGCCCAGAGTCTGGATGGTGGCGACACGCTGGGCGGTCAGCGCCGGGTGGTGCTCGCCGAACAGCAGCGTTTGTACCGCGCTGCGGTAAGCGGCCAGACCTTCCATTGGCAGGTAAACCGACGCGTGTTGCGGCTCTGCCTGCAACTGGGTTTCTGCGGCGTTGACCGCCTGCAACTGAGGAATGACGCCTTGACCGTCGTAATACAACCCGATACTGAGGTTGACTTTATCAGTACGGGGATCCTGCTTGAATTTTTCCATCAGGGACAGGATAGGGTCGCCAGCATAGGCGTCGACATTCTGGAACACGTTGGTCACTCTCCTCAGGTATAAAAAGTCAGGCTGTTCGCTAGGCGATATAACGGCCGGGGCGATGATTCATGGCAATAATCAGATTCAGCGCCGCCGCCCCTACTACCGATGCGATCAGCATGGGTATGCTTACCACGAACAGGGAAGCCAGCACAATGGTCACGTCTACCGCCATCTGGAATTTTCCGGCGCGGATTCCACTTTTATCCTGTAAATAGAGCGCCAGAATATTCACTCCACCCAGACTGGCACGGTGGCGAAACAGCACGATAAACCCCAGCCCCATGATCAGGTTGCCAAACAGCGTGGCGTAAACCGGTTGCAGGTGGTCAAAATGGATGAAGAGCGGGTGCAGGTCGGAAAACAGCGAGACCATCGCCACCGCGCAGAAGGTTTTAACGGTAAATGCCCAGCCCATGCGCCGAATAGCGAGGTAATAAAACGGCAGGTTCAGCAGGAAGAACGCGGTGCCAAACGAGATATGGGTCGCGTAGTGCAAAAGAAAAGCCATGCCAGCCGTGCCGCCGGTGAGTGCGCCCGCCTGACGCAGCAGAATCACCCCGAAAGACACCATCAGGGTGCCGATAAGTAGCGCCAGAACGTCTTCCAGCAGCGAGTGTGAAACGGGTTGTGGTGTAATGACGTTATCCATGGAAACGTGCCTGATAAAAGAAGGAACACCTGTCTTTTCAAGCAAAAAGCACACCAGATGGCATGGAGCACGCCGCCCACGGTTGTTTTTTTACGCCGTAATCACGTTAACGTATTGAAAGCATTAAACGAAAATTTTTACACGTATCGTGCGTGATGGGTGTTATTTGTGTGGATATCGTGCAATTTACGGTGAGATGATGCAGGGGTATGCCGTCCTGCACCATAATGAAGCACGGTGTGCACTGAATCAGAGCGCTGAGACGGCCGGAGCCATTAATCCATTCTCTTTCAGGCGGTTGAGCACCACGGAGGTTTTCAGGTGCGCCACGCTTTTATTGCGCGCCAGAATTTCGCTGATGAGCGCACTCAGGCCGTGCAAATCCGCTACCGCCACTTTGAGCATGTAATCGGCGTCACCGGTGGTTTTGTAGGCATCGATAATGGCGTCTACTTCGCCGAGCATCTGGTGGAAGCTCTCGACACATTCCTGCGTGTGATTGATAAGCCGCACTTCAATCAGGCTCATGACTTCCAGCCCAACCGCATCGGGAGCCAGCCGGGCGTGATAGCCGAGAATCAGTTGCGCCTGTTCGAGGGCGATACGACGACGGGAGCACTGTGAGGCCGATAACCCAACCAGATCGCTGAGCTCCTGATTAGTCAGGCGTCCGTTTGCCTGCAGCAATGTGAGGATCTTCAAATCAAAATCATCAATGTTGTACATAGCCCTGCCTTGCCAGAAGCATAAAACCTACAGACTATCAGCTTTTTTCACTTCAGGAAGTTCGTTGTTTGACATCTTATGCCGCCAGCACGTTTTTCTGGCTAAGTGTTTGCACCATTCCGGTTCGTTGTTGTGTATGAATGCCCGGTATTTTGTCGGTTGCATGCGAGTTTTGCCAGTTTCTTGCGCTGAATAAACGCAGTGACCGTTTTGTTGCGAGAAGTGTGAATGGATGATTTTTTCTAAATTGATTCAGTTTGTTAAGTACCTTAAACACGCCTTGCGGGTAAACGGTGTGGGGGTTGGCCTGATAATTGCTCCTTGTGTGACGACAGTGATAACAATTAACCCACTTTCTGGGAGACAGGGTGATGAACACACAACAAGACAGCCAACTGAAACGCGGGCTGAAGAACCGTCATATCCAGCTGATTGCGCTGGGTGGGGCGGTCGGGACCGGCTTGTTTCTTGGCATTGCACAGACGATTCGTATGGCGGGGCCGTCGGTGCTGCTGGGGTACGCCATTGCGGGCGTGATTGCTTTTTTTATTATGCGTCAGTTGGGGGAAATGGTGGTGGAAGAGCCGGTAGCCGGTTCGTTTAGCCATTTCGCTAACCACTACTGGGGGCATTTTGCCGGGTTTATGTCCGGCTGGAATTACTGGGTGCTGTATGTGCTGGTAAGCATGGCGGAACTGAGCGCCGTGGGTATCTATATTCAGTATTGGTGGCCGGGTGTGCCGACCTGGGTTTCGGCGGCGGTGTTTTTTGTCGCGATTAATGCCATCAACCTGAGCACGGTGAAGGTCTACGGCGAGCTGGAGTTTTGGTTTTCCATCATCAAAGTGGCGGCGATTATCGGCATGATCGTGTTTGGTGGCTATCTGCTGTTGAGTGGTACGGGCGGGCCGGATGCCAGTGTCGCCAACCTGTGGCAGCACGGTGGCTTCTTCCCGAACGGTGTCAGCGGCATGGTGATGGCGATGGCGGTGATCATGTTTTCCTTCGGCGGGCTGGAGCTGGTGGGAATAACCGCTGCCGAAGCGGACGACCCGCAACGCAGTATTCCACGTGCCACCAATCAGGTGATTTACCGCATCCTGCTGTTTTATGTGGGGGCGCTGGCGGTACTGCTGTCGCTGTATCCGTGGCAGAAAGTGTTGGAAGGCGGCAGCCCGTTCGTGCTGATTTTCCACGCGCTGGATAGCAATCTGGTGGCGAATGTGCTGAATCTGGTGGTGCTCTCCGCCGCGCTGTCGGTGTACAACAGCTGTGTGTACTGCAATAGCCGCATGCTGTTCGGGCTGGCGCAGCAGGGCAACGCGCCGCGTGTGTTGCTTTCGGTCAACCGCCGTGGTATTCCGCTGGTGTCATTGGGGGTATCGGCGCTGGCGACCGCGTTGTGTGTGCTGCTCAACTACCTGATGCCGGGCAAAGCGTTTGAACTGCTGATGGCGCTGGTGGTGTCTGCACTGGTGATCAACTGGGCGATGATCAGCATTACCCATTTGAAATTCCGCCAGGCGAAACAGCGTGCGCATCAGGAAACCCGCTTCAAAAGCCTGGGCTACCCGCTGACCAACGTTCTGTGCCTGCTGTTTCTGGCCGGGATTCTGGTGATCATGGCGATGACGCCGGGCATTCAGATTTCCGTGTGGCTGATTCCGTTCTGGCTGCTGGCGCTGGGGGCAGGTTATGCCATCAAACAGCGTAAAAAGGCGGTAGCGGTGTTGACGGTGGAGTAGCGTGTTAGGGGCTGTTGGTAAATAGCCGGGGTGCTGCTGGCGAATGTGTTTGTCGAATGTATGCGGGAGTGGTGGGTGGTTTCGTGCGGGATAGACCGTGTCGCCTCTTTGCCACATCATCGCACGCACGACAAGGAGAGGTGCAAGCGCCACCTCTCCTTGACCTCTGGCTTGATGGCTAAACTACGCCGCTAACGCGGTGCCTTCGCTGTTCGGACCGCCCATTACGCGGTTACTCGCCCCATCCCTGGGGCTCGCCCTGCGGGCCAGCGTAAACGCTGTTCAAAAACGCTCCCGGCGTTTTTGTCTCACGCGGAATGGGCTTGCACGGCATCCATGCCGTGCATCCGGCGAAGTCGCCCACCTCAGCGTAGCTTTAACGCCAGTAACCCCACCAACCGCTGCCTGTACGGCAGTTCACAATAAGTATGTCGCTGGGTTGCAGGATGTTCATTTCTAAGCTGCCTACACGGCAGTTCACTGGCACCGTTTGAGTACGAAGTGAATGTACAATTTCTAAGCTGCCTATGCGGCAGTTCACCTTACTGTAAATCCCCTCTTCGGAACTATGAATTTCTAAGCTGCCTATACGGCAGTTCACTGTAGCAATTTATCGCTTATGGCTTGATGTTGAAAGGGAAAGTCGTGTTTTGGGGCGTGGAACCCTTTTTTAAAACCCACCTTTGTCATCATTGAAAATCAACGAGTTATAACGGGGCGAAAAAAGGGTCAACGTCGATATTGGTGAATATGGCGTGCTACAGTGACGTTTTGCCAGACAGGCGTGACGTGCAGGGAAATTTCATGAAAAAACGGTTCTCATTGATGTTGTTATTGGGGCTGGCCGGTAGTGCCAGCGCGGCTTCTCATCTTGATCAGGTTCAGGAACGTGGGGTGCTGAAGGTCTGTACCACCGGGGACTATAAGCCGTATACCTCGCTGCGGGCGGATGGCGGTTACGAAGGTATCGATATTGCGATGGCGCAGTCGCTGGCGAAAAGCCTGGGCGTGAAGGTGGAGTGGGTGAAAACCAGCTGGAAAACCCTGATGCCAGATTTTCAGTCCGACCAGTGTGATATCGCTATGGGCGGGATTTCTGTCACGCTGGAGCGCCAGAAGAAGGCCTTTTTCTCGAATACGCTGGATGTGGATGGCAAAATCCCGCTGGTGCGCTGTGACGACAAGGACAAATACCAGACGGTAGCGCAGATTAATCAGCCCTCGGTGCGGGTTATCGAACCGGCGGGTGGCACCAACGAGGCGTTTGTACATGCCCATTTGCCGAATGCCCATCTGGCACTGCACGACAATGTGACCATCTTCCAGCAACTGGTGGACAAGCAGGCGGATGTGATGATTACCGATGCGTCCGAAGCGTTGTACCAGCAAAAGCGTTATCCGCAACTCTGTGCGGTTAATCCCGCTTCACCGATGCAGTATGGCGAGAAAGCCTACATGCTGCCGCGTGACGACATGAGCTGGAAGTTATACGTGGATCAATGGCTGCACTTGTCTAAATCAACGGGTGAATATCGGAATATCATTTCTGAATGGTTGGGTAAGGCAGAATAAAAGTTTGCGTATTCTGTGTAATGTAACGTAAAGCTATATTGTTTATCATATTTTTTGGGATAATAATCCGCTATTGCGCACCAAAAGATCGTTTTTGCTTATCTTTTGGTGCCTTTTTTATTCAATTTCTTTGATTGATATCGGCAAATTAACCCGGTTTTAACAGACTGCTAACGACGCTATCCTGCTTCACATCGAAGGCGAACAAGCCTTCCCGACCCGAATAATGTGAAGAGGCTTATCATGAAATCAATCAAAACTGTTGTTGCAGCTGCTGTTCTGGCGACTATCTCTTTCGGTTCTATGGCAGCGACTGAAGTTCAGTCAGCGCAGAGCCGTGACATCGGGACCGTGTCTGTTACCGGTCGTACCCTGGATGATGTACAGCATCAACTGTCAGTAAAAGCAGATGCCGCCGGTGCCAAATCTTTCCGCATCATCTCTGCGACTGGTGATGACCAGATGCGTGCGGTTGCCGAACTGTATAACTAATCACTCGCTTGTGCGTGGTTGATGTTCAACGGCTGACGCGCCATGAGTAAACGGTTCAGTATGATGTGAGAAAGCCCGAACCCAGGTTCATCCAGGGTTCGGGCTTTTTGCATAGCTGCGGATTAGTGCTGATCGAATAGTACTGATCAAATAGTACTGATCGAGGATAGTGCTGATCAGGAAAGGCGGTGAGCCGATGTACTAACCGATGTACTCCAGTTGAGTACGGGCGGTCAGACGGGTGATCAGCTCATAGGCGCTGATGCCGTTGTAGGCCGCGACCTGTTCTACCGCCAGCGGGCCGCCCCATAAAATCACTTCATCACCCACCTTGTCTTTCGCGTCCGGCCCCAGGTCGACGGTGAGCATATCCATCGAAACCCGACCAGAGAGCGGGACTTCACGGCCATTTACCCACACCGGTGTACCGTTTTTGGCATCACGCGGATAGCCGTCGCCGTAGCCGATGGCGACCACCCCAAGGCGGGTGTCACGTGGGCTGACCCAGTTGCTGCCGTATCCCACCGGTTCACCGGCGTGGTGTTCGCGTACCGCAATCAGCTGTGAGGTCAATGTCATCGCGGGTTTAAGCTGCCACTGGCTGGCATCGCCTTGCGCCAGCGGTGAAATACCGTACTGGATAATGCCGGGACGGATTTGATCCCGGTGCGCCTGTGGCCACAGCAGGATACCGCCGGAGGCGGCGATGGACTGACGGCCCGGCTTGCCTTGTACAAAGGCATCAAAGCAGTCGAGCTGGCGTTGGGTGGTATCGATCTCGGGTTCATCGGCGCGGCAAAAGTGACTCATGATGTTCACCGGTTGCACCACGCTGGTGCAGGCGCACAGTCGGGTATAAAACGCGTCGGCGTGTTCCGGTAATACGCCAAGACGGTGCATGCCAGTGTCGAGCTTCATCCAGACCGTCAGCGGGTGCGGCAAGCGCGCCTGTTCCAACGCTGCTAACTGCTCTTCACTGTGTACTGCGGTTTCCAACTGGTGTTCGGCCAGCAACGGTAACTCGTCAGCGTCAAAGAAGCCTTCCAGTAGCAGGATAGGTTTGGTGATACCGGCGGCGCGCAGTACCAGCGCTTCGCTAAGGCGGGAGACGCCGTAACCGTCAGCGTCGGAAAAGGCGCGGGCGGCTTCCAGTGCGCCGTGCCCGTAAGCGTTGGCTTTGACGATGGCGATCAATCGACTTTGTGGTGCCATCTGTCGGATACGTTGCAGATTGTGGCGCAAAGCCTGACGATCAATGACGGCCGTTGCCGTTTTCATGCTAAGTCCTTAGTGCGTTTATTCGTCATCATATTTATTCATCATCGTATTGTGGTCCGGCGTAATTGTCGAAACGTGACCACTGCCCGTTAAAGGTCAGGCGAACGGTGCCGATCGGCCCGTTACGCTGCTTACCTATAATAATTTCCGCGATGCCTTTCAAATCGCTGTTTTCGTGATAGACCTCGTCACGATAGATAAACATGATCAGGTCAGCGTCCTGCTCGATAGAGCCGGATTCACGCAAGTCGGAGTTAACCGGGCGTTTATCTGCCCGCTGCTCCAGACTACGGTTGAGCTGCGACAGCGCGATGACCGGTACTTGCAATTCTTTTGCCAACGCTTTGAGTGAACGGGAAATTTCGGCAATCTCCAGCGTTCGGTTGTCCGACAAGGAAGGAACCCGCATCAATTGCAGGTAGTCGATCATGATAAGGCTCAGGCCGTCGTGCTCGCGGAATACCCGGCGGGCGCGGGAGCGTACTTCGGTAGGGGTCAGGCCGGATGAATCATCGATGTACATGTTGCGTTTTTCCAGCAGCAACCCCATGGTGCTGGAAATGCGCGCCCAGTCCTCGTCGTCGAGCTGACCGGTACGAATGCGGGTTTGGTCGACGCGTGACAGCGAGGCCAGCATACGCATCATGATTTGTTCGCCGGGCATCTCCAGACTGAAGATCAGCACCGGCTTTTCCTGTGTCATGGCGGCGTTTTCGCACAGGTTCATGGCGAAAGTGGTTTTCCCCATGGAAGGACGTGCTGCCACGATAATCAGGTCTGATTTCTGCAACCCGGCGGTTTTCTTGTCCAGGTCCTGATAGCCGCTGGAAACACCGGTAACGCCGTCGTGCGGGCGCTGATAAAGCTGCTCGATGCGCGACACGGTATCTTCCAGAATGCGGTCGATACTTTTGGGGCCTTCATCTTTGCTGGCGCGGTTTTCCGCGATTTGAAACACGCGTGATTCGGCCAGATCCAGCAGTTCTTCACTGCTGCGGCCTTGCGGATCATAACCTGCGTCGGCGATTTCATTGGCGACAGCGATCATCTCTCGCACCACCGCACGCTCACGCACGATGTCGGCATAAGCGCCGATATTCGCCGCGCTGGGGGTGTTTTTCGCCATTTCCGCCAGGTAGGCGAACCCGCCTGCGGATTCCAGCTCGCCTTTTTGCTCCAGTGACTCTGACAGGGTGATCAGGTCAATGGGCTTGCTCATCTCCAGCAGGCGCTGCATCTCGTTGAAGATGAGCCGATGGGCGCGGTTGAAAAAGTCGTTGGTACTGACGCGCTCGGCAACGTTGTCCCAACGCTCGTTATCGAGCATCAACCCCCCTAGCACCGACTGTTCCGCTTCGATGGAATGGGGCGGAAGTTTTAGCCCTTCTACCTGACGGTCGCGGGATTCTGCCGGTTTAGTTGGTTTTTTTTCTGCCATGAAACGCGTTCTTTACGGGTTGATTTAGCTTAAGGTGTGGGAGCATTGTATATCCTAAATACAGAATGACATATCGTCCGATGATATCTGCGGGCACTCACGAGTAGAGCGAGGAGATTCACCATGGCTAAACGTATTCAGTTCAGCGACCACGGCGGGCCGGGGGTGCTGGAGTATGTGGATTACACACCGCGCGAGCCGGGTCTTAACGAGGTTCAGGTGCAAAACCACGCCATTGGCATCAACTTCATTGATACCTACTTTCGTGCCGGGTTGTACTCACCGCCGTCGTTCCCCTCGGGATTGGGAACCGAAGCGGCTGGCGTGGTGGTGAAAGCCGGGGCGAACGTCACACACCTGAAGGTGGGCGATCGTGTGGTGTATGCCCAGTCGGCATTGGGGGCGTATAGCGAGCGGCATAACGTCCCGGCGGACAAAGTCGCGCTGTTGCCGGATAACATCAGCTTCGAGCAGGCGGCGGCGTCATTCCTGAAAGGATTGACCGTGCATTACCTGCTGCGTCAGACCTATGACGTGAAACCGGGTGAGGTGTTTTTATTCCACGCGGCAGCGGGCGGCGTTGGGCTTATCGCCTGTCAGTGGGCGAAAGCCCTGGGCGCGAAATTAATCGGTACCGTCGGCTCTGACGAGAAGGCGGAACTGGCAAAACAGGCTGGGGCCTGGGCCACCATCAATTATCGCCGGGAAGATATCGTCCAGCGGGTGCTGGAATTAACGCACGAAGAGAAAGTGTCGGTGGTGTATGACTCGGTCGGTAAGGACACCTGGGAGGCTTCGCTGAACTGTCTGAAACGGCGCGGGTTAATGGTGAGCTTCGGCAACGCGTCCGGCCCGGTGACCGGGGTTAATCTCGGTATCCTCAACCAGAAAGGGTCGCTGTATGTCACCCGTCCGTCGCTGTTTAGCTATATCACCAACCGCGAGGAGCTGGAGCTCGCCAGCCGTGAGCTGTTTGGGCTGATTGCCAGTGGTGCCATCAATGTGACGGTGCCGGAGAGCCAGAAATTCGCGCTGGAAGATGCGCAGTCCGCACACCGTGCGCTGGAAAGTCGCACGACGCAAGGCTCATGCCTGTTGATTCCGGGTTACAGCGCGTAATCAGCGTGCTGTGGCAGGTCGCGGTACTTCCCCTGGCGTGTGAGGGCATAGACGCTTGAGCGTGTCAGGGGGGATTGCGATTCAGGCAGGACAAACACCGGCCCGGTAAGAGCCGGTGTTTGTGCACAGACAGTAAACGCCATAAGGCTAATTTCATCAGCTGTATGTAGGGTACAGCGCGGTGATCGTCACGAAAGTGCCACTGAGCGGCTATTATTTTCCTGACGACGATGAAATCGTGTCGCTGGCTTTTCCCTGCGTTATCAGGAAGACGCAGACAATACTCAGTATGCTAGCAGTTGCGGTGGGGAAAAAATATTTGCTGGCGCACAGTTTTGTATTCCCTGCGTTTTTATCTGCAAAACGTCTATTCTGATGTCTCTTTCTGTGTGTCGTTACCAGTCACCGCCGCCTCTGCGATAGCGCGAGTCGTATTTTTTCCGATAGCGGTCATAGGGCGTACTGGCAGTATCTGACCCTTGATATCGACGCCACAGCCATACCACCACGATGGCCAGCAGCAGCCACGGCAGGACTTTTATCGCCATCGTAAACAGCCCGGCAATCAGCATGACAATGGCAGCGGCAATCAGCGCCACCATGACGCCCAGTAGTGACACGCCGGTGACCACCAGCATGATAAAAAAACCCATAACGAAGAAAATCTCTAACATGGTGTGCTCCTTGGCCATTGAATCACGTCGTGCGCAGGAACCGCCGCATTCTGCGTGTGATGACGTATACAGGCAAAGTATTACAAGAAGCATGCCAGAATGAATGCCTGGTAACGCATTGATTTATAATGAGGTGGTAAGAAGAGGGAAATAGACTGTTGGTCAAAAAGACCAACAGTTGGTTTTTTTTAGGCGATATTGACCAGTGATAACGCGTGTTCCACTACCGATGCATCCGCACCCGGTTTATGGGCATTTTCACTCAGATAACGCCGCCACTGGCGTGCGCCGGGTATGCCCTGAAACAGACCGAGCATGTGCCGGGTGATATGGCCCAGTGCCGCACCGCCAGAAAGTTCGCGTTCGATATACGGGTACATCGCCTGCACCACAGCCGCCTGATTCGGCACCGCACTGGTGGCGTCAAACAGATCGCGGTCAACCTGCGCCAGCATACCGGGGTTTTGGTAGGCTTCCCGGCCCACCATCACGCCATCCACGTGTTCCAGGTGCTGTTTTGCCTCTGCCAGCGTTTTGATGCCGCCGTTAATCGTCAGCGTCAGCGAGGGGAAATCGCGTTTAAGTTGGTAGACGCGGGGGTAATCCAGCGGCGGGATTTCGCGGTTTTCCTTCGGGCTTAAGCCAGAAAGCCAGGCTTTACGCGCATGCACGATAAAGGTGTCGCAGCCACCCTGCTCGGACACGGTGCGGATGAAATCGCATAAAAATTCGTAGCTGTCCTGATCGTCGATACCGATACGGGTTTTCACCGTGACCGGAATGCTGACGCGCTCGCGCATTGCTTTAACGCAGTCCGCCACGAGCTGTGCTTCCGCCATCAGGCAGGCACCGAAACGGCCATTTTGCACGCGGTCGGACGGGCAGCCGACATTGAGGTTGATTTCGTCATAGCCGCGCTGTTCCGCCAGTACCGCGCACTGTGCCAGCGCTGTCGGGTCGCTGCCGCCGAGCTGCAACGCCAACGGATGTTCTTCGTCGCTATAGGCCAGATAATCGCCCTTGCCGTGCAAAATCGCACCGGTGGTCACCATCTCGGTGTACAGCAACGCGTTATGGCTCAGTAACCGGTGAAAGTAGCGGCAATGGCGGTCAGTCCAGTCGAGCATCGGGGCGACGCTAAAACGGCCACGCCAGACAGTCTGGGACACGCCAGAAACGGGAGCGGTTGGGGCTGGACTACTCATGACGATACAAACTCACTGCCTGACAGAAAACGAAGGGGCGTCATAGTAGCGTGATTTTCCGACTTTGGGGAGGGCGGTGGAGCAAGGCGCGCGAATTTATGCCCGTGTTCGTGTTACTGATGCTGCCACTGCCACCTGTCAGTTCAACCCCGAGCACCCACCAGCGTCGCAGGTACTGTCTACCTTGCAGGAGGTGCCGTTTCATTATGACTCACGCCTCCACATCAATATACAGCGCGTCGTAACGCCAGTACTCGCAGTCACAGTCGATAATGCGGTCATGCTGATCCCGGTTGATCCGGGTGATAAACAGCGACGGGCTGCCGGGGGCGAGCTTTAATACTGGTGCTGCCACCGGTGGTAGCGGCGAGGGCAGCATGATGAAGCGCACCCGACCGTAGCGAATATCGTACTGTGACTGGTAAAGCTGGGTGAGCGAACGCCTCAGGTCGCTATTGAGAAGACCCGGAAACCAGACCGGATTCAGGTAGTGTTCCACGTACAACACCGCACGGCCATCAAGGCGACGCAAACGGCGTATGCGGTAGATCTCCGCGCCTTCCTCCAACTCCAGATGACGGGCGATAGTCGCATTCGCTGCGACAACCTCGGCATCCAGCACGTCGGTCGCGGCTTTACGCCCCTGTTTTTCCGCCATTTCATGAAAGTGACTTCTGTGCAGCGGATTATAGCTAAGCCGCGGCGGTGAGATGAACCAGCCGCGCCGCAGTTCCCGGTAAATGATGCCTTGCGATTCCAGCAGCGTGAGGGCTTCGCGCAGGGTGATGCGGGTAGTGGAGAATTGCTCGCTGAGCGCCCGTTCGGATGGCAGTCGGCCACTGGTGAACTCGCCACGGTGCAGGCGTTCTCGTAGCGCATCAGCAATCTGGATAACGGCGGTCGGTTGTATTTTCGTCATCGTAAAAAGCCTTGATATTGTGCAGCCTGCACCATAGCAGGGATTGTTGACTATCAGGTTGCATGGCTGTCGGGGTGATGCAAATTGCACACCGACAGGCACCCGATGCCGTCCACACGCCTTTACAGGCCAGTGTTGCAACCTTCTCGTCATCTTGCCGACATGAAAGCGTCATCACCGTGTGCTGAATTGGCGTACTTATTGCTGGACTAGACCAGCAGAGTGTCAGACCAACAGCGTATCACTCCCCTTGCTATGGAGCATCATGATGAAAAAATTGTTGTCTTCTGTGTTAATCAGCAGCGCGTTGTTTTCGAGTGCCGTTATGGCACAAGATTTGGCGGCGCTGGAGAAAGCCGCTCGTGCTGAAGGCGAAGTTAACAGCGTCGGCATGCCGGACAGCTGGGCCAACTGGAAAGATACCTGGAACGATTTAAGCACCAAATACGGCCTGAAACACAGTGATACCGATATGTCCTCCGCGCAGGAGATTGCCAAATTCGCCGCAGAGAAAGAGAACGCCAGTGCGGATATCGGTGATGTGGGTGTGGCCTTCGGCCCGGTCGCGGTGCAAAAAGGCGTGAGTCAGCCGTACAAGCCGACCACCTGGGACCAGGTGCCAGCCTGGGCGAAAGACAAGGACGGACACTGGGCGATGGCCTACACCGGTACCATTGCGTTTATCGTCGATAAGCAGCAGGTGAAAGACATTCCGCATAGCTGGGCTGATCTGCAAAAAGGTAAGTATGTGGTGACCATCGGTGACGTTGGTACCGCGTCTCAGGCGTCAAGCGGGGTGCTGGCGGCCAGCTTCGCGTTGGGCGGCAACGAGAAAAACCTGAAACCGGCGCTGGATTTCTTTGCCAAACTGGCCAAAGAAGGCCGCCTCGGCCTGACTAACCCGGCTATCGCCAATATCGAGAAAGGCGAAGTGCAGGTGGGCGTGGTGTGGGATTTCAACGGCCTGAACTACCGCGACACCATCGACAAAAGCCGTTTCGAGGTGCTGATCCCGTCTGACGGTTCGGTGATCTCCGGCTATACCACCATCATCAACAAATACGCCAAACACCCGAACGCCGCCAAACTGGCGCGTGAATACATCTTCTCTGATGCCGGTCAGATCAATCTGGCACGTGGCTACGCCCGCCCGATCCGTGCGCAATACATTACCCTGCCGGATGACGTAAAGGCCAAACTGTTGCCGCAGGAGCAGTATAAAAATGCACATCCGATCGCGGATGCTGACGCCTGGGACAAGAGCGTGAAAGCGCTGCCGCGTCTGTGGCAGGAAAACGTCATCATCAACATGAAGCAGTAAGCACGCTTTCGGGAGTTCGGGATGAAAACGATTCTGGTGATACTGGACGGGCTGAGCTTTCAGGTGGGTCGTGAGGCCATGGGCTACCTGCAGGCGGAGTGTGCCGCCGGGCGCGGTTGCCTCTATCAGCTGGAGTGCGAATTGCCCTCGCTGTCGCGCCCCTTGTATGAGTGCATTCTCACGGGGGTGACGCCGGTGAGAAGCGGCGTTATCCACAACGGTGTCGACCGGCTAAGCCGCGAGCGCAGTATTTTCCACTACGCTCGCGAGGCCGGCTTAACGACAGCGGCTGCCGCGTATCACTGGGTCAGCGAGTTGTATAACCGCACGCCGTTTGAGGCAGCGCGCGACCGTCATACCGTCGAGCCGTCGTTGCCGATTCAGTACGGCCATTTCTACCATGATGACGGTTATCCCGACTCCCATCTGTTTGAAGACGCGGAAAGTCTGCGCCTGCGTTACCAGCCGGACTTTCTGCTGATTCACCCGATGAATATTGACGACGCCGGGCATCGCCACGGTTTATCCACCCCACAGTACCGTAACCGGGCGCGTATGGCGGACGGTTACCTGTCTCACTGGATGCCGCGCTGGCTGGACGAAGGTTACCAGGTGCTGGTAACTGCCGATCACGGCATGAATAACGACCGTAGCCACGGCGGCATCTTGCCGGAAGAACGTCAGGTGCCGTTGTACGTGTTCGGCGACGCATTCTCGTTGCGACCGGATGCCGCACCACAACAAACCGAGTTATGCGGCACGGTGTGCCAGTTACTGGGTGTGGCACATGACAAGCCGGTGAGTCGCGATGTGCTGGTGAAATGCGGTGTGGGGGAGCGAGTGTGAAGAAGCGATGGCTGGCAGCGCTGGTATTGCTGCCGTTTTTGGTGGTGTTTACCGCCTTTCAGATAGCCCCACTGGTATGGATGGCCGTCAACAGCTTCTACAGTGATACGGAAAGCGCCTGGGGGCTGGCTAACTATCAGGATTTACTGACCTCGCCGTTTTATTTGCAGGCGATGCGTTTTTCACTGGATATTTCATTCTGGTCAAGCCTGTACGGGCTGATTATCGCACTGGTTGGCGGTTATTCGCTGCAACAGCTGGGAGAAGGGCGGTTGCGGCGTTTTGTGATGTCGTTTGCCAACATGACCAGTAATTTCGCTGGTGTACCGCTGGCGTTCGCTTTCGTGATCATGCTGGGGCTGAACGGTTTTATTACCCTGTTGCTGCGGCAAAACGGGTTGCTTGGTGACTTTACGCTGTATTCCCGCGACGGATTGATCCTGATTTATACCTATTTTCAGATACCGCTTGGCATTTTGCTGCTCTATCCGGCGTTTGACGGGTTGCGCAGCGAATGGCAAGAGTCGGCCGCGCTGTTGGGTGCCAGCCGCTGGCGTTACTGGTTGCATATCGGCATTCCGGTGCTGACGCCGGCATTGCTCGGTACCTTTGTCATCCTGCTGGCTAACGCGCTGGGGGCCTACGCCACCTTGTACGCGCTCACCACCGGCAATTTCAACGTGGTGCCGGTGCGCATTGCGGCGCTGGTGTCCGGGGATATCTCGCTGGACCCTAATCTGGGCAGTGCGCTTTCCATGTTGCTGGTCGTGTTGATGGCGCTGATTACCGCGATTCACCAATGGCTGCTACGCCGGAGTTACCTCCATGCTGCTCGCTAATTCTGTCACCGGAGGCTGCCATGTCCCAGGCTGAACGCCGTTACCACCTGCTGGTGGTATGGCTGATATTACTGGTTTTGATGTTACCGCTGCTCGCCACGCTGGGTTACGCGCTGGCGACCGAGTGGGGGGCGACCATTTTACCCAACGGGTTGACCCTGAAATGGTTTATCGAATTGTGGCGCGATGGCCGCTTTCTGGTTGCGTTGGGCCATTCACTGCTTATCTGTTTTGGCGCGTTGTTGTTTTCACTGCTGTTGGTGCTGCCTGCCATGTTTGTCATCGCCTGGGCCTTTCCGAAGCTCGACGGGCTGATGAACGTGCTGATTCTGCTGCCGTTTGCGGTGCCACCGGTGGTGTCGTCAGTCGGGTTACTACAGCTCTATTCCGCACCGCCGCTGGCGCTGACCGGCACACCGTGGATCCTGATCGGCTGTTATTTCACGATTGCCCTGCCGTTTATTTACCGCGCCATCGCCAACAATATACAGGCCATAAATTTGCAGGAGCTGCTGGATGCGGCGCATTTGCTGGGGGCCAGCACCTGGCAGGCGGCGCTGTGGGTGGTGCTGCCTAACCTGCGCAAAGGGGTGATGATTGCGGTACTGCTGTCGTTTTCATTCCTGATTGGCGAGTTTGTGTTCGCCAATTTACTGGCAGGCACCAACTACGAAACCTTGCAGGTCTACCTCTATAACAAGCGCAACGACAGCGGGCATTTCACCAGCGCATTGGTGATCTCCTATTTTCTGGTGGTGCTGTTGGTGACCTGGCTGGCGAATGCGCTCAATCGCCATTCATGAATGACGCACATTCAATGTTGCAAATTCAATTTCGCACATTCAATTTCGCAATGAGTAAAACGGGACACGCTGAACATGGCCTACCTTGATGTCATCAATCTGAATAAACACTACGGGCCGACCAGAGTGTTTCAGGATATCCATTTTTCGGCCGATGAGGGCGAGTTCGTCACCTTGCTGGGGCCAAGTGGTTGCGGTAAATCGACGTTATTACGTTGTCTGGCCGGATTGACCTCGGTGGATAACGGCCAGATTCTGCTACAGGGCCGTGATATCGTGCCGCTGTCGCCACAACAGCGTGATATCGGCATGGTATTCCAGAACTATGCGCTGTTTCCCAATATGACGGTTGAAGGCAATGTGGCCTTCGGCCTGAAGATGCAGAAGCTGCCTGCTGCTGAGATTCACAGCCGGGTCGAGGAGGTGTTGGCGCTGGTGGAACTGGGCGATTACGCCCGTCGCTACCCGCATCAGTTGTCTGGCGGGCAGTGCCAGCGTGTGGCGCTGGCGCGTTCACTGGTGACCCGTCCCCGTCTGCTATTGCTGGACGAGCCGTTATCCGCACTGGATGCGCGCATTCGTCGCCACCTGCGTGAGCAGATCCGACGCATCCAGCAGGAACTGACGCTGACGACGATTTTCGTCACCCACGATCAGGAAGAGGCGCTGACCTTGTCTGACCGAATCGTGCTGATGAATAAAGGTGAAATCGTACAAAACGGCGACGCGGAGTCGCTCTATACCCAGCCTGCCAGTCTGTTTGCCGCCGGGTTTATCGGCAGCTATAACCTGCTGAGCGCCGACGAGGCAACGCGCCTGACCGGTGGGCAGTTTGCCGGTCAGGTGGCGCTGCGCCCGGAGTCGGTGCGCTTGTGCGCGCCGGAACACGGGCTGGCCGGGGAGATTATCGGGCACAGCCTGTTGGGTAACGTGGTGCGTTATCGGATACGCGTCAGCGAGGTGGAACTCTCGGTAGATGTGCTCAATCGCTCGGTCGAGGATTTGCACGCCACCGGCAGCCGCGTCGGGGTGTTGATTGACCTGGGCGCGCTGCGTGAGGTGGCGTAACGGGGATGGCGTTTAGAGCGGGTTAGCCGCCAGCACGCGCTGTAACCGGGCGGGGAAGCGCTCGGCAAAGGCGAGCAACTGCTCGGTGAATTGTGCCACCAGCGTCGACGCCGGGCGGTGCAGTGGGCGAATCAGGCTGACGGTAAACGGCACATCGATGCTGAAGCGGCGCACCACGACCGCCCCGCTGCTGGCGTAATCTACGGCGGTAAGCGGATTGACTATCGATAATCCTACCCCGGCGCGCACCATCGCGCATACCGAGGCGGCGCTGTGGGTATCCAACACCAGCCGCCGTGTGACGTTTGCCTGCTCAAACTGCTGGTCCAGCAATTGCCGATAACTGTCGGTGCTGGACAGGCTGACGAACGGCTGATCGCGGAAATCCTCTGGTGTCAGTACCGCCTTGTGTGCCAGTGGGTGACCACTGGGCAGCACACAGACTTCGTTCAACTCCATCAGGGTGTGCCGCTCGGTGCCTGCGGGTGTATTCAGGTTCTCCGTTAGCCCCAGGTCGTGGCGCTGTGCGGAGAGCCACTCTTCCAGCAACGGTGATTCCTGTGGGATGACATGCAGGTTGAGTTCAGGGTAACGCGCCAGCAACGGCTGGCACACCTCGGGCAGTAATGATTGAGAGAACACCGGTAAACAGGCAACCGAGAGTGGGGCCTGACGAAACTGGCGGATATCCTGCGCCGCGTTGATGATGCGATCCAAGCCATAATAGGAGTGCTGCACTTCCTCGAATAACTGCAACCCTTGCGCGGTAGGGTGTAACCGCCCGCGAATGCGCTCGAACAGTGGCATCTGCACCAGGTGCTCAAAGCGCGCCAGCTCGCGGCTCACGGTGGGCTGTGAGGTGTTGAGCAGCGCGGCCGCTTCCGTCAGGTTACCGGCGGTCATGACCGCGTGAAAAATCTCAATATGGCGCAGGGATATCTCAGCCATGTGTCCCTCTTTTGTTTTGTTTAACCATATCAAAAATGAATAGAGTCTTTGAAAAAGGATATTGGAATTATAGCTTGTGGACCAGCACAATTCCGACATCTGATAACGTTTCGGTACTCTATTCATGCCACACGATCTGAATGACCTGTCTTATGCGTTGAACGCGCAGAGCCTGCGTGCGCTGCCTGCCCAATTTGGTTGCCCGTTGTGGGCCTATGATGCCGCTACCATCGTTGAGCGCATTGGTCAGTTGCGCCAGTTCGATACCATCCGTTTTGCGCAGAAAGCCTGTTCCAACCTGCATATTTTGGCGTTGATGCGCCAGCAGGGCGTGAAGGTGGATTCGGTTTCGTTGGGTGAAATCGAACGGGCATTGGCCGCCGGTTTTGAGCCGGGTACTGATGCGCATGAGATTGTGTTTACCGCCGATGTGCTCGATGACGCCACACTGCAACGGGTGCATGAGCTGGCTATTCCGGTGAACGCCGGTTCCATCGACATGCTGCATCAACTGGGCGAGCGTTCGCCGGGTCACCCGGTGTGGCTGCGTATTAACCCCGGCTTTGGGCATGGTCACAGCCAGAAGACCAACACCGGCGGTGAAAACAGTAAACACGGCATCTGGTATGCCGATTTACCGCAGGCGCTGGAAGCCTTGAGCCGTTATCGCCTGAAACTGGTCGGCATCCATATGCATATCGGTTCCGGCGTGGATTACCGGCATCTGGAGCAGGTCTGCGAGGCGATGGTGCAGCAGGTGCTGGCGGTGGGGCAGGATCTGGAGGCGATTTCTGCGGGTGGCGGGTTGTCTATTCCGTATCATCACGGTGGCGAGCGCATTGATACCCAGCACTATTATGGCCTGTGGAATCGGGCGCGGGAGCGGATTGCCGCACACCTGGGGCATCCGGTGACGTTGGAAATCGAACCGGGGCGTTTTCTGGTGGCAGAGTCCGGCGTACTGGTGGCGCAGGTGCGCGCAGTGAAGGACATGGGCCGCCGTCATTTTGTGCTGGTGGATGCTGGATTCAGCGACCTGATGCGTCCGGCGATGTACGGCAGTTACCACCATATTACCCTGTTGCCGGGCGACGGGCGTGACCTGAGCCAGTCACCGCGGCGTGATACCGTGGTGGCAGGCCCGCTGTGTGAATCTGGCGATGTGTTTACCCAGCAGGCCGGCGGCGGCGTGGAGACGATGGCGTTGCCATCCGCGCAGGTGGGCGACTATCTGGTGTTCCATGATACCGGTGCGTACGGTGCGTCGATGTCTTCCAACTACAACAGCCGCCCGCTGATAGCGGAAGTGCTGTTCGAACAAGGGCAGCCGCGACTGATTCGCCGCCGTCAGACGCTGGACGAATTGCTGGCGCTGGAACGGGTGTAATCGTTTGCGCAGACTCAGTGCGCGTAGGGGCCTTTGACGACCGACGCGCGCAGTTTCAACTCGCCGGTAAACGGCGCGATGGGGGTGACGGGGTCGCCCTCGCACAATTTTAACGCCTGTGAGATAGCGGCGCTAATCATCTCTTCAATCGGTAAATAGACGGTAGATAACGCGGGCGTCAGATAAGGGGCACTGGGGATATCGTCAAAACCGAACAGCGACACGTCCTGTGGCAGGCGTTTACCGGCCTCGAGCAGCGCTTTCATCGCACCGATGCACATATCGTCGTTACTGGCGAACAGGGCGGAAAAACCGGCGTCATGCGCCAGTAATTCGCGTGCGGCCTGATAACCGCCGGGGACCAGGCTATCACCGTTGACTACCCGCAGCGGGTCGTAAGCAATGTGATGATGCTCCAGCGCCTGCCGGTAACCGGCCAGACGGGCGCGTGCGGTCGGCGTGTTGATGGGGCCGGTGATGCAGGCAATGTCGCGGTGCCCTTGCTGTACCAGATAATCGACCAGTTGGAACACGGCCTGTTGTTGTTCAAACCAGACGCAGTACTCAGGTGCCATCGGCAGATGACGATTGATGACCACGATAGGCACCCGGGAGTGATCCAGCAATGCCATCAGGGCAGTGTCAGACATGTGGCGGGTATAGAGTACGATGGCATCACAGCGGCGATCGATCAGGAGCTGTACCGCCTGTTGCTCGTCTTCCGGCGTATCGTGACCGTCGGTCACGATCAGGTGCTTGCCGTTGGTTTCGGTGCGCTCGGCGGCACGGCGCAGCAGGCGACCAAAATAGGGGCCGTCGAAGTTGGAGACCACCAACCCGAGGCTGTTTGAACTGCGTTGTGCCAGCGAGCGCGCCAGAAAATTAGGGCGATAGCCCAGCTCTTCCATCGCCTTGAAGACGGCGTCACGCGTACTTTGTTTTACCTGACCTGTACCGTTTAACACCCGTGATACCGTTGCTTTGGATACACCGGCGTGCTTTGCCACGTCAAGCATGGTCATCATCGTTTGCACCTTCCCTGTTTTATCGAAGTCAGTCACAGCGTTGTTATCAATATTAGTTACATACTAGCACACTGGAACGACGTCAGTGGGTGAAGTGCGCCAGGCTGCGCGGTCGGTGCCATCAGGCGTGGGGACCACCAAACAGTTCTTTGCGCAGTTGTACCATTTCGTCGGCCAGATCCCGGCAGAGCATAGCGGTCATCAGGTGATCCTGAGCGTGCACCATGATCAGATTAACCGGCACTTTGCCTTCGCCTTCATCCAGCCCGATCAACCGAGTCTGGATCTGGTGGGCTGCTTTTGCCGCCTCTTGAGAGGCCAGCAGTTGCGCGTCGGCTTCCACCCAGTCCTTCGCTCGGGCGGCCTGAATCGCCATCATGGCGCAGGAACGCGCTTCGCCCGCGTTGATCAGCAATTCCATTACGGTCTGTTCCATATCGAATTCCATCACGGTGTCCTCTTGGTATGCCAAATTAGCTATTAAACATGTTATTGGAATTCCAATATTGACTTGTGAGAACAGTGTCACAGAAAAATTATTCGTTTGTTTTATTTTTTGGTATGCCAAACGCGAGAGCGCTGAACCTGCCGTCCATTCTCTTCCGCGCGTAACGGCCACTACGGGGGCGAGAGCCTCTGATAACAACAACCCCTGAAAATACAGGTAAATCAAAGAGGTGGAGTTATGTCATTCAAGGATAAGGCTATCGATTCATTAGGATCGTTCGCCAACCAGTTCAACAGCCTGAGATACATCATGGCGATCAAAGCCTCGTTCATTACGTTGATGCCGGTGATCATCGTCGGGGCGTTCTCTGTGCTGATCTCCAACATGGTGCTGGATCCGAAGAACGGGCTGGCGAGTTTCGCTCTGTTTTCATTTCTGGCACCGTTAAAACCCATCATGAGCGGCATTAACTACGCCACGCTCAATTTCCTCACCATCGGCGCGGTGTTCCTGATAGGCATCGAGCTTGGGAAAATCAACGGCTCTCGTAGCCTGTTTCCCGGTTTGCTGGCGGTGATCTGCTTTATTTCCATTACCCCGACCACCATCGATATGGTGATCAACGGTCAGACATTACCGGTGAAAGATGTGCTGGCGCGGCAATTCTCCGACACCAAAAGCCTGTTCCTCGGCATGTTTATCGCCATCGCTTCGGTGGAAATCTATTCGAAGCTGGAGTCGGTAGAAGGGTTGCGCATCAAGATGCCAGACAGCGTGCCGCCGAATGTGTCCGCGTCGTTTTCGGCGTTGATCCCGGCGATCATCACCGTCACGCTGGTCGCGACCTTCGGGTTTACCTTCCAGAAAGTGACCGGCATGTACCTGTACGACGCTATCTACAAGGTGGTGCAACAGCCGCTGGAGTCGGTCGTGCAGAGCCTGCCGGGGCTGTTGATTCTGATGTTCGTGGCACAGCTGTTCTGGGTTATCGGTATTCACGGCAACCAGATGATCAAACCTATTCGCGAACCGCTGTTGCTGGGGGCGATTGCGGTGAACATGACCGCGTTTGAGCAGGGGCATGAGGTGCCAAACATCATCACCATGCCATTCTGGGACGTGTACATGAGCATCGGTGGGTCTGGGTTAACCATCGGGTTGCTGCTGGCGGTGATGATCGCCTCTAAGCGCCGTGAAATGAAAGAGATCGCCAAGATTTCCTTCGGTCCTTGCATCTTCAACATCAATGAACCGGTGATTTTCGGCATGCCCATCATGCTCAACCCGATTCTGGCTATCCCGTTCATCATCACACCGCTGGTGACCGGCACCATCGGTTACTTCGCCACCAGCATGGGGTTCGCCGGGAAAGCGGTGGTGATGGTGCCCTGGACCACGCCGCCGTTGATTAACGCCTGGCTGTCTACCGCCGGTTCGATGGGGGCGGTCGCGACACAGGTGGTGTGCATCATCGTCGCCACCCTGATTTACCTGCCGTTCGTCAAAGTGGCGTCTCGTCGTGCTGAGCAGGCACAGCGTGAGGCGGAGTCAGAGGCCACAGCACAGGCCAATGCATTGAAATAATGAATGTATTGCAATACTGAATCTAAGGGAGACCGGTAATGAGCAAGGTATCAATGACCCTGCCTGAAGGCTTTATTCTGGGGGCGGCGGCGTCCGCCTGGCAGACCGAGGGGTGGTCAGGTAAGAAAAGCGGGCAGGACTCGTATCTGGACCTGTGGTACAAGCGGGATCGTCAGGTATGGCACAACGGCTATGGCCCGGCGATCGCCACCGATTTCTATAACCGCTACCGCGAAGACGTGGCACTGATGAAGCAGACCGGGCTGACGCACTTTCGTACCTCGATTAACTGGTCGCGCTTCATGCTGGATTATGAAAACGGCGTGGTGGATGAAGAGTACGCCGCTTACATCGATAACCTGATCGACGAAATGCAGCGTGAAGGCATCGAACCGATGCTGTGCTTAGAGCACTATGAGCTCCCGGCGGTGCTGTTCGAGAAATATCAGGGCTGGTCGTCGAAGCAGGTGGTGGAGTGGTTCGTGCAGTACGCCGACGCGGTATTTGCCCGCTACGCCGGTAAGGTCAAACGCTGGTTTACCTTTAATGAGCCGATTGTGGTGCAGACCCGCGTGTATCTGGACGCGGTGCGCTACCCTTATCAGCAGGATACCGGCATCTGGATGCAGTGGAACCACCATAAAAACCTGGCAACCGCCAAAGTAGTGCAACTGTTTCGTGACAAAGGTTACCACCTGCAAGGGGGCAGCATCGGGGTGATCCTGAACCCGGAAGTCACCTACCCGCGTTCCAGTGCGGCGCATGATGTTGAGGCGGCGCGCCTGTATGACCTGTTCTATAACCGGGTATTTCTCGACCCGGCGCTGAAAGGCGAATACCCGGCGGAATTACTGGCGCTATTGGAAAAACATCAGGTGAAGTGGGATTACACCGAGGAAGAGCTGGCTATCATCCGCGCCAACACCGTGGATGAAGTGGGCATTAATCTCTACTACCCCCATCGGGTCAAAGCCCCCAGCCGGGCCTGGAACAGCAACACGCCGTTCCACCCAGCCTGGTACTACGAGCATTTCGAATTGCCTGGCCGCCGGATGAATAAATCGCGCGGTTGGGAAATCAACCCCCGCATTATTTACGACATGGCGATGCGACTGAAAGAGGAGTACGGCAACGTGCCCTGGTTTGTGTCGGAAAACGGTATGGGGATTGAAAATGAAGGCCAGTTCAAAGACAGCCACGGCGTGATACAGGACGACTACCGTATTGCGTTTATCGCCGAGCATCTTTACTGGACGCTAAAAGCACGCGAAGACGGTGCCAACTGCCAGGGGTATATGCTGTGGGCGTTTACCGACAATGTGTCGCCGATGAACGCCTTTAAAAACCGTTATGGCCTGATTGAGATAGACCTGGAACACGATCGGCAGCGCAGAGCGAAGAAATCAGCCGGCTGGTTCCGACAGGTTCGGGACAGCGGTGTGCTGACGTTCGAACTGGACGATGAAGAGAAATAGGGGGAAAGATGAAACGGATCGTACTGGCCTGCTCGGCAGGCATGTCTACCTCGCTGGTGGTGACCAAAATGGAAAAAGAAGCCGCGGCGCGGGGCATGGAATATCAGATTTACGCTATCCCGGAACAGAACCTGCGTGATGAGTTGCAGACTTACGGTAATGACATTATCGCGGTCCTGCTGGGGCCGCAGGTGCGGTTTAAGCTGGCGGAAAACAAAAAACTGACCGATGAGTATCACATTCCTATCGCCGTTATCGACTCGGTGGCTTACGGCACCCTGAACGGTGCAAAGGTACTCGATCAGGCGCTGAGTTTGGTAAACTGAGTCTGATTGCTGTAAACGCGGACCGGTGCAGGAGGACGCACCGGTTCGTGTTTAGGCTGTGGACCTGACGAACGCGGTGTGAAGCCGCCGTGACGATGACGAAAGGAAGCAGCCTGGTATCCGGCCCCGTGTCGGGGCGGCAGCGGTGTTCAATTCTCGGCCGTTCAGGGTGGCATTGTGACGAAGGTTGTGGTTCTACAAGACAGAAAGCAATACCAGGAAATAGGGGGTGACCTGCGGGAGAAAATCCAGCAGGGGGAGTACCCGGTCGGGGCGCGTCTTCCGCCAGAGCGGAATATTGCGGAGACTTATGGCGTAAGCCGTACCATCGTACGTGAAGCCTTGCTGATGCTGGAACTGGAAGGAACGGTGGATATCCGCCAGGGGTCTGGGGTGTACGTGTTACGTGTGCCGTCGGCGGAAGAACCGTCTCCGAACGCGCAAAACCGTATCGGGGCGTTTGAAATGTTGCAGGCGCGCCAGTTGCTGGAAAGCAACATTGCCGCGTTTGCCGCCCGCATGGCGACCCGTAATGATATTGATATCCTGCGGCGCACGCTGGAGCAGGAACAGGCAGCTATCGCCGCCAACGATTACCGCAGCGATTTCGATAAAATCTTTCACTTGCAGGTAGCTGGGGCGACCCAAAACCAGATGCTGTTGGAAACCGTCAGCAATATCTGGTCTTGCCGGGACGAAAGCCCTATCTGGCAACAGCTTTACAGCCATGTGGGCAACCACGGTTACCGGCTGAAATGGCTGGCGGATCACCAGACGATACTGGCGGCGCTGCGTCGTCGCGACGTCAGCGGGTCGTATCAGGCGATGTGGCAGCATCTGGAAAACGTCAAAACTACACTGATGGAAATCTCTGACGCCGAAGCGCCGGAGTTTGACGGCTACCTGTTCGATTCGGTGCCGATTTTTCAGGGAAAACTGGTCTGACGTATGACGATGATGGAAATTAAGCCAACCATTGGCTATCTGGCGGATTATCCGCATTATGAGACGCAGGTGGTCGATTGGCTGTGGCAGGCGTTTGGCGACGGGCTGAGTCGGGATTTTTTTGCCAGCGTGGTGCACCACAGCATGGATAAGCGCGCGTTGCCGCTGACGTTCGTAGCGCTGGCGGGCGACCAACTGGTCGGTACGGTCGGGCTGTGGCGTTGTGATTTGATAAGCCGTCAGGATTTAACCCCGTGGCTGGCGGCGCTGTATGTGGACGAACGCTACCGCGATCGCGGTCTGGGGGCCGACCTTCAGCGTTTTGTCATCGAATGCAGCCGCGAACGCGGTTTTGACTCTCTCTACCTGTACGCCAGTTTCAGCGGTTACTACGAGCGCCACGGCTGGCGTTACATCGGCGACGCACCCGAGTACCCCGATAAACAGGTCCGGCTGTACCACCATTCCCTCGGTTGATTTGTGCTGTCGATAAACCCCATCGATTGAAGCTCAGTGGCAGGGTTTCCCGGCGTCAAAAAACGTGCTGAGGCAGGCGGCTTCGCCGGATGCGCGGCAGGGAAGCCGCGCAAGCCCGTGCCGTGTCGGACAAAAACGTTGGGAACGTTTTTGAACAGCGTTTACGCTGGCCCGCAGGGCGAGTCCCAGGGATGGGGCGAGTAACCACGTCACTGGCGGTCCGAACAGCGAAGACGAATGCCGAAGGAACCGCGTTAGCGGCACGGTTTAGCCGCTAGCCAGTGGTCAAGGAGAGGTGGCGCTTGCACCTCTCCTTGTCGTGCGTGCGATGAAATAGCAAAGAAACGACACGGTTTATCCCGCACGAAACCATTCACCGACCAGACATAAATCCATTATTAGTGAAACAACGCGGCTGTTTGTTAACAGCCTTAACGCATCAAGGCTGTCCACTGTTCAAACTGGCAACGGAATGGCGGCGAATCAGCGTCGGGTGGAACAGGTTGATGGCGTTGGGTAGCGGTGTGTTGTTTGCCAGCGCCAGCGCAATTTGTGCCGCCTGTGTCGCCATCGCGGTGATTGGATAGCGGATAGTGGTCAGGCGCGGTCGCAGGTAACGCGACAGCAGCACATCGTCGAAGCCGATAAGCGACATGTCTCGCGGCACGTCGATGCCGTTATCACTCAACACCGCCAACGCACCAGCGGCCATCGGGTCGTTGTAGCAGGTCAGCGCCGTCACCGGGCGGCCGCGCTCCAGCAGCGTAGTCATCGCGGCTTCGCCGCCGCTTTCATCCGGTTCGCCGTAGGCGATCAACTGCTCATCCAGTGCAATATCGTGTTCGGCCAGCGCGTCCCGGTAGCCCGCCAGGCGGTCGTCGGCATCGGAAATCGCATGATTGGAACACAAAATACCAATCTGGCGATGCCCTTGCAGAATCAGATGTCGGGTAGCCAGCCAGGCACCATAACGGTTATCCAGCGCCACGCAGCGCACCTCGTACCCCGGCAGAATACGGTTGATCAACACCATGCCTGGGATCTGTTCCATCAGTTGCGCCAGCTCTTCATCCGGCAACATTTTGGCATGCACCACCAGTGCTGCGCAGCGATGACGAATCAACTGTTCAATGGCTTGCCGCTCTTTGTGCGCGATGTGGTAACCGTTGCCGATCAGCAGAAAATTACCAGTACGATAGGCTTCCTGCTCCACGGCTTTGACCATGGTGCCGAAAAACGGGTCGGACACGTCAGAGACCACCAGCCCCAGCGTTTCGGTAGACTGCTGGGCCAGCGCACGGGCGTTGGCGTTCGGATGGTACTGCAACTGTTGCATGGCCTGCAGAACGGCGCTGCGTGCGTGCTCACTGGCTTTGGGCGAATCGTTGATCACACGTGATACGGTGGCGACCGACACACCAGCCAGCCTGGCGACATCCTTTATGGTGGCCATGAAGGTTTCCTATTGCTCTTAGAGCCTATTCCATTAGGGCTATTTCGCTGGCCATTTTGGCCCGGGGCAGTGCTCGAACGCCTCACGTACTCCGTGTACGCTGCGGGTTCTCTGCGGCTTCCTGAGTCCAAACTGGCTGCGCCAATAACGCCTGATGGGATAGGCTCTTAATGTAAAAATGAGTCGTCGAATCAAGTAACTGTCTGAGTGTCACGGAATTAGGCCGTGGCTGCAAGAGGCGGGGATCGCAACTTTCACCGCTTTCATCTGCTACGTTCATCGCTTTTACCGCTTGTTTGCCATCGACGATTTCCTTTCGGCAGCAATATTCGTGAAGCGTAAGCGGATTGTTTGGCATATGTTGTGCCGATGTTTTTTCAACGTGCTATCTCTTGCGCTGGGTATGGTACTCAGTCATGGGGATAACCCTCTGTCTCAGGGAAGGAATTCTCAGTATGAAATATATTATTCTGCTGGTGTTTATTCTGGCGGTGGCCTACGTCCATTTCCGTGGTCGTGTGCGATATCAATTTTGGCGACAATTGTCGGATCATTCGACCTTTACCGCACCGCTCAACGTCTTTATGTACCTGTTTTCCCGTGTCCCAGTGACACCGTATCTCAAACCTGAACATTTTCCCGAACTGGCGGCGCTACAGCAGAACTGGCAGACGATCCGTGAGGAAGGCGAAAAGCTACTGGCAATGCAGGAGATTAAAGCCTCGGATCGGTATAACGATGCCGGGTTCAACTCGTTTTTCAAGACCGGCTGGAAGCGCTTCTACCTGAAATGGTATGAGGAATCTCACCCTTCAGCGGATGCGTTGTGCCCCAATACCACCGCGCTGCTGCGCTCGGTGCCGTCGATAAAGGCCGCCATGTTCGCCACCTTGCCGGACGGTAGCCGACTGCCGCGCCACCGTGACCCGTATGCCGGTTCGCTGCGCTACCACCTGGGGCTGTCGACACCTAACGATGACCGTTGTTTTATCGAGGTCGATGGCGAGCGTTATAGCTGGCGTGATGGTGAAGGTGTGCTGTTTGACGAAACCTATATCCATTATGCGGAAAACAGCAGCGGGCAGAACCGCTTGATCCTGTTTTGCGACATTGAGCGACCAATGCGTTATCGCTGGGCGCAAGCGGTGAATTACTGGCTGGGGCGTCATTTGATGAGTGCGGCGGCCGCGCCGAATAGCGATGGAGATCGTACTGGCGGCATCAATCGAATTTTCAAATATCTCTATGCGGTACGCAAAGTGGGAAAACGGCTGAAAAGCTGGAATAAGCCGGTTTACTATCTGGTGAAATGGGTGCTGTTCGGCGGGATCGCCGCAGGGATTTGGTGGGCGTTGTAAGTCTGGATCCGGGCGTGTCAGTGGCGATGTCGCTGCGTTTTCACGCCTTTATTACAGCTCACCTGAGAATTTTACAGTTAGTTGCACTTCGAACGGTTATCTTTCGATTCTGCGCTAGTGATTCGGGGTGACTGTCTTTAGAGTAACAAGTCCCAGAGGTATTGATGGGTGACAATCGATGTGTTCTCCACATTGAACCATTCAAATTTCACCAACCTACGCGGATGCGTAGGTTTTTTTTTGCCTGCGATCCGGCGGGCGGGAAAATAATACCCTTGTCACAAATAAAAAAGAAATCCCTCGCGCTGTTAGTGACACGATTGACGCCAAAAATACTGGGTGATAATTTTTGCTCATTGCATAAGACTTGTTACCGTTCGGCGGGCAAAACATAAGTGCAGCAACAGTATGAAGTCGCCTGACTTCGTTGTTGGCTGTATTTAGGTTTTGCCCGTTTCTGTTTTCAGGAGAATGCGATGAGGATAACTCAAGTCCTGAATAATAATGTAGTCAGCGTGATCGACAATCAGGGGCAGGAGCTTATCTTGACCGGCTGCGGATTGGGTTTTCATTCCCGAACCGGGCAGGATGTGAAAATGTCGAAGGTGGAGAAAATATTCCGTTTGCAGGATAACGCTATTTCCGCTCGTTTTAAGGATCTGGCGCAGGAAATCCCGTTGGAAATATTGCAGCTCACCAGTGATATTGTCGAAACGGTGAAAAAACAGCTTCAGCAGAAATTGAGTGAAGGCATTTACGTTACGCTAGCGGATCACCTGGCATTCGCCTTACAGTGCCAGCGCAACGGCACGCTGATTCAGAACCCACTGCACTGGGAAGTTCGGCATTTCTACAAGCAAGAGTACGCGGTGGCGGAGCAGGCGCTGGTGTTGATACAGGAAACGTTGGGCGTCACACTACCAGAAGATGAAGCTTGCAGCATTGCGTTGCATATCGTCAATGCTGAGCTTGGCGATAATATCGGCAATATGAAGCAGATTACGCAACTGATTTATCAGGTGCAGAATATCGTCAAATATTATTTTCAGGTGCCGCTGGATGAAAATAATAGCAATTACTACCGTTTTATTACCCACCTGAAGTTTTTTTCTCAGCGTGTGGTGGAAGGTGCTTCGCTGGATAATGACGACGGCGATTTATTTACCATGGTTCAGCAACGTTATCAAAAAACGCTGGGCTGTGTAGAGGTCATCAATACCTTTATCAAAAAAAACTACCAACACACCATGACCAATTCGGAGAAACTCTACTTAACCATTCATATCGATAATATGATTCATTGTCTTACCCCCAATAATTCGAGTTGAGGGCAACCCACACACCTGCAACGTGAAGTATGAAGGGTATAAATTATTCCGAATAGGCTTGTTACTGGCAGCAGTGATATCCGCTGACGCAGGCAAACCCCAGAGGAACAAGGCGCCACGGTAAATACCGTGCGGTTGTTGTAGAAATCGTAAGATTTCTTTCTGGAAAGAGGAATTGTTATGTCAGTAAATTATCAGGAGACAGCAAAGAATATTGTGGCGCTTGTCGGGGGGGAAGGAAATATCCGACAGGTTTTTCATTGCATTACCCGATTGCGTTTTTATTTGCATGAAGCGCAGCGTATCGACCGCGCCCAGTTGGAAGCATTAGACGGGGTAATGGGTATTAACATCGCTGGTGAACAGTTTCAGGTGATCATCGGCAACGAGGTGGCAGATGTTTATCGGGCATTGACACGGCAGTATCCGCAACTGTCGAGCCAGACCGCCGGTGCCTCGCAAACCGGGGTACCACGCCACCCTGTTTCGGCGCTGCTGGAAGCGTTTTCCAGCATCTTCTCGCCGATTATCCCTGCCATTGCCGGTGCTGGTATCCTTAAAGGGATCCTATCGCTGCTGGTAGCGTTGCACTGGGTATCCAATACCAACCAAACCTACTTGATTCTGTCTGCCATCAGTGACGGCATTTTTTACTTCATGCCACTGGTGCTGGCGTTCAGCGCTGCCCACAAGTTTGGCTGTAATCCGTATGTGGCGGTAGCGCTGGCGGCCACGTTGCTGCATCCCACATTGACCAAGCTGTTTGCGGGCGGTGGTGAGATTACCTTTCTTGGGCTGCCGGTATCGCCAGTATCTTATGCTTCGTCGGTGATCCCGATACTGCTGGCGGTATGGCTGATGTCCTGGGTGGAGCGCCGTGTGGACCGCTTCATGCCAGGTGCGCTGAAAACCATGTTCGTGCCACTACTGACATTGCTGATTGTCGCACCAGTGATGCTGATCGTCATCGGTCCGATCGGCATTATCGTTGGCAACCAGCTTTCCACCGGCATTGTCTGGCTGGTGGATAACATGGGCATTCTGGCCGGGCTGATTCTGGGCGGAACGCTGTCGATGATCATCATCACCGGTATGCACTATGTGTTGATCCCTATCATGATCAATAACATCAGCAAGATGGGGTTCGATCCGTTCAAGATAATCTTCTATATCGCCAACATGGGGCAGGCGGGGGCGGCGTTCGGCGTGTTCTTGCGCGCCCATGACAAGAAAACCAAGTCGCTGGCGTTATCCACCAGCCTGACTGCCACTATGGGTATTACCGAACCGGCGATGTACGGCGTCAATATTCGTTTTAAACGCCCGTTCGCCGCTGCGTTGATTGGCGGTGCCTGCGGCGGTTCATTTGCCATGTTTTTCGGGGTCAAAACCTATGCCTTTGCTTTAAGCGGACTGCCGGGGTTACCTGCGCTGGTGGGGCCGACCTTCCTGTACGCGCTGGCCAGCATGGCGATTTCGTTTGTCACGGCCACAGTAGTGACCTGCGTGCTTGGATTTGAGGAGAACGTGGGGAAAGCCGCTACATCGCAAGAAGGGCAGGTAGTCATGCCTGCCGCGCCGGTGGTGCTGAGTGAGTCTGGTAATCAATTGTTTAATAAAGAAAAGTCTTTCCACAACGAAAAGCTGTTTGCGCCGGTGGCCGGGCGAGTGGTGGCGTTAGAGAGTCTTAGCGATCCGGTGTTTGCCGGGGAAGTATTTGGCAAAGGGATCGCCATCTACCCGGAAAGCGGCGAGCTGTTGTCGCCGGTCAATGGACGTGTCGAGTCGATATTCGACACCCACCACGCGCTGACGCTTAAGAGCGATACCGGTGCCGAGGTACTGATCCACATTGGCATCGATACCGTCAAACTTGGCGGTCGTCACTTTATCCGTCACGCCCAACCAGGGCAGATAGTGGAAGTCGGCGAGCCATTGGTGAGCTTCGACCTGTCGGCGCTGCTGGCAGAAGGGATTGACCCCAGCGTGATCATGATTGTCACCAATACCGAATGTTATGGCGACGTGAGCCCGTTGCTCAATGGCGACGTCCACTCGCGCGACGCTTTGATGAAACTGACCGCGGCTGCGGCTTAAGGGAGAGAATACATGAGCGTATCAAACGTATTTCCAGCAGATTTTCTGTGGGGCGGCGCGACAGCCGCTAATCAACTGGAAGGTGCCTGGAATGTGGGCGGTAAAGGGCTGTCGGTGTCGGATGTGTATACCTTTGACAGCCGCACGCCCAAAGAGCGCTGGCTGGATCAGTGGCTGTTTATGACGCATCGGCAGGTGGCGGACGCACAAGACCCGCAAAGTAAAAAGTACTATCCAAAACGTAAGGGCAACGGCTTTTATTACCACTATAAGGAAGATATCGCGTTGTTCGCCGAGATGGGTTTCAAGTGCTTTCGTATGTCGATCGCCTGGACGCGTATTTTCCCGCGTGGCGACGAAACCGAACCGAATGAGGAGGGGCTGGCGTTTTACGACCGGGTGCTTGATACCCTATTGGAGCACAACATTCAGCCGATTGTGTCATTGTCCCACTATGAGATGCCATTGTGTCTGGTCACCGAATACGGCGGCTGGCCCAACCGCAAGCTGGTCGATTTCTACGTGCGTTTCGCCACCACGGTATTTGAGCGCTATCGGCACAAGGTCAAATACTGGATGACTTTCAACGAGATCAACTGCGTTAAACATCACCCCTACGTCAGCGTCGGAGTGATTGAGGAGGACAATCTGCATCTGGAGCAGGATAAGTATCAGGGCGTGCACCACCAGTTTATCGCCAGTGCGCTGGCGACCAAGGCCTGCCACCAGATCATTCCCGGCTCACAGGTCGGCTGTATGATCAGCTACCAGATCCTCTATCCCCACACCTGCCATCCGGACGATCTACAAGCCTGCGAGGACGCGCAGCGGGTGTCGCTGTTCTTCAGCGACGTACAGGCGCGCGGTTACTACCCGGCCTATACCGACCGTATGCTGGCGGAAAAAGGCGTGGTGCTGAACAAGGAACTGGGGGACGACGAGATCCTGCGTCAGTACCCGGTGGATTACGTGTCGTTCAGCTACTACATGTCCAGCACCGTCAGCGCCCACCCGGAAAAACTGGACGGCGTGAGCGGAAATTTGATCACCGGCGGTATCCGCAATCCCTATCTGCCCACCAGCGAATGGGGCTGGCAGATTGACCCGAAAGGGCTGCGGCTGGCGCTCAACCAACTGTACGACCGCTATCAGAAACCGTTGTTCATCGCCGAAAACGGGCTGGGCGCGGTGGATAGCGTCAACCCGGACGGTTCAATTGAGGATGACTACCGCATCGACTACCTGCGCCAGCATGTGGAGCAAATGAAGGAAGCGCTGGCGGACGGCGTCAAACTGTTCGGCTACACCTGGTGGGGGCCGATCGACGTGGTCAGCGCCGGCACCTCGCAAATCTCCAAGCGCTACGGCTTTATCTACGTCGATCAGGACGACGACGGCCACGGCACCCAGCAGCGCTCGCGCAAAAAAAGCTTCTACTGGTATCGCAAGCTTATCGTCTCCAACGGCGCAGACCTCGACTGATTCAAACGCCGATAGCGTGAGTTGTCGGCTTTACCGGATAGTAAGGAGTGATCATGGCTCGTTTCCCGCAAGGGTTTTTATGGGGCGGCGCGATTGCCGCCAATCAGGCGGAAGGTGCCTGGAATGAGGACGGTAAAGGGCCGTCGATTGCCGATGTGGTACGCGGTGGTATCGTGGCAGGCAAACCGGATGCGGCGGTCGACCCTGCACGTTACTACCCCAGCCACGAGGCGATCGATTTCTATCACCGTTACCGGGACGACATCGCCCTGTTTGCTGAAATGGGATTCAAATGCTTTCGTACCTCGATCGCCTGGTCGCGCATTTTCCCGCAGGGAGATGAGGCGCAGCCCAACGAAGCAGGGCTGCGTTTCTACGACCAGCTGTTTGATGAACTGTTGAAGTACGGCATCCAGCCGGTGATTACGCTATCGCATTATGAAACGCCACTGGCGCTGTATCAGCGCTATGGCGGTTGGCAGGATCGTCGGCTGGTCGATTTCTTCACCCGCTACTGCGAGACGGTCTTTTATCGCTATCGGGATAAGGTGAAATATTGGATGACGTTCAATGAACTCAATAATATGCACCGTATTCCGTTTGCCACCGGCGCGATACAGCCTGAGCCGGAACAGCGGTTACAGGCGATTTATCAGGCCAGCCATCACATGTTTGTCGCCAACGCGCTGGCAAACCAGTTATGCCACCGGATTATTCCGCAGGCCAAAATCGGCTGTATGCTGTCGCTCAGTACCTTATATCCCCACACCTGTCATCCGGACGATGTGTTCGCCACCATGCAGATCCGCCGCCGATCACTGTTTTACTCGGATGTGATGATGCGTGGTCACTACCCGGCGTATAGCCAGCGGATATGGAATGAGCAGGGTATTGAACTGGCGATGGAAGAGGGCGATTTAGCCTTGTTGGCGGCGCACCCATCGGACTATCTCGGTTTCAGTTACTACCGCAGTGCTACCTATCAGGCTGATATGCCGGTGCTGGCGGACACCGGTGGTGTGGTGGGGGTAGATAATCCCTACCTGAAAAGCAGCGCCTGGGGGTGGACCATTGACCCGAAAGGGCTGCGACAGGTTTGTAACGAGCTGGCGGATCGCTATGAGAAACCACTGTTTATCGTCGAGAACGGTTTTGGCGCGGTGGATACGCCAGACGCGGGTGGTGCCATCAACGACGACGAGCGCATCAGCTATGGTCGCCAGCACTTGCAGGAGATGGCGGAAGCCATTGCTGACGGTTGCGATATCATGGGGTACACCTGGTGGGGGCCGATAGACATCGTTAGCGCTGGCACCGGCGAGATGAAAAAGCGCTACGGTTTTATCTACGTGGATAAAGACAATGACGGCCACGGCACGCTGGCGCGCCGCAAGAAAAAGAGCTTTGACTGGTACAAAAAGGTGATCGCCAGTAACGGTGAGCAGTTATAACCCTTCCCCTGGGCGGGACGCCACCCGCCCTATCTTTCTACTCTGCAGTTTGATGATTTTCTGCTGTTTTTTACTCCCCCTCGCCGCTGACTCGGCGGTGTTTTCATCGCTAATCTTGCTACGGTTTATGGTATGGTGAACCCTTTGGCTGGCCGCCATGAACAATCCGTGGCATGTGGGGTCCAAACCGGGCAGCGTGACGGTTTACCTCAAGGTGACTATCACGTCAGAGTTACTGTTTAGACATAGGGAGGTGGGATGATTTATACCTTTTTACGCTGGGCGCTCAAGCACCTGTATCGCATTCAGATCTCGGGTGATGAAAGCGGTTTCCGGCAATCGAAGATATTGATTACCCCCAATCACGTTTCCTTTCTCGATGGCGTGCTGATGGCGCTGTTCTTACCGGTACAAACCAAACCGGTATTTGCCGTCTATTCCCGCATTGCTGATAGCTGGTTTATGCGCTGGCTGAAGCCCTATATCGATTTTCTGCCGTTGGACCCTACCAAGCCGTTGGCTATTAAGCAGTTAATCCGTTTGGTGGAGCAGGGGCGTCCGGTGGTGGTGTTCCCCGAAGGGCGCATTACCGTGACTGGCTCACTGATGAAAATCTACAGCGGTGCGGCGTTTGTGGCGGCTCGCTCAGGCGCGGCGGTGGTGCCTGTTCGCATTGAAGGGGCGGAGTTTACGCACTTCGGCCGTTTGGGCGGGGTGTTGCGTCGTCGTCTGCTTCCACAGATTTCACTGCATTTCCTGCCTCCAACCACGCTGCCGATGCCCGTCGCCCCTTCGGCGCGTGAACGCCGCGAACTGGCGGGCGAAGCGCTGCATCGCATCATGATGGAGGCGCGTATGGCGGTACGTCCGCGTCATACGCTGTATCAGGCGTTTCTGGCCGCCTGCGATCGGTACGGTTACCACTCTGGCTGTATCGAAGACGTTAATCTGAAGGAAGACAGCTATCACGGCCTGCTGAAGAAATCACTCGGGGTGGCGCGCATTCTGCAACGTTTTACCAGCGAGCGTGAGCATGTCGGGTTGTTGTTACCCAACGCGACGGTGACGGCGGCGGCGGTGCTTGGCGCGTCGCTCAGCAGCCGGGTACCGGCGATGCTGAACTATACCGCTGGGGCGAAAGGCATTCAGAGCGCGATGAGCGCCGCGCGCATCAAAACCATCGTCACGTCGCGACAGTTTCTGGAAAAAGGCAAGCTGACGCATCTGCCGCAGCAAGTGAAAGAAGCCAATTGGGTCTATCTGGAAGACCTGAAGGACACGGTGACATGGTCGGATAAGCTGTGGATCCTGTGCCATCTGCTGTTCCCGATGCGCGCGATGTGCCCGCAGCAACCGGATGACGCAGCGGTCATTCTGTTTACGTCCGGCTCGGAAGGCAACCCGAAAGGGGTGGTGCATTCTCATAATAGCCTGATGGCTAACGTAGAGCAGATCCGCACCGTGGCCGATTTCACCCCGCGTGATCGTTTTATGTCGGCCTTGCCGCTGTTCCACGCATTTGGGTTGACGGTCGGGTTGTTGACGCCGTTGATGACCGGTGCGCGCGTCTTCCTCTATCCCAGCCCGCTGCATTACCGCATCGTACCGGAACTGGTGTATGACCGTAACTGCACTGTATTGTTCGGCACCTCGACCTTCCTCGGGCATTATGCCCGCTTTGCCCACCCCTATGACTTCGCCCGCCTGCGTTATGTGGTGGCCGGGGCGGAAAAACTCTCCGAACGGGTGCGGACGCAGTGGCAGGACAAATTCGGCATTCGTATTCTGGAAGGCTACGGTGTGACGGAATGCGCACCGGTGGTGGCTATCAACGTACCGATGGCCTGCAAACTGCATTCCGTTGGTCGCTTGTTGCCGGGGATGGAATCGAGGTTGATCCCGGTTGCGGGTATCCATCATGGCGGTCGTCTGCAACTGCGTGGGCCAAATGTGATGAAGGGTTACCTGCGGGTGGAAAACCCTGGCGAGCTGGAATCGCCAGCAGCGGAAAATGAGCACGGGCAGAGAGAAGCGAACTGGTACGATACCGGCGATATCGTTGACTTAGATGAACTGGGCTTTTGTACCATCGTGGGGCGTGTAAAACGTTTTGCCAAGCTGGCCGGAGAAATGGTGTCGCTGGAGAGCGTGGAGCAACTGGCCAATCAGGTGTCGCCCCACGCCCAACATGCTGCCAGCGCCCGCAGCGACAGCAGTAAAGGGGAAGCGCTGGTGCTGTTTACCACCGATGCCATGCTGACCCGCGATAGCCTGCTGACACAAGCTCGGGCGAGTGGCGTGCCGGAACTGGCGGTGCCGCGCGATATTCGTTACCTGAAAGAGTTGCCGCTATTGGGCAGCGGCAAACCGGATTTCGTTACGCTGCGCCAATGGGCGGAACAACCCGCCGTGGCCGCGCAAGAGGCCACGCCTATCCCCTCGGAGCATGATGCATGAGCCACACGCCTTCCCCTACGTCGTCACTGTTTTCCCGCGGTATGAATGCGGTGATGGTGGCGCAGTTTTTCTCTGCTTTCGGCGATAACGCGCTGCTGTTCGCTACGTTGGCACTGGTAAAATCGCTGGCGTATCCCGACTGGAGCCAGCCCTTCCTGCAAATGGGGTTCGTCGCCGCCTATATCGTGCTGGCACCGTTTGTGGGGCAGTTTGCTGACAGCTTCGCCAAAGGGCGGGTGATGATGTTTGCCAACGCCCTGAAACTGGCTGGCGCGTTATGGATTTGTCTGGGTGGGAACCCGTTTCTGGGGTATACGCTGGTGGGGCTGGGAGCGGCGGCCTATTCCCCGGCCAAATACGGCATTCTGGGGGAAATCACCCGTGGCGATCAGTTAGTGAAAGCCAACGGATTGATGGAAGCTTCCACCATCGCCGCTATTCTTACTGGATCGGTGGTCGGCGGCGTGCTGGCAGACTGGCACATCTACGGTGCGCTGGCGGTGTGTGCGCTGGCTTACGGTATCGCACTGGCCGCTAACCTGTTGATCCCGAAACTCGCTGCCGCGCGTCCTGGCGCATCCTGGCGTCCGGCGCGCATGACGCGCTCGTTTTTCGAGGCCTGTCAGATACTGTGGCGCAACGGCGAAACCCGCTTTTCACTGGTGGGCACCGGCATGTTCTGGGGCGCTGGCGTGACGCTACGTTTCCTGCTGGTACTGTGGGTACCGCTGGCATTGAGCATTAATGACAATTCAACGCCGACGTTACTCAACGCCATGGTGGCGGTGGGGATTGTGGTCGGTGCGGCGGCGGCCGGTAAGCTGGTGACGTTGAAAACCGTGCGACGCTGCCTGCCCGCTGGGGTATTGATCGGCGTGATGGTGGTGGTGTTTACCCTGCAACATAGCCTGACGAATGCTTATGCCTGCCTGTTGGTGCTGGGGGCGTTGGGCGGCTTTTTTATCGTGCCGCTCAATGCGCTGTTGCAAGAACGTGGCCGGGAAAGCGTTGGGGCAGGTAATGCCATTGCTGTGCAGAATCTGGGTGAAAACGGCGCGATGTTGCTGATGCTGGCGCTGTACTCGCTGGCGGTGAAGGTCGGCGTACCGGTACTGGCGATCGGTATCGGTTTCGGCACGCTGTTTGCGCTGGCGATTGCCGGGTTATGGTGCTGGGTACAGGTAACCCAGTGGCGGCGTCGGTCAACGCCTGCGGCCGCACCAACGTCTGATGAGCAGGAATAACGGGAGAGGCAATGAGTCTGATTTGGCATGACTGGGTGGTGAAAGACCTGAACCCGTATGCGTTGTATGACATTTTGCGCCTGCGTAGCCAGGTTTTTGTGGTGGAACAGCAATGCGCTTATCAGGACCTGGACGGTCTGGATCTGGTCGATGGTAACCGGCATGTCACCGCCTGGCAAAACGGCAGGTTGATCGCCTGCGCGCGCTTACTGGCACCGCATGACCGGCAAGAGGTGGTCACGATTGGCCGGGTCGTGGTCGCCCCCGAAGCGCGAGGCCAACGGCTGGGGCATCAGTTGCTGATGCATGCTCAGGCCGTTTGTGCCCGTCACTGGCCGGGGCGAGCGCAATACCTCTCTGCTCAGGCGCATTTGCAGCATTTTTATCAGCAATTTGGCTTTGTGGTTTGCGGTGAAGGCTACGATGAGGACGGTATTCCCCATGTGCCGATGCGAACCGCAGGGTAAGAGCCTATCCCATTAGGGCTATTTCACTTGCCATTTTGGCCCTGGGCAGTGCTCGAAATCCTCACGTACTACGCGTACGCTCCGGGTTACTCGCTGCGCTCGCCCGTTGGGCCGGACAAAGTGCTCTGTCCGTTCAACATGCAACGCATGTTGTCTGCGCGGCTTCCCGTGTCCAAACTGGCTACGCCAATAACGCCTACTGGGATAGGCTCTAAGTGTGGCGCTAAGGCGTAACAGCGCCGCCCTGCACTCGGGCAGGGCGCTGGTGTGGTTTGACGCCGGGTTAACTGGCGGAATGGGAAATGGTACTGCCGAGCTTCTGAACGTCCTGACCAAATCCGCGAGCGGTGTTGCATCCGCTCAATGTGGTCGCCATAAATAGGGTTGCGACCAGTAAGATAAGGGTTTTCATGGTAGTTGACCTTTTATCGAGGGGAAAATCCGTCTCACTTTGTCATACTCCAGGACTGGAATTCAACGCGTTGCCAGCCAGTAGCCGGTTCAGACAGATTGCTGTCTCCTGGCTCAGTTTCTTTACTCCTTATTCTTCTGCCAAAAAGAGCTCCAGCAACGAATTAAGAAACAGCTTACCGTGCTCGGTGACCTGCCAGTGCTGTTCGGTTTCCGTGAGGTAGCCTTGCCTCAGTGCGGCGTCCAGTTGTTCCCTGATTACGCTTTCCGGCAGGCCGGTATACGCGGTGAAATCAGCGCGGGGTGCCGGTTCCAGCAACCGAAAGCGGTTCATAAAAAACTCGAATGGACGGTCAGCCAGTGCGACTTCGCTGCGTTGTTGCAGGTAATTCCCCTGCATATAGCCGCGTGGGTGGCGGGTTTTCACCGTGCGCACGATCTCGCCATCGGTGAAGGTGATTTTGCCGTGTGCGCCGCAGCCGATACCGAGATAATCACCAAAGCGCCAATAGTTGAGGTTGTGCTGACACTGGTAACCCGGTTTGGCGTAGGCCGAGGTTTCATACTGCTGGTAACCGGCGTCGCTCAGCAAACGGTGCCCTTGCTCAAAAATATCCCACAGCGCATCGTCGTCTGGCAGCACCGGCGGGCGTGAACCAAACAGAGTATTGGGTTCGATGGTCAACTGATACCAGGACAGGTGCGGCGGGTTAAGCGCTATCGCCTGACGTAAATCATCCAGCGCCTCATCCAGCGACTGCTCTGGCAGGCCGTGCATCAAATCCAGATTGAAACTGCGCAGCCCCAGACCGGCGGCGAGAACCGCGGCGCGTTTGGCCTCTTGCGGGCCGTGGATGCGGCCCAGGCGCGTCAGTTTATCCGGGCTAAAGCTCTGCACGCCGATGGAAATACGGTTAACCCCTGCGCGCTGGTAACCGCTGAACCTGTCGGCTTCTACGGTTCCGGGGTTGGCTTCCATGGTGATTTCCGCGTCCGGCACCAGTGACAACCTGGCCCGCACGCCATCGAGCAACTGTTGCATCGCCTCGGCGCTGAGCAGGCTCGGTGTGCCGCCGCCGATAAAAATGCTGTGCAGAGGGCGAGTGCTCACCATCGGCAGGTCGGCATCCAGATCGGCCAGCAGGTGCGCCACATAATCGTCGTGCGGTACTTCGCCTTTGAGCGCGTGGGAGTTGAAGTCGCAATAAGGGCACTTCTGCACGCACCAGGGGATGTGGATATACAGGCTTAGCGGCGGCAAATTAAGCATGTCGCAGCGCATCCAGTAATTGACGCAGCGCCTGTCCACGGTGGGAGTGGGCGTTTTTCTCTTCGCGGCTGAGTTCGGCAGCGGTTTTGCCGAGTTGCGGCACGAAGAAGATGGGATCGTAGCCAAAACCGCCCGCACCGACAGGCGCGCGGGTGATGACTCCCTGCCAACTGCCGTGGCACACCAGTGGCGTCGGGTCATCCGCGTGGCGCAAATACACCAGCACACAGTGGAAACTGGCCTGACGCTGTTCGTCCGGCACGTTGTCGAGTATCGCCAGCAGTTTGTCCAGATTCTGCTGGTCGCTGGCGTCTTCTCCGGCGTAGCGGGCGGAATAAATGCCCGGCGCGCCGCCCAGCGCGTTGACTGCCAGTCCCGAATCATCGGCAATGGCGGGCAGGCCGGTCGCGCGCGCGGCGTGGCGCGCTTTCAGAATGGCGTTTTCGATAAAGGTCAAACCGGTTTCTTCGGCGGAATCGACGCCCAGCGTGGTTTGTGCCACCACGTCGAGACCAAAAGCCGCCAGCAGACCGGCGAGTTCACGCACTTTACCGGCGTTGCCGGTGGCTAAAACCACGTTTTGCATCTGTTGTTCCTGCAATCTGTCTGGGATGTTTTATTCAGGGAATCGGCTCAGGAAATGAGGCCCGCGACATCGGCCGGGATGGTTTGCGGGTTGACGATCCTAATCTGTTTGTGACGTCCAAGCTCCCCTTTTTCGATGGTGACCATACCTTTGGCGACCCGGAATTGCCTGGCGAGAAATTTGATCAGGTGGGCATTGGCCTGACCGTCTACCGGTGGTGCGGTGATGGCGACTTTAAGCTCGTCGCCATGCAGCCCGACAATTTGATCCCGGCTGGCTTTCGGCTGAATATACAGCCGAATCACCAGCCCGTCTTCACAACGACTGACGGCACTCACAGCAAGAACCACAGCCCTGGGAAGAAATCCATGCCGAGGTAATTCAACACGTACAGCACCAGAATCACGATCATCGGCGAGAAATCCAGACCACCTGCCGAGGGCAGAATACGGCGTATCGGGCCCATCAACGGTTCAGTCAGTTGGTGCAGCATGTAATCCACCGGGCTGCGGCCCTGGCTAATCCAGCTCATCAGCGAGCGAATGATCACAATCCAGAACACCAGATAACCAGCGGATTTGATCAGTGCCAGCAGCCCCACCAGCAAGTTGATCGGGCTTAGCGAGAGCGAGCCGACCTGAATCAGCAACAGCAACGGGTACTTCAGCGTGGTGAGCAGAAACGCCAACAGCAACGAGGCGCTGTCGATGGGCCCCAGCGACGGGATAATGCGACGCAACGGGCCGATGATCGGCTGAGTGATTTTCACCACGAACTGCGCCAGCGGGTTATAAAAATCACTGCGAGCCCATTGCATCCAGATACGCAGCAGCAACACCATCACGTACAGGTCAATCAGGGTTTTGACCAGAAAAGTCAGGGTCAGCATCAGAGGGTCATTCCTTCATTCAAAGTCATCTTTCAGGTGGTAATCAGAACAGCGATTCCATTTCCTTTGCCCGGTGCACAGCGGCCTGCATAGCATCAGCGACCGTCTGGCTCAACTGGCGCTCGTTAAATACGCGTAGCGCCTCGGCGGTGGTGCCGCCCTTGGAGGTTACATTTTCCCGCAGGGTCGATAACGGGGTCTGCGGGCTGGCTTCCACCAGTGCTGCTGCACCGCTAGCCGCCTGCTGTACCAGCAATCGGGCGGTGTCGGCGTCGAACCCCTGACGCATGGCCTCCTGCTGCATCGCTTCCATAAACAGGAAGAAGTAGGCAGGTGCGCTACCGGCAGCGGCAATCACGCCGTTAATGTGCGACTCGTCGGCGACCCAGCACAGTTTACCAACGCTTTGCATCAGGTCACCGGCAAAGGCGCGATCGGCCTCGTTAACCCCGGCCGGTGCGTATAATCCGCTCATGCCCTGACCTACCAGCGAGGGGGTATTTGGCATGATACGCACCATGTTGATCGATGCGCCCAATAACTGGCGGAAGCGGGCGACGTTAACACCGGCGGCGATCGATAATACCAGCTTGCCGTTGAAATCCACCTGTTTTGCCAGTTCCCCGCAAACGTCGGCCATCAGTTGCGGTTTAACCGCCAGCACCACCACATCGGCGTCACGCGCACAGGCGGCATTGTCGCTCAGGCTGGCAATGCCATAGCGGGCGGCCAGTTGATCCCGGTGGGTGGCGGACGGTGCGCTAACGCTGACCTGGTGGGCCGGATAACCGCCTGCCATCAAACCGGCGACGATCGCCTGTGCCATATTGCCCGCGCCGATAAAGGCTATTTTACGGTGTTCCATCAGATTCTCGCTGTTTTCGTCTGTCCGTTAGGTTAACTGGTCGGCGAACTATAATCACGTGCGCCAAAAATTGCGGTACCGATGCGTACCATCGTGCTGCCAGCTTCAATGGCGGCAGCCATGTCGTCGGTCATCCCCATCGACAAGGTATCCAAGGTGCCATAATCCACTTTCAGTTGCAGAAAAAGTTCAGTCATGTGGCGAAATACCGCCAGCTGCTGGGCGTGATCCGTTTGCGGCGCGGGGATCGCCATCAGTCCGCGCAGTCGCAGATTCGGTAGTGTCGCCACGCTGGCGGCCAGTGCGGGTAGTTCGCTGACCAGAATGCCGGATTTGCTCGCTTCCTGACTGATGTTGACCTGCAACAGTACATTGAGCGGTGGCAGGTGCGCCGGGCGTTGCTCGCTCAGGCGCTGGGCGATACGCAGCCTATCAATGGTGTGGCACCAGTCGAAATGTTCTGCCACCAGACGACTTTTATTCGACTGCAACGGCCCGATAAAGTGCCATTCCAGCGCGATATCAGGCAGGGCGGTCTGAAAATGACGAACCTTATCCACCCCTTCCTGTACATAGTTTTCACCAAATGCCCGCTGCCCAGCCGCGATGGCTTCTTCGAGCGCGCTCACAGGTTTGGTTTTGCTGACGGCAAGCAGCGTAATCTCTTCTGGCGCACGCCCGCAGCGTTGTGCTGCCGCTGAGATTTTCTGCCGGACGTCCTGTAGGTTGTGCTGAACTGTCGATATCGGTGTCATCGTCATAGTGATTCAGGAGGCCAATAAATGGATGTGAGTGAATGGGTGAACGCTAGTGTAAAACAGAATGTATCCGATCTGCACCTGTGCAGCGGTCATCCCCCGGTGTGGCGTATCGACGGCCAACTGGTGGCGGATGCGACCCAACCGCCGTTACATCACACCGAACTGGAACAATGGTGTCAGAGCTGGCTGGACCCGGAGTGCGAGCAGCAGTTGCGCCGGTGCGGGCAGACCGACTGTGCGTTGACGCTGGCGGGAGGGCAGCGGTTGCGGGCCAATCTGTTCATGCAACGCCACGGTTTATCGGCAGCGCTACGCTTGATCCCACACGGCCAGCCGGATTTGCAGGCACTGCGGGCACCTGCGGTGGTCGCGGCATTGGCTGAACGCACGGATGGACTGATTCTGGTGACCGGGGCGACCGGCAGCGGGAAATCGACCACCCTGGCAGCGATGATCGCCGCACTGAATCAATGCTGTGCCCGCCATATTATTACGCTGGAAGACCCGATTGAATTCCTGCATACCAGTCAACGTAGCCTGATCCAGCAGCGGGAAATCGGCCGACACAGTGAGGGGTTCGCCAGCGCTTTGCGGGCTGCGTTGCGTGAAGACCCGGATGTGTTGTTATTGGGAGAGTTGCGTGACAGCGAGACCATCCGGCTGGCGCTGACGGCGGCGGAGACCGGCCATCTGGTACTGGCGACGTTGCATACCCGGCGGGCGGTGCAGGCGGTGGAGCGATTGGTGGACGTGTTCCCGGCCGAAGAGAAAGCCTTTGTGCGCACACAACTGGCGGCGAGTTTGCAGGCGGTCGTGGCACAGAAGCTCTTGCCGGGCGTGCAGGGTGGGCGTGTGGCGCTATTTGAGGTACTGCTTGCCACACCGGCGGTGAGTAACCTGATTCGCGAAGGCAAAACCCACCAGTTGCCGAGTTTGTTGCAAACCGGCAGCCAGGTGGGGATGCAGACCTTTGAGCAGAGCTACCAACAGCGCTGTCAGGACGGCCTGTTAGCGGACGGCTGCGCAGACGATAGCTGGCTTTGACATATCGCGCGGCTGTGAATGGCTATCACCGTGAGTAGCTACCATCGTGAGTAGCTACCATCGTGAATAGCTACCGTCGTGAAGAATCATGCGTCATGCACAGCTATCGTCAGCATTGCCTTCGGTTTACGCTGGTTTTGTTTCAGTCGTATCGGTGGCGGCTTGCAGCAGCATCGTCAACTCTGTGGCTGGAACGGGGCGTGAGAACAAAAAGCCCTGCGCATAGTCGCACCCGAGTCGGGTAAGAATGTCGCGCTGGTGCTGCGTTTCAACCCCTTCAGCTACCACACTGAGGCCCAGGCTGTGAGACATCGCGATAATCGCCACGCACAGTTCAAGCCCGACGCCATCGAGATCCTCGACGAAGGAACGATCTATCTTCAGGCAATCGATATTGAATTTTCTGAGGTAGGCCAGTGATGAATACCCGGTACCGAAATCATCAATGGCGATTTGTATTCCGGCATCACGCAGCAGATGCAGATTGTTATTCACCCGCAGTTCGGCATTCAGCAGCAGCCCTTCGGTGATTTCGATGATCACGGCGCTGCCGTCCAACCCGTGTCGCGCCAGTTCCTGCACCCAGCTCATTTCAGTGAAATCTTTGCTGCGTAGCTGAATCGGAGACTGGTTGATGGCTATCTGAAAGTGCGGGTCAAGGGTGTTACGCCATTGCGCCAACTGAATGATGGCCTGCTGTGCGACCCAATCGCCGAGTGGAACAATCAGGCCGGTATCTTCCGCAAGTGGAATGAATTCCGCCGGGCTGACCATACCGCGTACGGGATGATGCCAGCGCACCAGCGCCTCAGCCTTGGTTATCCTGTTAGTAGCCAGTTCGATGATCGGCTGGTAGTAAACCTCGAATTGAGCGCACTCAAGCGCCTGGCGCAGATCGTTGGTCAGGCGTAAGCGGGCGTGTGCAGCCTGTTGCAAGGCAGGCGTGAAATAATGAAAGCCGTTGCGCCCCGCGTTCTTGGCTGCATACATCGCCTGATCGGCATGTTTGAACAGTTCTTCCAGCGTGTCGCTGTCATTGGGAAATAACGCGATACCGATACTGGCGGAAACCAGCATGCTTTCGCCATCGATATTGAACGGTTGAGCCAATCGTTGCAGCAAGGTGTTAGCCAGATGCTCACAGTCATCGGTTCGCTGCAAGTCAGACAGGATAATGGCAAATTCATCGCCGCCGATACGCGCAATGGTATCGGCACCCTGAATACAGTCGGTAATGCGGGTCGATACCGCAAACAGCAGCGCATCGCCAGCGCGGTGCCCCAGGCTGTCGTTAACCGATTTGAAGTGATCCAGGTCTATCAGCATTAACGCCATGGTGTGGCCGGTTTGCCTGGCGTGTTCAACTGCGCGTTCGAGTTTATCCTGAAATCTGTGTCGGTTTGGCAGCGCGGTAACGGCATCGTAGTTGGCTTGTTGCCAGATTAACGCCTCTTGTTGCTTGCGCTGGGTAATGTCGGAAAACACACCGACATAGTTGATGGGGGTGCCTGTGGCGTCTTTGACCACATTGATGGTCAGTTCGCGGAGATAGTCGCTGCCGTCTTTTTTACGATCCCACATTTCACCAATCCACAGCCCATCCTCATTCACTTTGCGCCAGATGGCATCATAGAAAGCGATATCATGACGAGTGGAGCGGAATATGTACGATGTTTGTCCCACAACATCGGCTTCGCTATATCCGGTCAGGCGCGTAAAAGCCGGGTTGATAGAGATAATTTTTCGATGGGTATCGATGACGATGATGGCTTCCTGGGTACTTTGGTAGACCGTGGCGGCAATCTTCATCTGTTCACGTGCTTTCTGGCGCTCGGTAATATCGAGGACGTACACCAGTCGGTCGGCTTTGTGGCCGTGCTGTGCGAAGGGAACCGATTCTGACCAGACCGTCAGGACAGCGCCGTCATGACGCACGACCGTCCATTCCCCGCCCAGCTTGCCGCCTTCATCGAGAAACGACTGATGACGCGCCAGAACGGATGCCCGAGCAGACTCAGGAAAAACCATGGTAAAGGAATGGTTAATCATCTCTTCCTGAGTGTAACCATAAATAGCGCTATAGGCAGGATTGACGGTGACATACTTTCCGTCATAGTTGATAACGGCAATGCCCACCGGGCAGCGGTCGAGGATGCCCTGAAACAGACTTTCTGAATTCCATACAGAACCGGTCATCATTCACCTCATCATCGATACTGTTCTTCTTATGACAATCCGTGTTGATACGCGGTTAACGGCATGGTGACGGCGGGCCGTTTTCGATGCAGGCGTTTGTCCGATTACTTCCTTTTAGTTCATTTTTGGGAAATTTTCCTGACAAAGAAATTATCGACCATCAGCAGCGATTTCTGAGGTGTTGGCAAGAAGTTTGATGAAAAAGGGTGACGACGGTATCACCCTTGCGTTGTTGCGACGGCGCACTAATCGTGAACGCGGATTCATAACGAGTCCGGTGACGTTGTCAGACAGTTACGTTGTCGGATAAATAACGAGTTCGGGCGCACGCTGCATGATGATGCGTCCGTGGCGGATAGATAACCGTGCCTTTGCCTGCCGCTGGAGTGCGTCGTAGTCGTTTTGTGCATCCATAATCACCAGATTGGCCGGGCGACCGACAGCGATACCGTAACGCTCACCCAAATGCAGGGCTTTGGCGCTATTGTCAGTGACGAAGTCGAGGCAACGTTGCAGGTCCTGATACCCCATCATGTGGCAAATATGTAGCCCGGCGTCGAGAACCCGCAGAATATTGCCGTTGCCGAGTGGATACCACGGGTCTCTGATGGAGTCCTGCCCGAAGCAGACGTTCATACCCGCGCGGTCCAGTTCGGCAACGCGGGTCACGCCACGGCGTTTAGGAAAGGTATCGAACCGTCCTTGCAGGTGGATGCTTTCCGTCGGACAGGAGACGAAGCTGATGCCTGAGCGGCGCAACAGACGAAACAGCTTCGAGCAGTACGCGTTGTCATACGATCCCATCGCCACCGTATGGCTGGCGGTGACCCGCGCCCCCATGTCCCGCACCCGTGCTTCTTCCGCCAGTACCTCCAGAAAGCGTGAATGCGGGTCATCGGTTTCATCACAATGCACGTCAACCAGACACCCGGTACGCTCTGCCAGATCCATCAAAAACTTCACGGAACTGACGCCCTGTTCACGGGTATTTTCAAAGTGGGGGATGCCGCCAACCACATCCGCACCGAGCGCAATGGCGCGTTCCATTAACTGGCGACCATCCGGATACGACTCGATACCTTCTTGTGGAAAGGCGACGATTTGCAGGTCTATCAGGTCGCGTACCTCGTTTTTGAGTTCGAGCATGGCTTCCAGTGCCGCCAGCGAGGGATCGGTGACATCAACATGGGTACGGACATGCTGGATGCCGTGATCGCGCAACATGCCGATGGCGGTATACGCCCGGTGCCGGGTATCGTCGTGGGTGATCGTCGCTTTGCGTTGGCTCCAGCGTTCGATGCCTTCAAACAACGTGCCACTCATATTCCACTGCGGCTCACCCGCCGTCAGAACGGCATCAAGATGAATGTGCGGTTCTACCAGTGGTGGAATCACCAGTTGCCCTGCGGCGTCGATATCGTCGGGTGCGGCAGGGTGCGGACCGGGTTGGGCGTCGATGGTCGCAATCAGGCCATTTTGCAGTTGCACGGTGTAGAGCCCAGGCTGATGGCGTAACACGGCGTTGATAATCTTCATAATCACTCCTGTGACGGGGCGTTGAATGGCGACACGGTGCTTGCTGACGTTGGAAAGCCAGAAAGACGCCCGATCATAAGCGCGACGGCGGAGCTAAGGCGAAACAGCGGGTCGTTCAGGGTGCCACCCGATAATTGTTCAATGCGTTGCAGGCGTTGGTGCAGCGTATTGCGATGAATAGCCAGCCGTTCGGCGGCTTTAATCAGATTACTGTTTTCCTGCAATACTGCATCCAGCGTCTCAATCAACAGATAAGGCGACTTACGGTTATGCTCCACCAGATTGCCCAGCACATTGTGCATAAACCGGGTTAGCAGCGTTGGGTCGCTGACGGCCCCCAGCAATTGCAGTATCCCTAATTCAGTGTAATCACACAGCCCTTTTTCTGATTGCAGGCTGGCAACGGCGTCAAGTGCCTGTTGGGCTTCGCTAAGCCCCTGCCGGTACTGTGCTGCGGAGCTGACCGGGCTGGATAGCCCAACGTACAGCGTCAATGGGGCGATATCGGCGTGGATGGACTGGCGTAATGCCACCAGCCGCTGATGCGCCGGTGGTTGCAGTAATGGGCTGTCTGTCGGCAACACCATCAGCAACAGCGAGCCCAGCGTGACCACCGGTGGGGGAGAGCGTGACGCAGATGGCGGGGGCGATGCTAACAGCGACGCTTGTAGCCGTTGTTGCAGCAGGAGACGTGAATGCTGCAGTTGCGCCTCTGGGGCGCGGTAATCCGCTGAGGCGAACAGGCTTGCCTCGTTACCTATACGCCATGCCACCACCCGATGTGGCACGTCCAGCGGCCATTGCAGGCGGTCGGCACGTTGATGAATCAGCGCCAGATCCAGCGCGTCTGCGGTGAGTAGCGTCAGCAGAAGGTCGCTACGCCATCTGTTCCACTGCTCTTCAGTATGGTGCGCTTCAGTATGGCTATGGAAACTGTCGCGATAAGACAGGCTGCGTTGATGCGATGCCGACATGATGATCTCTCCGGTTTTCCCTTCTCTTCCCGTTCAGGGGAAACGACAAGGTCAGTGATATGCAGTGTAGTGTGCGCCACCGCGTATGCAGCAAAGAGCGTGCCGGTTTTACTGCCGGTAACGTGTTAACGGGGAATCTGGGGCGCTCGCCAGAGTATTGAGAATACAGTACCTGTGCAGGCTGCATGGTTTGGTGCTAAAACATGGCGTAATGTGCCCGTTTATTGTGCAGGGTGCTGTGTAGTGCACTGAAAGCGTGAATCAACCACGCATGGGTTCGCCTGCCGCGTGAACCAACAGCAATAAAGCCAACAAGGCGGGTAAACGAAAACGCAGTGGCCGTGACTGGCCACTGCCAAAGACAGAATCAGCGCGCCTGCAGCAGCGGCGTGTGGTCTTCGATACGGAACATGGCCATCGCCTGTACCAGTTGGCGGGATTGCTCTTCCAGCGACTGGGTGGTATCGGTGGAGGCTTTGACCAGAGACGCGTTTTGCTGTGCGACTTTATCTATCTGGGTAAAGGCGATGTTCACCTGTTCAATACCGCGATGTTGCTCCTGAGACGCGTAAGAAATCTCTTTCATTAGCGTGGTGATACGGTTGATCTCGTCTGCGACGTTATCCATGGTTTCACCTGCCTTGGCGGCCAAATCGAGCCCTTCCGAGACATGGGACTGAGAATCCAGGATCAGTGTGCGGATCTCTTTGGCGGCCTGGGCGCTATGCTGCGCCAGATTACGCACTTCACCGGCGACCACCGCAAATCCTTTCCCTTGTTCACCTGCACGGGCGGCTTCCACCGCGGCGTTCAGCGCCAGAATGTTGGTCTGGAAGGCGATGCCGTCAATCACACCGAGAATATCGCTGATGCGTTTGGCGCTGGCGGCGATTTCGCGCATTTTTTCCACCACGTAGTTGACGGATTCATTGCCGCGATCGGTGGTATCGGAAACCTGATTGGTCAACTGATGGGCCAGTTCGGCGTTGTCGGCGTTGCGTTTAACGGTGGCGCTCAGTTCTTCCAGACTGGCGGCGGTTTGCTCCAGTGCGGCGACCGATTCCTCGGTACGTTCCGCCAGATGGCGGTTACCGCTAAACAGTTCACGACTGCCCTGATCGATTTGATGACTGGCGTCACGCACCTGACCAACGGAGTCCAGCAGCGCCATTTGCATACGCAAAATGGCGTCGTTCAGGCGACCCAGTTCATTGTCACCGCCGGTGGTAATGCGGTGGGTCAAATCGCCGGAGGCAACGTGTTCCAGTTGCTCGATGGCGTGATCCAGCGGTTTGAGCAACATGTGGCGTAACGCCAGCCAGCCCAGCAAGACCAGCAACAGGGATAACAGACAAGCAAAGCCTATCAGCATCAGCATCAGCCGTTCGTTGCTGTTTGCCTGTTGGATGTGTTTTTCGGAGAGTTGCTGGGAGTAACTGCGGAAATTCTGGATGGATTTATCAAATGCGTCGCTCAGGGGCGTCAGGTTATTTTCCAGCAAGGTGTAGTATTCGTCGGTGTACTGCTTTCTCAGGGACTCTAACATCGGTTTTAATCCCTGATTCAGGTAGTCCTGATAGGTTTTTAACACTTGCTGTGCCAGTTTTTGCTCCTGCTCACTGGTGGTGCCGACGCTACTGAACTGGCGAATCTCTTTGTCGGACTGCTGGATATAACTATCCAGTTTATCCGTTTCTTTAGCTCCCACGTCCAGCAAACCAATTTCTATCTTGCGTACCGCCAGTGTCGCGGACGCTCTGGCCCGTAGCGTCAGGTTATAACCGTTCATCAACGCGCCCAACTGCTCCCCCTGAATCTGGTTGAGCTGCGTCAGGGAGTCCCGGCTTTTATTGATGGCCTGAATCCCCATACCGCTGACCAGCAGCAATAGCAGGGTGATCACAGCCAGCAAGGTTAACAAGCCGGTACGGATGGAGAGATTTTTCAAACGCATGGTCCATTTCCTAGTGTGTGCAGAATAAAAAACACTGGCAAAGCCTATCTCTGGCTTGCCATACGTTAACGTACATGTAGGGCTATTTTTGTTCAGAACATAACAGATGAAATAGCGTGTTAGATAGCAAGATTCTCTTATGTTTTGTTAACAGAAATGCGTCAACTCGGCGAATTTTCCTTTAAGAAAGATCTCTGAGTACTAAATAAATTCGCCCGGCGCGGAGCACTGGTTTATCATCTGGTGATAAAAAATGAACATGATGTGTCTGGTGTCAGGACAACGAGCGCCATCCTGGTTCCGGTTCACGTTTTTGGGGCAGTCAGGTGACTGTTCGGCAACGTACTCGATTGGAAAAGTACCCGAGGTTTCTGTGCAGTTAACAAGTTTTACGGATTATGGTTTGCGCGCGCTGATTTACATGGCGTCATTGCCGGAGGGCAAAATGACCAGCATTTCAGAAGTGACTGAAGTGTATGGCGTTTCACGCAATCATATGGTGAAGATTATCAATCAGCTGAGTCGCGCCGGGTTGGTTATGGCAGTGCGTGGCAAGAACGGCGGCATTCGGTTAGGCCGCGATCCGTCCACCATTCGCATCGGCGATGTGGTACGGGAACTGGAGCCGCTCTCTCTGGTTAACTGCAGCAAGGCGTTTTGTCATATTACCCCCGCCTGCCGACTCAAACAGGTATTGCAACAGGCCGTACAGAATTTCCTGAAAGAACTGGATAATTACACGCTCGCCGATATGGTGGAACAGAACCCACACCTCTATAAATTACTTCTGGTTGAATAAGCCTGCTCAGCTGCCTGCTGATGACAACGGAGGAACCGCAATGTCACAAGATCCGTTTCTGGAACGTGAAGCAGAAAAATACGAATTCCCCATCCCCAGCCGTGAATACATTCTGGAGCACCTGGCAAAACGGGATACCCCTATCAGCCGTGAAGAACTGGCAAGCGATCTGCAACTGACCAGCGATGAGCAACTCGAAGGGCTGCGCCGCCGGTTACGCGCGATGGAACGTGACGGGCAACTGGTGTTTACCCGTCGTCAGTGTTACGCCCTGCCGGAAAAGTTGGATTTACTGCGTGGCACTGTGATCGGCCATCGTGATGGTTATGGCTTTCTGCGGGTGGAAGGACGTAAAGACGATCTTTACCTGTCCGCTGAACAAATGAAAACGGTGATCCACGGTGATGTAGTGCTGGCCCAGCCGTTGGGTGAAGACCGCCGTGGACGTCGTGAAGGGCGCATTGTGCGCGTGCTGGAGCCGCGTACCAGTCAGATAGTCGGGCGTTATTTCACCGAAGCCGGTACCGGTTTTGTGGTGCCGGACGATAGCCGTCTGAGCTTTGATATCCTGATCCCACCGGAATGTATCGCCGGGGCTCGCATGGGCACGGTGGTGGTGGTGGAACTGACCCAACGCGGAACCCGTCGCACCAAGGCGATTGGCAAGATCGTGGAGATCCTCGGCGACAACATGGGGACCGGGCTGGCGGTGGATATCGCGCTGCGCACCCATGAAATCCCGCACAGCTGGCCACCTAAAGTGGAAGAGCAGGTGAGCGACCTGGCTGAAGAGGTGCCGGAAAGCGCCAAGAAAGGCCGGGTGGATTTGCGTTCCCTGCCGCTGGTGACCATTGACGGCGAAGACGCTCGTGATTTTGACGATGCGGTGTACTGTGAGAAAAAACGCGGTGGCGGCTGGCGGCTGTGGGTGGCGATAGCGGATGTCAGCTATTATGTGCGCCCCGGTACGGCGCTGGACCATGAGGCCCGTGCACGCGGCACCTCGGTCTATTTCCCATCGCAAGTGGTGCCGATGCTGCCGGAAGTGCTGTCTAACGGGCTGTGTTCACTGAACCCGCAGGTGGATCGCCTGTGTATGGTGTGTGAGATGACCGTCTCCTCGCAGGGTAAATTGTCCGGCTACAAGTTCTATGAAGCGGTGATGAGTTCACACGCCCGCCTCACCTACACCAAGGTGTGGAGCATTTTGCAGGGCGATGAAGCGTTGCGCGAACACTACCAGTCACTGGTGGAGCCGCTGGAAGAGCTGCACCGGATGTACAAGGTGCTGGAGCATGCGCGTGAGGTGCGTGGCGGTATCGCGTTTGAAACCGAAGAAGCCAAATTTATCTTCAACGCAGAACGCCGTATCGAACGGGTGGAAGCCGTCGTGCGTAACGATGCGCACAAGCTTATCGAAGAGTGCATGATTCTGGCCAACATCTCGGCGGCGAAGTTTGTCGAGAAGAGTGAAGAACCGGCATTGTTCCGCGTGCATGACCAGCCCAGTGAAGATCACGTGCTGGCGCTGCGTAGCGTGCTGGGCGAGTTGGGGCTGACGCTCAAAGGCGGCATGAAGCCACAGCCGAAAGACTATGCTGAGTTGATGGATTCCATCGCTGATCGACCGGATCATGAGATGCTGCAAACCATGCTGTTGCGATCCATGAAGCAGGCTATCTACGACCCGGAAAACCGCGGTCACTTTGGGCTGGCGTTGACCTCGTATGCGCATTTTACGTCACCGATCCGGCGTTATCCGGACTTGTCGTTGCACCGTGGTATCAAGTATCTGCTAAGCGACCGTAAAAACCGCTGGACGCAAAGCGGTGGCTGGCATGCCGATTTCAACGAAATGTTGCAACTGGGCGAACACTGCTCGATGACTGAGCGCCGTGCCGATGAAGCCACACGCGATGTGGCCGACTGGCTGAAGTGCGACTTCATGCAGGACCATGTGGGGGAAACCTTTACCGGGATTATCTCCAGTGTCACCGGTTTTGGCTTCTTCGTGCGGCTTAACGACCTGTTTATCGATGGTCTGGTGCATGTCTCCACGCTGGATAACGACTACTACCGTTACGACAATGTAGGTCAGCGGTTGATTGGCGAATCTCGCGGTCAGACTTACCGACTGGGCGATGAGGTGGAAATCCGCGTTGAAGCGGTACACATGGATGAGCGTAAAATTGATTTTGCGCTGGTCTCGTCTACCCGCAAGGTGCGTGGCGAAGGTAAAACCTCGCGCGACCGGGCGAAGCGGGGGAGCGATTCGGGTGCGAAGCCGCCGCGTCGTCGCCGTACCGGCCAGCGTGCCAACTTTGAGCCGGATAGTGCATTCCGCCCTGAGGGAGACGGTAAAAAACGCCAGCCTGCCAGCAAGGATAACGGTAAGGCGAAAACCGGCGGTAAAAAGAAGGCAGCAAAATCGCAAAAGAACGCTGAAAAAACGCGTAAAATTGCGGCAGCCACGCGAGCTAAACGCGCCAGCAAAAAGAATAAAACGGCAGAGTGACGAACCGCGTCTGACCGTGACACCGGTATTCTGGGCAGCCGACCGGCTGCCCTGTTAACCCGTCTCAAGCGTATTATTGAAGAGTAGTAATGAGCGAAATTATTTACGGCATCCATGCAGTGAAAGCACTGCTGGAACAAGACCCTCAACGTTTTCTGGAAGTGTTCACCCTGAAAGGGCGTGAAGACCGTCGCCTGCAACCGCTGATAGCCGAGCTGGAAGCCAGCGGCATTGCGGTACAGGTCGCCAGTCGTCAGTGGCTGGATGACAAGGTGGAAGGTGCGGTCCATCAGGGGATCATCGCCCGGGTAAAAGAAGGGCGTCAGTATCAGGAAAACGACTTGCCGGGGTTGCTGGCATCACACGCGACGCCGTTCCTGTTGGTGCTGGATGGCGTGACAGACCCCCACAACCTGGGCGCTTGCCTGCGTAGCGCTGATGCCGCTGGCGTCCATGCGGTGATTGTGCCGCGAGATCGCTCCGCCCAACTGAATGCGACTGCGAAGAAAGTGGCCTGCGGCGCGGCGGAAACCGTTCCGTTGATCCGCGTGACCAATCTGGCACGCACGCTGCGTTTCCTGCAGGAGCAGAATATCTGGATCGTCGGTACGGCGGGCGAAGCGGATCACACCTTGTACCAAAGCAAACTGACCGGCCCGCTGGCGCTGGTGATGGGCGCAGAAGGGGAAGGCATGCGTCGCCTGACACGCGAGCACTGCGACGAGCTGATCAGTATTCCGATGGCTGGAAGCGTGTCATCGCTGAATGTTTCCGTGGCGACCGGTATTTGCCTGTTTGAAGCGGTACGCCAGCGCGCTGTGTGAGCCATCGCGCAAGGTAGCGTGATGTCGTGTGACCGGGTGTGTACTAACACGCTGCAGTGCGGTCACACGAAACGGTTACACGAAAATAAAAAATGCCGTCATACGATAAAAACGGTGTGTTCCCGACAGACGGCATCCAACGATGGGATAACTGGCCTGCCGGGAGACGATGCGTTATTTCTTCAGGCTGGCTATTTTCTGTTCTACTGCCGCGCACCACAATACCGAATTGCGTGACGGCCAGGAGGAAGCAGGTAACCGGCTTTCCACCGCCTGCTGCCAAACCTGTGAGCCTACATCGACATCACCCAGCACGGCGCGCGTATTGACTATCGACTCAATCCACTCATTCCATTCCGTGCTGCGGCAGGGATATTCTGAAGCCAGCGCGGTGCCGCTCAGGCCGCTTGTCAGCAGTAACAGGGCGATGGCGGCAATCTTTGTTTTCATCCTTCATCCTCTTAACGTTCTTTAGGGTACTTAGAGCCTATCCCATCAGGCGTTATTGGCGCAGCCAGTGTGGACACGGACAGCGCGGAGAACCCGGAGCGTACACGGAGTACGTGAGGATTTCGATCACTGCCCAGGGCCAAAATGGCAAGTGAATAAGCCCTAATGGGATAGGCTCTTATTGTGCCTGAATGGTTATGGGCGAGCGGCAGGCAAGGGACGATAGAACACCGCATAGCCGTGCCAGTTGTCCTGCCGCACATGCTCATCTTGCGTCAGGCTGACCACACGATAGTAAGGCATACCGCGTGCGTTGGCCTCACGGGCGATTTCTTCTACCGCATCATCGAGAGTGCCGCGGACATTCACAGAGACAGAGCCGGTTTTTTCCAACAGGTAGCTTTGCTCTCTGGACACTTCTACCGCCTGCTGCGCCGGTGGTGGCGGTGGAACCGGCTTACCAGCCAGCATCGCACAACTACTGAGCAGCACCGACAGCACCGCGCCCAACCACACTCTGTGTAACGGCGTCAGTCTGAATAACCATGACAGGCAAGCCATAACGCGGTGCTCCATTCAGTCCGATACGCGATAAATTCATCCGGCACACGTTAATAACGCGCTAAATCAGCGTTCTGTACCGGGCGAGAATAGTGTAACGCCTTGACGCAAACAGGGATACCGTTGAGGTGTGTTGACGTGTAAACGCAGCAGGAGTGAAGTGACCTTCGCCGGTCAGCGGCGAAGGTCATGACAGCATCAGTGATGAATGCGGAATACGCTGACCACATCGCTCAAGTGGTGGCCTTTCTCACGTAGCCCTTGAGCCGTGCTTTCCGAGTTTTGTACCAACGAGGCGTTCTGGTGGATAGCCTGCCCTATCTGATTGATAGCTACATTGACCTGCTCGATGCCCAGAGCCTGCTCATGTGAGGCGATATCAATATCGCTGATGATGGTGCTGACCTGCTGAATACGTTGCAGTAAGTCATCCATCGCTGCACGGGTTTTTTCCGAGAAGCGGTAACCGGTTTCGACCTGATGCAGTGATTCGGCAATCAATGCTTCGATTTCTTTTACCGCTGAAGAGCTACGCTGGGCCAGCGAGCGTACTTCGGCGGCGACCACCGCGAAGCCTTTACCGTGTTCGCCGGCGCGTGAGGCTTCGACGGCGGCGTTGAGCGCCAGAATGTTGGTCTGAAAGGCGATCGACTGGATGGTGGTGGTGATGTCGGCAATTTTCTGCGATGAGCGTTTGATTTCGCTCATTGTCTCCACCGAGTCGGTGACCGTTTTGCTGCCATTTTGGGCGGCGCTGGCGCTTTGTGCTGCCAGACCTTTGACGGTAGAAACGTTGTCGGCATTCTGTTTTACCGTCGATGCCAGTTGTTCCATGGTGGCGGAGGTTTCTTCCACACTGCTGGCCTGACGGGAAATTTGCTCGCTGATGTTGCCGCTGTCTTCGGCCAGCACATCCGTACCGACGACGATCTCTTCAGCGGCGTCGCGTACCTGAGATACCAGCCGGGTCAGGCCATGCCCCATGCCGTTGATGGCATCGACCAGCCGACCCACTTCATCCTGGCTCTGGGTGGTGAGAGTGGCTTGCAGATTCCCAGCCGCGAACTGCTCTGCGACTTTGACCACCTCGTCCAGTGGCCGACTTAGCCAGCGACGGGTGAGGTAGACGAAGAACACGGCAAACAGCACTACCAGCGCAATACCACCGGCCAGGAACACATTGCGGATGGCATTGATTTCCGCCAACAGACTGGCCTTGCTAATGGTGCCGACGACAACCCATTTCCATTGCGGCACGCTGTGATACACCATCACCTGGGTGCGATCATCGCCGCTCAGGCTGCTGTCTTCGTATTCCAGCCTGCCACTGTCATTCTTCAGCACCTGTTGCAGGGTGTCGCCAGACCAGTTTGGCTTTTGTCCGCTGAGCGTTGGATGAACCAGATAGTTGCCCGCCGTCGCACCCGCGGTGCTGAGCGCAATAAAATGACCGCTATCGCCGATGCGTTTATCCAGGATGCGTTTTTGCATCAGGGCAAACTCTTTGCTGATATCAATCCCCACGAACAGAATGGCGATAACGTTACCGCTGGCGTCGGTGACCGGTTTGTATTGGGTGATATATTGTTTGCCGAAGAGCACCGCCAGTCCACTGAACGATTTGTTGCTGGAAACGGGCGCGAATGCCGGGCTGGCGCGGTCCAGTTTAGTGCCGATGGCCCGTGAGCCGTCTTCCTTCTTTAACGAGGTGGTGATACGCACGAAGTCGTCACCATCGCGTACGAAAATGGTGGAAATCGCACCAGTACGACTGAGAAAGTCGTCGGTAACGGCGGTGTTCATGTTAAGAACGGTATCGCCGGATTTCAGTGTCGGGGCCGTTGTCCCACCGACAGGCAGGCGGGCCTGATTATCAACGTTAAAACGAGAAGGTAGAAAGCTGGCAAACAGATTGGTATAGCTGTCGACACCTGACTGCAGGCTGGCGTCGTACAGGGCTATCATATCGGTAATACCCGTAACCTGACTTTCCATGTCATGCATTGTCAATGATTCCAGTTTCTCACCGGCTGAGCGCGTCAGACTGAGGCTGAATGTAATAAACAGCACAGCCACACTCAGGGAGGCAATGACCGAAAGTTTGACACCGAGGCTCCAGCGTCTAAAAGCAAGCTGCATGATAATTCTCTTTAGTATGGTATGAGACGTGATTGGGAATTGATTACTGCCGTTAACGGCAAAAAAGTGCGAAATTTTACATCAATCGGTACTTTTGTAACTAATTTGACCAAGATCATTGCGATCTGTCTTTATATGTATTGAGTGTTGCCAGCGGTTAAATGGTATACGAAATAATTGTAGGCGTTCCTGACGGTTTTACCTGTTAATCAATGAAGAAAAGGAGACGATAATGGTAGAAATGGGAAACGAGGATGTTTCAGGCATCGAGGTGCTGCATGCCTTTCCTTCTGGCGGCAGGACGCGGCCTTTACCCACCATTTTCTTCTTTCATGGCTATACCTCCTCTAAAGAAGTTTACTCGTATTTTGCCTACGCGCTGGCGAAGGCTGGCTTTCGGGTTATCGCGCCGGATGCGCTGATGCATGGCGGGCGTTTTGACGGCGATGAGGCGCGACGTTGGCGTTGTTTCTGGGACATATTACTGACGAATGTGCAGGAATTGCCCCGCTATCTGGCCTGGTGTCGCGAACAGGGGTTGATTGATGGCGACAGAGTCGGGATTTGTGGTGCGTCGATGGGCGGCATGACGGCGCTGGCGGCGATGACGCAATACCCCTGGTTGAAATCGGCGGCCTGCTTTATGGGCGCTGGCTATTTTTCGTCGTTATCGCAGATGCTGTTTCCACCGGTGACACCGGATGAACCGGGAGCGCAGGCGCAGTTACAGGCGTTGGCGGAACGTGTGGCACCGTATGATGTGGGGCATCAGTTGGATAAGGTATCCGACCGGCCGCTCCTGCTCTGGCATGGCCTGGCTGATGAGCTGGTTCCGGCATCGCAGAGCGAACGCTTGTACCGGGAACTGAACGCTTGCAACGCCAGTCAGCAGGTGACCTACCTGACGGAGGTCGGCATTGGCCACAAGATTACCCCGACTGCTTTGCAGGCCGGGGCGGATTTCTTCGTGCGCTCGCTCTGATTTTCCCCTTTGGCTGCGCTGTTTTTCTCTTTGTCGTGCTGACTGGCAATATCGCTTGTTTTCCCATGAGGGCGTCATTATAATTACGCGTCATTTTTTCAGCCGTACACACAACACGTTCCTTGCTTCCATGGGCCGCGGCTGACCCTGACAGGAGGCTGAATAATCCGTAAGGAGCAATTCGATGCGTCATTACGAAATCGTTTTTATGGTTCATCCTGACCAGAGCGAACAGGTTCCGGGCATGATCGAGCGTTACACCGGTGCTATCACAGCAGCGGAAGGCAAGATCCACCGTCTGGAAGACTGGGGCCGCCGTCAGCTGGCTTACCCGATCAACAAACTGCACAAAGCTCACTACGTTCTGATGAACGTTGAAGCCCCGCAGGAAGTGATCGATGAGCTGGAAACTAACTTCCGCTTCAACGACGCCGTTATCCGCAGCATGGTTATGCGCGTTAAGCACGCGGTAACTGAAGCATCTCCGATGGTGAAAGCGAAAGACGAACGCCGTGAGCGTCGTGACGAATACGCTGAAGCTGATGATGATGCTGAAGTTGGGGATTCTGAAGAGTAATTGTTGTGGTGACGGCCAATCGGCTGGTGTTGTCAGGCACGGTGTGCAAGACACCCATTCGAAAAGTCAGTCCGTCAGGTATTCCTCACTGCCAGTTTGTGCTTGAGCACCGCTCAGTGCAGGAAGAAGCCGGACTCAGCCGACAAGCATGGTGCCGTATGCCCGTGATTGTCAGTGGACATCCGTCACAGGCATTTACCCACAGTATAACGGTCGGTATGCAACTCAGAGTTCAGGGGTTCATTAGTTGCCACCAAGGGCGCAATGGCCTCAGTAAGTTGGTGCTGCATGCCGAGCAGATTGAATTGATTGATTCTGGAGACTAGCCAAATGGCACGTTATTTCCGTCGTCGCAAGTTCTGCCGTTTCACCGCGGAAGGCGTTCAAGAGATTGACTATAAAGACATCGCAACGCTGAAAAACTACATCACTGAAAGTGGTAAAATTGTACCGAGCCGTATCACCGGCACCCGTGCAAAATACCAGCGTCAGCTGGCCCGCGCTATCAAGCGTGCGCGCTACCTGTCTTTGTTGCCGTACACTGATCGTCATCAGTAATCGGCCACTGTCCATTAACGAGACTTTGAGAGGATAAGGTAATGCAAGTTATTCTGCTTGATAAAGTAGCAAACCTGGGCAGCCTGGGTGATCAGGTTAACGTTAAAGCGGGCTACGCTCGTAACTTCCTGGTTCCGCAGGGCAAAGCTGTGCCGGCAACCAAGAAAAACGTTGAGTTCTTCGAAGCCCGTCGCGCTGAACTGGAAGCTAAACTGGCTGACGTTCTGGCTGCTGCTGAAGCTCGCGCTGAGAAAGTCAACGCATTGGCTTCCGTAACCATCGCTTCTAAAGCGGGTGACGAAGGTAAACTGTTCGGTTCTATCGGTACTCGCGACATCGCTGATGCGGTGACTGCTGCCGGTGTTGAAGTAGCGAAAAGCGAAGTTCGTCTGCCGAACGGCGTTCTGCGCACACTGGGCGAGCACGAAGTGAGCTTCCAGCTGCACAGCGACGTATTCGCTAAGCTGAACGTTGTGGTTGTTGCTGAGTAATTTTTTACTCCGCTTCATCGCGACACGTAAAACGCTGGCCTTGTGCCAGCGTTTTGCATTTCAGGTGCTCCATTTTATAGCGTGATCCTGCGAGAGGTGATCCTGGTGTTTGGATCCTGTAGCAGACACTTCTCCAGCAGCCAGACATCAGTGATCGCTACCCATACCGTGGGTATGCAGTGATTTTTTATTTATTTGATAATTAATGAATTATTCCCTCTTTTTCTTCAACATCTCTCAATTAATAAACTTTCTGTGATGCAATTCGCATATATGCCTTCTGCCCGAGATCCTGCGATCGAATAAGTATCAGGCATAGAGAGTCGTCACACTCCCTGTCGAAATTTTCATCGTTTTCTTGACACCCATAATCCCTTCATTAGAAAAATATGCAAACGTTCCTGCAAACGTTTTACATAATTTATTAAAAGTACCCTACATCGAGAAAAGAGGACGCTATGAAAAAAATCATGATAACGGCGGGGCAGCGCTACCGCAGTCCGTCTACGGGAAAGGGCGGTGATGCCAATGGGGCGCGTCATGTATTACGCGTTAACGCACTGTGTGGCAGAGCACAAGGGGGTGTGGGCGGGCATACGTTGCGGCAACGGGGAGTGCAACAGGTAACACCGGCGGTTATCGGGCGGTGAAATAGCCTCTGTGACTGTTACTGCGTGCTGAACATACCGGTAGGCGGGAAGACGAAGAAAACCCCCTGATTGGTCAAGCAACAGCACATCCTCACTAGCCTTTCTGGAGAAAAACGTATGTCAACACATGACATGAGTGTCGGCACCATGAGTGGTGTCATCAGCACTGTCGTTCCTGGTGGCACCACACAGGCTGAATTGGTGGCCCGCCTTGAACGGATGCCGATCACCCGCCAGTTAATGACGATTCGTGTAGTCGTGGGGCTTTCCACATTCTTTGATGCTTATACCGTACTGGCAATCGCGTTCGCCATGCCGCAACTGGCTGCGGAATGGGGGCTCAATGCGACAGATATCGGAATGATTATTGCGGCCAGTTATGTCGGGCAATTGTTCGGTGCTGTATTTTTTGGTTCTCTGGCAGAAAAAATTGGCCGCCTTGGCGTATTAAAAATCACGATTATTCTGTTTGTTATTATGGATGCATCCTGCCTATTCGCCTGGAGCGGTACATCCATGATGGTATTTCGTTTCCTGCAAGGTGTGGGCATTGGGGCTGAAGTTCCGGTCGCCAGTTCTTATATCAACGAATTCGTTGGAGCGAAAAAACGTGGACGTTTCTTTCTGTTATATGAAGTGATCTTTCCGATAGGCATGATGTTTGCCGGGATAGCCGGGTACTTTCTGGTGCCGATTTATGGCTGGAAGGCCATGTTTATCGTGGGGTTGATTCCTTCCATCATTACGGTGCCTTTACGCTGGTTTATGCCCGAGTCACCACGCTGGCTGGCTTCAAAAGGGCGCTTGTCTGAAGCCGATGCGGTGGTGAAAAAACTGGAGGACGAGGTGATTCGCCACGGTGGCTCGCTAGCAGAACCGGTTATTCGCCAGACGGCGGATAAAACCGCAGCCTCACAAGGGTGGCGTGAGCTGTTCTCGGGTATTTACTGCAAGCGAACATTGACTATCTGGGCGTTATGGGTGTGTGGCTATACCATCAATAATGGTTTGGTGACCTGGTTGCCTACGCTGTATAAAAAGGTTTTTGGACTGCCCATCGAAACGGCGCTGGCTTACGGTTGGATAACATCGGCATTTGGTGTGCTGGCCTCGATAATCTGTGCGTTGTTTATTGATAAAGTCGGACGCAGACGCTGGTATGCTGCTGCTTTTTTATTGGCAATTATTCCGCTGACTACACTGACCGTATTAGGAGCGACCAGCCCAATACAGATTTTGATCTGTGCCACGGTGGGGTACGGCATATTGCAAACCATCACGTTTTCTCTCTACCTCTATTCTTCCGAACTTTATCCAACCCGGCTACGTGCTATCGGCACCGGATTGGGCAGTGCCTGGTTGCGTGCGGGCTCTGCCGTTGGCCCTATTTTGGTAGGCGTTATTGTCAGTGATTTTGGCATTCGCTACGTGTTTGTCGCATTCGCCTTAATCGCCCTGATTGGGGGTGTGGTAACGCTGCGATATGCTATTGAAACAAAAGGCAAGGTTCTGGAGGAGCTATCACCATAGCGGTGACAGCCTGTGGCTGGCTTGCCCTGCGAATGTGGGGCAAGTATTAAATAATCACAGGCAGTGATATTTCAGATGATGGTTTCCTCCGCCGGGAAAACAATATGAAGCGTAATTATTTATGTATTATTAAATAATACGGGGACGAGTTAAACCATGTTACATACTGGCACGTTAAGCCTGAAACGATGAAATGGCTGAGTCACGTAACCCATACACGCACGACGTGAGGATAGGTCAGGGGATATAGAGAAACCCACCGATTTTATGCATCACGTTGTCAGTTTTCTATTGCGGCTAAGATGAAACGGATTTTTATTTAATCATGTGTGTGGATTATTTGTTTTTAAGCGATTAATCTCGATATTGTCAGTGGTACTGTTTTATCAGGAGGTTATGGCGGTGTGAGGTTCGACCGAAACAGATTAATCTATAATTATAAGTGGTAACTTGTTCGTGGTGTGCGTCACATTTTAACGTTTCCTGGCGTTAAAATTATCAATTTGTCGTGTGTCAGACAAAATAATGACATCATCGTTAACGTCTCACAATCCGTACCGATACTGTAACAATGTGTTGTGGTTTTTCTTTCCGTCAAGGGTGGGGATCATATGGGGTTGGCTAATAGAATAATGAATAAAATGAAGGTGTCTCACAAGCTATACGGCGGTTTCTCGATAGTGCTTATTTTAGTGATTATCGCCTCAGGGTTTGCAGCGACGCGATTTTTCACTATTCGAGATCTTTATATCAAGACATCGATCATGAATGATATGAATCATTACCTTGATCAGTCTAAGATAGCGAGAATCAAATATTTCTTTTCTTTTGATGACACGAATCTCAATAATCTGGTGAATTATAATAATCAGATTGTCGAGAGTATAAATAAAACCAAGTCACTGTCGTGGGGAGATGAATATTCTGGCTATCTGAACAGTCTGGATCAGGATATGAAACAGTACTGGCAGGATCTGGATACCGAGAAAGCAGCACTAAATAAAGTAAAAGAGACCAATAATGCTATTGATGCGCTTGGTAGCGGGAATCAACTGGCTCAGGCTCTGGGTAGCATAACGTTGAAGCCTGATGAAACTGCGTTGCTGGCAAAGCGTGACGCCATGTTGCTGGCCATTGTCAAGCTGGCTAACAGTACGCAGATACTGCAACGGACAGGCAGTGCAGATGCCTCGAAAGCGCAGCAGCGTTCTTACGATGAAGCCACAAAGGCGTATAACGATTTTGCCAGCGCGCTTGATGATTTTGCCAGCGCGCTTGATAGTGAACGCAAAGCCCGGCTGACGGATACCGCTGCCTATATCGACAATTATGGCCGTGCGGGCAAACAATATTTCGATAACCTGACCAGCCTGAAGTCCACAGATGTAAAATTCCGGGCGACGGGGGATAAGCTCACGGCGGATATTGCCAGCATCGTCGGGAGTATTGATGCAAAAAATAGCGCCATCATCAACAGCTCAGTCTTGCAGATGACAACCCTTGGGGGGATTGCGGTACTGTTTGGCTTGCTGATTTCCTGGGCGATAACCCGCCAGATAACCCAGCCTATTATGTCGAATCTGAAACTGGCGGAAGCCATCGCGGATGGTGATTTATCCATGTCGGTGAAGATTGAACGTAATGACGAGTTGGGGATGCTGACGCATGCCATGATGGATATGACAGTGCGGCTGCGCAAGCTGGTGGCGGACATTCTTCACAGCGTTAATCGCGTCGCCGGGGCATCGAATGCAATCAGCGCTGGCAATAACGACCTGTCGGCAAGGACGGAGCAGCAGTCCAGCATGATTGTGGAAACGGCCGCCAGTATGGAGCAGTTGACCTCAACGGTGAAAAATAATGCCGATAACGCCCGCCATGCCAGTCAGATTACCGGTAAGGCGTCAGATATTGCTAATCAGGGGGGCGATATTATCCGGCGAGTAGTCAGCACCATGTCCGAGATTTCCGGTAGTTCTAAAAAGATTTCTGATATCACATCGGTCATCAACAGCATCGCGTTTCAGACCAATATTCTGGCGTTGAACGCCGCGGTGGAAGCTGCCCGAGCCGGGGAACAAGGCCGCGGGTTTGCGGTCGTCGCCAGCGAAGTGCGTAGCCTGGCGCAACGTAGTTCTCAGGCGGCCAAAGAGATCGAAGCGCTGATTTCCGAGTCGGTTTCCCGTGTGGATGTCGGGGCGAATCTGGTGACGAAAGCCGGCACGACGATGGATGAAATCGTGGGGTCGGTCAACTCGGTCAACAACCTGATGGGTGAGATTGCGGTGGCCTCTGATGAGCAGAGCCGTGGTATTTCGCAGATCGGCAGTGCGGTGACAGAAATGGATTCGACCATCCAGCAAAACGCCGCCATGGTCAGTGAATCGTCTTCTGCGGCTCATGCACTGGAAGAGCAAGTATCGCGTCTGGCTGAATTGGTTGCGGTCTTCCGTTTGCCTGAAGGTGCCGTTACGTCTGAGGAGAACGGCTACGGTCACCCGTCAGCGCTGGTATCACCACACCGGCTGTTATCCTAAATACGGTGGGAGCAGGCCGCTCTGATGAACAGAGCGGCCATTGCGCATTGCTCAGCGTTTGAATGGCGCGCTGGAGCTGCGTGGAATCAGGCTTGGGATAACCCGACTGATGGTGTTAGCGCCTTGTGGAGGGGAAAGCAAAAGGTCAACGGCCAGCGAGGCGACATGATCCAGCGGCACGTGGACTGATGAGAGCGGCACCGGCAGGCGCGCTACCAGCGGAATATCGTTATACCCTACCAGCGACAGGTCCTGACCAATTGTCAGGCCGACACGGTGCGCTGCCGCCATCACGCCTATCGCCAGATCATCATTGATCGCAAAAATGGCGCTGGGACGATGTGCCGGTGTGAGCAGTTCCAGCCCTTGTTGTTCCCCGGACTCAATCCCAAAACCCGACTCGCGGATCCACTCGGGCCGTATTGGTAACCCGGCTTCCTGCATCGCCCGTTGAAATCCCAGACGGCGATCACGCGCCCCCGAGGTGAAATTAGGGCCTGCAATCAGGCCGATATCCCGATGACCTAAATCGATGAGATGACGAGTGGCCAGATAACCCCCTTGCTCATCGTTGCCTGTAGCAGAAGGGCTAATGCCATCGGTACGCAACACCAGTGTATGGGGAATCTGCTGCTGGCGTAATTCCGCAGGCAGCTGGTCATCCAGTCGGCTGGTGGCCAGAATCAAACCGTCAACCCGGCGGTCAAGCAGCGATTCTGCCGCCTGCTTTTCCTGTACTGGGTCATCACCACACGTGGCGACGATAGTGAAGTAACCGTGTCGTTCTGCGGCGCGGAAAATGGCTTCGTATAAAAGCGCCATTACCATATCGCTTAAACGCGGCACCAGGACGCCGATAGTGCCGGTGCCACCACGACGCAGGCTGGATGCCATAATATCGCGTCGGTACCCCAGCTCCTGTGCGACCTCTCTGACCCGTTGGGCGGCTTTACTGCGTGATGGAGGCAGACGCTCGTCCAGTACGCGCGACACAGTAGAGACGCTGACGCCAGCCGCGGTTGCCACGTCCTGTAGGGTGACCGGTTTATTGCTCAGTTTCCGGTTGGTGCCAGGTGGCGAAAATGCGTTTGAGTCCATGTCATCCTTAGTCGTAGTCAGTAGGGGAGCCTCCCCGATAAAACTCCGGTATTTGAGGCTATCCACGCTGTCCGGATGCCCTCAGCCGTCTGGAGTGTGTCTGTTTTATTGCTTGTTTTGCACGCTGTTATTATGTAGTGGCACCGGTGAATTAGCTATATTTTTGGTAATACACCGCAGATAGCGCTATGACGTGAATCAAGGCGCGGTGCCGACAGGGTATGGCGGTCGGTACGCGAGCAAATGTGGTGGAGGGAAGTACAAGGCCACGCAAACAGGGCACGTCAGGTCAGAATGGCAGGGTGCCCGTACCCTGTGCAGGCGGGCACCCTGATAGTTGAGCTGATAGTAGAGATGAGCGTCAAACGCATCAGTCAACGCGAGGAAGCTCCGCCATGCGGACTGCCGTCATGATTTCGTCCGCAGCCCCTGGCTCCAGCGGCATTAACGGGGAACGAACCGTCGCATGATCCAGGATCCCTCTTGCGACCAGCGCATGCTTCAATGCCACTGTACCTTCCATGTGAGAGCCACGGTGGTACACGCTTTTCGTCACCGGAAGCAGGCGATCGTGGATAGCGCGTGCGGCGGCATAATCTTTCGCCTTACCCGCTTTAATCATTTCAACCAGCAGTTCGGGAGCAATGTTGCCATAACCGACCAGGAAGCCATCCACATCGAATACGGTTGATAGCAGGTATTCATCGTGGCAACTCAGGATTTGCAAGTCAGGGCGTTCGCGGCGGATGACAGGAATTTCAGTGTCCCAGCGGCGCATGTTTCTCACCCCATTTTTCATGGCAAATACGCCGGGTTGTGCCGCGATATCCAGCATCGTTTCCAGATTGTAAGTACATTTGGTCGCATCGGGATACTGGAACAGAATGAGCGGCAGACCACTTTCTTCATACACATGGCGGTATTTATCCTGCGGTGCGCCTTTCTGATAACCGAAACGCAGCCAACCGTGGGACGGGTACAGCAACCCTGCCGATGCACCGGCTTTGATAGCGCGCTTGGCTTCTTCTGCTGCGACAGCGGTCCCTTCCAGCGTGATGCCTGCGATAATCGGAATCGCGCCGTTTACTGATTCGGCAAAGGCTTCAATCACTTTCATTTGCTCGTCTTGCGACAGGAAGGTGCCTTCCCCGGCATGCCCTAACACGGTGAGGCTTTTCACACCGTCGATGCTAGCCAGCCAACTACCTAGTTTTTTACAAGCCGCATAGTCGACGGCCCCTTCACGGGTGAACGGGGTGATTGGCGCTGGGTTAAGACCACGTAAATCGATATTGATGTTTTTCATAACGTCCTCTTTTTTCTATAGGGTACTGTCGAGTGTAATTTATCAAAAACGTTTGCGGGAACGTTTGCAGTTTTTATCAAAGCGACCGATCCTGTCAAGAGGGATTTGCGAGAAATTGGATCTATTCAGCAGAGGATCATTGGTTAGTGGTGGATAGGCACGACGTGACGCCACCCCGCGAGTATGATCAGCGGGTGGATAAATTCAGTCAGAAGGAGGGGGATATGGCCTTGATACACCTGATGCGCGTCTATGACGTACATCAGCCGATGGAATCGGCGGCATTTCTGGTGGATAGGCTATGGCCGCGCGGTGTGGCGAAAAGTCGTCTGGCTGGCGTTGTCTGGCTTAAAGATGTGGCACCCAGTCATGAATTGCGCCGCTGGTATCATGCCAACCCGGTTGAGTGGGATGCTTTCGTTGGGCTGTACCGCGCAGAACTCCGTCAGCATAGCGCGTGGCAACCGTTGATCACGCGGTTACGCCAAAACGAGCCGATAACGCTGCTCTATGGCAGCCGGGATACACCGCGAAATCATGCCATGGTCTTGCGTGATTTTCTGGTTGAGCAAGTGGACGCTTAGCGAATGCGGATAAAAGAGCCGTCTTGCTGCCGGGTGAACTGGACTTGCTGACCATCCGGGGTGTCGATTTCAAGCTGGCTTACCATCCCCTGCGTATTGAGTTGCAGGCGAACATTTTGACCGGCCCGTAAGTTGCTGAGTGGCTTGCTCTGGCCCTCTACTTGCGCCATAGCAAACACATCGTTGACGGGCAGGTTATTGTCACGAAATAGCTGAGCCAGCGTCTGACCGGAGGCGATTTGGTAGGACTGCCAGTGGGCACCAGATGTCGCCGGGCGCGACGTCTGGTTGGTGGTGGCAGTGGCGTTAGCGTTAGGGTCCACCAGTTGCGCCTGTATCGGCGCACTCTGCGAGCTGAGTGGCACCTCCACCTGACGGGACGGCGCGGGTGCTGAGGGTGGGGTCGGCCACAGCAGTACCAGTAACAGCAAGCACAACAGAATCAGAATACAACGACGGTGAAAATAGGGCAGCGGTTCCATCCAGCTGAAATCATCCGGCAGGTGCCACACTCTCCGCAGCCAGGATGAACGTCTGCGATGCGGGTGGCGTGGAGCAGGATCCGGGGAAACCTCGACGGCTTCCTCTGCACGTTCTTCCGGTTCACTTGGCATTGCCTTGTGTTGACGTCGCTGGGCCAGCCAGTTCAGGCCAGACTGCCATAACGTCAGGGGATTCCAGGTGGATTGCTCTTTCCGGGATTGATCTCTCCGGGATTGTTTTCTCCTGGGCGCGATTCTGCCCATGGTGACCTCTCTTAGAACCGTATAAAGGTAAAAACAGCCTATACCCGTCATACTTCAAGTTGCAGGTGTGTTGGCTGCGTTACTCGGCCCATAAATGGGCCTCGCCCTTCGGGCCGCTGCAAGCAGCGTTCAAATCGGCGTATGCCGATTTGTCGCTCACCCGAGTCACTTACTTGAGTAAGCTCATCGGGATTCGCTCTCTTGCCGCGTTACAAGGCTCTAACGAGCCTTGCCCTAAAGGGCCAACGCATCGCGTTGTTCAACACGCGAGCGTGCTGTCCCGCAACTCGAATTATTTTGGGTATAATTATATCGGTAATTGGTGGCAGATAACCAGTTAAGGCCGCCGTCATTGGAAACTGATGCCGTAAACATGAACGGTTTGACGCAAGGTCGAGCGGCGGCGAAACAAGATAACGACAGAACGTTTTACCCTCAATCGACTCACTGCTATGCTGCACTTTCATATTTTTTAGATTAAAGGAACATTCATGACAACGCCTTCTTATGACAGCGTCGAAGCGCAGGCAAGCTACGGCATTGGCCTGCAGATTGGTCAACAACTGCAGGAATCCGGTCTGGAGGGGTTGATCCCCGATGCGCTGCTGGCAGGACTGTGCGATGCGCTGGAAGGTAAAACGCCTGCGGTGCCGGTTGATGTGGTACATCGCGCGTTGCGTGAAGTGCATGAGCGGGCGGATGCGGTACGTCGTGAACGTCAGCGTGAACTGGCAGCTGAAGGCCAGCGCTTTCTGGATGCTAACGCCGCTAAAGAAGGGGTGAGCAGCACTGAGTCCGGTTTGCAGTTCCGTGTCCTGACTCAAGGCGACGGCGCGATTCCGGCCCGTCAGGATCGCGTGCGGGTTCACTACACTGGCCGCCTGGTTGACGGCACCGTGTTCGACAGTTCGGTACAGCGCGGTCAGCCAGCTGAATTCCCGGTTAGCGGCGTGATCCCAGGTTGGATCGAAGCGCTGACACTGATGCCGGTTGGTTCTAAGTGGGAACTCTATATCCCTCAGAATCTGGCGTATGGCGAACGTGGCGCGGGTGCGTCCATTCCTCCGTTCAGTACCCTGATTTTTGAAGTGGAACTGCTGGAAATCCTGTAAGTGTTTTCTCTGCCGGGAACGTCGTGACCCGGCAGATCTCCCCTCGCAGGCGTTCGCTGTGAATGACGCCACCTCAGCGCTTTTTCTCCACCCATGACGCATGCCGGTATGCCAATACCCTATGGTGTAACCGATGGATACACCTGGTAAAGGTGGGCTGACGATTCTTTTTTTATACTGGTCTGCAGTCAACGGTGCCAGACCTGAATGGCTTTCCTGAAGTTATCATTATTTAGCCATTTTCTGATAGCGACTGAAGGTAGCGCGCCGTATAAGTGACTCATCCGCCGCGTTGCGGTGAATCAGAGGTTAACAATATGATTAAGCCACTTTTACTGGGTGCCATCGTGACAGGCTTATTGCTGTCGGCAATGCCTGCCGCACAGGCTGACAGCTTGAGTCTGTCGCTGCCGGGTGTGTCTTTGCACATCGGCGATCGTGATACTCGTGGCTATTACTGGGACGGTAATCGGTGGTGTGACCCGGATAGCTGGTACGCCCGTCGCCACCACCATGCCCGCCAGGTTTATTACGAATATTACGACTATGCACCGCCCCCGCCGCCACGCCGAGTTGTGGTGGTAGAAGCACCGCCTCCGCCGCCGGTTTATGTCGTTCCTGCCGGGCCGCGTGGTCCAGGATGGGGATGGGGCCCCGGCCCTCATCACGGTGGTCCGCGCTGGTAAACCGTGATTGATAGCGACCTTAAAATAAAAAACCGTGCTCTGACAGGGCACGGTTTTTTTTAGCGGCACCATGGCGGGTAACAGCGGTTATTCGCCCTTTAGCGCCCGTGGAAACAACTGATTATTTTCCAAATGGATATGTTCCATCAGGTCGTCGATAAATTCATTGATACCGGTGTATAGCGCACGCCAGGTAGTACAAGCGCCGACCGGCGGGGTCACGTTGTTGGTGAGGGTTTTGACCACGTCCAACTGTTGACCGGCGTCGTCATGCTCATGTTCCATGACGGAAATCGGCCCAGTGGCCTGGGCACCCATACCGGACTGGATCATCGGGAACAGGATCCGCTCTTCTTTCATCATATGCTGTGTCAGATCGTCGTGAATCAGCGTCAGTTGAGCCGTCAGCCCAATCGGGCAGCCTGGCTTGTCGTGGTGTACGCGTTCGACTTTCTCTGCCATCCGAATCAGTTCCGGCAACTGCGCACGGTGACGATCATGGAAACGGCTGATGATATGCACAATCATTTCGCCAAGAGAGGCCTGTTGCCAGTCTTTTTCCGTGGATGGCTGTGTCGACAGGTCGGCCAGACGCGATTCGAGCATATCGATGTCCAGCGCCCGCTTGGTGGCAGCACGCAGCAGCGTTTGTTTGCCGCCGCAACAAAAATCGAGATTGAATTCACGGAACAGTGCGGTAGCGCGAGGGATGGTAATGGCCAGCTCGCCTAATGATTGATCGCGGTAGTGCATGGTGGGTACCCTCAGAATGGTGTTATTTATAAAATGCATTTTAAATGCACCTTTAAAAATTAGCTATCCCTAAAAAGGATTACTGGGAGAAAGAGGGCGATGAAAACACCGCGCCTGTCGGCGCGGTGTGGTGACGGGTTAGTGTTGTAAATCCAGACGATACACGGCGAAGCCGATATCATCATTGCCCACCAGCGTGAGTGGGTATTGCGATTTTTCCTTAATGAATGCAGCGGCTTTCGGCGATGGAGAGGTTTCCACCCGGATATCCAGCGGTGTATCGCTGACAATCTTCGCCAGACGCCAGTTGTTGTCTGCCGACGGTTTCACCTCTCCGGATTTTTTCGTTTCAGTGCTGATGTAGGCAGCCAGTACCGCACGGTTTTCATCTGGTGAGGCGAACGCGACTTGTTTTTCACCGGTACCGGCAAATTTTTCACCATATGCGCGGTAGTTATTGGTGGCGACAAGGAACGTGGCCTGTGGGTCGATAGGTTTGCCGTTAAAGGTCAGATCCTTTATGCGGTGCGCATTACCGTTGATCAATTGGCACTCGCCGTCGTAACGGGCGGGCTGAGTGACATCTATCTGGTAGCTGACACCGTCAATCACGTCAAAATTGTAGGTGCGGAACCCTTCCCAGTTGATCAGCGATTGCGGCTCGCGTTTATGCACATCAATCTGATTGAACTGACCGGCGGAGCATTCCAGCCATTCCCGTACCTGCTCGCCTTTGACTTTCACTACCACCAGCGTGTTGGGGTAGAGGTAAAGATCGGCGGCGTTACGGAAGGTCAACTGGCCTTTTTCGACTTCCACATAGCTGGCCGGGTCGTTTTTGCGACCGCCAGCCTTAAATGGCGCGGCGGCGGAGAGCACCGGCAGGTCCGCCAGATCCGGGTCACCCTGAATAAAGTGTTCGACGTAGGCTTTCTGCGCGTTATTGACTATCTGTACGGTTGGGTCGTCCTGAATCAACGACAGGTAGCTGTACATGTTGTCCGAAGAGTGGCCGATAGGCTGGCTGACAAATTCACGGGTTTTCTGGTGGGCGTCCGCCAGTACGTTAACCAGTTGCGCATCCTCCGCCGCCAGTGATTTCTTCTGGGCTTTGTCGAAGATCGGGCGGGCTTCCGCTTTGCCTTCGGTCACTTTCCACTGGCCACTGTCATTGTTCAAGACCAAATCGACCACCCCAAGGTGATCGCCCCACTGGCCGGGCATAACAGCGGGAACCCCATTCAGCGTGCCTTTGGCGATATCGGCACCGTGGATGCCAGCAAAATCTTTGCTCGGGAACACGGCGTGAGCGTGACCAAACATAATGGCGTCAATACCGGGAATCTGGCTTAAGTAGTAGACCGAGTTTTCCGCCATCGCTTTGTACGGCTCAGCCGACAGGCCGGAATGCGGGATAGCAATTACCACATCCGCCCCTTGTTTACGCAGCTCTGGTATCCATTTTTTCGCGGTTTCGGTGATATCCGCCACCGTGACTTTACCGCTCAGGTTGGCTTTGTCCCACACCATGATTTGTGGCGGGACAAAACCGATGTAACCAATGCGCAGTTCATGGGGGTTACCGTCACGGTCTTTCACCGTTTTCTTCTCGATCAGGTAAGGTGTAAACAGTGGTTTGCCGGTACTGGCATCCAGTACGTTGGCGTTGATATAAGGGAAGTGGGCACCAGACAAGGCCTTGTGCAGGTAGTCCAGCCCGTAGTTGAATTCGTGGTTGCCGATATTGCCGACAGCGTAATCCAGCGTATTCATCGCCAGATAGACCGGGTGCACATCGCCTTTTTGTAATCCTTTGGCCGCAATGTAGTCACCCAAAGGGCTGCCTTGAATAATATCGCCGTTGTCCACCAGCACACTGTTGATGGCCTGCTGGCGAGCAGCCTGAATTAAACTGGCGGTGCGGACCAGTCCGAATTTATCCGTTGGGCTGTCTTTATAGTAGTCATAGTCCATCATATTGCTGTGAAGATCGGTGGTTTCCAGCACCCGTAAATCGACGGTCGCCGCCTGGGTAGCGGTAGCGATAGCCATCGCAAGCAGGCTCAGCACCAGCTTATGCTTCATAAAGGTCGCTCCTGTGACGAGGTATGAATAGGGCAACGCCGCTGGTCATTGTCCGACGTCCTGGCGGCGAAGCCTGAATCTATATCGCAGATTTTGATGAATATAGTGTTAAATATCAGTCCGAAGTGTGAAGCATGACATATACCCGACTTCCTGCAACTTGAAGTATGACGGGTATATTAAAGGATAGAATGCCGGGGACAGACATAACAATGGCCTGTACAGATAACGAGGTGAAACGATGTTAGAACCGATCTGCCAACTGGCGCGTGAGGCGGGAGAGGCCATCATGCAGGTATATAACGGCCATCAGCCGCTCAATGTAGTGCATAAAAAAGATGATTCGCCGGTGACGGCGGCTGACCTGGCGGCGCATAAGGTGATTGCGCGTGGGCTGGCGGAATTGCACCCCACTATCCCGATGCTCTCGGAAGAGGACCCGCAGGCGTGGTCCGAACGCCAGCACTGGCAGCGTTATTGGCTGGTGGACCCGTTGGATGGGACCAAGGAGTTTCTTAACCGCAACGGTGAGTTTACCGTCAATATTGCGTTGATTGATAACGGTAAACCGGTGCTGGGGGTGGTGTATGTGCCGGTGACGGGCGTGATGTATGCCGCCGTACAGGGCAATGCCTGGAAAGAGGAACAGGGGGGGCGTCGTCCGATTCGGGTGAAAGACGCCCGGCCGCCGCTGGTGGTGGTGAGCCGTTCCCATGCCGACGCGGAGCTGGATGATTATCTGCGCCAGTTAGGTGAACACCAGACCGTTTCTATCGGTTCGTCGCTGAAGTTCTGTCTGGTTGCCGAAGGCAAAGCGCAACTGTACCCGCGGTTCGGACCGACGAATATCTGGGATACCGCCGCCGGGCATGCGGTGGCGCTGGCTGCCGGAGCACAAGTACATGACTGGCAGGGGCGTGAGCTTTCCTATGTGCCGCGTGAGTCCTTCCTGAACCCCGGATTTCGCGTATCGCTGTTCTGAGGCATATTTTCTACTGGTCGTGATGTGCCAGCCTGATCCTTCCCGCTGATATCGCAGCAGCCAACGCGCCTGCTGCGATACCTTTCTTTACGTTTTCATCTTTAACATGACGCACGACGTACTGTCGTTTTTTGGTCATATTTTCCCGGTAGATTGGCGGCCGTTAACGCGAGTGCGGTGGTGTGTCCGAGTTCGCGGCATACCGCACACACGGTAATACCTTGAAGGTTTATACTGATTTAAAATTTGTGGCATTAATCTATTCGGTAAAATTATGTAAATGCCATAAATAATGCTGTGGTTGCGGGAACTAACCACAGAATAGAGACACTAATCAGTAGTGCATGATTGCCACGCAGGACATCTCCGGCCTGAATCAGAAACGGGGTGCGTGGTGAATAAAAACGGGAGGAGAGGAAGACGATGAGGATCTTCGAGCGTTACAATCCCCTGAAGGTCGCCAAGTATGTGAAAATCCTGTTTCGTGGAAGGCTCTACATTAACGGGATTGGCGCTTTTGAATTTGATCAGGGGCGCATCCTGCTGCCCAAGACGCAGGATAAACAGCATCTGGTGGTCATGTCTGAAGTTAACCGTCAGGTACTGAAATTACAGGCTGAATTGGGTTGACGAACCCTCTCCAGCAACAGGAAAACGGCCCTTTGACGGGCCGTTGTTATTGGTAGCGACTGAACGGTGAAGGCTGACTTAGGTCGGGGGCGTTTCGGGGTTCACCGTCACCCTTTCTTCCAGCCGGGTCACCAGCAACTGATCAATCTTGTTGCTGTCGATATCCACCACTTCAAATTTATATCCAGAGTAACGGACAAAATCAGTACGTTTGGGGATTTTGCGTAGCGTGTACATCATGAACCCGCCGATGGTTTCGTAATTATCGGAGTGAGGGAACTCATCAATACTCAGCGCGCGCATCACGTCTTCTATCGGTGTGCCCCCCTCGACAAGCCAGGAGTTCTCGTCACGGGCGACAATTTGCTCCTCCATCCCTTGTCCAACCAGGTCGCCCATCAGCGTTGTCATCACATCGTTGAGGGTGATAATCCCTACCACTAATGCGTACTCGTTGAGGATAACGGCAAAATCTTCTCCTGCCGTTTTGAAACTTTCCAGCGCTTCTGACAGCGTCAGGGCATCCGGTACCATCAGCGCCGGGCGAATCTGGACGCCGCTGGTCAGCTCCAGACTCTGGTTCCCCAGCACCCGGTTCAGCAAATCTTTGGAGTCCACATAACCGACAATCTGGTCGATAGTGCCGTTGCACACCAGAAACTTGGAGTGAGGCTGGTGGGCGATTTTCTCTTTGATTTGCGTTTCATCTTCGTGCAAGTCGAAATAGACCACGCTTTCACGCGAGGTCATGGAGGATGGTACGGTACGGGACTCCAGTTCGAACACGTTTTCGATCAACTCATGTTCCTGTTTGCGCAGCACACCGGCCAGTGCTCCGGCTTCCACCACCGCATAGATATCATCCGGGGTGATGTCTTCTTTACGCACCATTGGCAATTTGAACAGCCGGAAAATCAGGTTCGCCAGACCGTTGAACAGCCACACCAGTGGGCGGAATACCAACAGACAGAAGCGCATGGGGTTGATGATCCGAACGGCAATCGCTTCCGGGGCAATCATACCAATGCGCTTTGGTGTCAGGTCGCCAAACAGGATGAACAGGCTGGTCACCAGCACAAACGAACAGACAAAACTGGCGCGGGCGACCATGTCTTGCGGCAGAACGCGGGTAAACAGCATTTCGAAATACGGGGAGAACGCCGCGTCGCCGATGATACCGGCGAGGATAGCAACCGCATTGAGGCCTATCTGAATCACGGTGAAGAAGATACCCGGCGTTTCCTGGAATTTTAGTACCAGCGCGGCATTCAGGTCTCCTTCGTCGGCCATCAGCTTCAGTTTGATTTTGCGCGAAGCGGCCAGCGATATTTCCGACAGGGAAAAAAACGCACTAATGGCGATAAGACATAAAATAATTAACAGACTGTTTAACATAGTTTTTTCGCACAGTCGTCGCGGACGGCGAACCTCTGAAAGGGAATCACATTATGGGTGCTGTGGCACCGCAATAACGGGTGCGGCGGCACCGCAAAAAGGACCGGAAACCGGTCCTGTGGACGCACAGTATAACAGGTGCGATGAAATCGTCGAAAGCCTTAGCCTTGCAGCGGTAAGCACACGCCAATGCCGCCCAGTCCGCAGTAGCCGTGCGGATTTTTGTGCAGGTATTGCTGGTGCTCATCTTCAGCGTAGTAAAACGGCCCGGCAGCTTGAATTTCGGTGGTAATGGCACGGTTATCGCCTGCCTCACGCATGGCTTGCTGAAAGCGCTGGCAGCTGGCTTTGGCGGCGGCGTCCTGCTCTGGCGTTAACGTATAGATAGCAGAACGGTATTGCGTGCCGATGTCGTTGCCCTGGCGCATCCCTTGCGCGGGATGGTGGTTTTCCCAAAACAGCTGCAACAACTGGGTGTAACTCACCTCTGCCGGGTCAAACACTACCCGTACCGCTTCGGCATGGCCGGTTTTACCGGTGCACACTTCCCGATACGTCGGGTTGGGGGTGTAACCGCCGCAATATCCTGACGCGGTGCTGTACACCCCCGGCTGTTGCCAGAACAGGCGCTCTACGCCCCAGAAACAGCCCATCGCGAAAATCGCCACCTCCATGTGGTCTGGAACGTGGGTCATGGAGTGCTGGTTGACCACGTGCAGGCGGGCGACTGGCATCGGCGTCGTGCGGCCTGGCAGGGCATCTGACTTGTCGATCAACTGGGTCTTGTCAAAATTCACTATCACGTTTGGCTCCTGATTATCACCCTGTATTTCGTCATTTTCAGAGCATAACCGAGTTAATGCGCTCTGTCTTTATGGCGAAATACCATAGATATATGACAAGGGTGCGGGTATCGACAGCGAGTATGTCGTTGAGGCGGTGGCCCCTGACCTGACGTGTACGCATTGCCGGGCTATCGTGTCGGGTGTGGGCGACTTTCAGGTTCATGGCGTTGTCGGCATGGCGACGACTATCTATAGTTAACCATGGTAACTAATCCTATCGTTACCGATATACCTGTTTGTTGTTGTTAAGAAAATACGTCGATTTTGTCGACGCTACTGGGAAGTGACGTGACGATTTTTATCAGGACAAAAAATAGATTTTGCCGCCGTAGCGCCGTGTTCTGCCGGGTGTTTAGCATAGTTTGCCTGCTGCTGATGGCGACGTCAGCATGGGCTGCACCGAATGTACGTCTTCAACTTACCGGGCTGGACGGGGAGTTGCAGAAGAATGTGCGGGCACGCCTTTCTACCATCACTCCGGATGAAGTTAATGCTGATGGGCGTTTTCGTGCCCGGGTTGATGAAGCTATCCGCAAGGGCCTTCGTGCGTTGGGTTACTACGACCCGGATATCCGCTTTGAATTTATTCCGGCGCAGGGGCGTGGCCGCCCGGTGTTGAAGGTCACGGTGATGCCGGGAGAGCCGGTCAACATCGCCGGTTCCAGCATCGCTATTCGCGGTGGTGCACAACAGGATGCGGATTATCAAAAACTGGTGCAGCAACGTCGGCCAGCGGTTGGCAGTCCGCTCAATCACGGTAATTACGATGCGTTTAAAGACGAACTCAATACGTTGTCGATGCGTAAGGGCTATTTCGACGGTCATTTCACGAAAAGCCAGTTAAGGGTGATGCCCTCGACCCATCAGGCCTGGTGGGACATCGATTATGACAGCGGCCCCCGTTATCGCTTTGGTAAGGTGAACTTTCGAGGTTCTCAGATTCAGCAGGCGTATTTGCACAATCTGGTGCCCTTTCGTGAGGGCGATGCTTACTCGGTGGAACAACTGGGGGAGTTTAACCGGCGCTTGTCTGCCACCGGTTGGTTTAACTCGGCGGTAGTGTCACCAGATTTTGAACACGGTCGCCAGAGTAAAGTCCTGCCGCTAGAGGCGGTGGTGACGCCGCGTACCCGTAATAATGTGGAAACCGGGGTAGGGTATGCCACCGATGTCGGGCCACGGCTGAAAACAACCTGGAAAAGACCCTGGGTTAACGATTACGGTCACAGTCTGGAAAGCAGTCTGAGCGTATCTGCGCCGGAACAGCAACTGGATTTCAGCTACAAGATGCCCCTGCTGAAAAGCCCGCTGGAGCAGTACTATCTGGCGCAGGGGGGCTTCAAGCGCGAAGATCTCAACGATACCCAGTCTGACTCGACGACATTTAATCTGGCGCGTTACTGGGAGCTATCCAGCGGCTGGCAGCGGGCTGTGAATATGCGCTGGACGTTGGATCACTTTACTCAGGCCAACGTCACCAATACCACCATGCTGCTTTACCCCGGCGTCAGCTTCAACCGTACCCGACAGCGAGGCGGGCTGATGCCCGACTGGGGGGATACCCAGCGTTACTCGGTGGATGTCTCCAACACCTTGTGGGGGTCGGATATTGATTTTGCGGTATTTCAGGCACAGAACGTCTGGATCCGAACACTGGCGGAAAAACACCGTTTTGTGACCCGCGCCAATCTGGGCTGGATCGAAACCGGGAGCTTCTCGCGTGTTCCCCCCTCGCTGCGCTTCTTTGCGGGTGGCGATCGCAGCATTCGCGGTTATAAGTACAAATCCATTTCTCCACGCGACAGTGACGGCAAGCTCACCGGTGCCTCGAAGCTGGCAGCAGGATCACTGGAGTACCAGTACAACGTCACGGGGAAATGGTGGGGTGCCGTTTTCATAGACAGTGGTGAAGCCGTCAACGATCTGACTCGCACCAACCTGAAAACAGGCGCAGGTATTGGTGTGCGCTGGGCTTCGCCGGTCGGGCCAGTCAAGCTGGATATCGCCCGGCCGATTGGCGACAACGATAAACGTGGATTGCAGTTTTATATCGGGCTGGGACCGGAATTATGAGCAGGATGAAAAAAGCCGGAATTGGCCTGACGGTGGGTGTGCTGGCGTTATTGCTGGCAGTGATACTGCTGGTGACCACCACGCCAGGGTTACATATGTTGCTTGGCGCGGCTATGCGTTGGGTGCCGGGACTGGAAATGGGGGCCGTCGAGGGCGGCTGGCGGAATTTGACGCTCAATGGCATACGCTACCAGTCGCCCGGTATCAGCGTGCAGGCGGAGCGACTGCATGTGTCGTTAACACCGGGATGCCTGTGGCGCAGTCAACTGTGTCTGGATGACCTGTCGTTGCAGGGGCTGACGGTGGCTATCGATACTCAGGCACTGCCCCCAGCCGACGCTGAACCACCGGTACACGCCGCACCGGTAACCGAAATACGTGCGCCGGTTTCGATGGCACTGAATCACATCAGCCTGACCGATAGTCGCATTCTGGTTGATGGTACCGATGTGTCACTGAACTCGCTGCAAACGGCGCTGACCTGGCAGGGGCGTTCACTGACGTTGTTGCCGACACAGGTATCAGGCCTCATTGTCTCACTGCCTGCCACCGCGAAAGCGCCCTCTACACCGCCAGTGACGGCGGTTAAGCCGCCGCCGTTGGGCGAAACGCTGCATGCATTGTTTGCCGCACCGCTACTGCCTGCAATGCCTGAGTTTACCTTGCCGTTAGATCTCACCATTGCCGATTTGCAGGGGGAGTCATGGCAGCTTGTAGGGAGCCAGCCGGTCGCCATTTCACGCGTCCAACTGCAGGCGGCTACCCGACAACAGACGCTGACGTTGCAGCAACTCACGGTGCAATCGCCGCAGGGCGCACTGTACGCGCATGGTAATGCGACCTTATCGGGCGACTGGCCGGTTATGCTCAACCTCAACGGTATACTCAATAGCGACCTGCTCAAGGGGGAACGCATACGGCTGACCGCTGACGGTAGCCTGCGCCAGCAGTTGCGGCTGGCGATAAACCTGTCTGGTCCGCAGCGTGCGCAGGTCGATATTCAGACTGCGTTGGCTGAACCCGGCCTGCCGCTGAATCTGAGCGTGCGTACACCGCAACTGCGTTGGCCGCTAACCGGTGACGCGCTTTACCAGTTCAATCAGGTACAAGTGAATGTCAGCGGAAAAGTGACGGATTATTCATTGTCGCTACGTGGGGATATCCGTGGCAGTGAGCTGCCGCCCGGTACCCTGACGCTCGACGGTCAGGGCAGTGAACAACAGTTCTCGCTGGCACGACTACGGCTGGCGGCGTTGCAGGGAACGGCGGATATAACCGGTCAACTGGACTGGCGTGATGCGATAACCTGGAACGGTAATCTGGCGCTCACAGGCATCAATACCGCGCAACAATGGCCAGAGTGGCCAGCACGGCTGGACGGTGTATTCACCATTAATGGCAGCCTGGCGGGGGAGTCATGGCGGTTTGATGTACCGCAGTTGGCGCTGGATGGGCAAATCCGGCAGAACAAACTGAGCGCCAAAGGGGCGTTGAGCGGTAATGCCGACGGTCAGTGGTCGATTCCGGGGGTGACGCTCTCGCTGGGGCGTAACCAACTGACGTTACAGGGGGAATTGAAAGACCAGTGGCGATTGAACGGTGACATTAATGCGCCGTCACTCAATGGAATACTGCCCGGTTTGGGCGGGCAGATAACCGGGAAGCTGCGGCTGGAGGGCAAACGTGAGGCACCACAGTTGCAGACCGATATTTCCGCCACCGCGTTGCGCTGGCAGGAACTGAGCCTCGGTAAACTGACACTCAAGGGTGACGTGCAATCGGATAAACAGGTACAGGGCACACTGACGTTACAGGTGCAGCAACTGACGCAGGGGGATGTGCGGCTGGCGTCGCTGAATGTCCGGGCGACCGGTGATGAGAATCAGCACCAGCTACGCGTTACCCTGAACGGCGAACCGGTAGGCGGCCAGCTGTTATTGAGCGGCCACTTCGACCGTGCACAGCAGCGCTGGCAGGGAGAGCTGAGCGATACGCGGTTTGACACCCCGGTTGGCGAATGGCGGCTGGCACCGTCGATGTCGCTGGCGTATCAGGTCGCGGCGCAGACCGTCACGATAGGAACGCATTGCTGGCGTAACCCCAATGCTGAATTGTGTGTACCTCAGCCGATTGAAGCGGGAGCCAGCGGCAAGGCAAGCGTGACGCTTAACCGGTTTAATCTGGCGATGCTGGCACCCTTTATCGGCCAGCAGACGGCAGTGAGTGGTACGGTGAACGGCAATGCGCAAGTCAGTTGGCAGGCCAACGGTGGTTTGCCCCAGGCACGCGTCACGCTGGCGGGTCAGGGTGTCACCGTCCGTCAGCAGGTTGAAGGCGGTACGCTGCCGGTAGCGTTTGACACGCTGACTTTAGAGGCCGGATTAGAGCACGGGCAGGCGCGACTGGCATGGCTGATGGGCATTCAGGGCAACGGGCGTTTTCGGGGCGATGTGAGTATTACGGATCCACAGCATCGCCGTAATCTGAGTGGTACGGTGACGCTAAATGCGTTGTCACTTGACCTGCTGCGCCCGATGTTGCGCCAAAATGAGAAAGCCGCCGGTGTCGTCAATGCGGATCTGCGCTTGGGCGGTGACCTGCAACGTCCACAGGTGTTCGGGCAACTCACGCTGGATAACCTTGATGTGGACGGTAACTGGATGCCCGTCGATTTGACCAGCGGGCGGTTAGCGTTGGTGTTCAACGGTATGTCCTCGACATTGCAAGGCGTGTTCCGGACCACAAAGGGGCAAATAACCCTGGCGGGGAATGCCGACTGGTCGGTATTCGATGCCTGGCGAGCGCGGATTGCCGTGAATGGTGATCGTATGCGGGTGACGGTGCCGCCGATGGCGCGGCTGGATGTGTCGCCGGATATCGTGTTCGAGGCGACGCCACAGTTACTGTCGCTAAACGGTACGGTGACGATCCCCTGGGCGCGGATTGTGGTGCACGATATGCCCGCCAGTGCGGTGGATGTCTCGTCGGATGAAGTGATTCTGGATGCGCGACGCCAGCCGGTCACCACCGTGGCCCGCGGGATTCCGATCGCCAGTAACCTGATTGTACGGGTGGGCGATGATGTCTGGCTGGATGCTTATGGGTTACGAGCCCGTCTTCATGGTGATTTGAAAGTCTCGCAGGATGAACAAGGGTTGGGGCTGAACGGGCAGATTTCGATGCAGGAAGGGCGCTTCAAGGCCTATGGGCAGGATTTGCAAGTGCGTAAAGGGCTATTGCTGTTTTCCGGGCCGCCGACGCTGCCGGTGTTAAACATCGAGGCTATTCGCAACCCGGATAATACCGCAGACAGCGTGACGGTCGGTGTTCGGGTTACCGGTACCGCCAGTGCACCTAAGCTGGATGTGTTTTCGGAACCGACATTATCGCAGGAGGAAGCGTTGTCTTATCTGCTGCGCGGTCAGGGTTTGAACAGTAGTGGCGCGGATAGTTCGATGATGACATCAGCTCTGATTGGTTTAGGGGTTGCACAAAGTGGTCAAGTTGTGGGTAAAATCGGCGAGGCCTTTGGCGTAAGCAATTTAGCTCTGGATACACAGGGAGTTGGCGACAAATCGCAGGTTGTTGTCAGCGGTTACGTCCTTCCGGGCCTGCAGGTCAAATATGGTGTCGGCCTGTTCGATTCATTGGCAACGTTAACCTTACGTTACCGTTTAATGCCAAAACTATATCTGGAAGCGGTGTCTGGTGTGAATCAGGCACTCGATGTGCTCTATCAGTTTGAGTTTTAGCAATGCGAATTATTGTCTACGGCAGTTTACGGCGCAAACAGGGAAACAGTCATTGGATGACCAATGCTCAGTGGTTAGGGGATCACCAGCTCGAAGGGTATGAGTTATACGATCTGGGACACTATCCGGCGGCGGTTGCAGGCGAAGGAGAGATTTACTGCGAAGTGTACCGCATCAGTTCGTCTATTCTGACCGAACTGGATGAACTGAAGCGGGGAGGCGGAGCTTACCAGCGTGAGTTGATTGCCACGCCTTATGGCAGCGCCTGGATTTACCTGTATCAACACCCGGTTACTGGCTTACGTCGTATCATCAGCGGCGACTGGTTGAAGCGTAACGAAGAGCCATAACCTGACATCACGTCATACTCTACATAATCCCGGTAGCGAATAACGTTAACCGGGATTATTTATTTCTATCAATAGTCACTTGCTCTTATTTATTCTTCTTTATTTGTTGTTTGTGTTTATTAATATTTTCTTTGTAAAGAAATCTCGTTGATATTTTTTAATTCTATTCTTTGTTTTTGAGGAAAAATTTTGTTGTTCTTGTGGTGTTGTTTTGTTGTTTTGTTGTTTTGTTGTTTTGTTGTTTTGTTGTTTTGTTGTTTTGTTGTTTTGTGATGCTTGACAGTGTGGCGATTTTGATTCAATAATAAAAATCATTAATGCTAATTCATTCTTATTTATCATTTTGGTTAGTCATCATTTATTTTTGTTATGTTGCTTGTTGGTGGGGAAAGAAAATCTTTCGCCTTGGGATGCTATTGTTATTTGTATTAAGTAGTTTCTTCTTTTCGTCATATTTATTCGCTATTGCAGGGGGAGTGTTAATATTGATAAGAATAAAAGGAAAGGCATTGCACACGATTTGTATTCACTAATGCAAGGACGAAAATGGAAAAGTCACTGGTCAGGGATGTGATTAATAGTATGAAGCCCGCCTTCAGTTTTTCTTCCCGTTCAGAAGAGCGAGGTATGGTTAACCTGCGAGATAACGAAAACCCATTTGGTGGTCAGCAAAATCGTTATCCTGCGAATGTCTATCCAACACTCACCAGCCATTATCTTAACGCACTGGCAGAGATAGAGGGATATCAAGGTAGTCAGGAATGGCATTCGGATTGGGTGCTCATGACCCGTGGTGCCTCTGATGGTCTGGATTTAGTTTTTCGAACGTTCTTTGAACCGCGACAAGACAGTGTGATTGTCACCCCACCTAATTTCCGTTTGTTTGATGAACTGGCTGCGGCCTATTCTGTTCATGTTGAACCTATCCCGCTTTTAGGTGACGAGTTTAATCACCTTGATTTGGATAAAATAAAGGAAAGTCAGGCGAAAGGTATTTTGCTATGTGACCCGAATAACCCCATCGGCAGTGGCTTGATGAGGGATGAAATTATTCACGTGCTGGAGAATTTCTCAGGGTTGGTTGTTATCGATGAAGCCTATGTAGAATATGCTTCCCGACGTTCATTCCGTCATCTGATTCATGACTATCCGCAACTGATTGTGGTGCGCTCCTTGTCTAAAGGCATGGCGCTGGCTGGGTTGCGCCTGGGCGCGGTACTGGCCCGGCCTGAACTGATTCACGCTATGATGAAAGTACGTCTCCCTTTTGCCCTTCCTCAGCCGGTTATTGAGCAGGCGCAAGCGGCGTTATCAAATATCGCTCAATTAAAACAACAAATTTTGCTTTTCATTGAGGAGCGGGAACGGGTAGCACTACGGTTGAAACGTATTCCTGCCATTGAAAAGGTATTTGCTCATGCCGGTTTTATTACTATCAAAGCGCCTGATTCGATGGCGGCCCGACTACTGAATGCCGGATTTGACGTATTACCCAATCCAATGGGGCTTATCGGTTATATCCGTATTTCACTGGCTGCACCTGAGGTAATGGATAATTTGCTGGCTGTATTGGAGTAACTGTGACGGTTTGAATCTGTTTTTATGAAATCATCGGCGCTGACACTTTTTATGAAAAATTCATGATCATGAATGAAAGGCTGAATGGCTAATCTTTGTGATTTTATCGTTGTCGTTAATAAAGCGAAATATAATAACTGTCATTACAAGGAGTCGTTGGAAATGAATAAGGAACAACATGCTGTTGTGAATGTTATTTCGCGTGAGCAAATTCGTGCGATCACTCATGTAGATGTTAATGGTGAAAAGCATTTGTTGGGGCAGCACCGTGATTTTCGACGCAATGAAGATTTGGCTCATTTTATCCCCGAGTCAGGTCGCTTGTCATTTGCCTGGGTGCGTTTAACCGATGGCGAGACACTGGATGTTCATCAACATCCGACAAAATCCATGATTATTGTATGTAGTGGTTCTGTGCAATTAACGGGAGATGAGCCTCATCAATTATATGAGGGGGATATTGTTTGTGTAGAACCTTTCCGCAACCATGGTTTTACCACCCGTGAGGGTGAAACCTTTCATGGTTTGTCGATTCAATTTGAAGGTAAGGGATTATATGAGGATGAACAACAGGCAAGGGTAACATTCAGCGATGCACTAAATAACCTTTATCAGGTGAACGAAACGCTGGTGGGGCGTCATCAGACCAATGCCTTGTTTCAGTTATTCTCTTCCGGCCGGTTACAGAAAGACGCGCAATTACGTCAACGTTTTGTATCAGCCTTATATGTCTGGTCACGCTATTTCCAGAAAATGGTGCTGGCTCGTCAGGCACTGTGCATCACCCCGGCTTTGCAGGAGGAGTATCAGCGTCATTTCATGGAAGAAGTGGGGCATGATGAGTTATTGCGCGTGCGTTATGAGATTAATGACGCGGTTTACGACCCAATTTTGGAAGCGGCCGGTAACTGGTTTGTCTCTCAGATGTACCAACAGGACGAGGCGGGGAAACTGGTGGTGGTACATCTGGTAGTCGAGTCGAGCGGTCACGTATTTGGCCTTGCCACCTCTGAAATATTCCATAAGCCCGAGGTTGAAGGCGATTATTTTGATGTGCATGCCGAAGCGGATGATGACCATCGGTCTATCGGTCAGGCTTACCTCCACAGCCTGCCCGCTGAAAAAATACAATCGCTGCTGCCGCTGTGCCGTCAGGCCTGGGACATGATGGATTTGGTACATGAGCGTATCGCCACCTGGACATTGCAGGGCGCTTCATCATGACATCTTGTAGCCAACCTCCGCGAGGTTCATTGCATCCGCTGACGTTGCTCAGGCAACAGATCGCCGGTTTTTTTCAGGCGCGTGGCTATACCCCGATGGATGGACCAGAAATTGAAGCCGAATGGTTCAATTTCGATGTGTTGAATATGGCTGACGATCATTTTGCCCGTACCTCAGACAATACTTTTTATCTGATCCAGTCAGCCGCAGAGCGGTACGGCGAGTTAACGACATCGGAACAACAGCCAGAACCACATCGGCCACGTTCCGGGTTGGTGCTGCGGGCGCATACGTCGCCAGTACAGGCGCGTACCTTGCTGACGCAATCGCCGCCGTTATATCGCTTTCATATTGGCCGTACCTATCGGCCTGATGCGCTTGATGCCACGCACAGCCCGGTCTTCAACCAACTGGAGGGGTTAGCGGTAGACCGCCATCTGACGATGGATAACCTCAAGCAATTGCTGGATGAACTGGCGCATTCGCTGTTTGGGCAAGGGGTGGTGACGCGATTACGGCCTTATGAGTTTGCCTACGCGCAACCGGCAGCCGAAATCGACATTCAATGCAATCAGTGCCATGGGCAGTCGGCAACGTGTCCGACTTGTCAGGGGGAAGGGTGGATTGAATGGGGAGGCTGCGGCATGGTGCATCGGAATGTGCTTATCAATTGCGGTGTCGACCCTGACGCGTTCAGCGCTTTTTCATTCGGCATTGGGGTGGAACGCACGCTGATGCTCAGGGACGGTTTGCAAGATTTGCAGCCGATCGTGAATGGTGACCTGACCTATGCCAGCAGCAGGGCGATAGACCTGGCCACGGCAGCGGCGGAAAAATCAGGCTCCGATGACATTGATAGTCAGACCGACTGGACGATGGCGACCGAGGGATGGGTACAGGTCTCGACCTTTCCGTTTACCTCTGTGCAGGCGTTGGCTTGCGTACAACCCGCCACCTTACCGGACTCGCTGGCCAATTACTGGCAACTGCGTGACCCGATAGAGGGCATTGAGCCGGTGATGCAGCCGCTCTTGTTGCCGGGGTTACTGACCCTGTGGCAGCAGCAAGGCAGCGCATTGCCGCCGCATTACAGCGGTATTTTTGAACGTGCGCGCGTGTTTTTACCTGGCCGATTGCCTCTTGCGCCGAGTGTGGCGACCGGGCGCGTGCCGTCTGGCGCACAACTGGCACTGTTGCGCGCGGCTATCCCCCAGCAGCCATTCCATCTGGCAGCGCTGGGGCGAAGCAAAGAACAATTGTTGACGGCGATGCTGGCTGCGCTGGCCGGGCGCGGCCTTGTTGTTCACTGCCGTGAGGATGACCAGGTTGCCTGGGCAACATCGCAGGCAACCACACTGGTGACCGACGCGGGCGATATTGTCGGCCACGTCGGTCAACTGGCAACGCATGTACTGACTGCATGGCAGCTCTCCGAGCCGTTGGCAGCCGGTGAAATTACGATGGATATTACGCTTCAGGAGGAAAAACAATGACACCGGATCAGATTGCTAAAACGTACCTTGACTCGCTGGAGAAGAGCGATCTTCACGCCATTCTCGATCTGTATACCCCGGATGGGGTGGTATTTTCACCGTTGTATGGTCCGAGAAAAGCGGTTGATTTCTATACCGCGTTATTCAAAGACACTGGACGAGCGAAAATCAATCTGAAGGGGGTGACTAAAGGGGCGCAGGTGGATGGCCGGCCGCTCATTACTATCTGGTTTAAATTCAAGTGGACGTTGCCTTCTGGCGAGCCGGCGCATTTTGAGTGTGTCGATGTGTTGGAAATGAACAGTGAGGGGTTGATTGAAAAATTGCACATCATTTACGACACCGTTACGGCACGGCCAGCGTATGAAGCGGAGTTCGGTGTTGGCAGCTCCTGGCGGCCTGCGTTTGACGAAGAGTAATACCGGTGATGGAGGTTGTCGCTGAGGTATAAACAACAACACCGCCATCGGCGGTGTTGTGATTCAGGCGTTGCTGGTTTTCTGCTTCTGACTGCCTCTGCTTCTGACTGCCCGTCATGTGACTGTCGCAGTCAAAACAAAACACGAAAGACGTCATCACCGCGCCTTATTTGTTTTTAGCACGCTCGAAAGAAGACAGGATTTCGGCTTTCGCAGCGGCGGCGTCAGCCCAGCCTTCCACTTTGACCCACTTGCCTTTTTCCAGGTCTTTGTAGTGCTCGAAGAAATGACCGATCTGGGCACGCAGCAGTTCCGGCAGGTCGTTCACGTCTTTAATGTGGTCGTACTCTTTGCTCAGCTTGGTGTGCGGTACCGCAACCACTTTGGCATCTTCGCCAGACTCGTCGGTCATTTTCAGTACGCCAACCGGACGGCAGCGGATAACCGAACCCGGCTGCAGCGGATACGGCGTCGGCACCAGCACGTCAACCGGGTCACCGTCCAGTGACAGGGTGTGGTTGATGTAGCCGTAGTTGCACGGATAGAACATGGCGGTAGACATGAAACGGTCTACGAACAAGGCGCCGGTTTCTTTGTCCACTTCGTACTTGATAGGATCAGAGTTAGCTGGGATTTCGATCACTACATAAATATCTTCCGGAAGGTCTTTACCCGCCGGTACGCTATTCAAACTCATGTCGGTTTCCTTCTTCTTCAAACCAGAATGGAGTGGCGCTCATTATAGCCAACTGATGGCGAAAGTCGTGGTTTTTTAGGGGGAGCACACGCGGTGTATGGTGTGTCCGTCAAAATGGATTCCACATGGTGCTAATTAATGGAAATTAAATAATTAATCTAATTAAAGAACAATTAGCTGTATTCCGATAAATGTCAGTCCTGAATCGTGTCACCAGACAGGTGCTGTGGCGTACCAGCAAGTGTGTCGGGTAACGAGGCGGGATCGCTATTTCATTATTGGTTGTTTTTATGGTGTTGAATTACAGGGGAGAGTACCGATGCTAAAGAGCATTACGGTCAGACATGGCCTGCTGGTAGTGGGGATCATTATGCTGGTGTTGCTGGCGATCGTTGTTGGTATTGGCACCAGTGCGATTAGTCAGGGGAACCGGTCATTAGTGTCTATCGACAAAATTCAGGGCAAGGAGCTCAGTGCGCTGTCGTCAAGCTATACCGCTGCGTTGCGGGCCAGAACGGCGGCATCACAGGCCGCCAGACTCTATGAGATTGGGTTGATTGATCAGGCGCGGGATACCCTTCGGCGTGTTGAGGATTATGTCAATCAGTCGCATCGGGAGATGGCGCGTTTTCTGGCGTATGGCACGGTGACCAAACGCGGTGCGGAACTGGCTGAACAGATCAAAGTGGCTTATGACGCGTATGACCGTCAGGGCATGACACCGTTGGTCGCCGCGTTAAAGAGCGACAATCTGGATAACTACTATTCCCTGACGCAGGATACGCTGCCAGCGTTGAGTATCAACATGGATTCAGCCATCACCGATTTCCGCAATTTTGCGTTGCAGGTGGGGGAAAACCTGTTGCTGCAGGCAGACGAGCTGGCTTATAGCCGACTGTGGACGATGGGGGGAGTCTTTGCCATTGCCCTGTTGCTGGCTGGGATAGCCTGGTGGGCCATCCGGCAGATAGTGTTACGTCCGCTGGACGGTGCGGTACAGCAGCTTGAGGTGATTGCGCAGGGCGATCTGTCACGCACGATTGAAGATGGCGGTAACAATGAAATCGGCCGACTGATTCGGGCGATGAAATCCATGCAGCAGTCGCTGGCTATTGCGGTGGGGCGAGTGCGTGACGCAGGTAGCCAGATTGATATTGGCACCAGCGAACTGGCCTCTGGCAACAGCCATTTAGCGGAGCGCACCGAAGAGTCGGCGGCCTCGCTGGAGGAGACGGCCGCCAGTATGGAGCAGTTAGCGTCTACCGTGAAGTTGAATGCTGATAGCGCTGATCAGGCTTACCTGTTGACACAGCAGGTCTCGGATATTGCAGGTAAAGGGCGTGAAGCTGCTGACCAGATGCTGGATAAAATGCAGATGATTTCCGCCACGGCGGCACGCGTGGCCGACATTCTGGCGATGATCGACGGTATCGCTTTTCAGACCAATATTCTGGCACTGAATGCGGCGGTAGAAGCGGCACGAGCCGGAGAGCAGGGCCGTGGTTTCGCGGTGGTGGCTGGCGAGGTGCGCAATCTGGCACAACGCAGCGCCCAGTCCGCCAAAGAAATTAAAGTGCTGATGCAGGATTCGCAAGTTCAGGTCAACGAAGGGACGGATATCGCTCGTATTGCCGGGGAAACCATGAGTGAGGTGGCGTTGTCCGTATCTCAGGTGACAACGCTGATGCGTGAAATCTCTACGGCGACCCGCGAGCAAAGCAACGGCATCGAACAAGTAAACCAGGCCGTATCGCAGATGGATTCCGTTGCACAGCAGAATGCATCGCTGGTGGAAGAGTCGGCGGCAGCGACCCGATCGCTGGAAGAACAGGCGCGTGAACTGGCGGCCAGCATGGCCCAGTTCCGGCTGGAGCCACAGACGATGGCTGCATTAGGGCGTTACTAAGCCACCGTTCATCATCCTGACAGAATCATAGTCATGATAAAAAAGAAGCGGCCGACTGGTCGCTTCTTTTTTAGATTCAGTTTTACGTTCAGGAAACCGTCAGGAGGCGTCGTGCTCATCAGGTGTATCGTCCGCCGAATGGCGATTACGACGGAGCTTTTTCCAGATTTTGCCTTCCTGTCCACGCCACAGGCGTTGGATATTATCGTGATGACGCATCAGGATAAGGCAAGAGAGCATGGCCACCGGGAAGGTGAACTGCGGCTTGAACCACCAGACATAAAACGGGGCTATCAGTGCGCTGACAATCGCACCCAACGAGGAGTAGCCGCTTAACAGCACCGTCAGTAACCAGGTACCGGTCATCAACCCCGTCAGATCCCAACCGATAGGCGCGATGGCACCAAATGCGGTCGCGACCCCTTTGCCGCCACGAAAGTGAAAAAACACCGGGTAGATATGCCCAAGGCAGGCTGCAATCGCCGTCAGACCGAGATACAGCGGTGAACTGCCCAGCGCGTAAGCGCCCCATACCGGCAGCATCCCTTTGAGAATGTCGAAAACCAATACCGCGGCAGCAGCAGCCTTACCGCCGATGCGCAGTACGTTGGTGGCACCGGGATTGCCGGAACCGTGTTCGCGCGGATCGGGCAACCCGGCAATACGACAAATCAGGATCGCACTGGAGATCGAGCCACACAGATACGCGACGAGAATCATTCCGGGCGCGATAACACTCATAAACGGCTTCCGTCCAATAAAGGTCGTTTTAACTTCAGCATCTGTGGATAATACGCACTTTCTGCCGGAAGTGGTATCCGGCGGCGCTAAAAACAGGGGATGACGTGATGGACATCGTGTTTATTGAAGAACTCAGCGTAATCACCACGATCGGTGCGTATGACTGGGAACAGAGCATCCAGCAGAAATTGGTGTTCGATATCGAAATGGCCTGGGACAACCGCCCTCCGGCCGCCAGCGATGAGGTAACGGATTGTCTGAATTATGCCGAAGTGAGCGAGTCCGTGATTGAGTGGGTGGCCGGTGGACGTTTTGCGCTGGTGGAACGTGTCGCAGAAGAGGTAGCCGCAGGGTTGATGCAACGGTTTGGCATTCCCTGGTTACGGCTGAAAGTCAGTAAGCCTGGTGCGGTGGCGCAAGCACGCAGCGTCGGTGTAGTCATTGAACGTGGCGTTCGGCCATCGGCGTGATCGGTTGGTGATTATTTCGGCATAAACACAGACCGTTCTTAAGGTAATTAAAAGATAATATCTTTACTTTAAGTTGTGTCCTTAAGGGACATCATTCGATGTGCGTTATACGTTGCGGCTTGCTGGTAGCAAGGCCGCTTTTTTATGTGGCAGGTAGGGAGTTAACGGTCGATGGCGGATCTGCATTCGTTGCTGGTGGCGTTCATTCTTGGGGTGGTGGAAGGGCTCACCGAGTTTCTACCGGTGTCATCCACCGGGCATATGATTATTGTGGGTCATTGGCTGGGGTTTGAGGGTGACACCGCCAAGACGTTTGAAGTCATTATTCAGTTAGGGTCGATTCTGGCTGTCGTGGTAGTGTTCTGGCGGCGGATGTTCGGCCTGATTGGCATTCATTTTGGTCAGCCGCCCCAGCATGAAGGGCGTGGTAAAGGCCATCTGACGCTGGCGCACATTATACTGGCGATGATCCCTGCGGTTGTGTTGGGGCTGGTATTGCATGACGCCATCAAGTCGCTGTTTAATCCGGTGACGGTGACTTACGCGCTGGTGGCTGGCGGCGTATTACTATTGCTGGCGGAGTGGCGCAAACCGAACAAACCTACAGCGGAAGGGTTGGACGACATCAGCTATCTTCAGGCATTCCTGATCGGCTGCTTTCAGTGTCTGGCGCTGTGGCCGGGTTTTTCTCGCTCTGGCGCGACCATTTCCGGTGGGATGTTGGTCGGCGTGAACCGTTATGCGGCGTCTGAGTTCTCCTTTATCCTCGCGGTGCCTATCATGCTGGGGGCGAGCGGGTTAGATTTGTACAAAAGCTGGCATTTCCTGTCGTTGTCCGACTTGCCGATGTTTGTAACCGGTTTTGTGACCGCGTTTGTGGTGGCGATGATCGCTATCAAAACCTTCCTGCAGTTAATTAAGCGCGTGTCTTTTGTGCCGTTCGCGATTTACCGCTTTATTGTGGCGGCGGTGGTGTGGCTGGTACTGATGTGATGCCCATGTCGCCGGGGGAATCCATGCTCCCCGGCGACAACACCAATACGATCGACGACGACAATACGATCGACGACACCAATCATCGTGGTGTTATGTGTGTGGCCCGGTCGTGTTTTCTGCACGTTGGGCTTTCCACTCCTCCAGCGCGTGATGTCGACGGCGCTGTAGCTCTTCTCTGATCGCCGCATGCTGAAACCCGTCGGCCACCACCTCTGCACTGGTTATCTGGCTGGCGACGGCAAAAGCGTCACGCAGATAGTCGCCTTGCGGATAGGGCTGTTGTTCAAGCCCGGCGCGCCCGCGTGCATCCGCTTCGCTGGCGAGGATCAATTGCTCCAGCCGCTGGGGTTTACGCCAGACGTCAATCGCGTCAAATAACTTAAGCAGTGTTTTGGGTTGCAGTATCTGCACGGTGTGGATCAGGTCATGGTACTCGGTTACCAGACAGGCCAGGTCGCGCAAGGCATTTGGCACCCGCAAGCGCTGGCATAACGCCTCGACCAGCGGTACACCTGCGGCACCGTGGCCGTGATGGCGCGGCCAGAGTTCAGGCGGTGTCAGCCCTTTGCCAAGGTCATGACACAGTGTGGCGAAGCGGACATCGAGCGCTGGACTAAGACGGGCGGCCATAGCCAGACTCATCATTACGTGGATACCGGTGTCGATTTCCGGATGCCAGGTCGCGGGAGCGGGTACCCCATAGAGCTTATCGATTTCGGGGAACAAGACAGCCAGCGCGCCACAGTCGCGTAGCACCTGAAAATAGACCTGAGGATCTTGCGTGCCGAGGGCTTTTTCCGTTTCTTTCCAGACTCGCTCCGGCGTCAGGAAATCCAGCTCGCCGTTACGGGTCATGGTCTGCATCAGGATCAGGGTTTCTTCGGCAATCTGAAAACCGAGGTGAGCATAGCGGGCAGCAAAACGCGCGACCCGCAGCACCCGTAGCGGGTCTTCACTAAAGGCTGGCGAGACATGGCGCAGGAGCCGGTTTTGCAGATCGCGCTGACCGCCATACGGGTCGATGAGTTGTCCGTTTTCCGCTTGCGCGATGGCATTAATGGTCAGGTCGCGCCGTAGCAGGTCGTCTTCCAGAGTAATGTTCGGTGTCGCCTGACAAATAAACCCGGTATAGCCATTGCCGGATTTGCGTTCAGTACGCGCCAGTGCGTATTCCTCTTTCGTTTCTGGGTGCAGGAATACCGGAAAATCACGGCCAACCTGCTGATAACCTTGCTCTGACAGCATTTCTGGCGTGGCACCGACCACGACCCAATCGCGCTCGGTGACCGGCCTGCCTAACAGGCCATCACGCACTGCACCCCCTACAAGGTAAATCTTCAAACCCGGCTCCCGATGTTTATGCTGTGTCGATAAGTTTAGGCTGTGTCGATAAATGGAACACACGTTAGCGGTAGCCGATAGGGTCGCTAACGGTCACAGAGGTTATTGTTGATTAACTGCTTCCTGAACACAACGGCACATCGGTATAACTGGCGATCCCGTGTTCAGGTCTTACCCCATCCAGCGGTCGTTTTTTTTGCGCCGGGGCAACAGATGTGGCAGCAGCAATCCCAGCAACAGACCACCACCGGCCACGCCACCACCGTACATGAACCACTGCATGATCAGCGTGCGCTGCTTATCGTCCAGTTGCAGGTTGGCGACCTCAAGTTTTTTCTGCGCGACATTCAGTTGCGTTTTCAGCGTTTGGTTTTCCTGCTGTAGCGAGGCGAGAGTACTGTCGCTGCTCGCGACCTTCTGGCGCAGATCGGTGGTGCGCTGGTTCCAGTCCTGGTCAACGCTATTGAGCTTATCTGTCAGGCTTTTTACCTGGTTTTCCAGTTCCGGCACCCGGGTTTTCAGGCTAGGGGTCTGGCTGAGTTGGTCAAGAGGAATCCAACTGGTGCGGCCTTTGTCATCGCGAATCTCGGCGTAATTCGCACTGTCGTTGACGCTAACCAGTGTGACGGCTTCACCGGCATTCAAGGTACCGATGATACGGTATTGATTGCCCGGCCCGCTGCGGGTGTAGGTCACCAGTTCGTCGGAGATATAGCGCTTTTCTTGCGCATGCAGGCTCAACGTGGTGGACAGACCCAGCAGGGCGGTGAGGAAAAAGGATAGTTTATTCATCATATTCAATATATTAAGTTCGCAGGGATTATTTTGCAGGGAGTATAAAGTTAGCGGGCCCAGTCTGACGATGACGTTGCCAAACCTGAATGGGAACTGTCTTAGAACCTATCCTGATGGGCATTGAATCAGGAGGCGTTATCCAGCCATTGCCAATGGCAATCGACAATGAATACACAGCGGTTACACCGGCTTTGCGAGCGCCTTCGCAGGGTATGTGCGCCGCCATGCCGTAAAAGTGGCAACCTGCGATAAAATGTTATTTACTGGCGATATTTCCGTAACACCCGGGCAGTGCGAGACGATGAGCGAAGAGATTGAATTAAAATTTATTATTCACCCTGATGCCGCAGCGGCGATCAGACAAGGGCTGAAAAGCTGGCAGAGCGATGTGGGGCACAGCAACCATCTGCATACGCAGCAACTGGCCAATAGCTATTACGAAACGGCGGATGGCTATCTGCGTCAGCATGGTATCGGGCTGCGTATTCGGGGTGAAAATGGCCGTTATGAGATGACGGTGAAAACCGCGGGAAAAGTGGTGGGGGGGTTACACCAGCACCCGGAATACAACGTGAGTCTGCCGGGGCCTCACCTGGATATTCGCCTGTTGCCGCCAGAAATTTGGCCTGAAGGCTGTGACATTGACGTACTTTCGCAGGCATTGCAACCGCTGTTCAGTACAGATTTTCAGCGTGAAGCCTGGGTGGTGTCTCATCACCAGAGCCTGATCGAAATTGCTGTCGATGAGGGCGAGATCCGCGCCGGTGAGTGTAGCGAACCGTTGTGTGAACTGGAACTGGAGTTGAAAAACGGTCGTGTTGCGGACTTGCTGGCGTTTGCCAACGAATTGGCTGATATCGGCGGCTTGCGACAAGGCAGCCTGAGCAAAGCAGCGCGTGGTTATCATCTGGCGAAAGGCAATCCGGTCCGGCCCTGCCGCGAACTGACATTTCTGCCGGTAGCGCCCAAAATGACGCTTGATCAGGGTATCGCTGCCGGACTGGAGCATGCTTTCAGCCACTGGCAATACCATGAGGAGCTATGGGCGCGTGGTGATGCCACTGCTCGCCCGGCGTTGCTGGAAGCCGGTGCCATGATGCGTGAATTGCTGGTACTGATAGGCGGTGTGGTGCCGCGTAAAGTGACCGCGGAGTTCCGTGCTGCGTTGGGCCATCTTGAAGAGGCGATCGAACGCACGGAAACGGCGGATACGCTCTGCTATAGCGTCGATTACCTGAAGGATAAGCTGATCCTGACCTCATGGTTGGTCAAGCAGGGATGGCACAACTATATGGACAACCGTGAACTGATGCGTCTGCAGAGTTCCTGGAAGCGCTTTGCCGACATCATGATGAGTCGGGGGCTGGCTGAACTGAAAGCGGTATTCAGTCACTCACTGGATGCGTTGCATTACACCCAGCAACTGCCACGTCTACAGCGCGGTGTGTATACCTTTTTGCTACTGGGCGGAAGCTATTCACAAGAGGAGGCGACGCGCTATTTGCAGCCGTGGCGTGAGTTGATGCAACTGATTGAGTCGCTGTCCGTCGGCCAGGTGGTGCCTGGAATGCTGGAGAACAGCCGCAAGCAGGCCCTCGCCCAGCCGCCGTTTTGGCTGCATAGCGGCCAATAGTCCAGACTATCGCCATTCGGGGCGCGCTGGTTCTGGAGCCACCGCCCCGGTTTACCCCGTATTGAGGCTGCCTGACGGGGCAGCTGTGCAAGGATATCGCCATGACCTGTCGTCCCGCATCACTATTTCCGCTCTCTGCATCCTTGACTGAACAGGCTCGCCACGAGGTGGAGCGTGCGTTGAGTGCCGCTCCCACGCCGATAGCCGACGACAGTGCGGCGGCAGTGCTGGCCTGTAGCGAGTTTGTCAGTGAGTCGCTGGCACGTTACCCGGACTGGCGAGAGGAGATAACCCGGCAACCCCCTCAAGCGCAGGAGTGGCAGCACTATGCGCAGTGGTTGTCGCAAGCGCTGGGCGATGTCACGGACGAGGCGACGTTAATGAAGGCGCTGCGTCTGTTCAGGCGTCGTATGTTGACGCGCATTGCCTGGGGGCAATGGCTACAACTCAGTACCACGGACGAGACATTGCAACAATTGAGTGTACTGGCAGAGGCATTGATCGTTGCCGCCCGACAGTGGCTGTATGACGCCTGTTGCCGTGAGTGGGGGACGCCATGCAATGCGGAGGGCGAACCGCAACCGTTGTTGATTTTAGGGATGGGGAAACTGGGGGGCGGTGAGCTTAATTTTTCTTCGGATATCGACCTGATTTTCGCGTATCCCGAAAATGGCCAGACTCAGGGCGGGCGTCGTGAACTGGATAACGCCCAGTTTTTTACCCGTCTTGGACAACGGTTGATTAAAGCGCTGGACCAGCCGACGGTAGACGGGTTTGTGTATCGCGTTGATATGCGTCTGCGGCCGTTTGGTGACAGCGGCCCGCTGGTGATGAGCTTTGCCGCGCTGGAAGATTACTATCAGGAACAAGGGCGTGACTGGGAACGTTATGCGATGGTCAAAGCCCGGCTGATGGGCGGCGATGATGACCATTACAGTCAGGAATTGATCCGTCTGTTACGGCCGTTTGTGTTCCGCCGTTATATCGATTTCAGTGTGATCCAGTCGCTACGCAACATGAAGAGCATGATCGCCCGCGAAGTGCGCCGGCGTGATTTGCGTAACAACATCAAGCTGGGGGCGGGCGGCATCCGTGAAGTGGAATTCATCACCCAGGTATTCCAGTTGATTCGGGGTGGCCGTGAACCTATTTTGCAAGGGCGATCTCTGTTACCGACGCTGGAGCAAGTGGGCGCACTAGGGTTATTGACCCCGGAGCAGGCGACCCGGTTGCGCGAGGCTTATCTGTTTTTAAGGCGGCTGGAGAACCTGCTGCAATCGATCGCCGATGAGCAAACACAAACCTTGCCGGAAGACGCGCTGAATCAGGCGCGGCTAGCATGGGGGATGCGTTGTGACAACTGGCAGCAACTGAGTGAACACTTACATCAGCAGATGCAGGTGGTACGTGCGGTGTTCCATGAATTGATTGGTGATGACGCGCCTGATGGCAGCGAAACCCCGGAACACAGTCATTACAGCAGTTTGTGGCAGGATGGTCTGGAGAGTGCAGAACTGTCGGTGTTGTCACCGCAACTGACTGCCGAAGTAGGTGAGCGTTTACTGATTCGGGTGGCGGATTTTCGTGCCGATTTATCTCGCCGTACGATCGGGCCCCGTGGTCGTGACGTGTTGGATCAACTGATGCCCGCGTTGTTGGCGCAGGCCTGCGGTCATGCCAATGCTGATGTTATCGTAGCGCGCCTGACGCCGTTGTTGCTGGGGATTGTCACCCGTACGACCTATCTGGAGCTGTTGCTGGAATCACGTGCGGCATTAACGCAGTTGATCCGGCTGTGTGCTGTATCGCCGATGATAGCAAGCCAACTGGCACGCTATCCGTTGCTGCTGGATGAACTGCTCGACCCCGCCAGTCTGTATCAACCCATCGCCCTGGATGCTTACGCCGATGAACTGCGTCAATACCTGATGCGCGTACCGACAGACGATGAGGAGCAGCAACTGGAAGCCCTGCGTCAGTTCAAACAAGCACAGCATTTGCGTATTGCTGCTGCCGATATCGTCGGTGCATTGCCGGTCATGAAAGTGAGTGATCACTTAACCTATCTGGCGGAGGCCATCATCGCGGCGGTCGTGCAGCAGGCGTGGAGCCAGATGACAACGCGTTACGGCCAGCCGACCCATTTGCATGCTGAATCCGGGCGAGGCTTCGCGGTTGTAGGGTATGGCAAGTTGGGGGGCTGGGAACTGGGCTACAGTTCGGATCTGGACCTGGTGTTTCTGATCGATTGCCCCGATAACGTGATGACCGACGGTGAGCGCAGTATTGATGGCCGCCAGTTCTACCTGCGCCTGGCCCAGCGCGTGATGCATCTCTTTAGTACCCGTACCTCGTCCGGCATTTTGTACGAGGTGGATGCGCGTTTAAGGCCTTCGGGGGCAGCGGGCATGCTGGTGAGTACCGTGGCGGCGTTTGAAGACTATCAGTGTAACGAAGCCTGGACCTGGGAGCATCAGGCTCTGGTCCGCGCCCGGGTTGTGTATGGCGAGCCTGCCATACAGCAGCAGTTCGAACAGATCCGCCAGCGTATTTTATGTCGTGAGCGTGACGGCGACGCTTTGCGCACCGAAGTACGGGAAATGCGCGAAAAGATGCGTCAGCATCACGCCAGTAAGGACATGGGGTTCGATATTAAAGCGGACGCTGGCGGGATTACCGATATCGAATTTATCGCGCAGTATCTGGTGTTGCGCTATGCAGCACAGGAGCCGCGATTAACGCGTTGGTCTGACAACGTGCGCATTCTGGAATTGCTGGCTCGCCACGGCGTGATGGAAGAGGCTGAAGCTGAGGCGCTGCGACTGGCTTACATCACCCTGCGTGATGAAATCCATCATCTGGCGTTGCAGGAGTTACCCAGTCGGGTCGGACAGGATAGTTTCACCGCCGAACGGCAGCAGGTGTTGCAGAGCTGGAAAACGTGGCTGGAGTAAGGCGCGTGCAAAACGCCCGTCAGGGCGGTGGCTACCCGGTGAGTGTGATAGCTGAGAGTGGTAGTTGTGGTAGTATAGCGCGCGTTAAAATGAACCTGTTTTTGGAGCCAGGGAATGAAAGTAACGCTACCTGATTTTCGCCACGCCGGTGTTCTGGTCGTGGGTGACGTAATGCTGGACCGCTACTGGTACGGCCCTACCAGCCGTATTTCGCCGGAAGCGCCGGTACCGGTGGTTAAGGTGGATACCATCGAAGAACGTCCCGGCGGCGCGGCTAACGTGGCAATGAATATCGCTGCGCTGGGCGCAGGGTCGCGTTTGGTGGGGTTAACCGGTATCGATGATGCCGCCCGCGCCCTGAGCGCCAAATTGAACGAAGTCAACGTCAAATGCGATTTCGTTTCTGTTCCCACTCATCCGACTATCACCAAACTGCGCGTACTGTCGCGTAACCAGCAGTTGATCCGCCTCGATTTTGAAGAGGGGTTCGACAGTGTCGATCCGCAACCGATGATCGACCGTATCCAACAGGCATTGCCGAAAATCGGCGCGTTGGTGCTGTCCGATTACGCCAAAGGGGCGTTGGTGCATGTACAAACCATGATCCAAACCGCCAGAGCTGCGGGTGTACCGGTGTTGATCGACCCGAAAGGTACCGATTTCAATCGTTACCGCGGAGCGACGTTACTGACGCCGAACCTGTCGGAGTTCGAAGCAGTAGCCGGGCGCTGTAAAGATGAAAATGATCTGGTGGAGCGTGGGGCGAAGCTGCTGGCGGAACTGGACCTGTCCGCGTTGCTGGTGACCCGCTCTGAGCAGGGCATGACGTTACTGCAACCGGGTAAAGCGCCGTTGCATCTGCCGACGCAGGCGCAGGAAGTGTATGACGTGACCGGTGCGGGCGATACCGTGATTGGTGTACTGGCGGCGGCGTTGGCGGCGGGTAAACCACTGGAGGAAGCCTGCTTCCTGGCTAACGCGGCGGCGGGTGTCGTCGTGGGTAAACTCGGTACCTCTACGGTTACGCCGATCGAACTGGAAAATGCCATCCGTGGTCGTGCCGATACTGGTTTTGGCGTCATGACCGAAGCGCAGTTGAAAGACGCGGTAGCGCTGGCGCGCCAGCGTGGCGAAACGGTGGTCATGACCAACGGATGTTTCGATATTTTGCACGCCGGGCATGTTTCCTACCTGGCTAACGCGCGCCGCCTGGGCGACCGCCTGATCGTGGCGGTAAACAGTGATGATTCCACCAAACGTCTGAAAGGGCCGACTCGCCCGGTTAACCCGCTGACGCAACGGATGATCGTGCTGGGTGCGTTGGAGGCGGTGGACTGGGTGGTGCCGTTTGAAGAAGACACCCCACAGCGTCTGATTAGCGAAGTATTACCGGATATTTTGGTGAAGGGCGGCGATTACAAACCGGAAGATATTGCCGGGAGCAAAGAAGTCTGGGCCAATGGCGGTGAAGTACGGGTGCTGAACTTTGAGGATGGTTGCTCGACCACCAATATCATCAACACCATCAAAGCCAGAGACTAACGGGCGCACTTATGCTGGAAAAAGAGTCGAAGACGGCCGACGACATCTCGACGGTTGCCGCACAGGTTGAGGCGCTGCGCGCCCAACTGCGCTATCACGAATACAAATACCATGTCGAAGATGCGCCGGAGATTCCCGATGCAGAATACGACACGTTGATGAATACGCTGAAAGCGCTGGAGCAGGCGCACCCTGAGCTGGTCACGCCGGATTCGCCGACTCAGCGTGTGGGGGCCGCGCCGCTGGATGCGTTTGATACCGTCGCGCATGACGTACCCATGTTGTCGTTGGATAACGTCTTTGACGAGGCCAGCTTTCTGGCGTTTTGCAAACGCATCAACGACCGCTTGAAAAATGAGACTGAGCTGGCGTTCTGCTGTGAATTGAAACTCGATGGGCTGGCCGTCAGCCTGTTGTATGAGCAGGGCGTGTTGGTGCGCGCCGCGACACGTGGCGATGGCTCAACGGGTGAAAATATCACCGCGAATATCCGGACTATTGGCGCGATCCCGCTGCGTTTGCATGGCGACAACATCCCGGCCCGGCTGGAAGTGCGCGGTGAAGTGTTCATGAAACACAAAGGGTTTGAAGCCCTGAATGGAGACGCGCGCCGTACTGGCGGTAAAGTGTTCGCCAACCCGCGTAATGCCGCAGCAGGGTCGTTGCGTCAGTTAGACCCGCGTATTACCGCCACGCGTCCGTTGACCTTCCTGTGTTATGGCGTTGGGCTGGTGGAAGGCGGCACCCTACCGGATACCCACTGGCAGCGGTTGATGCAGTTTCGCGACTGGGGTTTGCCGGTCAGTGATCGCATTCGTCTGTGTACTGGCAGTGAGGCGGTGTTGGATTTCTATCGCCAGGTGGAGCACGAGCGCGAAACGTTGGGGTTTGATATCGATGGTGTGGTGATCAAAGTCAACGAGCTGGCCTTGCAGGAGCGGCTGGGCTTTGTGGCGCGGGCACCACGCTGGGCGGTGGCCTTCAAGTTCCCGGCACAGGAGCAGTTGACCTGGTTGCGTGATGTGGAGTTTCAGGTCGGGCGTACCGGTGCGATAACACCGGTTGCGCGCCTCGAACCGGTGGCGGTGGCTGGGGTGGTAGTGAGTAACGCCACACTGCACAACGCCGATGAAATCGAACGTCTGGGGATTCAGATTGGCGATCGGGTCGCGGTGCGCCGTGCCGGTGACGTCATTCCGCAGGTAGTTAGCGTGGTGTTGTCAGAACGCCCGTCAGATGCACGGCCCATCGTCTTTCCTGAGCACTGCCCGGTATGTGGTTCTGAACTGGAGCGAGTAGAGGGGGAAGCGGTGACCCGCTGTACCGGCGGTTTATTCTGCGCCGCGCAGCGTAAAGAGGCACTGAAGCACTTTGTTTCCCGCCGTGCGCTGGATGTGGAAGGGATGGGCGATAAAATTATCGACCAACTGGTCGAGAAAGAGTACGTCAAAACACCGGCAGATCTGTTTCGGTTGGATATCGGTATCCTTACCCGGTTGGATCGCATGGGCCCGAAGTCAGCACAGAATCTGGTGAGTGCGCTGGATAAAGCGAAATCGACCACGTTTGCCCGTTTTCTGTATGCGTTAGGCATTCGCGATGTGGGTGAGGCGACGGCGGCGAATCTGGCATCGCACTTTGGTACGTTAGAGGCGTTGCAGGCGACCGATCTGGACGCATTGCAGCAGGTGCAGGATGTCGGCATCGTCGTGGCGACGCATGTGCGTCACTTTCTTAATGAAGCGCATAACCAGCAGGTCATCCAGGCACTGATCAGCGATGAGGTTGGTATTCACTGGCCGGCTCCGGTGAGAGTGGATGTTGAGGCATCAACGAGCCCGTTTGCCGGGAAAACGGTGGTATTGACTGGCTCATTAAGCCAGTTGTCTCGTGATGAAGCCAAAGATCGTCTCACGGCGTTGGGGGCCAAAGTCAGCGGGAGTGTGTCGAAGAAAACCGATCTGGTGATTGCCGGTGAGGCGGCGGGGTCTAAACTTGCCAAAGCACAAGAGCTTGGTATTGCTGTCATCGATGAAGCGGAGATGATGCGTCTGCTGGGGTAAGTTCATATGGAAAAAGAGGATCTGCTGGCAATTGCCACTACACCGATGCCGTTTGGCAAATATAAAGGACGTATGCTGGTCGATTTACCTGAAGAATACCTCTTATGGTTCGCCCGCAAGGGCGAATTCCCTGCCGGGCGTCTGGGGGAATTGATGCAGATTACCCTTGCTATCAAGATAGAAGGATTGCAGGGGCTGATTAAGCCTTTGCGCCGCCCCTCACCCTGATACAGTAACCTGACAGGTATTGATGGCGCTGGTAATTCGCCGGTGCCGACACCCTTTTTAGCAAATAAAAAAGCATCATGAATCATCAGGATACATGATGCTTTTATTCATACCAGACAATATTCAGACAGCGAAAAGATTAGATGTAAATATTAACGCTGTTTTCATCCGTCGGCATGTTAACGCCTTCTTTCGGTGTAGCCGACTGCATTGCAGAGGCGGCTGACTGCTGAGCCTGTTGTGTTTTCTGCTGCTGCAACTGCTGGATTTGTGCCTGAATCTGTTGGATTTGCGCCTGAATCATCTTTTGCTGTTGCTCAAGCTGCTGGCGCTCTTCATCCGTCTTTGCTTCTGTCGCCTGTTGAGTCAGCTGGGTCGCTTGCTTAGTCAGCGATTGAATTTCCTTGTTTAACTGGGAAATCTGCTGATCAACACTGGCGCTACTGCTGCCTGATGACGCAGAAACGGCTGATGTTGCTGAGCCGATAGAACCTGCCATAAATTCCTCCTGAACATAGCCATAGCGGCTATACCGTTATCGGCATTGCACCGCGATAGCCTTATCGGATTTTCGATTTCCTGACGAAGTATATACAAATATACCGGCATAATAGCGGTTGTTATCGCGCACCTTCAGTGAAATGCGCTGCTACCGGTTAAAGATTGCTCATACAACAATGATTGCCATACATCAACGACTTCTTTCTACCGAATCTGGCGAAAACCTCGCTGACTACAGTGTTGCCGTTGTCTCCCCGGCCTTAAAACGCAAAAGCCCGCTGGGTGGCAGCGGGCTCGGGTAGGCCGTATGTCTGACAGACCGAATCAGATATAGATGTCGATAGCGTGTTCGGCAGAAGGGCGGTTAACCCCTTCAACCGGCCGCACCATCGGTTTGCTTTCCTGCGGCTGTTGAACCTGCTGGTTTTGCAACTGTGCGATCTGCCCTTGCATCACAACGATCTGAGCCTGCATCGACTGTTGTTGCCCGTTAATCGTGGTTTCCTGCTGCTTCTTGGTGCTTTCACCTGATGTTTCAGTAGCTTTCAGACTTTGCAAGTTGCGATCGGAAACCTTTTGTTCCGTATTGGTTTCGACGCTGGTGGATGCTGGCACCGGCATCACTGCAAACGCAGAGCTGGTAATTGGACTCAGCATACATCCTCCTGATTGGGTCGTCTTGGCAGGGGACTGTCCCTGCTATTTCTGTTATCGGCACCTGGTGCGATCTTATGAGTGATTATTAACCAAAACGTGATACCTGGCTACTCTTTGAGCGTGATGATAGGTAAAGAATTGTGTCTGTATACCTGACATCATTTCCCGTAGACGTTAATGGCATCGGTTAATCGCAGCGCCTGTTTGCTGAGGTTGGCGGAGAATTCAGCGGATTGATCGACCATGCCGGTATTGCCGACAGTCATCTGTTCAATTTGGGCGATAGAGCCGTTGATAAGCGACAACGCCTCGGTCTGCTCCCGGGTGGCATTGCTGATTTCGCTAATCATCGCGGCAACCTGCTGCACGTCATGAATGATGTCGTGAATATGTTGACCGGCGTTATCCACCAGTGCGCTGCCGGTTTCAACACTCGCCATATTAGCGTCGATCAACGCCTTGATTTCGCGAGCGGCGGAAGCGGAATGTTGTGCCAGATTGCGCACTTCCGCGGCTACAACGGCAAAACCGCGCCCTTCTACGCCCGCTCGTGCTGCTTCTACTGCCGCATTCAGCGCCAGAATATTTGTCTGAAACGCGATGCTGTCGATGACGCCGATAATATCGACAATCTTGCGGCTGGCGTTGGAAATCGACTCCATCATGCTGACGGTTTCCGCCATGATGTCGCCACCTTTGCGGGCAGAGTGACTGGCGTTTTGCGCCATCTGCGTCGCTTGTGTGGCGGTATCTGCGCTTTGCTGCACCGCTACCGTAATTTGCTCGATAGCGGCGGCGGTCTGTTGCAGATTGGCGGCGGTCTCTTCGGTGCGTACGCTCAGGTTGCTGTTGCTGTCGGCCAGTTGCTGGCTGATGTCGTTAATGCCAGAAACCTGTGTACTGACATCGTTGACCAGCGAATGCAGGTTCAACCCAAACTGGTTGACAACCCGCAGCAATAGCCCGATCTCGTCTACCCGGTTGAGATGGATGCTATCCGCCCGGCGGCCAGACACTACCTGCTGCGCCTGACGCAGGATCAAACGCAGTGGGCGAGCGATTTGTTGTTGCAAAAAGTAGTCCAGCACCACCATGAGCAGGAGTGTCGCGGCAATAGACACGCCCGTGCCGACGCCCAGTAGGGTGAGAGCCAGTGGCACCAGGCCGCCGAACAATACCGCCAGCCGTAATCGCCCGCGTACCGATAAGCGCTGGAATAATGACAATACAGAGAATAGTCCGGTACGAACTACCAGTCCTTTATAAAAACGAAGGTGGCGGGCTTGCTTATTTTGTACCGCTTCATACAACGGTTCTGCCGCCTGAATTTCTGCTGCTTTGGGAGTATTGCGAACCGAAATATAGCCCGTCAGGTGGTTGTTATGATAAACCGGTGTGACATTAGCTCGTACCCAGTAATGATCGCCGTTTTTGCGACGGTTTTTTACCAGCCCGGTCCAACTGTCACCTTGTTGCAGGGTGTACCACATGTCCGCAAAGGCTTCGACGGGCATATCAGGATGACGAACAATATTGTGCGGCGCCCCCATGAGTTCATCTTCATCAAATCCGCTTATACGTATAAATGCGGAATTGGCGTAAGTGATGTGGCTTTTAACATCCGTGGTCGACATTAATGTTGTGTCGTCATCCAACAGGTGTTCCTGTTGTGTAATAGGTGTATTAACCCTCATTGGAAACCCCGATGCTGTGTGTCAGTAATATGTCATGAAAATAAAGAGCCAACGTGTGAGTGTGGCCTGATTAATCACACCGGTTGAAAACCTGCCTTTCGGGCCTTTTGGTGCAGTCCGCGTGTTGTCTGGCTGCAACAGGGCACCCGTCAGGAGAGATCATTAACGGTGTGTAAGATCATCATTTTTGTTTTTGAAAATGGTTAGAGGGTACGAAAAAAAGGGCGCTTTAAACGAGAAAGCATCCCTAAGTAAAATTATTCCTTTTTTTGTAGGGAGGAATTTATGCTTTGGGTCTTTGTGTTGTCAATGAAATCATTTTTTGAACAGCACTTTTTTTATCTTCTTTGTGTTTATTAAATGTTGTTCGATTTTTTCTTAAAGATGACATCACAATAAAAACGTTTTATTAACATGAGTCACGAAAACAGTCCTCCTGAAATGGAGTGAGATTGCATTACTTATTTAGGGGTATTGATGGTGGGCCAGGGGAAAATATGTGGCGTTATTTTCTTTCGAGAATAATTCACGTAATTGACACATTAAATTAATTTCAGGGTGCTGCTCACTGCCGGTGTGTTGAAAACATTCCCCCCGGATGAGGTACCGGGGGGAATGGGCATTAATGGTATGACGGCGCGTATCAGGTAACCGGTGCCGGGTTAAACACTGACAGGGCGTTATGCAGGCCCCATTGATCAGACCAGGTTTTTTTCCTGCCGCTGGCAATATCTAAAATAAAGTGGAACAACTGCCAGCCCACATCCTCGATGGTAGCCTCGCCAGTCGCGATGGTGCCAGCGTTGATATCCATCAGGTCATGCCAGCGCTCTGCCAGCGCTGAGCGGGTCGCCATCTTGATAACCGGCACGGCTTTGAGCCCGTAAGGCGTGCCACGCCCGGTAGTAAAGACCTGCACTGTGATACCGGAAGCGAGTTGCTGCGTACCACAGACGAAGTCGCTGGCGGGTGTGGCAGCATAAATCAGGCCGCGTTTAGTCGGGCGTTGGCCTGGTGACAGCACTTCTACAATCGCACTGGTGCCGGATTTAGCGATAGAGCCCAGCGCTTTTTCCACCACATTGGCCAGGCCGCCTTTCTTGTTGCCGGGGGACGGGTTAGCGCTGCGGTCGGTTTTACCGCTATCGAGGTAATCGTCATACCAGGCCATTTCTTCCAGCAGTCGTTTACCCACTTCTTCGTTGATGGCTCGTGGCGTAAGCAGATGGATAGCGTCGCGGACTTCGGTGACTTCGGAAAACATGACCGTAGCACCGCAGCGCACCAGCAGATCAGAGGCGAACCCTACCGCTGGATTGGCGGTCACGCCGGAAAACGCATCGCTACCGCCGCACTGCATACCGACGACCAGCTCCGAGGCTGGCACCGTCTCACGCTGACGGCGATTGAGTTGTTGCAGGTGCTTATCCGCCATGGACAGGATATCGTCCACCATCGATTTGAAACCGACATGGTGTTCATCCTGCAATCGCACAATACTGGTTTCATCGAGCGAAATGGCCTGCACATCTGGCGTGCCTTGCAGCAGTCGTTCCGGCTGTAGTTTTTCGCAGCCCAGCCCAACCACCAGCACTTCGCCGCCGAAATTCGGGTTTAACGCCAGATTATGGATAGTACGAATGGGGACTACTGCTGCCGGGGCATTGATCGCCACACCGCAGCCGTACAGGTGGTTCAACGCCACCACGCCGTCGACGTTAGGGTAGCGGGGCAGCAAATCGCGTTCTATCAGATTGACGACATAATCCACCACACCGGCGACGCAGTGAACACTGGTGGTAATCCCAAGCAGGTTCTTGGTACCGACGCTACCGTCCGGATTACGGTAGCCCTGGAAGGTAAAACCCTCCAGTGGTGGTAACGCAGGGGGAACCCGGGTTGCCAGCGGCAGTGTTTCCAGTGCGGGGGCATTGGGCAATTCCACCAGCGATTCGTCTATCCAACTGCCACGGGCGATATCCCTGAGGGCATAACCGATTATTTCGCCGTAACGAACGATCGGTGCGCCTTGGGCGATATCGCTTAACGCGACCTTGTGACCTTGCGGTATATGCTCTTTCAGTTCCAGACCACAGCTGAATCGGGTGCCCGCTTTCAGGCCGTTATTGTTAACGACAATGGCGACATTGTCAGACTCATGGACCTTGATATAAAGCGGCCGATCATCGGCCACACCGGTTGTTTTATTCTCTGACATGGCGTTAACCTTCATGAGTTACAACGCTGGTTAAAGTTATAACGCGCGGTTTATTTTCACTGTTGATGCTAATAATAACTTTGCTCGGCATCAGTATAGGTGAGCTTTCCGCCATCATGCATTATGCAATTGACTGACATCCCGGCGCGTTGTGCTTAATTTCTCGGGCGAAGAAACAATAGGTAGTGAGACTTGTCACATTATTCCGTCCATTGACTTATTCCCTCCTTATTCTGACCGTCGTGTTCTGTGACCGCGATGGCAAAAAACGGTGTTTTCGTGAAATGACTCCCAATTGGCTGGGCGATTGCCATAATCCATGTTGGATGTGGTGGTGATTGTTGTGCGCCTGTCCAGTGAGGTGCCAGGGGCTGCCCTTTATAATCGTTTCCAGAAGTCTAAGAGGTCCGTGGTTTATTTTTGCTGTTCTGTTTTTTTCTTTGCTCAGGTTTCAAACCATTACCGACTCTTGATTTCATTCTGGTAACTCAACCTTACATTGTGTTGTTATTCGGAATGAATGAGCTAACCGCTATCTGAAAGTAGGAGTTCATCATGAATACCGTCAGCACAGCAGCAGGCGTATTACAAAAGAAAACCAACGCCCGTTACTGGATTGTCGTGATGCTGTTCATTGTCACGTCATTCAACTATGGCGACCGAGCCACGATTTCTATCGCAGGTTCCGCCATGTCCAAAGAGATTGGTCTTGATGCCGTCGGCATGGGCTATATCTTCTCCGCGTTCTCCTGGGCTTATGTCATCGGTCAAATCCCTGGCGGCTGGCTGCTGGACCGTTTTGGTTCCAAACGCGTGTACTTCTGGAGTATTTTCACCTGGTCGTTGTTTACCCTGCTGCAAGGGTTTGTAGACCTCTTCCACGGCTCGGCCATTGTGATTTCGCTGTTTATGTTGCGCTTCATGGTGGGGCTGTGTGAATCCCCGTCTTTCCCCGGTAACAGTCGTATTGTGGCGGCCTGGTTCCCGGCGCAAGAACGTGGTACCGCTGTCGCCATCTTCAACTCCGCGCAGTATTTCGCCACCGTTATCTTCGCCCCCATCATGGGCTGGCTGACGCATGAAGTGGGTTGGGCACACGTGTTCTGGTTCATGGGCGGCCTGGGTATGGTTATCAGCTTCCTGTGGCTGAAAGTGATTCATGACCCGAAAGATCACCCCGGCGTGAACAAAGCTGAGCTGGAATACATCGAAGCCGGTGGCGCACTGGTCAACATGGATGCGTCAGCCGCGAAAAAAGAAGTCGCTCGCGGTGAGAAGTGGCACCAGATTAAACAATTACTGACCTCCCGCATGATGATGGGCATCTATCTTGGCCAATACTGCATCAATGCGCTGACCTACTTCTTTATTACCTGGTTCCCGGTGTATCTGGTTCAGGCCCGTGGCATGTCGATTTTAAAAGCCGGGTTTGTAGCATCAATACCGGCTATTTGCGGGTTCGTCGGTGGCGTGCTGGGTGGCGTGATTTCCGATTATCTGATGCGTCGTACCCAGTCACTCACCATTGCCCGTAAAACGCCAATTGTACTGGGGATGTTGCTCTCCATGTCGATGGTGATTTGTAACTACGTCACCACAGAGTGGGTGGTCATCGCAGTGATGGCGGCAGCGTTCTTCGGTAAAGGCATCGGCGCGTTGGGTTGGGCGGTGATGGCGGATACCGCACCGAAAGAAATCAGTGGCCTGAGCGGCGGTCTGTTCAACATGTTCGGCAATATCTCCGGCATCGTCACGCCGATTGCCATCGGTTATATCGTCGGTGTGACCGGTTCCTTTAATGGTGGGTTGGTGTATGTGGGTGTCCATGCGTTCGTCGCCATTTTGAGCTTCCTGTTCATTGTGCAGGACATCAAACGTATCGAACTGAAACCTTATAAACCCCAGTGATGTCGGGTAAGGACGAGAAAATGAGCAGTACGCAAGATACCCCTGTGATTACCGAGATGACCGTCATCCCCGTCGCCGGCTATGACAGCATGTTGCTCAATATCGGCGGTGCTCACGGGGCCTATTTCACCCGCAATATCGTGATTCTCAAAGACAACGCCGGTCACACCGGCGTTGGTGAAGCCCCCGGCGGCGAGGTGATTTACAACACGCTGATGGCGATGACATCACAGGTGGTAGGGTCACAGGTCGCGCGTATGAACCATCTGGTGCATCAGGTTCACAAAGGCAACCAGTCTTCGGATTTCGATTCGTTCGGCAAAGGCGCCTGGACGTTCGAATTGCGGGTCAACGCTGTCGCCGCACTGGAAGCCGCCCTGCTGGACCTGTTGGGGCAGCATCTGAATGTGCCTGTCGCCGAATTGCTGGGGCCGGGTAAACAGCGTGATGAAGTCACGGTACTGGGCTACCTGTTCTATATCGGCGATCGCACTCAAACCGATTTGCCCTATCTGGCAGGCGAGCAGGGTAAACACCCGTGGTATCACCTGCGCCATCAGCAGGCGATGAACAGTGAGTCGGTGGTCCGGCTGGCGGAAGCCGCAGCTGATCGCTACGGCTTTAAAGACTTCAAGCTCAAAGGTGGCGTACTGCCGGGTGAGCTGGAAATCGACACCGTGAAAGCGTTGAAAAAGCGCTTCCCCGATGCCCGTATCACGGTGGACCCAAACGGTGCCTGGCTGCTCGATGAAGCTATTCGCTTGTGCAAAGGCCTGAACGGCGTGCTGACTTACGCGGAAGACCCTTGCGGCGCGGAACAAGGTTTCTCCGGCCGTGAAGTGATGGCGGAATTCCGTCGCGCCACCGGGTTGCCGGTCGCCACCAACATGATTGCCACCAACTGGCGCGAGATGAACCACGCGGTGATGTTGCAGGCGGTGGATATCCCGCTGGCAGACCCACACTTCTGGACCATGCACGGTGCGGTACGGGTGGCACAACTGTGCGATGACTGGGGGCTGACCTGGGGTTGTCACTCTAATAACCACTTCGATATTTCGCTGGCGATGTTTACCCATGTGGGGGCTGCGGTGCCGGGCAAACCGACCGCCATCGACACCCACTGGATCTGGCAGGAAGGTCAGCACCTGACCAAAGAGCCGCTGCAAATCGTTAACGGCAAAATCAAGGTGCCGGAGCGGCCGGGGCTGGGTATTGAGCTGGATATGGCGCAGGTAATGAAAGCTCATGAGCTGCATAAAAAACTGCCGAGTGGTGCGCGTAATGACGCGGCGGCGATGCAGTATCTGATCCCCGGCTGGACATTTGATCGCAAACGTCCGGTATTCGGACGCGAGTTACCTAAGAGTTCTACGTTTTAACAGAAGGAAATGACCATGACGTCGCAAAGTTCTACCCCGGTTATTACCAGTATGCAGGTGATCCCTGTGGCCGGGCACGACAGCATGTTGCTGAACCTCAGCGGAGCGCACGCGCCGTACTTCACCCGTAATATCGTGATCATTAACGACAACGCGGGCCATACCGGCGTGGGGGAAATCCCGGGCGGTGAGAAGATCCGCCAAACGCTGGAAGACGCTGCGGCGCTGGTGGTCGGTAAAACGCTGGGCGAATACAAAAACGTGATGACAGCGGTACGCAACCAGTTTGCCGATCGCGATGCCTCCGGCCGTGGTCTGCAAACCTTCGACCTGCGTACCACCATTCACGTGGTCACCGGCATTGAAGCCGCCATGCTGGACCTGCTGGGACAGTTCCTGAACGTACCGGTGGCCGCGTTGCTGGGCGATGGTCAACAGCGTGACGCGGTAGAAATGCTCGGTTACCTGTTCTATATCGGCGATCGCAACAAAACCGACCTGCCGTACCAGAGCCAGCCGAATGACAAATGCGACTGGTATCGTCTGCGCCACGAAGAAGCACTGACGCCGGAAACGGTGGTGCGTCTGGCTGAAGCCGCGTACGAGAAATACGGCTTCAACGATTTCAAACTCAAAGGCGGCGTGCTGGCCGGTAGCGAAGAGGCCGAAGCGGTCACCGCGCTGGCTAAGCGCTTCCCTCAGGCACGTATTACGCTCGACCCGAACGGTGCCTGGTCACTGGACGAGGCGATTCGCCTGGGTAAACAGCTGCGCGGTGTGCTGGCTTATGCTGAGGACCCGTGTGGTGCTGAGCAGGGCTTCTCTGGCCGTGAGGTGATGGCCGAGTTTCGTCGCGCTACCGGTTTGCCTACCGCCACCAACATGATAGCCACCGACTGGCGGCAGATGGGGCACACCATTTCCCTGCAATCTGTAGATATTCCGCTGGCGGATCCGCACTTCTGGACCATGCAAGGATCCGTGCGTGTGGCGCAGATGTGCCATGAATGGGGTCTGACCTGGGGCTCTCACTCCAATAACCACTTTGATATTTCACTGGCGATGTTCACCCACGTGGCAGCGGCAGCGCCGGGCCGTATTACGGCTATTGATACGCACTGGATTTGGCAGGAGGGCAACCAGCGCCTGACCAAAGAGCCGTTGCAGATTGTCGGCGGCATGGTGGAAGTACCGAAGAAACCGGGTCTGGGTGTCGAGCTGGATATGGAACAGGTCATGAAAGCACATGAACTTTATAAAAACATGGGGTTAGGTGCGCGTAACGATGCCGTCGGCATGCAATACCTGATCCCTAACTGGACGTTTGATAACAAACGCCCTTGTCTGGTCCGTTAATCCATCACGGTTCGTTAATTATCGTAGGTTGTTAATGAAGAGCGCCGCTTCATCCGGGGCGGCGCGGTAAAGAGTAAGGACAAAACATGAAGACGCCACTGTTGCCTAACCAATTTCGCCAGGATTTACGTCAGGGCAATACCCTGATCGGTTGCTGGTGTGCGCTGGCTAATCCGATTTCCACCGAGGTATTGGGGCTGGCAGGGTTCGACTGGTTGGTTTTGGACGGCGAGCACGCGCCGAACGACATCAACACCTTTATTCCGCAACTGATGGCGCTCAAAGGTAGCCACAGCGCGCCGGTGGTGCGTCCGCCCTGTAATGAGCCGGTGATTATCAAGCGGTTGCTGGATATCGGTTTCTATAACTTCCTGATCCCCTTTGTGGAAACCGAAGAGGAAGCCATTCGCGCCGTCGCATCAACCCGTTACCCGCCAGCGGGGATTCGTGGTGTATCGGTCGGCCATCGCAGTAATGCTTACGGCACTGAGCCGGACTACTTTGCCACCATTAATGACAACGTTACCGTGCTGGTGCAGATAGAAACGCAGGAAGGGGTGGACAACCTGGACGCGATTGCCGCCGTTGATGGCGTGGACGGTATTTTCGTCGGCCCCGGCGACCTGTCGGCCGCACTTGGGTATCTGGGCCAGCCGAATCACCCGGAAGTGCAGAAAGTCATTCGCCACATTTTTGAACGTGCGGCGGCTCACGGTAAACCGAGCGGTATTCTCGCGCCGGTGGAAGCAGATGCGCGTCGTTATCTGGAGTGGGGTGCCCGTTTTGTTGCTGTTGGCAGCGACCTGGGGGTGTTCCGTGGTGCCACTCAGGCGCTGTGCGACAAATTCAAAAAGTAATTCGGATTAATCAGGGCCGCATCGGCCGTCAACATATCTGACCATGTCACTGAATGGACAACGAGGTTATCGCAATGAAAATTGGTTTTATTGGACTGGGTATCATGGGCAAACCGATGAGCAAAAACCTGATTAAAGCGGGTTATTCATTGGTAGTGCTGGACAGAAATAGTGAAGCTGTTGCCGAAGTCACCGCCGCGGGTGCCAGCGCGGCGGCAACGCCGAAAGCTATCGCCGAGCAGAGCGATATCATCGTTACCATGCTGCCGAACTCTCCTCACGTGAAAGAGGTGGTGCTAGGTGAAAACGGTGTGATTGAAGGCGCACGCAAAGGTGCTGTCATTATCGACATGAGTTCTATCGCGCCGTTGGCCAGCCGTGAAATTGCCACAGCCCTGGCGGAAAAAGGCGTCGATATGCTGGACGCACCGGTCAGTGGCGGTGAGCCGAAAGCGATCGACGGTACGCTGTCCGTCATGGTGGGCGGTGATAAAGCGGTGTTTGAACGTTGCTACGACGTGATGAAGGCGATGGCTGGTTCAGTGGTGCATACCGGTGATATCGGTGCTGGTAACGTCACCAAGCTGGCGAATCAGGTCATTGTGGCGCTGAATATCGCGGCCATGTCTGAAGCACTGGTGCTGGCAACCAAAGCGGGTGTTAATCCAGACCTGGTGTATCAGGCGATTCGTGGTGGTCTGGCGGGCAGTACCGTGTTGGATGCCAAAGCGCCGATGGTGATGGACCGTAACTTCAAACCCGGTTTCCGCATCGATCTGCATATCAAGGATTTGGCGAACGCACTGGATACCTCTCACGGCGTTGGGGCGCAATTGCCGCTGACCGCAGCCGTAATGGAAATGATGCAGGCGCTGAAAGCCGATGATCTGGGCGGTGCCGATCACAGTGCGCTGGCTCGTTATTATGAGAAGCTGGCGAAAGTGGAAGTCACTCGGTAGTCGACAAGGCGGCGTCGGCATAACGCACGCCGCCTGGTTGACGGAACATTTTGATTAGCGCCGGTTCTGCAGCGCGGGTAGTTGATGACGCGAGTCGTTTATGAAAATAGTTATCGCACCGGATTCTTACAAAGAGAGCTTATCCGCCCAGGAAGTGGCGACGCAGATTGAGGCCGGTTTTCGGGAGGTGTTCCCCGAAGCCTGCTATGTGAAACTGCCGGTCGCCGATGGGGGAGAGGGAACCGTGGAGGCCATGGTGGCGGCAACCCGCGGTAAAATCATCAAAGTGAACGTCACCGGTCCGCTGGGCGATGATATCGAAGCCTTTTTCGGGCTGTCTGGGGATGAAAAAACGGCGTTCATCGAGATGGCGGCCGCCAGTGGACTGGAACGGGTGCCGCCGCATCTGCGCAATCCGCTGTTGACCACCAGCTATGGCACCGGCGAGTTGATTCGCAGCGCGCTGGACCACGGTGTACGCCACTGCATTATTGGTATCGGCGGCAGCGCCACCAATGATGGCGGCGCGGGGATGGTGCAGGCGTTGGGCGCGCAATTGCTCGATGACGCGAAACAGCCGATAGGTTTTGGCGGCGCGGAGCTGGCCCGGCTGGCGTACATTGATACCCACTCGCTTGACCCGCGTATTCAGCAGTGCCGTTTCGAAGTGGCGTGTGATGTCACCAATCCACTGACTGGCAAGCAAGGGGCTTCGGCGGTGTTTGGGCCGCAAAAAGGTGCCAGCGAAGCGATGGTAGAGCAGCTGGATAAGGCCTTGCAGCATTATGCTGGCGTTATCCGCTGTGACCTGGATATCGATGTCGAGCAGGTGCCGGGGGCCGGTGCTGCTGGCGGGATGGGCGCGGCGTTACTGGCGTTCTGCGGCGCGGAATTGCGCCGGGGTATTGAGATTGTTACCGAAGCGCTGGGGCTGGATGAACTGGTCAAAGATGCCTCGTTGGTGATAACCGGTGAAGGCCGTATCGACAGCCAGACCATTCACGGAAAAGTGCCGATTGGCGTGGCGTCTGTCGCCAAACGCTACCATAAACCGGTGATCGGCATTGCCGGTAGCCTGACGGCCGATGTGGGGGTGGTACACGATCACGGTCTCGATGCCGTATTCAGCGTGCTGTACACCATTTGCTCGCTGGAGGAGGCGTTGGATAACGCGGCCAACAATGTGCGTATGACGGCGCGCAATATCGCCGCCACCATCAAACTGGCACAGACCATCGCCTGAGCCACTGACTCATTATGGGCCGTCAGTCGGGCGGCTTATCAACCGGCAGGCGCTGCCTTTGTCTGCGACGCCTGCCTGATGGGAAGTCGGGTCGTCGAGCCTGATAACGCTTCCCGGTGAACCTGTTCAGGCCGATATCTCAAGTCGTTTCCGTGCGGCTTTTTCCACGTTGGTCATCTCATCCATCAATTCCAGCCATTCCGGCTCCAGTTCATCAACAGGCAGGCCTTTGCGTAGCGACTGTTCAAGGTAGTGGCAAATCTGTTTGAGCCGTGGCACACCGCTATAACTGCAACTGCCGTGCAGTTTATGAATGATATCGACGAGATTATCCGGTGGATTGCCAGCCAGCACCGCGTTTATCTGCTCACGCACTTCGGGGAGAAAATCGAGCAACATCGCCAGCAGGTCACGCGCCAGATCCAGTTTGCTGGCGGCCTGTCGTAACGCCAGGTCCCAGTCCAGTGACAAAGGTGATGGTGTGGCCACCGTTGGCGGTAACACGGTCACTTCGGGTTCGGGCTTGCTGGTATGGTGCAGCAGTGTCTGGCGCAGCATCTGTTCATCAATCGGTTTGGACAGGTAATCATCCATACCGGCCTGTAGCAGCACTTCGCGCTCTCCGCTCATGGTATGTGCGGTGACCGCCACAATCGGGGTTTGTGCGTGTTGTGGCAACCGCCGGATGTGCTCGCTGGCCTGTAACCCATCCATACCCGGCATCTGAATGTCCATCAGGATGATATCGAGGCGGTTTTCCTGGGCGCGAGCGATCGCATCAGCGCCGCTTTCACACAAAATGATGTTTTCTACCTGTTCTTCCAGCAACGCACCAATCAACTTCAGGTTAGCGGGGTTGTCGTCGACCGCCATCACGCTGAGCGGTAAACGCTGGAGCACTGTGGCCGGTGGCGGCAGGGCCTGTACCTCTTCGTGAGGTTCCTGACTAAACAGGTTAGTGTCCTGCAATAGCGATAAGAGCCGGGGGGCGGTAATTGGTTTGCTCAAACTGGCATGGATGCCAAATGCTTTCAACTGCTCGGCTTCCATTTCCGCCAGGCTGGGCAGAGCCAGAATGACGCGTGAAGCCAGACGGCAGAAGTCGCGGATCGAGGGCGTAAAATCCAGCAACGTATTGCGATAGTGGATCGGTACGCCTATCAGCAGGATATCGAAGGTGCGTTCCGGCAATTGCTCCAGCGTCGGGCTGTAGCTGACCGTGAGCGGTGTATGCACCAGAATGTCCAGCGTGGCCTGAGCCGCTGCCGGGTTGGTTTCCACATAGGCCAGATGTTTACCCTGCAACGGCGCAAAGTAATAATCCGGTTCCAGCATATGTGGATTCAATGTCAGGTTGACGGTGCACCAGAAGGTGGTGCCCTGATTGAGCTTACTGTGGAAGCTGATATCCCCACCCATCTCCCGAACCAGTCGCTGGGTGATCACCAGCCCCAGACCGGTACCGCCATGCTGGCGTGAAATGCTGGTGTCGGCCTGACGGAACGCCTGAAATAACTGGGTCTGCTGCGCTTCGGCGATACCGATGCCGGTATCTTTAATCTGGATTTCCAGTAATACCTGCAGGTTTTCCTGTTTGCGTTTCTCGATGCGGATATCAATGTTGCCCTGCTCGGTAAACTTGATGGCGTTACCCAGCAAATTGGTAATGATTTGCTGCAAACGCAGCGGATCGCCGACAAATTGCTCCGGCACGTCGTGCTGAATGTTGAGTGTCAACTCCAGCCCTTTCTCATGGGCGGTGTGCGCTAACAGCATGATCACTTCATCGAGCGTGTTGTGCAGCGAAAACGGGATATTCTCCAGCACCAGTTTCCCGGCTTCCAGCTTGGAGAAATCCAGTACGTCGTTGATGATGTTGAGCAGATTATTGGCCGAACGCTCAATGGTTTGCAGATAGTCCTTCTGAGTTGTCGTGAGCTGGGTTTTTAGCGTTTGCCGGGTAAAACCGATAACACCGTTGAGCGGTGTGCGCAGTTCGTGAGACATGTTAGCCAGAAATTCGGATTTGATGCGTGCGGCTTCCTGTGCCCGTTTTTTGGCCAAATCCAACTCGACGTTTTGAATTTCCATCTGTTCCAGCGTTTCGCGCAGGTCATACGTCGCCTGATCGATGTTTTGCTGCATTTCCTCATGATAGGCGGTCAGAGACATCGCCATCGAGTTGATGCCGTTTTTCAGCATGTCCAACTCACCCAGCATGTGGCCTTCTACCCGGCTGTCCAACTGGCCACGACGGATACGGTCTACGGTTTCCACCATGTTGCGGATGGGCGCGGTCACGTCACGCATCAGGCGATAGGCCAGCAACATGGCTACGCCCATGCAGAACAGCAACAGCATCGCGGCCATGAACATCTCACGGTATTGCTGTAACCGTATCGTGTTTAAATCCAGTTCGACCGCCACATACCCCATGGGCGTTTGTCGGCTGACCAGCGTATTGGTCGCAAGCGGGCCTTCGTTTTCGATAGGCATCTGCAGTACCAGACTTTCGCCTTTGTCTTGTAATTGCAGCGTGGTCGGCATCGGGCTGCCTGACGGCACCTGCAACATCAAGGCGTGTGGGTTGTTCGGATTACTGGTGACGATTAACTGGTTACGGGCGTCAAATACGCTGATGGCACGCACAATGCCGGAATGATGGCGGTGCAGCATGTTGACCAGTTGCCGCAGCGATTCAGGCTGTCGTTGGGTCAAGGCATAGGCGCTGTTGGCTGCCAACGGTTTAATGATGCTGGCACCCGCGTCGGCCAACTGTTCCTGCAACTGGTTATAACGGTGGATGACGAAAAAGCTACTGAGCAACAGCCCGATCAGCATCGTTGGGGCCAGAATCAGTATCATCATTCGTGCGCGCAGACTGTATTTGGTCATGGGGTTCCAATGTGGGACAATTAAGGTCGACTATTCCATTAAATCAATGACAGCACACTTATGGCGCAATTCTACTCTCCAAACCGGCGCATGACGACCCGGCAAACCCTTACCGTGACGGTGACCGATCTCGATCCATTCGGACAAGGCGTTGCCCGTCATCAGGGAAAAACGGTGTTTATTCCCGGCGTCTTACCGGGAGAGCAGGCCGAGGTGCAGCTAACGCAAGACAAACGCCAGTTTGCCCACGCCAAATTACGACGTTTACTGACCACCAGCGAAGAACGTGTCGCGCCGCGTTGCCCGCATTTTTCCGTGTGTGGCGGCTGCCAGCAGCAGCATGCCAGCCAGCCGTTACAGCATCGCAGTAAATCGGCCGCACTGAAACACCTGATGCAACGGGAAACCGGTGAAACCGTGCCGGAGCCGGAGGTTATCGGTGCAGCGGCCTATGGCTACCGCCGCCGCGCGCGCCTTGCATTATACTATCAGGCGAAAACACGCCAGTTGCAGATGGGCTATCGGCAGGCGGGGTCGCACGACCTGGTGGATATCCGCGCCTGTCCGATTCTGCATCCTGCGCTGGAAGCCTTACTGGTGCCGTTACGCGACTGTCTGGGGCAGTTGCAGGCGCAGCGGCGGCTTGGACATGTGGAGCTGGTGTTGGCGGAGCAAGGGCCGCTGGTCATTTTGCGTCATCTGGATCCGTTGTGTGACGCCGACCAGCACGTATTGACGGCGTTTGCGCAGGCGCACGGTGCGTCGCTGTTTGCTGCGCCGCAAGCGGGCACGCTGGAGTGCCTGCACGGCGACATGCCGTCTTATCGTATCGCCGGGTTATCGCTGGCGTTCAGTCCACGTGATTTTATTCAGGTGAATGATGACATTAACCAACGCATGGTGGCGCAGGCGTTAGCATGGCTGGAACTGCAACCGCAGGACAGCGTGCTTGACCTGTTTTGTGGCATGGGCAATTTCACGTTACCGATGGCGCAGCAGGCTGGTCGGGTGGTGGGGGTTGAGGGTGTCACGGCGCTGGTGGAGAAAGGGCAGGAAAATGCCCAGCGCAATGGGCTGACCCAGGTCACATTTTATCATCATAATCTGGAAGAAGACGTTACCCGACAACCGTGGGCATCAATGGGATTTGATAAAGTACTACTTGATCCGGCGCGTGCCGGCGCACCGGGTGTGATGCCGCAGATTGTGAAACTGGCTCCCCGGCGGGTGGTGTATATATCCTGTAACCCCACCACCCTGGCGCGGGATAGCAAGGTGTTGATGGCCGCCGGGTATCGTCTGGAACGGTTGACCATGTTGGATATGTTTCCACATACCGGACATCTTGAGTCAATGGCACTGTTTTTGCTTGGTTCCGAAGGTTCGGTAAAGTAGGGAGAAATTATGGTTGCGGTAAGAAGTGCGCATTTGAATACCGAAGGCAAGTTCGTGCCGGACGCGTGGATTGCCTCCTTGGGTATCGCCAGTAAAACGTCGTGCGAACGTCTCGCCGAGACCTGGCGTTACTGCGAAGAAAAAACGCAAGGCCACCCGGATGCGATGTTGCTGTTGTGGCGCGGCATCGAAATGGTGGAAATCCTCTCTACCCTGAGTATGGATAACGACAGCATGCGTGCGGCGATGCTGTTCCCGTTGGCCAACGCCGACGTGGTGGAAGAAGACACGCTGAAGGAAACCTTCGGCAAGAATATTGTCAATTTGGTGCATGGCGTGCGCGATATGGATGCGATTCGCCAGCTTAAAGCCACCCAGCACGATTCGATGGCGTCTGAACAGGTGGATAATATCCGCCGTATGCTGCTGGCGATGGTGGAAGATTTCCGCTGCGTGGTGATAAAGCTCGCTGAGCGTATCGCTCACCTGCGAGAAGTGAAAGACGCACCCGAAGAAGAGCGCGTACTGGCGGCTAAAGAGTGTACCAATATCTATGCGCCGCTGGCGAACCGGCTGGGTATCGGGCAGCTCAAGTGGGAGCTTGAGGATTTCTGCTTCCGCTATCTGCACCCGGATGAGTACAAGCGCATCGCTAAATTGCTGCACGAACGGCGTATCGACCGTGAGCAGTACATTGACGACTTCGTTAAAAACCTGCGCGCCTCGATGGCAACCGAAGGGCTGAAAGCCGAGGTTTATGGCCGTCCCAAGCATATCTACAGCATCTGGCGCAAGATGCAGAAAAAATCGCTGTCGTTTGATGAGCTGTTTGATGTGCGGGCGGTGCGTATCGTGGTCGAGCGCTTGCAGGATTGCTACGCCGCGCTCGGGATTGTGCATACTCATTATCGCCACCTGCCGGATGAATTCGACGACTACGTCGCCAACCCTAAACCTAACGGTTATCAGTCGATCCATACTGTGGTGTTAGGGCCGGGCGGTAAAACGCTGGAAATTCAGATTCGTACCCGGCAGATGCACGAGGATGCCGAGCTGGGGGTTGCTGCGCACTGGAAATACAAAGAAGGTGCCTCCACCAGCGGGCGCTCCGGCTACGAAGAGCGCATCGCCTGGCTGCGTAAACTGCTGGCCTGGCAGGAGGAAATGGCTGACTCGGACGAAATGCTCGACGAGGTGCGCAGCCAGGTGTTCGACGACCGCGTGTATGTGTTTACGCCCAAAGGTGATGTGGTGGATTTACCCGCTGGCTCCACGCCGCTGGATTTTGCCTATCACATCCACAGCGATATCGGTCACCGCTGCATCGGTGCCAAAGTAGGCGGGCGTATCGTGCCGTTTACCTATCAGTTGCAAATGGGCGACCAAATCGAGGTCATTACCCAGAAGCAGCCGAACCCAAGCCGTGACTGGCTGAACCCCAATCTGGGGTATATCACCACCAGCCGCGGGCGCTCCAAAATTCACAACTGGTTCCGCAAGCAGGACAGGGACAAGAATATTCTCGCGGGTAAACAGATCCTGGATGATGAGCTGGCGCATCTTGGTGTAAGCCTGAAGATGGCTGAAAAACTGCTGTTGCCGCGTTACAACATCAATTCGATGGATGAATTGCTGGCTGGCATCGGTGGTGGCGATATCCGCCTGAATCAGCTGGTGAACTTCCTGCAATCGAAGGTGAACCAGCCGAGTGCGGAAGAGCAGGATCGCGAAGCACTGCGCCAGTTGACGCAGAAATCCCATCAACCGGCTCAGCGTGTCAGTACCAAGGACAATGGCCGGGTGGTGGTAGAAGGCGTTGGCAATCTGATGCACCACATCGCGCGTTGCTGCCAGCCGATTCCGGGCGACGATATTATCGGCTTTATCACCCGTGGACGCGGTATCTCCATCCACCGTGCCGATTGCGAACAGCTCGATGACCTGCGTAGCCATGCGCCGGAGCGTATTGTCGAAGCCGTGTGGGGGGAAAGCTACTCCAGCGGCTACTCGCTGGTCGTCAGGGTGACCGCCAACGACCGCAGCGGCCTGTTGCGTGATATCACCACCATTCTGGCCAACGAGAAGGTCAACGTGTTGGGGGTATCCAGCCGTAGCGACGTGAAACAGCAACTCGCCACTATCGACATGGATATCGAAATCTACAATCTGCAGGTGCTGGGCCGGGTACTGGCTAAGCTCAATCAGCTGCCGGATGTGATTGACGCTCGGCGCTTGCAGGGCAATTGATCGATACTGTTGTTACTACCTTAAGGCGGGCTGGTCCCGCCTTTATCATGTCATTATCAGGATTATTATGAATTCATCTGCCATCGAGCGCTTGCTGCGCATCATGCAGCAACTGCGCGACCCGGAAAATGGTTGCCCCTGGGATCGCGAACAAACCTTTGACACCATCGCCCCGTATACGCTGGAAGAAACCTACGAAGTGCTAGATGCCATCAGCCGTAAGGATTTTGACGACCTGCGCAGTGAACTGGGTGACCTGCTGTTTCAGGTGGTGTTTTACGCACGTATGGCGCAAGAGCAAGGGCTGTTTGATTTCTCGGATGTGTGTGATGCCATCAGCGATAAGCTGGAGCGCCGTCATCCACATATTTTTGGTGACGCTACCTTGTCAAGCAGTGAAGCGGTGCTGGCTAACTGGGAGCAGACCAAAGCGCAAGAGCGGGCAGAAAAAGATCGCCATTCGCAACTCGATGACATCCCCCAGGCGCTACCCGCGCTGATGCAGGCGCATAAAATCCAGCAGCGGTGTGCTGCCGTCGGTTTCGACTGGACGACGCTTGGGCCAGTGGTCGATAAGCTGTATGAAGAGATCGATGAGGTGATGGCTGAGGCTCAGCAGGCGGTGATCGACCCGGAAAAACTGGGTGAGGAGATAGGCGACATGCTGTTTGCGGCGGTCAATTTGTCCCGCCATCTCGGTCATAAAGCGGAAACGGCGTTGCAACAGGCTAATCGCAAGTTCACTCGCCGTTTCCAGCAGGTAGAACAGCGCATTGCTGCCCAAGGCAAAACCTTGTCTGACGCGACGTTAGACGAAATGGAAATGGCCTGGCAGCAGGTAAAAGCATCAGAAAGAAAAGATTGAGTTGATTTTCTGAGTGAAAGGCGCGTTTTATGCGCTTTTTCGTGCTATCCGGCTGATTGTAAACCCGAACATTGTCTCCTGTATGCTTGGGAAATACCTTACCAGCCGGAGCCTGTCAACGTCACAAAGGGTAAAACGATCATTTGTGGCGTCTACCAGGTTCGGGTATACTAGTTTCCCGTCCTGGTCTTTCCATCGTCCTTAAACCTAAACTTTCAGGTTCAGCATGACAACTAATTATATTTTTGTGACCGGCGGGGTCGTATCCTCTCTGGGTAAAGGCATTGCCGCAGCCTCCCTCGCGGCTATTCTCGAAGCCCGTGGCCTCAACGTGACCATCATGAAACTGGACCCGTATATCAATGTGGATCCGGGCACGATGAGCCCGACGCAACACGGCGAAGTGTTTGTCACCGAAGATGGCGCTGAAACCGATCTCGACTTGGGTCACTACGAGCGTTTTATTCGTACAAAGATGACGCGCCGCAATAACTTCACCACCGGACGCATTTATTCTGACGTTCTGCGTAAGGAGCGTCGGGGTGACTATCTGGGGGCGACCATTCAGGTCATTCCGCACATCACCAACGCCATTAAAGAACGTATTATCGAAGGCGGCGAAGGCCATGACGTGGTGCTGGTAGAAATCGGCGGTACGGTTGGCGATATCGAGTCTCTGCCGTTTCTTGAAGCGATTCGGCAGATGGCGGTGGAAGTGGGGCGTGAACACACCCTGTTTATGCATCTGACGCTGGTGCCGTACATGGCTGCGGCGGGTGAGGTGAAAACCAAGCCGACTCAGCACTCAGTGAAAGAATTGCTGTCTATCGGTATCCAGCCTGACGTGTTGATTTGCCGTTCCGACCGCACTGTACCGGCTAACGAGCGCGCAAAAATTGCGCTGTTCTGTAACGTGCCGGAGAAAGCCGTTATCTCGCTGAAGGACATTGATTCCATTTATAAAATTCCAGCGCTATTGAAATCTCAGGGTCTGGACGATTATATTTGTAAACGATTCAGCTTGAACTGTCCGGAAGCAAACCTGTCAGAATGGGAACAGGTGATTTACGAAGAAGCCAATCCGGTTGGTGAAGTGACCATCGGTATGGTCGGCAAGTATGTAGAACTGCCGGATGCGTACAAGTCCGTCGTTGAAGCGTTGAAACATGGCGGTTTGAAGAACCGTCTGACGGTGAATATCAAGTTCATTGATTCGCAGGATGTTGAAACCCGCGGTGTCGATGTACTGAAAGGTTTAGATGCGATTCTGGTGCCGGGCGGGTTTGGTTACCGCGGGGTGGAAGGGAAAATCATGGCGGCAGGTTATGCCCGTGAGAACAACATCCCTTACCTCGGCATCTGTCTGGGCATGCAGGTGGCGCTGATCGAGTTCGCTCGTCATGTCGCGGGTATGGACGGCGCCAACTCCACCGAGTTTGTGCCAGACTGTAAGTACCCGGTGGTAGCGCTGATTACCGAATGGCGTGATGCGGATGGTAATCTTGAAGTGCGTACTGAAGATGGCGACCTTGGCGGCACGATGCGTGTCGGTGGGCAGCAGTGTCATCTGACAGAAGGCAGCCTGGTGCGTCAGATGTACGGTGAGCCGACGATCATTGAACGTCATCGCCACCGTTATGAAGTCAACAATATGTTGTTAAAACAGATTGAGGCGGCGGGATTACGTGTTGCTGGTGTCTCCGCTGACCGCAAGCTGGTTGAGATTGTCGAAATTCCTGATCATCCGTGGTTTGTGGCGTGTCAGTTCCATCCGGAATTTACCTCCACACCGCGTGACGGGCACCCGCTGTTCGCCGGCTTTGTCAAAGCCGCCGGGGCGTACCAGAAGCGTCAGGTGAAGTAAGGTTTTACCAGTGAAATGAGTTTTGCAGCAACGCGCGGTCTCCTGATCGCGCGTTGCCGTCTGAGGTTTTAGTTTAACTTGTACTGAGGAAAATCTGATGTCCAAAATCGTTAAAGTCATTGGCCGTGAAATCATCGACTCACGCGGAAACCCGACTGTTGAAGCGGAAGTACACCTGGAAGGTGGTTTCGTTGGTCTGGCTGCTGCACCGTCAGGCGCTTCTACGGGTTCCCGCGAAGCACTGGAACTGCGTGACGGCGACAAATCCCGTTTCCTGGGCAAAGGCGTCACTAAAGCTGTTGCTGCGGTAAACGGTCCGATTGCACAGGCTGTTCTGGGCAAAGACGCTAAGGATCAGGCTGCTATCGACAAGATCATGATCGATCTGGACGGTACCGAGAATAAATCCAACTTCGGCGCTAACGCCATTCTGGCTGTTTCTCTGGCTAACGCCAAAGCCGCTGCCGCGTCAAAAGGCCTGCCGCTGTATGCTCACATCGCTGAACTGAACGGTACCCCGGGTAAATACTCCATGCCGCTGCCGATGATGAACATCATCAACGGTGGTGAGCACGCCGACAACAACGTCGACATCCAGGAATTCATGATTCAGCCGGTTGGCGCGAAAACGGTTAAAGAAGCCATCCGTATGGGTTCTGAAGTGTTCCACAACCTGGCAAAAGTACTGAAGTCCAAAGGCATGAACACCGCTGTAGGTGACGAAGGTGGCTATGCACCGAACCTGGGCTCTAACGCAGAAGCGTTGGCCGTTATCGCTGAAGCGGTAAAAGCAGCCGGTTACGTGCTGGGCAAAGACATCACCCTGGCGATGGACTGCGCAGCGTCTGAATTCTACAAAGACGGTAAATACGTTCTGGCTGGCGAAGGCAACAAAGCGTTCACCTCTGAAGAATTCACTCACTTCCTGGAAGACCTGACCAAACAGTACCCGATCGTTTCTATCGAAGACGGTCTGGACGAATCTGACTGGGACGGTTTTGCTTACCAGACCAAAGTGCTGGGTGACAAAATCCAGCTGGTGGGTGACGACCTGTTCGTAACCAACACCAAGATCCTGAAAGAAGGTATCGAGAAAGGCATCGCCAACTCCATCCTGATCAAATTCAACCAGATCGGTTCTCTGACTGAAACGCTGGCTGCTATCAAGATGGCGAAAGATGCAGGCTACACTGCCGTTATTTCTCACCGTTCCGGTGAAACCGAAGACGCGACTATCGCTGACCTGGCGGTAGGTACGGCGGCTGGCCAGATCAAAACCGGTTCTATGAGCCGTTCTGACCGTGTTGCTAAGTACAACCAGCTGATTCGTATCGAAGAAGCACTGGGTGACGCTGCACCGTTTAACGGCCTGAAAGAAGTGAAAGGTCAGGCGTAATCGCCTGCCATCCGGTGAGTTAACTCGCCGGAAATCATCTCTGCAATCCGGAAGCGTTTTCGCTTCCGGATTTTTTTTGCCTGTCGTTCATGGTCTGCTGCCAGCGCGATACGGTCTGGTGTGGTGGATAGCGTTACCCTGTTTTTTGACCTGCCAGGAGGAGGGCGACATTGTTGATGTATGAGCACGCTTCCTGACTCTTTTTAGAGTCCTGAACCTTGCACTAACAAATAATGAACCCGATCCCAAATCTCTTCCTCGCCGCATGCGGCCTGCCTCACGACCCGGTAGAGTGATTTCAAACTACAGGTTCTTCTGATTCAAAATCCTATTTCGATAAGAAGTTTGAAGCCGATCGGCTGGTTCTTCCCGCAGATGCCAATAGCAATGAGGGGGTGGCAAACGCACAAAGGTTTTTGCCTTGCCGCCTCGTTACCTTAACGCTACGGCGGCAGCGATGTTTTTTAGGGCCGCTGCAACACCTTCATAAATACAATCAATGAGGAAGGATGGCGATGAAAACACGTAAGATTGGGCTGGCGAATTATCTGGCCTACGGTTCCGGCGATTTTCTCGGGGCCGGTACCACGGCGCTCACCGCTGGTTGGTTGCTCTATTTTTACACCACGTTTTGCGGTCTGACGCCGATTGAGGCGACCTTTATTTTTGCTATGGCCAGGGTGCTGGATGCCGTCGTCAGCCCATTGATGGGCTTCCTGACCGATAACTTCGGTTCGACCTGGTTGGGTAAGCGCTTTGGGCGTCGCAAGTTCTTTATTCTGCTTGGTATTCCTTGTGTCTTCAGCTACAGCCTGATGTGGGTCGGCCACATGGATTACTGGTATTACCTGCTAACCTACCTGCTGTTTGACGTTATTTACACCATGGTACTGGTGCCGTATGAAACGCTGGTGCCGGAAATGACGGATGACTTTAAACAAAAAACCAAGTTTTCCGGCGCGCGTATCGCACTGGCACAGTTGTCGGCCATTCTGGCCGCGTTTTTGCCGGGCATTCTGCTGGGGCATTTCGGCAAAGATAACGCGGTGTCTTTTTTCTACGCCAGTCTGGTGTTCTCAGTCATTTGCGCGTGTGTACTGACATTGGTGTATCTGTTTACCTGGGAGCGGTCACGCGACCAGATGTCTGAAGCCTCATTACGGGCGGAAAAAGAACGTCAGTCACTGACGCTCGGACAGAGCCTCAAGCGCCTCAATATTGAACTGCTGTCGACGCTGCGTATTCGCATTTTCCGCCAGCATTTAGGGATGTATCTGGGCGGTTATATCGCGCAGGACGTATTTAATGCGGTGTTCACGTATTACGTGGTGTTCGTGTTGATGCAAAGCCCGACGGTGGCGTCAAACCTGATGGGGACGATGGCTATCCTGCAATTTATCGCGGTGATCGCGATGATCCCGTTGTGCATCAAATTTGGTCCGGCACCGTCTTACCGCATGGTGGTATGCCTGTTTGGTGTGAGCGCACTCTCGTATGGCTTCCTGTATTACAGCGGGATGCATTCGGCGTTTTCGCTGTTGTTGTTGGTATCTGGCCTGGCTGGTTTGGGACGTGGCGGTATCAACTATGTGCCATGGAATACCTATACCTACATTGCGGATGTGGACGAGGTGATCACTGCACAACGTCGTGAAGGGATCTTTGCCGGGATTATGACTTTGACCCGTAAAGCCTCTCAGGCGGGTGCGGTGATGCTGGTGGGGATCGTTCTACAACTATCCGGCTTTGTTTCTGGCCAGAGTGTGCAGGCACCGGGCGTCAGCCACACCATTCTGACGGTGCTGTGCTTTGGGACTGTCGCCGTACTGGCATTGGGTTTTCTAGTGTCCTTGCGCTTTAAACTGAATCTGCAAACCCATGAAGTCTTGCGGCAGGAAACGGCGAAAATGCGCGACGCTGGCCGTATCGTACCGGAAAAAATTACGCCCGAAGCGCGTGAGACAGTGGAGATGCTGGCGGGTATGCCTTATGAGTCGCTGTGGGGGAACAACAACATTGGTTACCTCAATCGCCATAAAGCGCCAGCCCGGTCGATAGCCCGTGGAACGCCTCACCACGGCGTCCATTGAGCCTGTCGTTAACGCTGACGCGCTATTGGTGCGATGTGATTGACTGTTAAGCCATCGATTGATGGGTAATAAAACTGGAACTGGATATCTGTTATGACCATTTTTCCTGTAAAGCATAGTGCGCTGCTGCGCCAGCCCGAATACGTTATCTCACGGGACGAGTTAAAGGCATTGATTTGTCGGGTGACCGACAATCTTGTCAATATCGAAGATAAAACCGGTGAATTCCTGCTACGTCTGGATGACGGCCGGGTTATCGACACCAAAGGGTGGGCTGGTTGGGAATGGACGCACGGCATCGGGCTGTATGGCATCTACCAGTATTATCTCCAGACCGGCGATGAGCGGATGCGCGCTATCATCGATGACTGGTTTACCGCCCGACTGGAAGAGGGGACGCCGACCAAAAACGTCAACACAGTATGCCCGTTTTTGACGCTGGCCTACCGTTATGAAGAAACCGGCGACAGTCGTTGGGTGCCGTATCTTGAACGCTGGGCAGAATGGGTGATGTACGATATGCCGCGTACCCACAAGAACGGGTTGCAACATATCGTCTATAACAGCGAAAACACCGATCAACTGTGGGATGATACCCTGATGATGAGCGTGTTGCCGCTGGCGAAGATCGGCAAGTTGCTTAATCGTCCTGAATTTGTGGAGGAAGCGACCTACCAGTTCCTGCTGCATGTGCAGTACCTGATGGATCGTCAAAGTGGCTTGTGGTTCCACGGTTGGACGTTTGACGGCAACCACAGTTTTGCCCAGGCGCGTTGGGCTCGCGGCAACAGTTGGTTGACCATCGTTATTCCTGAATTTATCGAGTTGCTGGATTTGCCCGAAGGTAACGCCACCCGCCGTTTTCTGATTCAGGTGCTGGAAAGTCAGGTCGATGCTCTGGCGAAGTATCAGGATGATAGCGGTCTGTGGCATACCCTGCTCGATGACCCTAATTCTTATCTGGAAAGCTCCGCGACCGCCGGGTTTGCCTATGGCATCTTGAAAGCGGTACGCAAACGCTACATTGACCGTCGCTACGCCGAGGTGGCGGAAAAGGCGATGCGTGGCGTACTGGCGAATATCAGCGAGAGCGGCGAGCTGCTCAACGTATCCTTCGGGACGGCGATGGGGAAAGATCTGGATTACTATCGCCAGATTCCGCTGACCTCCATGCCCTATGGTCAAGCGATGGCGATTTTGTGTCTGTCAGAGTACTTGCGCGTTTATCTGTAAACACGCCGACAGGTAAGGTTATGTTGCACGGGCTTCCGCTGGAAGCCCGTGTTTTTGATGAACGAGATGACTCACAATCCCGACAGACTGTAATTCACCGGTAACCAGCGATAACCGTTGGTTTTACCGCTGGCATCATGCTGTGCCGCGACGTGACCAATACCGGGGAATGGCAGGTGTGCGCCAGCCACCCAATAGCCCTGTTTCACCGTCTCTTTCAGTAATGCATCGCGGGTGCGAACCGCCTGATCGCTATCGGAGTCAAAGGTGATAGCGGTATCCGGTAGTGGCATCTGTACCGCTTCAGCATGGACGATATCTCCCCACAGCAGGATTTTCTGCCCGTCGCTGTTGACCAAAAATGCAGTATGGCCGGGGGTATGGCCTGGTGTCGGTACAGCAACGATATTGGCTGGCAGCGACTGGTGATCGGTAAATGTTCTGAGTTTGCCAGCCTCACGAATATGGCGGAACACTTCCTGCACGCGTTCAAATCCGGCTTTTTTATCTTTGGGCGCTTTTTTCAGATTATCCTGGCTCAACCAGAAATCCGTGTCTTTCTGGTTCACATAAATGACGGCATTGGGATAAACCAGCTTGCCGTCGCTAACCAGCCCGCCGAAGTGATCGGCGTGCAGGTGGGTGACCAGCACGGTATCGACCTGCTCCGGTTTATAACCTGCGGCTTTCAGGTTGGTCAGGGTTTTACCGGTGGTTTTACCCCCCAAAGCACCGGTGCCACTGTCGACCAGAATCAGGTTTTTGCCGGTGTTGATGAGAAAGGCATTGATGGAGGTTTCCACCTGTGGCTTCAGGTAACTGGCGTCCAGCAGGCTGACAATTTTCTCCCGTGGGGTGCGGGTGAGTAGCTTGTCCATTGGCATGGTGTTGGTGCCATCAGACAAGGCAGTAATTTCATATTGCCCGACCATGATACGGTAATAACCGGGTTGGGTTTTGACTTGCGCGACCGCTTCGGCATGGGCGAATGTCGACACCAGAGAAAGTGATAAACAGAAAACAGCCAAGGGCTTTAATAACGTCATCTTGCATTTCCTTATTTGAAGAAATTCGGCCGGATATATGCTGCCTGTTGATTATTAACCGGGAAGCGGGAAGGTACAAATTTCCGACAATCGTCTTTTCCCGGTAACTGCTTTTTTCTGACAACCGTTTTCAGGTAACCGTATGCAGGTCATCGTTTCATTCAGCCGTTCGGTTGGGAAGCGCACCCGGCGGTTTGGCATGACATCCACTATCGGCGATAATAGTGGTTTAGCCAGAAGGAATACTCAAACACGATGCGTTACCCGATTAACGAAATGTTCCAGACCCTGCAGGGCGAAGGTTTTTTTACCGGCGTCCCGGCGGTGTTTATCCGTCTACAAGGATGCCCGGTAGGGTGCAGTTGGTGTGATACCAAACACACCTGGGACACACTGCCAGAGCGGCAGATCTCACTGGCAGAGGTTCTGGTTAAGCGCGTGGAAAGTGATGCCTGGAGCAGTTCCAGTGTCGAGGAGCTGTTGCAACAGATAACGCAGCAAGGGTACAGCGCCAGACATGTGGTGATTACCGGCGGCGAGCCTTGTATTCATGACTTAACGCCGTTGACGCAGGCGCTGGAACAGCAGGGATTCAGTACCCAGATTGAAACCAGCGGCACCCATGAGGTGCGTTGCTCATCAGCTTGTTGGGTGACGGTGTCTCCCAAAGTGAATATGCGTGGCGGTCTGGCTGTGTTGGATCAGGCGTTGCAACGGGCGGATGAAATCAAACACCCGGTGGCGCGTGAGCGGGATATCGAGGCATTGGATGGGTTACTGGCGCGACTGGATGACGATAAGGCGCGGGTTGTGGCCTTACAACCCGTCAGCCAGAAAGAGGATGCCACCCGGCTGTGTATTGAAACCTGCATCGCCCGCAACTGGCGTTTATCGATGCAGACTCACAAATACCTGAATATTGCCTGACGAGCCGGGAAATAGCGCGCGGCGTCGGGTGTGGGGTTAGTCCTCTTCGCCGCGGTAGATGCACCCGGCGGTGCAGGTTTCCTTGACGGTCACGGCGCTGAGTAACGGCAGTGTCGGTTTAAGCTGCTGCCAAATCCAACGGGCCAGCACCTCGCTGGTTGGGTTTTCAAGCCCTGGGATCTCGTTGAGGTAGTGGTGATCTAACCGCTCCCAGGTTGGCTTGAACGCCGCTTTCAATTCGGCGAAATCCATCACCCAGCCGGTATAAGGATCGACCTCACCGGTAATTTCCAGCCGAACCATGAACGAATGACCATGCAGGCGGCCGCATTTATGGCCGTCCGGCACATGGGGAAGCCGGTGTGCGGCTTCAAACTGGAAGTCTTTAAACAGTGTGGTTGGCATGGTGATGCTCTCGTGTCATTCAAAAAACCGTCGCATACTACCGGAAAGTACGGTGTGAAGCACGTTTCCTGACAACCCGACTATACCTTGTGTGAGGTCTATGCCTTGTGTAAGGTCGCTATCCCTTGTGCAGCCACTGTCGCTTGTGTCTGTTGCGCCAGTCCGAAGGGAACGGCGCAATCAGGCGGTCAGGTCACGGGGTCAGTTCAATCATTACGCTGTCAGCCTAAGAGCTACTCTGCCAGTTCAATAATCGCATCGTGGTTCCAGCCGACAGGCAACGGGGAGGGGCGTTGTAGCGTCATGTTGTGCAATGTCAGCCCGTTAATGCCGCGAGCAAACAACGCGGGCATTCCCCCCGGATAAGCCTCCACGCCATAAGCGCGCCCGGTATCGGGATTAACCAGATACGCGTTATCCAGTCCCATGCCGGTGGGGCGGGCCGGGTTACAGGGCGGGCGAACGTCGTACAAACCTTGTTCCGTACTATCACTCGGCTGTTGCGTCATTGTTATGTCCTCGAAATGAATATCGCGGACATAACCTGCTGGCGTACTGTGCAGATTGATGGCCCCTTCACTGACACCGGTTATCCGCACAAAGCGAACCTGCTCAATAACCCCCGGTTCTATCGTTGGATCGCGGTAACGTACCGAGATGAATATCGGGTCTGCTTTCCCCCAATGACACGGCGGTGCAGTGACGCATTCGACCGTGATATCACTAAAACAAATTCGACGAAACGCGCCGCCATCGCGTGAAATAAGGCCGATCCCCCGGTTGGAGTCGTAGAGAGTGCAGTGGCTGACGTTCAGGTCTTCGATATCGGCAAAGGTTTCGGTACCAATTTTTAGTGCACAGCTGCGTGAGCGTAACCGGCAGTGGCTGACGGTCATACGCTGTGCTTTATATTGCATGGTAGGGGGCTTGGCCGTGGTTTTGATGCACAAAGCGTCATCGGCAGCGCTCAAGTGGCAATCGTGGACGATGACATCCTGGCAACTGTCGAGATTGAGCGCATCGGTGTTGGCCATCGTCATGTCGTTATCCACCGTCAGGCGTTCGACGTTGACCTGACGGCAACTCACCAGATGAACGGTCCACATCGGCGCGTGTTCGATAGTGATATCCTGTATCGTAATCTGCTCACAGTCCTCCAGTACCACAATACGCGGCCGATGCTGCGCGGGTAACCGATAGCCTTGCTCATCGGGCTGTGCCGAAAAATAGGCATCGGCGCTGCCAGTAATTTTTCCTTTTCCACACAAGGTGATGTTGCGCTGCTGGCGTGCATACAAAAATGCACGATCGGAAAGCTCTGCCACGCTGAGCGTCGTGGTGTGGGCAAAATCGTCATAACAGGCGCTGGCGATAAGCTCCGCGCCTTCATCCAGTTGCAGGCAACAGTTCGAAGGAAGCCGCAGGCCCCCTAGCAAATAACGTCCCGACTCGACCACCAGCGTGCCGCCGCCCTGTGCGTCCAGGTCGTCGAGCGCTTGCTGGAAGCGTGCGGTATCCGGGGTAGTGCCATCGGCGGCGGGCTGATAGGTACGAAAAGATAGCGTCATGGTGGTGATCCTGTATCGGGCAGATGATGGGCTATTCCAGCACGGCTTTTTCTCGTCAGCAGCCGTAGCGCGACGGGAAATCATTGAAGGTTAGAGCGCCTTCACAGCCTGTCTGACGCCATCAGCCGGAATGTGATCGTGATAACGTCATACCCGCCACCGCCCGAGCGTAATGTGTGTTTCATCACACTTTAATCCCTTCCGATGTCGGCCTGCCGCATCAGTAACCGCGTGTGTTTTGTTTTTGTTAAATAAGTGTGAAGCAGATCGCGCAAGATGTTTACTGCAGGCGATGGGCTGTGAGGTAGCAGGAGTGCCGTGCGATAAAGAAGGCATCCATGTCCATGAAATGAATGTTGTCAGGGCCGACGGTACGCATTTTTTCAGCCTGCCCCGCATAACGCGTATCAGAGGCTCCCCCGGCACTGGTGAAGACAACAGCAATCTGCCTATCTTGTTTGCCAGCGGGAGGTGCTCTGTACCTGCCTGATTACCCTTCCGCCCTAAAATAACAACACCAAGAGGATCGGGGACATGATGAGATTACTGACAGGATTACTGCTGTTGGCATTGACCTTGCTGGGCCAGGTTCAGGCTGCGGAACAGGTGACGTTACGCATGGCCTGGTGGGGAGGAAACAGCCGTCATCAGGCTACGCTGGCAGCGATTGACGCATTCCAGAAGAAATACCCGGGAATTACCGTTAAAGCAGAATATACCGGTTGGGACGGCTATCTTTCACGCCTGACAACGCAAATCGCCAGTGGTCAGGAGCCGGACGTTATGCAGATCAACTGGAACTGGATTCCGATTTTTTCCCGCACTGGTACTGGCTTTTATGACCTCAATACACTGAAAGATACCCTGAAATTGCAGGATTTCCCCGCCGATGCGCTAACGACGGTCGATGGCAAGGTGAACGCTATTTCGACCTCACTGAACGGGCTGGTGATGTACTACAACGTCGATACCTGGAAAAAAGCCGGTCTGGCGTATCCCACCACCTGGGAAGAACTGTTTCAGGCTGGCAAAGTGTTCAAAGAAAAGCTCGGTGATAACTACTTCCCATTAGCGTCCCCGGCGCAAGACAGCGGGGAAGGGCTGCTGGAACTGCTCAACACCTATATGACGCAGAAATTCAATATCGGCATGATTGACGAGCAGAACAAGCGCTTTAATTACACCGACGCACAGTGGCTGGAAGCGTTCCGTTTCTATAAACGGTTGGTGGATGAGCATGTTATTCCATCGACGAAGTACTACAACGCCTTTGGCAAGGCGGGAGTATTTGAAACCCGTCCGTGGATTAACGGTGAGTACGGCGGGGCGCAACTGTGGGCTTCGGTGGTGAAAAAATACGCCGAACCGTTAGCACCGCCCGCCAAACTGGAACTGGGGCCGTACATCATGACGCCCGGCTCGGATAACCCGGGGCAGTTCTTCAAGCCCTCCATGCTGTTTGCCATCAGCAAAAACAGCGGGCACCCGAAAGAGGCGGCACTGTTGCTCAATTTCCTGATGAATGAACCGGAAGGCAGCCTCCTGATGGGGACCGAGCGCGGCGTACCGCTGAGCCGGGTGGCACGACAGACGCTACAGGATAACCAGAAGCTGGACACGCAGGATCTGGCGGTGAAAGGGTTGATGCAGGCACTGGAAAAACCGATGCAAACCCCGGTGTCTTCATATATTGAAGACCCGCAACTGTCCAGCCTGATTCTGCAAACGGTCGAGCAACTGGATTACGGCAACAAGACCGTGGAAGTCTCCGCCAGAACGTTTAGCGAGGCCGGTAATCGCATTCTCAAGCGCGTGATCCGCTAATTGTCGACCTGACAGCGCTACGCCTCATGACGTGGCGCTGTCGGGTGATGACCACCAATATCTTGCGTGAGCGCAGTCAACTGCTGTTGCAGACTGTCTGCCAGCGAGCGTGGGCGATCAGCATCAAACATGACATGCATGCTGACCGGGTAATCCCGGTGTTGCAGGCTGAAATCATCCATTTCATGGGCTACGCCATAAAGCGCCTGAATATTGGTTTTGGCTATCTCACGTAGCGTCCAGTTATTTTCCACACGCTGGCAATAGTGCAACGTGAAAAAGGCTTTCTGTCCATGGACGAAAGCCCGGCAATAGAGCGCCAGCCCTCGCCATTCTTGCAGCCAGCGCTGACGTAGCGGCTCAGGAAGATGGTGGTCACGGACAAACTGCATGGCTGCCTGTTGGCTTTGCTCGGCTAACTGCCAGGCGGTGTCTTTCTCCCGCACAATCTGGTACAGATTGTGGGAGGCCAGTTCCGGTTCCTGACGTTCAAAGGTGATATCGCGTCCGGAACCGGGGAGCCAGTGATTGCGGTTAAGCTGACCGTACAGGCTCCACACCGCCTGACCATAACTGGACGGTAACAGGCTATGGCGATGGAACACGTGGTGGCGTGCGTACATCGATAACGACAGCGCCTGTTGTGCCTGTTCCAGCAAGGTTCGCATGGTGTGACAAACCTCATCATCCGGTTGCCATTGCCAGCATTCCGCCAGCCAGCGGCGAAAAAGGTCGCTTTCGTTCATCGGTGGCGCGTTGTCATTTAGCAGGTGCGCGCAAGCAAACAGGGTGAACTCGCTCAGCGAGCCTAATACGCTGTGGTTATCGACGCCGTCCCAACTGATGCGACAAGCTGCGCTGACGATGGCCGGATTTTTCTCCCGACACCATAACAACCGCCCTTGTACTTCGGTGTAGCGCAAAAACGGTAAATTGCCCCAGCCGACTTCTTCGCCAGCCAGATCCAACTCCACCCAGACTTCCCGATCCCCCAGTTCCAGCAGTGCCGGATTATTGGGAAATTCCGGCCAGAAGCGTTCCGGCGTCATTTTGATGGCGGCGGATACGCTAGTCGGCAGGCTGCGGATAGCATCCAGTACACGGGACATATCCTGATGATTAGCCGGAAAGGCGCGTAATACCAGGTGGCGCTGGTGGGCGTGGATAACGCGGGCAACGGCCGCGAACAATTGCCGGTAGACCGGTTCGCTGTCTGTGGCTGGGGGGACTGTGCCGCCGCGTTGTATCTCTTCACCGGGTGGTGGAGCGAAACGTATCAGGCTGTCGCTGTTGGAGATAGCCAGCATCAGCCCATGTAATCGCGGAATTTGCTGCATCAGTTGTTCGACTTTGGCAGCCAGATAATCACACCAGAAGTGGGTATCAATGCGGAACTGACGTGCATCGTCCAGTAAATGGGGATACTGCAATAGCAAGTCGGTGGGGAACGTCAGTTCTTTGCATTGCAGGTATAACGCTACCCCTTGTTCGCGACAATAAGCGGCAACCTGATTGAGGTAGACGCAGCGCGATCGCTGTTGACTGCTGATACGATCGTCAAAGCGGGTTGACTGATAAGCCACGGGCGTCACCAGCTTATCCAGCAAGTCCGCCTGGCCTAGCACCAGCGTATTGAAACCGTAACGACGGGCATATTCCACCAACGTGATGACCCGCTGCCAGTGCCAGATATCCTGGGTATTGAGTTCCAGTGCGCGACGCTGCCACATTATCGGTATGCTCCCTGGGTCACGAAATAGGGTTCTGCCCCGGATTATTTAGGGTTTCACGTCTGCGCGATAGCGGAAAATAAACATCCCAATAATCAATGCAATAAATTGTGATCAATAACACTTAAAGCAATAAGTGTTATCAAAAAAACTATTTAGTCATTTTGGTTATTAAATATTGCCATCCTGTCTTTAATTGTTCAGGTAGGGATGGTTACCTTATATCCTATCTGACTTTCTATTTCATGATATTGGCTATGGCGGCAACCCGGCATTCGCGCCCGCAGCCAGAACAAGGATACCGACACCATAATGAGCATTCCGGCTTCTCCGACTCCGCAGCTCCCGTTGAGCGCGGAGCAACTTTCGCGTCTTCAGGCGGCGACCGGTGATCTTTCACCGGCGCAACTGGCCTGGCTGTCTGGCTATTTCTGGGGCGTGATTCAGCAGCAACCCGGTGCGCTCGCGGCACCGACCAGCGCGCTAGCCGCTGTAGAGGCGGCACCGCCTGCCGCCATTACGCTGATTTCAGCCTCCCAGACTGGCAACGCGCGCCGTGTGGCGGAGCAGGTTCGCGACGAGCTGCTCGCGGCCAACCTGCCCGTGACGCTGGTGAATGCCGGTGATTACAAGTTCAAGCAGATAGCACAGGAAAAACTGTTGCTGATAGTCACCTCGACGCAGGGCGAAGGCGAGCCGCCAGAAGAAGCGGTGGCGCTACACAAGTTCCTGTTCTCGAAAAAAGCGCCGTCGCTGGCGGGGCTGACATTCGCGGTATTTGGTCTGGGTGATACCTCTTACGAATTCTTCAGCAAGGCTGGTAAAGATTTTGACAGCCGCCTGGCGGAATTGGGCGCTGAGCGCCTCTTGGATCGTGTCGATGCTGATGTGGAGTTCCAGCCGTTGGCTGAGCAGTGGCGACATCAGGTGGCTGAGGCATTGAAAGCGCGTTTCGCCAGCCAGACGGCAGCGGCGGTACAAACCGCTGCTACTGGTCAGGTTAACGCAGTGACCACCAGCCCGTACCACAAAGAAGCACCTTATACCGCTTCGCTGGTAACTAATCAGAAGATTACCGGCCGTCACTCAGAGAAAGATGTCCGTCATATCGAAATCGACTTAGGCGATTCTGGCCTGCGTTATCAGCCCGGTGATGCGTTAGGGGTGTGGTATGAAAACTCCCCAGCGCTGGTGCAGGAGCTACTGGGTCTGTTGTGGTTAAAAGGTGATGAACCGGTCAACGTTGGCGGCAACACCCTGCCGCTGGCCGAAGCACTACAACGCCATTTTGAGCTGACGCAGAATACCGCGCCGATCGTTGCCAGCTATGCGGCGTTGTCCCGCAACGACACCTTGTTGGGATTGGTGGCGGATAAGTCTGTCCTGCAGCAGTACGCGCAACGTACTCCGCTGGTGGATATGGTGCGTGAAGCACCAGTGGAACTGACGCCGGAACAGCTTATCGGGTTGCTGCGTCCGTTGACGCCGCGTCTCTACTCTATTGCATCGTCACAGGACGATGTGGGCAGTGAAGTGCACATCACCGTCGGTGCCGTGCGCTATGAATATGAAGGCCGTGCGCGTAGCGGCGGTGCGTCAGGTTATCTGGCTGACCAGCTGGACGAAGAGGGCGACGTTCGTGTGTTCATTGAACACAATGATAATTTCCGTCTGCCTGCCAACCCAGACACGCCGGTTATCATGATTGGGCCCGGCACCGGTATTGCTCCGTTCCGCGCGTTTATGCAACAGCGTGAGGCCGAGGGAGCAGGCGGCAAAAACTGGCTGTTTTTCGGCAACCCCCACTTCACTGAAGATTTCCTTTATCAGGTGGAATGGCAGCGCTACGTCAAAGAGGGGCTGCTGACCCACATTGATCTGGCCTGGTCACGCGATCAAGCCCACAAAGTCTATGTGCAGGACAAAATTCGTGAAAAAGGCGCGCAGGTGTGGCGCTGGATTCAGGATGGTGCCCATATTTATGTGTGCGGTGATGCCAATCGCATGGCAAAAGATGTGGAGCACGCGCTGCTGGACGTGGTGGCTGAGCAAGGTGGGATGGACGCCGAACAGGCGGATGAGTTTTTAAGCGAGCTGCGTCTTGAGCGGCGTTATCAGAGAGATGTGTACTAATGAGCGAAAGATATTCTGGTCCGCTGGTGGTCGAGGGTACGCTAGCTGACGCCGAACGTATGAAGCGGGAAAGCAATTACCTGCGCGGTACGATTACACAAGATTTAAACGACGGTCTGACTGGTGGTTTTAACGGCGATAATTTTCTGCTGATCCGCTTTCACGGCATGTACCAGCAAGACGATCGCGATATTCGTGCTGAACGCGCCGAGCAGAAACTGGAGCCGCGTCATGCCATGATGTTGCGCTGCCGTCTGCCGGGTGGGGTGATGACGCCGCAGCAGTGGCTCGCTATCGATAAGTTCGCGGGTGAAAAAACGCTGTACGGCAGTATCCGTATCACGAACCGTCAAACCTTCCAGTTTCACGGTATTTTGAAAAATGATCTGAAATCCGCCCATCAGTTGCTGCATGACGTTGGGCTGGATTCGTTGGCAACCGCCAATGACGTCAACCGTAACGTGCTCTGTACCTCCAATCCGGTCGAGTCGGTGCTGCATCAGCAGGCCTACGAGTGGGCGAAGAAAATTTCCGAACATCTGCTGCCGCGTACTCGCGCTTACGCCGAAGTGTGGCTGGATAAGGAAAAGGTTGCCACCACCGATGAAGAGCCGATTCTGGGGCCGACCTATCTGCCGCGTAAATTCAAGACCACGGTAGTGATCCCGCCGCAGAATGATGTGGATCTGCATGCCAATGATCTGAACTTTGTCGCTATTTCAGATAACGGCCAACTGGTGGGCTTTAACGTGCTGGTCGGCGGCGGCCTGTCTATCGCTCATGGCGACAAGACCACTTATCCGCGTACGGCCAGTGAGTTGGGGTACATTCCGTTGGCACAGACACTGGCGATAGCCGAAGCCGTGGTCACCACCCAACGTGACTGGGGCAACCGTACCAACCGTAAAAATGCCAAGACTAAATATACGCTGGAGCGGGTAGGCGTCGACTCCTTTAAACAGGAGGTCGAACGTCGTGCCGGTATTGTGTTTGAAGCGGTTCGGCCGTACGCGTTTACCGGTCGTGGCGATCGCATCGGTTGGGTGAAGGGGATCGATAATCACTGGCACCTGACCCTGTTCATTGAAAATGGCCGTATTCTGGATTACCCGGGGCGTCCGTTAAAAACCGGCATGGCGGAAATCGCTAAAATCCACAAAGGCGATTTCCGACTGACCGCGAATCAGAACCTGATCGTGGCGGGGGTAGCGACTAAAGATAAAGCGAAAATCGAGGCGCTGGCACGACAGCATGGCCTGATCGACGATAGTCTCACCGAGCAACGGCAGAACTCGATGGCCTGTGTTTCGCTGCCAACCTGCCCGCTGGCGATGGCGGAAGCAGAGCGCTTCCTGCCGGAGTTTGTCACACAGGTAGAAGGCATTATGCAGAAACACGGCGTGGGTGATGACCATATCGTGTTGCGCGTAACGGGTTGCCCTAATGGCTGTGGCCGCGCCATGCTGGCGGAAATTGGCCTGGTGGGGAAAGCTATCGGTCGTTACAACCTGCATATTGGTGGTAACCGCGAAGGTACCCGCATTCCGCGTATGTACCGGGAGAACATTACCGAAAAAGAGATCCTGACGGAGATTGACCAACTGGTCGCGCGTTGGGCCAGCGAACGAGAAAGCGGCGAAGGGTTTGGCGATTTTGCCATCCGTGTCGGCATCATTAAACCGGTGCTGGATCCCGCTGTTGATTTTTACGACTGACAGGAGAACCTGATGTCCAGTCTGAATCTGGAGGCGCTGCGCGCCTTGTCTCAAACGGAGCAGACCGCCGCTCTGGCGGATGTCAATCAATTGCTGGAAGGGTTGTCTGCTGAAGCCCGTGTGGGTTGGGCACTGGAAAACCTGCCGGGTGAGTTCGCGCTGTCTTCCAGTTTCGGCATTCAGGCCGCGGTGAGTTTGCATCTGGTGACCCGGCAACGGCCGGATATCCCGGTTGTACTCACCGATACCGGTTATTTGTTCCCTGAAACCTATCAATTCATCGATCAATTAACCGAACAGTTGAACCTTAACCTGCACGTTTACCGTGCGGCGCAGTCTCCTGCCTGGCAGGAGGCTCGCTACGGCAAATTGTGGGAACAGGGGCTGGAAGGGCTTGAACAGTACAACCAGATCAATAAAGTCGAACCGATGAACCGGGCGTTGCAGGAATTACAGGTCGGCACCTGGTTTGCTGGCTTGCGTCGTGAACAGTCAGGGAGTCGGGAAGGCTTGCCGGTATTGGCTATCCGGCGTGGGGTATTCAAGTTTTTGCCGATCATCGATTGGGATAACCGCACGGTGTATCAGTACCTGAAAGCCAATGGGCTGAGTTACCATCCGCTCTGGGAGCTGGGGTATCTGTCTGTCGGCGATACCCACACCACCCGCAAATGGGAGCCGGGCATGAGTGAGGAAGAAACCCGTTTCTTCGGCCTGAAACGCGAATGTGGGTTGCATGAGGGGTGATTCTTCCTGCTGGTTCAAATGGCTCGTCACTCTTCTTCTTGTCCATGAGCGTTGTCACCGGTGGCTATTCCGGCGGCAGGTGCACAACGCTATCGCATCATCTCCGTGCTGATGTTCTCGCCTGCTTTTAGCAGGCTCAGGTGAACGTGAAGTGTAAAAATAGTCATGAAAAACCGTTATTAAGCGTTTTTATTCTTTCACGCATAGTTTGTTATTCCATTACGGAACTAATCATACTAATTCGGCATTTCATAACCCTTCTCTTCACGTTTTATAGTCGCTTTATAGAATTTTTAGCTTAGTAAAGGCATCTGTGAACTATCTCCCTATATTCGCCGATCTCCGGCAACGCCCCGTGTTGGTGGTGGGAGGCGGTGAGGTGGCAACCCGCAAAATTGACTTGTTGCAACGTGCCGGGGCGGATGTCCGGGTCGTGGCGCGGTCGTTGTGCGAGCCGCTTCAGGCTTTGCATCAGGCGGGACAACTGGCCTGGGTCGCGCAGGATTTTTCCCCTGCGCTGCTGGATAACGTGTTTCTGGTGATTGCTGCTACGGATGACGGGGCGCTCAATGCCACGGTGTTTGAGCAGGCTAATCAACGCCAGCTACTGGTTAACGTGGTAGACGATCAACCCAAATGCTCGTTCATTTTCCCGTCGCTGATTGACCGCTCACCATTGGTGGTGGCGATTTCATCCGGCGGTCAGGCACCGGTGCTGGCGCGGTTATTGCGAGAGAAGCTCGAGGCACTATTGCCAGCCCGTCTGGGACAGATGGCGGAACTGGCCGGAAAATGGCGAGGTCGCATCAAGCAGCAGTTGGCATCGATAACGGAACGCCGTCGGTTTTGGGAGCGTGTGTTTACCGGCCGTTTTTCCAGTCTGGTAGCGGCTGGTCAACTGGCTCAGGCCGAGCAGGAACTGGAACAGCAACTGTTGCAGCCCGAGGGGCAACAGGGCGAAGTCGCGTTGGTGGGGGCAGGTCCCGGCGATGCCGGTTTGCTGACACTGCGCGGCTTGCAGGTTATCCAGCAGGCGGATGTGGTGCTTTACGATCATCTGGTCAGTGACGACGTGCTGGACCTGGTGCGCCGTGATGCCGAGCGGATTTGTGTCGGTAAACGCGCCAGCGCGCACCTGCTGCCACAAGAAGAGATTAATGCGCTGTTGGTGAAACTGGCGCAAGAAGGGAAACGGGTTGTGCGGCTCAAAGGCGGTGATCCCTTTATTTTTGGCCGTGGTGGTGAAGAACTGCAACAGGTGGCGCAGGCAGGCATTCCGTTTCAGGTGGTGCCGGGAATTACGGCGGCGGCAGGTGCGACAGCCTACGCTGGCATTCCGTTGACACACCGGGATTACGCGCAGAGCGTGACATTCATCACCGGACATTGTCGGCCGGATGGCGATGCGCTGGACTGGTCGACGCTGGCGCGTGGCAGGCAGACATTGGCTATCTATATGGGCACGGTCAAATCGGCGGAAATCAGCCAGCAACTGATTGCGCATGGCCGGTCTGCGCAGACACCGGTGGCGGTCATTGGCCGTGGTACCCGCCAGGATCAGGTCGTGCTGACGGGAACACTGGCGGAATTAGAAACGCTGGCGCAACAGGCTCCGACGCCTGCATTGCTGGTTATCGGCGAAGTGGTGGATTTGCATCAACACATCGCCTGGTTTGGTGAACAAGCGCGGATGACGCCGACTGATGGGCGCCCGGCCGTGGTGAATCTGGCTTAAGGTTAAGGTTATGGACGAGAAAAGACTCACGCATTTAAAACAGCTTGAAGCAGAAAGTATTCATATCATTCGTGAGGTGGCGGCCGAATTCAGCAATCCGGTGATGCTGTACTCCATCGGCAAGGACTCCTCCGTGATGCTGCATCTGGCTCGCAAGGCGTTCTTTCCGGGCACGTTGCCGTTTCCGCTCTTGCATGTGGATACTGGTTGGAAATTTCGCGAAATGTACACGTTTCGCGATCGTACCGCCAAAGCCTATGGCTGTGAGTTGCTGGTGCACCGTAACCCGGAAGGGGTGGCGATGGGGATCAATCCCTTTGTTCACGGTAGCGCCAAGCACACCGATATCATGAAAACCGAAGGGTTAAAACAGGCATTGGATAAGTACGGTTTTGATGCCGCATTTGGTGGCGCTCGCCGTGATGAGGAAAAGTCCCGTGCTAAAGAGCGTATCTACTCTTTCCGCGATCGTGCCCACCGTTGGGATCCTAAAAATCAGCGGCCGGAATTGTGGAACAACTACAACGGCCAGATTAACAAAGGCGAAAGCATCCGCGTATTCCCACTTTCCAACTGGACTGAACTGGACATCTGGCAATACATCTATCTGGAAAATATCGATATTGTGCCGCTGTATCTGGCTGCGGAACGTCCGGTGCTCGAGCGCGATGGCATGCTATTGATGGTGGATGATGACCGTATTGATCTGCAGCCGGGTGAGGTTGTCGCTAAACGTATGGTGCGCTTTCGCACACTGGGTTGCTGGCCACTGACCGGCGCGGTGGAGTCACAGGCGCAGACGTTACCGGAAATCATTGAAGAGATGTTGGTGTCCACCACCAGCGAACGTCAGGGACGGGTCATTGACCGCGATCAGGCCGGCTCGATGGAGCTTAAAAAGCGTCAAGGGTACTTCTGAGGAATCGTCAAATGAATCATAGCATTGCAAAACAGATTGCCGAGCAGGGCGGGGTTGAGGCTTATCTTCATGCACAGCAGAACAAAAGTCTGCTGCGTTTTTTGACCTGCGGCAGCGTTGACGATGGCAAAAGTACCCTGATTGGCCGATTGCTGCACGATACGCGTCAGATTTACGAAGATCAGCTCTCTACGTTGCACAATGACAGCAAACGTCTTGGTACACAGGGTGAAAAGCTGGATCTGGCGTTGCTGGTGGATGGCTTACAAGCTGAGCGCGAACAGGGCATCACCATAGATGTGGCCTATCGCTATTTTTCTACTGAAAAACGAAAATTTATTATTGCCGATACGCCGGGGCATGAGCAGTACACCCGCAATATGGCGACTGGCGCGTCTACCTGCGAACTGGCGATTTTGTTGATTGATGCGCGCAAAGGCGTACTGGATCAGACCCGGCGTCACAGCTTTATCGCTACGCTATTGGGGATTCGCCATCTGGTGGTGGCGGTTAACAAGATGGATTTGGTGGATTATCAGCAGGCGGTGTTTGAGCAGTTCAAGCGCGATTATCTGGATTTCGCTGGTCAGTTACCGGCGGATTTGGATATCACCTTTGTGCCGATTTCCGCGCTGGATGGCGATAATGTGGCAACGCCCAGTTCGTCTATGAGCTGGTATCGCGGCCCAACACTGCTGGACGTGCTGGAAACCGTCAATGTTTCTGCTCGTAGCCTGAGTCAACCGATGCGTTTCCCGGTGCAGTATGTCAACCGCCCGAATCTTGATTTCCGTGGTTATGCCGGTACGGTCGCCTCAGGCACAGTGCGGGTTGGGCAGCGGGTGAAAGTACTGCCCTCTGGTGTGGAGTCCAGCATCAGCCGTATCGTGACTTTCGATGGTGACCTACAGCAGGCGCAGGCGGGTGAAGCGGTGACGCTGGTGTTAGCCAGTGAAGTTGATATCAGCCGGGGCGATTTGCTGGTCAGCAGCGAAGAAACACTGCAGGCGGTTCGCAGTGCCAATGTGGATGTGGTGTGGATGGCTGAGCAACCCTTGGTGCCGGGCCAAAGCTACGATATCAAAATTGCCGGTAAGAAAACCCGCGCACGGGTGGAAAAGATTCACTATCAGGTGGACATCAACACCTTGACGCAGCGGGTTACCGAATCGTTGCCGCTTAACGGTATTGGTCTGGTGGAGCTCACCTTTGATGAACCGTTGGTGCTGGATAAGTACCAGCACAATCCGGTTACCGGCGGCATGATTTTTATCGATCGTCTGAGTAATGTGACGGTCGGTGCCGGGTTGGTGCGTGAGCCGGTGGCACAGACTGTCACGCAGACTGGTGATTACAGCGCGTTTGAGCTGGAGTTGAACGCCTTGATTCGCCGTCACTTCCCGCACTGGGGTGCGCGTGATCTGCTGGGAGGAAAATAAGGTGGCGCAAACGCATTCCAGACCGGTTGACGATAATAGACCGGTTGATGCCAATGTGGTGTGGCATGACCATGCGGTGGCGCGTGAAGACCGGGAACGGCAACACGGTCACCGTGGCGTTGTGGTGTGGTTTACCGGGTTGTCCGGTTCCGGTAAGTCTACGTTAGCCGGGGCGCTGGAGCAGTCGCTGTTTGCCCGTGGCGTCAGTACTTATTTGCTTGATGGCGATAATGTTCGGCATGGCCTCTGCCGGGATCTGGGATTCAGCGACGATGACCGGCGGGAGAATATCCGCCGGGTGGGCGAGGTCGCCCGGTTGATGGTCGATGCGGGGCTGGTTGTATTAACCGCGTTTATCTCTCCGCATCGTGCTGAACGACAGATGGTACGCGAACTGCTTGATCAGGGGCAGTTTCTTGAAGTGTTCGTGGATACACCGCTGACGATTTGTGAAGCCCGTGACCCCAAAGGTCTGTACAAGAAAGCCCGTGCCGGTGAACTGCGTAATTTCACCGGGATTGATGCCATTTATGAGGCACCGGAGCAGCCTGAATTGCATCTGGATGGCCAACAATTGGTAACAAATTTAGTCGACGAATTATTAGATATGCTGCATGGTCGAGCTATCATCTAAGCCTCAGATGGCCCTTCACGAGGCTGTTCATCGCCGTGGCGTAGGTGTGTTTACGTTGTCGCGCTACGGGGTGTGCGAGTGAAGGGGCAGTCTTCAGGCCAACGGTTACCCGGTGATGGGGTAAGCAGGAACGATGATGCAGAGTGTGACGCCATTACCTGATAGCAGTACGCAAATCTGTAGTAGTGCGCAAACCTATGGTAGTTCGCAAAGCTATAGCAGTTCGCAAACCTATAACAGCACGCAGACCTTTCAAGGCGATGAGGACGTGCCTCTTGGGGCGTCCTACAGTCCGCTGGTGGGCGCACTGGCCGGTTTTTGTTTCTACTGGCTGGCTTTTTCCCTGCCATTCGTGTTTTACGGCCTGAATTCCACGCTGCTGTTGATGCTGTATACCTGGCCTTTCTTCCTGGCGCTGATGCCCCTGTCGGTTCTGATCGGCATGTTGTTCCGCGTATTGTTGCCGAATAATGTGGGGTGGATGATGCTCTGCTGCGCGGTCAGCATCCCGGGTGTATTCTGGCTGGTGTTCGTACTAATCACCGGATGGTAGCCCTTCAGGCGTTATTCCCGCCACGAGACCGATTTCAGACTATTTATTTCTTTGTTAAAACTATGTCCATGAGTGAGTAACTTTATCCGTCACCGACCGGTTACGCCTGACTTTTCCCTGCCAGAAACGAATGCTGCTGGCGGAGGTGGAGTCCTGACAAAAGTTATGGGATGATTAGGCGGCTTTTCAGGGGGCTGGATGGGAAAACTTTCGCTATTATTGTTGATTCTTCTCGGTTGGTTGCAATATTCGCTCTGGCTGGGGAAAAACGGTGTTCATGATTATGTGCGGGTGAAGGATGACGTGGCGGTGCAGCAGGCCAACAACGTTAAACTGAAATCCCGTAACGAACAGCTGTTCGCCGAAATCGACGACCTCAACGGCGGTCAGGAAGCCATTGAGGAGCGTGCGCGCAACGAGCTGGGCATGACTAAACCGGGTGAAAGTTTTTATCGTTTAGTAGCCGATCAGGCTGATCGCCGTGCTGGCGGCAGCACGTCACCTGCGCCATCCTCCCCGACGTCTTCCACTTCATCATCGATGTCTCGCTAGGTATGTCTACTCCGAATCACGCTGTGGCTGAGGTGGTCGCTGTTTTACCGGCGGCTGGTAACGGCAGCCGGATGCTCAGTGATCGCCCCAAGCAGTATCTCTCCATCGGCACGAAAACCATTCTTGAACACACCGTCGCTGCGTTGTTACGCCAGCCGCGAATTCAACGGATAATTATCGCTATTAGCGCCGATGACCCCTATTTTTCTGCACTGCCTCTGGCTTCGGACCCCCGTATTCAGGTGGTGAACGGTGGTCGCCAGCGAGCCGACTCGGTGCTGGCTGGGCTGCAACAGGTGCAGCAAGCCGATTGGGTGCTGGTGCATGATGCCGCTCGCCCTTGTTTGCATCAGGATGATTTATCAAGACTCTTGCTCCTGACCGGGCAGAGTGAAGTCGGCGGCATTTTGGCGGCCCCGGTACGTGATACCATGAAGCGCAGCCGCGATGGACGCATTGACCACACGGTAGAGCGCGAAGCGCTGTGGCATGCACTCACACCGCAACTGTTCCCGCTGGCGCTGCTACGCTCGTGTCTGGAGCGAGCGTTGCGCGAAGGGGCAACCATAACCGATGAAGCCTCGGCGCTGGAATATTGCGGTTATCAGCCACAGATAGTTCCGGGGCGCGCAGACAATATCAAAGTCACACGCCCGGAGGATCTGGCTCTGGCGGAGTTTTATTTGACGCGCAGTCTGGATAATGATTAACACGATAATAAAGGAGCCTGAGTGATGCGTATCGGTCACGGTTTTGATGTGCATAAATTTGGCGGGGAAGGTCCGTTGGTGATCGGTGGGGTACGTATTCCCTATGAGCGCGGCTTACTGGCGCATTCCGATGGTGATGTTGTGTTGCATGCCGTTACCGACGCACTGCTGGGTGCAGCGGCAATGGGGGATATCGGCAAATTGTTTCCCGATACCGACCCGGCCTATCGCGGTATCGACAGCCGTGAATTACTGCGTGAGGCCTGGCGTCGTATTACTGATAAAGGTTACGAGTTGGGTAACCTGGATGTCACTATCATTGCGCAGGCCCCGAAAATGGCACCGCACATCCCGCAAATGCGTGTCAATATTGCCGAAGATCTGCAATCGCATATGGATGACGTCAATGTGAAGGCTACCACCACGGAGCAACTGGGTTTTACCGGGCGTGGCGAAGGGATTGCCTGTGAAGCGGTCGTGTTACTGGTCAGAAGCGATGCGGCGGGAGTCGTGGCATGGTGATGGCTCGAGAATCACTGTTTTGGCTGCATGGTGAACCTGTCGCAACAGGGGCACTCAAGGCGTCGCCAGATGATTTTTTCGTTGCCGAGGATTTGGGGTTTAGCGCAGATGGTGATGGCGAACATGTGCTGGTACGCCTTCGTAAACGAGAGTGTAATACCATTTTTGTGGCGGAAGCACTGGCCAGATTTGCAGGTATCCCGGCGCGTTCTGTCAGCTATGCGGGACTAAAAGATCGTCATGCGGTAACCGAGCAGTGGTTCTGTCTTCATTTGCCGGGCAAAGAGGACCCTGAGTGGTCCGCATTTGCACTCGATGGGTGTGAAATTCTTGAAGCACATCGCCATCGCCGTAAACTGCGCATTGGTGCGCTGCGTGGCAATGCGTTCCGATTGGTGCTGCGTGAAATTAGCGACCGTGCTGAGGTTGAGACCCGTTTGCAACAGGTCGCCGCTGGGGGCGTCCCTAATTATTTCGGCAGTCAGCGATTTGGCCGCGATGGCAATAATCTTGAGCAGGCTCGCCGTTGGGCGAATGACGAGATTCGGGTCAAGGATCGCAGTAAGCGTAGCTTCTACCTGTCGGCGGTGCGCAGTGAATTATTTAATCAGATTGCCAGCGCGCGGCTGGCGACGTATGGCCCAACACAAGTCTTGGTGGGTGATGCACTGCAACTGACCGGTCGCGGTAGCTGGTTTGTGGTGAAACCGGAGGAATTGGACGACGCGCAGTCACGAGTGAATGCTGGCGATGTACACATTACTGCGGCTTTACCGGGACAAGGCGACCCGGGCGTGCAAGCGCTGGCGCTGTCGTTTGAGCAGCAATGTTTGCAGGAGCATACTCAGCTCTTATCATTGTTGACGCGTGAACGGGTGGAAAGTGCTCGTCGCGCTATCATGTTGTATCCGCAAGAGATGCGCTGGTCGTGGCAAGATGATACCACGCTGGAGTTACACTTTTGGTTGCCTGCGGGGTGCTTTGCCACCAGCGTGGTGCGGGAACTGCTGCTTCCTGTGCAACAGGAACAACAGGAACAACAGGAAAATAGGTAATCGGTCTGATCCACGGTGGATTTTTCGGTCGCAGACGCCTGTGCTATGCCGGGACGGGCAGTCGGTTTCTTTGCTATCGGGAGACGGAGCGAGTTGATGAGATGGGCTAACGCTGGAGCGGGCTGGGAATGGTGAACAAACGCATGCAGACGCTGCTGGAACAGCTTCGCCAGCAGGGAATTCAGGATGAACGCCTGTTGCAGGCGATGGCTTCGGTTCCCCGTGAACGCTTTGTTGACGAGGCGTTCGAGCATAAAGCCTATGATAATGTCGCCCTGCCGATAGGCTCTGGACAAACCATTTCTCAGCCATATACCGTCGCCAGAATGACGGAGTTGTTACGGCTGACGCCGGTATCTCGTGTGCTGGAAATTGGCACGGGGTCCGGCTATCAAACCGCCATCCTGGCACATCTGGTGCAGCATGTGTTTTCAGTTGAGCGCATTAAAGGCCTGCAGTGGCAGGCGAAAAGGCGTCTGAAGCAACTGGATTTGCATAATATTTCCACCCGCCATGGCGATGGCTGGCAAGGCTGGGCTTCTAAAGGGCCATTCGATGCCATTATTGTCACGGCGGCACCGCCAGAAATTCCCTCGGCGTTGATGGAACAACTCGATGAAGGCGGCATTATGGTGTTGCCGGTAGGGGAGCAACAGCAAACGTTGCAGGTGGTTGTGCACCGTCATGGTGAATTTATCGTCCAGACGGTGGAAACAGTTCGGTTTGTTCCGCTGGTCAAAGGGGAACTGGCTTGATACCGTGGCACTCTCGGTCATCATCTTCAATGAGATCGTCTTGATCGGCAAACCAGTACTTATTTGGCAAGCAGTACCCATTGGTAAACAGTATCTATTGGTAAACAGTATTCATCGGTAAAACATCCGTATTTAAAATTTCAATACAACTGTCTTATGGTGATAACGGATTGATATTGATAGGCTGTGTGCCGTCGTTGTCCGTGTCTTAGCCCTATTGGTACGGTATGACTGTCAGGCAGCACTGTGTGGTTATTGCCTGTTTGTATCGACGAAGACGATGAATGGTGGCTGCGGTTTGCGTTGTTTGGCATGCTCACTACCCTTCATCAGGGTACCCCGGACAGGAGTAAACGCCGGGGCCGGGCAGATTTCGTCATTTTTGGTTATAGGGGGAATTTGGCGCATGGGAAGCCAAATCGTTAACTGGCGTCAGATCGCTGTGTGTTCGATTATTACTCTGGGATTGGCTGGTTGTGCAAATGACAATAATCAGGCGGCCCCGATCAGCAGCGTAGGAGGTAACGACGCAGGAAGCCGTTCGGGCAGCACGACCACCTATTCACCACCGCCGCGTATTTCGAGCGTCGGCAGTAGCATGAAAAATAATTCGCAGCCTCTTCCTTCCGCGAGTATCAGCACTCCTTCTGCTAGCGAGGCATCGTCGGCATCCGTCACCACGCGCGAAGGGAAGATTGTCTATAACCGTAGCTATAACAGCATTCCGAAAGGCAGCTATACCGGCAATAACTACACCGTCAAACGTGGGGATACCCTGTTTTATATTGCCTGGATCACCGGTAATGATTACCGCGAGCTGGCCCAGCGCAACAATATTCAGGAACCTTATAGTCTGAATGTCGGCCAGACGCTGAGTCTTGGCAGTAACATGAATGCGTCTGGCGGTTCTCAGGGTATGGCGGTTGCTGGTTCACCGACCATGACAACGACCTCAGCACCTGTCGCCAGTAGCCCGTCTGACAGCGGCCATATGTTGCCAGAGAATGCGGCTAAAGCCTCTGGTGGTAGTCGTATGTTGTCGGGAAATAATACCGCCAACAGCAGCGGTCATATGCTGCCAGCGAACGCCGCTGCTGCCTCGCCATCGTCAACACAAATGCAAACTGCACAGGTTGATTCTCAACCAACTAATGCGTATTCTGAGGGTTCGGGTAAACAGAATGCGGGCGGTAAGATGCTGCCTGCGGCAGGGGCTGCAGCTACGTTGCCTGCTACCGAACCGACGCAAACAAACACGGCAATTGCCAGTTGGCGTTGGCCTACAGATGGGAAAGTCATAGATAATTTCTCAGCCTCAGAGGGGGGAAATAAAGGGATTGATATCGCCGGCTCACGTGGGCAATCCGTTGTCGCTACCGCTTCAGGGCGTGTAGTGTATGCGGGTAACGCGTTACGCGGTTACGGTAATCTAATAATCATCAAGCATAATGATGACTACCTGAGCGCCTATGCCCATAACGAAACCATGCTGGTCCGGGAACAACAAGAGGTAAAGGCGGGTCAACAAATTGCTACCATGGGTAGCACCGGAACCAGTTCAGTACGCTTGCACTTTGAAATTCGTTACAAGGGGAAATCCGTAAACCCGCTGCGTTTTCTTCCGCAGCGATAAATCGGGCAGGGTATGTTGGTATCCTGCCATGGGATCACGGGTAGGAGCCACTTATGAGCCAAAATACGCTGAAAGTTAACGAGTTGCATGAAGATGCTGAATTTGATGAGAACGGAGTCGATGTTTTTGACGACAAAGCGCTTGCAGAGGAAGAAACCAGCGATAGCGATCTACTCGATGAGGAATTGCTCTCGCAAGGAACTGCACAGCGCGTGCTGGACGCAACTCAGCTCTATCTGGGAGAAATCGGCTACTCACCTCTTCTGACGGCTGAGGAAGAAGTTTACTTTGCCCGTCGGGCATTACGCGGCGATGTCTCTTCTCGCCGCCGTATGATCGAGAGTAACCTGCGGCTGGTGGTGAAAATCGCCCGCCGCTACAACAATCGAGGCCTGGCATTGCTGGACCTGATTGAAGAGGGGAATCTCGGTCTTATCCGCGCTGTTGAGAAATTTGACCCTGAACGCGGGTTCCGTTTTTCAACTTACGCCACCTGGTGGATCCGTCAAACGATTGAACGGGCCATCATGAATCAAACCCGAACTATCCGTTTACCTATCCATATCGTCAAAGAACTCAACGTTTATCTGCGTACTGCTCGTGAGCTTTCCCACAAGTTGGATCATGAGCCGAGTGCAGAAGAGATTGCTGAACGCCTGGATAAGCCCGTGGACGACGTGAACCGCATGCTGCGCCTCAATGAGCGCATCACGTCGGTCGATACCCCATTGGGCGGGGATTCGGAAAAAGCGTTGCTGGATATTCTGGCCGATGAGAAAGATAACGGCCCGGAAGATACCACTCAGGATAACGATATGAAGCAGAATATCGTTAAGTGGTTGTTTGAACTGAACGCCAAGCAGCGTGAGGTGCTGGCTCGTCGTTTCGGTCTGCTGGGATACGAAGCTGCCACACTGGAGGATGTCGGTCGTGAAATCGGTCTGACACGTGAACGGGTTCGTCAGATTCAGGTAGAAGGGTTGCGCCGTCTGCGTGAAATCCTGCAGGTGCAGGGTCTGGACATCGAAGAGTTGTTCCGCGAATAACTTGCACAATAATTAACATGGCACAAAAAAATGGTGGGTTTCCCCACCATTTTTTATGTCCGACAGAGGTTTGGTGTCTGAGAGATGGCGTGCCTTATCGGGCACACTGAGACAACAAAAACTCAACGATATCGCCAGCTTTGATCATCTCTTTCTCGCCTTTACGACGGTGCTTGTATTCGATCTCATCATTATCGAGGTTACGATCGCCAATCACGATAGTATGCGGAATCCCGATCAATTCCATATCGGCAAACATAACGCCAGGACGCTCTTTACGGTCATCCAGCAGCACATCAATACCGTTTGCACGTAACTGCTGATAGATGCCTTCTGCCACTTCCTGCACACGGAAGGATTTATGCATGTTCATCGGCAGAATAGCAACCTGGAACGGCGCGATAGCGTCAGGCCAGATAATGCCGCGATCGTCGTGGTTCTGTTCAATGGCGGCGGCGATCACACGAGTAACACCGATGCCGTAGCATCCCATAGTCAGAGTCTGGTTACGACCGTCTTCACCTTGTACCGTGGCTTTCAACGCTTCGGAGTATTTTTTACCCAACTGGAAGATGTGGCCTACTTCGATACCACGCTTGATAAGCAGCGTGCCTTTACCGTCCGGGCTGCGATCACCTTCGACTACATTGCGGATATCAGCAACCTGCGGCAGCGCGACATCGCGTTCCCAGTTGATACCGAAGTAATGCTTACCATCAATGTTGGCACCCGCACTGAAGTCGCTCATGACGGCGACAGTACGGTCAACGACAACCGGTACCGGCATATTGACTGGCCCCAGAGAACCTGGACCTGCTTTTACAATCGCACGGATTTCATCTTCGGTAGCAAATGTCAGCGGGCTGGCAACCAGTTCCAGCTTTTCTGCTTTGACTTCATTCAGTTCGTGATCGCCACGAACCAGCAGGGCAACCAGTTTATGGCCGCTTTCTTCCGTTGCTTTCACCAGCAGGGTCTTGACGGTTTTTTCTATTGGCAGAGTAAACTGTTCGACCAGCTCGGCGATGGTTTTAGCGTTCGGCGTATCTACCAGCGTCATCGGTTGAGTTGGTGCGCCCAGGCCATGTTCTGGTGCAACGGCTTCCGCCAGTTCAATATTGGCGGCGTAATCCGATTCTGTAGAGAAGACGATATCGTCTTCACCGCTGCTGGCCAGCACCTGGAATTCATGGGATGCATTGCCGCCGATAGAACCGGTGTCAGCCTGTACCGGGCGGAAATCGAGGTCCATGCGACTGAAAATCTTGCTGTAGGCGGCATACATGGCGTCGTAAGTAACCTGCAAGGATTCCTGGGTGGTATGGAACGAATACGCATCCTTCATCAGGAATTCACGTGCACGCATGACGCCAAAACGCGGACGAACTTCATCACGGAATTTGGTCTGGATCTGGTAGAAGTTCAGCGGCAACTGCTTGTAGGAGCTGATTTCGTTACGGATCAAATCCGTAATCACTTCTTCATGCGTTGGGCCGAGTACAAATGGGCGATCGCCGCGGTCAACGAAGCGCAACAGTTCTGGGCCATACTGCTCCCAACGGCCACTTTCCTGCCACAAGTCGGCGGGTTGAACCACTGGCATTGAAATCTCGATGGCACCGGCGTTATTCATTTCTTCACGCACGATGTTTTCGACTTTCTTCAGCACCCGCAAACCGGTCGGCAACCAGGTGTAAAGGCCGGAAGCCAGTTTACGAATCATCCCGGCACGCAGCATTAACTGATGGCTGATGACTTCGGCATCGGCAGGCGTCTCCTTCAACGTGGAGAGCATGTATTGACTTGTACGCATGATGTTTGAGTTCCGTCAGAACAAATAAATAGCATTAACCACAGTGTGGTTCAGGCAGAAAAAGTGGTTTAGTTTACCAGCGCAGGCGGTTCCCCAAAAGTCGCCGCCGCGTTTTTTAACTGGCATCAAGACTGATAACTTCCGTTTGGCCGTCAACGACCTGCCATTTGACATTAAATTCCAACAATCGAGCGGCATACACTTTGGTGTCATCTTCCCCTTTGCGATACGCCGGGCGAGGGTCTTGTGCCAGCACCTGGGTAATGAAACGCCGCAAATTGGGATGAGCGTGTTGTCGTGTAGTCAGTTGCTGTTCCGCCAGGGCGGAAAAGCGAACGGGCATATCGGCGTCGGGTGCCAATTGCGCAAAACCGGCACGCGCTTGAGGCTGGCTTTCGGCGAAAGGTAAATACGGTTTGATATCGACAATGGGCGTGCCATCAACCAGATCCAGACTGCCCAGCTCCAGTATGACGCCATCCCGAGCTGTGCGAATGGCTTTTAGTTCAACCAGTGACATGCCGATTGGGTTAGGGCGAAAGGTTGAACGGGTGGCGAATACGCCCATACGGGCATTGCCGCCCAGACGTGGGGGCCTGACTGTCGGGCGCCAGCCAGCGGAGGCTGTCTGGTGGAAAATAAACAGCAGCCACAGATGACTGAAATCTTCGAGCCCGCGAACGGCCTCGGGTTGATCATAAGGCGACAGGAGATGTAACTCCCCACCGCCATCCTTAATCAGACCGGGTTGCCGGGGTACAGCGAATTTTTCTTTGTAAGGGGAGCGGATAACGCCGATCTGATTAAAGCAAAATTGGTTCATTGCGCGGAAACTTTCAATGCGGTGCCCTGGCAAACGGCCTGACGGTAGCATCCTGCGACATTGCTGATTATCTGGCAGTCATGCAGCAATACCGCGTTAGCTTTCATGGCGGTAGCGCGGTTTTGCATCTTTCTGCGGGCAGAGGGAATGCTGGGAGGCGTATCTTGCGCACTTGACTGGCAGGACGAACCCGATACTTCGCCCATATCACGGAATGGTTTACCTACCAATTCTTCGGCACTTTTATACAGCACGGCAGGTGCAGTATGTACGACCGGCTTCGGCTTCGGCGGCGGTTCTACTGCCGCAGGGGGCTGAGGTTGTGGCGTAGGCGCAGCGGGTTTGTGCAGCAGGGAACACCCTGTTAGCGAAAGTGCCAACAACAGAACAGGTACAGCACGCATAAATTTTCCTCTGGCTTGGATAAAGTGCGGTTATTGAAGCAAGCTATACAGAAAATAACAAGACGGGCTGGCGCCCGTCTTTCATCTCTTTTATGCAAGAAAGTAAGTATTAACTTACCAGCCTTTCACTGCACCACCATTAAAGACTTTCAACGCCGCCTGATTCACTTCCTCAGACTGATAGGCCTTGACGAATTTTTTCACGTTTTCTGCGTCTTTGTTGTCTTCACGAGCAACCAGCAGGTTAACGTATGGTGAGTTTTTGTCTTCTACAAACAGACCATCTTTGGCTGGGGTCAGATTGATTTGGCTGGCATAGGTGGTGTTGATGATAGCCAGCGCAATCTGGTCGTCATCCAAAGAACGCGGCAATTGCGGCGCTTCCAGCTCAACCAGTTTCAGGTTTTTCGGGTTTTCAACCACATCCAGCGCGGTCGGTAACAGACCTACATTATCTTTGAGTTTGATTAAACCAACTTTCTGCAGCAGCAACAATGAACGGCCCAGATTTGTCGGGTCGTTAGGCAGTGCTATCTGAGCGCCATTTTGCAGTTCGCTCAGCGATTTGATTTTTTTGGAATAGCCTGCGATCGGGTACACAAAGGTGTTACCGACGGAAACCAGCTTGTAACCGCGGTCTTTAATTTGCTGATCGAGGTACGGTTTGTGCTGGAAGGCGTTCAGGTCAATATCGCCTTTGCTCAGCGCTTCGTTCGGCAGCACGTAATCATTAAAGGTCACCAGCTCAACGTCCAGGCCGTATTTTTCTTTGGCGACTTTCTGTGCCACTTCCGCTACCTGCTGCTCTGCACCGACGATAACGCCCACTTTAATGTGGTTCGGGTTCTTCTGCTCCTGACCGCATCCGGCTAGCGCCAGTGCACCAATCAACGCACCCACTGCGGCGAGAGATTTCAATTTAATTGCCATTTTTTACCCCTATGTAATGTTTTTAACCTGCACTTGAAGAAGATAAACGCGATGTTAAAACCCAATTATTTATGAGTAACTGCGCGAACTGTTCTTTCACCAAAAAACTGAATGAGATAAACCAGCACTACCAGCAGAACCAGTACGGTATTCATCACGGTGGCGTTATAACCGACATAGCCATACTGATAGCCAATTTGCCCCAGACCACCCGCGCCGACTGCGCCGCCCATCGCTGAGTAGCCTACCAAGGTAATCAGGGTAATCGTCGCCGCGTTGATCAACCCAGGGAGCGCTTCAGGGAGCAAAATCTTACGGATAATCTGCATCGGCGTTGCGCCCATAGCGCGTGCCGCTTCAATCAACCCGGTTGGAATTTCCAGCAAGGCATTCTCCACCATGCGGGCGATAAACGGTGCGGCACCTACTGTCAATGGCACGATAGCCGCCTGTAAGCCAATCGCGGTTCCAACAATGATTCGGGTAAATGGGATCATCCACACCAATAAAATAATGAAGGGAATTGAGCGGAAGATGTTTACCAGCGCGGAAATACTGCGGTAGAGCTTGGGATTGGCGATGATTTGCCCCGGCCGGGTGATATACAGCAGTACACCGATAGGCAAACCCAGTACAAAGCCAAAGAAACCGGACACAAATGTCATTACTACGGTTTCCCATACACCGCGGGCCAGCAACCAGATCATGGCTTCAGACATAACCCAATACCTCAATATTTACATGGTGTTTCTGCAGAAATGCGATAGCTGCCTGAGTATCAGTATCTTGTCCGTGCATTTCTGCCAGCATGATGCCGAATTTAACGCCACCGGCGTAATCCATCTGCGCACTGATAATGTTATTGTTGACGTTGAACGTGCGAGCCACTTCGGATAGCAACGGCGCGTCAACCGACTGACCGGTGAATTCCATTCTCAGCAGCGGTACGCTCCCCTGGCGAGGTGTTGGTGACAGTCGTTGCTGGTAATCATCCGGAATATCCAGATGAAGGGTAGACTGAATAAATTTCTGTGCCAGCGGCGTTTTCGGGTGTGAGAACACCTCGCTGACCGTGTCCTGCTCAATCAGTTTGCCGTCACTGATCACCGCTACCTGATCACAAATACGTTTAACGACATCCATTTCATGCGTAATCAACAGAATGGTCAGACCCAGTCGACGATTAATGTCTTTTAGCAATTCAAGAATAGAGCGAGTAGTGGCAGGGTCCAGTGCGCTGGTGGCTTCATCACACAGCAGTACTTTGGGATTACTTGCCAACGCACGGGCGATGGCGACACGCTGCTTTTGACCGCCAGACAGGTTAGCAGGATAAGCATCATGTTTGTCCGACAGGCCGACCAAATCCAGAAGTTGATGTACCCGTTGCTTGATATCAGATGAGGGAGTGTTGTCCAGTTCCAACGGTAACGCCACGTTGCCAAATACGGTACGTGAGGACAGCAAATTGAAGTGCTGGAAAATCATGCCGATTTGACGGCGGGTGCGTGTCAGTTGGCTTTCCGACAGGCTCATCAAATCTTTCCCGTCGATCAGCACTTTCCCTTGAGTCGGTCTTTCCAACAGATTCACGCAACGAATCAGTGTGCTTTTACCCGCACCCGATGCGCCGATTACGCCATAAATCTGGCCAGCGGGTACGCGTAATGTGACGTCGTCAAGTGCAGTGACGGCGCGCCCCTTTTGCTGAAAAACCTTTGTAATATTAATTAGTTCAATCATAAGTTTTATCAAAGATGCCGATAGCCGGATTAGAAACCGTGATAATCCGGCCCAATGTGGAAGGGATGTTAAGGCGTCTAGACGTCCAAGTCAATCGAGATCCTATTGGGGAGGTACTCTCTCTGATAATGAAAACATGCGATACTACGCGCAATTTACGCCATCAGGAGCAAAGGTAAGTGGCAAATAGCGTTCCAGCAATTTTTCTCGACCGTGACGGTACTATTAATGTTGATCATGGTTATGTCCATGAAATCGATCAGTTTCAATTTATCGATGGGGTCATCGAGGCCTTGCATGAACTCAAAAAAATGGGGTTTGCCTTGGTGTTGGTGACCAATCAGTCGGGGATTGCCAGAGGCAAGTTTACTGAAGACCAGTTCATGCAGCTTACCGAATGGATGGACTGGTCACTGGCCGATCGCGGTGTTGATTTGGATGGTATCTATTATTGTCCGCATCACCCTGATGCCGGTGAAGGAGAGTACCGCCAACAATGTGATTGTCGTAAGCCTCAGCCAGGTATGTTCCTCTCCGCGCAGCGTCATCTGCATATTGATATGGCTGCTTCCTATATGGTGGGTGACAAAATGGAAGATATGCAGGCGGCACAGGCGGCAGGAGTGGGAACCAAAGTCCTGGTGAAAACGGGTAAGCCGCTCACTGAAGAGGGCGAAAAATTGGCTGATTGGGTAATTGATAGCCTGGCAGACCTGCCTAAAACGATAAAACAGCATGGAAAATAGCCGTAAGGGTGGAAAAATGCGCGAACGGAAAAAAAGATCGAAAAAGTGGTTGTGTAACCCGTTCGGATCCCTATAATGCGCTTCCACTGACACGGCAACAGCGGCAACGCAGCGCGGTGTGAGGAAGCGGAAACGAAAATAATCGTTGACACTTCATGAGGAAAGCGTAGTATACGCCACCTCGCGACGGCAGGCTCGGGCCGGTCGCACTGCTCTTTAACAATCAATCAGACAATCTGTGTGGGCACTCGCAGGACACTTCACTAAAACTATTTAGTGAAAGTCTTGAAGAGTGACAACAGTTAATTCATTACGAATAAACAGTAAATTCTTTGAGCACCGTTTTC
>NZ_ML762920.1:1015979-1176696 GCF_009372235.1 Dickeya oryzae | reverse complement strand
TGCCGAACTCAGAAGTGAAACGCCGTAGCGCCGATGGTAGTGTGGGGTCTCCCCATGCGAGAGTAGGGAACTGCCAGACATCAAACAAAGCAAAAGGCCCGTTCGAAAGAGCGGGCCTTTTGCTTTATTCGTTATTTGTCATCGGTTGTTTGTCGACTTTCGTTCCCGAAAGCAAGATCCATGGATCGGTATTTTGTGGATCCTTTTCGTTTACTCTCTGTGTATCACGTATTTAGCCTACTTCAGCCATGTAGTTGGATATAACGATCACATCCTTTTTCCGGCTTAAATAATTACATGAGCTGATTAGTCTTTGCCTGAATCCTCAAGCCTGTTTTATTGTGTCTGCTATATATAAAAGAATAATGAAATAACAGACAGAAAGGGTGAATCATATATGGTGAATACAATAAAGCCACAGGATGGAATAATGGTCAGTAGCACGCGTCAACGCATTTGGGCAATTGTCGGCGCATCCTCGGGTAATTTGGTTGAGTGGTTTGATTTTTACGTCTATTCGTTTTGTTCTCTTTATTTTGCCCATATCTTCTTCCCAACCGGTAATACGACTACGCAGCTGTTACAAACTGCTGGTGTCTTTGCTGCCGGATTTCTGATGCGCCCCATCGGTGGTTGGTTGTTTGGCTACATCGCTGATAAATACGGTCGTAAAAAGTCGATGCTGATATCGGTGTGCATGATGTGTCTGGGATCGTTGGTGATTGCCTGCTTACCCGGTTATGCCTCGATTGGGGTGTGGGCACCATTATTACTGCTGATAGCGCGTTTATTTCAAGGGCTATCAGTGGGGGGGGAATACGGGACCAGCGCGACTTACATGAGTGAAGTGGCGCTGGAAGGGCGTAAGGGATTTTATGCATCTTTCCAGTATGTTACGCTGATTGGTGGCCAATTGCTGGCGTTACTGGTGGTGGTTATCCTGCAACATCTGCTTTCTGACGTGGAGTTGCGCACATGGGGATGGCGTATCCCCTTTGCTCTGGGAGCGGCGTTGGCGGTGGTGGCACTGTTTTTGCGTCGTTCACTCAATGAAACATCAAATAGCGAAACCCGTGCACGTAAAGATGCCGGATCGCTGCGTGGACTGTGGCACAACCGCAAGGCGTTTATCATGGTGTTGGGGTTTACTGCGGGCGGCTCGCTGAGCTTTTATACCTACACGACTTACATGCAGAAATATCTGGTGAATACCGCCGGAATGAATGCCAAGTCGGCCAGCGGATTGATGACACTGGCACTGTTTGTCTTCATGTTACTGCAACCGTTGTTCGGTGCACTGTCTGATAAAATTGGTCGCCGTAGTTCCATGCTGCTTTTTGGGTCGCTATCGGCATTATTGACGGTACCGATTCTGTCTACTTTGCAGGGGGTGACCAACCCGGTTATTGCCTTCTCTCTGGTTATGCTGGCGTTGGTGATAGTGAGCTTTTATACCTCTATCAGTGGTATTTTGAAGGCAGAAATGTTTCCTCCAGAGGTCAGGGCGCTGGGGGTCGGGTTATCTTACGCTGTAGCGAATGCCCTGTTTGGCGGTTCTGCTGAGTATGTCGCTTTATCGCTGAAGTCGCTGGGGGCGGAGGAGTCCTTCTTTTGGTATGTATCATTAATGGGAGCATTGGCGTTTCTGGTATCGCTGGGGTTACACCATAAAGGGAAAGGCGAAAAGCTCTCATGATGTGCCAGTATCTACTATAAACAGTAGCCGACTGCAGTGTCGGCTACGCACCAGCCGCAATGTTTCCTGCTTTTAGTGAGTCTCAGTCAGACGAGGGTGAATTAAACGGATACATGAAGCGCCATTCCGGAGTGGTGAACGTCCCGGAATGGCGGGAAGTGCTACAGAATTCGACTAATCAGGCGGTCAATACGGATTCGGCGCAAGCGACGGATGAGTTTGCGTGCTTTTAGCGGATATTGTGCAATGCTCTGCAACTGCTGATAGTGCGTGATGACCTGGGTATGAGCACGAATGCATTCCAGCTCCTGCTGACGCTGTGCTTGCAACACCTGTTCCGGGTCATGAATCAGGATGGCGTTTTCCAGATCCAGCCGCCAGGCACGAGGATTGAGGTTATTGCCCGTCAGTAATTGCCAATGATCATCTACCCACATGCCTTTAAGGTGGAAACTGTTGTCTCCATCCTTCCACAGGCGAACCACTAACTGGTTGCTATCGATATATTTCTGCAGGCGGCTCAGGAAGCGACGTAGGTTGATTTCATACAGGTAAGGTAGCGCACCGATAATCCGAAACGGTTGGTCTTCCGGGATGAAAAAGTCGTTTGCCGTTTTATCGCCAATAATAATCTCAATCTGTTTGCCGTCACGTAGCAGGCGAATAATGTTGCGCACCAGCAAGGCGGGTAGATTGAAATACGGCGTACACATCACCAGATGCTGATCGGTGCAGTACATCAAATGGTGGATGGTCTGATTCAGTGGGCTTTGTTTACCCAGCCCAACCAGCGGTGTGACCGTCAACCGATTGTTGTTGTCGCCGACTCCCGGTAGCAGATACGTTGCCGAACGCAGCGACTGACGGAACTGACGGATATCATTTTTAATGTCGATGGTTTTGGGACGAGAAGAGGTGTCCAGCCGTTGTACGGCAGATGACACCAGCAGGTCTTGTACATAACGCGCCATGACATCAGCCAGTACCGGGTTATGAATTAACTGATAACGGTCATATCGGTACTTTTCATGCTGATGGAGATAGACATCATTCAGACTGGCACCGCTATAGAGTACGGTGTCATCGATAATAAACCCTTTCAGGTGCAAGACACCCAATGCCTCACGGGTATTGACCGGAATGCCATAAATCGGGAAAGCGGCGTCATCGTATCGCTGCGCCATCTCGTAGTACCAGTCGGCGTTTGTGCTATCTGCCGCGACACCGATACGACCGCGTTGAGCACGATGCCAGTCGACCAGTACATTGATCTCCAGTTCCGGGCATTGACGTTTGGCTTGATAGAGTGCAGACAAAATACCTTCGCCGCCATCATCGTGTTCCAGATACAAGGCCACCAGATAGATGCGTTTCCTGGCCTGCAGAATCAGCTCTGTCAGCGTAGCACGGAAATGCGCTGGGCTGTGAAGCGTCTGGACGTCATCGGCAGACTGGGGAATTTTAGGCAATTGTGCAAGGTGTTGTTGATATTTAGTCCGCTTTAATTTTGACAACATCACAGTGCGATTCTTCTCTCATCGTGGGACAACCACATGGTCATGAAATACATGTTAAGGCATAGCCGAATCGGGCGATGATACCACTACTTGGCAGGCGTGTGAGCAAGTTTTACTGCCGGTAGCGAGATCTCAGCCACATCTACGTACGGGTTATGGCTGCACAGGCGTACCCAACGGCAGTTCCAGTGTGACAATGCCGTCTTCCAGTTGTACGTCAACGTTAAAGCCCAGTTTCTTCGCCAGAGAGACCATTCCCTGATTATTCGGCATTGTAATCCCGCTAAGGCGATTGAGTCCGTGCAGGCTGGCGTAGTGGATCAATTTCTCCAGTAGCCTTCTGCCTAACCCCAGTCCTTTCAGATCAGAACGCACCAGTACCGCGAATTCTGCGCTGATGTTGTCAGGGTCGGCAATCGCGCGTGTGACCCCGATAATTTCCGGCTCACCGGTGATATCAGCCCGGACAGCAATAAACGCCATTTCACGATCGTAGTCAATCTGGGTCATATTGGCTAAATCTTCATGGGTAAATTCATTGATTTCACTGAAATAGCGGTAGTACAGATCTTCACGCGTCACTTTGCCGATAAAATGAGCCAGCAGCGGTTCGTCTTCAGGAAGAATAGGGCGGAACAGGCAGGATGAGCCATCCTTGAGCAAAACAGTCTCTTCCAGTTCCTGTGGATACGGACGAATCGATAAGCGCGATTGTGAGTCGCCGCTGAAGGGGGCCAAATGTAAGGTCACATCCAGCAACGTAAACTCCTCGCCGGAAGCCAGCAGTGGGTGAATATCCAGACGCACAATCTCTGGGCAATCCAGAATCAGGTTGGAAACCTGCACCAGTAACCGGCTGAAGGCGGCGATATCTAATGGCTTGAGGGCATTTTGGCTACGGATCTTACCGCTTTTTAATGCCTGAACGATCAGGTAGCGCGCCAGTGCCATGTTCAGCGGCGGCAAGGCTACTGCTGCTTGTGTTTCCCGGTTCCATTCCGTACCGCCTTCTCCCAGCATAATGATCGGGCCGAAGATAGCATCCTGCTCGACGGCGATGCGTAGCTCCAGCGCACCGGTGCGGTTGGCCATGCCCTGCACCAGCAAACCGTGAACGCGTGCCTGTGGGGTGGTATGCCTGACCCGTTCCAACATCGCTTCTGCCGCCAGTTGTACCTCCTGGGCATTTTGCAGATACAGCATAACGCCCTGAATTTCCGACTTGTGGGGAATATCTGGCGAGCGCAGTTTAAGCGCCACGGGATAGCCAATTTTTTCCGCGATGTACACCGCCTCAGTGCTATCGCTGGCAATCCAGGTCGGCAGCGTATTCAGGCCGTAGGCCTGCAGAATCGGCTGCACTTCATGGGTATCGAGCCGGGTGGCACCTTCCTGCAACGCCTGACTGATCAACTGGTGTGCCTGTGCGGTATTGGCGGTGAGGTCGGAAGGCAGCGCTGGGGTTTCTTTTAGCTGCTTCTGGTTGCGGCGGTATTCAACGATATGCATGAATGCTGTGACCGAACCTTCCGGCGTTCGATAGGTTGGGATTCCTGCCTCGTTGAACAGACGACGCGCTTCTTGCGAGGAGAACTCGCCGCACCAGTTGGTCAGCAATGTAATACGCTTGCCGCGTGGGTGTTGCTGCAACAACTGAATCAGGCTTTCCGCGCTTTCCGTCCCGGGAGCGGCGGCGCTGGGGGCATGAATGATCAGCAGAGCATCATAATCGTCGCTATCGAGTAGTGCCGACAGCGTAGCCTGATAGCGTTGTGGGGTCGCGTCATCGCGCAAATCGAGCGGATTGCCGATAGTGACATCGTCAGGCAATACGGCGCGTAACGCCTGTTGCGTTGCTTCACTTAATTTTGCCAGTTTGCCCTGGCGTGCAATCAACTGGTCCAGCGCCTGGGCGGCAGGGGAAGCGCCATTGCTGACAATCAGCAAGCGCTCACCACGCAACGGGCGCAAGTGACTGAGGGTTTCCACTGCCGAAAACAGTTCGTGGGTGTCTTGCACCCGTAGCAGCCCGGCACGCTGGATAGCGGCGTCATAGGCGGCATCCAGCCCATGCTGGCCGTCATACAGCAGTTGCTGCGCCTGTTGGCTGCGACCACTTTTGATAACCAGAATCGGTTTATTACGAGAAGCACTGCGTGCGGCAGAAAGAAAACGTCTGGCGTCGCTGATGTGCTCCAGATGCAGCAAAATGGCGCTGGTTTTACCGTCTCGCGCCAGAAAATCCAGCAGGTCATCAACGTCAATATCCAGGCTGTCACCCAGTGCGATAAAGTAAGAGAAGCCAATGCCGCGTTGTTGCGCCCAGTCCAGTATGGTATTGGAGACCGCCGCCGACTGGGAAATAAACGCCAGTTTGCCTTTTAAAATCGGTACTGGTGAAAAGCTGGCGTTAAGCCCCTGCCAGGGGGCTAACAGCCCGAGGCTATTCGGGCCTAACAGGCGCATCGCGTAGCGGGCGGCACAGCTTTTCAACTCGGTGAATTGCGATGGCGGAGCGGAAAGCACGATGACGGTTTTACAGCCTCGTTGTCCCAACGCCTCCAGCAGCGATAGATTACGATCAGCACGTGTGCAGATAACCGCAAGGTCAGGCGTCATTGGCAGGCTTGCGACGTCGCGGTACGCCAGAACACCGCACACTGCCTTGTATTTAGGCGTTACCGGCAGCACCGGCCCGTTGAATCCGCCATCAAGCAGATTGCGCATCATCAGAAAACCCGCCCGTCCCGGTTTTTCCGATGCCCCGAGCACCGCGATTGAACGCGGTCGCAGCAGTGCTTCTAATCCACGTTGGCTCATCAGTTACTCCTGTTGGAATACACCTGATTGATCTTAAACGTCAGTTGCTGATTTTGCTGTGACAGTAGATGAAATTTTCTTTTTCGCATGATGGGCTTTGCCTGCCAGATAGTGGCGGCGAAAACGATCAAAATGCGCGCCCAGCGCGTTGGCGGCATCGTGGTCACCGGCCTGACGCAACAAGGCGATGGCGATTTCCGCTGTGCAGTGTTGTCCGTCGCTACTGGCTTCCCGCAGTTGATAACAGGATAACGCGTCCACGCTGAGCGACAGGATCGGTAATGAATCGAGGTACGGGCTTTTGCGGAACATCTTGCGCGCTTCTGGCCAGGTGCCGTCGAGCATCACAAACAATGGTGGTTTGCCACTGTCGGGTAACTGATGACAAACCTGACGCCCTTCTTCGTCGGCGTCAGCCAGAAATACCAGCCAGGGTTGATAGTCTGGGGTTTGCAATGCATCAAGCAAGGCCGGGTCAGGTTCGGTGCGAGACCACAAGAAGGCATCTGTTTGCGGCAGAATGTCGGCAATCAGACGACCGGTATTACTGGGTTTTAGCGGTTCAGTATCGAACATGACCAGACAGAAACGACTGCGAGCGGTGCTGGGTGAGAGGGTATCGCACAGACAGTGAATTTCCGGCAGCAGACAACGCTGGCAGCGCGTCACGCGACAACCGCGGGCGCGAAATGGGCGTGTGGAGAGAGCAAGGCGTTGCTGGCGCAGACGCAGAACAGCGTTACCGGTCATGATTTTCCGTTAAAAGCGTCATTCTAAACGACCGGGCTGCTGACCAAAAGCCCCGTGTGGTAAACGGGGCGATTGTTGGTGATGATGCGGGGTCAGGGCGTACTTAGAGCGATTCGTTAAGCCAGCTCTCAAAAGGGGCTTTAGGCATCGCGCCGCTAAGCATATCGACCATTTTCCCTTGCTTGAAGAGCATGATAGTCGGGATACTGCGGATACGAAAACGGGCGCTCAGAGCCGGTTCTGCCTCAGTGTTCACTTTCACAAAGCGGATCTTGTCGGCATTTTCGTCGGCGACGCTTTCAAATACGGGTGCAAAGTTGACGCACGGGCCGCACCAGGGGGCCCAGAAGTCCACCACCACCGGCAGATCGTCCTGTAGTAATTTATCCAGTGTCTTTTCCGTGGCGTTGATCACCTCCCCATTAAACAAGGGATGACCGCAACGACCGCATTTGGCGCTCTGGTTTTCATTAATACGTTCTTCTGGCAGTCGATTTGTGGCGTTGCAGAATGCACATACCGTATTCATAAACGGGCCTCTGATAGAAAAAGGGCTGTAATCAAGTGTATTGTTGATGAAGATGCGTCCATCTGGCGCAAAAGGCTCAACAACTGTGGTGCGAAAACAGGATAAGTATGGATAGCCTGTGGAACACCAACAAGGCGTTTTACCCAATAGTTACAATAGTTAGTGACTTTTATGATCGGGCTGGTGGCTAACCTGGTGTACATAGGGTAATCTTCGCGCCCAGCGCGTAGGTGGAGAAGATCATGAGCGATACATTGAGTGGAAAGGGCGGCAAAGTCCGTGTCATGTACGTCCGTAGCGAGGATGGCGACGAGAAAAGCAAGCCAAAACGGACATCGGATAAGCGTCGTGGTGACGGAGATAGCCATCGTAGCGACAGCAACCGTGGTGCTCGTAAAGGGCGTGATGGTGCGCCGCGTGGTGGACGCGATCGGGATAATAAAGACAGCGCCGGGCGTGGCGGAAAATGGCGTGGTGAGTCAGCAGGGCGTGAGCGTCCGGTTCGAAGTGAATCGCCTGACTATGCTGATTCTCCATGGAAAACGGTATCGCGTGCGCCAGGAGAAACGCCGGATCACGGCGGAATTAGCGGTAAGAGCCAGGTCGACCCAGAGCAGATCCGCCGTCAGCGTGCGGAAGAAACCCGGGTTTACGGCGAAAATGCTTGTCAGGCTCTGTTCTTAAGCCGCCCGGAAGCCATTGTGCGTGGCTGGTTTTTACAAGAAGTTACACCGCGTTTTCGTGATGCATTGCGCTGGATGGCGGCTAACCGCAAGGCTTATCACGTGGTGGAAGACGAAGAACTTGTTCGTGCATCCGGTACGGAACATCACGGTGGCGTGTGTTTTCTGATCAAGAAACGCCGTGGTCTGGATGTTGCGGCTTACCTGCGTGAGGCGGGGGACACTGACTGTGTGCTGGCGCTGGAAGATGTGGGTAATCCACATAATCTGGGCGGGATCATGCGTAGTTGCGCGCACTTTGGTGTGAAAGGCGTGCTGGTCAATGATGCATCGCAGTTGGAGTCTGGTGCTGCGGTGCGTACTGCAGAAGGCGGTGCTGAGCACGTGAAAGCAATCAGTGCCGAGGGTCTGGTTGATGCGCTGGCGCAGTTCCGTGCTGCGGGTTACACCATCGTGACGACGTCCAGCCATAAGGGCACAACTTTATCGAAAGTCTCGCTGCCCGCGAAGACGGTGATCGTGCTGGGTCAGGAAGGCGATGGCTTGTCAGACAGTGCCTGGCAGCAGGGCGATGTCAAAGTGTCGATTAATGGCACCGGCAATGTGGAAAGCCTGAATATCTCGGTGGCTACCGGGATCCTGCTGGCAGAATGGTGGCGGCAGCATCACGGCTAAGTGATGTTTGGTTCGCCGATTGAGTGAATAAAAGAAGGTGGCTAAGCCACCTTCTTTTATTCCATTTTTGATTCAGTGTCGTGCGGCATCCGATCAGTGCGCACCACCTGCTGAGTGGCTGCCAAATGGGGGTTTAGCGAACCATACCAGTATAATCAGCACGACAAATACTCCCGCCGACAGCCAGAAGATTTCGTTGGCACCAATAATCAGCCCTTGTGCGGTAACTTGCTGTGCCAGATAGCTGGATACCTGCTGTTGGCTCATTCCCATGGCTTCCAGTTGTTGGTAGGTTTGCTGTGCCAGCGGATTGTAAGGATTGATCGCTTCAGCCAACTGTGCGTGATGCAACGCTTCCCGACGTCCCCACAGTGTTGTAGTGATTGACGTGCCGATAGAACCCGCCAGTGTACGGGTGAAGTTAAACAAGCTGGATGCGGCCGCCATTCGTTCCGGTGGTAGACCAGAGAGCGTGATAGTGGTTAACGGCATAAAAAAGCAAGCAACGGCAAATCCTTGTACGAACTGCGGCCAGGCGGAAGCACCGAAATCCATGGCAGGTTCGAAGGTGTAAGCCCGCCAGTAGAAACAGATCGCATACATGATGAAACTGAATGTCACCAGACGACGCATATCCAGCTTATGCATGAATTTGCCGATGATCGGCGAAAGGATGACTGGCATCAGCCCCACGGGGGCGGATGCCAGCCCAGCCCAGGTAGCGGTATAGCCAAATACCACCTGTAATAACTGCGGTAACAGTACAATAGCACCAAAATAGAGCATGAATGCCAGACTGGTACACAGGCACCCGATAGTGAAGTTCCGCATTTTAAACAACGACAGGTCAACCACTGGATGCTCGTCAGTGAGTTCCCACACCACCAGTATCGTTAGTGATACGACGGCAACGACCGTCAACGTCACGATCTCCGTCGAGTTAAACCAGTCCAGCTCTTTCCCGCGGTCCAGCATCATCTGCAGACTGCCGATACCGGCTGCCAGTAAAACCAACCCGACTGTATCAATTGGGCGGATCTCGGTTTTGGTCTCTCGCCCACGTAAGGTTTGCAGGGTAATCAACACGACGATAATACCCAGCGGTACGTTGATAAAGAAGATCCATCCCCAGTGGTAGTTATCACTGATCCAGCCGCCAAGGATCGGGCCAAAGATCGGGGCGACAACCACCGTCATTGACCACAGAGCTAGGGCGATACCGCGTTTGGCTGGCGGGTAGTTGTTCAGCAACAGGCTTTGGGACAATGGAATAATCGGGCCTGCGACCAGCCCTTGCAACATACGAGAAACGATCAACATTTCGAGGCTGGTGGATACGCCGCACAGCCACGACGTGAGGGTAAACAGGATCGTGGCCCAGATAAACAGGCGCACCTCACCGACACGTTTTGCCAGCCAGCCGGTGATGGGGATGGAGATGGCGTTCGCCACCCCGAAAGATGTGATGACCCAGGTACCCTGTGAGTTCGACGCCCCCAAATTCCCGGCGATAGTCGGGATAGCGACGTTGGCAATGGTTGAATCCAGCACCTGCATGAACGTTGCCAGCGATAGGGCTAACGTCATCAGAGCCAGCGGCATGCCCTCAAGCGGTTTTTTTGTCACGCTGCTCTCCTTCTGAGATTAGCCCGCGTTAGCGCTGATGATCTGATCGATCATCTGGTTGACTGGTGCCAGGTCGAGATCCAGTGCGTCACTCTGGTAGGCCGGTGTTGTGCGGCTTGCGTCGGAAAGCACTCTACCATCGGTATTCGCGGTATCCACACTCACCAACATCGACAAACCAATGCGCAACGGGTTATCAGCCAGCTGTTTCGGGTCTAACTCGATCCTGACTGGTAAACGCTGTACGACTTTGATCCAGTTACCGGTGGCATTCTGGGCAGGCAGCAGTGAGAACGCACTACCGGTTCCCATATCCAGACCGACCACTTTGCCTTTGTACACCACGTTATCGCCGTAAAGATCACTGGTGACGGTTGCAGGCTGGCCAATGCGCATATTGGCTAACTGGGTTTCCTTAAAGTTCGCGTCAACCCACAGCGGCGCTGCCGGTACGACTGCCATCAGGGACGATGACGGGGTAATGCGAGCACCCAACTGTACGCTGCGGCGAGACACGTAACCATCAACAGGGCTGACGATATGCGTGCGTTTCAGCGCCAGCCAGGCGTTACGCAGGTCAGTTGCGGCTTGTGCGATAGCTGGTTGCTGCTCCAACGGCGTGTTGAGTACCAGCGCCTGGGCGGCGGCATATTGCTGTTTAGTGGCTTCCAGCGAGGCTTTGGCGCTGGAGACCTGATCACGGGCATGTTGCAAATCTTCCCGTCCGATAGCATTCGCCCGCCCCAGCGCTTCACGGCGGTTCAAGTCACTGATGGCTTGAGCCAGCGTAATCTGTTGCAACTCGATATTAGCTTTATACTGACGGACGTTGATCATCTGCTGATGAACCTGACGCACGCTGTTCGCCAGCGTGGTCTGCGCCCGCTCAAAGGCCTGCTCGGAATCGGTTGGGTCAAGCTCAATCAGAACATCACCTTTTTTAACGAAGTCAGTGTTATCGACATTGACTCGTGTGACGCTACCGTTGACCTGCGACATAATTTGAACCTGGTTGCCGGCGACATAGGCGTCATCGGTTTCCTGATGGTGCCGTAATACCAGATACCAATAAGCGAACCACACACAGCCAATAAAGAAAAACAGGATCATCAGTAGGGTGAGAATTCCTTTACGCGTTTTTCTGGGTTTTGATGGCACGGTAGGTGGACTCTGCTTTTCCACGTTGGCACTCATAATGCTCTCCTGATTAAATTTCTTTTTTTCGGCCTTTCATGGCCTTTGATTGCCGTTCATGGCGGTATTATTGCGATGGTGATTTTTTTTGAAACGCACGACACCATCTGCAAACCCTGGGGTTTGCATAGCAACGATGATGATGGTCTCTGTCAGGAATAGAGACGGGGGTTAGAAACCGTCCTGCTCCATGTCGTCAAGACGCAGTAACAATTTACGCATCAGCACTTCCAACTGATCTCTCTCACTGTCTTCAAGGGCAGAGCAGAGCGTATGCAGGCTGCGGTGCTGAGGCGGCAGCAATTCGTCCAGAAAGGCTTTGCCTTTCTCGGTCATGTACAGGTACAGACACCGGCGATCACTGTCGCTTTCGCGGCGCTCGATCCAGCCACGTTTTTCCAGTTCATCCGCGATGCGGGTGGCATTGGTACGCGAAGAGCCTAGCGCAGCACTCAACTCAGAAGGCTGGATACAGTAGTTTTCCTGTGATTCCAGCGTAATCAGCGCCATGAACAGGGTCTCGTTGATGTCCTGCTCTTTCAGCATGTGATTGCGGTGTTCCAGTATTTTAGTTTGCATATGCATGAACAAACGCAGCAGCAAGACCTCCCGGTAAGGGAAATCCGGGCGGCGTGATGCCCGCATACGCAGCATGTCTTCGATTGGAGCGAACGAACTTTCCATAGATGTCAACCTCATTAATCACAACCTGCATAGTAACGAATGTTACTAATTAGGTAAATGCGAGAGACTTGTCGATTAGTGCTTATTTTATCACTGCTCGAACGGTGTGCAGGTGAGGCGGTCTGTCGCCGCCTGATTTTTGCTGATAAAGGGCACGATATGAGCCGGTGATACTCAGGCTATTGTCTGAACCCATTTAAATACGATGCCATAGCATAGCGCACCCAGCAGTGTCGACAGCACGATACTGCGGGTTTTGTAAAAACAAAGTGTTAGCAGGGCAAAACCGACCAGTGTCGGTAACTGTCTTTCCGGGTACTGCATGACGTCCGGCAGGGTAGAAACTACCAGCAGGGCGCAAATGGAGGCAATACCGATACTGTCGAGTAACAGGGCGGTTTTGCCTCGCCGCAAATGACCTGAAGCCCGGCCAGCTCCCAGTCGTAACGGCAGGTACCGGAATAGGAAATTAACGGTTCCCACCAGCAGACCAATCAATAATACTGATGTATTCATGGTGTCTCTTCTTTTAATTGTGCTGGTTGGTACAGTGATGCCAGGCATCCGCCGACAATACCGACCAGAATGGCGGCAGGAATAGACGATACCAGTAACCCCAGGCTGGCACCGCCTAGCGCGGTGGCGACCACCAGACTCTGACGACGCTTGAACGACGCAAGCAGGAAGCTCAAAAACAGGGCCGGTAGCATGAAGGATAACGCTGCCTCAACCGCAGGGTATTCGTTTAGCGGGCCGTTGCCGAAGAGGGCACCGAGTATTGTGCCTGCGACCCACGACAGCCAGGCGCTTATCGCCACGCCCAGCATCCATGATTCACTCCAGCGCCGGTTATCCCGTGACAATCGCACTGTGGCGGCCGCAAACACTTCGTCGGTGAGTCCAAATGCCCACCAGACGGTCTTGCCAGTGGGGAGGCGTTGCCGGATGCGGTGACGTAATGACGGGCCGTACAAGACATGGCGCACGTCCATCGCCATGACAGTCAGTGCTGCTACCCATATAGACGCCCCTGCACTCAGTAGCGCTGTGATGACAAACTGGCTTGCGCCAGCGTAGATGACGCAGGAAAGAAAAATGGCTTCCAGCGGCGTGAAACCCAGTTTGACCGCGTTCAGACCAAACGCAAACGCGACCGGCACGTAGCCGATGACAATCGGCAGGCTGTCAAACAGGCCTCTGACAAACGAGGCCTCGGTGGCGGTGTGTTCAGGCGAGTGTTCATCAGTCACAGTATTCACAGTATTGAGATTATCCACGGGTTGAAAGCATAGACTCATTGAAAAATAACATCATTGACGTAAAGCAGTGCCAGCAATGGTTCTGGCTGAGCTGTATCTAGCCTGCTTCGGGTAACGATGATTCGTGATGATGGCTGCGCCACCACACCAGTAATCCTAGTAAGCTCAGCACCCCTCCGGCGCCCGATACCCCCAACCAGCCGAAATGCTGGTAGGCGTAGGCAGAGATCAGCGAACCGAGTGCGCCACCGATAAAATAGCTGGTCATGTACCCGGCGGTGAGACGATTACGTGCCTCTGGGTGCATACGGTAAATCACACTCTGATTGGTGACGTGGGTTCCCTGAGCCGCCATATCCAGTACCACGATGCCGATGAGCAATGGCACTACGGCAGTGACGCCTGCGGCAATCGGCAACCATGACAGCACCAGCATCAACCAGCCGACAGTGGTGGTGAGCTTGGCTTTGCCTTTATCAGCCAGTCGGCCTGCCCGACTGGCGGACAGTGCGCCTGCGGCACCTGCCAGACCAAAAAGGCCGATAATACCTTCGCTATAGTGATAAGGACTAGCCGCCAGCAGAAATGCCATAGACGTCCACATGATGCTGAAGTTGGAAAATGAAATCGCACCCAGTATCGCGCGGGTACGCAGTACACGGGAACGACCGAACAGCTGGAAGATGGATGCCAGCAGTTGCAGGTAATTCAGAGCGGTGGCGGAGTGATACTGTGGCAGTAACCGCCACATCAGTAGCGCCATCCCGGTCATTAACGCGCTGGCGACCCAATACACTGTACGCCAGTCCCCCAGCGAAGCCAGTGCGCCAGCCAGTGTTCTTGCCAGCAGGATCCCCAGCAACAGGCCGCTCATGATAGTCCCAACGACCTTACCCCGGTTTTCCGGTGAGGCCAGTGTCGCGGCCAGCGGCACCAGAATTTGTGCGACCACCGAAAACAGCCCGGTAATCGCGGTACCTGCCACCATCAGCCATAGCGAGGGTGCAGACGCTGTGATCAGCATTCCACCTGCGGCCAGCAGTGTCATGATGACAATTAAGCTGCGGCGTTCGAATCGGTCGCCCAACGGCACCAGAAACATCAGGCCGCAGGCATAGCCCAACTGGGCGGCGGTCACGATAAAACCGGCCTGATTGACCGATAAACGAAAGGCATGGGCGATAGCATCCAGCAAAGGTTGGGCATAATAGTTGCTGGCGACCGCCAGGCCGGTGGCGGCGGACATTAATAACGTCATTGCCGGACTCAGGCCGACGGGCTTGGTAGAAGATACAGACATGGGGAGTGTTAACTTGATGTTGCATGAAGTAATGGTTCAGTATTGAACAGTCACACCTGAGAATCCAGCAATTTGTCTTATAAATTTCCCTGAGAATAATAAGGTGTTTTATCAGCCTTTCTTGGAAGGTCCGATGATATTTGGCTACCTGGGATGTGAAAGGTAGCAGGATGGCGAGTGGGGAAAGTGGCGCGCATTGGGGGGGCGGTGAAAGAGCAGAGGATACCGGGGCGGGTATCCTCTGGGTGCCAGGTTCTCTGAGCACTAAGTTCTCTGAGCAATAAGTTCTCTGGGCGCTAAACGGGGTGACTTACTGCGCGGCAGCGCGGGCCGAATTAATCCAACCGTCAAACTGTGCCTGATGTGCGTTAATCCAGCCGTTGACGTGGCGCTCGATATCTTCCTGAGAGGCTTCACCCTGATGCATCCGCAGGTTTTGGGCGTTAATGTCGGCCAGTGGTAACGTCATGATGGCGAACAGTTTTGCCGCTGCCGGGTTTTTCTGCGCCCACGACTTATTGGCGACAATGCGCATATTATTGACGGGGAAGCCATAATTCGCGCCGTTAGGCAGTTTGGTATCGGTATCTTTTTGTTTGCCCGGCAACGATGAGAACGGTACCTGCAACCAGACAACGTCGCGCCCCGGCACCAGTACGTCACTCACCCAATACGGCGTCCAGGTGAAATACAGAATCGGTTTCCCCTGTTTGTAGCGGGCGATGGTGTCGGCGATCAGCGCTGCGTAGTTGCCCTGATTGTGATTGACGGTTCCACTCAGTCCATAGGCCTGAATCTGGTGATTAATCACGCGTTCGCAGCCCCAGCCGGGGTTACAGCCGGTCAGGTCCGCTTTGCCGTCGCCATTGGTGTCGAACAGTGTGGCCAGTTTCGGATCTTTTAGCTGATCAAGACGGGTAATGTGGTACTGGTCGGCAGTTTTTTTATCGATCAGATACCCTTGCGCCGCACCTGCAACGTAGGTTCCCTGACGGTAGAAGGCGGTGTCGCCTCCGGCGGCTTGATACATGCCGTCGTGCAGCGGTTGCCAGTTGACGGCGGTAAAGGTGGCGTCGCCGTTGGCGATCGAGGTGTAACCGACGTTGTAATCGACTTCACTGGGTTTATCGACGGTATAGCCCAGTTTTTCCAGTGCTTTACTGACCAACAGTGTCTGGAAGGTCTCTTCAGAGAGTGTGCTTTGCACCGGTTTAACGGTGATGCCTTTGCCGGGAAGGTTATCGGCGGCAAACAGGCTGGTACTGAGTACCGTCGTCACGGCAAGCGTTGCCATACCGGTGACGAAGCGACGTGTACGCATACGGATGGTCCTCATGTGGATATTCTTCATGTGGATAGTTTTCATGTGGATAGTCCTCATGTTGTCATTCAATACAGGGTCTGGTGCGCGCGGGCGCTGATAGCCGTGTGTGCGGCGGGCCGATGCCAGCCGCAATGTCAGACGTTATCGTCCGAATGGGGTCAGGCCCGAGGGGCGATGAAGGGGCGAAGCAATAGCCCTAGCGGCCCACGGTGGGACCAGTGGCGGTTGCCACGACTGCGGGCATCCTGCCCCAGTGATTGGGTCAGCCGGTCGAGTATGATGGCCAGTATTACGATGCCGACCCCGCCGATGGATGCTAACCCCATGTCGAGACGGCCAATGCCGCGCAGTACCATTTGCCCCAGCCCACCGACGGCGATCATCGATGCGATCACCACCATGGAGAGCGCCAGCATCAGTGTCTGGTTGATACCCGCCATAATGGTGGGCATCGCCAGCGGCAACTGGACTTTAAACAGCATTTGGCGCGGGCTGGCACCGAAGGATTGCGCTGCCTCGACCAAATCAGCCGGTACCTGACGGATACCAAGCAGGGTCAGACGGACAATCGGCGGCAGGGCGAAAATAATGGTGACCACAACGCCCGGCACATTACCAATGCCAAACAGCATCACTATCGGTACCAGATAAACGAACGCGGGTGTGGTCTGCATTGCATCCAGCAGGGGCCGAACAACACGAGCCGCCCTGTCGCTGTGCGCCAGCCAGATGCCCAGTGGTAACCCGATGATGATGCAGAAGAACAAGGCGGTCAGTACCAGTGCCAGCGTCACCATCGCCTGCGACCAGGCTCCAATAGCGCCTATGGCGATGAGCGACAGCAGTGTCGCTACCCCCATGCCGAAGCTGGCGATCTGCCAGGCCAGCAGTGAGAACACCAGAATGGCGATGGGCGCGGGCACACTGATCAGTAGTTGCTGGAAACCGGTCAGGATCACATCCACCGGTACCCGAATCCCCTGAAACAGCGGTCGAAAATGCAGTACCAGCCAGTTGATACCTTCTGTCACCCAGCGATCGAGCGGGATCCAGGTATGTTGGAACGGGTCCATCAGGTTAATGTGTTCCTGCGCCGGTGCTGGGGTGTTCAGCCAGTCGCTGGCATTCTGATGTACATCGCTGGCAGCAGGTGGCGGAGCCGTATTCCAGGGATCGGCGCTGGTATCCGGTGCGGTGGAATTACCCGCTGATGAAGCGTCTGCTGGCTGGGATGCCGCCACCCAAGGGTCGGTCGAGGCCGGGTGGCTCGGTGTATGTGGCGTGGCCGTATTGGCCACTGCATCGGGTGTTTGGGTTTCTTCCAGTGAATCGTGCGTGGTATCAGCCATTGAGCGTGTTCTCCTTATCCAGTGCCTGCAGCAACATCCCTTTCGAGATAATGCCAAGGTATTCATGGTGTTCACCGACAACCGGTACCGCGCAGGGGGCTTGTGCCACCTGAGATATCAGCTCGTTAAGCGGCATATCCGCCGGAACCGGTACTGGCGCCGACAGCAAGGCCTGCTCCAGTGACAACTGCTCACGCAGTGCCTGCTTGAGTGAATCAATGGAGACTACACCGATAAATTGGCGGCCCCGCTCCAGCACATAGCCATACTCACGATCCTCCTCTTGCAGAATCTTCAACGCTGATCGCGGGCCGACGCCCGGCGTTTTACGGATGATCGTCACCGGACGACGACGGGCGATATCTTTGGCGCTGAATACCTGACTGATATCCACGCCTCGAAAGAAGGTGCGTACATAGTCGTTCGCTGGGTTATTGAGAATTTCATCCGGTGTGCCAACCTGAATCACTTCGCCGCTGTGCATGATGGCGATGCGATCGCCGATGCGCATTGCCTCATCCAAATCGTGTGAGATGAACACGATCGTGCGTTGCTGACGAGCCTGTAACTTAATCAGCTCATCTTGCATCTCGGTACGGATCAACGGGTCGAGGGCAGAAAACGCTTCGTCCATCAGCAGGATATCGGGGTCATTCGCTAACGCTCGGGCCAGGCCGACACGCTGACGCATCCCGCCGGAGAGTTCGTCCGGATAGGCATTGGCGTAAGCCTCCAGACCGACCTGTTGCAGGGCGTTATGCGCTTTTTGCTCGCGCTCTTCACGCGGAACCCCGGCGAGATCCAGGCCGAATGCGGTGTTGTCGAGAATATTCAGATGTGGCATCAGTGCGAAAGACTGAAACACCATGCTGAGTTTCTTGCGACGTACTGCACGCAATGCGCTATCCGGCAGGCGGGAAATATCCTCGCCATCGATCAGCACCTGGCCACGAGTGGGTTCAATCAGGCGATTGAGAAGGCGTACCAGAGTGGATTTACCGGAACCGGATAATCCCATGATCACAAAAATCTCGCCTTCTTCAATGGCCAGACTGGCGTCTTTTACGCCAACCGTCAGACCGGTTTTCTCAAATATCTGGTCTTTGTTCATCCCTTGTTCCAGCAGTTTGAATGCCCGATTGGGATGCTCGCCAAATATTTTATACAGATGTTTTATTTCAATTTTAATTGCCATGTAATTAAGGGGTTCCTGTATGGTTTGATTTTCTTATTTCTGCCTCATGGTGAGCGACACTTTTTATACCCTAACCAGAAATGAATGGTATGACAACCCTTTGGTTATACGTTGTGTGATGCCATGGTTCACGATGTCGCTATTTTATCGTTAATGTCTTACTGATTTTTTAGGCTTTATTGCTTCACATGGATGTCTTTTTGTTAATTCAATTATCTTTTAAATTCAATTGATTGATTATATTTGTTGTTTTTTTATGCGGGTGTTTTTTTAAGGTGAGATTTTATGTTTATAACAATGATTTCTGTGAGGTTTTTAAGGCGATGAAATGTGTTGATTTAATCGCGATTTCATATTTTTGTGAGTGGTGTTAATTACGGTGAGTAGATTGTGGTTGTAGCCGATTACCCGCTGATAAGTAGAAGGTTGCAGGCGGGGGATCATCAGAAGTTTGATTGCCATTAATGCAGGGATAATAGTGTTCGGCATGACGGAATAGATGAGGGGGGTAATCAGATGATTCTGATTATTTATTTCATAAATAAGTCATTGGTGGTGGGAGAATTATCAACACAATCGTACTCATCAAATAGCGTCTACTGCCGGGTATTACCCGGCAGTAGACGCTCTCTATATAGATATCAAAAGAGATATCAAATCACCGTCTGATCCCTGGCCTGTTGTAGCAGATGCAACGTAATGTTGCGCACCTCCGCTTTGCTATCAGCAATATGCTGCGTAAGGCGCTGACAGGCCTGCTCTGTATTCTGAATGAAGATAGCTTGCAGGATGGCGCTATGCTCCTGATACGTTGCCTGAATTCGGTCCTGTCGGGAGAAATCCAGCCGACGGATAAGGCGGATTTTCTCCGTAACATCGCGATGGACGCGCGCCATTTCACGGTTGCCGATGGCAGCGACCAATGCCAGGTGAAAGGCTTCATCCTGCTGTGAAACCTGCTTGCCGTCTTCCTGTTGCGGTTCGTCTATCCAGTACTGACGCAGAGGCTGAAGCAGCGTGGTACACGCCTCTGACGGCAGTGCGCACAACCGTTGTACTGCTTCGCGCTCCAGTACGATGCGCAGGTCATATAGCTCTTCGAAGTACGCGAAGTCGAACGGCTTAACCTGCCAGCCACTGCGGTAGTAAACACGCACAAACCCTTCGGTTTCCAGCCGAAACAACGCCTGACGGATCGGTGTACGGCTGACTGACAGGCGTTCAACCAATTCGTGTTCCGTAAAGCGATCTCCCGGCAGTAACCGGAAATCGAAGATATCCTGTTTCAGCTGTAAATAAACCTGCTCTGCCAATACCAGTGGCTTACTTTGGCGACGCGTTGTCGGTGTGTCAGGCGCGGCGAATTGCATGGGGTTTCCTCCCAGAGTCAGGTCGATGAACGCTGAGCGACAAAGGCACGCCAGCCACCGAATGCGGTAATGTCCTCGGCACCGTCCAGCGCTGCGGGTTCACAGATGAACCCCTTGACCTGGCGTCCGTCTGCCAGTGTCAGCGTACCGATACCGAGCGGCGGCGGGATCTCGGCAACGAATTCACCGAAACGCGCCAGCGGAATATCCCACAGTTCTACCGCAATGGGTTGCCCTTGCCCGGTGTTGACCAGCCCCGGTTTGGGGGGATGGGTATTTGCCAGTGCGTACAGACGGTAGTCGGCGCTGGTGACGGTCTCTTCCACTTTGACGGCATCGCGGGTAGTCAATTGAAAGTTGAGCGGCATCCCTGTTAAGTGAGCGCCCACTACAGCCAGCCGTACATGGTGGGGCGACGGCACCTGTGGTGCAGGCATTGGCGGCAGAGAGTGACCGGTGGCACCCAACGGTAGTGCCGTGGCAGATTGCCAGCGTTGACCAAACGCCGCCAGAGCCGCGTCATGCCAGGCCGGTGCAATCAGCGTAATACCGGCGGGCAGGCCGTCTTCACGAAACGGTGCTGGTAATGCCAGCCCACACAAATCCGCCAGATTGGTGAAGTTGGTGTAGAAACCGAATTGTGAGTTGTAGAGCACGGGTTGCTGTTTCATCTCTTCTTGCGTGCGAATGGTGGGCGTGGTGGGGACCACCAGTGCATCAAACCCGTTCAGCGTGGCCGCAATGTGTCGGGCCAGTTCCGCACGCAGGTACTCTGCGGCAAACACCTCACCAGCACTGTAGTCGGAACCTTTAGCGATAATACCGCGTACCACTGGATCCATGGCTTCTGGCTGCTCATGCAGTAACGCGCCAACGGCCACGGTACGTTCTGCCACCCATGGCCCTTCATAGAGCTGGCGCGCCAGTTGTGTGAACGGGGTGAAGTCCACCGGCTCCAGCGTCGCGCCCATCGCCTGCAAACCGGATAGCGCTTGTTGAAACGCGTGCTCCGCGTGCTGGTCGCCAAAAAATTCCAGTGGATGCGGTACCGCCAGTCGCAACCGGGCGGAGACATTCGCTGGCGTGGTGCGTGGGTGGGGGCGCGAATACGCGTCATCCTCGTCATAACCGCCTGCCAGTGTGGTGACCTGCCAGGCATCCTGCACGGATAATGCAAACACTGACACACAATCGTTCAGGCGGCAGGCAGGGATGACCCCACGCGTTGACAGCCAGCCTTTGGTGGGTTTCAGCCCGACGATATTATTGAAACCGGCGGGAACGCGGCCGGAACCTGCGGTGTCGGTACCCAGCGCGAACGGTACCAGCCCGCGAGCGACCACCGAGGCGGAACCGGAACTGGAGCCACCGCTGACATACTCTGGCTTGATGCTGTTAGGCACCGCGCCAAACGGTGAGCGGGTGCCCACCAACCCGGTAGCGAACTGGTCAAGGTTGGTTTTGCCAACCACGATAGCACCGGCGGCCTTCAGGCGTGCCACCACGGTGGCGTCTTGTGTCGCGGTGTAGGTAAACGCCGGGCAGGCCGCGCTGGTGGGCCAGCCTGCAACATCGATATTGTCCTTGACCGCAAACGGAACGCCATACAGCGGCAGGTGTTTCGCGTCGGGTCGGCTGAGTAGGTCGGTGATTTGCTCGCGGACGCCAGCTTCGTCTGGCAGATAAATCCACGCCGGGTCTTCGGCGCGCAGTGAGCGCCAGACAGCCAGCAGCGTGTCAGTCACGTCAGAACCGTGCTGGTAGTGATGTTGCCACTGAGGGAGCGTCAGGCCGATATAAGGGGTGTGTGATGTCATCAATGCATTCCAGTTTGTATACAAGATGGCGTACAACATTCAAACCTTATGCCAGTTTTTTAACTGTCTGTTTCTTTGAGGTTTATTGCTAAAGGGCGAGAGGCTGTCTGTATGACACGCACCGTCGTGGCACAACCGAATGCAAAACGAGGGCGAAAGTAGGGCAAGCGGCAGGATAAAACGCCGGATCGCGATGATGCGTTGCGATCCGGCGCGGTGACTTATTCTTTACCCAGCACTAAGCCTGACAGGCTGGCCGCGGCTGGCGTACGGGCTTTCTCCCGACGAGCCAGATAACGGTAGCTGCCCGCGCCTAAGCCAACGCCGATAAACCAACTGAAATTGGCAACCTCATGCCAGGCGGGCACAAAACTGATCACCAGCCCGATCGCGACCGATGGCAGCAGTGCCAGCACCGCATTGGGGTTAATGCCGTTACGGTACCAGTAGCGACCGTTCGGGGTATCGTTGAACAGCGCGTCAACATCGATCTTACCGCCTTTGATCAGATAAAAGTCAGCCAGCAGAATGCCGAACAACGGGCCGATAAATGCCCCCAGTACGTCGAGCGTGTAGTGGATCAGTTCCGGTGAATTGAACAGGTTCCACGGCGTTAGCAGCACTGAGCCGACGGCGGCAATCATCCCACCGGTGCGGAAACTGATGCGTTGCGGCGAACAGTTGGAGAAGTCGAACGCCGGGGAAACGAAGTTGGCGACAATATTGATGCCGATGGTCGCGACAATCATGGTCAGCAGGCCCAACGCGACTGCCACGCTGTTGCCGACGCGGCTGACGGTTTCAATCGGGTCGGTAATCATTTGACCGAACAGGGACTGGGTGCCGGAGACAATCACCACGGTGACGATGGAGAACAGCAGGAAGTTGAACGGCAGCCCCCAGCGGTTACCGCGGTGGATCTCCTGCATGCTTTTACCGTAGCGGGAAAAGTCACCAAAGTTCAGTAACGGACCGGAGAAGTAGGACACCACCAACGCGGTCGCGGTGATCATCTGCCAGATCTGCTCGCCGCCGCTGAGCGATTTGCTGCTCAGGGTGAAAGAGATATTCTCCAGTCCGGTTTTGTATACAATCCACCCGGCCAGTGCCAGCATGACCACGTAAACCGCCGGGCCGGCGACATCGATAAAGCGCTTGATGGCGCTCATGCCGTGCCAGAACACCATGGCCTGCAACAGCCACATCACGCCAAAGCACAGCCAGCCCAGCGTCGACAAGCCCAGCCAGTGACTTGTGGTGAGCGAGGTAAGAGAAGGCGCGAATTTCAGCAACACCAGCATCAACGCATTGGCTGCCAGATAGGTCTGGATACCGTACCAGGCGAAGGCGATCAATCCACGGATGACCGCTGGAATGTTGGCACCGAACACCCCGAAGGACTGACGACAAATCACCGCATAGGGCACGCCACTGAGCTGACTGGGTTTAGCCACTAAATTGGCACACAACTGCACGATGCAAATACCGGCCAGCAAACACAGCAGCACCTGCCAACTGGCAAGGCCCAATGTAAAGAAGCTGGCTGCTACCACGTAGCCGCCCATACTGTGAACATCCGACATCCAGAAGGAAAATATGTTGTACCAGGACCAGTTCTGCTCGCGTGTCGGCGCCAGGTCTTCGTTGCACAGTCTCGGGCTGTAGTGTGCCGGAGCACTTCCGGCGGGCGTCATATTTTCTGGCATGGAATCTGCTCCTTTTTTGATGACGATGAAAAATAAAGGTGAATAACCTGTCCTGTGAGGTGTTGCAGGATTTGGGCCAGATCGGTGAATTTTGTATACAATAATTTTATTTTTTGTGTACGATCTGGTGGTGACGTGATGACGGAAGAAGCCAATGAACGATATTTATGGTCTCGGACAAGAGACATTTTTCGAGCAAAAAGATGACGTTATCTATCAGGCGCTGTTAAACGCGATTGTTGAGCATCAGTTATTGCCAGGGGCTCGTCTGCCGGAAGAAGCGTTGGCAGACGCGTTTGGGGTGAGCCGTACTGGGATCCGAAAGGTGTTACAGCGTCTGGCAACGGTGCAAATGATCACGCTGTTGCCCAAACGTGGTGCACAGGTAGCGACACCGACGGTAGAAGAAGCGCGTGAGATCTTTCAAACCCGTAGCCTGATGGAGTGCGCTAACCTGCCTGCTGTGCTGGCTCATTGCCAGCCGCCGCACCTGGCGGCGCTGGAGAAACTGATGGAGGCAGAAGAAAAAGCCCATCAGGATCGTAATGGGCCGGAGGCGATCCGCCTGTCGGCCGCTTTTCATATACAGCTGCAGGCGATTTCCGGTAACACTGTGCTGACCGGCATGGTGTCGCAATTAACGCTCCGATCGTCGCTGGTGATCGCCGCATATGGTGCGCCCTGGCAGCAAGGCTGCCGTTGTCATGATCATCAGGATTTACTGGCTCTGCTGCGTAAGGGGGATCTGCAGGCGCTGACTGCTGCCATGCAACAGCATTTCGACGACATCGTCGCCAGCCTGCGCTTTGGCGGCGACAGTGTGACCACACCGGATTTTTCACGGCTGTTTAGCCATTTCAACGCGTCCGAACACCCTAACAAGGAGCAGGCCGAATGAGCCGATGCGTGATTCAGGTAATCAACCCTAATACCAGCCTGGCGATGACGGAAACCATCGGTGAGGCGGCACGGCGAGTTGCCTCGGCCGGTACTGAGATTCTGGCGGTGTGCCCGTCGCAGGGCGTGCCGTCGATTGAAGGGCATTTTGATGAAGCCGTGGCGACGCTGGGTGTGCTCGAGCAGGTTCGGCTGGGGCGTGAGCACGGGGTCAGCGGTCATGTCATCGCCTGTTTCGGCGATCCCGGTCTGCTGGCGGCACGGGAGCTGGCAAGCGCACCGGTGGTGGGAATAGCGGAGGCGGCGATGCATCTGGCGACGCTGGTGGCGACGCGTTTTTCCATTGTCACCACGCTGCCGCGCACGCTCATCATCGCCCGTCATCTGTTGCAGCGTTACGGTTTCGAGCACCACTGCGCCGCACTGCACGCGATCGATTTGCCGGTGCTGGCACTGGAGGACGGGCAAGGTCTGGCACAACATAAAGTGCGGGAAATGTGTATACAAGCGAAACGGCAGGATGGATCCGGTGCGATTGTGCTGGGTTGTGGCGGCATGGCCGATCTGGCACAGGCACTGACGCAGGAGTTGGGGATCCCGGTGATCGATGGCGTCGGTGCGGCGGTGAAAATGGTGGAATCGCTGGTTGGGCTGGGACTGACCACCAGTAAACACGGCGATCTCGACTACCCACTCGACAAGCCGTTAACCGGCGCATGTGCGCCGTTGCGCTAAGTATTGATCATGATAAGTAATGATCATGATAAGCAATGATCGCGCTAAGTAATGAGCGCGCCGTTGCCGTCATCATTATAAGGAAGAGACCATGACACTTTCTCAGCTCTGGGGTACAGACCCGGACTACCCGCGCGATCTGATTGGTTATGCCGGAAAACCGCCGCATGCCCGCTGGCCTGGACAGGCACGTATCGCGGTGCAATTTGTTCTGAATTATGAAGAAGGGTCTGAAAATCACGTGCTGCACGGTGATGCCGGTTCCGAGCAATTTCTGTCTGATATTATCGGGGCAGCCAGTTACCCGGCGCGGCATATGTCGATGGATTCGCTCTATGAATATGGTTCTCGTGCCGGTTTCTGGCGTATTCATCAGGAGTTTCAACGCCGTGGTTTGCCGATGACGGTGTTTGGCGTGGCAATGGCGCTGGCGCGAAACCCGGCGGTGGTCGAGGCTATCAAGGCGGCGGACTACGACGTGGTCAGCCACGGCTGGCGCTGGATCCACTACCAGAATATGGATATCGATACCGAACGGGCGCATTTACAACAGGCCATCGCCGTGCACACCGATTTATTCGGTCAGCCGCCGTTGGGCTGGTATACCGGCCGCGACAGCCCCCACACCCGACAGCTGGTGCTGGAGCAGGGCGGCTTCCTGTACGACAGCGACTATTATGGTGATGACCTGCCGTTTTGGTTGCCGGTGCGGCGTGCCGACGGCGAGGTGAAACCGCATCTGATCGTTCCCTACACGCTGGATGCCAACGACATGCGCTTTGCCTCACCACAGGGTTTTAACAGTGGCGAGCAGTTTTTCAATTACCTGAAGGACAGTTTTGACGTGCTGTATGCCGAAGGGGATGACGCGCCGAAAATGCTGTCGATTGGTATGCACTGTCGTTTGCTGGGGCGACCGGGACGCTTTCGGGCGTTACAACGCTTCCTCGATTATATCCAACAGCATGAGCGGGTATGGGTCTGTCGCCGTCAGGATATCGCCGAGCATTGGTATCGGGTCCACCCTTATCAGGGCTGATGCGATAAGGCATTCATTGTACCGACGGGGTTACCGGTATGAGCCAGGCAATGTTACCTATGGGTTTCATTGCCTGGCTTTTTTGTCGGTGATAGCGCCTGGCTGTGTCACGACCGGGCTTGCTGGGGGCTGTGTTTCGGCTCCCACCTCTGAGGGAAGTCGGATAGCTGGTAACCGCTACCGTCGCTATCCGACACGGATGCGCAGGGGTTACACCATCAGGCTCACATGAGCCGCCACGATGCGCCAGCCTTGCACGGTACGCCGCCAGGTTTGCATTTGACGGCCGATTTTCTCGCTGCCTTCACGACGAAATTCGGTACTGGCGACCGCCGTATCACGGCCGTAGGTGGTGATCACGGTGTTTTGCAACTGCCTGTCCAACCCGGCGGAAGGGCGCGCGGCACGAAATTCGCGGATCTGCTCGATGCCGTACAGATTTTCAGACGCGCCGTAACGCACGGTGAGCTCATCGTGCCAGAACAGCTGGTCCAGCACCTCAACATCGTTACCGGTCAGCGCCTTTTCGTAACGGTAAAAGGCGTCGGTGACCTCAGCCAGTACCTCGGGAATATTAATGTCAGACGGTGTGTTCTCGGATGTCATGCGGAAAGTCCTTGTGGGTAAAACGTCATCGGTGGCAGCGCCTGTGCGATGCCCTGTTGTTCAAGATGCCAGGCGGCGCGTAGCGCCACGTCTTCCCGCCAGGGGGCGGCGATCAACTGCACACCGATCGGCAGCCCGCTGGCGGTTGCTAGCGGCACGGTGACGACCGGCAAGCCGACGAACGAAATGGGCTGGGTTAACATGCCCATGCTGGCGCGGATCGGTAAATCGGTGTGATTGATGCGCATGGTTTCCTGACCGATCGGGGTGGCCGGGCACGGGGTCGCTGGCGCAATCAGCAGATCGGTATCGTTGAATAACGCCAGCACTTCACGGCGGAAATGATCGCGAAAGCGCTGAGCCTGTACATACCAGGCCGCCGGGATCATCGCGCCAGCCAACAGCCGTTCGCGGGAAAGTGGCTCAAATTGCTCCGGTGTGGCCTGCAGCGCTGGCAGGTATTGATTACCCCCTTCGCTGGCGGAAAGAATAAATGCCGCAGTACGCGCCAGCGTGGCGTTATCCAGTGTCACATCGCTGTCGGCGTTTAAGGCGTCTGCGACTTGTCGCACAGCCGCGGCGGCTTGCTCATCGCACCATTGCGCGAAGTAGCCCCCCAATACCCGGCTGCGTAGCGGGGTGGTGTCAGACAATGACGGCACCGTGGATCGCAGCGGTTGATCTGCCTGAAAACGATCAGCCGGATCGCGGCCTTGCAGCACGTCATAGACCAGCGCCAGATCGTCTACGCTGCGTGCCAGCGGGCCGATGTGATCGAGGCTACCGACAAACGGCTGCGTTCCCTGACGTGATAACCGCCCGAACGTCGGCTTCAGCCCGAAAATACCGCACAACGAGGCCGGAACCCGGATCGAACCGTTGGTATCACTACCCAGAGAAAAATTCACCAGACCAGCGGCGACCGCGGCGGCGGAACCACCGGACGACCCCCCCGCGATACGGGTCAGGTCGTGCGGGTTGCCGGTCGCGCCATAGTGCGTGTTTTCGGTGGTAAAGCCGTAAGCGTAGGCATCCATATTCAGCAGGCCGGACAGCAGCGCGCCTTGTGCCTGTAGCTGGCGCACCGCGAATGCATCCTGAGTGGCAGGAGCACGCTGGCTAAATAACCTGGCCCCGGCCAGGGTGGTTTCACCGGCGACATCAAACAGATTCTTCACCGCATAGGGCACCCCGGCCAGTGCAGGCAGCGGCTCGCCTAAGCGGCGTTTCAGGTCCACGCCGTTGGCTTCTGTCAGCATACGCTGTGCTGTGACGGCGGTGTATGCGTTTACAGTCGGGTTATGTTGCTCGATGCGCGCCAGGGTATCGCGGGCAATGTCGGTGGCGGACAGGTGGCCTGCCACCAGTTCAGCCTGCAATGTGCGAATAGACAGTTGAGCAGGATTCATGGCTGATAGACCCCCGCCACTTCCTGACGCTCATCCAACGTAAACGCCATCAGCGGTTGCGCCATGGCGGCGATGCGGCTGAACTGGACGTGCAATTCCTGACGGCGGCTCTCATCCAGGTCCAGCCCCATCAGGGTTTCCATTTGTTGCAGGTACACGGCCAGCATGTCCTGATCGATATCCTTGTTTTTCATAATCAGCACCTTCATCGGGTTGAAAGATTAATAACCGGCTGCGCTGCCGTTGCTGCGCGGGTCGCTGGCACCTTCCAGCATGCCGTTGACGTGGCGGACAATCGCACCGGCGTGACCGACGGTTTCGCTAAATCCGGCAAGCAGTTCCACATCGTGACCGAGGGTACGCAGCGCATCAATGGTAGCGGGCATGAACCGATCCTCCAGCTTGAGCGTATCGGTCGACTGCCCCCAGGTGCGCCCCAGCAACCAGCGCGGTGCCGTAATCGCCTGTTGCAACGGCACTCCTTGCATCACATGACGAATAAACAACGCGGCTTGTGTCTGCGGCTGGCCGTCACCGCCCATCGAACCATAGACCATCGTGCGCCCGTCGGACAGGCGCGCCGCCGCCGGGTTCAGTGTGTGAAAGGGTTGTTTACCCGGTACCAGCGCCAGCAAGTGGTTCGGGTCCAGGCTGAAAGACGCCCCACGGTTTTGCCACAACACGCCAGTACCCGGCAGCACCATGCCGCTGCCGAATTCGTGATAAATACTCTGAATGAACGAGACCGACACCCCATGGCGATCGCACACGCCCATCCAGACGGTATCGCCCGGCCCTTTGCCCTCGCCCCAGGGCGCGGCGGCGCGGGTGTTGACGGTTTCCGCAAGCGTTTTCAGGTGGCTATCGGACAGCAGGGCCTGAATATCCTGGGTGATCAGTGTCGGATCGGTGATGTAGGTATCGCGTAGCCCAAACGCCAGTTTGGTGGCTTCCACTACCCGGTGAATGGTCTGGCTGTCGCTGAGATCGGCCATCCCCAGCCTGTCGGTAATGCCGAGAATCGCCAGTGAGACCAACCCTTGTGTGGGCGGTGCGAGGTTGAAGACCTCGCCGTGGCTGTGTTTCAACACCAATGGCACGGTACGGCGGGCGCGGTAATTCGCCAAATCTTCCTGCGTGACCGGCATGTCCAGCGCCGCCATCTGTTTTGTCATGCGTGCGGCCAGCGCGCCGCGATAAAAGCTGTCCAGCCCATCTTGTGCCAGTTGTTGCAGCGTATCGGCCAGATCCGGCTGGGTGAAACGGCTGCCGGTACGGGGGATCGCACCCTGAGGCATAAAGACCCGGCAGAATTCGGAGAAATCGCGCAGTTCGTGCTGGCGACTGGTGAGCGCATCTTCCTGAGACTGGGTAACCGGGATGCCGTGGCGCGCATAGTGGATGGCATCGTCCAGTAACTGTGTCAGTGGCAGGGGAGCACCCAGATCCAGTTCTGCTGCGTAATTTAGCGCTTCCTGCCAGCCGCCTACCGTCCCGGCGACGGTCAGCGCGGCGTTGGGGCCACGGTGCGGAATACGGCTTTCACCGGCGTAGCGTGCGCGGGTCGCCAGCGAACCGGCGGCACCACTGGCGTCAATGGCAACAGGCTGGCCTTGCGGCGGCACTATCAGCCAGAAACCATCGCCGCCTAAGCTGTTCATGTGGGGATACACCACGGCAATGGCCGCCGCCGCGGCGACCATCGCTTCGATGGCATTACCTCCGGCGCGTAACACACGCTGTGCGCTGGCGCTGGCAAGATGATGCGGTGTGACCGCCATGCCCGACGGGGCGATATTACTTTGCATCATGAGGGTAAGACTCTTGGTGGACAGTAGGGTGGTCGATGCTAAGCAAAAGCCGTTCCATCTTTTCTGCTTGCTGCCGACCGACGGTTGTATGCTATGTTCATCATAGCGTCGAAAAGATGAAACAAAAGTTACAGCGCTCAAACTTACCGCGCTCAAACTTAATGCGCTCAAACCCGACGCGATCAAACTTATAGCGTTTAGATGTTAGATAATGACAAGGGCAGGCATGAAGCAGATTGATGAACGGTTGCGCAGCCAGTACAGCGAACTGTCGCCGCAGGAGCAGCGTGTGGCGGAGTTTATCTTTGACCACCTGGATGACCTCATCAGCTATAACAGCGCTGAACTGGCGCGGCTGAGTGGCGTTTCCAAAGCGACGGTCAGCCGCCTGTTCCGCCGCCTCGGCTACCCCAGTTACCGCGAGATGCGCGATGAACTGCGCACCTTGCGCCAGAGCGGCATGCCGTTGACCGATAATCGGGACGCGGTGCAGGGCAATACGCTGCTGGCGCGCCATTACAAGCAGGAGATGGCTAACCTGACGCAATGGGTCAACCAGATAGACCCACAGCAGTTCGGTGCAGTAATCGGCGCGTTGCAGCAGGCCCGGCGCGTCTGCATTCTTGGGCTGCGCAACAGCTACCCGGTGGCATTACACCTGCGTCAGCAACTGCTGCAAATCCGTCCGCAGGTGCCGTTACTGGCGCAGCCCGGCCAGACGCTGGCGGAGGAACTGGCGGACCTCGACGAGCAGGACGTGGTGATTGTGGTGGCGTTCCGTCGCCGTCCACGCCTGATTCAGCCTTTGCTGCAGCACTTGCATACCCGACAGATTCCGGTGTTGCTGCTGTGTGAGCCGCAAGTCCACGCGTTGCCGCCGTTGGCTTGCTGGGTGTTGAGCGCACCGCTGGATAGCGTGTCGGCGTTTGACAGCTATGCTGGGGCCATGAGCCTGGTCAACCTCATCAGCAACGCGTTACTGCACCAGATGCTGGCGCAAGGGCGTCAACGTATCCACGATATTGCCGATCTTTACCTGCAACTCGACGAGCTGGAACAGCGGTAGTTGCGCGCTCCGCTGGTGCAAATGTTCTATTTTGGTGCAATCAATTCCCGTTTTAATGCCCTGTCATTGTGCGCTGCAGGTTGAAAGCCGGGCGCGCTTCCTGACGATGAAACTTGCCGTTATTCCCTGAATCTGCCTGTGCTGCTCTCTTCATATCGCCGTGTCATGCCGGTTGATTATCTGGCATGCATTTTGCTTTTTAATCTGCAACAAAGGTTTCAATATTTTTATTGAAGAATCTTTGGTTTCAAATTAACTTAACCGGGGGCACAGCAATGAAGATCGGAAAACGTGTTTTGGCAGTAGTCGGTGCAGCGCTGTTGATGGTTCAGGCTGGACAAGCGATGGCGGATCAACTGCAGGATATCCAGAAGCGCGGCGTATTGCGTGTCGCGGTGCCGCAGGATTTCCCGCCGTTTGGCTCGGTCGGTACTGATTTGCAGCCGCAGGGTTACGACATCGACATGGCCCGTTATCTGGCCAGCGAGATGAAACTAAAGTTGCAGCTGGTGCCGGTGAGCAGCGCCAACCGCGTGCCGTATTTGCAAACCGACAAGGTGGATCTGGTGATTTCCAGCCTGGGTAAAAATGCGGAACGTGAAAAAGTGATCGACTTCAGCAGCGCTTACGCACCGTTCTTCCTGGGCGTGTTCGGTCCGAAAGACACGACAGTCACGGCGCCTGACGCCTTGCAAGGCAAAACCGTCGGGGTAACCCGTGGTGCGGTGGAAGACATGGTGCTGACCGATATCGCGCCAAAAACTGCTGATATCAAGCGCTACGAAGACAACAACACCACGCTGTCGGCTTATATGTCCGGTCAGGTGCAGTATATCGCTACCGGTAACCTGGTAGTGGCGGCGATTGCCGAGAAGAACCCGGAGAAAGCGCCTGTCGCCAAATTCATGTTGAAAGACTCGCCCTGCTTTATCGGTCTGAAAAAGGACGAGCCTGCGCTGAAGGCGAAAGTCAACGAACTGATTGAAAAAGCGCTCAAGGACAACACGCTTAACGGCCTGTCCGAGAAATGGCTGAAAGCGCCGCTGCCAGCCAATCTGGGTGCCTAAGGATACGCCATGACTTATCAGCTTCATTTCGCGGCGCTGTGGCCATACTGGCCGGAGTTACTGGCCGGTTTATGGGTCACCGTGCAATTGACGGCGATGGCAACACTGGGCGGGATTGCCATCGGCATTTGCGGTGCGGCATTACGCAGCGGTAAGCCAACCTTCGTCAGCCGCCTGTGGGGCCTGTACGTCGAAGCGATCCGTAACACGCCGTTTGTGGTGCAACTGTTTTTCATCGTGTTTGGTCTGCCGGGGTTGGGGCTCAAACTCACCGCCGGTCAGGCCGCCCTACTGGCGATGCTGGTGAACCTGGGCGCTTACAGCACGGAGATTATTCGTGCGGGTATCCAGGTGACACCGAAGGGCCAGTGGGAAGCCGCGAGGGTGCTGGGATTATCACGCACCCAGACCTTTACGCGGGTGATTTTGCCGCCCGCGCTGCAACGGATTTATCCGGCGCTGGTCAGTCAGTGCATCATCGTGATGCTCGGTTCCTCCGTGGTATCGCAGGTGTCGTATGAAGAGCTGACCTTTGCCGCTAACTTAATTCAGTCACGGACGTTCCTCAGTTTTGAGGTGTATCTGGTGACCACGCTCTGCTATCTGGTGCTGTCGATGCTGATGCGTCAACTGCTGTTGCTGGTCGGGCGACGTTTTCTGGGGACAGCGCGCTGATGATGACATTTACTGACTGGGATATTGTGCGCAACCTGCTGCTGGCCGGGCGCTGGACGGTGTTGCTGTCGCTGGTGGCATTTTTTGGCGGCGCGGTGGTGACGTTACCACTGTTGTTGCTGCGCCTGACGAAACGCCGCTGGCCGATGCGTCTGACGCGGCTGTACGCCGATGTGTTTCAGGGCACCCCACTGCTGATGCAACTGTTTCTGGCGTTTTTCGGGCTGGGGTTGTTCGGTATCGATGTCAGCCCGTGGACGGCGGCTTCACTGGCACTGACGCTGTTTACCAGCGCGTTCTTGCTGGATATCTGGCACGGCAGCGTACAGGCGTTGCCGAAAGGACAGTGGGAAGCCTGTCGTTGTCTGGGGCTGACCTTCACACAGACGTTGACCCGGGTGATAGCGCCTCAGGCGATGCGTATCGCCATTGCACCGACGGTGGGGTTTTCGGTGCAGGTGATTAAAGGCACCGCACTGGCGTCAATTATTGGTTTTGTTGACCTGACGAAAGCCGGCACCATGCTCAACAACGTCACGTATCAGCCGTTTAAGGTGTTCGGGCTGGTGGCGCTGGGTTATTTCCTGCTGTGTTATCCGTTGTCGTACTACAGCCGTTATCTGGAGAAGAAATTCAATGCCGCTCATCACCATTAATCAGGTTCATAAATATTACGGCCAGAACCACGTGCTGAAAGGGGTGGATCTGGATATTGATGCGGGCGAGGTTATCTCCATCATCGGCCGTAGCGGTTCCGGCAAAAGCACCCTGCTGCGTTGTATCAACGGGCTGGAAGGCTATCAGGACGGCAGTATCAAGCTGGGCGGAATGACCGTCACCGACCGCGACTCGCAAGCGCGGGAGATCAGCCGTTCTATCGGCATGATTTTCCAGAACTTCAACCTGTTCCCGCATATGACCGCGTTGGAAAACGTGATGCTGGCACCCAAGCTGGTGCTGGGGAAAAGCGCCGCCGAGTGCCGGGAACTGGGGGTGAAGATGCTGGAGAAGGTCGGGCTGGGTGAGCGTATCGATTACTACCCGTCGAATTTGTCCGGCGGCCAACAGCAGCGTGTGGCGATCGCCCGTGCGCTGGCGATGAACCCGAAAGTGCTGCTGTGCGATGAAATTACGTCCGCGCTGGACCCGGAACTGGTGGGTGAAGTGCTGAAGGTGCTGGAGCAACTGGCGGCTGAAGGCATGACGCTGATTCTGGTCACCCACGAGATGAATTTTGCCCGCGAAGTGGGCGATCGGGTGGTGTTTATGCATCAGGGTACCGTGTGGGAACAAGGGAGCGGCGATGCGCTGTTTGCCAACCCACAGACCGCCGAACTGAAACAGTTTATCGCCTCGGTACGGCTATAGCGCCGTGAGCGGTATCGGCTATTACGATTTTCATGTTACCAAGGACATCAGGAGTTCATCACATGCCTAACGACCTGTTTGCGCAGATCAATCCGCCCCATCGTTTGCTCATGGGACCTGGCCCGATCAATGCCGACCCGCGCGTATTGCGCGCGATGGCCAGCCAACTGGTCGGGCAGTATGACCCGGCGATGACCGGGTACATGAACCAGGTGATGGCGCTGTACCGCCAACTGTTCCGTACCGACAACCGCTGGACCATGCTGGTAGACGGCACCTCCCGTGCCGGCATTGAGGCGATTCTGGTCTCGGCGATCCGCCCTGGTGACCGGGTGCTGGTGCCGGTGTTTGGCCGTTTCGGCCACTTGCTGTGCGAGATTGCCCGCCGCTGCCGCGCCGATGTTCACACCATCGAGGTGCCGTGGGGTGAAGTATTCACGCCCGATCAGATAGAAGATGCCATCAAGCGGGTAAAACCCCGCCTGCTGCTTACCGTACAAGGCGATACCTCCACGACGATGCTGCAACCGCTGGCGGAACTCGGGGAGATCTGCCGTCGTCATGACGTCCTGTTTTACTCCGATGCCACTGCCTCGTTCGGCGGTAACCCGTTGGAAACCGATGCCTGGGGGCTCGATGCAGTCTCTGCCGGGTTGCAGAAATGCCTGGGTGGCCCGTCCGGCAGCTCGCCGGTGACGCTCAGTTCACGTATGGAAGCGGTGATTCGCCAGCGTAAGTGCGTAGAGCAGGGGATCCGCACCACCGACCATCAGGACGGTGACGACGAGATGATTTATTCCAACTATTTCGACCTCGGCATGATCATGGATTACTGGGGGCCGGAGCGGTTGAACCACCACACCGAAGCCACCAGCATGCTGTTCGCCGCCCGTGAATGTGCGCGCATTATTCTGGAAGAGGGGTTGGATGCCTGTATCGCCCGTCACCAGTTGCACGGTAAGGCGCTGCTGGCTGGTATTGAAGGCATGGGGTTACAGCCCTACGGCGACATCGCCAACAAGATGAGTAACGTACTGGGCGTGGTTATTCCGTCGGGTATTCACGGTGAGCAGGTGCGTAAGCTGTTGCTGGAAGATTTCGCTATCGAAATCGGCACCTCGTTCGGGCCGTTGCAGGGCAAAATCTGGCGTATTGGCACCATGGGCTACAACGCGCGCAAAGATTGTGTGATGCAAACGCTGACCGCGCTGGAAGCGGTACTGAACCGTCTTGGCTTCCGTTCTGTGCAAGGGGCGGCGTTGCAGGCGGCCTGGAATGTGTACGACGCCACGCAGGCGTCGACATGAGCGAGGTGCTGATGGAAGGCATGATGACGGATTTTGATGCGCAGGCCGCCGCCCGACGGGTGATGACGCGCTGCGATCAACTGGCGGCCATCAGTGAAACCCCTGATCAGCTCACCCGCGTTTATCTGTCGGCACAGCATATGCAGGCCAACCAGCAAACCGGCGAGTGGATGCGTGACGCCGGGATGCAGGTGTGGCAGGACAGTGTGGGTAACATCTGCGGTCGTTATGAAGGCAGTACGCCGGGCGCACCGGCGCTGCTGATGGGTTCACACCTGGACACCGTGCGTAACGCCGGGCGTTACGACGGTATGCTCGGGGTGCTGGCAGCGATTGAAACGGTGTCATTCCTGCATCAGCACGGTATTCGACTGCCGGTGGCGCTGGAGGTGGTCGGTTTTGGCGACGAAGAAGGCACCCGTTTTGATGTCACGCTGCTGGGCAGTCGTGGGCTGACCGGCACCTGGCCTGAGGGCTGGCTGTCGCGCCCGGATGCCAACGGCGTTACCGTGGCGCAGGCGCTGACACAGGTTGGGCTGGACCCGGACGCTATCGCTCAGGCGGCACGACCGGCAACGGATATTCTGGCCTATCTGGAATTGCATATCGAACAAGGTCCGTGTCTGGAACAGGCTGGACTGGCGCTGGGCGTGGTCACGGCTATTAACGGTGCCCGGCGGCTGAACTGCACGTTTACCGGTCACGCCGGTCATGCCGGAACCGTGCCGATGTCACAACGTCAGGATGCCCTGGCGGCGGCGGCGAGCTGGATGACGCAGGCAGAGCAGATGACACGCGAGAGCGACCCTTATCTGGTGGCAACCTTTGGTACATTGCAGTGCCTGCCCGGTGCCGCCAATGTGATTCCCGGTGAGGTACGCCTGACGCTGGACATTCGCGGGCCGGACGATACGCCGCTCGATGCCCTGCTACAACGGCTGCTGACACTGGCGCAGGATATCGCCATGCAGCGCGGGTGTACCTTCGATGCACAAGAGTACTACCGTATTGCGGCCACCCGCTGCGATGAGACGCTGCAACAGCGGTTGTCGGCGGCGGTGATGCAGGTACAAGGTGAGAACCTGTTGCTGCCAAGCGGTGCCGGGCATGATGCCATCGCTATCGCCGAACGTTGGCCGGTGGGTATGCTGTTTATGCGTTGTAAGGGCGGTATCAGCCATCATCCTGACGAAGCCGTGTTGACCGAGGATGTGGCGCTGGCGTTGCAGGCGTTGCTGCTCACGGTGTGGGGATACCGATAATCAAGGGCGCCTGAGCGCTCTTCAGACTGCTGACAAACGCATTAACTACAGGATGAAGCATCTTTCCGGCGTCAAAAACTGCGCTGAGGTGGGCGGCTTCGCCGGGTGAGCGACAGGACGTCGCGAAAGCCCGTGCCGTGTTGGGAACACGTCACGGGCGGCCCGAACCGCGAAGTCGAACGCCGAAGGTAGCGCGTAGCGCCGCAGTTTAGCCATCAGCCAGTGGTCAAGGAGAGGTGGCGCTTGCACCTCTCCTTGTCGTGCGTGCAATGAAGCGGCAAAGAAATTACACCGTTTATCCCGCACGAAACCATTCACTGAATAGGCAGACTTCACCATTCACAAGACAACCCGGCTGTTTGTCAACAGCCTCAAGAGCGCCTGAGCGCTCTTGATATTACAAACTGAATTTATCGGCATCAAGCCAGGCAGGGAAGGCTTCACGGTAGCTTTGCAACGCTTCCAGCGACAGCTCGGCGTCAAGACGCGCGGGTTGGTGTTCAGGCGCTGAGGCCAGAATCGCGCCTTGTGCGTCGATAATCAGGCTATCGCCCTGATAACTGTGGCCGTTGCCGTCGGTGCCGACACGGTTGCAGCCTGCGACATATGCCTGATTCTCAATCGCCCGTGCCGCCAGCAGGGCTTTCCAGTGCAGTGCGCGCGGGGCAGGCCAGTTGGCGACGTACAGCGCCAGGTCGTAATCCTGACGATTGCGGGACCACACCGGAAAGCGCAGGTCATAACAGATCAGCGGCAGAATGCGCCAGCCGCGCCATTCCACAACTTCTCGCGTCTGACCCGACTGGTAATATTCATGCTCGCCCGCCATGCGGAACAGATGACGTTTATCGTACTGGTATAGCCGGCCCTGCGGGTCAGCCAACAGAAAACGGTTAACCGCGCCCTTGCCGGTCTGCACCGCCACGCTGCCGCCGACCAGTGCATTGCTGCGCTGTGCCCACTGTTTCAGCCAGTCTTCCACCACCGCTTGTTCCAGGCTGCTTTTAGCGGCTTCCATCGCAAAGCCGGTGGTGAACATTTCCGGCAGTACAATCAGGTCACGGTCGGTAATGTCGCCTAACAGGCTGTCAAAATGGCTGAGGTTAGCGGGGCCATCCATCCAGACCAGCGGTTGTTGTAGCAGGGTTATCTTTAAAGTTGACATAAACGCTCCGCAGCAGCATCCAGGGTTGATTCCTGTTTGGCAAAGCATAACCGAATCAGCGTGTGAGGGAAGGGGGCGGCACAGAAAACGGACAGCGGGATCGCCGCCACGCCGACATGCTCGGTGAGCCAGCGACAGAAACTGACGTCATCCTGACTGGAAATGGCACGGTAGTCCGCCAGCAGGAAATAGGTGCCTTCACAAGGCAGAATCTCCAGCCGACTGGCTGCCAGCGCGTTAACAAACCGGTCGCGTTTGGCACGGTAAAAATCGGGCAGTTCGCGCCAGTGTTGCGGTTGGTGTTGCAGCATATCGGCCAACGCCAGTTGCGCGGGCGTGTTGACGGAAAACGTCAGGTACTGATGCACTTTACGCAATTCGGCGCTGATCGGTGCCGGGGCAACGCAATAACCGACCTTCCAGCCGGTCATGTGGTAGGTTTTACCAAACGAGGACACCGCGATAGCCCGCTGCCGCAGCTCCGGATGCGCCAGCACACTAGCGTGGCCGTCAGCGGCAAAGCAGATATGCTCATACACTTCATCGCTCAGCACGTAAATAGCGCGACTGGCGATGGCCTGCCAGAGCTGGCGGAAGTCCTCCTGCTGCCAGACAGTGGCAGACGGATTATGCGGCGTGTTGACGATCACCAACCGGGTGCGGTCGTTCAATAGGTCGCCAAACGCTGCCCAGTCGACGCGAAACGCCGGTGGTTGCAACGCAATGCGCTTCAGCGTCCCGCCCGCCAACTGCACCGCTGGTGCGTAGCTGTCATAGCTGGGATCAAAGCAGATAACTTCATCGCCCGGGCGCACCAGCGCGCTGATGGCGGCAAACAACGCTTCTGTGGCACCAGCGGTGACGGTCACTTCACTGTCGGCGTCCGGCTGCCAGCCGTAGAGCGCGGCAGTTTTTTCCGCAATCGCCTGACGCAACGGTGCCACGCCGGTCATCGGCGCGTATTGGTTTGCCCCCTGACTGACATGATAAGCCAGACGCTGTTTCAGGTAGTCGGGGCCGTCAAAATCCGGGAAGCCTTGCGACAGGTTAATCGCCTGATGTTGCTGCGCCAGGGCGCTCATCTGGGTAAAAATGGTAGTACCGAGAGAGGGGAGTTTACTGTCTGGGATCAGTGCGGCGCTCATGGCTGAAAAAGGACTCCTGCAAGGCTGTTATTGCTGCCACTATATACAGGATGCTAGTATTTGGCAATCAAGACGCTTGGACGTTTAAACGGCTAAATTCCGTAATTTGATAAGCTAGAACGAAATATAATAAGCAGGCTCATTACCCGGTTTTATCCCTGGAAATCACCGGGTGGCGCCTTCACCTGTACAGGATGAGTTATGAGTGAGATTCCACAACTGGCCGCACTGGTGGCGGCCTGCCACTGGATCGGCGAGAAAGGCTGGTGCCCGGCGACGGGCGGCAATATGTCCGTGCGTCTGGATGAACGGCAATGCCTGATTACCGAATCCGGTAAAGACAAAGGCAGCCTGAGCACGGAAGACTTCCTGTTGGTCGATATCGCCACCAACCATGTCCCGAGCGGTCGCACACCGTCGGCGGAAACCGGGTTGCATACGTTGCTTTATCGCCTGTTTCCGACGGTAGGAGCAGTGCTGCATACCCATTCGGTCAACGCGACGGTGTTGTCGCGGGTGGAGAAAAGCGAAGCGCTGGTGTTGCAGGGGTACGAAATGCAGAAGTCGCTGAGCGGCCAGCGTACTCATCTGGATGCGGTCGCCATTCCAATTTTCGATAACTCTCAGGATATTCCGGCGCTGGCGGAGCAGGTCGCCGCCCACCATGCGAACTCGTCATTGCATTACGGTTTTCTGGTGCGTGGGCACGGTCTGTACTGCTGGGGACAGGATGTGAAAGACGCTCGCCGTCATCTGGAAGGGTTAGAGTTCCTGTTCCAGTGTGAATTACAACGACGTTTACTGGAGGCCAAGTGATCAAGGCGATTGTCACGGATATTGAAGGCACGACCAGCGATATTCGCTTTGTGCACAACGTGTTGTTCCCGTATGCCCGCGCGCGTCTGGCCGACGCGGTGGCACAGGCCGGGCATGACCCGGAGATCGCTGCCGCGCTGACATTGGCGCGTCAGGAACTGGGGCAACCGGAAGCCTCGCCCGCGCAACTGCTGGCCGCATTCAACCAGTTTATGGATGAAGACCGCAAATCACCGGCGCTGAAGCTGTTGCAGGGCATTATCTGGCGCAGTGGTTACCACAACGGTGATTTTCGCGGCCATGTTTATGAGGATGTCGCCCCGCAATTACAGGCCTGGCGTGAGCAGGGCATCGCGCTGTACGTCTATTCATCCGGGTCGGTGGAAGCGCAGCGTCTGCTGTTTGGTCACAGTGACGCGGGGGATTTGACCACACTGTTTTCCGGCTATTTCGATACCGGCGTCGGTGCCAAGAGAGAGGTCGCGTCCTACCAGACTATTGCCGCTGCAATCGGCCTGACTGCGGACAAGGTGCTGTTTCTGTCCGATATTCGTCAGGAACTGGATGCGGCTGCACAAGCGGGCTGGCACACCTGCCAGTTGATCCGCAATGACGCCGATGTTGAAAGTCAGCATCGGCAGGTAAACCGTTTTGATCAGGTAGACCTGGATGCCTGTCAGAGCAACCCAACAGGAGAACCGTCATGAGTGCCTTAACTATCTTCAGTGATACGGATGCCCATCAGCCCGTCTGGCAAAGTCGCGACGCCGAGGCTATCGCCCAGCAACTGAGCGCTATTAATGTGCGGTTTGAACGCTGGCAGGCGGACAGGGATTTAGGGGCCACCCCTTCCTCTGAAGACGTGCTGGCGGCGTATCAGCATGAGATTGATAAACTGGTAGCGGAGAAGGGCTACCAGAGCTGGGATGTGGTCAGCATCCGCGCTGACAACCCACAGAAAGAGGCGATGCGCAGCAAATTCCTGTCGGAGCATACCCACGGTGAAGATGAAGTGCGTTTCTTTGTGGAAGGCGCCGGGTTGTTCTGCCTGCACGTAAACGGCCAGATTTTCCAGATACTGTGCGAAAAGAACGATTTACTGTCGGTGCCTGCCGGGGTGCCGCATTGGTTTGATATGGGCTCTGAGCCGCATTTCACCGCCATTCGCCTGTTCAATAACCCGGATGGCTGGATTGCGCAGTTCACTGGCGATGCCATCGCCGACGCCTACCCGAAACTGGCGTAATGCTGTTACAGGCCGTGGCGGAATATACCCGCGCACGGCCTGTTCTCGGTGCTGCTTTTATTACCCGCGTCCTGTCTCGCTTTATCCCGCCAGCGGTTGCTGAAAAATACCGGCGTTAACCTGCTCAGGGGTGACCACACCACTATCCAGTACCCAACCGCTAATAAGCGCAGCCGGGGTGACATCGAACGCCGGGTTGTACACCGGGGCGTTGTGCGGTGCCCACTGGCACTGGCCGAAGCTACCGGCTACCCCGGTGACTTCGCTGGAGGCACGCTGCTCGATGGGAATCGCGCTGCCATCCGGGCAGTGAGGGTCGTGGGTGGTGTGTGGGGCGGCGACGTAAAACGGAATACCGTGATAGTGTGCCAGCACCGCCAGGCTGTAGGTGCCGATTTTATTGGCGACATCGCCGTTAGCGGCGATGCGATCCGCACCGACCCAGATAGCATCGACCTGGCCTTGTGCCATCAGCGACGCAGCCATCGAGTCGCAAATCAGGTGATAGGGGATACCCAGCTCACCCAGTTCCCAGGCGGTCAAACGCCCGCCCTGCAACAGTGGACGGGTTTCATCCACCCAGACGTTCTCCACCTTGCCTTGCTGGTGAGCGCGCAGGATGACGCCGATCGCCGTCCCCACGCCCGCCGTCGCCAGCCCGCCGGTATTGCAGTGGGTCAGCAGACGGCTGCCCGGTTTTACCAGCCCGGCTCCGTTATCCGCGATGCGTTCGCACAGCGCTTTATCTTCTTCTATCAGTCGCAACGCTTCCTGCGCCATGGCGTTGACGAAATCGTCACTCGCCAGTGCCTGCTTCATACGGTCCAGATTGTTCATCAGGTTAACGGCGGTCGGGCGGGATGCGCGTAACGTTTCCAGCGCCTGTGCCAATTGCAGCCGCGACAAACCTTGCTCTGCCAGTAACGCCAGCAACAGGCTGGCGGACAGCCCGATTAACGGTGCGCCACGTACCCGCAGAGCGCGAATGTGCTCGACCAGTGCGTCGACATCCGGGCAGGGGCACCAGATTTTTTCCTGCGGCAGTGCCTGCTGGTCAAGGATCCACAACTGATTATCAACGAGGTTGAGGCTGGTGGTGTTAACAGTCTGCATGGGTGGTTAAATCCGTGTTGCGTTATTGCATCAGAATTCTTATTCTGCCAATATGCTTTACAGAAGTATAGACGTCCAAACGCTTTTATGTCTATACCCGCCATACTTCAAAAGATATGGCGCTGATAACACAACAAGAAATAGCAAACACATTCATCACACTAGGTAGATAAACGAGGTTGGCCATGTCACTTTACCGTACTTTTAACGCGGACGATGCCGTGCAGTACGCCCGTCAGTATGGCGGGGTTGCGGATCCGCAGTCGTTGATAACAGCCGATGAGATAGGCGACGGTAACCTGAATCTGGTGTTCAAGATCCGTGATACACAAGGCGTCAGCCGGGTGATCGTCAAGCAGGCGTTGCCCTACGTTCGCTGTGTCGGTGAGTCCTGGCCGTTAACGCTGGATCGCGCCCGTATTGAAGCGGAAACGCTGCTGGCACACGCGCAGCATTGTCCGCAGCACACGGTAGCGGTGTTGCATCATGACCCGGTACTGGCGGTGATGGTGCAAGAAGACTTGTCTGATCACGAGATCTGGCGGCGTGAACTGGTGAAAGGGCAGGATTATCCGCAGGCGGCGGCACAACTGGGTGAATATCTGGCACAGGCGTTGTTCCACCATAGCGATTTCTACCAGTCTCCCCACGAGAAAAAGGCGGCGGTTAGTCGCTTCACCAACCCGGAGTTGTGCCAGATAACCGAAGATCTGTTCTTCACCGACCCGTACAGGGAACATGAGCGTAATCAGTTTGACCCGGCGTTGCTGGCCGATGTGCTGGCATTACGGGATGATCGCCCGCTGCTGTGCGCCGTCGCGGCGCTTAAGCATGCTTTCCTCAGCAAGGCGGAAGCCTTGTTGCACGGCGATATTCACAGCGGCTCTATTTTCGTGGCGGAAAACCGCCTGAAGGTGATCGACGCGGAATTCGGCTTTTACGGCCCGATAGGGTTTGATGTTGGTACGGTGCTGGGTAACCTGCTGCTGAATTACTGTGGGCTGCCAGGGTTGTTACCGCCACGCGAAGCTGTCGATGCACGGGAACGCCGTCTGGCGGATATCGTGACGGTATGGCAGACCTTCGTTACGCGTTTTACGGCGTTGGCTCATGAAAAGAGCCGTGACCCGGCGCTGGCGGTGGATGGCTACGTTGAACAGTTTTTGCGGCAGGTGTGGCAGGACACGGTCGGTTACTGCGGCACCGAGTTGATTCGCCGTACCATCGGGCTGGCGCATGTTGCTGACCTCGATACCATTGCCGATGAGGCCGCCCGTCAGGCCTGCCAGCGCCATGCGATTCAGCTTGGCAAGACGCTGGTGTTGGCCGCCGCGCATATCGATGGCCCTGAAGCCTTGCTGGCGCGCGTGCGTCAGAGTGGTGCCTGAGTAGCGCACATCAATCCAGCGCCTTTTCGCGATATTCCAGTCAGAATATTTCAGTCAGAAAAGGCGCCAGACCTGTCAGGCGACGGTATCAGCATCAACCGGTAATCGTTGCCTGCTCTCCACCTTGTGCGCGCTTAGCGCGTCCGGGGCAAAGTCATCGACGTTGATAGAACGCAGCCGACTGGCTTCCGCCTGCATCAAAATGTTGGCTTCTTCCGGCGTAATCACCCCTTCCGCCAGCCCGTGTTCCGCCAGTTTATCCAATTGCATAAACGGCAGGGGCGACGGTGCGGACTGCGAGAGCCGTTGATGAATCGGCTCGGCCGCCAGAATATCGCGCAGTGCGTGTTCCAGTTGTGCTGCCGGGTGATGGGCTCCGGTGTGCAGATATAGGCCACGGCCTAACCGGCTGCGGGTCGCTGACGGCACCTGCAACAGTCGCGCCAGTTGATGGTCTAACTGGTCGCTCGGGGCCTTACTGACCGCTCCTAGCGGGAAAATCATCACACGCAGTAACCGTGCCACCAGTCGGCTGGGGAAATTGCGCAGCAGGTCGACGATGGCGTGTTCAGCCTGATGCAGACAATCCTGCACGCCCCAATGCACCAGCGGTAAGTCAGCTTGTTGGCGACCTTCCTCGTCATAACGCTTGAGCGTGGCAGACGCCAGATAGAGCTGGCTTAACACATCGCCCAGCCGGGCAGAAAGGCGTTCGCGTCGTTTCAGACTGCCCCCCAGAACTCCCATCGACACATCGGCCAGTAGTGCCAGATTCGCGCTCAGTCGGTTCAGGCGCTGGTAATAGCGACGGGTGACGTCGCTAACCGGGGCGCGACTGGTGCGCCCGTTGGTCAGGCCCAGCCACAGGCTACGCATGGCGTTGCTGGCGATGTGGCCCAGATGGCCGAACAGCGCCTGATCAAAGGCTTTCAGGTCATTGTTCTGCGCGGCGTTCATCTCTTTGAGGATGTAAGGATGGCAGCGGATCGCGCCCTGCCCAAAGATGATCATGCTGCGGGTGAGAATATTGGCACCTTCGACGGTAATGGCGATCGGCGCCCCCTGATAGTGACGGGCGACAAAATTAGACGGCCCCAGGCAAATGCCCTTACCGCCGGTGATGTCCATCGCATCGATGATGCCGCGCTGGCCGCGATGGGTACAGTGGTACTTGACGATTGCTGACAGCACCGATGGCCGCGCGCCTTGCATGATGCCGCTGGTAATGAGGGTCGCGGCGGCATCCATCACGTAGGCATTACCCGCTATGCGGGCCAGCGGTTCTTCAATCCCTTCCATTTTGCCGATCGGCAATTTGAACTGGCGGCGGATACGGGCGTAAGCACCGGTCGCCAGCGCCACGCTTTTCATGCTGCCGGTCGAGTTGGATGGCAGGGTGATGCCTCGGCCAACGGACAGGCACTCCATCAGCATCCGCCAGCCCTGGCCTGCCATGTCCGGCCCGCCAATGATGTAATCCAGCGGAACAAAAATGTTTTCGCCCTGTGTCGGCCCATTCTGGAACGGGATGTTAATGGGGAAGTGACGACGGCCGATTTTAACGCCGTCGGTCTGTGTGGGGATCAGCGCGCAGGTAATGCCGACATCGTCCAGGGAGCCCAGCAGGTGATCCGGGTCGTACAGCCGGAACGCCAGCCCCAGCACGGTAGCGACCGGTGCCAGCGTGATATAACGTTTGTTCCAGGTCAGCCGCATCCCCAGCACCTGTTGCCCCTGCCAGTGGCCGTAGCACACCACGCCCAGATCAGGGATGGCACCGGCATCGGACCCGGCTTCCGGGCTGGTCAGTGCGAAACAAGGGATTTCATCGCCACGCGCCAGTCGTGGAAGGTAGTGGTTTTTCTGCTCGTCGGTGCCGTAGTGTTGCAGCAATTCTCCGGGGCCGAGCGAGTTGGGAACGCCGACGGTAATCGCCAGAATGCCGGATACGCTCGCCAGTTTTTGCAGCACCATTGCCTGCGCGTAAGCGGAAAATTCCAGCCCGCCATACTCTTTTTTGATGATCAGTGCGAAGAAACGATGTTGTTTCAGGAACGCCCACAATTCTGGCGGTAAATCGGCGCGCTCATGGGTGATTTCAAAGTCGTTTGCCATGCGGCAGGCTTCTTCCACCGGCCCGTCCAGAAACGCCTGTTCTTCTGGCGTGAGCACTGGCCGGGGGTAGGCATGCAGGGTGCGCCAGTCTGGCGTGCCGCGAAACAATTCGCCTTCCCACCAGGTGGTACCGGCGTCAATCGCCTCTTTTTCCGTTTTCGACATCGGCGGCATAACGCGGCGGAACGCCGCCAGCGCCGGTGCGGCTAACCACCGCCGCCGCCATGGCGTTGCCAGCAACGGCACGAGTACAAGAGCAAGCGGGAGCAGCAACCAGGCTGACCACACATGCAACGACGCCATGACGACAACCCAGAGTACAAGCACTGCACTGCTCAGCCACAGTGAAACCCGGTGGTAGAGTAGAGCACCGATAAGCAGCAAGACGATCAGGACACTGACTGCAACCATGATTTATTCTCCAGTCCGTTTAATCCGTTTAATCCGTTTAATCCGTTTACGCTTGTGGTCTGACCTGTTGGTATAGTGTAGTTTTAGTTCAGTGTGCCGTTTTTATCAATTCATTTACAACGCAATTACAACTTGACTCACAAACTCGCTGCCGGATGGAACCTCTGGTGCGCGATGTTGGCGTTTGGCAATTGTCTGCTTCTCGTCGTTTGGGCGATCCGCTACACTGCACGGCAACACAGGTTGCGTCTCTTTATGGCGTGGAATGGCTGGCATCGCCTGACAACAGGGGTCATCATGGCCCAATGTTTCACACCATGCCTCACCAGAGGCTCCGCCTACATATCATGATGTCATTGAATGAGAGGATTCCATGTACCAGGACTTAATCCGTAATGAGCTGAAAGAAGCGGCATCCACACTGAATACGTTTTTAAGTGATGATGCCAACATTCAGGCGATTCAGGATGCGGCGGTTTTGCTGGCGGATGCCTTCAAGGCAGGCGGAAAGGTGCTCTCCTGCGGTAACGGCGGTTCTCATTGTGACGCTATGCATTTCGCTGAAGAACTTACCGGCCGCTACCGTGAAAACCGCCCTGGTTACCCGGCTATCGCCATTTCTGACCCCAGCCATCTGTCCTGTGTCAGTAACGATTTTGGCTACGATTTCGTGTTCTCCCGTTATGTCGAATCGCTGGGACGTGAAGGGGATGTCCTGCTGGGGATTTCCACTTCCGGTAATTCCGGCAACATCATCAAAGCTATCAGCGCGGCCCGTGCCAAGCGTATGAAGGTGATTACACTGACCGGCAAGGACGGTGGCAAAATGGCCGGTACCGCCGATGTGGAAATTCGCGTACCGCATTTCGGTTACGCTGACCGGATTCAGGAAGTGCACATCAAGGCTATCCACATTCTGATCCAGTTGATTGAAAAGGAAATGGCTGGCAACTGATTGCCTGCCATGAGGCGCCGTCGTCGTACGCGCAGCAGTAGCAGCAAGTAGCAGCAGTAGTAAAAGGAACCAGACATGTGTGAACTGCTTGGGATGAGTGCCAACGTCCCAACGGATATCTGTTTCAGTTTTACCGGCCTGATGCAGCGGGGCGGCCGTACCGGTCCGCACCGTGATGGCTGGGGGATTACGTTCTACGAAGGAAACGGCTGCCGTACCTTTAAAGATCCACTACCCAGCTTCACCTCGCCGATTGCCGAACTGGTGCAGAACTATCCCATTAAATCCTGCGCGGTGGTTTCTCACATCCGTCAGGCCAACCGTGGCGCGGTCGCGCTGGAAAATACCCACCCGTTTACCCGCGAGTTGTGGGGCCGGAACTGGACGTTCGCCCATAATGGTCAGCTTAAGGGGTATCGGCGTTTGAAGACCGGCCATTTTCGTCCGGTTGGGGAAACCGATAGCGAGTACGCGTTTTGCTGGCTGTTGTACCAACTGTCGCAACGCTACCCGCGTACGCCGTCTAACTGGCCTGCTGTGTTTCGCTATATCGCCACACTGGCGGAGCAGCTACGCAAAAAAGGCGTGTTTAACATGTTGCTGTCAGACGGGCAGTTCGTGATGGGATTTTGCTCGACGCACTTGCATTGGATCACCCGGCGGGCACCGTTTGGCAAAGCGACCCTACTGGATGACGATGTCGAGATAGATTTTCAGCAGCAGACCACACCTAACGATGTGGTCACTGTGCTGGCGACGCAACCGCTGACCGGCAACGAAACCTGGCATCGGATTCTGCCAGGCGAGTTCGTGTTATTTTGTTTTGGCGAGCGCGTAATGTGATTCTGGCTGACCAACGGGCGCGGACTGGTTAACCACGTACTGCCCGTTGAGCACCGATACCGCTGGCGGCTGGTGCATGCGATTGAAGTAAGCGTAGCCCGGCTGCAACTGACTCCAGAATTTGTAGTAGTTGGAGCGGCTGTGGCGCTTCATGTTCTGCTCGGTCATGCGGAACGGATAAATCGCCAACTCGACTTTCTGCTGCCCGTTGCGCAGTGCTTTCTCCACGTAAGTGTAAATCTCTTCGATGTATTTGTTGGTCATGGCGTAGCAGCCGATAGACACACACTCACCGTGAATCATCAGGTAACGACCGGAATAACCGTGCGCGCGGTCGTACTCGTTCGGAAAGCCGACATTAATGGCGCGATAATAGTGGCTGTCCGGTTTAAGCTGTTTTAAATCAACCTGATAAAACCCTTCCGGGCTTTTGAAATCGCCTTCGGTCATTTTAGGACCCAGACCGCCGGAGTATTTACAAATCGGGTAACTCTGTACCAGTTTGTATTCGCCGCCAATCATGGCATAAAGCTCCAGCACCCGTTCTTCCTTGAAGATCTGAATATAAACCGGTGACCCGGCGACCTGCTGTTTGGTTTCTGTCGCCGCCGGAGCGACTTGATTCGCATAGCTATTGCTGATGGCGACGGAAGGTAAAAGAAACAACATCGCAAGCGAAAACGCGACTTTGTGCATTGTTAATCCTGATTATTGGCACTGTGATTCTGTCTGATACGGTGTGTGGCGGTGATGCCCCGTATTCCCTTATCTGTCAGGCTTGGTCCTGCCATTAGGCTATGCCCCATAGCGAGGGATAGCATGATGTCAAGTCGCGCCACCACATTATCACCGTATCTGTTTTATTCAGGAAGGAAAAAAGAATAAAAAATCGGACTATTCCGGCTGATGGCGTCAGGCTAATCGCGCTGCCGTATTGACAGGGTGGCATCACGTCAAACGAAGAGATTGCCTGCCCCCCCCGACTGTCTGTATATTTATACAGTCAATCGGAGGGGCGATGCGAAAAATCATTCATGTCGATATGGATTGCTTTTACGCCGCAATAGAGATGCGGGATAACCCGCGCCTGCGTGATATTCCGCTGGCAATTGGCGGCAGTGCCGATCGTCGCGGTGTGATTTGCACCGCCAACTACCCAGCGCGCCGTTATGGCGTGCGCAGTGCGATGGCGACGGCTACCGCGTTGAGACTGTGCCCGCATCTGACCTTGTTGCCCGGCCGTATGGAGGTTTACAAAGCCACCTCTCTGCAGATTCGCGCGATATTTTCCCGCTATACCTCGCTGATTGAACCGTTGTCGCTGGATGAAGCCTATCTTGATGTGACGGATAGCCCGCACTGCGGGGGCTCCGCCACCCTGATGGCTCAGGAAATTCGCCAGACGATTTTTAATGAACTGCATCTGACTGCATCGGCAGGTGTCGCACCCATCAAATTTCTCGCCAAGGTTGCCTCTGAACAGAACAAACCCAATGGGCAGTGTGTCATTGCCCCCACGCAGATGGAGGCGTTTCTGCTGGCGTTGCCGCTGGAGAAAATTCCCGGTGTCGGCAGCGTGACCGCCCGACGGCTGGCTGAGTGCGGTTTGCATACCTGTGCGGATGTCCGTCGTTACCCTCTGAGCGAACTGTTGCGGGAATTCGGTAAATTCGGTCGGGTGCTATGGGAGCGCTGCCACGGTATTGATGAGCGCCAGGTCTCGCCGGATCGCCTGCGAAAATCCGTTGGCGTTGAAAAGACCCTGGCACGGGATATTCACGACTGGACTGCCTGCGAAGCGCTGATTGAACGATTGTACGACGAGCTGGAGCTACGTCTGCGACGTGTTCGCCCGGATCTGCATATCGCCCGCCAGGGGGTCAAACTGAAATTTGATGATTTTCGTCAGACCACGCAGGAGCATGTCTGGCCGGTACTCAATAAGCCGGATTTACTGAGGCTGGCGCGCGAAAGTTGGGACCAACGGCGTGATGCACGGGGAGTGCGGCTGGTGGGGTTGCATGTGTCGTTGATGGACCCACAACTTGAGCGGCAACTGGTCTTACCGTGGGATTGATGTTTGGCAGTAAACGAGCATGTTTCGGTCTCTGGCGGTGATGCCCGCATTAGCAGGCATCACCGGCGCAGATTAGGCGCGTTCCGGAATGGCTTTCAGCAATGCTGTCAGCAGCGTCCAGTATTGACCGACGCTGGCGATATGAACCCGCTCATCCGGTGAATGTGGGCCGGTGATGGTTGGCCCAATGGAAACCATATCCATATCCGGATACGGTTTCTTGAACAAACCACACTCCAGACCGGCATGGATCACCATGATGTTGGGGGTTTTACCGAACAGCTTCTGGTACGTTTCGCGAACCAGATGCATCACAGGTGACTGCGCATCTGGCTGCCAGCCAGGGTAGCCGCCTTTGGCCTCGGTATCAGCACCCGCCAGTTCGCCCAGCGAAGTCAGCATGCTGACCACGTAGTCTTTACCGCTATCGACCAGCGAGCGAATCAGACAGTGAATGTCTGCCTGCGTCTCGGTCATGCTGACGACGCCTACGTTCAGCGACGTTTCCACCACGCCTTTGATGTCGTCACTCATACGGATAACGCCATTGGGTGTGCTGTTCAACAGCGCGATGAAACGATCCCGGCTGGCGGTAGTCAGCGCAGCCGTGGTGCTGTCTGCGGTATCCAGCAACAAGGTGATATTTTTTTCTACGGCGGCGAGCTCGTGTTTGAGGACGGCCAGATAGGCTTGCGCGGCCTCTTTCAGGGCATCGACGTGATGAGCGGATACCGCCAGGGTCACCGCACCTTCACGCGGGATCGCGTTGCGCAGAGTACCGCCGTGCAGGTCGATCACCCGCAGATCCAGCTCGGTGGCGTAGTGCGCCAGAAAACGCGCCAGCAGTTTATTAACGTTGCCAAGCCCCAGGTGAATGTCGCAACCGGAGTGACCGCCTTTCAGCCCTTTGATGACCAGTTTCAGCGTCTGGTAACCGGCTGGAACGGCTTCGCGCTGTAATGGCAGACGGGTCATAAAATCGATACCACCCGCACACCCCATGTAAACTTCGCCTTCTTCTTCCGAATCGGTATTGATCAGAATATCGCCCTGAAGCCAGTTGGGTTGCAGGCCGAACGCACCGTCCATACCGGCTTCTTCCGTCATGGTCAGCAGCACTTCCAGCGGCCCATGCTCTACGCTGTCGTCAGACAACACCGCCAGCGCCGAAGCCATGCCGATACCGTTGTCTGCGCCAAGCGTCGTACCGCGCGCTTTGATCCACTCACCATCGACATAAGGCTGGATGGGGTCGGTGGTGAAGTCGTGTACCGTGTCGTTGTTTTTCTGCGGCACCATGTCCAGATGAGCCTGGATCACTACCGGTTTACGATTTTCCATGCCGGGAGTCGCCGGTTTACGCAGCAGAATATTGCCAACCAGATCGCGTTCCGTGTGAAGGCCGCGCTCCTTTGCCCATGACAGAATATACGCAGCCAGTGCTTCTTCATGGTAAGACGGATGTGGAATAGAGCAGATTTTGGCAAAAATATCCCACAGCGGCTGTGGGGAGAGTTGAGACAAAGCAGACACTATTGAACCTCTCCAGTTAGGCATCACGCGACAAACGGCGTGTGATGCCAGAGCAACATGGTTATTGATCGCCTGAAGACGCAGGCACGTCAGTACAGAATACCACTTTCCCACGGCGGGAGAGAATGTCCACGGTATAAGGATTATGCATGGCTGACGGGGAGGAAAGCGGAAGAAGGCGCAATACGTGGGCGCGAATTCAGAGAATACAATCCCGGTAAGAAAGTCCCGGTAAGAAAGTCCCGGGAAAAGCGTTGGCGCTCTTCCCGGTCTGCGTGATTAGTCGGTGTGGCGTGGTGAATCGGACGTAGCATCATGCCGATGTAGTACAATCGGCGTCAAAGCTGGTTGGCGTTGGCGCAACAGGCGCAAGCTGATGCTCAGTTCGAAGCAAATCACCGTCAGTATGGTGATAACAAAGAAAGGGGCGAACACATCCAGTTGTGCAAGGAGGAAACTGTCAAACATCGTCATGGCTATTCTCCTGGCTATTTTCTGTTCTCCTTGTTTGTAACGCATCCGTAACATTACGTCTAATAACTTTTTCACATTACGAACGGTTAATTAATTACGGTGAGTTACCAATTACCGGCGTGTACATAAATACTGGTTTTTGTCTGGTCAGCTATCTATAATCTCGCGCAACCTTATTTTCCCCTTCTGACTCTGATTAAGCCGACCTCATCGTTGGCTGGGATATGTTTTATGAGTGAAAAGTACATCGTCACCTGGGATATGTTGCAAATTCATGCCCGTAAACTGGCTCAGCGTCTGCTGCCGGCCGAACAGTGGAAAGGCATTATTGCCGTGAGCCGTGGTGGTTTAGTTCCAGGGGCGTTATTGGCCCGCGAACTGGGTATTCGCAATGTCGATACCGTGTGTATCTCCAGCTACGATCATGACAACCAGCGTGAGCTGAAAGTGCTTAAACGCGCTGAAGGTGACGGTGAAGGTTACATCGTAATCGATGATTTGGTGGACACTGGCGGTACTGCCAAGGCGATCCGCGACATGTACCCGAAAGCTCACTTCATCACTATTTTCGCCAAACCGGCTGGTAAACCGCTGGTAGACGACTATGAAGTTGATATCCCTCAGGATACCTGGATTGAACAGCCGTGGGACATGGGCGTGGTATTTGTACCGCCTTTGGTTGGCCGTTAATTCCATACCGCTGTTATCGTCGACGCGCCCGGTTATGCCGGGCGTGTTTGTTTTTGTAGGTTGATGGTTTTTGCTGGTTGATTGTTTTTGCCGGTTGATAGATTTTGTTGGCAAGATAATTCTTGTCGGCTGAATAGCGAGGTACCGCTATAGCCCGGTGCACGTTTGTTCGGTACACTTTTCCTACATACCCGCATCGTTCTGTCGTTGATTCGTCCATGGAGGCAACTGTGGTTCAGGCCAACCTGTCCGAAACGCTATTTAAACCATCGGTAAGACATCAGGAAACCTCCACGCTTATTCAGCGCTCCCGCAATACGCCCGGCTCGGCCGAGATGCAGTCAGCGCTGGAAGGTGAAACCACCAGTAACTGGTATCGGATGCTTAACCGGTTATTGTGGATCTGGCGTGGCGTGCACCCGTGGGAAATTGAAGAGGTGCTGTCACGCATTGCCGCCAGCCAGGCGAAACGCAGCGATGAGCAGCGACTGGATACGGTGATTGGCTATCGTGGCGGTAACTGGATCTACGAGTGGGTATCACAGGGGATGCGCTGGCAACAACAGGCCAGCCAGCATTCGCAGAGCGAACAGGCTGGGCAATGCTGGCTGAACGCCGCCAACCTGTACAGTATCGCCGCCTATCCCCATCTTAAAGGGGATGAACTGGCCGAGCAGGCGCAGACGCTGGCGAATCGGGCTTATGAAGAGGCCGCGATTCATCTCTCCTACGAACTGAAAACCCTGACCTTTCCGGTAGAAGGCGGTGGGCAGTTGACCGCCTTTTTGCACCTGCCCGCGCAGGGGAAGGCACCGTTTCCAACCGTACTGATCTGCGGCAGTCTGGACATGCTGCAATGTGATTATCATCGCCTGTTTCAGGATTATCTCGCTCCGGCGGGGTTCGCGATGCTGACGATGGATATGCCGTCGGTCGGGTTCTCTTCACGCTGGAAACTGGATCAAGATTCCAGTTTTCTCCATCAACAGGTGCTGCGGGCGTTACCGGATGTGCCGTGGATTGATCACACCCGCGTCGGTGCCTTTGGTTTTCGCTTTGGGGCCAATATCGCGGTGCGACTGGCGTATCTGGAAGCCAACCGGCTACGGGCGGTCGCCTGTCTGGGGCCGATTGTGCATCACCTGCTGTCGGATGCTCAGCGTCAGCGCCAGGTGCCTGACATGTTTATGGATGTGCTAGCCAGCCGCCTTGGCATGACCTATTCCTCCGATGCGGCGTTGCTGGTGGAGATGGGGCGTTACTCCCTCAAAATGCAGGGGTTGCTGGGACGACGCTGCCTGACGCCGATGCTTTCTGGCTACTGGAAAGATGACCTGATTAGCCCGCCGGAAGAGTCGATGCTGATAGTCAATTCATCGCAACAGGGGAAATTGCTGGCACTGAATCTCTCACCGGTATACCAGACGTTCCATCTGGCGCTGCAACAGATGACCGACTGGCTACAGCACCAGTTGCGCTAAGCTCTCGCATCCGTAGTGCTGTCACCCCGTGGCTGGGTGTAAAGGGCGACGGGGGGCGGCGATGAATAAAAAACAACTGCAATTGATTAATTTTTCTTATCAATATAGTCTGCATCTACCCGTATAGTGGGTGTTGGTGTGACACGGCTCGCGCCCTGAAACGACGGACGCAAAAAAACTTGAACCCGTGTCAGCAGTTTTGGCAGGTTGATTGACTCCGTCGCTGTGAATGCTTGGAAGTCTTCTGATTTAAAGGAGGGTGTCATGGTAGTGAAAAGCAGGCTCATCAAGAAATTTGCCTCATTGGGGCCGTATTTGCGTGAAGATCAGTGCGAAGAAAAGCATTTTTTCTTTGATTGCCTGGCGGTTTGTGTCAATGTAAAACCTGCGCCGGAAAAGCGAGAGTTTTGGGGGTGGTGGCTTAATCTGGAATGGCAGGAGCAAACCCTGTTTTATACCTACCGTATCGGTTTGTTTGATAAGGCGGGCAACTGGCGCGAAGAAACCATCAAAGATACTGAGGTACATGAGAAAGTGCTGGCTACCCGTGAAGATTTCCACACCCGCCTGCAGGCGCTGGTAGAACAACTCGACCCACCTTTTTCCCTCTCCGCACGACCATGATGCTCTCCGGCATCATGCCGGAGTCACGGGTTTTCGCGTTGTGCTGGTTGGCATAGCGCGTTTCTCCTGTTACAACGTTTTTTTCATCCTTTTATTGTTTATTGTTCAACGCAACGGCAGAAAAATTATGAGTGGCAGCCAGACTTTGGTTGTAAAACTGGGTACCAGCGTGCTGACTGGCGGTTCACGCCGCCTCAACCGCGCCCATATCGTCGAACTGGTGCGCCAGTGCGCCCAGCAGCATGCCGCAGGGCATCGCATTGTGATTGTGACTTCCGGGGCGATTGCCGCCGGCCGCGAGCATCTGGGATACCCGGAACTGCCACCGACCATCGCCACCAAGCAGTTGCTGGCAGCCGTAGGGCAAAGCCGGTTGATTCAACTGTGGGAACAACTGTTTTCCATTTATGGCATCCATGTGGGGCAGATGCTGCTGACCCGTGCCGATCTGGAAGACCGGGAACGCTTCCTTAATGCCCGCGATACCATGCGTGCGCTGCTGGATAACCGTATCGTGCCGGTGATTAATGAGAACGATGCGGTGGCGACAGCGGAAATCAAAGTCGGCGATAACGACAATCTGTCGGCGTTGGCCGCCATGCTGGCGGATGCCGATAAGCTGCTGCTGCTGACTGACCAGACCGGGCTGTTTACCGCCGACCCGCGCACTAACCCGGACGCCGAGCTTATCCGTGAAGTGCAGGGTGTGACCGACGAACTGCGCCAGATTGCCGGTGGCAGCGTTTCCGGCCTGGGGACGGGCGGTATGTCCACCAAATTGCAGGCCGCCGACGTGGCGTGCCGTTCCGGTATCGAGGTGGTGATTGCCGCAGGCAATCGTGCTGGCGTTATCGGTGATGTGATTAACGATGTTTCGGTCGGCACCCGTTTCCACGCCATGGAAACCCCGCTGGAAAGCCGCAAACGCTGGATCTTCGGCGCACCGCCTGCCGGTGAAATCACCGTGGATGATGGTGCGCTGGCCGCCATGCTGGAGCGCGGCAGTTCCCTGTTGCCCAAAGGTATTCGCGAAGTGGCGGGCAATTTCTCCCGTGGCGAGGTCATTCGCATTCGCAGCCTGAACGGCCGTGACCTGTCCCATGCTGTTACCCGTTACAACAGTGACGCGCTGCGCATGATAGCCGGGCATCACTCCCAGGAGATTGCTGACATCCTGGGCTACGAATACGGCCCGGTTGCTGTCCACCGCGACGACATGATCATTATTTGAGGAGCAGGCGATGCTTGAGCAAATGGGTAAAGCGGCTAAAAAAGCCTCTTATCAGCTGGCGGCGCTGAGCACCAGCCAGAAAAACAAGGCGTTGATGACGATAGCGGATCTGCTGGAAGCCCAGCATGACGCCATTCTGACTGCCAACGAGCAGGACCTGGCGCAGGCCAGAGAAAACGGCATGAGCGAAGCATTGCTGGATCGCTTGCAACTGACCCCGGCGCGCCTGAAAGCGATTGCCGACGATGTGCGCCAGGTGTGCCGCCTGAATGACCCGGTCGGTGAAATCATCGACGGCCGTATTCTGGACAATGGCCTGAAACTGGAACGCCGCCGGGTGCCGCTCGGTGTCGTCGGGGTGATTTATGAAGCCCGTCCGAACGTCACGGTGGATGTCGCCAGCCTGTGCCTGAAAACCGGCAACGCGGTGATATTGCGTGGCGGTAAAGAGACCTATCGCACCAACGCCGCCACGGTAAAGGTTATCCAGCAGGCGCTCACCGAGTGCGGTTTACCTGCCGCCGCGATTCAGGCGATTGAAAGCCCGGATCGTGAACTGGTCAACCAACTGCTGAAGCTCGATCGCTACGTGGATATGCTGATCCCGCGCGGTGGTGCCGGATTGCACAAACTGTGCCGCGAGCAGTCCACCATTCCGGTGATCACCGGCGGTATCGGGGTGTGCCATATTTACGTTGATGAGTCGATGGAGTTTGAACCGGCGCTGAAGGTGATCGTTAACGCGAAAACCCAACGCCCCAGCACCTGTAACACGGTGGAAACCCTGCTGGTGCATCAGGGTATCGCGGCGACGTTCCTGCCTGCGCTGAGCGAGCGCATGAAGCAGGCAGGCGTCAGCCTGCATGCCTGCCCGGCGTCGCTGCCGTTGCTAAGCGGTGGCCCGGCTAACGTCACGGCGGTAGAGGCCGCGAACTATGACGATGAGTGGCTTTCGCTGGATCTGAACGTCAAGCTGGTGACCGATATCGATGATGCCATCGACCACATCCGTGAGCATGGCACCCAACACTCCGACGCCATCCTGACCCGTTCATTAAGCCGTGCTGAACAGTTCGTGCGCGAAGTGGATTCCTCGGCGGTGTACGTCAACGCCACCACCCGCTTTACCGACGGCGGCCAGTTTGGCCTTGGCGCAGAAGTGGCGGTCAGCACCCAGAAACTGCACGCCCGTGGCCCCATGGGGCTGGAAGCGCTCACCACCTACAAATGGATTGGTTACGGCGACGATCTGGTTCGTGCGTGATTTCCTTCCATGCCCGACAGCCGCGAGAGCGTGTCTGTCGGGCAAGACGCTTAGAAAACCATCAGACGATACGTGTAAGTATTGACTTGCCGTAATGATTTGACTAGTTTGTCACCCCGTAGTTCACGTCACGCATTCGCGGGACGCTCTCAGGGCCGATATAGCTCAGTTGGTAGAGCAGCGCATTCGTAATGCGAAGGTCGTAGGTTCGACTCCTATTATCGGCACCATAAAATCAGTAAGTTACGATATCATCCCTCTCTGAAATCTCCTTTTCTTGTTCTCGGGTACACTCTCGGGTACACAAATTACAATGTATAGGTTATCTCCGTGGTTTTTCACAAAATTCCCACCATCTCATTTTGCGATGTTTGCTTTGTAGCATCCAACGAGTTTGGGCCTGCCAGTTTTGTTTCCTCAGGGCTCGATTGGGATGCGCTGTCACGCGACGATAACCGTTCGTTGCCCGCTCTGCCTATCTGCTGAATGAGCAGCAACAGGCGAGCCTTATCCTCTTTGCTGTCGCGCACTGCCCGGTGCTGGCAGGGAAGGGATTGCTGGATTACAGCCTGTGGAATAAGCATAAGGCGTTTTACTTCAAGGCAATTCAGGCGGGCGTATCAGGAAACTACAGCCCCATGATGCAACTGGTGAGCGACATAATGTCAGATTAACAACGGGCGAGGCCGACGGCTTTCGCCTGTGTCTGATTTTTTTGAGTTGCTGCTCAATTTGTTGCACAGAAACACCCGTTTCAATAGCGGTTGATCTGGTAACGGCAGGTAGAGTTGTGCTTTAGTAATCTGGTTATGTGCTGTTTTTTGTCATGCTGAAAGCCCCATTCTTTCAATCCTGATTTAAGTTTGAATAGGAACAGCCCGCAAAGCCAGATACAGCTTTAAGTAGCCTATATTGATTAGGTCATCTTATTGGCATAGATTGATGTGTCACGCTGTATTCTTGTTGACGTAAAGTGATGGAAGATTCTTTTTGATTTTTTTGAAATAAATTTAAACATAACGGCTTGTCCTGATAGAATTTTTGGTAATGACAATATGTTGGCGGTGATAAATGAAAGAAAATTCTGATTTCCTTGATGCTATTAATTCTTTGCTTTATTCCAGCGATGCTGAACGGCTTGATATTTCTGATGATTTCTATCGCGTTGATGATTTCTCTAAGAAATCCCATGTAAAAATCGAAGAGATAATAGATGTATGGTTGAGTGGTAAAATAAACATATATGTTTATCTTCGTTCTGTGTATTGCAGGATTAACCGTTATCCTAATAAAGAAGAGAATCGCTATGATACAAGTGAGATTGCTTTTGGTAGGGATTTTTATCAAGATGAGAGGAGTCCTCAGGACAAAATAAGAAAATTTATACCCTGTAAAAAAGAGTCTGAGATTAAAGAATATATAGATTTTAGCGGGAGTAGCAGTTTCAAATACGTTTACAATGGATATGCTAGTGGTTATTGGCGGTTACAACCGACTGGTATCACCCATTTGGTAAGGGATAATTACAACCTTAAAAATGCTAATGATGAATGGGTTTCAATCCCCGGTGAAGTTGATGTTTTTGGTAGAGATAAAAGGGATTATCTTCTGTTTAACACCGATATTTATATTTCATTTGAACAGTTATATATTTCTAGTTCTGATTTTAAAATAATAAAAGAATGTTTTTCTTACAATGAAAATAGTGAAATGGAAAGGTATGACCCACCTTATAACCGAATCGCAATGGTTCTTCTTATAAATAAGATTTTCAGTGTTAATGGTCATGTGACTTACTCAAATGTTAGTACAGCTCTTTCAAGTAATGGAATCAATGTTGGGCAAACAACCATAAAAAAAGTTCTTGAAGAAACATTTGAGAAAAGAGATAAGCCTTACAAAATACAGCCCCAGCATTCCAGGATAGCCGCTTGCTTAATCACGCTTCATTGCAAAAGTAAAAATATTCCTAAAACACCATCTAATGTAGCTCGAATATTGAACGATTTTGTCAAGTCATCACCAAGAGAATGGTGTATCGTCTTTACCCCCGAAATTGCTGCTAACATTATGAAAATAAAGTGATAAATAGCTCTTGCTAAAGGCTTATTAAGCCTTTAGCAAGAGCTCCTCAGCTTTTCTCCACACTCGCACTGATTCATGCTGCACTTGTCGAAACAAAGGAGGCAGTATGAGTACAACATTTATTTCCCCAACCCCAGAACAACGTTTGCAAGTCCTGCGTAATTACGGTGAGAAAGGTGATCGTCTCGTGCGTGAACGGGAGCGACAACGTATTACGTCCATTTCCCGCTCTACCGCGTGGAAACTGGAGCAGGTAGGTAAGTTTCCGTTGCGCAAATCGCTTGGCGCTAAATCCTGTGGATGGCTCTTAAGTGATCTGCTTTGTTGGATCAATGAGCGTTAGCATCAGGCTTTTTTTGCATTTATTTTTTTCCTGAAATACCCATGTTCATCCTGCTATTTCCGCTATTAATAGCGGAATGGCAAGATGAGGGAGATCGTTTTCAACATTAACCGAACAAGAGGTGTCTATGCTGTGTGGTCGTCCTTTTCCCGTGCATGTGTTTCCGCCGATCATCAAAAACGCGGTTTATGAAGTGGAGCAGCATACGCAGGCTCCCCAGGCTTTGATTGTCACAGCGATACTGGGGGTTATTTCTCTTGCCTGCCAGAACCGGATTGATGTGTGCCGACAAAGTAATTTGCGCGGACCGGTATCGCTTTTTTTATTAACGCTGGCGGAGTCTGGTGAGCGAAAAAGTACTGTGGACAAACTACTGATGAAACCACTATATCAACTGGAAGAGGAATGGTTTGAAAAATATACCCAAGACCTGATTATCTGGCGGAGTGAGGATACGGCTTTTAATATTGCAAAGAAAGCACTGATTTCAAAAATTAAATCAGAAATTCTCCGCAACAAAGATCATTCTACAACAGATGAACGACTGAAAGCACTCCTTGCGGAGACCCCGAAAATGCCGGTCAGGTTCAAGCAGATTTTCAATGATGCCACACCTGCGGCAATAAAAGACTATCTCTGCGGACGTTGGAGATCTATTGGTCTTATGTCTGATGAAGCTGGTATTATCTTTAATGGCTACGCGCTGAATGAACTGCCTTTCATCAATAAAATGTGGGATGGCGGAATGTTTTCCGTGGAAAGGAAAAAAGAGCCTGAGAAATTAATTAGAGACGCCAGAATGACGCAGTCGCTGATGGTTCAGCCTGATGCTTTTAAGGGCTATATCGAGCGGAAAGGCGATATGGCAAAAGCGATAGGTTACTTCGCACGGTGTCTGGTGTGCCAGCCTGGCTCAACACAAGGCTACAGACAAATTACCAGCCCGGTTGTCTCAAGTGAGCATCTGCCGATATTTCATCAGCGACTGATAGATATCGTTAATGAGAGCATAGCTAAAAACGATGAAAATGAGCGTCAATGCCTGCACTTCTCTCCTGAAGCAGAAAAACGCTGGATCGAATTTTATAACAAAGTCGAGTCGGAAATGGGCCTGATTGGTTTCCTGTCTGATTTTAAGGATTATGCGTCCAAGATAGCAGAGAACATGGCAAGGATTGCTGCACTGCTGCATTATTTCAACGGTGATGAAGGCGACATATCCCTTAATGCGGTGGAATCAGCCGTAGCGATAAGCGCCTGGTATGTGGATGAGTATGTAAGGATTTTTTCTAAGCCAGAGCCCCTGCTGCTGGTCAGTTCCGAAGCGGATGAACTTTACGCGTGGATAAAAGATTATTGCTATAAGTGTTTCGTGCCATATATCAGGAAGACAACCATCCTGCAATATGGTCCGAACCGGTTCAGGAACCGGAGTAAAGTGAATGAACTACTCAGTACGCTTTACTCGCAAAAGAAAATACTGACAGAGAAAAGAGGGAAAACGCTTTTTATACAACCTGTCGTTAATTTTATGTAACGGATAAGTCAAATTTAAAACGATAATCATCGTTTTATTAAAGAGTCATCATTGCAACTAATTGCAGAGTAATTTTTTGAACAGTCATCGCAGGCTGTGGCTATTCTTTTTCTGAAATAGAGTGTCGGATAGTTATTATATTGTCATTAGCAATATCTGTATATCCATCACGTTAATAAGACATAGCCAGTAATGCGATGACTGTTATCCATCGAGGAATAATTTATTATGAATCTCTACGATAGCGAGTATGGAAGTCATGTTAAATCATACAAAGAAAGAATTATCGACGTTATTAATAAGGCTGTTAAAGAACACAACCGTACACTGGCAGTACGGGTGGATCTTCATGATCCGGCTATTCTGGATAATGGTGATACCATTTCCTGTATCGCTAATACTGATTCAGGTGCTATATCAAGATTTACTAATTCACTAAAAGCAAAATTAATAGCAAATGAGCAGCGCAAGTACAGAGAGGGTAAACGGGTGCATCCTAACACGCTGAGGTATGCATGGGTAAGGGAATTTACCCAGAATGGTAAACGTCATTATCATGTATTTCTGTTCCTGAACAAAGATGCCTATTACCACCTGGGAGATTTCAATCTGGATGAAGATACGCTAAGAACCATGATTACCTCGGCATGGTGTAGCGCATTAAACCTGACTCCCGAAGAGGGACAGCACCTGGTGCAATACCCCCTTAATGGTAAATATACCCTGAACCGTGACGATATTCTCAATGGCATTTACCCCAGCGACTTACTGAACCGGATTGATTATCTCACCAAGGTGAAAAGTAAGAACTTTGACGATGGATATAGATCGTTTGGGTGTAGTAATTTCTGAGTATCTTTTCTGAATGATTTCATATCTTGATGTGTGAAATACGACCGTAAAAGGCACATTTTGGCAGGGATATAATTTCCCTGCCAGCGTGGTACTGTTGTTTTAATCCTGTGATGCCAGGATAACAATTATATACGGGCCGTTTTATCTGATGATAGAGTGGAATGTTAATTTCAGTCTGGAAAACATCGAAAATATAAATGCATTATAAGATTACTGGTTGTATATTGCGTGGCGAGTGAAAATCTAATATATATAGACAATGGATTTTTTCCTCTTAATAAATATTGCTAATATTTATCTCGCTAATTAATTTATGTGTCAAGGATGAGTATTTCATGGCAACAAACAGTAACGGCACTGCTCCATCCAGACAGCCTTTATCTTCACTTGAGCGAGGTGAAGATAGTCGAGTGTTTTCAGATATCAACATGATAAAAACCCCTCGTTTTACCCTTGATAAAGACGTCATTTTATCTCAATCCACCCGAACAGCATTAGATGAGTGTCTGGCTCGATTACGCTTTCATAAAACTATCTATGAGCAATGGAATTTTGCTTGTGTTGATCCGATGGGGGTGACAGCGATTCTCAATTTTTATGGTCCGCCGGGAACGGGAAAAACCCTGTGTGCTGAAGCTCTGGCAGGACAACTTCGTATGCCTTTTATTGCGCTAGGGATTGCTGAACTGGAAAGTAAATTTATGGGGGAGACAGCCAAGAATATCCAATTAGCGTTTGCCAAAGCAAAAGAAACAGGCGCATTACTTTTTTTTGATGAAGCAGACACACTACTTGGTAAACGACTCTCTTCTGTTACACAAGGTGTCGATAATGAAGTAAACGCGATGCGTTCTACCTTACTGATTGAGTTGGAACGCTTTGAAGGTATTGTGATTTTTGCCACTAATTTTGCCCGAAATTACGATGAAGCGTTTCGTAGCCGTATTGGTTATCACGTTGAGTTTACCTTGCCTGATCTTGCTGCCCGCCAACAGCTATGGAACAAATTTTTGGTTGCGGAGATTCCGTTATCTCAGGCGCGAGAAACGTTGGTAGAGGCTGTCAGCGCTCTTTCTGAAGGGCTTGCCGGTCGTGAAATTCGTACTTGTATGCGCCTTGCCCTACCTAAGGTTTTGCTGGAAGCCGAACAAGAAGGGATAACGCCACAACTCAGTATCAGTCACTTACGTAGTGCTATCGAACAAGTTTTTGCTTCTCATCAAGCGATTGCCACGCATTCAGGGCATACATCGAGTGAAGTCAGCACAGCAAAAAAATTATTAGGTATCCAATAAAAAATAATAGGAGCGAAAAATGGGTTTTTGGTCAAGTGTCGGGAGTTTTTGCAGTAGCGTGGTAAGTTCTGTGACGAGCGCGGCTGGACGGGTTTGGAATAAAGCTAAAGAAACCGCAGCCAAAGCTGTTTCCTGGATGGCAGAGAAAGCGGAAACCTTTGTAGGAAGTGTAAAAAGCGTTTGGGAGAAGGTGAAGCCGTTTGTCGGCAATATCATTCGCCCTATCGTACAGAGCGCAGCAAAACTGGCTGGGAAAGCGTTACCGCAATTCCCGTGGATTGGTAGTGCGTTGCAAGCATTGGATAAAGTGCTTGAGCGGTTAGTTGAATGGGACAAAAGCGCGTTGGCGAAACGGATTGGTAAAGCCATTGAATGGGCGATACAAAAAGCCAAACAGCTTAAAGACCTGTTCCTCACGCCGGAAGAAATGGATGAAGCGCGTGCGCATGAAGAAGCGCTACGTGAAGCCCGCAGCCAAATGCGTGGCGAAGCAGCCAGCGCCGTTGATCTCGCTAGCCTGATAACCCTATATGCTCAACTTTCCACAAAAATTAAGGATGTAGTGGAGAATATTCAAATCAACGATTTTGAGCATTATCTTCGTTTGCGAGCCTCTCAAAAGCTGCTGAAAGATACCGAACAACATCTGACTTGTGCGCAGGACATTAATGCGATAACGGATGACGACTTGTTCCTGATTGAGATGGGTAACGAATTGTTGAAGCCCAATCCACAATTGAGCGACGAAACGGCACAGCGTCTTGATCGCGTTGTGATGGCGCGTTTTGGTAAGAAACTCATTCCTTTTGTCTTTGAAGAAATGATCATGGCTTGGGGCTATAACCTACAGGATATGGAAAATGAGTGGAAATCATTGAATGACGACCTTTCCAAAGAGCAGGTATTGCTGCGCCGTTTACAGATCGGTCAGCGCCTTGGGGATCTCCAGGAAGAAGAGGTGGTGATGCTTACTGCGCTTGAAGCTCGCCTACCTGAGTTACAGGCTGCGATGGAAGCAAAACGTAAACGTACCAATGAAATGCGCAACTATGTTTTTGCCGCAGAAGGTTTTTTACAGATGTTGGAAAAAGAACCGGAAGAGTTTGCCGGTCAGGAATACCTGATGGAAGACAGCAGTACAGTCGGTATGGTGATCATTGACTGTGCGCAGTTTGGTAAACGTTGGGAGGATCTTGATAGTGAACAGCAAAGCTTGATTATCGATTTTGCCAACATCTTTGAAAAAGCCAGCCGTGAACGTGCCAGTAAATTGGTTGAGGTGGCAGCATGACATTTCATGAGTTCCTTGCGTTCCTGTTGCCGGATGTTGACGTTATCCAATTAATGTTCGGTGGAGTGATGTTGTTTCTGGTTCTCATGACGATCGTACAGCTTTCACGTCAGGCTAATGTTCAGTTTTGGGAGAATAAATGGCAGGGCAACGTATCCGCAGAATCTACAGAAGCGCTTGATGTTGAACATGGTTCAGTGAATGAAATCAGTACGGTCGTCGCCAGTCCGGCAGAGAAAATGGCGGATGTTATGCCTGGGATTTTGTTGATTCTAGGGCTTCTGGGAACGTTCCTTGGCCTGGGAATCGCACTTAACAAGGCATCGAACATATTGATTGATGCGAATTCCGCAGGAATGGATAGCGCCATGTCCAACCTAATGGGAATGATGGAAGGATTAGGGACAAAATTTAAGACCTCTACGTGGGGGATCAGTGCATTCCTGATACTAAAAACCTGGGTTGCCGTAAAAGGTTATGACGAGAAACGCCTGCGCTGGTGTACACAAAAGATGAAAGCTGCGTTTGAACTCTCTCGCCAGAATAAACGTATCGAACATGAGCAAACTCAGCAGCGGCTGCTTGATGCATTACAAGGAGGGGTGGATTGTGCCCAACGTGAGGGGGAAGCAACACGCCAATCGCTACAAATGCTGCACTCTGGGCTACAGCCTTTATTAAAGACTCTTGTAGATCAAGGCCATGAGGCATCGTTACAAGATAAGAACCGTGAAAATCACCTGGCAAAACTTAGCGATATGTTGCAATCCACACAGCAACTGTTAGTCGCAAGCGACCAGGCTCAATCGGAACAGAATCAGCGGCAACTGTCTGAACTGACGACGACGCGTGAATCACTGCAACGTTTTATTGACGCCAATAGCGATAATCTTGCCGCCATACAACAATCAGCAGGAAAAATGGCGCATGCTGCGCAGGAAATGGGCGATTCAGCAGGAGATTTGCAAGCAGCAATTGGTGATTTCCGTTCAGGTATTACCGATATGTTGGGAACGGTTAAAAACGATCTTGGTTCAACCATTAATCAAATGGGGGCAAGCTTTAGCCAGAATATGGACTCGATATCCACCAGTATGGCAAATGCGACGGATGGTATTTCCCATGCTGTTTCCGATCTCTCGCAAAACGTTGGCACCACTATGAGTGAAGTGCGCGTTTCTATCGACCAGTCTATGAAAACTCAGCGTGACGCCCAGCGTGAGTTCATGATAACCAGTGAAACATTGAACGAGAAAGTGATCGCCATGACAAAACTGGTTGATGATTTGCGTGAGCAAATTGTTAATGGGCTTACTGCCGTATCCAGCAGCAATCGGCAAGTCGCAAGCCTCAATAACCGCTATGCGGGGATGACGGAGTCTGGCGAGAAAAGTGCACTTGCGATCGAAGCGTTGGTTAATCAACTACAAGTGATGCAACAACATAGCCCCTTGCAACCAGGCATGGACATCATTAATGCAGGTATCAGTCAATTGGTACGCAGTATTGAATCATTACGTGATGAGATGTTGAGCAGTGCGGATGCATCTACAGCTATCTCTGCGCTGGATAACAGGCTGATTGATGCACTTAAAGAGTTGAGCGTTATTCGTGAAATACTTTCTTCGCCTGAGCGGGATCGCATAACTCAACAAATTGAGCAAAGCCTAAAACCGCTGACTGCTACGTTACAAAGCCTTGATCAAACCTTGGTGACACTAAACACGGTTAACGACGCCGCCTGAGGGGATTGCTCATGAAAGACAAGCCCAATGAGTGGGTCTCCATTTCGGATCTGATGTCAGGTGTGATGGCGGTTGTGATGTTGCTGTTGGTGATGTCGGTCTTACAAAAGACGTGGTCAGATATCAAACATAAGCAAGAGATGGAGCAAGGGGCTAATGCACAGCGCGCTAAAGTTGGTGAGATGCTAGGTAATATAAAAGCATCGCTTAATGGTACAGAGAATGAAGGCTTAGTGGCACTGGATGTGAATTCACAAAAAATCACGCTACGTGATGGTGTTTTTAATCGAGGAAGTGCTTGTATTGCCTCACAAGCGAGTCAGGCCTTTACCACAATCGAAATACAGGTGGTCAAGTTTCTTAACGAGTTCAGTACCGGGCAGGTGTTTATTGAGGGGTATACCGATAACTCGCCCGTCGTACGACCGGTAACGAATTTTGAAAGTTTTTGCACTGTGTATGACGACAATTTCACACTATCGGCAGCTCGTGCGAGAGAAGCACGTAAATTTATTGTGGGCGATCTTGCCCCAGCCATTGCACGTCGGGTGAGCGTTGCTGGATACGGTGATTCTCAGCCTATTCCGGGTATCCCACCAGAGGATGCTCGTCAGCGGCGTATTGAAGTACGTTTTGTTCTGCCAGAAAGACCTTAACTTATTGGGTTAATGTAAACAAGAAGGTCTTGATGATGTAGTGATTTACCGAGTTTGGTCACGTAATAGATAAGATAGAAAATATTTTCAGATAGATATCATCTCTCCGAACCTTCCCCTTAACGGCAGCGCCTCACGGTGCTGCCGTTTGTGTTTCTGTTTACCGAGGACATGATATGAATCATCAGGATGGGCCTGCGCCGCTGCGTCAGGCGTTGTCGGGGTTGCCGGAGTGGGTGACAGCGCAAATCTGGCAGCATATCCGGCAGTTGACCCACTACGAGCCGGTGATCGGCCTCATGGGTAAGACCGGTGCGGGCAAGAGCAGCCTGTGTAATGCGCTGTTTGCCGGTGAGGTGTCGCCGGTCAGTGCTGTGTCGGCCTGTACCCGTGAACCGCTGCGTTTTCGCCTTAATGTGGGTGAGCGTTGTATGACGCTGGTAGACCTGCCCGGTGTCGGTGAAAGTGAACGGCGTGATACTGAGTATGCTGCGATGTATCGCCAGCATCTTCCGCATCTCGATCTGGTGCTGTGGCTGATCAAGGCCGATGACCGGGCGCTGGCGGTGGACGAGCACTTTTACCATCAGGTGATTGGCGAAGCCTGGCGGCACAAGGTGTTGTTTGTGGTCAGTCAGGCGGACAAGATTGAACCCACTGAGGGCGGTGTGACGGCGTTGTCTGCCACACAGAAGCAGAGCCTTGAGCGCAAAATCGCCCTGCTGCACACCCTGTTTTTGCCGGTGCATCCGGTCTGTGCGGTTTCGGTGCGGCTGCGCTGGGGGCTGTCGCACATGGCGGCGCTGATGGTGGCAAGCCTGCCGCGCGAAGCCAGCAGCCCGCTGGTTACACAGCTACAGCCGCCCCTTCGTAGCGAACGCGTCACTCAAAAAGCCCGCGATGATTTTGCCGATACGGTGGGCAGCGCACTCGATAGCGTCAGCCGTCTGCCGCTGATACCGGCCACGGTGCGCACGCTTATCCAGACGCTGCGCGATACCGTGGTGTCCGTGGCTCGCGCCCTGTGGTCGGTGTTCTTCTGAATCGTTAGTTCTGCATTGCCCATCCGTTTTCGTTTTACGAGCCCGGTCGCCTGTGCGTCCGGGCTTTTTATTTTCAGCCATCTCAAGGAGTCTGCCATGACCCGTCTGGCCTCGCGCTTTGGCGCAGCAAACCTTATCCGTCGTGACCGTCCGTTAACCCGCGAAGAGTTGTTTCGCACCGTACCCAGCGTGTTCAGTGAGGAAAAGCATGAGTCCCGCAGCGACCGATACACTTACATTCCGACGATTACCCTTCTGGATAATTTGCAACGTGAAGGCTTTCAGCCGTTCTTTGCCTGCCAGACCCGTGTGCGCGACGACAGCCGCCGCGAGCACACCAAACACATGCTGCGTCTGCGTCGGGAAGGGCAAATCACCGGCCATCAGGTGCCGGAAATCATCCTGCTCAACAGTCATGATGGCTCCAGTTCGTACCAGATGCTGCCGGGGCTGTTCCGGCAGGTGTGCCAGAACGGGCTGATTTGCGGCGAAAGTTTTGGCGAGGTGCGGGTGCCCCATAAAGGCGATGTGGTAGGTCGGGTGATTGAAGGCGCGTATGAGGTGCTGGATACCTTTGAGCGCATCGAGGAAAAGCGCGATGCCATGCAGTCGTTGCTGTTACCGCCTCCGGCGCAATCCGCGCTGGCAAACGCCGCGCTGGCGTACCGTTTTGGTGAGGCACATCAGCCAGTGACGGCAGCGCAAATCCTGACGCCGCGCCGCTGGCAGGACGACCGGCAAGACCTGTGGACCACCTTTCAGCGTATTCAGGAGAACCTGATAAAGGGCGGGCTGCCCGGTCGCAACCCGCAGGGGAAACGGGCCCGCACCCGTGCCGTCAGCAGCATCGACAACGATGTGCGGCTCAACCGGGCGCTGTGGGTGCTGGCGGAGTCGCTGCTGCAACATGCCGACTAAATCCTGTTTGTGTTTTCAGGGAGACCCCCGATGAATCAACCGGTTTTACCGACCCCTTTTACCGAACATGAGCAGCGCATCATCCGCCGGGCCCAGCGCCTGCTGGAGCGCCACCTGCGCCAGCCGGGTGAGCCGTTTACCGCCTCCTCCTATACCCGAATGTGGCTGCAACTGCATCTGGCTCCGCTGGAGCGGGAGGTGTTCATGGTGCTGTTTCTCGATAACCAGCATCGCCTGATAGACCGGGAAATCATGGCGCTGGGCAGCATTAATCATGTCGATATTCCCATCAGAGAAATCGTCAAGGCGGCCCTGAGCCACAACGCGGCGGCGGTGATCCTGGCGCACAACCACCCATCCGGCCATGCCGAACCGAGTACGCCAGACCGGGCGCTTACCGAGCGGCTGAAAAGCGCTCTTGAGCTGGTGGATATCCGCACGCTGGATCATCTGGTCATTGGCGGCAGCCAGGTGGTGTCGTTTGCTGAACGCGGCTGGCTGTAATGCCAGCCTTCTCCTGGCTGTTGCTGCTTCACGTCCCTCATTCTTTTTCACAAGGATTTTTACCATGACCCACCACCCTGCATCGTCTCACGATGCGCTGCCGTTAACGCCGGTCCACATCTGGCAGCGCCTGCTGACGTACCTGCTGGACAAGCACTACGGGCTGACGCTTAACGACACGCCGTTTTGTGAAGAAGCTGAGATCCAGGCCCACCTCGACGCCGGAGTTTCGCTGCCGGACGCCGTGAACTTTCTGGTGGAGCGCTATGAGCTGGTGCGCATCGACCGCAGCGGTTTTAGCTGGCAGGAGCAACAACCGTTTCTGAACGCGGTCGATATTCTCCGTGCCAGACGCGCCACCGGCCTGCTCAAACCATAAAGACTGCGAGCTGCTTTCCAGTCACACAACGCCAAACCGATTAATCCTTCCCCCTGATGCATAATACGCCAGCCCTTACCGGCTGGCGCATTGGCTGTTATGTATGGACAACACACTATGAAAACTGAACCCGAGGTGTTAACCGACCACACCGAGCTGATTGGCTCGACTAACATTGCGCGTATCGTCACTGGACGTGATGCCGCGCTGCAACAGGTAGAACAGCTCATTACCCGGTTACAGGCCATTTCAACGCTAACGGCGACTATCGGTGGCGGCACCGCTGAAGACTGGGCAATGAAGCCCGGGCATCGCTACGATTGCTGGCTGACAGAAACGCCTGACAAGGCGATGCCAGCCATTATCCGCACGCTGGACAGCCATATCTGGCGCGACCTGATGCTGAAATCCGGCATGTTGTCACTGATGGACGCACAAGCCCGCAGCCAGTGGCATAAGAATCTGGACGAGGGCGACCTGCCGATCATCAGCGAAGCCAATATCCTCAGCACGTTTGAACAACTTCACCAGAGCAAGCGGGAGGTATTCGAGCGTGGCGTAATTAATGTATTTAAGGGGCTATCGTGGGATTACAAAACCAATCATCCCTGCTACTTTGGCAAGAAAATCATCATCAGTAATCTGGTGACGTACCACCGTTGGGGCTTTGGCCTGAACTGGGGCTGGCGACGCGATCAACTGGCCGATCTGGAGCGGATGTTGTCCTTGCTGGATGGCAAACCCATACCTGATAACCGGGGCGATGTGACTATCCGGCTAATGAACCATATTCGCGATAACCCCCACCATCAGCAGTACGAAGATGAGTATTTTAGTGTGCGTTACTTTCAGAAAGGCACCGGGCATCTCATCTTTAAACGCCCTGACTTGATCGAGCAGATGAATGACATTATCGCCAAACATTATCCGGGGATGTTGGCGGCGAGGTAGTCATTTCGTTTCTGGTAAGCTTAGGACTCATGCCTATTCCCGCCCTCAAAATTTGTTATTATTGCGGCAGATTAGCATTAAATTGCTACAAGGAGCTGGTTTGTATGCCGATCCCTGAACGTCCCAAGATTTACCACATCCTTCACATTGATCGGCTTCATTCAATCGTTGCCGAAGGGTTGTTGTCTGACGAGCAAATCTCGGTTCGTCATGGTGCCGGTACAATGATAGGAATGAGTAGCATTAAACAGCGTCGGCTCCATGAGTTGACGCTTACAAACCATCCCAATCTGTATGTGGGACAATGTGTACCTTTTTATTTTTGTCCCCGCTCTGTCATGCTATACCTGATATACAGAGCCAATCATCCAGAGTTGGCTTACCGTGGTGGTCAGGAACCTATTTTGCATCTTGAAGCTGACCTCTATACAACCATTGCATGGGCGGAGCAACATCGCCAACGCTGGGCGTTTACGTTATCTAATGCTGGTTCACTTTACTTCGAAGATCGTTGTCAACAATCCCAGCTTGGAGAACTGAACTGGGAAGCGATACAAAGCAATCAGTGGAGCGGCGGTAATGGAACTAAAGAGGCGAAACAGGCTGAGTTTTTGATTGAGCGCTGTTTCCCTTGGCATTTAATTGAGCGCATCGGTGTTCATTCACCTTTGATTTATCAGCAGGTTGCTAACATGATCCCGCTTGGTGGGCATCGTCCTCCTGTTGAGGTGAAACGAGAATGGTACTACTGATGAGGATTTCATAATGATTGAATACAGACAGGGCGACATCCTCCAGGCAGAGACTGAGGCTATCATCAATACCGTCAATTGCGTTGGCGTAATGGGGCGAGGCATTGCATTGCAATTCAAAAATGCCTACCCGGATAACTTCAAAGCTTATGCTGCATCCTGTAAAGCGAAACAAGTTGTTCCAGGCAAAATGTTCGTCTTTGAGACCGGGCAGTTAACAAACCCTCGTTATATCATTAACTTTCCGACCAAACGCCACTGGAAAGGGAAAAGTCGTCTTGAAGATATTGCCGCCGGGTTGGACGATTTGGTCGCCGTTATCCGGCAACATGATATTCGCTCCATTGCCATTCCCCCATTGGGGAGTGGCTTAGGCGGTCTGGACTGGCAAGATGTTAAGCCCCTGATTGAGTCTGCCGTTCAACCGCTTGAGTCAGTACGAATTGCGATTTACGATCCCAACGGTGCACCGTCATCGGAACGTATGGTACATAAAACAGAAGTGCCAAAGATGACAGCAGGGCGAGCCGCGCTGGTTGAACTGATGCAGCGTTATCTTAATGGGTTGTTAGATCCGTTCATCTCTTTGCTGGAATTACATAAGCTGATGTATTTCATGCAAGAATCCGGGGAACCATTACGTCTTAAGTACCAGAAAGCGCATTATGGGCCTTATGCGGAAAACCTACGGCATGTGCTTAACGCGATTGAAGGGCATATGATCTCTGGGTATTCAGATGGCGGTGATATGCCTGATAAGCAACTCTCGCTGGTTCCCGGAGTGGCAGAAGAGGCAAAAGCGTTTCTTGAGCAACAAGAAGAGACTTACCGCCGCTTTCAGAAAGTCTCGGATTTGGTGGAAGGTTTTGAGTCGCCTTTTGGTCTGGAACTCCTTTCAACGGTTCACTGGACAATGCAACATGAATCGCTGACGTCCCCTGAAGATGTTACTGATTTTATCTATGCCTGGAATGAAAGAAAGCGGCAGTTCACACCACGCCAGATATCTTTAGCGGTAGATACGTTGCATCGCAAGGGGTGGTTAACCTCTACCGCTGCTTAGGTTCAGTCTTTGCTTAATGACTCGCATGGCTCTTGCTGTTCACTGTATTAAGAGCCATGCCCCTTATGTAGTTTTTATTTACCACCAAACTGAACTTTAACGACATTATCTGGCCTCGATACCGAGGAGGTAATGATTTCCTGTTGAATAAAATCCCCCCAGCGTAGAAATAGCTTTTTCAGTTTGTCCGCTTGTTGCCCAACTTGATAAGTCCGAATTAATCGATCTTTAGGTACGTGGTTCAGCAGAAGCTCTATCAAGCGTTCTGGTGCATCCAGATATTCCGCACAACCCGTGGCCACGCTACGACGTAAGTCATGAGGAGAGAAGGGCGCAAGTTCCGCAAGATATTTAGATCTTACACGCTCCAGAGCACGAGTAAGGGCATCACCGGTTATAGGAAATCCTGGCTTGCTGGTGGAACCGAAAACATATGCCCCTTCCGCGATCACGCGCTGTTCTTGAATAAGGGATAGGGCGCGGGGATGTAGTGTGACAATATGGCTTTTGCCATTTTTGGTAGCTGGAATAGTCCAGCGATCACCGTTGATTTGATCCCAGCGCATTTCTGCTGCTTCTGAGCGACGAACACCCGTGAATATGATCAAGCGAAGTGCATTCGCAACGGATAATGACATTACCACGCTGGATGCTATTCCTCTGCCACCTGCTGCAATGGAGCCACCACCAACAGAGGCTTCATCGAGTGCTTTCCAAAGCATGTGGAGTTCGTCTTGTGGCAACCAACGTTCACGAGGTTTACCCATTGATGCACCAAACATGGCAGGTTTGAGCAGACGAGCAGGGTTATGTTCAATCAGCCCTTGTAACGTGGCATGATCAAGGGTCAGATTCAGGATGATTAATCCTTTGCGAACCCCTTCTGTGCTTTCCTTTCTTACGCGGCTGAGATGCTCGAAAATCACAGAGCGTGAAAGATCGTTAACGCGCATATTACCCAACGCCTTTTCAAGATGGCGGCGATAGGTGCCTTCATAGTCAGTAATGGTGCGGGCACTGATGGGTTTACTCTCAGTTCTGAATGCCAACCAGTTTTGCCACAAGTCAGCGAATATTGGCATTTGCTCGTTTTGCTGTTTCTCATTTTTTTTGACGTAACGAGGATCAATGCCCTTCTTCACCAATTCAGCTGCGTCGGCATGGGCCTGACGAGCCTGAGCCAGGCTCATAGCAGGGTAGCTACCCAATGTCAGTTTGATTTGCTTTTGTGCAATCCTGTAACGATAAATCCAGCTTTTACTCTCGCTGCCATAGCGTATGCGGACGTAGAGTCCTCCGCCTGCTTTTGATTTGACTGAGACAACATTTTCTTTCTCTTCTTCAGTGACTGAAAGGGATGCCAACTGTCGATCCTGAGTGATGATGATTGCCATAATAGGTCCTTTCTGGGGTACACTCTTAGCATGATATCAGGGGAAACGACAGCGAACGAGTGGAAGCCAAAAAATTGATTAATCATTTGATTTTTAAAAATAAAAAAATCAATTCTTGAAGAGTGTAAACAGAGGAAAACATTGGTCTATTGAGTTCGTAATGCGAAGGTCGTAGGTTCGACTCCTATTATCGGCACCATCCTACCTATTTTAACGTCTCCCCAAGTCTACTCAAATACCCTTATAATACGCGGTTTCACGACCCTTATTGTCTCTGCTCGTCTACTCACGTTCACGGAAATCTACGGTGAGTTGGGGGCATCGGTGGGGGCATATCGTGTTCGGTCTAGAGGAGATGCCCCCAAATGAAGCTCAATGCCAGACAGGTAGAGACTGCCAAGCCCAAAGATAAACCCTACAAGTTAGCGGATGGCGGGGGCATGTATCTGGAGGTGTTCCCTAACGGCACCAAAAGCTGGGGGCGCACTGGGAAAATCTCAACACGTTCTTTGGTTACCCGCCGGATATCCGCAAGGCTATCTACACCACCAATGCCATCGAGTCGCTGAACAGTGTGATTCGGCAGGCGATAAAGAAACGTAAGGTGTTCCCGACAGATGATTCGGTACGGAAAGTGATTTATCTGGCGATACAGTCGGCCTCAAAAAATGGAGTATGCCGATCCAGAACTGGCGGCTGGCGATGAGCCGTTTTATTACCGAGTTCGGTGACCGCCTGAGCGATCACCTTTAATACGGTGGCAATTACACAGAATTACGGACAGGCTCATATTCCCCGGCATGTCATTTTATTCCACAATGGTTTTTAATTTATTATGCTGGCATGCAGCATTATCCATGCGGCCACAACATTTTTAGAAGCCTTTCCAATAATCTACAAAACCTTCTTTATAATGAAAGTAAGTGGTTTGCAATTCTCTGTTTATTTTTGAAATAGATTCTTCCAGTTTATCAAGCCCAGGGTGTTTATTTTTAAAAAGATACCAACATTTTGCCTGTGGGGAATAAACTGACGCTTTATAACCCCATTGCTCCATCAGCAAAGACATACTCTTATTCGTGTGAAAGGCTGTATGCACCATAGTATTGATATAAAACCAGTTTGGATCCTTGGGTACGCGTTCAGCAATAACCGTATGCAGCATCAGAACTCCATCATCACGGACAAGCCTGTCAACTTCATCAAGTGCTTCACGCGTCATAACGTGCTCGAACATGGCACTATTGATGACAAGCTTATAGCGAGACAGGTCTTCTTCCGCCACATACTGGATTCGTTCATCCAGATTGCGAACGTAACGATCAAAAATGGGAATGTTAATATTGAAATATTTCTGCATACAGTGCGAGAAGGTTCCATACCCGGCTGCATAGTCAATTACACTATCGAGCTCAATGACATGGTTCTCTGCTAGCAACTTTGTCGCTAATGCCTGATCAATATAGGGAGGCTGATTTGTTGTTCTTGACGTAAAGTCATTCTCAAATTTGTGATGCCAGCTTGAATTCAACTGCGACCACTGATCGTCCGTCATTTCCTGGTGCGTTTTTGAAACGGTAAAACCGCAGTTATCACATTTCCAGAAATCAACCTTCAGCGTTTCTAAAAACGGGCTTCCTGGATAGCTCGGGTAGTCCTTTGAGAAGAAGTAGCTAGTTTCATGGTTGCATATTAAACATTTATGTGTGCTCATGCCCGTCCTCGAATGTCCAATCGTAATTGACGATATTATCTATCGTAACAGACACCCTGGCTCAGGGTAAGGTCATCTATCCATCGTTGCGTGACCCGTTCTCCGTTGATTCATACATCACGATGACTGTATGGTTTTTAGTGATGGCAGGGTACTGCTGTAGATGAAATTGAGTGGTATAGCTGGCAATACACATCGTGCCAGCTATACCTCAACGAGCAATATGACGTTCTGGACGTGATGCCGTCTCAGTGGCGTCTGTATCAAAATGTTGACCAATGTTCGGTCGCGGGCTCTGAGTGTTTGCGTGTAGCGCTTCTTCCCCCTGAAGAGTCCTGGTTGGACGTCAACAGAGGCGTTGCCTGATCTGCGACTGTCAGGTATCCATGATCGGTACTGGCTTGCATTGCCGTGTTTTCCAGTCGGAATCGCCCTACCAACCCGGCAAGTAATTGTGACTGGTGGGTGAGGTTTTTCGCCGTCGTGGCGCCTTTTTCGACCAGCGATGCGTTTTGTTGTGTTACGAGGTCGAGCTGCCCTACGGCATCGGTGATTTGACTGATGGCGGAGACCTGCTCCTTCGCCGTAGAACTGATCTCTGTGATGAAGTCAGAGACTGTGCGTACTTGCGAAACGATGCTGTCCATCGATGCGCCAGCGCTTTCAACCAGCTGCGAACCGTTTTCGACTTTCTCCATACTGGAGCTGATCAGTTTTTTGATCTCTTTAGCGGCTTCAGCACTGCGTTGGGCCAGTGAGCGGACTTCACCCGCAACAACGGCAAAACCTCGACCCTGCTCACCGGCGCGGGCGGCTTCAACTGCGGCGTTCAGGGCCAGAATGTTAGTCTGGAAGGCGATACCATCAATGATGGCGATGATCTCCGTGATCTGCTGGGCGCTGGTAGTGATGTCTTGCATGGTTGAGATCACCTGATGCATCACATCACCCCCTTGTTGCACCGTATCACGGGTTGACGACACGAGCCGGGTTGCTTGCTCGGCTGTTTCCGCGTTCTTTTGTACCGCGGAGCGAATCTCCATCATTGACGCTGTAGTCTGCTGTAAGCTGGAAGCTTGCTCTTCCGTACGCTTGCTAAGGTCGGCGTTGCCTGTGGATATCAGCATTGAGTCGGTGAAAATAGCGTCGGAACTGGTACGCACCATCGCGACGATGCTTTGCAGACTGTCTTTCATGTCGGCCAACGCGTTGAGCATTTCTCTGGCTTCGTCGCGGCCATGTACCTGGATGTGGCAGGTCAGGTCGCCCTCGGCAATCTTCTGTGCCGCGTCGCAGGCATTCAGCAACGGTGATGAGACCGCTGTGTGCAGACGACGGCGTGCTCCGATATAAAGGGCTAAACACACACATAGCGCCCCGATAAGTACGCCCATGCTGGTTCTGGCGTTCGATGCCTCGAGTGCATCAAAGGCTGCCAGGTTCTTATCAGCGAACGCATTAGAAACCTCAACCGTCTTGTCCACTGCTACGCGATGCGCTTCATAGAGCTTGTGCACGCTAGCCAGTCCCGCGCGCGCGGCTGCAGTATTGCCAGCAGCCAGCGGTTGCAATACGTCACGGCGCGCCGCTGCCAGGAATTTCAGCGCGGCATCGTGTTGTTCTCCCAAAAGATATTGCTCGATACCGAAGGTCGGTGTTTTGCGCCAGTAGTCCACACGAGTGGTATAGTCCTGGGCCAGTTTGTCGAACGTTTTGGTTGCTTCGGCTGGCGATAGCGTGCCATCAAGTCCTTGCGATAACGTTAGCCGAGCTTCTATCAGGTATAGCGGCGGTGGCAGGATATCCGCAGTGATGTCTTTAGCGGTGAAGATCTTACTGGCCTGCGAGAGCATCTGTTGCCCTGACCGCCAATTGACCGCACCTTGTGTTAACACTGATCCCAGTCCGATAAGCAGCAAAAAAAGCAGGATGGATTTTATCGATTTCATTGGAACATCCTCTGAGTAGCGTCCTGGCAGAGAGTTTTCTGCGCCCGAATTCGTTGCCAGCGAGAAGCTCGTGGCTGGCTAAGCACACTGGGTCAAATGGCCGCCTCGTCGTCCTGCACGTCATTCCTGAACGCGGCTTATGAATTGCAACAGTAATTGTAATCGTTCTGGCACATATTGCTCGGGGTAATGGTCATGATAATCGGTCATTTCAGGCTATTTTTAAGGGAGGGGTGTTGCCGGAATGGGGATTTTGTTTTTATAAAACAAGTGATTTTTGGGGTTTTGGTTATCAGGAATAATCCAGCCCTTGTTGTGGGCTGGTTGTGTTGAGCCGCTTCCTGTCGGTGAGTGCAATCCAGAATTGGATAATCATGCTAATGATTCAAGTCCTGGCATAAAACAGAACGATTGGGTCTGTCCGTATAGGTGCTCTACTTACCTACCATCAACCCGGACCCTCGCTTGCTGCTGCCAACAGGGGGACCAGCACATCGCTGATGGGGGTGGGAATACCGTGTAAATGACCGTAGCGCTGGATCACGCCATTGCGGATATCCCACTCCAGCGGGCGATTAGCCTGTCGGTCGGCGAGGATTGAGGTGCTTAAATCTGCTGGTGCATGATGGAAAACATCAACGATCTCCTGTGGAACGCTATCGTCAAGCAGCGCGCCTTGCGCGCGTGCGACTGCCAGACATTCACGCAGATAGGCCAGCGCCAGCTCGGCAATATCCCCGCGAGAGAACATCCCGGCGCGGCGATTTGCCAGCACCATCAGGCCACCGACGGCATTTTGCAGCAGTTTACGCCAGGCCACCGAAGTGAAATCCGATGACAATTCAACCGTGCAGCGGGTGCCGCTGAGCGCATCAACGACCCGTTTTGCCTGCGGCACATCCGGCAGTGTCAGACGTGGTTTGGCGCGCAGCCAGACAGAGGCATCTGGCTCACGCTGTGCCGGGAACCAGACGACTGACGGCAGCACCTGTGCGCCGTTGACCAAAGGGGTCAGTTGGGTTTTCTGCTCGACGCCATTTTGTAGTGCACACACGACAGTATTTTTATCGCACAGTGTCGCCAGCCAGTCGGTGCAATCAGCCACCTGGGTCGTTTTCACCGCAAGAAACACCAAATCGAACGCATGGTTGAGCATCGCAGGGTTACTCAATACCGGGCCAGGCACTACCACTTTACCGTCATCGTGGCGCAGAACTAACTGAGGATGCGCCGTGCGCCCGCAAAGGACTGGCGTGCGGTTAATGTCATGCAGTAGCGCCGCGATAGTGGTGCCGATAGCACCGGGGCCAATAAGCGCAATCGAAGGATGGTCTGGCATCTTGTCTCTCCTGATTTGACTAATTTATCACCAGTGTGCCGGTAGTCATCGTCGAGCGCAATTGGGTAGGATCAGGATGACGGACAGTCAGTCACTCCCCTATATAACAGATATGAGCCTATCTACGTCACCCAGCTTCAATCACCCAGTGGCACTGTCTCTATATTTTCAGCCGCTACGAAAATGTCGTCTCCATTCTCTGAATGGCGACCTCTCGGCAGGTAATATTGTCGGGTACGATTCCGTGTATTAGTGGGTTTGTATATATCCAGTCTTTTAATATGCGGAGTGACTCTTTGAGTCAACTGAATTGTGTTTAATAACCGTGAACGGTAATGCGTGGCTATGTATTAACGTGATTTTTGGTGATAGAGCATTTTATTTTTTGTTCTTATTAGTCTCTTATCATTGATAAGAGAGTGTTTTTGTGTGACGAGGATCAAAAAAACAACCCTTATGTCCAAATGATTACCAGAACTTCATGGTGACGGCTTGGGTGGAGTTTCCTGATTAAGGGTGATAGAGTCAAATTGGGGTGAAACATGATGATTATTATAAAGGGGATGAGATGTATAGTAAATTATCAGTCCTTTTTAATGAGTTGCTTGATGGTGAGTATCATACTGCTCGTGATTTGGCAGCCAGGATTACTGTTAGTGAAAAAACAGTTCGTAGTAGATTAAAAGATCTTAATGATTTTTTAATTTCACATGGTGGAATGATTACATCAAGATCTAATATGGGGTATAAACTTGTTGTTGATAATCATGATGATTTTAATGAGTTTGCCATTTCACTCGGTAAGGATATTAAAGGGCCGCATCCAACAACCTCAAATGAAAGAGTTTTCTTTATCCTGAATTTCCTTTTAAATCGTAATGACTATATAAAATTAGATGATTTATGTGACCAGTGTTATGTCTCTCGTAATACGATTAGTGCGGATATGAAAAAAGTAGAATATATACTTCACATACATCATCTTATTTTAGAGAGACGCCCTAATTATGGGGTTATTATCAATGGGAGTGAATTTAATAAAAGAGTTTGTATCGTTAACAATCTTATAAGACGCAGTGATTATATGAACACTGACGGTAAGAAAGATGAGAAATTAAAGATTATTGGTAATGTTGTTTTGTCTGTTTTATATAAGTATGAGTTGCGTATATCAGAGGTTTCATTAGAGAGTTTTATTTCGCATATTTTTATTGCTGTATATCGACTTCAGCAAATGCAACTGGTCGCTATTGATGGTGATCGAATAATGGAAATGATGAAGCCAGATGTGCTTGTTGCAGCAAACGAGATCTCACATGCTATTCAAGAGGCATTTCAGATTGTGTTGCCTGAAAGTGAGGTTTTATATATTTCACTGCATATGGGAGCAAAACTATCTTCTGATTCTTATAAGAAATCAGGAGGGAATATCATCATTTCAAGGAAAATTGATGAATTGACATGGAGAATGTTAGAGATTTTATATAAGAGTTTCAAGATCGATTTCATGGATAATCTTGAATTAAGAATGTCGTTGAATCAGCATATGGTGCCATTGGATATAAGAATGCAGTATGGTATTCCACTTAGTAATCCATTATTGCATGAAATCAAGAAGGAGTATGCATTTGCTTATACTATGGCTGCAACGGCATGTATTGCGCTCTCTGAACACTATGCTACCAAAATCCCAGACGATGAAGTCGCTTATTTTGCAATTCTTTTTGAGCTGGCTTTGGAGAAAAAAGATAAGAATATTGATAAGAAAAATATCATTGTAGTGTGCTCATCAGGCAAAGGCACGACTCAATTATTTATGTATAAGTATAAGCAGGCCTTCGGGAAATATATCGATAGAATTTATGAGTGTACCGCCTGGGAGTTATCGCTATTCGATTTTTCAAAAAATAGCATTGACTATATATTTACAACTATCCCTATTAATGTTGATGTGCCGGTTCCTGTTTTTGAGGTGAGTCTTTTTCTTGAAAATAAGGATATAGCCACATGTAGTGAGATATTTGAAAGTAGTAGTAATACTTTTCTTAATAGATATTACCTTCCCGAGCTTTTTTTTATGGATATCGATGCTTCGACTAAAGAAGAGGCCCTTGATATATTATTTCGATATACAAGTAAACACCATCAGTTACCGGAAGGGTTTCTTGATGCGGTAATGAAACGTGAAATGCTGGGACAAACTGACTTTGGTAATTTAGTTGCCATTCCTCATCCCTTTCAGGTCATGACTGAGGTGAGTTTTGTCACTGTAGGAATCTTAAAAAAGCCCATTTGGTGGGGACATAATGAGGTACAGATCGTTTTTCTCATCTCTATCTCTTCCGAAGAAGATGCCGATATAGGCCGTTTTTATCAACTGACAACAAAATTATTATTTGATGCTGAGGCTATCAATAAACTGATTGCTAATCAATCATTTGATGTGATGATGATGTTGCTGAAAGGTTTGCCGACATCATGAGTAGATTGCAATATTGACCAGATTAAACATGGTAAATCTTCCGCTGGAGAATGTGATTGCCGGTCGCTAAGATTGCCTTAAATAGCCATAGTGAGCAGGAGGAGTATTAATGATGGAAATTAGCCTGGAAGATATTATTACAGAGTTAGTGGTAAACGGTGGTAGTGCTAAGAGTAAAGCTATGCAGGCAATGAAAGCAGCGCGGATGGGGAATTTCGATATAGCAGAAATACGCATTGCCGAAGCGAATGAGTCTTTGCAACAAGCGCATTTTTTTCAAACTGAATTGATTCAGGCTGAGGCGCGTGGAGAAAAAAAAGCTTCTGTTTCACTTATCATGGTTCATGGTCAGGATCATTTAATGAATGCGATGACAACCAGAGATATCGCTCTTGAAATGATAGAAATGTACAAGATGATTAAAAATAAGGAATAGCAAGGAGAGTCTATGATTCATATTACTTTGGTTTGTGCTGCGGGCATGTCAACCTCCATGTTGATGGCGAGAATGCAGCAAAGTGCTAAAAGCAAGAGTATTGATGCTAGCATTATTGCAATGCCAGAGGAGAAGTTTAAAAGCTATAATGGTCAAACGGAAATACTATTGTTGGGTCCACAAATTTCTTATCTTGAAGATGATTTAAGAGAAAAATATGAACCTCGTGGAATAAAGGTTTCTGTTATTGATATGGTTGACTATGGAACCATGAATGGTGAAAAGGTATTAATGGATGCACTAAGTCTGTTGAATTAATTTCAATTGAAAAAGTATTAATTTTCACGGTTCAATATTCGTAGCCAGGGGAGCCCTATGTCTAATTTTGATAGAAAAAAGATAACCAGTAAAATCCATCCTGTAGTAAATAAAATTCAGACCAGTAAACTGGTGAATGGCATTACAGGAGGAATGATGGGGGCAATGCCTATTACTATATTAGGTGCATTTGCTGCATTGTTTTTAAACCTACCAATCCCAGCCTACAAGGAGTTTATCATACAGGCAGGCATTGCTGGGGCATTAAAAACAATTATCATGTTCACTACTAATTTCCTGGCTGTTATATTTGGTGTGACTATTGCTGGGAGTTATGCGAAACAGCATGATGAAGATGGTTTGTTTTGTGGGCTGCTGGCGCTACTGAACTTTTTTATCGTTACACCAGTCGATTTTTCTGAAAAAGGATTGCCGTTGATTCCCATGCAGTGGCTGGGAGGTACAGGTATATTCACTGCTATTGTCGTTAGCCTGTTATCAACATGGATCTATATTTTTTTGAAACGCCAGGGATTCACTATAAAAATGCCGGAAAGCGTTCCTCCCGTTGTTTCAAGTAGTTTTAGTAGCCTGATTCCTGGATTTGCATCTATTATATTTTTTACGGCAGTCTCTGTTGTTTTTACCATTACGCCATTTAAAAGCCTGCATCAATTTATCTATGCATTTCTGCAGCTTCCGTTGCAAGGTGTCGGCGGGAATATTGTTTCCATCATAATACTGTGGACTTTGGCGCAGTTACTGTGGTTTATGGGTATTCATGGCACAATGGTAATTTATTCTGTCGTTTTGCCTATTTTTACCGCAATGGATGCCGTGCAACTTTCAGCATATTCTGCCGGTGAGGCATTGCCTAATATTACTGGTCGCTCATTCGTCAGTACTTATACGATGTCTGCCAGTGCTATTGGTTTGACACTGCTTATGCTGTTTTTTTCAAAAAGTCAGCAGTTTAAAACATTAGGAAAATTGACAACAATTCCAGCATTGTTCGGTATCAGCGAACCTCTGGTGTTTGGTACGCCTATGGTTTTTAATTTTCGCTTTGCCATTCCATTTATCTTTATGAATGCTATCAGTTTGGGTATTGCTTATCTGGTTACTTATATAGGCCTGGTACCAAGAGTCGCAGGGATAACACCAATAACAGGCATGCCGATTATATTGAGCGGTATTATGGAAGGAAGTTGGAAGATTGCTGTGTTACAGGTTTTTTTAGTCGGTGTGCAAATTCTGGTTTGGTACCCGTTTTTCAGAAGAGCAGATAACGCCTCTTATGCTTTAGAAATGGGTGAGAAAAAATAAACACAATAGCAGGTTACTCTGATTAGTAATTATATCCTAAATGATTCGAGTTGAGTGGAAGGCATATTGATGTTTCTAAAGCGCTATGCCTTAGTTCTTTAACGTGAAGCCTATTTATGTATAGGGCAATAACACTAATTCATCTTTCACGTGAAGTATGATGTCGATATCAATTAAATTAAATGATTTGCCAGATGTGTTTTAATTCTGCTTAACCGTGTATCTGGTATTTATCATTATTTTAAATAAAAACCTCATGTACTCTATAGAGAATAATTATGATGAAGAATAGAAAGTTATCCATTTTGTTTTTTATTTTGGTGTCTGGCACATTAGCAGTACAGGCCGCGGAAATTAATGATAATGAGGATTCATTAAGGATTCGTCTAAAAAATGATTTCCGGCGTGCAGATCGACCCAGTGCTGGTGCTGCATCAAGAGATATTTATGGGTGGGTTCAGGGGACGATGCTTGATGCCAATACCCATTATTATTCTGATTTTATCGGAGCCGAAGCCGGGGGGTATTATGTTTATAAACTAGGTGCGAAAGCGCGTTGGAGTACCCGTGGATATCTTGCAGACTATGACAGCTTTGGTCTTGCTTCCGGTGCGATCAAGCTAAAGCCAACAGATAATATCTATGTAAAAATAGGCCGTTTTGGTACTGATAATGGTTATGGTAGTTTGCCATATCGAGTTCCGCTTATTGCGTCCGGCTCAACGAGAACCATGCCAACACTTTCTGAAGGTGTCATTGGTCGTTATGATGTCGATAAAAATATTGATATATGGGCTATGTACAGAACCCGTGTATTCCTCTGGCCTGATGCGGCTGTGGGGGTTCGCAATGAAGGGATCTATAACTCTGCGACAGGTCGCTATGATACAAAACGTGCCCGTTCTTTTTTAGCGGGTAGTTGGCATGACGATAGTAGTCGTTATTCCCTCGGAGGTTCATGGCAAAGTGATGTTTCATCTCAATATGAAGCAATTGTTGAGAAAAAATTCTCTCTCGAAAATAAAGATACGATAAAAGTAGAGCTACTTGCATTCCACGCAATGCTGGATGGGGTTTCGCGCTCTCGCAGTACTCATGATAATACTCAGGTATATTCGGGGCAGGTAACTTACAGTATGCCAAAATTAAGCTTCTTTGGCGCTGCTGGTATGGTCACCCATGCCATGAATAATATTGGCTCCAATGTGGATACAGATATTGGATATCCTAATTCTCTTAGCATTGATAGAAACAAAGAAGATATGTTTTCTTTCCAGGCCGGGGTGCAATATTTTTTTCAGCCTAACTTTAGTGTAATGATTGCACCACTTATTACCCATGGGTATGAGGATGCCAATAGAACCATTGAAATTAACGGACGGGGTATTCTTACCGGGGTGTTCTATAACATAAAAGAAGGGCCACTCTCAGGTGTGAAAATGTATGTGGCATCCGATGTGGCAAAAGAAAAAAGAAATGGTAGCAAACTCGGCAATGAGTTGAATTACTGGGATGTAAAAGCAGGAATACAGTACGATTTTATGTGGAAGTAAATACTGTGTTTGTCTTCTCGATATGAAAAGCCACCAGAAGGAATCGCAATGTTAAAACCAATAGAGTCAGAATCCCGAGAATATAAACTGCTCGATGGTCTGTGGGCGTTTAAAGTTGATAGTGACAGACAAGGATACACGCAAACATGGTGGAAAGCGCCTCTTGAGGGTGGACGTAAGATTGCTGTTCCCGCAAGTTATAACGATCAATTTTCCGATGAGAGTGTGCGTAACCATGTTGGTGATGTGTGGTATCAGACGGAAATATATATACCGAAGGGGTGGAATCAGCAACGTATAGTACTGCGTTTCGATGCTGTGACGCATCGCGGCACGGTATGGCTGGATGATGAGCAAATTATGTGTCATCAGGGGGGATATACACCTTTCGAAACGGATATTAGCGCCCTGATCGGTTCGAAACGGACTGTACGTATTACGGTATGTGTGAATAATGAACTGTCATGGCATACGATCCCACCAGGGGTTGTCGTGGAAGAACATAATGTGCGTAAGCAGCACTACTTTCATGATTTCTTTAATTATTCCGGTATTCATCGGCATGTATGGCTGTATACCACGCCACACCAGTTTATCCGTGACATCACGGTTAATACACATTTCCTGGATGATGTCAGTAAAGGCTATGTGCAGTATCACATTGATGCGCCCGGTGCGGTGATCTGTCAGTTGATGGACAGAGAAGGAACCATCGTCGCGCAAAGCGAAGGGACTCAAGGGCGACTTGAGGTAGCTCACCCCATACTCTGGCAACCAGGGAAGGCTTTTCTATATCGGTTGAAAGTGATAGCAGGGGATGACTGTTACGAGCTTCCCGTTGGTATTCGCTCGGTTCGTGTGGATGGAGACCGTTTTTTAATCAATAACCAGCCCTTTTATTTCACCGGATTTGGTCGGCATGAAGATGCCGATTTCCGTGGTAAAGGGTTTGATAATGTTCTGCTGGTACATGACCATGCACTCATGACGTGGGTGGGTGCTAATTCTTACCGAACCGCTCATTATCCTTATGCCGAAGAAATGCTGGATTGGGCTGATGAACATGGCATTGTGGTGATAAATGAAACCCCAGCAGTAGGATTTAACGTTTCATTGCCGATGATCCGTAATTTTACGCGGCCAGAAAAACTCTTTTGTTCTGAAGCCATCAATGAGGTAACTCAGCAGGCTCATCTCGATGCTATACACGAATTAATATCCCGGGATAAAAATCATCCATCGGTGGTTATGTGGAGTATCGCCAATGAACCAGATGCGCGCGAACCGGCCAGTCGGGATTATTTCTTGCCCCTTGTTCAGGCAACAAAGGAACGGGATCCTACTCGTCCGATTTGCTGTGTTAACATCACCAAATCCTCATTGCAGGAAGATCAAATCAGCGATCTGTTTGATGTACTGTGCCTGAATCGCTATTACGGCTGGTATGAGAATCCGGCTGATCTGGAGGCTGCAGAGAAAACGCTGGAAAGCGAACTTATTGCTTGGCATGAGCATCATAAAAAACCCATTATTATCACTGAATATGGTACCGATACGCTTTCAGGGCTGCATTCGGTATATAACGAAATGTGGTCTGAGGAATATCAATGTGCATTTCTTGAAATGTATCACGGCGTATTTGATCGGCTGCCATTTGTAGTGGGCGAGCATGTATGGAATTTTGCTGACTTCGCTACTTCGCAAGGCATCATTCGTGTAGGCGGAAATAAAAAAGGGGTTTTTACACGAGACAGAAAACCGAAATCCGCAGCCTTTTTACTAAAAAAACGCTGGACGAAAATGTTGTCGAGGCCGTAGTACGTATCAGGTCATGTAAAAATCCACCACTTCGAGAGGTGGATTTTTACTTATAACACCGACTATTCGTTAATACTGTACGGGAGTTGAAGGCGCTGGTTGTCAATACATCGATCAACGCCAGTGCGTGGTGGACCTAATATTCTGTGGAGATAGTAACGTATAAGATATCAGAACTCATCACCTGCGTAATGCCGAGGGCACGATGCCGAAGCGGCGGCGGAAAGCGGCAGTGAATTTGCTGTGAGATTCGTAACCGACATCAAGGGCGATGGCGGCAACCGAGCGTGCAGATGACTGCAATAACACCATGGCGGTTTCCAGCCGGGTTTCCCGTACGCAGCGGGTAATGGTGTTGTCTTCCTGCGCCAGTCGGCGGTTTAAAGTGCTGATGGTGGTGGCGAGCGCTTGGGCTACCCGACCCGATGACCAGTCGTCATACGGGCGTTGTGCCACCAGCCGGCGCACGCGCTCACTCCAGTTCATTGTCTCTGGCGGGGCCAGAACCACACCGGCGTGTTCAGCCAGTAGCAACAACACCTCCAACATTCTGTGTTCACTCAGTGAGGCTGAACTGCCTGTATCACGTAGTGCGTCGACAGTGCGTAAAAACGCGGTCTTGATAGCAAGGTTATCCGTCACTCTGGCGACGCGGCGTAGTGGCTCCTGTGCGGCAAACTGACCGAAAGACTGATAAAAGCGTGCTATCGTCTCGGGTTGCAGGTTGAGGATCTGCGCCACATAGCGCCCCTGTGGGGCCGGGTCGTTGACAACATCCCATTGGGTGCCACGCGGCAATATAAATATTTCTCCAGGTGCAAAATCACTGCGGCCTTCCGGTGCCAGCAACTGCTTGGTGCCAGAAACGACTAACCCAATCAGGTCAGCCCGAATAACCACGGTGCGTAATGCGTATTGGCTGCGGGCCACAATCTGATGCAAAAGCAGCGGGCTGGTGGCGGCGTGTGGCGGAATAGGCTCGACGGGATTCGTCAGGGACAGGGCAGTATGATGGTGGGTTAGCGTCATCCCGTATCGTTATCCGTGGTGAAAATGGAGCAGAGATTGCACGAACCGGAACAACGGGAACAAGGGCGGTTCGCTACTATTGTTATCACAGTTTTAGTGTGTGCTGACACTCATCGTCAAGCGTTGCCGTTTGGAAAAGGGCGGTGAGTGACGGTCCAAGCCTACCATGAATAACAGGAGTATCGATATGAGAACCGGTTTGCGGATGAGCCGTTCCTGCGTTTCATTATTTGCTGGTGCCATCATGACTGCCGCCGCAGCCCATGCGGATACGCTGACGTTGTCCAGCCCGGCAATTGCGCCGAACAGTACGCTGCCTGCCAGCTTTGAATTTAACGGTTTTGGCTGCAGTGGGCAGAACCAGTCCCCTGCGCTGAACTGGCATGGCGCACCGGCAGGTACCCAGAGTTTTGCCGTCACCGTTTATGACCCGGACGCACCGACAGGGTCTGGCTGGTGGCACTGGATGGTTATCAATATTCCCGCAAATGTAAACAGCCTTGCCACTAACGCAGGCGAGATTGGCGGTAAGCACTTGCCAACCGGCGCTAGCCAGGTGCGTATTGACTACGGGGTGGCGGCATGGGGTGGGGTCTGCCCGCCAGCGGGTGACAAACCGCATCGGTATATTTTTACCGTCTACGCTTTGAAAGCCAAAACACTGGATGTGCCTAAAGACGCGAATCCGGCACTTGGCGGCTTTATGATTAACGCCAATACGCTCGCCAAAGCCAGTTTCACGGCTTACTACGGCCGTGCGGCGCAATAATCAATAATAACAGCGGCAATCCCCGCACGGTGGCGGGGGTTGTTGACGGACGACTGCCGTTTATTGGATGTGATGAAACACGCTGGTGCGGTTATCGAAATGCATTACCGCACACTGTTTCTGATAACTGGGCCAGTGTGGTGTGTTTTCTCCGCACGGGGTTCCGGTATGAACAAATGCACTCAGCGCCTGTTGGAAACACAGGGTTAGCGATCTCACAACCTGCGGATCCGCATGGTGCAGCATGGGAGCAGACGACCAGGTATCCAGGTTCCCGAATAGGAAAGGCAGATCGAGACAGTGGCCTGCGCCGAGCCCTTCCTGTGGTGATTGCCAGTCAAAATGGTAGAAGTAAGTTTGTGCCTGGCCGTGCTTCACCTGACTGCCAACAAACTGGAATGTCGGGTCGATGAAGTCGACATCGCTTCGCATATCGGCGAGCAGATTGCGTGGGGTGGCTGGCATTCTTCTGGCTCTGTTTGCTTTCAGTATCGCTGGGCCTTTGGTCGGGCCATACTGTTTTTCAAACAGCATGGCCACTTGGTCATCGGTAAGGGTGTTAAGCGGAGAGTCACCGACCGAGAAGGAAAAATGCTCCTCTCGGGTGATGCCCACCAGCGTATGACACCAGGCGGCACTGCCAGTAATGATCGCCTTCAATGGATCGCACGTAATGATGTTGCCATCGATAACCGGCATAAAGGGGGGCGTCACATCCCCGGTTACTTCACCTGATGGTTTCATTCGCGCCAGAGCGGCCAGCAACGTACTGGCGGAAGGCTCCAATAATTTTTCCAACGCATCTGGCGGGTATCCCAGTTCACGCAGTAACGCGGAACGAAAGGTCGTGGATTCTTCGGCGGTTTTCAGCGGTAAGCCAAGTGGTGCGCTCATTAGAATCGCCTGATCAAACAGTGACGGGCCGAGTTCGGTTCCCAGCATCACTGCGATACTGTAAGCCCCTGCGGATTGACCGGCAACGGTGACCTGTGATGCATCGCCACCGAACGCACCAATGGCCTGACGAACCCATCGCAGCGCGGCAATCTGGTCGTGATGTCCCAGATTGACAGCACCCCATTCAGGGATTGGCATAAATCCCCACAGCCCCAACCGGTAATTGATGGTAACGACCACCATCCCGGTGTTTTTGGCTAATTCATGGCCGTTATAGCACGGTAGCGATCCACCTCCAGTCATGAATGCGCCGCCGTGAATAAACACCAGTACCGGGGCTGGCTGCTCCAGATCACGGGGAGCCCAAATGTTGATATGCAGGCTGTCTTCAGACTGTGCCGCTTCGTAAGCACCCATCACGGCATCAAGGCGTGAAGGTAATTGCGGGAATACCGGGCCGGGCGAGGTGGCATCGTAAATATCGTCCCAGCATGGGGGCGCTGAGGGTTTCTCAAACCGGTTGACACCGGTACGTGGCTGAGAGTATGGCACCGCGTTGAACGCCATAATCCCATCAAGACAGGTGCCGCGAATTTTACCAAAACGTGTGTCGATAATGACATTATCTGCTGTGTTCATGTTGGGCATTTCATCGTACCTCAGTCCAGGTTAGTGCTTACAGTATACGGTTGAGTGCGTGATGAGGTTGTTCTACTATTGAGGTTGTTTCGTCCCGAATTTGGAACTATTGTGGATAGTTTGGATGATCTGTATCTGTTTAAGCAGGTTGTTGATTTTGATGGTATTTCATCTGCATCTCGCCAGTTGGGTATCGCTAAATCGACACTGTCACGCCGGATTAATGCGCTGGAGTCACGCTTAGGGGTTCGCTTGTTTCATCATGGGCCTCGGCAGTTCCAACTCACGACATTCGGTCAGTTTTGCTATGAAAAATGCGTGGTTTTGGCACATCAGGCGGAACAGATTCATATTATGGCGGAGCAATCGCGCGAGCATCCGGTAGGGCGGTTGCATGTGATTTGTCCACCGATGATTGGTTCACGGGTGATTGAAGCTATCGCGACGGAATTTGCCTGTATGGCACCTGATGTCCACCTTCACCTGGAAGAGACCACTGGTCGGTATGACCCCCGCAGCGCACAAGCAGATGTGGTTATTTATCCGTCGTTTAAACCGTTGGCAGATTCTACATTGGTTGCCCGACGAATTTTCACTTCCTCGTATATGTTGGTTGCTCGCCCCGAGCTATTGGCCGATAAACCGGTAGTAGATCATCCACAAGCATTGGCGTCGGTCAATTGTCTGGGGCTGGGAGAACGTTCTGGCGACTGGGTATGGGAGTTAAGAAACGAGCAACAGGTGTTCCAGTTTCGTTTTAAGCCGGTTTTCACTTCCACCCAGCCGACCGCACTGTTGCAGGCTGCGCTTCACGGGCTGGGAGTCGCCTCGTTACCCACGTTACTGTGTCAGGATGACCTGCAAAAAGGTAACCTGACACAGGTTTTAACGTCGTGGCGTCCTAAGTCTGTCACCTTTTTTGCTATTCATCCCGGCAGTAAGGCGATGACGGCGGCGACTCGGGCATTTTTGGATCTGTTGGTCACGCGAACCCGCCATCTTGATGATGGTGGGCGTTAATCACTGATTTCGCTATATACAAATCCTGAATCGCCAGGCCGGAACTGTCGAAAACGGTGATATCAGATGCCGCTTCCCGGCCGCTGATTTTACCTGCCAGCACATCGGTGGCAACCGCATCGGCTGCCGCGGTGCGATAAGCGTTTAGCGTACCGGCTTCAACCGCCGCATGATAACCCCCCGCGACTGGTCGAAAAGGAAAATGATTGAGTTATGGCACGGCAGGCCATCAGCGGCATTGCCTGGCCAGTAAGAGCCCACTTTAAGCCCGGCCAGATCCGGCGTCGCGCCTGATTTCACGGTAAATCGGTTATTGGCGTCGGAACCGTGACCGTGAACGACGGGAAAAAGGGCGGTAGCAGGATGTACCGCATCGATCAGTGCAGCGCGCACTGCCTCATAAGCCATCGCGTGGCTGGCTAATGCGGCACTGGTTTTTTCGTTAATCATAAGCATGCTGATGTCCTCACCATCCACCAAAACGTGACCATTGCGCCAGCGGCGCATCGGCCTGAGCGGGAATGACATGATAGGTATCGAACTGGCCTGCTGTCGCACAGGCGTGATTCGGCAGAATACGCAGTCGTGTGCCGACTGGCAGATGTGGCAACGCAGCGGTGCTGCCGGGGCGTAATGCAAGGATGCCGTGCTCCTGATTCGCGGCGGTGACGATAAGGTCGGGAATGATCTGTCCATTGCTATCACAGACGAGGCCGTAACCCTGATCGACCGCCTGACTGGCGGTACCGCGATCACGTGAGAGCGCCATCCAGCCTGCATCGACCATAATCCAGCCACGCGCCGCCTGATGGCCGATAACGGTGGTCAGCACCGACAGGGCGATATCGTCAGTGCGGCATACGCCGATCCCGGCCATGACCAGATCGAAAAAGACGTAGACACCGGCGCGGACTTCGGTCACGCCAGCCAGATTGCGGGCGGCATGTGCGGTAGGCGTGGAGCCGATGCTGACGACAGGGCAAGGCAACCCGGCCTGACGCAGGTGGTCGGCTGCCGTCACAGCCGCGTTACGCTCCTGCTCGGCAAAGACGGCGTGGGCGCTGGCACCGGCTACGTTGTAGCTTTCTCCTGCGTGGGTCAGTACGCCGCGCAACAACCCGCCGCCTTCATGCAGTACACGCCCTGTCTCAATGAGTAGCGGTGATGTGGGTGGTAAACCGCTGCGGTGACCATCGCTGTCGATTTCCAGTAAGGCCGGGATGCTGACGCCATAGGCGTGAGCGGCGGCGACTACGGCTTGTGCCTGTTCGATGGAATCCAGCAGGACGGTCAGGTTACAACCTGCTTTTATCAGGTGTGCGGCGCGGCCCAGTTTCTGCGGTGCAATCCCGACGGCGTACAGAATGTCGTTGATGCCGGATTCAAAAAAAACCTCGGCCTCACGTAATGTCGAGACGGTTGCCGGTCCGGTGCCGTTAGTCAGCAGACGGCGGGCAACCTCTGGCGATTTTGCCGTTTTCAGGTGAGGGCGCAGGGTGATACCAGCCAGTTCCGGGCGATTTCGCAGTCGGGCGATGTTAGACAGCATGATACTTTCGTCGAGGATAAGCGACGGTGTCGGTAACGTCGCCAGTTGTTCGGTGCGTGTCGGTTTTTCGTTCCACGTCATAAATGCAGTTCTCATTTTTGCTCTGTCGGTATGAGATTTTTACTGTGTTGGCATTTAGAATGGAATTTATCAAAACTGTATCTATCATTAAGATGAATATTAATGATTACCTCACGAGACCTGCATTTCTTTTCCATTCTGGCCAGTTCGCCGTCTCTGGCGGCAGCCGCTCGGGCGCTTGATGTTACGGCACCGGCGGTTACGCAGCGGCTGCAAGCGCTTGAGCAGCGTTTAGGCGTCCAGCTTGTCGATCGCTCCAGTCATCGCTATCACCTGACCGCCGAAGGCGCGCTACTGGCGGAGAAAGGGGCCGATGTGCTTGATCAGATTGAAGGAATTGCAGCCTTACTCGCCGAACGTCGAAATGAAGTGATCGGCCCATTGCGGATACTGGCCCCGTTGGGATTTGGGCGAGCTTATGTGGCTGAAGCCGTGGCTCGCATGTGTCGACAGTTTCCGACGATTCAACCTTCACTGATGCTGTCAGACGCGCCGATTGGTACGCTGGATACCGACGATTGGGATGTGCTGATCCATGTTGGCCCGCTGACGGATTCCAGTCTGGCATTGCGGTCACTGGCACCCAACCGCCGTATTCTGTGTGCCGCACCGGACTATCTGGCGAAATACGGCTGGCCTGAGCATCCGCGGGATCTGCACCTTCATGTCTGTGGGGTATTGCGTGAAGACCGTGCGGATGCGTCGTTGTGGGGCTTTATCCGCCGTGATGGTAGCGAAACGAACACGGTGCGTATCAGACCGGCTTTCACCAGTAATGACGGCGAAGTGGTCAGGCATTGGGCTGTTGCCGGGCTTTGCCTGATTCAGCGTTCCGAGTGGGCCGTCGCGGATGATTTAAACGCCGGACGGCTGGTTGAAATCATGCCAGAGTGGAGCCTGCCAAACGCGGATGTTGTGGCGTTACTGGGGCCGCGTGCGGGACGGGCGGCTCGCATGGAGCGGTTCGTGAATATACTCAAAGCGATGCTGGAACCAGCGCCCTGGCGCACCTAACGGCTGTCATCTCTGGCCGAAAACCACCTTTTGCATGTCCACGGCCTGTCTCAGGCATTTTCTCCCGCTTCGAGCGTTTGGCGCTGGGTGAGTGTGGGGAAGCATTTCATCCACAGCGCGACGACCAGCAAGGTGCCAATTCCCCCGACGACGATAGCCGGTACGACCCCCAACCAGGCCGCCGTCACGCCGGATTCGAATTCCCCCAGTTGATTCGATGTGCCAATAAAGATGGAGTTGGCGGCACTTACCCGGCCACGCATGTCGTCCGGTGTTTCCAGTTGCACCAGCGTTGAACGGATGACGACGCTTATCATGTCAGATGCGCCTAACAATAGCAGGGCGAGCAACGACACAAACAGATTGGTGGACAGGCCAAACGCGATGGTGGCGATGCCAAATATCGCGACGGCGGAAAACATGATTTTTCCAACATGGCGGGTAAGCGGGTGTCGGGTCAGGTAAACCGACATCAGCACGGCACCGAGCGCGGGCGCGCAGCGCAGCAACCCTAATCCCCACGGGCCGGTGTGCAGGATATCTTTGGCGACGATTGGCAGTAGCGCAGTAGCGCCACCCAGCAACACGGCGAACATGTCCAGCGAGATAGACCCCAGAATCACCGGATTACGGCGGATAAAATTCATGCCGCCAAACAGCGTTTCCAGGCTTACCGGTGCGCGAGCGGGCGCTTTGTACTCATAGCGCAGGTTGAGCAACACCAGAAATGACATCAGAAAGCAGGCTACGCTGGCGCTATACAGCGTGGTAGCGCCGATGAGGTAAATCACCCCGCCCAGTGCCGGGCCTACGATCACCGTCGCTTCACGGGCCGAGGCCATCAACGCCACGGCGCGAGACAGTTGGTTGGGGGCGATCAGATTCGGCAAGAGCGCTTGGGTGGCGGGCATTTCGAAGGCTCGTGTCGCCCCCAGCAGCGCGGAACACGCATAAATCATGGTGGCGCTGATGGTGTGGGTGACGTTGCCCAGTACCAACACCAGTATGGTGGCTGCCATCAACAAGCGGCAACAAAGGATAATCACCCGGCGGTTGTACTGATCGATGGTATGACCGGCAACCAGCGTCAGCGCTAACTGTGGCAGGAACTGCGCCAGCCCGACCAGACCCAAATTCAGCGCGCTGTTCGTCAGGTCATACATTTGCCAGCCAATCCCGACCACCAGCATCTGAAACGCAAAAGAGGACGCGATTTGTCCTAACCAAAAGCACAGAAAGGTGGGGTTTTTGAGTGGGGACGCGATTTCCACAGGGTGTTATCCATGCCAGTTGTTGTAATGAGACGTGTTCAGTGTACCCAACTTATTGTTTTATTAAACTGAAGTTTGCTCCACAGATGTAAGGAAAAGATAACCATTGACCCATGCCTTTCATGGTGCGTTGTGGTAATGAGAAAAGTGAATAAATTGAGTGGCTTTGATGAAAATGGTGGGCGAATATCAGTTTGTATGACTCTTTTTGCTGACAGTGTTGAGTAAAAGACGATAAAATAATGAACACGAAATTTATTATGTATTGATATATTTAAAATTTATCAAACTTATTTGGTATTAATGAGGATTATTATGCAACAGTTGCCTGCTTGCCCTAAATGTCAGTCTGAATACACCTGGCAGGATGGCGCAATGCTGAATTGCCCGGAGTGTGGACACGTATGGTCGATGGAGGGTGACGCGGGGGCTCAGGAGGAAGGGCTGGTGGTGCGTGACGCCAACGGTAACCTGCTGGCAGACGGCGACACCGTTACCGTCATCAAGGATCTCAAGGTTAAAGGAAGCTCGTCGACATTGAAAATCGGCACCCGTGTGAAAGGGATTCGTCTGGTGGAAGGCGATCACAACATCGATTGTAAGATCGAGGGTTTTGGCGCAATGAAACTGAAATCTGAATTTGTGAAGAAAAACTAAGTCTGTCCCCGCCTCATCCGGCGGGGCGTACTGCCCGACACAGTGTGGGGTAGTACGGTGAGGTACGGTGAGGTACGGTGAGGTACGGTGGGCTACCCGTGGGTTAGCTGGCAGTATCGATCGGTATATAGTCCACCCGGTTACGGCCCTGGTGTTTGGCCCGGTATAACGCGGCGTCGGCCGTGCCGTACAAGGTATCGAATCCGGTATGCGGCGGTGCCCAACTGACGCCGAAGCTGGCGGTGACCTGATGTTCAGGCAGCGGTTCCAGCGGTGAGTGATTCAGACTGGCGTGGATATGCTCGGCGATATCTACCGCCGCCATCAGCGTGTAGCCGTCCAGCAGGATGGTGAACTCCTCGCCGCCGACGCGTCCAATACTGCCTTTCCCTTGTAATACATCACGAATACGAGCAATTAGCGAGCAGATGACGGCATCACCGGTTGGATGGCCGTAGGCGTCGTTGACCTGTTTGAAATGGTCGATATCCAGCACGATCAATGCCGCCTGATCCTGCTCCAGCGCGTGATCGACCAGGTCGATGATCGCGCTGCGGTTGAAGACGTCGGTCAGTGGATCATGTGTGGCTTTGTACTCCAGTTCCACCGCCAACTGATGCAATTGGGTATTCAGGCGGGTCAGCTCGCGCTCCGCCCGATCGCTACGGGTGATCAGCCGGTGGGTTTCACGTACCAGACGTTGGTAGTGTTCTGCCAGCATAATCAGGCTTTCCCGATACACCTCCGCTGGCATGTCGGCCTGAGCGGCGATATTACGCGCCGACAGCAGGATGTCATATTCGGGGGTGAACAGTTCGTAGCTACTCATGCCGTTACTCCAGAATGTGGGGGTGGAATTCGAGTGCAGAAAAGTCGATATGCAGCTCTTGTCCAAACTCCTCGGCGATGTCATCGTCCTGGTCGTAATACCAGTGCAATGCAATAGGAAGCTGCTGCTGGGCGGCCTTGTCGAGAATATTGAACAGGCTAAAAAGCATCTTGGTGCTGGAGCTATTGAAGTAGGGCAGCGATACATGCACGTCAATGCGCGTTGGCGAGGAGGGGAGTGCGGCAAGACATGCTTGCAGGTAGTGTTGTACCCGTTCAATCAGCGGGCCATAAAATGCCGCGGCGTTTTCCGGGTAAGACTCGCCGGAAAGTGAAAGCTGATGTGTATCAAAGCGAAAATCCACGGTCGGCGTGCTGGCTGTGCCGGTAATATGGAGATTGTTCGTTGTTATTATGTCTGTCATGGTTAAATCACCGCCTTCAGATAAAACGTGGAGAGCCCGGTGGCGTCGTCGCTACGAAAGGTGAACTGCAGTGGCTCGCTGGCGTCGCGGGCCACGGTCAACAGACCAATGTCCGCCCCTTTGCTGGAAGCCGGAATGTCTTCACGCAGCGAGGTCTTATAGGCAAGTCTGATTTCATCAAGTGTCATCGTGCACAGCGGTTCCAGCCGCTGGCGAAGTATCTCCGCATCTGCCGGGTATACCCGATTGGCGCTCAATAAAAAGTATTTTCCCGCTTCAACGCCGATACACACCGAGCCATGACGGATTTCATTGGTCTGCTCTTCCGTCGTCAGTGCTGAGGCAGAATAGTGGATGATGTTTTGCACCATTTCCACAAAACTGGAAAACAGTTTGCGGCGCACGCTGGGCGGCACCCGGCTTTTTTCCAGTTGTAAGCGCACTGTTTCTGCCAGTGAGCAGATAATGTTTTGTGAAAAGTACCCCACATAGTACAGCGCGATATCCTGCTGTTGGGTGAGGTCGAAGAATTCAGCGTACTTCGTTTCAGACATGTTCCGGTTTTACCTGGTTAAACGTGTTCATGGTGCCTGAAGCCCCAAAATGTAAGATCGTCTCGTCGTGCCTGCGTTCCTTGCCAGGCGCGATGGTGTTGTAAGAGTTGAGTAGCAAGCTGACTCATCGGCAGTTCCCCGAGGCGTTGCAGCAGATTTTGCAGGCGACGTTTGCCGAATTTAATCTGCCGTTCGCCGCCTATCTGGTCGAGTAAGCCATCGGTGGCGGCGAAGAACAGATCCTGCGCTGACAATGGGCGCTGAAACGCCGGCCAACTGTAGTCATAGGGCGTATTGGTATAACCGACGCCCATCCGGTCGCTATCCAGCGTCAGCAGGTCACCGCTTTGCGCATCGGTCACGAATGCGGTCATACGCGCGCTGGCCCAGTTAAGGGTCTGTTCGGTGGTATTCACGTAGACCAGCAGCGCGTCGCAACCATCATCGGAAGCGGACATCTGCCCCGGGTAGCCGCTTTTCTGACCCAATGTATCTTTGATGTATCGATTGATGCTGCCCAGCAACTGCCCCGTCTGGTCCGGGCGGTATTGCGCCAGTGCCTGTTCCAGCGCTGAATTGAATATCAATGTCATAAAGGCACCCGGCACGCCATGCCCCGTGCAATCGGTAAGCACGGCCAGCCAACCTTGTTCATATCGCCGGAAGGCATAGCAGTCACCCCCGACGCAGTCGCGCGGTTCCCACACCAGACACCAATCCTGCAAGGTGGCTTCCAGTGTTTGACGGAATGGGGTCAGCATCGCCCCCTGAATGACGCTGGCGTACTCTATGCTTTGGACTATCTGTTGGTGCTGGCGCACATGGGTGTCCGACACAATGCGGAACAAATCGATACCCAGGCCGATACCGAGGTAGTGGCCGTTTTCGGTAATAATGAAGCCGTCAGCCAGAAAGCGTTCACCGCTGATGACCGCCTTGTCCGCAACATCGCTCAAGGAGGCTGAGGCCTCGACGATAAGCGGCGTTTTATCCATAAACGCGATGCAGCTTTTTCGGTCATACAGCTCACGGTAATAAGGCCGTGACATTTGCGACAGGAAACTATGGCGGTTGATCAGGCCAAATGGGCGTCCGTCTTCCACGACAGGCAGGCTAACCAGGTCTTTGTGGCGGCTGAACAACTGCAATACAGTGGCGTTATCGGTGGAGGGAGAGACATCCGGCGTGGTGATACACAAGTCGCGTGCGCTTGGAAAGGAAACGAAACGTAACCGATGTTCCTGTGGCGGTAAGGCGCTCATTGTCTTGTCTTTCTGGGGAATTAGGCTATCGTCACGGTAGCAGCTGCAGATGACGAAAACATGACAGCTCGCTGAAATGCTAAGGAACTGTCAGGTTTCTCTTTACAGTTATGGCTAAATATTTCTGATGCGCTCGTTTTGTGAGCGTTTTTATGCTTTTTTCGTATTAATGAAAAAATAAAATGGCCGATATATTTTAGGAGTGGATCTGTATTTATCTATTTCGTTCACACGGTGTGAAAAATGAGATGGCACCGTGTGGTTTGTAAACCACTCTTTCTATTTCCTGATAGTTTTAGACGGTACCACCTGTAAATAATGTGAGTGAAGGAAGGCCAATATCACTTGACGTATGAAGGGTATGTCCGGGGGTAAATCTGTTAAGCCGTCTTTTTGATATATGTTTTGGCAGGTATGTTGTTTTTTTTCGGTGTATTGGTGTTACGTCGCGGTAGTAAATCAGTGCCCTTAGAGGCATGTTTTCGTTAGAAAAAAGGAGTGATATCGTGGTTATATCAGGCATTCAGAATCAAAACATTACATCGTCTTCCTATCCACAGCAGACTTATGTTGCGAATAGTAGCTCAAGTGACAGCAACGATGCTCTGGGCGCTAATCAGTCTGTTTCCCTGAAAACAGGGAAAACAAATGATTCGCTAAATAATCAGTTTCAGGATAATAATTCCAACGATGTTACTGATACGCGTGATCGTAGTGCATCATCACTGGACGAGCGTTTAGCTAAAGAAAAATTACAGAAACAGCACAATGAATCCACTGTGGAGCGCTCATTGCGGATGACCGGTATCCCGCTGTATGGCGGCGTGCTGGTGTCTGTCGTGAAATATCCTGATGGTCAGAGTGAAAGTTATAATGTATTTACCGGGAAACGTATTTCATCTACGGATCCCACTCTGAGTGGTGTACGTGCGCCAGCGAGTGCGGCTGAGTTTGGTTATTATAGCCAGGGCTTATATAGCGGCATGTCGGCAGCGGAAGTGTACGAGAAAATACAGCATCTATTGAACGCAGGTTCTGGTGATGTTGCCTGGAAATTGCCGGGAAGCAGCGAATTGCCGCAAACTAGTTGATATGCAAAGGTATTGCTGACGATTTATTCTATATTAAATAGCATTAATAGCCTGATTTATTATCAGGTGGTTATCTATTTTTGAATTTTATTCCTTTGGTCTTTTCAAACACAGGGTTCATGTTTTTTCATGAACAATGCTTTTTCATGTCACTGGTTTTTCATGGATATCGGTTTTTCATGGACAGCCGTTTCTCCCGGCTTGCTCAGCTACATTCCACGCCAGTAAGTTCCTGTCTCTGATGGCCTCGTCACCGCTTATTTTCTTATTGGTTACAATGAGATGTTCTAATTACAGGTATATACCCTTCATACTTCAAGTTGCAGGTGTGTTGGCTGCGTTACTCGGCCCATCAATGGGCCTCGCCCTTCGGGCCGCTGCAAGCAGCGTTCAAATCGGCGTATGCCGATTTGTCGTTCACCCGAATCACTTACCTGAGTAAGCTCATCGGGATGAAATGAGAGACATCCTGTCTCTCACCAGAGGCCAGCCGTTGGCTGGTCAAATTCGTTCCCAACGAATTTGTCACTCTCTTGCCGCGTTACAAGGCTCTAACGTGCCTTGCCCTAAAGGGCCAACGCATCGCGTTGTTCAACACGCGAGCGTGTTGTCCTGCAACTCGAATTATTTTGGGTATAAGTAATTGTTTCTGTTGCTCCGTTCGGGCGTTGGTTAAGCTGGCGGCTATGAGTTGCCCTTTTAGTGAGTGATGAGGCCGCCATATCGGCGTTCATCTCACTCGCTGTTCTGACAAGGATACAAGAATGACCACGATTCTCATTGAGGATGCCAGAGAAGAGCATATTGCCGCTATCCAGGATATTTATACCCATCATGTTTTGCATGGCACTGCGACGTTTGAAACGGAACCGCCCGATGAGGCGGAGATGTTGGCTCGCTGGCGGAAAATTCGTGATGCTGGCTTACCCTGGCTGGTGGCAACGGAAAATCAGCAGGTGTTAGGGTACTGCTATCTGGGGTTTTATCGCCCGCGCTACGCGTATCGTTTCACACTGGAAGATTCTATCTATTTGCACCCGGAGCAGGTGGGAAGAGGTTTAGGTAAGCGCTTGCTGTCCGAGGCCTTGCGACGGGCTGAGCTGCGGGGATACCGTCAGGTGGTGTCGGTCGTCGCTAACACTGGCAATCAAGCCTCGCTGCAGTTGCACTTGTCATTGGGGTTCGAACTGGCAGGCACGTTACGTTCCGTTGGTATGAAGCACGGACGCTGGTTGGATACGGCCTTGTTGCAGCGTACATTAGGCGAAGGTGACAGCTCCTTGCCACCTGCCTGAACGGTGGTGTGAGCGAGTTTGCTATAACGGAGCCCATCAGAGCCGCTCTGACGGGGATGGGGCTGTCATCAGTGGTGATGTAACTGGGTTTGCCACAGCGCCAGCACGCTCATCAAGGCGGTGAACATCAGGTAATAACTGGATGCCAGGCTACTGCCGGTGGCGCGGGTCGAGATCGGAAACCGATCGGCCATCATCGACGGTACGGTGGAGAAATACACCGATTTCAACAACGCCATCCACCCGACCGCGATAATCAGTGAGGTGGCCGACAGATATTGCGTCATCAACCAGAATGCCGGATAGATAGTCGCCGCCAGCAACAGCAGTGATCCCCACATCAGCGGCAGGCGTCCGATTTTTTCTGCCCACAGCCCCACCAGCGGTGTAATCACCATCAGGCCGACAGCAATCAGGAGCAGTCTTTTCTGTCGGGTAAACAGGGTTTTGATCGGTGCCTGCGTTTTCTCTGTTTGCGCAAAGTTTGCTGGTTCATGTACATGACGGCGGATAGACAACCCCACCGGGCCAGTCAACAAACCGAAGGCAAACGGAAGACGCCATCCCCAGTCCCGAATCTGGGCTTCGCTCAATGACTGTGATAATCCCAGGCCGAATGCCGAGGCCATCAGAGTGCTGGCCCCTTGGGTGGCAAACTGCCTGCTGGCGATAAAGGCGCGACGCTCGGGGAAATGCTCCACCAGAAACGCGGTGGAACTGCCGAACTTGCCACCTGCCGGGATGTTGAAATAGTTGAGAATAATAGTCGGTGGGCCTAGCGTTCCCAGCGGCAGATACGCCAGCCTTTCTCTCGGGCTAATTCCGCCAGTTCAGGCACCGGGTTGACGACATAAGCCTGATCAACGAATTCCAGCATGGCACGATCGTTAAGCGAGTCGCTGTAACCGTAAAGTTGCCCAAAAGGCTCGGCGTCACGTTGTGTCAGCCATTCACGGATGCGGGTAACCTTGCCATGCTGATACGTTGGCACCCCGTGAATGTCGCCGGTAAAGCGGCCGTTCTCCAGGGTCACACCGATCGCCAGCGCGTGATCGGCTCCCAGGTGACGGGCAATCGGCCCTACCAAATGTTCGCCGCTGGCGGAGATGACCACCAAGGTATCGCCACGCTGGCGGTGCCACGCCATTTGTTCGCGTGCTGCCGGGTAGAGGCGGGGCAGAATATCACGCTGGATAAAGCGTTCTATCCAGGCGGACACGGTCTCTGTGGTTAACCCAATGAGTGGCGACAGTGAGAGGTACATATAATCTTCGATCGCCAATGTACCTTCGTAGTAGCTCTGCATCAGGTGTTTTTCCCGTTGCAGCAGCTCTTTGCCAGCGAATCCCTGTGATTCGAGCCAGCGTAACCACAAGCCGGTGCTGTCGGCGCAGATCAGGGTTTCGTCCAGATCAAACAGGGCTAAATCCATTGGGGTCCTCCGGAAAGTCAGAATGGATAGTGAAAACAGTGCGTATTCTGAACAGAATGTATCGGGCTGTCGGTATTGTGGGCTGTGCACTGACGTCCAGTGTACCAGCGATTGATGACAACGGCGCGTCAACAAAAGGCACGCGATGTGAGTGCGAGCAACGTGTGGCGATTCCCAACCTTGCGAGCAAGCGCGCACAATCGATATGAGATACAACAAGCTGATTGACGAAAATCATCCGTTGAATCATAAAGATGGCGGTCAGTTTGTGGGTATTTTTATCTTATAAATGCTTTACTGCGGGTAGACCAGCGGTTTGGCAACCCGCGATGGCAGGCAGTTATGATTTCACCAAGCGGCTTAATTGATGGCGGAAAAATAATTAATTTTTGTTATTTGTTCTGGTGAAGTAATCAATGCGACAATCACCCGCTTTCATCTATTGACCTCGGTGGGCTGAATGGTGACAGTTCACCAGCTCAATAATGATAACCCGAACAAACTAAAGCGCATTGAAGCGCTGACAATGTTGTGTAAACCCTCGTGTAAGCCAACAGTGTCGTCTAAACCAGTCGTCTAAACCAAAAGAACGCGTGAGATGCGCACAGTAAAGAAACCTTACCCGTCGTTTCATGCTGAACATGTAGGCAGTTTTGTGCAGCCACCTCGTTTAAAGCAGGCTCGTCTGGCATGGCGGCAAGGGCTCATGACCCGTGATCGGCTAACTGAAATCGAAAACGAAGAAGTGCTGAATGTGGTCGAGCGCCAGAAAGAGTGCGGTTTGCACGCGATTACCGACGGCGAACTGCGTGTTCACAATGGTATTGGGGATTTCTTCTCTTGTCTGACGGGGATCGAGGTTGATGAGACCATTTCCTCTGACGGTGATATGCCCCACCCATTACGTATCGTGGGCAAACTTGATTTTGGCGACAGTCACCCCTTTCTGACCCATTACCGCTTTTTGCATCAGGCGGTGGGTGAGGGCGGGGAAAACCTGGCGAAACAGACCCTGCCCAGCCCAAATATGCTGATGTACCCGGCGATTCGCACCAATGAGGTTTATCCGTCATTGGATGCATTTTGTGATGATCTGGCTGCGGTGTATCGCAAAATTATCCAGGTGTTTTATCGCCAGGGTTGCCGTTATATCCAGCTCGACGATCTGTTTTGGGCTCGCCTGTGCGACAGTCAAATGATGGAGCGGGAAAATGCCGCCGGGTTTGAATTATCTGAGTTACTTGAGCGTTGCACCCGTACTCTGAATCAGGCACTGGCGCAACGTCCACAGGATATGTTTATCAGCCTGCACATGTGTTGTCGCCGTTTTTCACCCAATTGGGTGCATGGCCGTGGGCGTGAGGTCATGGGGCATGCGATGGCGAACCTGTCGGTAGACAGCTTGTTTATCGAGTACGACGACCGCCGCCCGGTTGGGCTGGAGCCGTTACGCCAGGTGAGTTGCCAAAAGGTGGTGCTGGGGGTCATCGATTCCCACTGTGCTGAGCTGGATGCGCCGCAGTCAGTCAGGATGGCCGTTAATACCGCATCGTTGTATGTACCGTTGCAACAGTTAGCCATCAGCCCGAAGTGTGGCTTTGGACACGGCGAACAGCAGGGGATCACGGAAGAACAGCAGTGGGCCAAGTTACGGCATATGGTGGATATCGCTCATAACGTCTGGACCATGCCGGAATAGCCAGCCTGGTAAAATAGCTCTGCGATATCGCATCAGCGTTGATGACATGCGCTACCTGATGCAGGTTCGTCAATCGTTCGTCTTTTTCCTCCCCTGAAACGTGTTGGTTGAAAATAATTAGGTCATTCAGTGATCTGGCTCTCCTGTTGATTATTAGGTGATATACATAATTCTTATGGCACTGCAACATAAACGCCGATGCCAGTCCTGCAGACTGGCAGCTAATGCGTTTTACGAGAAAAAATGATCGGCTAGTGCTGGTGTTATGGCAAAACAGACCGATCATCCTCTGACCAAATAAAGAGAATCTGTTATGGAAAGATGGTTTAAATCTCTGTTTGTTCTGGTTGTATTTTTTGTTTTTACGGCGAGTGCCGCAGATAAACTGCCCAATATCGTTATCCTGGCGACCGGCGGTACAATTGCCGGCTCAGCGGCAACGGGTACCCAAACCACAGGTTACAAGGCTGGCGCGCTTGGCGTGGATACGCTCATCAACGCTGTGCCTGAGGTGAAGAAACTGGCCAATGTGAAGGGGGAGCAGTTCTCCAACATGGCCAGCGAAAACATGACCGGTGATGTGGTGCTCAAGCTGAGCCAGCGAGTGAATGAACTGCTGGCACGGGATGATGTGGATGGTGTGGTGATCACCCACGGGACCGATACTGTGGAAGAGTCGGCCTACTTTCTTCATCTGACGGTAAAAAGTGACAAGCCGGTGGTGTTTGTCGCCGCGATGCGTCCGGCAACGGCCATCAGTGCTGACGGTCCGATGAACCTGCTGGAAGCGGTACGCGTGGCGGGTGACAAGCAGTCTCGCGGTCGTGGCGTGATGGTGGTGATCAATGATCGGATCGGCTCTGCCCGCTACATCACCAAGAGCAATGCCTCAACGCTGGATACGTTCCGCGCGAATGAAGAAGGCTACCTGGGCGTCATCATTGGTAACCGCATTTACTACCAAAACCGTATCGACAAGCTGCATACCACCCGGTCTGTGTTCGACGTGCGTGGCCTGACTTCACTGCCGAAAGTCGACATTCTTTATGGCTATCAGGATGACCCGGAATATCTGTATGACGCGGCTATCCAGCATGGCGTAAAAGGTATCGTCTATGCCGGTATGGGCGCGGGCTCAGTGTCCGTTCGCGGTATTGCCGGTATGCGCAAGGCGCTGGAGAAAGGCGTTGTTGTGATGCGTTCTACCCGCACAGGTAATGGTATTGTGCCGCCGGATGAAGAACTGCCAGGTCTGGTTTCTGACTCTCTTAACCCGGCACATGCGCGCATTCTGTTGATGCTGGCATTGACTCGAACCAGTGATCCGAAAGTCATTCAAGAGTATTTCCATACTTATTGATTGTCTTTAGATTGATTGTCTTTATGTTGATTGCCTTCGCGTTGATCGCTTTAGCGTGTGAGTGCGATTTGAACTATGCAGGCCGCCTTTGGGCGGCCTTATTGTTGGTAACAGAACCATCAATAGCAGTCGATGTTTCATGGGAAGATTAGCCATGTCTGGTGTAAATCGTGGCGTGTTGTGCTGGATTTGTGCGGAAAGCTGGCGTGAAGTGGCTTTCCCCGTACCAGAGCCGTACGGAGGCTTTCTTAATGAGGATTATTGCCTGTATGATTCTGCTCTTGGTTCGACAGGCGCAGGCTGACGGCAACGTTGTTGCGCAGAGCTAGCCTGAGAAAAAGAAGGACAGGTCGTGACATGACAGAACCCATTTTTATGGTCGGCGCCAGAGGGTGCGGAAAAACCACCGTCGGCCGTGAGCTGGCACGGGCGCTTGGCTATGAGTTTGTCGATACGGATATTTTTATGCAGCACACCAGCGGCATGACAGTGGCGGACGTGGTGGCAGTGGAAGGCTGGCCGGGGTTTCGTCGCCGGGAAAGCGAGGCCTTGCAGGCTGTCGCGACACCGAATCGTGTGGTGGCAACCGGTGGCGGCATGGTGTTGTTGGAGCAAAACCGCCAGTTTATGCGTGCGCACGGAACGGTCGTCTATTTGTTCGCGCCAGCCGGGGAACTGGCGTTACGCTTGCAGGCAAGCCCACAGGCACACCAGCGGCCGACATTGACCGGGCGGCCTATTGCTGAGGAAATGGAGGCGGTACTCCGTGAACGCGAAGCGTTGTATCAGGATGTCGCGCACTATGTGGTCGATGCGACCCAACCCCCCGCCGCGATTGTCTGCGAACTGATGCAGACGCTGCGTCTGCCTGCGGCCTGACGGACAACTGATTTTTTAACAGAAGGGTTGGCATTATGCTGAATGTAAATGAGTATTTTGAAGGAAAAGTAAAATCCATCGGGTTTGACGGTAGCCGCATCGGTCGTGCCAGCGTTGGGGTGATGGAAGCAGGAGAGTACACGTTTGGTACCGGTCAGGCGGAAGAAATGACCGTCGTTAGCGGTGCATTGAACGTGTTGCTGCCGGGGGCACAGGAATGGCAGTTGTTCGAAGCTGGTGCCGTGTTCAACGTGCCGGGAAAAAGCGAATTCAAACTGAAAGTATCCGAGCCGTCCTCTTATCTGTGCCGCTATCTGTAATCCCTACTGGTTTCTTTTCGTGATAAGCGGCTGCCGTAATCGGTAGCCGTTTTCTTTTGGGGCCAGTGGTGCATTTTGCACATTCTGTGTCCCCGTAATCTGTTGATCATGTTGTTGTCATATTTCCGTCGAAACGTTTTGCTATTTCGTTTTATAGCGATAGTGACGTTTGGTTATTATCAGAAAAACCGATGGTGATAGTGAGAATATATATTTCCCTATATTGTTTTTTTGTTATTAATTTGGAAAGCAATATTCTTTTCTTATAGAAAAAATTTCAGATAAGTCTGTAAATCTGGTGTCAGCCATTGTATTTTCCTGTAACGATACCTTGCTTTGGGCTCCGATGTCGTGAGTCCGCGTGATGGTAAGTGATACTTATGGCTGATGGTTTCCTTTTTCTTCGAATGGAATGCCTCGTCACCAATGAGGCGATCGGTGTAGTTATCTAGGGAAGCATTTCAATAATAACGTGGTCATTATGCTCAAAACTATTCGCGCTCGAATTCTGGCTGTGTGTACGGCTATCATTGTGGTTGCCTTGGTCATTAATACGTTTTTAAATTACCGGGTAACCGATAAATATAACGATGAATCTATCAATAACCTGCTTGTTGCCGTAACCGCTGGTCATAGTCTGGCGATCAGTGATTGGGTTGCCTCTAAAAAACAAATTATTACTTCACTCAACGCCGTTGCGTTAACCAATGACGACCCCATCCCGGTATTCAAACAGATGGCGGCCGCAGGCAGTTTCATCAATGTTTACATGGGGTATGCCAATCACACGGCGAAATTTTCAGACCCTGGCGGTATCCCACCCACTTATGACCCGACCGTTCGCCCCTGGTATCAGCAGGCGGTGAGAGAAGGGAAGGCTGTCGCGACAGCACCTTATCTGGACATGGCCACCAATACCATCGTGGTATCGTTTGTTGCTCCGGTGCTGGATGGCGGTAACGTCAAAGGGGTGTTGGGCAGTGATGTGACGATGGACAGCGTCATCGCCAACGTCAAAGCCATCCATCCAACCCCGTCCAGCTATGGCATTCTGATTCAGGCTGATGGCACGATTATCGCCCACCCGGATGCCAAACTGACACTGAAAAAGCTGACTGAGATAGCCCCACAGTTGAATCTGGCACAGGTGCTGAAATCCAGCAGCCCGGCACAACTGAATATCAGTGGCCGTGACATGCTGGTGAGAACTCAGCCAGTAGCGGGCACCGACTGGTATGTGCTGGTCGCGCTGGATAAGGCGGAAGCCACGGCGGGGATGGGGTCGCTGTTGTGGACGTCGGTTATCGCGCTGGTGATCATCAGTATTCTGGGTTCGGTGGTGCTGGGGCTGCTTATCAGCGCGTCGCTGCGTCGTCTGCTGCAGATTCGTGACGCCATGGATGACATCAGCCACGGTAATAACGATCTGACCCAGCGTCTGCCGGATGAGGGCCACGATGAGGTGTCGCAGATCGCCCGTTCGTTCAATAGCTTTGTCGATAAGCTCAGCATGATCATGCTGCAGATTCGCGATATCAGTACATCGCTGCAAATGGCGACCGATGAAGTAGCGACCGGCAACAACGATTTGGCCTCCCGTACCGAAGCTGCTGCTGCCAGCCTGCAACAGACCGCTGCCGCGTTGGAGCAGATTTCCGCGACTGTTACCCAGTCAGCCAGTTCTGCCCAGCAGGTGAATGACCGGGCGCTGGCGCTGGCGAACGATGCCAGTGTCGGGGGCAAAGTGGTATCCGAAGTCATCAATACCATGGAAGAGATTGAGGTGGCGTCCGGCAAGATTGGCGACATCATCGGGGTTATCGACGGCATTGCCTTCCAGACTAACATTCTGGCGCTGAATGCGGCGGTGGAAGCGGCCCGTGCGGGTGAGCAAGGGCGTGGTTTCGCCGTGGTGGCCGGTGAGGTGCGTAATCTGGCGCAGCGCAGTGCGCAGGCGGCGAAAGAGATTAAGGCGTTGATCGAATCTACCGTTGAGAGCGTGAATGTCGGTTCGCGTCAGGTTCGCCAGGCCGGGAACACCATGACGGAGATTGTCGGCGGCGTATCGTCGGTAACGACGGTCATGTCAGAAATCACACATGCATCGGGAGAACAGATGCGCGGGATTCAGGAGATTAACAAGGCTGTCGCGCAACTGGATTCGATGGTGCAACAGAATGCGGCCATGGTGCAGGAAGCGGCGTCTGCGTTCGCATCGTTGCAATCGCAATCTGAAGAACTGCACTCCTCCATCAGCCACTTCAAGCTGTAAATCAACAGGGCGCCGGGTTACCCGGCGTCCAGAGGCTGACGTTGATTACCGGTCAACGTTGTGCCTCGCCACCTAAGGCTTCGGTGAGGCTGGCTATCAATGCGGCGACTTCACCGGTCATCAGCGTAAAATCTGCATCAAACCGTTGTGCCACGTCTTCCCGGTCGATATCGTCGTTTTGTTCACGTAGCGTATCGGCGAATTTCAGCCGTTTGAGTGAGCCATCATCCGCCAGCACCAGTTGGATGCGCTCCTGCCAGTCCAGCGCCAGTTTGGTGACCACTTTGCCAGCTTCGATGTGGGTGGCTATCTCGTCACTGACCAGTTCCTGCTTCTTACAGCGGATCACGCCGCCATCTTCCAGCACAGCTTTCAGTTCGGCTTCGTCCTGCAAGGTAAAACCGGCGGGCGTTTGACCGGAGCGGACCCATTCGGTCAACGTCAGTTCAATCGGGTTTTCCATCGTGAGTGGGACCACCGGCAGCGACCCCAGCGTTTTACGCAGCAGCGCCAGTGTATCTTCCGCTTTCTTGGCGCTGGCGGCATCCAACATAATCAGATGATTGACGGTGTCTATCCACAGCGAAATCTGGCTAAAACGACTGAAGGCGCGAGGCAACAAACTGTGCAATACGTCGTCTTTCAGCGCGTCTTTTTCAGTTTTCTTCAGTTTACGGTGCTGTTCACCTTCCAGTTTGTCGATTCTGGCCTGCAGTGCCTGTTTGATGACGGGAGCTGGCAGGATTTTCTCTTCTTTGCGCGCACAGATCAGAATCTGACCATTAGTCACGTGCGTCAGGGCATCACCGTGAGGGCCCATCGGCGATACCCAGCCGGTTTTGGCCATATCCTGACTGCCGCAGGGGGTGAACGCGAAGGAGGCCAGCTGTGTCTCCATGGCATCCGCAGAGAGGCTGATATCGCGACTCAGGCGATAGATCATCACATTTTTAAACCACAGCATTTTTCTTCCCAGACTGGCGCGTCTCTGGCGCGCTTTCTCGTGATAACACGAAGCGAGTTTCAAGACGCAAGGGTTAATCGCAGCGGGCATAATAACGAATTGTGGTGAGAGGCGGTACGATTACGATAATGTCATCGTCAGTCATACGTGAGTTTGGTAGACCATTATCGACATCTACCTAATGGGCTCGGTAGATAAACAGGAGACAACGTGCGAATAGGTATTGATTTGGGCGGCACCAAAATCGAGGTGATCGCGTTGACGAATGACGGTGAGGAAGCCTTTCGTTATCGAGTGGCGACGCCGCGCCACGATTATCGTCAAACCCTGCTTGCTATCGCCAACCTGGTCGAGATGGCGGAGCAGGCCACCGGGCAAGGCGGCAGTGTGGGTATTGGTATTCCCGGTACGTTGTCACCGGTAACCGGGCTGGTCAAAAACGCCAACTCGGTCTGGCTGAATCAGCAACCGCTGGATCAGGATCTGGCGCAACGGTTGGGCCGACCGGTACGGGTGGCGAATGACGCCAACTGCTTTGCGGTATCCGAAGCGGTGGATGGTGCCGCGGCAGGAGCCAGTAAGGTGTTCGCGGTGATTATCGGTACTGGCTGTGGCGCGGGTATGGCGTTGGATGGACGGGTACACAGTGGGCGCAACGGTGTTGCGGGTGAGTGGGGTCATAACCCATTGCCGTGGATGGATGAGGACGAATGGCGCGACCAGCAGGCCATGCCCTGTTATTGCGGCCGTACCGGGTGTATCGAAACGTTTATTTCCGGGACTGGCTTTGGCATGGATTATCAACGTTTGAGCGGTCATGCACGGCATGGTCATGAGATTATTGCGTTGGCTGAACAGGGCGACCGACTGGCGGAGCAGGCATTGCAGCGCTATGAACAGCGGCTGGCGAAGTCGCTGGCGCACATCGTTAATGTGCTGGATCCTGATGTGATTGTGCTGGGTGGGGGAATGAGCAACGTGAAGCGGCTGTATGACACCGTCCCCGCGCTGTTAAAGCAGTGGGTATTTGGCGGTGAGTGTGACACCCCGGTTCGACAGGCGATGCACGGCGACTCCAGCGGTGTGCGCGGTGCGGCCTGGTTGTGGCCGCGAGAATCATAACCGAAAATCATAACTGAGAAGCATGTCGATGACAGGGGACGTCGTCGACGTCCCCTGATGACTCATTTGACGGCATGACTCATTTTACTGCGTAGACGCTGTCGAGCTGGCTGATGCCGAGGCCGTTGCGCTTTTTGACCCGAATCTGTACCTGTATGCGCTCTTTCATCGCTTCCACATGGCTGATAACGCCGATGGTTTTGCCGGAAGCATTGAGGTTGTCCAGCACGTCCAGCGCGGTATCCAGCGTTTCGCCATCCAGTGTGCCGAACCCTTCATCAAGAAACAGCGAATCGATACGGGTTTTCGCGCTCACCAGGTCGGATAACGCCAGCGCCAGCGCCAGGCTGACCAGAAAACTTTCGCCGCCGGACAAGGTTCGGGTGTCGCGTACCGCGTCAGCCTGCCAGGTATCGACCACCTGCAACTCCAGCGTGTCAGACGCTTTGCGATGCAACAGGTAGCGCCCATGCAGCCGCGAGAGCTGGCGGTTGGCCAGGAACACCAGGTGATCCAGCGTCAATCCTTGTGCGAAGCGGCGGAATTTATCGCCTTTTTGCGAACCGATTAGCTGATTGAGATAGCCCCAGTCATCACACACGTGCTGACCACGTTCGATAGCTTCAAGTAACTGACGTTGCTTATCGCGGCGTTGCTGGTCACTGACCAGTTGCTGGCGTAACTCGCCTTGTCGTTCGGCTTCGACTTTTACCATATCGCCGAGTCCGGAAAGTAACTGGCGGATATCCCAGTCGTTGATGCCTTCCGGCATGGACTCCGGTCGCGACGCCAGATGGTGTTCCAGCGCGCTATTCGCCTGTTGTAGCAAGGCATCGACCTGTTGCTGGCGCTGGTTAAGACGCTCTTTTAAGGTGACGAGCTGCTGGCGTTCAGCCTCATCCAGCAAGGCCTGACGAAACGCGGTTTCGTCATCGAACCCGGCGGCGGCCAGTTCTTCGGCAAACTGGGCCTGAAGCTGTTGTAACGCCGTATCGGCATGCTGGCTTTGTTGTTCCAGACTGTCGATTTCCCCGCCAAGACGGCTTTGCAGTGACTGGCCTTGTTGCCACTGCTGCTGCGCTTGCAGGCCTTCCTGCTCCAGTGTCTGGCTGACCTGCCGCAATTGCTTGAGCACGTCGTTGACCGCCTGATTGCCCATCAATTGCCAGCGTTGTTGCTGTGCCTGTTCCAGCGTGTGTTGGGTTTCTGTCAACTGCAACTGGCCGGTTTTGATGGCGTTCTCGGTCTCTTCCAGTCGCCGCTGGCTGGCGATGATTTCCGCTTCCAGCGCGGCCAGTTGTGGGCGGCACTGATTCTGTTCGTGCTCGTTTTCCTGCCAGCGTAACCATTCTGTCTGGCGCTGGCGTAACCACTCTTCCTGCTGCGCCAGTGTCGGCGCGGTCAGCCCGAAGGTTTCCATCGTTTGGCTCAGGCTGTCGTGCAGCCGAGCCAGTTCACGTTCGGTTTTATCCAGTAATAACCGCAATTCATCCCGTGATGCCTGCAACGCCTCCTGCTGCTGGCTGTTCAGCGCCAGCTGTTGTACGGTTTGCGCCAGCAGTTGCTGGGCAGACGTGAGTAAATCCTTACTTTCCTGAATGTGACGTTGGTTGCGCTCACGACTGGCAATTTGCGCCTGCAGCGACTGTTCTTGAGCATCGCAGGATTCAATCCACTGGTGTAGCGTCGGCAATTGAAGTGGATCGAAGCTCACCAGTAAACGCTCACTCACCGACTGGCACTGTTGCCGCAGTGACTCGTAATCACGCTGGACGCTTTCAAGAGCGTTTTGTTGCTGCTGGCGGTGCTGTTTTTGCAACTGAAGCTGGGTTTCGGTTTGCACGACGTTGGCTTTCAGCGTCTCGACTTCCTGACGCAGCGCGTGCAATCGAATCTGGGTTTCTGAGGGGCGCAACGCCTGATAAAGCTCCACCGCCGGGTGATGCGTTGAACCGCACAGCGGACATTCTTTGCCCGGTTGCAATTGCTGGCGTTCTTTCTCCAGGCTAACGATGTGCAGTTCCAGCTCGTGACGTTTATCGAGATCCGCCAGATGGCTGGCCTGATTTTGATAATCCCGACGTTGCTGCACTTGCAGTTCTTCCAGCGTTTGAATCCGTTGTAGCGTCTCTAGCTGTTGCGCTTCCAGTAGGGTGCGCTGGCTAATCAACCGTTGCAGCACCGCTGCGCTGGTAGCCAGTTGCTGACGCTCCGGACGTTCCGCCATGCGCCGTGCCAACTGCTGACGCAAGCCTGCCAGCGGGTGTTCCGCTTCCATCTGTTCATCCTGCTTCAGATGGTCATTCAGCAGTTGTTGGGCGCGCTCACTGGCATTTTGCTGCGCCTGCTGTTTCTCAACCAGCGAAGCGCGCTGCTGGTCAAGGTATTCCGCCTGAATCTGCTGCTGCGCCGCCTTTTCCTGCACGACGTGCAGGTCCTGCTGCCATTTCTGCTGTTGCGGGAATTGCGCCTGCCACAGTGGAATATGGCTGCCCAGATACTGGTGGCGGCTATGCTGCTGGCGATAGGTATCAATATCTTCCAGCCGTTGCCGTGTTTGTTCTTGCTGGCGCTGCAATCGGGCCAGCGTGGTTATCAGCATTTTTTGCTGTTCAACCAGATTATCTGACGCTTGCTGTTGCTGGTTGCGCTGTGTCTGCAGGGTGGCGATGTGATGATCAAGCGGCAGAATTCGCTCGTTGATCAGGGTTTCTTGTTGCTGGCGGTAGTCCGCATGTTGCTGGCGTGCAGACAGCGCTTTTTCCAGCTGTGTTTTCAGTTGGTTCAGCGCTTCCTGCTGGCGGCTGATTTGCTGGCGCACATTCGTCAACTGTTGGCTCAGCCGCTGTTTTTCCCGTTGCGCCCGCCCACGCTCGTCGAAGCGGGGGCGTAGTTTTTCCGCCGGTTCGCCACGTTCCAGTTTATCCAGTTGCGGTTGTGACTGTTGCTGTAATTGTTGCTGTGCCGCATGCTGTTGTTGCGCGTGCTGTTGTGCCTGCTGGAGCTGTAGCAGCGTGTCGTACCAGCGTTGATGCGCCAGGACCTCTTCCCGGTGTATCGATAGGGATTGCTCCTGTTGGCGGATGGCCTCCAGTTGCTGTTCCAGCGCCTGGCGTTGCTCGTCGCTCAATAATTCCAGCGTGGCGACCTTCGCCCGTAAGGTTTCCAACTGGCTTTGGGCTTCTTTGTGTTTCTCAAAGACGCGTTCGGAGATCTGTCCATAAATATCGGTGCCGGTCAGCTCTTCGAGTAATTCTGCCCGTTGATTGGCATCGGCGTTGAGGAACGCGGCGAACTGCCCCTGAGATAACATCATCGACTTGGTGAAACGATCGAAATCCAGCCCGGTGAGGTCGGCTATCATCGTCAGCTTGTCATTCACTTTATCGGTCAGGATCTTGCCGTCGGCGCACAGTGCCAGCTCAACCTTGGGAGGCTGCAGATTGCCTTCCGGGCTGTTGTGGGCGCGACGCTGGCTCCAGAACGCACGGTAAGCGACATTTTTTACCTCGAACTCCACCTCAGCCAGGCATTCTGCCGTGTGGCGGGTCATCAATTCGTTATGGCTGGGGCTGACTTTCAGGCGTGGTGTCTGGTGGTAGAGCGCCAGACAGATGGCGTCCAGCAAGGTGGTTTTCCCGGCACCGGTCGGCCCGGTGATGGCGAAAAGGCTATTGCTGACAAACGGCTCGCGCGTGAAGTCGATTTTCCACTCGCCCTGCAATGAGTTGAGGTTTTTCAGGCGCAGGCTAAGAATTTTCATGCGGACGTCTCCTGTCGCTGTGCGTCAATCTCCTGCATAACCCGATTGAACAATCCTTTTAGACGTTGCTGGCGAGCCTCATCCAGACCGTCTTCCAGCGCCAGACGTCGTTCAAATACTTCAGCCGGTTGTAACTCTTCCAGCGTCTCTTTTTCCAATTGCACCAGCATTTGTTGCTGCTGTTCCCGGGCACGACGCAGCAGGATCACGTCCACATTGAGTGGCTCGGTCAGTGCCTGAATATGTTGCTGGATATCGCTCAGGTAGTCCTGTGTGGCGATTTCAATATCCAGCCATACCGGTTTGTCGCCATGATAATCGCGAAACCCGGCCAGACGGCGCTCTATCTCTGGCAGGTTGCCTTTCACCAGTTGCATCGGCTGTTCGCTCGGTATCGTCAGCGCGGTGACTTCTTGCAATTTCCCCTGCTCAAAGTGCACCAGATAGACCGATTTCTCATGATTGAGCTCATCAAAACTCAGGGGGATAGGTGAGCCGCTGTAGCGGATATGTTCGCATTGCGCCACACGCTGTGGACGATGAATATGCCCAAGCGCAATGTAGTCAGCCGGTGGGAAAGCCTGTGCCGGGAAGGCATCCAGCGTACCGATGTAAATATCGCGCACGGAATCGGAGGTGGCGACGCCCACGGTGGTGAGGTGCCCGGTGAGTACAATCGGCAGTTCTTTCCCCAAGGCGGCACGCTGCTCGCAGGCGAGCTGGTAGCAGCGCTGATAATGGCTGGCGATTGCGTCCTGTAACGCCTGCTGTTTTTGCGCGCCAGACTGGCCCGCCTGACTGGTGAGTACATCGCGCGGGCGCAGGAACGGAACAGCACACAGCATCGCGCCGGGCTCGCCGTCGCGGTTATTCAGTATCCGCACCTGCTCATGGATATCGCCGTCAAAACCGGCGAATACCTGGGTATTCAGGCAGGCCAGCAACGCGCGGGATTCGTTCAGGGTCGCAACGGAGTCATGATTACCGCCGAGTACCACCAACTGGCAACCGGTACGCTGCAACGCCACCACAAACTGGTTATACATTTCTCGGGCGTAGCTGGGCGGTGCGCCGTTGTCGAACACATCACCTGCTACTATTACTGCATCGGCCTGATATTGCTCAACCTGCTGCACCAGCCAGTGCAAAAAAGCCTGATGCTCAGGCGCACGGCTACGGGTATAAAAGTACTGACCGAGATGCCAGTCAGACGTATGAATAATTCGCATGAGACTCCCTGCAGGTGAGTGCAAACGAGATGTTGTTTTTGGCGGTGTTCAGACAACGGCACAAGGCGGGCACCGTAGTTAATGGCGAAACGCCGCGTCTTTATCATCGGCGATTATAGGCGTGCAGTTTAGGGCATGTCCCATAATATCTGTATGAACATGGCAACATAGCGTGGTAGAGCGGAGAAAATCAGCCGGGCGGAGGTGCTGGCAAGGCCGCGTCAGGGGCGTGGTTTGTCGGGGGATTTTTCATAAATCTGTCATAAAACTGACGCATAATGCACACCGCACGCTAACCGTGACGATTAACGGCAGGATTGATATGGCAAGACGTATTTTGGTGGTGGAAGATGAAGCGCCGATTCGCGAGATGGTGTGCTTCGTGCTTGAGCAGAACGGCTATCAGCCGGTTGAGGCCGAGGATTACGACAGTGCGGTAAACCGTCTGGCTGAGCCTTATCCTGAGCTGGTGCTGCTGGACTGGATGCTGCCCGGCGGGTCCGGTTTACAGTTTATCAAGCACATGAAGCGTGAAGCGCTGACGCGGGATATTCCGGTCATGATGCTGACGGCCCGTGGTGAAGAAGAAGATCGTGTTCGCGGTCTTGAAGTCGGTGCCGATGATTACATCACCAAACCGTTTTCACCTAAAGAGTTGGTGGCGCGCATCAAAGCGGTGATGCGTCGGATTTCGCCGATGGCGGTGGAAGAAGTGATCGAAATGCGTGGCTTAAGTCTGGATCCTTCCTCTCATCGTGTGACCACGGAAGAGCACGCGCTGGACATGGGGCCGACGGAGTTCAAACTGCTGCATTTCTTTATGACTCACCCTGAACGGGTATATAGTCGTGAGCAGTTGCTCAATCACGTGTGGGGCACTAACGTTTATGTTGAGGATCGTACTGTGGATGTCCATATCCGTCGTCTGCGCAAGGCGTTGGAGACCAGTGGACACGACAAGATGGTTCAGACCGTTCGGGGAACTGGATACCGTTTCTCAACACGTTATTGATAGCGTGAGTCCCGGAGAAAATCTGACGTGCTAGAACGTTTGTCCTGGAAAAAGCTGGCGCTGGAGCTGGCTTTTTTTTGTTTGCCCGGCTTATTGCTGGGGCTGATAATCGGTTATCTGCCCTGGTTTTTACTGGCGTCGGTGCTGGCGGCGCTGTGCTGGAACTTCTATAACCAACTGCGCTTGTCCTACTGGTTGTGGGTTGACCGCAGTATGACCCCGCCGCCCGGCCGCTGGAGCTGGGAGCCGTTATTCTACGGTTTATACCAAATGCAGTTGCGTAATCGCCGTCGGCGGCGCGAGCTGGCGTTGCTGATCAAACGTTTCCGCAGTGGGGCGGAATCGCTGCCAGATGCGGTGGTCATCACCACCGAAGAGGGCGTCATCATTTGGTGTAACCGGCTGGCGCAGCACCTGCTGAGTTTTCGCTGGCCGGAAGATAATGGACAGAATATCCTCAACTTGTTGCGCTACCCCGAATTTACCCAGTATATGCAACAGCAAGATTTCAGCCGCCCGCTGACGCTGACGCTGAAAAATGCGCATCATGTCGAATTCCGGGTGATGCCGTATTCAGAAGGGCAGTTGCTGATGGTGGCGCGTGATGTCACCCAAATGCACCAACTCGAAGGGGCGCGGCGTAACTTTTTCGCCAACGTCAGCCATGAGCTGCGCACGCCGTTGACGGTGTTGCAAGGCTATCTGGAAATGATGAACGACGAATCGCTGGATGGTGCTTTGCAGGCGAAGGCGTTGCACACCATGCAGGAACAAACCCGCCGGATGGATGGGCTGGTGCGGCAACTGTTGACACTGTCGCGTATTGAAGCGGCCGCGGCTATCGATCTTAGCGAGAAGGTGGATATTCCGCTGATGTTGCGGGTGCTCAAACGCGAAGCGGATACCTTGAGTCAGGGGCGTCATGAGATTGTGTTTCGCGTCAATGAACAGTTACAGGTGTTCGGCAATGAGGAACAGTTGCGTAGCGCGGTGTCGAATTTGGTATATAACGCGGTGAACCACACGCCGCAAGGCACGCGTATTGAGGTGTGCTGGCAGCAAACGCCGCAGGGCGCGCAGTTCCAGGTTAGCGATAACGGTCCGGGCATTGCCGCAGAACATCTTCCCCGTCTGACGGAACGTTTTTATCGTGTCGACAAAGCCCGTTCGCGCCAGACTGGCGGCAGTGGACTGGGGCTGGCTATCGTCAAACATGCACTCAGTCATCATGACTCTCGTCTGGAGATCCTCAGCGAAGAAGGCGCGGGATCCCGCTTCATGTTTACATTGCCAAATCGGCTGATTGTCCGCTCGGTATTAAATCAGAATGCCGCGAATCCGCTGCGCTAAGCCATGCGGCGGGGCTTGATTGTCCCCGCCGCAGTGCCGAGAATAGTGCGTTCTTGTCTTTCACTTCTTTCACTTTTCACTCCGATGGAAAGCGCACATGAGACCCATCTATTACCTGTTTGCTTTGCTGTTGTGCCTGTCTGGTCAGCTTGCTGCTGCGCCACAGGCGATGCTGGCGGGTAACCTTTCCAGTGCGGGTTCCGACACACTGGCGAATCTGATGACGTTCTGGGCGGCGGATTTCAGCCAGCATCATCCCGGTGTTAATCTTCAGGTTCAGGCGGCGGGGTCATCCTCAGCGCCAACGGCACTGGCAGCAGGGGCGGCGCAACTGGGGCCGATGAGTCGGCCAATGAAAAGTAGCGAAATCGAAGCGTTCGAGCAGCATTATGGCTATGCGCCAACGGCCGTGCCGGTCGCACTGGATGCACTGGTGGTGTTGGTCAATCAGGATAACCCGTTAACCGGACTAACGGTGCGTCAACTGGACGCCATTTTCTCCATAACCCGCCGCTGTGGCGCGGGGAAAACGGTGCAGCGCTGGCAGGAGTTGGGGCTAAGCGGCGTTTGGCAACAGCGCTCGCTACTGCGTTATGGCCGTAATTCTGCGTCTGGCACGTATGGCTTTTTCAAGCAACAAGCGTTGTGCGGTGGCGACTTTTTGCCGCAGGTCAATGAGCTTCCTGGCTCAGCTTCAGTCGTGCAGGCGGTGGCAGCATCGGTGAATGCCATCGGTTACGCCAGTATTGGTTTTCGCGCCAGTGGGGTGCGGGTGATGGCACTGGCTGCCAGCGACAAAGACGACTATGTGTTACCGACCGCCGACACTATCCGTAGCGGACGTTATCCTTACACCCGCTATCTCTATATCTACGTGAATAAAGCGCCGGGCCGGCCGCTGGAACCACTGACAGCCGCATTTTTGGACCGGGTGCTGTCAGTGTCAGGGCAGGCGCTGGTCAGCCAGGACGGCTATCTGCCCTTGCCAGAACAGGTACGTGAGCAAACCAGACAAGCACTCGGTCTTGATGACCTGACGTCTTCCTCAACGAGTGTTTCTGCAACAAATTGAAGATGAAAATGAATTTATTTCATGTGTCGTGAAAATTCCTCCATTGTCGTTGAGAAAAATGCATGACAGGATAGTTTTACTTCTAGCCGTCTGGATGGCTGTAAAATTCAGTGGCGAAATTATTTTTATTAAAAACTATTTATATAGAAAACTATTTCTACTGAAAACGCATTCATCTAAAAATCGACTTGTCTGAAACCAAACGCCTGAAGTCGGCCATTTGGGGTCAGACGTGCAGGAGCAAAACATGACACAAGCCCTTCCTCCGTTTCGTGCCGATGTGGTCGGCAGTTTGTTGCGTCCGGCGGCTATCAAGCAGGCACGTTTACAGTTTCAGGCCGGTGAGATCGATGCCGCCGCGTTACGCCATGTCGAAGATCAGGAAATCCAGCGTGCTGTGGAATTGCAGCGTGCCGCGGGTCTGCAATTGGTGACCGATGGCGAATTCCGTCGTGCCTGGTGGCACTTTGACTTTTTCGACAGCCTCAATGGTGTGGAACGTTATGAAGCGGAGCAGGGCATCCAGTTCACTGGTGTACAGACGAAAGCCCGTGGCGTAAAAGTCACCGGCAAAGTGAGCTTTAATCCCCAGCATCCGATGCTGGAGGATTTTCGTTTCCTCCAACGAGTGTCTGGCGATGCTGTCGCTAAAATGACGATCCCCAGCCCGAGCGTGTTGCACTTCCGTGGCGGTCGTAAAGTGATTGATAGCACTGTTTATCCTGATCTGGCCGACTACTTCGACGACCTGGCGCTGACCTGGCGTGATGCCATCCGTGCCTTCTATGATGCAGGTTGCCGTTATCTGCAACTGGACGATACGGTGTGGGCTTATCTGTGCTCTGAAGACCAGCGACGCCAGATCCGTGAGCGTGGCGATGACCCGGATTATCTGTGCCGTACCTATGCGCAAGTGCTTAATAAAGCGCTGGAAGGCAAACCGGCCGATTTAGTGGTGGGCCTGCATGTCTGCCGTGGTAATTTCCGCTCCACCTGGATTTCCGAAGGGGGCTATGAACCTGTGGCGGAAACACTGTTCGGGACAGTGAATGTGGATGCCTTTTTCCTCGAATACGATACCGAACGGGCGGGTGGATTTGAGCCGCTGCGCTTCATCAAGCCAGGTCATCAGAAAGTGGTGTTGGGGCTTATCACCACCAAAAATGGGCAATTGGAAAACGCCGATGAAGTACAAAAGCGCATTACTGAAGCAACACGTTATGTAGCGCTGGACCAACTGTGCCTGAGTCCGCAGTGTGGCTTTGCTTCTACCGAAGAGGGCAATACGTTGTCGGAAGAGCAGCAATGGGAAAAACTCAAACTGGTCGTGAATATCGCTAACCACGTTTGTCATTGCTGTTAGTCTGTGCGCTGTGCTTTTTTATAACGCCGATATACCCTATCGGCGTTTTTTATTACCATAAGTTTTTAATATGGTTGCTTGTTGCTCTTTGATGGAAATTTGAGCTTATCTTTCGCGCTGAAAACTGTTTTCATGCACAAATCATGTATAGTCTGTGGGTGAAAATATAAATTCTAATGCTGACTTTATATTGAAGATCAGATTAATGTTCTGGTTTACCGATCACGTATTGCCTTTTATTGCTATAAACGTTTTACTTAGCCCCCATTAACGCTGTGCAATAAAACCTCACATCATAATCCTGCACATCGCTTGGCTGTCTCGCTACTTGCGTGCGCCGCTTTACGCGCCCGGCTTGTGCCGGCAACACCATTTTTACAGGCAACAACAACATACATTATGAGTCATCGTTTAACTTCCAAAGATATCGTGGCATTGGGCTTCATGACCTTTGCCTTGTTCGTCGGTGCCGGGAATATCATTTTTCCGCCGATGGTGGGTCAACAGGCTGGCGAGCACGTGTGGGTAGCCGCACTCGGCTTTCTGATTACCGCTGTCGGCTTGCCAGTGTTGACGGTGATAGCACTGGCGCGTGTGGGCGGTGGTATTGATACGCTCAGTAGCCCGATCGGCAAGAAAGCGGGCGTACTGTTGGCGACGGTTTGCTATCTGGCTGTGGGGCCGCTGTTTGCTACGCCGCGTACCGCGACGGTCTCGTTCGAGGTCGGTATTGCGCCGCTGGTGGGTGAGGGGGCGACGCCTCTGCTGGTTTATAGCCTGATCTACTTTGCCATCGTGATCGCGATTTCGCTCTATCCCGGTCGTCTGTTAGACACCGTTGGCCACATTCTGGCTCCGGTGAAGATTATCGCGTTGACTGTACTGGGGATTGCGGCGTTGGTATGGCCGGCAGGTACGCCAGCGCCGACTGCGGAAGCCTACCAACAGGTACCATTCTCCACCGGTTTCGTAAATGGTTATTTGACCATGGATACGCTGGGGGCGCTGGTGTTCGGTATCGTCATCGTCAATGCGGCTCGTTCTCGTGGCGTGAGTGATGCTGGGTTGTTAACCCGTTACACCATTTTGGCCGGGCTGATTGCGGGGCTGGGATTAACGCTGGTTTATCTGAGTTTGTTCCACCTCGGCTCCTTCAGTGGCTCGCTGGTGCCGAACGCGCAAAACGGCGCTGAAATCCTGCATGCGTATGTACAGTACACCTTCGGTAATATGGGCAGCAGTTTCCTGGCGTTGCTGATCTTCATTGCTTGTATGGTCACTGCGGTGGGGCTGACTTGCGCCTGTGCTGAATTCTTCGCGCAGTACCTGCCATTGTCTTACCGTGCACTGGTGTTTGTGCTGGGATTGTTCTCGATGGTGGTGTCCAATCTCGGGTTGAGCCACCTGATTCAACTGTCTGTGCCTGTGTTGACCGCTATTTATCCGCCGTGCATCGTGCTGGTGCTGTTGAGTTTTACCCGTCGTTGGTGGAATAACAGCACGCATGTTATTGCTCCGGTGATGCTGGTCAGTCTGGTCTTTGGTCTGCTGGACGGTATCAAGTCATCAGCTTTTCAGTCATTACTGCCCGGCTGGACACAGAGCCTGCCGATGAGCGAGCAGGGGCTGGCCTGGTTGCCGCCATCCTTACTCGTTCTGCTGGTGGTCGGGATTTATGACCGTATCACTGGTCGTCAGGAACTCACTGCACATTCCTGAATGAAGTGGGATGGATGCTTTTCACCACAGGCGTTTGCCTGTGGTTTTTTCGTTTGTAAAGACAGGGTTGCTCATTTATGGAACAACAATCCAAACCTATGGAACAACAATCCAGACTCAAGCGTGGCTTAAGTACGCGGCATATTCGTTTTATCGCGCTGGGCTCCGCCATTGGTACCGGGCTATTTTACGGTTCAGCCAGCGCTATTCAGATGGCTGGCCCCAGCGTGCTGCTGGCGTATCTGATTGGCGGCGTGTTCGCTTATATCATTATGCGGGCACTGGGGGAGATGTCCGTCAACAATCCGCAAGCCAGTTCCTTTTCCCGTTATGCCCGCGACTACCTCGGCCCGTTGGCTGGCTATATCACCGGGTGGACCTACTGCTTTGAGATGCTGATCGTCGCGATTGCCGATGTGACCGCTTTCGGCATTTACATGGGGGTTTGGTTTCCGGAGGTGCCGCACTGGATTTGGGTATTAAGCGTGGTGCTGATTATCGGTGCCATAAACCTGATGAATGTGAAAGTGTTTGGCGAACTGGAGTTCTGGTTTTCGTTTTTCAAGGTCGCGACCATTGTTGTCATGATCGTGGCCGGGATTGGCATCATCGTTTGGGGGATTGGCAACGGCGGCGAGCCTACCGGTATTCATAATTTGTGGAGCAATGGCGGTTTCTTCAGTAATGGAGTAATAGGGATGATCCTGTCATTGCAGATGGTGATGTTTGCCTATGGTGGTGTCGAGATCATCGGGATCACCGCAGGTGAGGCCAAAGAACCGCACAAGTCCATTCCGCGCGCCATCAATTCTGTACCCTGGCGTATTCTGGTGTTCTACGTCGGCACCCTGTTCGTGATTATGTCGATTTACCCGTGGAATCAGGTGGGCACCAACGGTAGTCCGTTTGTACTGACCTTCCAGCACATGGGGATCACGGCGGCAGCCGGTATCCTGAATTTCGTGGTGATTACCGCCTCGCTGTCTGCCATCAACAGTGATGTGTTTGGCGTGGGGCGTATGCTGCACGGCATGGCGGAGCAAGGCCATGCACCACAGGTGTTCGCCCGATTGTCCCGTCGTGGAACCCCTTGGGTAACGGTGGTGGTGATGGTGATGGCGTTGCTGGTGGCGGTGTACCTCAACTACATCATGCCGGAGAAAGTGTTTTTGGTGATTGCCTCGCTGGCCACCTTTGCCACCGTATGGGTATGGATCATGATCCTGTGCTCACAGATTGCGTTTCGCCGCAGACTGAACCGCGAGCAGGTGAACGCGCTGGCGTTTCCTCTGCCGGGCGGTGCGGCGACCGCAGTGGTTGGCGTGGTGTTCCTGGTCTTTATCATCGGCCTGATTGGTTACTTTCCGGATACCCGCATTGCGTTGTACGCGGGGATGGCATGGATCCTGCTGCTACTGGCAAGCTACGCCCTTCGCCGTCGGCGCTGAGTGATAATCGTATTATCGTCGTTTACTTGCTGACCTGATACGACGGAGCCGCAAGCAGCAGCATGATTTACGGCGGGCGGTGTTGTGCAACGGCACTCATGCCAGGTTCTCTTTGGCGCCTTGCCGTTGCACATCCTGTGCGGAACGGGCTACCACCACTTTGCCGGTGATGCCTCCATGCTCCACCAGTCGATGTGCCTCGCGCAGCCGTGCTGCGTCTAGCGGATGCAGCACGCGGCAGGCAGTCGAACGCAGCACGCCTGCATCCACCAGCGCGGCGACGTCGTCGAGGATGCGGTGCTGCGCGATCATGTCCGGCGTACCGAACAACGGGCGTGTGAACACCATTTCCCAGTGTAGCGACACGCTCTTGGCCTTGAATGGCACTGCGTCCAGTGTCTCGTGATCAGTAATAATGCCCAGTTGCCCTTGTGGCGCGATTAAATCTGCCAGTTCGGTCCAGTGCTCGGCTGTGTTCGACAGAGCCGCCACATGCGTGACAGGCGTTACCGGCAGTGCGCGGATCTGTGCTGGTAACGGCTGCCGATGGTCAATGACGTGGTGGGCACCCAGGGCGAGGCACCAGTCGCGGCTTTCTTCGCGCGAGGCTGTGGCGATTACCGTCAGGCCAGTTAGCCGTCTGGCAAGCTGGATCAGCATGGAGCCGACCCCGCCAGCGCCGCCCAGCACCAGAAGGCTGCCGGCATTGGCCGGTTTACCCGGTGGCACGCCAAGGCGGTCGAACAGCAGTTGCCAGGCGGTTAGCGAGGTTAGCGGCAGAGCCGCTGCTTCGGCGAAACCCAGAGTTTCGGGCATGTGGCCGACGATACGCTCGTCTACCAGTTGAAACTGGGCATTGCTACCACTGCGATCGAAGGAACCAGCGTAGTAGACGGCCTCACCCGGCCGGAACAGTGTGACTGCTTCACCAACGGCTTCGACGATCCCCGCAGCATCCCAGCCCAGCGAGCGGACGCTGTCGGGGGCAGCCACTAAACCAGCCCGTATTTTGGTATCAACCGGATTGACCGAAACGGCACGGACCGCCACAAGCAGGTCGTGCGGTCCCGGTTTCGGGCGCTCGGTGTCGATGTCGGTCAGGCTGTCTGGATCGGTTAGGATGGTACCGCGGCGAAACGCAACGGCGGCCATGTGTGCAGGTATCGTTTTCATCAGCGCACCTCCAGCGCGCCATACACGGCATCGCGTAGCTCGGTGATGAAGCGGCCGCACATGCCTTCGTACAACGTGTTGGTGAAGGCCACGACGCACAGACCCTGCGCCCGGTCCATGAACCACGAGTGTCCGTAGGCACCGCCCCAGCGCCAGGTGCCTTCGGATTCTGGTGACGCCGCCAGACCGCGATCACGCAGTACCGAGAAACCCAGACCGAAACCGAAACCAGGGGCATCGGGCAATTCTAGTCCGCCGGTCTGGTCACGTCCCATTTCCTCGACCAGTTCAACGGGTAGCAGTGTGCCGCCGCCTTGTCGCAGGATTTCCAGCAAACGTAGAAAGTCACCCGCCGTACCGGCCATACCGGCACCCCCCGATGGGAAGGCCTGAGCGTCGAAGATGCGGGCCGGACTATAGGTAATACCAACGGCTCCTTCGAAGGCGGAGACGGTTTCGCCCTCGGCGAGCCGGTGCGGCTTCGGCGCATCGTTGACATAGGGGGTTGCCACGCGCAGCGCATCACAGGCAACGAAGCCCGTGTCGGTCATACCCAGTGGGCCAGTGACCAGTTCCCTTACCGCTTTGTCCAGTGGTGTACCGTATATACGCTCGATCAGTGCGCCCAACACATCGGTTGCCAGTGAATAACCCCAACCTGTCCCCGGCTCGTACAGCAGCGGTACGCTGCTGAGGCGTCGCAGGTTCTCCTCCAGGCTAATACCGGAAGCATCCATGCCATCCGAGACGCCAGCCCGCGCATAGGGGCCGTCTGCGTCGGCTTCAAAAAACCGATAACCCAGCCCCGCGGTATGGCTAAGCAGTTGTCGCGCGGTGATACGCGCCGGTTGGCCATTGACCAATGCAGGACGAAACGTCGGCAACCAACGTTCAATACTCGTATCCAAATCGAGCTGACCTTGTGCCACCAGCGCCAGGGCTGCGGTAGAGACGATGGGTTTGCTGACAGACGCCAGTCGAAAGACCGTCTCCAGCGTCATTGCCCGTGCGCTTTCATCGTCGGCTAAACCAGCGGCTTGCTGGTGGATCAGCTCGCCGTCGCGAGCTACCAGAATAACGGCACCGACCAGGCGCCGGTCGTCCAGCGCTTGCTGCACGGCGGTCTCGATACGTGCTGACAGGTGTGCGTGTGGAACACCCCGGCGCAGCGGGAATGACTGATTTGTCATGACAAATACCTCGATTCAATGGGTAACGCACCGACGATAGAAAATTTTTGATTAAAGAAAAAGTAGTCTACAGTTCCGTAATGTGCGGAACTTTATGTCCGTAATTGTGAGAGGAGTAACTGTGAGAGGAATAGTATAGTGGATAGCCTAAATGGCTTCGTGGTGTTTGTGCAGGTTGCCGAGACGCGCAGCTTCGTCGTCGCCGGTCGGCTGCTGGGGATCTCAGCCTCGGCTGTCGGCAAGAGTGTGGCGCGGCTGGAAGAGAAGTTGGGAGTGCGTCTGTTCCACCGCAGCACACGCAGCATCACGTTGACCGCTGAGGGCTCGCTATTTCTTGAGCGCAGCCGACGCATTCTGGCCGAGATTGAGGCGGCTGAACTGGAGTTGTCGCAAGCGACTGCCGCACCGCGCGGACGCCTGCGGGTGAGCCTGCCGCTGGTCAGTTCGCTGGTGCTACCGGTACTTGGCGAGTTCATGCGTGAGTACCCCGAGATAGAACTCGATCTGGATTTTACCGACCGGATGGTCGATGTGATCGAGGAAGGTTTCGATGCCGTGGTGCGTACCGGTGAACCGGCGGATTCGCGTCTGTCGGCACGCCGTCTGGGCACCTTTGAAATGCAGTTGGTGGCCTCGCCGGACTATCTGGCTCGCCGTGGTACCCCCATGCAGCCCGCCGATCTGCGTCAGCACTCCTGCCTGCACTATCGATGGCCCAACAGTGGCAAGCTGGAGAATTGGGCGCTGCGGCAAACACCCGGTGAGCCAGAATGGCAACTGCCCACCTCGATGATCTGTAACAATATTGAGACACGCGTGTGTTTTGCATTACAGGGACTGGGGATCGCCTATCTGCCGGACTTCGCCATCCGAGAACCATTGGCTGATGGACGGCTCAAGCCGATCCTGGCCGAGTATGTGCAGCACAGTGGGGTTTTTCATGTGCTGTGGCCCACGAGCAAGCACCCCTCTCCAAAGGTTCGGGCGTTGGTCGATTTCCTGTGCTGTCGGATATTCCCTGCCGTGAAGAGTAAGACACCCCGACCCTGAGATAAGCGCAGCCGATAACGAGGCGTGTCCCATGCCGCTTCATGAGAATGCCGGATCACGTTTCAGAGAGCGTCTGCGTAGGATGAACCTGCCTAATTTATTGATAAAAAGGCTGTGTCTGGTCTTGGTATCGTTCAGCGACGCGCCGGGCTGGAGTCATGGTTAAATAAAAAAGCCAGCGGCGAGACCGCTGGCTGATGCCTGAATAGCAGAGAGCTGATTACAGGTTGTTGGCGTTTTCTTTCAGGTATTTCGCTACGCCGTCCGGGGAGGCGCCCATACCGGCTTTACCTTTTTCCCACTGAGCCGGGCACACTTCGCCGTGCTCTTCATGGAACTGCAGCGCGTCGACCATACGCAGCATTTCATCGATGTTACGACCCAGCGGCAGATCGTTCACGACCTGATGACGCACGATGCCGTTTTTGTCGATCAGGAAAGAACCGCGCAGCGCCACACCCGCTTCCGGATGTTCGATACCGTAGGCTTTCTGGATTTCGCGTTTAACGTCCGCGACCATCGCGTATTTCACTTCGCCGATACCGCCGTTGTCGACCGGGGTTTTACGCCAGGCGTTGTGTACGAATTCAGAGTCAAAAGACACACCAACCACTTCAACGCCACGTTTCTTAAACTCTTCGTAGCGGTGATCGAAGGCGATCAGCTCAGACGGACATACGAAAGTGAAGTCCATCGGCCAAAAGAAGATCACAGCCGCTTTACCGTTGATGTGTTTCTTCAGATTGAAATTCTCAACGATTTCCCCGCTTCCCAGTACGGCGGCGGCAGTGAAGTCAGGGGCAGGACGAGTTACCAGGACCATAATTACTCCTGTAAATAGCTGTTAATGATAGGTGAATGTAGTAAACGCCGTAAGTATAGGTACGGCCTGTCAGTGAATAAAGCGAAAGCGACCAATCAATAAGATAGCTTTTGCCTATCGGATCAATTGATAATCCTTTTCACTGACGAGGGAACAGCCTGGCGCGCTGTCCCTCCTTTTAGCCTGTGTTACTGTGCGACGTTAGCCGGGCCATCCAGCTGACCTGTTTTTGCCAGATGCATCATACGAGGATAGAACTGCCAGAATAATGTTTCAAATTGATGGTAGCCACGCTCAATATCGATAAATGAGCCTGAAAGCGCTGCCAGCTTCGGTCTTCGCACTGACATACGGTGCAGCACCTCGGCAATAAACGGCAGCCCGGCATAGCGTTCCAGCCAGCGTTCCGACCACAAGTAATGATTCAGGTTACGAAAGCGCTCCGGGGTGTCGGGCAGGTGGGGGACGATTTGCTGTTCTGCCTCGCTGACGAAGTGCGTCAGAGGTGTAGCCGGTTCTATCATCGACCAGTGGCGCGCCAGAAAATGATCCCACAGCACATCGAGCGCGATGGGCGCGACCCGGCGATAGTCCGCGCTGAAATGGCGGCAGGCCGTACGCACCTCCGGCAAACTGTCGGTCAGTACATCAACACGCCGGTGCAGGCGAATACCGGCGACCATGTCGGGTGGGTAAAGCGCGTCGGGGTTACCACGTACAAAGTCTGCCATCAGGTTTCCGGTCAGCGAGCTTTGCGCCAGCGTGGCGAGATGCAGATGTGCAAGAAAATTCATAGCGTCGACGCGCACTCCCAGGGGACATAACGAATAAGGTTGGTGCGCCAAGTATAGAGGAAGGTGGGGGGATGTCCCGCTTATTTCTTGCAGCCGGTCCCGACGGGCTCTAGACTAAGCCGCTTCGTTTGTTCCACTGTGCCGAAATGTAAGTGAATAGTCATGCGTGTTGCCGATTTTTCGTTTGAATTGCCTGAATCCCTGATTGCCCGCTATCCGCAGGCACAACGCAGCGGTTGCCGACTGTTATCGCTGGATGGCCCTACAGGCGCGGTCGCGCACGGCGTTTTTACCGATCTGCTCGATAAACTCCAGCCTGGTGACCTGTTGGTGTTTAACAACACCCGGGTGATTCCAGCGCGCCTGTTTGGTCGTAAGGCCAGCGGCGGTAAGCTGGAGGTGCTGGTAGAACGCATGCTGGATGATAAGCGTGTGCTGGCGCATGTCCGTGCTTCCAAGGCACCTAAGCCCGGTACCGCGTTGTTGCTCGGCGAAGACGAGAGCGTGAAAGCGACGATGCTGGCGCGCCATGATGCCTTGTTCGAGATTCAGTTCGATGATAAGCGCGATGTGTTGACCATTCTCAATGACATCGGGCACATGCCGCTGCCACCCTATATCGACCGTCCGGATGAAGCCGCAGACCGTGAGCTTTACCAGACTGTCTACAGTCAGCGACCTGGTGCTGTGGCGGCACCCACCGCAGGTCTGCATTTTGATGAGCCGTTGCTGGCTGCTCTGAAAGAAAAAGGTGTGGAAATGGCCTTTGTGACTCTGCATGTCGGTGCTGGTACTTTCCAGCCGGTGCGGGTTGAGTCTATCGAAGACCATGTGATGCACGCTGAGTATGCCGAAGTGCCGCAGACGGTGGTGGATGCGGTGTTGGCCTGTAAAGCGCGTGGCAACCGTGTTATCGCCGTCGGTACGACCTCGGTGCGTTCGTTGGAAAGTGCGGCTCAAGCCAGTGCAAAAGCCGTAATCGCGCCGTTTTTCGGCGATACCCGCATCTTTATCTACCCCGGCTATCACTATCAGGTGGTGGATGCGCTGGTCACCAATTTCCACTTGCCGGAATCGACGTTGATTATGCTGGTGTCGGCGTTTGCCGGTTACCGCCATACGATGGAGGCTTACCATCAGGCGGTGGCTGAGCAATACCGCTTTTTCAGTTACGGTGATGCCATGTTCATCACCCGTAACCCGTCGGCGGAACAGGAGCAGGTGGGATAATCCGCCGCCGATCTTTTCATACCGCAGGCCAGGTTCTGTGGGTATATCAATGATGCCATCAGACTGTTTTCTGATGCTGGAGGTTAAGTGAAGTACGAACTGTTGCAAACGGACGGCCGCGCGCGCCGTGGTCGTCTGGTTTTTGAACGTGGTGTGGTGGAAACCCCGGCATTTATGCCCGTCGGTACCTATGGCACCGTCAAAGGGATGACGCCGGAAGAAGTTAAAGAGACCGGCGCCCAGATAATCTTAGGTAACACCTTCCACCTGTGGTTACGCCCGGGGCAGGAAATCATGAAGCGGCACGGCGATCTGCATGATTTTATGCAGTGGCATGGCCCGATCCTGACCGATTCCGGTGGTTTTCAGGTCTTTAGTCTCGGCGATATCCGCAAGATAACCGAAGAAGGGGTGCATTTCCGCAACCCGATCAATGGTGACGCCATTTTCCTGAGCCCGGAAAAATCCATGGAAATTCAGTACGATCTCGGTTCCGATATCGTGATGATTTTCGACGAGTGTACGCCTTACCCCGCAGACTGGGACTATGCCAAGCGGTCGATGGAGATGTCGTTGCGTTGGGCGAAGCGCAGTCGTCAGCGTTTTGACGAATTAAGCAACAAAAACGCGCTGTTCGGCATCGTTCAGGGCAGTGTTTACGAAGATTTACGTGATGTGTCGGTAAAAGGGCTGGTGGACATCGGTTTTGATGGTTACGCTGTGGGCGGCCTCGCGGTCGGCGAGCCGAAGGCCGATATGCACCGTATTCTGGAGCATGTCTGTCCGCAGTTGCCGACGGATAAACCCCGTTACCTGATGGGGGTAGGCAAACCGGAAGATTTGGTGGAAGGGGTTCGCCGCGGTATCGACATGTTTGACTGCGTAATGCCGACGCGTAACGCCCGTAACGGCCATCTGTTCGTGACGGACGGCGTGGTCAAAATTCGCAATGCCAAACATAAAGACGACACCGGGCCGCTGGATGAGCACTGTGATTGCTACACGTGTCGCAATTATAGCCGTGCCTACTTGCACCACCTGGACCGTTGTAACGAAATACTCGGCGCGCGCCTCAATACTATCCACAACCTGCGCTATTATCAGCGCCTGATGGCGGGTTTACGTCAGGCTATCGGGGAAGGTAGATTAGAGAGCTTTGTGTCCGAGTTTTACCAGTGCATCGGTAAACCGGTTCCGCCGTTGGCCGATAGCGCGGCGGGAAATGACCATGAAGGTCATGTACCGCAATAAGCACGTTTGCGTGGCATGAACGTTTTATAGATAACTGTTGTTTTGATAACTAAAGAGGACATTTAAATGAGTTTTTTCATTTCCGACGCTGTGGCAGCAACTGCAGGTGCTCCGGCTCAAGGAAGCCCGTACTCTCTGGTGATTATGCTGGCCGTGTTCGGTCTGATTTTTTACTTCATGATCCTGCGCCCTCAGCAAAAACGTGCCAAGGAACACAAAAAGTTGATGGATTCGATCAGTAAAGGCGATGAAGTGCTGACTAACGGCGGCTTGGTTGGGCGTGTGACCAAAGTGGCGGATAACGGATTTATCACCATTGCCCTGAACGATACCAACGAAGTCGTGATCAAGCGCGATTACGTGACGTCCGTACTGCCGAAGGGTACCATGAAGGCCCTGTAATTTTTCGACTTTCCCGAAGGGAACTACCGTGTTAAACCGCTATCCTCTGTGGAAGTACTTGATGCTGATCGTGACGATCGTCGTCGGTCTGCTCTACGCACTTCCTAACCTGTATGGTGAGGATCCGGCAATTCAGGTCACTGGCGCGCGAGGAACCGCCGCCAGTGAATCTACGCTGGTCCAGATCCAGAATGTTTTGCAAGAACAACATATCGCCAGCAAATCTATTGCGCTGGAAAACGGTGCCATTCTCGCGCGCTTCTCTACGCCGGACATCCAGCTTCGTGCTCGTGAAGTACTGGTGAGTGCGTTGGGCGAGAAATACGTGGTTGCCCTAAACCTGGCGCCTGCTACACCTACCTGGCTGAGAATGCTGGGAGCGGAACCGATGAAACTGGGTCTTGACCTGCGTGGCGGTGTGCACTTCCTGATGGAAGTGGATATGGATACTGCGTTAGGCAAGTTGCAGGAGCAGACCATGGATTCCCTGCGCAGCGATCTGCGCGAAAAAGGCATCCAGTATGCGTCTGTTCGTAAAGCAGATAATTATGGCGTGGAAATTCTGTTCCGCGACGGTCAACTGCGTGACAACGCCTTGAACTACCTGACTCCGCGCCATCGCGATCTGGTGTTCAGCAATAGCGGCAGTGACGCGATGCGTGCGGTGATGAGCGATGCGCGTCTGCGCGAAGCCCGCGAATATGCGGTACAGCAGAACATCAACATCCTGCGAAACCGTGTCAACCAGCTCGGTGTGGCCGAACCGTTGGTACAGCGTCAGGGTGCTGACCGTATCGTGGTTGAGCTGCCGGGGATTCAGGACACGGCACGCGCGAAAGAAATTCTTGGGGCGACCGCCACACTGGAATTCCGTCTGGTAAACAGCAATGTTGACCCGGCGGCGTTAGCCAGCGGTCGTGTGCCGGGCGATACCGAAGTCATGAACATGCGTGATGGTGGCCCGATCGCCTTGTACAAACGCGTGATTCTTACCGGCGACCATATTACCGACTCTACCTCCGGTAATGATGAGTACAACCGTCCGCAGGTCAATATTTCTTTGGATAGCGCGGGCGGCAACCTGATGTCCAATTTCACCAAGGACAACATCGGTAAACCGATGGCGACCTTGTTTGTGGAATACAAGGATAGTGGTAAGAAAGACGCCAACGGTCGCGCGATTCTGGAAAAACAGGAAGAGGTGATTAACGTCGCCACTATCCAGTCACGTCTGGGCAATAGCTTCCGTATTACTGGTATCGACAACCCGAACGAAGCACGCCAGTTGTCACTGCTGCTGCGTGCCGGTGCGCTGATTGCGCCGATTCAGATTGTAGAAGAACGTACCATCGGCCCGACGCTGGGGATGCAAAACATCACTCAGGGGCTGGAGGCTTGTCTGGCAGGTCTGGCGGTGTCTATCCTGTTCATGATCTTCTTCTATAAGAAGTTCGGCCTGATTGCGACTTCTGCGCTGTTGTTGAACCTGGTGTTGGTGGTCGGGGTGATGTCGCTGTTGCCAGGGGCCACGCTGACCATGCCAGGCATTGCGGGTATCGTGTTAACCCTTGCGGTGGCGGTGGATGCCAACGTACTGATTAACGAGCGTATCAAAGAAGAACTCAGCAACGGACGCTCTGTGCAGCAGGCGATCGATGAGGGGTACCGGGGGGCATTTAGCTCCATCTTTGATGCCAACGTCACGACGCTGATTAAAGTCATCATCCTGTATGCGGTGGGTACCGGCTCGATTAAAGGCTTTGCTATCACGACCGGTATTGGTGTAGCGACATCCATGTTTACCGCTATCGTTGGAACCCGTGCCATCGTAAACCTGCTGTACGGCGGCAAGCGCATCAAAAAGCTGTCTATCTGAGGAGTGCGTTGTGGCACAGGAATATACTGTTGAACAATTGAACTACGGCCGTAAAGTGTATGACTTTATGCGCTGGGACTACTGGGCCTTCGCGTTGTCTGGTCTGCTGTTGATCCTGTCTATCGTCGTGATAGGCGTGCGCGGTTTCAACTGGGGGCTGGATTTCACTGGGGGGACGGTTATTGAGATTTCGCTTGAGAAATCGGTCGATCTGGAGCAGATGCGCGAAGCGCTGCAAAAGGCTGGCTTTGCCGATCCACTGGTACAGAACTTTGGTAGCAGTCGTGACATCATGGTGCGTATGCCCCCTGCTCACGATGAATCTGGCGGCCAGGCTCTGGGTAGCAAGGTGGTTAACGTCATCAACGCGTCAACCAGCCAGAATGCGGTCGTTAAACGCATTGAGTTCGTCGGGCCAAGTGTGGGGGCGGATCTGGCGCAAACGGGCGCGATGGCGTTGATGGCGGCGTTAATCAGTATCCTTATCTACGTCGGCTTCCGGTTCGAATGGCGTCTGGCGGCAGGGGTGGTTATCGCGTTGGCGCATGACGTGATCATCACGATGGGGGTGCTGTCGTTATTCAATATTGAAATTGACCTGACCATTGTGGCGTCGTTAATGTCGGTTATCGGTTACTCGTTGAACGACAGTATCGTGGTGTCTGACCGTATTCGTGAAAACTTCCGCAAAATTCGCCGTGGAACGCCTTATGAAATCTTCAACGTGTCGTTGACCCAAACGCTGCACCGTACCTTGATCACATCAGGAACCACCCTGGTGGTGATCCTGATGCTATACCTGTTCGGTGGCGCGATGCTGAAAGGGTTCTCACTGACGATGTTGATCGGTGTGACCATCGGTACGGCGTCTTCTATCTATGTGGCTTCCGCGCTGGCACTTAAGCTGGGTATGAAGCGTGAGCACATGTTGGTACAGAAAGTGGAAAAAGAAGGTGCGGATCAGCCGTCGCTGTTACCGTAACCCTATTTACACTTGTGCTGTGGTAACTAACGCTTTGGTAACTACAAACCCGCCGTCTGGCGGGTTTTTTTATGGCTGTTTTCAGGCGAGGAAATCAAGGGTGAGACTGAGATGGTTCGCGGTGGCTTTGCCCGGAATCGGCGATGACATCATGGATGCGTACAAAACCGAGTTGCTCCGGCGTCAGGCCAGAAAGTCGCACTTCTATTCTCGCCTCTGAAACCGGGGTGAGCGCAGGTGAGAAGGTGATCAACTGCGTCTGCATGTCACCAGTCAACGGTTTGCCACTAACCGGGTCCAGCGACCCCCAGTCAAGTTGCGCCTGGAAGGCCGGTAACGTCAGTGTGTTCATGGTCTGGATAACCAGTAACGCCCGTGTGCCATTGGATTCCGACTCAACTTTGGTCAATTCCAGGCTTAACCTGCCGATGCTACTGTCGAGTAAGGCCCGGTTCTGCGCGGCGGGTAGCAGATAGACACCCGAGGTAGAGTTGGCGTTTAACGTATTTTGCTGTTCCAGCGCCATGGCACGGTTAGTGATGTCGTGTAATTTTTGATCTATCTGACCTAATTCGTTTGTTACGTGGGTAGTCTGCGGCTGTGCACATCCGGCGAGCAGCACAATGGCAGATAACATTGGGATAACGCGGTGGTACAAACGCATAGCCTGTTTCTCCCCGGGACCATAGCAGTGAGTCATGCTTCAATACGTAGTGTCAGTGTAGACGTGATTTACGGTCTCTTATAGTGAATGAGATGCGGGGAAAAAGATAAGCAGAACAGGCTGAATCAAGAGAGAAAAATCAGGGCGTAGTGGTCATTGACCACCACGCCAGTTGCGGTTATTGCCAGCCGTAGCGACGGGCGAAGAAGTCCTTCATGGCTTGGGTGAGTAGCAGGTAACCACTCAGAATCGCCAGCAGCCACGGGAAGTAGCTCATCGGCAGCGCTTGCAGTTGCAGGAAACTCGCCAGCGGTGAGAATACCAAACCAATGCCGGTTATCATGACCAGGAGCGTCATCACCATCACCGGCCAGGAGGGACGGCTTTGGACAAACGGAATCCGCCGGGTACGGATCATGTGCACAATCAGTGTTTGTGAGAGCAGCCCTTCAATGAACCAGCCGGACTGGAACAGGGTTTGTGCCTCCGGTGTATTCGCGTGGAAGAACCACCACATCAGTGAGAATGTCAGCACGCCGAAAATAGAACTAATCGGGCCGAAGAACACCATGAATCGACCAATATCGCCTGCATTCCAGCGCGGTGGCGGCATCGTTCTGGCGGCTGTTGGCTACTTTCAATCGAAGCTAAACCACCGTGCAGTCGACACAGAAAAAAGGCGTCGTACCGGCATTTGGGTTATAAGCGGAATTCGGGGTAAACTAGGTCAGGTTTATACGGCTAGGGTCTGGAAACGTTATGCATTGTCCTTTTTGTGCCGCAGTAGATACCAAGGTCATTGATTCTCGTCTGGTCGGCGAAGGGTCGCAGGTTCGTCGGCGTCGTCAGTGCCTGGTATGCAATGAGCGTTTTACTACCTTTGAGGTGGCGGAGCTGGTGATGCCGCGCGTCATCAAGAGTAATGATGTGCGTGAGCCATTCAATGAGGACAAACTGCGCAGCGGGATGTTGAAAGCACTGGAGAAACGCCCGGTCAGCTCTGATAACGTGGAAATGGCCATCACTCACATCAAATCTCAATTGCGGGCGACCGGTGAGCGTGAAGTAACAGCCAAGATGGTGGGTAATCTGGTTATGGATGCGCTCAGAAAGCTCGATAAAGTCGCTTATATCCGTTTTGCATCGGTATATCGCAGCTTTGAGGATATCCGCGAATTTGGCGAAGAAATCGCCCGTCTGCAGGATTAATCGTGCGTTGTTTTTTGCGTATCGCGCGCGTCCAACATGATTCTTAATCCAGGATAAGCACCGGATGGCTACACACTCTATGGCTACATACTCTGATGAATTCTATATGGCTCGCGCGCTGGAGTTAGCTCGCCGCGGCCGCTTTACTACGGCACCGAATCCGAATGTCGGTTGTGTGATCGTCAGAGATGGCGAGATAGTCGGTGAAGGGTACCACCAGAAAGCCGGTGAACCCCATGCAGAAGTGCATGCGTTGCGTATGGCAGGCGACAAGGCACGTGGCGCTACGGCCTATGTGACGCTGGAACCCTGTAGCCATCACGGACGTACCCCTCCTTGTGCCGATGCCCTGGTCGCGGCGGGTGTGGCGCGGGTCGTGGCTGCGATGCAAGACCCTAACCCGCAGGTCGCCGGGCGCGGGTTGCATTGCTTACAACAAGCCGGTATCGCTGTGCATCACGGCGTCCTGATGGATCAGGCAGAAAAAATTAACCGCGGCTTTCTAAAACGCATGCGCACCGGTTTCCCGTATGTACAACTCAAGCTCGGCGCGTCGCTGGATGGTCGAACGGCGATGGCTTCCGGTGAAAGTCAGTGGATAACCTCGCCGCAGTCTCGTCAGGATGTACAGCGTTTTCGTGCACAGAGTGCCGCTATCCTCAGTAGCAGCGCTACCGTGCTGGCGGATGACCCGTCGCTGACCGTGCGCTGGTCAGAACTGGATGCCGATACCCAGCGCCTTTATCCGCAAAGTGCGGTGCGCCAGCCGGTACGCGTCATCGTCGACAGTCAGTCACGAGTGACGCCGCACCATCGTCTGGTGAGTCAGCCGGGTCAGACCTGGCTGGCGCGAGCGAGTCAGGATGCACAGTCCTGGCCGGATGGCGTGGAGCAACTGACCATGCCGTTGCATGGCGGTGGCATTGATCTGGTGGCGCTGATGATGACGCTGGGTAAGCGTCAGATTAATACGGTCTGGGTGGAAGCGGGTGCTCACCTGGCCGGAGCACTATTGCAGGCTGGTGTGGTGGATGAACTGATAGTCTATCTGGCTCCGACATTATTAGGTGATGCGGCCCGGTCGTTGTGCGTATTGCCGGGGTTGGAACAGTTGTCGCAGGCCCCGCTGTTCGATATGACCGATGTTCGCCAGATAGGGCCGGATGTTCGCCTGACACTGAAGCCTCGTTAGCCTATTTCTGCGCGCGTTGAGGTGGCGGATATCCGTTACAGGGTCAAAAGCGGATACGCGCCCGGAAGAATATGATAGAATCCGCCCCCCTGCGGGGTCGTAAAACAATCAAAGGAAAGCTATGAACATTATTGAAGGTGTTGTTGCCGCTCCGAATGCCCGCGTGGCGATTGCTATTGCCCGTTTCAATCACTTTATCAATGACAGCCTGCTGGAAGGCGCGTTGGATGCGCTCAAACGTATTGGTCAGGTGAAAGAAGAAAACGTCACCGTGGTGTGGGTACCGGGTGCCTATGAATTGCCGCTGACCGTGCGTGCGCTGGCTAACAGCCAGAAGTATGACGCCGTGGTGGCTCTGGGTACGGTGATTCGCGGTGGTACAGCGCATTTTGAATTCGTTGCCGGTGAATGCAGTTCCGGCCTGTCTCATGTCGCGATGAACAGCGACATTCCGGTCGCCTTCGGTGTGCTGACTACGGAAAGTATCGAGCAGGCTATCGAGCGCGCCGGCACTAAAGCGGGGAACAAAGGGGCGGAAGCCGCTCTGACCGCGCTTGAAATGATCAATGTATTACACTCAATCAAGTCAGCCTGATTTATTTTGTAAGGGGTATTCCGTGAAACCTGCTGCTCGTCGCCGCGCTCGTGAATGTGCGGTTCAAGCGCTTTATTCCTGGCAGTTGTCCAAAAATGATATTGCCGATGTTGAACTCCAGTTCCTGAGTGAGCAGGATGTCAAAGGCGTGGACATCGCCTATTTCCGCGAGCTGCTGGCGGGCGTCGCCACTCAGGCGGAAAAACTGGATGCCCAGATGGCACCGTATCTTTCCCGTCAGTTAGATGAACTCGGGCAAGTTGAGCGGGCTATTTTGCGTCTGGCGGTGTATGAGCTTAGCAAGCGCGAAGATGTACCGTACAAGGTTGCCATCAACGAAGCGATTGAGTTGGCTAAAGTGTTCGGTGCCGAAGACAGCCACAAGTTTGTCAACGGCGTGCTGGACAAAGCCGGGCCACACTTGCGGCCGGGTAAAAAATAAGTCAGTCAGGGCCGGTTTTCCGGCCTTGGTTTTTTTTAGGTTACCACTATCTGGAAAAAGTATGGCTCAAGGTGAGTTTGACGTGATTGCCCGCTATTTCAATCGGGCTGGCTATTCACGACGGGGTGTTGAACTGGGGATCGGTGATGATTGCGCCCTGCTGAACATTCCGGACAAACAACTGCTGGCAGTCAGCACGGATACGCTGGTCTGCGGCATTCATTTTCTTCCCGATATTGACCCTGCCGATCTGGCGTATAAATCACTGGCGGTCAACCTGAGTGATTTGGCGGCAATGGGCGCAGATCCTGCCTTTGTGTCGCTGGCGCTCACGTTGCCGGGCATTGATACCGACTGGCTGGCTGCCTATAGCGACAGCCTGTTTGAACAGCTTTCTTACTATGATATGCAACTGATAGGCGGTGATACCACGCGTGGGCCACTTAGCATGACGCTGACTATTCAAGGGTTGGTACCAGTAGGACGCGCGCTCAAGCGTAGTGGAGCACGTATCGGCGACTGGATTTATGTCACCGGAACGCTGGGGGACAGTGCCGCAGGGCTGGCCATTTTGCAGCACAGTCTACAGGTGTCGGATGCTGACGATCGCCAATCGCTGTTGCAGCGCCACCTGCGTCCTCAGCCCCGCATTTTGCAGGGGCAGGCGTTGCGCGATCTGGCCAGTGCGGCTATCGATCTGTCTGATGGATTGGCGTCAGATTTAGGACACATCCTTAAAGCCAGTGATTGCGGCGCACGTATCAATCTGGAGGCGTTGCCTTACTCTGATGCATTGCTGCGTCACGCCGACCCTGAACAGGCTATGTGCTGGGCGCTGGGTGGTGGTGAAGACTATGAGCTGTGCTTTACGGTACCCGAACTGAATCGGGGCGCGTTAGAGGTAGCGATTGGTCATCTGGGGGCGAGTTACACCTGTATCGGCCAGATTGGGCCGGCGTCGGAAGGAATGAGTTTCTTTCATTCCGGTCAGCCGGTGGACGTCAATCTGAAAGGGTATGACCATTTTGACCAGTGAGAGCAAAGGATCGTTAGTTGCCAAACGCCGCCTGCGGATGAGTAATCCGTGGCATTTTCTGGCAACCGGTTTTGGCAGCGGTTTATCGCCGTGGATGCCTGGCACAGCCGGTTCGCTGGCGGCCATTCCTGTGTGGTATCTGTTGATGCTGCTGCCGTTACAGCTGTATTCGCTGCTAGTGATGCTCAGCATCTGCGTAGGGGTTTACCTTTGCCACCGTACCGCCAAAGATATGGGCGTGCATGACCACGGCAGCATCGTCTGGGATGAATTTGTCGGCATGTGGATCACCCTGATAGCGGTGCCTTCAACCCACTGGGGCTGGGTCGCCGCCGGGTTTGTGATTTTCCGGATCCTGGATATTCTTAAACCCTGGCCGATCCGTTGGTTTGATCGTCACGTGCACGGCGGTATGGGCATCATGGTCGACGATATTATCGCCGGTGTTATCGCCGCGGCCATATTGTATGTGGCTGGGTATGTGGTTGGGTAATAGTCCGCGGGTGGTTGCCAGCGATAATTGCCAGCGATAAAAAAACCGGGAAACCCCGGTTTTTTTCTGCCTGTTGGTGGCCAGTATCAGGCCAGCCAGTTTCGAATGCGACGTTCGATGCCAGCGGCATCCAGCGACAGCTCGGTGCGGATTTCCGCTTGTGAGCCTTGCGGAATAAAGATATCGGGCAGGCCCAGATTGAGTACGGGAACGGGCAGACGATTCGCCATCAGGTATTCATTCACACCGCTACCGGCACCGCCCATCACGGCGTTTTCTTCCAGCGTCACCAGCACATCGTGGCTGGCAGCCAGCGAGGCGACCAGCGCTTCATCCAACGGTTTGACGAATCGCATGTCCACCAGTGTGGCGTTGAGCGCATCGGCTGCCTGTTGTGCTTCTGGTAACAGCGTACCGAAATTCAGAATCGCAATCTTCTCGCCCTGACGTTTAACGACGCCTTTACCGATAGGCAGGGTTTCCAGCGGAGTGAGTTCCACACCCAACACATTGCCGCGTGGGTAACGAACTGCACACGGTCCCTGCTGATAGTGATAACCGGTATGCAGCATTAACCGGCATTCGTTCTCGTCGCTGGGTGTCATGATCACCATCTGTGGAATACAGCGCAGGAACGACAGGTCAAACGCGCCCTGATGTGTTTGACCATCCGCGCCGACGATGCCGCCACGATCGATAGCAAACAGCACCGGCAGGTTCTGAATGGCCACATCATGGATGACCTGATCATAGGCACGTTGCAGGAACGTGGAGTAAATCGCCACGACCGGGCGATAACCGCCAATCGACAGGCCAGCAGCAAAGGTCACCGCATGTTGCTCGGCAATAGCGACATCAAAGTACTGCTGCGGGTAGGTGCGCGAAAACGATACCATGCCAGAGCCTTCACGCATGGCTGGGGTAATGGCCATCAGCCGGGAGTCTGCTGCTGCGGTTTCTTTCAGCCATTCGCCGAAAACGGCGGAATAGGTCGGCAGCGCTTCTTTATTCTTCGGCAAGGTACCACTGGCCGGGTCGAATTTCGGTACGGCATGCCAGCTGATCGGGTCCTGCTCAGCGGGGGCATAGCCTTTGCCTTTCTTGGTCATGATATGCAGCAACTGCGGGCCTTTCAGACTGCGCATATTCTTCAGGGTATGCACCAGTGATTGCACGTCATGCCCATCAACCGGGCCGATATAGTTAAAGCCCAACTCTTCGAACAGCGTACCCGGCACCACCATTCCCTTCAGGTGCTCCTCGGTACGTTTAACCAGTTCTTTGATTGGCGGCAGGCCGGACAACACTTTCTTGCCACCCTCACGTAAGGTGGAGTAGAGCTTGCCGGAGAGCAATTGCGCCAAATGGTTGTTCAGCGCACCGACATTTTCGGAAATCGACATTTCGTTGTCGTTCAGGACCACCAGCATGTCTGGTTTGATATCACCAGCATGATTCATGGCTTCAAACGCCATACCGGCGGTGATCGCGCCATCACCAATCACACAGACGGTGCGCCGTCCCAGGCCTTCGCGCTCCGCCGCTACCGCCATACCGATACCGGCGCTGATAGAGGTAGACGAGTGGCCGACGCTCAGGACGTCATATTCACTTTCGCCACGCCACGGGAACGGGTGCAGCCCGCCTTTTTGGCGAATAGTGGCGATACGGTCACGCCGCCCGGTCAGGATCTTGTGGGGATAAGCCTGATGACCGACATCCCATACCAGATGGTCGAAAGGCGTGTTATAGACGTAATGCAACGCCACAGTCAGCTCGACTGTACCCAGACCTGAGGCAAAGTGCCCGCTTGAGCGGCTGACGCTGTCCAACAGATACTGTCGCAGTTCATCGCACAATTTAGGCAGGCTTTCCCGTGGCAGCAGGCGCAGTTCCTCAGGATTTTCCGCCAGCGCCAGCGTAGGGTATTTCGCTATATCAAAGGTCATTGGATACTCATCAAGCGGTATTGGTATTAAAATTATTTATCGCGTTCAACGACATAGTTCGCCAGTGCTCGCAGCGGGGCAATGGCTGCGGGCTTGTCCAGCGTCTCTTCCAGTTCATTCAGTGCCGAGAGTGATTCTTTGCACAATTCCCGGGCTTTTTGTTTGGCTTGCTCCAGACCCAGTAACGCTGGGTAGGTGCTTTTACCGAGTTGTTGGTCAGCGCCCTGGCGTTTGCCGGTGGTGGCGCTGTCGCCAATCACATCGAGAATATCGTCTTGCACCTGAAAGGCCAGGCCAATCGCGTTGGCATAACGATCAAGGTAAGGCAGGGCAAGACGACCACGCTCACCGGCAGCCAGGGCACCCAGCCGAACCGAAGCACGAATCAGCGCTCCGGTTTTATGGCGATGGATACGTTCCAGTGTTTGCAAATCGACCTGACGGCCTTCCGCTTCCAGGTCCAGCGCCTGACCGCCGCACATGCCTGCCACACCACTGGCGCTGGCCAGTTCGGAGATCATCGCCAGTCGGTCGCGGTCGCTGACCTGTGGCATCGGGGCGTCAGCCAGAATGGAAAACGCCAGCGTTTGCAGGGCATCACCTGCCAAAATCGCCTTATCTTCGCCAAACCTGACATGGCAGGTTGGTTGCCCGCGCCGTAGATCGTCATCGTCCATGGCGGGTAAGTCATCGTGGATCAGAGAATAGGCGTGAATACATTCGACAGCCGCCGCCGGTGCATCAAGGCTGTCTGGCGAGACCGCGAATAACTGGCCGGTGGTATAAACCAGAAACGGTCGTAGCCGCTTGCCCCCCAACAGTGCGCCATGCGCCATCGCTTCCACCAGTGGACTACTCTGAAAAGGCAGGCTGGAAATGAAATGGTTGAGTGCGGCGTCGATACGCTGATGATGCGCTGCAAGCTGCTTGAGAAAATCTGTCATAACGGCTCATTATCCGGCGTAAAAGGTGTCAGGGCGGTATCGGGATCGTCATTGAGCAGAATCTGAACGCGTTGTTCAGCCTGCTGCAGTTTTACTTGTCCCTGACGTGCAAGCTGGACACCCTGTTCAAAGGCATTCAATGCCTCTTCCAATGGAAGCTCGCCCGACTCCAGACGCGACACAATCTGTTCCAGTTCGGCGAGTGAGCTTTCAAAGCTGACGGGTTGTTCAGTTTTTTTCGGCATATTCGTTTCCGGATCCTGTTTATACGCGCCTGTCGGCGCCGACGCCACCGGATTGTCACGGTAAGCGCCCTCATGGTGCGCAATTATGCGCTTAATCTGCGCAGCTTACCGCAATATGGTGGTATACTCCGCGCCCTGGATGCTATTGGTAACGCCACCCGACTCGGGATAGTGTTACCAATAACGTAACTTTAGCGCTCAGGGTGCCCGCGTGTTGTCCGCGTACCCGTGTTTCACGCCTTCAGAATTAACTAACGATAGCCGCCATGAAGTTTATCATTAAATTGTTCCCGGAAATCACCATCAAAAGCCAATCTGTGCGGTTGCGCTTTATAAAAATCCTTACCGGTAACATTCGTAACGTTTTAAAACAGTATGATGAAACGCTGGCGGTTGTCCGTCACTGGGATCATATCGAGGTTCGTGCCAAAGAAGAAAGTCAGCGCGTGGTAATACGTGATGCGTTGACGCGTATCCCCGGCATTCATCATATCCTTGAGGTGGAAGACTGCGCCTATACCGATATCCACCATATTTTTGAACAAACGTTGGCCACTTACCGTGATCAACTGGAAGGCAAGACATTCTGCGTGCGGGTGAAACGTCGTGGTAAACACGATTTCAGCTCTCAGGATGTGGAGCGTTATGTCGGCGGCGGGTTGAATCAGCATATTGAGAGCGCTCGGGTTAACCTGACTGCGCCTCAGGTCACGGTGCATTTGGAAATTGACCAGGATCGCCTGTTGCTGATCAAAGGCCGCTATGAAGGTATCGGTGGTTTCCCAATCGGTACCCAGGAAGATGTGTTGTCGCTGATTTCAGGCGGGTTCGACTCTGGTGTTTCCAGCTATATGCTGATGCGTCGTGGCTGCCGGGTTCACTACTGCTTCTTCAATCTTGGTGGGGCCGCGCACGAAATCGGCGTACGTCAGGTCGCGCATTATCTGTGGAACCGATTTGGCAGTTCACACCGGGTACGTTTTGTCGCGATTGACTTCGAGCCAGTGGTCGGTGAAATCCTGGAAAAGGTGGACGACGGCCAAATGGGCGTGGTGCTCAAGCGCATGATGGTGCGCGCCGCGTCGCAGATTGCCGAACGGTATGGCGTACAAGCGCTGGTCACCGGCGAGGCGTTAGGACAAGTATCCAGCCAGACGCTGACCAACCTGCGTCTGATTGATAACGCCTCGGACACTCTGATCCTGCGGCCGCTGATTTCTCACGACAAAGAACACATTATTCGTCTGGCACGGGAACTGGGTACGGAAGACTTTGCCAAGACCATGCCTGAGTATTGCGGCGTGATCTCCAAAAGCCCGACGGTGAAGGCGGTGAAAGCCAAAATCGAGCACGAAGAAAGCCTGTTTGATTTCGCGATTCTCGACCGCGTCGTGTCGCAGGCGCGCAACATCGACATCCGCGAGATTGCTGAACAAACCCAGCAGACGGTAACCGAAGTGGAAACGGTCGATGCCTTTGTCGCAAGCGATATTCTGCTGGATATTCGTTCGCCCGATGAGCAGGATGAACACCCGCTGGCAGTGGAGCACGTTGAGGTAAAATCGCTGCCGTTCTATAAACTGGGGACACAGTTCGGCGATTTGGATCAGAGCAAAACCTATCTGTTGTACTGCGAGCGTGGGGTGATGAGCCGTTTGCAGGCGTTATACCTGCGTGAGCAGGGATTCAATAACGTCAAGGTCTATCGTCCCTGAGGCGATGTCCTGCGTTCGCTACCAGAAAAAAGCGCCATCATTTGGTAATGCCAGTCAGTGTCTTAACTGACTGGCATTACCGGCTATGCCGGAGGATATTTTTCTGAAGTTTGCTTACAGGGCGGCAAAACAGCGACGAGCGGCCGCTATTGTATGCTCGATATCCTCTGGGCTGTGTGCCAGCGACATAAAGCCAGCTTCGAACGCCGACGGCGCCAGATAGACACCCTCATCGAGCATCAGATGGAAGAAGTGTTTGAATCTTTCCACATCACATGTCAGTGCATCCTGATAGCAGGTCACCTGGGCCGCATCGGTAAAGAAGATACCAAACATGGCTCCGACATGGTTTACCACCAGTGGGATGTGTTGTGCTTTCGCGGCTGCCAGCAAACCTTCCGCCAGTTGCGTTGTCCGCTCGGTCAGTGTCTGGTGAACACCCGGTTTAGCCACTTCACTCAGGCAGGCGAAACCAGCCGCCATCGCGATCGGGTTGCCGGACAGTGTACCTGCCTGATAAACCGGGCCGGTCGGTGCCAGCGCTTGCATGACATCACGACGCCCGCCGAACGCGCCTACCGGCATTCCGCCGCCAATAATTTTGCCAAGGCAGGTCAGGTCAGGACGTACGCCGTAATGCGCCTGCGCACCGCCTAATGCCACGCGAAAACCGGTCATCACTTCGTCGATGATCAGCAGCGCGCCGAATTCGTCACACAATGCTCTCAGCCCCGGCAGGAACTCTGGCAGTGGTGGAATGCAGTTCATGTTGCCCGCGACTGGCTCGACGATAATCGCGGCGATATCTTGCGGATACTGTTCAAATGCCGCACGCACCGAGCTCAGATCGTTGTAGGTGCAGGTTAGGGTATGGCGGGCAAAATCAGCCGGTACACCGGGAGAGTTGGGTTGCCCCAGCGTCAGCGCGCCGGAACCCGCCTTCACCAGCAGGCAGTCGGCGTGGCCGTGATAGCAGCCTTCAAATTTGATGATTTTGTCGCGGCCGGTGAAACCACGCGCCAGACGGATAGCACTCATGGTCGCTTCGGTGCCGGAGTTCACCATGCGTACCATTTCCATGCTCGGTACCAGCGAGGTCACCCGTTGCGCCATTTTCACTTCCATTTCGGTGGGCGCGCCAAAACTCAGGCCGCGCTCAGCGGCTTCAATCACCGCCTGACGAATGGTTGGGTGGTTGTGGCCCAGAATCATCGGCCCCCAGGATCCCACATAGTCGATATAGGATTTGCCATCCGCGTCGTAGAGTCTTGAGCCTTCCGCCCGTTCAATGAACAAGGGAACGCCTCCAACGCCGTTAAAGGCGCGCACCGGCGAGTTAACCCCACCGGGAATCAGTTGACGGGCGGCGGCGTACAGACTTTCAGATTTATTCATTGCGGCTTCCTGATTGGATTTGCATAGCGAGTGACGCCCATTCTAATCGTCTGTTTCGCGTTGTGAAATCGTCGGACACACTTTAGCTTTACGCCATCAGTATTCCTGCTGGGCAAGTACGTCGTTACATGACTAGAATGAGGCTCTTGTCCGCTATGTTAACGTTGATTTGCTGTCATGCTTTCTTCTTTTTCTTTGCCTGCGGCGGTACGTCGCGCAGCTATCAGACAACTTGTTCGCCGTGATAAAACCCCTGTCACCATCTTAGTGATGGCGGCGTTGACCGGCACGCTGGTTGGACTGGTCGGGGTGGGGTTCAATCAGGCGGTCAATGCCGTACAGCACTGGCGGTTGTCCTCGCTGTCGTCTTTGTCTGGCAGTGTCTGGGTGTGGCCGCTGAGTATCCTGATATCCGCTCTGCTGGCAGCGGCGGGTTACGGGCTGGTGCGTCGCTTTGCGCCGGAAGCCGGTGGTTCCGGTATCCCTGAAATCGAGGGGGCGCTAGAAGATTTGCGCCCGGTACGCTGGTGGCGGGTGCTGCCGGTGAAATTCGTCGGCGGAATTGGAACGCTGGGAGCCGGTATGGTGCTGGGGCGTGAAGGTCCGACGGTACAACTGGGCGGAAACATTGGCGGTATGGTGGCGGCGTTGCTCCCGGCGCGTAAAGGGGATGTCCGGCATTCACTGCTGGCGACCGGTGCGGCGGCCGGTTTGTCCGCCGCGTTCAATGCACCACTGGCTGGGATCTTGTTCATTATTGAAGAGATGCGCCCGCAGTTTCGCTACAACCTGATTTCCATCAAAGCGGTATTTATCGGCGTTATTATGTCCAGTATTGTCTATCGGGTACTGGAAGGCGATCACGCGGTGATCAATGTGGGCCAACTGCCGTCCGCCCCAGTGGGAACACTGGGGTTATATTTGCTGCTTGGCATTCTGTTTGGTGCTGTCGGGGTGTTATTCAATGCGCTGGTGTTGGGGGCGCAGGCGCGTTTTTTGCGCTTTCACGGCCATTCGCTGCCACGATTTTTGCTCACCGGGCTGGTGGTGGGCGGAGTATCGGGGCTGTTGACGCTGGCATTCAGCGATGCGACGGGCGGTGGTTTTACGCTGATCCCGATCGCAGCGGCGGAGCACTATGGGGTAGGGATGCTGCTGGTGATTTTTCTGGCTCGGGTCGGAATGACCTTGCTCTGCTTTAGTTCCGGCGCGCCGGGGGGGATTTTTGCTCCCATGCTGTCGCTGGGTACGTTGTTGGGTGCCGCGTTTGGTATGGTATGCGCACATATTTTCCCCGACTGGGGACTCGGTGCTGGAACCTTTGCCGTCGCCGGGATGGGGGCGTTGTTCGCGTCATCGGTTCGCGCGCCGCTGACCGGTATCGTGCTGGTTCTGGAGATGACGGACAACTATCAGCTGATTTTGCCGATGATCATTACGTGCCTTGGCGCGACGCTGGTGGCACAGTTCCTTGGTGGTAAGCCGCTTTACTCGAGTATTCTTGCCCGTACACTGGAGCGTCAGGCGCAGCAAGAAGCACTAACGGCCGAAACCGGTGCTGGTATCAAATCTTGAACGTTGTCGGGTGCTGTTGGATAATAAAACCATAATGAGGGCTGTTGAGTTCCGCCCGGTATTGATTGGGAGTAAAAAAATGAGCGATGATGTAGCACTGCCCCTGCAGTTTACCGATGCGGCAGCTAATAAGGTGAAACTCCTGATTGCCGATGAAGAAAATCCGGAACTGAAACTTCGGGTTTACATCACTGGCGGTGGCTGTAGCGGCTTCCAGTATGGTTTCACCTTCGATGATAAGGTTAACGACGGTGATATGACCATTGAGAAACAAGGGGTCTCCCTGGTGGTCGACCCGATGAGTCTGCAATACCTGATTGGCGGCTCAGTGGATTACACCGAAGGGCTGGAAGGTTCGCGTTTTGTGGTAACGAACCCGAACGCTAAAACCACCTGTGGATGCGGTTCCTCTTTCAGTATCTGACAATAGCTCGCCTCTACCCCAAGTAATTCGAGTTGTCCTGCAACCTGAAGTATGACGGGAATATCAGAAAAACCCGTGGCCAGACTGGCTCACGGGTTTTTTTATGTCGGTACTCCAGCGGGTGGGATGGTCGTCAGCCTTGCCGGGCGGCGAATTGTTGGCACAGCTGTTCTGCTGCCAACATCAGTCGTGGGCCTGTGCGACTAAACCAGTCCTCATTAACTGCGATGACGTCAGGGCTTAGCTGCGGTTGCCAGAAGGCTTTGACCTGCTCTACCGCACCGGGTGGGCCGCTGATAACGACGACCTGAGGCTGACGTCGAATCACCTGTTCGCGGCTGACCTGTGGCCAGGGTACCGGGCTGTCGGCAAATATATTACTGCCACCACACAGGCTAATAACCTGGCTTTGTAGCGTTGCCTGCGATGACGTAAACAGCGGTTGACTGCCAAACTGCAAAAACACCTGTACCGGCGTACGGTGGCTATACTGCTGTGCCAGTGATTGTTGCTGCTGCCGAAACCGTTGGGCAGCTTCATGCGCCTGGTTCGGATGCGGGCTGTATTGCGCCAGCATGTCTAACTGGCGCGGAATGTCATCGAGTGTGGCGGGGTCAAGGTACAAAATGTGGATGCCGAATGATGCCAGTTGCTCCAGGGGGCGCTGGGCGTTGCCTTCCCGCCATGCCAGTACCAAGTCCGGCTTTAATGCCAGAATCCGCTCCAGATTGATGCCCTGCCAGTTGGCGACCTGTTCGATGTGTTTAGCCTCTGGCGGATAATTTGACCAGGCGCTGACGCCGACCAGTTGTTCGCCAAGCCCGGCGGCAAACGCCATTTCGGTAGCATGCGGTGCCAGACTAACAACACGCTGCGCTATCGGCTCAGCCCGACAGGGTAACAGCCATAACAGGAGCAACGGCCACAGGATGCGAGAATACCGTATGAGAGAATAAAAGGATGTCACGGCGCGGGTCTCGAAGATAAACGAACCGGGGCGTGGGTAGCCCCGGAGGCAGCAATTAATGGCTTTGCGCCAGTGCCTGCAGCATGGTTTCCACCATTTTGGTTGACTGCTGAGCGGCGGTGACCAAAAACTCGTCGAAACTGAGGTGTGATTCCTGATCGGCAACATCGGAAATGGCTCGTACCACCACAAAAGGTACGCCAAACTGATGGCAAACATGGCCGATGGCCGTGGCTTCCATTTCTACTGCGATAGCCTGTGGGAACGTGTGACGGATACGTTCCAGCGGTGCTTTACCGTTGATAAAGGCATCACCGCTGACGACCAGCCCGCGTACGGCGTTCAACTGTAACTGGCTGATGGCTCCCTGTGCCAGCGTGATCAGCTTTTCATCGGCGGTAAACGCGGCCGGGCAACCCGCCATCTGGCCGGGTTCGTAACCAAACGCGGTGACGTCAGCGTCGTGATAACGCACTTCGTCGGAAACCACGATATCCCCCACCTTGAGTGATGACGCCAGACCACCGGCGGAACCGGTATTAATCACCACATCCGGCTGGCAGTGTTCCAGCAGCAGCGTGGTGCCCAGCGCGGCGGATACTTTACCGATACCGGATTTCAGCAAGGCCACCTCCACTCCGTGTAACTGGCCGCTGTAAATTTCACAGCCCGCGCGTTGGAAGGTCTGGCGGTTTTGGATCTGCTCTCTTAACAGGGTTACTTCTTGTTCCATTGCGCCGATAATGCCAACTTTCATAGGGTTCCCCACCAATTTGTCAAAAGTCACAAAAGTTTAGTCTATCACGGCTTAAGGCGGGCAGCGATTGTACACCTGCCCGGGGACGTGCTATCACTGAAGTGATACCCGTACCAACGCACGTCAGTTATACGCTGCGTGTTTGCAGGCCCCTCTGATCAGGGCATTACATGGAGAACAGTATGTCTGCTATCGATTTCTCAACCAAACTCAGTTTCCAGCGACGCTTTGGCAGGAAAAGAGACAAAAAGGACGAATATGCCATTGTGCAGGAGTTTGAGAGCGATCGCGGGCGGATCATTAACTCTGCGGCTATTCGTCGGCTCCAGCAAAAAACGCAGGTATTTCCGCTGGAGCGTAACGCGGCGGTGCGTTCCCGGCTGACCCATTCCATGGAAGTGCAACAGGTCGGGCGCTATATCGCCAAAGAGATTTTCCGGCAGTTGCGTAAAAGCGGGCAACTGGATGTGCTGGGGTTGGAGCCACTGGAAACACCGTTCGAGAGTCTGGTGGAAATGGCGTGTCTGATGCATGACATCGGCAATCCACCGTTTGGGCATTTCGGCGAGGCGGCGATCAATAACTGGTTCCGGCAACGCTTATTACCGGGAGAAAAACCGCAAGACTCGCGGCCTGATCCCTGTCTGGTGTCTTGTCTGAGATTCGATGAACAAGATAGTGCAGAACTGAACGCACTGCGTGACCGTATCCGCCATGATCTCAGTAACTTTGAAGGCAATGCCCAGGCGATCCGGCTAGTGCATTCACTGTTGAAGCTCAATCTCACCTATGCGCAGATCGGTTGTATTTTGAAGTACACCAAACCGGCTTACTGGGCGCAGTCAACACCGCCTGCGTACAGCTACCTGATGAAAAAGGTCGGGTTTTACCTGTCGGAAGAGGCGTTCGTGCAGCAGTTACGCAGTGAACTGAATATGGCGGAGTTTCACCGTCACCCGCTGACCTACATCATGGAGGCGGCGGATGACATTTCTTACTGCATTGCTGATCTGGAAGATGCGGTAGAAAAGAAAATCATCACCTATCAGCAGCTTTATCACCGTCTGGAAGAGGCCTGGGGAGAACGGGCGGAGAAAGACGTCTTTAGCCGCACTGTCGATTTAGCCTATGAAGAGCGGCAACACTTGCCGGGGCGTAGTGAGAGTGACCAATTTTTCATGAAGTTGCGGGTCAACACCGTGAATACGATGGTGCGTTATGCCACGCGGCGTTTTATCGACAATCTGCCAGCGATTTATGAGGGGAGTTTCAACCATTCGTTGCTGGAAGAAGAGAAGGACGACTACGGGCGATTATTAAAGATCTTTAAAGATGTCGCCAGAAAGTTCGTGTTTAATCATCACGAGGTCGAGCAACTTGAACTACAGGGCGATCGCATCATCAGTGGCTTGCTGGAGATTTATAGCCCGCTGCTGAACATGCCGTACCGCGATTTCTGCCAGTTAGTTGCGGACGATACTCACAAGCGTTATCCCATCGAAACCCGGTTATACCACAAGCTCTCCAGCAAGCATTGTCATGCCTACCGTGAGGCGACCCGTCCTCTGGCGGCGCTATCTGATAAAGAGCAAGAGGTGTGGGAGTATTACTACCGCGCCCGGCTGATTCTCGATTACATCAGCGGGATGACCGATTTGTACGCTTACGATGAATATCGTCGCTTGATGGCGGTGGATTGACACAGGTGAAGACGGTCGGAGTTTTGTAAATATGGACAATATTTCCTTACCCTTCACCGTCTTGCACAGAACAGGCGCTGCTGCGCATAGTGGACTCACTGCTCCTGACCGCTGTGAATGGCTGTCAGAGTTCTCTCGTTGACTGAATTGTGAGACATATCGCTATGAAACAAAAATCATTGATGTTGAGCGCGTTAGCGCTGAGTCTGGCGATAGCGGTGGGGACGCTGCCAGCCACTGCTACTGCCGCTGAGTCGGTGTCATCGTCCAGCGCCCAGTTGCCGAGTCTGGCCCCCATGTTGTCGAAAGTGATGCCTTCGGTGGTGAATATCTCTGTGCAAGGGCATACCACGGCCAGCCAGGGTGCCCAGGTCCCGTCGCAAATGCAGCCCTTCTTCGGTGATAATTCGCCTTTCTGTCAGGAGGGATCACCGTTCCAGTCCTCGCCGATGTGTCAGGGCAGCGATGACGACGATGGTAGCGCAGACAATGCACCACGGCAGCAGGAGTTCCAGGCATTAGGGGCGGGGGTTATTATCAACGCGGCCAAAGGCTATGTCGTCACCAATAACCACGTGGTGGAAAACGCCGATAAAATTCAGGTTCGCCTCAATGACGGTCGTAAATACGACGCGAAAGTGATTGGTAAGGATCCTCGCTCGGATGTAGCGCTGATTCAGTTGAAAGATTTCCGCAACCTGACGGAGATTAAGATGGCGGATTCTGATCAACTGCGTGTGGGGGATTATGCGGTTGCTATCGGTAATCCGTACGGTTTGGGGGAAACCGCGACATCTGGGATCATTTCCGCGTTGGGGCGCAGTGGCCTGAACATTGAAAACTATGAAGACTTTATCCAGACCGACGCGGCTATCAACCGGGGTAACTCCGGTGGTGCGCTGGTCAACCTCAATGGGGAGTTGATAGGCCTGAATACGGCTATCCTCGCACCGGGTGGTGGCAATATCGGTATCGGTTTTGCTATCCCCAGTAATATTGTGAAGAACCTGGTTAGTCAGATCGTCGAATACGGTGAAGTGAAACGTGGTGAACTGGGCATTTTAGGTACCGAACTCAATTCCGATATCGCCAAAGCCATGAAGGTGGATGCCCAGCGTGGGGCCTTCGTCAGCCAGGTGCAGCCGAATTCCGCCGCTGCCAAGGCTGGGATTAAAGCCGGGGATGTGGTCGTGTCGATGAACGGGAAGACTATCAGTAGCTTCTCCGCGCTGCGTGCCCAGATTGGTTCACTGCCGGTAGGCAGCAAACTGACGCTGGGGCTGATTCGTGATGGGAAGCCGCTCTCGGTAGACGTTACGCTGCAGCAGAGCACGCAGTCGCAGGTCGAATCCGGTAATCTGAACTCCGCGATTGAAGGGGCCGAGTTGAGTAATACGCAGGTGGACGGGCAGAAAGGCGTGAAAGTCGAGAAGGTGAAACCGAATTCCGCCGCAGCGAAGATTGGCCTGAAACCTGATGACGTGATCCTCGGTGTGAACCAGCAACCGGTCGAAAATATCGGTGAATTGCGCAAGATTATCGACAGCAAGCCGCCGGTGCTGGCGCTGAATATTCGCCGCGGTGGCAGTGACCTGTATTTGTTGATTCAATAATCTGTTGGTTCATTAATGCTTTAATTCAATAGCCTGACCAGAAACATGACCGGATGATCACCGCCCGGTCATGTTTTTTTCGCTTGTTTTGTGAGTTATTCCACAGTTCCTGTGTGATCCCCCGGTTTTTGTTCATTTGCACAATGTCTGACGCCATATCCAGCGTTATGCTGGTGCGGTTGTCTCTATCCCTTGAGGTTGATATGGCGTCATACCACCTGAATGACAAACTGGCACAGGAGATTGTCGCACGCACCATGAAAATCATTGATAGTAATATCAATGTGATGGATGCGCGTGGGCGAATTATTGGCAGTGGTGATCGCGAGCGTATTGGAGAATTGCATGAAGGCGCGTTATTGGTGCTGTCGCAAGGACGGGTGGTGGATATTGATGACGCCGTCGCGCGTCATTTGCATGGCGTCCGGCCCGGTATCAACCTGCCGCTAAAAATCGACGGCGAAATCGTCGGTGTAATTGGTCTGACGGGTAACCCCGGGCAGTTACGCCATTACGGCGAACTGGTGTGCATGACGGCCGAGATGATGCTGGAGCAGGCGCGATTGCTGCACATGCTGGCGCAGGATAGCCGCTTACGGGAAGAACTGGTACTGAACCTGATCCGTACAGATGACCTCTCGCCTGCGTTGATGGAATGGGCGCAACGTCTTGGTATCGACCTGAATCAGCCGCGTGTGGCGGCCGTGGTTGAGGTAGATAGTGGTCAGTTAGGGGTGGACAGCGCCATGGCGGAGTTACAACAATTGCAGACACTGCTGACGACGCCAGAGCGCAATAATCTGATCGCGATAGTCTCACTGACGGAAATGGTGGTGCTGAAGCCAGCGCTCAGCAACCACGGTCGCTGGGATGCTGAAGATCATCGACGTCGCGTCGATACGTTGTTGTCGCGTATGGAAGAAAGCAGCCGGTTACGGGTACGGGTGGCGTTGGGTAACTATTTTACTGGCCCCGGCAGTATTGCCCGTTCTTATCGAACCGCCCGTACCACCATGAGCGTCGGCAAACAAAGGATGCCGACCCAGCGCAGTTACTTCTATCAGGATCTGATGCTGCCAGTGCTACTTGATAGCCTGCGTGGCGGTTGGCAGGCCAACGAACTGGTTCGGCCTTTAGCCAGGCTCAAGGCGATGGACAGTAATGGTTTGCTGCGCCGCACGCTGAACGCCTGGTTTCGCAACAACGTACAGCCGGGGGCAACGGCCAAGGCGTTATTTGTACATCGCAATACGTTGGAGTACCGCCTCAATCGGATATCTGAACTGACCGGGTTGGATTTGGGTAACTTTGACGATCGGCTATTGTTGTATATTGCGCTGCAACTGGATGAAGAGCAGTAAGCTGTACCCTCGCATACCATCACGAGCGATGACAGGTGGCAGGCTACAGGCCTGTCGCTTACCTTAGATTCAAAAGCGCTGTTAAGCCCTCAATAATATAACCCGAGAGCATAAATTATCTCGAAACAGTATTTTTTCCCCTCCGCCTTATCCTCTATTGTCCCTCTCATAGATAACACTGGCCGCCGTGGTGCGGTCTGGCCGTTGTGCCGGTAGCAGGATAACCGCCAATGGGTCTCTGGGCTTTTTTGATCGCTCGCGCAAGCAACGGGCAGACTTTGAGGGGAATCATCATAATGTCAATGCGTCGTTTGGGATGGTCGCTGGCTACTGCCGCGTTGTTATTGTCGGGGGTAGCGTCGGCTGCTACGGAATTGTTGAATGTGTCTTATGACCCGACCCGTGAGTTTTATCAGCAATATAACGCAGCATTTATCAAACACTGGAAAGAGACTACCGGTGAAACGATTACCGTGAAAAATTCCCACGGCGGTTCAGGTAAGCAGGCGCGCTCGGTTATTGACGGCTTGCAGGCGGATGTTGTGACGCTGGCGCTGGCCGGTGACATTGATGCGCTCAATCTGAATCAGCCATTGATTGACCCGAAATGGCAGGCGCGTTTGCCGGATAACAGCACGCCTTATACCTCGACCATTGTTTTTTTAGTGCGCAAAGGTAACCCGAAACATATCAAAGACTGGGATGACCTGATTAAGCCGGATGTGCAGGTGATCACGCCGAACCCGAAAACCTCTGGTGGTGCCCGCTGGAACTTTTTGGCGGCCTGGGCCTATGCCAAACACTTGCCGGGTGGAACCGATGAAAGCGCGCAAAAATTCGTGACCGAACTCTATAAGCATGCGCCGGTGCTGGATACCGGTGCGCGTGGCGCGACCATCAGCTTTGTGCAGCGCCAGTTGGGCGATGTGCTGATTGCCTGGGAAAATGAGGCGTATTTGTCGCTTAAAGAGCAGGGTGGCGACCAACTGGAAATCGTCACGCCGTCCCTGTCTATTCTGGCGGAGCCGCCGGTGGCAGTAGTCGATAAAGTGGTAGATCGCAAAGGAACGCGCAAACAGGCAGAAGCCTACCTGAACTACCTCTACAGCGACGAAGGGCAGCGTATCATCGCGCAGAATTTTTACCGCCCACGCAATGCGAAAATTGCCGAGGAGTTTACGTCCCAGTTTGCCCCCGTGAAGCTGGTGACGATCGACGATGAATTTGGCGGCTGGAAAAATGCGCAGCCCAAGTTCTTCGATGATGGTGGCGTGTTTGATGCCATCTTCAAACAGATTAATAAATAAACGGTATCCTGACCGTCAAAACCGCCTCCATCGGGGCGGTTTTGACATGTTGGTTGTCTGAGTCGGCAATCCGTGTTTTTTCATTGAAAGGCTTGTTATGTCGCGACGTATTTCACCGGTAATTCCCGGTTTTGGTCTGACTCTGGGCTTTAGCCTTACCTATCTGGGGCTGCTTGTCCTGATCCCGTTGGCCGCCATGTTCTTGTATGCCAGTCAGTTGACGCTTACCCAGTTTTGGGAGCTTATCACCAGCCGTCAGGTTCTTTTTTCTTTGCGCTTATCCTTCGGTTCTGCGCTGATGGCGGCCTTCATCAACGGTATTCTGGGTACGCTGCTGGCCTGGGTGCTGGTGCGTTATACCTTTCCTGGCCGGAAAATTATCGACGCGATGATCGATATGCCGTTTGCCTTACCTACTGCTGTCGCCGGGATTGCACTGACGTCACTGTATGCCCCACATGGTCTTATCGGTTCGCTATTTCCGTTTCGGATTGCTTATACGGGCATTGGTATTACGCTGGCGCTGATCTTCGTCACCTTGCCGTTTGTGGTGCGTACCTTACAGCCGGTACTGGCGGATATCCCCAAAGAAGTGGAAGAAGCCTCTGCCTGCCTGGGGGCAAACCCGTGGCAGACCTTCCGTCATGTTCTGGTACCGGCCATTTTACCTGCCTGGCTGACGGGTTTTGCGCTGGCATTCGCACGGGGTGTGGGGGAGTACGGATCGGTGGTGTTTATTGCCGGGAATATTCCGTTTAAGACAGAAATTCTGCCGTTATTGATCGTCTCTAAACTGGACCAGTACGACTACAAAGGCGCGACCGGTATCGGCGTGTTCATGCTGGTGGTCTCTTTTATCATGCTGTTGCTGATTAACCTGTTGCAGCGGCGCATTCAACCCTCGTTATAGAAGTATAAAGGATGAGCATGGATCACAGTATTTCTGCGCCTGTGGCGGAGCGCCCGTCCACCGCTAAGCGTCCGACAACGTTTTATGTGCTGACGACGCTGGCCTGGTTGGTATTTGTTCTGATTCTGGTCTTGCCGCTGGTGATGGTGATTACTCAAGGGCTGCATAACGGTATCAGTGCGTTCTGGAATGCGATTACCGAGCCGGATGCGGTTTCTGCGCTTAAGCTGACCCTGCTGGCGACAGTGATTTCGGTACCACTAAACATGGTCTTTGGGTTGGCTATCGCCTGGTGTGTGACGAAGTTTGCGTTCCGGGGGAAAGCGCTGTTGCTGGCGTTGCTGGATTTGCCCTTTTCGGTATCGCCGGTCGTAACTGGCCTGATGTATGTGTTGCTGTTTGGTGCACAGAGCAAGCTATATCCATTCCTGACGGAGCATAATCTGGAAGTTGTGTATGCCGTTCCCGGTATTGTACTGGCCACGATGTTCGTCACCCTGCCGTATGTGGCGCGTGAATTGATCCCATTGATGGAGCAGCAGGGGAGTCAGGAAGAGGAAGCGGCCAGACTGCTGGGTGCCAATGGCTGGCAGATGTTTTGGCATATCACGTTGCCGAATGTGAAATGGGCGCTGATTTACGGTGTGGTGCTGTGTACTGCCCGAGCCATGGGAGAGTTTGGTGCGGTTTCCGTGGTATCAGGCCATATTCGCGGCCTGACCAACACTTTGCCGTTGCATATCGAGATTCTTTATAACGAGTACAACATTGTTGCTGCATTCAGCGTGGCGATTTTGCTGCTGGCGATGTCGCTGGTGGTGCTGTTGCTGCGTCAGTGGAGTGAAGCGCATTTGTCGAAACAACAAGAGAAACAACAGGAGCTGGCCGGTAATGAGCATTGAAGTTCACAACGTTAACAAGCAGTTCGGTCAGTTCCGGGCCCTTAATCAGATCAACCTGTCGATTCAGAGTGGCGAGCTGGTGGCGTTATTAGGGCCATCGGGCTGCGGTAAAACGACGTTACTGCGTATTATTGCTGGTCTTGAAACGCCGGACAGCGGCAATATTGTGTTCCACGGTGAAGACGTATCGGGGCACGATGTCCGTGACCGTAATGTCGGTTTCGTCTTTCAGCATTATGCGCTGTTTCGTCATATGACGGTGTTTGACAATGTGGCGTTTGGTTTGCGTATGAAGCCGAAGGCGATACGTCCATCAAAGCGTGATATCGACACCAAAGTTCGCGAACTGCTCAATATGGTGCAACTCGAGTGGCTGGCGGATCGCTACCCGGAACAGTTATCCGGTGGGCAGCGTCAGCGCATTGCACTGGCCCGGGCGTTGATTGTGGAGCCGCGCATTTTGCTGCTGGATGAACCATTCGGGGCGCTTGATGCAAAAGTACGAAAGGAACTGCGCCGTTGGTTATCGCGCCTGCATGAAGACATCAACCTGACATCGGTATTTGTGACCCATGACCAGGAAGAAGCGATGGAAGTGGCTGACCGTATCGTATTGATGAACAAAGGCGTCATTGAACAGATTGGCACGCCTGATGAGGTGTATAACCGTCCGGCGACCGAGTTTGTTTATAATTTCCTCGGGGACAGCAACCGGTTGAAGCTCGCAGGTCATGACAAGGTGATTCAGTTCCGTCCGCATGAAGTGGCGTTGTCAAAACAGACGCAGACTGATTTCCAACCGGTGGTGGTGAAAGATATTCGCCCGCTGGGGGCGTTGACGCGTCTGGTTCTGAAGGTAGATGGCAACAATGAACTGATTGAAGCGGAAGTGGCGCATGATGACGCGGTGTTGACCGATTTACACCGTGGAGATGTCGTACAGTTCAAGCCGAAGCGTTATAACTATGACTGGGAAATTTGAGTATAAAAACGCCCGTCAGGGCGTTTTTTTAGAGATGTGGGTCAATTGACGGTAGTCTTCATTGGAAACCACGGAGTAGCGGTCGCTGCCCAGCAGCATGATGACCACGCTGCACAGGAAATAAAACGCTTCCCCTTCTAATCCCCACGCCCCACATTGGTGACGATGAACAATTTACCCAGCGTGACCAGCACTGTTGCAACCAACAGGTTAAATGCAACCACGGCGGCAGAAAGGCGGGTCAATATGCCGAGAATAATCAGGATAGGAGCCAGTACTTCGCCGATATAGGCGCCGTAGGCAATAAAGCCTGGCAAACCATGCTGTGCCAGCATACCTGAGATCCAACCTACGCCATTTTGGATTTTGGCAACACCGTGGAATAGCAGCAGAATGCTGACGGTCAAACGCAACAACAGTTTGCCGCCGTCCTGATGATTGGTTAAACCGGTAAAAAATTTATTGGCTTTCGCTATCATCGTCTTACCCTTAATTAGGAATAGGTTTTATTACGCCACCTAGTGTCATCTTTTGGGGGCGGAATAAAAAAACCAATACATTTGACGCTCCTTATCAGAAATTTTGCCTGATGATCCGCGCAGGCTTTACCAGGGGGAGCGCCTTTGAATGAGTAAAGGGGAATATTGGTTGGTTGTGGGGATGACTTTTAGTCGGGAGACAGAGGATGTTGAGGGGTATAGAAGCCGGGAGAAACGCAGGGAGTAAAATCACACAACTTCGCTCGACTCGAACCTGAACGCAGGTTCTCACCTGCACAACATCGTGTGCGTATGAAGCATCAGTGTGAATAAATGGGGAAGGTGACACATTTAGCGGTGGTGGGTCGTGCAGGATGACTCGGCCTGTGGCCTCGCCCTTCGGGCCAGCGCGTTGCGCTGTTGTCTCGCTTCGCTCGACTCGAACCTGAATGCAGGTTCTCACCTGCACAACATCGTGTGCGTATGAAGCATCAGTGTGAATAAATGGGGAAGGTGACACATTTAGCGGTGGTGGGTCGTGCAGGATGACTCGGCCTGTGGCCTCGCCCTTCGGGCCAGCGCGATGCGCTGTTGTCTCGCTTCGCTCGACTCGAACCTGAACGCAGGTTCTCACCTGCACAACATCGTGTGC
>NZ_ML762920.1:279297-1015630 GCF_009372235.1 Dickeya oryzae | reverse complement strand
AGTGGTGGGTGATGACGGGATCGAACCGCCGACCCCCTCCTTGTAAGGGAGGTGCTCTCCCAGCTGAGCTAATCACCCCCGCTGTGTGGAGTCGCATTATAGGGATAGTTGACTATGAGTCAACGCTTTTTAAAACGAAAATGGTCGTTCGTTGTAAAATTAGTCGATATGCCGTATTTCTGGGCGTTGTCGTTGAATCCCTGCGCATTTTAGCGCGAAGAGACTGGCCTCGACGTGGTTATGGCGTTGAGGAATCGAGGGGGAGTGATAGAATATTGCCCACTTTAAGCAGGCTGTGTCTCGCGCTGACAGCGCGCACCCTTGATGGCGGGGCGCAGTCCGGAATCCTGGTTGGTGTTAACCGACCGTTGCTGTCTAATTAAGGCCGTAATCCCAATGAAAATCAAAACCCGCTTTGCGCCCAGCCCGACTGGTTATCTTCATGTTGGCGGTGCCCGTACCGCACTGTATTCCTGGTTGTTTGCCCGTCATCATGGCGGCGAATTTGTTTTGCGTATTGAAGATACCGATCTGGAGCGTTCGACCAAAGAGGCGATTGACGCCATTATGGATGGCATGAACTGGTTGAATCTGGACTGGGATGAAGGCCCGTACTATCAGACCAAGCGTTTTGATCGCTATAACGCGGTCATCGATCAGATGCTGGAAAACGGTACGGCTTACAAATGCTACTGCTCTAAAGAACGTCTGGAAACGCTGCGTGAACAGCAGATGGCTAATGGTGACAAGCCACGCTATGACGGCTGCTGCCGTGATTCTCATGAACACCATGCTGATGATGAACCGCATGTGGTGCGTTTTCGCAACCCCCAGGATGGTTCGGTGATCTTCGATGACCGTATTCGCGGGCCGATTGAATTCAGCAACCTTGAGCTCGATGATCTGATCATCCGCCGTACCGACGGTTCACCGACCTATAACTTCTGTGTGGTTATCGACGACTGGGATATGGGGATCACCCACGTTATTCGTGGCGAAGACCATATCAATAATACGCCGCGTCAGATCAATATTCTCAAAGCGCTGGGTGCACCAGTGCCGGAATACGCGCACGTTTCCATGATTTTGGGCGACGACGGTAAGAAGCTGTCCAAGCGCCACGGTGCCGTCGGTGTGATGCAGTACCGTGATGATGGCTATCTGCCGGAAGCATTACTCAACTATCTGGTGCGTTTGGGATGGGCTCACGGCGATCAGGAAATTTTCTCTATTGATGAGATGAAGCAGTTGTTCTCACTGGATGCTGTCAGCAAATCCGCCAGTGCATTTAATACAGAAAAGCTGCAGTGGCTGAATCACCACTATATTAACCATCTGCCTCCGGAATACGTGGCGACCCATCTGTCGTGGCATATCGAGCAGGCTGGTATTGATACCCGTACTGGTCCTCAGTTAAGCGAACTGGTGACATTGCTGGGCGAGCGCTGCAAGACGCTGAAAGAGATTGCCGAGTCCTGCCGCTACTTCTATGAAGAGTTTGCAGAGTTCGATGCTGATGCCGCGAAGAAACACTTGCGTCCGGTAGCACGTCAGCCGCTGGAATTGGTTCGCAGCAAGCTGGCTGCCATCACTGACTGGACACCAGAAAATATTCACCATGCTATTCAGGGCACGGCCGACGAATTGCAGCAAGGGATGGGTAAAGTAGGGATGCCGTTGCGTGTGGCGGTAACCGGTGCAGGCCAGTCACCGGGCGTGGATGTGACGGTGCATGCCGTCGGTCAGTCACGTACACTGACGCGTATCGATCGGGCACTGGCGTTTATCAGTGAGCGCGAAGCCCAGCAATAATCCTCTATTGTCGGGATAGTGACTCTTCAAAACCCTGGCTTGCCAGGGTTTTTTTACGTCCAGTATCCACTCTTGCAATCGCCATCATTTTTAAAATGATGGCGATTGACTACCGTGACGCAACCGGAATATCAGGCATTGAGTGCCTGATTCAGGTCGTCCAGTAAATCTTCTATTGCTTCGATGCCGACTGACAGGCGAATCATTTCCGGTTTAACGCCAGCCTTAGCCTGTTCTTCTGGTGTCATCTGGCGATGAGTGGTCGATGCCGGGTGGCAGGCTAACGATTTGGCATCACCAATATTGACCAGCCGTTTAAAAATTTTCAGGGCGTCATAGAAGCGTACTCCCGCGTCGTAACCGTCTTTGAGGCCGAACGACAGAATAGCTGACGGGGTACCTTTCATGTATTTCTGTGCCAGAGCGTAATGCGGGTGATCCGGCAGGCCAGCGTAGCTGACCCAGGCTACGCTGGGGTGCGACTGCAGGTATTCCGCCACTTTTTTGGCATTTTCCACATGCCGCTCCATGCGCAGCGACAGTGTTTCTAACCCCTGCAGTAATAAGAAGGCATTCATGGGAGCGAGCGCTGAACCGGTGTTACGCAGTGGAACGGTGCGGGCGCGGGCAATAAAAGCGGCTGGGCCGAATGTCTCGGTATAGACCACGCCATGATAGGCCGGTTCGGGGAGATTCAGGCCCGGGTATTTTTCAGGGTATTGCGACCAGGGGAATGTCCCGGCATCCACAATGACACCACCGAGTGAGTTACCGTGACCGCCAACGTATTTCGTGATCGAATGCACGACGATGTCTGCACCGAATGCAATCGGTTTGCACAGTACTGGCGAGGCCACGGTGTTATCCACCACCAGCGGTACACCATGCTGGTGAGCAACCTGTGCCAGCGCTTCAATATCGACAATATTGCCCGCTGGATTGCCGATACTTTCGCAGTAGACCAACCGGGTTTTCTCATCAATCAGTTCTGCGATAGCTTGCGGTGAGTCATCCGCTGCGAAACGGACTTCTACCCCGAAACTCGGCAGCATGTGAGCAAACAGGGTATAGGTGCCACCATATAACTGTGGGGTCGACACAATATTGTCACCCTGACGGGTCAGCGTTTGAATCGCATAAGTTATGGCGGCACTACCGGCAGAAACCACCAGCGCCGCAATACCACCTTCCAATGCCGCCAGACGTTGTTCCAGCACATCATTGGTCGGGTTCATAATCCGCGTATAGATATTGCCTGGGACGGCAAGGTTGAACAGATCTGCACCGTGCTGTGCATTCTCGAATTCAAAGGCGACATTTTGATAAATCGGCACGGCTACGGCTTTGGTGACGGGATCGGAGGTAAAACCATGGTGTAGAGCGAGTGTGGCATCTTTCATGTCTGGAAAACTCCGGTAGATGAAATAATGACGCATTGTTAAGGTTTTTGTGAAAAGTAAGAAAAACTTTTTTGTCATAAGCTAATAGCAAACACGCTTGATTTGCAGCGTTTTTTACCTTTGGGGTAAAACGTGCGTTGCTGCATGACACCTGGCGTCTTGCGTTGACGGCTTTTTCAGCGGTTGATCGGAGAAATGGATTTTGGCGTTGACAGGGGTAGGGGCGTTGCATATCATGCGACCCGTTCACACGATACTGTGTCGGTACGGGGCTATAGCTCAGCTGGGAGAGCGCTTGCATGGCATGCAAGAGGTCAGCGGTTCGATCCCGCTTAGCTCCACCAAACCTTCATCCCAAAAGGTCTGGTTATCGATAGTGTCATCAGATGTGGGGCTATAGCTCAGCTGGGAGAGCGCTTGCATGGCATGCAAGAGGTCAGCGGTTCGATCCCGCTTAGCTCCACCATATTTCTTCGCAGTACTTCCCTTGTTCCTTCCTTTTATTTTCTTACGGTTCAACCAGTTTTTTGCTTTTATGCTGCTGATGATGCGTCATTGCCTCTGACCAGCAAAGGCAATGACAAACCCGCTATTGGACGTTTTCTGGTAACCGGGGTGTCCAGTCGATGGGCGAATCTCCCTGTTGCTCCAGCAACTGATTGGTTTTCGAGAAATGATGGCATCCTAAAAAACCACGATGCGCGGATAACGGCGACGGATGCGGTGCTTTCAGAACATGGTGCCGTTGTGTATCAATAATGCTGCCTTTCTTCTGTGCATGTGATCCCCACAACAGAAATACGATCCCTTCCCGGTGTGCGTTCAGATTTTCTATCACTTTGTCGGTGAATGTTTCCCAACCCAGATTTGCGTGTGAATGTGCTTTGCCTGCTTCCACCGTCAGTACGGTATTCAGCAGCATCACGCCTTGCTGCGCCCAGCTTTGTAAAAAGCCGTGGGAGGGAATTTCAAATCCAGCAATATCGTTAGCCAGCTCTTTGTAGATATTGACTAAAGAAGGGGGAGCCGGCACGCCCGGGCGCACTGAAAACGATAACCCATGCGCCTGATTCGGGCCGTGGTACGGATCCTGCCCCAGAATCACGACTTTGACGTCGTGAAACTCAGTAAAGCGGAAGGCGTTAAAGACATCTTTTTGTGGCGGATAGATAACCTTGCCTGCCGCACGTTCCTGATGGACAAACGACAAGGTGTTAACAAAGTAAGGCTGTTCTTTCTCTTGGGCCAGCACATCGTGCCAGGTCAGGGAAGTGGTCATGGCAAGGCTCTTTGCTCAATCGGGTAAATGGCGACAACCTGGGTACGCAGGTTCAGCCTGATTCATCAGTTCAGGTGACTAAGATTACCGTCAAACACGGCAGAGGGAAAATTATTCGCGGCCTTTTATTGCTGGTAAATGGTGGGTTGCGAAATTTTTTTAAAATTTACAAAAATAATTGCATCGTGAGTTTTGGGGTAAATTGATATAAAACAATTAATTATACGCCAGCCCTCAAGTGGTGGGTGGTTAAAATTGACTTGCATCAAAGAGTGAGAGGGGAAGGGCTGGTATACAGAGTGTTAGATTCGATTGGTTTTGCGCTGGCGTTAACGTTGCTGGCAGTTTGTTATCAATCGTGGATTTTGTATTCGGTTCAATAGACGCCGCTTAACGGAGGCAATAATGGTTACAGGTATTCAAATCACCAAAGCAAATAACAATGCCCTGGTTAACTCTTTCTGGCTGCTGGATGAAGAGAAATCTCAGGCGCGTTGTGTCTGTGCCAAATCGGAGTTTAACGAAGATCAAATCGTGGCTATCAGCGATCTGGGGCAGTTCGAATATCGCGAAGTACCACTGGAAATCAAACCGGAAGTGCGCGTTGAGGGTGGCCAGCATCTGAACGTGAACGTATTGCGTCGTGAAACACTGGAAGATGCAGTGAAGAACCCGGAAAAATACCCGCAGTTGACCATTCGTGTGTCGGGTTATGCCGTTCGTTTCAACTCGCTGACGCCTGAACAACAGCGTGATGTCATCGCCCGTACCTTTACTGAAAGCCTGTAAGTACGTCGGCAAGACAGAGCGTCAGGCGAAGAACGATAGCTTTACCTGAACATGCGTTATACAAGCTATCGTCATGCAAACCATGCCGGTCACATAATGTGTCCGGCATGTTTTTTATGGCATGGTTTTTATGAGACGGTTTTTATGGCGTGGGATTAGCAGGTATCGATAGCCTGACACTGATTTTCAGTTGTCCCTAAAAACACAGGGAGCCATTTGGCTCCCTGTGCGGTTTAACGGTCAACACACTTGCTTTAGGTATTATCTGCGGGTTTTTCTTTCGGTTGTTCCGCTGACGCTTTGGCGCTGGGCTGACGACGTTTACCGATATTTTTACTATCGCGGTGGCGCACCTTGACCTTTGCCTTCTGCTTTTCTTTCTCTTTTTCTTTCTGCTCTTTGCGCTTAGCCAGCACTTTCTTCGATGGCTTACCCGTAGATTTGGGGCTTGGCGCACGGGTACTCGGGCGCAATTCATCAATGACGCGCGCTTTCAATGGCTCGTTCAGATAACGACCAATTTTATCGAGCAGCAGATAGTCATGCGCCTCGACCAGCGAGATAGCGCAGCCTTTACGGCCCGCTCGTCCGGTACGGCCAATGCGATGCAGATAAACGTCAGACGTGCGAGGCAAATCGAAGTTGAACACGTGGCTGACATCCTGAATATCCAGACCGCGTGCGGCGACGTCGGTAGCAACCAGCACTTTCACTCGGCCTTCACTCAACCGTTTGATGGCTTCATTGCGTTTGGCCTGCACCATTTCTCCTTCCAGGTAACAGGATTCGATGCCAGCAGATCGCAACCAGTCTACCAGTTCATGCACTCGCTCACGTTTGCGCACAAACACGATGGAACGCGTGACGTCCGGCTGTTTGAGCAGGTTGCTGAGTAGCGCGGTCTTGTGCTGAATATCGTCGGCACGGTAGTACCATTGCAGGATTTTTTTACGCTCACGCCGTGACGGTTCGGCTTCCACTTCTATAGGGTCATTTAGCAGTCGCTCAGCAAAATCCTGAATAGCATCCCCTTCAAGCGTTGCAGAGAACAACATGGTCTGCTTACGCCAGCGAGTTTCACCGGCAATATGCTCGATGTCCTGCGCAAACCCCATGTCCAACATGCGGTCTGCTTCATCCAGAATCAGGGTTTCTACTGCACGACAGTCAAAATTCTCTTCTTTGATGTATTGCAATAAACGACCCGTCGTGGCGACAACCACATCCTGATTTTCGCTAAACACCTCGGCGTGGTTCATATAAGCCACCCCGCCGGTGATGGTCGCAATGTCCAGATGAGTATGAGCTGCTAACGCCCGAGCCTGATCGGCCACCTGCATCGCCAGTTCCCGGGTCGGTGTCAGTATCAGGATCCGCGGCGGGCCGGATTTTTTACGTGGAAAATCCAGCAAGTGTTGTAAAACCGGCAGCAGATAGGCTGCGGTTTTGCCGGTTCCGGTCGGCGCGGAGCCTAGTACATCACGCCCTTCCATCGCCGGAGGAATTGCCTCGGCCTGAATGGCGGTCGGACGGCTGAAGCCCATGTCGCGCAAGGCGTCAAGCAGGCTATCATCAAGATCAAACTCGGAAAAATTGGTCGCAGTCATGGTCTACCTCTGTTCGGGGCGCTGATTATAGACGCATTGGCGGGGTTGTTCATCTGTTTAAGCGGCATTCGCCACTTTTCCCGGGCGGGTGTTTCTCCTATGCTAGCCGCAGTTTGACAACAATACGGCATAAATACGGCATAGCAATGACCTTCCAGCAGCATACACCGGCTCCGCGCGCCGGAGGATTTACTTTTAAACAGTTTTTTGTCGCGCATGACCGTTGCGCGATGAAAGTGGGAACCGATGGCGTGTTGCTGGGCGCATGGACACCACTGCATCAGGAAACGCGGATACTCGATATCGGCTGTGGTTCCGGCCTGTTGGCCTTGATGCTGGCGCAACGCAGTGGCGGGCAGGTACCTATCGACGGTGTAGAGCTGGATTCCGCTGCCAGTGCGCAGGCGGCAGACAATGTGGCATTGTCGCCCTGGGCTGACGCTATACGAATTTATCAGACCGATATTCTGGCCTACGCTCGGGATACTGCTTCGCGTTACTCGTTGATCGTGAGTAATCCGCCCTATTTTTCCCCCGGTGTGGATTGCGCATCGACCCAGCGTGCACAGGCGCGTTATACCACCACGTTGACACACGACGCGTTATTGGATTGCGCCAGTCGGCTACTGATGCCTGAGGGGCGATTTTGTGTCGTCTTGCCGGTAAGTGGGGCGGAAGATTTCTTAACGTTGGCACAGCAGTTGGCATGGCGTGCTGATATCCGCGTCGATGTGGCGGACAGTGCGAGTCGGCCGATCAATCGGGTGCTGCTGTCACTGCGGCGTGCAGGTGAGTCAGAGATAAGCGCGATAGCGGTGAATCGAACGTCGTTAATCATTCGTGATGACGACCGCCAATATTCGTCGTCTTTTCAGACCTTGACGCGGGATTTTTATTTGTCGATGTGAAAGGCAATTCAGGCAGGGATGCGCTCTCCTGAGCAGCGCGTTTTTGCCCGGTAGGTGAAGGGATGCTGCCGGGGGAGACCCGGCAGCGGCACTGAGTTATGCATTAAGGATGAAGTATCGTGGGGTGTGAGTCTGGCGAACGTTCTGGATAATCGAGCGTGTAGTGCAACCCCCGGCTCTCTTTACGCTCCAGCGCACAGCGCACAATCAATTCTGCGACCTGAACCAGATTGCGTAGCTCCAGCAGATTGTTAGAGAGACGGAAGTGGGCGTAATACTCACTGATTTCCTGCTGTAGCAGTGTGATGCGCCGCAGTGCACGCTCCAGTCTTTTGGTGGTGCGCACAATGCCGACATAATCCCACATAAATAGCCGCAGCTCATGCCAATTATGTTGAATCACGACCCTTTCATCCGAGTTTTCTACCTGGCTTTCATCCCAACGAGGCAGTGATTCCACCAGTGTTTTTTCGGGTAAGTGCTGCAAAATGTCTTCGGCGGCAGACCAGCCATATACCAGGCATTCCAGCAGCGAGTTCGATGCCATACGGTTGGCACCATGCAACCCGGTATAGCTGACTTCGCCAATGGCATACAGGCCGTCCAGATCGGTACGCCCTTGCTGGTCAACCACGACGCCGCCACAGGTATAATGCGCGGCGGGAACAACAGGAATAGGTTCCCGGGTCAGATCAATGCCCAGTGACAGTAACTTTTCGTAGATAGTCGGGAAGTGCTGCGTGATAAAGTCCGCGGGTTTATGACTGATATCCAGATACATGCAGTCTACGCCCAGACGTTTCATTTCATGATCGATAGCCCGGGCGACAATATCACGTGGTGCCAGTTCTGCCCGCTTGTCAAAATCGGGCATGAAGCGGCTGCCATCTGGCCGGGTTAACCAGGCACCTTCACCCCGCAGCGCTTCGGTCAGCAAAAAATTGCGGGCCTGTGGGTGATACAAACACGTCGGGTGGAACTGGTTAAACTCCATATTGGCTACCCGACAGCCCGCCCGCCAGGCCATAGCGATGCCGTCCCCGGAGGAAATATCAGGGTTGGTGGTGTACTGGTAAACTTTGGCAGCACCGCCGGTGGCGAGTACCACGGCTTTGGCGCGACAGGATTCAACGTGCTCTTTTTCGCGGTTCCACAAATACGCGCCGACAACCCGTTTGTGGCCCGGCAAGCCGAGTTTGCTGGAGGTGATCAAATCCACCGCATTGCAACGTTCCAGCAAGACAATATTGGGGTGTTGTTTCGCCTGGCTCACCAGCGTGGTTTCTACCGCTTTGCCTGTGGCGTCTGCCGCATGCAGGATACGGCGATGACTATGGCCACCTTCGCGTGTCAGGTGGTAGCGTGCTTCGCCATGCGGTGCGGGTTCGGTGTCGAATAACACGCCTTGATCGATAAGCCACTGCACGCAGTGACGCGCGTTACGGGCAATAAACGAGACAGCTTCCCTGTCGCATAAACCGTCGCCAGCAATCAGGGTATCGTTGATATGGGCGTCAATGCTGTCGGTTTCATCAAAGACGGCGGCTATCCCGCCTTGTGCGTAGAACGTAGCGCTTTCGCTAAGCGGGCCTTTACTCAGCACCATGACACGTGCATGGGGTGCCAGACGTAGCGCCAGTGATAATCCAGCGGCTCCGCTGCCGATAATCAGCACATCACAGTGGTAGTCTGTAACTGAAGACATCATGATCGTTGTTTAATTTATAAAACGGTATTTTTGAATCTAGCACAATATTTATCTTAAATGCACGTGGGTGTTTAGTGTATTAAACATTGTGGGTGTAAAAAGGTGGAACGGGGTGCCAGCAACGGGCTTTTGACGTATGATTTGCCCATTGGTTGGGGAACGTCATGAGAATAAAACCCCACAGAGCAGCACGGTGACACGCAGCAGGTATCCGACAGGATGCAAAAAAAGCGTCGTCTGGTGGAACTTTATGACATTAAAAGACTCCAAGCCGATGCTTGCTCGATTTCAGATATATGGCTGGCAGTACATGACTTAGGCGTGGCGACACGGTTTTGGGGAGACATTATCTCGGATGAGCGAGCAGTTAGCGGATCAGGTGCTGGTTGAGCGGGTCCAGAAAGGCGACAGAAAAGCGTTTAATTTACTGGTCGTTCGTTATCAGCATAAAGTGGCGAGTCTGGTATCGCGTTACGTCCCCTCAGGGGATGTACCCGATGTAGTGCAGGAGTCGTTTATTAAAGCCTATCGCGCGCTGGAGTCGTTTCGTGGCGAGAGTGCCTTTTACACCTGGTTGTACCGCATTGCCGTGAACACGGCGAAGAATTATCTGGTGGCTCAGGGGCGACGTCCTCCCTCCAGCGATGTGGATGCGAACGACGCTGAAAATTACGAAAGTGCCAGCGCGTTGAAAGAAATATCGAACCCTGAGAATTTAATGTTGTCTGAAGAGTTACGACGGATCGTTTTCCATACTATCGAGTCATTGCCCGAAGATTTACGTCTGGCAATTACGTTGCGTGAACTGGATGGGCTGAGTTATGAGGAGATCGCCGACATCATGGATTGCCCGGTCGGTACAGTTCGCTCGCGCATATTCCGCGCACGGGAAGCGATTGATAATAAAGTGCAACCGCTTATTCAGCGTTAGCTTGTTCTTAGCGTTACTCATGACGGGTTTGACAAGGTAAGGTGAAGTTATGCAGAAAGAAAAACTTTCCGCTTTAATGGATGGTGAGGCAGTGGATAATGCGCTGCTAGGCGCCTTGTCCAAAGACGATGCATTGCAGCAAAGCTGGCAGCGTTACCATCTGGTACGTGACACGTTACGAGGGGATATCAGTGAAACGCTGATGCAGGTTGATATCGCTTCGCGTGTGGCAGCCGCCCTCGAACAGGAACCGGTTCCGTTTAAAACGAAAGCCGAGCCGGAATCTCAGCCGCATCCTCAGTCCTGGCAGGCGTTGCCGTTCTGGCACAAAGTCCGTCCACTCGCCAGTCATCTGACACAAATTGGTGTGGCCGCGTGCGTTTCGCTGGCAGTGATTGTTGGTGTTCAGCACTACCAGCAAAGCAACGTCGTTAGCGATACTATGGCGGAAAACACGCCGGTATTGAGCACGTTACCGGTGATGGGGGGCTCCGCTTCTCCAGTGAGTCTGAGCGTGCCTGCGGAAAATAGCGTAGCGCATGCCGGACAGCGTCAGATGCAGGCGCAGCATGAGCGTATTAATGCGCTGCTGCAGGATTACGAACTGCAGCGCCGTGTGCATTCTGATCAGCTCCAGTTGCAGCAGCAAGGGAGCCAGCAACAGGCCGCCGTACAGGTGCCTGGTACTCAGTCATTAGGAATTCAACCGCAGTAATGAAGCGCTTCTGGTTTGCCGCATGTGTATTGCTGGGCAGCCTGTCTTATTCCTCCCTCGCCCCGGCAAGTGATTCCGGGGCGTTGTTGCAGCAGATGAGCAGCGCCAGCCGATCATTAAATTACGAAATTTACTACATCAATGTTTCCCGTCAGGGCATTGAGTCATTGCGCTACCGGCATTCGGTACAAAATGGCGAAACGCTGGCTGAACTTATTCATCTGGATGGTCCGAAGCGCGAAGTGATTCAGCGTGGTGGCGATATCAGCTATTTCGAAGCGGATGCCGAACCTTTTACGTTATCTGGCGATCACATTGTCGATTCGTTGCCAGCACTGATTTTCGCCAACATTGAGCGTTTGTCTGCTTATTACGACTTTATTCCTACCGGTCGTATCCGTCTGGCTGATCGCCAGGGCGATGTTGTGAGGATAGTCTCGCGGGATGGCACGCGTTTCAGTTATATCGTCTGCCTTGATGCGGAGTCTCGCCTGCCATTGCGGGTCGATCTGCTCGATCAGAATGGCGAGTTGCTGGAGCAGTTCCGGGCGATTTCTGTCACAGTGGATAAAAATGTGCAGCTAGCCATGAAACCACTTGATAAAGTCAGTCAGCCGCCCTCTCTCAGTATTTCTACGACGTCTGTTGCCGATTTTAACTGGACGCCGGAATGGCTGCCGGTTGGTGTTGAAGAAGTGTCGCGCAGTCAGCGTCCTCTGCCGGGCGTGACCGGTCTGACAGAGTCGCGTCTTTATAGCGATGGCTTGTTCAGCTTTTCCGTTAATATCAGCCCCGTAGGGGAAAACCACCCTGACCAGAATGCCTCGTTGGGGCGCAGAACTATCCATACCGAAGTACGGAATAACCGTGAAATCACCGTGATTGGTGAGTTGCCGTTGGCAACCGCCAAACGTATTGCGGATAACGTGCTCTTCAAGGCGCAGCCATGATTAAAGAATGGGCGACGGTGGTATCGTGGCAGGCGGGTATCGCCGTGTTGCATTGCGAACAACGCTCCGGGTGTCAGAGTTGCCAGTCCCGTACATCATGCGGCACCGGTTTATTGAATCAGATGGGTGGTGCGCCAACGCACCAACTGAGCGTTGCGTATTCGCAGCCTTTGTCTCCTGGTCAACGGGTAGAAATCGGTCTGGCGGAGTCCAGCCTGCTGCGATCGGCAATGCTGGTTTATCTGCTGCCGTTGCTGGGTCTGATGCTGGGGGCCACACTGATGCAATACTGGCTGGAGAACGAACTGGCAACAGTCATCGGCGCCTTTGTCGGCGTGGCGGTGAGTTTCGCTCTGGTAAAGCGTTTATCCGCGAAAATTAGCAATAATCAGCGTTATCAGCCGGTGATTCTGCTGGTGTCTTTGCCTGAAAATCTACTGCGAACCGATATGACGCCGGAGCGTTGAAACGCAGGTGGCCAGCAGGGTAGCAGGCTGGTGGCCGGTTTGCTTTTTTCCCTTTAATGACTTTTTACCTCTGCTTTCATCTTCTCATCCATAACCTTGCCATAATCAAGAAATTGATTCGATGCGCCATGACTAGGTTTTCCTCCGCATGGCATGTAGAATGCTGCGATTCAGGTATATGACAGTAGCTATGGCTGTCATCACATTGCGCATGCCGTTCGGCAAGAATTTCAGAAATACCAAGGTAGAAAAACTTTTATAATGAAGCATATACGAAATTTCTCCATTATTGCTCACATCGACCACGGTAAGTCGACGCTCTCTGATCGCATCATCCAAATTTGTGGTGGCTTGTCCGAACGTGAAATGGAGGCGCAAGTGCTGGACTCCATGGATCTGGAGCGTGAGCGTGGTATTACCATCAAAGCTCAGAGTGTGACGCTGGATTACAAGGCTTCCGACGGCCAGACTTATCAGCTCAACTTTATCGATACCCCCGGACATGTCGACTTCTCCTATGAGGTTTCCCGCTCACTGGCGGCCTGTGAAGGCGCATTGCTGGTCGTGGACGCCGGGCAAGGGGTTGAAGCGCAAACGTTGGCTAACTGCTACACCGCGATCGAAATGGATCTGGAAGTGGTGCCCGTGCTGAACAAGATTGACCTGCCAGCGGCGGATCCTGATCGCGTCAGCCAGGAGATCGAAGATATCGTGGGTATCGATGCGACCGACGCGGTGCGCTGCTCTGCCAAAACTGGCGTCGGTGTGCCGGATGTGCTGGAGCGCCTGGTGCGTGATATTCCGCCGCCGGAAGGCGACCCGGAAGCACCGTTGCAGGCACTGATTATCGATTCCTGGTTTGATAACTATCTGGGCGTGGTATCGCTGATCCGTATTAAAAACGGTACGTTGCGTAAAGGCGATAAAGTCAAAGTCATGAGCACCGGCCAGGTGTATAACGCCGAGCGTTTAGGGATTTTCACCCCTAAACAGGTGGATCGTGATGCCTTGCAATGTGGCGAAGTTGGCTGGCTGGTCTGCGCCATCAAAGATATTTTGGGTGCCCCGGTGGGTGATACCCTGACGTTGGCGCGTAAGCCCGCTGACAAACCACTGCCGGGCTTTAAAAAGGTCAAACCGCAGGTTTATGCCGGTTTGTTCCCGGTCAGTTCCGACGATTATGAAGCGTTCCGTGATGCATTGGGTAAACTCAGCCTGAATGACGCATCGTTGTTCTACGAGCCGGAAAGCTCTACCGCGCTGGGCTTTGGTTTCCGCTGTGGTTTCCTGGGGCTTTTGCACATGGAAATCATTCAGGAACGTCTGGAGCGTGAATACGATCTTGACCTGATCACCACGGCACCGACGGTGGTGTACGAAGTGAAAACCACCAGTAACGAGGTTATCTATGTCGACAGTCCGTCCAAGCTGCCGCCAGTCAACAACATCGAAGAATTGCGTGAGCCGATAGCCGAGTGTCATATGCTGTTGCCGCAGGAATATCTGGGTAATGTGATCACCCTGTGCGTGGAAAAACGTGGTGTGCAGACCAATATGGTCTATCACGGCAATCAGGTGGCGCTGACCTATGAAATTCCGATGGCGGAAGTGGTACTCGACTTCTTTGATCGCCTCAAGTCCACCTCACGTGGTTATGCATCGCTGGATTACGGTTTCAAACATTTTCAGGCATCAGACATGGTGCGTGTGGATGTGTTGATCAACGGCGAACGTGTGGATGCGCTGGCGCTGATCACCCACCGTGATAACTCAATGTATCGCGGTCGTGAGCTGGTGGAAAAAATGAAAGATTTGATTCCACGCCAACAGTTCGACATCGCGATTCAGGCGGCGATCGGCAACCATATTATTGCCCGTTCTACCGTCAAACAGCTGCGTAAAAACGTTCTGGCGAAATGTTACGGCGGCGACGTCAGCCGTAAGAAGAAACTGCTGCAGAAACAGAAGGAAGGGAAGAAACGCATGAAGCAGGTAGGGAATGTCGAGCTGCCGCAGGAAGCGTTTTTGGCCATTCTGCATGTTGGAAAAGAAAGCAAATAACCCTGAGGAGTTGGCATGGCCAATATGTTTGCCCTGATTTTGGCATTGGCAACGCTGGTGACTGGCGTTGTCTGGTGTCTGGAGCGGTTCAAATGGGCGCCGGCTCGGCGTGCCAAGATTTCTGCGTTGAGCCAGCAGGTGGGTGGTGCTCTCGATGAGAAAGCGCTGGCGAGCAGCATCAAACAGCCGGGGTGGGTGGAAACGTTCGCGTCAGTCTTTCCTGTGCTGGCGCTGGTGTTTGTCGTGCGTTCATTCATCTTCGAACCGTTTCAGATCCCTTCCGGTTCGATGATGCCAACGCTGCTGATCGGGGATTTCATTCTGGTCGAAAAATTTGCTTACGGCCTCAAGGATCCGATAACGCAAACGACGCTGATTGAAACCGGGCATCCGAAGCGTGGCGATATCGTGGTATTTAAATACCCGGAAAACCCGCGTCTGGATTACATCAAACGTGTGGTAGGGTTACCGGGTGATCGTGTGAGTTATGACCCTATCTCCAAGCAGGTTACCATCCAGCCGGGATGTGGCGATAAGTCGAGCTGCACCAGTGCGTTACCGGTGACCTATAGCAACGTTGAACCCAGCGATTTTGTACAGACGTTTAGCGGCAGCGGACGTGAGATGACCAGCGGTTTCTACCAGATTCCGGTGGGCCAGAAAAGCGAAGGTATTCGCATGGCGACCCGCAAGGAAACACTGGGCGATGTGACGCACAATATTCTTGCTGTACCGGGCGCTCAGGACCGACTGGGAATGTACTATCAGCAGCCCCGCCAGCCCCTGGGGAGTTGGGTGGTGCCCGCTGGTCATTATTTCATGATGGGGGATAACCGCGATAACAGTGCCGACAGCCGTTATTGGGGATTCGTTCCAGAAAGAAACCTGGTGGGTAAAGCAACGGCTATCTGGATGAGTTTTGAAAAACAGGAAGGTGAATGGCCCACAGGTGTGCGTTTAAGTCGCATCGGTGGTATTCATTAATCGAATGTAAATAAACTCGCAGCATATTTGCGACTTCCGTTGTAGAATATTTCTGAATAATAAATGCTGGCTCCCGGGCGGGAGCCACTGCAAACGAAACAGTTTTGACTTAAGTGTAGTGGCAAGGCAGGGCTGTTCCGTATGCTGTTGTTTAAAAAGGCATTATAGATCTATTGGTAGCACATGAACCCCATCCTGATAAATCGTTTACAAAAAAAGCTGGGCTATACTTTCCAACAATATGACCTTTTATTGCAGGCACTGACGCATCGTAGCGCCAGCAGTAAACATAACGAGCGACTGGAGTTCCTGGGGGACTCCATTCTGAGTTTCGTTATTGCCAATGCGCTGTATCACCGTTTTCCCCGCGTGGATGAAGGTGATATGAGTCGGATGCGTGCAACGCTGGTGCGCGGTAATACACTGGCGGAAATTGCCCGAGAGTTCGAATTGGGCGAATGCCTGCGCCTTGGTCCTGGTGAATTGAAAAGTGGTGGCTTCCGCCGTGAGTCTATTCTGGCGGATACCGTCGAAGCATTAATCGGCGGTGTATTTCTGGACAGTAATATCCAGACTATCGAGAGGCTTATTCTGTCGTGGTATCAAACCCGTCTGGATGAAATAAGCCCTGGAGACAAACAAAAAGATCCGAAAACCCGTCTGCAAGAGTTCTTGCAGGGACGCCACTTACCGCTGCCGACCTATCTGGTGGTGCAGGTACGTGGCGAGGCGCACGATCAGGAATTTACGATTCATTGCCAGGTCAGCGGGTTTAGCGAGCCGGTAGTGGGTACTGGGTCTAGCCGTCGTAAAGCCGAGCAAGCGGCGGCGGAGCAGGCCCTGAAAAAGCTGGAGCTTGAATGAGCGAAGAACAGACCTACTGCGGCTTTGTCGCGATCGTTGGCCGACCGAATGTCGGTAAATCCACCCTACTGAACCAGTTGCTGGGGCAGAAGGTGTCTATTACCTCGCGTAAGCCGCAGACGACGCGTCACCGTATTATGGGGATCCACACTGAAGGGCCGTATCAGGCTATCTACGTGGATACTCCAGGGCTGCATATCGAAGAAAAACGCGCTATCAACCGCCTGATGAACCGGGCGGCCAGTAGTTCAATCGGTGACGTGGAACTGATCATCTTCGTGGTTGAAGGTACCCACTGGACTGACGATGATGAAATGGTAGTGAACAAGCTGCGCGATCAGAAAACGCCGGTGCTGTTGGCTATCAATAAAGTGGATAACGTCACGGATAAAACGAAGCTGCTGCCGCATATCCAAATGCTGAGTGAAAAGATGAATTTCCTCGATGTGGTCCCGATCTCTGCAGAGAAAGGCACTAATGTCGATACCATTGCCGCGATTGTGCGTAAGCATCTGCCGCAGGCCATTCACCATTTCCCGGAAGACTATATCACCGACCGTTCACAACGTTTCATGGCATCGGAAATCATTCGCGAAAAGCTGATGCGTTTTCTGGGTGAAGAACTGCCGTATTCGGTGACGGTGGAGATTGAACGTTTTGTCGCTAACGAACGTGGTGGTTACGATATCAATGGCCTGATTCTGGTAGAGCGTGAAGGCCAGAAAAAGATGGTGATTGGCAACAAAGGCAGCAAGATTAAAACCATCGGTATCGAAGCGCGTCAGGACATGGAACAGATGTTTGAGGCCAAGGTTCATCTGGAATTGTGGGTGAAGGTTAAATCTGGCTGGGCGGACGATGAGCGTGCGCTGCGTAGCCTGGGTTACATTGACGACCTGTAAGGCATACGCCGATGGAAGGCTGGCAGCGCGCATTTGTCTTGCATGGGCGACCTTACAGTGAAACCAGCCTGTTGCTGGATCTGTTTTCTGAGAATGAAGGCCGTGTTCGGGTGCTGGCAAAAGGTGCCCGGGCGCGGCGTTCCAGCCTTAAAGGGGCGCTTCAACCCTTTACACCGCTGCTGGTACGCTGGGGTGGACGAGGCGAAGTGAAAACGCTTCGTAACGCTGAGCCTGTTTCTCTCGCATTGCCGTTGAGTGGTTCATTGCTCTATAGCGGTTTGTATGTGAACGAGCTGCTGACGCGTGTGCTGGAGCTGGAAACCAATTATTCCGCCCTGTTTTTCGATTATCTCCACTGTTTACAACAATTGGCTGCCACCAACGGATCGCCAGAACCGGCATTGCGTCGTTTCGAGTTGGCGTTGCTGGAACATCTGGGGTATGGCGTCGATTTTCTGCACTGTGCCGGTAGCGGTGAACCCGTTGCCGATACCATGACCTATCGTTACCGTTCAGAGAAAGGCTTTATTGCCAGCCTGGTGGTAGATAATGTCAGCTTTACCGGACGTGAATTGCAGGCGCTGGCGTCAAGAGAGTTTCCCGACTCCGATACATTGCGTGCCGCCAAACGTTTTACTCGTATGGCGCTGAAACCTTATCTTGGCGGCAAACCACTGAAGAGTCGGGAGCTGTTTCGCCAGTTCATGCCGAAACCCTATAAAGCGCTACCGGATGAAAAGATCTAGAACCTGCCGGGTACCGCCAGCGCTGGCCGGGGTGTACACTGCGGCGAAGACTTAATTATTGAAGGATGGATCATGGCTGAGTTGTTGTTGGGCGTAAATATCGATCATATTGCCACCTTGCGTAATGCTCGTGGTACCGCATATCCCGATCCGATTCAGGCGGCGTTTGTCGCAGAACAGGCGGGAGCAGACGGTATCACCGTGCATTTGCGTGAGGATCGTCGCCATATTACCGATCGCGATGTGCGTTTATTACGTCAGACCATCCAGACCCGCATGAATCTGGAGATGGCGGTAACGGATGAAATGCTGGCGATAGCCTGTGAGCTGAAACCGCATTTCTGCTGCCTGGTGCCGGAAAAGCGTCAGGAAGTGACGACGGAAGGCGGGCTGGATGTAGCGGGGCAGCTTGCGCGTATCACATCGGCGGTAGCGCAATTACGTGAAGCAGGGATTCAGGTTTCGTTATTCATCGATGCCGATCGCACACAGATAGATGCCGCCGTTGCCAGTGGGGCACCTTATATTGAAATTCATACCGGTGCTTATGCTGATGCGCAAGACGATGTGGCCCGGCAACAGGAGTTTGAGCGCATCCGCGATGCGGCGACCTATGCGGCGTCTCATGGTATCAAGGTTAATGCCGGTCATGGTCTGACTTATCATAATGTCCTGCCGATTGCGGCGCTGCCGGAAATGCATGAACTGAACATCGGTCACGCGATTATCGGGCGTGCGGTGATGAGCGGGTTGGCACCGGCGGTGGCTGAGATGAAAACACTGATGCGGGAAGCGCGTCGCTAATGGCAATTTTGGGTCTCGGTACGGATATTGTTGAAATCACCCGTATTGAAGCGATCGTCGGCCGTTCCGGCGATCGCCTGGCTCGGCGAGTGCTCAGTCCCCTGGAATGGGTACAATATCAATCCCACTCTCAACCGATTCGCTTTTTGGCTAAGCGCTTTGCGGTTAAAGAAGCCGCCGCAAAAGCGTTAGGCACCGGTATTCGCGACGGTTTGGCCTTTGCCCAGTTTGAGGTGGTAAATGATGCGTTGGGTAAACCCTGTTTACGGTTTCTGGCGCGCGCCGCTGAACTGGCGCAAGCCTTGGGAGTGCAGCATGTGCATGTGTCGCTGGCAGATGAGCGACACTACGCCTGCGCTACGGTGATTATCGAAGGGTAAAGTTGAATGGCATTATGCTGAGCGGGTATTACAGCTGGTCGGCATGGTGCAACAGGACGAATTTTTCCCACAACTGCTCGTGATTTTCTGGGTGATTCGCGTCTTTGATAATGGTGTTGTCGATAGGGCAGACCTTTTGGCAGGTCGGCATATCGTAATGCCCGACGCATTCGGTACAGCGTAGTGGGTCAATTTCATAGATCTCATCCCCCATCGAGATGGCTTGATTGGGGCATTCCGGCTCACACATATCGCAGTTAATGCATTTCGCGGTAATCAGTAGCGCCATGTTTTCTTTCCTTTCATCAATCAGCCGCCGATTATACTCTTCTACGGGCCAGTTACACAGCGTGGTTATGGTATAAACAATGCCGTTAGAGAAGGGCTCAAAAAGCGAGTTTATTCGATTGATTGACGGACTATACGACAAAGACATTAATCACTATTATGCGATCGTAGTGCATAATTTCTCATAGCTTTTTGATATAAAAAAACAAAAAATTCCCATGCAATGTGTCCGTCATATTCGCTTTGTACTGTAACTTGCATTACAGTCAACCCAGATGAAGATTGTCGGGGTGAAGTCGATAAACTCATGTGTGCATGTGGTATACTTGATCTGTAAGCATCTCCTTCAATGGCGGAATACATAGTGCAGCAAAACAGTCACTTTAATCAGCCCGGCTCTGCAGCCTCTATTTCCGGGGAGGCACTGCTTACAGATGCTGATTACTGTCACAGCTGCCATCGGCGATACAGATTTCAGCCCATTTATCGCACGTCAGGTCGTTTAATGGGCATTGAGTTACTGACCGCCGTTTTTCATCCATCCATGCCGCAGACGTTTTTATCCCCAGAACAGTATTTTGCCCGCCTGAGTGTTGAAGAGCGCTTGCAAATTGTCATTGAGCAGCTTCAGCTACTTAGCCAGTGGCACGACCGCTTTGTTCGTGATGGGTTACGCGCTTCCGTCAATATTGATGGTCTGACGCTACTGGCTTTGCAGGAAAGCCGCGAGGCCAAAGCACTGCTGGCTACCATGCCCTGGCTGCGTTTTGAGTTAGTTGAAAGTCTGGCTGTATTGCCCCATGACGTATTGGCGTCACTTCCCGAAGCGAACCAGCTCTGGCTGGATGATTTCGGCTGCGGTGTCGCGAATTTTTCCTCGCTGGCGCAAGTAAAATACGATTGCATCAAGATTGCTCGTGAGCTTTTCATTATGCTGCTACAAAGCGAAGAGGGCAGAAAGCTGTTCCCGTCACTGGTTTCTTTGATAGCCACTTACTGTACTGATGTGGTGATTGAAGGGGTTGAAACGCAAGAAGAGTGGGAGATAGTCAGGCAGTCCAATGCTTCTGCTGCCCAAGGGTATTTCCTGTCTCGACCTCAACCATTTGAAAATATGGAAGATCTCCGTTCAGAGCTGTAATTATGCCTGCTTAATATTCCTGAGTCACTACTGCTTATTTGATTAGAGTAAGTCCTCTCGACTCCCGCAAACCCTATCTCCGGCTCAATAATCCCTTGAGGGGAAAAGGGAAATCCATCTCCCCCAAATATACCGTATAAAATAAATGATTAGATTGCTAGTTATGGACTTTTCATTTTTTATGCCTTGTTTTTTATATAAATATAGTGTTTTATGTGGCCGAGGCGCTGTTTTCTGAACAGGGAAACTGTGACGATAGCTGAAAAAAACAGCGATCATAAGAGAAATAATGGACTAAATTTTAAAGATATAACCATTTGATTTATAAATACAAAAAAATAAATGTTTGCTACCAACGATCAAAAATCGTCTGGTGATAGTTTTTTTTGATTAAAATAATGTGACTTATCGGTATAATTGATTTGCTTACGAAAAATTGATAGTCAAAATACTGCGCTACGAAATCTGTAAAAAGCCGTATCAAAATATTAGCCAGGCTTATGTCTATAACGATCATTAATATAACTGATTAAGCTAATTCTCTTGATTTTATTATTTAGGTCTGCACACAGCGATATAATGGAGGCTTTATGCTGTCGTTTTTATGGCTATGAACCTGTCCTGCAGAGCTGGATAGTTTTTTCATTCATCCTTTCTACTCTCCGGAAATGTGCCAACCCTGAAAATCCATACGAGGGGAGTTATTACCGGGATTTTTCGTCTTCAGTGATGCGATTTGTTCGTTCAGGACCGCTTCGGGCCTGAGGAGAGTGTTATTGTGTATGAAATTATAATAACCCTATTAATAGTGCTCTTGGGGATTTCTACTGCAAGAAGCCGTAAATTTCAGGAAAAAGCCGACTCAGAACAAAAAAAGCAAGACTTCCTGAATATGGTGTTCTTCGCCGCCGAGTACAGCCCATCATCCATTATGATCGCTAATGAAAGCTGTGAAATCGTGTACGTGAACCGTCAGTTCACTGTGATGTCGGGTTATGAAGCGGAAGAAGTGATCGGTCGTAAAACCAATATATTAAGTTCGGGCATGACCAACGCCAGCGTGTATGAAGAACTGTGGTCTACCCTCAATAAAGGTGAGATTTGGAACGGCGAGTTTGTCAACCGTAAGAAAAACGGGCAGTTATATTGGGAAAAAGCCAGCATCGTCAAAATATATAATAAAGCCAGTGATGCGGTTCAATACGTCAGCATAAAAATGGATATCACTGAGCGCAAGACTCAGGAACACCATGACAACTCCTATAACCGCGCACTGGAGCTACTCTCGAGTGGTGCACCGTTGAAAGATATCCTGGATGCGATCATCTTCAGCGTTGAGGAGAAAAACCCTGGGCGGATCGTCTGTTCTGTGCTGTTGGTTGATAAGGAAAAGAAATGCCTGACGTTGGGGTCTGCGCCCAGTTTGCCGGGCTTTTACAAGAATGCGATTCACAACGTGAAAATTGCCGATGGGGCGGCGTCGTTTGGCTCGGCTGCGTACTCTGGTAAACGTGTGATTGCTGAGGATATCTCCACACATCCGCATTGGACGTTGTATAAAGGTCTGGCATTGTATGCTGGCCTGCGTTCTTGCTGGTCTGAGCCCATCTTTGGGCAGAACAAAGAGATTCTGGGGGTACTGAGTGTTTATCACCGTAAAGTGTATTCCCCAACGGAGGATGAAATCGCCTCTATTGAGAAATCAGCACAGTTGGTGGCTGTCGCCATCGAGCGTTATCGTGCGATTGATATGCTGCGTCGTAGTGAAGAGCACTACCGGCAACTGGCTCATTACGATTCGCTGACCTCGCTGGCTAACGGGTTGACCTTCGCTGAGCAGATGGAGCAGGCTATCCAGTTGTCACGGCAGACAGGCCGGAAGATCGCACTAATGTTCCTCGACCTGGATAAATTTAAGCAGATTAACGACACCTTTGGTCATGCCACCGGGGATTTACTGCTCAAAGAGGCGGCGGCGCGTATGCGTGGTGCGGTACGTGAAACGGATACGGTGTACCGCCGTAGCGGTGACGAATTTATTATTCTGCTGCAGGGAATCAAGGAAGTTGAAAATACGTTGTATGTCGCTGATAAGATTCATCATGCCCTCAACGAACCTTTTTATATCGAGGGTAAGAAACTGGATATTTCATGCAGTATTGGGATAGCGCTGTATCCCGAACATGGAACTGATTCGCTGACATTAGCCATTAACGCAGATGCGGCAATGTATCAGGCGAAGGCATTAGGACGAAGCCAGACCCAAATCTACCATGATCTGAATACACACCAGTAGCGCCGAGGCGTTATCTTTCCCGCAAGGCTTCCATCCGGGCCTGTCGTATTGGCTTTAGCAGATAGCTGAGCAATGTCTTCTTGCCAGTAATAATATCCATATGCGCTACCATGCCAGGAAGGATCAGTAGTGGTTTGTCTATAGTCCCCAGGAAGTTGCTCTGTGTGCGTAAGCGAACCAGGTAGAAGCTGTTACCGGCTGGGTCTGTCATTGCATCCTGGCTAATCTGTTCGATACACCCTTTCAGGCTGCCAAATGTGGTGTGATCATAAGCGGCGAACGTGATTACCGCCTCCTGGCCCGGACGTAAAAACGCTATATCCTTCAACGGGACTCGGGCTTCTATCAGTAGCTTGTCATCCAGCGGCGTAATTTCCACCAATGTGCGGCCCGGTAACACTTGCCCATTAGTGGTATCGACCAAAATATGCTTGACCATACCCCGCACGGGCGATACGACCAGTGACAGCTCATTCGGGGCATTTACTGAGGCCTTTTCCTGTTGTGGGCTATGATCCAGCCGCATCAGTGGGTCGCCGATATTAACGATTTGCCCTTCCCGGATGTATAGCTCATTCAATTCACCCGTAACGGTTGCCTGTACCCGGTATTGTGGTGATTGACTGAGAGTCTTGCCCGTCGCACTGACGACTTCATCCATTTGTGCCATGCCCGCCCAGCCAACCAGAAACATGGTGAAGGCCAGCATAATCCAGATTGATAACCGAATGAGGCGGGGCGTATCTTCCACCAATGCCTCCCCGACTGCGGTCAGTGCGTGCGAGTCCTGCTGGTGATGGTTGGATAAATACGCGTTGAGATAGCGAGTGAATTTAGCGAGACGCATTGATCTGTCCCTTCTTTAATGCATCCAGCACGATGGCTTTGGGACCGTCGGCGATAATACGTCCTTTATCCACGATAATCAGTCTATCCACCAGCGTCAGCATGGATACCCTGTGTGTCACCAGCAATAATGTTTTGTTGGTAAGGATGGCTTGCAGGGCCTGTTTAAAGCGATCTTCACTGCTGTTATCCATCGCACTGGTGGGCTCATCCAGAACCAGGATAGGTGGGTTAAGCAGTAGGGCTCGGGCAATCGCTACCGCCTGCTTCTGTCCACCCGACAGGTTCATTCCTCGCTCGCCCACCTGCAGGTTATAGCCATCCGGGTGTAACCGGGCGAAATCATTGACACCTGCGATATCGGTGACTTTCAGCATGGCGTCGTCCTCAACGTAGCGGGCACCACAAATAAGGTTATCCCGCAGCGTACCGCTGAAGAGATGGATATCCTGCGGCACGTAACCGACATGATGGCGGAGATCGGCAACATCGAGCTGGCGTGCATCGACACCGTCAATCAACAGGCTGCCGTGGGTGGGGGGATAGAGGTTGACGATTAACTTTTCCAGCGAGCTCTTACCCGAGCCGGTTCGGCCTATGATGCCGACTTTTTCACCCGGCTGAATAGACAGATTAATATCGATCAGAGCACGGCTTTTCTGTTCGGGATAACTAAACGTGACGTCACGAAACTCAATACCACCCTGGATGTTTTCTCGTTTTAGTGCAGCGTGTTGCTCGCCACGTTCCTGCGGCAGCAGCATCAATTCCTGGGTGTCTTTCAGCGTTAGCCTGGCGTGCTGGTAGCGGATAACCCACTCGGATATCGGCCCCAGGGTCAGCAATGCACGACTATTGAGCAGGTAACAGGCAAACAGCGTACCCAGCGTCAATTGGGCGTTTTGCAACTGGTAGACCCCAACGACTATCACGATGACACTGGCGAGGTGTTGGCAGGCTTGTGTCAGATGCAAGGTGCAGGCTGATAACGTTTTCACCCTTAATTCCAGTCGACTAATCTCACCGCTGATGTGTTCCCACCGGTGCTGGCGTTCGCCTTCTGCGTTATTGATTTTAATGGCGTCCAACCCGCTCAGTGTCTCGGTCAGCAGCGCCTGGCGTTCATCCGTTAGTTGTAGGGAATGGACTTGTGCTGTCAGTATGGGTTTTTGAAACAGCCAGTTAATCACCAATACCAGTGGTATCGTCAGCAATGGTACCCAAAGCAGTTGACCACCTAAGATACCGAGTAAGATCAACATCAGCAGTGCGAAGGGAAAGTCTATCAGGCTACTCAGTGATTGCGACGATAACGTATCACGCAGAGCGTGAAACTCCCGCACCCGATGCGCTATCGCACCGATTCGTGCCGGGAACGCTGAGCGCATCATGCCAGTCAGCCGCTCGAATAGCGTGGCAGAAAGAATTAAATCGGTTTTTTTACCTGCAATATCCAGGCAGACGCTGCGCAAGATGCGCAGAATAAGGTCGAATAGCAGTGCAATACCGAGACCGGAGGCCAGCACCCATAAGGTGGCTGTCGTTTGATTGGGGATAACCCGATCGTAGACTTGCATAACAAATAGCGGAATGAATAGCGCGATGATATTGATGAGCAGACTGGCGGCGATGGCATCAAGATAAAGAGGGCGAGACAGTTTCAGTGTGTCACGCCACCAGGCTTTGCTGCGTGTCAGTCGTGTCGCCGTCGGGGCATCGAAACGATGGGCTGGCTGCGCGAACATGACCAATCCCAGATAGTTCTGCTGCAGCGTATTGTGGTCGACCATGATTTCGCCACCTTCGGTTTCGCCGGTCATCAGACGGGCATTGCCGTCTTCAGTCCAGCCCAGCAGGATGGCTGCCCGACCTTCACGCAGCAGCAACATCGCTGGCAGCGACATGCTGGGTATCGCGCTTAACGAGCGTTTGAGTATGCGGGCGCGTAAACCGGCACGCGCTGCGGCACGGGGCAGCAGACTGGTGGATAAACGCAGATCTTCCAGGGGTAATCCTGCCGTCAGTGTGGCGCGGCTGGTCGGCTTCCCCTGCAATTGGCACAAGGCCAACAGACAATCCAGTAAGGGATCATCATGGCGGGCGCGAGGGTCTTGATGTTGTAGAGAATGCGGATATTCTCCGCCGCCTGGTGGCTGCTCATGGTGCGTATTCATGTCGCTGCACATTCCTTAGCTATCGTGACTGCTTGCAGGCAAGGCGATCACAGATAAAAATAACAATAAACAAAAGTGAGCAATATGGCCTGATTTTGTTGTTTTTTCTGGTTTTGACTGGCAAGCATTATTCCTGGCGAATCTTATCAGGCCGTTTGACGATGCAGAAAGATGCCAGTCGGTTTCTCTGCTCAAGTGCGAACTCTAGTGTATTGGTCAATATAACTGACATTTTGATGCGATATAATACGCCCATTAATTCTTGTATTGATCACATTTTAGCGGGCTATCGACTCTACTCGAAACGTGGATAGCGGCGGATAATATTCTGGATAGCTTGCCGGGGGCTGGCGAAAATGCCATTCTGATAGGTGGCCTGACGGTGTGGCGATAGAAAATCGTAGTCACACCTTCAGGCTTCGTCGCAGGACATATTGCCCGTACGGCGTGACAAACTCCATCCAGCGGCGGTGTGTTATTCATTAATGCGGCTGCCTTGTTCGGGTGAAGACGATGGATTCTCGTGTCGGTATCCTCTGGCAGACACAGCAGTAATACGGACTTAGCAAGGTTGCACCAGTACGCAGCTCTGTGCACCGTGGGCGTGTGTTTGAGGCCGTTATGTCTATCGGCTTGCAGCGTGGTAATAAAATGAAATCCTAATCAAGAGTGGAGGTTCCTCCTGTCGTGGGATTCTCTTCTATTGCTAATAAAAAAGGGCTTGGTATGTTTTACATTTTGCGTGACAGCAACGGGCATCTTATCAGGGTAGAAAGATCGCCGTTTCCGGAAATGAGTGGTGAACTGCCGGATAATTCAGTCGAGGCAGCGGCATGGCTGCATAACCAGCGGGCTATTCTGGCTAAAATCGAGCGCTTGCGCAGCAGCGATCTGGAAATGGTACGCGTACTTGAAGACTTGATTCAGGTGCTGATCACCAAAGGACAGATTAGTATCACGGATTTTCCAGCGGCGGCGCAGCTTAAACTCGTCAACCGGGCACGGGCGCGTGAAGAACTGGGTAATCTGGAGTCACTGATCCGTGAGGATGAAGATAAAATCTTCTGATGCTGATAAGTACCGACAAAACGGCTTGCCAGTTACCTTGCAAGCCGTTTTTTATTGGTCCGACAAATGGCAGAGTGATGATCACCTGCCGACGACACGGAGCAAACCGCTAATCAAGGTGGCTGATAATGGTAAACGATGAGAAAAGTATCGATTTTGGTACGCTGGTTTCGGAAACACGCCATCCTGCATCCATGAATTTGGATCAGTTGTCCACGCTGGAAATGGTCTCCTTGTTCAATCAGGAAGATCACCGGGTACCGGAAGCGGTGCGCAAAGTCCTTCCCGCTGTTGCTCAGGCAGTGGATGCGGCTGCAGGTTGCCTGAAGGCGGGAGGTCGAATGATTTATCAGGGTGCGGGTACCAGCGGCCGCCTTGGGGTGTTGGACGCATCCGAATGTCCACCTACCTTTGGCGTGCCGCATGGCGTGGTGGTGGGATTGATTGCCGGTGGATCCGGCGCATTGCTAAAGGCGGTAGAGGGGGCGGAAGATAACCCCGCACTCGGTGAAGCGGATTTGGTTGCGCTGACGCTGACTTCTCGCGATATCGTCATCGGTATTGCCGCCTCAGGGCGAACACCCTACGTGATTGGTGGCTTACGTTATGCCCGGACGTTGGGTTGCCGTACCGTTGCCATTTCCTGCAATCCTCATTCACCGATTGCACAAGAGGCGGAGATTGCGATTTCTCCATTGGTGGGGCCTGAAGTGTTAACCGGTTCCACACGGCTGAAATCTGGTACAGCACAAAAACTGGTATTAAATATGATTTCCACCGGTGCGATGGTGCGACTGGGGAAGGTATATCAGAACCTGATGGTAGATGTGAAAGCCACTAACGTAAAACTGGTCGATCGAGCCTGCCGTATTTTGATGGAGGCTACCGGGGTTGATCGGGAAACGGCACAGCAGTGTCTGGCGCAAACCGATTATGACGTCAAACCGGCGATAGTCATGGTGGTGGCAGGATGTGATGCACAACAGGCCAGGCAACGGTTAGTACAGAGCGATGGATACCTGCGTGATGCGTTATATAAAGAAAATGCGAAAAACCAAGAGGAATAATGAGTAGTCCGATGGATGATGAATTCTGGATGCGCCACGCGTTGTCATTGGCACAACGAGCCTGGGATGAAGGTGAAGTGCCGGTTGGCGCGGTGTTGGTGCAGGGAAATCAGGTGATTGGCGAGGGCTGGAACCGGCCGATTGGTCGCCATGATCCCACTGCCCATGCAGAGATCATGGCATTGCAGCAAGGAGGGCAAGTGCTGCAGAACTATCGCCTGTTAGACACTACCCTGTATATCACGCTGGAGCCGTGCGTGATGTGTGCTGGAGCCATGATTCATAGTCGTATCAGTCGGCTGGTGTATGGCGCGGCGGATGCCAAGACGGGAGCCGCTGGCTCGCTGGTGGATATTTTGCGTCATCCAGGAATGAATCATCAAATAGCCATAACCGACGGTGTGTTGGCGGAAGAGTGCTCAGCACTGCTGAGTCGTTTTTTCCGTATGCGCCGTCAGCAGCAGCGTGAAGCGCGTGCCGGGCGTGATATTTCACATGGTACTTCACATGATACTTCCGCCTGAATGGGGCCGCGCAGAATAACAAGGTCCGAATCGTAGCGACCCGAACCGTGGTGAATAGGGTTGCAGGAACCGCTTAGCGGGGGCGTGTGGCGGTCAATTGCTCTGGTGGTACGGCGGGGTAGGCGCTGCCCGCCAGTTGCTGTTGTAACGCCCGGCTTTCTTTCTCTGAAAGATACCCCACCAGACTGACCATGTAGCGTCGGATATTTTCCACATAGTCATAAGCCTCCTGACCACGCGCATAACCGCTGGTGGTTTGGGAGTAGTAGCGTTTTTGACTCAACATCGGCAGGCGTATTTTGACGTCTGCCCAACTGTCTGGATTTCCCTGCTGTTTTTCTGTCAGCTTACGGGCATCCATCATATGTGCGTACCCCATATTATAGGCCGCCAGCGCAAACCAGATACGCTCGTCCACCGGGATGGTGGCAGGGACTTGCTGCATCATTTGGCTTAAATATCTGGCTCCGCCGCGAATGCTTTCCTCCGGGTTGAGCCGGTTGACCACATCCAGACTTTCAGCGGTATTGCGCGTCAGCATCATCAAACCACGTACCCCGGTTGGCGAGGTAGCCAGTGGGTTCCAGTGCGATTCCTGATAAGAAATCGCCGCCAGCAGTTTCCAGTCTATTTCCCGGGCGTATTTCTCGAACAGCGGACGTAAACCCGGCAATGTGTTGTCGATAGCGCTGAGGAACGTGGTGGTATCCACATAGTCGAATTCGCCGACATGCCCCAGATACTTCTCTTCCAGACGGGCAAGGGTGCCGTCTTCCATCACCTGACTAAAGAAGTCGAGCAGTGCGGCAGAAAGACTGTCATCACGGTTTTGCCGCATATACCAGGTCACTGGCTCTTCGTCGCTAAGATCGAATGACACCGCTAACTGAGGGTGGATTCGCTGCATCAGACCAATGTTGATTGAGTCAGCGATGGTGTAATCCAGTTTCCCTTCAGCGACCTGTTTTAGCAGATCCAGTTCAGAGACATCGGTGGCAACTTCCCAGCTCAGTTGCGGATATTTTTCGGCTTTCAGATCACGCAAGGTCGCGGCATGTGCCGAGCCAGACAGTACGGTCAGTTTACCCTGCAATTTGTCCAACGAGGTGGGACGCGCGCTCCCCATACGGTAGACCAGTTGCTGCGATACGGAATAATAGGAAGGGCCTGCCTGGAAGCGGTTCAGACGTTCCTGGTTATAGATGAGGCCTGCCGCCAGCAGGTCGGCATTGTCGTTATCCAGATCGCTGAATAAATCGTCAACATTTTGACGCACCGAAACCACCAGCCGCACGCCGAGGTAGTCGGCGAATCGCTTAGCCAGTTCATAATCCAGCCCGGTGGGGGAACCGTTGCTGAGGGTATAGGTCAACGGAGAGGTCACGGTGCTGATGCGTAGCTCGCCACGTGAAAGGATTTGCCTTAACTGGACGTCCTGATGACTGCGCCAGGGAATATTTGGCCACAGTGCCAGCGTCAACAGCAAAGCGATTACCCCGATGAAAACATAATTTATCGTTAAACGCTTCAATGAGTTGTCTCTCGGCGGCCAGTCGGCCTGTCTGTCTGTAACGGCAGTTTCTTATTACGTCTGTCCCAGAGTCGGGGGGCATTTTGCTTAACAAACCGCCAGTGTGCAACTGTTATTCGTTTGTCTATTGTTTGACCACAGAACCTCTGCAATGTTTAACAATCGCTACGCAAACGGTTTCGTCACGCGTCACTATTCTCTATAATAGCCCGCGTTTCCCCCCTGTAGCGCCCTGACGCACTGTCTCCGGTGCCTCGAAGACGAGAGAAATTTAGATGATGGAAATACTGCGTGGTTCACCGGCCTTATCGGCTTTCCGTATCAATAAACTGTTGGCCCGGTGCAAGGAATACCAACTGCCCGTTAGCGACATTTATGCCGAATACGTCCACTTCGCCGATGTGAACGCTCCGCTAAACCATGAAGAACAGTCACGACTGAGCCGCCTGCTGAAATACGGGCCTTCTCTCGCTGAGCATGAGCCTACCGGGCGGCTGATTCTGGTGACCCCGCGTCCGGGCACCATTTCTCCCTGGTCTTCCAAGGCTACCGACATTGCGCACAATTGCGGCCTGCAAAAAATTCGTCGTCTGGAACGTGGCCTGGCGTTTTACATTCATGCACCGACATTAAGTGATGCCCAGTGGAAAGAACTGGCGGCACTGCTCCATGACCGCATGATGGAAAGCGTCTTTGACGACCTGCAACAGGCTAACCTGCTGTTCTCTCAGCACCAGCCGACCGCGCTTAAGCGAGTCGAAATTCTGCTGCAGGGCCGTCCGGCTCTGGAAGAGGCCAACCTGCGTTTGGGGCTGGCGCTGGCTGATGACGAAATGGATTATCTGCTGGAAGCCTTTACTAAACTGGGGCGCAATCCAACCGATATCGAACTCTATATGTTTGCTCAGGCGAATTCTGAGCACTGCCGCCATAAAATCTTCAATGCCGATTGGGTCATCAACGGTGAAACACAGCCGAAGTCGCTGTTCAAGATGATCAAAAACACCTTTGAGCATACACCGGACTATGTGTTGTCTGCCTATAAGGACAATGCGGCAGTGATGGAAGGGTCGGCGGTAGGCCGTTTCTTCCCTGATCCACAAGGCGCTTATGCCTACCATCAGGAAGACGCACATATCCTGATGAAAGTGGAAACCCATAACCATCCGACGGCTATTTCACCGTGGCCGGGTGCTGCGACTGGCTCCGGCGGTGAAATCCGTGATGAAGGCGCTACTGGGCGAGGCGCGAAACCGAAAGCCGGTCTGGTCGGGTTCTCGGTATCTAACCTGCGTATCCCCGGTTTTGTTCAGCCGTGGGAGCAGGATTTCGGTAAGCCGGACCGTATCGTCAGCGCGCTGGATATCATGACCGATGGCCCACTGGGTGGCGCGGCCTTTAATAATGAATTTGGCCGTCCGGCATTGACCGGCTATTTCCGTACCTATGAAGAAGCGGTAGACAGTCATAACGGCGTTGAAGTACGTGGTTATCACAAACCTATCATGCTGGCAGGTGGGATCGGCAACATCCGTGCGGAACATGTCAAGAAAGGCGAAATTAGCATTGGCGCCAAGTTGATTGTGCTGGGCGGGCCTGCGATGAATATCGGCCTGGGGGGCGGTGCTGCATCGTCTATGGCATCAGGCCAGTCTGACGCGGATCTGGATTTTGCCTCGGTGCAACGTGATAACCCGGAAATGGAGCGCCGTTGTCAGGAGGTTATCGATCGCTGCTGGCAGCTTGGCGAGCAAAACCCGATCCTGTTTATCCATGACGTCGGTGCTGGTGGCCTGTCCAACGCCATGCCGGAACTGGTCAGCGACGGTGGACGCGGCGGTCGTTTCGAACTGCGCGATATCCTGAATGATGAACCTGGGATGAGCCCGCTGGAAGTCTGGTGCAACGAATCACAGGAACGTTACGTGCTGGCAGTAGCACCGGAACAACTGGCGCTGTTCGATGAGATATGCCGTCGTGAACGCGCGCCTTATGCCGTCATTGGTGAAGCGACGGAAGAACAGCACCTGACACTCAGCGATCGCCACTTCAACAATAAGCCGATCGACATGCCGCTGGACGTACTGCTGGGCAAAACGCCGAAAATGCTGCGTGATGTCGAGCGTAAAGACGTTGAAGGCACCCCACTGAATCGCGAAGGCATTTATCTGGCGGAAGCGGTTGAACGCGTGCTGCACTTGCCTGCGGTGGCGGAGAAAACCTTCCTTATTACCATCGGTGACCGTACGGTGACCGGGATGGTGGCGCGTGACCAAATGGTTGGGCCGTGGCAGGTACCGGTGGCAGATTGCGCCGTGACAACCGCCAGCCTGGATAGCTATTACGGCGAAGCGATGTCAATTGGCGAACGCGCGCCGGTGGCATTGCGTAACTTTGCCGCATCGGCACGTCTGGCGGTCGGTGAAGCGCTGACTAACATCGCCGCGACACATATTGGCGACCTGAAGCGTGTGAAATTGTCTGCCAACTGGATGGCTGCGGCTGGGCATCCGGGTGAAGACGCTGGTTTATACGAGGCGGTGAAGGCTGTTGGTGAAGAACTCTGTCCGGCGCTGGGGTTGACGATTCCGGTGGGTAAAGACTCCATGTCGATGAAAACCCGCTGGCAGGAAAATGGCGAAGATAAATCGGTAACTGCACCGTTATCGCTGGTGATTTCTGCGTTTGCCCGCGTAGAAGATGTACGCCATACCGTTACACCGCAGTTGCGTACCGACAAAGACAACGTACTGCTGATGATCGACCTGGGTGGCGGACATCACGCATTGGGCGCAACAGCGCTGGCTCAGGTTTATCGTCAACTGGGTCGTAAAACGGCGGATGTGCGTAATCCGGCACAGTTGGCTGGCTTCTTCAATGCAATGCAGGCATTGGTGGCGAACAAGGCACTGCTGGCATACCACGACCGTTCAGACGGCGGTTTGCTGGTCACGTTGGCTGAAATGGCGTTTGCCGGTCATTGTGGCGTTAAAGCCGACATCAGTTCTATGGGTGAAGATGCGTTGGCCGTGCTGTTCAACGAAGAGCTGGGCGCTGTTATCCAGATAGAGGCTTCTCGCCGTGCCGAAGTTGAACAGGTGTTGGCTGAGCAGGGTCTGGCAGAGTGCGTGCACTATCTGGGGCAGGCACAAGCAGGTAACCACTTCATCATCCACAGTGGCAACGAGGTGGTGTATCACGAAAGCCGCACTACGCTGCGTAACTGGTGGGCAGAGACGACCTGGCAAATGCAGCGCCTGCGTGATAACCCACAGTGCGCGGATCAGGAGCACCATGCGAAATCTGATGACAACGATCCAGGGCTGAATGTCGCACTGACTTTCGACCTGCGTGAAGACATCGCCGCACCATTTATCAGCCGTCAGGCGCGTCCCAAAGTGGCGGTCTTGCGTGAGCAAGGTGTCAACTCGCATGTAGAAATGGCGGCAGCGTTCCATCGCGCTGGGTTTGATGCCATTGATATTCATATGAGTGATCTGCTGGCTGGTCGCCGTAATCTGCAAGACTTCCAGGCGCTTGTTGCGTGTGGCGGCTTCTCTTACGGTGATGTGTTGGGGGCAGGTGAAGGCTGGGCGAAATCCATTCTATTCAACGATCGGGTGCGTGATGAGTTCGCCGCATTCTTCCTGCGTCCGCAAACGCTGGCGCTGGGGGTTTGTAACGGTTGTCAGATGATGTCCAACCTGCGTGAGTTGATACCAGGGGCAGAGCACTGGCCGCGTTTTGTTCGTAATAAATCTGACCGGTTTGAAGCACGTTTCAGCCTGGTGGAAGTGACCAGCAGCCCATCACTGTTCCTGCAGGATATGGCGGGTTCCCGTATGCCGATCGCTGTGTCGCATGGCGAAGGTCGTGTAGAAGTCCGTGACGACAGCCAGCTGTCTGCACTGGAACAGCATCAGTTGGTGGCACTGCGCTACGTGAATAATTATGGTCAGGCAACGGAAGATTACCCGGCTAACCCGAACGGATCGCCGAATGGTATCACGGCGGTGACCAGCGTGAGCGGGCGTGCCACGGTGATGATGCCACACCCGGAACGCGTGTTCCGCACCGTGAGTAACTCATGGCACCCGGAAGAGTGGGGCGAAGATAGCCCGTGGATGCGTATGTTCCGTAATGCTCGCCGCCAGTTGGGGTGATGTGTTCACATCTCTGTTATAAGAAAGGGGCTTTGGCCCCTTTCTTTTTTGTCTATAGAAAACCCCCAGTTAGGTTGTGGGTTCTTTTTGTCTCAAATCAGCGACAACAGTATGATAGTCTGTCTCCAAAAGGTGACATTTATTTTATTGATTCTAAAGTGTTATTTTTAATGGGCATTAGGGTGTCTTTTTTTAGCGACAAAAAGGCCTGATTTCACTGAGTAGCGGGAGAATAGCGAGAACAGTTCAGACCGCATTTTTAATATCTTCGCTGTATTATTTTTATTTTTCCTTTAATTTCAATTGATTGATAATTTTTGTTGATAACTGGCACGATGAGTGCATAATGGGTGCGCTGCTCATTCAACTGGTTATGATGCCGATCTAACAGACATGCTCATAACACCCGGAATGATGCCAAAAGATAAGGTGCCTATCGTCCACATTATTGATAACTGCCTTTGGGCTTTATCACACATCGGGCGACACGTTGAGTGAGGCACCGCCTATTCAGAGAAGAGACCCGGTCAGACAGTTATTGTGTGACCGGGTTTTGTTTTTAGGGCGACGTCACCGTGTCACTCCCTGCGCCTATGGCGCGTTCGTTCCTTTCTGGCTACCGCATGTTGCAAGGTTACATGGCATGATTGCGGCCATCTTCCCAAGATATTGATGGTCTGCATTTGAGCTGATACTGATAACGCGTACAATGGCGGGCGAGGTATCAGACGGTGTACTTTCGCAGGTAACGATATGATTTCGTTGAAACGTTGGCGTTTTTTCCCACGCTCTTTGCGGCAATTGGTCATCATGGCATTTCTGCTGGTGTTGTTGCCGTTGCTGGTATTGGCTTATCAGGCCTATGAGAGTTTGGATCACCTCAGTGAACAGGCGGCGGGGATCAATAGCACCACACTGGCAGATGCACGGCGCAGCGAAGCCATGACCAGTACGGCTATCAGCATGGAGCGCAGTTATCGTCAGTTCTGTGTGCTGGGTGATCAGACCTTGTCGCAGCTGTATCAAAATCAGCGTAAGCAGTATTCTCAGATGCTGGACGTGCATGCGCCGATTTTGCCTGACCCTTCTTATTATCAAAACCTGCGGCAATACCTGACGGAACTGACCGATATCCGTTGTCAGAACAACGGCCCGGCAGCCGCGTCTATTACCGTACTGGATAACTTCTCTCGCACCAATGCTCAGATGGTACAAGCCACACGTGAAGTCATTTTCTCACGGGGGCAGCAGTTACAGCAGGATATTGCTGAGCGTGGCCGTTTCTTCGGCTGGCAGGCACTGGTGTTGTTTCTGGTCAGTGTGCTGTTGGTGGTGCTGTTTACCCGGATGATCATCGGGCCGGTAAAAGGCGTCGAGAGCATGATTAATCGGCTGGGGGAAGGGCGTCCACTCGGTCAGCTCGTCAATTTTAGGGGGCCGACGGAAATTCGCTCTCTGGCACAGCGGATCATTTGGTTAAGCGAGCGCCTTTCCTGGCTTGAAGCGCAACGTCATGAGTTTTTGCGTCATTTGTCCCATGAGCTAAAAACGCCTCTGGCGAGTCTGCGTGAAGGCGCGGCGTTATTGGCTGATGAAGTGGTAGGCACACTGACGGACGACCAGAAAGAGGTGGTCGCGATTCTGGATAATAGCAGCCGCCACTTGCAGCAACTGATCGAACAATTGCTCGACTATAACCGTAAACTGGCGGATGCACCGGCTGGGCTGGAGCAGGTAGATGTCAACGATATCGTTAATATGGTGGTTGCCGCGCATAGTCTACCGGCTCGCAGCAAGCTGATGCAAACGCATGTCGAATTGAATGCGAAGACGTGTCGGGCGGAAACGACATTGTTGATGCGGGTGATGGATAATCTCTATTCCAATGCGGTGCACTATGGTCAGGAATCCGGTAACATTTGGATCCGCAGCCGCCAGATAGAGAACCGGGTTCAGATTGACGTCGCTAACAGCGGTACTCCCATTCCTGAATCAGACAAAAGTATGATCTTTGAACCTTTTTATCAGGGAACCCACCAGCGTAAAGGTGCGGTAAAAGGCAGTGGTCTGGGGTTAAGCATTGCGCAGGATTGTATCCGCCGTATGCAGGGTGAACTGAATCTGGTGGCGGTGGAGTATGCCGATGTCTGTTTTCGTATTGAATTACCATTAAACACTGAGAATTAACCATGATTGCACGGTTGTTGAGCCTTCTGCCGTTACGAAGCCTGGTGGTGTTGTTACCCGGCCTGGAGGTGATTGCCGCGCTGAAAAAACTGCTGTCCGGTTTACCCTTGCTGTTTTTGCTTGCTGGTTGTGCTCAGGACAGTGATAACCCACCTGTTGGTCGGCGAGAGGCTGAGATCGTCAGCCCGCCTAAAGCACAAGTTGCAGACTATCGTACCATGTCATGTGAGCAGGTGTGGCAGCTTCACAACACCGAGGCGATGAATAATGCGCTGTACTGGTTGCGCGTCATGGAATGTGCCTCACGTATGACGCCGATGCAGGCCCGGCAACAGACGCTGCTGGTCGGTGAAAATGACTGGAGTGGGTTATTCCGTCAGGCCATCTTGCTGGACAATGCCGAAACCACCCTGCAAGAACGTCAACAGATTATTGAACAACTGAATCGTCAGCGGTTGAATGTGCCGCTGACGTTATTGCCGCTGTTTCAGGTCTGGCTGGATAAACAGAATTTGATATTGACCCTGGCGGATGAGCGTCAGCGTTTTCAGCGTGCGCAGGAAAACAGCGATAAACAGCTGGAAGCGATGCACGAGCAGCAGACGCAATTACAGTCACAACTGGAAACTACGACACGTAAGCTGGAAAATTTGACCGATATTGAACGCCAACTGTCATCGCGTAAGCCGACACAGGGGGATTTGCCTGATGGTGAAAGCCGTCGGGGGAAAAACGCTGAGAGTGAAGCACCGCCGGCTGTGGCGAAAAAAGGAATGAAAAGCGAATGACCACCAGAAAATCCGCCACCCTGCTGTTGGTAGACGATGACCCCAGTCTGTTGAAATTACTGGGGATGCGCCTGACCAGTGAAGGATTTACCGTGATTACGGCAACCAGTGGTCAGGAAGCGCTGCGATTGCTGCTGCGGGAAAAAATTGATCTGGTGATCAGTGACTTGCGCATGGATGAAATGGATGGATTGGCGTTGTTTGCTGAAATTCAGAAGAATCAGCCGGGCATGCCAGTGATCATTTTAACTGCTCACGGGTCTATTCCTGAAGCGGTGGCGGCAACACAGCAAGGGGTGTTCAGCTTTCTGACGAAACCGGTCGATCGTGATGCGCTGTATAAAGCGATTGATGATGCACTCAAGCTTTCACCGCCGACCAGCGACGAAAGCTGGCGCGCCGCGGTGGTGACTCGCAGCCCAATTATGCAACGTCTGCTCGAACAGGCCAAAATGGTGGCACAGTCAGATGTCAGCGTGCTGATTAACGGCCAGAGTGGTACGGGGAAAGAAGTTCTGGCACAGGCGATTCATGCCGCCAGTCCGCGTGCGGGACGGCCATTTATCGCCATCAACTGCGGTGCGTTACCGGAACCTCTGCTGGAATCTGAATTGTTCGGCCATGCCAGAGGCGCTTTCACCGGTGCAGTCAGCCAGCGCGAGGGGCTATTTCAGGCTGCGGAAGGCGGGACGCTGTTTCTGGATGAAATTGGTGATATGCCGCTGGCACTGCAGGTGAAGCTGCTACGTGTATTGCAAGAGCGCAAGGTCAGGCCGCTGGGGAGTAACCGGGATCAGGATATCAATGTGCGGATCATCTCCGCTACGCATCGTGATTTGCCCAAGGCGATGGAAAAAGGCGAGTTCCGTGAAGATCTTTACTACCGCCTCAATGTGGTGAATCTCAAGCTTCCGGCATTGAATGAACGCGCAGAAGATATTCCATTGTTGGCGAACCATTTGCTGCGTGAAGCCGCGACCCGGCATAAGCCTTTTGTGCGCAGCTTTTCGACCGATGCCATGAAACGCTTGATGGCGGCCAGTTGGCCTGGCAATGTGCGGCAACTGGTCAATGTCATTGAGCAATGCGTCGCGCTGACCAGTGCGCCGGTCATTGGTGATGCACTGGTAGAACAGGCGCTGGAAGGGGAAAATACGGCGTTACCTACGTTTGCTGAAGCGCGTAACCAATTTGAGCTTAATTATCTGCGAAAATTGCTGCAAATTGCGAAAGGCAACGTCACGCAGGCCGCACGTATGGCCGGGCGTAACCGTACCGAATTTTACAAATTGTTGGCACGGCACGAACTGGACGCCAACGATTTTAAAGAATAGTGTTAAGTTATTGTGAATTGCATGGCCGATCATGATTTCGCCGTGCTGGCTCTTGCCGCTACATAGTGATGATTAGGATTTCACCATGAAAAAAATTGATGCGATTATTAAACCGTTCAAACTGGATGATGTACGCGAGGCGTTAGCTGAAGTTGGTATCACCGGGATGACCGTAACAGAAGTAAAAGGATTCGGGCGCCAGAAAGGCCATACTGAACTGTACCGCGGTGCCGAATACATGGTGGACTTTCTGCCGAAAGTAAAAATCGAGATCGTGGTGTCTGACGATATCGTGGATACTTGTGTGGAAACGATCATGAATACGGCACAGACCGGTAAGATCGGTGATGGCAAGATCTTTGTATTTGATGTCGCCCGCGTGATCCGTATTCGTACCGGTGAAGAGGATGAAACCGCTATCTGACCGGTTACTTTTGGCACATCGAAAGTAAAACAGCCAGCCGTTATCGGCTGGCTGTTTGTTATCAGCAACACGGTAATCGGTCAGGGGAGTGTTGGCGTCCAGTCACCCAGGACTTTGCTTTGGGTGTACTCTGCTGCCTGCGCGTCGGTCAACTGCCGACGAGCTGAGCTTTTTACCGCTCCGGCACCATAAGACTTGTACTCGAAGAAACGCGAGTCTTCCGGATAGAACCAGATGGTATTACCGTCTTTATTTTTGCCAGACATCTTGTCCCAGCCGTAAATATGGTTATCCATACTGGTATTCAGGAATACCGTCTGTCCAATGGCGTTCGGGTCCGCGTAACGTCCATCAGAGAAGGTCGTTGTCGGATGCCAGGGACGCCCCAACCCATAGCTCTGCGCTGGAACCGAGTCGCTTTCTTTAATTACGCGGCTGTTGGTGATCACCAGACCATACTTCTGGTTGATGTTGGTGCTGGGCGCGGTCAGGTAGCCAGAAACGCCGCTTTTCACATCGGCACGATAGCGTGAAACCAGATCGCAGTTATTGAACAGAGCCGTGCCGTCGCCAAAGATAAAGTCAACGGTGCCGCTGATTCGACAGTCAGAGAAGAAGCTGCGTCCACCAGATACATACAGCGTGTCCTGATAGCCGACCAGGCTCACATCGTTGAAGTAAGCGCGGTCGCCGCTTTTGGTCACGTAAAGCGCAACGGCCTGAGTATCCTTGATTTTAGTGCTGTCACTGTCACTTTTGGCCTGGTTGGCCGGGAAGTCAAAGTCGTTGCGGATAGTCAGTGATTGGGCGCTGAAATCTTTGGCGCTGATGGTCACCGTGCTGCTGCCTGCGGTTCCCCATTTGCTGCCGTCCGACTTCAGCGTTCCTGCGGCTATCGCTGCGGCGATAATGGTGCCGTTACGGCTTTCCCCTTTCAGATGCAGGTTATTACGGGTAATGGTCAGGCGCTCGTTATAGACGCCATTTTTGATCAGAATGACGAATGACGAGCTGCCAGCCGGTGCGCTGGCGATAGCATCGGCGATGGTTTTAAACGTTTTGCCGTCGCTGGCGGTTTTCGACACCACGGCATTGTAGGTGGTGGCGGCCTGAGCCTGATGAACGCTGAGGGCGACCATCAACGACAGCGCAAGGGTTCCAGAGAGCGTTTTTAACATACACATATTCCTTTAAGTAGTAGGTAACAGAAGTCCAGATGTTTTATGAACAGATAACATCCAATAAAACGTTGCTTTGCCTAAAACGAGATTTCTCCGCATTACTGAGCCGTTGCCTTCAACTTACCTGCCAATTCCCGTAGTGAAGGGGTCGCTTTGATCTGGTCTGCGACTATTGCCGCGACCGCCTGCGCGCCTTTTTGCTGGAAATGGGTGGTATCGGGTTGGGTCAGGCTGCCAGCCTGATTACGGTAATAAGGGTAGCGATCCGGATCGACGGCCAGCCAGTATTGTTGCCACTGCTGTCCATCACCCTGATTCGCCAGCGCCAGTGTTGCGGTTTCGACATCCAATAGCGGTACCTTGTTCTTGCTGGCGGTATCGCGGATGGTCTGGCTGTAATCGCCAACAAAGGCATAACCGCCCACTTTGTTCTGTTTTGTCAGATGGCTGTGAATCGCCGGTGTTCCATTTTTTCCGTCGGCGTTTTTGACGCGGGCTGTCGGGGTCAACAACACCGGTATCATACGATGCGCCCGTGCGTAACGGATGTAGCGTTCCAACGAAATCTGGAAAGACATATCCGGTTTACCCTGTGGGTATTGCGGTTTGCCATCTGCACTGTTGGGATAGGTGCAAAGGTTGGCGACATCGGCAGCTCCGCGAACGGCTTTCTGGCTATCGCAGTTTTGATCGTTATGCCCCATACCGATGAACAGGTAATCACCTGGCCGCATGAATGGCTCCATCTGACGGAACCACCCTTCGTAATAAAAATCGCGCGAACTGCGTCCTGAACGAGCACCGTTGACGACGGCGACATGGCTGTCTGGACGCAGTTGTTGTTCAAACACCTGTCCCCAGCCCATGCGCGGAAAGCGCGCTTTCTCGTAGGTCGCCGCTGTTGAATCGCTCACAATGAAAATACGGGTGCGAGCCTGTTCCAGTGCTTTGCGCTGCTGGCTGGCACTGGCGAGATCCAAGGGTTCATAACTGCCGGAGGCGTTTAGCCCGACAATCGGGTGGAATCCGATATCGGTCAGCACCGTGTGACCAGCCTCGCCGCTATCATTGTGATAATTACGGGCATGGTTGGTCACCTGGAGGATCCTGGTAAAAGCCGGTGTCAGGGGATTCGGATAGGTTAATGGATCGAACTGCGCGGGGGCGGCAATACCCGCCTGTTTCAGTGCATCATCAAACCCGGTATGGAATTCACGATAAGCGGTTTCCCAGGAGGCGACTGACAAGGGGGACAGCGTGGTGGCATTGAGTAGTTGCTGCGGGCCAATATAGCCAGCTGATGCAGCGATGTCAGATAAAATACGATCGGTCAGCGGATTGATATTGATACGATTTTCATGGCCGTCACGCAATTGAGGCACCAGTGCGCCCAGGCAAATGGCGCGAAGCTGATTACTCGTCAGGCAATTCTGTCCGCCCGCTTCTATAGCGGACAGGCGTAGCGGTGTGATCATTGAAGAGACATCGGCATAAAACCGCCCCTGGATATCGGTTTTCAGGCTGCGCTCTGCGCCACGCTGGTCTTTGATAAGCAAGGTAGCTGGAAAACGTATGTCACGATACATCACCTGACCGCTAATCAGCGTGTTGGGGGCAAGCGTTGTGACAGTTAACACCGGCTGCGTGGAAGAAGGTGGAGTGTCCGGTGCGGTGGCTGTCGCCAGCACAAAAGCAGAGGGCATACAACAAAGCAGCGAGCTGAGAAAAAGCGTCCGTTGCCAGGTAGTGGTAAACATGGTGGTGACCTCTTCTGCCTGCGATTGATGCAGTAAGCGGCCACTCGCTGGAGTGGCCGCTGTTGTTGGCAAGGGAATTACAGTTTGCCGTAGCCTGCGCTGCTGGTGATGCTGTTAGCCAGGCTGCTTGTCATGCTTTGAACCGAATATTTGTACGGCAGAGTGGGTTTGTAAGTGGTAAAGCTGCAGTTGTTTAACCCGGCCGCGCCACCATTGATCAGTGAACCATTGTCAGAGAGCACTTTGCTGTTGAACGATTTCACTACATCACAATTTGATTTCAAATTAGAGATGTTGAAGTAGTTACCTTCAGACAGAATGCTGCCGCTGGTGCCCAGACCAAAGCTATACAGGTAGCGGTAAACCTTAGCTTTCACGTCGCCCAGATAAACGTTGTTGTAAGCGTGGATGCTACCAAAGCGCACACGCGGAGTACGCTCGGTTACGCGGTCAAACACGTTGTTGTGGAAAGTAACGCGCAGTTTGCCGGAGTCCTGTGCGCCGTTGCTGTCGCTGTGGCCGATCAGAATGGTTTTGTCGTGCAGTTCGAAACGGCTGTTTGAAACGGTAACGTAGTCAGAGCCTTTCTTGATATCCAGTGCACCGTCATGCTGTACATAGGTTTCGCCATTTTTGGTGGTGTATTTGTCGTCGGTGAAGCTGCCATCGCTGATAGTGACATGGTCAACCCAGACGTTGGTTGAGTTATCGATAACGGATGCATCCCACTCGGCGTTCCAGCCATCACCAGTTTCATAATGCGGTGCGACGTCTACCGGCGTTTCGATATACAGGTTACGCAGGATAACGTTTTTTACGCCCTTGATAACCAGCGAACCGTTGGTGAATTTACCATTGCTGCCGATACCGATAATGGTGGTATTGGACGGAATGCTGAGCTGGCTGCGGGCTTTCTGGTCGTCAAAGCTGGTGTAGGCTTTGCCGCCGCTGATATCAATCGCGCCGGTTATCTGAATGATTTTGGGGTCGGAATCTGAGCCGTTCAGCGCGGCTTTAAATTCGCTGATACTTTTCACTGCATAGATTTTGGCTGATGCCGCCTTAGCGCCACCAGTCGTACCGCCATTTTGTGTCGCCCAACCGCTAGATGCGGCTTCGGTCGCTTTGCTGGTTTGCAAATCCGCGGCGTGAGCAGCGGAAGTCACCATCGCAGTAGCAATGATCGCTGCCAGTAAACTTTTTTTTCCTGCAGAAGACACACGAGAGTTATTCATAGACCGTTTCCTTGCGCTGTAGGCGCTAATCCAAAGTGCATTATTTAAAATCGAAAAACTGTTTGCTAAAAAATGAAATGCCATTTTGTCTTTCGGCAAGGCGGATTTTTAAGCATTTTTGATTGTATGTTTTGAGATCAAAATCTCGTTTTTTTTATGAGACTTATTAATTTTGTCTAAAATGTGATCGAGACCGGTAACTTTCGATAATAGATGTTGAATTAATTTTTCTATTAAATTCAGTGATATACTTTGGTGTTTTTGTCTGTAGTAAGGACGGCGGTTAACAATAGATTCGATTTTTATTAAATATAATTTTATTGATATGAGGGGCTTATGTCAGGCTGAACCCGCCAGCGCTGATGGTGAAAATCGGACCGGCGTGTGCAAAACACCGTTGTTGCAGAACTGAAAAATGTTGGAGTGAGAGGGACGATATTCTTGCTGAGGTAATGCGGTGGTAGATAGGGAAGCGGAGCAGAAACTGAGAGGCCACTGATGAGTGGTGGCCTCCATGATTGAGTAGAGAATTACAGTTTGCCGTAACCCGCGTTGCTGCTGATGCTGTTTGCCAGACTGGTCGTAATGCTCTGGGCTGAGTACTTGTAGGGGATTTTAGCGGTATAAGCGCTGAAACCAAAACTGCAACCGTTTAGATTGTACGCAGCACCGTTGATGATTGAGCCTTTATCGGAGAAGATCTTGCCGTTAAAGGCTTTGACCACGCTGCATTCTTTATCGCGACCACTGATCTTTTTGAGATTATCAATAGTAAAGGCGTTGGATTCAGACAGCAGGCTACCGCCGGTGCCGATGCCGAAGCTGTACTGATAACGGTAGGCTTTGTGGTTAACGTCGCCGATGTAGACGTTGTTGTAAGCATGCACGCTGCCGAAACGTACCCGAGGCGTTCGTTCACCGACGCGGTCAAACACGTTGTTGTGGAAAGTGACGCGCAGTTTGCCGGAATCCTGTGAGCCGTTGCTGTCGCTGTGGCCGATCAGAATGGTTTTGTCATGCAGTTCGAAACGACTGTTGGAAACGGTAACGTAGTCAGAGCCTTTCTTGATATCCAGCGCCCCGTCATGCTGGACATATTTTTCACCATTTTTAGTGGTGTATTTGTCATCGGTAAAGCTGCCATCGCTGATGGTCACATGGTCAACCCAAACGTGATCCGAATTATCGATCACGGCGGCATCCCACTCGGCGTTCCAGCCATCACCAGTTTCATAATGTGGCGCGACGTCCACCGGGGTTTCGATATACAGATTACGCAGGATGACGTTGCTCACGCCTTTGATAACCAGCGAACCGTTGGTGAATTTACCTTTGTTGCCGATACCGATAATGGTGGTATTGGACGGAATGCTGATCTGGCTGCGGGCTTTCTGGTCGTCAAAGCTGGTATAGGCTTTGCCGCCGCTGATATCGATAGCGCCAGTTACCTGAATAATCTTGGGTGACGAATCGCTTCCATTTAACGCCGCTTTAAATTCGCTGATACTTTTCACGGCATAGATTTTAGACGATGACGCTTTAGCGCCGCCGGTTGTACCGCCGCTTTGTGTTGCCCAGCCGGTAGAGGCGGTTTCTGTCGCTTTGGTGGTTTGCAGGCTGGCGGCAGACGCGGTGGATACCATCAGTGCAGTGGCGATGACGGCGGCTAACGCGTTTTTCGTGGTGTGGAGGGCAGAACGTCCGGCTATTTTCTGTCTCGAAACAGAAGACATAGATAAGTTGTTCATCACGATTTTCCTTATTCCTTGTTCACGCTGTGAATGTTCCAGGGGTATCTATGGATTAACGGTGTCTCAGAAAACGGAATAGCATTTCATCTTTTGGTTTGGCGACTATTCGTGTGTTTTTAGTGCCTGTTTTGTGAACTGTTTCACGATGATGGCAATCGATTTTGTTAACAAAAAATAATCTATTGACTGACTTTGTAACCTTGTGTTACGTGCGCGATTTTTATATTTCAAATAATATCAATGTGTTGGTTAGGTGATTGTCGCTGTTTAGTGTGGGTATGATTAAATAAATTGCGTATTGGTGAGTGGGGGATATAACGCTGGTCTAACCGGCGTGGAAGGACAGGATAAGCGATGAAAAGCAAAAGTGGTGTAAAAACGGCTGCTGATGCAGCCGTTGAAAACGCGAGTCCGTTGAAAACACGAAAAGAGAAATTACAGTTTGCCTGAGCCGGCTTTATCCGTAATGGATTGTGCCAGTGCGGCAGTCATTGGCTGAACGGTATAAACGTAAGGAATTGCACTGGTATAAGCGCTGAAACCACAACCGGATAGATCAACCGCACTGCCGTTTAGTGTGGAACCGTTATCGGAAAAAATGGAGCCGTTGAATTTCTTCACAATCTTACAGGCTTTGCTGGTGCTCAGATTCGCAATAGTGAAGCTGTTGCCTTCCGATAACACGCTGCCGCTGGTACCGATACCAAAGCTGTATAAGTAGCGGTAAACCGGATCTTTTACGTCACCTTTGAAAACGTTATTGAAACTGTGGATGCTGCCGTAACGTACGCGAGGAGCGCGTTCGGTGACGCGGTTGAACACGTTATTAAACAGGGTGACGTGTAGCTTACCTTTGTCCTGAGCGGAGTTAGTGTCGCTATGGCCGATCAGCATGGTTTTGTCGTGCTGATCGATAAGGCTGTTGGAGATGGTCACGTAGTCGGAGCCACGTTTGATATCCAGTGCGCCGTCATGCTGCACATAGGTTTCGCCATCTTTGGTGGTGTACATGTCATCAGTGAAGCTGCCGTCAGTGATGGTGACGTGATCAATCCACACGTGGTGCGCACCATTGGTGATATTCATGCCATCCCACTCGGCATTCCAGCCATCACCCGCTTCGTAGTGCGGCTCGACATCAATCGGCGTCTGAATATAGACGTTACGAATGATGACGTTGTTGGTACCGTCGGTGCCATCAATAATCAGCGAACCGTTGAGGAATTTTGCGTCGCTACCAATCCCGATAACGGTGGTATTAGCGGGAATCATAATCTGGCTGCGGGCTTTTTGATCGGCAAAGTCTTTGTAAGGTGTACCGCCGCTGATATCAATCGTCCCTTTTATCTGGATAATCTTCGCAACGGTACCAGCGCTCAATGCACTAGTGAATTCGCTGATATTCGTGACGATGTAGATATTGTTGCTGCTTGCGGCCGCCCCGCCAGTGGTCGCGCCGTTTTGCGACGCCCAGCCGACAGAAGGGGCCGATTCCAACGCTTTATTGTTAATCAGCTCAGCGGCGGACACGCCAGAGGTCATCACGCCAGCTATCAGGGTAGCCAGCAGATAGGTTGAAGAGCGGGTAAAAGAACGTCCTGATGATGTGTTCATCATATTTTCCTTAGTTGACGCTTGTTTGAGTATTAAAATTTTCCATATATATCGAAAGGCATTTTTTATTTATTGCCCGCAAGGACATCACGTCATGAATTTCACTATTTATTAACTTTGCTGCATTAACAATAATGAATATGTGTTGCTGATGTCGCTGAAGGGCTGCCAATGAATACGATCTATTTATTTATTTTTCAATTGAAACAAATAATGAAACACTGTTTTAAATGTAACATTGTGTTTTTTATCTCTGATTAGAATAGATTGCTATGGCTTTCTTTTTATTCGGGAATAAAGCAAAAAATGATAACTCGCGTTATTTTTTTGTATGACGAGTAGGGAGTTGAAAATGTTCTCAAAAAAGCTGTGATGAGTTTATTTGGAAACACGCTTCCAGTATTTTTTTAGAAAATAAAACAGGCCGGATGATCGGCCTGCTGACATTGTAGAGGTAAAAATAGAGGTAAAAATATTGTTGGTGTGAGCTATATCACTTTGTGTGGACCAAAACATTCATAATGAATGTGTGATTCGGTAACTCCCGCTTCCAGCAATTGCCGGGCGGCAAATTGCATAAAAGCAACCGGACCGCATAAATAGCACTGTAGGTCTGCCACCGGCAGTGATGTGGGAAGGTCCTGCAACGCCATTAAGCCGTGGAAAATTACAGGGTGTGGTGTCGCTTGTGGTGGCGTTTCCCGATACCAGATATAGGATTGCAGTTGCGGCAATGCCGTACCAAGGTTGGCGACTTCATCCGCGAAGGCGTGTACTTCTGGGTTTTCTGCCGCATGCAGCCAGAAGATGTCACCCTGATGGTATTGCTGTTTCAGACTATGCAACATGCCGAGCATCGGCGTCTGGCCGACCCCCGCGGAAATCAGCGCCACCGGTGTTGATGGCGCAACATCCAGAAAGAAATCGCCGTGCGGTGCAGCCAGTTCAATGATGTCACCTTCACGGGCTATCTCATGCAGGTAACCCGATACACTGCCCATGGCTTCACGTTTGACCGCGATACGGTAGTAGCGTCCATTGGGTTCAGTCGTTAGTGAGTACTGACGAATTTCCTGATGTTCAAGGCGCTTATCACGGATATAGACCGCCAGATACTGGCCCGGACGGTATGCAGCGATAGGGCCGCCATCCGCCGGTTCCAGCGTGAAGCTGGTAATCAGGCTGCTCTGAGGCTGTTTTGATACGATACGGAACGGTCGCGTGCCATACCATCCCCCGTGTTGTTCGGCGCTGTGCTGATAAATGTCACTTTCCCGCTGGATAAAGACGTCTGCCAGTACATTGTAGGCTTTGCCCCAGGCATCCAATACCGCCTGACCCGGCTTTAGCATTTCTTCAAGCGTGGCTAGCAGGTGAGTACCTACTATCTGATATTGCTCCGGACGGATGGTAAAGCTGGCATGTTTCTGGGCGATTCGCTCGACAGCAGGCAGCAGCGCAGGCAGGTTTTCAATGTGTGTCGCATAGGCACAAATCGCATTGAATAACGCTTCGCGCTGATCGCCATTACGCTGATTGCTCATATTAAAGATATCTTTCAATTCCGGATTATGCTGAAACATCCGTTGGTAAAAGTGCGCGGTTAACGCCGGGCCAGTTTCGACCAGTAACGGTATCGTGGATTTAATGGTGGCGATGGTTTGTTGATCCAGCATGGTGAACCCCTTCGTTATTGTTATTAAGTTGCATTCAAAATGCATGTTATTGCAAAGGGCTCTGCCTGTAAATACCTCGGTGCAAGGGGGCAAAGGGAAGGGCGACGATGGTGTGCATGAAAAAAATGCAGGTGACGAATGAGAAAAAGTCAGCCAGAACGATAAATCCCAGCAGGATGGGAAGCCTTGTGTAGCCTGTAGCTAATCGTTTGCGTAAAAACCTCTGTCAAGCTCTATCATCCCCGGTCCAAAACGGTTTACACTATGCACCCACGGCCCCCTGGGGTGATTTTAATAAAGAAGCACGTTAGCTGAGTCAGGAGATGCGGATGTTAAAGCGTGAAATGAACATTGCCGATTATGATGCCGAGCTATGGCAAGCAATGCAGCAAGAAGTGGTGCGTCAGGAAGAGCACATTGAACTGATTGCGTCAGAAAACTATACCAGTCCACGCGTCATGCAGGCCCAGGGGTCTCAGCTGACTAACAAATACGCCGAAGGGTATCCGGGCAAACGCTACTACGGCGGTTGCGAATACGTCGACGTGGTTGAACAACTGGCGATCGATCGCGCGAAAGAACTGTTCGGCGCTGATTATGCCAACGTTCAGCCGCACTCAGGTTCTCAGGCTAACTTTGCTGTCTACACCGCGTTACTGCAGCCGGGCGATACCATTCTGGGTATGAACCTGGCGCACGGTGGACACCTGACTCACGGCTCCCCGGTTAACCTGTCCGGTAAGCTGTATAACGTCGTGCCTTACGGCATTGATGACAGCGGCAAGATCAACTATGACGAAATGGCTGAGCTGGCACGCACGCACAAGCCGAAGATGATCGTGGGTGGTTTCTCCGCTTACTCCGGTATTGTGGACTGGGCGAAAATGCGTGAAATCGCTGACAGCATCGGCGCTTACCTGTTCGTCGACATGGCGCACGTCGCGGGTCTGGTTGCGGCGGGTGTTTACCCGAACCCGGTTCCGCATGCGCACATCGTGACGACCACGACGCACAAAACCCTGGCGGGCCCGCGTGGTGGCCTGATCCTGGCGAAAGGCGGCGACGAAGACCTGTACAAGAAACTGAACTCTGCCGTGTTCCCGGGCGGACAGGGCGGCCCGCTGATGCATGTTATCGCGGGTAAAGCGGTTGCGCTGAAAGAAGCGATGGAGCCAGAGTTCAAGACCTACCAGCAGCAGGTCGCGAAAAACGCCAAAGCGATGGTGGAAGTGTTCCTGTCTCGCGGCTTCAACGTGGTGTCTGGCGGTACCGACAACCACCTGTTCCTGCTGGATCTGGTCAGCAAGAATCTGACCGGTAAAGAGGCGGATGCTGCACTGGGTCGTGCCAATATCACCGTCAACAAAAACAGCGTGCCGAACGATCCGAAGAGCCCGTTCGTGACTTCCGGTATCCGTATTGGTACACCAGCGGCAACCCGTCGTGGCTTCAAAGAAGCGGAAGTCCGTGAACTGGCTGGCTGGATTTGCGATGTGCTGGACAATATCAATGACGAAGCTGTTATTGAGCGCGTCAAACAGAAAGTGCTGGACATCTGCGGCCGTTTCCCTGTTTACGCCTGATAATCCAGCCTGATCTGCCCGGCTTTGTCGGGTAGGTTGCCAACGCCAGCCTTAGGGCTGGCGTTTGTTTTTCTGTTTCCCGTTTGCTTCCCGTTGCGTCTGTTCCGGCTCTCTGACAGAGTAACCGACCGTAGAGGGGAGACAACATGGTTTTACAATCCACATATTGGCTGGCACTCAGCTATTTCACCTATTTCTTCAGCTATGGCATTTTTTTGCCTTTTTGGGGCGGCTGGCTCAACGGCGAAGGGCTATCTGCTGAGGCGATCGGCATTCTGCTGGGTGCCGGGCTGGTGGCCCGATTTATTGGCAGTCTGTTCATTACCCCGCTGGTAAAAGACCCTGCCCGGTTGATTAGCGTATTGAGATTGTTGGCACTGCTATCGGTGCTGACATTCATTGGGTTCTGGTTGGGCAGCGCCTGGCTCTGGCTCCTGATAGTCATGGCAGGGTTTAACCTGTTTTTTGCGCCCTTGATTCCACTGACGGATGCGCTGGCTGCGACCTGGCAAAAACAGATTCCGCTCGATTATGGCCGGGTGCGCGTCTGGGGCTCCATTGCGTTTGTGATAGGCTCTGCCGTAACCGGGCAACTGGTCGCCGTCTGGGGGCATCAGGCGATTTTAGTCACCCTGGCGGTGGGATTGCTCTCAATGCTGCTGGGGATGATGTTACGACCGCATGTGATGCCCGCTTCGGTAAAACGTCACCAGACACACACTGCCGCTACGCCATGGCGTGTTTTGCTGCGTGAGTCTGCGGTCTGGCGTTTCTTATTGTGTGTGTCTTTGTTGCAGGGGGCGCATGCCGCTTACTACGGCTTTAGTGTGATTTACTGGCAGCAGGCGGGATATTCGGCGGCGGTTATCGGCTATCTGTGGTCGCTGGGTGTGGTCGCGGAAATCGTGGTTTTTGCATTGAGTAAGCGCCTGTTTGGGCATTGGAGTGCATCTGGGCTGCTGATATTGTCTGCATTGTGCAGCGTGGTACGCTGGAGCCTGATGGGCGCGACGGTGTTGCTGCCGTGGTTAATTGTGATGCAGATTTTGCATTGCGGCACCTTTACGGTTTGCCATCTGGCCGCGATGCGGTTTATCTCTTCCCGTCACGATGCTGACGTACTGCGCTTACAGGCGGCGTATTCCGCGCTGGGCACAGGGGGCGCGGTTGCGGTGATGACGGTCGTATCAGGGTTCCTGTTTGAGCATTTGCAAGGTGGAACCTTTTGGATAATGGCAGTGCTGGTGTTACCTGCGTTCATGTTCCGTCCGCAGATGAGTACTCGCTCTCGCTAAGTGAATGGGCGTCAGTGTCAGGTGAAACGGTCAGGATAAACAATGTTACATTATAACAATTTAGGCTTTTCATTCCGTTGGGTAAGCTGCCTGTTATTGACACTGCTAGCGTTATCCGGCCCGGCATTCGCCCATCCACACAGTTTTATCGATATGAAAACGACGGTGGAAGGGAAAGACGACCTGATAACCGGATTGCGTATGAACTGGACGATGGATCCTATTACTTCCGCCGATTTGCTCTATGATGCCGGTAACGCGGCGAAAGATTCCGACGTGTGGAAAAAGCTGGCGGCAGGCGTGATGGCGAATGTGCTGGGGCAGCATTACTTCACCGACGTTTATCGCAACGGAAAGCCCGTGAAATACCTGCCGCTGCCAACAGAATATCATCTCTCCCGCGCGGGTAATAAGGCGGTACTGGAGTTCGTATTGCCGCTTGCTCACCCGCAGCCACTGGCCGGCGCACCGCTACTGATTTCCACCTATGATCCTTCCTACTTCGTGGATATGTCGTATAAAGACGATAAAGCGATTCAGATTAGCGCGGCGCTGGCCGCACGCTGTAAAACCACGCTGATGACACCTAAACCCGATGCCTCGCTTCAGTCCTATGCGTTGTCGCTGGATAAAAATGCGCAACCCTCTCAGGATATGGACCTTGGAAAACAGTTTGCTCAACAGGTTACATTGCAATGTCAGTAAATCGCTCGCGAGTTTCCCCTAATTATTTGCACTGGTGGCCGCTGGCGTTGTTTGTGCTACTACTGGGGGTTGCTGCATGGCTGGCGTGGGTCTGGTGGCCATCGCTCTTGTTGCAAAGTGTTGAATGGCAGCGATCTTTACATCAACAGATGTCGGATTTGATGGAGCAGGTGCATGCCAGACCTCAACAGGCTGGCTGGACGCTGGTGATGTTTAGCCTGGTCTATGGTGTGCTGCATGCTATTGGTCCCGGTCATGGCAAAGTGGTGATCGCCACTTATCTGGCGACGCACCCGTCCCGACTGAAAAGCAGCCTGCAACTGACTCTGGCAGCCGCGTTGTTACAGGGGCTGGTGGCGATTATTTTGGTGACCGTCGTGCTGGCGGTGTTGCAGCTTTCCAGCCGGACTTTGCATCTCAGCAGTTTCTGGATGGAAAAACTCAGCTTTGTGTTAGTGACAGGGCTTGGGGGATGGCTGTGTCTGCGTGCGTTTCGACGCCTGCTGACGGTGTTGTTCCCCCAGTCTAAACCGCGAATTCACGCATTAACGCCGCTGAACGCACCGGCGCCGGGGCGTCGGCTGACACCGCCTGTCACACGCCATCAGCATGACGCGCATTGCGGGTGCGGCCATCAGCATGTGCCGTCGGCAGACACGTTAAACCACAGTGATGGCTGGCGAACCCGCCTGATGGTCGTATTGGCGATGGGAATGCGCCCGTGTTCTGGTGCGATCCTGGTGTTGTTATTCGCCAAAGTGCTGGATGTGTTTGTCTGGGGTGTGATCTCTGCGTTGACCATGGCGCTAGGAACGGCGCTGACAGTTTCGCTGTTAGGTGTGGCGGTATTGTTCTGCCGTCGTCAACTGGAGCGTTTAAGCCGTGATGGGACACCTTCCCGCTGGCAACCCTTTCTCTGGTCGGCCTTATCGCTAGCCGGTGGCATGATGCTGACCTTTGCCGGTATTGTGCTTTATCTCACCAGTCAACCCGATGTTATGGGCGGCATCCGGCCATTGATGGGGTAAGTACCGTTATCTCCCTTCGCATCGTCATCTGGCCCACAGTTTTCCAAATAGCAGTTCCCTAACGCTCAGTTTCCTAACATTCTGTGCGTTAAGCAGCACTGCTATTTTGTAAAGCAGAAGGAGCGTTGATACCGCGCTATGTTGTCTGCCTGCATCTTCTGTTCATTTCCTGTCCATATAGCGACTTATCCTGTTCTTTTCCTGTGAAAAATATTGCTCCCAAGCTGAGGCAACTTTATTATTTCATTGAATGATAATCAGTCTCATTATCCATTGGGTGATCAGGGAATAGCAGAATGAAAAAGTGGTTGTGTGCTGTTGGCATGGTATTGGGGTTGGCGTCGGCCGTCAGGGCGGCACCGATAGTGATTGAAGATGTTAGCGGCAGAACCGTTGAGATCAAATCTGAAGTCAAACGGGTGATTTTGGGGGAAGGGCGGCAGATTTATCTGCTGGCGGCTTTTGATACCGATGCACCATTCCAGCGCGTGGTCGGCTGGCGGGATGATTTGCCGAAAGCAGACTACGATGGCTATCTGGCTTATGAGAAGAAGTATCCGCAGATTAAGCACTTGCCAACCTTCGGCGGAGCTAAAGACGGTACGTTCAACGTAGAACAAGCCGTGAATCTGAAGCCGGATTTGGTGCTGATGAATCTGGAAGCGAAAGCGGCGACCGATGAGGCTAAGCTGATTGAAAAGCTCGGCGGGTTGGGCATCCCGGTGGTCTTCATCGACTTTCGGGAAAAGCCTTTTGAAAACGCAGAAAAAAGCATTCGCATCATGGGGCAACTGCTGAGGAAACCAGAGCGTGCTGAGGCCATTATCCAATTCCGTCGTCAGCAGATTGATGTCGTGACCGAACGCCTTAAACAGTATCAGGGGCCTCGCCCGAAAGTTATGATCGATCGCGCAGGTGGGTATGACGAAGAGTGCTGCATGTCATTCGGCAATGAGAACTTCGGAAAAATGGTGGAAGCCGCCGGTGGCGTGAATATCGCTAAAGGTATTATTCCAGGTACATTCGGTACGCTAAACCCGGAGCAGATCATCAGCGCGCGCCCGGATGTGGTGATCGTCACCGGCGCTAACTGGAAAAACTACAATACCGCCAACGGTTGGGTCGGTGTTGGCCCCGGAGCTGACAAGTCACAGGCGTTGCAGCGTTTGCAGAAACTGATGGAACGCCCTGCATTTAAAACCTTGCCAGTGGCCACCAACGGTAAGGCGCATGCCATCTGGCATCAGTTTTATGACAGCCCGTATCAGTTTGTCGCAATTCAGGTGATAGCGAAGTGGCTGCATCCGGATTTATTTAAAGATATCGATCCCGATGCGACCTTCCGTACCTTCCATGAGAAATTCCTGCCGCTGCCGTATCAGCCTGGTTATTGGGTGACGCTACCGGCGAAATCCTGACAGACGACTGCCGCCTTCACGGGCGGCTGATAGCTCAATAAAAAAGCCCTGAACCAGTAACTGTTCGGGGCTTTTTTCAGTGCTTATTAGACGGATTAGCAGGTTTGCAGCGGGAATTTCACAGCCGTGGTTCAGTGACCAGCCCGTCGATCATCACTTGTGGAATACCGCGCGAGCAGCGTTCAATGCGGCCACGCACGCCATACACCTGAGCCAGACTGTCTTCACTGATCACGTTAGCGGGTTCGCCGTCTGCGATCAGTTTGCCGTCTTTGAGCATCAACACATGGTCGCCATGACGCAGCGCGATATTAATGTCGTGTACGACGACTACCGTCACAATATTTCGCTTACGGGTTTCCTGGCGGACCAGGTCCATGACGTGATACTGGTAATTGAGATCCAATGCGCTGAGTGGTTCATCAAGCAATAGCAGTGAAGGCTGGCGGATCAGCGATTGTGCCAGCCCGACCAGCTGTTTCTGACCACCAGAGAGTTGATCCAGATAGCTCATTGCCAGATGCGAAATACCCAGTTGCCTGAGCAGCGCCAGCACTTCATCTTCGTGACTGCTGTGATGCAGTCCGCCGGATGCACGCTGAGCGACGATAATCGATTCCAGTACATGGAGATGTACGCCTGCGGGCAATGATTGCGGCAGATACACCACTTTTTCCGCCCGTTTGGCGAAAGGTAACTGCATCAGGTTGACGTCATCCAGTAACAGGTCGCCTTGCGCCTGTCCTAAACCGGCCAACGCGCGCAGCAGTGTCGATTTACCGCTACCATTTGGCCCCAACAATACCGTTATTTTACCGCGTGGCAGGAGTGGCACCGACAGGTCGTTAATGATGTTTCGTTTGGAGTAACCGGCAGAAAACCGTGAAATCGACAACCCATTGTGACTCATACGTTCCCCCGGTTACGCAGAATAATACTCAGGAAGAAAGGAACCCCTACCAGCGAGGTGACAATCCCAACCGGAATAATGACGCCGGGCAGCAGGTTTTTGGACGCGACTGACGCTAGCGACAACACCAACGCCCCCGTCAGGGCACTAGCCGGTAGATAAAAACGGTGGTCTTCACCGAAAATCATACGGGCGATGTGCGGGGCGACCAGACCGATAAAACCAATCGGCCCGACGAACGCGACCGATAGAGCCGACAATAAACTGATGCGCAGCAACGTCGTCAGACGCAAACGGCGTACGTTGATACCAAAGCTGATGGCGCGATCTTCACCTAAACGCAGTGCGGTCAACTTCCATGAACTCATCATGGACAGCGGCATCACCACAGCGAGAACGGCCAGCAGAATACCGAGTTTCTCCCAGGAGGAGCGGGCCAGGCTACCCATCGTCCAAAACACCAGCCCTTGCAGCGTATCTTCGTTGGCGACGAACTGCAAAACGGAGACCAGCGCGTTAAACGTGAATACCAGTGCTATACCGAATAACACCACGCCAGAGGTCGCCACCTTCGTCCAGCGGGTAATACCATCCAACAACAGAGCCGCCAATAGCGCGAACAGGAAGGCGTTAGCCGAAATGAACCATTGCGCTGGCACGCCGGGAATACCAATCCCCAGTACGATTGCCAGCGCCGCGCCAAACGCCGCCGCCGACGAAACCCCCAGCGTGAATGGGCTGGCTAGCGGGTTATTCAAAATGGTTTGCATTTCTGCACCGGCCAGCCCCAGCGCCAAACCGACCACCACCGCCATTAAGGCGTAGGGCAGACGGATGTCCCAGACGATGACCCGGCTACCAGCATCGGCGTTAGCCGGGTCGGTCAGTGTCTGCCACAGTACATCAAGAGGCAGGCCGGAAGGGCCGAGCATAAAGTCCAGCAGCAGGGAGGCCACAATCGCGACCGCCATCACCGCCATGATCACCAGCCGATGGCGGATGACGGCGTTGTACTGGGTTATCGCGCTGTTTTCAGCCGTGTTGACACGGCTGATGGAGGATTCGGTGGTTACACTCATGGGTTAATTAGCCAGTTTACGGGCAAACACAAAATTGTCGTCAGGCAAGGTGGTGAAATGGCGAACGATGTAATGATAGGTCTCGTCCGGGTTCAGATTGCTGAACTGCTTCGGATACACCGCTTTGGCCAGATATTCCATACCAACAATGTTGTACGGATGGTTATAGAAATGGTGGTAAATCCCATAGACCTGACCTGCTTTAATGGCAGGAACCTGGTCAATACCGGTACGGCTCAGCAGTGCTTTGGCTTTTTCCTGGATATCGCTGTCGCTGGCACCATAGCCAAATGGCAAAATTTTGCTGGTACCGTTACCACGTTTGGAACCGGTCATGATGTAGGTATCCGGTTTTTCACTGATCACTTTTTCCAGTGAGACAAAACCCGATGCTCCCGGCAGCAAACCAGATCCGATGTTTTTCGCGCCGATGGCTTCCAACAGGCCACCCCAGCCATTGTGGGCGTGAGTAAAGCAACACGCATCAGAGTTGCCAGCGATAGGTTCGATAAAGACGGTGGGTTTGGGGGCGATACCGGCGGTCACTTTTTGAATATCGTTAAAGTGCTGGCGGTAAAAATCAGTATAGGCTTTGGCATTTTCTTCACGGTTTAACACCTTGCCAAGCAAGTCAACGCTGGGAGCGGTGTTTTGAGCCGGGTTGATTTCATAGTCCACAAACACCAGCGGAATGTGCAGCGCGTTCAGTTTGCTGATGACACCATTTTCCATCAGTGCCGGTTTGGCGCGCAGTTGGGCAATCATCAGGTCTGGTTTTTTAGCCAGAATACTTTCCAGCTCCACGTCACCTTTGTCGCTGAACCCCATGTCGAGGATGCCCTCAGATTGTGGCCATTTTCCCTTCAACAGATCCCAGGTGGCGGTGTCTTGTTTCTTGGGCAGATTGTTCCAGGCAACCAGTCGGTGGAACGGATTATCGCGATCTAACAACGCCATCGACATGATGTCGCGCCCGTCCTGCAATACAACGCGCTGCGGTTCCTGGTTGATGGTGACGTGCTGTCCGTCGATATCGGTCACGGTGAGGGGATACTGGGTGGCCAGGCTGGCAAAAGAGGTGGTCAGTGTGGTAGCCAAAAAAAGAGAACGCCATGATTTCTTTAACATAACTTATCCTGTCATTAACCGCTGTGTGTAGGTCAATCCTGAGTCAACTGAATGAGAAATGAATGAGTTTAATAATTATTATCATATAAGGTTAAACTCTTACTCAATAGGGTTGAGTTGTAAAGAAAAATAACAGAGAAAAATCATAGCGTGGGCATGGCTGATGACATGCCCACAGGAAGGGTTAGCGCTTGAGCGCGTCGCTTAACTGGTCGCGGATGGTGGACAGCAGGGATTTCACTACGCGCGGGTTACCCGCAACAATGTTACCGGAAGCAAGGTAGTTATGACCGCCGACGAAATCGGTCACGATGCCGCCAGCTTCACGCACCAGCAGTTCGCCGCCAGCAAAATCCCAGGGTTTCAGGCCGATCTCAAAAAAGCCATCTACGCGGCCTGCTGCCACATAGGCCAGGTCGAGCGCAGCGGAACCGGTGCGGCGGAAGTCGGCGCACTGGCTGAACAACGCCTCCAGTACACGCAGGTAGCTGGCGCTGTGCTGCTTGTGTTTGAACGGGAACCCGGTGGCAAGAATAGTGCCATCCAGATCACGGGCGTTACCGCCGCGCAGGCGATAGCCGTTTAACTGTGCGCCCTGACCGCGAGTGGCGGTAAACAGTTCATTACGCATGGGGTCGTAAACAACCGCGACTTCGGTGCGGCCTTTGACGCGAACAGCGATGGAAACAGCAAAATGGGGGAGACGTTTGATGAAGTTGGTCGTGCCATCCAGGGGATCGATAACCCATTGCACGTCCTGATCCTCACCCACCATTTCACCGCACTCTTCACCAATGATGGTGTGCTGCGGGTAGGCTTTACGGATTACCTCGATAATCAGGCGCTCTGCATCGCGATCAACGTTAGTGACAAAATCGTTAGTGCCTTTCTGGCTGGCCTCAACGGCGTCAGGCGTTTCATAGTTTTTTGCAATCAAGTTGCCGCCTTTGCGCGCTGCGCGCACGGCGATGTTAAGCATCGGATGCATGGTATCGTCCACAAGAATGTTAAAGAACAGAAAACGGCGCGGAGTATAGCAGATTGCAGGAGAAAGAGAAAACAGAGAAGTTTGTGTTAACATACGCCGGTTTTCCGTTTCGTATGACAGAGTCCGCATGTTAGAGAATATACGCATTGTGCTGGTGGAGACGTCGCATACCGGCAATATGGGGTCAACGGCCAGGGCGATGAAAACCATGGGCCTGACTAATCTTTGGCTGGTTAATCCGCTGGTCAAACCCGATTCGCAGGCAATCTCCTTGTCTGCTGGCGCCAGTGATGTCATTGGCAACGCTACTATTGTTGATACTCTTGATCAGGCGCTGGAAGGATGCGGTCTGGTGGTGGGTACCAGCGCCCGTTCCCGCACGTTACCCTGGCCGATGCTGGAACCACGCGAATGCGGTGTGCGCAGTATTCAGGAAGCGCAGCACGCACCAGTGGCTATCGTGTTCGGTCGCGAACGCGTAGGGCTGACGAATGATGAACTGCAAAAATGCCACTATCATGTGGCGATCCCCGCTAATCCTGAATACAGCTCGCTCAATCTGGCGATGGCTGTACAGATCCTGTCTTATGAGGTGCGCGTCGCCTGGCTGGACCGCCAGCAACAGGGCGAAGTGGCACACGAAGAGAGCCCTTATCCGCTGGTAGATGATCTGGAGCGCTTTTATCAGCATCTGGAAGAAACGCTGCTGCATACCGGTTTCATCCGTCAGTCCCATCAGGGACAGGTGATGAACAAGCTGCGCCGGTTGTTTACCCGTGCCCGTCCTGAAACGCAGGAGCTCAACATTCTGCGCGGCATTCTGAGCGCTATCACCAAAACGACGCCATCGGACCCGTCGCAGAATAATCATTGAATAAGAGTGGATTGAGAGCGGTTATTGGGAATACGTGCTGTGCCGGGGTAATAGTTGAGTTATTTACTTGGTTAAATAGTTGACTAAAACACTCAGGAATGTCAGACTTATGACTGTGCTATGTATACTTGACTCATAATACTTGTCTTAATAATACATGTTTATCTTACGGATACCACTAACATGAGACTGACATCTAAAGGCCGCTACGCCGTTACCGCCATGCTTGATGTGGCGCTGCATTCAAAGGAAGGCCCGGTTCCGCTGGCGGATATCTCCGAGCGTCAGGGTATTTCGCTTTCTTATCTGGAACAGCTGTTCTCTCGCCTGCGTAAGCATGGGCTGGTTGCCAGCGTGCGTGGTCCAGGTGGTGGTTATCTGTTGGGCAAAGACTCTGCCGAAATCGCTGTCGGCTCGGTTATCTCAGCGGTGGATGAATCTGTGGATGCCACGCGCTGCCAGGGGAAAGAAGGGTGTCAGGGCGGCGATCGCTGTCTGACCCACACGCTGTGGCGTGATTTGAGTGACCGCATCAGCGAGTTTCTCAATAACATCACCCTGGATGAATTGGTCAATAACAAAGAGATTCTGGACGTCGCGGATCGTCAGGATGCTGACGTGCGTCGTACCGCCAACGGACGCATACAAGAAACCATCAACGTCAACTTGCGTGCCTGAAAGAAAAAAGAACGAAACGCCTTGAACGTTTTGAAGTGATGTACGGAGTTTAAGAGCAATGAAGTTACCCATTTATCTGGATTATTCCGCTACCACACCGGTCGACCCGCGCGTAGCCGAAAAAATGATGCAGTTTCTGACGCTGGACGGTACGTTCGGCAACCCAGCCTCACGCTCTCACCGTTTTGGTTGGCAGGCGGAAGAGGCGGTAGATATCGCCCGTAATCAGGTGGCTGAACTGGTTGGTGCGGACCCGCGCGAGATCGTTTTCACTTCTGGCGCTACCGAATCCGACAATCTGGCTATCAAAGGTGCAGCGAATTTCTATCAGAAAAAAGGCAAGCACATCATTACCAGCAAGACCGAACACAAAGCTGTGCTGGATACCTGCCGTCAGCTTGAGCGCGAAGGGTTTGAAGTGACTTACCTGGCACCACAGCGCAACGGCATCATTGATTTGAAAGAGCTGGAAGCGGCTATGCGTGATGACACTATCGTGGTGTCCATCATGCATGTGAATAACGAAATCGGCGTGGTACAGGACATCGCGACCATCGGCGAAATGTGTCGTAGTCGCGGCATTATTTTCCATGTCGATGCTACTCAGAGCGTAGGCAAGCTGCCGATTGATCTCAGCCAACTGAAAGTTGACCTGATGTCTTTCTCCGGTCACAAGATTTACGGTCCGAAAGGGATTGGCGCGCTGTATGTGCGTCGTAAGCCGCGTGTGCGTATTGAAGCGCAGATGCATGGCGGTGGCCACGAACGCGGTATGCGTTCTGGTACCCTGCCGGTCCATCAGATTGTCGGTATGGGTGAAGCCTATCGCATTGCTAAAGAAGAAATGGCTGAAGAGGCTGTTCGCCTGCGCGCTCTGCGCGATCGCCTGTGGAACGGCATCAACGATATCGAAGAAGTGTACCTGAACGGCGATTTGGAGCAGGGCGCACCGAATATCCTGAACGTCAGCTTCAACTATGTGGAAGGTGAGTCGCTGATCATGGCACTGAAGGATCTGGCGGTGTCTTCCGGTTCGGCTTGTACCTCTGCCAGCCTGGAGCCTTCTTATGTGCTACGTGCACTGGGGATGAACGATGAACTGGCACACAGCTCCATCCGCTTCTCTCTGGGTCGCTTCACGACTGAAGAAGAAATTGACTACACCATCGATCTGGTTCGTAAATCCATCGGCCGTCTGCGTGACCTGTCTCCGCTGTGGGACATGTTCAAGCAAGGCGTGGATATCAACAGCATCGAATGGGCGCACCATTAATTCGCAGGAATCAGGACGTATATTATGGCTTACAGCGAAAAAGTAATTGATCACTATGAAAATCCGCGCAATGTCGGCTCGTTCGATTCATCTGATCCGAGTATCGGCAGCGGTATGGTGGGCGCACCGGCCTGTGGTGACGTGATGAAACTGCAAATCAAGGTCAACGAGCAGGGGATTATCGAAGATGCCCGCTTTAAAACCTACGGTTGCGGTTCCGCTATCGCTTCCAGCTCGCTGGTCACTGAGTGGGTGAAAGGCAAAAGTCTGACGGAAGCCGAATCGATCAAGAACACCCAAATCGCCGAAGAACTGGAATTGCCGCCGGTGAAAATTCACTGCTCTATTCTGGCTGAAGACGCTATCAAAGCCGCCATCGCCGATTACAAGAGCAAACGTAGCGACAAATAACAGGCAGATGAATTAGAGGTTTGCTATGTCGATTTCCCTGAGCGACAGTGCTGCACAACGTGTTAATGCTTTTATGGCTAACCGCGGCAAAGGTATCGGTTTGCGTCTGGGGGTGAGAACTTCTGGTTGCTCCGGTATGGCGTATGTGCTGGAATTTGTTGATGAATTGAACACCGATGATGTGGTGTTCGAAGACAAGGGCGTGAAGGTCATTATTGACGGTAAAAGCCTGGTCTACCTTGACGGTACCGAGTTAGATTTCGTCAAGGAAGGGCTGAACGAAGGCTTCAAATTCAATAACCCTAACGTTTCCAGCGAGTGCGGTTGCGGCGAAAGCTTTAATGTTTAATGTCTGACCGCTGGCCGGTCTGTTGACTGGCTCCCGCCGTGTGGTGTGCTTGTGTATATAGCACGGCGGGCGTGCATGAATTGTCTGCGAACTCAGAGCACACTATGGATTACTTTACTTTATTCGGGCTGCCGATTCGCTATAAGGTGGATGGCAGCCTGCTTGCTTCCCGGTTTCAGGAACTGCAGCGCCAGTTTCATCCTGACCGCTTTGCCGCCAGCCCGGAACGCGACCGTATGATGGCGCTACAACAGGCCGCCACCATCAATAATGCCTATCAGGCGCTAAAGCACCCACTGAAACGCGCCGAGTATATGCTATCTTTGCACGGCTTCGATTTGAGCAGCGAACAGCATACGCTCCATGATACTGCATTCCTGATGGAGCAGATGGAACTGCGCGAAGAGCTCGATGAGATTGAGCGCCGACCGGATGCGGAAAGTGCGCTGGCAGCATTTGCACAGCGTCTGCAAGGGATGACCCGCCAGCGTAGCGAGCAAATGGTGAGCGAGCTGGATGCTGAATCCTGGTCGGATGCAGCGGATACCGTGCGTAAACTACGCTTTTTTGATCGACTCCAGCAGCAGGTCGAACAACTCGAAGAACAATTGCTGGAACGATAAGTCACATTCAATCCGGTAGGGCAATCATGGCCTGGTGTCATCGTTGCCCGCCCGCCAATTGATGGAAGCTCAATATGGCCTTATTACAAATCAGCGAGCCAGGACTGAGTGCAGCGCCGCATCAGCACCGTTTGGCTGTTGGCATTGATCTGGGAACCACCCACTCTCTGGTTGCCACGGTCCGAAGTGGTGAGGCACAGACGTTGCCTGACCATAACGGGCGTCACCTGTTACCGTCCGTTGTGCATTATGACGCTGACGGGCATACCGTTGGTTGGGAGGCGCGTCAGCAGGCGGCCATTGACCCGGTTAACACCGTCAGCTCCGTCAAGCGCTTAATGGGACGGTCACTGGCTGACATCCAGCAGCGTTATCCTCATCTGCCTTATCAGTTTACCGCCAGCGAAAATGGCCTGCCGGTGTTGCAAACCGCTGGTGGTGCACGCAATCCGATTCAGATCTCGGCCGACATTCTGTCTGCGCTGACCCGCCGTGCTGAAGAAGCACTCAATGGGTTACCTGACGGCGTGGTGATTACTGTGCCGGCTTATTTTGATGACGCCCAGCGTCAGGGCACCAAAGATGCCGCCCGTCTGGCTGGTCTGCATGTGCTGCGCCTGCTCAATGAACCGACGGCGGCGGCGATAGCCTATGGTCTGGATTCAGGTCAGGAAGGTGTGATTGCCGTATATGATCTGGGCGGTGGTACCTTTGATATCTCTATCCTGCGTCTTAGCCGTGGGGTATTTGAAGTGCTGGCGACCGGCGGTGACTCGGCATTGGGTGGGGATGATTTTGACCATCTGCTGGTTGAGTGGATCCGCGAACAGGCCGGTATCGTCGTGCGTGATGATCATCAATTGCAACAGACGCTGCTTAATACTGCGGTACAGACTAAGATCGCCCTGAGTGACTCGCACTCTGTGCCGGTATCGGTCGCGGGCTGGCAAGGTGAGATTACCCGTGAACAGTTCAATGCGTTGATTGCACCGCTGGTGAAACGCACGCTATTGTCTTGTCGTCGCTCGCTCAAAGACGCGGGTGTTGATGTAGATGACGTGAAAGAAGTCGTCATGGTTGGTGGTTCTACCCGTGTCCCGTTGGTGCGTGAGCAGGTGGGCGAATTCTTTGGTCGTACGCCGTTGACCTCTATCGACCCGGATAAAGTGGTGGCTATTGGCGCGGCCATCCAGGCGGATATCCTGGTCGGTAACAAGCCTGACAGTGAAATGCTGTTGCTGGATGTTATCCCGCTGTCGCTGGGACTGGAAACCATGGGGGGACTGGTCGAGAAAGTGATTCCGCGTAATACCACGATTCCGGTAGCGCGCGCGCAGGAGTTCACTACCTTCAAGGATGGCCAGACCGCGATGATGATTCACGTGTTGCAGGGTGAACGCGAGCTGGTCCAGGATTGTCGTTCGCTTGGCCGTTTCACGCTGCGTGGCATTCCGCCAATGCCTGCAGGTGGTGCACATATCCGGGTCACCTTCCAGGTGGATGCCGACGGGTTGCTGAGCGTTACCGCGATGGAGAAATCCACCGGGGTGGAAGCCTCAATTCAGGTGAAGCCGTCTTATGGTCTGAGCGATGATGAAATCGCCACCATGATCACCGACTCTATGCAGAACGTGCAGAGTGATATTAGCGCGCGCAGGCTGGCAGAACAGCGGGTGGAAGCCACGCGCGTGCTCGAAAGCCTCAACAGCGCGTTGGCGGCCGATGCCGCGTTGCTCTCCCCGCAAGAGCGTGCGGCGATAGACGCTGCCAGTTTACATTTGCAGCAAGTTGCACAGGAAACCGATGCCTCAGCGATTGAGGCCGCGATTAAAAAACTAGATCAACAAACCCAGGAATTCGCTGCCCGCCGGATGGATGAATCTATCCGCCGTGCGCTGGCGGGGCATTCCGTGGACGAGGTATAACATGCCCAAGATTGTTTTTCTGCCGCATCAGGATTTGTGTCCGGAAGGGGCGGTTTTAGAAGCGAACAGTGGTGAAACCATTCTGGACGTGGCATTGCGTAATGGTATTGAGATAGAGCATGCCTGCGAGAAATCCTGCGCTTGTACCACCTGTCATTGCATTGTTCGGGAAGGGTTTGATTCGTTGGCGGAAAGTACCGAAGACGAAGACGACATGCTGGACAAAGCCTGGGGACTGGAACCGGAAAGTCGCCTGGGGTGCCAGGCGCGTGTCACCGATGAAGATCTGGTGGTAGAAATTCCGCGTTATACCATTAACCATGCACGCGAACATTGATGGGGTAACTCATGGGACTAAAATGGACCGATAGCCGCGAAATCGGCGAAGCGCTGTACGACTTGTATCCAGATACCGACCCAAAAACCGTGCGTTTCACCGATCTACACCGCTGGATTTGCGAATTGGATGAGTTTGACGACGAACCTGATGCGTCAAACGAAAAAATTCTGGAAGCTATCCTGCTCGTGTGGCTGGATGAAGCCGAATAACTAAATTAGTCAACGGGCTACCTTGAGGTGGCCCGTTTTCTCTTTTTTCATCATGGCGATAGTGGGCTGACAAGAGCAAGGCCCAATTTGGAGTAGATGTATGACAACTGAAGCGATGCTGATTACCCTTTCCCATCAGCCAGCAGACTCACGCTGGGGTGAGAAAGCCTCGTTAACCGCCAATGAGCAGGGATTTACCATTCATCTGTCCGGCAACAAGCCGCAGACCATCATTCAGCGCGCTGCCCGTAAAATCGATGGGCAAGGTATCAAACACGTCAAACTGGCTGGTGATGGCTGGGATCTGGAAAGCAGTTGGGCGTTCTGGCAGGGATACCGTGGGCCGAAAGGCAAACGTACGGTGGCGTGGGCCACGTTACCTGAAGCGCAGCAGCAGGAGCTGGAGCGCCGTCTGAAAATCGTTGACTGGGTGCGTGATACCATCAACCTGCCTGCGGAAGATTTGGGGCCGGAGCAACTGGCTACCCGTGCGATTGATCTGCTGTGCAGCGTGGCGGGCGACGCTATCTCCTATCGCATTACCAAAGGCGAGGATCTGCGCGAGCAGAACTATGCTGGCCTGCATACCGTTGGTCGCGGTTCAGAACGTTCGCCGGTATTGCTGGCGTTGGACTACAACCCGACTGGCAACGCAGACGCACCGGTGCTGGCCTGTCTGGTTGGTAAAGGCATCACCTTTGATACCGGTGGTTATAGCCTGAAAGGCAGCAGCTTCATGGATTCCATGAAGTCGGATATGGGCGGTGCGGCGCTGGTAACAGGCGCACTGGCACTGGCGGCAGCTCGTGGTTTGCAACAGCGTGTGAAACTGTATCTGTGTTGTGCCGATAACATGGTCAGCGGCAACGCGTTCCGTCTGGGTGACATCATTCGTTATCGTAATGGTAAAACCGTCGAAGTCATGAATACCGATGCGGAAGGGCGTCTGGTTCTGGCCGATGGTCTGATTGATGCCTGCGAGCAGAATCCGCAGTGGATTGTGGATTGTGCCACCCTGACCGGTGCGGCTAAAACGGCGTTGGGGAATGACTACCACGCGCTGTTTAGCTTCGATGATGCGATGATTGATTCGCTGATGGAGAGCGCCCGTCGTGAAGACGAGCCGTTCTGGCGTTTGCCGCTGGAAGAGTTCCATCGCCAGCATTTACCGTCTAACTTCGCTGAACTGAATAATGTGGCCGGCGCGGCCCATACTGCCGGTGCCAGCACGGCGGCGGCGTTTCTGTCTCACTTTGTGAAAAACTACCAGCAGGGCTGGTTGCATATCGACTGTTCTGCCACCTACCGTAAGTCGGCGGTGGATCAATGGTCTGCTGGTGCAACCGGTTTAGGTGTGCGTACGCTGGCTGATTTCCTGCTGCATAAAGCGGGTTAACCAGGTTCAGGCAACGTGAAGACGACAACAGGGAACCGATGTTCCCTGTTGTCGTTACTGTGCTGACTGCTCATGTTAAGCATTGAGGAGAGTTATGGAGTTTTCACCCCACAATCGGCTGGAAGAGGTGTTAACGCTGGCGGCATCGGAACCGGCGCACCGTCCTGAGTTTTTCAGTGAATTGCTGGAAGCCACGGTATACGTGCTCGGCCACAGTGAAGAACACGAAGTATCCGGCGATGCCATCTCGGCAGACAGCGGCCTGGAATTGCAGCATTGGGAGAAACCCGATGGTGATTCTGCTATCCCGTTTTTTTCTTCGCTGGAAGCGTTACAACTGGCGGTGACCGATGAACAGGCATTTCTGGCGTTACCGGCCAGAACGCTGTTCGATATCACCCGTGGTGCCACGCTGTTTCTGAACCCGAAGTTACCGTATGGCAAAGAGTTTCTGCCGCAGGAGATTGAGCACCTGTTGTCCGCTGAGGGTAATGGTCTGGTGGAACAGCATGTGCTGGATGGCGATACCGAATTGAAAATCGGTATTCCGGCAGAGATGCCAACACAGATGATTGAATCGCTGACCCAATTGTTCAGCAAGCACCGTAACGTCAAGCGGGCGTTTCTGGCGCAGATTCAGGAGCCCGATGAAGAACAACCGCATTTGCTGATTGGTCTGGATATCTATGGCGATGAGGTGGAGGCGTTGATTCAGGCTACCGGTTCGGTGGCAACGGATACGCAGCCCGATGACCGTCCGATTGATATTTGTCTGGTCAATAATGAAGAACCCGGTATCAGTCATTTCCTGATTCGTCACACTACGCCGTTTTACGAACGCAAATGGGGCAGCTTCCTGCGCGAATTCAAAAATAACGTGCAGGCCTAGCGGGAACGCCGTGATAGCGGGTTCGCAGTAAATGCAGTGCACATCAAAACGACACAGGCTGACAGCGCCTGTGCCGTTTTTTATGCATCGAATGTCTGTTTAGCCGCTCATCATCGCTAGCCGGTAACGACCGGCACGTCATCACGTGCGCCCCATTCACTCCAGGAACCGTCGTAGAGCGAAATGTGTGGTGCATTGAGTACAAACAATGCCAGTAGCACGACCGATGCCGTTACCCCAGAGCCGCAACTGGCGACAATCGGACGCTGAATATCAACACCAGCCTGATGAAAGATGGCAGCCAGTTCATCCGCTGGTTTTAGTGCACCCTGGTCAACCAACAGGTTCCAGGGAACGTTGAAACTGCCAGGAATATGCCCACGGCGTAACCCAGGCCGGGGTTCATCCACTTCACCGAGAAAGCGCGGCGCAGGGCGAGCATCAACGATTTGTTCATCACCGTTGTGGCAAAGCTTTAGCACGTCATCAAACGAGCGGATGGTGCCTGCGGCTGGCGTTTGGGCGTGGAATACGTTAGCAACCGGCGACACGTTTCCTTGTTCCAGCGCGAAGCCCTGCTGTTTCCAGCCAGCCAGACCGCCACTGAGGATAGAAATGCGTTGAGCACCGGCCAGTCGCAGCATCCACCAGGCCCGTGGTGCAGAAAACAGGTTGCCTTCATCGTAAATCACCAGATGCTGTTGCTCGCTCAGCCCCAGTTTGCCCAGTGCGTCAGCAAAGGTCGTGGTATCTGGCATCATGTGCGGCAGAGAGGTGTGGTGGTCAGAAAGGGACTCAATATCGAAAAACACCGCGCCCGGCAGATGTTCTGTACGGTATTCGGCGGCAACATCGCGCGTATCGTTGCCTGGCGGCAGCATGCGAGCGTCAATCAAGGCGATATCGGCATCGTGACGATGCGTATTCAGCCAGGACGCGCTAACAAATAGCCCAGCGGCAGATGTAGACATAAAACCTCCCCGTATGGATCGATTCGACCGATCCTGCATGTGTCAATTGATGGCATTGTCAGTAATATTTCTGTGCTGAGCAAGGTGTCTGATACAGCGTCATGGCCTGGGCCAGATTTGTTATCACCGTGCAGGTAGCGTACCGACAAAGAGGATAAATTTTTTTTACGAAAATGTTATTTTCCTGATGGGAAAGTCATGACAGTGCCTCTATAATCGGCGCCACTTTACACGGGCTGGTATTATAATTTTATCTAACCAGCTGTTATGACATGTTATTGGATGAGGCCACTATGACGGTAGAACGTACCTTCTCTATTATCAAACCAAACGCAGTTGCCAAAAACGCGATCGGCGCGATTTATGCCCGTTTCGAAAGCGCGGGTTTCACTATTATTGCCTCTAAAATGCTGCACCTGAGCCGCGAACAGGCCGAAGGGTTCTACGCTGAGCATAAAGGCAAACCGTTCTTTGACGGTCTGGTGGATTTTATGACCTCTGGCCCTATCATGGTGCAGGTGTTGCAGGCGGAAAACGCTGTACAGCGTAACCGCGATATCATGGGCGCTACCAACCCGGCTAACGCGCTGGCTGGCACCCTGCGTGCTGACTATGCTGACAGCTTCACCGCGAATGCGGTACACGGTTCAGATTCTGTGGAATCTGCCGAGCGTGAAATCGCTTATTTCTTCAGCGCTGACGAAATTTTCCCGCGTAGCTAACCGCTCGCGTAGCTAACCGCTATAGTCGGCCAGACACGCGCTTCCCGGTGAAATAATCAGGCTGAGGTAGCGCGGGTGTTATAAAATTTGTACAATGCCGCGCCCTGGGTGAGCACGCGCTTAACCAGGGCGTTTCTTTATCCGTTTCCCTTTCGCGCCATAACGTGTAACAACGAGGCCATGAGTCAATTTATGTCTGAGCAAACCGTATCTTCCGCCGTTGCTGTATCCGACGCTATCGCCGTTGCCGCCAGCAGCAATGAAAAAATCAACCTGTTGGATTTCAATCGCCAGCAAATGCGTGCCTTTTTTGCGCAGCTGGGTGAAAAACCGTTCCGTGCCGATCAGGTCATGAAATGGATCTATCATTACTGCTGTGATGATTTTAACCAGATGACCGACATCAATAAGGTACTGCGCGGTAAGCTGCAGGCGATCGCGGAAATTCGGGCACCGGAGGTCGTAGACGAGCAACGCTCTTCTGACGGTACCATCAAGTGGGCGATTCTGGTTGACGGCCAGCGCGTGGAAACGGTGTACATCCCAGAAGATGACCGTGCCACGCTGTGTGTGTCCTCACAGGTGGGGTGTGCGCTGGAGTGCAAATTCTGCTCTACCGCGCAGCAGGGGTTTAACCGCAACCTGCGCGTATCTGAAATTATCGGGCAGGTGTGGCGTGCGGCGAAAATTATCGGTGCCGCTAAAGTGACAGGGCAGCGACCTATTACCAACGTGGTAATGATGGGGATGGGGGAACCGTTGCTGAACCTGACCAATGTTGTACCGGCGATGGAAATCATGCTGGATGATTTTGGTTTCGGCTTATCTAAACGTCGGGTGACGCTGTCAACGTCTGGGGTTGTCCCTGCGCTGGATAAACTGGGCGATATGATTGATGTGGCGCTGGCGATTTCCCTGCATGCGCCAACGGATGAAATTCGTAACGAAATCATGCCAATTAATAAAAAGTATGATATCGAGACTTTCCTGGCGGCGGTACGACGCTATCTGGACAAATCCAACGCGAATCAGGGGCGTGTCACGGTAGAGTACGTGATGCTAGATCACATCAACGACGGCACCGAGCATGCGCATCAGTTGGCAGAATGCCTGAAAGACACGCCGTGCAAGATAAACCTGATCCCCTGGAACCCGTTCCCCGGCGCACCTTATGGCCGCAGTTCCAACAGCCGGGTTGACCGCTTTTCCAAAGTATTGATGGAGTATGGTTTTACGACTATCGTGCGTAAAACTCGCGGTGATGATATCGATGCGGCATGCGGTCAGTTGGCGGGAGAAGTGGTGGATCGCACCAAGCGTACGCTGAAGAAAAAGATGGAACGCGATACGATTGCGGTAAAAACCGTCTGAAAATGATGTCAAATCAACCTGCTTTCTGAGGAAAGCAGGTGATAAATACGTTTTCGGGGCTTATCATACGGTGGGGTCATTGAAGGCCCGGCGGCAGCGTTATAGCGTTGCTGGTTGATGACAGGCTGTGGTAAGTCATCGATTGCGTTAACATGTCACAGCGGTGACGAGCCAGGATGGCTGCAAGGAGTATCAGGGATGAAACGGATGTTGCCGGGAAAACGTGCGGTGTTGGTCGCAGGTAGTGTATTGCTGGCTGGGTGTGTGCACTCGCCGTCGAAGCAGGCTAACCCTGCTGCGGCACAAACGCGGTTGCAACTCGGGCTGGAATATCTGGCCCGGAATAATCTTGATGCGGCGCGTGATAATCTGCAAAAAGCAGAGCAACTCGCACCGGATGATTACCGCACCCAGTTAGGTATGGCGCTGTACGAGCAGCGTATTGGCGAAAACCCGGCGGCTGAAAAACGCTATCGACGTCTGTTGCGACAGGTGCCCGCTAACGGCGGCGTGATGAATAATTACGGTGCGTTTCTCTGTGGTTTAGGGCAGTATGTAGCGGCGCAACAGCAATTTGCCGCTGCCGCGCAACTCCCTGATTACCATCAGGTTGCCGATGCGCTTGAGAATGCGGGATATTGCTTTCTCAAAGCCGGGCAGTCAGATGAGGCAGGCCAGTGGCTCAGTCGTGCACTGAGATACGATCCTGCGAAAGGCAATCGGCTTCTGGCGGAGGCGGAAAATCGTTTCAACGCCGGGCGCTATGATCAGGCGCGATTGCTCCTGAATATGTATCAGTCACAACTTGCGGCAAGCGCCGAAAGTGTGTGGCTACAGATTCGTTTCGCCGCGCTGGCGAATCATCATGACGAAGTAGAACGTTATGGCGGGTTGCTGGCGCGAAGTTTTCCACAATCCAAACAGTACCAGCAGTTCTTAGCTAATGAATACTGAAGCCACTCAAGATAATACTGCAGCAACGATAATGACTCCTGGCGAACGTTTGCGTGAGGCACGCGAGCAACTGGGATTGACGCAACAGGTTGTTGCTGAACGGTTATGCCTGAAACTATCGACCGTTCGTGAAATAGAAGATAACAATACGCCTGCTGGTCTTGCTCCTACTTTTCTTCGCGGTTACATCCGCTCCTATGCCCGACTGGTTCACCTCCCCGAAGATGAATTATTGCCGATGCTGGAAAAGCAGGTTATGCCAAGTCGCGTTTCCAATGTGGCACCGATGCAGAGTCTGGCATTAGGTAAAAGCCGCAAAAAGCGAGATGGCTGGTTGATGTTGTTCACCTGGCTGATTTTGATCGGCGTGTTGGGGCTGACCGTCGCCTGGTGGTGGCAGAATCATCAGGCCCAACAGCAGGAAATCAATTCGATGGTGGATCACGCCACCGCTTCCCAGAACCGTAATGGCGGGCAGGCAAGCGATGTAAACACTGATCCGGAGCCGGTGGATACCGACGATAATACGGCGGTGAATAATACAGCGGCGAATAACGCGACGGCGAATAACGGGCAGCCTATTGCACTGAACTCACCGGCCGCAACACCGTCTCAACCGGCTGCGTCGACGCCGGTTGCACCGGCAGCGAATAATACGCCTGCAGTGGCGGGGGGCGCGTCTCAGGCTCCTGCGTCGTCTGATCAGCCTTTGTTAAACCAGACCGCTACCGCACCGGCCAGCGCGGCGACTACACCGGAAGCATCAGGTGCTATCGTGATGCGTTTCACCGCAGATTGCTGGTTGGAAGTGGTGGATGCTGCCGGTAAAAAGCTGTTCAGCGGCGTACAGCGTAGCGGCAGTGTATTGAACCTGACCGGCCAGGCGCCGTACCGGTTGAAAATCGGCGCGCCGGGTGCGGTACAAGTCGAGTTTCAGGGCAAGCCGGTTGATTTGAGCCGGTTTGTCAAAAGCCATCAGGTGGCTCGTATTACGCTGACGGCAGAGTAATCGTGCCGTCGCACTGGCAATTGTGGAGAAGAAGTGATGCATAATCCCGCACCCATCAACCGCCGCAAATCAACCCGGATTTATGTCGGCAAGGTGCCTGTCGGTGACGGTGCACCGATTGCAGTGCAGTCGATGACCAATACCCGTACTACCGATGTTGACGCGACAGTCAGACAGATTAAGTCGCTCGAGCGGGTCGGTGTGGATATCGTGCGTGTGTCGGTGCCGACGATGGATGCTGCAGAAGCATTTCGTCTGATTAAACAACAAGTGGATACACCGCTGGTGGCGGATATCCATTTTGACTACCGTATTGCGCTGAAAGTAGCGGAATACGGGGTTGATTGTCTGCGTATTAATCCTGGCAACATCGGTAGCGAAGAGCGCATTCGTTCGGTGGTGGATTGTGCGCGCGACAAAAATATTCCGATTCGCATCGGCGTCAACGCCGGTTCTCTGGAAAAGGACTTGCAGGAAAAGTATGGCGAGCCGACGCCGGAAGCGTTGCTGGAATCCGCCATGCGCCATGTGGATATTCTCGATCGCCTTAATTTCCATTCGTTCAAGGTCAGCGTGAAGGCGTCGGATGTCTTTCTGGCGGTGCAGTCCTATCGCTTGCTGGCGTCTCGTATTGATCAACCGCTGCATTTAGGCATCACAGAAGCGGGTGGCGCACGTAGCGGAGCGGTGAAGTCAGCGATTGGCCTTGGCTTGCTGCTTTCTGAAGGCATCGGTGACACCCTGCGGGTGTCGCTGGCGGCGGATCCGGTGGAAGAGGTCAAAGTCGGTTTTGATATCCTCAAGTCACTGCGTATTCGTTCACGCGGCATTAATTTTATTGCCTGCCCGACCTGCTCACGTCAGGAGTTCGATGTTATCGGCACCGTGAACGCGCTGGAGCAGCGACTGGAGGACATCATCACGCCGATGGATGTTTCCATTATCGGTTGCGTGGTCAACGGCCCGGGTGAAGCGCTGGTCTCGACGCTGGGTGTGACCGGCGGCAATAAGAAGAGCGGTTTTTACGAAGATGGCGTACGCCAGAAAGAGCGCTTTGACAACGACGATATGATCGATCAACTGGAAGCCAGGATCCGCGCCAAGGCGTCTATGCTGGATGAAAAACAGCGTATCGCCGTCAATATGGTGGATAAGTGATCCATCCGGCCAGTCTGGATGCGATCCGGTACGAATTCCTGAACTGAAGCACCCGATGATGGCGGCAGCGACATTGAAGACATTGCGTCGTTGCTTCTATAATCGGGTCTATTTTTTAACAGCGCATTACTTTTTGAAAACGCATAGAGAACTGACGTGGCAAAGAATATTCAAGCCATCCGTGGCATGAACGACTACCTGCCAGCCGAAACGGCACTGTGGCAGCGTATTGAAGATAGCCTGAAACAGGTACTCCGCGGGTACGGCTATAGCGAAATTCGTACCCCGCTCGTCGAGCAGACTTCGTTGTTCAAACGTGCGATCGGCGAAGTGACCGATGTCGTTGAAAAGGAAATGTACACGTTTGAAGACCGCAACGGCGACAGCCTGACATTGCGTCCCGAAGGGACTGCGGGGTGCGTTCGCGCCGGGATTGAACACGGTATTCTGTACAATCAGGAACAGCGGTTGTGGTATACCGGCCCGATGTTCCGTCATGAGCGTCCGCAGAAAGGGCGCTATCGTCAGTTCCATCAGTTGGGTTGCGAAGTGTTTGGTCTGAAAGGACCGGACGTGGATGCGGAAATGATTCTGATGACCGCCCGCTGGTGGCGTGTATTGGGGATCGATCAGCATGTTAGTCTGGAACTGAACTCCATTGGTTCTTTGGATGCCCGTGCGCGTTACCGTGATGCGCTGATCGCGTTTCTGGAACAGCATAAAGATCTGCTGGATGAAGACTGCCGGCGTCGTATGTATACCAACCCGTTGCGGGTACTGGATTCCAAGAATGCGCAGGTGCAGGCGTTACTGGATAACGCACCGGTACTGACCGACTATCTGGATGATGATTCTCGTGCGCATTTCGATGAATTGTGTGAACTTTTAACGCAGTCAGGTATCCCATATAAGATTAATCCACGGCTGGTTCGTGGGCTGGACTATTACAACCGTACTGTTTTCGAATGGGTGACCACCAGTCTGGGATCGCAGGGAACGGTGTGTGGCGGTGGTCGTTATGACGGCATGGTTGAGCAGCTTGGTGGTTCCAGTACCCCGGCGGTGGGTTTTGGCATGGGGCTGGAGCGTCTGGTGCTGTTGGTGCAAGAGGTCAATCCGGCGTTTGCCGCGCCACCTGCCGTTGATGTCTATCTGATTTCATCGGGTGCGGGTACGCAACATGCAGCAATTCGCCTGGCGGAAAACGTGCGTGACGCGCTGCCGCAACTGAAATTGATGACCAACTACGGTGGCGGTAACTTCAAAAAACAGTTTGCCCGTGCGGATAAGAGTGGGGCTCGGGTTGCGTTGGTGCTGGGTGAAACCGAAGTAGCGGCCGGGCAGGTCGTGCTGAAAAACCTGACCAACGGCGAGCAGGAAACTCTGTCTCAAGCGGATGTAGCGGCGCGCCTGGCGGCGTTACTGAATTAAGGAGAAAGGCAGCGTGGAAGTTTATACCACTGAGAACGAACAGGTTGAGGTAATTCGCCGCTTCTTTGCTGAAAACGGCAAGGCGCTGGCTATCGGCGTGGTGCTGGGTGTCGGTGCCCTGGTCGGTTGGCGCTTTTGGCAAAATCATCAGGAAAGCAGCGCGATGGCGGCTTCCGCTGCCTATCAGCAAGTTACCGAATCGCTGTCTGCCGGTACGGCGGAAGGCGTTGCTGGTGCTGAAAAATTTGCTGTCGGTGATCACGGCAATTATGGCGCGCTGACGGCACTGGCGCTGGCGCACCAGTTTGTTGAAAAAAATGATATCGCCAAGGCTGAGCAGCAGCTCCGCCTGGCGTTGAGCCAAACCAAAGATGGCGATCTACAGGCGATGATTAACCTGCGTCTGGCTCGCGTATTATTGCAGCAGAAGAAGCCGGATGAGGCGTTGAAGACGCTGGATGCCATCAAGCTGGAAGGTTGGGCGGCGATGGTCGCTGACGTCCGCGGTGATGTGCTGGCGAGCAAAGGCGACAATCAGGGCGCTCGAGATGCTTACAGTAAAGGCATGGCGGCAAAACCTTCTCAGGGTCTGCAATCCCTGTTGCGTATCAAACTGAATAATCTGCCCAGCTAAGAGGGACTTCATGCAACTGCGTAAAACACTTTTGGTCGGACTGGTCTCTATTACCCTGCTGAGCGGCTGTTCGCTGTTTGATCGCGAGGAGGACGTTGTCAAAATGTCTCCTCTGCCGCAGGTGACCAACCAGTTTACCCCCACCAAAGTCTGGAGTCGCTCCGTTGGGGACGGTACGGGGGAGTTCTACTCCAATCTGCATCCGACCTGGCAGGACAGCCGCGTCTATGCCGCCGATCGTCACGGTACGGTAAAAGCGTTGGATCTGAATAGCGGTGAAGAGAAATGGCGCGTCGATCTGGCGGAGAAAACCGGTCTGCTGTCCAGCAATCGTCCGGCATTGCTGTCAGGTGGCGTTTCCGTATCGGGTAACCATGTTTATGTCGGCAGCGAGCGGGCGCAGCTTTTTGCTCTGAATGCTGATGATGGCTCGTTGCAGTGGCAGACCAAAGTAGCGGGTGAAGTATTATCCAGCCCGGTGGTCAGTGATGGTGTGGTCATTATTCACACCAGTAACGGTATGCTGCAGGCGCTTAGCGAATCTGACGGTACTATCAAATGGACGGTAAACCTGGATATGCCGTCACTGTCGCTGCGTGGTGAATCTGCGCCGACAACCGCGTTTGGTGCCGCTATTGTCGGTGGTGACAATGGCCGCGTAAGCGCAGTCACGATTAATCAGGGTCAGTTGATCTGGCAGCAGCGCATCTCTCAACCTGGCGGCGCAACTGAAATCGCTCGTTTGAATGATGTCGACACCACCCCAGTTGTCGTGGGTAACGTCGTGTATGCGCTGGGATATAATGGCAACCTGACGGCACTGGATCTGCGTTCTGGACAGATTACCTGGAAGCGTGAAATTGGGTCGGTAAACGATTTTATTGTTGATGGCGATCGCATTTATCTGGTGGATCAGGATGATCGCATCATCGCGCTGAATACCAACGGTGGTGTGGTGCTCTGGCGGCAGAGCGATCTGTTACACCGCAATGTAACCGCACCGGCGCTGTATAACGGTTATCTGGTTGTTGGTGATGCCGAAGGCTATATGCACTGGGTGAATACCACTGACGGCCGTTTTGTGGTTCAGCAGAAAGTCGACGGCTCTGGTTTATTGAGTAAACCGGTAGTGGCCAGCGACAAACTGCTGGTGCAAGCCAAAGGTGGCGAGGTTTACGCGTTTACCCGTTAACCGCTGTGCAGGTTCGGGACGGATGGCGAGGCCATCGTCCCTGTAACGGCTCCTGATGCTGTCAGGGGCCGTTTCGTCTTTTATCTTCAGCAGCGTTTTCTGCTGTAACGAATTGAACTATAAGCAATAGAGGTTGTAACAATGATACCTGTCGTCGCGCTGGTCGGGCGCCCGAATGTGGGGAAATCCACGCTGTTTAATCGCTTGACGCGTACCCGTGACGCATTGGTGGCGGATTTCCCTGGGCTGACGCGTGACCGCAAGTATGGTCGTGCCGAGGTGGAAGGGAATGAGTTCATCATCATTGATACCGGTGGTATTGACGGTACTGAAGATGGTGTGGAAACGCGCATGGCCGAGCAGTCGCTGCTGGCGATAGAAGAAGCGGATATTGTGCTGTTTCTGGTGGATGCCCGCGACGGCCTGATGCCGGCGGATCACGCCATCGCTCAACACTTGCGCTCGCGTGAAAAAGACACGTTTCTGGTAGCTAACAAAGTTGACGGTATTGATATCGATACCGGCATTGCCGATTTCTATTCGCTTGGTCTGGGTGACGTCTACCCGATTGCCGCATCCCATGGCCGTGGCGTGACCTCATTGCTGGAAAAAGTGCTGTTGCCGTTTGCCACTGAGCCGCTTCAGGAAGCTCGTGAATTAACTGAAGAAGAAGCCAATGCGGCTTACTGGACGGAACAGCTTGGTGAAGGCGGTGATGATGGCATTGAGGGTGATGATGTCGATGGCGAGGCGCCAAATTTCGAAGGACTGCCGATTAAACTGGCCATCGTGGGGCGTCCAAATGTCGGTAAATCGACACTGACCAACCGTATTCTTGGGGAAGATCGGGTGGTGGTGTACGACATGCCTGGCACCACGCGAGACAGTATCTATATCCCGATGGAGCGTGATGGTCGCGACTATGTGTTGATCGATACTGCCGGGGTGCGCAAACGCGGCAAAATTACCGATACTGTAGAAAAGTTCTCGGTGATCAAGACATTGCAGGCAATTGAAGACGCTAACGTCGTATTGCTGGTGATCGATGCCCGTGAGGGGATTTCTGATCAAGACTTGTCGTTGTTGGGCTTTATCCTCAACTCGGGCCGCTCACTGGTTATTGTGGTGAATAAGTGGGATGGGTTGACGCAAGAGGTTAAGGATCAGGTAAAAGAAACCCTCGATCTGCGCCTTGGGTTTATCGATTTTGCCCGCATCCACTTCATTTCAGCATTACACGGCAGTGGCGTGGGTAACCTGTTCGAATCCGTTAATGAAGCCTATGAGTGCTCTACCCGACGGGTAGGGACGGCAATGTTGACCCGTATCATGCAGATGGCGGCTGACGATCACCAGCCACCATTAGTACGTGGCCGTCGCGTGAAGCTGAAATATGCGCATGCCGGGGGGTACAATCCGCCGATCGTGGTGATCCACGGTAATCAGGTCAAAGATTTACCGGATTCCTACAAGCGCTACTTGATGAATTACTACCGGCGCTCACTGGATGTGATGGGAACCCCCATCCGTATTCAGTTCAAGGAAGGGGAAAACCCGTTTGCCAACAAACGCAACACGTTGACGCCAAATCAGCTGCGTAAACGTAAACGCCTGATGCAGCATATCAAAAAAGGCAAATAAGCCGTGATAGCAGGGCCGAATTAATTCGCCGGGGCAGAAGCAATTCTGCCCCGTTTTTCATACGGGGAACGAGAGGGAGACGATGGACGCTTATTGTCCCGACTGTCAGCAACCGATGGTATGGCGTGCCAGCGATCGGCAGCATGACGCTCAACACAGCCGCAACGACCAGTACTATTGCGAGGCGTGCCAGCGTGATTTTCTTCGTCTGACGCGATGCCCGGAATGTGAACAGCCATTGCAGGTGCTACGTGCCTGTGGCGCAGAAAACTATCTGTGTGCCAACGGCCATGGCTTGATTTCGCGCTCCCGCGTGGTGGTATGTTACCAGCCGCTGTAGTTCTGTGTAGTTCTGTGTAGTTCTGTGTAGTGCTGTGTATTTCTGTATGGTGTGGTGCTGTAGCCGTCAGAGGGCTTGCTCTTCGTCGACCAGCCCATTACGCCACAGGGCTTCCAACTCGGACGAAGCGTGCTGTTCGGGGATCAGCAATACCCAGTCAGCCTGGTGGCTATCCTGTGTATTGCAGTAGTGAATATGGATTCGGTAGTAGAACTGATCACCACGACCAGGGGAACCAGGCTGACCTGGCTCCTGTGCCGCAGGCAGGGCGTCATGCAGCACGGCACGGATTCTTTCTTTTTGTGTTGCGGGTACTTCTGCCAACGAAAAGCGACGCGGGCCAGCCAGTCTCGGGATCCAGGCAAAACCGCCTTCGCGTGCCAGCTCAATAATCACATCGTCCGTTAAATCCGGCAGGTTATTCCTGTTCGTGCTCATTGATGATTCCCGTATCAATCCCAACCTGATGCCAGGCTCGCAGCACGGCGTCAGCAACCGCTTCATTGAAGCGCCGCTTCGCGTGCTCTACGGTAAATCTGGCAAAGATGGAGAAATCAGCATTCTGCGGTAGATCTTTGTCGCACACGGTGTCATACCAGATTTGACCGGCTTTTTCCCAGGAATAGCCTCCCAGCGCCATTGCGGCGAGGTAGAAGGCACGGCTGGGGATACCCGAATTCAGATGCACACCGCCGTTATCTTCACGGGTGTTGACGAAGTCACGCATATGGGCGGGTTGTGGGTCGGTACCCAGCAGCAAATCGTCATAGGCAGTGCCGGGGCGGGACAGCGAGCGTAGCCCTTTACCGTCAATACCTTCGGCAAGTAGCCCCTCGCCAATAATCCAGTCTGCCTGCTGTACTTTCTGGTTGCGGTAGTATTGTTTGACCATTGAGCCAAACACGTCGGCGAGCGATTCGTTGAGTGCACCTGACTGGCGGAAGTACAGTAAATTGCATTCGCTTTCTACCACACCGTGCGACAGCTCATGGGCGATAACATCCAGTGCGATGGTGAAACGATTGAAAACCTTACCGTCACCGTCGCCAAATACCATCTGTTGTCCATTCCAGAAGGCATTTTGGTAATCCTTGCCGTAGTGAACGCTGCCAGTCAGTGATAATCCTTTATTATCCAGTGAGTTGCGACCAAAAATTTTCCAGAAAAAGTCGTAGGTGATACCCAGATAATTGTAGGCTTCATCAGCAGCGACATCCCCATTTCCTGGTTGACCCTCTGCCCGAATCCGCTTGCCCGGTAATGCCTGCTGGTGCTCTGCATCGTAGATGTCGCGCTGTACCTGACCGGCGGGGCGCTCCTCGTGCTCATCAGGATGGACGACCGGAGCGACCATCAGAGATTGCACGTGCATCAGAGTGTGTTGCGCACAACGACGCTCTTCATCTGATCCATTATTAATGATGCGATGCAGAATGTAGGGCGGAATGATGCTACGGGCGGATTGCATACTTCATCTCCTTATGCCTGACAGTATGGTGCAACATATGATTAACACTGATCTACCACAATTACGACACGATAAGTATAGCCTAATCACTGAATATTTTTCGGCTGACGTTTTGCACGCGGTTTAGTAGATTCTTTTTTTATTTCAGTTACCTGACTCTCGACCCAGCCATCCTGTAACCGGGTTTTCAGTTTATCGCCTTTGGTGACCTGAACCGTTTGCTTCATGACCTTGCCATCCGAAGTGGTGGTGACACTGTAGCCACGGGCTAGCGTTGCCAGCGGGCTGACGGCTTCGAGATGGGAACAGGCTTCGCCAAACTGTTGTTTATACTGGCTAAGTTGCTTTTCCAGCGCATGATGCAGACGATAGCGCAGCTGCTGTATCTGCTGTTGGGCGCGATGCAATCGTGACTGTGGCTGGTGTTGCTGCAAACGCTGGGCGAGACGTTCCTGACGGCGCGTTTGCTGGCGCAGATGCAATTGGATCGCGTCATCCAGACGTTGGCGTAGCCGAATCAATTGGGTTTGCTGCCGTGCCAGACGGAGTTGTGGATGTTGCTGATGTAACCGATGTTGTAACCGGACAAATTGCTGCTGGCGCTGTGCCAGATAATAATCCATCGCCATTTCCAGCCGTTGGCGCTGGGCGCGAATTTGCCTCAGCAGCTCCAACTGGTTACGGCTGACCAGTTCTGCGGCTGCCGAAGGCGTCGGTGCTCGCAGGTCCGCCACGAAGTCGGCAATAGTCACATCGGTTTCGTGGCCGACCGCACTGACAACCGGAATTCGGCTGGCGAAGATGGCCCGTGCCACTCGCTCGTCGTTGAAACTCCACAGGTCTTCCAGTGAGCCGCCGCCGCGACCGACAATCAGTACATCACACTCTCCGCGCAGGTTAGCCAGCTCAATTGCCCGCACAATCTGACCCGGTGCATCCACACCTTGTACCGCTGTCGGATAGATAACGACCGGTAGCGACGGGTCACGGCGCTGTAGAATGTGCAAAATGTCATGCAATGCCGCACCGCTGGCAGACGTAATCACGCCAACCTGACGGGCGGGTTTGGGAAGTGGTTGTTTGTAGTGTTGGTCAAATAGCCCTTCGGCCGACAAACGCTGTTTCAGCTGTTCGAACTGTTGTTGCAGCAACCCATCGCCAGCCGGGTGCATGCTTTCCGCCAGCAACTGGTAGTCGCCACGCGGTTCATATAGTGTGATGGTGGCGCGAATCAGCACCTGTTGTCCGTTTTGCGGCCGAAAGGTCACCCGGCGGTTGCTGGTGCGAAACATGGCGCATCGCACCTGAGCGCGCTCATCTTTGAGCGTGAAATACCAATGTCCTGAGGAGGGTTGGGAAAAATTGGAAATTTCTCCGGACAGCCAAACCTGGCCCATCTCACCTTCCAGCAACTGTTTTACTGTCTGATTAAGGCGGCTGACGGTAAATATGGCAGATGACGGCAATGAAGACATTGTGACCCGGATCAAATAATAAAACAGAGAGTTAATCTACCAATACTACCGGTCAATGGGTCGTTCGCAAGCGTTTTTATAAAAAAATGCTGGAGGCAATCGATTTCGGCCTGTATAATGCCGCGGCAATATTTTATCTAATTCCCATCCTCAATCCCGGTGAGATATTGCCATGCTACGAATCGCTAAAGAAGCACTGACCTTCGATGATGTTCTCCTCGTTCCTGCCCATTCCACCGTTCTGCCCAACACGGCTGATCTAAGCACACAACTGACTCAACGTATCCGTTTGAACATTCCTATGCTGTCTGCCGCTATGGACACCGTGACCGAATCTGGTCTGGCAATTGCGCTGGCACAAGAAGGCGGCATTGGTTTCATCCATAAGAACATGTCCATTGAGCGTCAGGCGGAAGAAGTGAGCCGCGTAAAACGCCATGAAAGTGGTGTGGTGGTTGACCCGCAGACGGTAACGCCAGAAACGACACTGCGTGAAGTCAAAGCGCTCACCGAACGTAACGGTTTTGCCGGTTATCCGGTGGTCACGACCGGTAATGAGCTGGTCGGCATCATCACGGGTCGCGACGTTCGCTTCGTTACCGATCTGGACCGCCCGGTCAGCGCGGTAATGACCCCGAAAGAACGTCTGGTGACGGTCAAAGAAGGCGAAGCGCGCGACGTCGTGCTGCAAAAAATGCACGAGCGTCGTATCGAAAAAGCGCTGGTGGTGGATGCGCAGTTCCGTCTGGTTGGGATGATCACAGTAAAAGATTTCCAGAAAGCGGAACGTAAACCGAACGCGTGTAAAGATGAGCACGGCCGTTTGCGTGTTGGTGCGGCAGTCGGTGCGGGTGCGGGTAACGAAGAGCGTATTGACGCGTTGGTTGCCGCTGGCGTGGACGTCTTGCTGATTGACTCCTCACACGGTCATTCTGAAGGGGTGTTGCAGCGTATTCGTGAAACCCGTGCCAAATACCCGGATTTGCAGATCATCGGTGGTAACGTCGCGACGGGTGCTGGTGCGCGTGCGCTGGCCGAAGCCGGTGTCAGTGCCGTGAAAGTCGGGATTGGCCCTGGCTCTATTTGTACTACCCGTATCGTAACCGGTGTGGGCGTACCGCAGATTACGGCGATTGCCGATGCAGTCGACGCACTGGAAGGCACCGGGATTCCGGTGATTGCTGACGGTGGTATCCGTTTCTCTGGCGATATCGCCAAAGCGATCGCCGCAGGTGCCGCCTGTGTGATGGTCGGTTCCATGCTGGCGGGTACGGAAGAATCGCCGGGTGAAATCGAACTGTATCAGGGCCGTGCGTTCAAATCTTACCGCGGCATGGGCTCGCTGGGTGCGATGTCTAAAGGTTCGTCCGACCGTTACTTCCAGTCTGACAATGCAGCTGACAAGCTGGTACCGGAAGGTATCGAAGGTCGTGTGGCTTATAAAGGCCGCCTGAAAGAGATCGTGCATCAGCAGATGGGCGGTTTGCGCTCCTGCATGGGTCTGACCGGTTGTGCGACCATTGATGCGCTGCGTACCAAAGCTGAATTTGTGCGTATCAGCGGTGCCGGTATTCAGGAAAGCCATGTCCACGATGTGACCATTACCAAAGAGTCGCCGAACTATCGTATGGGCTAAGCGCTTACCGGCTGATTTACTGTTACGAACCCGGTAAACTTACCGGGTTCAATTTTTCTTTCGCTCCGTAGTGGAATACGCCTCTCATGACAGAAAACATTCATCAACATCGCATTCTTATTCTGGATTTCGGCTCGCAATACACGCAACTGGTGGCACGTCGCGTACGTGAACTGGGCGTATACTGCGAACTGTGGGCATGGGATGTCACCGAAGCGCAAATTCGCGAGTTCAACCCGAATGGCATCATCCTTTCCGGCGGCCCGGAAAGTACCACCGAGTTTAATAGCCCGCGTGCGCCGGAGTATGTTTTCCAGGCTGGTGTACCGGTACTGGGCGTCTGTTATGGCATGCAGACCATGGCGATGCAGTTGGGCGGCAAAGTAGAAGGCTCCAGCGAGCGTGAGTTTGGTTATGCTCAGGTTGAAGTCAAATCCAACAGTGCGTTGGTTCGCGACATTCAGGATGCTGTCAGCGCCAGCGGTGCGCCCTTGTTAGACGTATGGATGAGCCACGGCGATAAAGTGACCGCTATTCCGGCGGATTTTGTTACTGTTGCCAGTACCGATACCTGCCCGTATGCCATCATGGCGAACGAAGAAAAACGCTTCTATGGCGTGCAGTTCCACCCGGAAGTGACCCACACCCGTCAAGGCCAGCGCATGCTGGAGCGTTTTGTCCGTGATATTTGCCAGTGTGAAGCGCTGTGGACACCGGCCAAAATCATCGACGACGCCGTTGAGCGTATCCGTCAGCAGGTTGGTGGAGATAAGGTGATTCTTGGCCTGTCCGGTGGGGTTGACTCGTCGGTGACGGCGTTGCTGCTGCACCGTGCGATTGGTGAACGCCTGACCTGTGTGTTTGTGGACAACGGTCTGTTGCGTTTGAACGAAGCCGAGCAGGTGATGGAAATGTTTGGCGACCAGTTCGGCTTGAACATCGTGCATGTTCCGGCGGAAGAGCGTTTCTTATCAGCTCTGGCGGGTATTGATGACCCGGAAGCCAAGCGTAAAACCATCGGTCGTGTCTTCGTTGACGTGTTCGATGAAGAAGCCGGTAAGCTGACCGATGTGAAATGGCTGGCGCAAGGCACTATCTATCCGGACGTGATCGAATCCGCCGCTTCCGCTACCGGCAAAGCGCATGTGATTAAATCGCACCATAACGTCGGTGGTTTGCCGGATGATATGGCGCTGGGTCTGGTTGAGCCGCTCAAAGAGCTGTTCAAAGACGAAGTACGCAAGATTGGTCTGGAATTGGGCCTGCCGTATAACATGCTGTACCGTCATCCGTTCCCGGGGCCGGGCCTTGGCGTGCGTGTGCTGGGTGAAGTGAAGAAAGAGTATTGCGACCTGTTGCGTCGCGCCGATGCCATCTTCATCGAAGAACTGCACAAAGCAGAACTGTACGACAAAGTCAGCCAAGCGTTCACGGTGTTCCTGCCGGTACGCTCCGTTGGTGTCATGGGTGACGGTCGCAAATACGACTGGGTTGTTTCGCTGCGTGCAGTCGAAACTATCGACTTCATGACTGCGCACTGGGCGCACCTGCCGTATGAATTCCTCGGCCGCGTTTCCAACCGTATTATCAACGAAGTCGACGGTATCTCCCGCGTGGTATACGACGTTTCTGGTAAGCCGCCAGCAACGATTGAGTGGGAATGATTTAACGTCTGGCAACAGCCTGCACGTAAAAGCAGTAAAGTACCTCTAAGCTCGCGTAACTGCGGGCTTTTTTGTTTTTGTATCTGGCACTTTCTGGCAGCTGTTAGCAACGGGAAGCACGGTTTTTTCAATGGAATTTTTGATGGTACTCTCTGGTTTCGAATTCAGGTTTGAAAAAGTACCATGTGATAAATTTCGGTTGAGTTATGGTATTTATTTTTTATAACTCAATTAAAAACAGAGAGTTAAACAACTTTTCTGAATTTTTTACAACATGGTATTTTTGATAAAGGAAAACAATAAAACATGTTGACTGACACCAGGCTGCGTCACCTTAAGCCGAAGGAGAAACTCTATAAAGTTAATGACCGTGATGGTCTGTATGTTGCGGTCACTCCGGCTGGAACTATTTCATTTCGTTATAACTATTCAATAAACGGAAGACAGGAGACCGTTACTTTTGGCCGCTATGGTGTTGGAGGGATCACGCTTGCAGAAGCGCGTGAACGGCTCAATGAAGCTAAAAAAATGGTTGCCAGTGGAAGATCGCCAGCGAGGGAAAAAGCTAGAGATAAAGCGCGTATCAAAGATGCGGAGACTTTTGGTGCATGGGCTGAGAAATGGTTACGCGGTTATCAAATGGCTGAATCGACGCGTGATATGCGGCGTTCGGTATATCAAAGGGAGTTGAAGTCAAAATTTGCGCAGCAGAAATTGACCGAGATTACACATGAAGACTTACGCGCATTAACCGATAACATTGTCGAGAGAGGGGCACCGGCGACAGCTGTGCACGCCAGAGAGATTGTATTGCAAGTCTATCGCTGGGCTATTGAGCGCGGTCAGAAGGTTGAGAATCCCGCTGATCTGGTACGGCCTGCAAGCATAGCGAAATTTGAGCCTCGTGACAGGGCATTGACGCCAGTTGAAATTGGTCTGATGTATCGGTACATGGAACGGGTAGGAACGACGCCATCAATCAGAGCAGCGGTTAAACTTTTGCTGTTAACGATGGTACGTAAAAGTGAGCTTACTAACGCAACCTGGAACGAGATCAATTTTAGTGAGGCATTATGGACGATACCAAAGGAGAGGATGAAACGACGTAATCCACATTTGGTTTTTCTTTCCAGACAGGCAATGGATATTATGATTGCTCTCAAAACCTTTGCCGGTAGCTCTGATTTTATCCTTCCTTCGCGGTACGATTCCGATGCGCCAATGAGTAGCGCTACTTTAAACCGGGTTTTGACACTGACGTATCGTCTGGCTCAGAAAGAAGGGGAGTTGTTACCTAAGTTTGGTCCCCATGACTTACGGCGTACTGCCAGCACCTTGCTACATGAGGCCGGGTACAATACTGACTGGATTGAGAAGTGCCTTGCCCATGAACAAAAGGGGGTACGAGCTGTTTATAACAAGGCTGAATATCGTGAGCAGAGGGCCGAGATGCTACAAGATTGGGCGAATATGATTGATGAATGGACTAGTAAGTAGTTAATAATCAGTAATTTAAGTGGATATACTTCTTGTATCTACGCCAGGAGAGCAATTTTAGCCGCTAAAATTTACTGAATCTTTACTGGTTTTATCTGGATTGCATAAATAGGAAAAATAAAAGTGCCTGAGTTGTCTGTAATTATACAATGGATGAATCAATACCCTAAGACCGGCTGGCTATTGCTGTGTATCTATATTGCACTCGGTGTAGTTCGTCACAGAGTAATTAATGCTGAATCTGGAAGTGTATTTCGTGGACTACTCAATCTTAGGAAGCGCCGGCTAGAGCAAATGCTGACACAGCCATATTTGAATAAAAATGCGGTCCGTCTGGCAAAGCGTGAGCTTCGTCAGCGCAGCCTTTATCGGCTCACAGGCTTGTATAATTATCGGCTGCAGGATTTGGCTGTAATAATGTGTGATCGTTATGGGGTGCGGGCTGGTTATCTCAAGCCGTGGCGTAACTGGCTTGAAGAACGGGATGGACGGATTGTGTTCAACAGGAAATGGCATTGTTTTCGCTGGCGTCTTTTTCTGGTAGGTCAGATTGTAAACACAGTTCTACTAATATTATTCATTATGTATATAGTTTCTCATTCTTCGGCCGAAATGATCGCACCGCTTATGTTACTCTTCATGCTTGTATGGTGGTTTCCTTGGCTAATGATCACCTCGGTACCTACCCCTAGGTGGACTCGCGAAATGGAAGTCTATCTTGAGAAATTTAACGCTGAACAGACCATGGTTTAAACTGTTCTTTGTTACCATGCATTCAGAGTGAATTGTCAGAGTTTTGGAAGATTCCATCCTACGAGTAATACTCACAAGGTAATTCACATAATCAATAGGTTAAATCATAAGCTTCTTGACCCTACATGAGAAGACGAATTTTAGCTGCTAAAAGTTTAGGCATATTTGGACTAAAATGCCACCGACATGATTCTAATAATTAAGCCAGTACCTAATGAGCCAAGAGAAGACAACTGTAAACGCCCCTTGGCTTAGACTTGCTTTCAGGAAAGCGAATGCTTTTTATGGTCAGGGACAAGTAAGGGGATGAGCCATTGCATAACCATAAAACCAATTCGTTCTATGTCATTACAGATCGGCTTCAGTGATTTACTGGTGAGGTAGTATCACTGTGATCCGTTTTGCATAACGCTTACAGCTGCGCTACAAACAATAAACTATAATACTGTATTTTCAAAATCATCAATTTGAAGCAGGGTAATCGCGAAAAACCACTCGTAAGTGGCTGGTTATAATTCAATAAAGTGGATGATATTAAGACTTAAACTTCCACCATAATAGCTCGTGGATATACTATTTTAAATATAAAATTCTTTCCTCACAGACGCTAAGGCCTTGGACACAGCCTGCTTTGTCATAGTTGTGTAGTGATTTTTTTCTAAAACCTGTGCGGTTTCAAACTGGTTAAAACCTTGGTGTTTTAATATGATTATTTTTTTCTTAGTATCAGTGAATTTGGAGTCAACCATTCGTCTGGCAATATTCCTAAGTTTATCTAGATCTGCTGGGGTTAAAGTTTGGCCCTGCATCCACTCATGAAAATAGGTATCAATCAATATATCCCCTGTGTTTGCGTTAGCTTTATGCGGTTTAGCGCATTGCCGTCTAAGCCTTATTAATTCTTTATTGAACTGTTCGAGAGACCGCTTTCCTTGTCTGTATTTTGGATTCCATAGACCATTGGTGAGTTTGGGCCTATGGTCAGAACAATATCGATGACTAAGGACCTGTTTTTCATGAACGGGGAACTCATTATCGTTAGCAACAAATTCTGATATCTCACTGATCAACTTGGAAAATTCGGTTAGATTACCGCAGAACTCGCAATAACCGAGCTTACGCTGTGAATTTATAGTTACTCCTTTTGCAGGAGAGGATTTCTTCGGCCGCTTGGATGCGCACTCACTGACTAATTCAATAAGAGACTCAATCGTAGCGGTAAAGCATTTATCAAGAGAAGTTTGTTGATCTAAAGTCAGAACGAAATTACGCAAAAGAAGTCTTTGTGCCTGTACTACGACGTTTAAGCCCACTTTTTTAAGTACATCACTAAATCCTAGATTTACTCCAGAAATGTAGTCTTTATGACTTGGTGGCAGGGAATTTACATAAGCAGCTACTGCTGGATCAATAACTTCTTGTATGAGACGCAGTATTGGATACCTCCGTGAAAATATGGAGTACGGATAACTACGCTCTACAAATAATTTAATTGCAGCTGCAACTGTGAGGTCACAGCCTTCCCAGATAGTAATTTTCATGTCAACCATTTTAGCCAATGAATAGGTTTTAGCAAGTGGTAATGCTTGGCATTGTATAGGCCTGATTGGAAACAGGAGGAAGGCAGATGCAAACAAAGGCACATAGCACGCTCATTAACAGAAAAACACTTCTGGAAATGATCCCATTGTCAGCCCGCACTATTTATAACCTTGAACAGCGAGGCGAGTTTCCTCGCCGTATAGCACTTACTAGCCGAAATGTTGCATGGCAGTTATCCGAAGTAGAACAGTGGATTGCGGATCGTAAATCAGCAATGTTTAAAGCGGCCAGACCCGGTGTTGTTTTAGGTAGGTAACAGCAATGTCATTGAACATAATGGAAGCATTTGAAGCTAAGCCACAACCAATTGACTACGTCTTGCCTAATTTGGCTATTGGTACTATCGGAGCGATTGTTTCTCCGGGAGGCGCTGGAAAGTCAATGCTGGCATTACAATTGGCTGTGCAGATTACTTGTGGTGTAGATCTTTTAAACTTTGGTGAATATCCGACTGGGTTGGTGGCATATTTACCTGTGGAGGACTCTGAAACCATCGTTCACCATCGTTTATATGCTTTGGGAAAATATCTAACAGCACGTCAGCAGCAGATTGTAGCTGATAAGCTACTGGTCGAACCTTTGGTAGGGAAGTGTCCAAATATTTTCTTGCCGGATTGGAGCAACTTGATCAATGAAGTTTCAAAAGGTAGACGTTTAATAATTTTGGATACTCTTCGCCGTTTCCACCAGGAGGATGAGAATAATAGCGCAGCAATGTCCAAAGTCATTGGAAAGCTAGAAGGTATTGCTGCTGATACTGGATGTTCGATTATATTTCTACACCATTCAAACAAAGGCGCTGCCACGATGGGGGTTGGTGATATACAGCAGGCAAGCAGGGGTAGTAGCGTCCTGGTTGATAATATACGGTGGCAATCTTATCTGGCGGGCATGACCGCCTTGGAAGCGAAGACGTATGGTATTTCTGATGATGTTCGAGGTCAATTTGTTAGATTTGGAATAAATAAAGCAAATTATGGAGAACGTGCGCCAGATCGTTGGTTACAGAGACATGAGGGGGGAGTATTAAGGGTAACGCAACTCAAATCGAAGAATAAAAAACAAATAGCAAAAGAATGTATGTCTTCATGGAGTGGTGCAGAAAATGATAACTGGTAATAAAGTTACACCTACTAGTACAGCTCTGCAGGCTAGAGTCATTCTGTACCAACCAAGTCAACGTCCCTTGGCGCTGAAGGGACAGTGGATGGAGACTAGTTTTGGTCGTTGTCGAGTTACCGGAAGACTAGGACAACGTCATGCGGATATTGTCGAAACAATGCTCTATGTGGCCGAGAAACGTCGAGAAATTTCTGATGGAGGAATCGAATTATTAGTAGATCCAGCGAAAGTACGCCGAACTCTATCCGATGCACAATACAGTTATGATCGAATTAAAAAACTACTTGTTGATCTACGAGTGGCAACTGTTGAAATAGTAACACCAGATTTAGAAAAACACGGTTATTCCATTCTAGGCGGTTTAATTGACCATGTCGTGCCCTCACCAATGACTAGGCGTAATCCTCTAACTGGTGGTGAACGTAACCTGTGGAGAGTGCGCTTAGGTGTTGCATTAGTAATGTTGTTGAAGCGAGATTTGCATTTTCATCATGATCCAGGCCCCATTGCTCGTCTTCAGCATGGTATTAGCCAAGCAGTTGCACGTCATATATTAACACATAAGCACGATCCTAAAGGCGGCTGGCATATTGATACATTAATTTTAGCTGTCAGTGGTGAAGGTACTAATAATATGACATTACGTAACTATCGGCGGAGATTAAAAGAAGATAGCAAACAATTTCTAGCGATTGGCATTGAGATACAAAATTCTAGGATAAAACGAGCTACAACGGCCCGGTAGCGTGTCGTTACGGCCCGGCGATGTGCTGTAACGGCCCGCCAGTGTGCTACAGAGGCCTGATTTTTTAACTCCTTTGCAGGTTATTCAGGATCAATCAGTATATTCAGGCTTTGAAATCACCTGCCTGAGCAGGCGCTTTCAAATCTAGAATCGGCCAAAGGCCGATGGTTGTACGCCAGAAGAAGAGATTACTTACACGTTTGGTATATTGACACTTGAGGTAGATTTTATGACATATGAGGTACGCCCCTAGCTTTAGGCATAGGAAGGCAGATTTTAGCCGCTAAAATCTGCAATGCACATGCTCTGACAAGGAAGTAAAAAAGTACATCAGAAAATAAAAGACTTCTTACAATATATCGAAACATAAATACAGTTGGTGGACGTCCATTTATAACTACTAAAGGTCATTTTCAAAAGGGAGAAGTATAGTTTCCTTGCAAAAAACACATTTGCTGCAGAAATTTACTCGAGTAATCCTATATTAATACGCTAAGAAAACACATCCTATACACTGAAATACACATTGTCGTGCACAGATATACAACGGCAACTGCAGGGCAGGACATGTAAAGTAGGCCCACCGTTACGGTGTTCCAACTTTACCACTCCCTATTCGCCGCATCGCGGCTCAAGGGCGTCCTGCTCTGCGAGGCTGCCAGGCTACCGCCTGTATGGAGAGCTATATGAAAGTTACTCAGACTAGAAAAAATAGTACGCCAATAAAAGTTTATTGTTTACCCGAAGAAAAAATTCTCATCCAAGAAAATGCAGAAGCATCTGGATTAAGTGTTGCCTGTTTTGTTCGTAGAGTTGCAATGGGTTATCAGGTTGATTCTATCGTAGATATAAAACAGGTTAATGAACTTAGCCGAGTAAATGCTGATCTTGGAAGACTTGGCGGATTACTTAAATTATGGCTCGCAAATGATCCTCGAACAGTTGATTTTTCACCCACACTGATAAGAACCTTGCTTGCGAAAATAGAATCAACTCGGCAAGAACTAAGGAACATTATGGATAAAATCTTGGATAAATAATGTGTGGTTTCCTATATACCTGTGTCTGTTAACAGACAGAGTGTTAAATATTACTAATCTGTTGAAAAAGAGGTGAACAAATGAATTTAAAGTTCCGAGTGGTTTCATCACAAAGAAGGATTTTAGCCGCTAAAAAAGCTTTAATAGTTCCTTTCGTGGCGTCCGTCATGGCATTACCGGTGAAGGCCGGAATTCCCGTTATTGATGGCACTAATGTGGTTCAGACCACAATCAGCGCAGTTAACAACGTTCAGGCTGTGACTAAACAAATCCAGCAGTACCAGACGCAGCTGCAGCAGTATGAAAACATGCTGCAGAACACCGTAGCTCCTGCGGCCTATATCTGGGACCAGGCAAATTCAACAATTAATAAATTGTTGCAGGTGCAGGATACCCTTAATTACTACAAGAATCAGGCCGGGAGTCTCGATGCGTACCTGAAACGATATCAGGATGTTAACTACTACAGGTCATCACCTTGCTTTAACAGCAATGTTGAATGTACCTCGTCTGAAATTAGCGCATTGCGTGAAGCTGAACAGAACAGTTCAGGGGCACGTAAAAAGGCCAATGACGCGCTATTTAAGGTAATTGACGAACAGCAGAACACCCTGCAGAGCGATGCTGATAACCTTGCAGATTTGCAAACTCAGGCAACCGGCTCACAAGGGCAAATGGAAGCTATTCAGGCCGCTACCCAGCTTGCCAGTGCGCAGACAAACCAGTTACTGCAAATCCGCTCGCTTCTGGTAGCTCAACAAAACGCTGCGGCAACACTGGCACAGGCTCAGGCCGATAAAGAAGCCCAACAAATAGCTGCTGATGAGAAAGTATTAGCTGGACAGAACACACCAAGCCCGAAGCGAATTTGGTGAGGAACAACTGAATGAAAAATAAAATTATGATGGTTTTTATTCTAATCATTTCAATGATTATATGTTCTTGCGAAAAAAACGATAACGTTTGCTCATCGACGCCAGATAATAAATTTGATGCACATAGATCCGATAAGTGTGCATTGCGTAGTAATAACAATCCAAGCCCTAAACGAGAATGGTAATCATGAAAATAGTAAGTAAGCTCACCTTTTTAGGTATTATCCTTTTCTTTTCTATAAATGCCTATGCTGGTCAATTAGATAGTAGCGGGCTACTTGATATTTTATTAGATAAGTTTCAACAAGTAGCCAGTACATGGACAACAGTAATTGCTGACTATGCAAATTGGCTCTTCTGGGGGCTGGTATTAATAAGTATGGTTTGGACATTTGGTATGATGGCGATGCAAGGGGAAGGGTTGACAGGCGTACTTGCTGAAATAGTTCGCTTTTTTGCCGTCGTTGGTTTTTTTTATTATCTTTTAATCAACGGCCCATCCATATCGCAATCCATAATTAATTCAATGAGACAACTTGCAGCAAACGCGTTAGGAATAAGTACTGGTATTTCTCCATCAAGCATAGTTGATATGGCGTTTGCGATATTAACAAAGGTCAGTTCAGCCGCATCAATTTGGTCGCCAATGATATCCACCATTATGATAACGGTCGCGATAATCGTTTTGGTAGTGATGTCCCTTATAGCGATAAATATGCTAATCATGTTGGTTTCTGCATGGGTGTTATGTTATGCAGGAGTTATATTGCTTGGATTTGGTGGTTCGAAATGGACCTCTGATATAGCAATTAATTACTTACGAACTGTTTTATCGATTGGCATTCAATTATTCACGATGACATTAATTATTGGGATTGGACAATCATTTTTAGATCAATATTTTTCTCTTATTAAAGATGATGTTCCTGATCTAAATAGTCTTATTGTTTTGCTTTTGGCGTCAATTATCCTATTAGTATTAACGAATAAGCTACCACTGTTGTTATCAGGTGTTGTAGGAGGGGGATCTTTACAAGGGATTGGTGGATTTGGGGCGGGTATGATTACCGGCGCTGCCGCTACTGCCATCAGCGGTGCTGGATCAATGGCAATGGGGGCATCAGCTCAACTCAGCGGCGGAGCCTCTGCATTAAAGGCAGCGTTCGAGTCTGCGCAAGCTGCCATGGCCGAAGAATCTGGTTCAGGTGGTGGAGGCAGTTCCGGTGGAGGATTTGGCGGCGGGGAAGATACCGGTTCTGTAGATACTTCCGGAGGCCAACCCTCAGGCAGTTCCGGTGGTTCGTCAGCAGGGAGCAGTTCAGGTAGCGCCAGAGGAGGAAGTCAGGGGTTTGCTTCATTCTCACGAGCTGGCCGCATGGCAAGCCATATGGGAAGCAGCATGGCCAACGGAGCTGCTGAGTACCAGAAAATGAAGCGAAGTAGCAATTCTTCTCGTGTCCAACAAACTATTGGAGGGGAGTTGGCGACTCAGATACGTAAGCAGACAGCTACTCATCGGGATAACCGCGAACATGATGATTTTGCCGGAGATAGCTTATCCGGCAATAATAATTCTTGAATCAAGCGCATCAGTTTACGGGGGGCGCGAGCTGACGCTTCCACTGAGCGAACTTTACTTCTGCAACTCAAAGGAAAAACTATGTCCAGGACTTCCGATTCACGGTTACGCAATGAGGGCTTTCGTAAAGCAGAGGCTTCCCTGAGACTTGAAGGAATGGACCCCAGTGGTACGCCACTGTACGAGTCCATTAAGACACGTATTATTTCAGGTGAACTGACGTATGAGCAGGGGCGTTCAGAGATTCTTGCATACTACACAAAAGCAGATACTGACGGGCCTGTGACAGTGGGAGAGATGCTGGTAGAGGAATTTTTAAAACCGCTGAACATGTCTCATGATGAACTGGCGGAAGCTATGGGTATCTGCAAGCAGTATATTGACGATATTATCTGCGGTTTGCGTCGTCTTACGGATGATGAGGCTCGCGTTCTTGCTGTCATATTTGGTACTGATGAGGATTTTTGGAGCAATCTGCAGATGTTGCAAGATCGGAAGGAACGACGGCAGAAATAATAACTCATATGCCATGATATCTGTACCCCCTCAAGTGTCATGAAAGTAGTCCTTCAAGGCATAGCAACATGAAACACCTTCGATTATCAGATAACGTTCTTATCGTTGATTTTCATGACTTATAATAGTGTGCTTTTATTGTCTGGCGAGTGAATCAACCATTCTGTAAGTATCCTAGCCAGACTAGATTGTTTAATATTAATACCGAGTGATTGGCTAATCTTGACTGTGTCTCGAATGAGATACATAATCAAGGAGGTCTGACACGAGGAGAAATACGATGGCTGCTCAAACATCCATGCTACACATCCGTGTAGACGACAAGCTGAAGGCCGATGCGACCGAAAAGCTCGCTAACGTTGGTCTATCCGTCTCGGATGCCGTGCGAATTTTCCTGACTCGCGTCACCAAAGAAGGCGGTTTGCCTGCGGGACTGACAACTGACCCGGAAGCCCATGACAAATGGTTCCGCGCCAAGGTGTTTGAGGCTTTGACGGACAGCCAGCCAGGAGTGCCACATCAGCAGGTAATGGACGAGGCGCAAGCCCTGATCGACAGAAAGCGCCGTGCCCGAGCTTGAATGGTCACAATCGGCCCGAGCTGACCTATTGGTAATCGTCGATTATATCTCAGACGACAATCCTGACGCCGCTCAATGGCTGAAAGATGATATAGAGGCCAAGGCAGCTAAGCTTCCTGAACATCCGAAGCTCTATAGCTCTATCGAGGGGGCCGGATAGAGGGCTCGCGGGAAATGGTCGTTCGGGCAAACTACATTGTTGTTTACAAGGAAGACTCTTTTGCCGTGCGTATCCTGCGTGTGCTGCACGCAGCGCAACAGTGGCCGCCAGTTCAGGAGTAATAGGCATGACCATTAAGGTCAGGCGCGGGGGTTACCGTCTTTACCAAATTGAGGATTTAACGGGTTGGCTCGTGCGGGTCCGTAAAGAGAAGCTCATTGCAAATACTTAAAACTGATTCAGCACTTAGAATAGATCTTATCCATGATTTCCTGTTCGGAAAGCGACGTATAGCTCGGCACGACAGGAATACTGCATTGGAGATAAAGGGACATAAATGCACAAACATGATCCAGTTCGACAAGTCAGTTTTATTCAGCAGGCTTTATCCCAGAATCGCAAGCCGATAGGGTTCTTCATTGGTGCCGGTTGCCCCTTCTCTATACGTGTCAACGAACGGGTGGAAGATGGTAAGACTCTTTCCGATCCGCTCATATGGGATGTAGCAGGTCTAACTCGCGTCATCGCTAAACGTCTATCCAGTCCTGATGACACAGCCCCATCCACTTGGGACAAGATCGTAAAGATTGTGGTGGACGATGGAGGTGATGGAGGAAATATTGAATTAATCCTAAGTCGAATCCGAGTTTTTGCGAGTGTCGCCGGTAATGGGGACGTTCGGGGTTTGTCAGCCAAGGAGTTGCTCAAACTCGACGAAGACGTTTGCGGAGTTATATCGACGGAGGTGACTCGCTTCCTCCCTTCTAAGGATAGTGCCTATCATAATTTAGCTATATGGAGCCGCGCCATCCGCCGCGAGCGCCCGGTTCACCTATTCACGACCAATTATGATCTCTTGATGGAGCAGGCGCTGGAGGAAAGCTCCGCTCCATATTTCGACGGTTTTATAGGATCTCGGAAGGCGTTCTTTGATCTCGGAGCAGTAGAAGATGAAGGTCTATTGCCGCCTCGTTGGACTCGCCTCTGGAAAATCCACGGCTCGCTCAACTGGCGCTTAGAAAATGGTACGGCTGTAGTCCGTAGTGATCAAAAGACCGATGAGCAGAGCTATCTTATCTACCCGTCGCATCTGAAATATGATCAAAGTCGTAAAATGCCCTACCTTGCGATGCTTGATCGCTTAAAGGCATTCTTACTTGCACCATCCGCACTGCTCTTTATCTGTGGATATTCTTTTGCTGATGAGCACATCAATGACGTCATTTGTCGAAGCCTTGAAACTAACCCCACCGCACATGTTTTCGCCTGCGTATTCGGGCAGCTCGAAGATGAAAAATATGCTCTTGCTCGTCAGTGTGCATTGGCAACTCCGAATTTGAGTCTGCTTGGGTTTGACAAAGCGATCATTGGTCGCAATTTGGGTAACTGGGTGAGCGACGACATCGACGCATTACCATTGCCCCCTGGAGTCCTCGTGAAGAGTGGCGATGAGATAACACTGAGGCTTGGTGATTTTGCTGCGCTAGGGGCGCTTCTGCGAGGCCTCGCTGGTGCTGGAGCGGCCGATGATGAAGCCTGAATTATCAAGTAAGGCGACCGTGATTGGGACGGTTCAAGATGTCAGCGGCACCTCAGTCAGCGTAACGCTTACATCCGATCGTTTTTCTGGATTGAGCTTCGTGCACGGTCAGGGTCATAAAATTGGCCAGATAGGAAGCTTCGTCAAAATACCCGTTGGTTATGTTGATTTATATGGCATTGTTTCGCAGGTCGGTGCCAGCGCCGTTCCTGAAAAAGCCCTTCAGACGATGCCGAATGGACTTCGTTGGATGACGATCCAGTTGATCGGGGAAGGCTATAGGTCGGGAAAATTTCAACGTGGTATATCCCAGTATCCAACATTCGAAGACGAGGTCCATCTCGTTTCCGAAGTCGACCTTCAAGCAATCTATGGGCGATCTGATAAACAAAATCATTTGGTCCGTGTAGGATATGTTGCTGGAAGTGAGTCGATTGACGCCTTGGTCGATGTGAACAAACTTGTTACTCGTCATTCTGCGGTAGTCGGAACTACGGGGTCGGGGAAATCGACGACAGTGGCGGGGCTGCTCAATGTTCTTTCTGATGGAGCACGCTTTCCCTCAGCACGTATTATCGTGCTTGACCTGCATGGTGAATATGCAAAAGCGCTGGCCGATCGGGCTAATGTTTTCAAGATCAATCCCGATGGTCGCAACGCCAATGAACACCAGTTATGTATTCCGTTCTGGGCTTTGAATTTTGACGAGTTGGTCCGCGTCACTTTCGGCGTCCTACCGACAGACGGTAAAGCACGTAATATTATTCTTGAGCGAGTCCTTGCAGCGAAAGTTAAAACTTTGTCTGCGCAGCCGAATTGTGGGATAGACGCCAGCAGTATTACAGCTGATAGTCCTGTTCCTTTCTCGCTAAACAAGCTTTGGTATGATCTTTATTGTCACGAGTTCGGGACTTACTTTAGTGCAGGTGGTGCAAACCCTGCCGACAAAACGACTTGGGCTTACGAGTGTGATAAAGCCGGAGCGCCAATAGTCGGTGATGCTCAAGCAGGTATCCCTCCTCGCTTCCGTAAAGTAAAAAATGTCGCTGCTGACGCCGAAAAAATTAATTATCTCCCCGATCCACTGAATATCAGAAGTGCCCTCGAGGCACTGGGGGCAAAACTTCGCGTCGCTCGTTATGACTTTCTACTGAAACCAGGAAATTGGCATCCTGAGCTTGATGGTTCAACCACGAGTGATCTTGCCAAACTGGTTAGTCAGTGGTTGGGAAATGATCGACCCATTACGATACTAGATCTATCGGGCATTCCGTCCCCAGTCACAAATGACATTATTGGCAACATTTTGAGAATTCTCTATGATTGCTTATTTTGGGCGAGAAACCTCTCCGAAGGAGGTCGAGAACGACCGTTGCTGATTGTTATGGAGGAGGCTCACAGCTACCTCGGTGATAGCGGTAATAGCGCAGCGTCAGTTGCAACCCAGCGAATTGTGAAGGAAGGCCGCAAGTACGGTATTGGGGCAATGATCGTGAGTCAGCGTCCTGCGGAGATTAACGCGACCATATTGTCGCAATGTGGTACCTTCTTTGCGATGCGTTTGAGCAATGCAACAGATCGTTCTCATGTTACAAGTGCTCTTTCGGACAACTTAGAAGGTCTGACGAGTATGTTACCAGTCCTGCGTACTGGTGAGGCGATCATACTCGGAGAGGCCGTTGGATTACCGATGCGAACAATGATCCAAGCTCCGCCAAGGGACCGAAGACCAGATAGTCAGGATCCACTGATCTGCGATGAGGTGATGCCCGAAGATTCGATGTCACCCGGAGGTTGGAACCTGCGGAGTCATATAGTGCCAGACTACCGCCATTTTGTTGAGACTTGGCTTCAACAGAATCCCGTCACTCATTCACCGAAGAAAGGATAAGATCATGGCTTGGAGAGAATTTGCACCTTTTACGTCGTCCAATTTATCTGCTGTTCGTTATGACCCAGAGCAGAGTCTGCTCGAAGTTGAATTTCTTAACGGCGGTCGTTATCAATATTATGATGTTCCTGAGCAAGTGGCCCAGGCCTTTGAGCAAGCAGAGTCAAAGGGCGTTTTCCTCGCGCATAGCATCAAAGGGCACTTTAGATATAGCAGGGTATAATAAATGGCTATTGTAAATCTCAATCAGAAGAATGGCCGAGTTCAGTTATCTGCCTTTGAAGTTGAGAATAGGATTCTGTTCGAATTTTTCAATAAACTTCCGTCTTCCGATCGTGACGCTCAATTTCACAAGGCGTTATATATCGGTGTTTTAGCGCTAATGGAGGATCGGCTTTCAAGTTTCCTTGCGCGAACCAGTAATGAGCTTGGCACAGAGTTAGAGAGCTTAAAGCTCATATTTGACATGAAAAAAGAGCTGTTTTATCGCTCAGCCGTAAAAGGCATATTGGCTGAGGCTAATATCGCTGATTATCTAATTGAATTTCTTGAGCGCCAGAAGATTTCCGATAAAGTCGAACTAACAGGAGATCGGGTGGGCTCAATCCGCAGGAACAAGACAGGTGATATTGTTTGCCATCTCAACGGTGAGAGCGAAAAAAGAATCGTCATAGAATGTAAATTCGATAAAAGCATTCGTCTGGGCGATATACAAACTAAGGATGTTTTCACGAAGAACGCTGATACGGCATGGAGCCAATTGCTTGAAGCTCAAGCAAATCGTGAAAGCCATGCCGGAATCATTGTTTTTGATGTTTCACTTGTCGATAGCAGTATTCTTAACGTCGTCCAAGATGTCCGATTCGTTCCCGGGATTGGTATGATCGTAATAGTTGATTCCCAAAAAGGAGATTATAGAAATCTTTCGATCGCTTACATGCTCGCTCGTGACATTGCTTTGAATGCAAAAGCGGTCGACCTCGATACTGACGTTCTGAGAGCTATCGTTACTCGCTTGATCAAAGATGCGCGCGAGATAAGTCTTGTGAAGAACCTAATTTCTGCAAATATTGATAACTTAAAGCAGATTCTCCAACAAATTGAGAAAAGTGTTCTTCTTGCAGAATTTAATCAGCGTTATCTCTCTAAATTTCTTTCCGAAGGTACTCTTAATAAGGAAGATATGCTTGCTTTTTATGCGGGCGATGAAATAAAGGAGCGTTTCAGACTGGCTGAACGCGAGATCGCTGAGCTATGAGCGTAGGTCGACAATGAACAAAAGCGCGTAAACCCCACTGGTTTAAACGCTTCTGCCGGATAAAGAAAAATAATTGATTCCTTGAGCGTTTGTTATAATGTTTACTCCGCCTTGTCTAAAAATATACCTAGCCGATTCTGAAGCTCTTCGAAACGTTCTTTACTTTCCTGTTCGTTGGCGCTCGGAACACCCGCATCTTTGGCTATCTCTTTAGTGGCATCGTTAAGCCTTGATAGCAAAACTTTAAATTTTGACAAGCTTTCTTCTTCTATCATGTTGTGTCGAATACAGCAAAAAGTTACAGCTTCTACAAAGGTGCTAGTCACTATTCGTGACATCATTACCGAGTACGAACAAGCCTCAAATGCAATTAAATACCTAGCTTCTGGAGGAAGTTGAAGTGTCATCATATGAAGAATTGTATCTTCGGCGGTCATATGACTTGATCCACTTAATCTATGATAGATTGAGAAATAATCACACGCTTTCCCCAGTGTCTCAAAACGTTTAAATAGTGAATTCCACCACAGATCATTGTATTCACGTGGTGTAACAGAAAAATTAGTTTTAGCCAATTCAACGTAATCAGAGTAAGTTGAAATCGCAGTTATTCGTTTGTCAATTAATGGAATTACTTGCGCTGCATACTCTTTCGTCGATACTTCTTTTTTCCATTCATTGAGTTTGCGAGTATGTTCATCATACCATTTAGCCATGTATGCCGTAATTGTACGTTCATCACCATGCAAGGCCATATACATCAGATTGATAGATGACTCTTGAACGACTCGAGCTAGGGCTTCTGCACTAGGAAAGCATTGCGTAGCAACGCAACATAGCATTCCCTCGATTTGTTCAAAGATTCTGCCTATTAAATTAAGATGGGAATGGACAATAAAGGCATCTTTCTCGGTTTGATTATCAATATACGCTATATGGTTAAACGAAAGCTTATTGGCTTCAGTTGCACATTCAAGAGCGACTTGAATACTTGATAAATTGATATTTTTATCAAATCCACACTTCTTTCTAAACTCAGTTAAATGATTCACTGAAACCTCTTTTAAAACATAACGAAAAGAACAGTTGCAAAATATATGGTACTACATTTTGCGGAGGAAAATTCGGAAAATATCTTTTGTCAATTTATTCGTCTTATTATGTATCGTTACCATTCTATTTCATTAAATTGATCACGAACATAATGAACTAAATCAGTATGAGAATATATAAACTCTTGTACAATATTACTGACTTCAGTACTAACATAATCAATCTGGTCAGGGGAAAGACATTGCTTATTTAAAACCATATTCCCACGGTCATCACTTACATAAATATTGTCACATGGTTGAGGTATAGAAACTAAGTTAAACATGTCGCTAATAGTTATAAGATTTAACCCACTAATACTTCCAGTAATCCAACAATTCAGTTTTTCTATATTTGATATAAATGTAGTCCATTTTATGTCCAACTGTCTATCTTGAAATGGATAAAGATGTGGATTTCCCTTGAGAAAATTATCGAACATATCCTTCGCTTCGAAACGAATAGAAACTCGGTTAGGAAGTTCCATTGACATTCCTCTTAATTCTAAGATTGGAATGTATTTGAATAAAGTATTTAAAGCTAAAAGATCTTCAAAATATCCTCGATTATTATTAAGTCTATTATAAACATAAGTTTCATGGTTATTTTTAATTTGGTGTAATCTGCTGACGGGATATTCATTTGGCTTACAATCAACAATTGTATGATCAATAGAGCACAGAAGAATTAAATTTTCATACCTATTATCATTCTCTAAATTATCTTCACCTCTTGGTCCACTTGAATTTTTAGCAATTACATGTGCCATCTGCCCTATTTGTACATTTTCTTCAATTAATACTCTTTTGCAAATATTACATCTTCCAGCCGACAGTCCATATAATTTTTTTATGGTTGATTGGTTAATGCTCATATTTTTCTAACATCCATTGCTTAATAATGAAAATAAAAGTTATTAGACAGAAAATGTCTACCCGAACTTTTCCATATAAAACACTTTATATAATGTTTTCAACTTTTCGTTTATTCCGACTAAGCTTGGCGAAACCTATCTTGATAGAAATCAGTTTTGGACTAGGCAGATCTTAAAATACAGACACTTTCCGCCTAACACACCATAGTAAACTCGGTACATAGTTACTGATTATTCAAAGCAGGTCAACTGATGGCAACTGTATCGAGTCAACTTTGAGAGATAGAAGCAGTTTTTGTGAAAAGTAAGTGATAGGTTTTAGAACAAGAGTCAGTACCACTTACTCTGATTAGGCACTAGTAGGCGAGCGCGTTACTTGGTCGAGGATTTACTCGGTTTTAGATCCGGAGTGTTTCCTGGTGTTTTCTTGTTGTCACGTCGACGTTGATCTGGCTTGCCGGTCGACTTGGCTATTGGTTTTGGTCCTGGTTTCAAATCCATGAATTAATCCTTTTGTTTTGTGTGGTTATCCCTCATTGTATAATCTTTGGGCACTGCGTATAGCTTTCAATATGTGTATGAAACATAATCTAAAAATATCCTTAAGCTTCCTTGCTGGTAACTCAGGTTTTGGTGCGCTATCTAAAATGTACAGTGACAGGTTGGATACAGAAGGTGGATAGAATTACACCGGGCCCACGAGTGCTTACGGTTGAAGAGAAACAAGAGTTTCATCTTGATATGCAAGAATCCTCAGCTTGGGCTAAAGCAGAACTAAAACGTCGACGAGCAGTAAAAAATCAAAAAAATTCTGCGCATGGTATAGATGATGGTATCGATAGCGGTCACCTTTCTAACTAGCTGTTATATATATTTATTTCTTTCTCATTGATATTCGAGTGGGAGTGATCCTGCGTCTGGCAACAGCCTGCACGTAAAAGCAGTAAAGTATCTCTAAGTCCGCGTAAATGCGGGCTTTTTTGTTTTTGTATCTGGCGCTTTCTGGCAGCGGTTAGCAACGGGAGGCACGGTTTTCCCATGGAATTGGTCTGTCGCCTCCTCACACACCCACTTTAGTGAAGGAGGCTGCAGGGAACTATTACAGCGCTAGCGCATTGGTTACGGCTTCAGGCATGGACGGGCGACCGTTGCTTAGGCAGGTCGCGACAAATGTGGCTTCTGCATACGTGGTGCCATCAACTTTAATGTGTTGAACGAAGTTGACGCGGTTACGCTTCTCATTTTTTTCTAACTGGCAGGTAACCTCTAACCGGTCACCTTTTTGCAGGCTTTTACGAAAACGCAGGGAATACTCAAGTACCATATAGACTTTCCCTTGTTTAAATTCCTCTTCAATATCAATACCCAACGATTCTTTCATAAACGCGTGGCGCGTCCATTCCATATAGAATGGGTAATAGAGACCATCGACGACGCCCTGGAAATCGATATGGCTATCTTCAACGTCATAGTATTTTGAAAACATGTCTCGTCTCATCCTGATCTGATAGTTACGTTGGTCGTCCCGTTGATATACCTCACTTCTGCCGTAGAAGAAATGAGAATGTGTATCGAATAACAAAAGCAGGGATGTGATTGGGCCAGTGCTGGCCGAGGCCGTCGGTCATCACCACCCGGTCGGGCAGGTAGTCGAAGCGGGCAGTCAGAAAACCGTCGGCGCAGGTGGTGTAAACGCAGCGCCCCTGTACGTCGTATTTGTAGCGCGCCCAGGTCTGGTCGTTATCGTGCCAGCGGGTCAGCCGATGGGCCGCGTCGTACTCGTAATTGCGGTGATAGGCGTGAGCGCGTCGGGCTGGAGCCTTATTTGAACGCATAGGCCAGACCAGCACTGACGCCATAGTCCTCTTTTCGGGTATTACCGCCAAACTGGCTGGAATACTGCAACCAGGTATGCCATTGGGGGGTGATATCGACCGCGATCCCGGCATTGGCCGTGCCCCAGTTTTTCTCTGAAGCCGCACCTGGCATCGTGAAAGCACCGTTCATGGTGTTCAACCCGGCCGTTATCTGCGGGGGATGGGTCATATAATCGTGATTCCAGACCACGTCTGCAAAAGGGCTGATTCCTAAACCGGACAGGTTCCATAACGCCTGCACTCGCCAGCCAAGACTGGAAACCAGAGATTGACGGTGTTGTGATGAAAAACACATGGCGGAGCTGTCATCACCGCGTTCACTGTAGCCATCGACCTTAACGAACTGACGTTCAAGGCGGGCAAAGGGGCCGGTTTTGACGGGGCCCAGATTGAACCACCAGCCACCATCAATACCACCGCCAACATGATACCCGTCTACTGAGCCAGATTCCCGACGATTAGCCGGGCCAATATGAAGGGTGCGATAAGCATTATCGAAGCGGGAACGCCCGGTGTTGGCAAATGCACTCAGCCAGGCGTGCTCCTGATGATACACCCCGTAAAGTGCGAGGCTGCTGTCATACAGTGTGTAGCCCGCGTCATCCCCGTCCGTGCGTTGGTGAGACTGGGTTACCACTACGCCAGTGTTAAGATTCTCGCCCCATTTCACGTCACCGCCGAGGGAGATAAAGCGATTATTTCCTGTGCTGGACGGTGAAGTACTGCTTGAGCCGGCATGATTGTCATCGCCACTCACAAATACCCGTGTGTCACTGGCATTAGTATCAGCCAGAATTTCATGGTGCAATAAACGGTACTGGGACGCAGTGGCGGCGAGTGGGCCTTTACTCAGTAATGAAATTTTGCCGGGTGCGGCAATTTCAGAGAGTACGATGCTGGCCAGCATCTTGTACCCCCCGGTTGTGGGATGGACCGTATCAGCAAAAAGATAGGTATTTTCCGTACCACTGGCGTAATCGCCAGGTTTACAGATAAGGGAGGAAAGAGCATTACACGCGCCACTACTGGTGTTGATAATGCCATAGGCTGACGGGTTGGCCATGATTTCAGCGAGAATGGCATAGGTATTGACCGGGATGATATTGAGCCCCCGCTGGCTTAATGTGGCAAGTCCGGCATTTAATGTCTGATTATATTGATTAACCACTTCACGATATTTATTTTGCAGATTGTGACTGACACCATCCGGTGTCGCGCCAAGATTGGGAAGGTTATATACCACGACATATCGCCCACCGGCTTCATACAGATTATTCAGCAGTGACAGTTCAGCATTGGCGACCGGGATAATTTCCGAAGTGGCCGTTGAGGGAGCTGATTCATAAATGGCATAGATATCATTAGAGGCACCCCACATTTGATAAAGTGTTGATGCGCTAACCCGATTATTCTTCAGATAACTGTCAACCAGAGACTGAATAGTCGGTGAGAAAAAAACACCCAGCGAATAATTATTGAGAATACCCGCGTCACTCAGGCTATCACCAAAAACCACCACACTATTGAACGGTTCTGCTTCCGCAGCCAGGGTATAAACCAAGAGTAACGTCAGGAGGGGGATAATCCCGCGACGAATGACAGACCAAGGGTAACCGGGCGCGATAGCATTGGCTACATAATATGTATTGAAGGCTTTTCGATACAGTGACATATACGTGATGGACATATACGTGATGCTCCTGATATTGGCATCAAAATGCGGATCACTATCGTGCTAGTGGAGGCAGTCGTGTTAATGGGTATGATGAGTGGAAATAATTCCGCTCACTTTTTATAAAATTAAATGCGATAACAGGCGCTACGAGATTTATTCTGTTTTTTATGTTTATTTTTAATGAGTATGATTGAATCTCATAATGACAGTGGTGTGTCAGTGATGATATATGAGATATATCCTATTGTTGTGTTATTTCTCGTATGGTGTTGTTTTATCTGCCTGTCTCGTTTTTATATTTTTTATGAAACAATTAAATCGATAATAAAAGAAGGTTTGCTGGTGGGGGCGATTATTTAAAGCGGATTTTTTCAGTATGGATAATTATATTTCGGTGTTTTTGATTTTGTATTTTTTTTATGGATGAATATGAGGAAGAGCACAGCGGGGCGATCCATGCCCTGGGCCGGCAGGCCGCAGGGCAAGTTTACTGACTACCAGAAGGGTTATTCGAAATAAACGTGCGGGTTTTCAGCCAGCGAAACGAATGTCTTGCTGTTTTTATCCAGCGCGCGAATGACCCCGCTCTCAATGTCGTATACCCATCCATGCAGGCGCAGTGCATGGTCACGCAGTCCGACAGCGACGGAAGGGTGGGTTTTGATGTTATTCAACTGTGCGATGACGTTTTCTTCCACCATCGCATTCACTTTATCGGTTTCATTATCCCAGGTTTTTTTCTCCACCACCGCTTTCGCGGCGTCCGAGTAACGTAACCAGTGTGCTACGGCGGGCATCGGGTCAAGGCACTGACAAGAGGCGATGGCTTTCATCGCTCCACAGTTGGAATGACCACAGATGACGATATCGGTAACACCCAGCGCGACAACCGCGTACTCAATCGTAGCGGAAACCCCACCGGGTTCCGGACCGAAAGAAGGCACGATGTTACCGGCATTACGGATAACGAACAGCTGTCCGGGTTCCTGCTGGGTAACCAGTTCTGGTACCAGACGGCTATCGGAGCAGGAAATGAACAGCGCTTTAGGATTCTGGCTGGATGCCAGACTGCGGAAGAGTTCCTTGCGTTGAGGAAATATATCTTTTTGAAAGCTGAGGAAACCCTCAATGATATGTTGCATAGCACGTTCTCTTTTTTGGCAGTGATCACGACATCATATACTCGTCAGGTTCTAAATTGCAGGTGTTGCGATAGTGTGACCTGACTCGTTTCCTGGCCGCCATGTTTTGACGGCCAGCAACCTGCTGCTTATTGATAAGCATGTTATTGATAAGTTTGCGATTGATAATCATGCAACCGCTAAACGCAATCCTAAATCTTGCGGGTAGGGGTCGAAATAGTTTTGTGTCAACAGGTAACTGTCAGGGTGTTCCGCCAGATAGTGCTTGAGCAGTGTGATCGGCGCGAGAATGGGCAAGCATCCTGCCCGATAGCCAATAATCACCTCGCGCAACTCTGCGCGCTGGCGATTGTTGAGCTGTTTACGGAAATAACCCTGAATGTGCATCAGCACGTTGGTATGGTTTTTACGCGAAGCAGGTTGTCTTAGGATTGCCATCAGTTTGTAACGGTAGGCAATGAAAAACGCATCAAGGTCGTCCCACTCGTGCAGGCGGGCGACAAAAGGGCCAATCTCGCGGTAACCAGCCTGATGGTGCGCCAGCAACTGGAGTTTGTAGCGGCTGTGGAACGCCAGCAGGTTGTGGCGGGTTAATCGACTGGCACGCAGCTGGTTAAGCTCATGCAGCGCAAACAAACGCTCGACGAAGTTCTCGCGCAATACCGGGTCGTGCAGGCGGCCATCTTCCTCGACAGGAAGCCAGGGGTAGGCTTTCATCAGGGCGGCGGTGAATAACCCAACGCCTGCTTTACGGCCACGGTGGCCTTGCTCATCGTACAGTCTTACCCGTTCCATGCCGCAACTGGGGGATTTGGCACAGACGATGAACCCGGCAAGATTCCCGAGCGTGGGCAAATACCGGGCGGTGAAGTCGTGCATTTTTTCCGTCATGTCTTGCTGAGTATCATGGCTCATGCGCATGCGGATATCACCGCTGGTAGTCTGAATAAGGCGCAGCGCTGGACGAGGCACCGGTAGGTCGATAGACATTTCCGGGCAGACGGGCCTGAACATTATCCACGGCGACAGTTCATCCATCACGAAACGCAGCCGTTTATGCCCGCCGTCAAAGCGTACCGCTGAGCCAGTCAGACAGCCGCTAATACCCAGAACGGGTTTGCTGTCGATGCTGCCTGTCATGGCATGATTCGTGTGATTGTTGATGGCGTGATTGTTTTCTGGGTGATTGTTCATGGCGTTGCCCCTTTACTGAAAAACAGGGTGACGTAACCTGCGGTGAGGCCGAATTTCGTCATTTCTGTTTTATTAAACAGGTGGCTGTCGTCTTGCTGGAACATCCAGTCATCAAAGTTGAGCAGCCAGATTGCGCCGTCTGCCTTGACGTTCATGCTGTACTGCCAGTGAAAGGCATTGCCTGATGCCTGGCCGTAGGCAACCCCTTCAATATCTCCTGCAGTGCCTTCATACCGATCATCGCCCACCCGGCGGATATGCCAGACGCGTTGCTGGCGTTCACCGTCGTCATAGACAAATTGTTCGTTGAGTGTCAGCGTATCGCCCGCGACATCACCCCGAATAGCGACGTGAAAGCGACGTAGTTGTTTACCGCGGCGGTCCTGTACCATTCCCCAGGCTTGCGTCTGACCCTGAAAATAGTGGAAGAGATCAAAGCGTGGCTGCTGGCTGCGGTAGTCGGTGATGTCTGTGCTACAACCGGTGAGCAGCATCGTCATCGTCAATACGAAGAGCAAGAAGCGTTTCATCGTTTCCTCCCTGCTTATCCGTAGCGCGTGCATGTCACACCCGCTCGGCGGTCAATTGCACCACGCTGATGGTGCGCGCGTTAAATCCAGCTTCGCAGTAGCCGAAGTAGTACAACCACATGCGACGAAACCGGGTGTCGAACCCCAGCCGTTCTATTTCCGGCCAGGCCAGCAGGAAGCGCTGTCGCCAGTGTGCCAGCGTTTGGGCGTAGTGCGGCCCCATATCGAACAGGTTACGCAGTACAAAATCGGTATGGCGCGTCATCAGGGAACTGATGGCGGTGACGCTGGGTAAAAAGCCGCCGGGGAAAATGTAGCGCTGAATGAAATCAACGCTTTTGCTGTAATCGTGATAGCGCTGATCCTGAATGGTGATGGCCTGAATCGCCATTTTTCCACCCGGACGCAGGCGTGCCTGACAGGTCTTGAAAAACTGTGGCAGAAACGCTTTGCCGACCGCTTCAATCATTTCGACGGACACCAGTTTGTCGAACTGACCGGTGAGATCGCGGTAGTCGCACAACAGCACTGTCACCCGGTCTTGCAGGCCGGCCTGGGCGATACGTGCTAGCGCATAGTGATACTGCTCCTGAGAGAGCGTGGTGGTCGTGACCCGACAGCCGTAATGACGTGCTGCGAACTCCGCCAGCGCCCCCCAGCCGGTGCCGATTTCAAGCAGGTGATCGTCCGGCGTCAGTGCCAGCTCTTGGCACAAACGCCGCATTTTGGCTTGCTGCGCGCTGGCGAGATCCGGCGTGTCGGGGGTGAATAACGCGCTGGAATAGAGCAGTCCTTCATCAAGAAACTGCTGGTAAAACGCATTGCCGAGATCGTAATGGGCGGCGATGTTCTCGCGTGCCTGCTGGCGACGATTGCGACGCGTCCAGTGCCACAGTCGCTGAAAGGGTTGGCCCAGCACACGAAAGCCATTTTCCAGCCGACTCAGCACCCCGGCATTCGCGGCCATGATCTGCAGTAGTTCGGTGAGCTGATCGGTTTCCCACTCACCCTCCATCCAGGACTCCGCCGCCGCGATGCTACCGCCGGTCAGCAGGCGTGCGTAAATGCCGGGTGAAAGGATGTTGACCTCGGCACGCAGGGGTGAGGCGGTATCACCAAAATGGACGCTCTGGTTGCCTTCGTGGAGGGTCAGCGAACCTTGCTGTATACCCGACAACAGGCGGAACAACAGCCAGCGTGCAAAGCGCATCGTTGCTGTGCGCGGTACATCGGACTCAAGCGCAAAAACGGGGTCAGTCATGAGCGTTCACTCCTGCTGGTGGGGTGGTTATGAATTGGCACACGCTTGAGCCACAACAACAGTGCCTGCCAGTAAATCGCCACCACGGTCTTCAGTGTCATGAAGGGGATGCTAATTTGCATCTGGCGCAAGTGCAGGGGGGTTAATGGCTTACGCGATAGCGTCAGCGTGGCATCGAATATTTTTTCATCCCGCTGGTTTTCATCCTGCTGGTTTTCATCCACGGTTTGATGATTTTCGATATGCATATGCAGCGTTTTACCGGGGCAGTTGAACCGCCAGTGATAGACCATATCCATCGGGTTGAACGGAGAAACGTGAAACGCTTTGGCGATGGGGCGGGTCTCTTGCGCGTTAACCGCATAATAGTGACGTTCATTCCACGGGGTGTTGCGCACTTCAGCCAGGATCCAGCGCAGGGTTTCGCTGGCGTCAAAGCAGTAATAAAAGTTCACCGGGTTAAAATGAAAGCCCAGATAGCGCAACTGGGTTAATAGCATCACTTTGCCGTCAGGGTGTTCACCGGTCAGTGCCGCCAGCCGATTCAGGGCGTTTTCTTTGAGCGGCGTACCCAGCGGGTAGTCGCTGTCGTAAAAGGCGACGGTGGCAAATTGATTACGGCGGATGCCTAACGACGGCAGATTATCCAGGTCGTCGAGATCCAGATACGCCAGAAAGACGTCATAACAAAACTGATGTTCGCGCGGCTGCCAACGCCGGTGGCGCAACACGCCGCGATAGAGACAGCTATTCATCGTTCCTCCCATCGGCGATGCCTTTAACCACATCCAGCGCGCTGCGTACTCCATCTTCGTGGAACCCGTTGTACCAGTAAGCCCCACAAAACCAGCTACGTCGCTGGCCGTTGATTTCGGCGCGTCGTGACTGCGCCCGCCAGCTTTTCGGCGTAAACAGTGGGTGCTCATAGACAAAGCGCTGCCACACATCGCGTTCATCAATCGGGGCGTCAGGGTTGAGGGTGACGCAGAACAAGGGGCTGCCTTCCGGCAACCCTTGTAAAATATTCATGTTATAGGTGACACAGGCGCTGGCCTGATCGTCGTGAGGCAGGCGATAGTTCCAACTGGCCCAGGCAGCGGGCCGCACCGGTAGCCAACGTTTATCGCTGTGCAGTACCACCTCGTTACGTTGCCAGCCGATATCCCCCAGAATCTCTGTCTCTGCGTGGCTGGGTTCATCAAGCAGGGCGAGTGCCTGCCCGGAGTGGCAGGCGAAAATCACCTGATCGACGGTCATGGTGTTGTCCGCCAGGCAGATATCCACCCCCTGATCGTGGCGTACGACGCGTTGCACCGGCGAGTTGACGCAAAGCGTGAAGCGGTTTTCCAACTGGTTGAGCAGGGCGCGAACGTATTCCCGCGAGCCGCCGGGCACAACGTACCACTGAGGGCGCTGCGTAATATCCAGTAGCCCGTGGTTTTCAAAAAAGCGCAAAAACAGGGCGAGTGGAAAACGGCGCATTTCCTGCAAGGAGGAGGACCAGATCGCCGCCCCCATCGGCAAAATATAGTGACGGGCGAAAAAGGCGCTAAATTGGTGGCGTGACAAGAAGGTGTGCAGTGTTTCGTCGTCACCGACCGGTTGTGTTACCGCCTGTTTCGCCAGACGATTAAACCGGACGATGTCTTTTAACAGCCCCCAAAATCGGGGGTTAACCAGATTGCTGCGCTGCGCAAACAGTGAGCGCAGTGAGTGGCCGTTATACTCAAGCCCACTCGCCGGGTTATGCACCGAAAAGCTCATCTCCGTTTTCTGCCCGCTAATACCCAGTTCGCTCAATAGCCCCATAAAGCGCGGGTAGGTGCGATCGTTATAGACGATGAAACCGGTATCGATGGCATAGGTGCCCGAGGGCGTGGTGACATCCACCGTGGCGGTGTGACCACCGGGGATGGGGCCAGCTTCCAGCATGATGACGTCATGGTGCCCGGCCAGCCGCCATGCGCAGGTCAACCCGGCGATGCCACTGCCGATAATAGCGATTTTCATGGTCTTACCATCCTGCGCAGCAGTGCGCGTTGAGCGATGCCGGGGAGCCACGACAGCAGACGCAGTAGTGCGCCAAACCCGGCTGGAAAGGCGATATGTGATTTCCCTGCCGTAATGCCGCGTCGTATCGCCGTTACTGCCTGTTCAACGGTGACGAGGCCGGGCATCGAAAAATCGTTCTTACGGGTAAGTGGGGTATCGACAAAGCCTGGCGAAACGACGGTGACGGCGATGCCTTTGGGTTCCCAGTCCAGCCGCAGGCTTTCAGCAAACCAGCTCAGCGCGGCTTTTGACGCGCCGTATGCCTCTGCCCGCGGGAAGGGGAGCCAGTGCGCCATGGAGCTGACCAGCACCACACGGCTGCCGGGATCCAGTTGTCTTTGCAAGGCTGACAGGCAATTGATTGGGCCGATGAAATTGGTGTTCATAACCCGTGATACCCGTTCCGGGTCGATAACACCGTTGTCGATATATTCACAGGTTCCGGCGCAGAGCACGGCCAGATTGACGCGGCAATCGGCCAGTGCCGCATGGCAAGCCTGACTATTTGTCATATCGAATTGACGAATGGTGATATGCGGACTGTACTGACTCAGTGCGCTCAGGCGTTCGATATCCCTGCCGCAGGCAATAACGGTGTGACCATCATCGGCAAAGGATTTCGCCAGCGCTTCGCCAATTCCCGAACTGGCACCGGTAATCAGTACGGTTGTCATGATGAACGAACCTTCTTCTTTACGTGGCGAAGCGCCCACCCCAGTACCGGAAGATGTTCGTAGAGCATTTCTCCGGCGTCGTAGTAATCACGCTGATATGTGATACGGGCTTGCTGATGGTGGTGTTGGCGTTCTATGTCGATGAGGGAGCAGCCGGCCAATGACAACATGTTTCCACCTGCGATACGCGGGTGTGACCAGTGCATCGTCCAGCTCACGGCGAAGCGCCCGATGTCGAAGAGCGGGGCATCAACGATGAAATAACAGTAGCGGGTGTTTTCCAGCAGGTATGAAAAATAGTGCTGGATGGCTGGTAGCCCTTGATGCTGTCCAAATGGATCGGTCAGTACCGCATCCGGGTGATAGAGCGCAGACAGCCTCTCCAGAGGTTGGGTAGCCAGCGAGGCATAAAAGTCAGCAAACTCATCGAATACAGGTTGTAGTGTGCTCATGCGCGTTACCCTTGTCTCGGGCAATCCTGAATCAACATGGTATAGATATAAAACTTACACAAAGTTAAATTTTTGTCTAAGTTTTTTCGAAATTAATTTTAATATTCACTTAAATTCAATGAATTAAACTCACACCGTAACCGATGGTTTTGATGGGTGATGAGAGGTGGCTTGTCGGGGGATACCCTGTCCACGTGAATCGTTAACCGTGAAACGCTGGCGGTAGACGAATGCGGCAGGGTTTTTTAATACGAGGTAAGGCAGCGTTTACGCGGCTGAGGTGGCCTCTAATAAGATAATCTCCAGTGACGCCACGTGTTCACGCCACTTGTCGATTTGCTTTTTTCGCGCCACGGTGAGCTTCCCACTGGTGACCAGTAACCATTGTCTGTCCGGGAAAATTTCCGGTGCAGGTATGGCAGGCGAAAGCGGCAGGACATGAATGCGGTGACCCTGTCCGGTACGTTTTAGCGCTTCCAGCCAGATTTCGCACGGGTCGGTCAATTGCCAGCCGCCAATCAGGTAATTGTCGCCAGGCGCTTTTCTGTCACCTTCGAGGCAAAACGACGTGTAGGAAATAATCAGGCCATCGAGTATTTCGCGCAGCGTCATCATCGCGGGAGTATTGGCCGATACCTGGCGTCGTAGCGGGCGTAGCACCTCATCGACCATTTCCGGCCTGGGGTATTCGCGGCCTGTGTCGTAGATAAGCTGGCGCAGCGATTCGATGCGGCCTTCTTTAAGGCGCAGGAGCATGGTTTCCTGCAAGGTCGCCCAGTTATTGCTTCGCCGCGCTTGCGGGCGTTCCAGCAACGGTTTGACCTGGCTGACCGGAACCCCCTTTTTTACCCAGTCGAGGATTTTCAGCGCTTGTTGGACATCCGCATCACTGTATAACCGATGCCCACCTTCGGTGCGCAGCGGCTTGAGCAGACCGTAGCGACTCTGCCATGCCCTGAGCGTCGTGGCGTTAATACCGCAAAGTCTGGCAAATTCGCCGATGGAGTAGGACATAGAGGGCATCCGCTGAAACTATATTATTTAATATATTACGAATATTTTCGCATTGAATGAAGCGGGGCAGGTGTGCAGTTTGTAAACCAGGGTAACTGGGCGCATAAACCAGAAAGCGCCATAGCGGCGCTTTCTCAGGATAAGCTGTGCCCGACGAACACATACCCAGACTCACAACGGCTCTGAGTCTGGAACGCCACGTACCCGTATCGGCTCTTTGACGGCGTTGACAGCGAGGAGACGCTGAAGAGCGGAAATCGCGGTGTCAGTGAGTTCATGGCCTTTGGTGAGCACCATTAAGTCGTTGGTGGTCCGGATGTCTTCATCCACCACCCAGCCGGGCTTCAATTCGCTAATACGTGCAGAGCGAACGCCGGCCACGTTAGCGCGAAAATTAGTCAGGGTTTTGATGATGTACTCGGGGATCGGCGGCTTTACCGCGCGCAGAATTTCTCCCGGGTGTTCCAGACCTAGTCCCCGGGCCGCATGACGTTCCAGCTCGAGAGCGGCACGCAAGAGGTGAGCGCCGCGGATAACCTCTGTGGGGGCGGTGGACGGGGCCGTCCTGGCCTGATGGCGGATAATCTCGGCTACCAGCTCAAGGCGGGGAATGTGTTCTACCAGACGACCGGCGACATCCGGGTGTTCCAGAAGGAGTTTTTTCTCGTCCTCCGATAGCTCGCGCTGAGCTGCATCGGCCTGGACGATGTCGATGGGGATACCAACGCAGCCGATTTGGCTCAATGAGGCGGCAATGGTGTATATCCAGGCATCGGGCCACTCTAGCTTAGGCAGTGCGTGGCGGACACAAGACTGGGCGAAAGCTGCACGCTGGAAAGCCCATGGAGCAACCATAGCGAGTACGTCGGTCAGCGTTTTGACCGAGGCGGTAAGGGTGGTTTCCAATAATTCTTTTTCCGCGCAGATTAGGCGGTACTGGCTGACGGCGTCGTTAAGCGTTGAAACCAGATCCTCCTTGGGGCAAGGTTTGCAGAGGTAGCGGAAGATGGCCCCTTTGTTGATGGCCGCGATGGAGGATTCCACATCGGCCTGCCCGGTGAGAAGAATGCGCACGCTGTCGGGGGAGATTTCCCGCGCTTTGGACAGGAAAGTGGCACCGTCCATGCCAGGCATACGCATGTCGGACATGATCACGGCAAAACGCTTGCCCCAGCGAACGGCGTCCAGACCAGCTTCACCACTGGGAGCTACTACTACATCGAATTCGCCAAAGAGGTTACGTTCCATCGCGGCGAGGACATTAGGTTCATCGTCTACGCACAGCACCCGGGGCAAGGCAGTTTCAGTCATTGAGAGTTTCCTGCGTGTGGGCGAGCATTTTCTGCCACAAGGGCAGCTTGTTCAGCACGCCAGTTTGTTCTAGATAGTCCAGATCGAGATCGCTGTTATTGGCAAGAGCGACCGCGACATGTACGGTACCAGCTACGCCGGAGGCGTTATTCGCGAAACGGGATGGCTGCTGGTGACACGCCACAGCTTCCACGATATCCATGGGTAATCCCCACAAAGCCAACAGATACGCGCTTGCCGCAGCCTGTACGGAGGTATTGCCGCGAGTTGTGGTGTCTTGATAGTCGGGCTCCCTCAGTTCGGGGATCAGCAGCGCAATATTGGCGAGTAAGGCGGCGGTCGCTTCTGGTCCCTGATGGCCGGAAATGCGGGCGGCCAGGGTGGAGGCGAGCAGGGCGTGCTGTTGTAGCTGGTCTACATAAGGGGCCGTCTTCGCATCTGCCGGAACCTGAGAAGACAGGACGAGCAGCTTCACCTGATCCAGGCCCAGGTGGGTAATGGCGTTACCGATATCATTAATTTGACCGCCTCTGGAGAAATAGGCCGAGTTAGCAAGCTGCATAATCTTGGCACTCAAGGCCGGATCACGGCCCAGAAGCTCGGTTATCTGCCGTGTATCGCTGTCAGGGTTGGTAAGGAGGCGGCATATTTCGGTGAACACGTTGGGCGCTGCAGGTAGTTGACTGGTGCGGCCCACTATCTCGACCAGAGCTGGGTCCTTAAACCGGTCTCGCAGGGCCAGGGCGTTGCTCATCATCGCTTGCAGCACCGTGCTGTCGCAGGGTTTGGGAACAAAGCGATGGGCCGCGTCCAGCATGCGCAAGGTGGCTTCAGGTTCAGAGTAGCCAGACAGGATGATACGTATTGTGCCGGGCCAACGATTGCGTACCTGAGAAAGCAGCTCTGCACCATCCATGAAGGGCATGCGCATGTCGGATACCACCACGTCAGCCGGTTTTTCTTCCAGCATCGCAAGCGCTTCTTGTCCACTATTGGCGAAGCGACACTCCCAGTCGGTGTCTTGCATCATGAGAGCCCGTTCAATACCGGAGAGCACCCGACTTTCGTCATCGACGAACATCACTTGCATGCAGGGCAATCCTCTTTGTGGCAGTGAAGGGGCAGTTGCAGGATGAACGTTGTGCCCACACCCTCTTGCGACTCGCAGCGGATCTGCCCGTCATGTTTGTCTACCACAGTCGAATAGACAATGGCGAGACCCTGGCCTGTGCCTTTGCCTACGGCTTTGGTCGTGAAGAAGGGATCGAAGATGCGGCTGCGGATCCCGGCTGGAATACCGCTGCCATCGTCTTTGATTCGGATCTCCATATGCTCGCCATTTCGTGCTGCTGATACGATGATATGGCCTTTCTCTTTGACGCCTTCCTGGATGGTATCTGCGATGGCGTGGGCAGCGTTCACTACCAGATTGAGAATGGCCTGACTAATCATGTCACGCAGACACGGCAGTTGCGGCAAGTCGTCCTCGAAGTGTGTCTCAAGTTCCGCCACGTATTTCCATTCATTGCGGGCGACGGTTACCGTCGTGTTGATGATCTCGCGCACGTCTACCATTTCCTTCTCGTTATGAGACGGATGGGAGAACTCCTTCATGGCGGCCACTATCTTGGCTATATGACCCAGTCCTTCAAGTGATTCGTCTAAAGCGCTTGGGATCTGGCGGCGCAGGAACTCCACTTTAGTGCGCCTGAGGGCCGCGTCGAATGCCACCACCGTGGGATCTTCAGTCATTTTTTCTCGCGCCGTCTCGGCCAGAGCCAGAGCGGAGTCCAACAAGCTGAGCAGGGAAATGGTGGCGGTCTTAACGAACCCCACATTGTCACAGACGTATTGGGTTGGCGTGTTGATTTCGTGGGCGATGCCGGCGGCGAGTTGGCCTATCGACTCCATCTTCTGCGCCTGCAGCAACTGGGCCTGGGTGAAGCGCAACTCGGTCAGGGCTTTTTCTAACTCTTGCCGTTCATTCTCCAACTCCAGGGTCTTGCGGGCGACCACCTTCTCCAGGCCCACGTTCTGCTCCAGGATGGCAAACGGTGTTGCGTGACTGTGCCTCGCCTCTTGTGCGATGCGGCGCTTAAGTACGTCGATGGTTTTGTCCCGGGCGGCGAGCTTACGTTCGTATTCGGCGACGGACAGCCCTATGGTGGACGTTTCGGAAAATATTTCTTCAGTCAACGTCTTGTCCTCCGATGGCGATGCCCGTGAATGTCTGGTTCACGTGCAATCCGTTATATTGCTCGCCGTAAGTGGAAAAACCCACTACCCGATTTTGCATCATGACGTCGCCAATCTGTTGTTCAAGTCCTTCCTGTTCGAACTGGAGGCGACGCAGGATGCAATCACAACCGATGATGACCGCAGGATCAGGGATGGTCTCACGGACCTTGTCAAAAGCCGCTTTGAAGGTTTGGACTGGGTCCTCCGCTTTGCCGATGGCGATGATCAGCCCTTCTTCAATGGCGCAGTAACACGTGAGAGAGAGGTCTTCGTTCCACTTCTGGATGGAGCGGACGTAGGGCTCATCACCGAAAGAAAGCACCAGCGGATTGCGGGAAAAGACGGTTGGCGTCAATTCGTTCACCGTGAGCCCCAGGGCCTCCGCGTAAACCTGAGCGGCAGGTTCGCCGTTTATCTCAAGGATGAGTCTCTTCTCCGGGTCGGCCTCGGTGATGATGAGTTCCACCTCGCTAGGTTCGAAGTGCTGGACCTTAAAGGTGGTGACGGGCGAACTGGTCTCGATAACGGCGAAGACTGCTGCGTCGGAAATGAATTGTCCATTTCCATCATAGACGTGCGTCTTTTCGAAACGCAGGTCATCGCCAGCAGATCCACCGATGATAGGAACGTTGCCTATCTGCTGGTAGAGATTTGCCGTCAGGCGCTCTTCAACCATCGAAAGGCCGTCTACCAGCAGCAGGCCGAAGCGATTTAGGTTCGGCCTGGCCTCCGTATCAAGACGAATGGCTTCGGCAATATCGGCTATAACCGGGGTGTAATTAACCAACGGGTGAATTATGAAAAAGCGGGTACGAAAGCCTCCGCCCAATCCGAGCCCCAACAGCCCGGAGTGCTGGAAGCCTTTGGTACCAATCTGACCAGAGGATGTACAGCCTATACAGGGACAGGAGAATGTGTTCTTCAGCTCTCGGCCCAAAACGTCCAGGTCGTAGTCTGGAGAACAGAAAAAAATCACGGTATCAATGCCTTCGTGGCCAATCTGGCTGGCAAACTCAGCGACAGCCTCGACCGGATTCGGCAATTCGCTACTGGCATATTTGGGTTGGAAATTCATGACGAGTTCTCCTTGTATTAAGCAGAAACCTTCGCCTGCGTTCCTGCCTTCTTTGGTTATCCTCTGTCAGTATCCTTCTGTCCCTTATCCCTTTTCAGAGAGGGTAGGCGGTGGTGGTGCAAATAGCAAATATATAGAATTTTATCTTATTTATGAGAATGAGCAGGGCTACGCCTGCCATTGTTATGCTGTCGCCTCCCAGAGCGTACTGGTAGTAAGAAAACGCCCTATGAACAGGTGGATGAAAGGATTTCGTAAATGCAAGGACTGTCGGCTGTGGCAAATCCAATGCGTTTATTCACAGTATCGAAAATGACAAATGATTATTATCTCTGAACAGAATGTGATTGGCATCTGAGCAACGCCGTGCAGGTACCACATACGAATCTCTGGGGATGACTAAAGCGGTTTGGGTCAGGCCGCTTTGGCTCTGCTTGTCATCACTGATGCCAGAAGGGCTGCTATCACCGGCACCAGCGAGCCCCACAGTACGGCATTCCAGCCAAAAAGGTTCAGCAATGCGCCGGAGGAGAAAGACCCGACGATCATGACGCCAAAGACGATGAAATCGTTAAACGACTGCACCTGCGTTTTTTCCTCGGGGCGGTGATAGTCGATGATTTTCGCCGACGCGCCGGTAAAACCAAAGTTCCAGCCAATGCCCAGTAAAATCAGCGAAAGCCAGTAATGCATGACGTCTGTTCCGGCCAACCCTGCCATGACTGACAACCCGGTGATAACTAAACCCGCTGCACCAACACGTCTGGCACCGAAGTGGTGGATCAGTTTGCCGGTAAAAAAGCCCGGTGCGTACATGGCAATCACATGCCATTGGATACCCAGATTCGAGGCGTGTTGGGATAGGCCGTGCATGTGCATGGAAAGTGGCGCAGCCGTCATCAGAAAATTCATCAGCATATAAGAAATGGCACCGCTAAATACCGTGCGGGAAAAACCGGGCTGGCGAACAATCTCACGTAGCGGGCGGCCACCGGCTTGGGTGTACGCTACCGGTTCGGGTGAGGTGACGCCAAGCAGCACCAGCGCGGATACGGCGGCAACCAGCGCCTGTGCGATGAAGGTGATGGCAAAGGTATGAGGAGGCCAGAAATTCATTGTGCTGGTAACCAGCATCGGGCCGATAACACCAGCCAGCACACCGCCGCCCATGACCAGAGAAAGGGCTCGTGCCCGCCGCTCTTTCGCCACGCCGTCCGTCGCGGCAAAACGAAACGAGAGCGCTACCGCGGCATAGGCTCCGCCCATAAATGCAGCCAGACAAAACAGCCAAAAAGAGCCAATGACGACCGCCAACGCGGCCGTCAGCCCTGTGGCGATACCGGAGCCTGTCCCTGCCATAAATACGGCTTTGCGGCCCTGCTTTTTGGCCAGCGCCCCGAATGGCAAAATGCACGCCGCCATCCCCAAAACAAACACCGTTATCGGCAGTGTCGCCAGCGTGCTGTCAGGGGCAATGGCATTACCAACAATCGCGCCCGTGGTGTAAAAGACAACTGAGTTGGCACCCGCCAGCGCCTGAGCGGTGGCAAGACGGAGAATATTGTTATTTTGCTGGCTGGCGGATAACGCTATCTCAGTATTCATCAATGATTTTTCTCTTGGTTATTGGTGCCTGGCACTCTATGTTACCGCAATGATGGTTATCGCCATGATCGTTATCACCACGAACGTTATCGCTATGACTATTGCACTCTTGCCCGTGGACTTGCCCGCCTGTTTCTGGAGAAAACCGCATCGATGAATTATCTCAAAGTATTAGGTTTCGTTTTTATCGCCATCGTGGTGTTGTCGTTTGGGCGCAGTCTGGCACAAGTTTCATGGAGCGAAGAGAAGACGCGTTTCTCCAGTCAAGGGGTTTGGACGGCACGGCGTGATTCTGCCGGTATCGCGCCAGATCCTGTGGCATTGAGTCATATTGCCATCGTACAGGTCTATGCTGCACCCACTTACGGCTGGCGTGGTCTGGTGGCTGTTCACCCCTGGATCATCGTTAAAAAAGCCGGTGAAACCCGTTACCAGCGTTATGAAGTGATCGGCTGGGGGGGCGATGATGTCGTGCGTCGTAACGATTCGGTGCCTGACGGGTTTTGGTTCGGTTCAATGCCGCGGCTACTGGTTGAACATCGTGGGGCGGGTGCCGCCGCGATGATCCCGAAAATAGAAGCGGCAATTAGCAGCTACCCCTGGCCGCATACTTATCACGCCTGGCCCGGCCCGAATAGCAATACTTTCATGGCGCATATCGGCCGCGAAGTCCCCGAACTGAAACTGGATCTGCCAGCCAATGCCATCGGTAAGGATTTCCGCGCGTTGACACACCCGGTTGGATTACCGCCGTCGGGAAGGGGGTTGCAGGTGTCGTTACTGGGCATATTGGGCCTGACGGTAGGGGCGGAGGAGGGTATCGAAATCAATATATTAAGCGCCAATCTGGGCGTGGATTTCAATCCGCCAGCTTTGCGCTTGCCGTTTATCGGCCGCCTGGGGTACGACAAAGCGACAAAGCATGAGGAGTGATCGCTAACGCCGCCATATCTGCGCAGGTTGCGTTTTTCTGGCAACGGCGAAGGAACTGTGGCGGTGATGCCATGGCGGTAATGAATAAATAAAAAATCACTTTTAATGAATAAATAGGCGATTTTTATAGATCTGGATCATCTTTCCCCGCTGTTAACGCGATTATGTTGGTACTTCCGCGTCGTGCAGGATGCGAACGGGAGCGAAAAAACACAGAATTCAATCGCCAGAGGGAGGAAGTATGCTGGATCATCTGAGTATTCCGGTGTCTGATCTACGGCGTAGCCGTCAGTTTTATGAACAGGCGTTAAAGCCACTCGGTTATGAGCAGGTCAAAGACATGAAATTCGCCGTGAGCTTTGGCGTGTTGATGGGATACGGGCAGTCTTCCGATCCGGGTGGTGAATTCTGGATTTTTCAAGGTGAGCTGTCATCACCGCCGACAACACATTTTGCTTTCAGTGCCGAATCACGAGCTGAGGTCGATGCCTTTTTTGCCGCTGCGGTAGCGGCGGGCGGGGTGGATAATGGCCAGCCCGGCGTGCGTGCTCAATATCATCCTGATTATTATGCCGCTTTTGTGCGTGACCCCGATGGCTACAACATCGAAGCGGTCTATCACCATGCCGTGTGAAACGGCGGGGCTGCGCTGTACCCCGCCGGTGGCTGAATCTTGATGATATAGCGATGCCTTCAACAGGCAACGTAACCGATACGGTAGCGCTGCGTGCTGTCACCCGCCGTGGTGGCCGCTGCGGGCAAGGGCAAAAAATCCATTTGTAATTGACGCCAGTGGCTGGCATCCCATGCTGTCAGCATCGCTTGCGCGTCGCCACTCAGCCAGTCCGGCAGGTGGCTATAAGGCGGAATCGGTGTGATGACACGCTGGGCGATAGCCCCCGCTTTCACCTCGCTGGGTTGCGGTATTTTGCCCGCCAGCCAGCAATCGATCTGTGGCCAGCCAAAGTCTCGCGTCAGCGCGGCAAAACCGGGACTTTGCAAAAACGCCGCCATCCCCTGACTGTGCTTCCAGACATAAAGCGGTGCGTACAGGTTGGCAACCGAGGGAATATCCGGATCGTGACGTTTTGCGTACAGATAAGCTTTAAACAGTAATCCGGCAAACCCATCCAGCTTCGCCCCATTCCTGGCAATACGTTGTTCGATGGTGTCCATATCGTAGTCCGCTGGCAGGACAAAACTGTATTGCATGACGATCATCATGCCTCCTGTTGATACATGACGCCGCGGCTGAAACTCCAGTCGTCCGGCGTAGTGAACTGGATAACGACCATCACATCATCGGGTGGCAGTGCGAGTTGCGTGTGCAACAACTGTTGCAATCGCCGGTAAAAACCGCGTTTTTGCTCGCGGCTGCGTGGCTTGCCTGCCGTAATGTGAAAGAGCGTATAACGTTCGGAGCGCGTACCGGCCTGGTAATGCGATGCGTAATGCAACATCCCGGCGGGTTGTTCTTCGATAACCTGAAAACGGTCATCGGCGGGAACGTCAAACTCTTCTACCAATGCCTGATGAAACAGGTCGGCAATCTGGTGCAATTCATGCGAGGGACGCCCGGCCTGAACGATAATGCGGGTAAACGGCATGTTTTATCCCTCCTGCGACAGGCATTCCAGCGCCGAGACAGCGGCAGGCCAGCCTGCATAAAACGCCAGATGCGTGATGGCTTCCACCAGTTCATCATGGTGCAAGCCATTGCGGCTGGCGAAATCAAGGTGCCAGGACAATTGGTTCGGGCGGTTCAGCGCTATCAGTGCAGCAACGGTAATCAGACTGCGGTCACGAGTAGAAAGGTTTGGCCGTTGCCAGATATCATCAAACAAGACGTCGTTGCTGAGTTGTGCCAGTTTCGGGGCGACATGTTGCAGTGTTTCGCGGGTAAGTGGCTGTGGCATAGCATTCTCCTGTGGTGTTCTGTTCATGGCGATGAAGGGATTGTGTCTTTGTGCTATGGTTTTTAAAATCGAAATATTCAGCATGGATCGTCCTGAAAAGCAGGATTAAAAATATGAGAAGACTCGTCACGTTGGATCTGGATGCGCTGCGCAGTTTTGTCGCCGGGGTGGAGTTAGGCAGCTTTGCGCTGGCCGCGCAGCAGCTTAGCCGTTCAACATCTGCGGTCAGCGCACATCTGAAAAAACTGGAGCAGCAATGTGATGCCACCTTGCTGCGTAAGGATGGGCGTCACCTGAAGCTCACGGATAGCGGCGAGATTTTGTTGAATTACGCTCATCGCATTCTGGCGGTCAATGATGAGGCCATGCATGCCGTGCGCGGAGCGCGTGTTGAAGGGGAAGTGCGGTTTGGTATGCAGGAAGATTTTGGTGAAAGTCTGATGCCGGATGTGCTTGGCCGTTTTGCCCGCGCTTATCCGGGAGTGCAGATCAGCGCTCGTATTGCCCGCAACCGTGAGCTGTGTGAGGCGATAAGCCAGCAACAGCTCGATTTGGCGTTAAGCTGGCTTGATGAGGAGAGTATGCCGGGTATTGCCGCACTGGCGCATCTGCCGATGCGCTGGATTCGTCACCCCTCGTTTGAGATAGCGGACTATCTGGAGACCGGACGGCCTCTGCCACTGGTGATGTTTGAAGCGCCATGCCTGATGCGCCGACGGGGAACCGACGCACTGGATAAGGCCGGTATCCCCTGGCGGGTGGTGTTTGTCAGCCGCAGTCTTAGCGGCATCTGGGCGGCGGTGAATGCGGGATTGGGCGTTACGGTACGCTCTGCTGTCGGCATGCCGTCGTCTCTCACGGCGGCGACCCATAACCGGTTGCCGCCATTGCCCGAAATAGGCATTGCCTTGTTGCAGGCACCCGCCAACTTGCCTGATGCCACGGCGCGCTTGAAACAACTGCTGGAGGAAGAGCTATCGCACCAGTTGCCTCAGGCATTATCCGTATGAATCGCAAAGCCGCTACCATCCGGCTGAATCTCTGGTTTTAGCGTCAGCGCCGGGATGGTGTAGTCCCCGGCGTTTTGCCGCCGAAAACGAATGGGGGCGTCATGCCACAGCGTGTCGAGACGCTGCTTCAACGCATCGCAGGTGTGTTGGTAACGGGCTTCATCCATACGGCTGGTGTGGTAGACCACAAAGGGGGGCATCACCTCAAAACCGGGGTAATACAATATGCCGTGCTGGATGGGAAACAGCACATCATCAATAGGCCCGTTGATGCCGCGAGGTCCATAGTGTGATTCCCATCCTCCGGTGGTGACCAGTAACGTGGCGCGACTGCTCGCTATTTTTGATGATCCGTTACTGTTGCCCGGTCCCAGAGGAATGACACCCACCGCCAGAGCGGATGCATTACGGGAGCCACTGCGGCTGGCGCTGGAGTCTCTTGAGCAGGCTATTGCGCCTTCCGCGCCGTTTAATCCGAAGACTGCCGAAAATATCTGGCGGATATCGGCGTTCGACTATGGCGAGTCGACGATTCTGCTGCCGGTTATGAACCAACTGCGTCAGGATGCACCCCATACCCGACTGGCGATTCTGGAAACACCGCCATCCGCTATGTTGCAGCGAATGGAACAAGGCGATATCGACCTGGCGTTGCATACCAGTGACATGGCGCACCCGGCGATGCGCAGGCGTGTGCTCTTTCGTGAACACTATGTCTTGGCTGGCAGGGTTGGGCACCCACAGCTATGCGACCCATTAACGCTGGAACAGTTCAGTCAGTTAGAGCATGTGATAGTGTCGCCGGATGGCGGTGGTTTTCACGGTACAACCGATGTCGCGCTGATGGAGAGAGGGTTAACACGAAAAGTGGTGCTATCTGTGCCGCATTTTCTGTTCATGATGTCCGTACTGACCACTACCGACCTCGTCGCTATGCTGCCATCCCGGTTGCTACGCGGCCAGACCGCTCTACAGGTTGCGACCGCCCCCATCGAGCTTCCGGGATTTGAGATGGCGATGTACTGGCATGAACGCTGGCATCGCGATCAGGCACACCAATGGCTGAGGGGATTGATCGCCCAGGCGGCGTTATGAAGACCTGTTCAGGTATGAGGTGGTGAGAGGGGCGCTGAGTGAGCGTTTGAATCCAGCTTATTTGGCGCGGTTTCGCTGACGTTGATTGACCTTTTTATCCAATACTCCCAATAATAGCGTTCGTTGACTCGGGGTGCCCCTTTATGAAAAGCGGGGCTGAGAAATACCCGTATTACCTGAACTGGATAATGCCAGCGTAGGGAAGTCACGGTATCCCACCGGTACCGCCTTCTTTCACGCCGGTTGGGAGGTTTATGAACGCTCGACCTGTACGTTTCCCTGCCGCGTCCGTCGCGGATTCTCTCGATGCTTTCCGTTTACGCGCACCGCTGGTGCATTGTCTCACCAATGAGGTGGTGCAAGGGTTTACCGCCAATGTGTTGCTGGCGTTAGGCGCTTCGCCTGCGATGGTGGTCGATGCCGGTGAAGCCGCGCAGTTTAGTGCGTTGGCCGATGGGTTACTGATTAATCTGGGGACGCTTGAGTCTGACCGTGCGCAAGCGATGTGTGCCGCGGTAACCAGTGCCATCAACGCCGGTACACCCTGGGTGCTGGACCCGGTCGCGGTCGGTGGCCTGCGTTTTCGCACTGAATTTGCCGTTGAATTACTGGCGATGAAGCCAACGGCTATCCGTGGTAACGCCTCCGAAGTAATGGCGCTGGCGGGCGAACAGTCCGCCGGACGTGGTGTGGACAGCGGCAACGATGTGCTGGCGGCCTTGCCTTGCGCCATAGCCCTGGCACAACGCTGGGCCACCTGCGTGGTGGTCACCGGCGAGGTGGACTATGTGACTGACGGCGATCGGGTGCTGGCGATACCGGGCGGCGACCCGCTGATGACCCGGGTGGTTGGCACCGGGTGTGCGCTGTCGGCGGTGGTCGCGGGCTTCTGTGCGCTGGAAGGCGACCGCCTCGGTCATGTGGCCGCCGCCTGTGCGGTGATGTCTCACTGCGGGCAACTGGCGGCGGCGCAGGCACGGGGGCCGGGGAGTTTTATTCCCGCGTTTCTGGATGCGCTCTATACCCTGAAGCGGGAGGCGCTGGTATGAAACGTATCAACGCGCTGACGATCGCCGGTACTGACCCGAGCGGTGGTGCCGGTATTCAGGCTGACCTGAAAACCTTCTCGGCACTGGGGGCGTATGGCACCAGTGTGATTACCGCACTGGTGGCACAGAATACCCGTGGTGTGCAGTCGGTTTACCGCATTGAACCGACGTTTGTCGCAGCCCAGCTGGATTCTGTGCTGAGCGATGTCCGCATTGACAGCGCGAAAATTGGCATGCTGGCTCAGACGGATATTGTAGAAACGGTGGCCGACCGGCTGCTGCGTTACTCGGTGCCCTACGTGGTGCTGGATACGGTGATGCTGGCCAAAAGCGGTGATCCGCTGCTGGCGGCGGAGGCGGTGGAAGCGGTACGTCAGTTGCTGTTACCGCGGGTATCGTTGATCACGCCTAACCTGCCTGAAGCGGCGGCATTGCTACAGTGCGCGCCTGCCGACGATGAACACGGGATGCGTCAGCAAGGCGAAGCGCTATTGGCGATGGGGTGTCAGGCGGTGCTGATGAAAGGCGGGCACCTTAGTGACCAGGAAAGTCCGGACTGGTTGTTCATGCCACACGCCGAACCCGTTCGGCTAAGCACACCGCGCGTGAACACCCGGCATACGCACGGCACCGGTTGTACGCTGTCGGCAGCGCTGGCAGCGTTACGACCGCGTCATGATAACTGGTTCGACACCCTGTCTGCAGCGCGGGCCTACCTGCAAGGCGCACTGGAACAGGCCGACTCGCTGGAAGTCGGCCACGGCATCGGTCCGGTGCACCATTTTCACCGCTGGTGGTGATGAGGGCTGCCTGATCAAAGCGATAAGAAAATCAGATAAGTAGTAAAAAATATTGCATAGACAGCTCGCTGATGACCCGGTAATTTTGTGATCTCCGTCAGGTTATTGCCAGATGGCGACACTGACGTCCCCGAGGTCTTCAGGGGCTGTTTTTTTGGGGCGTATTTTCTCTGAGTCTAGCGTTGAGGAGTGGCTTATGGCGGGGTCTGCGCGTGCGGTCATGATTGCCAGAGGATTGCAGACGATACTCAATTTCGGCCTGCTGGTGCTGGCGGCGATTCTGGTGGTTTTCCTGGCTAAGGAAACCTGGCATTTGGCGACGGTACTGCTGGTCAGTAATGAAAAAGAGTCGTCGTATATGTTGATCGAAAGCCTGGTGATTTATTTCCTCTACTTTGAGTTTCTGGCGTTGATCGTGAAGTATTTTCTCTCCGGCTATCACTTCCCGCTGCGCTATTTCATCTACATCGGTATCACCGCGATTGTACGGCTGATTATTGTCGACCATAAAAATCCGGCGGATACCTTCACCTATGCCGGGGCGATCCTGATTTTGGTGATCACGCTTTATCTGGTGAATAGCCCACGTCTGAAACGTGAATAGCGCGCAAAGAAAAAGCCAGCTCAAGGGAGATTGAGCTGGCCAAGGAGGTGGTTCCTAGTAGCATAACTACGCTTATTTTTCGTTTTGTATTTTCTCAGCGCTGCAATAATAACCAGTCACCCGTGCCATTGATGTGATCTGATTCTAAAAAATGTCACAATTGGCACGATTGTGTCACTTTTTTGCTATTTTGCATGCGGATTACGGGTGGTTGTCCCCGACAGGTTGCGCAGCAGTAACGCGTATTCCAGGTCGATATCGTCCGGCACTGGCAGATACACGGTGTGGCCGTCACCTGGCGCCACCTCGACAGCCTGACCTTTTTTATTAAGCAGGGTATCAATAGTAAACTGGACGTTGCCGCCCGGCGTCATCATCTCCACGCTGTCACCACGAGAGAATTTGTTCTTGACCGCCACTTCCGCCAGACCGTCGCGCCGCTCGCCGGTGAATTCCCCGACAAACTGCTGCTGGTCAGACACCGAGTAACCGTAGTCGTAATTCTGGTAATCCTCATGAACGTGGCGGCGCAGGAAGCCTTCGGTGTAACCACGGTGCGCGAGGCCTTCCAGCGTTTGCAGCAACGTTGGGTCAAACGGCTTACCGGCGACAGCATCGTCGATAGCGCGGCGGTACACTTGTGCGGTACGGGCACAGTAATAGAACGACTTGGTGCGGCCTTCAATTTTCAGCGAGGCGACTTGCATGTTGGTCAGGCGTTCTACGTGTTGAATGGCGCGCAGGTCGCGTGAGTTCATGATGTAGGTGCCGTGCTCGTCTTCAAACGCGCTCATGTATTCGCCCGGTCGCTGTTTTTCTTCCAGCATGAAGACTTTATCGGTCGGTGCACCGATGCCTAGCGTGGGCTGCGGCTGAGCGCTGTCTATCTGGGTGACCGCAATCGGTTCATGAATATGTACGATGTTGCCCACCGCGTCTTCTTTACCTTCCTGCACGTTGTATTCCCAGCGGCAGGCATTGGTACAGGTGCCCTGATTCGGGTCGCGCTTATTGATGTAGCCAGACAACAGGCAGCGGCCGGAATAGGCCATACAGAGTGCGCCGTGAACGAACACTTCCAGCTCCATCTCCGGCACCTGGTGGCGGATTTCCTCAATCTCTTCCAGCGACAGTTCGCGTGACAAAATCACCCGGCTCAGCCCCATCTGCTGCCAAAACTTCACCGTCGCCCAGTTGACCGCGTTGGCCTGTACCGACAGATGAATCGGCATCTGGGGGAAATTTTCCCGTACCAGCATGATCAACCCTGGATCAGACATGATCAACGCATCCGGGTTCATGTCGACCACCGGTTGCAGGTCACGCAGGAAGGTTTTCAGTTTGGCGTTATGTGGCGCAATGTTAACCACCACATAAAACTTCTTACCCAGCGCATGGGCTTCATTGATGGCTTGCGCCAGCGTCTGGTGGTTGAATTCGTTATTGCGCACACGCAGGCTGTAGCGAGGCTGGCCGGCATAAATTGCATCAGCGCCATAAGCAAAGGCGTAACGCATATTTTTCAGCGTACCGGCCGGAGAGAGTAATTCCGGTTTAAACATGGTGGTTTCTCAAGTCTGATCTCAGGTCAGGCTGTTCCCGGGCGGGAACAGTAAAGGCGGCAGATTCTAACGCCAACGGCGGGAAAAATCAGTAGTCGGCTTACAGAAAGTGCGTCCATTGAGCTGTTGCTCTACTGATGGACATGATGCTTCACGGCCAGTGCTTCCTGGCCGAGAATGAAGATTAGAGGGAGCGAATACCGGCTGAGGGGCCAATCAACTCACGCTGGTGCGGGCGATCGAAGTCCACGTGCGGCCCTTTTGCAATAATACCGGTCGGGTTGAGCCAGCGAATGCTGTAGTAACCGGCTTTGATGTCGTCCAGCCTGACGGTGTCTTTGACGCCCGGCCATTGATACAGCTCGCGCAGATAGCCTGAAAGGTGCGGGTAATCCGCCAGCCGACGGATGTTGCACTTGAAGGCACCGTGGTAAGCCGCATCAAAACGCACCAGCGTCACAAACAGCCGCCAGTCCGCTTCGGTCAGGGTGTCGCCCACCAGATAGCGGTGATGCGCCAGGTGTGCTTCCACGGTATCCAGTGCTGCAAACAAGCTCGTTACCGCCTGGTCGTAGTGTGCTTGTGTTTTAGCAAAGCCAGTCTTATACACGCCGTTATTGATGTTGTCGTAAATCAGGCTGTTCCAGTGGTCGATTTCCGCCTGCAGATCCGTTGGGTAAAAATCCAGACAGTTACCGGTCAAATCGTTAAAGTCATGGTTAAGCAGGCGGATGATTTCCGACGACTCGTTATTGACGATACGGCCTTCTTTGCGGTCCCACAGTACGGGAACCGAAACTTTCCCGGTGTAATGCGCGTCACTGGCGGTGTAAAGCTGGTGCAGGTAGCGCACCGGCGCGACCTGTTCGCCAGCATCCTGAGGAGTACTGAATTCCCAACCCTGCTCGCCAATACAAGGGTCTGCAACCGATAAGGCAATCACATTGCCGAGATCTTTCAGGTTACGGTAAATCGTCGTGCGGGAGGCCCATGGGCAAAGATACGAGACAAATAACTGATATCGTCCCGCCTCCGGTACCAGCTTAGTGGCTCGGAATCGGGTTTCCTGGCGATGGAAAGCCCCGCCTTTGATTTCTTCGGCCGCTACATCGCCATCGACCCACTTGCCATTGACTAATCCCGACATGTTTACCCTCATTATCATCATTTTTGTATGTGATTATGCTAGCAGCCATGAGCCAATAGAGAATTGCAAATTTTTAACCGAGTCAGACAGTTTCTTTGACGGCGTACCGCCAATGGGCGAGGGCGTTATATTTCCTGACTGGCGGCGGCTTCCCAGCGGTAACCAATGCCATAAACCGTGCGAATGAACGACGTTTCCCGGTCAAATATTTCCAGCTTACGACGCAGATTCTTTATATGGCTGTCGATGGTACGGTCAGTTACCACCCGGTAATCGTCGTACAGATGATCGAGCAACTGCTCGCGTGAAAAGACGCGTCCCGGTTCGGCAGAGAGGGTTTTCAGCAGCCGGAATTCGGCGGGCGTCAGTTCCAGATGACGGCCAAGGTAACTGGCCTGATAACGATTCTGGTCAATCAGCAACGCGGGCAAGACATCATTCGGTAACGGTTCATGTTGCCAGCGACAGCGGCGCAACAGGGTTTTCACCCGAGCGACCACTTCACGCGGGCTGTAGGGCTTACAGATATAATCGTCGGCACCGATTTCCAGCCCCAGCAGCCGGTCAATTTCTTCGGTACGCGCGGTGACCATAATGATCGGCACATTGGAAAAACCGCGAATGGCACGGCAGAGTGTCAGACCGTCGCGGCCCGGTAGCATCAGGTCTAACAGAATAAGCTGGCAGGGGTGTTCACGCACCCAGGGTTCGACGTCTTCTCCCTGTGTCAGCCAGTGGGTGCGGTAACCTGATGCTTGCAGGTAATCCACCAGTAACTGTGCCAGTTTGGGCTCATCTTCAACGATCAGCACTGGCAGGTTTTCATCACCCACCGTTGCAGAAGAGGATGCGGTCATGTCGGTTCCTGTATCAGGATAGGTGCAATGGAAGCTCGACAGTGATTTGTACGCCGCCGAGCGCTGAATGCTCAGCATACAGGCGTCCATCGTGCGCCTCAACGATATTGGCGCAAATGGCCAACCCCAGCCCGGAGCCACCGCTGGCACGGTTGCGTGAGCTTTCCGCACGGTAGAAACGCTCGAAGATCAACGCCAGTTGTTCGTCGCTGATACCGGGGGCGCTGTCGCGCCAGTGAATAATCAGCCGCTGTGGACGGAGTTCGGTGTCGACTTCCAGTTGCCCGCCATCGTCCGTGTAGCGCAGGCTGTTTTCCATCAGGTTGTTGAACAACTGGTTCAGGCGGTCTGGGTCGCCAAACACCACCGCTTCGGGGTGAAAGTCAGTGGTCAGTTGAATACCTTTGTGTTGAAAGCGCTCTCTGAACGCCGCTACCGACACTTGCAGCAGCATGCTGACGTTAATGGCCGATTTACGGTAAGCCAGCGCGCCCAGGTCAGATAACGACAATTGATGAAGATCGTCGACCAGCTTGGTCAGCAGTGCAACTTCCGCCTGTAATGAGCCAAACGCTGCGGTATCGGGCCGCCGAACGCCATCCTGTAAGGCTTCCAGTTCGCCACGCAACACCGCCAGTGGTGTGCGTAATTCATGGGAAATATCGGCCATAAACGCCCGGCGTGACTGCTCGTTTTTCTCCAGCGCCGAGGCCAACTGGTTAAAATCTTGCGCCAGCCTGTCCAGCTCGTCGCGCCCACTGGCGGTAACCCGGGTACTGAAATCGCCGCCGGCCAGTTGGTGAATGCCATTGACCAGCCGTTTGACTGGCGACAGCAATCCGCGGGACATCATCCAGGTCACCATGGCTGCCAACAGCGTGGTAAACGCGACGATCAGCCAGCTGGTGCGTTGTTGCTGGCGATCGAAATTGATGTCGGCACTACGGGTCAGCCCTTCTACCGGGGCGGCGACCAGCCAGCCAACGATACGCTTTTTCGACATTAACGGCTGCCAGGTGCTGCCCGCGGGCATCGGGATCGGTGGGCCTATCAGGCGACGACGGTTCTCATCCGTGACCCAAAATCGGGTACGCCAGGCCTGCATGGCCTCGTCGTTATTCTGCTCCATCGCGCGCAGCATCGGGAAAATACCGCGTTCATTGTTGTGCAGAAAATCCCAATTGCCGTACTGCTGGTACTGATCTTCCAGCCAGCCACGAATCTGTACCACCCGTTGTTCATTACCTCGGCGGATGTAGTCGATAAACCCTTTTTCAAAACTGAGCCGGACACCGAAGTGCATGATGATCAGCACCAGCATGCAGGTGGAAAAAATGGCCAGAAACAGTCTGGCAGTAATGCCGAATCTCATTATTCACCTCATGAGGGGCGCGTCAGCGTCGCCTGCTGAACGGTATCGGGCGGCACCCGGTTGAAAATCAGCGCCGGGAATGCCATCACCGCCACCATGCACAGATAGGTATAGAGGAAGACGGTATGGGTTTGCGGCGTACCACTCGCCAGATGCTGATTGGCGAAAATGCCGAGCAGCAGACCGGCGATAGTGACCCCCATACTGGTGGAGAGCTGCATCGACATCGACAGCAGGCTGTTGCCGCCGCTGGCCAGGTCGTCCGGCAGGTCTTTGAGCGTCAGGGTGTTCATGGTGGAAAAGCGAATGCCGTTGACCATGCCAACCAACAGCAGCACTACCGGCGTCATCCAGTGCCAGTTCATCAGTGCGACCAGCGCGAACAGCAGCGTAGCCAGCGCCAGCGTCAGTGTCGAGGCGATCAGTACCACACGGTAGCCGAACCGGTTAACTATCAGCACCACGATCCGTTTCATGCCCATGTTGCCCAGTACCAGCGGGATCATCATCATCCCGGCGTGAAACGGTGTGTAGCCCAGACCAATTTGTAAAAATACTGGCGTCATAAACGGCAGCATGCCACTGCCGATGCGCGCCAGCCAGCCGCCGAAGAGGCCGATGCTAAAGCTGCGGGTATCAAATAAACGCAAATTGAACAGCGATTGCTCGTTGTCTCTGGCGTGCCACCAGTAACCCAGTAGCGCCAGAACGCCGGTCAGCACCAGTGCGCTCAACGCTAAGACGGACAACCCCAGGCTTTTTTGGCCGTCTAGCGCCAGTGTCAGGGTGCCCATTGCGATCACCAGACAAACAAAGCCGAGTAGGTCAAAGCGGCGCGGTGGCATGGTGAAATTAGGCATCAGCCACCAGGTGGCGAAGGCACCCACCAGACCTACCGGAATGTTGATCAGGAAAATCCAGTGCCAGCTGGCGTACTGGACGAGGAAACCGCCGAGTGTTGGCCCCATCAGCGGGCCTATCTGCCCCGGCAATGTCACGAAGGTCATCGCCGCCATATATTGATCGCGTGGCACCAGCTTCATCACCGTCAGGCGTCCAATCGGCACCATCATGGCACCGCCGATACCCTGAATCACGCGGGAAAACAGTAACTCGTTGAGGGTGGTGGAGCGGGCGCAAAGCAGTGAGCCGAGGCTAAACAACATAATGGCGGAGAAGAAAATATTGCGAACGCCAATTCGGTCTGCCAGCCAGCCGCTGGCAGGCAGCAGCATCGCGACGGTCAAAACATAGGCGACGATCACCGCATGCATCCGTAGCGGGCTTTCATTCAGGCTGACCGCCATAGAAGGCAAGGCTGTGTTGACGATGGTGGTATCCAGCGCTTGCATAAAAAAGCCGAAGGCTACAATCCACAATTGCCAGCGAACGGAAGCGGGCTGATGGGTCATGCGTGGTATTACTCCCGGGAATATCCTGTCCCTTGCAGGCGCCGGGGCGAACCCCGGCGACGATTACAGATACGGCAATGGCGACTGACGCGGCATCATGCCGACGGTTCAGTATGCGTAGCGGCGTCAGTGCGTTCACGACGTCGCCAGCGCAGTCTGTCAAAGAACAAGTACACCACCGGCGTGGTGTACAGTGTCAGTAACTGGCTCATCACCAGCCCACCAACGATAGTGATACCCAGCGGCTGACGCAGCTCTGAGCCGTCACCGCTACTGAGCACCAACGGTAATGCGCCGAACAACGCCGCCATGGTGGTCATCATGATCGGGCGAAAACGCAACATGCAGGCGCGGAAAATCGCTTCGCGTGCCGAGAGTTTCCCTTCTCGTTGCGCGACCAGCGCAAAGTCCACCATCATGATGGCGTTTTTCTTCACGATGCCTATCAACAAAAGAATGCCAATAAGTGCAATCAGACTGAACGGCTTATTGAACAATTCCAGCGCCAGTAACGCACCGACCCCGGCGGAGGGCAGGGTAGAGAGAATGGTCAGCGGGTGGACGACATTCTCATACAGCATCCCCAATACGATGTAGACCGTCACGATCGCCGCAATAATCAGCACAACCTGCGAATGCTGCGACTGCTGGAACGCCAGTGCGGTACCGGCGAACTGACCTCGAATAGTGGGTGGTACACCCAGTGAGGTCATGGTGCGTTCAATCGCGGTGGTTGCCTCTGACAAGCTGGCCCCTTCCGGCAGGTTGAACGAGATGGTCGCCGCCGCCGATAACCCCTGATGGTTAACCGCCAGCGGTGCGTTAGCCGGTTGCCAGTGAGCAAAGAACGACAACGGTATCGGCTTGCCGTCATTGTTGATGATGAACATTTTCTCCAGCGAGGCAGGGTCCTGGGTATAGGCCGGGTCAACCTCCATGACGACTTTATACTGGTTCATCGGCTGGTAAATGGTGGAGATCTGGCGCTGCCCAAAGGCGTCGTTCAGCAGTGTGTTGGCGCTGGAAATGTTGATACCCAGCCTTGCCATGGCATCACGATCATAGACCAGCCTCAGTTCTGCCCCTTTGTCCTGCTGGTCAGAACTGACATCCGCCAGTTGTGGCAACTTGCTCAGCGCATCGCGAATTTTTGGCTCCCAGCTTCTCAGTACCGAGAGGTCGTCCGATAACAGCGAGAACTGATAGCCTGCATTCGCTTCACGTCCACCGATACGCACGTCCTGCACCGCCATCAGATACAGGTTGGCACCGGGCTCTTTCGCCAGTTTGGCGCGTAGCCGGGTGATGACCTGTTGCGCGTTGACGTCACGCTGGGCGAGCGGTTTCAGGCTGATGAACATCGAGCCGCTGTTGGTCCGCATCCCGCCAGTAAAACCGGTGACGTTATCCACCGCCGGGTCGGCGCGTACGATGGTCATGAAATCCTGTAATTTGCGTTTCATCGCCTGGAAGGAGATGCTCTGGTCGGCCTGAATGAACCCCATCAGCCGCCCGGTATCCTGCTCCGGGAAGAAGGTTTTGGGGATGGTGATATAAAGCCAGACGCTCAGACCAATCGTCCCCAGCAACACCATCATGACCCAACGTGAGTGGTTCAGCACCCAGCGTAAACTGCGACCATAACCTTGCTGTAAGCCGAGCAGCAGGCGGTTGAAACCACGCGTACGCGGCTGGCTGCGCGCGGTGTGGGGGCGCAGCAATCGGGCGCACATCATCGGCGTTAAGGTGATGGAGACCAGCAATGAAATCAGTATCGCCACCGACAGCGACACCGAGAACTCGCGGAACAAACGCCCAGGCAGGCCATCCATGAACAGCAGCGGTATAAATACCGCGATCAGCGATAAGCTCATCGAGACGACGGTAAAGCCAACTTCCCGTACCCCTTGCAGCGCGGCCTGTAACGGCTTCATCCCGGCCTCGACATGGCGGGAAATGTTTTCCAGCACCACGATGGCGTCATCCACCACAAAACCGGTAGCCACGGTCAGGGCCATTAGCGACAAGTTATTCAGGCTAAAGCCGCACAGGTACATGGCGGAGAACGTGCCAATCAACGACACCGGTACCGCGATGGCCGGGATAAGCGTGGCGCGACCAGAGCGCAGGAACAGGAACACCACCAGAATCACCAGCGAAACCGCGATAGTCAGCGAGCGCTCCACGTCACGCAGTGAGGCACGAATGGTGGGCGAGCGGTCTTGTGCGATATTCAGGTGGATTGAGGCGGGCAACATGGCTTGCAATTCAGGCATGGCAGCGCGAATTGCATCCACGGTGGAGATGATGTTGGCATCCGGCGCGCGGCGAATTAACACCAATACCGCCGGTTTGGCGTTGGTCATCCCGGCGTTGAGGACGTTCTGCACCGAGTCTTTTACCGTCGCCACATCGCTCAGACGCACTGGCGCGCCATTGTTGTAGTGGATGATGAGCGATCGGTAAACGTTGGCGGTTTTCAGTTCGTCATTGGTTTGAATCTGGTAGTGAGTGTTGCCACTGTCCACACTACCAAGTGGCTGGCGCACGTTGGCCTGGGCGATAGACTGGCGAACGGTATCCAGCGACACGCCCTGATTGAACAGCGCTTGTGGATTGAGTTCTACCCGGACTGCCGGTAACGAGCTACCACCGATGGTGACATCGCCAACCCCATCAATTTGTGACACGCGCTGGGCCACCTGGGTCGAGGCGTAGTCGTACAGTTGGCCCGGACCGTAGGTGTCCGACGTCAGCGTGATGATCATGATCGGCGCGTCAGACGGGTTGACCTTCCGGTAATAGGGGCGGCTTGGCATATTACTCGGCAGCAGGCTCTGGGCGGCGTTGATCGCCGCCTGTACGTCACGGGCCGCGCCGTTAATATCTCTATCCAACGCAAACTGCAGGATGATGCGGGTGTTACCCAGCGAACTCATCGAGGTCATCTCATTGACACCGGCAATACGGCCCAGCGAGCGCTCTAACGGCGTCGCCACCGACGACGCCATGGTTTCCGGTGATGCGCCGGGCATGGTAGCGGTGACCGAAATCACCGGGTAGTCCACCTGTGGCAACGGCGACACCGGCAGCAACTGATAGCCGAGCAGCCCGCACAGCGCTATCGCCAGCGCCAGCAATGTGGTGGCGACCGGCCGATGGATAAACAGCGCGAAGAACTTCACTGTGCTTCCCCTTCCTGCGGCTGGCGGCGGCGCAGGCGATGTGCCAGACGATCAAACAGCAGGTAGATAACGGGTGTCGTAAACAGCGTCAGCACCTGGCTCATCACCAGACCCCCCACCATACAAATCCCCAGCGGTCGGCGTAGTTCCGCACCGACGCCGGTACTGAACATCAGCGGAATGGCGCTGAGTAGCGCTGCCATGGTGGTCATCAGAATGGGGCGAAAACGCAGCAGACAGGCCTGATAAATCGCCTGATAGGGCGTCATCCCTTGTTCACGTTCGGCAGCCAGCGCAAAGTCGATCATCATGATGGCGTTCTTCTTCACGATGCCGATCAGCAAAATGATACCGATGATGGCGATGATGTTCAGATCGCTGCCTGCGGCCATGAGTGCCAGTAACGCGCCAACACCCGCGGTCGGTAGCGTAGACAGGATAGTGACCGGGTGGATAAAACTTTCATACAGCACACCCAATACGATATACATCGCCACCACCGCTGCCACTACTAGCCAGATAGTGCTGGTTAGCGCTGACTGGAATGCCAACGTACTGCCCTGGAAGCGGGTGATGATATCGCTGGGTAACTGCATGTTTTGCTGCGTTTGCTGAATGACTTTTACCGCATCACCCAACGCGTAGCCCGGCGCGACGTTAAAGGAAATGGTCGTCGACGGGAACTGATCGATGTGGTTGATGGATAACGGCCCCTTGCGCTCTTCCACGGTCGCAATACTGCTGAGCGGTACCACGCCGCCGCTGGTGTTAATAAGCCGAATATCATCCAACGACCCCAGCCCGTTGTTGTGGTCCTGATGCTGTTCGAGCACCACGCGATACTGGTTGGATTGCGTATAGATAGTGGAGATCAGGCGCTGGCCAAATGCGTTGTACAGGGCGCTATCCACCTGGGACATGGTGATGCCAAGGCGGCTGGCGCTATCCCGGTTAACCTTCACGTAGGCAACAGCACCGCCGTCTTGCCAGTCACTGCTCACATCCTGCAATTGCGGCAGCTTCTGTAGCTCGGCGACCAGTTTGGGCACCCAGGTGCTGAGTTCATCCAGCGACATGGTTTGCAAGGTGAACTGATATTGGGTACGGCTGACCTGTGTATCGATGGTCAGGTCCTGTACCGGCTGCAGATAGAGCTGGACGCCCGGCAGTGCCGATGTACGTTGCTGGAGCCGTGCTATCACCGCCTGGATACGGTCACTGCGTTCATCCAGCGGTTTGAGGTTGATCTGTAACCTGCCGCTGTTAAGCGAGGCATTAGTGCCATCCACGCCGATAAACGAGGTCACGCTTTCCACCGCCGGATCCTGCATGATAAGTGTGGTGGCCTGCTGCTGCTTGTCCACCATACCGGAGAAGGAGATAGTCTGTGACGCCTGCACCGTACCTTGAATAATGCCGTTATCCTGTATCGGGAAAAAACCTTTGGGGATGACGATATACAGCAAGACCGTGAGCACCAGCGTACTCAGTGCGACGCCAAGGGTAATCCACGGATGACTCAAAACACGTGTTAATCCACGGCCATACCAGGCGATCACGGTGTCAAAAAAGCGCTCGCTGGCACGGGTAAAGCGGTTTTGTTGGCTCAATGAGTGGTGGCTTAACAAACGGGCGCACATCATTGGCGTGAGCGTCAACGACACCACGGCAGAGATAAGGATCGACACCGCCAGTGTCACTGCAAACTCACGGAACAGGCGGCCGATGATATCCCCCATGAACAGCAAAGGGATCAAAACAGCAATCAGCGAGAAGGTCAGCGAGATGATGGTAAAGCCGATTTCCCCCGCGCCTTTCAACGCGGCCTGTAGCGGTTTTTCGCCTTGCTCGATATAACGGGCGATGTTCTCGATAACAACGATGGCATCGTCAACCACGAAACCGGTGGCGATGGTGAGTGCCATCAGCGTCAGGTTGTTGACAGAGAAACCGAGAAAATACATGGCGGCAAACGTACCCACCAGCGATAACGGTACGGCGATGCTGGGAATCAGCGTCGCGACGGCGTTGCGCAGGAACAGGTAAATCACCATCACCACCAGCGCGATAGCCAGAATCAGTTCGAACTGCACATCCTCGACCGAGGCACGGATAGTGGTCGTGCGGTCAGTCAGCAGGGCGACATCCACCGATTTTGGCAGGCTGGCTTTCAGCGACGGCAGCAGACTGCGGATATGGTCAGCGGTGGCTATCACGTTCGCGCCGGGCTGGCGCTGAATATTAAGCACAATAGCCTGATGTTGATTAGCCCAGGCGGCCAGACGGGTATTTTCCGCTGCCTGTTCCACCGTGGCGACATCCTGCAACCGTACCGGTGCATTATTTTTCCAGGAGATGATCAACTGGCGATAGTCATCGAGTGAACGCATCTGATCATTAGCGGAGAGCGTGACCGAACGCGCCGGGCCGTCAAAACTGCCTTTCGGGGTGTTGACGTTGGCGGCGGTAATAGCCGTACGCACGCTTTCGCTGCTCAGACCATAGGAGGCTAGCGCCCCTGGATTGAGCTTAATGCGCACCGATGGCCGCTGACCACCGGCCAGGGTTACCAGCCCGACGCCTTCCACCTGTGAGATTTTCTGCGCGATGCGCGTTTCAATCATGTCCTGCACCTGCGTCAGCGGCAGGGCAGTGGACGTTACCGCCAGTGTCATGATCGGCGGGTCTGCCGGGTTCACCTTGCTGTAGGTGGGGGGGAAAGGCAGATCGGTGGGCAGCAGGTTGGTGGCGGCGTTAATCGCCGCCTGAACATCCTGTTCTGCCACATCCAGCGATAACGACAACTGGAACTGCAATGTGATCACTGATGAGCCGCCGGAGCTTTGGCTCGACATCTGTTTGAGGCCGGACATGCTGCCGAACTGATGCTCCAGCGGTGCGGTGACGGCTGAGGTCATCACATCCGGGCTGGCACCAGGGTAAAGCGTCACGACCTGAATCGTCGGGTAATCCACTTCCGGTAGCGCGGAAACCGGCAACGCTCGATAGCCTACAATCCCAGCCAGCAGAATCGCGATCATCAACAGGGTGGTGGCTATCGGCCGGAGAATAAACAGGCGCGACGGCCCACCACCTGTATTTAGCGTGGCATCCTGTAACGGCGTCGTTTCCTGCATCAGGATTTCTCCGCGTTATGCTGAGATTTTTCATGCTGGGGCTTCTCGGCACCGGCGGTAGATTTGCTGTCTGCGGCTGCAGGTGCCAGCACTTCAACGCGAGCGCCTTCGGTCAGGCGGTCGATCCCGTCGGTCACCACTCGTTCGCCTGCATTCAGCCCGTTGGAAACCACCGTTTGCTGGCCGTATTGAATCCCCGTGGTGATGATGTGCTTGCTAACCTGATCTTTATCGTTCAATACCCAAATGAAGTGCCCTTCGTTACCCATTTGAATTGCGGCTGAAGGGGCGATCACCACATTTTGCAGGGTATCGACTTTCATCTTGATGTTGACGAACTGATTGGGGAACAGCGCATCATCGGTGTTATCGAAGCGGGCTTTCAGTTTGATAGTGCCGGTGGTGGCGTCTATCTGGTTATCCATACTCAGCAGCCGCCCCTGAGAGAGAATGCGCTGACTGCCTCGATCCCAGGCTTCAACGGGGACTGGTTGGCCGGATTTCTGTGCTTTCAGTACGGTGGCGATATCGCTTTCCGGCACGGTGAATATCACATCGATCGGATGGGTTTGCGTTAATACCAACAGGTTGTCAGTACTGGTCACGTAGTTACCGATATCAATCTGACGCAAGCCGACGCGGCCGCTGAACGGTGCGGTGATACGGCTGTAATCCAATTGCAATTGTGCGCTGGCGACAGCGCCCTGATCGGATTTCACCGTCGCTTCATATTGGCGCACCAGCGATTCCTGCGTATCCAGTTGCTGGCCGGACACCAAATTGGTTTTGGATAACTGCTGGTAACGGACTAAATCCTGGCGAGCATTGACCAGCAATGCCTGATCTTTGGCCAACTGCCCCTGTGCTTGTATCAGTGCGACCTGAAACGGGCGCGGGTCTATCTCTGCCAGTAACTCGCCTTCCTTAACTTGCTGCCCTTCCTGAAAGTGGATAGCCATCAACTGGCCGCTGACGCGACTGTGGACCGTGACGGTATTGGCGGCGGTAACCGTCCCCAGACCAGAGAGGTAATAGGGCACCGAAGAGGATGAGGAGAGTGCGGCCTGCACCGGCGGTGGCGCGGTAGAGCCGCGTCGTCCACTGCCGCTACGATTTTGTCCTTGTCCCTGAGGTGATGCGTGCTGTGCGGTTGTTGCCTCGTTGGCAGAATCTGATTGTGAGGGGCGGAAATAACGCCAGGCGAAAAACGCCGCGGCAATGACAACAAGCAGTATCAAGAAACGAAATAAGCGAGCGGCGTTCATAGTTATGGACGGAACCTCCAATCAGCACAGGCTAAGATAAGCCCATGAAACACTGAATATAATAATACTAGTGTAAACAGCTAACGGAGGACAAAAATGGAGGAAATATGGAACATATGTCAGGGTTTGTAGAAAAAGAATCCCCGGCGTCATTCAACGCCGGGGAATGGTGCTGAGTATGTCAGCACGGTGTCACTATCAGGACAAACGCGTTACAGCACCAGTCCGGCGATAGCGGCAGACAGCAGGCTGACCAGAGTAGAACCATAAACCAGTTTCAGACCGAAGCGGGAAACCGTGTTGCCTTGTGCTTCGTTCAGGCCTTTGATAGCCCCTGCAACGATACCAATCGATGAGAAGTTGGCAAACGACACCAGGAAGACAGACAGAATACCTACGCTGCGTGGTGACAATTGACCGGCTATTTTCTGCAATTCCATCATGGCGACGAATTCGTTGGATACCAGTTTGGTGGCCATGATGCTGCCTACCTGCAGCGCTTCGGCTTTCGGAATACCCATCACCCAGGCTAACGGGTAGAACACATAACCCAGAATTTCCTGGAAGCTCAGGCCAAATACTGCGCTGAACAGTGCGTTGATACCAGCGATCAGCGCGATGAAACCAATCAGCATCGCGGCGACGATAACCGCCACCTTGAAACCGGCCAGAATGTATTCACCCAGCATTTCAAAAAAGCTCTGGCCTTCATGCAGATTGCTCAGGTGCAGTTCTTTTTCTTCACTGGTGTCGTAGGGGTTGATGAGCGACAACACGATAAAGGTGCTGAACATGTTGAGCACCAGTGCCGCGACCACGTATTTTGCGTCCAACATCGACATGTAGGCACCGACGATGGACATGGATACTGTCGACATGGCGGTTGCTGCCATGGTGTACATACGTTTTTCAGACATCTGCCCCAGAATGTCTTTGTAAGCGATGAAGTTTTCAGACTGACCAAGAATCAGTGAGCTGACCGCGTTGAATGACTCCAGTTTGCCCATGCCATTAACTTTGGACAGAACGGTACCGATCAATCGGATAATGAACGGCAGTACTCTGATGTGCTGCAAAATACCGATCAGTGCAGAGATAAACACGATCGGGCACAGCACTTTGAGGAAGAACACAAAGCTGTTGTTACCGATATTGCCAAAGACGAAGGTGGTACCTTCACCGGCGAAGCCGAGCAGTTTGTCAAACAAGCTCGCAAACCCTGTCACGAAACCCAGCCCTGCACTGGAGTAGAGGAAAAAGTAGGCGAGTAGAATTTCAATGACTAAAAGTTGAACAATATACCTGACGCGAATGCTTTTGCGATCGCGGCACACCAGCAGTGACAGGCCGGCGACAACGATCAGGGCCAGGATAAATTGCAGAATGTTGGACATGTTTGCTCCAAATTATGATAGGGGCCGATTTTTGGTCGTCATTTTATGTAACGATTGCGCCTAAAATGCGACGTAAGACGCAAAACCGGAATTATATCGCGGAAAATAACCTAAACTAAAGCGTGGGTCTCATAGCATTCGCTTCTGTCTGGGAGATATCTCAATATTTCATCATGCCAGACCGAAAAATGCTGTGATGAAAGTTCCCTGCCAGCATGTTGGTTGTAGGGAAAATGTAAGCACAAGGAGATGACAATGCCTGCGTCTGATGCGTTACGTGAGTTGGGACAATCGGGAATTCGGGTGCCGCTACTGACCTTTGGCGGCAACGTATTTGGCTGGACTATTGATGAGCCAACCTCATTTCGGGTACTGGATGCCTTGCTCGATCAGGGACTCTACTTTATTGATACCGCCGATGTGTATTCCGTCTGGGCTTCCGGTAATAAAGGCGGTGAATCGGAAAGCATAATCGGTAACTGGCTGAAACTGCGTGGAAACCGCGATCGTGTCATTATTGCTACTAAAGTCGGCAAGAATATGGGCGGTGATCGGCACGGATTATCGGCGGCTTATATCCGCCGGGCGGTGGAAGATTCACTGCGACGCCTGCAAACAGACTACATCGACCTCTATCAGTCGCATGAGGATGATAAGCACACCCCGCTGGAGGAAACTTTGTCGGCTTTTGATGCGTTGATTCGCGAAGGCAAGGTGCGTGCTATCGGTGCTTCCAACTATGACGGTGAGCGTCTGGCACAAGCGCTACAAGTGAGCAGAGATAACCATTTGGCGCGTTATGAAACGCTGCAACCGGAATACAACCTGTATGATCGTCAGCATTATGAGTCCACGCTTGAACCGGTAGTAAAGGCGAATGGGTTAGGGGTGATTGGTTATTACTCGCTGGCGAGCGGCTTTTTGTCAGGCAAATACCGCACGAAAGCCGATGCGGTAAAAAGTGCCCGTGGCCAGGGCGTGATTGAACATTATCTCAATCCGCGCGGTCTGGCGATTTTGAACGCATTGAATCAGATTGCCGAGGCTCATCACACCACACCTGCTCAGGTTGCGCTGGCGTGGTTGATAGCGCGTCCCGGTGTGACGTCACCGATAGTGAGTGCGACTTCGGTAGAGCAGGTTGCGGAACTGGCAAGCGCCACCCGACTGGCGCTCACGCCTCATGAGATTGAACAACTCAATAGCGCCAGTGCCTGAAGCCGGAGATGGCTTGATGTGCACTAGCCGCATAGCCATGGGCGATCTGGTAGCAAGTCAGATCGCCACCATCGTGCTTGTGAACCATATTATTTATCGTAAGGTTAGCGTTGTTTTTAGTCTGCATTACCGAGGTTATGTCAGCTCTTGTTTATATTTCTCTCAGCGCTGAAAAGAACGCTAATGAAAATCGGCTGATGGCTTAGCTTGCAGTGAATGCAATTTTTCCGTGAGCTGATGAGGAATGTAAATATATTACTGCTGCTATTTCCATTTTTATTTTAATTGTGCATGACCTGCTATTTTTTCCCATGATATTTATCATCACAGTGATATGAGTTATGAGACTAGTCTGGACAATCCACCTACGTTTTTCACCCTCAGATGGCAAGAGCCAGCAAGGCTCTAACGAGCCTTGCCCTAAAGGGCCAACGCATGGCGTTGTTCAACACGCGTGCGTGTTGTCATGCAACTCGAATTATTCTGGGTAGAGCCATGAAAACACGTGCACTTATGAAAATAGGTCTACTCCAAATCATATGGGGCTCATAAGCGGGAATGAAAATACTGAATGGCACCAATAAAAAAACAGCCCCGCGTAAGCAGAGGCTGTTTTTTTGGCAGGGAACAGCGGTAACGTTAATCTATAGAATCATCTATAGGGCTACCGCTTTTTCCGCTAACGCATGCTCAGTGGCAATTAAGCCTGAGGCTGAGTCACTACGTCTTTGATGCCTTTAACTTCGATCTCTACGCGACGATCCGGAGCCAGGCAATCGATCAGTGCTGCACGTGCTTTCACGTTAGCACAGGTAGAACCGGTAACCGGGTTGGCTTTACCCATACCACGAGCGGAGATCTTGTTAGACGGGATGCCTTTGTGAACCAGGTAATCAACAACAGTCTGTGCGCGCTTAGCAGACAGAGTCTGGTTGTACTGGTCGGAACCCAGACGGTCGGTGAAGCCCAGAACCACTACGGAACCGTCTTTCGGATCCAGAGTGCTCAGCTGAGTGTACAGCTGGTCCAGAGAACGCTGACCTTCCGGTTTCAGAGTCGCTTTGTTGAAGTTGAACAGAACGTCAGACTTCAGGGTGAAGCGTTTGGTCTGAACAACCGGAGCCGGAGCCGGGGTCGGAGCCGGTGCCGGAGCAATAACCGGAGCCGGAGCAGCAGTTTCCTGACCGAAACGGTAAGAAACACCCACGCTCAGCAGACCATTGTCAGGACGACCACCAACGGTAGCAGCGTCACCGATGTTGTTCACCCACTGGTAATCCAGACGGGTTGCCCAGTTTTTGGTGATGGCGTATTCAACACCCACAGCAGCCAGCGGAGAAACGCCAGTGTCATTATTGCTCGGACCTGTGTTATCACGGCTGTCAGCACGCCATACAAAACCACCCAGACGGGTATAGATATCCAGATCGTCAATGATCGGATAGCTCAGTTTAGCAGCCAGTTGAATACCCTGAGCTTTGAAACTGCCATGATTGCCGCCGTTATATTTCATACGACCCAGCCAGTCATAACCCATTTCAAAACCCAGATACTGGTTAGCCTGATAGCCACCGAATACGCCAGCACCCAGTTGATTCTGTGCAGCGTTGGTTGCGTTGTAGCCATTACCGGTCAGGCCGGTATCGTGGTACTGGGACCAGCCCAGTTTACCACCTGCGTACCAGGTGTTATCGTTTGGTGCGGCTTGTGCTACGGTAGCAAAGCCAGCCAGTGCCACTGCAATCGCGATAGCTGTTTTTTTCATTTTACGCCTCATTATCATCCAAATCGGCAATCAACTCTGTAAGCTAATTAGCCTTTGGTTAAAATCCTTTCTCGGAGATATTGCCCTTGGTCTAATTACGTGCTGCCAGTGAACTGACATTATGGAAGGGCAACTCCAGCGAGCTAAAGTCTACAACGTGGTGAGAAAGTTACAAGTATGATGTGACAGACACCATGAAAAAATCAGTCGTTCATACATAATTACTAACAAATAATGGACGATTTTGTCAGATTACCTTGATGTCTTTTAATATTAGTACTTCGCAATAACACGTTCGGCGCTGTGTTTCCGCGGACTATGGATAACCGGCGACACCTCTGTAAGAAAAATCCTAATATTCATTCAATGATACAATCTTGAGTGAATTTTTAGTGTGGAAAAGGGTCTTGTGATTGTTTCTCCCTCTGGACGCATGATAAATCCATAGGTATTTCCGTGCTGTGCCGCTCTTTGCAGCCGCATTTTTTGTTCATTATTCAGTTCGTCTGGCAGCCAGCATAGTACGGCGCTGTAATTACCCGTCATTAACGCCTTCTCCATCGCATCAACAGTTGATACCGGATTGAGGCGATGAAGCTCGATCATCTTTTCCAGTGGTAATCCTGTCTGTTGTAGCCACAGGCGGCTAAGTTTTTGCTGTGGGGAAAGCCAAAGTAGCCAGCGTGATTGCGTACCCAATTGCTGCAACAACGGCAGCAGTAATGGCGTCAGCATGGGATGGTCGTCACCATAGACGATTTCGCTGATGAAGCCGCTGGAAGCGGTTTGAGGCATCGCGTTATGACCCAGGCGTGACGTATTGCAGACATGACGAGAACGGATGGTTTGAGTACGCATAGTTTCTTTACCTCACAGTTATACTGTATGGGTGTACAGTATCTTTTGTGTGGGCAAAGATCAACCGGAATTTCTGAAAGCACTTCGCATAATCGTCATGTTATTGCCGCTATGACATGTTTTGTATTTGAAGACCGGGTTTTGCTGTGTTTAATTAATTGCTCCCGTTACGGATGTCTTTGGTAAACAGGGAAAAACATTCAATACAAGGAATAAGTAATGAAAAAGCTATGTGAAAAAAGGATTTTACAGGCGAAAACCGTGTTTTCCTCATTGGGAACTATTTTCTCTCGCTCACAGTTTGGCGGCTACAGCATTGCAGCGGATGGGGTGATTTTCGCGTTGGTATCCGGCGGAGAACTTTATTTGCGGGCGGCTCGTCATAACGAAGCGTTTTTTCTCGAAGAGCAGGCGCCAAAACTCATCTATACCAAACGTGGTTTGCCGGTACCGCTCAATTATTATTTGGTTGCGGAGGCGCTCTGGCAGGATGAGTCGGCGCTGCTGGAGCTGGCGCGATTATCGTTGCAGGGCGCGCGCCAGGATAAAGCAGCCAGAAAGCGTTGTATCAGGCTAAAAGACCTGCCCAATATCAATCATGATCTGGAGCGGTTACTCTGGAAGGTCGGCATTAGGAATATCGATGAGCTACACCGACTTGGCGCAAAAACCAGCTACCTTAAACTGCGCACCATCAGTCAGAATCTGAGTGTGAATGTACTGCTGGCATTGGCCGGTGCGATTTGTGGTGTGCATCAGGCTGCGCTGCCGCAAGGCATACGCAGCGAATTGCTTGAATGGTTCGAGAAGGCCAGCCCTCGTACGTTGAGACCACCCAGACTGAATTAGTGGGCAGAGGTCTGTTGTCGATTCCGATGCATCGGTTCCTGCGGTCGATTTTCTTCAGCAATCATCTGGTTTTTCAGTTGCGTCAGTTCCGGTAGCAGGCCGATTATCAGGTTAATCTGTTGTAATACCAGCTGTTCCTGACTGTCCTGCTCCGGCGACAGACTCTGAATGCGGTGTTTCAGTGCTTCCAGTTCTTTATCCAACGCCGTCTGGTCACGATTGTCCTTCTGCTCACGACTGTCCTGATGAAGTGCATCATCGACGTAACAAACCGCGTCGTTCAGCAATTGCAATGTTTCAGTCGACTGAATATGTTCCCGGTGCGCTCCCAGCGTGGAGATATATCCCAGCAATGTATGGTTGAGGCACATCAGCCGGAAGGCGTTTTCCAGTGAACCCGGCCGGGCATGCGGCTCAGCCGACATATTGGACACCACCGAGGCCAGTTCCGCATCACTATTGTGGGCGTCACGCCGGGCGATTCGGTAAGACAGTCCGTTATCTTTGCCCTGATGGTATTGCACCATAATGGCATCGAGATAGCGGCAATTCATGCCCATCGCTTTATTGATCACCGCAGGCAGGCCGCGGAATCGCCAGTCTGGCCAGATAAAACTGACCGCTGCCCAGGCAATACCACAACCCAGCAACGTGTCGACGACTCTGGGGATTGCGACTTCCAAGCCTTCCCCCAGTAGATTGAAACACATCAACACCAGCAAGGTGATAAATAGCGTGGCCTGAGCGTATTGCACCGTGCGAAACGCGAAGAATAGCACCCCACTGATAACAATCAGCGCCAGTTGTCCTTCCAGTGACGGCACGATGTACAGCAGTGGCACCCCAATCAGCACCCCGCCCAGCGTCCCGAGGATACGCAATGCCAGACGCCGGCGAGTGGCATTATAGTTAGGCTGGCAAACAAACAGACTGGTCAGCAGGATCCAATAACCGTGGTGCAAACCGGTAAACTGAATAATCCCATAGCCGACACACAGCACCAGCGACATGCGCACCGCATGACGAAACAGTGACGATTGTGTCGTGAGATGGCGACTGATGCGCAAACGGATATCGCTCCAGCCGGTAATTTTATCATCCGATAACCGACTTTCGACCGACAGGCGATGATTGTGGCGTTCAAGCGTTTGTTCTGACTGAATATTGATGAGCTGGGCGTCAATCGCTTGCAGGTTATTGAGGAGATAGCGTAGCGCTTTGATGTATAACGTTTCTACCCCTTGAGCAGCCAGCCTGTCGATAGCGGCGTGGAGGTGAGAAAAGGCCCGCTCGATTCGATGATCGTGCTGGTATTTCTGCTGCAATAAAATGGACTGTGATACTTGCTGGCAGGCACGGGATAACATAAACAGCAGGCGCTGAAACCGGAAAGGCACATCGCTGTAGCGCAGCATATGCCGCAGTTGCTCATACTGGATGTGCACTGAACTGGCCCGCTCATGAATGTCTTGCGCGACAAAATAGTAATGCAGTGTGCGTCGGGTGCCGCGTTGACCGCGATCGCCACGCAGCCGGGTGAGTAACGACGCTTTGGCCCGATTGAGCGTATCAACCAACTGGCCATTAGCCATGGCAACATCAATCAGCGGTTGGTCACTGTCATCAAGGTCGGGGTCAAACAGATTGGATTTGATTTCCAGATAGTGAGCCAACTGCTGGTAGCATTGGGCCAGGTTGTCCTGCAACGGGCGAATGGGAAACAGCAGATGACCGAGCAGTGTCAGCAGGTTATACCACAGTGCCCCCAGCAACAGTAAAAACGGCTGCTGATACCAGTCGCTGTACAGTGATATACCCAGCATGGTGTAGATGGCGATCAGCAGTGCGCCAAAGGCAATAGTGGCATAGCGCTGCCCTAACGACCCTAGCAGGATAAAGCTCCAGGTTGAGCCAGCCAGTCCAATGGCGAATAACCAGGGATGTGGATAGAGCAGTTCTATCGATACGGAGGCGACCAGAAAACAGGCGAGTGTAATGATCAGATTGAACAGACGGCCGGATAAACGGTCATCAAGGTCAGTCAACGCCGCGGCCACCACGCCCAGTGTTAGCGGGATGGTGCTGGTCGAGACCCCAAGCCACCAGGGCACTATCGCCACACCACTGAGTGCTATCAGAATCCGCAGGTTATACAGCCAACTACTGTTATAGATAACCCGCCGCAGACTGGTTGTGACGTTCTGTTGCACGATGATCATCCATCCTGATTACTGGTAACGCCGACGGGCGTTGGCTTCCCTTACCGCTTGCGCTTCTTCGACCGAGACAACGCGGCGTCCCACCGGCCAAAGCGCAATGGCAGCAATTTTGAAATTGGCGATGCCAACCGGTATGCCGATGATCGTCACACATTGTGCAATACCACTGGCAATATGTGACAGGCATAGCCACCAGCCGAAAACGACCAGCCAGAATACATTAAGCAGCGTACCGCTGGCATTCAGCAGTGAATTTTTTTGTTCCGGCCGTAGTTCGTCAATGTGAATGGCTTCATTGCCGTATGGCAGTAGCGACAATTTGGTGATTTCCCAGCATGAGCGAGTAAGCGGCAGGGTAAACACCAGTACTATGCTGACGACGGTAGCCAGCAACCAGGCGAGTGTGGTGAAAAAACCACCCAGCACGAAATTCAGGATATTGAGTACGGCTCGCATGATAGGAATACCCTCGGTCAAACTCTCTGATGAGAAGAGAATTATCACATTATTCGTCGGGTTATTCTAACGCGTTTTTGTTGCTAGAGTGCGGAGTCGGATAGCGGTTACACTACAATTTGTAAACGATAACGTTGAACACGTCTTCTGAAAATGGCACTGGGATCATGGAACTGAAATCGACCGCGTTAGGTAAGCATCTGGCACAGCATCCTTACAACCGTGTGCAATTACTGAATGCCGGTGTCAATGTCAGCGGCGACCGGCATGAATATTTGATCCCATTCAATCAATTGCTGGCGATTCGCTGTAAGAAAGGGCTGATTTGGGGAGAGCTGGAGTTCGAGTTGCCGGAAAGTAAAGTTGTGCGTCTGCACGGCACCGAGTGGCAAGAAACCCAACAGTTTTTTCGTCATCTATTTAAAGCCTGGCAAAACTGGAGCCAGGAAATGAGCGACGTCTCCAGTGCGGTGTTGCAACGACTGGTTGACGAGATTTCAGAACAGGAACACCGGGATGGGTGGTTTAGCCGTCAGGCGTTGATGCGCGTCCAGCAAGAGATTCGTGCCGGGTTTGCTGCATTGCCGTTGCCGTTGGCACGCTTGAATGAATTTGATGCGTGTCGGGATAACTACCAGCAGTGCTTGTGCTGGCTGGAGCAAGGTGAAGCGAAGCGTCAACAGGCTAACCAGCGCTGGACGCAAACAACGCTGGTTGCGCAGCGCGCGTTTTTCGATACGGTGGAAAGTTCACCATTAAACCCCAGCCAGTGTCAGGCAGTGGTCAATGGTGAAAATGCCGTGTTGGTGCTGGCTGGTGCGGGTAGTGGCAAAACGTCGGTATTGGTGGCGCGTGCTGCCTGGTTATTGCATCGGGGGGAGGCGTCGCCACAACAGATTCTGTTGCTGGCGTTTGGCCGACAGGCGGCAGAGGAAATGAATAGCCGTATCCGTGAACGGCTGGATACCGACGATGTGCGGGCGATGACCTTTCATGCGCTGGCATTACACATTATTCAACAGTGCAGCCGCAAAGTACCGGTAATCAGTCGACTGGAAACCGACGGGGTGTACCGGCGGGAGTTTTTGAGCCGACATTGGCAACAGCAGTGTGATGAAAAAAAGACCCAGGCAAAAGGATGGCGGCAGTGGCTGACGGAAGAGCTGGAGTGGACGTTGCCGGAAGGAAACTTTTGGCAGGATAGCGCGCTTGCATCGAGGCTGGCAGGGCGGCTGGAGCGCTGGCTGGGGTTGATGCGGATGCAAGGCGGCACACAGAGTGAAATGTTAGCCTTAGCCGATGATGAAACGCGCCCGCTATTCCAGCAACGGCTGCGGTTAATGGCCCCTTTATTGAAAGCCTGGAAAAAAGCTCTGAAAGACGAAGGCGCTGTAGATTTCTCCGGTTTGATTCATCAGGCTGTCAACTATCTGGATAAAGGCCGTTTTGTCAGCCCGTGGCACCATATACTGGTGGATGAATTTCAGGATATTTCCCCCCAGCGCGCCCGCTTGCTGGAGGCACTGCGCCGCCAGTCTCCGCAGAGCAGCCTGTTTGCGGTGGGCGATGACTGGCAGGCGATTTACCGCTTTAGCGGTGCTGAGCTGACGCTGACGACGGCGTTTGAGCAGCATTTTGGCGAAGGGGCGCAATGCATTCTGGATACCACCTATCGCTTTAACCACCGCATTGGCGATATTGCTAATCGGTTTATTCAACAAAACCCGGCACAGTTGAAAAAAACGCTCAACAGCCTGCGGGACGGTGATAAAAAATCAGTCGTGCTGCTGGAGCAGGAGCAACTGGACGCGTTGCTGGACAAGATGAGCGGTTATGTGACGCCAGAGGCACGTATTCTGATACTGGCGCGCTATCACCATTTACGCCCAGAGGTGTTGGATAAGGCGCAGACCCGTTGGCCGAATTTACACCTTGATTTCATGACCATTCATGCCAGTAAAGGGCAACAGGCGGATTACGTGATTGTATTGGGGTTGCACGAAGGGCGTGATGGGTTTCCTGCGCCCGTGCGTGAATCGGTACTGGAGGCTGTATTACTGCCTCGCCCGGAACCGTACCCGGATGCAGAAGAGCGGCGGTTGCTGTATGTGGCGCTGACCCGCGCGAAACATCAGGTGTGGTTGTTGTACAGCCGTGATGAGCCGTCCGTCTTTGTGGACGATTTGCACCAGTTAGGTGTGCCTATGCCGCGTAAACCAGGTTAAGCCTGATTTTATCTGTGACTATTGCAGGAAAAACCGGCCGGTCATCACCGGCCAGTGATAGCGAAAATACAGGCTTATCTCAGGCGTCCTTGAAGATAACGCTGATAATCCGGAATGGTGACGGAGACCTGCTGGCGGAACAGCGCGGAATTAATCAGAAAATCGGCCGTGGAGCGATTGGTCGCCACCGGGATATTCCATACTGTTGCCAGACGCAGCAGCGCCTTCACGTCCGGGTCATGCGGCACGGCATTGAGCGGATCCCAGAAGAAAATCAGCATGTCGATTTTGCCCTCGGAGATTAGCGCGCCTACCTGCTGATCACCGCCCATCGGCCCACTCAGCATGCTTCTGACCGGCAAGCCGGTATGCAGTTGGATCAGGTTGCCTGTTGTGCCGGTAGCATACAAATGGTGTTCCGCCAGTTGGGTTTTGTTAGCGGTAACCCATTCCAGCAGCGATTCTTTACAGTGATCGTGCGCAACCAGTGCAATGTGCTTATGCACCTCGATTGTGCGGGTGGTGTACTCCATGGCGACATCCTTCGAACAGTATGATTTCGAGCAGTATAGTTTTCACAGATTACGGAAACGCGGTTTCAGTGGAAAGTGGCAGACTGAAAAAATGCGAGCATCTTTCCAAAAACAGCCATTTTGCCTGTAAAATCAGCATGCTTACTGGGTTTCCCTGTCTTTTGCCCATTCCAGAAAACGCTGGCGCGTATTTTTATCCGCCTGTTGAAACCAGTATTGCATGATGCTGAGTGGATCGAGCGGGTTGGCTGCCGCGTTGGGCGTGGTAGAAGCCTTTGCCGACGGTAGTGGGGCGAACGTTATCGCCGCCGCCGCTTGGCCTGAACGATTATAGTCAGCCATGCGTTTTTCTATTTCACCCGATAACTCGGTGGCACCAACTGGTAGCACGTCGGTACGAATAGGGATAGGCAGATTTTTGCTGTCTACCAACTGATAGGTGGGGGACTGGCTAAAATTTTGACGCGCTGCCGCATCGTCCAGGTCAGGAAGCCGGATAGCGACTTCACTCAGATTGCGGGCGTTAAATACGGCGATAAGGCCGGGAGAGCGGTAAGTCTGTTTGGTGCCAACTGAAGATCCTACGGATTTCAGTACCTGAAAGACAATTTGATGATAGCTTTTTTCCAGCTCGAGGCTGTCGGCACCATTGAGCAGCGAACCTGGGACTTTCTTTCCATCCACCATTACCAACTCGATGTCAGGCCGTAGCTTGAGCGTCGTTGCCATCGCCAAAGAACTGAAGGTGAGCAACCACAGCATGGCGGTGGCGGCGATAGCGGAAAGGGTTTTCATACAAACCTCGTCGTGGATCTCATCATTGTATTGTTCAGTAACAGGCAGAATGTGTCAAAATTTTAAAATTGAAATATTTGGTTATCAATAAGTGGCAGGAAAAGGGAGGCAGTGCACGGTGTGCCAGCGGGCGGATTGAGCGGACACACACATCACCATGGATATTCTGCGTTACACTGATACCAGACAGTGCCTGATCTCCTTCATGCGAGCGCGGGCGTTTGTCGGGTTAATCGTCACGGAGGCAACCATGCAAGATAACGACATAAAAAAGCTACTCACCGAGGTGAAGACTATCGCGCTGGTTGGCGCCAGCGATAATCCCTCTCGACCCAGTTATGGGGTCATGGCCTATCTGCTTGAGCAAGGCTATCGGGTTATTCCGGTTAATCCGGGCCTGGCGGGGGAAACACTACTGGGGCAAAACGTCTATGCGTCGCTGGCGGAGATTCCAGAGCCGGTAGATATGGTGGATGTCTTTCGCCAGTCGAATGCGGCGTTTGAAATCGCTCAGGAGGCGATTGCGATTGGGGCGCGGGTGTTGTGGCTGCAGATTGGCGTCATCAATGAAGCGGCGGCAGTGCTGGCGCATGACGCCGGTTTATCAGTCGTGATGGATCGTTGCCCTAAAATTGAAATTCCCCGCCTGGGGTTGGGGAAATAAGCCTCCCGCCTCAGGTTCCATTCCAGATAACTACCGACGGCAGGCGTGTGCTGCACATATCACATCACCTTCATGCTTGATGAGGGTGATGTCAGTGCAGCAGACGCGGTGCGCGGCGTCGGATGGTGGCAGCCAGTTCATCCAGTGACGGGTGATCGGAAGGGTTGGGCCCTTCGTTGATCAGTTGTTCTTCCGCCAGATAGGTATGAATAGGGCGGCCATGCTCGTCCTCCATCACCACGTGATACCACGGGGCTGTTCGCAAGGTGTCATTGACTGAAAGTTCTTCCCACTTGGGTTGTTCAAGGGAATACTCAGGATCAATATCAATGACGACGCCTGGGTACCCCAGCAGTTTATGACGAATCTGCTGTCCGATGGTGAATTTACAGTTAATCATATGACCTCCCGAGAAACGTATTACGAACCCTAAATGGGGGGACGGCGTGTGATTTTCAAGTCATCAGGCGTGGTGGTGATATTCATCCAGGTAACAAGCCAGTCAGCCTTCCTGCTGTATTAATAATAGGCTGAATGCAGGTAAAAAGGCGTTAACGCTGATGTATTTTTACACAACGCCGGTGTGATGGATAAGGAGGAAAAAATGTCGACAATGTCTGTGATTGTGTGGGTTTACGGGATGGTACAGGGCGTTGGTTTTCGCTACCACACCCAACTCCAGGCCCGACAGTTGGGTGTGTGTGGTTATGTCCGAAATTGTGATGACGGCAGTGTGGAAATCGTCGCCAGTGGTGAGGAGCGTGACGTCGCGCAATTGGTGGCCTGGTTAAAGCAAGGGGGGCCGCGTCATGCTCGGGTGGATAAGGTGCTGACTGAGCCCCATGCAGCACCCGATGAACGGGGTTTCTCCATCCGTTATTGACCCTTGAGTTTGTCTGTTCGGTCTGTATGCTCAGATGCATTTCACCGGCTTTGGCAGCCCGGCGATTTTGGTCGCCTGCTTAGCTGGGCCTTTGGGAAACAGACGATAAAGATAACGGCTGTTGCCTTTTTCCTCACCGTATTTCTGGGCCATGGCTTTGACCAGCATACGGATGGCGGGCGATGTATTAAATTCGAGGTAAAACGCCCGGACAAAACGGACCACTTCCCAGTGTGCCTCGGTGAGCGTGATGCCTTCCTGCTCCGCTAATAGGGGAGCCATGCCCTCCTGCCACTCGCCGCTATCTTTTAGATATCCCTGGGCATCGGTTTCGATGACCTTGCCTTCAAACTCTAACATATTGCCTCGGTATCACGTGAAAACGGGCCTAGTCTAGCAAACTTTGCGACAGAGGCAGAAGATAGCGCAGGTGTGGGGTCACGTCGGGTGCCTGAAAAAGCACAAGGCACCCGAAGGTGCCTTGTCTGGCTGACTGATGTTGGCCGGGGTTACTCGCTGCGAGACATGCCCAACAGGCTCAGAAGGCTGACAAACAGGTTGTAGATGGAAACATACAGACTGACGGTCGCACGAATGTAGTTCGTTTCGCCACCGTGGATAATGTTACTGGTCTCCCACAAAATCGCGCCCGCGGAGAACAGGATAAACATCGCACTGATCGCCAGATGTAATCCCGGCAGATGCAGGAACAGGTTAGCGATGGTGGCCACCAGCAAGACAACGAAACCGGCCATCAACATACCGGACAGGAGAGACATGTCCTTACGGGTGGTCAGCACGTAGGCGGAGCAACAGAAGAACACCAGTGCGGTCCCGCCCAACGCCAGCATAATAATGTCGCCCGCACCTGCGGCAATCATCGCATTCAGTAGTGGGCCGAGGGTATACCCCATAAAGCCGGTCAACGCGAATGTAGCGAGGATCCCCGCCGGGCGGTCAGCAAGACGATAGGTCAGGAACATCAGGCCGTAAAAGCCGATAATCGTCAGCAGAAATCCCGGTGACGGCAGATTCAGTATTGTGCTAAGCGTGGCGGTGACAGCAGAAAAACCCAGCGTCAGCGACAGCAGGAAATAGGTATTACGCAGTACCTTGTGGGTACTGAGCAGCGACTGCTCACGCGTAGAGGAGGCAATGATACGATCCATAATAACGACTCTCTCTGTTTAAGGGGGCCATTGTGTCTGTAGAGAGAGTAAGTAGTTGGATTATGTTATTAAAGCCGTTTTACCCTTCTTTACTGACTTGAACCTACTTGACGGTAAAAGTTTGAGTCTGATGGCGATTTTATATACTTTCAATCAGTTGTTGCCTGTTTTTCAGGCGATTGAGCGCTATGTCACTTTACAATATCCGACACACTGTTTATAGTTCGCGTCGTTGCGGAGGAGTGGCCGAGTGGTTGAAGGCACCGGTCTTGAAAACCGGCGACGCGAAAGCGTTCTAGAGTTCGAATCTCTACTCCTCCGCCAAAATTTTAACGGGTCAGCATGTGCTGGCCCGTTTTCGTTTCTGCTGTTGTCCCCGTTTGCTATTCCAGTTCCCCACACTCCGTTTCTTTTCATACGATGTTTCCCGTCATGAATGATGTCTGCCTGCACGAGAGCACAGTATGATAGCGTTTTGCGCTATGGCTTTCGGAGGCAGACATGCAGGTGTTAATCGTCATCGATATGCAAAATGGGGTGTTCGCTACGCCGCGCTATCAGCAGGAGAGTGTGACTGAGCATATCAATCAGTTGATTGACGCTGCGGATCAGACCATTTTTATCCAACATACGGACGCCGACATGCTACCCGGCAGCGAAGCATGGCAGGTGCTGCCTTCACTACATCGACCTGCCAATGCCATATCGGTGACTAAAACTGCCTGTGATGCGTTTTACCGTACCGACCTGGCGCAGATTCTGGAGCGTCTTCAGGTGAGGCACTTTACGCTATGTGGCTGTGCGACGGACTATTGTGTTGATGCCACCATCAAGAATGCCGCCAGCCGTGGTTATGCGCAAACGGTGGCCGGTGATGCCCACACCACGGCGGATAGACGGGCAGTGAGTGCTGCACAACTTATCGACCAGCATAACGATGTCTGGCGCGACTTCATCATCCCCGGTAATACCTTGCTGGTGAAAGACACCGCGGTGATTTTGCAGGCGTGGCAGGCACAACGTTAAGGCGCGTGGTGCAGTAGATCGTTTTCAAGCCAGCGTAGAATGACATCAACAATGTAGCGCTGTTCGTCATCAGTGAGCGGGCGGTGTGGGCTTATCTGATGCCATTTCTCCAGACAGCCCCGGCAGCAGGTCGCGGTGGCGTGCTGGGCAATAAACACCGGATGACCGCGCATCGGGGTCTGCTTACCGTCGTTGGCCGGTTCCGCCGGTGCCAGTCTCCGGGCGATAAAATCAGCGGCATGAACCGCAATTTGCTCTTTGCCTTTGCTAAAGCAGTAGTCGCGCTCTTTAGCGCCTAGATGAAAACGCTGGCGGAAACGAGAGCGTGATAGCCGTAAGAACAGCGCATCAAGAGTTGTCATGCTTGCAGTCTGTGGGTCAGGGGCTGAACTCGGGCAAGACTACTCCCGTTACCGCAGGCAGGCAAGGTTGCAGATAACCCGTTGTATTCGCTTGTGGTTGTATCAGATGGTCCCTATCGGCACTAAACCTGGCCTCGCTTCACAAATACCTGAAAAACGATGTCGCACCGCGGCAAACGGGGCTACGCTTTGAGTATAGCGATGGCTGACTTAAGGACGTGATGATGTACAAGACCATTTTAGTGCCCGTGGATATTGATGAAGAAACGTTGACGCAAAAGGCATTGTCGCACGCGGTGGAACTGGCCAGGCAATCTGGCGCGACCGTTCACTTATTCTATGCGTTGCCTGACGCCTCGGCGTTTATGTCGGCTTACTCTTTTGGCATCAAAGAGTTTGAGAATGAAGCGGTGATCAAAGCGGATGAAAAACTGCATGCGCTGTTGAAAACCATCGACCTGCCCGCGGACAAACTGTCTCACAGCATCAGTTTTGGTATCCCACGTGATGAAGTGCTGGAGCTGGCTCAGGAGATTGAAGCGGACCTGATTGTGATTGGTTCGCGACGCCCGAATGTGAAAACCTACCTGCTGGGGTCAAATGCCGCGGCAATCGTTCGCCATGCCCAGACATCGGTGCTGGTTGTGCGGTGAATGGGGAATCATTGGGAATAAGGTGGTAAGGTTTTTGGCGGGGCGTGATGTTCGTCAGGCAGATGTCGTGTTGGCGTCATGCCTGTATTATTTAGCGTAGCTGGCTGTCTTTACTGCCCCGCCGGTTATAACCGCTGTTAAGGGCGTGTTTTTTATCTCTCTTTTCCTGACACTGCACGCAGAGGCGAACACCTGGCAGTGCCTGACGGCGAGCCTGTGGGATAGTATCACCACATTCTTCACAATAGTGCGCGCTGTCACCCTGATGTAGCAGACTACGGGCATGGGCGATGGCGTCATCTACTGTGGCGTCAATTTGATCCTGAACCGCTCCATCATTAGACCAGCCGCTGGCCATAGGGGTACCTCTTTCTCGTCAGCGTTTTCTCATCAATATTGAGATGATGCATCGAGTATGGACTGAAATGCGCAGACGAAAAGCGTAGACAGGTGCATAAAAAGGCACAACCGCGGGATGCTACAGTACCAGGCGCAATTTCATGAGTAATACATCAGGCATCAACGGTATCAGTATAGATGCTATTCGCGTTGAGGTGTCACGGCTGTTGAGGTGGCTGTAGGGGCAACAGGCTGTGTGACACGTTGTTGCTGTATGTTCTGGTGGTGGAAAAAGGCGCCAACAGCGGAATAGGCAAAGCGACCAAGCAGAATAATAAAACTAATCATAAGTATAGTACGAGCGATGCGCGTACCGGATCGTCGTCGCTGACGAAGGGCAATGCGTCGTTTATGGGTTAGTGTTGTCATTGATTTTCGGTTTCCACGTTATAGCGAACATTCGCTGTATTTTATTTAGGCACAAGCTGGCGATACGGTCAACGTGAGTGAGATAAAAAGCGCGGTAAAATAGGTGTCAGATGTGCGATTGGCGGCAATAATGCGAACATTATCACAGAAAAAGCGGATTTGATCATGTCAGGCCGGACAACACAGCGGTTGCCGGCCTGAAAAACCATTAGACCGGTTCTTCTTCGATGTACAGTTTCCAGCCGCTAACGTCGTCCCAGTACTGTTGTTCTCGTTCCAGATCAAGCTGAACCAGCGTGTTCTGGTTGAAGAACCCTTGTGGGAAGATCAGCGTCCATGCGGTTTCGCTGGCAATAAGGCGTAGCGTTTTCGGCGTGGTGGTCGCCTGACGCTGGTTGTTTAACAACGTAGCCAGACGCAACAGTTGCACCATCGGCAGATAGTGCTTCTTCTTGAACAGATTAAAGCGTGGCAATTCTTCCAGCTTCACTGCTTTGCGATGCAACCGTACCATCAGCGCCAGCAGTTGCTGCTGTTCCTGATTGAAACCGGGCAGATTGGTGTTTTGCAAAATATAGGCAGAATGGCGGTGCATACCACTGTGATTAATACCGAGGCCAACCTCATGCAGCATCGCCGACCATTTCAGCAGTGCTCCCAGTTGTGGGTGTACCAGTGATGGGTTCTGCTGTGCCCATTGCGTATAAAGCTGCTCGGCGGTTTCCCGCACACGCTTTGCCTGTTCCCGGTCAATGTTGTAGTGGCTGGCGAGGCTCTGCGCGGTGCGAATACGGATATCCTGATGGCGGAAACGGCCCTCCATTTCATAGAGAACCCCTTCGCGTAAGGCACCGTCTGACAAACGCAATTCCCTGATGGCGAGCGCGTCAAACACACCACACAGAATCGCGAAGCCCGGCACCAGCACGGTTTGACGATCCTCAGTCAGGCCGGGCAGGCTGAGTGCCCGGAAGTTTTTAAACTGCAGGATCTGCTCACGCAGCATTTCCAGGCGTTCTGGGGTGATAAGACCGTCTTTTTCTCCCATCGCCACCAGAATTTCACAGGTGGCTTTGATGGTGCCGGACGCGCCAAGGGCGTAATCCCAGCCATAGATACGGTATTCCCACGCCAGCGTTTCCAGCTTCTGGGCTGCGGCGAGCCGGGCTCGCTTGAAGTTGGCTTCGCTGATTTCTCCGTTAGGGAAAAATTGTTGGGCGAAACTGACGCACCCCATACGACGACTTTCCACCAGCATCGGTTCGAAGTCCTCGCCGATGACCAGCTCGGTAGAGCCACCGCCGATATCGATAACCAGCTTGCGGCCTTTTTCCGGTTGGGTGTGTTCTACCCCCATGAAGATCAGACGTGCTTCTTCATTACCGGCAATAATTTCAATTGGGTAGGGGATGATTTTAGCGGCGCGCCGCAGAAAATCCTGCGCGTTGACCGCCTGGCGTAGCGCATGGGTACCGACAATCGACACGTTAGTGGCGGGAAAACCCTGTAGCCGTTCGGCAAACAGCGCCAGACAGCTTAGCCCGCGCTGGATGGACTCCTCGCTAAGCTGGTTTTGGCTGTCCAGCCCGTCGGCCAGGTGTACGCGTTGCTTCAGGCGGCTCAGTACCTGCAAAGCGCCATTGACGACACGGGCTATCACCATATGGAAACTGTTGGAGCCCAGGTCGATAGCCGCGAATTCCTGAGGTTGTTCGGTAGTGTGGTTCATTAAAGGCATTGGATCAGGCCTGTTCTCCGGGTTGCTCGAGCGCCTTGATATAGTCATAGATGGCATTCTGGGCGCGCACTTTGCGCCTGTTACCGCGGGTGACATAGCGATTGCTTAGCTCCTTGTCTACCACACGGGCTTTTACCGTATCGCTGAACAAGATATCCAGTATGTTCAGCACCCGTTCCTTCAGCCTGTCGTCTAGCACTTCCACCGCGACTTCGATACGGTAATCAATATTACGAGTCATCCAGTCAGCAGATGACAGGAATACCTTGTGGTCGCCACCGTTATGGAACACATAGACGCGATCGTGTTCCAGGTAGCGGTCAAGGAGACTAATAACCCGAATATTATCGCTGATCCCGGGAAGTTCTGGAATCAGTGAGCACATGCCACGAACCAGCAGGTTGATTTTTACGCCAGCGCCGGAGGCGGCATACAGCCTGTCCACCAGCCCCTTATCCACCAGATTATTGACTTTCAACGTGATTTTCGCTTCCAGACCGGCCTGTGCGTTGGCTATTTCCTGATCGATCATCTGATACAGACGGTCACGGGAATTTTGCGGCGACACCAGCAGATGGTGGAAACTGACCGGGCGGTATGGGTTTTCAATGAAATTGAACACCCGGCGCACTTCGTTGGTGATGCGCTCATCGGCGGTCAGCAACGAATAGTCGGTATACAGGCGAGCGGTTTTCTCGTTGAAGTTACCGGTACCGATGTGCGCATAACGCACGATGTTATCCCCTTCTTTACGGGATATAAGGAACAACTTGGCGTGGATCTTAAGCCCCGGCACGGAGAAAATAACGTGAACGCCCGCTTCTGTCAGCCGTTTGGCCCAGTGAATATTGGCTTCTTCATCAAAGCGTGCCTGCAATTCCACCACCACCGTGACTTTCTTCCCATTGTGGGCGGCGTGGATCATGGAATTGATGATGCGCGAGTCTTTCGCCACACGGTAAATATTGATGCGAATCGAGAGTACGCTTGGGTCGAAAGACGCCTGGCGCAGTAACTCCAGCACATGCTCAAAGGTGTGGTACGGGTAGTAGAGCAGAACATCGCGGTGACGAATGGCATCAAACCCGTTGCGGAACTGGCTGAACCAGTGATGGCGCAGACGTGGCAGCGCTTTGTTGACCAGATTGGCGCGGCCGATATTTGGAAAGCCGATAAAATCTTTAAAGTTGTGATAACGCCCGCCAGGGATCACCGAATCGTAAGAGGAGATCCCCAGTTTATGCAGCAGACATTCCACCATCGCATCTGGCATATCACGTTGGTAGACGAACCGTACCGGTTTGGCGGTCAGGCGCTGTTTGAGGCTGGAGGACATCAATTCCAGCAGGCTTGATTCCATTTCCGTGACCAGATCGTATTCGGCATCACGGGTCATTTTCATGGAGTAGGCGTTTAACGCGTCGAAATCGAAAAAGCCGCGGAAAATATCATCCAGACAGTAACGCAGGATGTTGTCGATGAGAATCATGGTCTTGCGACGATGCGGCGCTTCTGGCGGCAGGTCGACAAAGCGGGGCACCTTGTCAGACGGGATTTCCAGCAACGCATAATCAGTTTTTTCGCCGCGAATGATTTCTACTGCCAGATAGGTGTAATCGTCTTTCAGGAATTCGACCAGATTGGTTTCCGGCAGAATCAAAATCGGCGTGATGTGTGGACGCAGGTTCTGTCGAAAATACTCGCGCAGCCAGATTTGCTGATTGGAAGAGACCTGACGCTCGTTAACCAAAAAGATCTGGTTACGGGCCATCTCCAGCAGCAACTCGTTATACAGATTGTCAAACTGTTGGTCGGTTTTCAGTACCCGGGCCTGGATTTTGCCGAGTAATTGGCGCAGTTCGCCATCGAAGCCTTGTTCTTCATTGATCAGGATGCGGCGCTTCAGGTCAGCAAAACGAACTTTGTAGAACTCGTCCAGATTGCTGGAATAGATACCCAGGAATCGCATCCGTTCAATCAGTGGATTGGTTTTGTCCGAGGCTTCCTGCAACACACGTTCATTAAAGGATAACCAACTCAACTCTTTTTCTATGTAGAGTTTGTCCTGACTCATTGTCGCTCCGTTACACTATTTTTACTTAAGTGCAGCTACTATCCACGTTCATTATGGCGCGCAAATGACGATAAAAGCGAATGCGCGTATCGACTTACCATTGTCATATTACAGGTGTAAAGGCAACATATGTTACCCCGTCTGCGACGGGATATTTCATTTCCTCTTCTCAATGCAAGAAGATGGTCAGATTTTCGACACAGCAGGAACAACGGCGACAGATGGCAGACTCAGGCAATTTAGCGTATCGGGACAGGCAGCGGGCGCTCATCGACCGGCTGACACGCCGGATTGTGGTGGGCAGCGGATGGCTGGTACTGCTGGCGTTACTGACGATCTTTCTTTATCTGCTGTATGTGGTGGTCCCGCTATTTTCGTCCGCGTCAATTCGCCCGTTGGAGCCTGTGACTGTCGATAGCCATGACCCGACGCTGGCGCTTGGCATTAATGATAGTGGCCGCTGGGCTTTTCGGGTTGATGCGGCCGGAAACGGCGAGTTTATCGATCTTGCGAGCGGGCAGGTCAATACCAGTGTGTCAGTGGCGTCGTCGGTTACCGTGTCGGCGATGAGTACCGGTGAGCGTCCACTACTGGTGCTGGGGCAGGCTGACGGGGCACTGAGAGTGCTTCGTCCTGACTTACCGTTGTCCAGTGCCGGTATACCGCAGTGGCGATACCCGCTGGGTGCGCATTCGCTTCGCCTGGCGGGGGCGACTCAACCGCTGCGGCAACTGGCGATTGCTGAGTCAGACGATATGTTGTTGATGGCGTTGATTGACGCAGAGAACCGTTTGCAGTTTTATGCGCTATCGCTCAATACCCCGCCAGTCGACATGTTGACGCTCGCGGACCTGCAACCGGTGTCGCAGGTTCAACCCGACGAACCTGTGCAACAACTACTGTTATCGCCGGATGGTCAGCAGCTCTATGCCTTGAGTGGCAACCGCCTGACGGTATGGCAACTGCGTGAACAAGTGCTTACCGCCCGTGAAACGGTCACCTTACCGGGAACAGCACCACTGTCGTTATCGTTGCTGGCTGGCGGACATTCGTTGCTGATCAAATCCGCTGATGGGCGCGTCAGTCAATGGTTCGATACCCCGACGGCAACCGGGCCTCATTTGAGTGAAATTCGTATTTTCCCTACCGATGGACGGCAACTGAATCTGATAGTTGAGCCGCGCCGTCGTGTTTTTGCCACGCTTGACCCGCAAGGGCATTTCTCGTTGTTTGCCAGTAAGCAATCCGGTGAGCTGATGAGCGCGTTACTGGCACCACAGGCCCGAATCGCGGCGTTTTCCCCGCGTGGGCGAGCACTGTTGCTGGAAACGGACACGGACTGGCGACCGTACCAACTCGATAATCCGTATCCCGATATTGGCTGGCGAGGGCTGTGGCAAAAGCTCTGGTATGAAAACTATCCGGAACCGGATTATGTCTGGCAACCGACCGCTGCCGACGACAGTTATCAGGCTAAATTCAGTCTGGTCCCGTTACTGAGCGGCACGTTCAAGGCGGCGCTTTATGCCATGTTGTTCGCCGCGCCACTGGCGCTGGCGGCAGCGATTTATACCGCCTGTTTCATGACACCGACGCTACGGCGTTGGATCAAACCTGCTATGGAAATCATGGGCGCGTTGCCGACGGTGGTGATTGGGCTGATTGCCGCGTTGTGGCTGGCCCCCCGTATGGCGACGTACCTGACCGCCATCCTGTTGTTGCCGTTGCTATGGGCTGTGGCGGTGTTGGGGAGTGGGTGGTTGCTCGAACGGTTGCCCGCCCGCTGGCGACGCGGCGTATCGGCCGGGTGGGATGCCTTGCTGTTGATCCCGGCGATGTTGCTGATGCTCGCGCTGGCGTGCTGGTTGGGGCCGTGGCTCGATTCGCGCCTACTGGGGCAACCACTGTGGCAATGGATGGGGGATCATTTCAGCCAGCGCAATACGCTGGTCGCGGGTGTCGCGCTGGGGTTTGCCTTGATCCCGCTGATCTTTTCGCTGGCGGAGGATGCGTTGTTCAGCGTACCGGCTCGCCTGAGTCAGGGGTCGCTGGCTCTGGGGGCCACCGCGTGGCAAACCTTGTGGCGGGTGGTACTGCCATCAGCCAGTTCCGGCATTTTTGCTGCCCTGATGCTGAGTTTTGGCCGTGCGGTGGGAGAAACCATGATCGTGCTGATGGCGACCGGTAATTCGCCGGTGATGGACAACAGCTTGTTTCAGGGGTTGCGATCGCTGGCGGCGAATATCGCGATTGAAATGCCGGAAGCGGCAATGTCCAGTGCGCACTATCGGGTGCTGTTTTTAGCCGCGTTGGTGCTGTTTCTCTTTACCTTTGTGGTGAATTCGCTGGCGGAGATCATTCGTCAGCGTTTACGTCGCCGCTACCGCGACGAGGGAGAACTGTCATGATGCGTTGGTTTCGCACCGGAACCCCCTGGGTATGGCTCACGGCATCTGCGATTACGTTCAGCCTGATTGCCATTGTTGCGGTATTCGCGCTGCTGGTCGGGCAGAGTGCGCGCTACCTGTGGCCGCAACCGGTGTGGTCGTTTAGCCTGCACGATGCGCAGGGCACTCCACTTCAGTTGCTCGGCGAGCGCTATGATGAACAACCGCTGACCCACCAGCAACTGGTGGATGCCGGGGCCATCAATGCACCCGCATCAGGTGCAACGCGCTATCTGCTTAAAACCGGGTGGCGCGAGTCTTACGGTCAGAGTTTTCAGACATTGCTGTCCACCTCGGTGACCCACGCCAGCCAGCCTGCTGATGTGCTGGCGGTGCGCCGCACCACCAACGGTATGGCGTATGGTTATCTCGATGGTATGACGGAAGACGGGCAGCCATTGGTGTCCGACAACCTGACATCAACGCTACAGCAGCGGATTGTGCAAGTGCACCAATTGATGACGCACGCTCAGACGCTGCGCCTGGGTGAGATGAGCCGGGTGAACCAGCAGTTTGACGCATTACGGTTGCAGGAAGAAAAACTGCGGCGGGAAAACCGCCTGAATGAGCAGGCACAGGCACGCCTGGGGGCTGAGCGAACCGCGTTGGAGCGTCATTTCAGTGCGCTTAATCAACAACTGCTGGCGTTTAATGCCGATATCAACCGCACGGCGGTATTGCTACGCGATGCGCAGGGGCAAGTGCATACCATCCCGATCAAAATGATTGAGCGGGCGTGGTACCCCAATGCGATGACCTTCAGTGAAAAGGCGCACCAGACGTTGCAGGTAATAGGGAGCCTGTTAACCCGGTTTGAACCTGACGACAGTAGCCCCGGACAGCTGTTTCCGGCGATTTTCGGCACGGTGCTGTTGGTGATTCTGATGTCGGTGATTGTGATGCCGCTAGGGGTGGTTGCGGCGGTTTATCTGCATGAATACGCGGATAACACCAGCCTGACCCGCTGGGTGCGGGTGGCCGTGGCGAATCTGGCCGGGGTGCCATCCATCGTCTACGGTGTGTTTGGGCTGGGCTTTTTTGTTTATTTGGTGGGCGGTACGTTGGATCGTCTGTTTTACGCTGAGTCACTGCCGAACCCGACCTTCGGTACACCGGGGTTGCTGTGGGCGTCGCTGACGCTGGCGCTGCTAACGTTGCCGGTGGTGATTGTGTCCACGGAAGAGGGGCTGTCACGCATTCCGTTATCGGTGCGTCATGGCTCGCTGGCGCTGGGAGCGACCAGGGCGGAAACCCTGTGGCGTGTGGTACTGCCGATGGCGGTACCGGCGATGATGACCGGGCTGATTCTGGCGGTGGCGCGAGCCGCAGGGGAAACCGCGCCGCTGATGCTAGTCGGGGTGGTAAAATCGGTACCCGTACTGCCGGTGGACAGTCTCTTTCCCTATTTGCATCTGGAGCGGAAATTTATGCACCTGGGATTCCAGATTTATGATCTGGCGTTTCAGAGCCCGGATGTGGAAGCGGCTCGCCCATTGGTGTATACCACCGCGTTACTGCTGGTGTTGATTGTGGTGGCGTTGAATCTGGCGGCAATTGGCATTCGCCATGTGTTGCGTGAAAAATACCGAGCGATGTCACTCTAAGTGGCGGGAGAATAGTGATGGGTATGTCTAAACCACTGGAGCGACTCCCCGTGATGGACGTCCACCGGTTAACCGATGAACAAACCGCGCTGTCGGTCGACGGGCTGAATTTGTATTACGGCGATAAACAAGCGCTGTGTGATATTTCTTTGCGTATTCCGAAAAACCGTGTGACGGCGCTGATTGGGCCGTCAGGTTGCGGCAAATCTACCTTGCTGCGCTGTTTTAACCGTATGAACGATTTAATGGATAACTGCCGTATCGACGGCGACATCCGTTTGCAGGGCATGTGCATCAACGATCCGTCGCTGGATGTCTCGACATTGCGTCGTCGGGTCGGCATGGTCTTTCAGCGGCCGAATCCCTTTCCTAAATCCATCTATGAAAACGTGATTTACGGCCTGCGCTTGCAGGGGGTAAAAGACCGACGTCTGTTGGATGAGTCGGTGGAAAGCGCCTTGCGGGCAGCGGCATTATGGCATGAGGTGAAAGACCGGCTCGGCGACAATGCACTCACGCTGTCCAGTGGTCAGCAACAGCGGCTGGTGATCGCCCGTGCTATCGCCATCGAACCGGAAGTACTATTGCTGGATGAGCCGACATCGGCGCTCGATCCTATCTCGACATTGGTGATCGAAGAACTGATTGGTGCGCTCAAGCGCCGTTTCACGCTGGTGCTGGTGACGCATAACATGCAGCAAGCAGCGAGGGTCTCTGATTACACGGCGTTTATTCATCATGGCCGCCTGATCGAGTACAGCGAAACCGACTCGCTGTTTACCGCGCCGGCCGAGCGCCGTACTGAAGACTATATTACCGGTCGTTTCGGTTAATCGGGTGCCCCGCGAACCTTGACGCGGGGCGCGCACGATTAGCAACGTGTTGGGTGTGATTTATTTGCAGCCAGATATTATTTAATAATAAAACAAACCAAAGAAAAACCTATTTTGAATATTTCAATGCTAATAAATTAAGATTGATTTTTTAGTCGGCGTTGCTATTTTCATTTCATTTATATCAGTGTTTATTTTTATTTATTATGTGATGGTTGAAGGTTATTTCTGTTTTTTACTGGAGAGTTTTTGTTGTGTTGGATTAATATGTTTTTCGCAGCAATCGGCTGCGTATTTAATGGAACCACTCAGGATGAGAATGTCTATAAAAATAGGTTTTACGCTGGGTATGGTCATGGCGGCAATATCGCCAGTTTATGCTCAAACCTCTGATGAACCGGTGCAAACCGTGATTACCGCGCTCGACTCTCCATTTGTCGATCATCCGCTGTCGGCCGGTTCAGAACAGGATGTGTCCTCTTCCGGCCACAAAGCGTTGCGCGCACCGGCTCCGGCGTTGAGTTCGGTGCGGGTTTACGCAGTGTATTCTTCGCTGAAAGGCCGCTGGCAGGCGGTGCCGACCAATACCTTCTCGTTGTTGGGCTATGCCGGCGGAACGCTGCGTATTGCCGTGTTGGAAAAGGGGTATGGCGGTAACCGCATCGGTTGGCTGAACGGTGGGCAAACCAGCCCGTACCAGGTTAACGCTGTTTGCGTTGTAAATGGTAGTTACACCGAGAGCTGCCCGGCGGGCTCCATTGTTTCGGGTTGGATGGCGTATTTCAATGCAGACAATATGTCGTCGGTAGTATTCCGCTATCAGTCTACATCGATCAATTTCCCAAATCGTACCCTGAGCACATCGATTAATATTCAGTAAGTGTCTTTCGCAGGCAGCGCACGCGCTGCCTGTTGGTTTAATCTGCTCGCCTGATTAGGCAGAAATAACGTATCTGTACAGAATAAAACGGGCGTGTTGAGTGGTATTTTATGTGTTGGATCAAAATAATTGATGTGCGTCATTAATTATCCGTGTGATTTATCCCGGCGGTGATAAAATAGCGGTGTTTTTCATTCACGCGTATGACGGTAGGCATTATGAGATTCAGTACCATGAGCGAAGGTGACATCATCACCGAGCTGTGTCGACGTATAAAAGACGCACGTATTCAGCAGCGGTTATCACAGGTGGATCTGGCTGAACGCGCCGGGCTTGGTATCGCGACCATCAAACGGGCGGAGATGGGGGAGTCCATTACCCTGAGCAGCCTGCTGGCGATCCTGCGTGGGTTGAACCGTCTGCATCAACTGGAAGGTGTGCTGTTTGATACCGAAGTGGAGAACTTCAATGCGCGCTTAAATGGCGGGCAGTCTCGTGCGCCGCTGCGTATTCGCAAGAAAAACACTGATACACCCGCTCCTGTCGCAGCAGCGGAATCCATGCCGAAACCGGTCGCCAGTGCGCTTGACTGGTATGTGTCCGCCGCAGAAAACAACCTGATCTGGTCCTGGCCGGACAACGAGAAAAAACCGTCCTGATAGCATACCGTTACTCGGTGGGCGTGGCGCTTAACGTGCGCGATGCCCAACATCCGTGATACTCGTCTACGCAGTGATTGAAAATACCGCGTCACTCAACATATAGCATGACTAAAAATACACCGGGCTGATGGAGTGGCATCAGCCCGGTGGGTTATTGTTCCCTGGGAGTATCCGCACGTTATGTTGCGGGAACTGCTGTTGGCGACTGGTGTGAGTAAAGGTTGTTGCTAGTGATGCTAATTGTTTATGAGATCAATTGGTTATGAGATCAATTGTTAACGAGGTGCGCACTCAGGCGCACCTCGCGTTTATTCACATTGCACCACTTTAATCGCCAGGCCACCGCGGGATGTCTCGCGGTATTTGGCGTTCATGTCTTTGCCGGTTTCGTACATGGTTTCAATCACTTTATCCAGCGAAACACGGGGCTCGCTGGAGCGACGAATCGCCATACGGGCAGCGTTGATCGCTTTAACGGACGCAATGGCGTTACGCTCGATGCAAGGTACCTGAACCTGGCCAGCAACCGGGTCACAGGTCAGTCCAAGATTGTGTTCCATACCGATTTCCGCCGCGATGCACACCTGCTCCGGGTTGGCACCCAGCAGCTCAGCCAGCCCGGCTGCCGCCATCGAACAGGCAACACCCACCTCACCCTGACAACCGACTTCCGCGCCGGAAATCGATGCATTCATTTTAAACAGAATGCCGATGGCCCCGGCAGCCAGGAAATAGCGCAGGTACGTGTCCGGTGTTACCGGCTGAATGAAGCGGTCGTAGTAGGCCAACACCGCAGGAATAATGCCGCAAGCACCATTGGTCGGTGCCGTGACTACCCGACCACCCGCGGCGTTCTCTTCCGATACCGCCATTGCGAACATGTTGACCCAATCCATGGCATCCATCGGGTCATTGGAAAAACGCCCGTTGGTGAATAATAAACGGTGTAACGCCGAAGCACGACGTGGCACGCGCAGTGGGCCAGGAAGTACGCCCTCGGTATTCATACCGCGATGAATGGCGTTTTGCATGGTTTGCCAGACGCTGGCGAAATAGGTTTCCAGCGTATCGCGGCCATGCGTGGCAATTTCGTTTTTCATCACGACCGCTGACAGCGACAGGCAATTATCGTGACAATGTTGAAGCAGTTGTCGGGCGGAATAGAACGGCCAGGGTGCGCGTTCTTCCTGTGTCATTGGCTGGCCGAAGTGCTCCTGATCGACGACAAAACCGCCGCCGATCGAGTAATAGGTTTTGCTGTACAGCACATTTTTGCTGGCATCGAGCGCACGGATTGTCATGCCGTTTTCATGCAGCGGCAGGTTTTCCGGTTGGAAGCGCAGTGCGCTGTCCAGCGGGAAGTTGACCTCATAGCGCCCATTGAGCAATGGCAGACGACCGCTGTGCTGTACTTGTTGAATAAAAGCCGGGATCGCGTCGATATCCACGCTGTCTGGCAGATTGCCCGCCAGTCCCATGATGATGGCGATATCGGTGTGGTGGCCCTTGCCGGTCAGAGCCAGCGAGCCATAAACATCAACGATAATGGCGTCAACCGATGAAATCAGAGACAGGTTGACCAGATCGTCGGTGAACATGTTGCCAGCTTTCATCGGGCCAACGGTATGCGAACTGGAAGGGCCGATACCAATTTTGAAAATATCAAATACGCTGACCATAGGGGGTTCCTTTCAGCTGACGCAGGTAGCAGCACCGCCTGCGTCGGGAGGGACAGAGGAATTACTCGAACAGGGTGTAAACAATGGCGGTGATGGCGATCAGGCCCAGCAGGGTGACGAACACGTTGCTCAGCGCGCCGCTGTACTGACGCATAGCCGGTACTTTGCGGATAGCATACATCGGCATCAGGAACAGCAGGCAGGCGATAACCGGGCCACCCATGGTTTCAATCATACCCAGAATGCTCGGGTTCAGTGTGGCGACCAGCCAGGTGGTGACCAGCATGAACAGTGCAGTGATGCGGTTCAGTTTGGCGGTTGAAACTGTCTTACCGCGGCTGCGCAGCATTTTTGTCATCATGCCGTTCAGGCCTTCGCCTGCACCCAGGTAGTGGCCCAGGAACGATTTGGAAATGGCGATAGTGGCGATAACCGGTGCCAGATAGCCCATAACCGGGTTATTAAAGTGGTTAGCCAGATAGGACAGGATCGAAATGTTCTGTGCTTTCGCTTCCATCAGGTCGGACGGCGAGAGTGCCAGTACGCAACTGAATACGAAGAACATTACGGTCAGCACCATCATGATGTGGCTGCAAGCCAGGATACGGGCGCATTTTCTCTCGGCGTTATCACCATATTCACGGCGTTTGGCTACCGCAAAAGAGGAAATAATCGGTGAGTGGTTGAAAGAAAACACCATGACCGGAATCGCCAGCCACAGTGTTGCCAGCAGGCCATTACCTGTGGTGCTGTTGGTCAGAGAAATATTATGGAAAACAGCCGTGTTCCAGTGCGGAACTAAATACAGTGCCAGCATCATTAATACGGCGACAAACGGATAAACCAGCACGCTCATCGCTTTCACGATCATGGCTTCGCCGAAGCGGACGATAAACATCAGTCCCAGAATCAATATCAGAGACAGAATTGCTCGTGGCGGAGACGGTAAATGCAACTGGTGAGTAATAAAGCTATCAACCGTATTGGTAATGGCGACGCTATAAACCAGCAGGATTGGATAAATAGCGAAGAAATAAAGCAGGGTGATTAATTTTCCCGCGCCGGTACCAAAATGTTCTTCTACGACTTCGGTAATATCTTCACCACCTTTTTTACCGGATAATACAAAGCGGCATAATGCGTGGTGAGAAAAATAGGTCATCGGAAAAGCAATAATTGCCATGATAATCAACGGAATCAATCCGCCAATACCGGCATTGATGGGCAAAAACAGCACGCCCGCACCGATGGCCGTGCCGTACAGGCCCAGCATCCAGACGGTATCGCTTTTACGCCAGCCTGAAGCTTTCTCCAGTACCTGACTGCTGTCTTGAATTGTGCTCATGCGAGTTTCTCCTTGGTGAACACAGAGTATAAAAAAATGCCGTACCGGCTACAGGCCAATACAGGGGTAATTCGCAGGTGTCACACGAGACATCATGTGAATCGGGGTAACCTTTTATTGTGGCCGCATTCTATATCCTGACCAGTATGAAATAATAGTGAGGCGATCACACAAATGAATAAAGATCAATTATTTTAACCCCAATTATTCAAAAATAAAATATCAGGATTGATGCGTTAAGTAATTTATTTTGGGAGGTATCTTTTTTGATGCGTTAATTGGTTTGAATTGGTGAATAACAAAGTGGAAATATCTCTTATTCAGGAAGTCCGTGAGTGAAATAAATAGCCGACACAAGGTATTTATTTTATTCGCGCTGAAGATAATAAACCCAATCATCATAATGTCACGTAAAAATCGTACCGGGCGATGATACGCCCTGAATCATTCGAGTCGCAGAGCATTTAACCTGCCTGCAACGTAAAGCATAAACGAGGGGTATCAGCGGGTCATGGCTGACCCGCATGTACCTCTGACCCGTAATACGTATATGGGCTTAACCGACTAACCGTTGTTGTGCCCACGCCAGTCCGGAGTGATAAGCCTCCGGCAGCAAGGGCGCTAATGCCTGTAGTGTCCGGCTCAACAGCGCATTATCGGGATGAGAGAGGTTCAGGTGTCCGACTTTGCGACCCGGACGTACCTCTTTTTCATACCAGTGCAGATGTACCAGCGGCAACGCCAGCCAGTCGATATTCACATCAGTGCCGATCAGATTAACCATCACCGCTGGGCTGGCAACCACCGGAGCCGGGAGTGGCAACGCGAGGATCGCGCGCAGATGCAGTTCGAACTGGCTGATGGACGCGCCGTTTTGCGTCCAGTGGCCGCTATTATGCACCCGTGGGGCTAGCTCGTTGATCAGCAGGCGATCGCCTACCACAAAACACTCCATGGCCATCACGCCCACGTAACCGAGACGATGCATGATAGTTGACAGCATCTGTTCCGCCTGCTGCTGCAGGTGGGGCTGCGGGGTCGGCAGCGCGACACTGGTACGCAAAATACCGTCTTCGTGAAGATTGTGGGTCAGTGGGTAAAATACGCATTCACCTGTCGCGCTGCGAGCGCCAACCAGCGAGACTTCGCCAGAAAAGGCGATACCTTGTTCGACAATACACTCACCGTAGCATTCATCCGGCAGGCTGTGCTCTTCGCCGCTGCGGATACGCCATTGACCACGGCCGTCATAGCCACCGACGCGGCGTTTAACAATCGCCAGTTCGCCCAATGAGGCGAAGACAGTCGGCCATTCTTGCGCTGAAGCCAGCAGTTGCCAGGGCGCAGTGGCCAGACTCAGCTCATCCAGCAGTTGCTTTTGGGTGTAACGATCTGCCAGCCGCGGGAAAATATCGCGGTTAACGAAGGCGGCGTGCTGCGCCAGTTGGCGGGTCAGCGCCGTTTCCGGCCATCGTTCGATTTCAGCGGTGATAACACTGTGTTGCACCGGAACGGATTCCGGCTCTGCATCCAACCCGACAGGATAGACAGCGATGCCAAGCGGCTCGCCAGCCTGACGCAGCATACGGCCTAACTGGCCGTTGCCCAGTACGCAAACCGGTTTCATGCCTCTTCCCTCGGATCCGGATGGTTCAATACCTCGTCGGTTTGCGCCTGACGCCAGGCCGCCAGACGGGTTGCCAGTGCGCTATCGTGACGCGCCAGAATCTGTGCTGCCAGCAGGGCTGCGTTGGCCGCGCCCGCTTTGCCGATAGCCAGAGTGCCGACAGGAATGCCGCGCGGCATCTGCACAATAGAGTAAAGACTGTCTACACCGCTTAGTGCCGCGCTCTGAACCGGAACACCCAGCACTGGCACCAGCGTTTTGGCTGCCAGCATCCCCGGCAGGTGAGCAGCGCCGCCCGCGCCAGCGATAATAACGTCAAAGCCATTCTGGTCCGCCTGTTCGGCGAAGCTGAACAGTTTGTCTGGCGTGCGGTGCGCGGAGACCACTTCAACGTGATAAGGCAGATTCAGTGTGGTGAGGATCTCTGCAGCAAACTGCATGGTAGCCCAGTCACTCTTTGAACCCATGACAATAGCGATTTTCGCCGGGGCAGCGTTGGATGACATGCCTGTAATGCTCCTGTGGTTTGCATGGCGGTGGTGATTCATGTTGATGACGTGCAATGACAGTGAACATGATACGGTCATGGCACGATGCAACAGCGACCTGAAACCGGAGCCACAGGCCGCGAGGGCGTAGAGCATACCATGAGCCAGAAGGGAGGAAAACGGTTGCGTGGCGATGAAATGGGCCGTTAATAGGGAAAATCAGTGTAAACGGGGCGTTACAATGGAAACGAGTTCAGACGAACGTCATCCGGCGTTACCTGGAGCCACGATCCTTCCTGATGCCAGGCACCCAATACCGCGCGTTCAGCCTTTACACTGCTTTGATCGATAACGTGGATAGCCGGGCGGTGTGTATGCCCGTGGATCATCAGGGTGGCGTGATGGTTGTGCAGGCGGTTAATCACTTCTTCCGTATTGACGTCCATGATCGTCATGGGTTTATGCTGGTTGGCTCGCTGGCTGGCCGCGCGCATACGTGCCGCGATGCGCAGGCGAAAAGACAGGGGCAACCACAGGAAAAGCCGCTGGATAAGCGGGTTATGCACTTTGCGGCGAAAATTTTGGTAGGCGTGATCGTCGGTACACAGGGTATCGCCGTGCAATAACAGGGTGCGTCGGCCATAGAGGTCAAGAACGGTTTCGGTGGCGAGCAATTGCAGACCGCTCTGGTGGGCGAAACGACTGCCGAGTAGAAAGTCGCGGTTGCCGTGTGCGAAATAGCAAGGCACGCCGCTGTCTGTCAGTGACTTTAGCGCCTGTGCGACGGTCTTGTGCAACGGGGCAGGGTCGTCATCGCCAATCCAGGCGTCGAACAGATCGCCCAGAATGTAGAGTGCGTCGGCGTTGGGGGCTTCTTCTTGCAGAAAACGCAGAAAACCGACGGTGATCGCCGGTTCCTGTTCGCTAAGATGCAGATCGCTAATAAACAGCGTCGACATACCGCGGGCGTTACTCGCTAACGGTTACGCTGGTGACGATCACGTCTTCTTTCGGTACGTCCTGATGCATACCGCTGCGGCCGGTAGAGACGGCTTTGATCTTGTCAACCACATCCATGCCTTCTGCCACTTCAGCAAATACGCAGTAACCCCAGCCATTCACAGTTTCAGATTTGAAGTTCAGGAAGTCGTTGTCTACGACGTTAATAAAGAACTGTGCGGTTGCTGAATGCGGATCGTTGGTACGGGCCATGGCCAGCGTGCCACGATTGTTGGCCAGACCGTTGCTTGCTTCGTTTTTGATCGGCGCATTGGTACTTTTCTGGCTCATGCCGGGTTCGAAACCACCACCCTGGATCATGAAACCGTTGATCACACGGTGAAAAATCGTGTTGTTGTAGAAACCGCTGCGGCAGTAGTTCAGGAAGTTTTCCACGGTAACCGGTGCTTTTTCCGGGAAGGTATTGATGACGATATCGCCGTGGTTGGTATGAAACGTAATCATAGATGAACCTTACTTAGCCATAATACACAGAATAATGAGAGATATTCACCGAGGCGCCAAGCCGCCAAGAGCGCTCTTATAACATAAGTGAATGGCTGAGTCAGCACAGGGCGTGGTGGGCGGCACAATGAACCATGTGCAATGAATTTTATTTCAAATAAATTCATTAATATAAGTAAAATTATGTGAATTAATTTGAAATATATTTTTCTTGCGCTAAATCAATGATTAGTATCATTTCGATATGTTTTTTTACTTTCTAAACATATTCTTGTTGTAGTTGATAGTCACTCTCGTTAACACGTTGCTCACTCAATAATCATACAGGTAGGTAAATCATGGTAGACCGGATTAATCAGCTATTAGACAACCCGGATTTCGGCAAGCTGGTTCTGCGACTGTCATTCAGTATTTTGATGCTGTTCCACGGCGTTCATAAGCTGATCGGAGGTGTCGGTCCCATTCAAGGAATGCTGGCGGACCACGGCCTGCCGGGCTTTATCGCCTACGGTGTGTTTATGGGGGAAGTGGTGACGCCGATCCTGATGATCCTCGGCATTTTTACACGTCCTGCTGCGCTTATTTTTTCTTTCACGATGGTTGTTGCCTTGCTGCTGGCGGAACCAGAAGCACTGTTCATGCTGGAAAAAACCGGTGCCTGGGGAGCCGAAGGCGTTGCGGTTTACTTCTTTGCCGGTATCGCGATTGCGCTGCTGGGCAGCGGTAAATATTCCGTGATGAGTAACCCGCGCTGGCGTTAAGCGTTCTATCGCGGGCCAATTTGGTTGCACGTGATGGTTGATAAACCCGGCGATATCGCCGGGTTTATGCGTTTTAGCCTGAACAAAATGTGAAATGGCGGGGAAGGATGAATATTAGGTACGCCCGCTTGCAATAGGGCAGGGTTCAGGTTTCAATACGCAGCTACGTCCGAAAACCGGATAAAAACTGACTTTATTACGCGTACCGCAGACAACGATGTACATCTCCTGCGAACACCATGGAATGCCCTGATGCTAAAGATTTTTAATACCCTGAGTCGTCAAAAAGAGGAATTCAAACCCATCCACGCTGGCAAAGTTGGCATGTATGTGTGCGGGATAACCGTTTACGACCTGTGTCACATCGGTCATGGGCGTACTTTCGTGGCGTTTGACGTGGTGGCGCGTTACCTGCGTTATCTGGGGTATGACGTTAAATATGTTCGCAATATCACCGATATTGACGACAAAATTATTCGGCGAGCGACGGAAAATGGTGAAACCATTGAGCAACTCACCAACCGTATGATCGACGAGATGCATACCGATTTTCGTGCGCTGAACATCCTCTCCCCGGATGAAGAGCCTCGTGCGACGCATTACATCGCGGAAATCATTGAGCTGGTTGAAAAATTGATCGCTCGTCGTCATGCCTACGTGGCGGATAACGGCGACGTGATGTTTTCCGTGGATACCGCACCGGGCTATGGCGTGTTGTCCCGCCAGGATCTGGAGCAGCTCAAGGCCGGTGCGCGGGTGGAAATCACCGAAGTGAAACGCAACCCGATGGATTTCGTGTTGTGGAAAATGTCCAAGGTGGGCGAGCCAAGCTGGCCGTCGCCGTGGGGCAATGGTCGTCCCGGCTGGCATATTGAGTGTTCGGCGATGAACTGCAAGCAACTGGGTGAGCATTTCGACATTCATGGCGGTGGCTCTGATCTGATGTTCCCGCACCATGAAAACGAGATTGCCCAGTCTACCTGCGCGCACGGTGGCGATTATGTCAATTACTGGATGCACTCCGGCATGGTCATGGTAGACCGGGAGAAAATGTCCAAGTCGCTGAATAATTTCTTTACCGTTCGTGATGTGTTGTCTCACTATGATGCTGAAACTATTCGTTATTTCTTGATTTCTGGCCATTACCGTAGTCAGTTGAACTACACGGAAGAAAACCTAAAGCAGGCGCGTGCGTCGCTGGAGCGCCTGTACACGGCACTGCGTGGCACCGATGCGTCGGTACCTGCGGCAGGTGGCGAGGCGTTCGAGCACCGTTTCCGTGACGCGATGGACGACGACTTCAACACGCCAGAAGCCTATTCGGTGTTGTTCGATATGGCCCGCGAGGTCAATCGTCTGAAAGCAGATGATGTCGCGGCAGCCAATGGTCTGGCGTCAGCGCTGCGCCAGTTGGCCGGTGTGCTGGGCTTACTGGAACACGACCCGGAATTATTCCTGCAAAGCAGTGCGCAGGCGGATGACAGTGAAGTACAAGAGATCGAAGCGCTGATCAAACAGCGTAACGATGCTCGTCAGTCTAAAGATTGGGCGCTGGCAGATGCGGCGCGTAATCGGCTGACGGAAATGGGTATCGTGCTGGAAGACGGCCCGCAAGGCACTATTTGGCGGCGTAAATAATTTGGCGGCGTAAATAATCCTGGCAGCGTAAATAATCGCGACAGCGTACAGTATATAGCTAAAGTAAAGGCCCGACTTGCGGGCCTTTACGGTTTCTGGTGAACATGAAAACGGGCGATTAGGCCTGCACGGTCACCGACTCTTTGCCAAACTGAACCACCTGACCGGCAACGATTTTGCAGCGTTTGCGGGTTTCGGTCTGACCATCGACGGTCACTTCACCGGCGGCTATCGCCAGCTTGGCGGCGGCACCGCTTTCACTCCAGCCTTGTAGTTTCAGCAAATCGCACAGCTCTACGTGCGGGTGTTTATCCAGATGGAATACGTTCATGGGGGTTATGCCTGTGCCGGAGTGTCGTGGTATTCCTCGCAAGCCTGCAAGGTGTTCTGGATGAGCGTGGCAACGGTCATCGGCCCGACACCACCCGGTACCGGGGTGATATACGCAGCGCGCTCAGCAGCTTCATCATACTTCACATCGCCCACGACTTTGCCATTTTCCAGTCGGTTAATGCCGACATCAATAACGATAGCGCCCGGTTTGATCCACTCGCCCGGAATAAAGCCCGGTTTACCTACTGCGACGACCAGCAGATCAGCGTGTTCAACGTGGTGACGTAAATCTTTGGTAAAACGGTGGGTGACGGTGGTGGTACATCCCGCCAGCAGCAGCTCCATGCTCATCGGACGACCGACGATGTTGGACGCACCGACTACCACGGCGTTCAGGCCGAACATATTGATGTCATAACGTTCCAGCAGCGTGACGATACCGCGTGGCGTGCAAGGGCGCAGCAACGGCGCGCGCTGGCACAGCCGACCGACGTTATACGGGTGGAAGCCATCCACATCTTTGTCGGCGGCAATCCGTTCAATCACCTTGGTGTTGTCAATGCCAGCCGGTAACGGTAACTGCACCAGAATGCCATCAATGGCGGTATCAGCATTCAGTTCGTCGATCAGCGCCAGCAGTTCCGGTTCGGTGGTGGTGGCAGGCAAGTCGTAGGAGCGGGAAACAAAGCCCACTTCCTCACACACTTTGCGCTTGCTGGCGACGTAAATCTGCGAGGCAGGGTTATCACCTACCAGCACGACGGCCAACCCCGGTGCGCGTTTACCTTCAGCCAGTCGTTGTTTTACGCGCACGGCAACTTCGTCCTTCACCTGCTGCGCAATCGTTTTACCATCAATAATTTTTGCAACCATGTACAGAAAATCCATCATTTTCACTACGGGGGAATGCGCCTATTTTGGCAGAAGCGCTGCAGCCTGTCAGGCGTTGTGTGTCGATTAATTGTGATAGCACGGTATTTATCTCTGCATTCTGTTACCGCAGGGTAACAAAATCAGTTATGCGACTACCTCATAAGGGGTAGTTTCTCGCCCCAGGAGGGAGTAGTGGTGGCGTTTCTCGCTGTGACGGGCGGTTACCCTGTGTTAGCCTGCCGAACGCCACGATGTGTTAATCACTTTAAACTGTTGTTGGGTTTTTCGATGCGGTGTGGCAGGGAATGGAATGATAAGAACTCGGTATTACTGATTTTTTTGTTTTTTTGTCAAATATATCCCCTTTAATGTAAGTAAAGTTTCTACAATCAATAACGATGAGACGAGTTTCAGTCGATTGATTATCTCTGGTGTTTTTTGAGGGCCATTCAGGGGACATTTATGCTGCGATTATCCTCGCTTTCTATTCGTTACAAGTTTGCGATGGCGCTGACGCCATTACTGATTGCACTGTTGTGGTTCGCCACTAACGGCGTACTGGATCGGCGTCATACTGAGCAGGACATGGTGCAGTTTGCCCAGTTACTGACACTGGCGCAGCGAGCGGGCAATGCGGCACACGCTCTGCAACGCGAGCGCGGCATGAGCTCAGGCTACATTGGCAGTAAAGGACAGAAATTTGGCGGCCCGTTACGCGAGCAGCGCGGTGAAACGGATAAAGCACTGGCAGCGTTATGGGAAAGCCGGTCTGCACTGGTGTTATCTGACTCGGCTGGTGATATTGCACAGCGACTCAGCCGCCTGCAGGAGCGCTTGCAAACATTGTCCTCACTGCGTTCTCAGGTTGATGGTTTATCGCTCCCCACCACGCAAGTTGTCGGGTGGTACACCGCCAATATCAGCGACCTTATCGCATTGGTCGGCGACATGAGCCACCTGGTTACCGAAGGAGGGTTGGTTAGCCGCATCGCCGCGTATTACAACCTGCTGAATATCAAAGAGCAGGCAGGCATCATGCGGGCGTTATTGTCCGAAGTGTTTGCCGTGGATCACTTTGCTCCGGGCCAATACGAGCGCTTCAGCCAGTTAGTCGGTATGGAGAATGCGTACACCACTGCGTTTAATCAGTTCGCTGAACCTGCGCTCAGGCAGCAATTGCAGAGCTCGTTAAGCGATGCGGCTGCACAAACCGCGCTGAAAATGCGTGATACCGCTTTCGCTAAAGCCACCACCGGTGGATTTGGTATTGATGCTAGCGAGTGGTTTAGCCAGCAAACCCAACGTATCGATCGATTAAAAGTGGTGGAGGACGCCGCTTCCGCTGAATTGCTGAACTGGGCGAACCGGCTGGAATCTCAGGCACGGATAAGCGGTTATGGTTATCTTGGCGGTGCGGTGGCGGCCGTGGTGTTGGCGCTATTACTGGCGGTGCTGGTGGCGCGCAACGTGTACCAGCAGTTGACCTCCACACTGAAAACCATTGATGAAATGGGTAACGATCTGACCTGCCGTTTGGCTGTGCCGGGTAAAGATGAGCTGTCGCAATTGAATCAGGCCTACAATCGGTCGTTGGAAAACATCGAGATGGTGGTGAGCACCATTAAGCAGGGGGCGCAATTGGTGGAGAGCGCCAGTAATGACATTGCGCAGGGTAATCAGGATTTGGCGCAGCGCACGGATGAACAGGCCGCCTCGTTGGTGGAAACCGCCAGCAGCATGGAACAGATAGCCATTGCGGTGAAGCAGACGGCGGATTACGCCGGTCAGGCGTCCGGTCTGATGACGACGATGGAAGCGCAGATCAGCGCCGCCGATCTTGTCACCATGCAGGCCAGTGATGCGATGGCGCAAATCCGGCAGTCCAGTGAGCAGATGTCGCAAATCACGGCGGCTATAGACGCCATCGCGTTTCAGACCAACTTGCTGGCGCTGAACGCGTCGGTAGAAGCGGCCAGAGCGGGTGAGCAAGGGCGTGGATTTGCCGTGGTAGCGACGGAAGTGCGCAACCTGGCCCAGCGTAGTGCGGGGGAATCGCAACGTATCCGGGATTTGATCTCAGCCAGCATTGAGCAGGTGCATGCCGGTGTGACGCTGGTTGCTCGCAGCAGTGAAACCATGAAACAGATCATGGCCAGTACGTCTCAGGTGCGTGATTTTGTCAGTGATATTGCCACGGCGGCACGGGAGCAGTCGCTGGGTGTGGATCAGGTGCATCTGGCATTGAACCAACTGGAGCAAGTGACCCAGCAGAATGCGGCGCTGGTATCGGAAGCGGCCACGGCCAGCCAGTTGCTCGACAGGCAGGCCAGTGACATGAAAGAAACGGTCGATCGCTTTGTCGTTGCTGATAATAACAACGCTACCGCCAGTACAAGAATCGGCCTGCCGCGTTAATACACCGGCGGTCAGCGATGATACTGTCTGGCCGCCGCGTCCATAAAGGTGCGAACGATGCGCTCCAGCATCGGCTGTAATGCCTGTGCCTTGTCCGGTTGCCAGGCGAAAGGTGCCTGTTCACTCATGTAGTTACACTGTGCCAGCTCCAGCTGCATCGCGTGTTGGTGCTGTGCTGGCTGGCCGTAAGCCCGGGTGATGTAGCCGCCACGGAAACGACCATTCATGACCCAGCTCCAGCGCTGCTGTGAGTGGCAGGTTTCCAGCAACGCTGACTCGATAGCCGGTGCGCAGCTCAGGCCGCCGTTGGTACCCAGGTTCAGGTCTGGCAATTGCCCATCAAACAAGCGTGGAATACGCGACGCAATGGAGTGCGCATCGAACAGCAACGCGTAGCCGTGGCGCTGTTTAATGCGTGCCAGTTGCTGTTGGATTTGCTGGTGATAAGGATGCCAGATATCGCGCAGATAGCGGGCACGATCGGCGTCAGACGGTGCATTACCGGGAGCAAATGCTGGCGTGCCATCGAACAAAATATCGGGGAACAGGCCGGTGGTGGCGGTGGTATACAGTGGCTGGTCGTCGGCCGGGCGGTTCAGGTCGATAACAAAACGTGAGTAGTTAGCCGCCAGTACGCTGGCACCGAGCCCGTGGGCAAAATCGTACAACTGCGGAATATGCCAGTCGGTATCTGATAACGGGCGAGCGGCAGGCGTAAGCCGGTCCGCTACTTCCGGCGTAAGATCGGTACCGGCGTGGGGGATGCTGAGCAACAGTGGGCTGTCACCCTCAGTCAAGGTAAATGGCGTCATGGACGGTGTTCTCCTCGAAAAATCGTCGTACAGGGCAGTTGACCGCCCAACCAGTAAACCAGTTCTGCCGGACGCGCCAGCGGCCAGTGGACAAAATCGGCCACTTTACCGGGTTCCAGCGAGCCGTGACTCTGTTCCAGCCCCAGTGCGCGGGCCGCGTGTAAGGTGACGCCAGCCAGTGCTTCTTCCGGTGTTAATCGGAACAAGGTGCAGGCCATGCTGAGCATCAGCCGCAGTGACAACGCAGGCGAGGTGCCAGGGTTGCAGTCGCTGGCGATAGCCATCGGTACACCGTAGCGGCGAAACAGTTCGATTGGCGGGCATTGTGTTTCGCGTAGCAGGTAATAGGCCCCGGGCAACAGCACCGCGGTCGTGCCCGCGTCGGCCATCGCCGCGACATCCTGTTCGGTGGCGTATTCCAGATGATCGGCGGAGAGCGCCTGAAAGCGAGCGGCTAACGCACTGCCATGTAGCGATGACAGTTGCTCGGCGTGCAGTTTCACCGGCAGGTGAAGCGCCTGAGCGGCCTGAAACACACGTTCGACCTGCGCCGGGCTGAACGCCAGGTGTTCGCAGAAGGCATCAACGGCATCGGCCAGTCCTTCGCCGACGACCGTGGGTAGCAGTTCCTGGCAGACCAGATCGATCCACGCCTCTGGCTGTTGCCTGAATTCCGGCGGAATGGCGTGGGCGGCCAGACAGGTGGAGACGACCTGCACCGGCTGTTGCCGCCCCAGTTCACGGATCACCCGCAGCATTTTCAGCTCACTGTCCAGCGCTAACCCATAACCGGATTTGATCTCAATCGTCGTCACCCCTTCGGCCAGTAAGGGCTTTAAACGCGCCAGTGCCGAGGTGAGCAGGCTATCGTGTCTCGCTTCGCGGGTGGCATTGACGGTAGAAAGGATGCCACCGCCGGCAGCGGCGATATCGGCATAGCTGACGCCATTGAGGCGTTGTTCGAATTCACCGCTGCGATCACCGCCAAACACCAGATGGGTATGGCAGTCGATCAAACCGGGTGTAATGATGCCGCCACCGAAATCGGTGACCTGCGACGGCGCGAAGTCGGGCAATGTGTGCCGCGCACCCAGCCAGACGATGCGCCCGGCGGTGACGGCCAGCGCTCCATCCTCAATCACGTGATAGCGGCCGCCACGCAGGGTGACCAGATCAGCGCCCAGCCACAGGCTGTCGCACGGTATCGTCATCGTGTATTCCCTTGCTGTTATAATCTTGTATAGACAAGTTATACGCCACCACAGCATTTCAGCAAGCTGTGACGGAATAGGAATTTCTTATTCACTTTCTCCGTCACAGTACCGGTAGTAGACCCGCGTTGATGGCGGAATAAAAAAGCCTTATATCCCACGTCGCAAACTTTGGTGTATAGATATGTCTATACAATGTTACTGATGACAATCACCGACAGGATCTTGCTATGTCCGTTTATTTTGCCGAACGTGCGTTACTGCCACAGGGAATGGCGCGCCATGTGCGTCTGGAAGTGGATGAACAGGGGTATCTGCAATCCGTTACGCCGCAGGCGGAGCCAGAAGGCGCGCAGCGGCTAAGCGGCATCGTGCTGCCGACAATGGTTAACCTGCATTCACATGCCTTTCAACGTGCGATGGCCGGGCTGGCGGAAGTGGCGGGTCATCCGCAGGACAGTTTCTGGACCTGGCGTGACCTGATGTATCGCATGGTGTCGCACCTGACGCCGGAACAGGTGGGCGCGATTGCTACCCGGTTGTATATCGATATGCTCAAGGGCGGCTACAGCCAGGTGGCGGAGTTTCATTATTTGCACCACGACCCGCACGGTAAACCTTACCGCCAGCATGACATGCTGCGTCATCTGCTGGCGGCGGCGCAGCAGGTCGGCATCGGTCAAACCATGCTGCCGGTGCTCTATAGCTACAGTGGTTTCGGCGCACAACTGCCGCAACCGGGGCAGGCGCGTTTTATTCAGGATGTAGACCATTACCTGCGCCAGCAGGAAACGCTGACCTCGCTGGTGCAGCCTTATCCGTTGCTCAATCACGGGTTGTGTTTTCATTCGTTACGGGCGGTCAGTCAGAATCAGATGGAGGATGTGCTGGAAGCCACTGACAGTAGCCTGCCGGTACATATCCATATCGCCGAGCAGCAAAAAGAAGTGGAGGATTGCCTGAACTGGAGCGGAGAACGCCCGGTACAATGGCTGTTTAATCGGTTTGCGGTCGATGCTCGCTGGTGTCTGGTACATGCCACCCATTTGGATGACTGGGAACTGAGTCGACTGGCCGACAGCCTGGCAGTGGCGGGGCTGTGCCCGACCACCGAAGCCAATCTCGGTGACGGTATTTTCCCGCTTGACCGCTATGTGGCAGCGGGAGGACGCTGGGGCATCGGTTCTGATAGCCATGTGTCGTTGAATGTGGTGGAAGAACTACGCTGGCTGGAATACGGGCAGCGGCTGCGTGATCGCCGCCGTAACCGGGTGGTGACCGTGCAGCAACCAGCGGTCGGCAGCCTGTTATACGCTCAGGCATTGCAGGGCGGTGCACAGGCCTGCCGGGTGCCGGTTGGCGAATTAAGCGAAGGCTGGCGCGCTGACTGGCTGGTGTTGCGTGAGGATGCGTTGCTGAGCGCGGTGGCCGACGACAGCGTGCTCAACCGCTGGCTGTTTGCTGGCGGGAGTCAGCAGATCCAGGCGGTGTGGGTGGCAGGTAAGCCGGTTATCGAAGACGGGCGGCACGCGCTGGACGACGAAGCCGACGCCCGGTTTATCGACGTCATGAAATCATTGCAGGCGGTGCTGTGATGCAAAAGTTCAGTTTGGATGGGCTGGCGGTCAGCCGCTGGAAAAACGGCGGTGGTGAAACCCGTGAGATTTGCCGTATAGCCTCTGATCAGCCTGATGGGGATTTTGCCTGGCGAGCCAGTATCGCCACCATCGAGAAAGACGGTGATTTTTCCCGTTTCCCCGGTGTCGATCGGGTGATTACGCTGTTGTCTGGGGAGGGTGTCATACTCTGTGGTGAAGGCTGGCAACACCGGTTGACGTTGCATCAGCCGTTTGCCTTTAGCGGTGAACAGGCTATCACCGCGCGGCTGTGCGGCGGCCTCAGCCTGGACTTCAATATCATGGTGGAAAGAGGTGGTTACCGGGCCGACGTCTCGGTCATCAAAGGGACGACGGTGCAAACGCCAGATACCGACGGCATCGCCTATGTACTGGCCGGCCACTGGTGTGCGAACACACACCGACTGGCAGCCGGGGAGGGGGCATGGTGGCGTTCATCAGGGGCAAGCTGGATACCTGATGACGACAAGGCAGTCTTACTCCTTGCCACGCTCCACGCACGATAGTTCCCCTGCACCGGTAGCCGGGACAATGCCCGGTGAGTGAGTGCGCGTTACCATGCGGGTGCTGGTTAATTGAACGCCAGTCGGTAAAAACGTTGAGGCCGCCCGACGGTGCCGTGCTGAATGTGGGCTTCCAGCAATTTAATGTTTTTGCAGTATTCCAGATAGCGCCGGGCGGTAGACTTACTGATGCCAATCATATCGCTCAGGCTGTCGGCGGTGTGCTGCGTGTGCTCGCCGGAAAACGCCGCCCGTACCTGATTGAGCGTCAACTCGTCGATACCTTTTGGGTAGGTAAACCCGGCAGGCACATGATGTGGAATGCTCTGACGTATGACCCGGTCTATCTCGTCTTGTTGCAGGTGCGATTTCTGGGCGACTTTTCTGTTGAACATCAGGTAGTTTTTCAGCGCCTCTTCCAGTCGCTCCAGTATGAACGGTTTGACCAGATAATCACTGGCACCGTGCCGTATTGCCGCTTTGATCGTCTCGATGTCGTTGGCTGCGGTAATAAAAATGACGTCGACCTCCGGTTGGGTGGCACGCAGATGCTTCATCATGTCGATGCCGGTGCCATCGGGCAGGTAGTTATCCAGCATCACGAGGTCGGGTTTTTGGGCGGCGATGGCTATTCGGGCATCTGCGAGCGTGTCTGCGCTGCCTAATAGCAGGAATTCAGGGTGTTTCCTGATGAAGCTTTCAATAAAGAAAGCCATGTCGTGATTGTCCTCAACCAAAAAGACGCTGATCGTGTTTGCCATAGCGTTAATCTTCTAACTATCGGTTAAACTTTGGGTATATAAACGGAAAATACTGCGCCGTCGTTATCGCCGTCTGTATCAACCAGACAAACGCCCTGTGCCTTTTGTACCAGCGACTGCACCAGATACAAACCGACACCATGATGGCGGCCTGATTTGCTGGTCGTGCCTTTCATAAATAGCTCTTCTATTGTCACCTGACCGAGCCCTGGGCCGTTATCCTGCACCGACAAGACGATTTCATCACTGCTGTCATTGAGATAAAGTTCGACAGATTGCGCATGGGCGGGCATTTTCACCGTGGCTTCCAGCGCGTTATCCAGCAGGTTGCCAATGATACAGGCCATTTCCTCGGCGCTCAGTGGTGCATCTGTTCCAGTGTAACAAGAGAGCGGGTCAATCTGCAGGTCGATGCCCAGTTCGCTCGCTCGCCCGAGTTTACCGAGTATCAACCCGGCAACACAGGGGCAGTGGAAAGACTGGATGATGGCGTCATAAAGCTGCTGTTGATGAGCGTTTTCCTGCGCAACATACTGGCTGACTCGCTCATATTCCCCTAACTGGAGCAGGCCGTAGATAACCGCCAGCCGGTTTTTGAATTCGTGGCTGATAACCCGCAGCTCTTCGCTTTCATGTTTGATGTGATTGACCTGTTTGGTCATCAACGTTTCGTTCGTTCTTTCCCTCAGGCTAATGACAAAACCGGCAAATTCATCCTGCTGGTTGAGGATGATGGCGCGGTTGGCGATAAACGTCGAGCCGTTGAAGGTCACGTCTACATCATGGCATTCCTGACGTTCGCTGGATAAAAAGAAATCAGCCGGTACGACATAATCGGTAATGCTGTGTCCGGTCAGCGGACTGTTGGGATGGTCGATAGCAAGCATCTTTTTGGCTGCGTTATTGATGGCGATGATGCGGCCTTCCGGGCTGACGGCGATCACGCCATCGTAAATGGCGTGCAGAATGGCCCGGCGTACCTGGTATCGATAATTGATCATCTCCGGCGTCAGGCCAGACATCTGCTTTTTCAGCAGACGGTAAGAAAAAACACCGCCGAGTAAAATCAGAATAAAGACGGCAACCAGCAAGCCGAGGAATGGCGAGAAATAGTCCTCCAGCAGGATCTGGCGGTGCGCTTCCGTATACCCAACCGAGACATAGCCGATGAATTTACCGTCGAGCAGCAAAGGGGCGCGGGTTTTGACCGAGGCACCAGAATAACCGGTATTGTTGACCGTGTAGCTTTTTCCGGTGCGCAGCAGTTCAATATTACCGCTATCGTTGATGACCCGGTTCACCTGCGCCGGATCCGGATGGTAGAGGCGGATGTTATCCGGGTCGCTGATGACAATAAAATCCGCATCACTGCGCGCGTAGCGTTGACTGATAAGATTACGCAACATCGCCAGATCCCGATGCTGGACCGCCTGCTTGAGTGCCGTGTCCTGCGAGAGGATAAGCGCCAGATTCTTGGATTTATCCGCTACGTCGTTATACAGCAGATGACTGATAACGAGAAAAACCGCGCAGCCGGTCACCACCACCACGGCCAGCGATGTGATGAAATAGTAAAGTATTATCTGATACTTATAAGAGCTGCTTGGCTCGCCGCTGCGGGTGATGGCCTCTGACATGGTGTATTCCGTCAGTGATGGTTGTACAAAAGATAACGACCGCCGCATCCTGCCGTATGGGTACGCTATCTGATTGCTTGCGAGCCACGGGAAACAGGAGCGAGTAGGGCTATTTAAACAGACAAGCGGCCTGATTGCCTCAGGCCGCATCAATGTTTCTGGTGATAACGCAGGTCGCGGTAACGCGTTAGCGATTCAACAGTGACAACACGCTATGCAGCGAAAGGCCCAGTAACGTGAAATCGGTGGTGGAGTAGGTGGTCGGAGCATCGACACCCGCATCGTGGATCGGCTGGAAAATAAACGCTGAACCGGCAATAGAGATGATGCCGCAAGCCACCGCACCGATGACCGCGCCACGGATACCACCGGTGGCATTACCGATAATGCCTGCGCCGCCGCCACTGGCAAAGGTGAACAGCAGGCTGGGAACCATGGCCGGGTAACCGAATACCGGCAACAAAATCATGGTCAGGAAGCCACTGATGGTGCAGCAGATAAAACCGATGAAAACAGCGTTGTTGGAATAAGGAAACAGTGAATAAATTTCAATCGCCGGAATGGATTTCTTAATGATTTTATCGCTGATACCTTTAAACGCTGGAATCAGTTCTTCGATAAACATATGCACACCGCGGGTCAGCATATAAACCCCGGCTGAAAATAACCCGGCTTGTTTGAGTAAAAACAGAAAGATATTGGTGTGACTGTGATCTTTATGGCTGGCATCGGCGATGACCTGTACGTGTTCAGCACCGGCAACCAGTGAGGAGATAACAAAAAACAGCAACATCACAAAGAAGGTTGAAACCTGCTTATCTTTTAAGAAGCCGATACTGGTCGGAATAGCCAGTTTCTCGGCGTCGACTTCTTTATTACCGAATTTTTCGCCCAACCAACCAGCCAGCATATAACTGGTGGAACCAAATTGACCGATAGAGAAATCACCGGACTGTCGCAACGCATCACAGTTTTCAATTTGTCGACAATAGCGCACCAGCAAGGCGGGAGAAATAACACACCACACTCCGGTAATAAGCGTCGCCAATATCGCCGAGCTGGAAACGGAGATGCCGTGCAGCATGGCGATGATGGTCAGACAACTGACCATGAAGAACACATGATGCCCGGAAAGGACGATATATTTCAGTGGTGTGATTTTAGCCAGCACGATATTGAAAAACATGGCACCGATAAGCCCGGCAGCAATGGCGGAAGAGTAAAGCTTGCCGAGTTTTTCCATCGCGACAACAATCACCACTTCATTGTTGGGGACGATACCCTGGACGTGAAAAGCGGTCAGGAAAATTTTTGAAAAGTTACTCAATGCCGGCGAGATAAGCAGGTCTGCGCTGGCGAACAGAATGATGAAACCCAGATAGGTTCTCACTGTTGACGTAATGATGTCATTGATGTTCTTCTTTTGAATAATATTTCCCAACATGGTGAAAAGACTTACCAATATGGCAGCGTCTTTGAGTAATTCAATCAGAAATTGAAGCACGATATTCCCCTTTATTAATAAATCTCTACTCAGGGTAAAATAACGGTGTTCATATCGGTGAAAGTTGATCTGCGGTCACATTGGTGGATAAATTTAAAGCATTAAATGATTTTTATGCGCTTAATTATTATAGAGTTGATTTTACTTTTTTGTTTCTTTAACGTCAGCAACCAATTAAGCGTTACGTTTTGCCTGCTTTATGTTAATGAATATTTTTGTGAATGTTAAGCGCCGTGATGAATTAATCGATGTATCTTAGTGCTACTACATATTTAAGCTGCATTATCTTTTTATTTTTGTAAAAATACTGAGTGTGTTTTATTGAACAAAGTGAATTGTGCCGGCGAGGATATCCTGTATCGTCACAAATAGCACATAAAAAGAGCAAAAAAGAATAAAAGCAGGTGGCTTCGGTATTGATGTGGAACTTGTCTCCCCTTGTGATGCAACGAGACCGCTTCCATCTGCTTTTCTCTATACCCTTCATACTTCAAGTTGCAGGTGTGTTGGCTGCGTTACTCGGCCCACTTCATGGGCCTCGCCCCTTCGGGACCAACGCGTGGCGTTGTTCAACACGCATGCGTGTTGTCCTGCAACTCGAATTATTTTGGGTATATACCGTCTATTCCCATTCAACACTAAGGTGCCGTTTCCCTGCCTGTGGGTGGCTGACACCAGAATAGCCGAATGGGATAGGTGCTTAGCCGCCGAACCGTCCGAACAATTGATAACGGGAACCGGGATAAAACAGCCGCGCGGCGGTAACGACCCGCGAGCCGTGCCAGGTCCGGCGGCGGATCAGCAGACAGGGTTCCTGTTCGTCCAGCGCCAGTAGCTCGCGCTGGCGTGGTTCAGCAGCAACCGCTTCAACCCGGTGCTCACCGGCGGTCAGTGGTGCCACGCGGCTCAGGTAACTGTGTGGCGTGACAACAGTAAAATCCTGTTGCAGATAATCCGGTGCCACCTGGGGATTCACGTAGCGGATCTCCAACTGTACCGGCACGCCGTTTTCATAGTGCACAATTTGCGAATGAAACAGTGGCTGCCCAGGCGCGATATCCAGTTGTGCGGCCTGATCGCCGTCGGCACTGAGACGTTCGAGCAGCAGTACCTGGCTGCTGTGGCGATGACCGCGTGCGGCAATTTCATCGGCGATGTTGTGAACTTCCAGCATCGCGGTATGGGCTTTCTGCTCAGCCACAAAGGTTCCCACCCCCTGCATCCGCACCAGAAAACCTTCGCTGGTCAGTTCCCGTAATGCCCGGTTGATGGTCATACGGCTGACACCCAATTCGTTGACCAGCTCACTTTCCGACGGCACCCGTTGGTGTGATTGCCAGGCTCCGCTACGAATCTGGTTGATGATGGCTTGCTTTACCCGCTGGTAGATGGGGGCCGGGGTATCACTCATGGCCGCGGCAAGTTGGGACGCGGTTTGCTGGTCGGTCAAGGCGTTATCCTCAAAAGGCGACAGATAATGGCAGTGTAACGAACAACGCCCAGTCCTGTATAGACAACCTGTGAGGCGAGGTGGTTTTTGTCGCGGCTGACGTTTGCTTAGGTTGTAGTAAAAACGAGGGAGTAAAAAACCGAAGGAGTAAAGCTAAGACAGTAAAAACGGAGAGAGTCGAGCCAGAGGCGTCACATTTCATCATATCCCGTTACCTTTTGGCATTTCCAAAGCCAAAGGGCCTGTAACACAGTGAATTGCCTGCCATTCGGCGGTGTGACACACCACAGCCCGGATAACTGATGAGGAAATAAACGTGAAGAAACGCCTCTGCCTGTTGCTGCCGTTATTACCGTTGGCCGTATTGCCTGCAAGTGCGATGGCAACGCTGAAAATGATCACCACACCGGGTGTCGCGCCGGATGCCGTGAGCGCAGTAAAAATGTATTTCAGCGGAAATATCAATGAAGAAAAAGTGACCGAGCTGACGATGGCGCTGGATGAAGCGAATATGCGCTTTAAAAACGCGCACGATCTCTATTTGTATATCAATAGTCGAGGCGGTGAGTTAGACAGTGCCCATGTTGCTTATCTGGCGATAAAAAGCTCGCGTATTCCGGTGACGACCGTTGATATGTCGATGACGGCTTCTGCCGCTACCGTACTGTTCTGTGGGGCCAAAAACCGGGTCATGTTGCCGAATACGACCCTGCTTATCCATCCTCCAGCCGTTAACCAGAGCGAGAAAAGTAGCACACCGGACAGCCTGGAGCTTAAGCAGCAGTGGTCTTCGCATTATGTCGACATGCTAAAAAACGTTTACCGGCAGTGTACTACGCTGAGTGATGAGGCGATGAACAAGGCGTTACACAGCGAAGATGCACATTTGTTTCTGAGCAATAGTGAAGCGGAAAAGATTGGCATAACGACCGCGACCGAAGAACAGATTCATGCCGCCGATGTGGTTTATTTCATCAATGATGGTTCGCCCCGGGATAAGGGATAACGTTTTCCCTCAACGCCTCACCCGACCCTGATTTTACTGACCCTTTCTCCTCATAGTCGTCAGGCAGACGGCCTGTTCCTGTCTGACGTTCACCGCATTTTGTAAATTTATCAAAAGATCGATCCTTATCGTTATTCTGACGATATCTTTACGCAACCCTGACATTGGGATGACGTTTAGGTGACGTCTTCCATCTTGTCGGGCTTATTCCTGATTTGTGCATGTGGTGTCAATTAAGAGTCGATCATCGATGAATACAACGTTTTCTTGTGTGGAATGCGGTAAATGCTGCATAGGTCATCATGTTCCCCTGACTCTGACTGAGGCGAAAGAATGGGCGCAGGACGGTGGGCAAATTATCGTGCTGGTGGAGGGGTTTTTGCAAAATGGTATCGGCATCCCGCCAGCGCAGCGGCAGCATGCCCAGTCACGCTCTTGCGATGTGATAAGTGGTGAGACCCGGGCATTTATCGCTATTACCTTTGCGGCTTACAATCCTGGCCCGTGTCGGCATCTGGACGACGACTTACGCTGTCGAATCTATGCGCGTCGGCCGTTGGTGTGCCGGATTTACCCGATGGAGATCAACCCGCATATTCCACTGCGGCAGGTTAACAAGGATTGTCCGCCCGAGGCCTGGCAACACGGTGACGCGCTGATTGTTTCAGACCGGCTGGTGGACCGTGAAACCGAGGTGCTGATCGAACGTTCCCGCCAGGCGGATCGTGATGATATCCATATAAAAGCGTCAATTTGCCATTGGCTGGGGATCGCCACCAGTGCGCTCAAAGGTGATGGTTTCACGGCATACCTGCCGGATATGACGGCGTTTCTGTCGGCGCTGGAACTGGCCGGGCAGTTTACCGCCGAAGAACATGCTGACGCCGCACCGGGCCGTGCATGGCAGTTCCATGTTTCCGGCGAGGACGTGCTGGAAACCCTGAAACAAGCCGGTGCTGACGCGGTCACTGGGCCGTCTCTGTCTTATGGTTTTATCGGTTTGCGTGCAGCCTGATGGCGTAATGCCGTTTACAGCTGTTGACAAACAGCCGGGGTGTTTTGTGAATGGTGATGCCTGTTTGACCAGTGAATGGTTTCGTGCGGGATAAGCGGTATCGTTTCTTTGCTATTTCATCGCACGCACGACAAGGAGAGGCTTAAACGCCGCCTCTCCTTGACCTCTGGCTGGTGGCTAAACTGTGCCGCTACGCGGTCCCTTCGGCGTTCGCCTTCGCTGTTCGGGCCGCCCGTGACGCGGTTACTCGCCCCATCCTTGGGGCTCGCCCTTCGGGCCAGCGTAAACGCTGTTCAAAAACGTTCCCGACGTTTTTGTCTGGCACGGCACGGTCTTTCGCCGCGTCCGTGCGGCTCACCCGGCGAAGTCGTCCGCCTCAGCACAGTTTTAACGCCGGAAAACCCATTCGCCTGATACTTAAATTGGTTTGTCAACAGCCTCAAACAGCGCAATGCCATTTGCGTGACTGAAAACAGGGCAGGGTGCACCGTTATAGGGCGCTCTGCCTCCCTCCCTGTGGTGATTCTCTTCTTCCTGTCGCGTCATCCCGCCGTTTTTCCGTCGATTTACCGGTGTTGCTGTGCTGGCACGCCTCTTGCTTGTATAGACAAGATTATAACACTTGCGGTCCATTGCTTTTTCTTTTCCTGACAGGAGTAGAAACATGAGTACAGCACCAGGTCGTACCGGTTGGAAAATCTCGTTGATGGCGGTTTGTCTGGCTAGCGTCCTGAGCGCACAGGCACAGGAAACGCCGGTGGCTATCGGTATTTCCGGCTGGACGGGCTTCGCCCCGCTGACACTGGCGGATAAGGCCGGTATTTTTCAACAGCACGGGCTGAAGGTGGATCTGAAAATGATCCCACAGAAAGACCGCCATCTGGCGGTAGCATCTGGTGCGATTCAGTGTGCCGCCACAACGGTGGAAACCTACGTTTCCTGGGCGGCCAGTGGTGTGACGCTCAAACAGATTGTCCAGCTCGACAAATCCTATGGTGCGGATGGACTGGCAGTACGCAACGGCATTAACAGCGTGCATGACCTGAAAGGGAAAACCATTGGCGTTGATGCACCCGGCACCTCGCCGTACTTCGCACTGGCGTGGATGCTGGATAAAAACGGCATGAGCCTGAAAGACGTCCACCTTGCAACGTTGTCGCCGCAGGCGGCGGCTCAGGCGTTTGTTGCCGGGCAGAATGATGCCGCCATGAGCTATGAACCGTACTTGTCTACCATTCGTCAGCAGCCGGACAAGGGAAAAATTCTCGCCACAACACTCGATTACCCGATGGTGATGGACACGCTCGGTTGTACGCCGGCGTTTTTGCAGCAATATCCGCAGGCTGCGAAAGCCCTGGTAGAAAGCTATTTTGACGCGCTGGAGATGATTAAAACGCAGCCGGATAAGGCCTATGACATCATGGGCGCGGCGGTGAAAACCAGCGGTAAGGAGTTCGCCGAGTCAGCCCGTTATCTACGCTGGCAGGACCGGGAGCAAAATCGCGTCTTCTTTAGTGGCGAAATCGCCCGGTTCAGCGAAGAAGCGTCAAAACTGTTGCTGGAGGCGAAAGTCATTCGCCAGCAACCGGATCTTTCCGCGCTGTATGACGCCAGCTATGTGAAATAACCGAGGAGAGATGCGGACATGGCGGACATCAATAGCCTCCCTCACACCACCATGCGTACACCTGCGGCACTGCCCGATGCGCCGGTGCGGGTGCATAACCCGTTAATGGTGCCGCTGCGACCGGTATCGATGCGCTTACGCTGGACGCTCGGCGTAGGGTTCTTCGTGCTGTTTATCAGCCTGTGGTCGCTGGTGACGTTCAGCGGTGTGGTTTCCGCCACATTTCTGGCTAACCCGCTGACGATGCTGCATGAAGGGGTGTTGCTGTTTACTGATTATGATTTTCAGCAAGACATCGGCATGACGGTGATGCGCGTGGTGGCGGGTTTTCTGCTGGCGGCGTTGATTGGGGTGCCGCTTGGCATCCTGATGGGGGCATACAAGCTGGTGGAAGCCTTCTTTGAACCGTTTGTGTCATTTTGCCGTTATCTGCCCGCCTCGGCGTTCGTACCGTTGCTGATTTTGTGGGCCGGTATCGGTGAGATGCAGAAGATACTGGTGATTTTTATCGGCTCGTTCTTCCAGATTGTGTTGATGGTGGCGGTTAGCGTCGGCGCTGCACGGCGTGATCTGGTCGAAGCGGCGTATACGCTCGGGTGCTCCAGCCGCAGTGTGGTGACCCGGGTGTTGATCCCCGGCGCCGCACCGGGGATCGCCGAATTGTTGCGGCTGGTACTCGGCTGGGCCTGGACTTACGTGATCGTCGCCGAGCTGATTGGTGCCTCAAGCGGTATCGGCCACATGATTGTCGATAGCCAGGCGCTGCTCAATACCGGACAAATCATCTTCGGCATTATTGTTATCGGCGTTATCGGGTTGCTGTCCGATTTCCTGTTCAAAGCGGTTAATCGCCGTTTATTTGCCTGGAGCCTGTCATGAAATACAGCAAGCTGACCATTCGGCAGGTGGAGCGGGTGTTTACTGGCCCGCACGGTGAGGCTATCCCGGCGTTGCAGCCCATCGATTATCAGGTCAATGAAAACGACTTCGTCACGATTTTAGGACCATCCGGTTGCGGGAAATCGACGTTACTGCGCATTATTGCCGGACTGGATGCGCCAACCCGTGGCGAAGTCTGGCTGGATGGCGCGCTGGTGGACGGCCCCGGAGCCGATCGTGGCATGGTCTTTCAGAGCTACACCTTGTTTCCGTGGCTGACGGTGCGTGAGAACATCTGTTTTGGGTTGCAGGAGCGGGGTGTCAGTGCGGCGCAACAACGCGAGCGCAGCGAGTATTATCTGCATCAGGTTGGGTTAAACGGGTTCGAGCATCATTACCCACGCCAGCTCTCCGGTGGCATGCAACAACGCACCGCCATTGCCCGCGCGCTGGCTAACGACCCGAAAGTCCTGTTGATGGATGAACCCTTCGGTGCGCTGGATAACCAGACCCGGGTCATGATGCAGGAGTTGTTGTTGTCGGTGTGGGAGTCGTCGCGCAAGACGTTGTTATTCGTCACCCACGATATCGACGAAGCGATTTTCATGGCGAACAAAGTGGCGATTTTCAGCGCCCGGCCGGGTCGGATTAAAACGGAAGTGGCAGTGGATTTTCCATGGCCGAGAGACTATACCCTTAAAACCTCGCCAGAATTTATGGCGCTCAAGGCGCGGGTGACGGAAGAGATTCGTAGTGAAACCCGGCAGGCGCTGGCCCACTGAGCGGCGCACTGCGGGTGTGCAGGATGAAACATACGCACCGGCTGGATAAAGGATGATGAACGCAGCCGGATTGGTTTAGCTTTACTTGTCTATACAGGATTAGATATATGTCACAAACCCGAAGCTATTGCCTGACGCCCGGCACGGTGGATCTCGCCACACTGCGCGCGATTTATCGGGGGAACGTCACCCTGACACTGGCAGCACAGGCGCGCACGGCGGTGGCAGCCGCGCAGGAAACGGTGCAGAACATTGTGCGCCAGGACCGGGTGGTCTATGGCATCAACACCGGTTTTGGCAAGCTGGCCCAGACCCGTATCCCCGCCGACAGACTGGCGGAGCTACAGCGTAATCTGGTGCTGTCCCACAGTGTCGGCATCGGTGAACTGTTGCCGGATGACGTGGTACGTCTGGTGATGGCGACCAAAGTCATTAGCCTGGCACGCGGGCACTCCGGGGTGCGATTGCAGGTCATCGATACCTTGCTGGCGCTGTTTAACGCCGGGGTCATGCCTTGTATTCCAGAAAAAGGTTCGGTGGGGGCCAGTGGCGATTTGGCACCGCTGGCGCATTTATCGCTGCTGCTGTTGGGAGAAGGGCAGGCGCGGGTTGACGGCGCGCTTATCCCGGCGGCTGACGGGCTGGCGCGCGCTGGCGTTGAGCCGTTGGTGCTGGGGCCGAAAGAGGGGCTGGCGCTGCTCAACGGTACTCAGGTGTCTACCGCACTGGCGTTGCGTGGGCTGTTCGAGGCTGAAAACGTGTTTGCCGCCGGGCTGGTGGCAGGGGCGCTATCACTGGAGGCTATCAAAGGTTCGGTGAAACCGTTTGATGCCCGTATCCATCAGGCACGTGGTCAGCACGGGCAGATAGCGGTCGCCGCGGCCGTCAGCACCTTGCTGACTGACAGTGAGATTTTGCAGTCACACGTGCATTGTGGCCGGGTACAAGACCCGTATTCGATTCGCTGTGTACCGCAGGTGATGGGGGCGTGTCTGGATAATTTGCGTCATGCCGCCCGCGTGCTGGTCATTGAAGCCAACGCCGCGTCGGATAACCCGCTGGTGTTTCCCGATGCCGACGAGGTGATTTCGGGGGGCAATTTCCACGCTGAACCGGTGGCGTTCGCCGCTGACATCATCGCACTGGCGGTGGCGGAAATCGGTGCCATTTCAGAACGACGCATGGCGCTGCTGCTCGACAGCACCTTATCCGGGTTGCCGCCGTTTCTGGTTAACGATGGCGGGGTGAATTCCGGATTTATGATAGCCCAGGTGACCGCCGCCGCGCTGGCGTCAGAAAACAAATCGCTGGCGCATCCTGGCAGCGTCGATAGTCTGCCGACCTCCGCCAATCAGGAAGACCATGTATCGATGGCGACCTATGCCGCCCGTCGTCTCGGCAGCATGTGCTTTAACACCGCGACGGTGGTGGGGATTGAAGCCATGGCGGCGGCGCAGGGCATCGACTTCCATCGTCCATTGAAAAGTTCGCCGTTACTGGAGCGTGAGCTGGCGCAGGTGCGTGAACAGGTGGCGTTTCTGGAACGTGACCGTCTGATGGCGACCGATATTGAGCTGATGCGCCAGTGGGCCAGCCGTGATCACTGGCCGTCTGTTATCACCGCATTGTTACCCAGTTATGCCGCTGACCCGGCTTTTGCTTCTGTTTGATAAGGAATGTGCTATGACCTCCTCTTCGTCTACGACGTCTGCGGGTGCCCGCGTTGTGCGTGCTCCGCACGGCACCGAACTGCATTGTGAAAACTGGCTGATAGAAGCCGCCTACCGCATGATCCAGAATAACCTTGACCCGGATGTAGCCGAACGCCCGGAAGATCTGGTGGTGTATGGCGGGATTGGCAAAGCCGCCCGCAACTGGGACTGCTTCGACGCGATCCTGAACAGTCTGCGTCAGTTAAAGGCGGATGAAACCCTGCTGGTGCAATCTGGTAAGCCCGTTGGGGTGTTTCGCACCCATGCTGACGCTCCCCGGGTGTTGATTGCCAACTCGAACCTGGTACCGCATTGGGCCACCTGGGAACACTTCCATGAACTGGATAAAGCCGGGCTGATGATGTACGGCCAGATGACTGCCGGGTCGTGGATTTACATCGGTGCGCAGGGCATTGTGCAGGGGACTTACGAAACCTTCGCCGAAGCGGGTCGTCAGCACTATCAGGGCGATCTGAGCGGCAAATGGATCCTCACCGCCGGGCTTGGCGGCATGGGCGGCGCGCAGCCACTGGCTGGCGTATTGGCCGGTGCCTGTGTGCTGGCGGTGGAGTGTCAGGAGTCTCGCATTGATTTTCGGCTGCGTACCCGTTATCTCGACTATAAGGCCAACAGTATTGACGAGGCGCTGGCGATGATCGCCGAGGCCTGCGCGCAGAAAAAGGCCATTTCCGTCGGTCTGCTCGGGAACGCTGCCGAGGTGTTGCCGGAACTGGTGAAACGCGCCAAAGCCGGTGGCATGAAGCCGGATATCGTCACCGACCAGACCTCCGCCCACGACCCGCTCAACGGCTATCTGCCCGCTGGCTGGAGTGTGGCGCGCTGGGAACAGGAGCGTGTTAGCAATCCGCAGGCGGTGACGAAAGCTGCCTGTGCCTCAATGGCGGTGCATGTGCAGGCGATGCTGGATTTTTGCCACATGGGCGTGCCTACCGTGGATTACGGCAACAATATTCGCCAGCGTGCATTCGATGAAGGGGTGGGGAATGCCTTTGATTTTCCCGGCTTCGTCCCGGCGTACATTCGTCCGCTGTTTTGCGAAGGCAAAGGGCCGTTCCGCTGGGTGGCACTGTCCGGCGATCCGCAGGATATCTACAAAACCGATGCCAAACTCAAAGAACTGTTCCCGGATAATCACCACCTGCACCGCTGGCTGGATATGGCGCGTGAGCGCATCGCTTTTCAGGGGCTGCCCTCGCGCATTTGCTGGCTGGGGCTGGGTGAGCGACATCTGGCCGGGCTGGCGTTTAACGAAATGGTGCGTAACGGTGAGCTGAAAGCGCCGATCGTTATCGGTCGTGATCATCTGGACTGCGGTTCGGTGGCGTCGCCCAACCGGGAAACGGAAGCGATGCAGGACGGCTCGGACGCGGTATCGGACTGGCCGCTGCTCAATGCGCTGCTGAATACGGCGGGTGGCGCAACCTGGGTCAGTTTGCATCACGGCGGTGGCGTCGGCATGGGCTTTTCTCAGCATGCCGGTATGGTGATTGTCTGTGATGGCAGCGAGCAGGCGGATGCCCGGTTGGGGCGTGTGCTGTGGAACGACCCGGCTACCGGGGTGATGCGTCACGCGGATGCCGGTTATGACACCGCCAAAGCCTGTGCGGCAACGCACCAATTGAATTTGCCGATGGTGAAATAGGCCGTCATGACGGTTTACATGAGCAGGGCCGCCGGGCGGCTCTGCTCATCCTCAGGCAGGATAAACCGGGTAGTGGGCTGACGGCAGTGACCGAATCAGTATCGGTGTGATTTATCGACTGGCCGGTTCAGGGGTGCTCAAACCACTCCCGATTCTGTTCAGCAATCGGGGTAATCGAGTGGATCATTTCCTGCAGATGCCCACTCATCGCGGTTTCCACCGCGTTAGCATCACGCGCTTTTAATCCATTGAAAATCACATAATGCTGTTGAATCAGGCTGGCGGGCGGCGACACCTGGCTGAGGCTCAGGAAACGAACCCGGTCCATCGTGGCTTTGATCGATTCGATGGTTTCCCAGGCCAGAGGACACCGGGCAATTTGCGTCAGTAACTGATGAAAATCATCGTCCAGACTGAGAAATTCGCGTATCTGCTCGTTCTGTGCCGCCAGTTCCTGACGGCGCAAATTGTGTTCCAGCATCAGTAACTGTTCGTCAGTAATGAACTCGACAGCCCGGCGTACAATCGCGCATTCCAGTGCCTGACGAATAAAACGGGCATCGGCCACGCGCTGCTCGGAAATCTTCATCACGAACGTGCCGCGCTGCGGCAGAATCTGTACCAGCCCGGCTTCCGCCAGTTTGATGAACGCTTCTCGTACCGGTTGACGGGAGACAGAGAAACGAGTCGAAATTTCCTTTTCAGACAATAGCTTGCCGGGAGGGATCGTGCATTCCACAATGTCTTTGCGCAATACACGATAGATCTGTTGATTAACAGGTTCGTTGCTGTTGATTTGGGCGTAGTTATCCATGCATCCGTGGTGTATTTAAGCTGTTTGTCATCATGATACATGGTTAGCCAACGCCTTATCCATAAGGCGTGTGATTTTCCCCACCGCGGGCGCACAGGCTGACGGGGCGGCCTGTGCGCCCCAGGCGGTATTATTGCATTAGCGCCTGTAGCGTGGCGTTAACGCCGTGATCGACCAGCGACAGATAATAGCGGGTGACAGTCTGGACAAAACGGCTATCGGCGGGCAGGTCGCGACCAAAAATACTCTCCTGCGCCAGCAGGGCGTTAACACGCGCCTCGCCTTGTGCGCTGTGTTGAACAACCTGCGCCAGCACCTCTTTTTGTGGATCGCTTATCTCGATCGGCTGGCCTTGTTCATCCACGCCGCCGACATAGCGCATCCAGCCCGCCACCCCCAGCGCCAGCATGTCGAACCGGCTGTTATGGGCCAGATGCCAGCGAATGGAATCCAGCAGGCGCGGTGGCAGTTTTTGCGAGCCATCCATGGCGATTTGCCAGGTGCGGTGCTTCAGCGCCGTATTGCGATAACGTTGTAGCAGTGCGTCGGCATAAGCGACCCTGTCGACCCCGATGGTACGCAGTGTCGGTGCCTGCTCCTCTAGCATCAGGTGACGTGCGGCGGCGACCAGTACCGGGTCCTGCATACAGTCGCTGATATGCGCGTAGCCCGCCAGATAACCGAGGTAGGCCAGAAACGAATGACTGCCGTTGAGCATACGCAGTTTCATTTCTTCATAGGGTAAGACATCCGACACCAGTTCAGCGCCGCCTTTTTCCCATTCCGGTCGTCCGTTGACGAAGTTATCTTCGATGACCCACTGGAAGAAGGGCTCGCAGGCGACACCCGCCGGGTCATCAACCCCCAGCATGGCGGTGATTTGTGCCCGTGTTTCCGCGGTGACCGCCGGTACAATGCGGTCCACCATGGTCGACGGAAACGTCACGTTTTGTTCTATCCAGCCTGCCAGGCCGGGCTCCTGCAACTGTGCTAACTGGGTGATAACGTTGCGTGTCACATGGCCATTTTCCGGCATGTTATCGCACGACATAACGCTGAATGGTGGCAGGCCATGTTCTCTGCGACGTCTGATGGCAGCCAGTATCACGCCCGGCAGGGAACGGGGTTGTGCCGGGTTCTGAAGGTCATGCACGATCAACGGGTGTTCGGTGTTTAACTGCCCGGTAGCGGGGTGGTGGCAGTAACCTTTTTCTGTCACGGTGATCGACACAATGGCTATTTCGGGGGCGCTGAGCGTCGCCAGAATGCTTTCAATGCCGTCCAATTCGGCGTGCAATGCTTTTTTCGCCACACCGATGAGGCGGCTGCTCCAGTTATCGCCCGCCATTTCCGATACCGACCACAGCAGATCCTGCTGGCGGATATCCTTGATCTGTTGCTCTCCGCCAATCAGGTTGATTTCACAGTAGCCCCAATCGCTGCCGAATTGCGCGGCCAGTTTATCTGCGCACACCGCCTGGTGAGCGCGATGGAAGGCACCAAAGCCAATATGGGCGATGCGTGCCACCAGTTTACTACGGTCATACTCAGGCTTTACCGCGTTTGCCTGTAACAGTGGAGTTGTCATGACTTTTTTCCTAACGTGAATGCTTACCGGTGGTTTTTGACCACCGGAGTGACTGCTGAAATGTTATTCACCGACGTGAGTGATGGTTCGCGCCCTGTTGAGGGTGGGGGATTCGCTGTGTTGCCACAGGGTGTCGTAGGCATGACCGGTCAAGTCTTCCACGATACGACGTGTCTCTGGCGTGACGTCTTGCTTCCTGCCGTTCGCTTTCAGGCGTTCGACTTCATCGATAAGGACTTTGTGCGTTTGCTTATTGAGGTGGAAGGTCAACGCCTGCCACAGCGCAATCAGCAATAACCCAGCGGTACCGATAAACATCAGCCCGGCGATGGTGTTAATCGCTTCCTGTGGTTGCACCTGACTGCCTTTTACAAAGCCCCCCGATTGCAACAGCAAACCGACGACAAAGGTGGCGATGGCAACCGTGGTTTTGCGTGAGAAGGTCATGACTGCCGCGAACAGCCCTTCACGGCGCTGGCGTGTGACCATCTCATCGATATCGGGAATGAATGGGAAGACATTCCAGGGGGTAAATTCCAGCACGCAACGGCCAACCTGATAGCAACCCGCCAGCGCCACCAGTGCCACTGTCTTGTTATCCATCGGTACGCGGTAGACATAAAAGAAACCGGCGAGACACACCATCATCACCGTGTAGGCGAAGATGTACAGACGTGACGGACCGTATTTGATCATGGCAAGCCCGGCCAGCAACGTCACCGGTAACCCGACAATGCTCATGGAAAGCAGGCTGCCAGCAAATGACGACGACACGTTCAGGCAGTAGACGCAGAAGAACACAAACACGGTGTTATAGACGTCTTTGGCGGTAAACGAAAACAGGTAAATCGCCAGGTGTTTTCTAAAGGCCCGTATACGCAGGGTAGAGGCATAATCTTTCAGCAGCCCACCGAGCATCCGCAATTTTTCCCATACGGTGCCAGGGTGCCGTTTCGCTTCCAGTTCCTCCAGCATTTCCGGGGTGAGTTCACGTTCCCAGGTCACTTTCCATGAAATAAACACGCACAGCATAAAGGTCACGGCGAACATCACGCCATTAACCAGATACGCGTTGGCATCGTGCTCACCATAGTGCTTAATCAGCAGGCCGGGGATAAAGGTGGCGAGGAATGTCCCCAGTGCCGACAGAAACATACGGCAGGTAGAGAGTTTGGTGCGTGAGTTAAATCCTTTGGTCATTTCCGACGGTAGCGTTTCCCACGGAATAAGCACCATCGCGGCGATGATTTCGAATGCCAAATACACCGACAAGTAGAACCAATAGTTCATGCCGTTTACCCATAACAGGGCGTAAACCAGCATCAAGGGCGCACCAATTAATAAAAAGAATCGGCGGCGGCCAAATTTTTTACCAAAATAATTCTTATAGAAATGATCGGTAAAGCTGCCCATAAATAAACTAACAATCGCATCGACAATACGAGCGATGGCGACAATAGACGCCGCCTCTACGGGAGTTAACCCCACAAAGGTGGTATAGAAAAAGAGTAACCAGGCTCCGATGACGGTAAAGGCACCGCCACCCATAATATCTGTCAGGCCATAACCAATACTGACGGGTATCGTGACTTTCTTGGTACCAGACATAATTTATCCTCATTGAAATGAGAGTAATAATCAGAATTTAAAATAGTGTAGGGCGTTATCGTGGCAAATATTTCTTACCATGCGTTGGAGAATAAGCCTGTCGGCAGGATAGTCGCCATTCTCAATCCACTGCCCGATTAACCCGCAGAGAATACGTCGGAAATAATCATGGCGGGGATAAGAAACAAAACTGCGTGAGTCAGTCAGCATGCCGACGAAATTCATTAACAATCCCTGGTCTGCCAGGGTGTTAAGTTGGTTTTGCATACCACGGCGGGTATCGTTAAACCACCAGCCAGAACCGAACTGTAGCGGTGATTTAATGCCGTCTTCGCCAGATTGGAAATTGGCAATCGTCGAGGCCACAATATCGTTGTACGTTGCGTAGAGATTATAAAGAATGGTTTTCGGTAAGTGATTCTCCCTGGTCATGGCATTGAGAAAAGCATTCAGATTGCTGGCTAATTGATTCTGATCGGCAATGGAATCAAACCCACTATTGATGCCCACTTTTTCAAGCATTCGTTGATTGTTATTACGAATGGCACCGAAATGAATTTGCATGGCCCAATCATATTTTTTATAAAGCCTGGACAGCGTCATTAATAATACACTCTGCCAGGTGATTTCTTCTGTTGGGGATAATGCCTTGTTTTGTGCTTTTTTCAGGAATACCGCGTCGGCTTCATGAGGCGTAAATTCGCTAAACGTGAATGCTCCCAATCCGTGATCGGAAATACGACAGCCGACATCATGGAAATATTTCACACGCGCTTCCAGCGCACGCTCAAAATCCGCCAGTTGGGTAATTTTTTCACCCGTTAATTCCGACAGGCGTGTCAGTGCAGTAGAAAATACCTGATGTTGCTGGGAAAAAAACTCATCCGGACGGAAGGTTGGCAATACGCGTGGTGCGAAGGTGTCATCCTGTTTTAATAACTGGTGATAGTGTAAGTCGTCCAGCGGAGAGTCGGTGGTGCAGATAACCTCCACCCGGGAGCGCGTCATCAGCGCGCGTGGCGTGAAAGCCTCATCGCGGAGCTGGCGATTACAGGCCTCCATGATCTCACGCCAGTTGCGGCTGCTGAGCGGTTCATCAATGCCAAAGTACTGTTTGAGCTCCAGATGTGTCCAGTGATAAAGCGGGTTACCGAATGCCGCTTCCACGGTTTCAGCCCAGGCCTGAAATTTTTCTTCTGCTGTGGCATCGCCGGTGATGTAAGCCTCGGGGATGCCGTTGGCGCGCATTGCGCGCCATTTGTAGTGATCGCCTGCCAGCCATAGTTCGGTCATGTTGCTGAACGGGCGGTTGTGGTAAATATCCCTGGCTTCCAGGTGACAGTGATAGTCAATGATGGGTAAGTCACGCGCGACCTGTTGGTAGAGCGCTATCCCCGTTGGGTTGCCTATCATGAAGTTGTCGTTAATCAAGCTCATGGCTTTCTCTCCTCACCCTGTCGTTGGTTTACCAGTTCCACAGCGTGCCATCTTCCAGACGGGCAACCGGCAGATAGGCGGGGTCGTAGGGATATTTGGCCGCCAGTTTTTCGTCGAACTCGATCCCCAAACCGGGTTTATCGCCGGGGTGCATATAACCGTCTTCAAACGTCCAGTTATGCGGGAAGACGTCCAGCATCTGTTCGGAATACCCCATAAATTCCTGAATACCGAAATTCGGCACCCAGAGATCGAAGTGCAATGCGGCGGCCATGCAGACGGGTGACAAGTCCGACGGGCCGTGCGAACCAGTACGAACCTGATACAGCGAGGCGAAATCGGCGATACGGCGCATCCCGGTAATGCCGCCAGCGTGGGTGATGGTGGTGCGGATGTAATCGATTAACTGCTCTTCAATCAGTTGCTTGCAATCCCAGATGCTGTTGAAGACCTCGCCGACGGCAATCGGCGTGACGGTGTGCTGGCGAATCAGGCGGAAGCAGGCCTGATTTTCGGCCGGTGTCGGGTCTTCCATCCAAAACAAACGGTACGGCTCCACGCTTTTACCAAAACGCGCAGCTTCAATCGGCGTCAGGCGGTGGTGCATGTCGTGTAGCAGGTGTTCGTTAAAGCCAAATTTGTTACGCACGGCTTCAAACAGGCTGGGGGTGAAGTCGAGGTACTTCTCCGTTGACCAGACTTGTTCTTCCGGCCAGTTGCCTTTGGTGGCGGGTTCATATGCCAGCCCTTTGCCCTTCGACATACCATAGGTGGTTTTCATACCCGGAATGCCGCACTGCACACGAATCGCTTTGAAACCCTGTTCGCGGTGGCGGGCATAGTCATCCAGCACCTCGTCGATAGAGTGACCGGTAGTATGGCAATACACCATGACGCCACTGCGGGAAGCGCCGCCCAGTAACTGGTAGAGCGGCATGTTCGCTACTTTGCCTTTGATATCCCATAACGCCATATCCACGGCGGAAATGGCCGACATGGTGACCGGACCGCGACGCCAGTAAGCGCCTTTATAGAAATATTGCCAGATATCTTCGATCTGCCGGGCGTCACGGCCGATCAACTGCGGGCAAATATGATCCTTAAGGTAAGACGCAACGGAGAGCTCCCGTCCGTTCAGCGTGGCATCGCCAAGACCTGTGACGCCGCTGGTCGTGGTGATTTTCAAGGTAACGAAATTACGTCCCGGACAGGTGACAAACACTTCTGCGCTAACGATTTTCACGGTTTTGAGTCCTTTTTATGTCTTCTACGCTGACTACCATACAAGTATATATTTGCGTGCACTATGCGCTGCCTCACAGTTATTCATTTGGCTGGGTAAAAAAACCGCCTTACGCCATGCCGGAACCGCTGATGGCAATCTGTAGCGAAAAGCCGCCGTTAAGTGGCATAGTGTTTGCTTGATAAATAGCGTGACGGGCCAAAACAGGGGGCAGCATCGAGCCCCGACAGGCCATTAATTGCAATCAATGACAGCAAACAGGAACAGTAATAGAGATGACACAACAGGTTTTCTTTCCCGCCACCGTGTTGCGTGGCGTCGGGGTTAGTCAGCAGTTGGGGGCGGTGTGTGCCCGGTTCGGTAGTCGGGTTCTGGTGGCCGGAGGGCATCAGGCGCTGGCAGCCGCACAAACCGTGATCATTGAGCAACTGCGGCAGGCCGGGGTGACGCTGACGGCGGTAGAGTGGTCCGGTGAGCAATGCAGCGTCAGTCAGATAGAACGGTTGTGCGCGCGGGTGCGTGAAACCGACAGCGATCTGATCCTGGCGGTGGGGGGCGGTAAAGCGCTGGATACAGGGAAAGCGGTGGCGTTTCAGTGTGGTATTCCGGTGGTGACATTGCCGACGATTGCGGCTACCTGCGCGGCAGTGACCCCGCTGTCGGTGCGTTACCATGATGACGGCCATTTCCACGATTTGTATCACCTGCCGGTGGCCCCCGCTGCCGTGGTGATAGACAGCGCGCTGCTGGTACGCGCCCCACTGCGCTGGCTGGCAGCCGGGCTGGGGGATACGCTCGCCAAGTGGTATGAGTTCCGTGCGATTGATAAAGGTGACGACAGCAATGGCTTTGCGGCGTCATCACGGGCTAACAGCGAGATCTGCTTTCGGTTGATAGCACAGCACGGCGAGGCCGCTTGCCGGGCGGTGATGGAAGGGCAAGCCAATGACGCGCTGGACCAGGTGCTGGATGCCATCTTCCTGTTTGCCGGTCTGACATCGCTGATGGCCAGTGGCGCACATGCCGCAGCCTCCCATGCGTTGTATGAAGGGTTTACCGTGTGTGATAAAACCCGTGAATTTGGTCATGGCTTGCTGGTCGGTTTTGGCAATTTGTGTCTGCTGGCGCTGGAACAGCGTAGCGATGAGGAGTTGCTGGAAGCGATTCGGCTGGCGCATGCCTGTGCGGTACCGCTGACACTGGCGGCTATCTGCCCGGATCTGTCAGACGACGAACTGGCGGCGATTATTCGTGCCTCGATTGATGCGCCGGATATGGCGAACATGCCGTTTAACGTGACGGAGTCGCAGTTGCATCAGGCTATACGCCGGGTTGAAGCGCTGGCCGTGCGCGTCACCGCCGGGTAATGCGCTAACCATCACGGAGTCGACTCACCCTGCGGGTGGGGCGATAAGGCGATAACAAAGACCGGGCGAGCCCGGTCTTTGTTTGATGGATACTTATGGAAGCCCGTGTTGTGTTTCAATCGGTCACATGACCCTGTCAGAGTTTGCTGACGCCAGAACGACTCACCTTGCAGTTAGCGGTATCCCACTTCTCACCGTATTTTTCCGTTGAACCCTGGCCTTTCACCACGCCTTTGAACTCTTCGCAGACGGGCGGTTTGCCTTCCTTATAATTCTTGATTTTCAGACCACTGATGGTGGCCACATCACCGTAGTTACGGTTCACACCGGCAATGCTGTCAATGGTGCCGTTCACGGTGGCGCTGGTGACGGTCAGGAAGCGCGGACCGCCATTGTTGGAGCAGTCACCGCAAGAACGCCACAGCTTTCCGTGTTCACCGGTCAGGGTAAAGTTGCCCTTCACCACGGTGGTGCTGTTTTTGGAGTTGTGCTGCAATACTTTGTCCGGTTTACCGCCGTAACCGTCTTTAGCGTTGTGCGCTATCCCGCCAACGATGGTGAGGGTTTTACCGTTATTGGTTGCGGCATCTTCACAGATGTCCTCCCAGATGACGTTTTCGATGGTGCAGTTACCGCTGTCACAGTGAATGCCATCCGCACCGCCGGAAGCCGAAATACGCAGGTTTTTCACCGTGGCGTTTTTCAGAATGATCAGTGGCTTTTGTTTATCACTGTCATTCGGGCAGGACGTACCGATAGTCACGCCGCCGCAATCGACGGTGCGGTTTTCGAATGTGACGCCCGGTTTGCACTCAGAGCTGGCTTTCGCTGCACGCAGCGGGCCGGTGCTCGGTGCCGTGGTCACGGCATTCGACACGGTCTGGTTTTGATTGTCGCTGACAACATCGACCCAATACCAATAGTTGACGCCGCTATTGGTGTCGGCATCGTTAAAGGTGCGGGTTTCTGCATCCAGTACGGCGATGCGTTCACGCAGGTCAGGATTACTGGTTGTGCCGCGATATACTTCCTGACGCACAACTTTACTGGCATCGGTAGACCAGCCCAGATAATTGACATCACTTTTCTGGGACAACATCAGCGTGGTTTGGGTCGCGAGCGATGGTGCCGCCAGCGCGAGTGCACACAGAGGTAATACATACTTAAGCATACAGTCTCCTTGTAAATCCCACAGGTATTGACTCTCATTCAGTTGAGAGAAAGAAATAAATAAAAGCGGGTACTTCCTGAAAGTATCGAGACTACTATAGATCAAAAAATAAAAACCGCGAGAAAAATAAACCGCTGTTTCGAAAATTAATCTTAGGTGACGGTGAGTCGTCTTATTTTCCCGTTATGAAAATAAGAATCCATCATGATTATTTGTGATATGTGAGTGAAAAATATAAAAACGACTGTGATTGATATCAATTTTTTATTACTGGTGAATTGATTTCACTCTGTGTTTAAGAATGGGTCTGGCAGCGATATGGCAACAGGTGAATAATTCGGTATGTGGTTTATTGAGCTGTGATAGCGATATGAATGAGATGTTTCCCGTTGGCACCGCAGGCAGGCTACCAGGTGATGATTGACTCGGATATTACCGGACTGGCTCTGCCGATGATGGTATCAAATCCCCCGTCTGGTCAGGTAATCATGGTCTGATTTTTACTAAGATGACTATTCTGTAATTTCTTAAAAATATAAAACAATGTAACGTAAAAATGGTGAATACATTCATATGTATGTCACATCTGTTTTTATTTATAGGGATTTATACTTAATATTGAAATAAGGATATCTGTAGTGATGATGAAGAAGACCGTTTGGGGAACACAAGTTGCCATACTATGGGGTATCGTAATGGGTGGGGCCACCTTGTTGGCGGGATGTGGCGGCGCTGAGCCAACAGAGCAGGAAATCAGGCAGACCATTGATGAGAGCGTGATGCAAACCAATCAGGAAATAAAACAGCGAGTAGGTTCGCTTTTTAATGACGAGATGTTAATTAAAATCAATTCATTAAAAAGGTTGGGTTGTATTAACGTTAAAATGAATACTTATCAATGCAATGTTGAACTCGATGTTACCACGCCGCAAGGTAGAAACAAAAAAGAAACCGTTGTGCTTTTTTTTATTCGTAAACATGGCGGATGGAAGATAATAAAGTAACGTGTTATTTCCATAATTGGTATTTCTGTAAGTAGTATTTCTCCATGAGTGGTGTTATAGGGAAAGAATGCCACGATTATTTATTCTGCATGATTTCCCTATTCTCCTGAATGGAGTGCATCGGTTTCCCAAACGGTATTCACACCATACATCAGGTCGCAAGGGAGTCTGTTTTGTTACTCAGCCCATCCGTGGGCGTCACTCTGGCACAACGCATTGTTGACATTGTTGACATTGTTGACATTGTTGAATGCCTCAATGCTCATCTATCCGTGCATATCTATCCATGCATATCTCATCAATGTACATCGGGGACAGGCACGTCGGCGTTGATTCGCCGCCCAGTGGCGTCAAACACCAGACAGTGAGTGGCGTCGAAGCCGACAGTGATCGCCTGCCAGGGACGGAATTGTACGTCGCCGGGCAGCAGAATTTTAAAACCGTCGTGACCGTAGCACTGCCCGAACAGGTAGGTGTTATTACCCAGTCGTTCAACCACTTCGCACTGGAAATCCAGCGTCACCGTATGCGAGGATGGCTGAATACCGAGATGCTCCGGGCGAATACCCAGTGTAATCGCATCGCCAGCTTCGAGCGGGGAGGTAGCGATAGCCAGCGTCAGCGTTTTCTCTGCCGTCAACGCGACGGTTAACTGATACGGCTGCCAGGCGATGACGGTCGATGGCAGAAAGTTCATCTTGGGTGAGCCGATAAAACCGGCGACAAAGCGATTGACCGGGTTGTAGTACAGCGCCATTGGCGAGCCGGTTTGCTCCACCTTGCCGCTATTCATCACCACGATTTTATCGGCCAGTGTCATCGCTTCCACCTGATCGTGGGTCACATACACCATCGTGGTTTTCAGCTCCTGATGCAGCCTGGCGATGTGCAAACGCATATCCACCCGCAGCTCAGCATCGAGGTTGGAGAGCGGCTCGTCGAACATAAACACTTTTGGGTTACGCACGATGGCGCGGCCGATAGCCACGCGTTGGCGCTGTCCGCCGGACAGCTGTTTCGGTTTTCGGTCCAGTAAATGAGACAACTGTAGGGTTTTGGCCACCATCTCGACCTGATGGCGAATCTCCGCCTTCGGCACCTTGTTGACTTTCAGTCCATAGCCCATATTTTCCGCCACCGTCATGTGTGGATAGAGCGCGTAAGACTGAAACACCATCGCCACGCCACGATGAGCCGGTGCAACGTCATTCATCACCTCGTCATCAATCAGAATCTTGCCATCGCTAATCTCTTCCAGACCGGCGATCATCCTCAGTAACGTGGATTTGCCGCAGCCAGAAGGGCCGACAAACACCGCAAACTCACCCGCCTGGATATCCAGATTGATATTGTGCAGCGTTTCAGTGTTGCCAAAGCGTTTGGTGACATTTTGTAAGCATATGCTGGACATCCGCTTTTCCTCAAACGGGTTTATCAATACGGCGACGGCAACATGCCGCCAGCGTCGCGTCAGTCGGTAAATGTATTACGTGTAACAAATTTTATCGGATAACCTGACCGCGTATTTACGTTGAAAAGACTATAACTGCCTTGTTTTTTGCACCCTATCGGCATGTTCCATTTCTGCAATTGTGATCACACAATAGCCACTTTTCTGTCGTCATATCAGGATGCTTAGCGTAGCGTATAACATCATCATCAAATGATTCATTTCGGTTTTAACCCCTTAATCATAAGGTGATGTCAGGTTTGCCAATGCGAAGTGCCATGCTTTTTTTATTTAAAATGTTATACCTTCACATGAGGTCGATAATGAAAACCAAAACACTTACCGCCCTGCTACTCTCCACCACGGTGGTCGGCCACCTGTCGGCGTTTTCGGTGCATGCCGCACCGTCACTGACCGTTTGGGAAGACATCCGCAAGTCGGATGGCATTAAAGACGCCATCAGGGATTTCGAAAAACAGTTCAACGTCAGCGTGAACCTGCAGGAAATGCCGTATGCCCAGCAACTGGAGAAATTGCGTTTAGATGGCCCGGCGGGTATTGGCCCCGACGTACTGGTCATCCCCAATGATCAAGTGGGCGGGGCGGTGGTGCAGGGGTTGATTGCGCCGCTCAAACTCGACCAAACCGTGCAGGACAGCTTTACCGCGGCGTCGATTGCCGCATTTCGCATGAACAATCAGGTGTATGGCTGGCCGAAAGCAGTGGAAACCCTGGTGCTGATTTACAACAAGGAACTGGTGAGCAAACCACTGGCTAGCTTGCAAGAGTGGTATGACTTTTCCCGCCAGCGGCAGGCGCAGGGGGCATTCGGGCTGTTGGCGAAGTTTGATCAGATTTACTACAGCTGGGGCGCTATTGGGCCGATGGGCGGCTATATCTTCGGCAAGAATGATAAAGGTGGCCTCAACCCGTTGGACATCGGGTTGAATACACCGGGGGCGGTGGATGCCGTCACACTGCTGCGTAAATTTTACGCAGATAAACTCTTTCCCGCAGGGATTATCGGTGATAACGGGTTAAACGCCATCGATTCGCTGTTTACTGAGAAAAAAGCCGCCGCTGTGATCAACGGCCCTTGGGCGTTCCAGCCCTATGAGGCGGCGGGCATTCACTACGGCGTGGCACCGCTACCGCTGCTGCCGGACGGCAAACCAATGAGCTCGTTCCTTGGCGTGAAAGGCTATGTGGTATCGACCTGGAGCAAGGACAACGCACTGGCACAACGCTTTATCGAATTCATCAATCAGCCGCGTTACGTGAAGGTCCGCTACCAGCGTACCGGTGAGATCCCGCCGCAAAAAAGCATGATCGACGACCCGTTAATTAAGAACGACGAGAAAGCCAGCGCGGTTGCCATTCAGGCCGCCCGCGCGGTGCCCATGCCGGGTATCCCTGAAATGGGCGAAGTCTGGGGGCCAGCTAACGCGGCGCTGGAGCTGAGCATGACCGGCAAGCAACAACCGAAAGCGGCACTCGATAACGCGGTGAAGCAAATCAAAATGCAGGTTGAGGCGATGCAGGCCAGCAATCAGTAACCGCCGTTATTCATTGGCATCGGTCATATAGTGCGGGAGGGCAGCCTCCCGCGATAACAAGGAGTCGCGTGTGATTATCAGTTCTGGCGAACCCCTTTGTGGGGAAAAGCGTACCCGACACCACGCCTGGGTTGCGGCAGGCTGCGCCGTGCTGCCCGGCGGCGGGCAGTTTTACCATCGTCAGTGGGCGAAGGGCATGATCTTTTTAGTGCTGCTCGGTAGTTACCTGGGGGTATTCCATGATTTTCTGCGCACCGGTCTGTGGGGCGTGTATACGCTGGGCGAGGAAGTCCCGCGTGATAACTCCATCTTCCTGCTGGCGGAAGGGATCATCAGCGTGCTTATCATCGCGTTTGGTGTGCTGATTTATGCCTGGTCTATCAACGACGCCTGGCGTAACGGCAAGCGACGTGATGAGGGGCTGGCGCTTCATAGTGTGCGCCAGCAATACCGCCTGTTGTTGAGCGAGGGCTTCCCTTACCTGATGATTACACCGGGGTTTATCCTGCTGGTGTTTGTGGTGATATTCCCGATTCTGTTTGGTTTCGCCATCGCCTTTACCAACTATAACCTGTACCACACACCGCCCGCCAAACTGGTGGAATGGGTCGGCCTGAAGAATTTCGTCAGTATTTTTACCCTCAGCATCTGGCGTTCGACATTTCTGGATGTGCTGCAATGGACGGTGGTGTGGACGCTGCTGGCGACGACATTGCAGTGCACGGTGGGGGTATTGCTGGCAATCCTGGTAAACCAGAAAGACCTGCGTTTTAAACCGCTGATTCGCACGATTTTCATTCTGCCGTGGGCGGTGCCGGGGTTCGTCACTATTCTGGTGTTCGCCGGGATGTTCAACGATTCGTTTGGCGTAATTAACAATGCCATTCTGGCGTCGTTAGGGGTGAGCCCCAAAGCCTGGTTGACCGATCCGTTTTGGACCAAAACGGCGTTGATCATGATGCAGACCTGGCTCGGTTTCCCGTTTGTGTTCGCCATGACCACCGGCGTGCTCCAGGCCATTCCGGAGGATTTGTACGAGGCGGCCACGATGGACGGTGCCAGCCGCTGGACGCAACTGCGCACCATTACGCTGCCGCTGGTGCTGTATTCGATTGCGCCGATCATCATCACCCAGTACACCTTCAACTTTAACAATTTCAACATTATCTATCTGTTTAACAACGGCGGGCCTGCCGTCGCCGGCTCCAATGCCGGGGGCACCGATATTTTGGTGTCCTGGATTTACAAGCTGACGATGTCGTCGTCCCAGTATGCGATTGCCGCCACCATCACCATCCTGCTGTCGATCTTTGTCGTCGGCCTGGCGTTGTGGCAATTCCGGGCGACCCGGTCGTTCAAAAACGATGACATGGCTTAAGGGGGCAATGATGGCGACGACTCAGCGTATTCAGCATCAACGCGTTAATCGGCAGAGTGTTAATCATCAAAGCATCAAACGTGAGAGGGCGATTCGGCTTTCGCTGTCCTGGCTGGTGATTATTGCGGTGTCCGTGGTGATCATTTATCCGCTGGTGTGGACGGTCGGGGCATCGCTCAATGCGGGCAACAGCCTGCTGAGCACCTCGATCATTCCGGATAACCCGTCCTTCCAGCACTATGCGGATCTGTTTAACGGCCAGGTCAATTATCTGACCTGGTACGTGAACTCGATGAAAATCAGCTTCCTGACTATGGTGCTGACGCTGTTAAGTGTCAGCTTCACCGCCTATGCCTTTTCCCGTTTCCGTTTCAAAGGGCGGCAGAATGGCCTGATGTTATTTTTGCTGTTGCAGATGATCCCGCAGTTCTCGGCGCTGATAGCCATTTTTGTGCTGTCGCAACTGCTGGGGTTGATCAATAGCCATCTGGCGCTGGTGCTGATTTATGTCGCTGGCATGATCCCGATGAACACCTACTTAATGAAAGGTTATCTGGACGCCATTCCCCGTGAGCTGGACGAATCAGCGCGCATGGACGGTGCAGGCAATTTCCGAATCTTTATTGAGATCATCCTTCCGCTGTCCAAGCCCATTATCGCCGTGGTGGCGCTATTTTCCTTCACTGGCCCACTGGGCGATTTCATCCTGTCCAGCACCATTTTGCGCACGCCGGATAAGTACACCCTGCCTATCGGTTTGTACAACCTGGTGGCCCAGAAAATGGGAGCCAGCTACACCACCTACGCCGCCGGTGCGGTGTTGATTGCCGTGCCGGTCGCGCTGCTTTACCTGATGCTGCAAAAATATTTTGTCTCCGGCCTTACCTCAGGCAGTACCAAAGGATAATCACGATGAAAAAAATGATACCCGCTTTACTGGCTGTTTCCCTGTCGCTGGGCGCGACGCCGCTCATGGCGGTGGAGTCTGTCGTTATTAAACCGCTGCGCAATGCCCCGGCCGATTTTATCAAAGGGGCGGATATTTCCACCCTGCTGGAAGTGGAGCGTCAGGGGGCTGTGTTTTATGACGAGAACCACACGCGTGTTGACCCGGTCGCGCTGCTGAAAAAGAACGGCGTTAACTATATCCGGTTGCGGTTGTGGGTAGACCCCAAAGACAGCGCCGGGCACCCTTACGGCGGTGGCGATAACGATCTGGCAACGACCCTGGCGCTGGCTAAACGCGCCAAAGCCGCAGGGATGAAGCTGTTGTTGGATTTTCACTACAGCGATTTCTGGACTGACCCCGGCAAGCAATTCAAGCCGAAAGCCTGGGCTAACCTGTCCTACGATCAACTGAAAACCGCCGTTCATGACTATACCCGTGACACCATCGCCCGTTTTAAGCGGGAAGGGGTGTTGCCGGATATGGTGCAGATCGGTAACGAAGCCAACGGCGGTATCTTGTGGCCGGAAGGCAAAAGCTGGGGGCAGGGCGGCGGCGAATTCGACCGGTTGGCTGGCCTGCTGAATGCCGCGATTGCCGGTTTGCGCGAAAACCTCAGTTCGCCAGGGCAGGTGAAGATCATGCTGCATCTGGCAGAAGGCACCAAGAACGATACCTTCCGCTGGTGGTTTGATGAAATCACCAAGCGCGGCGTGCCGTTCGATGTGATTGGTCTGTCGATGTACACCTACTGGAACGGCCCCATCAGCGCCCTGAAAGCCAACATGGACGATATCAGCCAGCGCTACAACAAAGGCGTTATCGTGGTAGAGGCTGCCTACGGCTATACCCTGGCGAACTGTGACAACGCCGAAAACAGCTTTGGCGAGAAGGAAGCGGCGGCGGGCGGCTATCCGGCAACGGTGCAAGGGCAGGCCGATTTCGTTCGTGACCTGATGCAAAGCGTGATTGATGTGCCGAAAAAACGCGGCAAAGGGGTGTTCTATTGGGAACCCGCCTGGATAACCCCGCCGGGAAATACCTGGGCTACCGAAGCCGGTATGACTTATATCAATGACCACTGGAAATTGGGCAATGCCCGTGAAAATCAGGCGTTATTTAATTGCCAGGGGGAGGTACTGCCTTCGATAAAAGTCTTTAAATAAATACCCGTCATATTTCACGTGCAGATGCGTTGGCGGCCCTTGCTTATTGTGGGAAATGATGTCGTTGCCGCCTGCCTATTCAGTATTAAGGATTGTTTTATGAAACGATTTCCGCCTTTGAATCCGAAGGTCGAAGGGTTATTACATGGCGCTGATTATAATCCGGAGCAATGGGAGAATTACCCCGGCATTATTGATGACGATATCGCCATGATGAAACAGGTGAAATGTAATGTCATGTCGGTGGGGATTTTTAGCTGGTCCAAACTGGAACCGCAGGAGGGGGTCTATCGGTTCGACTGGCTGGATGAGGTGATTGATAAATTATATCAGCAGGGCATTTCCGTGTTTCTGGCGACACCCAGCGGTGCGCGTCCGGCCTGGATGTCGCAGCGCTACCCGGACGTATTGCGTGTCGGGCGTGACCGGGTGCCAGCCTTGCACGGTGGCCGCCACAATCATTGCCTGTCATCGCCGGTGTATCGGGATAAGGTCCAAAAAATCAATACGTTGCTGGCAGAACGCTACGGGCATCACCCGGCGGTCATCGGCTGGCATATTTCTAACGAATACAGCGGTGAATGCCATTGCCCGCGCTGCCAGCAGGCCTTTCGTCACTGGTTGCAGGCACGTTACCAGACGCTGGAGAACCTCAATCACGCCTGGTGGAGTGATTTCTGGAGCCACACCTACAGCGACTGGTCACAGATTGAATCACCCGCGCCGCAAGGCGAAGTGTCCATTCATGGGTTGAACCTTGACTGGCGGCGCTTTAATACCGCACAGGCGAAAGACTTCTGCGCACAGGAAATTGCCCCATTGAAGCGAGTCAACCCGGCGATTCCGGTCACCACCAACTTCATGGAGTATTTCTACGACTACGATTACTGGCAGTTGTCGCAGGTACTGGATGTTATTTCCTGGGACAGTTACCCGATGTGGCATCGGGATAAGGACGACGCCACGCTCGCCTGTTATATCGCCCTGTTCCATGACCTGATGCGCTCGCTCAAGCAGGGTAAACCGTTTGTGTTGATGGAATCGACCCCCAGCGTGACCAACTGGCAGCCGCTCAGCAAGCTCAAGAAGCCGGGCATGCACATTCTCTCTTCATTGCAGGCGGTGGCGCATGGTGCGGACGCGGTGCAGTACTTTCAGTGGCGTAAGAGCCGTGGATCGGTGGAGAAATTCCACGGCGCGGTGGTGGATCACGTCGGCCATGTTGATACCCGCGTTGGTCGTGAAGTCGCCCAACTGGGGCAGATTTTATCGCAGCTCGCCGATGTGGCAGGCAGCCGGGTGGACGCGCAGGTGGCGATTCTGTTTGACTGGGAAAGCCGCTGGGCGATGGATGATGCGCAGGGGCCGCGTAACCTGGGTCTGGAATATGAAAAAACGGTAGCGGAGCATTATCGTCCATTCTGGGAGCTGGGGATCGCGGTAGACGTCATCAACGCTGACTGTGATTTCAGCGGCTATCGGTTGCTGATTGCACCGATGCTCTACATGGTGCGGCCAGGGTTTGCCGGGCGTCTTGAGCAGTTTGTCCGGCAAGGCGGCCAGGTGGTGGTGACCTACTGGAGTGGTATCGTTAACGACAGTGACCTGTGTTATCTGGGCGGCTTTCCTGGCCCGCTACGCCCGCTGTTGGGTATCTGGTCAGAAGAGATTGATTGCCTGGCGGACGGCGAATATAACCGGGTACTGGGGCTGTCAGACAATGACATCGGGCTGAAAGGGCCGTATCAGGCACGCCATCTGTGTGAGTTGATTCACCTTGAGGGGGCGACGGCGCTCGCCAGCTACTGTGACGATTTCTATGCCGGGCGACCTGCGGTAACGGTAAACCGTGTCGGCAACGGAAAAGCCTGGTACGTCACGTCGCGTAACGACCTGGCATTTCAGCGTGATTTCTTTGCCGCTATCATCCGTGAACTTAATCTACCCCGGGCACTGGACATGCCATTCCCCGAGGCGGTAACGGCACACCGCCGCACCAACGGTGACGACGAATTTATCTTCATTGAAAACTACAGCGCGTTGCCGCATACGCTCACACTGCCCGCCGGGTACCGCGATATGCTGACCGGTGCACCGTTAAGCGAGGTTGTCCTTTCCGCCTGGGATTGCCGGGTTGTCCGCCGCCGTCTGGTGTAACCGCTATCAAACCTGCGCCCATCGCTGTTACCGGCATGGGCGTTTTCTTTTGGGGTGATACCCACCGTGCCGTTGGGCGTCGCCGTGTACCGAACGATACCTTCACAGGAGTATGCTCATGGTCAGTCTGCATTCTGTTATGCGTTATTTTTCACACCCGAAGCCGACGGCGGAATTAAGCGACGACGATAAACAGCAAATTCAGCGTCTGCTGCAGTTATTTGGCGGGCGGGAGAATATCGAGCAGGTCGATGCCTGTATTACCCGATTGCGGGTGACGGTAAAAGATCTGAGTGTGGTTGATTCACAAGGATTACAGCAAGAAGGTGCGCTGGGTGTGATTATTCTGGGCCAGCAGGTTCATGCCATATTCGGTAAACAGTCGGATACATTGCGTAAATTACTGGAGGAACATTTTTCCCGGCCGGAATAACCGCACGCTATAAATAAAAAAGAGGATAACCTGGCGGGTTATCCTCAAAACATAGCGCTAAACGTTCAGATAACAATGATGAAAAAACTACCGGAGAAGGGAATATTCCGGGGGCTGGTTACCACCAGGCCTCCACCTGTACGCCAACGTTCCAGGTGTTATTCGCCGTACCGTCTTTGAACGGCTTGCCATCCTGACTGTCGTTGAGATAAGAGGTATAAAGCCGTAATTCCGGTCGTGACATAAATGCCGGGCCTGCCGCCAGTGCCAGTGCCAGCGTATATTTCTCACCGCTCTGTTTAAACGCGGTGCCGTTCTTGAAGTTGTCTTTCTGGGTAAACGCACCCACTTCACCAATGCCGCGCACATAATCGGTAAACTGGTATTGCAAACGCCCGACCAACGACAGCAACCGGGTGGTATCCGTGGCTTTATTGATGTGGTTAGCCGAGCCCCAGGTCAGTACATGGTTGAATGACAGCCGCTCGGTGAGCGGGATAAGACCTGTGTTGATCGCGCGATAACCGGTAGCGCTGTTAACCTGGTTCCACATGTCATACCAACCGCCGCCTTGTGACACCATGTTTTGCGCCAGCCCTTTATTGGCATACTGCAACACTACTTTGTTATAGCCGCCCAGCATGTCCTGACTGATTTCACCGGTCAGCATGACGCCGTTGTCTGCATCGTACAATCCGCCGTAGTCTTTCTGTTTTTTGGTGGCATTGGGCATGGCATAGTCGATACCGAATTCGGTCCAGGCACCTTTCCAGGGTTTCAGCCCGGCATAGCGCACATCGGCATAATTGATGTTGACGTTACTGTTGCCGTTGATACGGTCATCCACGGCGTTGGCGTCGCCACGTATCCAGGCAACGGACAGCGCTCCCGGGCCCAGCGTATAGTTTTCGATCCCGGCACCCGAGCCGGAAATATTCCAGTATTTGGTATCGATAATGTGGAGATCGTGACGCTGATAGTAGCGTTTCCCACCCCAGATCATCGCGTTAGGATCGCCGGGGACCAGCCCTTTAATTTGCAGATTCAGCTGACGCAGGCCGAACTGCGCATCGTTGCCGACGGTGGTTTCGTTATCGTTAGAGCCATCTGACACCATACTGACCATGCTATCGACGTAGAAACTGACGTCGTTTTTCTTGTACACCTCTGAGCCCAGTTCCACTTCGCCGTAAGTATCGTTTTCGTTACCCAGGCGACCAAGTTTGTTTTTCTGCCATTGTGCCATGCCGCCATCATTGGATACTCCCACACCACCACGCAGGTAGCCGTGAAAATCGATGGGGACGCTGGTGGCCTCTGCTGCCAGCAAGGCTGGCGAGATCAACATGGCGGTGAGTGCGGTAGAGACAGTAAGGAGTTTGGTGTTCATGATGGCCTCTTGTTGTAATGTATTACGTTCACATTTATGGATAGATAAAATGCTTAAGCGTAAAACTGAGCAACGATTTCGTTGGTTTATTGTGATTTAATGCAAATAAATCATTTTGTTTTGTAATGATTGGTGAGGTCTGTCACGGGTTTTTGTTATGTGAACGTAATACTTTTATATGCTTTGGTCAGAATGGCATTCCGGGCATGGTTTTTTGGTTGAGGCAACTGTTACAATCCCGCTAAAACCACGACGGAAAACCCGATCATGAAGTCGAAAAGCGCTACGTTAGAGGATGTTGCCCGCCATGCGGGTGTTTCTTATCAGACGGTATCGCGGGTGCTAAATAAATCTGCGAATGTCTCCGAGTCCACGCGCCGCAAGGTGGAGCAGTCTATCGAGTTGCTACGTTATGTACCTAACCGACTGGCTCAGCAACTGGTGGGTAAGCAAAGTATGACGGTGGGGCTGGTGACGACATCGCTGGCGCTGCACGCACCGTCACAAGTCGCCGCGGCGGTGAAAAGATACGCAAATATCGAAGGCTATCAGGTACTGATCTCGATGATTGATGAGAACGTCAATCATGGCATTCAGGATTCTATCAATGAACTCAAGTCACAGCGGGTTGATAAGGTTATCATCAACGTGCCACTGGAAACGGAAGAAGCGCAGCGTATCGCCGAGGACAACGACGACGTTTTGTGCCTGTTTCTGGATGTGGACCCCTACAGTTCAGTGTTCAACGTGTCGTTTAACCCGGCGGATGGCACACGGGCCAGCGTGAAGTATCTGTATGAACTGGGGCACCGTGATTTTGCGTTACTGGCGGGACCCGCCAGCTCAGTTTCTGCAAGGCTGCGACTGAAAAACTGGCTGGAAACGCTGGAGGGATACGGCCTGACGCCGACAACGGTGATGCATGGCAACTGGGATGCACAGAGCGGTTACGCCAGCGCATTGCAGATGCTGCGTGAAACGCCGCAATTCAGCGCAGTTCTGGTCGCCAACGACCAGATGGCACTCGGCGTATTGAGTGCTTTTCATCAAAACCAGTTGACCATTCCCGGCCAGAAATCAGTGATTGGTTATGACGGGACCTATGAAAGTTCGTTCTTCCACCCGGCGTTAACCACCGTCTCGCTGGATCTCGACCTGCAGGGCAAGGAAGCGGTTAACCGCCTGCTGAACGCTGGTGACAGCGACGCTCAACGGTCGTCCTCCATTCTGCCTGCCAGGTTGGTTATCCGTAACTCTACCGGCCCGCGTATTGATGAGCAGCGCGATTTGCAGCAAATCGCTGAAGAATTACGGTTGATTGCGCATCGCTTGAGCCGGTAAAAGGCGCGTGCAAACAACGGTAAAATCCGCTGAGAGTAAGAAGTAAGAGCCGGTGGGAACAAAAACGGGCAAGAATAGAAACCCGGTGAGTGTGACTCGCCGGGTTGGCAAAATCAGTCTTAACGGGAAAGCTGTACTGCCGCGTTCCTGATGAGACAGCCGGGATTAGGCGGTGGTGTTGATATTACGCCCGATCGCCGGATTGGCAGGTAATTGAGGGATAGACTGGACGAGGCTGGTCACGGTGTCTTTCTGATTATCCAGAGATTTTTTAAGAACAGCAGTACCGATCTCGCTGTTAAGCTGCATGTTATTCAGACCAGTGGAAAGCGATGCAATCTGTGATACATCCATTGTGGTTATCCTATGGTTGTGCTGGAAGAGGGCCGGTACAGCAACGAACTGCTCTGTGTAAATGAACTGCTCTGCGTACCGACGTGACGTCCATCAATACGGTATCCATTCGCATACCGATGCACTGGTGCAATATCACACCAGCGTCTTTATGGTATCGGTCTTTTTTGCTTGAACTTTAGGCTAGCAGGTTCTGGACATGGCTGCTGCTCTTTTCGTCACATTAGTCGTACTAGCTCAAACTTGATCTGACAGTATTTTCTGGTTGTGCACAATCAAATCTGACAGTCGGTTTTGAGCGAGGGGCGGAAGTTGGCGCTAAAAAGATGACTACCGATGCCGTGTCGATTCAAAAAATGATGTCTGAGGTCACCTCCAAATCCCTCATACAGCCAGGCAATATTCTTTACCCCGTCAGTGATGCCATGTATCTGATAAATAAAAATGAGAATCAGCGTCTGAAGATCACCAGTGCCTCTGCATTTTCGGCCGCACAGTGGTGTTTTTTGAAAAAGTCATGTAAAAGCACTCCGCTCAAAGCAAAAATTACAGGGTAAAACCACCATCACCCACTTGCGCCAGTGCATACCATTTCATCAACTCAGCCGTTCCCGGCTCGTTTTCGGCGGGTGCCCATGGGGCCATATCTTGCTCAGCTACTGGCTGGTAACCCCCGTGTTTTACCTCAAAAATAACGCCTCCTTGATCCATCGACAAAACTGCATGCCAGGTCCCAGCATCCATTTCCAGCACCTTGCAGTCTTCACCTAGCACAACGCGGTGGGTCACGTTGCCTTCGTCATCAAAATTCAATACCAAAAAGCGTCCGATGAGGGGTGTCAGCAGCTCAAACGTGTGCGGGTGGCGGTGAGGGCGAATATAGGTACCCGGTTCCATAGCGATAGCCAGGCGCTGAACAGGATCGCTCAATTCAGGGTGGAGATTACGATGAGCACGTAAGCGAGGGGAATTTTCAGCCTGTTCGCTTTGTTCTTGTAGATCACTGAACGTAATTTGTTTCATATTAGCCTTTGTGAATGTAGGTCGCTCACAGTAACCCGGATGCCGTGAGGTTTTATGCTATCAATATCTTTTAATCATTAGCGTTTCAACTTTCCAAAGCAGAAACAGGATTTGTTACTTTTACTGAAAATAGCTTATCAATTTTTCGCCTATGTATCAGATCATTCATTGCATGGTGTCAACGGGGTATGTTCTGTTCTTCGGTGAAAATTACATATTATCGATAGTAATGTCCACTTTGGCACAAAGCGGCCTGTCAGCTTTGTGCCGTAAACGTGCCAGATCTGGTCGCGGCTAATAGATATTAGTCGTCGTCTGCGACGTCATCGTCGAAAAACCAGTAACCCTGATTGATCAGTCCGGTTAATTCCGCCACGAAAGCCGGGTTGTGCAGCGCGTCACCCAGTTCTTTTTTACCGATAGTGGTGTAACGGCACAAGGCATCGGCTGCATCCGGTGCGACGGTATCGAGTTCTTCACTATTAATAAAAAAATGGTTCCCGATATGCAGTACCCGTAGTCCGTTTAAGCGGGTCAGCACTTCACCGGCCAGCAGGGCATCGGCAATTTCATCCGGTTCGTAGGGCGGTTCCGCTGGTGCGATATCCAACTCGTGGCGCGGCGTGCTCGCAAAGCGACCAAACCACTGTTTAAACGCTTCCGGCTGATTGATCACTTCAATCATCATGTTACGCAGGCGATCAAGCTCATACTCTTCCACCCGGCCTGGGTGTTCCCGGCAGGTTAAGTCTGGGTCGCTGTAGTGCTCGCTGCCGAGGTCGTGTTCCAGCGCATAGTCTGCAAAGCTGCTGATCAAATCTCTACCGTTCGGCCCACGGAAACCAACCGAGTAGTTGAGTGTGGTTTCGAAGGTGAAGCCATCGTGCGGGAAACCCGGCGGAATATATAAGATGTCGCCCGGTTCAAGCTCTTCTTCAATAATTGGCGTGAACGGATCAACGTGCAGCAGTGCCGGATGCGGGCAGAACTGACGCATCGGTAATTTATCACCGACCCGCCAGCGGCGGCGGCCCATGCCCTGAATAATAAACACATCGTACTGGTCGATATGCGGCCCAACGCCACCACCCGGTACAGAAAAGGAGATCATCAAGTCGTCTAAACGCCAGTCCGGCAGTACGCGAAACGGGCGCACCAGCTCGGCAGACGGCGCATGCCAATGGTTAACCGCCTGCGCCAACAATGACCAGCCGGTTTCCCCTAAGTGATCAAACTGCTCGAACGGGCCATTCCATGCCTGCCATTGGTCATTCACATGGCTGACGATGCGGCTATCGACTTCCGGCTCCATCGCCAGACCCGCCAGCTCATCCGGCGTAATCGGATCGACAAAATTCGGGAAGGCATTTTTTAAGACAACAGGTTGTTTCTGCCAGTATTTTTCTAAAAATTCGGGCCAGTTAAGGTTAAGCTGATAAGCCATACATTCACACCAGTGAGAAGACAAACGGGCCTGATTATAAAGACGCTGGATGCCCGGTCGCCTTGTCATGGGTCAAGGTCGTGTGTTTGGGCGGTTATCATTGTGAATGTGTTGGTGAGAGCGTGAGCGCTGTCACGGCGTACAACGTCATGACAGGCGGTCACCACGGTTGAAAGAATAATGAATAAAAATATATTATATATAATTGTATATTAATGAGGTGTCCGCTATGCTACAAACCGGCGATCAGGCGTTACCTGACGACATGAGAAAGGCAGCGCAGGCGGCGGTGGATGTGCTGCGTGGGCTTGCTAACGATGACCGCTTACTGTTGATGTGCCAGCTTACCCGTGGGGAAGCCTGTGTGGCTCAGTTAGAGGAGCGATTGGGCATACACCAGCCTACGTTGTCGCAACAGTTAGGCGTGATGCGGCGTCTGAATCTGGTGACGACACGGCGGGAAGGCAAACAGATTTTTTACCGCATCGAAGATGAACGGGTACTGTCACTGCTCAACACGCTATATACCCTGTACTGCCCACAGGCAGAGGATGAGTAAAACATCATGATCAATCTTGAACAATTCACGCCAGTGCCCAGTTTAAGCGGCGGGTTGCTAATTGGTATCGCGGCCAGTGTACTGGTTCTTTTTTGTGGCAGAATCGCCGGCATCAGTGGGATTCTGGTCGGCGTGTTGCCCGAAAAAGGAAAAATAATCGAGAAATGGCGGCTGGCGTTTCTTGCCGGTCTCATCCTCGCCCCATTGTTGTATACCGTGTTCTTCCACCACCCGGACGTTACGCTCAGCACTTCTACGCCGGGATTACTGTTGGCCGGTTTTCTGGTGGGGGTGGGAACACGACTGGGTTCGGGATGCACCAGTGGGCACGGCGTTTGCGGGTTGTCCCGTTTTTCTGTGCGTTCGCTGGTCGCCACCCTGGTTTTTATGGTGGTGGGTTTTGCGACGGCCACATTAATCGGCTATTTTCAGTGGTAAGGATAAGACGATGACTCTTCTGGTGTCTTTTTTCTCCGGCCTGATCTTTGGATTTGGGTTATTGATTAGCGGAATGGCTAACCCGCAAAAGGTATTGGGTTTTCTGAATTTATCCGCCGCGTGGGATCCCTCACTACTGTTTGTGATGGTGGGGGCTATCGCCGTCGGTATTGTTGGTTTTTCGCTGGCAAAACGACGCAAGACGGCACTTCTCGGCATGGACATGGCCTTACCGAAAAGTAAAACAATTGATGGTTCGCTCATCACCGGTGCGCTGCTATTCGGAGCCGGGTGGGGGATTGCCGGTATTTGCCCCGGACCGGCGTTGGTGCTGGTGGGCGCAGGTTATACCAAAGGAATGTTATTTACCCTGGCGATGTTGGGCGGCATGGGATTCGCCGGGCTGATTAAGCGTTCCTGATGAGGGGCTATTTTATAAAATATCCTGTGCTGTGGTGAGCCACCATATACCCACGTGCACATGTTATTTAGACAGCTGATTATTTCGGTAGCTGAGTTATGCTTCATCAAAGACTTTTTTATCTTCGGTCAGAATATGTTCGATGCAGAGCTCGTAGATAAGAAACTGTGAAATAGCATCAAGCTCCAGATTTCCTCTTGAGAATAAATCAACCAGATAATCTAATCGATTAATCAGGCTTTTGTGCTGTTGATGATGTTCAGCTCTGTCTGGCGATTCTCTATCCGATGAGATCGATTTTTCCTCAAGAATGAAGTGAGCTAACATGGCTTCCCGCAGCTGTGCAATATAATTCAGTAACTGCGCTTTACTGTAATCCCGGTGAGCATAAGCGGCCCATTTGTTAGTGAGGTTGATGAGGTTGACATGGTCACCATCAATATCATTTAGCCCCGTTGATAATTTATCAGACCAAATGATTACCGGTGCACTCTTCTCAAATTGAATGGGAGCATCAAATAATGCCTTATTTTTCCCTGTTATTTTTGCATCATACAAGGCGCGGTCAGCACGCTCAAACCAGCTGCTCCATGTATCCGTACTCAGACAAAGAGATAAACCAATACTCACACTCAGTCTTCGGTCAGGCAGAGATACCTCATTATTCACTGTGTGACATAAATGGTTAGCAATATCGTACAACCCGGAAAGCCCCGTGTTGGGGAATATAATCACCAGTTCCTCACCGCCCCATCGCCCTATAATATCCGTATCCCGTAATTGGGCCCTGCACACGGCAGATATCTTAGTTAATATCTGATCGCCAACAGCATGTCCATAGACATCATTGACCTGTTTAAAATTATCAATATCGATGATTGCCAGCGCCACAGGTGTGCCATATCGTTTCAAACGGCCCATTTCATAAGCCGCGACTTCATCAATTTTACGTCGGTTCCAAAGGCCGGTTAACCCGTCTTTCAGGATTAACTCCATATTTAAGTAATCGGTCCGTTCTTTTGTCATGAGAATAAAACCAACGGAAAGGCAGATCACTGTAATCAAAACAGAAACATAGAGTACTATCTGCGATATATCTCCTGAGTAGAGACCTTTTATATCTTGTGACCGTAATAAAGCAAAAAAGACGCGATACGTCAGTATCAGCATGTTGGCCAGAATGGAAAAAAGAACCAAATATTTCCCTCGACCCTTTATCTGACGCCAGAAACGCGAGAGCGCATAGGTAGTCATTAGCTCGATGCAGACATAAACTGATGAGTTATAAACAATACGGGCATCTTTACTGTCTTTATAAAGAAATGAAATTAACGTCACATATACAATCAGGAGTAGTTGAATTTTTGATGGGGGCGGAATTTTTAGGAATTTATAGATTCCAGCCATCCACATAGAAATACTGATTGCAATACAGGTTTCGCCTGCCCAAACGAACAGGCTACCGTAACTCGCAGCGGTAATGAAAAGGAGATATCCAGTACCATGTGCAATATTAGCGAAAGAGACATGATATAACCCGGATTTTCGCTCTGAAGTTGACGCTAATGAAATGGTTATCCCAAAAGTGAAGTTAATGACAACAATAAGTAAAAAAATTGTTTTAACGTCCAGCATTAATTACGACCCTGGTATTGAGGAAAGATTAATATTCATTAATTATTTTAATGTAATCTGTGTGTAAGCTATTTTAGTTTATAAGTATTATCTGAAAATAACTACGAGTAGAAAGTAAAAGATTATTGCCACAAAGTATTACATTTAGAAGGGATATCAGGACATGAAATCACAGCAGAAAAAATTTCGGGGGTTATGATAAAACGCTGTAAATAATTCCGTGTAACTGCCGGGGAGAACCCTCAGCCGCTGACCATCAGTAAAATAGCCAGCGAGCAATTGTTGGAGACGATGATCTTAAACGATCCCACCATTTTCTCTGACCAGTGGATGATTATCGGCCATCAGGAACCGACGCTCGATAAAGGGCGTATCGGCCTGCTGGTGATTGCGCCGGATGCGTCGCTGATCCTGATTGAGCTTAAACGCGACCGCACGCCGCGTGAGGTGGTGGCGCAGGCGCTGGATTACGCCTCCTAGGTGGATGACTTAACCGCCGATCGCCTGTCGCAGATTTACGAAAAATTCTCCGGCGGCGGTAATCTGGGCGAGGCGTTTAAGCAGCGCTTTACTACGGAACTGGAAGAAGAATCGCTCAACCAGTCGCACCAAATCATCATTGTGGCGGCAGAGCTGGACCCTTCCACAGAGCGCATCGTCGACTACCTGAGCAAAAATGGCATCTCAATTAACGTCTTGTTCTTTAAAGTTTTCCAGCATGGTAGTGAGCAGTTTTTAAGCCGTGCCTGGCTTCTCGACCCGAGCGAGACGCAAACCAATGCCGCACAGGCTACGGCCACCAGCGCCAATGCCAAAGAACCCTGGAACGGGGAGTTCTACGTCTCGTTTGGCGACCCGCAAAGCCGCGTCTGGGAAGAGGCGAGTCGTTACGGGTTTATCAGCGCCGGTGGCGGAAGCTGGTACAGCCAGACCTTAAAACAACTTCAGCCGGGTAACCGCGTGTGGGTGAAAATCCCGGCGACGGGTTACGTCGGCGTCGGTATTGTGCAAAGCGCCGTGGAGCCTGCCAGCAGCTTCACCATCAACACTGACGACGGTGAAAAGCTGGCGATGGATGTGCTGAAGTACCGTGATCTCTACCGCCAGAATGCGGATGACCCCGATAAATCCGAGTATTTTGTCTCCGTGAAGTGGCTGGAAACCCGCAGTGAGCAAGACGCGGTGAACGAAGTCGGGTTCTTTGGCAACCGAAATACCGTTTGCAAGCCGACCGCGCCGAAGTGGCGATACACGGTAGAAAAACTAAAGCGGTATTTCGGGAAGTGGAACACGGCGTTGTGATATCCCGGTGATGATATTAAAACAGATGGAATATCAATAGTTAGCGCTATGATTTCAGTACACTTAATACGGTTTGGCGAAAACAGAAATAAGCCTCTTCCTGTGAAACGCGGGTTTCGCCAAATACCATTGGTGCTAAGAATTGTTGAGAGCGCTATCAGGCGCTAAGGGCAGCATAGCGATTCGGACAAACCACGTCGGTGACGACAGGCATACCCAAACAAGGCGAGCTGCCCTGACTGTTACACTGATGCCATTAACGGCGTACTCCCCCCTGAACATAAGGCCCAATAGCGGCAGGGGCCAGTGACGTTGAAATTACTGACAAGACCACCCCCTATTAACGCGCTATTTTTGACCGGAAAGCTCGGTGGTACGGCGTACCGCAGCCAGAACACTGCTTTGCAGGCCGGCTGCGAAATCGCTTTTATTCAACTCGTATAAACCATTAATGCCGACACCCGCCGGCGAGTTATTAATATCCATCAGTTGGCGCGGATGGCGTCCGGATAATTTAAGCATTTCAACCGCGCCGACCAGGTTTTCCCACACCACCTGCGTGGACTGAGTGCGGGTTAATCCGGCAAGAACACCAGCATCAGCCAGCGCTTCGACAAAGTAATAGACATAGTTGACGCCAGCGACAGCAAACCCTGTAAAGACATCAATCAGCCGCTCTTCCAGCACCATCACCTTGCCGAAACTTTCGAGGAATGGCATGACAGACGCACTGTTGACATAAGCATTAAACGCCACGCCGCTGTAGCCCAGCCCGGTATCCGTCAGCGTATTCGGGATGATCCGCGTAATCGGGCGTGACTCGCCCAGCATGGCAGACAACTGAGCCAGCGTTACGCCCGCAATAATTGAAATGACCGACGCCTGCGGTGTTGCATGCGCTTTAATCAGCTGTGCGACACCGGCAATATCATCCTGTGGGCGAACCCCTATCACGATGTGATCCGCGGCGGCCAGCGCTGTGGGCAAATCTTGTGTATTGCTCAACCGATAGCGCGCTTTCAGCGTTTCAATTCGCTCAGGATCAATATCCGATAAGCTGACCTTATCCGGGGTTAATGTCCCGCGTTGTAAGGCGGCGCGCAGAATGGCTTCGGTCATTTGACCGGCACCAATAAAGTGGATATGACTCATAGTTAATCCTCGGAAGTAACAGAAACAGGGCCCAATGACCTCTCCACCAGCGATACCCAAAGACCGATGCCGGGTGCGATAAGTTGGTCATTAAAATCGTAATGTGGGTTATGTAATGCCGCGCCCGGCGTTGGGCCATCGGCCCCCAGCCACAGATAAGCGCCCGGACAGGCTTCCAGAAAATAGGCAAAATCTTCTGCAGCCATGGATGGCGATAACTGCGTGTGTACCTGCGTGATACCAGGGACATGGCGTGCGGCATCCGCCAGTATTTTGGCTTGTTGCGCATGGTTGACGGTTACCGGGTAGCCATATTCCCAACGAATGCTGCCACTGACGCCAAATGGCCGGACGAGCTGTTCGACATACTCTGCCATCAGGGTCTGGCAGCGCTCTCTGGCGGCCTGGCTCAGGCAACGCAATGTGCCGGACAACTGCATTGTCTGCGGAACGACATTGATCGCTTCTCCGGCCTGCAGTTGCGTCACGCTGATCACGGCGCTGTCTAGCGGAGAGAGGCGACGCGTCGTGATCGTTTGCAATGCGGTAATCAGGTGCGCCCCAGCCAGCACCGGATCGGCTCCTTTTTCCGGCATCGCCGCATGGCATCCCACGCCAGTCAGCGTGATAAAAAAGTTGTCCTGTGAAGCCATCATCGGGCCTGCGCTAACGGCCACTTCGCCTACCGGCAGCCCCGGCCAGTTGTGCAGCGCATAAACCGCAGAAACAGGGAAGCGCGTAAAGATCCCTTCTTCCACCATCAAACGCCCGCCACCGGCATTCTCTTCCGCAGGCTGAAAAATAAAGTACACCGTACCGTTGAACGCTCTGGTCTGGCTGAGATAGCGTGCTGCCCCCAGAAGAATGGCGGTATGCCCGTCGTGCCCACAGGCATGCATCGTGCCTGCCGAGGTTGAGCACCAGGCAACGGCGTTATTTTCCTGGATGGGTAATGCATCAATATCAGCGCGCAGGGCTATTGCCGGCCCTTCACCATGGCGAAGCACACCAACCACGCCAGTACCCGCGATACCGGTATGCACTTCAAGGTCATATTCGCGTAGCAGGCTGCTGATTTTCGTGGAAGTATTAAACTCTTGTAAGCCAATCTCCGGGCGTGCGTGAATCTCACGTCGCCAGATTATCGCCTGTTGAATAATGTCTTCGGGAATGGCGTGCATATTTCCTCTGCATTTTCCCGGCACAATGCCGCAGCATGACGCTGTGAATAGATGACCTGAACGCATAATGCCTTCTGGTAGCGGATTACATTATTGTGTTTTTTTAACGAAAAAGAGCAGCTCAGGGTTTGCCAAAATAGATTCTGGCCAGCCCCTCCTTTGTTACTTCAACCGCATGCTCGGCGCTCAAGGAAATATGTTGCTCAATTAATACCACGCCTTTTTCTATATCCCGTTGACGTAACGCCGCGATAATGTCGACATGTTCGTCATAAGCATTATTCCTGCGCACGGGGGTTTCGAGATCGATACGTCGGAAAAAACGGCTGAGCGAATTCAGGCTATCGAGCATTTCATAGAGCCGACCATTATGGGAAATACGGGCTATTTCCATGTGGAAGCGTTCATCGATTTCCGCGATCTTCGCCCAGTCCTGTTCGGTTTGTGCCGGGCGATGCTGGCTCACTTCTTCCCAGATAGCGGTGGTCGCGGCGATCTCTTCATCGGTTGCCCGCAGGCAGGCGAAACGAAAGGTGGATTGTTCTATCACCATTCGCACTTCATACAGCTCGCGGACACCTTCCGGCGTCAGGTCGCGGGAGTAAAAACCCCGGTTGGGTACAAAGTTCATAAAGCCATCTTTTGCCAGACGGTTCAGCGCTTCCCGTACCGGGGTGCGCGAGACGCCCAGTTGCGCCGCAAGCTCAACTTCATTCACCCGTTCGCCGGGACGAAAGTGGTAATCAATCGCCAGGCCTTTCACTTTCTCGTAGACCTTTTCCACACTGTCAGCGCTACGGGATTTCTTTTTAATAGTAACCACATTATCCCCTTAATTTACCGCACACTCAGCATGAAGATAAAAATGCTGCACAGGTTGTTTCACGTAATGTTTTTTATTGATAGCACAGCGAAAAAAACAACTCAACACAAAAGTGAATACACTTCTGCTTTATTTAAAAGGCACTGATTCATAAGTGTTTTCTATCTTATTTCTTTTTGTGTTGACTTTTTCGCACCATTTTACGGCAGCATTGCACCAAAATGAATCAACGTGACTTCACTTTTGTATGTAGACGTTTTTATCAATAACAAGAAAAAAGAAAGTGAAAGTTTTACTATACGATTTTTATTATTTTAGATTTCCTTGTATTTATTCGGGAATTTGCATTTGTCTCGCCTGAAATAAGCATGTGCTATCGGGAACATCCTGGCTTTCTGGCATCGTCTTTGCTTAATGCATAAGTGTATGCACTTATATATTCACTTTGGTGCGCACTTTTTTGGCATGACCAGGCAGGCTTGTGCACGTTTGCACAGGCGACACAACACCGGCCTCAGAAGTCGGTAACAGCAAACCGGAGAACCAACATGAAAAATCGTTTTGGGCAGGGTATGGCGCTGTCAACACTGGCAGGTATGACGTTGTTAGGTCTGGCGCATACGGCGCAGGCCGATGTGAACATTGGGGCGATTCTGCCCTTAACCGGCACCAGCGCCAGTATTGGTGAAGATCAGCGCCGTGGTATTGAACTGGCGGTTGAACAGGTCAATGCCCAGGGTGGCGTCAATGGTCAGCCATTGCATGTGATCGTGGAAGATTCCGCTGAAAGCCCGGTCACCGGCCTGAATGCTGTGCGCAAGTTAACTCAGGTTAACCATGTGCCGTTAGTGGTGGGCAGTTTTTCCTCCAGCGTCACCATTCCGATTGGGCAGTATCTGGTGAAGAACAATCTGCTGCACATCAATATTTCCGGCACCAGCACCGATATCCGCAAAATCGGTGCCACGTCCTGGAGCGTTATTGGCCTGGATTCCCTTTCTGCGAGCTTCTCGGCACAAGATGTGCGCCAGCTCGGTTACAGCAGCGTCGCCTTTATCGCTCCTGATGGGGCTTACGGGCAGGGGATGGCGGAGCAGTTCACCAAAGCGTTTGAAAAAGTGGGTGGCAAAGTGGTCGCCAAAGTGCTCTATACCAGCGGTCAGCCTTCTTATCGCCGTGAGCTGGAGCAAATCTCCCGCTCCCATCCGCAAGCCTATGTTTATACCAGTTACGGCCAGGATGCCATTGTGCTCAACCGTGAGGCCTGGGAACTGGGGCTGAATAAAACGCCCTGGTATGGCATGTATTTAACCATGGCCATTGAAGGTTCTCCGGCGCAGTACACCAACGGGCAGGTTGGTATGGAAGTCGCGGGTATTGACCAGCAAGCGGCGAGCGGCAACGGCGCAAATTATGCCGAGCTGTACCAGCAAAAATTCCACGAGAAACCGCGCTCCGTATATGGCAGCTATGCCTGGGATAGCGTGATGCTGGCGGCGGCAGCGATTGATAAAGCACACAGTGCCGAACCAGCAGCGATGATCGCGGCAATGAAAACCGTTGCACCTGGCTTTACGGGGATTACCGGCACATTAAGTCTGGATGCCGATAACCAGCGTCAGTCTCAGCCATACCTGAAAGTGAAAGCGTTTAATGGCGTACCGGTTCCCCGGTAACGAGCCGCTTTATCTTGCCAGTTCACGCTACATCATCGGGGAAACACCATGCTGCAGTTTTTGATTGATACATTGATTCGCACGGCGGATTTGTCGCTGGTCGCGCTGGGATTAAGCCTGGTGTACGGGCTGGTACGGTTCGCCAATATCGCCCATATGCAATATGCCATGGTCGGTTCCTTTATTACCGCCGCCGGGCTTCGTCTTGGCATGCCGTTGTCTATGGCAATCGTGTTTTCGGCAATAGTCTGCGGCATGCTGTCCATGATGTTGCATCACTGGGTGTACCAGCCGCTGCTAAAAAGCGGCACCGCTAACGCCATGATTGGCTCGCTGGCGGTATCGATGGTGCTGATTGCACTGGTTCTCGGGGTTGAAGGATCGGCCCCGGTGAATTATTCCCTGCCAGTGGGCGAACTCTTGCAGGTGGGGGACACACGTATCTCGACCGACGAGCTCTGGAGCCTTGGCGTCACGATTTCGTTGGTGGTGCTGTTCAGCTTGCTGCTGTTTCGCACGCCGCAAGGTCGTGCTATCCGTGCGCTGGCCAGTAACCGGGATCTGGCGGCAGCCTCCGGGTTGAATGCCAGTGCCATTGTCCACAACGTCAATCTGGTGGCTGGCATGCTGGCCGCGGTGGGCGGCAGCATGCTGGCGATGAACGCCAGCGCATGGGTTAACCAGGGCAATGATCTGATGTTGCCGGTACTCGCTGCCGCCATTCTCGGCGGGCTGGGAAACCCAATGGGCGCTATTTTTGGCGCACTCCTTATCGCGGCAACCGAAACCCTCGTTACCAACATCGACTGGAGCTGGCTGTTCGGCGGCGATTTATTGTTTATCCCGGTAACCTGGGTGAATGCCTCATCGTTTGTGATTTTGCTGCTGGCGCTGTTGCTGCGTCCTTATGGCCTGTTTAACCGGGAGGTCCGCCGTGTCTGAGTTTTTACTGCATATCCTTTGCCTTGGCGGGATCTATGCCATCGTCGCTCTTGCCCTGAATTTACAGGCAGGTTACGCCGGTTTGCTGAATTTCGGTCATATCGTGTTTGTCGGAACCGGCGCTTATGCCATCGGCCTGGGAAGCAATTTTGGGTTGCCGCTGTGGCTGGTGATCCCGGCCGGGTTACTGTGTGCCATGGTTATCAGCGTGCTGATGACGTTGCTGGGCCGTCAGCTCACGGCGGATTACTGGGGCATCGCCACGCTGGCGCTGGCTGAAATCATCCGTATTGTGGTCGTCAATGAAGACCGTCTGACAGGCGGCGCGCAGGGGATTGGCGGGCTGTCCGCACCCTGGTCAACCGGCGATACCGTCGCCGATACGCGTATCTTCGCGGTCATTATCCTGCTCTGCGTCATCGCAGCCACTCTCGCCAGCCTGCGGATCGGCGCCAGCCGGTTTGGTCGGGCGCTGCGCCTGATGCGCGAGCAACCTCAATTGGCTATCTGCATGGGCTATGCGCTGCCGTGGTTGAAATGCCGGGCGTTAATGAGTAGCGCGGTGATGTGCTGTCTGGCTGGTATGTTACTGGCCTGGTACACCGACTATGTCAGCCCGGATTATTTGCTCTCTTCGGAAACCTTTCTCATCTGGAGCATGGTGATGATAGGCGGCATTGGCAATGTGCGCGGCGTGCTGCTGGGCGTGTTGTTGGTGGAAGGGCTGTATAACTTTATCCCCTTCGCAAAAGATTATTTCCATATCGGCTCAGACCTGACTGGCGCTCTGCGCCTGGGGTTGGTGGGACTGGCTTTATTACTCTGTCTGCTCACCCGCCCCGGCGGTCTGTTACCGGAAAAATTAAGGACGTTATCATGAGCCGTTTGCTTGAAGTGGCGGATGTTAGCAAAGCCTTTGGCGGCAACCAGGTACTGACATCCGTATCATTCACGCTGGAGAAGGGCGAAATTCTTGGTCTGCTGGGGCCAAATGGTTCCGGTAAGAGTACGCTGCTTAACACCATTTCCGGTTTTACCCGACCGGATGGCGGCAGCATCACATTTGATGGCCACGCCATTGCTTGTCAGCCCAGTCACCGGATAATCCAGGCGGGCATTGCGCGCACTTTCCAGCTCCCTGTCATGCCGGAAAAAATGAGCGTAATGGAAGTGGTCATGACAGCGGGTACTCGTCAGCACGGCTTATTCAACGGTCTGCTGGGGCTGGCTTCCGGGCGTAAAGTCGAGCAGGAAGACCGAGCCCGTGCCCGTGAATTACTCGATATCTTGTTATTAACCAAAGTGAAAGACCTGCCTGCCGCCGTGCTTTCCGGCGGACAGAAAAAATTACTGGGCATTGCCTGCGCGTTGATGGGCAACCCAACGCTGCTGATGCTGGATGAGCCGATGGCGGGCGTGCACCCGAAATTACGCCAGGAACTGGTGGAAACGCTGGTCAACCTGAGCCGTCAGGGCATTTCGCTTTTGGTTATCGAGCACGACATGCACTTTATTAACACCTTGTGTCAGCGCTGCATTGTGCTGGATCGCGGGCAGATTGTCGCCAGTTGCCACCCGAGCGAACTGGCGCAGAACCAGCAGGTACTGGAGGCCTACCTCGGGCACAGCACCGCAACATTGCAGGAGGCGGTATGATTACCCTCGAAAACGTGGTCGCCGGTTATACCCCAGGGATTGATATTCTGCATGGTATTTCATTGCATGTTAAACAGGCGGAAATCGTGACGCTGCTGGGGCCAAATGGCTGCGGCAAATCCACCTTGCTGAAATCGATTGCCGGTTTTGTCTCCCCGCGCGAAGGACGGGTTGAAATCAATGGCCAGGAAACGGCCAACATTCCGGTGCACCGAAAAATCCGTGAATGCGCACTCGGGTTTGTTCCGCAACTGGACAATGTGTTCAACACCCTGACTGTGGCAGAAAACCTGCAAACCGGGGGGCAGTTTTTAGCGCCCGGTCAGCGTAAGCAGCGGATGGCGCAACTGGCGGAACACTACCCGGTATTACATAAAAAGTGGCAATCGCCTGCGTCCGCGCTTTCCGGCGGCGAGCGACAAATTCTCGCGCTCGCCCGCGCACTGATGCCTGAACCGGCGGTACTGCTGCTTGATGAACCCTCGGCCGGGCTGTCGCCGAAAATGCTGACGGAAGTGTTTAGCGCCATACAAACCATTCGCCGTAAGGAAAAAGTGACTATTTTGATGGTCGAGCAGAACGCCATGGAGGCACTGCACATTTCCGACCGGGCTTACGTACTGGCGCTGGGGAAAGTGGCGATGGAGGGCAGCGCACGGATGCTGCAGGATGACCCCCGTATGCGCGAGCTCTATTTTGGTGGTCGTGCCGCCTGACAGGATCAATAAAAAGAACAGAAGGAATACACCATGCCGATTACACCGGTTATCGATCACGCGGTGATTAACGTCAATGAAGAGCTGGATCAGGCGCAATACCTGTTCCAGCGGATGGGGTTTCAGCTCAGTACGCGGGGACATCATTCGATGGGTTCCAGCAACCATCTGGCCATATTCGCCGATAACTATCTGGAGCTGTTAGGCTATGAGCCTGCCATGCAGACAGACTCGCGAGGTTTATGGAACGTTGCGCCAGGCCTTGCCGGGCTGGTCTGGAAAACCCAGGATGCGCATGCGGTATGGCAGCACCTCCAGCAATGCCAGCTTGATGGCGAGCCACCGACCCGCTTCTTTCGCCCGGTGATACTGCCGGATGGCAGTCAGACTGAGGCCCGGTTCTGTATCTCGCGGATCCGCGCCAGCGCCGTGGAGTACGGATTCAGTTTTTTCTGCGAACATCAGACGCCGCAAGCCGTCTGGCAGCCCGCCTGGCAGGTACATCCGAATGGCGTGCAGGCGCTGTCCGCATTCGTTATCGCTTCGCCTCAACCTGAACAGACGCTGGCGCTGTATTGTCAGTTATTCAATACGGAGGCTCGTGGGGAGGACAACGGCGGCTATGTGCTTGATTCAGGAACCTGCTGCCTGCGTATTATCACGCATCAACAGGCAAGCCTGGAGTTCGCGCTGCCACCAGTCGCTGCGCAGGCCCCGGCAAAAATGGTGGCACTCTGTTTTCAGACAACCTCACTGGAGCAGCTCAGGCGCTGCCTTAGTCAGGGCGATATTCAGTGGCACGAGCAGGACGGCCAGGTGCTAGTGATGCAGCAGCAGGCACAATGGCTGGCGATGCGTTTTGCAGAAAAAGTATAGAGGGGAGGGCTGAAAACGAAGCAAGAGCAGGGCGTGACGTGAATATTCGCCCGCCGATCTTCTGCAGTCATCACCGATTTTAGCCCGGCTGCACGCTCTGGCAGCCGGCAGATCCCGCTACAAATTCAGAGGGCAGCATCCACTTCAGAGGACACCATCCACGATAGCACTGGTCTGCCCAACTTTTGGCGGTTCGCTGTCACCGGGGCGAAGCTGAATAGTTGTACTGGGAAAACGATAAAACCGTGGCCAGTTTTAGTTGGCCATTACAACTTGATGTAGGTTGATACGAGTAGAGTTCGGTAGGGTAGTAACGCGCTAAATTCAGCCAACGCATTGAATTTTAGGCATAAAAAAGACGTCGGTTGATGTTTTGTTACTTAGATATGGCCCCTACAGGATTCGAATTAACCACGTATCTATATTGAAATAAAAGGATTTCTACCAGTTCGAAAAACGTAGAGGCCCCAAATGGGCCCCCAAACCTTTCTGGCTGGATTTTTTGCGGGTTATCCGCAGTAGAGGGTGGATTATATCCTGTTTTGAGGGAGGGCAGCATAGAGCTTATCGGCTTACCCAGTTTTCCACTCGTAGCCCAGGTACACGCTCAAATTCGCGTACATTGTTTGTTATCAGTATTAAACCTGCGGATCGCGCGTGACCGGCTAACATGGCATCATACGGGCCTATGGGGGTTCCTTGTTTCGCCAGCTCGGCACGAATTTGACCGGTATGCACGGCAGCATCAAACCCATAGGACTGGATGTCCAGACGTGCGGAAAATCCTTCTATTACCGCCAGATTCTTTTCTGGATTGGCCGACTTTTCCGCGCCATAGATAAGCTCCATCAACGTGATGGCACTGATCGCAAACTGCCCGTAATAACGCTGAAACGCCTCTCTGACCTCTTGCGGCTTGTTCTTTATGGTGTAAATGCAAATGTTGGTATCAAGCAGGTATTTCAACATCAAAAATCGTCCCTGATCTGTTCATCCGGTTGCTCTCTGGTGCTCATGAAATCCGGTGTAACACCCGCTTCATCAAACCAACTGTCCCAACTTTCGCCTGCCGGAGTAATGATACGCGTGCGGCCAATGGCGACAATATCGACATGCCTAACATCATCGGGTAACGCAACAGCTTTAGGGAGCCGTACCGCCTGGCTGCGATTGCTTTTAAATACTGTGGTTTTTTCCATGGCAGTCTCCTTGGAGAAATTTTGTGCTATCGATAGCATAGAATATTGATGGGATATGTCAATGGGATATACCCATCTAGGGTGTGTCCCGTAACTATTTTTTGTACAATCAGGGACATGATTTCACCACAAGAAGTGCTTTAATTTGGCTCGTTATGATTTTCCCGATGAAGCCTGGGCGCTGATTTTTCCCATGCTACCACCTGAAAGAGGTTCTTCCCGAGTCGGGCGTCCTTACTTTGCGCACAGACATGTCATGAATGGCATATTTTGGGTATTTTGCTCTGGCGCACCCTGGCGGGATTTACCTGAGCGTTATGGTCAATGGAAAACCATTTACAACCGCTTCAATCGGTGGTCTAAAGCCGGAATAATGAACAGAATTTTCAATAAATTACTCCAGATTCTGGATGAAAAAGCGCTTATTGACTGGGATGTTATCGCGCTGGATGGCAGTAACGTTCGCGCCCTAAAAGCGGCTGCCGGTGCGAAAAAAAACATCCCGATGAATGCGAGGACCATGGGCTGGGTCGCTCTCGCGGCGGCTTTGGCACCAAAATCCATCTGGCGACAGATGGCACAGGATTACCGCTGAGTTTTTGCCTGAGCGGCGGACAGGCCCACGACAGCCGGTATTCGGAAACGTTGCTTAACCGGGTCGGGATTATCCGAAGAAGTGGGCATCTGAAATCACGTCCGAAAGCAGTACTGGCGGATAAGGGTTACTCAAGTAACAATCTCCACATTCATTTGAAAATAAAGGGAATAAAAGTAGTAATTCCGTTTAGATCGAATGAGAAATCCAGCCAGGACAGACGTCGGCCCCTCGACAAATGCCTGTACAAAAAACGCAATGTCGTGGCGCGTTGCTTTGCGATACTCAAGGAAAATCGTCGTATTGCTACACACTCGGAAAAAACAGCCAGAAACTACCTGAGTATGCTAAAGCTGGGGGCGATCAGGTTATTTTTGAAGCGGTTGTTAAGTTAAGGGACACGGCCTAGTAGGAGCTAATTTGCGAGGCTCAGTAAAATGAAAGAAATAAAGTTAATGGCTGATTATCATTGCCATCCATTATGGGGAACAACTCCAGATGATTTTGGGGACATACCCCCCGACGAGTTGCCGATATCTTTGGAGTTAAAGGATAGCCTTGACGCTTGGGCAAAGCGATATGATGCCATACTCAATACAGATGATCCGGCATCGTCTGTTTTTAACAGTATGGAAGAGGAAAAGCGATTTATTGATGATGGTTATAAATTAGCTGAGCTTCTTCAGAAAGAGCTAGGAAGTACATATAAAATTATATATCACGCTGATTACTAAACCGTACTCAACTGTGGGACAGGAAATGTTTTGTCATTACCGTCATGCAGAGGGTATGACAAAACCGCCCGGTCAGGGCGATGCCCCGACACCCCACCGTTAAAACAAAAACCCCCGGTATGACCGGGGGGTGGTTACCCGGCGAACTTAAGGCCGCCGGGGTAATGACCTGCCCCCAGTATTAGATACAACGATCAGTTAGTAATGTCGGTTTGTTTACCTTCTAATTTTCCATTTCTCCAGCTTGCTGCAAATTCAGACGGTGTCTGGTAATTCAGCGATGAATGAGGTCTGGACTCGTTATAGTCCTGCCGCCAGTCATTAATGATTTTCCGGGCATGGAGAATATCGCTGAACCAGTGTTCATTCAGGCATTCATCCCGAAAGCGACCGTTGAAACTCTCAATAAATCCGTTCTGCGTTGGCTTACCTGGCTGGATAAGTCGCAACTCCACACCATGCTCAAAGGCCCATTGATCGAGCGCACGGCAGGTAAATTCCGGGCCCTGAACGGTTCTTATTGTCGCCGGATAGCCACGAAACAGCGCGATGCTGTCCAGAATGCGTGATACCTGAACGCCTGTAATCCCGAAAGCAACGCTGATCGTCAGACACTCCTTCGTGAAATCATCAACGCAGGTCAGGCATTTAATCCGGCGACCACTGGCCAGCGCATCCATGACAAAATCCATTGACCACGTCAGGTTGGGACCTGCCGGACGCAACAGCGGAAGCCGCTCAGTCGCCAGACCCTTACGGCGCTGTCTGCGTTTTACGCCCAGGCCATTGAGATGATAAATGCGGTAGACCCGTTTGTCGTCTAATCAGTCAATATCAGGATCAGATGGAGTCTTTGTCGTCTTCGTAGTCATTTTTTCGATGCTACAACATGTTGCAAAACGTCGTCTTCATTCCTATGTGATTCCCGCAAGGTTTTCACCCTGCAAAGCGAGTCCCGGAATTGAAGTTTAAGACGGTCTCAGTCTGATTTGATTATGATTTTTTACTTCTTAATTTACCGCTTTAAGCCGTTCATTATAAAAAGTCTCTGATTTCCACATGCTTAGCATCAATGTTGTCAGCTTTCTCGCCAGGGCAACAATAACTTTCTTGTAGCCCATTCTGTGCCGGAGCTCATTTGCCCATATGGCCAGACTTGTATCAGTGCCATAACGGGTCAACAGGCAGGATGCTGCTTCGTAGATAAGTGTGCGCGTCATTCTGTTGCCCTGCTTTGAAATTCCCCCATTCCTGTCTACCTCACCGGATTGGTACTTTTTGGGCGTTAATCCGAGGAAAGCGCCAGCATCACTGACTCGCCTGAAGCGCGAAGGGTCATCAATTGATGTTTTAAAGCTTAATGCTGTCAGAACACCCACACCCGGAATAGATTGTAATATCTGACAAACAGGATCTTTCCGGGCAAGTTTTTCCAGCATATAGTTAAATTTTCTTATCTGCCCGGAAAGATGTTCCCACGTATCCAGCAGCATAATAACTGCAGGTTTAACGGTTTCCAGCGAAGGTGATGACTCAAGCACAGCACGCTCAAAAACACTGTTTTTCCCGGGAGGAAGAACAACGCCGAATGTTTTCAGGAGCCCGCGGATCTGATTCGTTACGGCAACCCTGAGCTGAACCAGTTTTTCCCGGCTGGTCAGAATGAGTCTTTGCTGATGACATTCAAGGCTTTTGACATGCACCGGTTTGTACCATCCGGAAAGGACCAGCCGGGCAATACCAAAAGCATCATTTTGATCGGTTTTATTTAACTGCATCGACAATGCGGCATGAACATGGCGGGCATGAATACAGTCAATGTCCAGGCCAAAACTCTTGAGTGAATGGTAAAGCCAGACGCAAAGCGGCCCTGTTTCCAGACCCACTTTCGACTTATCAAATCCTTCAGAAAAGAGATAATCAGCTATAACACCAGGATGCGTATCGACGTTAGCCATACGAATTTTATTGCCGTTATAGTCTATAACGCAGATGCTTGTTTTCTTTTGAGAAACATCAAGTCCAACGAAGGTTTTCATGACAGCCACCTCAGATATCACAGACCGGGATCGTTTTAAGATTACAGCATGTGGTTAACGCAAAGGCCTTCACGACGCAGAAGCTGCCAGATACGCCGGTAACCGAAACGTCGGCGTTCCATTGCCAGTTCGGTGATACGTGCAGACAGATACGCATCAGTAGCCGGGCGGTGCGCATCATAACGGCAGGTCGACAGGGACAAACCTGTCAGCCTGCAGGCACACCGTTGCGACAGACCTGTCGCTTTGCACATCACTGTCACGGCTTCCCGCTTCTGGTCTGTCGTCAGTACTTTCGGCCCAAAGCCACCTGTAGTGCCTCTTTATCCAGCATGGCTTCGGCGAGCAGCTTCTTGAGGCGGGCGTTCTCTTCTTCAAGTGACTTAAGCTTTTTTACTTCAGGTAATTCCATGCCACCAAACTTCTTACGCCACGTATAAAACGTGGCGTCGGAGATGGCGTACTTACGGCAAAGTTCGCGGGCGGAAACACCCGCCTCGGCTTCGCGAAGAATATTGATGATCTGTTCGTCGGAAAAACGCTTCTTCATGGGGTTGTCCTCATGTTGCTGATGAAGACATTACTAACATCGTCGTGTGTTAATCAATGGGGAGCAGGTCACCCATAGAGGCCCCCAACATCGACTTGATTTCCAGTATGCTGGGTTGACCTCGGTGGAGCTCAGCGACAGAAAATCCTAGTGGTATCAATGAATATAACGGGGTTTTGTTGAATTCGGTAGAGTCTGGCAGAACTTAAGATGGTACGCCCTACAGGATTCGAACCTGTGACCTACGGCTTAGAAGGCCGTTGCTCTATCCAACTGAGCTAAGGGCGCCTTGATGACATACAGTCGCTTGGCGATGTGGGCTGGATTATACCGGGCATCACTGATGAGTCAATGAATTGGCGCGCGATTCGGGTCGGTCGGCGAATCCCTGAACAACTGTCGTATTATCCCTTGTTATTGTTGCAAATCACGTCAGCATATCGGGAGTGTTCTCGCACGTTGAGCAGTTTCGGCGATATCTGTTTGAGTTTTACCTTCATTGCTGAGTAAGTTAGTAGCCACCTGCCTGCAGAGTGACGTGGGTTCTTATTTTATAGGCAACCGGTATGGGGTGTGCTGTACCGGCTGTCGACAGTATCAAGGGTACATTGAGTGTATGCGTAAAAGGTTATTCGGGGTTTATGGAGTGATGCTGCTGATGGTGTTGTTTGCTTTCAGCTCCGTGAGTATGGCGGCGACAGACCCGGTATCAGATGGTCAAGGGGATGCCGTAGAAAAAGTAAATGTGGATACCGAACTGGTGAAGTTGCAAAAACAGCTCGATGGTATCAAACAACAGGTTTCCGGCACGACCACTGACGCCAGGCTCAATACGCTTAACGATACCACGCTGGAATTGGTGACCAGTGCGGATAAGCTTGCGGGTGTCATTGCACCGATGCGTACACAGTTGCAGGCTCAACTGGATGTGTTAGGGCCAGCGCCTGCGCCGCAGGCCGCAGTGAGTGAAACGGCGGAGGTGACGCGTAAACGCGCTTCGCTTAATCAACAAAAACAAAAGCTGGATACGCAGGCGAATCAGGTTCAGTCGATAAAAACCGGTGCTGAGAACCTGTCGACGCAGATTCTGGCATTACGCCGCAATGTGCTGAAAAGTCAGCTGGCGCTCAATTCCGGTAGTATTCTTGGCAGCCGATTTTGGTCACCCATAATCAAGCCGTTGCAGGAGGATATGGAGCGTTTATCTGACTTGAGAGATGACCTGGCTGAAGCGTTTAGCGCCGCCTGGCAGCCTGAATGGCGTTATGGTTCGGCGTTTTTCCTGTTTCTGGCGATAGCGCTGGGTACGGTCGGTCGAAAGCTGCTGGAGAAATATCTGGCGCGTGCGGGGATTCATCTTTTGCCGGAAGGCCGCCTGAGACGCAGTTTCCTGGCTATCGCAGTGGTGTTTTCCACGGTGCTGACGATGGGGCTGGCCATTCTGTTGGTGGATTATGTGTTCACCCGTCATGGCGATGTGACTGATCGCGCTGAAGGCTTCATGGAAGGACTGGTGCGGCTGGTTGTGTTCTGCTCGGTGATTTCCGCGCTCGGGCGGGCTTTTCTCTCCAATAAACGCCCATCGTGGCGATTACCGGCGATGGCTAACCCGGTGGCGAAGGCGATGGCGCCGTTCTTGATTATTGCCACCAGTTTCATCGTTATTTTTGGTGTGATTGAACAGATTAACACGGTTAGCGGCATTTCTGTGGGGGTGACGGTCGTGGGCAACGGCCTGTCGTCACTGTTTCTGGCGCTGGCGTTTGGGACCATTGCCTTACGCAGCGATCAGATTCGACGGCGTATGGTAGAGGCTGGCGAAACGCCAGAAACTCGCTCTACGCTGGCGGGATTGGTTCATCTGGCTGTGTTGTTAACGACGCTGGCGGTGCTGGTGTCGCTGTTGATTGGCTATATCTCGCTGGCTCGCTTCCTGACGTATGAGCTGGTATGGGTTGGCATGGTGTTATCGCTGCTGTATCTGATGACGACCTTTGTGGAAGATGTGTGCGAGAGCGTGTTTTCACCCGCATTCGCCTGTGGCCGACAGATTAAGCGAACATTGAATCTGGATGATCGCCATCTGGATCAGGCGGCGACTGTTTTGTCCGCCGGGTTGAAAGTCATGCTGATTTTGATGGCGATTGTGGCATTGATGAATGGCACCTTTGGCTCCACGACACCGGTTGAACTGGTGCAAAAAGTCGTCGAAATCTGGGGTGGAAAAGGGCTGGAGTCCATCAGCATTGTACCTGCCCATCTGGTCAATGCCATTATCCTGCTGGTGATTGGTATTTATAGCCTGCGGGTGTCTCGCCGTTGGCTGGAGCATGATTTTTTCCCGAAAACGATGCTGGAAGCTGGTATCAAGGCGTCACTGGTAACGTTGTATTCCAATATTGGCTACATCCTGATTATTCTGCTGACACTGGCGACGCTCGGCATCGAGTGGAGCAAGCTGGCCTGGATTGTCAGTGCGTTATCCGTCGGTATCGGGTTCGGTTTGCAGGAAATCGTGAAGAACTTTATTTCCGGGTTGATCCTGCTGACGGAGAGGCCGGTCAAAGTGGGGGATTTGGTCAACATCAGTGGCGTTGAGGGGGATATTCGGCGTATTAATGTGCGTGCGACGGAAATTCAGTTGGGAGATCGTTCCACCGTGATTGTGCCGAACTCCCAGTTTATTTCGCAGAATGTCCGCAATATTACGATGGGTAACCCACACGGTGTCGCCACGCTGGCACTCACTTTCCCGCTGGATATCGATCCGGAAATGGTCAGGAGCATTCTGCTCGATGCTTACCACGAACATGAAAAAATTCTGGATACCCCGGCACCGTCTGTCATGTTCAGCCAGTTGACGCCAAACGGTATGGTGCTCAGTGTCACCGGCTATGTCGGTAGTCCACGTATGGTATCGTCAGCCAAGAGTGACCTGTTGTTCGACATCATCAAGCGCTTGAGAGCAGAGAATATCCCGCTGGCCGTGCCGCAAAAAATGGTGCTGGAAAGCAGCGTGGATATTTCCTCGCTACAAGCAGAAGCGTTACCGCTGCCCAGACAGTAAAGCGCTGGGAGCGGGAGTCTGGATAGCTGGTGAGTAGGGAGGGCGAGACCGTCGAGACCGTATTGTGCCTTCGGCATTTAAGGTGCCTTGCTGCCATCGTAACAAACCGGCACGTCGCTTCAGTCGGGGGCCGGTTTGTCAGGCGGATAGGGCGGTTAACGGGTTTGGGCGTGCGCCATCGCGATGTAGATGTCACGCAGGTGGCGAGTGACAGGTCCCGGCTTGCCGTCGCCGACCTGCCGACCATCGATGTTCACCACCGGTAACACGAAGGATGTGGCTGAGGTGATAAATATTTCCCGTGCCTGCCAGGCTTCTTCCGGTGTGAATGGCCGTTCTTCTACCTTGATCTGCTGCTGTTTGGCCAGAGCGAGCAGTGACTGGCGGGTAATACCGTGCAGGATATCGTGACTCAGTGGACGAGTAACCACGGTATTGTCATCCAGCACAATGTAGCAGTTGCAGGAGGTACCTTCGGTGACAAAGCCGTTTTCAACGAGCAGGGCATCATCTGCCTGATGGGCGTGCGCATACTCTTTAGCCATACAGGCCGCCAGTAAACTGACCGTTTTAATATCGCGACGATGCCAGCGAATATCCGGGCAGGTCACCACCGAGAGCCCGGTTTCCGCTTTGGGGTGGGCGATAATAGGGCGAGCCTGGGTGAATAACACCAGCGTTGGTTTGACATCCGCCGACGGAAAGTAGAAATCGCGATCACCGCCATTGCCGCGGCTGAGCTGAAGGTAAATTGAGCCTTCCTCTAGGTGATTTCGTTCGATCAACTGTTGGTGGATGGTTTTCAGGTCATCATTCGACACGGGCAGCGACAAGGAAAGCTCGCGACAAGAACGCTGTAGCCGCACCAGATGTGCATCCATGTCGACTAATCCGCCGTTAATCACCGATGTCACTTCATACACTGCATCAGCAAACAGAAAACCACGATCGAATACCGAAATGGTGGCCTGGGATTCCGGCAGATACTGACCATCAACATAAACCGTACGCTGCATGACAACACTCCTTAATGATGTCGGGCAAAACCATGTCATAACGCCGTATTTGTCGTCCAGGAAACACGACGACTTCAGGCTTGTGGGAAAATTTTAGGAATCGGACGGGCAGTTCTGCCAGCGGCAGTCTGAGGCATCAGGAACAAAGATTGTCGCGCGTCGTAACCGCGCATAAAGATACTGATTTCCCTGACCGGGTGAAAGGGTGTTGCCACAGTCTTTCATAGGAAAAAGCTATGCTGTGGGTGTTGATGGCGTTGGTGTGTCCGATATTCATCGGTGGTGAGTGTCGTCGATATAGGGGGTGTTGAATGGAAATAGCCGGAAAAATCGCCGGATAAATCCCACTCGCGCTGGGAAAAAAATAATTATCTGTCGCTATCGACAGCCTGGGTTAACTGGGATAGGGTGAATAACGGCCCGTCTCACGGGCCTGCGTCGCTCGGACGGTCCGGGCGCTCACGTTATCCTGAGGATTCTATGGCTGATTCTACTTCTCAGCGCCATTTTGCGCGCATCGATCGTCTCCCGCCTTACGTTTTTAATATCACGGCTGAATTGAAAATGGCTGCGCGTCGTCGCGGCGAGGACATTATTGATTTCAGTATGGGCAATCCAGACGGCCCGACACCACCGCATATTGTCGAAAAACTGTGTACGGTGGCCCAGCGTGAAGACACCCACGGCTATTCCACATCACGGGGTATCCCGCGGTTGCGTCGGGCGATTTCCCGCTGGTATGCCGAGCGTTATCAGGTCGAGATTGATCCCGAAAGCGAAGCGATAGTCACAATCGGTTCCAAAGAAGGGCTGGCACATTTGATGCTGGCGACGCTGGATCATGGCGACACCGTACTGGTGCCGAACCCTAGTTATCCGATTCATATTTATGGTGCGGTTATTGCCGGTGCGCAGGTGCGCTCAGTGCCGTTGATCGAGGGTATCGATTTCTTCAACGAGCTGGAGCGTGCCATCCGTGAAAGTATTCCTAAACCTAAAATGATGATTTTAGGTTTTCCGTCTAACCCGACAGCGCAGTGCGTTGAGCTGGATTTCTTTGAGCGGGTTGTGGCGTTGGCCAAACAGTATGGGGTATTGGTGGTACACGACCTGGCGTACGCCGATATCGTTTACGATGGCTGGAAAGCGCCGTCAATCATGCAGGTTCCGGGTGCTAAAGAGATTGCGGTAGAGTTCTTTACGCTATCAAAAAGCTACAACATGGCAGGCTGGCGTATCGGTTTCATGGTGGGTAACCCAGAGCTGGTGAATGCACTGGCGCGAATCAAAAGTTATCACGACTATGGCACCTTCACCCCGTTACAGGTAGCGGCGATCGCCGCACTGGAAGGGGATCAGCAATGTGTGCGCGACATTGCCGAGCAGTATCGCCAGCGCCGTAATGTGTTGGTGCGTGGTCTGCATGAAGCCGGTTGGATGGTGGATGAGCCGAAAGCCTCCATGTATGTCTGGGCGAAAATCCCGGATGCGTACGCGCATTTAGGATCGCTGGAGTTCGCCAAACGATTACTGGCGGAGGCGAAAGTGTGTGTCTCTCCCGGCATTGGGTTCGGTGATTACGGCGACACGCATGTGCGTTTTGCCTTGATCGAAAATCAGGACCGTATTCGACAGGCGGTGCGTGGTATCAAAGCCATGTTCCGTGCCGATGGCATATTGCCCGCCGCTAACGCATTGTCCGGTAATAAGAAAGGGTGATAAGCCTGCCCAGGCTTGCAGAAATATTTTTCTGATGGTTTGATCACGCCGTCCTTTGTCGCTGCTTGTGGCGGCAAAGGGATAATGGTTTGCTAGGCGGATGCCCATGTCGGGCATCCCAGAGATGGAACTTAATCAATAAGACGAGTTGAGTCATGCATGTATCTTCGTTAAAAGTGGTGCTTTTCGGTGTCTGTTGTCTGAGTCTGGCGGCCTGTCAAACGTCCGCGCCGGTGAAAAATGCGGCGTCTCGCAGTACAACCAGCCTGTCGGTTAATGAACAAGTCAGCCAGTTGGCGTCATTGGTGGCGGCCAGTAAATACCTGCGGGTGCAGTGTGAGCGCAGTGACTTGCCGGATGACAGCGTGATCCTGAAAACGGCAATGAAGGTGGCGGCGCAAAAAGGCTGGGATACGACGCGCTATCAATCGTTGCCGCAACTGAGTGAAAACCTGTATCAGGGGCTGCTAAAAGACGGTACGCCCAAAGCCACACAGTGCTCGTCGTTCAACCGCACGATGACGCCATTCCTTGACACCATGCGTACCGTTCGCTGATGAGGCAAGCAACTGCCTGATGTGCAGTTGCTGCACTATTTTTTCGTGGTTCTGATGGTTTTTTCCGGTTTCGACGTTGTTTTCGGCACGGAATCTTCGCCGGCGTCACTTCCTGGTTTCCCGCCCGGCCAATCCTGCAATGAATCCAGAATAAACGGCTCGCCATCGAAGCTGAAGATCACCATATCCTGTTCAATCTGCTCGATAATTAGCCCTGGATACGGGGTGTCGCCTTCCCTATAACGCTCTCCGTTCAGGGTGACGCTGCGTTTGTCCGGGTCGGAGGTATAAACGTGGGCGCTGAAGGCGATAGAGGGTAATTCGCCGGGTTGCGCGGTTTGCCAATGGGCTGGCGATTTTTGTGCTTTTGCTTCTCCTGCGGTATCAGTCGGTTCAGATGAGGTGTCCTGATGATTCACGGCTGTCTGTGCCGGAGGAGGCGCGGTAGTCTCGGTCACCTTGTCATGGGGTGGTGTTGCAAGAGCCGCTGAAGGTGCTGGCGAAGCGGCGATTGCTTCCATAGGCGTTGATGGCGAGTGGATGTCCACCCAGTGCTGATGACCAAACCACCCCAGCATGAACAGCAGCAGCGCGTAAACTGCCAGCAAGTAACCGGGAATGCGGTAGCCTGTTTGGGACGAGGTTGCCTGGGTCGATGATGTTACTTCCGGTGTATTTTTCACGCCTTACCTCAACGGTTATGCAGCCTGACGCTCTTTTGTGAATCCATCTGACAGACCTTGGCAGGAATGCGTATGCCTTATTTTCCTGGGAATGAAAAGGAATAATCAACGCTTCATCCCAGTTATGTGACCTGAATGCCATTTCAACAACATTCTATTACGCTGCTCATTAATGCCGGTAAAAATTTGAGGCTAGTCGCAAAAAAAATGCAGGAATATGTTTTAATGAAACGGCGTTTTACTATCATGATGATGTTGTTTCTTTTTTTGTACACAAAAGAATCACAGGTAGCAGACAGAGTCTAGGAAACCTAAATGACGTCAGGTGATTAAATAACCCGACGTATTTGGAGATGGACCGAATAGCAGGGAGAGAATCAGGGGTAATAAGGCGGTTCATCAAAAGGTTAGCGGAAAATGAATCTCTCACGTGATCGCTTTTTTTAGATAAAAAGACGAGACGTCATTGGCGATAGAAGTCATTTTTGCAAGGAAATTGTATTTTTTATCAGTCAGCAATCTTAGTCATGACATGAAATGAGTCTGTCAATAAAATACGATGCTTTGCAAGACAGAATATTTCTACGTGTTTAAGAAATTTCGGTAATACTTGTATGACCAATGATATCGAGTAGCGACTGAAACAGGGTAGAAAAATGGTTGCTGACTGGAGGATTGTCTTGTCATTAACCTGGGTTATATTGTTGAAGATTTTAGTGCGACCCGGCACGGTATTACAACGTGTCACTCGCCTGGCATAACAGGAAACAGGATGCCTGTCAGCCAGCAACACGACTGTAGACAGGTGTCTCGTACGCACGGCGTGATGGTAAGAAACGCATAAAAATGCGCCAGGCATGCATGCCATCATGTGACCGTGTGGCCTTTCCGGCAAACCAGTTTGAATACATATCGTTACCTGTATGGGTGATGTCTGGTCCGCAGGTAGTAAAACGACAACCAACGCAGAAGCGCTGTTTTTCAGACGTCGCATCCATTTTAAATGGGTGCCATGCCGTTAAACATGGCGCTGTATGGCCCTTATTCCACGTTTGCGAACGTGGCAAGGATAATCGGCGAACGCATAGGGATAATGTTTGCAGATGAATATCTCGACACTGCCACCGTTATCTCCGTCTGCTATCAGACGGATTTTGTTTTATTTGTTGATACTGCTCATTTGTCAGCAACTGGCGATGATTTTCTGGCGCATCGGTTTACCAGAGAATACGCCAGTCGCCAGTGTGCAGATCACCCCGGCTCAAGCCCGTCAACAGCCTGTTACCCTGAATGACTTCACGCTGTTCGGCGTTTCTCCCGAAAAAAATCGCTCGGGCGCGTTGGATGCGTCGCAAATGAGCAATCTTCCCCCCTCTACGTTGAATCTTTCGCTGACCGGTGTGATGGCGGGTGACGATGCGTCCCGATCTATCGCCATTATTAGCAAAGACAATGAGCAGTTTAGTCGCGGTGTTAATGAAGAGGTCCCCGGTTATAACGCCAAAATCGTGTCAATCCAGCCGGATAAAGTGGTGTTGCAGTATCAGGGGCGTTATGAGGTGCTGGGGTTGTATGGTCAGGAAGAGACCGGTGTGGACGGCGTTCCCGGTGCGCAGTTGAATGAGCAGCTTCAGCAGCGTGCTTCCACCGCCATGAGTGATTACGTGTCGTTCTCGCCGGTGATGAACAGCAACAAACTGCAAGGATACCGGTTGAATCCCGGGCCGAAAAGCGACTCGTTCTACCGTGTTGGACTTCAGGATAACGATATGGCCGTTGCCCTGAATGGCCTGGATTTGCGTGACGAAGAACAGGCGAAAAAGGCCATGGAACGTATGGCTGATGTGCATAACTTTACCTTGACGATTGAGCGGGATGGGCAGCGTCAGGATATTTATATGGAATTTGGGGGAGACGAGTAACGTGCTTGGCAAAGGAATAAAAAAAAGCTTGGGGTGGCTGGGGCTAACCGTTCTCCTGCTTGGCTCGCCGTGTGGCTGGGCCGCTGAATTTTCAGCCAGTTTTAAAGGAACCGATATTCAGGAGTTCATCAATACGGTCAGTAAGAACCTGAACAAAACGGTCATTATTGACCCAACAGTGCGTGGCACGATCAGTGTGCGCAGTTATGACATGATGAACGAAGATCAGTACTACCAGTTTTTCCTCAGTGTACTGGATGTTTATGGCTTTTCAGTCGTGCCGATGGATAACGGCGTATTGAAAGTCATCCGCTCTAAAGATGCCAAATCGTCGTCGATTCCGCTGGCGAATAACGAACAGCCCGGTGTGGGCGATGAACTGGTCACACGTGTGGTGCCGCTCAATAATGTGGCCGCCCGCGATCTGGCACCGTTACTGCGCCAACTTAACGATAACGCGGGTGCCGGTACGGTGGTGCATTATGAACCGTCCAACGTGTTGTTGATGACCGGGCGAGCTGTGGTTATCAAACGGTTGGTGGATATCGTCAATACCGTGGATAAAACCGGCGATCGTGAAATGATCACCGTGCCGTTGACCTACGCATCAGCGGACGATGTGGCCAAACTGGTGAACGATCTCAACAAAACGGATGAGAAGAATGCGTTGCCCAGCACCATGCTGGCGAATGTGGTGGCGGATAGCCGTACCAACTCGGTGGTGGTCAGTGGTGAAGAAAATGCCCGCCAGCGTGCGGTAGAGATGATCCGACAATTGGATCGCAAACAGGTGGTGCAGGGCGGCACCAAAGTTATCTACCTCAAGTACGCCAAAGCGTTGGATCTGATTGAAGTGCTGGCCGGTAACGGGACCAGTGGGAGTCGCAATTCATCATCGAACAATTCGTCTTCTTCGCGCTCAGGCAGCAGTACCAACAGAAACGGTAATCTTAGTTCGTCTAATAATTCCTCCAATGCGTCATCTTCCTCCTCATCGTCGTCTTCATCCAGTTCCAGCATGGGGTTTGGTTCTGCGTTTGGTTCAACCAACAGCTCTGGTGGACGCACGATTATGATTCAGGGGAAAGAGGTGACGGTGCGCGCCCATGATCAGACCAACTCACTGATCATCACCGCGCCGCCCGATATCATGCGCGACCTGGAACAGGTGATTAACCAATTGGATATTCGTCGGCCTCAGGTATTGGTAGAAGCGATCATCGCTGAGATTCAGGACGCTGATGGGCTGAACCTGGGTATCCAGTGGGCCAATAATCGCGCCGGGATGACCCAATTCACCAATACCGGCATACCGATTTCAACGGCGGTTATCGGCACCGATCAGTTTCGTAAAGATGGAACACTGACCACGGCCTATGCCAGCGCACTCGGTAGCTTCAACGGTATTACCGCCGGTTTTTATCGTGGCAACTGGTCGATGCTGATGACCGCGTTGTCCAGCGACAGTAAAAACGATGTGCTGGCGACACCCAGCATTGTGACGCTGGATAACATGGAAGCGACTTTCAATGTCGGTCAGGAAGTGCCGGTATTGACCGGATCGCAAACCACGGTGGGTTCAGGAAACAACATTTTTAATACCGTCGAGCGTAAGACCGTCGGTATCAAACTGCGCGTCAAACCACAGATCAACGAAGGCGATTCGGTGTTGCTGCAAATTGAGCAGGAAGTATCCAGCGTGGCAGACAGCAATAGCAGCGCCAACAGTTCACTGGGGGTGACCTTTAATACCCGAACGGTGAATAACGCGGTCATGGTCAGCAATGGCGAAACGGTGGTCGTCGGCGGCTTACTTGATAAATCGACCGATGAAAACAACAGCAAAGTGCCCTTGTTGGGGGATATTCCGGTGCTGGGCAATTTGTTCCGTTCGAAGAGCCAGAGCGTGAAAAAACGCAATCTGATGCTGTTTTTACGACCGACTATCATCCGTGACCCGAAACAATTCCAGGATGCGTCGATCACTAAATACCGCAGTTTTAACAACGAACAGCAACAACAGCGCGGTGAAGGCAGCAGTGTGCTGGATAGCAACACGGTGCGCTTACCCGGTGGCAACACCTACACCTTCCGACAGGTGCAGTCATCCATCGCCGCGTTTTATCAGCCGGAGGGGCGATGAGCGCTCAGCCCGCCCACACGTCTGACTTACGGCCTGTACTGCCGTTTGCGTTTGCCCGGTCACAGCAAATTCTGTTGCTGCAAGATGAGTCGGCAACCGTCGCCGAGGCGGTTTGTGTTCCCGGCACCTCGGCACTGGCGTTACTGGAGGCTCGCCGGGTCGCTGGGGTGGCGTTGGCGGTCAGTCAGGTCAGCCCGGAAGAGTTTGAGCGGCAACTGGTTATGCGTTATCAGCGCGATTCTGAAGAAGCGCGACGCCTGATGGAAGATATCGGTAACGATATCGATTTTTACACGTTGGCCGAAGAACTGCCGGACAGCGATGACTTACTCGATGCCGACGACGACGCACCGATTATTCGGTTGATCAACGCCATGCTCACGGAAGCCATCAAACACAAGGCGTCGGATATCCACATCGAAACCTTTGAGCGCCACCTGCTGATCCGCTTTCGTATTGATGGTGTGCTGCGGGAGATTTTGCGCCCGCAGCGCCAACTGGCGTCATTACTGGTATCGCGTATCAAAGTCATGGCCAAGCTGGATATTGCCGAAAAGCGTGTCCCGCAGGATGGACGTATGGCATTGCGCATTGGCGGCCGGGCTATCGATGTGCGTGTCTCGACCCTGCCTTCTAACTATGGTGAACGCGTGGTGCTGCGTTTGCTCGATAAAAACAGCGTCCGGTTGGATTTGGAAACACTGGGGATGGCGGAACATAACCGTCGTCAATTGGATACGCTGATCCACCGTCCGCACGGCATCATTCTGGTTACCGGCCCTACCGGCTCGGGGAAAAGTACCACCCTGTATGCTGCCTTGAGTCGACTCAACGCTGCCGAACGCAACATCATGACGGTGGAAGATCCGATTGAATATGAACTGGAAGGCATTGGCCAGACCCAGGTGAACCCCAAGGTTGATATGACGTTCGCCCGTGGTTTGCGTGCCATTTTGCGTCAGGACCCGGACGTGGTGCTGGTGGGGGAAATTCGTGACGGTGAAACGGCACAAATTGCGGTGCAAGCGTCACTAACCGGGCATCTGGTGCTATCTACCCTGCATACCAATAGCGCGCTGGGGGCATTGTCCCGCTTGCAGGATATGGGAATTGAACCGTTTCTGCTGTCAACGTCGCTACTGGGTGTGCTCGCACAGCGGCTGGTGCGCACACTCTGCCCGTCATGCCGTCAGCCCTATGCCGTCGATGAGGAACAGGCAAAACAGACCGGACTGGCGGTGGGAACCACACTCTACCATCCCGGTGGGTGCGAGAAGTGTAACTACAGTGGCTATCGCGGTCGTACCGGTATCCATGAGCTGTTGCTGATTGATGACACGGTGCGCACGGCGATTCATCGCGGCGAAAGTGAATTGGGCATTGCCCGGATGCTGGGCGATGGGCGAATCACGATTCGTCAGGATGGTATGGACAAAGTGCTGGCGGGCATCACCACCTGGGAAGAAGTGGTGCGTGTAACGAAAGAGGAATGACATGGCGCTGTTCCAGTATCAGGCATTGAATGCCCAGGGAAAGAAAAGTCAGGGCATGCAGGAGGCGGACTCTGCGCGTCATGCACGCCAACTGCTGCGTGAGAAAGGACTGGTGCCGGTCAGCATTGAGGAGCAGCGCGGCGAAGCCGCTCCGCGCAGTGGTTTTTCGCTGTCGTTGCGCCGTTCCCACCGTATCAGCGCCAGCGATCTGGCCTTGCTGACCCGGCAACTGGCGACACTGGTCGCGGCGGCGTTACCGCTGGAAGAAGCACTCGATGCGGTGGCGAAGCAGAGCGAAAAACCGAAGCTCAGCGCCCTGATGGCGGCGGTACGCGCCAAAGTGGTGGAAGGGCATTCACTGGCTGAAGCGATGGGGAATTTCCCCGGCAGTTTTGAACGGTTGTACTGCGCGATGGTGGCGGCGGGCGAAGCCTCGGGCCATCTGGATGCGGTGTTAAATCGACTGGCGGATTACACCGAACAGCGTCAACAGATGCGTAGCCGTATTCAGCAGGCGATGATTTACCCTTGCGTGTTGACCCTGGTGGCGATTTCGGTGGTGTCTATCCTGCTGTCTGCCGTGGTGCCTAAAGTAGTCGAGCAGTTTATTCACATGAAACAGACGCTACCGTTGTCCACCCGGTTACTGATGAGCGTCAGCGATGCGGTGAGAACCTACGGGCCCTGGGTGGTGTTATTGCTGATGCTGGCGGTCATGGGGCTGCGCGTGTTGTTGCGCCATGAGAAGCACCGTCTGGCGTTCCACCGGCGTTTACTGTTTTTGCCTGTCATTGGGCGGGTTGCTCGTGGTCTTAACACCGCCCGCTACGCACGCACATTAAGTATTTTGAATTCCAGCGCGGTGCCGCTATTGCAGGCGATGCGCATCAGCGGCGATGTACTGACCAACGATTATGCCCGCTTCCGGCTGGGGCAGGCGACTGACGCTGTACGCGAAGGGGTGAGCCTGCACAAAGCGCTGGAGCAGACATCGCTGTTCCCACCGATGATGCGCCACATGATCGCCAGCGGCGAACGCAGCGGCGAACTTGATGGCATGCTGACTCGCGCCGCGGATAACCAGGATCGTGAATTCAGCGCCCAGATGACACTGGCGCTGGGGCTGTTTGAGCCGCTACTGGTGGTGAGTATGGCTGGCATTGTGCTGTTCATCGTGCTGGCTATCCTCCAGCCGATTTTGCAGTTGAATACCCTAATGAGTATGTAGCGAAGATTGATACGTTAATGAGGTAACAAAGAGATGGAACGACGTCAGCGAGGTTTTACCCTGTTGGAAATCATGGTGGTCATCGTCATTCTTGGCGTATTGGCCAGTCTGGTTGTCCCGAACCTGATGGGCAACAAAGAAAAAGCCGACAAGCAGAAAGCCGTCAGCGACATAGTGGCGCTGGAGAGCGCACTGGACATGTACAAACTGGATAACAGCCGTTACCCGACAACCGAACAAGGGCTGGGCGCGTTGGTGAAAAAACCGACCACGCCGCCGGAACCACGAAACTACCCGCAGGATGGATATATTCGCCGTTTACCACAAGACCCGTGGGGAGCCGACTACCAACTGGTTAGCCCTGGCCGCCACGGCAAAATAGACGTGTTCTCCTACGGCCCGGATGGCATGCCGGATACCGATGACGACATTGGCAACTGGAATGTCGGCAATGGTGCGCACAATAACGGTAACAACGGCAACGGGAACCCCTGATTGTGCGACAGCGGGGATTCACGCTGCTGGAAATCATGCTGGTGGTGTTGCTGGCTGGCATAGCCGCCACACTGGTCATGATGGCGATCCCTGCGCCCAGGCAGCAGGACAGCGGCTGGCAGATAGCCCGCTTTAAAGCACAACTGCAATACGCGGTGGAGGACAGCCAGATGAATGACCATATTCTGGGGATTTATCTGCAGCCTCACCGCTGGCAATACGCGCTGTTACAGCGTCAGGTCGTGGAGAATTCGCCAGAAGATCAACAACGTCTGCGCTATGTCTGGGTACCGTGGCAGCCGTACCGCCTGTCTTCACCCAGCGAACTGCCGGCTAGCTTTCAAATTGAACTGTCTACGCAGGCAGGGGCGGCGGGTGATGGTGCCGGTTTTTCGCCGGGCAATGGCGACCCGCATATCCTGATTCTGCCGGGCGGCGAAGTGACGCCTTTTCGTCTGACGTTGCGTAACGGTAATGACTCTGCCTGGCTACAAGTCGATACCAACGGTCAGCTACATACGTCGTCGGAAGCGGAGCGCTAAGGGATGAAACAGCAGGGAATGACGTTGCTTGAAGTGATGGTGGCATTGGTTATTTTCGCGCTGGCGGGGCTGACGGTGTTGAAGACAACCGCGCAGCAGGCCAATAGCCTGGGGCGTCTGGAAGAGAAGACGTTTGCGCTCTGGATTGCGGAAAACCAACAGGCGGTGATGCGGCTGGAAAAACAGTGGCCGCAAACCCAGTGGGTGACGGGGGAGGTGACTTTTGCCGGTTCACAGTGGTTTTGGCGCATTCAGGGGGTAGCCACAGCGGATCCACAGGTACGCGCCATCGATGTTGAAGTGCGCCATGATCGTGACAGCCGCGCTGCAGATGCCGTATTGCGCAGTTATCAGGTTCAGCCGGGGGACCCTGCGCAGTGAAACGTCCAGAAAGAGTGAAACGGCCAGAAAGCGGCTTTACCTTGCTGGAAATGATGCTGGCGCTGGCGATTTTCGCGGCGTTGAGTCTGGCTGCCTCGCAGGTGATGAACGGCGTGATGCATAACGATGAGGCGTCAGCGCGCAAAGAAGCCCGACTGGCAGAACTGCAACGGGGCTTTTCCCTGATGGAGCGGGATTTTTCACAAATCGTTCCGCGTCGTAGCCAAGGCTATGAACTGGGGTTTTACGCTGAGCGTTATCAACTAGGCAGCGCTGATTGGGCAGTCAGCTTCATCCGTAATGGCTGGCTCAACCCGCTGGGCATCATGCCGCGTTCGGAACTACAGCGAGTCGGATACCGGCTACGTGGCGATACGCTGGAGCGGCTGTTTTATGACTCCTCCGAGCCGCTGTCGACGCAGGAGCCTGCGATACGCGCGGTGTTAACCGGCGTCAGTGGTTTCGTCTTGCGCTTTTTCGGCAAGGATGGCTGGCAGGATCGTTGGGATGATACGGCCCATCTGCCGCGAGGTATTGCTATCGTCGTGACCTTGCGGGATTACGGCGACATTACCCGTGTGTTTATGGTGACGCCGCGCTATGTGGCGACGCAAAATCAAAATAAGGCCGGGCAAAACGGCGATAGCCGCGACGACGATAAGAACGTGAGCAGTCAGGAACAACGGTCGCAGGACAATACCGATGGCGAGCAGAACCAGCAGGCCGCACCGGATGATAACAGCGGGGGTGATTCATGAGCCGTCGCCAACGTGGAGTCGCTCTGCTGATCGTGATGTTGATGATGGCATTGATGGTCACTATCGCTGCGTCGATTACGGAGCGCAGCGGTAAAGCCTGGCAACGTACCAGCAATTTACTCAACCGTACGCAGGCCCGCTGGTATGCCCTGGGTGCGGAGGCGCTGATTTCCAGCGTGTTACAGCGTGATGCGAAGGCGTCGCCCCAAAGTACCTTTATCGGCCAGCCCTGGTCTAAAGTGGACCATCAGATAATGTCGGACGGCAGTGAAATTCGCGCCCAGGTGCAGGATGGTCAGGCTTGTCTTAATCTGAATGCGTTGAGCCCGGCAAAGAATACAACGGAGACGGGCGCGTCCGGCAATAGTAGCGGCAACAATTCAACAGGCAGTAACACGAGCAGTAGCAATACAAGCAGCACAAGCAGTAACAGCGGCACAAGTAACAACAGCAGTAGCACCAACAGCGCCAACCCTGAGCAAGGGCCTTATGCCGCGCAGGTTTTTCGCCAGCTATTGATGGTGTTGGGGGAGGAGCCTAAGCAGGCGGAGCGCATCACCGATGCGGTGCGCGATTGGATTGATGAGGATAGCGAGCCGTTGATGAACGGTGCGGAAGACGACAGCTATGTCAACTTTCATCCTGGTAACCAGCGCATGGCGGATGTTTCAGAGCTGCGGGCGGTCATGGGGGTGGATGCGGGGTTATACCGTCGGTTATTGCCTTATGTCTGCGTTCTGCCGGTGGACAAGCTGGCTATCAACGTGAATACGTTGACGCCAGACAGCGCGCCGTTGCTATCGGCGTTATTCATGGGCGAAATCAGTCGGGATATCGCTGAGCGCATTTTGCAGCAACGACCACCGCAGGGGTGGCGCAATCTGAATGATTTTATGGGGATGTTGACGCTGTCGGGAAATGGTAAGACTGGCGCTCGCCAGGTGCTGGTGATAAAGAGTGACTGGTTTTTTGCTGATATCCAGATACGGGTGGACGACAGTGAATTCTATCAACGCAGCCTGTTTCACCGCGGTAAACAGACTGAGGTAGTACAGCGTCAGTACGGGGGATATAGGACGGTGAACCCATGAATAAGGCCGAAAATATCAGCGGCAAACAACAACTGATTTTGCGGTTACCGACAGAAGCCTCCGGCAGTCTGGAGTGGCTTATCTGGTCTGTCAGCCGTCACCAGACGCTGTCCAAAGGTACGGGCACGCTGGAGAGCCTTCAGTCAGCGTTGGCGGATTATCCGGTCATGTCGGTACGGGCACTGGTGCCGTCCACGGATGTGACGCTGCATAACCTGTCATTACCACGCCAGTCGCGTCGGCAACTGTTACAGGCGATTCCATTTATGTTGGAAGAGCAGGTAGCAAGCGATATTGACCAGTTGCATTTTGCCGTTATGGACATGCAAGGGGATACCGCAACAGTGGCCGTAGTGCAAAAGTCACGTTTGCAGGCGTGGCTGACGTTGTGCGAGGAACTGGGCGTGCCGCTAGAAACCATCATGCCGGATGTGATGGCATTGCCGCGTGCCGATAGCGCCTGGAGCGCCATTAGCCACCAGAATCTGTGGTTATTCCGCCAGGATACCGGTATTGGCATGGCCGCTGAGGAAAGCTGGTATCAAGCGTTGTTGTCCAGTTTTCAGCCGTTGCCCGCCGTACACTGCTACAGCCCGGTACCTGCGTCGGCACTCACCTGGCAACCACAACCGGTAACCGATTTACTGACACTGGCGGCACAAGCGACCTTGCCGATGAGTATGGATTTGCGGCAGGGGGAGTATGCGCCGGTGAAGCCCTGGAAACAGGCGCTGTTGCCGTGGCGCAATGTGCTGATTGCCTTGTCGGCCTGGTTGTTGCTGGTGTTGGGGGAATCGGTCTGGACCCATTATCAACTGTATCGCCAGGCGGACTACTGGCGTCAGGAAAGCGTGCGGGTATACCGCAAATTGTTCCCGGATGAAAAACAGGTGGTTAACCCGCGTGCGCAGATGCAACGCCATTTGCAGGACGTGCGCACAGGGGGCAGTGGCTTTGCCTTGACGGAACAGATGAACCGGTTGCAGCAGTTAGTGGCGCAGAATGACGGCGTGTCGTTGCAGTCGTTGTCGTACGATCGCAGCCGCGATGAACTACGGCTCAGCCTGCGTGCCACGTCCTATGCGCAGATGGAGCAGTTCCGTCAGCAGGCTCAGGCGTATTTCCAGATCCCGCCGGGGGAAATGAAGCAGGAAAAAGACCATGTTGAAGGCCAGTTAACCTTGAGGAGTCAGCCATGAATGAGTTACGTCGTCGCTGGCAGATAATGAGCCAGCGCGAGCGGATGATGATGCTGGCGTGTGGCGGTCTGGTGGTACTTTGCCTGTTGTATTATCTGATCTGGTCACCCTGGCAGGAGAGTGCGCGGCAATGGCAGATGACTATCGATCGTGAGCGCCAGACCGTGCGTTGGATGCAACAGCAAGCGCCACGGTTACCGCCGCCGGAAGGCGCACGGCGACAAATCGCCGGTCGTGACATCAGCCTGACGGTGCTGGTACCACAAAGCGCGGCCCGTTTCGGCATTACTGTACTGCGTATGCAGCCGCAGGAGTCGCAGATGTCGGTAACGCTGGCCCGTAGCGACTTTAATAACCTGCTGCACTGGCTGGCCGAACTGGAGCAGAAAAACGGCGTGATTACCCAGGGGATGGATGTGACCGCCGTACCCAACAGTCCAGGCATCGTAGAAGTGACTCGTTTGTCGCTGGAGCGGGTACTGTAACTGGAGTGGGTATTGTAACTGGTACTGTAACGGATCAATCCGCGAGTCAGCCGCACTGCGCGCTGGCTCGTAAAAAACAATGTCCGGCGTCCAACTGTCTAGGCGGCGCCAGTAGTGTGTGTCAGCATACCAGCCATCAGGGAATAGGAGAACAACATGGATCTGGTCACCTTCGCCAATACTAGCCCGCGTATCTGGCTGGGTATGCTGCTCGTACTGGGGCTGGTCATCGGCAGCTTCCTCAACGTGGTTATCCACCGGTTACCTGTCATGCTGGAGCGGCGCTGGCGGCAGGAGGCGTGTTTCCACCTGGGGTTGCCCGTTGGTGCGCCGCCTGCTCGTTATGATCTGTGCTGGCCGCCGTCTTCCTGCCCACACTGCCATCAACGCTTACGCGTACGTGACAACATTCCGCTGCTGAGCTGGTTATGGCTGCGTGGGCGCGCCCATTGCTGCGGTGGCGAGGTATCCTGGCGTTATCCGCTGATTGAATTGTTGTCAGGGGGCGCCTTTTTGTTGGCGGGTTTACTCTGGCAACCGGGGCTGGCGCTGCTGGGCGCATTGCTGTGTATTAGCATGTTGCTGGCGCTGGCAGTGATTGACGCGCGAACCCAACTATTACCGGACGTAATGACATTGCCGTTGTTATGGTGCGGGTTGCTGTTCAATCTGGCCGATACGTTTGTACCGCTTGAGCAGGCGGTTGTCGGTGCCATGGCAGGATACCTGTCGTTGTGGCTGATTTACTGGGGATTTCGCCTGCTGAGTGGACGAGAGGCACTGGGGTATGGTGATTTCAAATTGCTGGCCGCGTTGGGGGCCTGGCTTGGCTGGCAGGCGTTACCTAATCTGGTGCTGATCGCGTCGTTAACCGGGCTGGTGGCGACACTGTTGTGGCGGCGCATCCGGCGTATCAGTATGCAGCAACCGCTGGCGTTCGGCCCCTGGCTGGCGGTGAGCGGGGCAATCGGTCTGGTGTTGAATGTGCCTGGTGGCTGGAGTCACTAGCGAGCCGGATACCGTCTTGCAGCCTGTTTCTTTTCTCCGTACCGCTAAAAGAAACAGGCTGGCAGAATAGCTGCCAGCCTGTCGTTTTATTCGTCTTTCGTGTACTGATAATTATTTGTTGTTGTCGCTTCAACAGGAGCCTTCTGTCGAAGTGGATGAGGAAAAACCGTCAGGGTTATTCCAGCATCAGTAAAAAAGTGCCGACCCATAAAAATAAAATAAACGAAACGCCCATGAATAAGTACTTCACTGATTTTTCTCCAGGACTATTACGCCAGCAATAATTCCTACGCCAGCAATAATTCCGATTGTGCGTTTAGCTTTCAGGCGCCGCCTGTATTAAGACGATCCCCAGTCACTGCCGCCTGGGCGGGCAGATAAGGGAATCGGCGCTAATCTACGCCGGGTCAGGGGCGGAATTCAAGCGGAATGTTTAACGCTGGCTCATTGATGTGCCCGGCGCTCCTCAATCGTGACGATGATCGTCGTATCGCCAGCGTTGGGGAATGCGCATCTTTCGTCAGACGGGATAAGCCAGCAGGTTATATGGCGGCAAGTGCCAGACATAAAAAGAAAAAATCGTTTTTTTGGTGAATCGGGCCAGCATATAAATTGCTGTACTGAATCAGGATACAAATCAGGAATCCCGTGGTAGGCTGTAAGCCGGTACTGATATTGTTATCAGATTGTAATGGAAAGGATGTAAGGATGGCGGGGTCTTTAATGCTGTCTGTGTCATCCTGACGGACAATCAACAGGGAGACACAGAACCTGATGCAGACAACAGAAGTAGACCAGCGGCTGAGAGAGCTCGACTCGCGCTTAACGATGGTGCTGGTGCCGGGATTGCGTGACAGTGACGAAGACCACTGGCAGAGCTACTGGGAACGCCGGTTTCCCTTCTGGCGGCGTATCCGCCAGAAAGAATGGTATCAGGCAGATCTGGATCGCTGGGTGTTGGCTATCCGCCGCGAACTGGCGACCTGTGATCGCCCCGCAGTGCTGATAGGCCACAGTTTTGGCGCGCTGGCTGCCTGCCATGTGGTCCAGCAGGGCATGGAAGGGATTGCCGGTGTGATGCTGGTGGCACCTGCAGAACCCATGCGATTTGAGATTGAAGACCGAATTCTACCCGAGCAACTGGCGGTACCCAGTCTGGCATTTGCCAGCCACAACGACCCGTTGATGACCTTTTCCCGTGCCGAGTACTGGGCGAAGGTCTGGGGAAGTAGCCTGGTGGATGTGGGCGAAGGCGGGCATATCAATGCTGAAGCTGGGTTTGGTAAATGGGAGTATGGGCTGCAACGTCTGGCGGCGTTTGGTGAGCAGCTGTCGCCAGCCGGTTGATGCGGCGAGACTCGCACACAGGCTGGTGTGCCGTGTGGCTATCCCTACCTATCTTCGTCATTGATAGGCTACCAACGTGTTGGTTTGCTTATCTGATGTATCTATTGGCCTGTCGCCCGATGGGCCATTGTCCCCAGTGTTAATCCTGAGGGTTCTTTGCCCTCCGCCTGGCGTATTCAGCGCGTATATAACCTGATGTGTCGTCATTAGCACCGAATGGTATGGCGGCTGTTCCTGCAATAAGGTATATCCCTTGTCCTGAGCCGTTACCGATAACGTCGTTGTTGCTGATCGTTTTTACTGACCGGTTTTACTGATCGTGGTTATTGGGTATTCGGCTATCGGATGACCGTTCTGGTATCACATTGCTGTTCGCTAAAAACACAAGGCGGTGGGACATAATCGCCCGTATCGACCGCCAATAAATTAAGGAAAACGCTATGTCAGGTTTGTTTGATCCTATCCATATTGGTGCTATTCAGGCTGAAAACCGTATTGTCATGGCGCCGCTGACCCGCATGCGTGCTTTTGATCAGCGCATCCCAAGCGCGCTGTCGCAGGAGTATTACGTTCAGCGCGCCAGTGCCGGGATGATCCTGACGGAGGCTACCGCCGTCACCCCACAGGGTGTCGGTTACCCCAATACCCCAGGTATCTGGTCGGATGAACACATTGAAGGCTGGCGTCGCATCAATGCGGCGGTACACGCGGCAGGCGGTAAAATGGTGTTGCAGATGTGGCATGTAGGGCGCATTTCAGACCCCGTCTATCTGGACGGCGAGTTACCAGTAGCCCCCAGCGCCATTGCGGCTGAAGGGCATGTGGCGACGATTCGTCCCTATAAACCCTATGTGGTGCCACGTGCGCTGGAAACAGATGAAATCCCGGGGATTGTTGAAGACTTTCGTCAGGCGGCGGAAAACGCCAAACGCGCCGGGTTTGATGGGGTGGAAGTCCATGCGGCCAACGGTTACCTGTTCGATCAGTTTCTGCATGATGGCTCAAACCAGCGCACCGATCAGTACGGCGGTTCGATTGCTAATCGGGCGCGCTTCCTGTTGGAAACTGTCGATGCCGTGTTGACCGTCTGGCCAGCGGATAGGGTCGGCGTGCACGTCAATACCATGTCTAACACCCATTCAATGCAGGACTCCGATCCACAAGCGCTGTTCGGCTATGTGGCAGAACAACTCGACAGTCGTAAACTGGCCTTCATCTTTGTGCGTGAAGCGCTGGATACCCCACAGCGTATTCTGCCTATTATCCGTAAAACGTTCCGTGGCGTGGTGATCGCCAACGATGGTCTGACCCGAGACTCAGCAGAACAACTGTTAGCGGATGGTGAGGCGGATGCGGTATCGTTTGGGAGAATGTATATCGCCAACCCGGATCTGGTTGAACGCCTGCGCCGTGGCGCACCGCTCAATGAACTCAACGGCAGCACGATCTATAGTGCGGGGGCGGAAGGTTATACCGATTACCCGGTATTGGCGGACTAAAATTCACCAGGAGGCCATCGGCCTCCTTTTTCTTATTTACGGATTAAGGACTCGCTATATTTACGACCGCTACGGTTGAATCACCGCGGTGGTCAGCCGGGCAATACAGCAGCGCCGCTGGCGTTCGTCCACTATTTCTACCTGCCAGACTTGTGTCTGGCGGCCCAGATGCAGTGGCTGGCAGATTCCCCGCACGTCTCCCTGCGTGACCGCCCGTAAGTGGCTGGCGTTAATCTCGACGCCGACTACGCTGGCACCCGGTTCGGTGCACAGCCAGCCCGCCACCGAGCCGAGAGATTCCGCCAGCACCACTGAAGCACCGCCGTGCAACAGGCCAAATGGCTGTCGGGTACGGGTATCTACGGGCATGAGCGCTTCCAGCGTGTTGTCCGTCATGTGGACAAAACGGATCCCCAGATGCGACAACATGCACTCTTCACTCATCTGGTTGAGCATGTCCAGCGTGGTGACGCGTTTCCAGATCAAGGTGTGTTTCTCCCGTTATCCATCAAGAGCCCATGCCAGGGTCATGCACCCAGCGTGGCACCACCATCGATGACCACATCCTGTAACGTCACATGGCCTGCCAAATCAGACGCCAGAAACAGCACCGTATCGGTAATGTCGCGAGGACGAGCGATTTTGCCGAGCGGAATACCCAGTTTGAACTGTTGCGGAAAACCGGCGATGGTACGCTGTTCTGCGTCAGGGGCGTGCCACAGGCTGCGTTGCATCGGGGTATCGGTAGAGCCGGGAGAGACCAGATTGCAGCGCACGCCATACGGGGCCAGTTCGAGACCGACGGTCAGGCACAGGCTGCGTAACGCCGCCTTAGAAGCGCAATAGGCGGCCATGCCGACGCGCGGCACATGTGCGGCGTTGGAGCCGATAGACACGATAGCACCGCCGCGTTGCCGCTGAAATTGTGGGATCACGGCCTGAAACAGATGAAACGCGCCGCCTGCGTTGACGTTCAGGCAATCCTGCCAGTCTTGCTGACTGAGTGTTTCGGTGTGGCCCATGCGCAGGATCCCGGCACCGTTAATCAGCACATCCAGATGCGGCGTCTGTGCCAGTTGTCTGGCACAGGTGGCAGCAACAGCCGCTGCATCACTGACATCCAGCTCGATGGCGTGAAACGGCAGAGAGTCTGAGGAAAAGGCGCGGTCAAACCCGGTGACGGTCGCCCCCGCTTCGGTAAAACGGCAGGCGATGTCATAACCGATGCCACGTCCGGCACCGGTCACCCACACTTGCTTACCGCTGAAATCCAGCGCGACGCTCATGCTTCCTCCGCCTGACGCTGGCTGAGCAACTGATGCCAGTGACGCAACGTAGGTTTTTTCACTAACGCCACGAAGTCCAGGTCATGCCCTTGCTGACGCCAGCGGGTCACCAGCGACATGATGCGTACCGAGTCCAGACCATAATCCAGCAGGTTGTCGTCGTCACCGATGTCGTCATCGTCATCCAGCAATGGCAGCAGTTCGGCGCGCAGGCGCGTCAGGCCGTCATCCTGCTGCGGCGCGAGGGCATCCAGCAGTTGTTCGCAGGTTAACACCCGGCCACAGCGACCGGCGGTATAGCGCAGCGCCATCAGGTGTTCTTCCTGGGAAAAGTCTGCCAGCGCGTCGGCTACCATGAACGGTTTGATGTCACGCATAAATGCATCGGTGGCGGTCGTCAGGCAGCCGATATGGGCGTATACCCCGCAGATAATCAGCTGGTCGCGGCCTGCGGCCTTCAGCCGTTGTTCCAGATCGGAACGCTGGAAGGCGCTGTAGCGCCATTTCACCAGCACGGTGTCGCTGTTGTCCGGTGTCAGGGCTTCGGTGATGCGCTGCTGTTCCGGGTGGCGATTGAGCCCTGGCCCCCACATGTCATTGAGCAATGCCCGGTCTGCGTCGCTTTGCTGGTTGGGTTGAGCGGTATAAAACACCGGGATACCCTGCTGACGGCATACCTGGCGAAGGCGAGCGACATTGGCGATCAACTGCTCGGTCAGCGGGCTGTTTTCTCCCCAGAAATTGAGGAAGTAGTTTTGCATGTCATGAATCAGCAAGGCCGCGCGTGAGGCGTCAACCGGCCAGTTCACCTTATTGACCGGCAGATGCTCTGCGCCGGGAAGTGGGTAGGCGTTCAGTTTTGGAATAGCCATGATTTATTCTCCTGCAGCGGCCGTTGCGACAGACTGTTGCGCCAGCTGGCGTAGCCGCTGTTTATCGACTTTGCCCACTGCGGTTTCCGGCAGGGTGGGCAGTTGTTCAAATCGGTCCGGTAATTTGTAGTCGGCGATACCCTGTTCACGCAGGTGGCGACGTAATGTCACTGCTTTGAGTGGTTCGCGGGTGACCAGAAAAGCGCAGCTTTTCTCACCCATCATCGGGTCGGGCACTGCCACCAGCGCGGCATTGATCACGGCAGGGTGGCGAAGCAGCAGGTTTTCGATCTCTTCAGCGGCAATCTTTTCCCCACCACGGTTGATCTGGTCTTTTTCACGCCCGACCACTTGCAGGTAGCCATCGGCCTGTTGGATCACCACATCGCCAGAGCAGTAGAACCCTTGCGCGTCGAACACCTGGCGGTTGTAGGCGGGGCTGCGGTAGTAACCACGGAAGGTATAGGGGCCACGTGTCATCAGACGGCCCGGTGTACCGTGGGGTAATGGATTGCCATCGGCATCGGCTACCCAGACCTCGTCATCGTCGCTGATAGGGCGGCCTTGTGTGGTGAAACAGTGGAGATCGTCATCGTCCAGCCGGGTGTAATTCACCAGCCCTTCGGCCATGCCGAACACTTGCTGTAACTGGCAACCCAGTTCCGTTGGTATGCGTCGTGCCAGCGATTCACTTAACCGTGCACCACCGACCTGGAGTACGCGCAGGCTCGCCATCGCGTGGCGATCGCCCGATAACGCCACCGCTTCCAGCCACAGTGTGACAGCCGGGGGAACCAGCGCGGTGAGGGTGATGTGATGCTGCGCAATCAACGGGAAGCAGCTGGCTGGGCTGGGGTCGCTTGCCAGCACGACCGTACCCCCGGCATAAAACACACCCAGCGCACCCGGCGAACTGAGCGGGTAGTTGTGGGCGGCGGGCAGGGCGCACAGGAAACGGGTATGGGCGTCAACCCGGCAAATCTCCACGCTGCCGCGAATGCTGTAGTAGTAATCGTTGTGGGTACGAGGAATCAGTTTCGGGGTGCCGGTGCTACCGCCGGAAAGCTGGAAGAATGCCACCTGATCGGCGGGTGTTGGGGTTGCTGGTGCAAAGGCTTCCGCTTCCAGCAATAGCTGTGATAAATCCTGAGACGTGCTGCCGTCGCCGCGCAGCAGAACGTGCTGTAACGTGGGGCAGCGTTGGCGTAGTTCGTTGATAAAATCATCGCTGGTGAACAATGCGTGGCTGCGATCGGCTATCAGCAGCGTTGGCGCAATCTGGTCGGCATAGGCGCACAGTTCGCTGCGCTGATGGCTGAACAGGGCGTTGACCGGCACGATACCGGCACGCAGCAGTGCGAAGTAGCTCAGGTAGAACTCGGCGGTATTGCCTAGTTGTACCAGCGCCGTTTGCCCCGGCGCGATGCCCCGGCATTGCAGTGAGCCCGCTAACTGCGCCACCAACTGGTTCATCTGACGGTAGCTGAGCGTGCGTTCGCCGTCGATCAGGGCGATGGCGTCATTATCGGCATGGCGGGTGAGGATGTCGCCCAGCGGGAGATCCAGCCAGTAGCCCCGCTCGCGATAACGCTGCTCCAGCTCGGGCGGCCAGCGGGTGAATTCAACCATCATGCTGCACACTCCTGATCCTGACGCAGACCAAATGCACGCAGCATGGTGCTCAATTTAACACCGGTTTCGTGCCATTCAGACACGGGCTGAGAGTCTGGCACGATGCCTGCACCGGCAAACAGCCGTACCCGGTTTTGCCGTACTTCGCCGCAGCGAATCGTCACCACCCACTGGCCGTTGCCTTCATCGTCGCACCAGCCGACGATACCGCCGAATAGCCCGCGGGTGAACGGTTCCAGTTGGGCGATGCGGTCTCGGGCCGCTTCAAACGGTACGCCGCACAGCGCCGGGGTGGGGTGCAGCAGACAGGCTATCGACAGGGCGTTTTCCCGGGCATCCAACACCTCACCCTGAACACGGGTCGCCAGATGCCACAGCACCGGCGTGCTCAGCAGCTCGGGGGTGTCTGGAATGGTCAGTGTCCGACAACGTGATGCCAGTACCCGACGAATATCATCGGTGACCAGCCGGTGTTCGTGGCGATCTTTCGCGGAGGCCAGCAGCATACGGCGCAGGCGTTGATCTTCCACCGGGTCGTCGCTACGGCGGGCGGAACCGGCCAGCGGCTGCGACGCAATGTGGTGACCCTGCTTATGCAGTAACAGTTCCGGGCTGGCACCCAGCAACGCGCCTTGTTCCAGCGGCACGTGGAAGTTGTAGCTCCAGGGGTTTTGCTGGTTGAGCTGTCGTAACAGGCGGATTGAGTCCAGCGGTTGCTCGGTGTCGATATCCAACAGGCGTGACAGTACGATTTTATTCAGCTCACCGTTGCGGGTGGCGTCAACGCCAGCGCTGACCATCTGGCAAAAGGTATCGTGCCCCGGCACTTCACGTATCTGGCGTGCGCTTATCGGCGTGGCGGGCAACAGGTCGTGTTGTAGCGTGTCCCGTGAGAACCAGTGAGACTGTTGTGGCACAAACAGTCGTGCAGGCTGGCGTTTGTCAAACGGGATCGCGCCCACCAGCAGTGGCCGGGCGATACCATCCTGTCGGGCGCGGGCAAACAGGGTGCGGACCTGTTGCTGGACATCACCCTGGAGGTGCTCGCCCCCTGCCACGGCCGTCGACAAGGCGGCGTAACATCCACGGGCATGCAGGCTGTTGTCGGGAGACAGAAACAGAAAATCATCGTGCTGAAGTGTGCGGATATCCAGCGATGAAGAGGTAGCTGCGAGCGTTGACACGGGGGGTTCCTTATGTCGAGAGTGGAACAATATGGTGGCGCGCAGGCGTCACCGCAGGGCGGGAAAGCCCGCCCTGCCGCGTATTACCAGCTATAGCTGACCGTCGCGACGACCGTGCGTCCGCTGCCGTAGAAGCAGGCCATAGTGTTGTTGCAAGAGGCCACATAGTGCTTGTCGGTCAGGTTGTTGACGTTCAGTTGCACGGTGGTGCCTTTCAACTGGGAAGAGAGTGACCCCAACTCGTAACGTGCCATCGCGTCGTACAGGGTGTAAGACGGCACTTTGAAGCCCTCGGCGTTATCGCCGTAGGTTGAGCCGACGTAGCGCACCCCGGTGCCGAGCGTGACGCCTTTCAGCGGGCCGTTTTGGAAGCTATAGCTACCCCAGGTGGAGGCGGAATGGCGTGGAATGGTTGACGGCGTTTTGTTGATTTGGCTGGCGGTGTTGCTTTCCTTGGTGACCGCATCGGTATAGGTGTAGGCCGCCATCAGGCTGATTTCCGGCGTCAGTTGCGTGTGCACTTCCGCTTCCGCACCTTTGGATTTCACTTTGCCGATCTGTTCGCTATAGCTGCGACCATATTCGCTGTAATAACGTGAATAGGTAATGTTTTTCTGTGTAAGATCAAACAGTGAAACGGTCAGCAGGGTATTGCTGCCTTTAGGCTGGAACTTGATACCCACCTCGGATTGTTCACCGGTAGTCGGTTTAAACGCAGGCGTGCCGGGGGTACCGGAGTCCAGGTTGGGTTCAAACGAGGTGCTGTAGCTGACATACGGCGAAATACCGTTGTCGAAGGCATACAACAGCCCAGCACGACCAGTGAATTTGCTATCGTTGCGTTCTGTAGTGGTAGCAACGGTGTAATCCTGCCTATTGACTTGACTCCAGTCATTGCGCCCGGATAACAGCAGGTTCCACTGATTCCATTCCAGTTGATCCTGAAGGTATAGCCCAACCTGATTGAGCTTATTGCGTTCGTTAGTGGAAAGCGTAGTTAACATACTGTCGTTGACTGAGACGTTGTAGGTTGGGTTTGCCCAGTCAAATGAGTAGTCATTTTTACGATCAAGCCACATTTTTTTGTCGAGCATCATCCACTTGTAGTCCAGTCCGCTGATCACGGTGTGGTTAACAGAGCCTGTGGCGAATGAGGCTTTCAACTGGTTATCGATAGCAAACTCGCTGATTTCATTCTCTTCTTTCTGTGGGCGACGCGATATTGTGGTGTCGGTGGCACTGCCGCCCTTGGTATACACCAGATATTTGTATTTTTCTCGTAGTTGCGTGTAGCGAACATTTTGCTGGAAAGAGAACACATCATTGAAAGAGTGATCAAGGTTATAACCGATGGAGCCTTGTTCACGTTTCGACTGGTTATAATGCGGATCGCTAACGTTCATATCATAAGGGATATAGCCTGCGCGGGTTTCCCATACGGTTCCATAAGCTGGCAGGAAGTTGCGAAAGCCAGCTTTAGGATCGTTCTGGTAACTGGTCAGCAGCGTAAAGCTGGTATCGCTGTTAGGCAACCAGGTGATCGCCGGTGCGATAGCAACGCGCTGTTCTTTGTAATCCTTGACGAATTCATTACGGGTGCTGGCGATACCGTTGAGGCGGTAGAGCAGGCTTTTATCGTCATTGAGCGCACCGCCGAAATCAAACGCTGCTTCACCCAGATGCTGATTACCCGCGCTGAATTCCACTTTGTGGATATCTTCTGCCGTCGGGCGCTTGCTGGTCATACTGATAAGCCCGCCGGGGTTGACCTGTCCATACAGGACGGAAGCCGGGCCGTGCACCAGTTCTACCCGTTCCAGCAACCAGGGGTCTATTTTCCCTATAGTAGACCCCTGACCGCTCAGGCCATAACTCAGGCCATCAAGGAATTTCGGCGCGTAGCGGAAACCACGGGCAATCACCTCATCGTTGCGGTTAGACGAACCGCGGTAGTTGCTGACCACACCGCTGGAATAGTTCAACGCGTCGGACACGGAAGAAACCGCTTGTGCGTCCATCTGGTCGCGGGTGACCACGGTAACGGATTGTGGAGTTTTGATGAGCGGCGTGCTGGTTTTGGTACCGGACGCACTTTCCTTCGCTACGATACCTTTCAGCGGTGCAGTCACGCTTTCAGCGGCGGTTGCCGATACCACCATGGTATCGGTGCTGGTCGTGGTTTCTGCTGCCTGTGCATGCGCAGCCACCAGCAAGGTGGAAGCCAGCATGGCTGGCATAGCGTTTTTATTTTTCTGCCAAGACTTTAGTTTTGTTAATTGTTTCTTCCTGGTGCTACGCATCAGTGATCCCCTCCTGTAAAAGATCTTATTTTTTGTTTACGTCAGGCTGTGTACTCACCGGCTTTGCCATTCTTTGCGTTAAAAAATTTAATTAACTTTAAATTCATGTTGTTAATTGATTTTTTAGCGATCTGTGACCAGATGGCGAGTTTTTAAATCCCAGTAAATTTTGGGAATTGCATATTATTGCAAATGAAAATGTTTCTCAATATTATTCTCGTTATCTAAATAAATGTAAATTCATAAATCGACACATTAGTTCTGTTAACTAAATGTAAGTGAAACGTAAAGGGCAGACACAGGAGGTTTTGATGTCGGCAGTACAGCCGTCAGGTTTCGCCGCCACGCTGTTGTCATCACCGCAGGCCGGGGATGACGCATGGTGGCAACAAATCGCCAGCGTGGGGACGCCGCTGGTGGAAACGCAGGATAGCGAGCGGGTTCGCGTGACCTTTCTCTGGCGTGACCCGAACGGCGATGAGCATCACTCCGCTATCCAACGGGTCTATGCCGATATCAACGGCGTGACCGATCACCACAGTACCGATCCGCAGAGCCTGGCGCGCCTGCCCGGTACCGATGTCTGGCATTGGTCGATGGTGATTGAATACGACTGGCGTGGCAGTTATTCCCTGATTCCGATTGAGGCGGCGCAACTGCCTCCGCCATTTAGCGACGATGACCAACAGCGTGATGACCAGCAGCGGGCGTGGTGGTGTTCGTTGTTCCCCTGCGCGATGGCTGATCCGCTCAACCTGAACCGACCGTGGGGAGCGCAATTGTCAGGGGCACATATGCCGGGTGCGCCAGCACAGCAGGCCTGGCGAGCGGTGGATCAAGGCGAGGCGCATGGCGCAGACCTCGCCCGGCTGACGGTGTTTGACTGGCAGAGCGAGCAGCTCGGCAACCAGCGTCGCATTTGGCTGTACACCACCGGGGAGAGTGAGGCACCAGCACAACGGCCACTCTGTCTCGTTCTGGATGGGCAACGGTGGGCTGACGACACGCCGCTGTTTAGCGCTCTGGATGCAGAAACCGCACAGGGGAATCTCCCGCCCGCCGTTTGGTTATTTATTGACGCGATTGATGGAGAAAACCGTTGTCGGGAATTGCCGTGCGATGCCGCGTTCTGGCAGGCGGTACAGCAGGAATTGCTGTTGCAGGCGGCACGCCTGACGCCGTTTAGCGACGATCCAGACCGCACGGTGGTGGCCGGGCAGAGCTATGGCGGACTGGCGGCGCTGTACGCCGGGTTGCACTGGCCGCAGCGTTTCGGTCGCGTACTTACGCAATCAGGCTCGTTCTGGTGGCCAAATCTGCAATTCATTACCGCTTTTGACCAGCACGCAACGCTGGAACCCGGCGTGTTGGTGACCCAGGTGCGGCAGGGTGGCCGGGCCGCATCGCCGCTGGTGATTTTTCAGGAAGCGGGACGACGTGAGGCGGATATCGCCTTCGTCAATCAACAGATGCATGAGGCGCTGATAGCGGCGGGGCATCAGGTTTACCAGCGTGTGTATGCCGGTGGGCATGACACCTTGTGCTGGCGCGGCGGGTTGATAGAGGGATGTCGTTGGTTATTGAACCACACCCACACCCGATAACGCGCAGCAACCCTTATCACATGAGGTAATAACAATGAGTCAGGAACAAGTGAATCCGTTTGACGATGATCGTCTGACATTTTTGGTCGTCATCAACGAACAACAGCAATACAGCCTGTGGCCAGAGTTTGCCGCCGTACCGGCGGGCTGGCAGGTGGTCTACGGGCCGCAGTCCCGCGAGGCGTGCATCACCTATACCGAAACCCACTGGCAGGACATGCGTCCGGCGAGCCTGCGGGCTGAAAACGCCTAACCGGCATGACCAGTCGGGACTGTTTCCGTTGACGGAGTAAGGAAAACAACGTGTCAGATCTACTTAACGAAACACCATTATCCACCCAGCAATCCTCATCGTCTCATCCCCACGTCTCCTTCTCCCCGGCGGGTACGTCCGGGCAGAACGTGTCTGCTCACGACGTCACGTCGGCACAGTCGGTGAATGCGTTGGAATTGCCGCTGGTGGCGGCCCAACCCGGTATCTGGATGGCCGACCACATCGCCAGTCAGTCGAATGCGTTTACGGTGGCGCATGCGCTGGAGTTGAACGGCCCGGTTGACCCGGATTGCCTGCTGGCAGCCATCCGTCAGGGGTTGTCGGAAGCGGATACGGTGCAGGCGCGCTTTGGCTTCAATGATCTCGGGGAACCGGTACAGTGGCTACCTTCTGCGCCGGGTGTGGCGGCGATTAACGAACCGGAATGGCTGGATTTTCGCGACCCGGCGCAAGGTGAGCAAGCTGCCTGGGCGCTGATGCAGGCGGATCTGGCCGCGCCGCTGCCAGTCGATGGTGAGCAACCGCTGTATCGCCAGGTGTTGATGCAGGTCTCCGCGCAGCCGGAGCGCTGGTTCTGGTATCAGCGCTTTCATCATCTGATGGTGGATGGTTTCAGTTTTGATGCCCTGACCCGACGGATAGTGGCGATTTACAACGCCTTTTGTGCCGGTAAAACGCCGGACGCCTCGCCGTTTACACCGTTTGCCGATGTGGTGACGGAATACCAAGAGTGGGAACGGTCGTCGGCGTATCAGCAGTCGGCGGCGTTCTGGCGCGAGCATGCCCGTGAATTGCCGACGCCCGTGTCGCTGGCGGCAGACGTCTGTGAGTCGTCACCGCAAGGGATTCGCACCGTGCAGCAACGGGTCACCTTACCTGCCGCACCTTTTGTGACGCTGGCAGAGCAACGGTTTGGCGCTCAGCTACAACCGGCGGAAATTGCGATGGCGGCACTGGCGGTGTACCTCTACCACATGAGTGGCGAGTCGCGCTTGTCGGTGGGCTTTCCGTTTATGCGACGGATGGGGTCGGCAGCATTGTGTGCCAGTGGGCCGGTAGTGAACGTGCTGCCGCTACAATTCACGCTACAACCCGAGATGACCTTAATCGATGCCACGCAAATGCTGCACAAGGAAATCAAGGCGGTACGACGTCATCAGCGTTATGAAGCGGAACAGTTACGACGGGATCTGGGGCTGGTCGGCGGCAGTGAGGGCTTGTACGGGCCGGTGATCAATTTCAAGGTGTATAACGCCGAACTGACACTGGGACATACGCCGGTCACCACCCATGTGCTGGCGATGGGGCCGGTGGACGATATGGAGTTTACCCTTGGCGTGCAGGAGGGCGAGCTGCAACTGGAACTGGTCGCCAATCCGGCGCGCTACGACGCCCCGGCGTTGCAAGGGCATGCGCAACGTCTGCAACACGTGCTGATGCAACTGATACAACAACCAGAGCTGGCTATCGGTGAAGTGAGTCTGCTCAACGACGACGAATGGCGGCGTATTGACGGCTGGGGCAGTGGCCCGCGCCTGACGATACCCACGACGCTGCACTCGGTGCTGGATTGCCTGCAACAGCAGGTACAGCAACAGCCCGACGCGTTGGCTGTGACCTGTGGTCGTGAGCAACTCAGCTACCGCCAGTTATCGGCGCAGGTCATGCAACTGGCACGTCGGCTGATGGCGCAGGGGATCGGTGCCGGTGATGTGGTGGCGATCGGCGTCCCGCGCTCGGTCTCATCGGTGGTGGCGATGTTCGGGGTACTGGCCAGCGGCGCGGCCTATATGCCGTTGGATCTGGATTATCCACGCGAACGTCTGGCGTTGATGTGTGACGATGCGCGTCCGGTACTGTTGCTGACCCACAGCACGGTGCGTGAGCATATGCCGACACTGCCGCAGGTGCTGTGTCTGGACGATGCCAGGTTACGGGCCGAGTGCGCCCGCTTGCCCGCCCATCCGGTAACACAGGCTGAGCGACGCGAGCCGTTACGGGCAGAACATCTGGCGTACATGATCTACACCTCCGGTTCTACCGGGAAGCCGAAAGGGGTGATGAGTACCCATGCCGGTTTGCTCAACCTGATGATGTCTCATTCGAGCTTCCTGTTTGGCCCGGTGATAGATCGCTTTTCACGGCAACATGGTCGCCGTTTACGTGCCGGACACACGGCGTCATTCTCCTTCGATTCCTCCTGGGAACCGCTGTTTTGCATGATGATGGGCAGCGAATTACACATTTTCGATGAAGAGCTGCGTAAAGATGCCTGGGCGTTGGTTCAACACTTTACTCATACGCCTATCGATTTGCTGGATATCACCCCGTCGTTCTTCACCCAGATGATCGACAGCGGCTTGCTGGAGCCGGATAACCACCAGCCCGCTTTCATCATGATTGGCGGTGAAGCGGCCACGCCACGGCTGTGGCAACTGATGCGCCAGCATCCGCAGATGGAAATTCATAACTATTACGGGCCGTCGGAATACACCATCGATACGTTGGGGGCCAGGGTCACGGTGGCGGACCAGCCGGTTATCGGCCAACCGGTCGCCAATACCCGGGTATGGTTGCTGGATAACCACCTGCGACCGGTGCCGGTGGGTGTACCCGGTGAGTTGTATATCGCCGGGCCGGGGCTGGCGCGTGGTTACCTGCGCCGCCCGGATCTCACGTCGACGCGCTTTGTTGCCTGTCCGTTCATATCAGGGGCGGTGATGTACCGCACCGGTGACCTGATGCGCTGGCGTCACGACGGCCAACTGGCGTTTATCGGCCGCGTTGACCATCAGATCAAAGTGCGTGGCTTTCGCGTAGAACTGGGTGAAGTAGAAAATGCGCTGGTGGCGCTGGATGAGGTCAGCACCGCGGTGGTGATCGCCGAACCACTGGGTGCGACGCATCGGCTCATCGGTTATTGCTCGGTGCCGAGTGATACCGTCCGCGAACAACCGGATTGCGTGGCCCGTTTGCTGGCACAACTGGCTGAGCAACTGCCTGATTACATGGTCCCGGCGGTGCTGATGGTGATGGCGGAACTGCCGCTGACCGTCAACGGTAAAATTGACCGTCAGGCACTGCCAAAACCGCAGCAGGCAGAAGCGGTGGCGGGACGCGAACCTGCCAGCGATGAAGAGCGGCTGATTTGCCAGTCCATCGCCAGCCTGCTGAAACTGGACGCGGTCAGTGCGGAAGCGGATTTCTTTGCACTCGGTGGCGACAGTATTTCCGCGATGGGGCTGGGCACGCTGTTACGGCGCGCCGGTTGGCAACTACGACCGAAAACCATTTTCGCTGAGCGCACACCAGCACGGATGGCGCAAGCGATGCAGCCGCTGACGACGACGGCCACACCGTCACGTACGCGGCGCTACGGTGTGGTGGACGGTTTGCCTATCGTACACAGCTTCGCCCAACTGGCGGGCATCAACCAACGGTTTGCGCACGGCGTATTCCTGTCGGTGCCTGAAACATTACAACCGATGCACCTGATGCAAGCGCTGAGCGCACTGGTGCAGGCACACCCGGCGTTAACCGCGCAGACTGGTGACAGCCATCTGGTCATTCATCAAACGTCATCGACGGCCGTGCCGCTACAGTGTGACACGCTACGCGCACAAGAGCCGGTTGAGGCGGCGGCAGAACGGGCGTATGAAGCGGCGGTAGCACGCCTTGACCCGGCAGCCGGTCAAATGATGCAGGCCGTACTGTTGCAACGCGATGGTCGTGCTTGTGGGCTGGTGCTGGTGGCCCATCATCTGGTGGTGGACGGCGTGTCGTGGCGCGTGCTGTTACCCGAGCTGCGTCAGGCCGCTGAAGCCGCGATGGATGGTCAACCGGTGGTGTTAGCGGCTGAGGAGTGCTCGTTATACGACTGGTCTGCCAGCCTGAAAGGGCAGGTAACCGCGCGCCGTGCTGAGTTACCATTCTGGCAATCGGTGCTGGCGACGCCTCTGCCTCGGCTGGGACGCTGGGCGCTTGACCCGTCCTGCGATCAGGAGCAGACCCGGCAACAATCACGCCGGGTGCTGGATGCCCGGTTGACGCAGGCGGTGCTGACGCGCTTACCGGAATGCTATCAGGCGCGGGTGGACGAGATTTTGCTAGGCGCGTTGGTGCAGGCCTGCCACCACCGTTTTGGCGTGCAACCGCTGCGGCTGGCACTGGAATCTCACGGGCGTATCGAAACGCCGGAAGGGTTGGATCTCGCCCGCACCGTCGGCTGGCTGACTGCTGAATACCCGGTGTGCATCGCGGCACCGACGGCACAGGCCGATGCGCCCTGGGCGATTTTACGGTCCGTGAAACGTGCGCTGCGGGCGGTGCCGGATCGCGGCGTCGGCTACGGCGTGCTGCGCTATCTGGATACACAGAGTGCCGAAACGCTGGCGTCGTTGCACGCGCAGGCACCGGAAATCCTGTTTAACTATTTGGGGCGCTTCGAGTCGGGCGAGGGCCACTGGTCACCTCGTCGCAGCGATCGCCACTTCCGCGATACCTTTGCCGTACTACAGGCACCGACGATACCGCTTAGCCACCCGCTGGATATCAATATCTTTGTGGATGAACAGGGCGAACAGCCGCAACTGGCCATCCACTGGGGATGGGCGCACGGCGTGTTCGATGAGGATGATATCGACGCGTTGCATCAGGGAATGGCGCAAGCGATCGACGCGTGGCGGCAACAGGCGGACTACCCGCCGTTGTCGGATACGCTGGTATCCGTTGACGTCGCGCAGGATGAAGTCACCGACGAGACACTGGACTGTCTGCGTCAGCATTACGGGCCGTTATCGGCGGTGTTGCCGGTGCTGCCCTTGCAGCAAGGGTTGCTGTTCCACGCGCAACTGGCGCAGACCACCGGCAGTTATAACTCGCTGACCCGGCTGTCGTTGCACGGCCCGCTGTCGGTAGCACAACTGAGTCAGGCATTAGAAGCGGTGGTTCGTCATCATCCGCAACTGGCGGCGCGTTTTGACACCGAACAGACGTCGGTGCCATTGCAGGTGTTGCCGGTGCTGCGTGACGACCCGTGCTACTGGCCGCTGGAGAGTCAGACGTTACCGGCGATGCCAGCAGACGAAGAGGCCGCTGCGCTGCTGGCGCTGGAAAAAGCTGAACTGGCGCGCGACCTGTTCCACCAGCCCTCATCCATGTTGCACGCCTTGCTGGTCAGCCATGCGGGCACTGAGCGTCACACACTGTTTCTGAATGCGCATCATCTGGTGGTGGATGGCTGGTCGACCCCGGTATGCCTGCGTGACCTGTTCACCGCGTTGTATCAGGGCCGCTCGGCACTCACGCCGCACAGCGTGCCGTATGCCGACATCGTTCGCCAACTGGCGGCCCGCAATGCGCAGGCGTCACGTCAGCGCTGGCGCGACGTGCTGACGGGTGCCCGCCCGACCGTGCTATTTGGTGACGGACCGCATCATGGCGATGGTTCGTATCATGATGACGTGCGTGAGCTGGAGTTATTGCCGGAACCGCAACTGGAACACGGCTTACTGGCGCTGTGTAAACAGTATGGCCTGACGCTCAATAGCGTAATGCAGGGCATTTGGGGGATGTTGCTGTGCGCCAGTAGCGGCGCGGACGATGTGCTGTTCGGCTCGCCGGTGTCGGGTCGCTTCGGGCAGATTGACGGCATCAGCCAGCAGGTCGGGTTATTCAGCAATACGTTACCGGTGCGGGTACGGTTGGATGCATCACGGCCGTTGCCGCCGCAATTGGCTGAGCTACAGGCGCTGCAAATCCAGCTGATTGAACACGATGATGTCGGTCTGGGGGAAATCCAGCAACTGGCGGGTATCGGCACGCTGTTCGACACCTTGCTGGTGGTGGAGAACTACCCGGATGGCGATGAGCTGAGTCAGGCCGGGCAGGCGCTGCGCTGTGAGGCGGTCAACAATCGGGGTTACACCCACTATCCGTTGACGCTGCTGGTGCTGCCGGGCAAACGGCTGCGGCTGCTGATGGAATACCGCGACAGTGTGGCGCAGCCGCAGCGGCTGGCGCAACGCTTGTTACTGTTACTGCAACAACTGGTGGCAGACCCGGAGCGCCCGCTGTCGGCCTGGAATCTGCAACTGCCGCAAGAGCAGGCGCTGCTGGCGGCGGTCAATCGTACCGAACAGCCGGTACCGCCGGGTACGTTGCATCAGGCACTGGCAGCACAGGCACAACGCACGCCGGATAGCATCGCGCTGGTGGATAGCCAGCATCAGTTGACCTACCGTCAGGTTCAACGTCAGACCCGACTGCTGGCTGACCGGCTGATCGACGCCGGGGTGCGACCCGGTGATATCGTGGCGGTGGCGCTGCCGCGCTCGGTGCGCTTGAGCCTGGCGTTGTACGCCATTCTGGAGGCGGGTGCGGCCTGGCTACCGTTGGATACCGGTTACCCGGATGAACGGCTGGCGCTGATGGTGGAGGATGCGCAACCTCGCCTGATGATCACCGAAAGCAGTTTGCAGTCGCGTTTTGCAGGCATGGCCGATGTACTGCTGCTCGATACGCTGGCGGATGAACGCCAGTCGCCGCGTCACGCATCACCACCGGTCGCCGATCAGCAGGCCGCTTACGTGATTTACACCTCCGGTTCTACCGGTCGCCCGAAAGGGGTGGTGGTCGGCCATCAGGCCATCGTCAACCGCTTGTGGTGGATGCAGCATCAATACCCGTTAGTGGCGGATGATGTGGTGCTACAGAAAACGCCATGCAGCTTCGATGTGTCGGTGTGGGAGTTCTTTTGGCCGCTGATGGTTGGTGCCCGTCTGGTGATGGCACCGCCGGATGCGCACCGTGATCCGGAGGCACTGGTACAGTTGATCAACGATTACGCGGTGACCACCATGCACTTTGTACCGTCGATGCTGGCGGCCTGGGTGAGTGCGCTGGAAACGCATCCGCGTGAAGAGATCGGCTGTGGCAGCCTGCGGCGAGTGTTCTGTAGTGGTGAAGCGCTGTCGTGCGAACTGGCGCTGGATTATCAGTCGCTCATCGCGGCACCGCTGCACAACCTGTATGGCCCGACCGAAGCGGCGGTGGATGTCACCTGGCAACCGGCCTCTGGCGAGGCGCTAGCGCGCTGTCAGTTGCCGGGCATTCCTATCGGCCTGCCGGTGTGGAACACCCAACTGCGTATTCTGGACGGCGCGTTGCGGCCGGTACCGGTCGGCGTAGCGGGCGATCTGTATTTGTGCGGTATTCAACTGGCGCAGGGATACCTGCGTCGGCCGGACCTGACTGCCAGCCGTTTTGTGGCGGACCCGTTTGCCCACGGTGAACGGATGTACCGTACCGGCGATATCGCACGTTGGCTGGAAGATGGCACGGTAGACTACCTGGGGCGCAGCGATGACCAGTTGAAAATCCGTGGTCAGCGCATCGAACTGGGGGAAATTGAGCAGGTGCTGCTGGCACAGCCCGGCGTGGCGCAAGCGGTGGTCGGTGCGCGAGAGTTGGGTGGAAAAACCACCCGACTGCACGGTGCTGATGCCCGGCAACTGGTGGCCTGGCTGGTGCCGCAGGCCGGTATCTCGCTGGATGTTGACCAGTTACAACAGGCGCTGTCGCAGCAATTGCCGGCCCATATGGTGCCGGTGAGTTATGTGCTGATGGCGTCATTCCCGCTGAGTGCGAATGGCAAGCTGGATCGCAAGGCGTTACCGGCACCTGCCGGACAGCACGCTGACGGCCGCGCCCCACAAACAGACACCGAACGCACGATCGCGGCCCTGTTTGCGGAGCTACTGGCCTGCGAGACGGTATCGGCGGATGACGATTTCTTCGCGCTGGGGGGGCATTCGTTGCTGGCGATGCGACTGGCCGCTGAGATACGCCGTCAGCTGCAACACTCACTGACGGTGGGGCAGATTATGGCGGCACGCAGCGTAGCCCGTATTGCAGCGCTGGTAGAAGGCGATGCGGACAGCCAGCATCTGGATGGTAATGGCGATATGCTGCCGTTACGGACGGGAACCGGGCCGGTGCTGTTCTGCCTGCATCCGGCATCGGGTTTTGCCTGGCAGTATGCGGGTCTGTTGCAGTATCTGGACGGGGAGTACCCGATTGTCGGGTTGCAATCACCACGACCGGACGGGGTCATCGCCGCGTGTGAATCGGTGGACGCGATGTGCGAGCGTCATCTGGCGACCATCCGGCGTATTCAGCCGCAGGGGCCGTATTTCCTGCTGGGTTACTCGCTCGGCGGTACGCTGGCGCACGGTATCGCCGCACGGTTGCAACAGGTGGGCGAAACGGTGTCGTTCCTTGGTTTGCTGGATACCTATCCGCCGGAAGGGCAGGACTGGACCGCTCCGGATGAAGCCGACGCCCGTGAGGAAGTCGAGCGTGAACAGGCCGGATTTATGGCCGACACGCAGTCAGAGGACGACCCGCAACTGCGCGCAGAACGCGAGGCAATGTTTGGCAATATCGTTGCTAACTATCAGGATGCGGTACGGCTGTTGTCATCGGCCCGTTCACATCGTTACGACGGTGAAGCCACGCTGTTTGTGGCAACCCGAACCCTGCCAGCAGGGATGGACGTTGACGCTACCTGGGCACCGTATGTCGGTACACTGACGCAGTATCCGCAATATTGTGAGCACGCGGATATTCTGTCGCCTGCATCGCTGGAAAACCTGGGGCCGTTGCTGAATAGGTTGCTGACAAACAGCCATGTTGTTTTATGAATGGTGACGTTTGCCTGGTCAGTGAATAGTTTCGTGCGGGATAAGCGGTGTCATTTCTTTGCCGCTTCATCGCACGCACGACAAGGAGAGGTGCAAGCGCCACCTCTCCTTGACCACTGGCTTAGTGGCTAAACAGTGGCGCTGCGCGCTACCTTCGGCGTTCGCCTTCGCTATTCGGGCCGCCCGTGACGCGGTTACTCGCCCCATCCATGGGGCTCGCCCTTCGGGCCAGCGTAAACGCTGTTCAAAAACGTTCCCGACGTTTTTGTCCGGCGCGGCACGGGCTTTCGCCGCGTCCATGCGGCTCACCCGGCGAAGTCGCCCACCTCAGCACTGTTTGGGACGCCAGAAAACCTACTCACCGATAATCAAGGTGTCTGTCAGTAATCTGAATGGCCGACGATAGTCGGCCATTTCTTATGCCAGAAACCGTGTTTGTTTTAAGGGGCTGGGTGATGGCGGCCGCAGGGGACGATAAGGGGGGTGTGGGAAACCGGGTCGTCGATGATGACGCAGGCCATGCCGAATACTGCCTGCACCAGTTCGGCGGTGATGACATCGGCGGGGGCACCCTGCGCCATAACGCTGCCTGCGCGCATCACGATAAGGTGATCAGCGTAGCGGCAGGCTTGATTGAGGTCGTGTAGTACCGCCACCAGTGTGCGGTCATGCTGCTGGTTCAGTTCCCGAAACAGATCGAGCAGGTCAATCTGATGGGCGATATCCAGCCAGGTGGTCGGTTCATCCAGCAATAACAGCGGCGTTTGTTGTGCCAGCACCATCGCAATCCACACCCGTTGACGCTGGCCGCCAGACAGTTCATCGACGCTGCGTTCTGCCAGTTCGCTGACGTTAGTCGCCACCATCGCCTGTTCCACCGCTACTTGATCGGCTTCACTCCACTGGCGCAGTAGCGTTTGATGCGGGTAGCGGCCGCGTGCGACCAAATCCATCACGGTGATGTTATCCGGTACGATAGCGTGTTGTGGCAGCAGGCCTAACTGCCGGGCCAGCGTTTTGGTGGGAATACGGTGGATGCTGGTACCGTCCAGTAACACGTCGCCCGCCATCGGTTTGAGCAGGCGGCATAGCGCTCGCAGCAGGGTGGATTTACCGCAGGCGTTAGGGCCGATGATGACGCTGAATTTTCCCGCCGGGATCGCCACGCTCAAATTGCGGGCGATAATGTTGTTGTCGTAGCCCAGCGTTAACTGCTCGGCGTGTAAAAGCTGTGTCATCAGAATCACTCTTTACAGGCAAATTACAGGTAAATTAAAGGGGCGGATTAGCGACGCGATTCGCGGATCAGCAACCCGATCAGATACAGCCCGCCAATGCTGACCGTCACCGAACCGACAGGCAATTGCCGACCGGTAAACAGATGCTGAGCGACAATATCCGCCGCCAGTAGCAGCACGCTGCCCACCAGTGCGGCAGCACACAGCGGCATGGTGCTGGCGCGGGTCAGGCGGCGTGCTATCTGTGGCGCGGCCAGTGCGATAAAGGAAACCGGCCCGGCACTGGCTGTGACAACCGCAATCAATACGATGCCGCACAGCATCAGCCACAACCGACTGGCCTGTGCATTGACCCCCAGCGCTCTGGCGCTGTCATCGCCCATTTCCAGCAGTTGCAAGCGCCGCGCCAGCAGTAGTGTTGCCAGCACGGTCAGCGGCATTACCAGTAACGCGGGTGTGGCTTTGGCCCAGGTCATACCGTTCAACGAGCCAGCTCCCCACAAGGCGGCGCTCATCACCGTTTCCAGCGCGCCGGTGATCATCAACCAGGTATTGAACGCCGACAACACGGCACTGACCGCGATCCCGACGATAATCAACCGAAAGCCGCTGATACCCTGCCGCCAGGCCAGCAGATACACCAGTAACGCGGTTGCCAGACCACCCAACATGGCACCTCCGGCAATCTGGTAATAGCTGCCGTGCAGCACAATGATCGTGACCAGCGCACCGGTATAGGCACCGGTGTTAAAGCCCACGACGTCCGGGCTACCCAATGGATTGCGTGTCAGTGACTGGAAGATAGCACCGCTGATACCAAGACAAGCACCGCACAGTAACGCCATGATCGCCCGTGGCGCGCGCCATTGGGTTACCACGGTCACGGTACCGGCATCACCGTGGTGAGCCAGCGCCTGCCAGACGGTGACGGCTGACAGCGGCAGGATGCCGAGGCTGACTGCCAGCGTCAGCAGGGCGACGCAGACCAACAGCAGCGAGAGGTTGATCCACACTGCACGTAGCGGCAACCGACCGCTAATCAAACCGGAAGCCGTGCGCAGGAACAGAGTTCGGGTAGACATAACGTGTTTCCTAAAACTTGCGCTGGCGTACCAGCCAGATCAGTACCGGCGCACCGATAAAGGCGGTGACAATAGAAACTCGCAATTCACCCGGTACCAACAGGCGGCCGACAATATCAGCGCAGAGCAGCAGTATGGGGGCGAACAGCAGGGAATAGAGCAGAATCCAACGTTGATCCGGACCGGCCCAGCCGCGTGCGATGTGAGGGATCATCAGGCCAACAAAGCCAATCGGGCCGGTCAGCGCGGTAGCGGAGCCACACAACAGCATCACCGATAGCATCGCCATCACACGAATGACGCCGACACGGGTGCCGAGTGCCGTCGCGAGGTCATCCCCCATACTGAGGGTATTCAGTGAACGGGCCGCCAAAAATGCCAGCGCACAGCCCAGCAGTACAATGGGGGTGACCCAGGCCACATTGCTTAGCGAACGGATATCCAGCGTACCGGCTTCCCATAGCCGTAACTGATCAAAGGCGTGGGGATTGAGCAGCGACAGTGATGAGGTAAAACCCGACAACACGGCGCTTAGCGCCACACCGGCCAGCGTCAGGCGTATTGGATTCACCCGACCGCCGCTCAGCGTACCGATGATCCACACCATCAGGCTGGCTGCTAACACGCCGAGCCAGGCAAACCCCAGCCACGACGCCATACCGGTAATCCCAAACACGCTAATGCCGAGCACGATGGCGAAGCTGGCACCGGCGTTAACACCGAGGATGCCAGGGTCGGCCAGCGGGTTGCGGGTCAGCGCCTGCATCACCGCCCCGGCGGCACCCAGTGCCATGCCGACCAGAATACCGGCCAGTGTGCGCGGTAGCCGTGCCTGTAACACGATGATGCTGTCCGGGCCTTGCGCGTGCCCCGCCAGACTCTGCCAGACGACCTCCGGCGCGATGGCGCGGGCACCCAACATCAGGCTGGCGAGACACACCAACGCAAGCAACAGCAGACAAGGCAGTACGCCACCGAACCGACGCCCGGTTAACGATGACGGTGTATACGGCAGGGGGGTAACCTGACCACCAGGAGATGAACGCATTGATAAGAACTGCTTTATTAAATAATGCATATGATTATTATTATCATTAATGTTATGGCGTGACTAGGGTAACATTGAGGTTTTGGCAAAGACATTGACCTGACGCTGGGTTGGCGGCATTTACCTCGGGGTTAACCCCCACAGGATTAACTATCGCAGGATTAACGCGTCATCCCTGGCTGGGTGTGCCGTTATTTCAGGTCGCTAATGGCGGCGCTGCGGCGCGGCTGCGGCCGCATTTTTATTAAAGACAGGAATTCATCCAACACTCATGGCTAAATCTTCTTTTTTTCTCGACTTCAGCCTGCTCAGGCAAAACGCACATTTTCGCGCCATTTTTATGGCCCGCATGTTGTCGGTGTTTGCACTCGGTATGCTGACCGTTGGTGTACCGGTGCAGATTCAGGCGATGACCGGTTCTACGTTACAGGTCGGTATGGCGGTGGCATTGGATGGCATCGGTATGTTTATCGGGCTGATGTTGGGCGGGGTACTGGCGGATCGCTTTGATCGCCGCAAACTGATTTTGTTTGCCCGCGGTACTTGTGGGATAGGGTTTGTGGCACTGAGCCTGAATGCGTTTTCCGGCTCGCCGTCATTGCTGGCGCTCTACGTGCTGGCAGCCTGGGACGGCTTTTTCGGCGCATTGGGGATGACCGCGTTGATGGCGGTGATCCCGTTGTTGGTCGGTCGGGAAAATTTACCGGCGGCTGGGGCGCTGACCATGTTGACGGTACGACTGGGGGCCATTTTGTCACCCGCACTGGGCGGGGTGATTATTGTCGCCGGTGGTGTCGGCTGGAATTTCGCGGTGGCGGCGGCCGGTACGCTGGCGACCTTGATCCCACTGGTGCGACTGCCGACCATGAAACCGGCACCGGGCAAGCCGGAGCACCCGTTGCAGGCGCTGGCTGGCGGGGTTCGTTTCGTTTGCGCGCACCCGGTGGTGGGGTGTGTGGTGTTGCTGGGGATGTTAGTGAGCGTGGTCGGTGCCATGCGGGTGCTGTTCCCGGCGCTGGCGGGTGACGCGTACCACGCCGGGCCATCGGCGGTCGGGTTAATGTATTCCGCCGTACCGCTGGGTGCCATGCTGGGGGCGTTTACCAGTGGTTGGGTATCCGGTGTTGCGTGGCCGGGGCGCATTCTGCTGGGGTGTGCGACCGGGGCGTTTCTGGCGGTGGGGTCGCTGGGGCTGTTTAGCCATTTGCTGCCAGCGCTGTTAGCGTTGGTCTGTTATGGCTATTTCAACGCGATCACCTCGTTGTTGCAGTTCACCCTGATCCAGAGCCACACGCCGGATCACCTGTTGGGCCGGGTTAATAGCCTCGGTACCGCGCAGGATGTCACCGGCGATTCCGTTGGCGCGCTGATTCTGGGGCTGATGGGCAAACTCCTGGTGCCTGCGACCAGCATTCTGGCGTTCGGCGCGGCGGCGACCGCGTTGGGGGCACTGATAACAGTGCTGGTGCGTCCGCTACGACAATGCCGTTTTGGCGAGCCGGTGGAAACGCAGCGTGAAGAGGAAACAACCGACGACGCGTTACAGGAAGGATAACGCGTCGCCGTGTGCTCCATGCTGTCGGTCAGTGAGCCGCTGGCCGACGAAAATGGTGTTCGACCTGGTTTAGCATGTTGCTGGCGCTGTAATAATCGAGTCGGAAGGTATCCGGGCCCATCGCCCAGACACGATGCTGCATGACCGGGTCGAGGTGACTGAGGAATGGGTTGTCGATGACTCGCTGCACGGTATTCTCGTCAGTGGCGAACAGCAACAGTGACTGGCCGTTGAGACTGGCAGCCATATTCTCACCGGAGATTTGCACAATATCTTGCCGTTTGCCCATGCGCGTTTCGGTCGGCAGATTGTCCGGCAGCGAGGCTAACTGGAACCCGAGTTCATGGAGCAATTGTCCCTGTGCGGACGAGGGTGTCCATAGGTTAACGCCCCGACCGTCTTCGTAATACACCAGCGCCGACACGGGTTGTGGCGGCAACTGAATTGCCTGTTTCACCGCCTGCACCCGCTGTTCGAAACGCGCAATCACCTGGCGGGCATCGGTTTCGTGACCGGTAGCTGCACCCAGATACTCAGCCAACTGTTGCCAGCTTTTGTCACCGTAATCCACCACCAGCGTCGGCGCGATGGCCGAAAGCTGCTCATACAGCTTCAGAGCGGAGTCACCGCCAGTGGCGGCAATAATGATCATGTCCGGTGCGGCCGCGGCAATCGCTTCTGCGTTCGGTTCGGTGATATAGAGCGGTTTGACGTGGCGGGCTTTTGCCTCGGCACTCCACTGACGAAAGAACCCTTGCTCGTCAGCCACGACGGTATTGGTGCTGGTGGCACCGGAGCCAACCAGTGGCGCATTGATAGCCAATAGTGTGCCGCTGAGGGTAACACTGGTGGAAACGATGCGTTGTGGTGGGTGCGTGAGCGTGAGCGGCCCTTTCGGTGTTGGTACCGTGCGGGGCCAGCCCACGGACGCTGACGCCGTGGCATGTTGAGTGGGGGAGGCGGCGTTGTCGCAACCGACCAGCAGCATTGCCAGTAACCCCAGTAGCCAGGGTAGGTAACCCGGTTGTTTATTCCCTGATGGCACGCTCTGCGCGCACGTCCCTGATCCCAGCATACGTTTACCTGTTGAGCATGAAAATGTGCCGCAAGGTTATCGATAATGCGTATCATATTCAATATGGTTGAGTGGGATGGTTAATATCTCTTAAGGGCCGTCGCCACAGTAACGGCGCTGGTTGGGTGGTGAATGGTGCACAATAAACAACGGGGCAGACGCCCCGTTGTTGCTGGTCAATGCGCTGTAATCCGGATTACTGGCCGTTCCAGACACGCATCTGTTGGCTGCGTACCTGTAACTTTTGTTCTGGTGTCAGCGCGTTGTAGTTGCTGCTAAGGCCGCTCTCCCAGTCGCCGTAAAGCGGGTTAGGCAATACGATGAACTGTGTGCCGAATTTCGCCCGGTTTGCACTGACAAACGCACGGCGTTCATCATTCAGCTTGTGGTACGTCGCAGCGCCGAAATCATTGAGGTTGTCGCCAACATACAGCACTATCTGGTTGCCTTTCGCGCTGATTTCATCAAAGCGGGCTTGCTTGTTACTGCTTCCTTTACTCAGCCACAGTGTCTGGCTGTTCACCTCCGGGAAACCGAGTTTTAGCATGTTTTCGCGGGTATCCGTGGCTTCGCTTTCCAGCCGGTTTGAGACATAGAACACCTGCCCGCCATGACTATTCACATAGCGCGCAAATTCCACTGCGCCGGGTACGGCCAGAGCCTGACGGGCATGTGACCAGCGGCTCCAGCTTGCCGGGCTAAAGGGCTGATGCTCTTTGGCCTGCCAGCCACTGTAGGCGCTGTTATCCAGCATGGTTTCATCCAGGTCAACCACGACGACTTTTTTCTTACCGGCAGTCACGGGCGCGGCATCGAATGCTACGCGAGCCGAGTTGAATGCCTGATAACACAATGCCTGATATTCACCCGACTGCTGGAACCAGTTCAGAGCCAGCACCGACTGGTTAGAGAGCGTCGTCTGGGCTTGTTGTGACGGTGTGCTGCAACCGGTTAACGCCAGCATTACCATCAGAGCGCCTGCGCTGAAAGTCAGCTTTTTCATGTGTTTTCCTTTCTTGTTTGGGCCTGGCAGGGTAAGTGCACCGCGCCGAAGTCATGGAGTACGTGCATCAACGTATCGAAACAGCAATGTATCAGAGAGTAAATACGCAGATTTTATTTGTACGCACTTTTTTAAGTGCTGTCACGAATCTGTGAGGGGGGACGAAGGCGGGCTTCAGAAGGCACCACCACGCTGTGGAGGGGAGTGAAGCATCTACACTTATCAAAGGCGAAGAAATGCGTCAAAGGCGAAGAAATGCGGTAAAAAACAAAGGGCGATAATAATGAGAAAAATAACAGCGAAACAAGTGTGAGTAATTAACTGGACGGGTCATCTCGATTTTATTTATTTTAAAACGGAAAAGAAAATAAATATTGAAGAGGTAATGCAGGGTTGTTTCTCCGGGTAATCATTGGTTGCTGGCTGAAATATAGCTATGATGATTTTCGGGAGGCCATTTTTATCTGTTTTTTGTCATAAGGCTGAAATAGATGGTTGATGGTTTTTCTTATTAATGGGTTTACTGAATAACGATTTTCTGATCAAAAAATTACGCATTAATTGCAATTCCACTCTTTATTTTTAAAAACACCAATGGGCATGACGCCTAAGCAAAATGGAAACAGGAGATACTATGTTTTTAAAGAAGAAAGTAATGTTGGCAACCCTTCCTCTCTGGGCCGTATTTACAGCGCATGCTGATGATTTCGACAAACTGGATCAGGCATTACCTTCCGGTGTTAACGCGGCGTCGATTGCGCCGGTATTTGATTTCGATACCGATGGCTGCTTGCCCAGTGCCGGAATCAGTCGCAGTGGTCAGCAAAATGGCGGCCTCAATCCGACGGGTAGCCTCACCGGTGGTTGCCGCTGGACGACGTTTCTCGATAAATCCAATACGCTACATCGCTACGCCTGTGTAAATAGTGGTGGTAACCGCTACTGCGGCCATTTTTATGCGCTCTATTTCCTGAAAGATCAGATTGTGGCGGGCGTCAAAAGCGGCCACCGGCATGACTGGGAATATGCGGCAGTCTGGACCAAAAACGGCACGGTAACCCATGGTAGCTATAGCGCCCACGGTAAGCTGACGACAGCCGCTGCCTCCAGCCTGGATAAACAAAATGGCCACCTGAAGTTTGTCTATCACAAAGATGGTGCGCTGACCCACGCGTTTCGTTTTGCCAAATCAGGCGAGCAGGCGGAAAACCCTTATAACACCTTTGTCACGCCGGATATTGTCAGCTGGTATGCCGTGCATGGTGATGGTGTCAGCAATCAGGAGATGCGTAATAAGATGAATACGTTTGATTATGGCTCGGCAGATATCCCGATGAAGGACAGCAATTTTCTGTCTAACCTGAACGCGGGCAAACCGGGTGATTACCCGAACTTCACGCAAGCCAGCGTGGAAAGCGCTAAATAATGTACCGGCCGGGCCTGACAGTCCGGCTAACGTCATTTTTATGATTTATAGTTGTTTTTAAAGGATTTTTAGACTTACTGAGAAGGTGTGAGAAGTGTGATTGGCGTCCCCAGCAGGAATCGAACCTGCAACTAGCCCTTAGGAGGGGCTCGTTATATCCATTTAACTATGGGGACTGCGTTGGCGGAGCATTATACCCGATTTGGCTGTCTTCATAAGCACTTGCCGGTGCGTTTGCTCAATCCGCCACCAGTTTTGAGCGGTATACCGGCCTTAATCATGCTATCTTCCGTTATCCGAATCGCCCTGATACGGGGATGACTGCATAGCAAGTCACTGAATTCGGTTGCGATCGCACAATGGGTGCTGGAATTTTGCGAGAGGCTAACGCAGGATCTGCACTCTGCCACGGTTGAGCATCATGTTGGCGACGGTGGCGAGCCGGTGAGCGTCTTTGTTCATCGTACCGGTTAAGAACCGGACAATTCCGAAGCATTGATGAGAGCTGCGTCACGTCTGGTGTTGCGATCAGGCGATTGCCATTTTCCGATATGCCGCGACAGGGCGGCACGGGCAAACCAAAGCCCGGTGTATTAAAATGATAACATGTGGCCTTGTGCGCTGACGGCCCAGTGGCAGGTCGTGCGGACCGCATGAAAGTTCAGCAGGGAGATACGTTATGAATTTTCGTCTGGGTGGTGTGGTACTGGCGAGCGTGGTGCTTGCCGGCTGTGCCAGCTCTAAAACCTCAGCGCCGGAGCAACGTTCGGATCCGCTGGAAGGATTCAACCGTACCATGTTCGGGTTCAACTACAATGTGTTGGATCCCTATGTCGTCCGTCCGGCAGCCGTAGTCTGGCGTGACTACATGCCACAGCCTGCACGTAACGGGCTAACCAATTTCTTCGTCAACCTGTCTGAACCTGCCGCGATGGTGAACTATTTCGCTGAGGGGAAACCCTATCAGGCGATGATTCACCTTAACCGTTTCTTCCTCAATACCTTATTGGGTATGGGTGGTCTGATTGACGTGGCCTCGATGGCGAATCCTAAACTGGCGAAAGAAGAACCACACCGTTTCGGCAGTACCCTGGGTTATTACCATGTGGGCTACGGGCCTTATCTGGTGTTACCGGGGTATGGCAGTGCGACATTACGTGAAGACGGTGGCGGTGTGGTGGATACGCTCTATCCACCACTGAGTTACCTCACGTTCTGGATGTCGGCGGGTAAATGGGTGGTGCAAGGGCTGGAAACCCGTGCCAGCCTGCTGGATTCCGACGGATTGCTGCGTAATTCGTCTGATCCATATCTGATGGTGCGTGAAGCCTACTTCCAGCGCCATGATTTCTTGGCGAACGGCGGTAAATCCGTTCCGGTGGTCAACCCGAATGCTAAGGCGATTGAAGGCAGTCTGGACGAAATTGATTCAAATAAATAAGTCTGGTTGTCGTGTTATACAGGCACCTGCGGGTGCCTTTTGTAACTAATTTTCCCGTCAAACCCCTTCTGTTACAGCCAATTGATTGTTTGTGAAGCGTTATTTTATTGTTAACCGTTTATTTAATTACATAAATTCATTTTTATCGTTTATGTAACAATAATAACAGACGGTTAGGAAAGGTAACGATTCAGCTGCCCTGGGCAGGCAATCCGCATGTTGCGTAACCTGTTTTTATCTCCGCCTGTCGTCATCCGGCTCTATGTCGTATCGACATCATAAAGGCAGGTTTGACTACCACGGTTTGTCATTGTTTCCCCCATGGCTCATCGCTTTTGTATCGTTATCTCGCTAATCGGGAATCACCCTTGTTCACCTGCAGGGATGACACACTGATATAACGGGACATAAATATGAAAAAGTTACTGGTTACCACCTTGTGTCTGGGCACAATAGGGCTGGCACAGCCTGCCATGGCGGAGGAACAGCACGCTGTGGATGTGGTGCTGATTGGCGGCGGAGTCATGAGTGCCACACTGGGGACATATTTACAGGCGCTGGAGCCGAACTGGACCATGAGTATGGTTGAGCGGCTGGACAACGTCGCGCAAGAGAGTTCCAACGGCTGGAATAACGCTGGCACTGGTCATTCGGCATTTATGGAGCTGAACTATACGCCGGAAAAAGCCGATGGCTCGATTGATATCAGCAAAGCGGTTGAAATCAGTGAAGCGTTCGAGGTTTCCCGTCAGTTCTGGTCTTATCAAATTTCCCATGATGTGATGAAAGACCCGTCGTCGTTCATCAACAGCGTACCGCACATGAGCTTCGTGTGGGGGGACGAGAACGTCAATTATCTGCACAAACGCTATCAGGCGTTGCAGCACAGCACCTTATTCCGCGGCATGGCGTTCTCGGATAATCCGGAACAGATAAAACAGTGGATTCCACTGGTGATGGAAGGGCGAGACTCACAGCAGAAAGTTGCCGCTACCCGCATGCCGATTGGTACCGATGTCAACTACGGTGAAGTAACCCGCCAGTTGGTGAATGGGTTGCAACAGCATTCGACTTTCAACCTGAAACTGAACAATGAAGTGCGTGATATCAAACGTAACCCGGATAAAACCTGGCGCGTTGTGGTCGCTGACCTGAAAAACGGTGGTAAAGAAAGCGCGATTAACGCGAAGTTTGTGTTTATCGGTGCGGGCGGTGCAGCACTGCAATTGTTGCAGAAATCCGGTATTCCGGAAGCGAATAACTACGGCGGCTTTCCGGTCGGTGGTGAGTTTCTGGTGACGGATAATCCGGATATCGTAAAACGCCATCTTGCCAAGGTGTATGGTAAGGCGTCGGTTGGCGCGCCACCCATGTCAGTTCCGCATCTGGATACCCGTATCTTTGATGGTAAACCGGTGCTGCTGTTTGGCCCGTTTGCGACGTTTTCCAGTAAGTTCCTGAAAAACGGCTCATTGTGGGATCTTATCTCGTCAATGAACATCTCCAATGTCATACCGATGATGGATGTGGGGATCGATAATTTCGACCTGGTGAAATACCTGATCGGACAGTTGATGATGAATGATGATGACCGTTTTGCCGCGCTGAAAGAGTACTTTCCGCAAGCCAAACCGTCTGACTGGCGCCTGGCGGTAGCGGGGCAGCGTGTTCAGGTCATCAAAAAAGACAAAGAACAAGGCGGCGTACTAAAACTGGGTACCGAGATTGTCAGCGACAAAGATGGAACCATTGCCGCACTGCTGGGGGCTTCTCCGGGTGCATCCACCGCCGCGCCTATCATGCTTAGCCTGTTGCAAACGGTGTTTAAAGATAAAGTCGCCACGCCACAATGGCAGGCGAAGCTAAAAGAAATCATCCCGTCTTACGGACAGAAACTGGAAGGCAACATCGAGCTGACGAATAAGATTCGCAGTTACACCAGCAGTACGCTGAAACTGGATTACATGGAAGTGAAACCGGAGTAATCATCGCATCAGTCATCGCTATGTAGGAAAGCAAAAGGCCGCAATCGCGGCCTTTTGCTTGTAGACAGAAGGTGTTGTGTCAGAAGCTGTAGTTAAAGTTCACACCGTACAACCACGCTTGCCCTTTAGAGGTAAAGGTGTAGGAAGGCACTCTCTGAGAAATGCCCGGCTCGTGGATAGTCACTTTCTGTCCGTGCATGTAAGACACACCCACATCGACAGACGCATCTTTATTGAAGGCGTAAGTGGTACCTGCGCTTAGCCACAGACGATCCTGATCCGGAATGGAGATAGTGCGCTTGTCTGCTGGAACCGGGCTATCGTCAAACGCGATACCCGCACGGAAAGTCCAGTTGTTGTCGTAGTAGTAGGTGGTTCCCAACGCGATACGGTAGGCGTCGTGGAAGCTCTCGTCTTTTTGGAACAACTGCTGACCGTTGCTGCCGGTAGCTCGTAACTCCTTAAACGCGCTCCAACTGGTGTAGGCCAGGCTGTAGTGAACGGCCCATTGCGGTGCAACACGATGGTACGCGGAGAATTCCCACATTTCCGGCAGGTTGAGCGTCAGCTTACCGGGGATGGTGGTACCACTGGTGCCGCGTGGTGCTGCCAGGTCACTTCGGAAAGAACCGTTAAAGTCGATATCGACTTTGGAACGGTAACTCAGACCAAAACGGTTATTTTTATCCAGCTCGTACAAGAGACCGGCGTTCCAGCCATAACCCCATTCTTTACCGTCCAGATGCGTTATCTCAGCGGTTGGGCTCACACGCAGCGCCGGGCCGATTTCACCGGCATTACGCACAATTTTGGCATCGGCGTATACGGCGTTAACACCCAGACCAAAGCTGAAATGCTGGTTGAGGCGATAGGCGGCGCTCAGGTTCAGGTTGGTCGTTTTCAGGTCGGTTTTGCCCGCAATAGAACCGGCACTGAAATTATCACTGAATTCGGTCGCCAGACCGAAGTTGGTGGTGGCAAAAGCACCTACCGCCCACTGATCGTTCAGCGGCATGATGAAATGCAGGTTAGGCACCCAGGCGTTCGGCGCGATGTTATCGGCGCTGGCGTCCCGACCGCTGCTGCTGCTGCCGCGCAGGTTGATGTCCGGGTCAATATAGGTGACACCGCCGGAAAACGATGGGCGATCAAACATCGTCATCGTGGCTGGGTTACGGCTGCCGGAACTGGCGTTATCTGCAATGGCACTTTCACCGGAGAAAGCACGCCCGAGGCCAGAAGAAGAGAATTCATTCAACTGGAAACCTGCTGCGGTTGCATTGGATGCCATGAGCGCCAGCGCCACAGCAAGTGATGTTTTCTTTAACAGGACTTTCTGGCTCATGACCGAAACCTCACTGATTATTGGCTATTTTTGTTAGCGTGTAACAAGGGACGCGCATTGTAGGGGCGCTTACCGGGCTGACAAATCAGACCAGTTACGAAAAATATAGAATTAACACTATGAAATGTTTTCTTAAAGTTCCATTTATGTTGCAAAAATGATTAAAGAATTTGGATCTGGTTAACAAATGTTGTGGTTGTGTTTAGTGTTTTTAACTTATTTCATTGGGAAATAATATCAATGTGTGATCTGTGTCACGCAATGCCCCTTTAGTTGGTAAGTGCTAGTGATAGGCCATCCGTGTGAGTAAAATGAGAGCCAGATTACATTGATAGCCCGCTTCCGCTTGAGGAAGCGCCTGTCACCGCAGAGGAGTTTTGTCATGACAAACGCAATTAACAAATGTAGCGCAGAAGAAACCGCCGCCTGTTGCTGTGTGGATGTGGGAACCGTAATGGATAATACCGACTGCACGGCGTCTTACAGCCACGTATTCACCAGTCGTAGCGATGCGGAGCAGATGCAGAAGCAATTAACGGAAAAAGCCCGTTCGGTTGAATCCGAACCTTGCGTGATTGATGCTCGCCTGTCTGAGGTGGATGCAGGGGTCAAACTGGATATGGATTTCACCTTCAGTTGCCAGGCCGAAACGCTGATTTTCCAGTTGGGTCTGCGTTAATCCTCGGCTGTGCCAGTACAGTCCTGAGCCAATAAACAATCCTGACCAATAAACAGCCTGAACTAACTGGGCGAATAAACGGCCCTGAGCGGGCCGGAAAATCGCCCCGGTGTACTCCGCCTCGCTTTGTGTCTGACACTCAACGAGGCGGTATTGGCTCGTGATCATCTTGTCACTATTCCTGTCATTCCTGTCATTCCTGCCATTTCCGTTTCTGCGTTTTTACTACCTTGTACCATGGTGTTTTCGTCTGGTTATGCCCTGTCGTATCGCTATATCTACTACACCGGCGTACCGGGAAGCGTGGTCGGGTTCGCTGTTTGGTATCGACTTGTTTGCATAATGTAATCTTCAGGTTAACAATGAGTTCAAACCTCCTCGACCTCTGAAAAGGGATGAACCTCATGGTTATGCGCGAAGTCACGCCGTTGCTCACCCGCCGCGGCGATCGGATTGCGATTGTCAGTGGATTGAGAACCCCGTTTGCCCGGCAGGCGACGGTATATCATGGTGTTCCGGCGCTGGAGCTGGGAAAGCTGGTGGTGAATGAGTTACTGCTGCGTAGCGGTGTTGAACCAGAGCAGGTGGACCAACTGGTCTTCGGTCAAGTGATTCAGATGCCTGAAGCCCCCAATATTGCGCGTGAAATTGTGCTGGGTAGCGGCATGAGTGTGCACACCGATGCTTACAGTGTTTCCCGCGCCTGCGCGACCAGTTTTCAGGCGGTGGCTAACGTGGCGGAAAGTATTCTGGCTGGCACTATCGATATCGGTATTGCTGGTGGCGCGGACTCAGCGTCGGTGCTGCCGATTGGCGTTAGCAAGGCGCTGGCGCACACGCTGGTTTCTCTGTCGCGGGCCAAAACACTCAGCCAGCGGCTGGCGTTGCTGGCCCGGTTGCGGCCCCGGGATTTACTGCCGGTAGCGCCGGCCGTCGCGGAGTATTCCACCGGGTTGCGGATGGGAGATACCGCGGAGCAGATGGCGAAAGACTACCGTATCAGTCGCGACGCGCAGGACGCGTTCGCTCACCGTTCCCATCAACGGGCAGCTCAGGCTTGGGCTGACGGCGTGTTACGCGATGAAGTGATGACGGCCTGGGTGCCGCCGTATAAGCAGGCCATCAGCGAAGACAACACCATTCGTCGTGACAGCGCGCCAGAACAGTATTCCCGCCTTAACCCCGCTTTTGACCGTCGCTACGGTAGTGTGACTGCGGCTAACAGTTCGCCGTTGACTGATGGCGCGGCGGCGGTGTTGCTGATGAGCGAATCCCGGGCCAGCGAACTGCGCTTGACCCCGCTCGGTTACCTGCGCAGTTATGCTTTTAGCGCGATCCCGGTACAGCAAGACATGCTGGCCGGGCCTGCGTATGCCACGCCACTGGCTCTTGACAGGGCAGGCATCCGGCTTGATGACCTGACGCTGATTGACATGCATGAAGCCTTTGCTGCTCAAACGTTAGCTAACCTCCACCTGTTCGCCAGTGCAGAATTCGCCCGCGACAAACTGGGCCGTAGTGCACCGATAGGTGAGGTGGATGAGGCGCGTTTTAATGTCCGCGGTGGTTCGATTGCTTATGGGCATCCGTTTGCCGCAACCGGCGCGCGGATGATCACCCAAACGTTGCATGAATTGCGTCGACGGGGCGGTGGGTTAGGCTTGGTGACCGCCTGTGCGGCGGGTGGTCTGGGAGCAGCGATGGTGGTGGAGGTGGCGCAATGACGGAGCAGTTAGGGATGGACCAAACGGATGAGCGCGGCACCCAAGCCGCTTTCCAACTGACATTTCGCCCTGACCACATCGGGGTGATTACCGTGGATGTCCCCGGTGAAAAAGTGAACACCCTGAAAGCGGAATTTGCTGAGCAGATGCAAACCGTGTTGTCACAAGCCCGGCAGTACAACGGCCTGCAGGGGCTGATTATCCTGTCAGGAAAACCGGCGTCGTTTATTGCGGGGGCGGATATCGGCATGTTGGATGCCTGTGCCGATGTGGCCAGTGCGCAGAAGCTGGCCGAAACCGGCCAGCACGCGCTGGATGCGATCGCCCATCTGCCGTTCCCGGTGGTGGCGGCTATTCACGGTACCTGTCTGGGGGGGGGGCTGGAACTGGCGCTGGCGTGCGACTATCGGCTCTGTACCGCTGATGACAGCACCCGCCTCGGATTACCGGAGGTGCAACTGGGACTATTACCGGGGGCGGGGGGGACCCAACGTCTTCCTCGTCTGATAGGCGTGGATCGTGCGCTGGAGTTAATACTCACCGGGCGACAACTGCGCGCTGCGCAGGCACGGCGTATCGGGCTGGTTGATGAGGTGGTGGCTCCCGCCGTCTTGCTGGAGGCGGCGGTGGGTTTTATTCGCCGGGGTAAACGGCCGGTGACCTCACCCGGCTGGCGACACCGGCTACTGATGCTGCCGTATGTTCGCCGTTGGCTGTTTGAGCGGGTGCGGCGACAGACGCTGGCAAAAACGCAGGGCAACTATCCGGCGGCGACGCGCATCATTGAGGTGGTGCGCTGTGGTCTGGAGCAGGGGAGTCAGGCGGGGTATCAGGCCGAGGCCCGCGCGTTCGGGCAACTGGTGATGTCGCCGGAATCCGTGGCATTGCGGCGGTTGTTTTTTACCACCACGGCATTGAAAAAAGATTTTGGTGCGCCGGTGGTTCCCGGTCCATTACGTCGTGTCGGCGTGCTGGGCGGTGGGTTAATGGGGGGCGGTATCGCCAGTGTGACGGCACTGAACGGCCAGTTACCGGTAAGGATTAAGGATATTCAAGAGCAGGGGATCACCCAGGCATTACACAGTAGCTGGCAACGGCTAAGCAAGCAGGTGGCCCGTCGGCGTATAACACCGGCAGAACAGCGGCGACAGATGAGCCTGCTCTCCGGTGGCACCGATTATCGCGGGTTTGAGCATGTTGATGTGGTGGTGGAAGCGGTATTTGAGGATATCGCGCTCAAACAGCAGATGGTTCGGGATATCGAGGCAGTCACGCCGCCCCATACCGTGTTTGCTACCAACACGTCATCGTTACCCATCCATCAGATTGCCGCGGGGGCCAGCCGTCCAGAGCAGGTGATCGGCCTGCACTACTTTAGCCCGGTGGATAAGATGCCGCTGGTTGAGGTTATCCCTCATGCCGGAACCGATAACTCGACGCTAGCCACCACAGTGGCGTTGGCGAGAAAGCAGGGCAAAACGGCGATTGTTGTGGCGGATAAAGCCGGGTTTTACGTCAATCGTATTCTGGCACCTTACCTGAATGAAGCGGCCCGCTGCCTGCTGGAAGGGGAACCGGTCGAGTCGATTGACCGGGCGCTGGTCCGTTTTGGTTTTCCTGTCGGCCCATTTACCTTGCTGGATGAAGTGGGGATTGATGTGGCGATGAAAATTGTGCCCGTGCTGGTCACCGAACTGGGAGAGCGATTCTGCGCGCCTGCGGCACTGGAGGCGATAGCCAGAGATAACCGCAAAGGGCGTAAGAACGGACGGGGTTTTTATCGCTACGATCTGTCTCGCTATGAGCGGTTGTGCAACTGGTGGCGTCGGCAGCATAAAGTCTCTGATAGCCGTATCTATCGCTTGCTGGATGTTACGCCAACCGCGCATCTGGACCCGGCGTTGATGACGCAGCGCTGCGTCATGATGATGCTTAATGAAGCGGTACGCTGTCTGGATGAAGGGGTGATTCGTCGCCCAGGGGAGGGGGACATCGGCGCAGTCATGGGCATTGGGTTCCCACCGTTCCTGGGGGGACCATTTCATTATATGAATCAATTGGGTATCACGACAGTGGTCGGTACGCTGCGGTCATTGCAAAAGCAGTACGGCGATCGGTTTGCCCCTGCTGAAGGGCTGCTCCGGCGGCAGTCTGAACAGACCGGTTTTATCGATGACACGATGAGTTAAGAACTTAGGAGCCTGTTCCGTTAGGGCTAATTTACTTGCCGTTTTGGTATAAGCACCACAGGGTAAAGGCAGGGGCAGCCCCACGTTGCGTTATCTTGTTTATTCTTCCCCCGAGAGGGGGAATAAAGACGGTAATGTATTAGAAACAGGTTTTTTGAATGACTTAACCCGTCCTTGTTTAAAAAATATCATTATTTTATGACGAGAAAGGCCTTCGCTGAATTTGATTTTTGGTTAAGGTCTTTAATTAATAAATGCATTAAATACAAAGACGAATTTTTTGAAGGTGTCTATTTTATCTTTTTGAAAAACAGTGTTTTTAATCGGGTGATTTATAGTCTTCCTTTACCCGGAATAACAATTCCCTGAGTGCTGAGCATAATACCGCGCTGAACTATTTAAATATGTTGTATTCGTTACCAGTGTTGTCTGTGTTTACTATGAGTGAGGCGGCGTCTTTTTTCCAGTATTTCCCATGTTAATAAGATGAAAAAGTGTAAAAGTGCCATAAAAATAAAACCGGTGTCGGTTTGTCCTGTATTGTCAGGATTGATGATTTTTTTATCCGAATAAAAATTATATCGTAGTTTAAAATGTTGTTAACTGAGAGGGAATTGATGGTGAGTAGCATATTATGATGCACTCATACTGATTCCCCCCTGCTAAAAGCAAGGTTAATTGCCTGAAAATACGGGGTGTTGGCAGTGCTGATGCGAACGTAATGGTAGGGTGGGATGACAATGGCGGTGCTCCACACAGGGGGTTGGTTGCGATTCCCTGACAATTCGGGTAAAAAAATGCGCTTTGCGTCGGTCAAAACACCATCAGCAAGACGAGGATGGTCTCCGACACCAGGCTGTGACCTGTCGCAAAACGGCATTGTGCCGATTCAGTTAATCTACAGCTATCCCCAGGGATTTATTGCCCTTTTTCATCAATATAGCGGTGTAATATGCAAGTTTTGATCATGCGTCATGGTGATGCCGTACCTGACGCCGCCAGTGATGCACTCCGGCCGTTAAGCCGCCGGGGAGATGAAGAATCTCGTCAGATGGCAGCCTGGCTTAACGATCAGGCTATTGATATTGAACGGGTACTGGTGAGTCCCTATGTGCGGGCTCAACAGACGTTACAGGTCGTAGCCGATGTCATGCCACTACCGGAAGAAAGTGAATGTCTGCCGGAGTTGACACCGGGCGGTAATGCCGAATTAGTGTGTGACTACCTGCTGGCGCAGGCGAAAGAAGGCACCAGCGCCGTGCTGGTGGTCTCGCATCTGCCGCTGGTAGGGTATCTGGTCGCCGGGTTGTGCCCGGCTGAGAATGCGCCCATGTTTGCCACCTCGGCCATTGCCTGCGTCGAACTGGATGATGCATCCGGAACCGGCGTTTATCACTGGCAGGTTTCCCCCTCTCAGTTAGCCGCTAAAGCAGCCAAACTCTGAATCGTCAATGCCCCGGGCGGTGAGCCGCCTCGGGGTGAGGGTGGCGATGGACTGTAGCTGACAAGTTGCGTCGACGATCAGTGGTTATTCATCGTCAGTGCTTTCTTGTGCCACCAGTACCAGCAAGGCGGCATCACCGCCGAATTCTTTCGGTGCCTGATGGAATGCCAGCACATCCGGGTGCTGCGCCAGCCACAGCGGTGTTTGTTGTTTGAGAATGTGTTTACCATGACCGTGCATCACGCAGGCACAGTAAACATGTTCGCGCTGACAGGCGGCCAGCAACGCCCCGAGTTCCTGCTTGGCTTCCAGTTGCGTCAGCCCGTGCAAATCCAGAAACAGCTCCGGTGAGTAATCTCCCCGGCGTAATTTCTTCAACTCATAATGGCTGGCGCCGGGACGGATATAACGTGTCGGCCCGTCGTTTTCCAGTTGCGGTTGAAACTCATCCGAAAAATAGAAGCTGGCGTCTACCTGCTCCTGAATCATTCGCCGGGGCGGCAGTACGCCGGGTTTATGACGAACCGGACGGTGGACATAGGTATCCTGACGCAACCGGGTGGCACCCGCTACCGACGTGCGGAAAAGCGCCTGTTCCTCGTCATCAAGCATGAATTTTTTTTTCATTAGTGCGTTACTCTGTCTCGTCGCCGTTCTGTTTCAGAATAGAAATACGGTATCGGTATAGAAATAGGTGTCGATGTAGTCTACCTGTTCCGTGCCGGTGGCTAAACAAAACCTTATCATGCTGAGTCCATTCTCCCACCGGTTTCCCCGGCCCGCGCTGTCTGGCGGTGATATCTGCTGATTTGTCGCCGTCTTCATGGCAAACTATTGCGCTTATAGAAAGCAGTACGTTTATAGAACCAGTACGTTTATAGAACCAGTACGGTTATAAAAACCAGTACGGTGACAGACACACGCGATCACAACAATCAGCGATCGCAGCAACAGTTGTTTGCGGAGAACACACTTGGACAAAATTTTCGTCGATGAGGCGGTCAACGATTTGCATACCATTCAGGATATGCTGCGCTGGGCGGTGAGCCGGTTTAATGCCGCCAACGTCTACTATGGCCACGGTACCGATAATCCCTGGGATGAAGCGTTACAGTTGGTGCTGCCTACGTTGTTTCTACCGGTTGATATTCCCGAAGACATGTACCAGGCCCGGCTGACTTCCAGCGAGCGTCATCGTATTGTTGAGCGCGTGATTCGTCGTGTTAACGAGCGTATTCCCGTAGCGTATCTGACGAATAAAGCCTGGTTCTGTGGACTGGAGTTTTACGTTGATGAGCGCGTGTTAGTCCCCCGTTCACCGATTGGCGAGCTGATTAACCAGCGCTTTGCCTCGTTGCTGCCAGCTGCCCCGCGTCATATTCTCGATTTGTGTACCGGTAGCGGGTGTATCGCTATCGCCTGTGCGCAGGCTTTCCCTGAAGCAGAAGTGGACGCGGTGGATATTTCCGCCGATGCACTGGCCGTCACCGAACAGAATATTCAGCAGCACGGTATGGAATATAACGTGACGCCGATTCGCTCTGATCTGTTCCGCGAACTGCCTGCGATTCAGTACGACCTGATTGTGACTAATCCGCCGTATGTCGATGAAGAAGACATGGCCGACCTGCCACAGGAATACCGCTTCGAGCCGGAATTAGGGCTGGCGGCAGGCAGCGACGGCCTGGCATTGGTGCGTCGGATTATGGCGTGCGCGCCGGACTACCTGGCGGAAGACGGGGTGCTGATTTGCGAAGTCGGCAATAGCATGGTGCATTTGATGGATCAGTACCCAGACATTCCGTTCACCTGGCTGGAGTTCGACAATGGCGGCGACGGGGTGTTTATGCTGACCCGCTCCCAATTGCTGGATTGTCAGGCGCATTTCAGCGCTTACCGGGATTAATTATTCTGCAGGATGGCAGGCGGTGTGTTCCCGTCTGCCGTACTGATGTTTTTTCAATGCTAAGGAGCCGTGATGGCAGGAAACAGTATTGGTCAGTTTTTCCGTGTCACCACCTTTGGTGAGTCCCACGGTATTGCGTTGGGATGTGTGGTAGATGGCGTACCGCCGGGTATTCCGTTAACCGAAGCCGATTTGCAGCACGACCTGGATCGTCGTCGTCCGGGGACGTCCCGTTATACCACCCAGCGCCGTGAGCCAGATCAGGTTCGCATTCTGTCTGGGGTATTTGAAGGGGTGACGACGGGCACCAGTATCGGGTTGTTGATTGAAAATACCGACCAGCGTTCACAGGATTATAGCGCCATCAAGGACGTATTCCGTCCGGGTCATGCCGATTACACCTATGAGCAGAAATACGGTATCCGCGATTACCGTGGTGGTGGCCGTTCTTCCGCCCGTGAAACGGCGATGCGTGTGGCTGCCGGTGCTATAGCCAAGAAATACCTGCAACAACAGTATGGTGTGGCGATCCGCGGTTATCTGGCACAGATGGGCGATGTGGTGTGCGAACTGAAAGACTGGGAACAGGTAGAGCAGAACCCGTTTTTCTGTCCGGACCCGGATAAACTGGAGGCGCTGGATGAACTGATGCGTGCTCTGAAAAAAGACGGTGATTCTATCGGTGCGAAGGTGACGGTGGTGGCTGAGTCCGTCCCGCCGGGACTGGGTGAGCCAGTGTTTGACCGTCTTGACGCCGACCTGGCCCATGCACTGATGAGCATCAATGCGGTTAAAGGCGTAGAGATTGGTGACGGCTTTGCCGTGGTCAACCGTCGCGGCAGTGAAAACCGTGATGAAATCACCCCGGATGGTTTTCAGAGCAACCATGCTGGCGGCATTCTGGGCGGCATCAGTAGCGGCCAAACCATTTCCGCCCATCTGGCGTTGAAACCGACATCCAGTATTACCGTGCCGGGCCGCACGATTACCCGCGACGGTGAAGCCACGGAAATGATCACCCGTGGTCGACACGACCCTTGCGTGGGTATCCGTGCGGTACCGATTGCCGAAGCGATGATGGCGATCGTGTTGATGGATCACCTGTTGCGTCAACGGGCGCAGTGTGCCGATGTGATCTGTCAGGTACCGCGCTGGTAAGGCGGTAATACACCGTTCTCGCAGGCCATAACGAACGACATCAACAAATCGAATTACAACAGTAGATCGAATGACGACAATAGAATGAAAACAAACTGGATTGGGATGGCCGCGCTGCTGTTTTGCAGCGCCGTGCTGGCGAAAACACCGTGGCAGGAAATAACGCATCCGGTGGCAGGCCAGCCTCAGGCCATCGGCGCGTTTGCCAATGGCTGCATCGTCGGGGCACAGCCGCTGGCGTTGCAGTCACCTGATTATCAGGTGATGCGTGTTGATCAACGGCGCTATTTTGGTCATCCGGACCTGCTGGCGTTCATCCATCGGCTTAGCGCCACAGTCCATCGTACTACCGGTGGTACGGTGTTGATCGGTGATATGGGGATGCCCGCTGGTGGGCGTTTTAGCAGCGGCCATGCCAGTCATCAGTCAGGTCTGGATGTGGATATCTGGTTACAGCTGCCCCGCCAGCGCTGGAGCCAACAACAACTGTTGCAACCACAACCGCTGGATCTGGTCCTGGCGGATGGTAAAAACGTCAACCCGCGCGTCTGGTCGCCAGATGTACTGAAACTGGTGAAAACAGCGGCGCAGGATAACGACGTGACGCGCATCTTTGTGAACCCGGCTATCAAAAAGCAACTGTGTCTGGAAGCGGGTAGCGATCGCAACTGGTTGCACAAGGTGCGGCCGTGGTTTGCCCATCGTGCTCATATGCATGTGCGCCTGCGTTGTCCGCCGGAAAGTCTGGAGTGTCAGGAGCAGGACGCACCGCCAGCGGGCGATGGGTGCGGTGCTGAACTGAACAGTTGGTTCCAGCCGCGTCAACCGGGTACACAAGCGCCGGTGAAAACAACGCCGCCGCCATTACCGCCATCCTGTCAGGCATTACTTGATCGTCATTTGATTGCGGACTAATTCATGGAATGGTTTGTTGTCGGGCCAGATATTCTGGCCTTGTTGTTTTTGGCTAGCGTGATTGCCGGCTTTGTCGATTCAATCGCTGGTGGCGGCGGGTTGTTGTCTATCCCGGTGTTGCTGGCGGCGGGGCTCTCCCCGGCACAGGTACTGGCGACCAATAAATTGCAGGCGGTGGGGGGATCGTTTTCCGCCAGTCTGTATTTCATGCGCCGCAAAGCGGTAGATATGAAAATACTCAGGCTGACCGTGCCGCTGACGTTTCTGGGCGCGGTATTCGGTGCCTGGCTTATCCAGCAGATTCATGCTGACTTTCTGCGCAAATTGCTGCCGGTGCTGGTGATTGGCATCGGCCTCTATTTTTTGCTGATGCCAAAAGTCGGGGATGAAGATCGGCATGCCCGTTTGTCGTTGCTGCCGTTCTCTTTGTTAGGCGGGGCCTGCGTCGGGTTTTACGACGGCTTTTTCGGGCCGGGGGCAGGGTCGTTTTACGCGCTGGCGTATGTCACCCTGCTGGGGTTCAATCTGGCCAAAGCTACCGCACACGCCAAAGTACTCAACTTCACCTCCAATTTTGGCAGCCTGCTGTTTTTCATGCTGGGCGGTCAGGTGGTCTGGGGTGTGGGGCTGGTGATGCTGGTAGGACAAATTATCGGTGCCCGCCTGGGTGCCAGAATGGTGCTCACCAAAGGACAAAAACTGATTCGCCCGATGTTGGTTGTCATGTCCGCCCTGATGAGCATTAAATTGATTCACGATAACCACGGCAGCGAGATTGCTCGCTGGCTGGGACAGCTATTTTGATGACGATGTTGACTGACACTGAAAGTACTCACCATTACCAACAGTTGATCACTATTTTCAACCGGTGTTTTAGTGAGCAATACAATACCCGTCTGGTGAAAGGCGATGACGAGCCTATCTACCTGCCAGCCGACGAACAGGCACCGTATCACCGCATTGTGTTTGCGCATGGGTTTTATGCCAGCGCGATGCACGAAATTTCGCACTGGTGTATTGCCGGTGAAGAACGGCGCAAATTGGTGGATTTTGGTTACTGGTACTGCCCGGATGGACGTGATGCCGAGACTCAGAGCCAGTTCGAAGTGGTGGAAATCAAACCACAGGCGCTGGAATGGATGTTTTGCGTCGCGGCCGGGTTCCCGTTTAATGTCAGTTGCGACAACCTCAGTGGCGATGTCGATCCGGACCGTATCGCCTTCCAGCGCCGGGTACACGCACAAGTGATGGTCTATCTGCAACAAGGCGTACCCAGTCGGCCTGCGCGTTTTATCGAGGCGTTGCAGGACTATTACCACACCGCGCCGCAAACGGCGGCGGACTTTCCTTATCCAGCCGATCTGTGATGTTCGGCAACGACTCCAATAACTAAGGACTATGAATGATCGCAGAATTCGAGGCGCGCATCCTGACGCTGATTGACAATCTGGTGGAGCACGGCAGTGATGATGAGCTGTTTGCCAGCGGTTACCTGCGTGGTCACCTGACGCTGGCGGTGGCGCAAGTCGAAGCGCATGACGAGCAGACCGCACAGGCACTGCATGCACGGGTTCAGGAAAGTCTGGACCAGGCGATTAAAAACGGTGAGTTGTCGCCGCCTGATCAGACGCTGGTCGCCCAGGTGTGGGAAGCGCTTTACCAGCAGGCGCAACGGCCTTAATACCGCTCAGGCCGACATGGGTGATGCCTGTTCGGCCTGCCAACGCGTTTTTACGCGGGGTCGTTAGCCGTGCTTTTGCCTTAACCGAAACAGCAGCGCCTGCCGGGCATGGGCGACGCGTGGCTGACGCAGCGCACTCGGTTGCCAGAGTAAATAGTAACTTCGGCTGGCCCGTGCCACCGGCGCGGGAATTTCAGCCAGCTCTCCTCGCTCGATATACGGTGTGCAGAGGTAAGCCGGGAGCGCGCTCCAGCCAAATCCCTGGCACAATAAACTGCACAGTGCCCGTAAGTCCTGCCCGACCATGGCCGGAAGAATGGCGGGTGCCTGTACCCGATTAGCGGCAAACCAGTTATCGATAAGCGGCAGTGTCAGGCTGTAGGCCAGCAACGGTTCGGTTTGCATGGCTGCCAGCGTATCCGGTGTATTCAGCAGACGTTTGACCACCTGCGGTGCGGCGACCGCCATGATTTCATCGGTCAGCATCAGTTCGCTTTTTAAACGCGCGTCATTCGCCGGGGCCGCCGAGATCCCCAGGTCGCAATACCCTTCGATAAGACTTTGGGTAATCACGTCATAATCCCCGGTTTGCATGCGGATGCGGACTCCCACCTCCAGCAGTGGCAACAGCTGCTTAGCTACGACTTCGGCCAGAAAATCCGCATGACCAATAATTTGTAGCGCCCCGGCCAGTTCCAGCGAACGTGCCTTTGCCGACGCCAGTGCGTTTTCCGCCTCATCCAGTCGGTCACCAATATCTGCCGCCAGCTCGTCAGCAACCGAGGTTGGGACGACCCCACGCGTTTGGCGCGCAAACAACGGATGCCCAAGCGATGCTTCCAGACCGGCGATGTGCTGCGATACCGCAGGCTGCGTCAGGTTCAGCGTGCGGGCGGCACCGCTAATAGAACGCTGCCGGTATACCTCAATAAAGGTTCTTAGCCGAACGAGAGACATAGCCTATCCATAAATTTTTTATACCTATACCTAAATATGCTAGTTGGTCACAGTGCATTAACATCAGTAAAGTGCGCTCTATCAAAGCATAACTGTCTTTTTTCAGAAAATCGCCTTGCAAAAAGCAAAGAAAATTTATACCCGCAGGGCAGAAAAGACGGTATCCCCTTTTTAAGGAGCGACTACGGTGTCATTAGTACAAACAAGCAACGATTTAAAAGCGATACTGCAGACCATGAAGAATGCCCACCTTGCCAATGGGCCTGCCGATGCGGCGCTGCGTCGTGACCGGTTGGTACGCAGTGCTCAGCTGATTCGGGAGAATTATGAATCGCTCAGCAAGGCGATGAGTGCGGATTTTGGTCATCGCAGCCGCTATCAGTCGCTGGTGGCGGATATGGCGACAACCGTAAAAACGCTGGAGCACTCCGCAGAGCACGTTGAGCAGTGGATGCAGCCGGAGTTTGTCGACAGCCCGATGCCGGGAATGCAAAGTTGGATACAGCGCCAGCCGCTGGGCGTTGTTGGGGTGATAAGCCCATGGAATTTTCCCATCAATCTGGCGTTTGGCCCGCTGGCTGGTGTCTTTGCCGCTGGTAACACCGCCATGCTGAAACCTTCCGAGCTGACACCTGCCACCTCCGAACTGCTGGCTGAGCTTATCGCACGCTACTTTGACCCACTGGAGCTGGAAGTAGTGCTGGGGGATGCCACCATCGGCGCGGCGTTCAGTAGCCTGCCGTTTGATCACCTGGTCTTTACTGGCAGTTCTGCTGTCGGGCGTCATGTCATGCGTGCTGCCGCAGAAAATCTGGTGCCGGTGACGCTGGAGCTGGGGGGCAAATCGCCGGTGGTGATCGACCATGACGCCGATATCAGCCTGGCCGCGCAGCGTACCCTGACGGTGAAAACCTTCAATGCCGGGCAGATTTGCCTGTCTCCGGATTATGTCCTGTTGCAGGACGCGCAGATTGACGCCTTTGTTCATGCCAGCAAAGCGTTTATGACGCAGGCATTTCCGACGCTTCAACACAACCCGGACTATACTGCCATCATTTCGCCGCGGCACTATGAGCGCCTGATCGCGCTGTTAGCTGATGCGGCAAGCAAAGGGGCGACACTGGTGAGCCTCGCGCCATCGGGTGAACCGGACACGGATGCCGCATCGCGCAAAATCGCGCCACATCTGGTACTGAATGCTACCGATGATATGCACATCATGCAGGAAGAAATTTTCGGACCGCTGCTGCCGATACGCACCTGTGCGTCACAAGAGGAGGCGATAGCGTATATCAATGCCCATCCTCGTCCGTTAGCGGCGTATTACTTTGGTCAGCAGGCTGAGCGGCAAACCACATTCGCAGCACGTACCACGTCTGGTGCGCTGGTGATTAATGACGTGATGACGCATGCCAGTATCGATGCGCTGCCGTTTGGTGGCGTCGGGGCTTCCGGTATGGGGGCGTACCACGGTATTCACGGTTTTCGCCGTTTTAGCCACGACAAGCCAGTCGTGGTCCAGAATGAAGAGGGAACATCCAGCCTGCGCCTGCGAGCCCCCTACAGCGACAAACTGTCTCAGCTTGAAGCGTTTCTCAAGGGCTAATTCTGAACGGTTCATGTATTTGAACGAGCAATGTTTTTAACGGTTAACGTAAAAGCACCCGCGAAATAAAGGGTGATGTGAGGAGAATGACAATGAAAGTATTGATGGTATTAACATCCCACGATCAACTGGGAAATACGGGTAAAAAAACCGGTTTCTGGCTCGAAGAGTTTGCCGCACCTTACTATGTGTTTAAAGACGCGGGTGCCGAGATTGTTCTGGCATCGCCGGCAGGTGGGCAGCCACCACTGGATCCGAAAAGCGATTTGCCGGACTTTCAAACTGAACTGACCCATCGTTTCAAAGCTGACCCCGCCGCTCAGCAGGCACTGGCATCGACGGTAACACTCAACAGCGTCCACATGGAGGATTTTGACACGGTATTTTATCCGGGTGGGCATGGCCCATTGTGGGATCTGGCCGAGTCAGCCACCTCGATTGCGCTTATCGAAGCGTTCGAACGGGCGGGGAAACCTATCGGCTTCGTGTGTCATGCGCCTGGCGTATTGCGCCATGTCAAAGCCGCTAATGGTGAACCGCTGATCAAAGGCCGTCGGGTAACCGGGTTTACCAATTCGGAAGAAGCTGCGGTGGAATTAACCGATGTGGTTCCGTTTTTGATTGAAGACGAGTTTCAAAAACTGGGCGGCGAATACAGCAAAGGCCCTGACTGGCACCCCTATCTGGTGGAAGACGGTAAGCTGATAACCGGTCAGAACCCGGCCAGCTCGGAAGCGGTCGCCCACGCATTGTTAAAGCAACTGGCTTAATTGGCTAAACGTAATCGGCTAAAAAGGAAATCGGCGACATGGTCATAAAGCTACATCATCTGAATGAATCGCGCTCTACGCGCATCCTCTGGTTGCTTGAAGAGGCACAGCTTCCTTATGAGCTGATCCGCTATCAGCGCAATCCGCAGACACAACTGGCACCGGAAGAACTGAAGGCTATCCACCCGTTGGGTAAATCACCGGTGGTTGAGATTGATGGCAAGGTGATTGCCGAGTCAGGGGCGATTGTTGAGTACATCATTCGTCGATACGCGCCACATCTGGCCCCTGACGAGCAGGACGAGAGCTATGTCGAGTATCTGCAATGGATCCATTTTGCAGAAAGCTCTGCTATGTTGCCGGTGTTACTGAAAGTATTTAACCAGTTTGAGAAGAAAAGCGGCCAGACACTGCACTTTCTGGATGACTATGCTGACACAGAATTCACAAAGGTATTTTCTTATCTGGACGATTACCTTGCTTCACGCGAGTTCATTGTCGGGCAGCGCCTGACCGGGGCCGATTTTATGCTGGGGTTTGTGGTGCAGTTGGTCACAGAGCGGTTTAATCTGGGGCAACAGTATCCTCATCTTGCCCGTTATGTGGCGCGTCTTGCCGACACACCAAGCTGGCAGCGGACAAAACATCTGGAGTCCACTCCGGCATAAAGAGCCATCGCAGGGGAGGCTGTCAGGGTCTCCCTTCGATATGCGCCCAGAGAAAAAGATCTCTCCCCTGTAAAACCGTCGGCCTGATAGTACGGATGACTGACGGTTCTTCGTGGTGAAGGGGCTTATTAATGGCGTCCTGCACTATCTATCTATCTATCTATCTATCTGTCTATCTATCTGTCTAGCTAGCAAAAACGCTCCACCTCAGACAGCGTTCGAATATTGATGAGCAGGTTTTCAAACAGCCGTAATGCAATACCAATACTGTTGATGTTGTAATAGAGCGCGGCATCATGCTGTTGCAAATAATGTTCGAATGTCGGTTTAGTAAGCATTTTGCTGATCGCAATCTGCCGTAAGCTCACGTGGCGGCAATTGTTGAGATAACTCTCGAACGATCGGTAATCGCTGTTAAGCAACTGCGCCAGCAAGGCCGTAAGCTGTTCAAATTCATCAACCAGTAACGCATGGTTGTCCCTGTTTTCCCTGTCGTGTTCGTCGCAGTGCATATTGTTTTCCTTATTGTGTTATAGAACCTTATCCCAATAAGCAATTTTCTCGCCATCTTGCCTCTGGCCGGTGCATCAATTTGCGCGCACTTAACCGTTATGGATGGCGTGTACATGCGGCACCGATTACACCGGTTGGGAGAGGTTCTTAACCGGTTATCTGCGGTGGATACCGGTCCATCGCACCAGAGCAGGCTCTGATGCGATGGATTTCAGGCAGGTGGAAACCCCGCGTTAATCAAAACGTTGATAATGGAAAGCGTCGGTTATCAGAAACTTTCCCAACTCGTTTCCCCGGCGGTGGCGACACGCTTTTTGGTGGGTGACAGAAGGCGTGGCGCGGGGGCTGATGGTGCTGATGGCGTGCTACTGGCAGCCAGTGCCGCCGCCGCATGATGACCGACGGTAAACTGCCCCACCAGTTGGTTTAAGATCAGCGCTTGTTCCTGCAAGGATTGCGATGCCGCCGAGGCTTCTTCCACCAGCGAGGCGTTTTGCTGCGTGACATCATCCATCTGATTGACGGCCTGATGCACCTGGTCAATCCCTTTGCTTTGCTCTTCGGTGGCGGCAGAGATTTCACTCATCAGGTCAGTGACTTGCTGAATGGCCTCTTTCATGGACGACATTTTTTTGCCCACATCGCCTGCCTGCTCGGCACCGGTGAGGATCAGGGCGTTGGAAGTATCAATCAAGTCCTTGATTTCACGCGCTGCGGTAGAGGAGCGTTGCGCCAGCGTACGCACTTCACCAGCAACAACCGCGAACCCACGCCCTTGTTCCCCGGCACGAGCGGCTTCCACGGCGGCGTTCAATGCCAGAATATTGGTTTGAAACGCGATGCCTTCAATCAGGGCGATAATATCGGTGACTTTACTGCCGCTGGTGCGGATCTTATCCATGGTATCGAGCATGGTCGTGACCGCGTCGGCGCTGCTGACGGATATCTGGCTGGCATTGCCTGCCAGCATGCTGGCCTGTTGCGTGTTTTCCGCATTCTGACGCACGGTTTCACTGATTTCCGTCATGCTGGCGGCGGTTTCTTCGAGCGAGGCGGCCTGCTGTTCCGTGCGGGAAGAGAGGTCTTCGTTACCGGCCGCGATTTGCGTTGCGGCGCTGCCAACCGATTGCGCAGAAACACTGACGGAAGCCAGTGTGCTGGCGACACGCTGCATCAGCGCATTAAACGCCCGTGCGGTGATGCCGATTTCATCTTTACGCTGGTCGTCCGCTTTGAGAGTCAAATCCAGCGTTGTGCTGGCTGTTTCCATCACCTGGCTCATGTTGCTGAGGCTGTTGCGGATGCTCAAAATCGTTTTTATCGCCAGGAAGCTGGTCAGCAACAGTGTCAACAGCGCACCACTTAATAGGCTTATCCAGCTCTGGTTATAAATGCGGGAGTTCGTCTGGCGCAGCTCATCGCCGATTTTGACATTCAAATCGACCTGTTTACGGTAGGTGGTGAGGATGTTGCGCAGGGCTTCACCGACTCCCCCCTCGCCTTGCAGCATACCCAAAGAGAGATCTTTCTGATTGGATTTTGCCGCTGTCAAAAAAGGCGGTAACGCCGACTGCAATTTTTTGGCATTGTCTATTGACGCGAGGGTTAGCGCTTTGTCTTCATCATTGGAGATATCATTCTTCATATAGTAGTCATTGAGTGACTTGATATCCTCAAGAGTTTGATTAATGCTTTGTTCTATACCGGGTAATTTACTGCTGTCTGGCGTGGTTTGATAACGGTAGAGAAAAAGCCCCAGAGCGTTGCTTTTATCCACGGCGTTATTCAGGTCCTTAATACTGGCGACAGCATTATCCTGCATATAGTCGGCGCGAGCTTGAAAGCCGGATAACAATGACAGGGTAATCACAACCAGTGCGATAAGTGCCAGAGATAGCAGCGAAAACGTTAGTAACAGGCGTTGCGTAATATTCATAACCTCTCCGTTTTATTCCTGTGATGCGTCAGATTGCAGGGGTACTGGCTTTATTATTTTGCCCCTTCACGGGCGTCGCCCTGTGGGGTCGTGGTACGCGGTGTTCAATAATTGTTGCTATAGACCGCGTCGCTTTTTCTCGTCGCTATTGTCAGAAGGGCTACCGTGCCACTACGTCGTAATGATCATCACGTGTCCCAGGCTGAAAGTGCAGTGGGGGAGTCGTGATGAAAATGCCAGATTGGGTTCTGCAACCCGAACTTTTGGGATACAGCTCATAGTGTAAAGCGTTGCTGAATCGTGGCGTGCCTGCGCCGGATAGGCCACCGACAACACGTGATTCATTAGCTATTATCGGCATTGAAACCGGTGTCTTGATAATTTTGATCGAAAAAACCATTCAATGTGAAATAATTAATATGATTCTCATATCGATATGGCGTTATTGATCGTCAAAATCATTCGTAATCCCTATCAACACCCTGCTGGGAAGAAAACGTTTGCGTAGCTAACTAAATGAAAAGAAAAATAAAATGCTCATGAGCATCAGTGCGTCATGCCGTATTAATGGTAGGAGATCTTATGAGTGGTGGTTTGTGGTGGCGGCGTGAGAATTTCAACCGGGTATAGAGGCCCATCGAGCTATATATCAACGATGCTACACAACATCAGCGACGCTATGTAGCATCAGTGATGCTACATAGCAATGGCTTATCATCTTTGCACTGTCGCGCACGATAATCGGGCCGTGTTGTCCTTCGAAGTCACAGCGGCCCGCGTCTTATGGTCGGCTATTCCGCACTCGCGGGTATCGGGCTTTTGCCTTTGAGCAATTTTCTCACCCAAAAACGATTGGGGTGCAGCGCTGCCAGCGTATCACTTGCCAGCGGTAGCGGTTCGCCAAACAACTGCGAGGCCAGAATTTCGGCTGCCAGTGGCGCAGAGCATAAGCCGCGCGACCCGAGCGCGCCAATCAGATAGAGATTCGGCCAGGATGGCGCCGTTTTCACTGCTGAGCCAGCAGCAAGCTGCCCCGGCAGGTGCTGATATTCCGTCAACGTTTGGTGATAATCCGGTGCCTGACCAAGCAGTGGCAGATGATCACGGATGGCGCAGCGTACGCCGCATCGAGCCTGTTGCCCGGAGATGTCTATCGACGTTGGCCAGTCACAGTCTGGCAGGCAGTCAATCAGCCGCTGGCGGTTTTGCTGTTGATCGGTCTCACGGTAGTCGGTGCCGGTGTCGCCACGGTGATAACTGGCACCGATACAGTGTGTCTGGTGACGCGGACTCACCGGCGTCAGGTAACCGTCATAGCACAGTACCTGGCGCAACGCAGACAGCGCCGGGGTGTCAGGAATGTGGCTGACCTGACCACGTACCGCATAAACGGGCAGGTGGCGCGTGTGTTCCCAGTCGTTTATCTGATGGCCGTTTGCCAGTACTACCGTGGCATGTTGCACCTGCCGCCCATCTGCCAGTGTCAATTGCCAGCCGCTGTCGGTGTGCGTGAGAGCCGTTACGCCCGTTGATAAATGCACCTGAAGACCTTGCTGACACGCGAGCGTGCAGGCGGAGGCGGTCAGCTCGGACGGGCACAGCCAGCCGCCTTGCGGGTAGGTGATACCGTGGGTGTGCAATGTGACACCCGCCTGCTCGGCCAGATGGTGGGCATCAACCGGTCGCACCAACGTATCGGGCCAGTTGCCCGCCAGAATCTGTGTTATCTTACGCGTGCTTTTTTCATCGTAGGCCAGTTGGCTAACGCCACACCAGTCATGTTCAAACGCCACGCCTTGTGCAGCGAGGTCGTCATAGCAGCGACGAGCGAAGCCAAACGCGGCGGCGAAGAACTCTGACAAGGCATCCTGCTTGTCGTTCAACAGCGGGTAAAGTGCTCCCTGGCGATTGCCGGAAGCGCGTTGCCCCACCTGGTCGTCGGCGCAATACAGCGTAACTTGTGCGCCTCGGCGCAGCAGGGCGAGCGCAGTGAGTACGGCGGCAATGCCACCGCCGACGATGGCCACCTCCTGCGGGCTGGTGGCCGCCGGGCGTGCATACCAGGGCGTAGGGTGTAACGGTTCAGTACTGTGTGACACGGTGCCGCACAGCATTTCCCGCTTCTGCCCGAATCCTTTTATTTTACTGACCTGGAACCCGGCCTGTTGCAGACCCCGGCGAACAAAACCGGCGGCGGTGAAGGTAGCGAAGGTGCCCCCGGTTCGGCACAGGCGAGCCATCGCGTTAAACAACGCATCGGTCCACATGTCCGGGTTTTTGGCCGGCGCAAACCCATCCAAAAACCAGGCGTCGACATGGCGAGTCAGGCTGTGGTCCAGCGTTGGCAGCAGGGTGTTGACATCGCCGAACCACAAATCCAGCGTGATGCTCCCCTGCGCCAGAATCAGCCGATGACAGCCGGGTAGCGCCAGTGGCCAGTGCTGGCGTAATTCCTCGGCGAACGGTGCCAGCTCCGGCCAACTGGCGTGTGCGGCGGCGAGGTCTGACTGGCGCAGCGGGAATTTCTCAAAACTGATGAAGTGCAGGCGTTGCAACGCGGCACCCGGCTGTTGCTGGCGAAATTGCATGAATGCCTGCCACAAGGTCAGGAAATTTAGCCCCGTGCCGAAACCCGTTTCCGCCACGGTACAGACCGGGCCTGCATGATGAAGGAAACGCTGTGGAAACCCATTGCCCTGTAAAAAGACATAGCGAGTTTCCGCCAGACCATCCTGGTTGGAAAAATAGACGTCATCAAATTGTTGCGATACAGGTGTACCCTGAGCGTTCCAGTTAAGGTCCGCATGCTGGATGGAAGGGCTTGTCACGACAACTAACTCATTATTCAGGCGATGGCGCGATTCTAACGAGTGGTTTATTAAGTCGCAAATTTGAGAAAAGTTAGTCTGATCGGACTTGTTCAGCTTACAACTGTACGCTAAAGTGCGGAGCTAAATCCAAAGTCTACAAGCGGAAGGGGTATTGAATGAAACGTGCGGTGATTACGGGTCTGGGGATCCTGTCCAGTATCGGTAATAACAAAGAAGAAGTGCTGGCATCCCTGCGTGAAGGCCGTTCTGGCATCACATTCTCTCAAGAGCTGAAAGATTCCGGCATGCGCAGTCACGTCTGGGGTAATGTCAAGTTAGATACAGCAGGCCTGATTGAGCGTAAGATCGTGCGTTTCATGAGCGATGCTTCCATTTACGCTTATCTGAGCATGGAAGAAGCCATCAAGGATTCTGGCCTGTCAGAAGAGCAATATCAGCACAATCCGCGTGTTGGCCTGATCGCCGGTTCCGGCGGTTCTGCGCGTTCTCAAGTGTTTGGCGCTGATGCTATGCGCAGCCCGCGTGCTCTGAAAGCTGTTGGCCCTTACGTCGTGACCAAGGCGATGGGTTCTGCGGTTTCCGCCTGTCTGGCCACGCCGTTCAAAATCCAGGGTGTGAACTACTCCATCAGCTCTGCTTGTGCGACCTCCGCACATTGTATCGGTAACGCCGTTGAGCAGATTCAGATGGGCAAGCAGGACATCGTGTTTGCCGGTGGTGGCGAAGAGCTGTGCTGGGAACTGGCGTGCGAGTTTGACGCCATGGGCGCGTTGTCCACCAAGTACAACGAAACGCCGACACGCGCTTCCCGTACTTATGACGCTGATCGCGATGGTTTCGTGATTGCTGGCGGCGGCGGTATGGTGGTAGTGGAAGAGCTGGAACACGCGCTGGCGCGTGGGGCGCACATCTACGCAGAAGTGATTGGCTACGGCGCGACCTCCGATGGTGCCGACATGGTCGCACCGTCAGGCGAAGGCGCGGTACGCTGTATGAAGATGGCACTGCAGGATGTCGATACGCCGGTGGATTACATCAATACCCATGGTACGTCAACACCGGTGGGTGATGTAAAAGAACTGTGGGCTATCCGTCAGGTGTTCGGCGACAACGTACCGCCTATCTCTTCTACCAAAGCGATGACCGGTCACTCACTGGGTGCTGCTGGTGTTCAGGAAGCCATTTATTCACTGCTGATGCTGGAGCACGGTTTCATCGCGCCAAGCATTAACGTTGAAACACTCGACGAGCAGGCTGTGGGCATGAACGTGGTGACCGAGCCGACTGAGCGCGAGTTGACGACAGTGATGTCCAATGGCTTCGGCTTCGGCGGTACCAACGCGGTGCTGGTGATGCGTAAATACGCACAGTAAACGCCAGAACCTTGTCATTGCGTAAAAATACCGGGCTTGCCCGGTATTTTTTTGCCTGAAACTGGCTGACCGGCTATCCCCAACGCCTGCCTTTATTTGGCGTTGTGACGCGTTAGAGCACTATCACAGTTAGAGTACGATCACAGTTAGAGTACGATCACAGTTAGAGCACGACCACAGTTAGAGTACTACCCACATCAGCAACGCCACGACCACAACGGCGACTAACACCAGACCAATAGGTTTATTGACCAGCGCCCGCCACTCCGGTGGCAACGCCATGATCAGTGGGTTGATAAATGGCTGCATCGGTGTGGTGGTGTCTTGTATCTGTTGCAACCGCCGCCGGTACAGAAAGGCCACCACATTACTAACCTGCGAAGGGGTGAGCGGCATTTGCGGCGTGAGGTTCAGGGTATTACGGGTGAAATCCTGCAACAGTTGCTGCTCTTGTTGGTCGAGCGGTTGCTTTAGCGCCGTCTGTAACGTCTGCAACGTGGTCGGTGTGTGCTGCTGTAGCAGCGCGCTTTGTGTGTTAATGAACTGACTTAACACGTGAAAGTTCTTCGCCGGTATCGGGTCGCCGATTTTTAACCCCTGCATGTCCATCAGCGTATGCCAGACTTTGGCGGGCGATTCACCGCTCAGAGCAACCAGTTTGGCAACCAACTGGTTGAGCTGGTTGTGTTCTGCGGGTAATAAGGCGCGGTTCAGCAAGGCGGCGGTTGAGGTATTGGTCCCCAACCCGCCTGGTGCCACGCCCGCTTGTAACATCGCCGCCAGTTGCTGGGATGTTTGCGGCAAGGGGGGAGGGATCGTGGTCGCGGTAGGCGTTTGTGCCAACGGCAGTGTTTGTCCGTTAGCGGTTTGACCAGGCGACACCGTGGCGTTAGCGTCCGTAGACAACAGTGTGGCGGCCTGAGGTAACTGGCCGTTTTGCAGCAGCGTCACCACCAGTTTCAGTTGTGAAGGCGTCAGTGAACTTAACACGGTGTGACCAAACTGCTGGCGGATAAAGTCACTGGCCGCCTGACGGTTATTCCCCTGAGAGAGCAGACTGGTCAGTTGTTGCAGCAACTGGCGGGTATCCTGTGAGCTTTGTACCGTGCTCAGCCGGTTTTGCAAACTTTGCTCGGCGGCCGGAAACTGGCTGGCGAGCAGTTCCGCATTATTTTTGTTACCCAATTCTGCGCGCACGGTTGCCCAGACTTCTGCGGGTCTGGCACCGCTCAGGGTGGAAATCTGCGTCACCAGCTTTTCCAGCGTGGTGCGTTGTGCCAGCGTTAACGGAAGGTCATCCGTCTGGGATGTCGCGGTTTTTGACAGCGTGGGGTCCAGCGTTTTTTCTCCCGGCAGGGAAACATTACCGGGATTACTGATCGGTTGCATGCTGCTCTCCTTACCGTAGACGCGTGACGGATTTCACCAGAGCTTGATGACGTTATCACCATGATCGGTGTTATCTGCAGGTTTATTGTCATCACAGCTATTGTTATCACAGCAGTTGTGATCATAACTATTGTCATCATAACAACGGTGCGGTATTCCCGATAGTCGTGGTGTATGAACTGGTTAATATTTCGTTAAGCAGGGAAAAAAGGCGAGAAAACGCAGGATGGGCGTGACGTCAGCGTTCCCCGTGGGCAACGCAGTACGCGGGGTGAAGAGCCCGCGTGCTGCGTTAGAGACTGGCGGTGGTGTTATGTGCGAGGGACGGACTGAAGCTGAGCACGGCGATGTCGCCAGCGTTTCAATACCGGCGGCACCACCAGAATCAGCACCGCCATCCCCAGTAACGTCTGGCTGATGTGCCCTTCCCACAGGATGGATAACCCGCCGTTGCTGATGGACAACGCACGGCGCAGGTTCTGCTCCAGCATTTCACCCAGCACAAAACCGAGGATCAGCGGCGACATCGGGAAGTGCATTTTGCGTAGCAGGTAGCCGAACACCCCCAGCCCGACCATCAGTAACAGGTCAAAGGTGGTGCTGTGTACGGCATAGACACCGACGGCGGAAATCGCAGCAATCGTCGGTACCAGAAACCACATCGGAATCGCCAGCATACGGGTAAACAGGCCAATCATCGGCAGGTTAAGTAGTAACAGCATCAGGTTACCGATCAGCATGGCAGCGATAAGCCCCCAGACGATATCCGGTTGTTCGGTAAACATGGCTGGCCCCGGCGTAATGTTGTACAGCGTCAGTGCGCCCATCATCACCGCGGTGGTACCGGAACCGGGAACACCCAGCGTCAGCATCGGGATAAACGAACCACAGGCAGAGGCGTTGTTAGCCGCTTCCGGTGCCGCCACGCCACGAATGTCGCCTTTACCAAAACTGTCGCTATTGCCGCTGATTTTTTTCTCCGTCATCCAGGCCATCGCACTGGCGATAGTGGCCCCCGCGCCGGGCAGGATACCGACAAAGAACCCCAGTAATGAAGAACGTAATGTCGCCCCAACGCACTGCATGCCTTCCCGAACGTTAAACAGCATGCGTCCGGTGGCCCTGGTCAGCTTTTGTCCGCTACCGGTTTGTTCCAGCATCAACAGGATTTCGCTCACGGAAAACAGGCCAATGACCACCACCACAAACTGAATCCCGTCTGACAGGTGGACACTGTCGAAGGTGAAGCGGTAGACACCGGTGTTGGCGTCCACGCCGACTGTCGCCATCGATAAGCCGATCAGCGCGGCCAGAAACGATTTCAGCGGATTGTGACTCATCATGCTGCCAAGGCAGGCGATGGCGAACACCATCAGCGCGAAGTATTCCGCCGGGCCGAATGCCAGTGACCAGTTAGCCAATAGCGGCGCAAACAAAATGATACCGAGGATCGCAATACTGGAACCGACAAACGAACTGACAGCGGAAATCGACAGCGCCACCCCCGCTTTCCCTTGTTGCGCCATCGGGTAGCCGTCAAGGGCGGTCATGATTGCCCCCGCATCGCCCGGGACGTTAAGTAGAATGGAAGAAATACGTCCGCCGTACTCACAGCCGAGGTACACCGTCGCGAGCAGAATCAGCGCCGATTCCGCTGGCAGTTTCAACGCGAAAGCCAGCGGCATCAGAATCGCCACACCGTTAATCGGGCCCAAACCGGGCAACAGCCCGACCACGGTACCGATAAAGCAGCCAATCAGCGCAATCATCAGGTTTTGCGGCGTCATCGCCACCGCAAAGCCTTGCATCAGAAAAGACCAGATATCCATGAACCTGCCTCCCGGTTAGAGCCACGCGCCAGCGGGCAGCGTGACGTCGAGCAGTTTATCGAAGGCGTAAAACAGTGAGATGCCCATGACCGCGCCGGATAACGCTGCCATCCACCACACCGCGCCAAACAACATGCCGATACCGCAACCCAGTAATGCGGTGGTCAGCGGAAAGCCCAGCGGTTCAAACAGCCAGGCGTACAGTGCCAGCATGATGACCAGCAGCAACAAGCGCTGACGAACCACAGCAGAAGGCCAGACGAGGACATCAGGTTTACGCAGCAACATCAACACGGCACACAGCGCCATCAACCCCAGAATCGTGATGGGAAACGGGCGAGGGCCAACCGGTTCGTAGCTGTATTCGCTCTGGATTTCCCAGCCGATAACCAGGCCAATCAGACACAGCAACAACCAGACCCCGGCAAACAGACGATCGCTCATCATGTGTTTCTCCTCTATTTAGCGGCTGACATTCAGCTATTTAGCTAACCCAAACAGCTTCGCCTGCTCGCGGTAATCCGCGACCTGCTTTTTGATGTAGGCATCCAGCGCTGGTCCGGTCAGGTTGAATTCGAACAGACCACGCAGGTCGCGTTGTTTTTTGAATTCGTCGGTGGTGGCGATGTGTTTGAATGCCTGTTCCCACCACTGGTAGCTGGCCTCGCTCACTTTGGGGCCGAGATAAAAGCCGCGAATGATTGGCCAGACTAAATCGTAGCCTTGCTCTTTAGCCGTAGGGATGCTGGCCAGCGGCTCCGGCAGGCGTTGCTCGGAAAATACTGCCAGTACGCGAATCTTGCCGCCTTGCAGGTGGGGCACCATTTCGCTGATATCGCCGGAAACTGCCTGCACATGTCCGCCCAACATCGCGGTCAGCGGTTCACCGCCGCCTTCAAACGCCACATAGCGCATGTCGCGCGGGCTGATACCTGCATGGCGCGCCAGCATCGCGGTTTTCATCCAGTCCTGGCTGCCGATAGAGGCCCCGGCCCCGACCACCACCTGACTGGGGTTTTTCTGCATGGCACCGAGCAAGTCTTTCAGCGTTTGATAAGGGGAATCGGCCCGTACGGCGATCATGCCGTAATCGGTGCCGACCGCCGCCAGCCATTTCACATCATCGACGCCATAGCGTCCGAATTTACCCTGTGCCAGGTTCAGCAGCGAACCGCCGGAAAAGGCCACCACGGTGCCGGGTTCATCTGGCCGTTGCGCCACAATCGCGTTATACGCCACCGCGCCGACTCCCCCTGGCATGTAGGTGACGCGCATCGGACTGGTGAGCGTGCCGGTCTCTTGCAGCGATATCTGCAGCAATTTACAGGTCAAATCAAATCCACCGCCTGGCTTGGCAGGGGCGATGCACTCGGTACGTGTCGGTGCGGTTGCCGGGTTGGTCTCGGCGGTGGCAATCGAACCGCACAGCAGCAGGGAAAGGGCGAGGTATTTTTTCATTGTCATTTCTTCCTGTTTTTATTGTTCCCGGAACGGGGATGTTGAGGGATTGTTAATGAAGTAATCTTTCAGTTACCTTTCGGTTAGTGAAAATGTGTTCAGGATGTGATTGCCGTCGCTTAAAAAGACGAACGGTCTTGAGGGAGAATGGTCACCATAGGGTGATGAAAGGAGAAACCAATGTGGATAAAGGCTGACGGTGATGCGACTTTTACTGGTTGAGGATCATCCTGAGCTGGCGCACTGGCTGAAAAAAGCCCTGAGCGAGGCGGGATTTGCCGTTGATCTGGTCGGCGATGGTGTGGCGGCGGATCATCTGTTGCAGCAGGAAGCCTATACGCTGATGGTGCTGGATGTATCATTGCCGCGTATGGATGGACTGGCGTTACTGGCGCGCTTGCGTAAACGCGGGCAGAACTTGCCGGTGCTGCTGTTGACGGCCCGTGCCAGTGTGGCGGACAGGGTTAAAGGGCTGAATCTGGGTGCAGATGACTATCTGACCAAGCCGTTTGAACTGGCTGAACTGGAAGCACGGTTGCGGGCATTGTTGCGGCGTAGTCAGGGGCAGATACAGGATGTGCAGCGTCTGGGTTCTCTGAGCTGGCATGATGAAGGCTACTTTCTGCTACAGGACAAACCGCTGGCGCTGACGCCGCGTGAGCAGGCGGTACTGCACACGTTGATGCAACGCCGGGGGCGACCAGTATCACGCCAGTATCTGTATGAACAGGTATTTACACTCGCCGATGAAGCCAGCACCGATAGCCTCGATCTGTACGTGCACCGTATCCGCAAAAAACTGGCGGGCAGCGATGTCATGATTGTCACGCTGCGTGGGTTGGGATACAGCCTGGAATGCCATCATGCTGAACGTTAATTCGCTGCGTGGCCAGTTGATGCTCTACCTCGGTGTGCCGATGGCGCTGCTGTGGGCGTTGTCGGTATGGAGCCACTACCACAGCGCCAAAGCGGCGGCGACCCAGGCTTATGATCGCACGCTGTTGGCGTCGGCACGTACCGTGGCTGAGCGGTTGACGGTACGCAACGGCCAACTGGCGGTGGATGTGCCTTGGGTGGTGCTGGATAGTTTTGAGCGCAACATGAACGACCAGCTGTATTATCAGGTCCTGACCCCGCAGGGGAATACGCTCTCTGGTTATGACGATCTGCCACCGTTGCCGCGTGGTATCCCGTTGTCCCGACATTATCCGGCGCTGGCCCATTTCTATGATGCGCATTATCACGGCCGGGCTATCCGGGTGGCGGCGTTATGGCAACCGGTCAATGAGTCGGGCGTTGAAGGAATGGTGCTGATTCTGGTGGCGGAAACGCTGCGTTCCCGCGAGGCCTTTGCGCACCAGCAATGGCTGATTGCCTTGATTAGCCAAAGCGCATTGGTGTTGCTGGCGCTGCTACTGGTGCTGCTGCTGTTTCGTAAATTGTTGCGGCCGTTGCGCCAGCTGTCTGGGGTGATGGCGCGCCGTGAGCCCGGTGATTTGACGCCGTTGCCCCCGTTATTACCCTGGTCTGAAATGCAGCCGTTACTGGTGGCGTTCAACCGGTATATGGCAAGGCTTAGAGGCGTACTTCAACGGCAGGAACGTTTTGGCGCTGATGCTGCGCATCAACTCAGAACACCACTGGCAGTGCTGAAAACACAAGTGGGGGTGGCGCTCAATAGCTCCTATCCTGCGCAGTGGCGTGACAGCCTGACCGGCATGAGCGCCACGCTGGACGATACCATCCAACTGACCGATCGTCTGTTGCAGCTATCGCGCCTGAGAGCGCAAGACAGCAAAGAACACATCTGGCAAACCGTGGATTTGGCTGAACTGGTGCGGGATGCCTGCTTTTCCCGCCTGCCACAGGCGCGTAGCCGACAGATCGACCTGGGATACGAAGGCGATGAGCATTGCCTGATTCGTGGTGAACCGTTACTGCTGGCGGAATTGTGCGCCAACTTGCTGGATAATGCGCTGAAATACACACCGCAAGGCGGCGTGGTGACGGCTCGGGTACAGGCGCAGCAACTGGAAATCGACGACAGTGGCCCGGGGATTCCGACACTGGAACGCGCGCAGGCGATGAGGCCATTTCACCGGTTAGATAACCATCACGGTTTACCGGGCGCCGGGCTGGGGTTGGCACTGGTCAGGGATATCGCGCTCTGGCATCACGCCCGACTTCAACTGCTGGATTGCCCGTCATTGGGTGGACTGCGGGTACGCATCGCCTTTGGGGAGGATTCCTCCTGACGGTCAAATCGGTTCTGCAATACTCAACGCTTTATTGTGCAATGCTTTTTACGAAGACGTACACCGAGCGCAATACGCGATACGATGACCTACAGTGAGTTACCGGTATAAGAATGCATTCCGGAACCAGTCATAAATGCTTGGGCGCGCGGCTAGCACTGAACCTTCCCGTACTTTTTCACCATGGAATGTGCTTACCCGTACGCCATTTTCCTGGGCGATGAGTTTACCCGCTGCGACATCGTAATAACTGAGACTGTCTTCAAAATAAGCGTCCAGTCTTCCGACTCCGACATAGGCGAGATCGAGTGCGGCTGACCCAAGCCGCCGGACACCGGCAGACTCTGCCATAATGCGGGTCAGCCCAGAGAATAGCTGATCCTGTGTTATCACCCGCAGTTGACCCGGAACGGGCAATGAGAGTGAGCACAGTGACTCTTCTGGCAATTTATCCGCTAAGCGCGCTACTCGTTGATCGTTCAGGTAAGTTCCTTCTCCCGCGATGGTGGTGAAATACTCTTCACGCAGCGGGTCGTATACTACGCCAAGAATTTCTCTTTCATCGTCGCAGAGCGCTATGCTGACGGCAAAATATGGAATGCCCCAGATAAAATTACTGGTTCCGTCGAGGGGGTCGACAACCCACATCTCTTTACGCGTTCCAGCCTGAAAGCCTGTTTCTTCACCAAGGAGCCCAAAGCCTACCGCTTCCTCCGTTAATGTGTTGAATATTGCACGTTCGGCGGCGAGGTCGGCTTGTGAGACATAATTGGCTTGTTCCTTTTTGCTGATACAAGACGCATTCATTTTGCCAAAGCGCTTTAATAGCTCAATCCCACCGGCCTGGGCGGCCTTTTTGGCCACGCGAAGCAGTTGGCTGTTATCCAGAGAGTAGTCTGTCATGCGTGTGCTTCCAGAAAGGTTGTTTCATTGAAGACGATACCGACCTTATTATCGACAGCGATACGTCTGGTTGCTTCTGCCCATAGGCTGTCCCAGCCGGGGATCGTCAGACGATAGACCCAAGCGCGTCCGATATAACGAACATCAGTGACGATACCGTCAATGAGCCCCTGACCTGCCTCGCATATATGCACGTTTTCTGGACGAACAAACAGTGTGGCTGGGCCACGATGAAACGCATGAGAGAGGTTAAGACAGGTACCGTTGTCAGGAGTAAAACCCTGTTCGGTTATCACACCTTTGATAAAGTTTGCCTGACCGACGAATTCAGCCACAAAACGTGAGGCAGGGCGCGCATAAAGCACTTCTGGCGCAGACAATTGCTCGACTTTTCCACCCTGCATAACAGCGATCCTGTCTGAGAGTTCCAGGGCTTCTTCCTGATCGTGGGTGACATAGATAGCGGTAACGCCGATGCGTTTTTGTAATTCGCGCAATTCCTGACGCAGCGATACTCGCAGTTTGGCATCAAGATTCGACAGGGGTTCATCCAATAGCAGCAGCGGAGGATCGATAACGAGCGCACGGGCCATCGCAATCCGCTGTTGCATGCCGCCACTCATTTCGCCGGGATAGCGCTCTTCCACATGACTGAGTTGCACCTGCTCAAGAGCAAGACGTACCCGTTTCTGGATATCCTGTCTGGGTATTTTTCGCAGCCGAAGCCCGTAAGCCACGTTATCGAAGATCGTTTTATTCGGCCATAACGCATAGTTTTGAAAGACAAAACCGATATTACGATCCCACGGCGCGCGTTGCGAAACGTCGACGCCATCAAACAGGATACGGCCATCATTGATGGGGTGAAAACCAGCAATAGCCCGAAGCAACGTTGTTTTACCGCAGCCTGATGGGCCAAGAAGCGTAAAGAACTCACCCGGCATGATGGTCATTGATATGTCATGCAGCACAAGGTGCGAGTCGTAGCGTTTCGAGACAGACTGAATAGCGACTTCGCACCCCCGGCGATGGCTGGTGTTATCGTATATATCAGGCATGACGGTTTTTCTCCGACTGTCCATAGCGAACAACGATATAAAGGGGCACATAAACAATAAGCATGAGTATGATGGTCTGTGCTGCGCAGACGCCGAAATCGGAATCTGCGAGCGTATTTTCAAAGATTACTGCTGTCATGGGCTTCCAGGGGGGGCGATAAAGCACGATAGTTGATGATAATTCCGTCACAATGTGCAGAAACGTCAGCGTTGCTCCAGTCACTGCGCCTGCCAGCATCAGTGGCGCAGTGATAGTCAAAAATACCCTGATGGGTCTTGCTCCAAGGCTGATTGCCGCTTCATCCAGTGCTGGGTGCACCTGACGCAAGGCTGCCTCTGATGCTTTGACGGTAAACGGGAGATTTCGGATAACGTAGGCCAGCACCAGGATGTACCACGTACCGGTAAGCTGAAGTGGTGCTTGGTTAAAAATAAGTATCAGTCCAATTCCCAGAACTGTGCCTGGTATGACGTAGGGCATCATGACGACGTTGTTAAGCACAGGTGCGATCAACGTGTAGCGTTTACGTACCACTATATAGGCAATGGCAATACCGACGGAGAAAGCCAGTAATGTTCCGGCAACTCCCAGCGAAAGGGTAACCCAGGCTGAGGCCAGGCCGTTTTTCCACATTGTCAGATAGTTATCGAGCGTTGGGCTGGTTGTTGGCAACCCGGCGCGCCATTTTACAAAACTGGTGATGAGAACTGTTATATGTGGTACGAACGCCAGGAGCAGAACGAGTGCGGTAAAAGATAGGGTCAGGATATGTCCCAAACGAGATAGTTCCCTTGGTGCAGACTGCCTTGATGACACGGCGGCATAGCCGCGTCTGGCAAGATAGATTTGTTGCGCCATCAGGAAGAGGCTGGATAAGGCCACCAGCACCACCGCACCTGTTGCCGCGAGTGCAGGATTTCGTCCTGCTTCGCTCAGAAAAGAGGTGTAAATCAAGACTGGCAGTACATTCAGATCAAGGCCGATGATTCGCGGCGTGCCGAAGTCTGAGAGGGCGGCCATCGTCGCCAGATAAAGGCCGGTGACAATACCGGGCATAGCCAATGGAATCTCTACCGACAGCCGCACACGTAAGGGTGTCGCACCCAGGCTTTCTGCGGCTTCGATATGTGAAGCATCGACACGGCGAAATGCGCTGTAACTAAGAAGAAAGATGACTGGAAAGACAAGCCATGCAATCACCCAGATAACGCCATAAATGCCGACAATAGACGTCGTTAGTCCAAGGCTTGTAGTGATGATGCCGTTGTGCCCCAGTAGCAGACGCCAGGAATAAGCCCCCAGAAAGGGAGGGGATACTGATGCCATGGTGACCAGCAGAATGATGGCCGTTGAACCAGTGACCCGGAACCGGGCAATCATGTAAGCCAGTGATACGCCCAGTATAGCGGCGAATGCCGTTGCACACAGGGAAATCATCAGGCTGTTAAGCGTTGCGCTGCGTGTTTCCTCATGGGTGAAGAAGGAAAGGTAGTGCCTCGCTGTGAAAGAGAGGGTGGGCTCTTCAATGCTGATATAGGCGTTAGCCGCATGTTGCAACACCACCACCCCATCCGATTGGCGTATGGCAGTCAGTGGTGTGGCGGTAGTTCGGTTAAACAGGCCTCGCGGCGTCTGTTGGCTCACTATCAGTGAAAAGTCGTCTGACGCTAACTGTAATGCCCCGTTATTCAGGACGGTGAATTGAGGATTAGCGGTTCCTCGAATCAGAATACTGTTCTTATCTCGTGCCAGAAAGTTGAGATGAAAGTTCGCCCCCTTGCTAACATCAAGACTTCCATTTGGTTTCATGGCGATGGTAAAACCGTTGGACATCTCGGGTATAACCTCGAGCCCGGTTGGTCGATTAACGAAGGTAAAGCGACCACCGTCTCCCAGCAACGAGGCACTCAGCAGGCGAGCCTGGGGCAGTAAAATTGTCGTACAGCAAAAGAGCAGCGCAATAATGGCTGTCAGTCGCCAGGGATCACGAAGTATCTTCATTTGGCGACTGCTGCCTGAAAGCGTGCGACGACAACCTGTTTAGGATCCTGTGGGGAAATAATATTGAGCTGGCTCACATTCGGCAGAACGGCGGGAGGCGCTATATCTATACGGGCTGAGCGGCGGACGGTTGCGTCACGTACCCGTTCATGCGCTGTTTTCGAGCCAAGAAAGTCGATAAAGATTTTGGCCTGCTCGATATGTGGTGCGTTTGCCACAATCGCCTGTGCGTCAATCTGGCCGGTAATGGCATCAGTCGGATAGATAATTTTGATTGGCAGGCCATCTGCCGTCCATTTGGCACCTAAATCTTCATTGATCCAACCAATGGCCGCTTCTCCATCGCGTATGGCGTTGAATGCATCGTCCGAACCGGGAGCAATACGGACATCTTTGACGAGACGATTGATAAAATTCCAGCCGAACTGGCCAGCCAGCGCAGAGACAATGGTATACCCCGTCCCTGAACGTGCGGGATCTGGAATAATCAGCGCACCTAATTTTTTCCATTTATCGCGAGCGAGATCAACCTGAGACGTCGGCATATCGGCCGGGGAGACTCGTTTTGTGCTGACCATAATGGGTTGCAAAAGCAGAGTAAAAGGGTGCCAGATATGCTGTGGATCTATGGTCACCATGCTCGCATCTGTGTCGCTTTGAAAAGGCTGGAAAAGAGCCGTGTTCTCTTCATATGTCTGGATAGGCCCGCCCCAAAGCACATCAGCCGTTGGATTAGCTGTCTCTGCACGTATACGTTCAACCACGTCCCCTGTACCGCCACGTACGACTGTCACGTTAATGTCTGGGTACGTCTTTTTAAACGCGTCAAGAACAGGTGCGGAGGTCGTTTCTCCATGAGAAGTGTAGATGACCAGTTCTGCAGCCGTAGCGTTTATGGCAGATAAAGCAGTAACAATGGTTAACGCAGTAAGATGAATATGCTGCTTGCTCATAGCGGGATAAACTCCAGACAAAAAATTAAATCCACTAAATGGTTTTATTAAGTCGGTGATGAAGGGCATTAGACGAAATTAAGGTGAAGTTATGATGACAAAAGCCATTTTTTTGAAATTTTAATTAGCTGGACACGATAAAAACGAAGATTTTATTATCTATTTAATGGAAATAATAAAGAGCGAAGGTGCTGTCGTGCATACTGGTAACAATCATGCTTATTCTGGTCGGTACAATCGCCGACTGGTGTTTGATCTACTACGAACTACAGGGGAATTATCCCGTAGTGACCTTGTCGAGAGCACTGGGTTACAACCGCAAACTATCGCTAATATCACTCAAGATTTGCTTAAACGGGGTTTACTAATTGAAGAGGGGCGCTCAACCAACCGCCGTGGGGCTCCACAGAAGTTTTTACGACTCAATGCACGTGCTGGCTGTGTTTTTGGTGTTCATCTGGATCGAAATGGTATCACTGCTGTTGCGTGCGACCTGTTTGCATGCGAGCTAGCTCGCAGAACTGCGCCTGTATCATGGCAAAACCCTGAGGCGAGTATTAGCAACATCGCCAAGCTTGTCGCCGAACTTTCCCAGGAATGTGAAGGTGTCCCTGTATGGGGGACGGGTATCGCAATGCCAACTTTGCAAGAGGCTGACTTCGAGAAGTATGTAGGATCGCCTGGATGGCAGGCATGGAGCCATGTGCCGACAGCTGATGCTGTTGAAGCGTTGTGCGGCATGCCGGTCATTGTAGAGAATGACGCGACGGCGGCGGCGCTTGCTGAACGCCAGGTTGGGTCGGCAGTTGGGCTTACCCACTATGTTTATATTTTTGTTGGTCATGGACTCGGTGCCGGGATTATCGTTGACGGTTTGCCGTTTCAAGGTGCCTTCAACAATGCCGGTGAGATTGGCTTACTAAGTTGGCCATCAGAACTACAACCTGTTGCGGCTGATGTGACCCCTTTTTCATTAGAAGAACTGGCTATTACCCTGGCAGTGGATTTGAGCGCACTTGAACAGCCAGATTTTCTTAATTCGCTCTATCAGCAACGCAACAGTGAGTTGATGGCATGGCTTGAACTCAACAGTAAACGTCTGCGCATTCTGGTTTCAATCATTGAAAACATGTTTGATCCCCAAAAAATTTTAATCGGCGGATGTCTTCCTCCCGCACTTTTCGCATCGCTGGTGGATCGTACTTATCCATTACTTCCCTCTGTGGCTGCCAGAAAAGTAAGACATATGCCAAGACTGGAACATGCCAGACTGGGGGCTGAGGCCGCTGCTATCGGCGCGGCATTGCTGCCGATTATTGCGCACGGTAGCCCATTTTTCAGGCGATTGTCACTGATGCGAGCAAGGACGGTGGTGATTGACCCCGAAATCTATTTTGATCGTGTTGCTGGCCTGCCAGTAAGCTGAATAGCCATCATGAACCGATGCCGCTCGTCAGTGTTACCAGCGGTTGGTTTATGGCAGAATAACGCCCTTCGTTTTGTCGCGGCGACGCGGGTGTCGTCAGCGGTCTATCAGGAAAGCCAACGTGAAAATCCTTGTTGATGAAAATATGCCTTACGCTCAGACGCTGTTCAGCCGCCTTGGCGAGGTAACGGCGGTACCGGGCCGCCCGATTCCGACAGAGGCCCTGAACGGGGCGGATGCCCTGATGGTGCGCTCAGTCACGAAAGTGAATGCTGACCTGCTGAGCGGCAAAGCGGTAAAGTTTGTCGGTACGGCAACCGCGGGCACCGACCATGTGGATGAAGCGTTTCTGCGCCAGCAGGGGATCGCGTTTTCCGCCGCCCCCGGCTGCAATGCGATTGCGGTGGTCGAGTATGTGTTTTCCGCGCTGTTAATGCTGGCAGAACGTGATGGCTTTGCGTTGACAGACCGTACCGTTGGGATCGTCGGGGTAGGGAACGTGGGGTCTCGCCTCAATGACCGGTTGACGGCGCTGGGGGTGCGGACGTTGCTGTGCGACCCGCCGCGGGCGGATCGCGGTGACGAAGGGTCATTTGTATCGCTAGACGAGGTGGTGGAGCAGGCTGATGTGCTGACGTTCCACACACCGCTATTGAAAGCGGGGCCTTATGCCACCTTACATTGTGTGGATGCCGCACTGCTGGCGCGCTTGAAAGCTGGCACCATCCTGATTAATGCCTGTCGCGGGCCGGTGGTGGACAACGCTGCCTTGTTGGCTGCCCTTAAACGCGGCCAACACCTTAGCGTGGTGCTGGATGTGTGGGAACCCGAGCCTGAGTTATCTCTTGAACTGCTGGAGCGCGTTGATATCGGTACGGCCCATATCGCCGGTTATACGCTGGAAGGCAAAGCACGCGGCACCACGCAGGTGTTCGAAGCCTGGAGCCGTTTTATCGGTCAACCGCAGCAGGTCGCCTTGTCGTCGTTGCTACCGACGCCGGAACTGGCGGAGGTGGCCCTGACGGTGCCACTCGATGAGTATCAACTCAAACGACTGGTGCATCTGGTGTATGATGTGCGCCGCGATGATGCCTTATTGCGTCAGGTCGCTCAGATTCCCGGTGAATTCGACCGGTTGCGTAAGTGCTATCAGGAGCGGCGCGAGTGGTCATCGTTGCATGTCATCTGCGCTGATCGCGAAAGTGCCGAGCAACTGAACCGGTTAGGTTTCACCGCGTCGGTGAACGAACGCTAATTTCCTGTATCAAAATCAGAGTAATCCGGGCGATGTCATCATCGTCCGGTGTGTTTTATTCATTATTCTTGGGGAGTACAACCACATGTCCAATGGCTGGAATATCGCGTTGCTGGGAGCGACCGGCGCTGTCGGCACTGCGTTGCTGGAGCTATTGCAGGAGCGTGAGTTTCCCGTGGGTGAGCTCTATGCGCTGGCGAGTGAAAACAGCGTCGGTGAGAGTTTGCGTTTTAACGGCCGTTCGCTGCGGGTAGAAGACGCGGCTGATTTCGACTGGTCGCAGGTGCAACTGGCCTTTTTCGTCGCCGGTATCGATGCCAGTGCTCGCTATGCGCAAGCCGCAGGTGACGCCGGGTGTCTGGTGATTGACAGTAGCGGCCTGTTTGCGCTGGAACCGGATGTCCCGCTGGTGGTACCGGGGGTGAATCCGCATGTACTGGGGGATTACCGTAATCGCAATATCGTGGCGGTGGCGGATAGCCTGACCAGTCAGTTACTGACTGCGATCAAACCGTTGACGGAACAGGCTGGGTTGTCGCGTTTGCACGTCAGTAACCTGTTGTCGGTGTCGGCGCATGGTAAAGCGGCGGTGGATGATTTGGCGGGGCAAAGCGCTCGTCTTCTCAACGGTATTCCGGCCGAAGCGGGGCTGTTCCCGAAACAACTGGCGTTCAATATGTTACCGCTGCTGGCCGACAGTGAAGGCAGTGTCCGTGAGGAGCGTCGGCTGGTCGATCAGGTGCGCAAGGTATTGCAGGATGATGGCCTGCCGATATCGGTCAGTTGTGTACAATCACCGGTGTTTTACGGTCATGCGCAGGTGGTGCATTTGGAAGCGTTGCGCCCGCTGTCTGCCGATGAAGCGCGTGATGTGCTGGCGCAGGCGGCGGATATCGCGTTGAGCGAGGAAGACGACTATCCGACGCAGGTGGAAGATGCCTCTGGCAATGTACAACTGAGTATTGGGTGTCTGCGTAACGATTACGGCATACCTGAGCTGTTGCAGTTCTGGTCGGTGGCCGACAATATCCGCTTCGGCGGTGCGTTGATGGCGATAGAAACCGCGGAACGGCTGATTGAGGAGTACCTGGGGTAATGACGGCGTTGCAGCACGCGGACGATGAGGCACCGCTGAAAATCGCCCTGGGGATTGAGTATGACGGCAGTCGCTATTACGGCTGGCAGCGTCAGGCCGAGGTAGACAGCGTTCAGGGGTGTCTGGAAGCGGCATTGTCTCAGGTGGCGAACGAACGTATCGATGTGTTTTGCGCTGGCCGTACCGATGCCGGGGTGCATGCAACCGGACAGGTGGTGCACTTCACGACCCACGCGGTGCGCAAAGACGCCGCCTGGACGATGGGGGTGAATGCCAACCTACCACCGGATATCGCGGTGCGCTGGGTCAAAACGGTGGATGAGGCGTTTCACGCCCGTTTTAGCGCCACGGCACGCCGTTATCGCTATGTGATTTATAACCGGCGTTTTCGGCCAGCCATCCTGTCGCACGGGGTGACGCATTATTACCTGCCACTGGATGCCGAGCGCATGCATCGAGCCGGGCAGTGCCTGCTGGGCGAGAACGATTTTACCTCGTTTAGGGCGGTGCAATGCCAGTCACGTACGCCCTGGCGTAACCTGATGCACCTGCGGGTAACGCGTCTGGGTGATTATGTGGTGGTAGACATCAAAGCTAACGCCTTTGTGCATCACATGGTGCGTAATATTGTCGGCAGCCTGATGGAGGTCGGGTGCGGCAACCAGCCGGAAAAATGGATGGCTGAGCTGCTGGCGGCGAAAGATCGCACGCTGGCTGCCGCGACGGCAAAGGCTGATGGACTGTATCTGGTTGCCGTGGACTATCCACCGCATTTCGGGATTCCCTGCGCGTCGATGGGGCCGCTTTTTTTACCCGATGAGGTAAAAGACACCGGTGTGACGGTGATAAACGGCGAAGCCGATGTTGATATGAATTGAGTTGGTATTGAACTGAATAAGGACGCGATTATGCTCGATGTTGTACGGTTTATCATAGATTTTATCTTGCACATTGATGTGCATCTGGCTGAGCTGGTAGCGCAGTATGGCATATGGGTTTACGCCATTTTGTTCCTGATTTTGTTTTGTGAAACCGGGTTAGTCGTGACGCCATTCCTGCCTGGTGACTCGTTGCTGTTTGTTGCCGGTGCGCTGGCCTCGCTGCCGACCAACGATTTGAACGTCCACACCATGGTGGCGCTGTTGGTGGTCGCGGCGGTGCTGGGGGATGCGGTGAATTACACTATCGGTCGATTGTTCGGTGAGAAATTGTTCCGCAATCCTCACTCACGCATTTTCCGCCGCAGCTACCTGGATCGTACCCATGCGTTTTACGAACATCACGGTGGCAAGACAATAATTCTGGCGCGATTTGTACCGATTGTGAGAACATTCGCGCCCTTTGTCGCCGGTATGGGGCATATGCGCTATCGTGAGTTCGCGCTATATAACGTGACTGGGGCCGTGTTGTGGGTGTTGTTATTCACCTATGCTGGTTACCTGTTTGGCGACTTGCCGGTGGTGCAGGAGAACCTGAAGTTATTGATCGTGGCGATCATCTTCATCTCCATTTTGCCGGGGTTGATCGAGTTCTGGCGGCATAAGCGGGCCATGACACGGCAAAATATGAAATAAGTGGAAAATTATTTTAACATCCGGTTTGACCAGTTTTTTATCCACACGCCCGGATCGTTATGGTTTAATGAGCAGCATTTACGGCTGTGTTTGTATTAACAAGCCTTAATACCTATAGTCTTGCCCCGGCTTGCCGGGATGGGACATCGCTTTATCGGCGGCGTTGCCAGGGATTGGGCAACGTGTAGCAGCGTACTGGCTGGTGCCAGGTTCAAGCAGAAAGGTTATCAATGAGCTGGATTGAACGAATTCTCAATAAAAGTAATGTCACACCTACCCGTAAGGCGAATATTCCTGAGGGGGTCTGGACGAAATGTGACAGTTGCGGTCAGGTGCTTTATCGCGCTGAGCTGGAACGTAATCTGGAAGTGTGTCCGAAATGTGATCACCACATGCGGTTATCTGCCCGGGCTCGTCTCCATGCGTTTCTGGACAAGGAAGGTATGGTCGAACTGGGCAGTGAACTGGAGCCCAAGGACGTCCTGAAGTTCAGAGACTCGAAGAAGTACAAAGACCGTATTGCTTCAGCGCAGAAACAGTCTGATGAAAAAGACGCGCTGGTGGTGATGAAAGGAACGTTGTACGACATGCCGGTGGTTGCGGCATCGTTCGAGTTTTCTTTCATGGGCGGTTCTATGGCGTCGGTGGTAGGTGCGCGCTTCGTTCGTGCCGTGGAGCAGGCGCTGGAAGATAACTGCCCGCTGGTTTGCTTCTCCGCCAGTGGCGGTGCCCGTATGCAGGAAGCGCTGATGTCGCTGATGCAGATGGCGAAAACCAGTGCGGCGCTGGCGAAAATGCGCGAGCGTGGTTTGCCGTATATTTCGGTACTGACTGACCCGACCATGGGCGGTGTATCCGCCAGTCTGGCGATGTTGGGTGATTTGAATATCGCCGAACCGAAAGCGTTGATCGGTTTTGCCGGTCCGCGTGTTATTGAGCAGACTGTTCGTGAAAAACTGCCGCCGGGCTTCCAGCGTAGTGAATTCCTGCTGGAAAAAGGTGCTATCGACATGATCGTTCGTCGTGCGGATATGCGCTACAAACTGGCCAGCATCCTGTCCCGGTTGACTAATCGCCCGGAACCGCAGGAACCTGCGGTGGTGCGGTTGTCCGCCTCGCACGAAGCACAGAGTGATGCCTAATCAATGATGAACCGGGAGCAGGGCGGCGTTGTTGCCGTGTTCCCGTCAGTAATCAACCGTAAGTCAGTGAACGGGACTCATGGACAATCTTCAGACACCTCGAGCCACGTCGCCTTTGGCCACGTGGCTTCACTATCTTGAACATCTGCACAGTCAGGCCATTGATCTGGGCCTCGATCGCATCCGGCATGTCGCGGAACATCTGCAGCTACAACAACCCGCTCCCCGCGTATTTACCGTGGCGGGAACCAACGGCAAAGGCACGACCTGCTGTACGCTGGAATCCATCCTGAGTGCTGCCGGGTTACGTGTTGGGGTGTACAGTTCGCCACATTTGCTGCGTTACACCGAGCGCGTACGCATTCAGGGACAGGAATTAGCAGAATCACTGCATACTGAAGCCTTTGCGGCGATCGAAGCCGGTCGCGATGGTACGTCGCTGACCTATTTTGAATTCGGTACGCTGGCGGCATTGTGGCTGTTCAAGCAGGCACAACTGGATGTGGTGATACTGGAAGTGGGTCTGGGGGGGCGCCTGGATGCCACTAACATTGTGGATGCCGATGTCGCGGTGGTAACCAGCATCGCGCTCGATCATACCGACTGGCTGGGTAACGACCGTGACAGCATCGGTCGGGAAAAAGCAGGGATCTTCCGTGGTAACCGACCAGCAGTGGTGGGTGAGCCGGACATGCCGGTATCCATCGCCGCTGTCGTGCAGGAAAAAGGTGCCCGACTGTTTCGCCGTGGTGCGGATTGGCAGTTTTCATTGCAGGATGGCGGCTGGCGCTGGCAGAGCGGTGACGTTTGCTATGATGCGCTGCCTATCCCCTCTGTGCCGTTGGCCAATGCAGCCACCGCGCTGGCAGCGTTGCAGGTTTCTGACATTGCACTGCGTGTCGATGTCATTCGCCAGGGATTGCGTCAGGCGCAGCTACCGGGCCGCTTCCAGATTGTGAGCGAAAAACCGTTGTTGATTCTGGATGTCGCGCATAATCCTCATGCAGCCGCTTACCTTGCGGCCCGACTGGCCGATTTGCCGCGTACCGGCCAGGTGCGGGCGGTAGTCGGTATGCTGGCCGATAAAGATATTCCCGGTACGTTGGCGCATCTTAAGTCGCAGGTGGATGTGTGGTACTGTGCGCCGCTGGAAGGCCCGCGCGGTGCCAGTGCTGATCAATTGGCTGAGCATCTGGCGCGTTGTACCCGGTATTCGGATGTGGCGACAGCCTGGCGTCAGGCGATGCAGGATGCCGGAGAAAATGATGTGGTGATTGTTTGTGGTTCTTTCCATACTGTCGCGCATGTGATGGAAGCGTTGGACGGGAGCGGAATGCATGGCGAGTAAGTTTCAGAATCGCCTGGTGGGAACCGTTGTGCTGGTGGCGCTGGGTGTTATCGTGCTGCCTGGGCTGTTGGATGGCAAAAAAAAGCATTACGAAGACGAGTTTGCTGCCATCCCGCTGGTTCCCAAGCCGGGCGATACACTGGAGGCGGAGTCGATGCCGCCGGTCAATCAGTCGTTGCCTGTCCAGCCGCCTGAAGGCGCTGAAGCCGCGATGCAAAACAAAAATAACGCTGATGCCGACACGGTGCCTGAGCCGACCCCGGCACCCGCTGTACCGGAGCGGCGTGGGGCATCATCGTCGCCTTCTCATCCGGCGATGTCTGTCCCCCCGGTGGTGACCGAGCCGCGTCAGCCAGTGCAGCAGCTTGCTCCGCCAGCGATGAAAGCGCAGCCAGCGAAACCGGAACCGAAAAAGCCGGAAACGAAAGCGGACACCCGGCCTAAGCCCGACGTGAAAACGGCTGAAAGCAAAACGCCTGATAACAAGTCGTCTGACAGCAAGCCGAGCGAAAAACCGGTAGCAGAAGCTAAAACCGACACCCGATCGGCAGAAAATCGATCGACGGAAAACAAGCCAGCGGACGCTAAAGCGACATCGCAGGAGCAGGCTCCGGCTGGTCAGGCTTTTGTGGTGCAGTTAGGGGCGCTGAAGAACGCTGACAAGGTCAATGAAATTGTCGCGAAGTTGCGCTTGTCGGGATATCGTGCCTATACCGTGCCATCGGCACCGGTAGCCGGGCAGATTACCCGTATCTACGTCGGGCCGGATGCATCGAAGCAGAAACTGCAGTCAGCATTGGGAGACTTGCAGCAACTGAGTGGGTTGAGCGGGCAGGTCCGGTCGTACAGCGCGCGCTGAGTCGGCCAATCGTCAGTCAGTACATCGAGGGGTAGGGGAGCATAGCGACCTTGCCCCTTGTGTTTTGTGGGGCAGGGCAATACGGCAGGTAGCGAACAGCAGGCGTTATTTGTCTCGCGACAGGCGGTTTTTTTAATTTCTTCGCCTATCGAAAAAATCGGCAGGAAATACGCTACGCAAACGTTTTCTTTTTCTGTTAGAATGCGCCGCGAACAGGATGAGCGGCGTTATGATTGTCATCGTTCATTATTAGGATAGTTCATGGTTTGGGTTGATTACGTCATTATCGGTATTGTCGGATTCTCGGCTTTGGTCAGTCTCATCCGGGGGTTTGTACGTGAAGCGCTGTCGCTGGTGACCTGGGGGGCGGCGTTCTTTATCGCCAGCCACTACTATGCCTATCTCGCGGTCTATTTCACGCGGTTTACTGATGAGCTGGTGCGCAACGGTATCGCTATTGCCATTCTGTTTATTGCGACGTTGATTGTGGGTGCTATCGTCAATTATGTGATCGGTTCGTTGGTGGAACGCACAGGATTATCAGGCACTGATCGGGTACTGGGGATTTGCTTTGGTGCCTTACGGGGGGTGTTGATAGTCTCTGCGTTACTGTTTTTTCTTGATACCTTCACCGGTTTTTCACAGAGTGCCGACTGGAAGCAGTCCCATTTAATCCCGCAGTTCAGTTATATCATCAGGTGGTTTTTTGACTACCTGCAAAGCACGTCGAGTTTCTTGCCGCGGCACATCTAGCCGCGGTAGCGCTGATGAGGAAAAGACCACATGTGCGGTATTGTCGGTATCGCCGGTTTTACACCGGTCAACCAGTCGATTTATGACGCGTTAACGGTGTTACAGCACCGTGGGCAGGATGCCGCAGGCATCGTCACCATTAATGAGACCAATTGCTTTCGCCTGCGTAAAGCCAATGGTCTGGTGAAAGATGTGTTTGAGGCCCGGCACATGCAACGGTTGCAGGGCAATATGGGGATCGGCCACGTGCGCTATCCCACCGCGGGCAGTTCCAGCGCCTCAGAGGCTCAGCCTTTCTATGTCAACTCCCCGTTCGGGATTACGCTGGCTCACAACGGCAACCTGACCAACGCCCATGAGTTGCGTCAAAAGCTGTTTGAAGAAGGCCGTCGTCACGTCAATACCACATCGGATTCCGAAATTCTGCTGAACGTCTTTGCCAAAGAGCTGGACCGTTTTCAGCATTATCCGCTGGAAGCGGATAACATTTTTGCAGCGGTGGCAGCCGTACATCAGCAAATTCGTGGCGCTTACGCATGCATTGGCATGATTATCGGCCATGGCATGGTGGCGTTCCGCGATCCAAATGGTATCCGTCCGCTGGTGATCGGCAAACGTGAGTTGGAAGATGGGCGTAACGAGTATATCGTGGCCTCGGAGAGCGTCGCGTTGGATACGTTGGGCTTTGAGTTTCTGCGTGATGTGGCACCGGGCGAGGCGGTATACATTACCGAAAACGGCCAGCTGTTTACCCGTCAGTGTGCGGAAAACCCGAAAAGTCACCCGTGCCTGTTTGAGTACGTCTATTTCGCGCGCCCTGATTCCTTCATCGACAAAATTTCAGTCTACAGCGCGCGTGTGCGTATGGGGCAGAAGCTGGGTGAGAAAATTGCCCGCCAGTGGGAAGAACTGGATATCGATGTTGTGATTCCGATTCCAGAGACCTCTTGCGATATCGCGCTGGAAATTGCTCGCATTATCAATAAACCGTACCGTCAGGGGTTTGTGAAAAACCGCTATGTCGGCCGTACTTTTATCATGCCGGGTCAGCAAACCCGCATCAAATCCGTGCGCCGTAAGCTGAACGCTAACCGGGCCGAATTCCGCGGTAAAAACGTCCTGCTGGTGGATGACTCTATCGTGCGTGGCACCACGTCCCAGCAGATTGTGGAGATGGCACGTGAAGCGGGCGCTCGCCGGGTCTATCTGGCGTCTGCCGCACCGGAAATTCGCTTCCCGAACGTATATGGTATTGATATGCCAAGCGTGAATGAGCTGATTGCTCATGGCCGTGAAGTGGACGAAATCTGTAAGATCATTGGTGCCGATGCCCTGATTTTCCAGGACCTGAACGATTTGATCGAGGCGGTGCGGGAAGATAATCCGGAAATCGTCCAGTTCGAATGTTCAGTGTTCAACGGTGTTTATGTCACCAAGGATGTGAATCAGGACTATCTCGACTACCTGGAAGCGTTGCGCAATGACGATGCCAAAGCGATGCGTAGCCAGAATGAAGTCGAAGATCTGGAGCTGCACAACGAAGGTTGAGCATCATCAGCTATCGACCGATAACGATACAGGGAGCGCAAGCTCCCTTTTTTGTTGCTGTTATTCTTGCCAATCTGTAGGTGATGCGGCAAAGTCAGCGCACAAGTTGTGAGTACCGCTGCGGCGGTGGTCCGTGAGGTGAAAATGAAACGACTGATTGTCGGTATTTCTGGTGCCAGCGGCGTGATATATGGGGTGCGGTTGTTGCAGGTGCTGCAACCGGTAAATGGGGTTGAAACCCATTTGGTGATGAGCCCGGCAGCCCGACAAACACTGGCGTTGGAAAGCGATCTAACCGTGCGCGATGTGCAGTCGCTGGCTGATGTGGTGCATGATTCGCGTGATATTGCCGCCAGCATTTCATCCGGTTCGTTTAAAACCGCAGGGATGGTGATCCTGCCATGTTCTATCAAAACGCTATCTGGGATTACCCACAGCTATACCGATAGTTTGCTGACTCGTGCGGCTGACGTGGTGCTGAAAGAACGTCGCCCGCTGGTGTTGTGTGTGCGGGAAACGCCGCTTCACATCGGCCATTTACGCTTGATGAATGCCGTAGCAGAAATGGGGGCTGTCATCATGCCGCCAGTGCCTGCGTTTTACCATCGCCCGCAAACTGTGCAAGATATCATCGATCAGACGGTCAATCGGGTACTTGACCAATTTGATATCGAGTTGCCGCAAGATCTCTTTACACGCTGGCAGGGTGCGTAAGCCTTTCATGTGATATCCCTTCGCGGCGCTATTATCGCGTCAGGCTGCCTGACGACAGCGTCATAAGTTGCACTATTTCGATGCATATTATTTTCATGGTGCATATCGATGCACCATGATTGTGCTCATCATGCAGGGCGGTGTTGCACTATCCCCCTCGCTATTGCTGATACCAGGATAATTTATTGATTATATTGATGTGATTGTCATGATCACGGAATCTGATTTTATGCAGAGTGGCATATTTTTTATGGCATAAAATTTGCTATATTTTGACAAAAAGCACATAAATTAATGCACACAGCAAACGTATTCATCACAACGGTTTTGCGTTCGCCGTCAACATCACTTAGGCATAGACAATCATAAAATAAGGGTAATGCAATGAAAAAAATGTTGAAACTTTTGCCCCTTGCACTGGTATTCGCTGCAGGCAGTACGTTCGCCGAGGTTCCGAAAAATATTAAAATTGGGACTGACCCGACGTACGCGCCGTTCGAATCCAAGGATGCCAGTGGTCAACTGGTCGGTTTTGATATCGATCTGGCAAAAGACTTGTGCAAACGCATTCAGGCCAATTGCACCTTCGTGGAAAGTGATTTCGACGCGTTGATCCCGTCGCTGAAAGCGAAAAAGATCGATACCATCATCTCCTCCTTGTCTATCACTGAAAAACGTCAGCAGGAAATTGCGTTTACCGACAAGCTGTACGCTGCGAATGCTCGCCTGATCGCGAAAAAAGGCTCACCGATTGTGCCGACATTGGACGCACTGAAAGGTAAGCGTGTCGGCGTATTGCAGGCATCCACGCAGGAGGCTTACGCCAACCAGTACTGGCAGCCGAAAGGGGTGGATGTGGTGGCCTACCAGAACCAGGATCTGATCTATGCCGACCTGACTTCCGGGCGCATTGATGCCGCCTTCCAGGATGAAGTGGCGGGCAGCGAAGGTTTCCTCAAGCAGGCTGCGGGTAAAGATTATGCGTTTGCTGGCCCGGCGGTGAAAGACGACAAACTGTTTGGCGTTGGTACCGGTATGGGGCTGCGTAAGGACGAGACCGATCTGAAAGTGGCGCTGGATAAAGCGTTTGCTGATATGCGTAAAGACGGTACCTACGACAAACTGGCGAAGAAGTACTTTGACTTCAACGTGTACGGTGATTAAGCCTTCCTGATTAACCACTGCCTGCCCGGTGCGGGCAGTGGCATGTCTTTTCTGAGCGGATTGATGTAATGCTTTATGGCTATTCCGAGTTAATCATGGATGGCGCGCGCATGACGCTGCAACTGGCGTTGTGCTCACTGGTGCTGTCACTGCTGATTGGTCTGGTGGGGGCGGCGGCGAAGCTCTCATCCAGTCGATTGCTGTCCGGCTTTTTTTCTGGCTATACCACCCTGATTCGCGGCGTACCAGACCTGGTGCTGATGCTGCTGATTTTTTATGGGTTGCAGATGGTGCTTAACAGCATCACCGAAACGCTGGGCGCGGCTCAAATCGATATCGACCCGATGGGTGCCGGGATTATTACGGTGGGATTCATCTACGGCGCGTACTTCACTGAAACCTTCCGTGGTGCCTATCTGGCCGTGCCGCGTGGCCAGATTGAAGCGGCTGTGGCGTTTGGCTTTACGCCGATGAAGGTGTTTTGCCGCATTATGTTTCCGTCGATGATGCGTTTTGCGTTGCCGGGCATCGGCAACAACTGGCAGGTTATCCTGAAAGCGACGGCGCTGGTGTCGCTGCTGGGGCTGAGCGATGTGATCAAAGCAACGCAATTGGCGGGGAAAGGTACGCACCATCCGTTCTTTTTCGCCATTGTTGCCGGTGTGCTGTATCTGATTTTTACCACCCTTTCCAACGGGGTGCTGTGGTGGCTGGAAAAACGCTACTCGCAGGGAGTCCGGAAAGTAAATTATGAGTGAGATTCTACAACAATATTGGCAGGCACTGCTGTGGAGCGACGGCTATCGCCTTACCGGGCTGGCGATGACACTGTGGCTGCTGATTATCTCGGTGACCCTCGGTGGTCTGATGGCGGTTCCGTTGGCGGTGGCCCGCGTTTCGCCGCGTCGTCGTTACTGGTTGCCGGTATGGGTTTTTACCTACGTGTTTCGCGGTACACCGCTCTACGTGCAACTGCTGGTGTTTTATTCCGGCGTGTACAGCCTGGAGATTGTGCGCGGTACCGATTTGTTGAACGCCTTTTTTCGTAGTGGTCTGAATTGCGCTATTCTGGCGCTGGCGCTCAACACCTGTGCCTATACCACGGAGATTTTTGCCGGTGCTATTCGTTCGGTGCCGCATGGTGAAATCGAAGCGGCACGTGCCTATGGCTTTTCGCGTTTCAAACAGTATCGCTGCATCATTTTGCCGGGCGCATTGCGTATCGCCTTACCGGCTTACAGCAACGAAGTGATCCTGATGCTGCATTCTACTGCGCTGGCGTTTACCGTCACGGTGCCGGACTTGCTGAAAGTAGCGCGCGATATCAATGCCGCCACCTATCAACCGTTTTACGCCTTTGGCATTGCGGGGGTGATGTACCTGGCGATATCGTTTGTACTGATTGCGTTGTTCAGGAAGGCAGAACGCCGCTGGTTACGGCATCTTCACACCCGTTCATCCCATTAACCGTTCATTCCATGAAATAGTGCAGGAACAGATAAAGCATGCAGAATAATAAGCTGATGGTGACGGAATTGCGTAAGCGTTATGGTCAGCATGAGGTGCTGAAAGGCATTTCATTAGAGGCTAAAGCCGGGGACGTTATTTCGATTATTGGATCATCAGGGTCGGGGAAGAGCACCTTATTACGGTGTATCAACTTTCTGGAAAAACCGTGCGAAGGATCTATCCATGTGAATGGACAGGAAATCCACATGGTGCGGGACAAAGACGGTCAGCTCAAGGTCTTTGACAAAAAGCAGCTACAGTTGCTGCGTACCCGGTTGACGATGGTGTTTCAGCATTTCAACTTGTGGAGTTTCATGACGGCGCTGGAAAACGTTATGGAAGCGCCGGTACAGGTGTTGGGGCTGAGTAAGGCGGAAGCCCGTAAACGCGCGGAGTTCTACCTGAATAAGGTTGGGATCACCGGGGCGTCACAGGAGAAATACCCTTCTGATTTGTCGGGTGGTCAACAGCAGCGTGTTTCCATTGCCCGCGCACTGGCGATGGAGCCGGATGTGTTACTGTTTGATGAGCCGACTTCCGCGCTGGATCCAGAACTGGTGGGTGAAGTGCTGCGCATCATGCAGCAACTGGCCGAAGAGGGTAAAACCATGGTGGTGGTGACCCACGAAATGGAGTTTGCCCGGCATGTGTCGAGCCATGTGATTTTCCTGCATCAAGGGGTAGTAGAAGAGGAGGGCCCGCCGGAGGCCGTATTCGGCAACCCGCAAAGCCCTCGTTTACAGCAGTTCCTGTCTGGTGCGCTGAAGTAACGCGGCGTACGTCACACGCTCCTCGCGCTGGTTGATATAATTCAGCTGGCGCGAGGGTGCAACAAGTCGTTCAAGGCTTCTTCCAGCTCGAAAAAGCGAAAACCGAACCCGGCTTTCTCCAGTTGTTGGGGAATGGCACGTTGTCCACCCAACAACAGTGTCGCGGCTTCGCCCATCACTATCCTGAGTGCCCAACCGGGTGTGCGCATAAAACCGGGGCGATCCAGCACATTCGCCAACATGGCGGAGAATTTCTCGTTACGCACCGGATAAGGCGACACCATGTTGAAGGGGCCATTCAGCATGGGGGTATCCAGCAGGTATAAAATAGCGTTGGTCATATCATCAATATGAATCCACGGCAGGTATTGCCTGCCAGAGCCTATCGGGCCACCTAACCCGAGGCGGAAAACCGGCAGCATTTTTGCCAGCGCGCCGCCTTCTGCCGATAACACCACCCCGGTACGCATCAGGCATACACGGGTCTTATCGCTTTCAGCCTCCAGTGCCAGTGCTTCCCAACGGGCGCAGAGTTCATGGGTAAAGTCATCGTGAGGCGGTTCATCTTCGGTTACCAGCGCTTGCCCCTGATCGCCGTAATAACCAACGGCTGAGCCGGACAAAAACACCGCTGGCGGCGTCTGACTGTGGCGGATCAACTGTGCCAGTTGCCGGGTGATGTCCCAGCGGCTATGGCACAGACGGGCTTTCTGGGCTTTGGTCCAGCGCTTATCAGCGATAGGCTCCCCCGCCAGATTGATAACGCCATCAAAGCCATCCAACGAGGTCTTATCTTCCAGTCCATGCCAATACGTAACCTGATCGCCCAGAAGTCGTCGCGCGCGTTCCGGCGAGCGGGAAACGACAGTGACCTGATGTGACAGGGACAACAAACGCGCAATCAGATGACGCCCAATAAGGCCGGTTCCCCCAGTAATCAGTAGCTTCATAAGCTGGCCTCGCTTCGTGTATCAGGTTATTCCCCTGGGAGTGATGGTGGTGTTTTATACGCTGGTATCGCGTTGACTCACTCTGATTTCAGCATAGATGATTCATCTGCACCTGCCGGTGATATTACCCACATCTCAGGGAATTTTTATCAGTGGAACAAGCACTTTTCAGGGTAGTCGAAACAGCATAGCGTGCTGGGATGACAACACAAAGTGCAGTGACAGCCTTCGTGGCGATAGCGAAGGGAGAGGAAGTGCGAGGAAGGGAGGACGAAACCACGCCCGGTACACCGGACGTGGCACTTTCATCCGATTTTTATCAGGCTTTGGTTGCCAGTTGGTAGGCGCGCTCTGTGGCCGGACGTTCGCGGATGCGCTCAAACCAGCTTTTCACCGCCGGGAAGTCGTCAAGGTCAATACGCTGGCGTTCATGTGACACCACCCAGGGATAGGTGGCGATATCGGCAATACTGTACTCATTGCCAGCAAGCCAGGTGTGCTCGGACAACTGTGTGTTCAACACGCCGTACAGGCGTTCCGTTTCTTTCTGATAGCGGTCGATAGCATAGGGCACCGGCTGCGGCGCATAGTGATTGAAATGATGGTTTTGTCCCAGCATTGGGCCAAAGCCTGCCATCTGCCAGAATAACCATTGCAGGGTGGTAGCGCGCTCCCGCATGTCAGTACTCAATAGCTTGCCGGTTTTTTCCGCCAGATAGAGCAAGATAGCCCCGGATTCGAACAGGCTGAGCGGAGCTCCCTGATCTGCCGGTTGGTTATCCACAATCGCGGGGATTTTGTTATTCGGGGAAATCGCCAGGAACGCGGGCTTGAACTGGTCGCCTGCGCTGATATCTACCCTGTGCAATTGGTAAGGTAATTGTGCTTCTTCCAGGAACAGGGTGATTTTGTGGCCGTTAGGCGTCGGGGCGTAATACACATCAATCATGAATCATCTCTCCAGTGAGGGAGTCATTGACCTGAGGTTGAAGACTCCGAAAAGCAATCGGCAGACAAAAGCCTAGCACCTTCGCGGATAAGACATAAATAACCGTTATGGCTATTCTTTTCCTTTCATACAGACAGCGCTACGGTATGGGCTCCTCTCGAAAAGCGTCAGGGCTGATAATTTTGCCTGTGATGACATGGGTTTTTGGTACTATAGCGAGACTGAATGTATTCACACATCGGGATAGAACCATGAAACTGATGTTTGCCTCTGACCTGCATGGCTCACTGTCAGCCACTGAAACCCTGTTGGAGCGTTTTGAACAAAGCGGTGCCGACTGGCTGATTCTGTTGGGCGATTTTCTTAATCACGGCCCCCGCAACCCGTTACCGGATCGTTATCAACCTGCGGATGTCGCGAGTTTGTTGAACCGTTATGCGTCGCAGATTATGGCGGTGCGGGGAAATTGCGACAGCGAGGTTGACCAGATGCTGCTGCAATTTCCCATTACTGCCCCCTGGCAGCAGGTGCTGTTACCGGGCAACCGCTTATTTTTAACCCACGGGCACCTTTATCATCCGGAAAAACGACCACCGCTGCACGCTGGTGATGTGCTGGTGTTTGGTCACACTCATATCCCGGTAGCCGAGCGACGTGATGATATTTTTTGCTTCAACCCCGGTTCCGTCAGCCTGCCGAAGGGCGGTTACCCTGCCAGTTACGGCTTACTGGAAAACGGCGTGTTGCAGGCTGTGCCATTACAAGGCGGGGAGACTATTGCACAGGTTGCGATTAGCCACTAATTTAGACGCTACTACTCTCAGGTTACATCGATAATTCCAATATTTCTAAAAACTGATGCGCATCAGCGCGTGATGACGAAAGGGTTTCAGAGGATGGTGGAACAAACACAGACGGCAGGTACAGAGTGGGTCGACATCGTTGATGAGAACAACGAGGTGATTGCCCAGTCGAGCCGCCAACAGATGCGTGCTCAGCATCTGCGACACCGCGCTACCTATATTGTCGTACATGATGGCATGGGCAAGATTCTGGTCCAGCGCCGTACCGAAACCAAAGATTTTTACCCCGGCTGGCTGGATGCGACCGCAGGCGGCGTGGTGCAAACGGGTGAGAATCTGCTGGAGTCGGCGCGCCGTGAAGCGGAAGAGGAATTGGGTATCGCGGGTGTTCCGTTTGCCGAACACGGCCTGTTTTATTATGAAAGCGATGATTGCCGGGTGTGGGGCGCGCTGTTCAGTTGTGTCATGCATGGCCCGTTTGCCTTGCAAGCTGAAGAGATTGACGAGGTGAGCTGGCTGACACCAGAGGAGATTACCGCGCGTTGTGATGAGTTCACCCCAGATTCACTCAAAGCATTATCGCTTTGGCTAAGCCGCAACAGTGGCAGCAACAATGATTACATCAAGCCGACACGTGTGACGTCACGCGCTCAAAACGAGGAGCCAAGCGGAACACAAGACCATGATACCGTAGAAGAAGAGCATTAATTGTCGTTGCGGTAATAATGGGTTGAATAAAAAACGCCAGCGGATGCTGGCGTTTGTGTTTCTGTCGTAGCGACGTATCAGTTGATGCGCCGCCACACCCTCATCAGGCAATCTGTGTTGCCTGAATAGCAGTCAGGGCTACGGTATAGACGATGTCGTCTACCAGTGCGCCACGGGACAGGTCGTTAACCGGTTTACGCATGCCTTGCAGCATTGGCCCGATGGAAATCAGGTCGGCAGAACGCTGTACCGCTTTGTAAGTGGTGTTACCAGTGTTGAGGTCCGGGAACACGAACACGGTGGCTTTACCCGCAACCGGTGAGTTCGGTGCTTTGGACTGGGCAACGTCAGCCATGATAGCCGCGTCGTACTGCAGCGGGCCGTCAATGACCAGATCCGGGCGTTTTTCCTGCGCCAGACGGGTTGCTTCACGAACTTTATCTACATCGCTGCCCGCACCAGAGTTACCGGTGGAGTAGGAGATCATCGCCACACGCGGGTCGATGCCGAAGGCGGCAGCCGAGTCGGCGGACTGGATAGCGATTTCAGCCAGCTGTTCGGCTGTCGGGTCCGGGTTGATGGCGCAGTCGCCATACACCAGCACCTGCTCTGGCAGTAGCATGAAGAACACGGAAGACACCAGTGAGCTGCCCGGTGCGGTTTTGATCAACTGCAACGGCGGACGAATGGTGTTAGCGGTGGTGTGAACGGCACCGGAGACCAGACCGTCAACTTCGCCTTGTTCCAGCATCAGGGTACCCAGAACCACGTTGTCTTCGAGTTGTTCGCGGGCGACCACTTCGGTCATGCCTTTGCTCTTACGCAGTTCAACCAGACGCGGGACATAGCGTTCACGGGCTTCAACCGGGTCGATAATCTCGATACCTTTGCCCAGTTCAACACCCTGTGCAGCGGCGACACGCTGGATTTCATCCGGGTTGCCCAACAGCACGCACTGTGCGATACCGCGTTCGGCACAGATGGAAGCGGCTTTAACGGTACGCGGTTCGTCGCCTTCCGGCAGTACGATACGTTTGCCAGCCTGACGTGCCAGTTCGGTCAACTGATAGCGGAAGGCTGGCGGAGACAGGCGACGTGAACGCTCAGAGGTAGCGGTCAGGGAGTCGATCCACTGGGCATCGATGTGGCGAGCTACGTATTCCTGCACTTTTTCCACACGCTCATGGTCGTCCGGCGGCAGTTCCAGATTGAAGCTCTGCAGGTTCAGTGAGGTCTGCCAGGTATTGGTCTTGACCATGAATACCGGCAGGCCGGTTTGGAAGGCACGTTCGCACAGCTTGCTGATAGCCGGGTCGATTTCGTAACCGCCGGTCAGCAGCAGGGCACCGATTTCAACACCGTTCATGGCAGCCAGACAGGCGGCAACCAGTACATCCGGACGGTCAGCAGAGGTCACCAACAGTGAACCAGGGCGGAAATGCTCCAGCATGTGCGGAATGCTGCGGGCGCAGAACGTTACCGATTTCACGCGACGGGTCTGAATGTCGCCGGTGTTGATAACGCGTGCGTTCAGGTGGTTGGCCATATCGATAGCGCGGGTGGCGATCAGATCGAAACTCCAGGGTACGCAACCCAGAATCGGCAGCGGGCTGTTGGCAAACAGCAGCTTCGGATCGATGTTGGCCACGCTGGCTTTGGTCGAGTCGTCAAAAATCTCAGACAGATCAGGACGGGTGCGACCCTGTTCATCGACCGGTGCATTCAGTTTGTTGATGATAACGCCGGTGATGTTTTTGTTCTTGCTGCCGCCGAAGCTGGAACGGGCGATGTCGATACGCTCTTTCAACTGTGCCGGGGAGTCATTACCCAGCGCCAGTACGAAGACGATTTCCGCATTCAGCGTTTTGGCGATTTCATAGTTCAGCGCGTTGGCGAACTGGTGTTTACGGGTCGGAACCAGACCTTCAACCAACACGACTTCTGCGTCTTTGGTGTTTTCGTGGTAGCGAGCGATGATCTCTTCCAGCAGAACGTCCTGCTGGTTGCTGCTCAGCATGGATTCCACGTAGCTCATTGCCAGCGGTTCAGCGGCTGGAATGGCGGATGTGGCACGAACGATAGTGGTGGTCTGATCCAGTGTGCTATCACCAGAACGCGGCTGGGCGATAGGCTTGAATACGCTCAGGCGCACGCCTTTTTGTTCCATGGAACGAATGACACCCAGGCTGACGCTGGTCAGGCCCACGCTGGTGCCAGTAGGAATCAACATGATTGTACGGGACACGGCTTAACCTCTGTTTGCGGTTGCTCGTTGTTCAAAAACGATGCGGCTAAAACAACTCCGTCAGCCTGGGCTGACGGAGTGGGGGAGACTTAGGCGGTCAGGCTCAGTGCATCCTGAGCGATGACCAGTTCTTCGTTGGTCGGGATAACCAATGCCGGACGGGTACCGTCTTTAGCGACGTTGCCACCTTTGCCGAAGCGGGCAGCCAGGTTGCGCTCATGGTCAACTTCGAAGCCCAGCAGACCCAGTTGCTTCAGCGTCAGCTCACGCACCATGGCGGCGTTTTCACCGATACCACCGGTGAAGATAACCGCGTCCAGACGGCCTTCCATCAGCGCGGAGTAAGAACCGATGTACTTGGCCAGACGATGGCAGTACACGTTCATCGCACGCTTGGCGTCTTCTTTGGTCTCGTAGTTATCTTCCACGTAACGGCAGTCGCTGGTCACTTCAGTCAGGCCCAGCAGACCAGATTCTTTGGTCAGCATTTTGTTGATGCTGTCTACGCTCATACCCAGGGAATCGTGCAGGTGGAAAACCACCGCCGGGTCGATATCACCACTGCGGGTACCCATCACCAGACCTTCCAGCGGTGTCAGACCCATAGAGGTATCAACGCATTTGCCGTTGCGAATCGCGCTAACAGAACCGCCGTTGCCCAGATGGCAGGTAATGACGTTCAGTTCGTCTACTGGCTTGTTCAGGACTTTTGCCGCTTCACGGGAAACAAAGTAGTGGCTGGTACCGTGAGCGCCGTAACGACGGATGTGATGTTCTTTGTATAATTTGTACGGCAGGGCGTACAGGTAGGCTTCTTCCGGCATAGTCTGATGGAACGCGGTGTCAAAAACAGCGACGTTCTTGTCTTTCAGGTGCGGGAATTCTTTCAGTGCTTCTTCGATGCCGATCAGGTGAGCCGGGTTATGCAGTGGTGCGAATGGAACCGCATCTTTGATACCCTGCAACACTTCGTCGTTGATCACAGCGGACTGGGTGAACTTTTCGCCGCCATGTACGATACGATGACCAATCGCTACCAGTTGAGCGGAGAGTTCCGGCTTCTGACTGAGGATGGTGTTAACGATAAAACTCAGTGCTTCACTGTGGGCGGCACCGGCACCCAGTGCGGCTTCCTGTTTGCCGCCATCGATTTTCCATTTGATGCGCGCTTCGGGCAGATTGAAACATTCGGCCAGACCAGACAGGTATTCATCCCCGTTAACGGCATCAATGATGGCGAACTTCAGAGAAGAACTACCGCAGTTAAGAACCAGTACTAACTTACTCGACATGGAAGTACCTACTTGTTATACGTGGTTAAAAAATGTCATACAACGACTAGCGTAGCGCAGAAGACGGTCGACATTTATGATTAACATCATGGCCGGGTCAACTTTCCAGCCATGACAACGGAAAGCACCGATATTGATCGACTGGCGGCGTATGGACGCCCTGACGAAGTGACATCGGCGCAGCAAAAAACGGCGACAGCAAAAAAACGCGAGGTGCGCTGCGCGCTAAATCAACAACAACAGTGGGCCGACCCGCTGAATGACAGGGTAACATGCTGCCTGAAAATACACAGATACGACAGTAACACGACAGCGAATACCAAACGGCGTCAGACGGCTTTTATCGCGGCCAAAAGGCTATTTTAGAATACCGATAGCAATCATTAAACACAAAATATATTTTAAGTTTGTCAATTGCAGTTGGTGATTTGTACAAATTTTTTATTTTTTATACATGAAATTGAGGTTAAGCGTGACAACGAAACCCTCCGGTAAAACAGGATGGCTACAACGGTTCCGTCTTGGTCAGCACTATATGAAAACCTGGCCTGCGGATAAGCGTCTGGCGCCGGTGTTTCCTGAAAATCGAGTGGTGCGAGCCACCCGGTTTGCCATTCGCATCATGCCACCACTGGCTGTATTTACCCTGACCTGGCAAATTGGATTGGGCGGGCAATTAGGCCCGTGCGTGGCAACGGCGCTGTTTGCGCTTAGCCTGCCAATGCAAGGGTTATGGTGGCTGGGACGTCGTTCGGTGACACCGCTACCGCCTTCTTTATTACACTGGTTTCATGAAATTCGTCATAAGCTGCTGGCGTCGGGGATGGCGTTGGCACCGGTGGAGGGGGAGCCCACTTATCAGATGCTGGCGGATGTGCTGAATCGTGCCTTCAAGCAACTTGATAAGACATTCCTGGACTCTCTTTGATGTAAACCCGGTTTTTAGCCAAAGACGCTGAATTTTTTTCCATTCGATTCTGTTTTAAATCAAGAAACGACTGCCAGTCAGTGTGCGATTCTGCTGTCAATATCCCTTTCGTCGGAATCAGATTCAGGAGTGCACCATGGAAATGACCAATGCTCAAAGACTTATCCTGTCTAACCAGTACAAAATGATGTCGATGCTGGATCCCGATAACGCAGAGCGTTACCGTCGCTTGCAAACCATTATTGAGCGAGGATATGGGTTGCAAATGCGGGAGCTGGATCGTGACTTTGGCGATTTGAGCGAAGAGGTATGCCGCACCCTCATCAATGTCATGGAAATGCACCATGCGTTGCAGGTGTCCTGGGCCAACCTGAAAGAAAAACCGGATATGGATGAGCGCCGCCTGGCGTTTCTAGGGTTCGATGCGGCAACGGAGGCGCGTTATCTTGGCTACGTGCGCTTCATGGTGCATGTGGAAGGCCGTTATCCTCATTTTGATTCCGGCACGCATGGCTTTAACTCACAGACCAAAATGTGGGATAAATACGTCCGCATGCTGGCGATTTGGCAATCCTGCCCGCGTCAGTATCACCTGAGTGCGGTGGAGATCGCGCAAATCATCAATGCCTGATTAGGTTCAGGGGCAGATAAGTAAAGAAGGGGCTTTTTGTGGAGTGTAAAGGTTTTCTGTTTGATCTTGACGGCACGCTGGTGGATTCATTGCCCGCGGTGGAGCGGGCCTGGAGTAACTGGGCACGAGATCATGATATTGCGCCGCAAACGGTCCTGGATTTTATTCATGGTAAACAAGCTATTACCTCGTTGCGTCATTTTCTGGCAGGTGCCAGCGAAGAGACTATCCAACGCGAGTTTGTTGAGCTGGAGCAGGTTGAAGCGACGGATACGGCAGGTATTGTCGCCATGCCAGGCGCACAGGCGTTGCTGACCCGTCTGGACGAACTGGATATCCCGTGGGCGATAGTGACGTCAGGAACGGTGCCGATTGCCCATGCCCGCCATCGCGAGGCGGGGTTGTCTGCTCCGCATGAGTTTATTACCGCGGAGCAGGTAGCACGGGGTAAACCGAACCCGGATGCTTACCTGCTGGGTGCCGAACGATTGGGGTTGTCACCCGCAGAGTGTGTCGTGGTGGAAGATGCGCCAGCTGGCGTGCTGTCGGGTTTAGCCGCCGGGTGCAAGGTTATCGCGGTGAAGGCACCTGCCGATACACCACGTCTGGATGAGGTGGATGCCGCATTATCTTCTCTTGAGCAATTGCAGATTTCGCGTACAGCAGATGGCTGGGTGAATATCACCCTGAAATGATGACACAAACCCCGCTAACCATGATCAAGAGGGTTTTTTTTATGGCATTCTGGACTTAAGCGGCTCCTTTGGAAGAACCACTTCTGACCGGAGTGCCGCCTGATGAATAAGGACTGTTAACGTCAGGAGGAGGCATGTTGAGCAGTTCGCTAGTCTGGGTCGTCATTCTGTTATCGATTGCGATTGTGTTGTTTGCCACCGGTAAGCTGCGCATGGACGTGATCGCGTTGCTGGTGATCGTCGCGTTTGTCTTGAGTGGTACGCTAACGCTGCAGGAGGCACTGATTGGTTTCAGTGATCCAAACGTATTCCTGATCGCGGCGTTGTTTGTGATTGGTGAGGGTCTGGTGCGAACGGGCGTCGCTTATCAGGTCGGCGACTGGCTGATGCGTGTGGCCGGGCAGAGTGAAACCCGCATGCTGATTTTGCTGATGTGCACGGTGGCGCTGCTGGGGGCTTTCATGAGCTCGACCGGCGTGGTGGCTATTTTTATTCCCGTTGTGCTGAATGTTGCCGCACGAATGAAAACGACGCCAGCTCGTCTGATGATGCCGCTGGCTTTCGCCGGGCTTATCAGTGGGATGATGACATTGGTGGCGACGCCACCCAATATGGTTGTCAGTAGTGAGTTGATGCGAACCGGAATGGCCGGGTTCAGCTTTTTTAGCGTCACGCCTATCGGTGTCGTCGTTCTGTTGACCGGGGTCGTGTATATGCTGGTTGCGCGTTTCTGGCTGACCGCAACCGATAGCGATGGCCAGAAAGACAGGTGGAAGCGTAAAACGTTTCGGGACCTTATCAGGGAGTATCGGCTGACCGGACGGGCGCGTCGGCTGGCAATCCGAACCGGATCACCGCTCATCGGTCAACGTCTGGACGATTCGCAATTGCGCCAGCGCTATGGTGCCAATGTGGTCGGGATTGAACGCTGGCAAAAATTCCGGCGTATTATGGTGAGCGTCAGCGGTAATAGCGAGTTACGGCTCAATGATGTGCTGCTGGTGGACATGTCGGCATCGGAGGTCGATCTGCGTGAGTTTTGCGCTACCCAGCGGCTGGAACCGATGGTGCTGCGTGGCGAATATTTCTCTGAGCAGGCTCGCGATGTCGGTATGGCAGAGGTCTCGCTTATCCCGGATTCCGGGCTTTTGGGTAAAACGTTGCAAGAGGTCACATTTCGGAGTCGCTATGGGCTAACGGTTGTCGGCATTCGCCGGGGCGGAGAGGCGATGGAAGGGACACTGGCTGACGAAGCATTGAAGCTGGGCGATATCCTGCTGGTTATCGGCGACTGGAAAAACATCCGTTTGTTACACCAACATAAGCGTCATTTTATTGTGCTCAATTTACCAGCGGAAGTCGATGAAGTCGCTCCCGCCAGTAATCAGGCCCCACACGCATTATTTTGTCTGGCGCTGATGGTGGCGATGATGCTCACCGACGAAATTCCTAATGCGATTGCTGCCTTGATTGCGTGTCTGTTGATGGGGCAGTTCCGCTGTATCGACATGGAAAGCGCCTACCGCGCAGTACACTGGCCGAGCCTGATTCTTATCGTCGGGATGATGCCGTTTGCGCTGGCATTGCAGCAAACAGGTGGGGTCGCGCTGGTGGTAAAAGGGCTGATGGAAATTGGCGGTGATGCCGGGCCGCATGTGATGTTGGTATGCCTGTTTCTACTGTGCGCATTGACGGGGTTGTTTATTTCCAACACGGCGACAGCGGTCCTGATGGCGCCGATTGCGATTGCTGCGGCAGAACAGATGCAGGTTTCGCCTTACCCGTTTGCAATGATCATCGCGATTGCTGCTTCGGCTGCATTTATGACGCCGGTTTCCTCGCCAGTTAATACGCTGGTACTGGCACCGGGTGGATATCGTTTCAGCGATTTTGTTCGGGTCGGCGTACCCTTTACCCTGGTGGTGATGATCGTTAGTGTGGTGATGGTGCCCTGGTTATACCCATTCTGACCGCGAACGAGGAGAACAGCCTGAGGCCTGACTCAGGCTGTTTGAGTTGACCTGCAAGAGCGATTACAGCGGCGATTCCTGGCTGATTTCGTCCAGCGACAGGCTAAAACTCGGAATAAACACCGTCATGAAGTAATCCATTTCCGGGCTATGGCGTTGCTGGAGCGTTTTTTCCAGTCGCGCTTTGGCCAGCAGAAACTCATTATTGCCTGCCGACAGCTCCTCCAGACACTTCAGGTACGCGCAAAGCGCATCCGCCTGTTTAACAATCGCCTGTTCCTCTTCACTGATGTGGGATTCGTCCAGCAGTGGGCTGAAGTCCTGTTGCAGTTCGGCAGGTAACATAGTGATCAGGTTATGGCGGGCAATTTTTTCGATTTTCTTATATTCGTGGGCAATCTGTGCGTTGTAATACTTAATCGGCGTGGGCATATCGCCGGTCAACACTTCGCTGGCATCATGGTACATGGCCAGCAAAGCAATACGGCCAACATTGATATTGCCGTTGAATTTACGGTTTTTGATCACGGCCAGCGCGTGCGCGACAAAGGCGACCTGCAAACTGTGTTCTGAGACATTTTCTGTCCGGACATTGCGCATCAGCGGCCAGCGGCTAATGAGTTTCAGGCGGGATAAATGAGCGAAGAAGTGACTCTGGACCATGAACATCTCTCGGCGTAAGGCAATAGAGGTTTATTGTGGCGGCTCTGACAGCAAGAAGCAAATCAGGGCTAGCCTGAAAAAGCAGCTGTGGTGAAAGGGGCAGGAGAAGATAACGGGTCAGAATAATAGGAAGGTTCGGAATAAAGGTTCGGAATAGATAGAAGGTGCGTCCGGCACCGTGCAGCGCCGGACGCAACGCATTACTGGTGATACCCTTCCAGGAAACGGCCCAGTTTGCTGATTGCCATGTCCAGATCATCAACACGCGGCAGCGTCACGATACGCAGGTGGTCCGGTTCCGGCCAGTTAAATGCGGTACCCTGTACCAGCAGCACTTTTTCTTGCAGCAGCAAGTCCAGTACCAATTTCTGGTCGTCGTGGATGTTGAACCGTTTGGCGTCAATGCGGGGGAACATGTACAGCGCGCCATTCGGTTTTACACAGGAAACACCGGGAATCTGGTTAATCAGTTCCCATGCACGATTGCGCTGTTCATACAGACGCCCGCCCGGATGAATGAATTCACTGATACTCTGGTAACCGCCCAGCGCCGTCTGGATCGCATGCTGCATCGGCACATTAGCGCACAAGCGCATGGATGCCAGCATTTCCAGGCCTTCAATATAACCGCGGGCGTGTTTTTTCGGGCCATTGAGCACCATCCACCCCTGGCGGAACCCGGCGACACGATAGGTCTTGGACAGGCCATTGAAGGTCACGGTCAGCAAATCGGGTGCCAGTGCGGCAATGGAATGATGTTGGGCGTCGTCATAAAGGATTTTGTCGTAAATCTCGTCGGCAAAAATGATCAGGTTATGCTGACGCGCGATTTCAACCACTTCCAGCAGCAGTTCTTTACTGTATACCGCCCCGGTCGGGTTGTTCGGGTTAATAATGACGATCCCCCTGGTACGAGGGGTGATTTTGCTACGGATATCATCCAGATCCGGGAACCAGTCGGATTCTTCATCACAACGGTAGTGCACGGCGTTACCGCTGGAAAGCGAAACGGCGGCTGTCCACAGTGGATAGTCCGGTGCAGGCACCAGCATTTCGTCACCGGTATTCAGCAACGCCTGCATTGACTGGACAATCAGTTCGGATACGCCATTACCAATGTAGACGTCTTCCAACGTGACATCACGCATATCGCGCGCCTGATAGTGCTGCACGATAGCTTTACGGGCAGAGTACAACCCTTTTGAATCACAGTAACCTTGCGCGGTTGGCAAATTGCGGATGACATCCACCAGAATTTCATCCGGAGCATCAAACCCAAAAGGCGCCGGGTTGCCAATATTCAGCTTAAGTACCTTGTTGCCTTCTTCTTCCAGTCTTTTTGCTTCTTTTAGTACTGGGCCACGAATATCGTAACAAACGTTTTCCAGTTTTTTCGATTTTTCTATCGGTGACATGTAACAAGCCTTTTACAGGATCCTATTCCTGATGAGTAATCGCCTAACGATACTAATGTACTCTTCTCGTTGTGTGTTTTGAAGAATCATTACTATGGCTGTGATGATGCTTCCAGATTAGTGATTATCGACATAGCGGCGATAAAAAGTGCTTTTTGTTAACGGAATGTTCTGAAATTGTGGCAGCGTTTTTGTTTTTCGACCACATCCCGAAGTAGATGGCCAGAAAAAACCATCTGGATTCGTTCGATAATTCGATCTGGCTCGCATAACGACATGTTAATCATCTTATGGTGAAGGGATGGGAAATAATTTCGGTCACGTATTGACGTAATTGAGATACCCGTTTTAAGTGCTGAAACCGGTATCATAAAATGGGCGATGAGTTCTGGTGTCATAAAAACCATTTTTTAAATAAGGTAATAACGGAAGCACAAGCAAATGTTTCTCTGTGGAGCAGCACGAAAAGTTCCCTTATTGGTGATGAAATAAAAACTATCCAGGCTTCTGATAATAAAAAACCAGACTATTTAACCGAATAGCGTAAATGATGGTACGGGAATAAAAAGAGCAGGCCTATCTTGCCGTGAATACGATAATTATTTTCCGTTGGAACTCGCAGCATATAACTTCATGGAAGTTTATGTTACATGTGACATTTTTGTGTATTTTTTAATTCATTTACAAAAAAGAAATAATCTTTACATAAAAGATATGCCGTAGGGCGATAGTAACTCACTGTATTATTTATGATTGTGCCTACAGATTGCAGGGCGATTACGGATAGCAGATTAGCGGCAGGATCATCGATAGATGCAGATTAATCAGGCCGGCTGATGGGTTTTCGACAGGATTAAATCAAGATTTCAACCGTAATAGTGTGATTTGACGGTCTGCCGATGTTTTGTACGTAATGTCTTTTTCAAGCAAACAAACAATCAATGATGCACAAAGCATGCGTCAAAAGTGAAAAATAAGAGATGTCGTATATTTTGATGGTAGCGGCTCGTAAAGTAAGCGCAATCAGAATCTTATATCTGCTGACAGTCAATTTCAGCGCAGTGAGATAGCTGGTGTTTTTTTCATTTTTATTTTACTATCTAAAATAATAAAAGGGTCCTTCTTGATGGTCTGATTCCGTAATAAGATGCTTAAATAGGGAGGGTAGGGGAGAGAGGTGATTCGGGGAAAGGAATATAGTAGAGATAGCCTTTTGCCGTAACCGTTCGTCTGCGATACTGTTCGTCTTTTATTGTGCATCCGGCCTTTGTCGGGGCATCAACATCAACACCAGGTATGTTTGTTAAAAATTAAAATAGATAAGTGAAGAGCCGTATGACAAATACAAGTCGCCCTGTCCTCAACCTTGATCTCGATCTGTTGAGAACGTTCGTCGCTGTTGCAGATTTGAATACGTTTGCGGCAGCCGCTGTCGCTGTGTGTCGAACACAGTCGGCGGTAAGCCAGCAGATGCAGCGTCTGGAGCAGTTAATTGGTAAAGAGCTGTTTGCCCGCCACGGGCGAAACAAGCTGCTGACTGAGCATGGCATCCAGTTTCTCGGGTATGCCAGAAAAATTCTGCAGTTTAATGATGAGGCGTGTGCCTCACTGATGTATAGCGATATCCAGGGGACACTGACTATCGGTGCTTCGGATGATACGGCAGATACTATTCTCCCTTTCATCCTGCAGCGTGTGACTACCGTATTCCCGAAATTGTCGATTGCGGTCAGTATCAAACGCAGCGCAGAAATGGCAGATATGCTGCAACAGGGGAAAATTGATCTGGTCATTACTACGTCTAATGCCGAGGATTTACCCCATGTGTTGCTGCGTACATCACCGACATTGTGGTATTGCGCTGCCGACTACCAGTATCAGCCGGGAGAGACCGTTTCCCTGGTGGTATTGGATGAGCCGAGTCCGTTCCGTACGCTGGCGCTTGAGCAACTGACTGCGGCGGGTATTCCGTGGAAAATCTCTTATGTCGCTTCTACGTTGTCTGCCGTGCGTGCGGCGGTGAAAGCGGGCCTGGGGATTACGGTTCGTTCAGTCGAAATGATGAGCCCGGAGTTGCGCGTGTTGGGCGAAGAGGAAGGGCTGCCCAAGCTGCCTGATACTCGCTACTACCTGTGCAAAAATCCGGATCATGACAACGAGCTGACGAATGCTATTTTCAGCGCTATCGAGTCGGGTACGCGGTCTCATCTGCTGCCGGTGAGTGCTGGGGGAGAAAACGATATGCGTGAGCCGCCCAACGACTGATCCGTTACGCGATATTATCAATATACCAACATGGCGGGGCGATAAGCCTCGCTATGTTGCTTTTTTTGAACGTCTCTTTTGCCCCGCCGACTTACTCTCCGCTTTCCCCTGATGAAGGGTTATCACTACATTTTCCAATCGCTTATCATTATTCTGCACGTCGTTGCGTTCCCATTTTATTAAAACTGCTTTTCTTTTTTTTTAAAGCTATGTTGATCGAATGGAAAGGCGAATGGGTGAGCAACTGGCGCAATTTTTTTACTAACATAAATGAAAAAAGTGTGTTCTGGATCAAAAAATACCCCTATTAACTCTATGGGGGAACAGGAATTCTTGTCGAAAATGGTATAGTCACCCAGCCTCTTAAGGGGTTTTTGCAGGAGGAATCGTTAACGTGAGGTGATTGACTGACTCGATTTAGTTACCGTGTTACACACAAAATGTTAACGAAACCACGTGCATGTAAAGTAATGTGCTGTTATTTTTAGTGGCGTTGAAAATAAGGTTACATAACAGGGAATCAGACCGCATTAAAGCGCTGCTTAACCTTATACGTTGTGGCGTTTTTGTGGCGAAAAATCCTTCCTTTTAATCGATGTGGCGACAAACTGCCGGGTAAAGAGCAGGTGTCTGATCACTTTTGATGAGTAAGCAAGAGTATGTCAACAACTACTGAAGTCCTCGCCCATCACTGGGCCTTTGCGCTATTCGTTATCATTGCTGTAGGTCTCTGCGGCTTTATGTTACTCGGCGGCTTCCTGCTAGGAGGCAGAGCCCGGGCACGACACAAAAACATCCCTTATGAATCAGGTATCGCTTCTGTTGGCTCAGCGCGGTTGCGCCTGTCTGCCAAGTTTTACCTGGTCGCCATGTTTTTCGTTATTTTCGACGTTGAAGCGCTCTATCTGTATGCCTGGTCAGTTTCTGTCCGGGAAAGCGGGTGGATAGGCTTCGTCGAGGCTACAATTTTCATTTTGGTGCTGTTGGCTGGTTTGGTCTATCTGGTGCGCATCGGCGCGTTGGACTGGACGCCTGTGCGTTCCAAAAGACAAGTCGTGAAATCCAATGTCGTGACCCAGACCACTAACACTCATCAGCAGTAATAGCGAGGCATTTAGAAGATGGATTATACGCTCACCCGCATTGACCCGGACGGTGAGAACGACCGTTACCCCCTCCAGAAGCAAGAGATTGTCAGCGATCCGCTTGAGCAGCATGTCAATCGCAGCGTTTTCATGGGCAACCTGGAACAGTCGCTGCACAGCATGGTCAACTGGGGGCGCAGCAATTCCTTGTGGCCTTATAACTTCGGTCTTTCCTGTTGCTATGTAGAAATGGCGACATCCTTTACCTCAGTGCACGATGTGGCGCGCTTTGGTTCCGAAGTTATTCGTGCTTCACCGCGTCAGGCGGATTTCATGGTCGTGGCCGGTACGCCGTTCTTAAAAATGGCGCCGGTCATTCAGCGTTTATACGACCAGATGTTGGCACCTAAATGGGTTATCTCCATGGGAGCCTGTGCGAATTCCGGCGGTATGTACGATATTTATTCCGTAGTGCAGGGAGTGGATAAGTTCCTGCCGGTCGATGTGTACATCCCTGGATGCCCGCCACGCCCGGAAGCCTACATGCAGGCACTGTTGCTGCTGAAAGAGTCTATTGGTAAGGAACGCCGTCCTCTGTCATGGGTGGTAGGCGATCAGGGGGTTTACCGCGCGAACATGCAATCCGAGCGCGAACGTAAACGAGGCGAGCGCATTGCGGTAACCAACCTGCGTTCTCCTGATGAGATTTGACCCCTGTGAGTGAAGGCTGTAGTGGCTACGTAAGATCACGGTAAATTCATATCACGATAAACGTGTGTAGCCATCATCAGTCACAGAAATAGCACATTTACTGTGGTGACATAATTTATGACAGATTTAACGACGCACGATGTCGCTCTGCCTGCATGGCAAACCCGTGATCACATGGATGATCCGGTCGTTGGCGAGCTGTGTAACCGTTTTGGGCCGGAAGCATTCACCATCCAGGCAACCCGTACCGGTCTGCCGGTAGTTTGGGTGAAACGTGAGCAATTGCTGGATGTAGTGGTTTTCCTGAAAAAACAGCCTAAACCCTATGTGATGCTGCTTGACCTGCATGGTGTGGACGAACGTCTGCGTACCCACCGCCAAGGGTTGCCGGATGCTGATTTTACCGTTTTCTACCACTTTATTTCGATTGAGCGTAACCGCGATATCATGCTGAAAGTGGCGCTGTCTGAAAACGATCTCAACATGCCTACCCTGACCAAACTGTTCCCTAACGCCAACTGGTATGAGCGTGAAGTGTGGGACATGTTTGGCATCACCTTCAAAGGTCACCCTCACCTGACGCGCATCATGATGCCGCAGACCTGGCAGGGTCACCCGCTGCGTAAAGATTTCCCGGCGCGTGCTACCGAGTTCGATCCTTTCGTGCTGACCAAACAGCGCGAGGATATGGAGATGGAGTCCCTGACCTTCAAACCAGAAGAGTGGGGGATGAAGCGCGGTACGAATAATGAAGACTTCATGTTCCTGAACCTGGGGCCGAACCACCCGTCTGCGCATGGTGCCTTCCGTATCATCCTGCAGCTCGACGGTGAAGAGATTGTCGATTGTATTCCTGATATCGGCTATCACCACCGTGGTGCGGAAAAAATGGGTGAACGCCAGTCCTGGCACAGCTATATCCCTTACACCGACCGTATCGAATACCTCGGCGGTTGTGTAAATGAAATGCCTTATGTGCTGGCGGTAGAAAAACTGGCGGGTATCGAGGTGCCGGAACGCGTGAAGGTGATTCGCGTCATGCTGTCCGAACTGTTCCGTATCAACAGCCACCTGCTGTACATCAGTACCTTTATTCAAGACGTTGGTGCCATGACACCGGTGTTCTTCGCGTTTACCGATCGTCAGAAAATCTACGACTTGGTCGAAGCGATTACCGGCTACCGTATGCACCCGGCCTGGTTCCGTATCGGTGGTGTTGCACATGACCTGCCGCGTGGCTGGGAGCGTCTGCTGCGTGAGTTCCTTGATTGGATGCCGGCTCGTCTGGACACCTACATCAAAGCTGCGCTGCAAAACAGTATTCTGAAAGGGCGTTCACAAGGTGTTGCCGCTTACAACGCTAAAGAAGCGTTGGAATGGGGTGTGACTGGTGCAGGCCTGCGTGCTACCGGCATCGCATTCGATGTGCGTAAAGCCCGTCCTTACTCTGGCTATGAAAACTTCGATTTTGAGATACCGGTGGGCGATGGCATTAGTGATTGCTACAGCCGCGTCATGCTGAAAGTAGAAGAGCTGCGTCAGAGTCTGCGTATTCTGGAACAGTGCCTGAAGAACATGCCGGAAGGTCCGTTCAAGGCTGATCATCCGCTGACTACGCCGCCACCGAAAGAGCGCACGCTGCAACATATTGAGACGCTGATTAACCACTTCCTGCAGGTTTCCTGGGGCCCGGTGATGCCGGCTAACGAATCATTCCAGATGATCGAAGCGACCAAGGGAATCAACAGTTATTACCTGACCAGCGACGGCAGCACCATGAGTTACCGAACCCGTATTCGCACGCCGAGCTTTGCGCACCTGCAACAGATCCCGGCGGTGATTCGTGGCTGTCTGGTATCCGACTTGATCGTATACCTCGGTAGTATTGATTTTGTCATGTCAGATGTGGACCGCTAATTATGCACGACCATAACAACACTCAGGATTCTATCGATGCTCCGGCGCAGGCCGCCAGCGATGTTTTTGTGTTAAGTGACACAGAGCGTGATGCTATCGAGCATGAAAAACACCACTACGAAGATGCGCGCGCGGCGTCTATCGAAGCGCTGAAAATTGTACAGAAACAGCGTGGATGGGTACCGGATGGCGCGATTAACGCCATTGCTGATGTGCTGGGTATCCCGGCCAGCGATGTGGAAGGCGTAGCGACGTTTTATAGCCAGATTTACCGTCAGCCGGTAGGCCGCCATGTTATCCGCTACTGCGACAGCGTCGTGTGCCACATCACGGGCTATCAAGGCATTCAGGCTGCGCTGGAGAGAAAGCTGAATATCAAGCCGGGCCAGACGACATTTGATGGTCGTTTCACATTATTGCCGACCTGCTGTCTGGGGAACTGCGACAAGGGGCCGACGATGATGATCGACGAAGATACCCACAGTCAGTTGAAGCCTGATGATCTCGATTCGTTACTGGAGCAGTATCAATGAGTAAAAACATTGTTCTGACGGCTGAACAGCATCCTTTGACCTGGCGCTTGCGTGCCGACAAGCAGCCGGTATGGTTGGACGAATACCGCAGCAAAAATGGTTATGCCGGTGCTAAAAAAGCACTGACCGGTATGGCGCAGGATGAGGTTGTCACCCTGGTTAAAGATGCCGGGTTGCGTGGTCGCGGTGGTGCAGGTTTCTCCACAGGTCTTAAGTGGAGCCTGATGCCGAAAGACGAAAGCATGAATATCCGCTACCTGCTGTGCAACGCGGATGAGATGGAACCGGGTACCTACAAAGACCGCCTGCTGATGGAGCAAATGCCGCATCTGCTGGTGGAAGGCATGTTAATCGGTGCTTATGCGCTGAAAGCCTATCGCGGTTATATCTTCCTGCGCGGCGAATACGTTGAGGCGGCGGCCAATTTACGTCGTGCTATCGCTGAGGCGACACAAGCAGGGCTGCTTGGCAAAAACATCATGGGCACCGGCTTTGATTTTGAGCTGTTTGTCCACACCGGTGCGGGTCGTTACATTTGCGGCGAAGAAACAGCGCTTATCAACTCGCTGGAAGGTCGTCGCGCCAATCCTCGCTCTAAACCACCGTTCCCGGCTTCTGCTGGTGCGTGGGGTAAACCCACCTGCGTTAACAACGTAGAAACGCTGTGCAACGTACCTGCCATTATTGAGCATGGTGTTGAGTGGTATCAGGGGCTGTCAGCTGGCAAGAGTAAAGATGCCGGCACCAAACTGATGGGCTTCTCCGGCCGTGTGAAAAATCCAGGTCTGTGGGAACTGCCGTTTGGCACGACTGCCCGTGAAATCCTGGAAGACTATGCCGGTGGGATGCGCGATGGTCTGACCTTAAAAGCGTGGCAGCCTGGCGGAGCCGGTACCGACTTTCTGACCGATGCCCATCTCGACTTACCGATGGACTTCGAAAACATCGGTAAGGCGGGTAGCCGTCTGGGTACGGCGCTGGCGATGGCAGTTGATAATGAGATCAACATGGTATCGCTGACCCGCAATCTGGAAGAGTTTTTCGCCCGTGAGTCCTGCGGCTGGTGTACGCCTTGCCGTGACGGCTTGCCGTGGAGCGTGAAGATTTTGCGTGCGCTGGAGCGTGGTGAAGGGCAACCCGGCGATATTGAAACGCTGGAACAATTGTGCCGCTTCCTGGGGCCGGGTAACACCTTCTGCGCGCATGCGCCGGGTGCGGTCGAACCGTTGCAGAGCGCCATTAAATATTTCCGGGACGAATTCGAGGCAGGCATCGCCAGACAGGTTGTCAGTAACGCCAAACCGATTGGCGGTATTCAGCCCAACCTGCTGAAACAGCGCTGGTAATCACGTTGCCCGGTGTGTTGAGCATCATGCCGGGAGTCAACGTCGATTCATCCCGCAGACAGAATTTTTGATTAGTGCCCGCCTGAGGTGGGCTGTTATGGAAGCATGCTGACTATGGCAACGATTCATGTAGACGGCAAAGAATATGAAGTGGACGGAGCGGATAACCTGCTGCAGGCTTGTCTGTCTCTGGGACTTGATATTCCTTACTTTTGCTGGCATCCGGCGCTGGGGAGCGTCGGTGCTTGCCGCCTGTGTGCGGTCAAGCAGTATCAGAACGCGGAAGATACCCGTGGTCGTCTGGTAATGTCCTGTATGACGCCAGCGTCGGATGGCGCTTATATCGCTATTGACGATGACGAAGCAAAGCAGTTCCGCAAAACCATTGTGGAATTTCTGATGACCAACCACCCGCACGACTGTCCGGTCTGTGAAGAGGGGGGGAACTGTCATCTGCAGGATATGACCGTAATGACGGGCCATAACTTCCGTCGTTACCGTTTCACCAAGCGTACGCATCACAACCAGGATCTTGGCCCGTTCATCTCCCATGAGATGAACCGTTGTATCGCTTGTTACCGTTGCGTGCGGTATTACAAGGATTACGCCGACGGTAAAGATTTGGGTGTTTACGGTGCGCATGACAACGTCTATTTCGGTCGTCCGGAAGATGGCGTGTTGGAAAGCGAATTTTCCGGCAACCTGGTGGAAGTATGCCCGACTGGGGTATTCACCGACAAAACCCATTCTGAACGTTACAACCGTAAATGGGATATGCAGTTCGCGCCGAGCATTTGTCAGCAGTGCAGCGTGGGATGTAACACCAGTCCTGGCGAGCGCTATGGCGAATTGCGCCGCATCGAAAACCGCTATAACGGCAGCGTGAACCATTATTTCCTGTGCGACCGCGGTCGTTTCGGTTATGGCTACGTCAACCTGAAAGACCGTCCTCGTCAGCCATTGCAACGTCGTGGCGATGACTGGATTGCCCTGAATGCCGAGCAGGCATTGCAAGGTGCCGCCGATGTGTTGCGTCAGGCTAAACGTGTCATCGGTATCGGGTCGCCGCGCGCCAGCGTAGAAAGCAACTTCGCGTTGCGTGAGCTGGTCGGTGCCGACAACTTCTACACCGGTGTATCGCAGGCTGAGCAAAACCGTCTGCAATTGATGCTCAACGTGCTGAAAGAGAGTGGTGTCCGTACGCCTTCTCTGCGTGAAATCGAAAGCTATGACGCTGTGCTGGTGTTGGGTGAAGATTTAACCCAGACCGGGGCGCGTATTGCACTGGCGGTCCGTCAGGCAGTGAAAGGCAAAGCCCGTGAGCTGGCGGCAGCCCAGAAAGTCGCTGACTGGCAGATAGCCGCCATCTTGAATATCGGTCAGCACGCCAAACACCCGCTGTTTGTGACTAACGTCGATAGTACCCGTCTGGATGATATCGCGGCGTGGAATTACCGTGCACCGGTAGCAGAACAGGCTCGCCTGGGCTTCGCGATTGCTCATGCACTCGACAATGCGGCCCCGGCCGTTAGCGATTTACCTGCTGATCTTACCCAGAAAGTGGACGTCATCGTTCAGGCACTGGCTGGCGCTCGCAAACCGTTGATTATCTCTGGCACCAATGCCGGTAGCGACGACGTGATTGCAGCGGCTGCTAACGTTGCCAAGGCGCTCAAAGCCCGCGGTTCTGACGTCGGCATTACGTTTGTCGCCGCCGCTGCCAACAGCATGGGTGTGGCGATGATCGGTGGTGGTTCGCTGGATGATGCACTGTCTCAGTTGGAAACCGGCGAAGCCGACAGTGTGGTGGTGTTGGAAAATGATCTGTATCGCCATGCGCCTGCGGCACGTGTCGATGCGGCGCTGGCAAAAGCAACCAATCTGATTGTGTTGGATCACCAGCGTACGGCGATCATGGATAAAGCCAGTCTGGTGCTGTCTTCCGCCAGCTTTGCAGAAAGCGACGGTACGCTCATCAGTCAGGAAGGTCGTGCGCAGCGCTTCTTCCAGGTTTACGAGCCGACCTACTATGACAACAAGGTGGTTATGCTGGAAAGCTGGCGTTGGTTGCATTCCCTGTATATCACCTATAACAGCCGTCAGGTGGACTGGACACAACTGGACCATGTTATCGACGCCTGTGTCAGCGCGCTGCCGCAACTGGCGGCAATCAAGGACGCTGCACCGGATGCCTCGTTCCGCGTCCAGGGTCAGAAACTGGCACGTGAACCACATCGTTACAGTGGTCGTACCGCTATGCGCGCCAACATCAGCGTGCATGAGCCGCGTCAGCCACAGGACCGCGACACTATGTTCGCCTTCTCAATGGAAGGGAACAACAGTCCGTTGGCCGAGCGTCAGCAGGTGCCGTTTGCCTGGACACCGGGTTGGAACTCACCGCAAGCGTGGAACAAATTCCAGGATGAAGTGGGCGGACATTTGCGCCACGGCGATCCGGGCGTGCGTCTTATCGAAGCGGGTGAGGGTTCGCTGCCATACTTCAGTCAGATCCCCGCGCCGTTTGCTCCTCAACAAGGGCAGTGGCAGGTTGCGCCTTACTACAATCTGTTTGGTAGCGACGAGTTGTCACAGCGTTCTGGTGTGATTCAGCAGCGTATGCCACAGGCTTGTGCGGTCGTGAGTCAGGCGGATGCCGCGTTGTTAGGGGTTAATGCCGGAGCGTTGCTGGACATCACCTGTGGTGGTCAGACGCTGCGCCTGCCGGTGCGGTTAAGTGCTGAACTGCGTCAGGGTCAGATTGGTTTACCGCTGGGCTTCCCGGGCGTTGCTCCGGTGCTGGCGGGTGCGACCGTTGAAATGCTGCGGGAGGCTGCACAATGAGTTGGTTGACTCCGGATGTACTGGATATTCTGGCTACCGTCGGCAAAGCAGTTGTGATTCTGCTGGTCGTAGTCAGCTGCGGTGCGCTGATGAGTATGGGGGAGCGCCGTTTGCTGGCGCTGTTCCAGGGGCGTTACGGACCTAACCGCGTAGGCTGGGGCGGTTCGCTGCAACTGGTATCGGACATGCTCAAAATGTTCTTCAAAGAGGACTGGACGCCGCCGTTTGCCGACAAGGTGATTTTCACGCTGGCACCGGTAATTGCGTTTACGTCGCTGCTGCTGTCGTTCGCTATCGTACCGGTTAGCCCAACCTGGCAGGTCGCCAACCTGAACATCGGGGTATTGTTTTTCCTGATGATGGCAGGGCTGGCGGTTTACGCCGTACTGTTTGCCGGATGGTCGAGTAATAACAAATACTCGCTGTTGGGTGCGGTGCGTGCGTCGGCGCAAACACTGAGCTATGAGGTGTTCCTCGGATTGTCGCTGATGGGGGTGGTCGCGCAGGCGGGTTCGTTCAACATGGCGGATATCGTTAACGCGCAGTCCACGGTGTGGAACGTCATCCCGCAGTTCTTTGGCTTTATCACCTTTGCGATTGCGGGTGTGGCGGTGTGTCACCGTCATCCGTTTGACCAACCGGAAGCGGAACAGGAACTGGCAGACGGCTACCATATCGAGTACTCCGGGATGAAATTCGGTCTGTTCTTCGTCGGTGAATACATCGGTATCGTGACGGTCTCTGCGCTTATCGTCACGTTGTTCTTCGGCGGCTGGCATGGTCCTTTCCTGCCGCCGTTCGTCTGGTTTGCGTTGAAAACGGCGTTTTTCATGATGATGTTCATCCTGATTCGTGCATCGTTGCCACGTCCGCGTTATGACCAGGTGATGGCATTCGGCTGGCGTGTATGTTTGCCGCTGACGCTGCTGAACCTGCTGGTGACCGCTGCGGTCATTCTGTACAACGCTTGATAGGGGTGAATAAACCATGACACTGAAAGAACTTTTGATTGGTTTCGGCACCCAGGTACGCAGTATCTGTATGGTGGGTTCCAACGCGTTTAAAAAGCGTGAAACCAAAATGTATCCGGAAGAGCCGGTGAATCCACCGCCGCGCTTCCGTGGTCGCATTGTACTGACCCGTGATCCAGACGGACAGGAGCGTTGCGTCGCCTGTAACCTGTGCGCCGTAGCCTGTCCGGTAGGCTGTATCTCCCTGCAGAAGGCGGAAATGAAGGATGGCCGTTGGTATCCGGAGTTTTTCCGCATCAACTTCTCTCGTTGCATTTTCTGCGGCATGTGTGAAGAGGCCTGCCCGACGACGGCAATTCAGCTGACCCCTGATTTTGAAATGGGTGAGTTCAAGCGCCAGGATCTGGTGTACGAAAAAGAAGATCTGCTGATCTCGGGGCCGGGTAAATATCCGGAATACAACTTCTACCGGATGGCCGGTATGGCTGTTGATGGGAAAGAGAAGGGCGAAGCCGAAAACGAAGCCAAACCCATTGACGTCAAAGGCCTGCTGCCCTAAGGAGCCAAGCATGGAATTCGCTTTTTATGCGACTGCGATTATTGCGGTACTGGCAACACTACGTGTCATTACCCATACCAATCCAGTACATGCATTACTGTATTTGATTGTTTCGTTACTGGCGGTTGCCGGTGTGTTCTTCTCGCTGGGGGCGTATTTCGCCGGGGCGCTGGAGATAATCGTCTACGCTGGCGCCATCATGGTGTTGTTCGTCTTCGTGGTCATGATGCTGAATCTCGGTAATTCGGTGGATGAACAGGAAAAACTGTGGCTGAAGCCTGCTGTGTGGATAGGACCGGGGGCGCTTTCTCTGATTCTGCTGGCGGTGATCGTCAAAGGGATCGTCAGCATCACCGACCAGAATATCGCCGGTAATATGGTTGATGCAAAAGCGGTGGGTATCAGTTTGTTCGGCCCGTACGTGCTGGCGGTCGAACTGGCATCGATGCTGTTGCTGGCCGGTCTGGTGGTGGCTTTCCACATTGGCCGTGAAGATAAGCGCGGAGAGCTGATTGCCAAAGATCAGGATACCGATAAGAAAATAACGGAGGAACGCGCATGATTCCGCTACAACATGGTTTGCTGTTGGCGGCCATCCTCTTTGTGCTGGGGCTGACCGGGCTGGTGATTCGTCGCAATCTGCTGTTTATGCTGATTTGTCTGGAAATCATGATTAATGCTGCGGCGCTGGCTTTTGTGGTTGCAGGAAGCTACTGGGGGCAATCGGATGGTCAGGTGATGTATATCCTGGCTATTACGCTGGCCGCAGCGGAGGCCAGTATTGGTCTGGCGTTGCTGCTTCAGCTGTATCGTCGCCGTCAGACCCTGAATATTGATACTGTCAGTGAGATGCGCGGATGAACTTACTCTACTTAACTATTCTGTTTCCGCTGATCGGATTCCTGTTACTGGCTTTCTCTCGTGGACGCTGGTCGGAAAATGTTTCCGCGACTATCGGGGTGGGGTCGATTGGCCTGGCTGCGCTGGTTACCGGCGGAGTGGTGATGGATTTTCTCAGCCAGCAACAGCCTGGCGGGGTGACCTTCTTCAGTCAGCACCTGTGGAGCTGGATGACGGTAGGCAAGTTCGACATCGGCGTTACGCTGGCGTTGGACGGTTTGTCGTTGACCATGCTGTCGGTGGTGACTGGCGTGGGCTTCTTCATCCATCTGTTTGCCTCCTGGTACATGCGCGGTGAAGAGGGGTATTCCCGCTTCTTTGCCTACACCAACCTGTTCATCGCCAGCATGGTTGTGCTGGTGCTGTCAGACAACCTGTTGCTGATGTACCTCGGCTGGGAAGGGGTGGGGCTGTGCAGTTACCTGCTGATTGGCTTCTACTACACTAACCCGAATAACGGTGCGGCGGCGATGAAAGCCTTCATCGTTACCCGTGTGGGCGACGTGTTCCTGGCGATTGCGTTATTCATCCTGTATCGCGAATTGGGTACGTTGAACTTCCGTGACCTGATGGTGTTGGCACCGCAGCATTTTGCTGAAGGCTCACCGGCTATCACCTGGGCAACGCTGATGCTGTTGGGTGGTGCGGTAGGTAAATCGGCTCAGTTGCCGTTGCAAACCTGGCTGGCGGATGCGATGGCTGGTCCGACACCGGTTTCCGCGTTGATTCACGCGGCAACCATGGTGACCGCAGGTGTATATCTGATCGCCCGTACCCACGGCCTGTTCCTGCTGGCACCGGATATATTGCATCTGGTGGCCAATGTGGGTGCTATTACCTTGCTGCTGGCGGGTTTCGCCGCACTGGTACAGACCGACATCAAGCGTGTGTTGGCCTACTCCACCATGAGCCAGATTGGTTATATGTTCCTGGCTCTGGGTGTTCAGGCGTGGGACGCCGCCATCTTCCATCTGATGACGCATGCGTTCTTCAAAGCACTGCTGTTCCTGTCCTCCGGCTCGGTCATTCTGGCCTGCCATCATGAACAAAACATCTTCAAGATGGGTGGCCTGCGTAAGACCATTCCGCTGGTATACGCCTGTTTCCTGGTGGGTGGCGCGGCGCTGTCGGCATTGCCGATGGTAACGGCCGGTTTCTTCAGTAAGGACGAAATCCTGGCGGGTGCCTGGGCCAACGGTCATATCAATCTGGTAGTTGCCGGTCTGGTGGGCGCGTTCATGACGTCGCTGTATACCTTCCGGATGATTTTTATCGTGTTCCATGGTGAAGCAAAAACCAAAGCCCACGCAGGTAAGGGAATCTCCCACCACTTGCCGTTGCTGGTGCTGCTGGTGCTGTCCACCTTCGTTGGCGCTCAGATTGCGCTGCCGCTGCATGGCGTACTGCCAGCTACGACCGAACTTGAACATGGTCAGGTCATGACGCTGGAAATCGCCTCTGGTGTGGTAGCTATCGCCGGTATTTTGCTGGCAGCCGCACTGTGGCTGGGCAAACGCCAGTTGGTGACCAGTGTCGCCAACAGTGCACCGGGTCGCTTCTTCTCAACATGGTGGTTCCATGCCTGGGGATTCGACTGGCTGTACGACAAGGTGTTCGTCAAACCGTATCTGGCCATTGCGGCATTGCTGCAGCGTGACCCGCTGAATGCGTTGATGAATATTCCAGCCATTATTACCCGTTGGGGTAACCGTGCGCTGGTCGTCAGCGAAAACGGGCAGGTGCGCTGGTATGCCGCATCAATGGGCATCGGCGCTGTGGTGGTACTGGCGCTGCTGTTGCTGGTTTAAGCGATGCGGTAATGCAGAGGGGCGGGGCTCATAACATCGTGTGGCCCCGCAGGCAGCAAGTTTTTCGTTTTCTTTAATTTAGGGACACAAAACGCCATGCTACTACCTTGGCTGATTCTTATCCCCTTTATCGGCGGCCTGCTGTGCTGGCAGTTCGAGCGCTTCGGCACGCGAGTGCCGCGCTGGATCGCGCTGATCTCAATGGGGTTAACACTGGCGCTGTCATTGCAGTTGTGGCTGCAAGGCGGCTTTTCGCTGGCGACACCGACGGGCATCCCGCAGTGGCAGTCGGAGTTCATCCTGAACTGGATACCGCGTTTCGGTATCTCTATTCACCTGGCGCTTGATGGTCTGTCATTGCTGATGGTCGTGCTGACCGGCCTGCTGGGTGTGCTGGCGATCCTCTGTTCCTGGCGTGAGATTCAACGCTATCAGGGCTTTTTCCACCTGAACTTGCTGTGGATCCTCGGCGGTGTGATTGGTGTCTTCCTGGCCATCGACATGTTCCTGTTCTTCTTCTTCTGGGAAATGATGTTGGTGCCGATGTACTTCCTGATCGCGCTGTGGGGGCACAAAGGGTCTGACGGTAAAACGCGTATCGCTGCTGCGACTAAATTCTTTATTTATACGCAGGCGAGTGGTCTGGTGATGTTGATAGCCATTCTGGCGTTGGTGTTCGTTCATCATAATGCCACTGGTGAATGGACCTTTGACTATTCCCGTCTGCTGAAGACCCCGATGTCTTACGGGCTGGAATACGCACTGATGCTGGGTTTCTTCATCGCTTTCGCGGTGAAAATGCCGGTAGTACCGTTGCATGGTTGGCTGCCCGATGCGCACAGCCAGGCACCGACCGCAGGTTCTGTTGACCTGGCAGGTATTCTGCTGAAAACGGCGGCTTACGGTTTATTGCGATTCAGCCTGCCGCTGTTCCCGAATGCTTCCCATGATTTTGCGCCTATCGCGATGTGGTTGGGGATTATCGGTATTTTCTACGGCGCCTGGATGGCCTTTAAACAAACCGATATCAAACGCCTTATTGCCTATACCTCGGTATCGCACATGGGCTTTGTGATGATTGCCATCTACTCCGGCAGCCAACTGGCTTATCAGGGTGCGGTGGTGCAGATGATTGCACACGGCCTGTCAGCGGCGGGTCTGTTCATTATCTGTGGTCAGATGTATGAACGTCTGCACACGCGCGATCTGCGTCAGATGGGCGGATTGTGGGGGCGTATTCGTTACTTGCCTGCACTGTCGCTGTTCTTTGCAGTGGCTACCCTCGGGATGCCGGGTACCGGTAACTTTGTTGGCGAATTCATGATCCTGTTCGGCAGCTACCCTGTCGTGCCGGTGATTACGGTGATTTCAACGTTTGGTCTGGTGTTTGCTTCTGTGTATTCGCTGGTGATGATGCAACGTGCATTCTACGGTGCCCCTAAATCGGATGAACCGCTGCAGGGTATGACCGCACGTGAACTGTCACTCATTCTGCTGCTGGTGGTACTGCTGGTGCTGTTGGGTGTTTATCCGCAGCCGATTCTGGACACGTCCAGTGCGGCGATGGCGAATATCCAGCACTGGTTTACGTCATCGGTTCAGAGTTCAACAATTTCAACGACAGGGCTGTAATTCGCCATGACAATAACTCCTCAACAACTGATCGCGATGTCGCCACTGTTAATCGTCGGATTGACAGTTGTGGTTGTGATGCTGTGCATTGCGTGGCGACGCAACCATTTTATCAACGCAACGCTGACGGTCATCGGCCTGAACATTGCGCTGTTATCGCTGTATCTGGTCGGCCAGGTTGGGCCGACCGACGTGACTCCGCTTATCCGGGTCGATGGTTTCTCGATGTTCTATACCGGTCTGGTGTTGGCAGCGAGCCTGGCGACCAGTACCTTTGCGTACCCGTGGCTGGAAGGTTTCCCGGATAATAAAGACGAGTTCTACCTGATGGTGCTGATTGCGGCGCTGGGCGGTATTCTGCTGGCGAGCGCAAACCATCTGGCCGCGTTCTTCATCGGCATCGAGCTTATCTCTCTGCCGTTGTTCGGTATGGTGGGGTATGCTTTCCGTCAGAAGCGTTCGCTGGAAGCGGCTATCAAGTACATGCTGCTGTCTGCCGCTGCATCCTCATTCCTGCTGTTTGGTATGGCGCTGGTGTATGCCGATTCCGGCAGCCTGAGCTTCGCCAGTCTTGGCAAGAGCCTCGCTGATCACCAACTGCACGCACCGTTGCTGCTGGCTGGTCTGGGCATGATGCTGGTCGGCCTGGGCTTCAAGCTGTCGCTGGTACCGTTCCATCTGTGGACTCCCGATGTTTATCAGGGTGCTCCGGCACCGGTGTCAACCTTCCTGGCGACCGCCAGTAAAATCGCTATCTTTGGTGCGGTAATGCGTTTGTTCTTGTACGCACCGCTGGTTGATAGCGAGTCGGTACGCACTACGCTGGGTATCATTGCTTTTGCATCGATCCTGTTTGGTAACCTGATGGCGGTGGCGCAGAGCAACATCAAGCGTCTGCTGGGGTACTCCTCCATTGCGCACCTGGGGTATCTGCTGGTGGCGTTGATTGCTGTGCAGACGCATCAGCTGGCACTGGAAACCATCGGTGTGTATCTGGCGGGTTACCTGTTCAGTAGCCTGGGCGCGTTTGGTGTGGTCAGCCTGATGTCCAGCCCGTACCGTGGGCCGGATGCGGATTCACTGTTCTCTTACCGTGGGTTGTTCTGGCATAAGCCAATTCTGTCTGCGGTGATGACGGTGATGATGCTGTCACTGGCTGGTATTCCGATGACGCTGGGCTTCTTCGGTAAATTCTATGTTCTGGCGGTAGGCGTTAACGCGCATCTGTGGTGGTTGAGTGCCGCTGTCGTAGTAGGCAGTGCCATCGGTCTGTATTACTACCTGCGCGTACTGATCAGTTTGTATCTGAGCGCACCACAGACCCTGAACCGCGACACGCCAAGCAACTGGGCGTTGACCGCAGGCGGTGTTGTCGTGCTGATTTCATCGGTGCTGGTGTTGCTGCTGGGTCTTTATCCGCAGCCGCTGATTTCGCTGGTACAACTGGCGCAGCCACTGATGTAATCCTACTTTCTGTCATACTGAAAGCCGCGCATGTCGCGGCTTTTTTTACGCTGAGCATCAGGCAAAGGCAGAAGAACGTGGATGACAGATAGAGCGAATGCGCTGACGTAAGGTCAGAACGGAAAACCGGATGACTATGCTGGAGACTAAAATCAGAAAGGGTTTGAGGAAAACTAAAACCAGAAAGGAAATCGAGAATACGGCAAGGGAAACATCAGGAAGAGATAAAAACTAAAGCCGCCTGATCGAAGTGGGCGGCTTTTAGTCTGCGGCGTTCATCTTAAAACGGGCTGATGATGGAACCGATACGTTCGCAGTAGCTAACGTAGATGTCGCCGAGTTTTTTGAAGAAGCTGATGAATGCGTTCATGTGGTATCTCCATTGTTGTCGTGGGTGTTTTGTGTGACGTTCATCACGGTTTTGATAATAATGGATAAGAAACGGCATTTCAACTTTTTCGTGATAAAAGTCACATTATTTTTACGAGTGCCGTGCGTGACCATGAATGACGAGCCGCCAGCGGCAGGCTCGTCGTCAGATGGGTAACATCAGAAAGCATGCATCAGAGGGTGAGATGCCCGTCAATCAAGGTGGTGCTGTAACCGCCAATCCACGGTTGACCATCAATGTAGGAAACGGTAACCCGGCCATCGCGGTACAGCATGGTGCCCTGACGCACGCGATAACCAAGCCGATGGTCTGCCTGTTCCGGTAACGGGCTGTGCTGAATCACGCGAGCAATACAAGCGTTGGCGCTACCGGTTACCGGGTCTTCCACCACGGCATCATTCAGCATAAAGAAGGCGCGCACTTCATAGTCCGTGGGCGTGCTATCGTCATGTGGCCCATAGATTGCCACGCCATCGGTCTGGGCGAGTTGCTGCAAGCGTTGCAGATGAGCCGCGTCTGGGCGGGCATTCAGGCAGGCTCGTGCACTTTCCATTCGTACCGTCAGCCAGCGTATCCCCATGTGGACATTGATCGGGCGATGATCCGGATGGCGTAAATGGCTACCGATGGCGGCGTCGAGTAACGCGTTATGGTGAGGGTCGAGTTCGGTCATGGTGACCTCTGGCGCACGAAACGCCAGCTGACCGTCACTGCCTATCGCAACCGGTACCAGACCAACGCCACACTGCTGGATAAGCTGATGCGGGACATGTGGCGTCAGGCCCGACTCCAATAGCGCGTGCGCGGTGCCAAGCGTAGGGTGGCCCGCGAAGGGCAGCTCGTTCTGTGGGGTGAAAATCCGTACCCGATAATCAGCCACCGGGTTATCCGGTGTCAGCACAAACGTGGTTTCCGACAAGTTAGTCCAGCGGGCAATCGCTTGCATTTGTTCGTCGCTAAGCCCATCGGCATCCAGAATGACGGCGAGCGGATTGCCTTTAGTGGGGTGCTGACTGAATACATCGACCTGTTTGAAACGGCGTGATGACGGCATCTGATTTTTCCTTTTGCAAGCTGGCTCAGCGTTCATTATGTATGCCCGGTTACGCGCTGTCGTGCCTGTTTTCAATGAGTACCCGCTCAGCCTGGCACGGATGACGACCTGAAACCCGCCATCTGATTAAAAAATGTGCTTCAATCGCCGGGATTCTGGGTCTCGCTTGTGGCATAATGCGCGCCAAATCACATTCCGAATCGAGTAAGTGCTGTGCTGGTAACCAATAATATTACGATGCAATTCGGCAGTAAGCCGTTGTTTGAAAACATTTCTGTCAAATTTGGCGGCGGTAATCGCTATGGTCTGATCGGCGCCAATGGGTGTGGCAAATCGACATTTATGAAGATCCTCGGCGGCGATCTGGCACCGAGTGCGGGTAACATCGCGATTGATCCGAATGAGCGGATCGGTAAATTGCGTCAGGATCAGTTCGCGTTTGAACAATATACCGTGCTGGATACGGTAATCATGGGTCACGTCGAGCTGTGGGAAGTGAAGGAAGAGCGTGACCGCATCTATGCGCTGAGCGAAATGAGCGAGGAAGACGGTTACCGGGTGGCCGATCTGGAAGTCAAATACGGCGAAATGGATGGCTACAGTGCCGAGTCACGCGCTGGTGAACTGCTGTTGGGTGTGGGTATTCCGCTGGATCAGCACTATGGGCCGATGAGCGAAGTTGCACCGGGTTGGAAACTGCGTGTGTTGCTGGCGCAGGCACTGTTTTCCAACCCAGATATTCTGTTACTGGACGAACCGACCAACAACCTGGATATTGACACCATCCGCTGGCTGGAGCAGGTGCTGAACGAACGTGATAGCACCATGATCATCATTTCCCATGACCGCCACTTCCTGAATATGGTGTGCACCCACATGGCGGACCTGGATTATGGCGAACTGCGCATTTATCCGGGCAATTACGATGAGTACATGACCGCGGCAACGCAGGCGCGTGAACGTCTGCTTTCGGATAACGCTAAGAAGAAAGCGCAGATTGCCGAGTTGCAGTCGTTTGTCAGCCGCTTTAGCGCTAACGCGTCCAAGTCACGTCAGGCAACATCCCGTGCGCGCCAGATAGAAAAAATCCAGTTGGAAGAGGTGAAAGCCTCCAGCCGTCAAAACCCCTTTATTCGTTTCGATCAGGATAAGAAACTGTTCCGTAACGCGCTGGAAATCGACAGCCTGACCAAAGGGTTTGATAATGGGCCGCTGTTCAGCCAGCTAAAAATGCTGGTGGAAGTCGGGGAAAAAGTAGCGATTCTGGGTACCAACGGGATCGGTAAATCTACCTTGCTGAAAACACTGGTGGGTGAACTGGAACCGGAATCCGGCCTGGTGAAGTGGTCGGAAAACGCGCGTATTGGCTATTATGCGCAGGACCATGAGTACGAGTTTGACGATGAACTGACGGTATTTGACTGGATGAGTCAGTGGAAGCAAGAAAACGATGACGAGCAGGCGGTACGCAGCGTGCTGGGTCGTCTGCTGTTTTCTCAGGACGATATCCGTAAAAAAGTCAAAGTGCTGTCCGGAGGGGAGAAAGGGCGGATGTTGTTCGGCAAGCTGATGATGCAAAAACCGAACATTTTGGTGATGGACGAACCGACTAACCACCTGGATATGGAATCCATCGAGTCACTAAATATGGCGCTGGAGCTTTATCAGGGAACGTTGCTGTTCGTGTCGCATGACCGTGAATTCGTTAGCTCACTGGCAACCCGCATTGTTGAGATTATGCCAGGTAAAGTGGTTGATTTCAGTGGTAACTACGAAGACTACCTACGCAGTCGCGGAATAGAATAATATTCAGCGTATTGAAGAAAAGCAGCCATTACCGGCTGCTTTTTTTATTGCGCGAAATGTTAAAACGCCGCACCGTAGAATCACGATGGCGGTGAGATAATCAAAATCCTGAATAAAAAACCACCACAGGGCACACTTTTATCTTTGCGACTGGCAGCAATATTATCCTGCAATTACACTTTTAAAAGTAAAATAGCTAAAGTAACCGGTTGGGGCGAGAGTGAGTGATAAAGATAAATCAATAATTAAAGAATAAAATCAAATAAAGGTATGATTTAATAAAATATTTTAAAATCAATGCCATGATAATTTTATTATAACTGATATAAGGCGTAGTTAAATCGATTAAGCAATTCTGGATCACAAAAAAATATGTGTTTTTTACGCATTGAGATATTTTCTCATTTAATCGCAGTCCGGTGCTTTTAAAAAAGGAATGTCGCGAAGAACTTCACAGAAGACGCATAAATAGAATGGTTATTCCCCGGCCGATTGATAGAGATCAAGTCGGTGACGTTATTCTCCTCATTATTCTATGCCGACACGGAAATGTGTTACTCCGACTTGGCTACAGGAGAATAATAAAGAATGAATGGGGAAAATATGATGCTTTCCCATCACGGTATCAATCGCCGTGATTTTATGAAGCTATGTGCAGCACTTGCCGCCACCATGGGGTTAAAAGAGGCCGCTGCCGCACAGATGGCACAGTCACTGACGTCTCCCCAGCGTCCGCCGGTGATCTGGATTGGCGCTCAGGAATGTACCGGGTGTACCGAATCCCTGTTGCGTGCTACCCACCCGACCATTGAAAATCTGCTACTAAATACCATTTCGCTGGAATACCACGAAGTCCTTTCAGCCGCGTTTGGCGAACAGGCTGAGGAGAACAAGCACCGGGCTATCGAACAGTACAAAGGTAAATATGTTCTGGTGGTAGACGGTTCCATCCCGCTGAAAGATGGCGGCATCTATTGCATGGTGGCCGGCAAGCCGATTGTCGAGCACATTCGTGCCGCCGCTGAGCATGCTGCCGCTATCGTCGCTATTGGGTCGTGTTCTGCCTGGGGCGGGGTACCTGCCAGCGGCTCCAACCCAACGGGAGCCGCCAGCTTGCAAGCGGTGCTGCCGGGTAAAACCGTTATCAACATTCCCGGTTGTCCACCCAACCCGCACAACTTCCTGGCGACCGTGGCGCACATCATTACCTATCAGCGTGCGCCCGCACTCGACAGCCAGAATCGTCCCACCTTTGCTTATGCCCGCCTGATTCACGAGAACTGCGAACGTCGTCCGCATTTCGACGCAGGTCGGTTTGCCAAAGAGTTTGGCGATGAAGGGCATCGGCAGGGATGGTGCCTCTATCACCTTGGTTGCAAAGGGCCGGAAACCTACGGCAACTGCCCGACGCTGGAGTTTTGTGACGTGGGCGGCGGCATTTGGCCGGTGGGGATCGGGCATCCATGCTACGGCTGCAACGAGCAGGGCATCGGTTTTACCAAGGGTATTTTCCAGCTGGCGAATGTGGAAAATCCGACGCCACGTGTTGAAAAACCGTCGGTGACCAGCCCGGAAGGCGGCAACAGCTCCGCTACCGCGACAGGGCTTATCGGCGGCGTGCTGGGGGCGGTAGCCGGTGTGAGCCTGATGGCAGTACGCGAATTGGGTCGGCAGCAAAAACAGCAGGACGCCGGCAACGCATCCCGGGAGGGTTAAGCCGTGAACAGACGCAATTTTTTCAAGCTGGCGTCCGCGGGAGCATTGCTGGCGGGGACGCCGCTTGCCAGTCAGGCGCAGGCCACCAACCGGCCGCCAATTCCTGGCGCGCTCGGCATGCTGTACGACTCGACGCTGTGTGTGGGCTGTCAGGCATGTGTAAGCAAGTGCCAACAGGTCAACAAGCTGGAATATAAACCGGATAGCTCGGTCTATTCCGGTGGCGCGGCGACCTGGTCCAACAATGACAAGCTCAGCCCTTATACCAACAACATCATTCAGGTGTGGCGTAGCGGCGACGGCAAGAACAAAGATCAGGAAAAAGACGGTTACGCCTACATCAAGAAGCAGTGCATGCACTGCGTCGATCCCAACTGTGTGTCGGTGTGTCCGGTATCGGCGTTGAAGAAAGATCCGAAAACTGGCGTGGTGCATTACGACGCCAGCATCTGTACCGGGTGTCGTTATTGCATGGTGGCGTGCCCGTTCGATGTGCCGAAGTACGACTATGAAAACCCGCTTGGCAAAATCCACAAATGCGAGCTGTGCAACCAGCCTGAGCTGGCCAGACTCGACAAAGGCGGCATGCCGGGGTGTGTGGAAGTCTGTCCGACGGGTGCGGTGATTTACGGCACCCGTGAGCAACTGCTGGAGGAAGCAAAACGTCGACTGGCGCTGAAACCGGGTGATGAATACGCCTATCCACGCCAGACGTTGGACAGGAAAGACACCTACCAGCACACCGTGCCACGCTACGAACGCTATGTCTATGGCGAGAAGGAAGCGGGCGGGACGCAAGTGCTGGTGTTGTCTGGGGTGCCGTACTCAAATCTGGAAATGCCCGCGTTGGATTCGCTGTCTACCGGTGCACGCTCAGAGCACATCCAGCACACGCTGTACAAAGGTATGGTGTTACCACTGGCTGTATTGGCTGGGTTATCCGTACTGGTGCATCGCAATACCCGTGCAGAGCGCGAGGAGACGCACGACGACTCACAGGAGAAACCTCATGACGGCTCATAAAGCAAGTCCGTTGGGCGGTCGGCTGGTGAGCTGGCCGGTGATGCTGCTGGCTCCGCTGGTGGCGATTTGCGCGATCCTCATCGTGAAACGTCTGTTTCTGGGGATAGGTTCCGTTGCCGATCTTAACGGCGGCTACCCGTGGGGGATCTGGATCGCGTTTGACCTGCTGGTCGGTACCGGTTTTGCCTGCGGCGGTTGGGCGTTGGCCTGGGCGGTGTATGTATTCAACCGTGGCGAATACCACCCGTTAGTACGTCCGGCGCTACTCGCCAGCCTGTTTGGTTATTCGCTGGGTGGATTGTCCATCACCATCGACGTTGGCCGTTACTGGAACCTGCCGTACTTTTATATCCCCGGTTATTTCAATACCAACTCGGTACTGTTTGAAACCGCCGTGTGTATGACTATCTACATCGGGGTGATGGCGCTGGAGTTTGCCCCAGTCGTACTGGAACGCTTCGGTTGGAAGGTCTCGCTGAAACGACTCAACAAGGTGATGTTCTTCATCATTGCGTTGGGGGCGTTACTGCCGACGATGCACCAGTCATCGATGGGGTCGCTGATGATTTCCGCCGGTTATAAAGTGCATCCGCTGTGGCAAAGCTATGAACTGTTGCCGCTGCTGTCGCTGCTGACCGCGTTCATCATGGGCTTTTCGATCGTGATTTTCGAAGGCTCGCTGGTACAGGCTGGGCTGAAAGGGCGTGGCCCAGACGAACAGGCGTTGTTCCGCAAACTGACAGGGCTTGCCCATGTGCTGGTGCTGCTGTTTGTGGTGCTGCGCTTCGGTGAAATCATCTGGCACCAAAAAACCGCATTGTTGTTCGCTGGTGACCGGTTTGCTGTCATGTTCTGGTGTGAAGCCGCGTTGATGGTCTTGCCGCTGGTGCTGCTGCGCTTGAAACGCTGCCGTCAGGATGCCCGCTGGCTGTTCGTCAGTGCACTCTGCATGCTGTTTGGCGCGGCCCTGTGGCGACTGAGCTATTCGCTGCTGGCGTTCAACCCCGGCAACGGCTACCACTACTTTCCTAAAGCGCAGGAGATCCTGATTTCCATTGGCTTCGTCGCCATTGAGGTCTGCGCCTACATCTTGTTAATCCGCCTGCTGCCGGTACTGCCCGCGCTGAAAGGCGAACATACGCATCATCAGGCTGAGGTAAAGCATGAGCCAACGCATCACCATTGATCCCATTACCCGTATCGAAGGGCATCTGCGCATTGATTGCGAAATTGAAAACGGCAAGGTCACCAAAGCCTGGTCATCCGGCACGATGTGGCGTGGCATGGAAGAGATTGTCAAAGGGCGTGACCCGCGTGATGCCTGGATGATCGTGCAGCGTATCTGCGGCGTGTGCACCACCGTGCATGCTATCGCTTCCGTGCGTGCGGTAGAGAATGGGCTTGGCCTGAATGTGCCGGTCAACGCCCAGTACATCCGCAACCTGATTCTGGCCGCGCACAGTATCCATGACCATATTGTGCATTTCTACCAGTTGTCGGCGCTCGACTGGGTGGATGTGACCTCCGCGTTGAAAGCCGATCCGCAGAAAGCGGCGACGCTGCTTAACGGGTTATCCACGTGGCCGCTGAATACCGCTGCCGAGTTCACCAAAGTGCAGCAGAAGCTCAAAGATCTGGTTGCCAGCGGTCAGTTGGGTATTTTCGCCAACGGCTACTGGGGCCACCCGGCGATGTCGTTGCCGCCGGAAGTGAACCTGATTGCCGTCGCTCACTATCTGCAGGCGCTGGAATGCCAGCGTGATGCTAACCGTATCGTGGCGATCCTGGGCGGCAAGTCACCGCATATCCAGAATCTGGCGGTTGGCGGCGTGGCTAACCCAATCAACCTAGATGCCCCGAGCGTACTCAATCTGGAACGGTTGATGTATGTGAAGAGCTTCATCGACCGGTTGGGTGATTTTATCGAGCAGGTCTACAAAGTGGACTGCGCGGTGATTGCTGCCCATTACCCACAATGGTTGTCGCTGGGACGCGGTGCCGATCATTACCTGAGCGTGCCGGAACTGCCGACCGACAACAAGAACGGTAGCTTCCTGCTGGCGGGCGGATATATAGAAAACAGCGATCTGTCGACGTACCGACCGATCACCAGCCACAGCGATAAGTTCCTGATAGACGGTATCCGTGAGAGCGGTAAACACGCCTGGTATCAGGACGACCAGCCGTTGGCACCGTGGGAAGGGCTGACCCGACCGAAGTACACCGGCTGGCATGAAGACGGCAAATACTCCTGGGTGAAATCGCCGACTTTCTACGGTAAAACCGTGGAAGTGGGGCCGCTGGCCTGGTTGCTGTGCGGTCTGGCTGCGAAGCATAAAGACACGTTGACCCATTTCTCTCAGGTTAAAGCCGCTTATCAGACGCTCAGTGGACACCAACTGGAAGAGAAACATCTGCACTCCACGTTGGGTCGTGTGATTGGCCGTACGGTGCACTGCTGCGTACTGAAAGATACGCTAGCGCAGCAATGGCAGGCGCTGGTGGACAACATCGGTAAAGGCGATCATCAGACCTTCATCAAACCGGACTTTTCACCCGATACCGAGTTTCACGGTGTGGGCTTCGGGGAAATGCCGCGCGGCATGCTGTCGCACTGGGTGGTGTTTAAAAACGGCAAAATCACTAACTATCAGGCGGTAGTGCCGTCGACCTGGACATCCTGCCCACGTAACGGTGAAGACAAGCCCGGCCCGTACGAGCAGTCGCTGGTCGGTACACCGGTGGCGGACCCGCATAAGCCGTTGGAAGTGGTACGAACCATCCACTCCTTCGACCCCTGTATGTCTTGTGCGGTGCACGTAGTGGATACCGTGAATGGCAATGAAGTGACGCGGGTGAAGGTGCTGTGATGAATATACTGGTGTTGGGGATCGGCAATATTTTGCTGAGTGATGAAGGGGTTGGGGTGCGTCTGGTGGAACAACTGGAGCAGTGCTTTGACTGCACACCCGCCATTGATGTGGTGGACGGTGGTACCTGTGGCATGGAGCTGATGGAATACATGGCCGGGCGTGATCACCTGATCGTTGCCGATGCGGTATTGACCGGCAAGGCACCGGGCAGTGTGACGGTGCTGCGTGACCGTGAAGTCCCGGCATTGTTTACCCGTAAAATCTCCCCGCACCAGTTAGGTCTGGCTGATGTGCTGATGGCGTTGCAATTGACCGGCGAATTTCCCCGCCAACTGACACTGGTTGGCGTGGAGCCGGAAGCGCTCGATTCCGGTATCGGCTTGTCCGATACCGTGACCCGTGCGCTGGAACCGGCGTTACAGCACATTATCGTCGCGCTGCGTCAAAGTGGCGTGACGGTAACGGAGAAAACCACGCAGGAGGTGTGTGGTGACTGATATTTTTTCTGCTTCGCCACACGACGGCGGTAATAATCCGTCGGTAATACCCGACGAGCGCAAAGAATTGGCGTGGATTGCGGGGCATGATCAGAGTCCGGTGGCCTGGCTGGAAGCCGAGTTCAACCGTATTGCCCAAGAACGCATGCGGTTGTTGCCGTTTTATCGTGACGGTATTCCGGTGCGGGCCTGTGGATTTACCCTGTTTGAACAGCAGTGGTTCGGTTGCCTGTTGACGCCGTGGATGTTGAGTCTGCTGGTGCTGCCGGGGCCGGGGCAACAATGGCCCCGGCGTGATCTTTCCACCCGACTGGCGTTAGCGCTGCCGTGCGGCAGCATGAAGTTTGTGGTCAGTGAAAGTGATGACGGGCAGCAGTATCTGTCCTGTTCACTGATGTCGCCGCTGGACTCGGCACTCGGTGCGGAACAGGCGTTGCAGTTGGCACAACAAAGCGCACGTATGGCGCTGTCATTGCCGGTGCAGGATGCCGACGCACCAGAGAACCTGAGTCGCCGCGCGCTGTTCAGCCGTTATCGGAGTCAGCGGCATGCATGAAGTGTCCTTGTGCTACAACGCACTGGAGTTGATTGAACAGCAGGCGCGTCAACATGGCGCTCGCCGGGTTACCGGCGTCTGGTTGGAAATCGGCGCGCTGTCTTGCATTGAAGAAAGTGCGTTGCAGTTCTGCTTTGAGTCGGTCTGCCGTGAAACCCTGGCAGAAGGCTGCCAGTTGCATGTGTCGGTGCGTCCGGCACAGGCCTGGTGCTGGGAGTGTAGCCAGCCAGTGGAAGTGACCCACCACGACAGCGGCTGTCCGCATTGCGGCAGCCATAGTCTGCGAGTTGAAAGCGGAGGCGATAGCCTGCAACTCAAGCAACTGGCGGTTGAATAAAACACGCTACGTTTTCAACGCGACCTGTCATCAGTAGAAAGCGGTCTGGTTGACCGGAGGAGTCGTATCAATGTGTACCACATGCGGTTGTGGCGAAGGAGAACGCCGGATAGAGGGCGATGAACCTGCGCATTCACACCACCATCCCCATACGCACGATCACCACCACGAACATAGCCACAGTCATGATCATGCGCATTCGCATCCTCACCATCATGACCACGATCACGGGCATGATCATCATCATTATGATGACGTAGCGCCCGCGCCCAGTGTGATTATTCATCATCACCATTACTATTATCACCACGGCGACGTACACCATCATTATCATGGCGCATCACGTCCGCTGGCCGTGCGTCACGCGCATGAGCATCATGCCCATACGCACGATTCGCATGACCACCATGATCACGACCACCATGAGCATGCTCATCACAGCCATGCGCATCATGGTCATGACCATCACGCACATTCACACGAACACCATCAGCAGGAAGAACGGTTCCAGCCGGTAGAGCAGGAAAATCATCTGCACTATGGGCAGGGCGCGGCAGGCACCCATGCGCCGGGTGTCGGTCAGCAACGACTGCTACAAATAGAAATGGATGTGCTGAGTAAAAACAACCAACTGGCAGCGCATAACCGCGAGCATTTCGACGCCGACCAGATTCTGGCGTTGAATCTGGTGTCCAGCCCCGGTTCTGGGAAAACCACGCTGCTGACCAATACCTTGCACTTGCTGCGTGAGCGCGTACCGTGCGCGGTGATCGAAGGCGACCAGCAAACCACCAACGATGCCGAACGTATTCGGGCCACCGGCGTACCCGCGATTCAGGTTAATACCGGCAAAGGCTGTCATCTGGATGCACAGATGGTGCATGACGCCATGCACCGACTGCAACTGCCAAATCAGAGTCTGCTGTTTATCGAAAACGTTGGCAACCTGGTGTGTCCGGCTGGTTTCGATTTGGGAGAACGGCACAAAATCGCGGTCTTGTCAGTCACCGAAGGCGAAGACAAACCGCTTAAGTATCCGCATATGTTTGCCGCTGCATCGCTGATGATCATCAATAAGATCGATCTGTTGCCGTATCTGGATTTCGATCTCGACGCTTGTGTTGCTAACGCACGTCGCGTTAATCCGCAGATCGAGGTAATTGCGTTGTCTGCGCGTACTGGTGAAGGGATGGAAGCCTGGTTGGCCTGGCTGGAAACCCAGCTTTTGGGGGCGCAAACGCCGTCACAACCGTCACTGCTGTCAGGAGTCTAACCATGTGTTTGGGCGTTCCCGGTAAAGTGGTCGCTGTCGGGCCGGACCTGCATTATCCGGCACGGGTGGATGTGTGTGGTGTACAGCGCGAGGTAAATATTGCGCTGGTATGTGAAGGCGACCCGGCAGAGTTGGTCGGTCAGTGGGTGCTGGTGCATGTCGGTTTCGCCATGAGTTTGCTCGATGAGCAGGAAGCACAGGAAACGCTGGCGGCGCTGCAATCCATGCAGGCGGTTGGACTGGAGCTGGATGAAGTCAGGCAAACCGGAGCCATTTATGCAGTACGTTGATGAATTTCGTGATCCCGAACTGGCGAAATCGTTGTTACAGCGCATTCAGGCGTTGGTTGACGACATGCCGCATTTAAAGGCGCGCCCGTTGCAACTGATGGAGGTGTGCGGCGGGCATACCCATGCCATTTTTAAGTTCGGTATCGACCGGCTATTGCCGCCGGAAATTGAGTTTGTACATGGGCCGGGTTGCCCGGTGTGCGTACTGCCGATGGGGCGGATCGATGCCTGTCTGGAGATAGCCGCTCGCCCTGACGTGATCTTTTGTACTTTCGGCGACGCCATGCGGGTGCCGGGTCGGAATGGATCGTTGCAGGATGCCCGACGCCACGGCGCTGATGTCCGGGTGGTTTATTCCCCGTTAGATGCGCTGGCGCTGGCGGAGCAACACCCTGATCGACAAGTGGTGTTTTTCGGACTGGGATTTGAAACCACCATGCCGAGCACCGCACTGACCCTGCAACAAGCCAAACGTCGCGGTATCGATAACTTTTCGCTGTTTTGTCAGCACATCACTATCATTCCGACACTCAAAAGCCTGCTGGAGCAACCCGATTTGCGTATCGACGGTTTCCTGGCTCCGGGGCATGTCAGTATGGTGATTGGCGCGTATCCTTATCAACCGCTGTGCGAGCAGTTCCATAAACCGTTCGTGGTTACGGGTTTCGAGCCGTTGGATATCCTGCAAGCGCTGTTGATGCTGGTGCAACAACTGCATGATGAACGCTGCGAAGTGGAAAACCAGTATCGTCGTATCGTGCCGGACAGTGGTAATACGCTGGCGCAGCAGGCGATGGCCGAGGTATTTGAAACCAAGGCCAGCAGTGAATGGCGTGGGTTGGGCGAAATTGCCAATTCCGGTATGCAGTTGCGGGCAGAGTATGCGGCATTTGATGCTGAACGCCGTTTCAAACCGCAGCAGCAACAGGTGGCGGATGAGCCGCTGTCACGTTGCGGTGATGTGCTCACCGGGCGTTGCAAACCGGGTGATTGCCCGTTGTTTGGTCAGCGTTGTACACCGCAAAATGCTATCGGCGCGTTGATGGTGTCCTCAGAAGGCGCTTGCGCCGCTTATTACCAGTATCGACGGGAGTGCGCCTGATGAAGAACACGTTATTGCCAAAAGAAATTACCCTGGCGCATGGCAGCGGCGGGCAGGCAATGCAACAACTGATCGAAGGCCTGTTCCTGCAGGCGTTCGATAACCCATTATTGGCGGAACGTGAAGATCAGGCGCGTTTGTCGCTGGCGGAGCTGAATGCCGAGGGTGATCGGCTGGCGTTTACCACCGACAGCTATGTTATCGACCCGATCGAATTTCCCGGCGGTAATATTGGCAAGCTGGCGGTATGCGGTACGGCTAACGATCTGGCGGTCAGTGGTGCTGTGCCGCGTTACCTCTCCTGTGGTTTTATTCTGGAGGAAGGGCTGGCGGGAGAAACGCTGCTGCGCATCGTCAATTCGATGGCGCAAACGGCCCGCGAGGCGGGTATCCAAATCGTCACCGGTGATACCAAAGTGGTGCCGCGCGGTGCAGCGGACAAGATTTTCATCAATACCGCAGGTATTGGCGTGATTCCACCACATGTGCAGTGGGGCACCGGTGAGATTCGCCCCGGTGACCGTTTGATCGTCAGTGGTACGCTGGGGGATCACGGTGCCACCATTCTGAATTTGCGTGAAAAACTGGGGTTGGAAGCCGAATTGACCAGCGATTGCGCGGTACTGGCACCGTTGATTGCGCCGCTGCGCGAGATTGATGGCGTACGTGCTCTGCGCGATGCCACCCGTGGTGGGGTGACGGCAATCCTGCACGAATTCGCACAAGCCAGTGGTTGCGGCATGGAAATACAGGAAAGTGCGTTACCGGTCAAAACGGCGGTGCGTGGTATCTGTGAACTGCTGGGTCTGGAAGCGCTCAATTTCGCCAATGAAGGTAAACTGGTGCTGGCGGTGTCGCCAGAAGCGGAAAGCCGGGTCCTGGACGTTTTACAGTCTCACCCATTGGGACGCGATGCCGCGGTAATCGGCAGCGTCACCGACAAAAAACAGGTACGCTTGTGCGGCGTATTCGGCACCTCCCGCCTGTTGGACTTGCCCCACAGCGAGCCTATGCCGAGGATTTGCTAATCCTCTAGCCCTGTTCTGATCGTTGTCATTGTCGATTTGATGGTGGCAGGTGGACGCAATGGCGTAAATTACGCTGAGGGGAAAACAGACTCCCGGCCGAGCGGCATGGATGCCGCGAGAGCCGCTGCCGCGCCGGGAGCGCGTCAGCGGCGGGCCGAAAAGGAGTCTGTTTTTCCCGAAGGCACCGCGTAGCGGCGTAATTTCCCGCCAAAAGCCCGGGTTCTTAGGGCGGCGGCGATTGGCCGCCCTAAGTGGACGCCAGAGCGGGGTAGTGCAGCGAGACGCTGTATAAAAGGCGTCCATACAGCAACACTTACAGTGATAGCTATTCATATAACTATGATGTCACCACATCACGACGGAATTGAAATTCGCGTTAAAGGCAAAGTGCAGGGGGTGGGGTTTCGGCCTTATGTCTGGCAAATTGCTCACCGGCTTGGTGCCAAAGGCAGTGTGCTGAATGATGGCGCGGGGGTGTTAGTCCGGCTGTGGCCGGTGAGCGCCGAGGCGGATTTCATTGCTGCGCTATACGCTGAGTGCCCGCCGCTGGCGCAGATTGACCAGGTCACCTGTCAGCCTTATCGCTGGGAAACACCACCGGACGATTTCACCATTGAACACAGCGGTGCCGGGCAGATGGATACCCACATTGTGCCGGATGCGGCGACCTGTGATGCCTGCCGTCAGGAGCTGTTTGATCCGCGCGATCGTCGCTACCGTTATCCGTTTATCAACTGCACCCATTGTGGCCCGCGTTTTACTATCATCCGCCAGATGCCATACGACCGCCCGAATACGGCGATGGCGACGTTCCCGTTTTGCCCCACCTGTCAGCAGGAATACCAACATCCGGCGGATCGGCGCTTTCATGCTCAACCCAACGCTTGCCCAACCTGCGGGCCGCAGGTGTGGCTGAGTGATGCATCGGGTGTCGTGGTGCGTGGTGATGACGCTATTATGCAAGCGGCCGCCGCATTATGCGCCGGGCAGATTGTGGCAGTAAAAGGGCTGGGTGGTTTTCATCTGGCTTGTGACGCTACCCATGCGCAGGCAGTGGCACGACTGCGTGAGCGCAAGCACCGCCCGGCCAAGCCGCTGGCGGTGATGTTACCGGGCGCTGACTGGCTCGCACAGTGCAGCAGTGTGGAAAACCCTGCGCCCGCGCTGCGTCTGATGCAAAGCCCGGCGGCACCGATCGTGCTGCTACCGCTGCGCCACGATGGTGTCCTGGCCGCAGGTATTGCCCCCGGTTTGGATGAGGTGGGATTAATGCTGCCTGCCAGCCCATTACAGCACTTACTGTTGGCGGCGGTGGGCCGACCGCTGGTGATGACCTCTGGCAATGCCAGTGGTAAACCGCCTGCGCTGGATAACACGCAGGCGCTGGCTGAACTGGCGGCTATTGCTGACCTGTGGTTGCTGCATGATCGCGATATTGTGCAGCGGGCCGATGACTCGGTAGTGAGAATGCAGGATGAACGGGCGGAGATGCTGCGGCGCGCACGCGGTTATGTGCCGGATGCCCTGCCGTTGCCGCCGGGATTTAGCCAGCAGCCCGCGTTATTAGCTATGGGGGCCGACCTCAAAAATACCTTCTGCCTGCTGCGTGATGGCTCTGCGATTGTCAGTCAGCACTTGGGCGATCTGGCTGATGACGAGGTGGAACAGCAGTACCAGCAGGCGCAAAGGCTGTTTGCTGATATCTACCGGTTTACGCCGCAGGCCATCGCGGTGGATGCTCACCCAGGGTATGTCAGCCGTCGTTTGGGGCAGCGGCAGGCGCAACAGTTGGGCATCCCCTGCATCGAGGTATTGCACCATCACGCGCATATCGTTGCCTGTCTGGCGGAACACCGCTGGCCGCGTGACGCCGGGCCGGTCATCGGGCTGGCGTTGGATGGCATTGGCTATGGTGGTGATAACCGCTGGTGGGGCGGTGAGTGCCTGCGGGTGGATTACAGCCAGTGCCAGCATCTGGGCGGGTTGCCTGCGGTGGCGTTGCCGGGCGGCGATCTGGCAGCACGCCAGCCGTGGCGTAATCTACTGGCACAGCTTCTGGCGTTTGTACCGGATTGGGCGTCACTGCCGCAAGCGGGGGTGATTCCTGTCGCTGCGCGGCCGTTGCTGACGCGTGCTATTGAGCGCGGTCTGAATGCTCCGCTGGCTTCATCCGCTGGCCGGTTGTTTGATGCCGTTGCCGCCGCTTGTGGATTTGACGGCGAACAAAGCTGGGAAGGGGAGGCGGCTTGCTGGCTGGAAGCGCTGGCCCGGCAACATCAACAGACCCGATCGCCGGTGACGCTACCGTTGTCCGGCTACCAGTTGGATCTGGCTACGTTCTGGCAGCAGTTTCTGGACTGGCACGCGACACCGGCTGACCGTGCGTTTGCGTTTCATGTGGCGTTGGCTGACGGGCTGGCGGCGCTGGTGCGTCAGGCATCACGGGAGTACGGGCTGAATACGGTGGTGTGCTCAGGCGGGGTGATGCATAACCGTTTGCTGGTTGCACTGCTGCGTGAACGGCTGGCTGATATGACGTTGCTGATGCCGTCACGGTTACCGGCCGGCGACGGTGGGCTGGCGTTGGGGCAGGCGTTGATTGCCGCCAGTCGTCTGTCAACACAAGGGTAACTGTTATAGCTTTTTTTCACCGGACTGTATCTGTTCTGATAAGGTGCGCCGTGCTACCGTTGCGCACCACTACGCAGCGGCAGAGGATTCGGTATGGACGAAGTGAAACGTATTCTGAATGACGAAATCGAACGTCTGAATCGTGAGGAGCGGCGCGATAACCGCATCCGTTTCAGTCGCCGCTTTATGGTCACTCACCCTTATTTATTCGGCGGCATGCTGGCGAGTTATGTGCCGGTGGCGTTGATTTTGTGGTACGCACCCTATTTCGGCCTGCCTTATGTGGTGGGGTTTACGTTGTTTCTGGCGCTGATGTCGCTGGCGATGTCGATGGATATCAACCCGCGCTATCGCTTTGAAGATATCGACACGCTGGATCTGCGGGTGTGCTACAACGGCGAGTGGTATAACAGTCGCCATGTGTCGGCACAGACGCTGGAGGCCTTGCTGCATAATCCACAGGTCGCCGCCGCGGTAAAAGAGGGGATCGCCCGTTTGTTGCAAACCAAGGGGTACCTCTATTTCTACGATGTTTTTTCTCTGGCCTACCGTTCAACCGCTACCCGTTGAAGGGGCGGTGTGCCTTTCTGCGCGCCTTTATCGCGGTGAATAAAAATCAACAGCATGAAGCGATGACAGGGCGCGTCCTGCGTGATACGTTCAAAACTCATCTTGTTTACCGTTCTTCGAGGCCAGCGACGCGCTATGACGATGCGAAACGCAGATTGTCCTTCCTCATCACGTTCTCCTTCTTTACTCATCGTACAGATGGGGGAACCCCCTGAGCCTATCGCGCAGTCTGTCGGTCAACAGGCTGACTGGTTTTGCAGCGCGCTGGCGGCGCAAGACGTGCAACTGCATGTGGTGCGGCCAGACGCCGGTGACGCCTTGCCGCACCCCGGTGAGCATGATGCCGCTATTATCAGTGGTTCCTGGTCGATGGTGACTGACCGGCTGGACTGGAGCGAGCGTACCGCCGAGTGGCTACGTCAGAGCGTGCAGGTCGGGTTGCCGGTGCTGGGCGTGTGCTACGGCCATCAGTTATTGGCGCATGCGTTGGGCGGCACGGTGGCGGATAACCCGAATGGACGTGAGATGGGGCTTAAAACGGTAACGCTGCATGACCATGCCGCGAATGACGCGTTGCTGACGGCGCTACCGACGCAGTTTAGCGCTTACCTCAGCCATCTTCAGTCTGTGGTGACGCCACCACCGGGTGCACAGGTGCTGGCGGCGTCAGAACAGGATGGATGCCAGATTATTCGTTACACGCCGCATACCTTGTCATTCCAGTTCCACCCGGAGATGGATGCCGCGGTGATGAACGCCTGCCTGCGACACTGCGCCTTGCCGGAAATAACCCATAGCGCAGAGCCGGTATGGGCGCAGCGGTTGCTGCTGGATTTTGTCCGGCAGGCGTTGTCCCGCTAAGGAGTATGGCACTGGCTAAGTTCGAACAACTGGCTGACCAGATGCGCGAGCAGTTACAGTCGGGTATCTGGCAACCGGGGGAAAAACTGCCGTCGTTGCGCGAAAAGGCGGTGCATTCGGGCCTGAGTCTGATGACGGTGCTGCATGCCTATCAGCTACTGGAAAGTCAGGGCTGGATTGTGTCGCGCCCGCAATCGGGGTATTACGCCGCCCCGCGCATTGAACGCCCCTCTGCGCCAGTGAGCGAGGGTGAAGCGGTGCATTTGACGGAAAACGTGGATGTTAACCGCTTCATTTTTGATGTGCTGCACGCCAGCCGTTCGCCCGGCGTAGTGCCGTTTGGCTCGGCCTTTCCCGATCCCCGGTTGTTTCCTCAGCGCCAGTTAACCCGCTCACTGGCGACGGTAGCGCGCCGTATGCAACCGGAGAGTGCGCTGGATAACCTGCCGCCCGGCAATGAACGTTTACGCAAACAGATAGCCCAGCGCTATGCGTTGCAAGGTATCGCGGTATCGCCGGAGGAAATCGTCATTACCAGCGGTGCCATGGAGTCACTGAACCTCAGCCTGCAAATGTTGACCCGCCCCGGCGATTATGTGGTGGTGGAGTCGCCGTCGTTTTACGGCGCATTGCAGGCTATCGAACGTTTGCAGTTGAAGGCGATTGCTATCGCCACACATCCGCATACCGGTATTGATCTGGCGGCATTGCGACAGGCATTGCAGGACTATCCAATCCGCGCCTGCTGGCTGATGACCAATTTTCATAACCCGCTTGGTTGTACGCTGGCATGGGAGAAAAAGCAGCAACTGGCCGCGCTGTTGAGCGAGCATCAGGTACCGTTGATTGAAGATGATGTCTACAGTGAGCTGTACGCCGGTCCGCATCGGCCGCTGCCGGTCAAAGCGTTGGATACGCAAGGCCAGGTACTGCACTGCTCTTCGTTTTCAAAAAATCTGGTCGCCGGATTTCGTGTTGGTTGGGTGGCGGCAGGCCGCTTTGCACAAGGTGTCCAGCGGCTGCAACTGATGAGTACACTGTCTGCCAGTGCACCGATGCAATTGGCGGTGGCCGATTATCTGGCGACCAGTAGTTACGATAGTCATCTGCGGCGTCTGCGGCGAACGCTTGAGCAACGCAAACACCGCTTGTACCAGGCAATGAAAGTGCATTTCCCGGCCTGTGTGGATATTTACTACGCCAATGGTGGCTATTTTCTGTGGCTGGGGTTGCCGGAGGGCATCAACAGTATTGACCTGTATCAGCAGGCACTGGCGCTGAATATCAGTATCGCGCCGGGCCGCATGTTCACGACCAGCGATAAGTTTGACCGCTATTTCCGCATTAATACCTCCTTCGAATGGCAGGAGAAAACAGAGAACGCCATTATCGCGTTGGCGACATTGTTGAAAAACACACTCTCCTCGTCCTGATCGGTAACCTGCGTTATTTATCGTTTCCCATCAAAAATAATCGATTCACGGTCATATCATGTCGGGCGTTATTTATTTTACGCCCGCCTGCGGTATTTATTTTTTTATCATCAGACGTGGTATTCCTCTGTTGTCGAAGAAACAGACACCCTGTTTTTTATAAAGAAAATCTTAATTATTTCTCGTTGGTATAACGTGGAAGAGAACACTCGGCTGTAATCGACATGTAAATAAATATACAGCGGCACAGTGTCTTAGCTCTCTTGATAATGAGAATGATTATTCTTAACTGTGTGATAACGTTAAAAAACAGCCGCGCTACGACGAATTGTGACTTATTTGTTGTTATTGAGATAATCAATTGGCGCTTTTTATTCGTCGGTACATAATACATATGTTTGATAGGGGTTTATGCACTTCCCCTGCCAGCATTCATTCATATTAATAAAGCATTAATACATAAAATACGATATTACCCCCAATAATCAGAGTTGCGGGACAACGTGTTGAACAACGCCGCGCGTTGCCTTTTCAGGGTAGGGCTCAGGTGAGCCTGATAGCACAGCCGATGGACCTGCAATCGATGTATGAGGGGTATAGACCCAAAATAATTCGAGTTGCAGGACAACACGCTGGCGTGTTGAACAACGCCACGCGTTGGCCCTTTAGGGCAAGGCTCGTTAGAGCCTTGTAACGCGGCAATCGAGCGAATCCCCAGGAGCTTACACAAGTAAGTGACTGGGGTGAGTGAGGGCAGCCAACACACCTGCAACTTGAAGTATGAAGGGTATCGCTCTGAGTGATGTCGTGCGAGGAATATCCCATGCAGGTCAGCAGAAGGCAGTTCTTTAAAATATGCGCAGGCGGTATGGCCGGAACGACGGTCACCGCGCTGGGGTTCTCGCCCAGTGCGGCGTTAGCCGAAACGCGGCAATACAAGCTATTGCGAGCCAAAGAAACCCGGAATAATTGCACTTACTGTTCAGTCGGGTGCGGTATTCTGATGTACAGCCTGGGCGATGGCGCTAAAAACGCCAACGCCTCTATTTACCACATTGAAGGGGATCCGGATCATCCGGTGAGCCGTGGTTCGTTGTGCCCGAAAGGGGCTGGTCTGGTTGATTTTATTCATAGCGATCAGCGACTGAAGTACCCGGAATACCGTGCGCCGGGATCGGATAAATGGCAGCGCATCAGTTGGGAAGAGGCGTTCAATCGCATCGCCGCATTGATGAAAAAAGATCGCGACGCCAATTTCGTTGAGAAAAACGCTGCCGGTGTGACGGTTAACCGTTGGTTGACCACCGGGATGCTGTGCTCCTCCGCTGCCAGTAATGAAACCGGGATACTGGATCAAAAATTTGCCCGTGCACTGGGTATGATAGGCATCGATACGCAAGCGCGTCTGTGCCACGGCCCAACGGTGGCGGCGCTGGCACCGACCTTCGGTCGCGGTGCGATGACCAATAACTGGGTCGACATCAAGAACGCCAACGTGATTCTGGTGATGGGGGGCAACCCGGCAGAAGCGCACCCGGTCGGATTTAAATGGGCGGTAGAGGCCAAGATTCACAACGGCGCCAAACTGATTGTCGTCGACCCGCGTTTTAACCGCTCGGCTGCCGTTGCCGACATGTACTCGCCGATTCGCGCCGGGTCCGATATCACTTTCCTGCTCGGTGTCGTCAACTATCTGCTTACCCACAACAAAGTGCAGATGCCGTATGTGAAGGCGTATACCAACGCCAGCCTGATCGTTCGTGACGATTACCACTTTGATGAAGGCCTGTTTAGCGGTTACGACGAAAAAGAGCGTAAGTACGACCGTACCAGTTGGCAGTATGCGCTGGATGAAAACGGCTTTGCCAAACGTGATGACACACTCAGTGATCCGCGCTGCGTCTGGAACCTGCTCAAAGAGCACGTCAGCCGTTATACGCCGGACCTGGTGACCAATGTCTGTGGTACGCCGAAGCAGGATTTTCTGACCATTTGTGAGCAACTGGCCTCGACCTGCGTACCGGATCGCACCGCGACCATTATGTACGCCCTTGGCTGGACACAGCACACCGCAGGCGCACAAATTATTCGTACTGCGGCCATGGTGCAGTTGCTGCTGGGTAACGTCGGTATGGCGGGTGGCGGTGTGAACGCACTGCGCGGCCACTCGAATATTCAGGGCTACACCGATTTGGGGTTGTTGTCGCTGAACCTGCCGGGCTATATGCCGCTACCATCAGAAAAACAAACCTCGCTGACGATGTATCTCGATCAGATAACACCGAAGGCGTTGCTGCCGGATCAGGTTAACTATTGGAAGAATACGCCGAAGTTCTTTATCAGCATGCTGAAGAGTTTCTGGGGCGATAAAGCGACCAAAGAGAATGACTGGGGTTACGACTGGCTGCCGAAGTGGGACAAGAGCTACGACGCGCTGGCGTATTCCCGCATGATGCTGGATGGCAAGGTCAACGGTTATATCGTGCAGGGGTTCAACCCGATGGCGGCCTTCGCGGACTCCAACCGCGCTCGTGATGCCCTGAAGAAACTGAAATATCTGGTGATCATTGACCCACTGGCGACCGAAACCTCCAACTTCTGGCAGAACCACGGTGAGCTGAACGATGTCGACCCCAGTAAGATTCAAACTGAGGTGTTCCGCCTGCCGTCGAGCTGTTTTGCCGAGGAAAACGGCTCCATCGTTAACTCCGGCCGCTGGTTGCAATGGCACTATCAGGGCGCTGAGCCGCCAGGTGAAGCGCGCCACGACGGGGTGATTCTGGCTGGCCTGTTTCTGCGTCTGCGCGAGCTGTATGCCAAAGAAGGTGGCGCCAATCCTGAGCCCGTGTTGAACATGAGCTGGAATTACCTGCAACCGGAAGACCCGTCCGCCGAGGAAATTACCAAAGAAGCTAATGGCCGTGCGCTGGCGGATCTGTACGACGATAAAGGCAACCTGTTGTTGAAGAAAGGGCAACTGCTGCCTGACTTCTCGGTGCTGCGTGATGACGGCAGCACGGCCAGCTTCTGCTGGATTTACGCCGGTTCGTGGACAGAGGCGGGTAACCAGATGGCGCGTCGCGACAACGCCGACCCGTCAGGTTTGGGCTGTACGCCGGGCTGGGCCTGGTGCTGGCCGCAAAACCGCCGCATTCTTTACAACCGTGCGTCGGCTGACGAACAAGGCCGCCCGTGGGATCCAAAACGTGAGCTGATTCGCTGGAATGGCCAGAAGTGGACGGGGATAGACGTGCCCGATTTCGCCGCTACCGTGCCTCCGGGTAGCGCGGCTGGCCCGTTTATTATGAACGCCGAAGGGCTGGGGCGTCTGTTCGCTATCGACAAGATGGCCGAAGGGCCGTTCCCGGCGCACTATGAGCCGCTGGAATCGCCGCTGAAAACCAACCCGGTTTACAGCAAGGTTCAGGTCAACCCGGCTGCCCGTATTCTGCCTGCCGACCGTCCGTATATGGGAACGGTGGAAGAATTCCCGTTTGTTGCCACGACCTACTCGATTACCGAGTTGTTCCGCCACTGGACGAAACACGCGCGTCTCAACGCTATCGTTCAGCCAGAGCAGTTTGTGGAAATCGGTGAAGGGCTGGCGAAGCAGAAGGGGATTCAGGCGGGCGACGTCGTGAAAGTCAGCAGTAAACGAGGATATATCAAGGCGAAGGCAGTCGTTACCAAGCGTATCCGTACCCTGACGATTCAGGGCAAACCGGTGGAAACCATCGGCGTGCCTTGTCACTGGGGCTTTGAAGGCACCACCCAGAAAGGCTTTATGGCGAATATCCTGACGCCGCATGTCGGTGACGCCAACAGTCAGACGCCGGAATACAAGGCGTTTCTGGTTAATGTGGAAAAAGCGTAGTCGCGGAGAAACATTATGGCAATGCAATCACAAGATATTATCCGTCGCTCCGCGACTAACTCACTGACGCCACCGCCGCAGGCCCGCAACCACAAAGAGCAGGTTGCCAAACTGATCGATGTGACCACCTGTATCGGTTGTAAAGCATGTCAGGTGGCCTGTTCCGAGTGGAACGACATCCGTGACGAGGTGGGGCATAACGTAGGGGTGTACGACAACCCGACCGATTTGAGCGCCAAGTCCTGGACGGTCATGAAGTTTGCCGAGTTCGAAGAAAACGGCAAGCTGGAGTGGCTTATCCGTAAGGATGGCTGCATGCACTGTGCCGACCCGGGCTGCCTGAAGGCGTGCCCGTCGGAAGGCGCGATTATCCAGTACGCTAACGGCATCGTCGATTTTCAGTCCGAGCACTGCATCGGTTGTGGCTACTGTATCGCTGGCTGCCCGTTCAATGTGCCGCGCATGAATAAGGACGATAACAAGGTGTACAAGTGCACCTTGTGTGTCGATCGTGTGGAAGTCGGCCAGGAGCCGTCGTGCGTGAAAACCTGCCCGACCGGTGCGATTCATTTCGGTACCAAAGACGAGATGAAAGTGCTGGCGGCCGAACGGGTGAAAGACCTGAACAGCCGCGGTTATCAGAATGCCGGTCTGTACGACCCGGCTGGGGTGGGGGGTACACACGTGATGTACGTGCTACACCATGCAGACCGGCCAGAGCTGTATAACGGTCTGCCCGCTAACCCGACCATCAGCCCGGCGGTGACCTTCTGGAAAGGCATCTGGAAACCACTGGCGGCCATCGGTTTTGCCGCCACCTTTGCGGCCAGCGTATTCCACTACGTGGGTATCGGCCCGAACCGGGTAGAAGACGATGACGAAGCGCACCACGAGGGCAAGCAGCATGAAAAAGAGTAATCGAATTCAGCGTTACAGCGCCCCCGAGCGCATTAATCACTGGATTGTGGCGTTCTGCTTTGTGTTTGCCGCACTCAGCGGATTAGGGTTTTTCTTCCCGTCGCTCAACTGGCTGATGAGTGTGCTGGGCACGCCGCAACTGGCGCGTATCCTGCACCCGTTTGTCGGTGTGGTGATGTTTGTCGCCTTCCTGCTGATGTTTTTACGTTACTGGAAACACAACCTGATTGAGCGCAGCGATTTGGAGTGGGCGAAAAACATCCACAAAATCGCTCGCAATGAAGAGGTTGGTGATACCGGTCGGTACAACTTCGGTCAGAAGTGCGTATTTTGGCTGGCGATTCTCTGTCTGCTGCTGTTGCTGGCAAGCGGGATTGTGATTTGGCGGCCTTACTTTGCGCCGTCGTTCTCCATCCCGGTGATCCGTGCCGCATTGGTGGTGCACTCGGTATCCGCCGTCGGTTTGATCCTGACTATCATGGTGCATGTATACGCCGCGCTGTGGGTGAAGGGCACCATCACCGCGATGGTGGAAGGCTGGGTATCCAGCGGTTGGGCGAAAAAACACCATCCACGCTGGTATCGTGAGTTACAGGCCAAACAGCAGGAAAAACAACACTGAGGCCGCTGTGCCTGTCTGTGCTGACTTAAGCGAGGCAGGTATCAGGGGGGATAAACCGCACCGGCAATTCTTGTCGGTGCGGTTTTTTTTCAGCCATTGATTTGCTAGAAAGATTGCCAGTCATCATTGGCATTGGCAGAGGCTTTTTTGCCAATGGCGTGCGAGCCTGCGGCGGTGGGTAATGCCGCCATTGCCGATGAGCGGGAGTGCCGCGTCTGTGGCAAGGCACTGCCGTTGGTTGCAAGTTCAAACACCTCAACGGCGGAAGTCAGTTCACGCGCCTGATTTTCCAGCGACGAGGCCGCCGCCGCAGATTCCTGCACCAGCGCCGCATTCTGCTGTGTGACGCTATCCATCTCGGTAACAGCCTGGGCAATCTGGCTAATACCCCGCTCCTGCTCTACCGACGCCGAGGTGATTTCTGCCATCAAATCGGTGACTTGTGTGACGGCGCGGACGATGTCGTGAATGGTCTGCCCGGTTAGCGCCACTTGCCCGGAGCCGGTATTGATTCGCTCAACCGATTCGTTAATCAGCCCTTCGATTTCTTTGGCCGCCTGCGAGCTACGTTGCGCCAGACTGCGCACCTCGCCTGCTACCACGGCGAACCCGCGTCCTTGTTCACCGGCTCGTGCGGCTTCAACGGCGGCGTTAAGCGCCAGAATGTTGGTCTGAAACGCGATGCCATTAATCACACTGGTGATATCGGCAATCTTGCGCGAGCTTTGCGTAATGTCATTCATGGTCGTGATCACGTTGTCGACCAAATTGCCGCCGTTTTTAGCCATGTGTGAGGCATCCTGTGCGCGTCGATTGGCTTGCGTGATGTTATCGGCATTCTGTTTTACGGTAGCGCCTAGCTGTTCCATGCTGGCGGCGGTTTGCTCCAGTGCCGAGGCCTGATGTTCGGTTCTTGCCGATAAATCATTATTGCCTGCGCTGATTTCGCTCGCGCCGTGATAAATCGCGTGGGTACTGTTACGAATCAGGCTGACGGTACGCATCAGGCCCTCTTGCATATCACGCAAATAGGGAATTAATTGGCCTACATCATTGCGGCCGAAATCTTCAATCGTGTGCTGCAATTTGCCATCGGCAATGGTTTTAAAATGCTCGCGGATACGGTGCAGAGGTGTTATCAGGTTAGCAACCAGATAGCGGTCAGTCAGGAATACGATCAGTACGCCTAACACCAAGGCGCTGACCAATACTTGTTTACAGGTAGAGATAATCGCATTGATCGTACTGTCGTTATTTTTGTCTTGCAGGTCTAATTGTTTCAGGTACTGCTCGCTGGCTTTACTAAATGCGATACTGATGGGGGGCATAGTGGTGCGCATAATAGTGCGGAATTGTTCCAGTTCTCCTTTTTCTAACAGCGTGGCTATTTTTACCGTTTCTGTATTAATACGTTTCCAGTTATCAATAATACTATCTTGAATATCTTTTGGGATGCCGTCATGGGTTGAGCGGGTAAATGCGTTCAGGTTTTCAATACTAATATTGAGCACCTCTGCCGCTGATTTTGATAATTTCTGTGCGCTTTCTTTGTCACCAGATTGCAACAAATCGGCAGCCATAAATAAACGCATTGAGGTGCGAAAATAGGCCTCAGTGCCATGAGACATCAGGTCGGAATTTTTTTGTTGTTCCTGGTTTGATTGCAGTAGTGCGTTGACTTGATTGAGACAATAAAGCTCCAAAAAAGAGACTGCACTCCAAAGTAATAAGAAAATAAAGAAAATAGAGAGGAGCGCTTTGCGTATTGTTATGTTTCTCATATAAGTCATATTGTTTTCCTGAATATTGCTTTTTAACTTTCCTGGGTATTTAACGGTTAGGTAAAAGCAGTTTGGATTTATTGTTATGAAACGTGTGCAGCTTCATGCGCCTTAAATGCAGTTGGTAAAATATATCGGAGTATTCTTATTTTCATTAATAATTTTTTTCTCGTGTGTAGGGAATCACAGAAAAAAATGATAATAAATCGGCGGGAAAACGAGCGCGGTATGACGCGGTTTTCAGGTGTGAGAGGACAACGGCGTACTGAAATGTCGCGAGACGCCAGCCCCCCAGCGGCGGGAGGACTGGCGTGTATCAGGCCTTAGCGATTCACCAGTTTAGCCGGAAGCGCGATGACCAACAGTGAACTGAGCAACAGACACACGGCAAAAAACCACAGCGCGCCGTTGCCGTTGCCGGTTAATTGCATGGCAAAGCCCATGATGGTGTTACTGACCAAACCAGCGATATTGGCCAGTGAACAGGCCAGTGCGAAGCCGGTTGCCGCAGCGGTGCCAGTGAGAAACGTGGCGGGCAGGCTGAAGAATACCGGCACCGTACCGATGACAGCGGCTTGCGCCAGTGAAAACAGCAGTACGGTCATCACCAGATTGTGGCTGAAAAAGGTGCTCATCACGATAGCGGCGGCACCCAGCCAGAACGGCAGGATGATATGCCAGCGCCGCTCCCTTAATCTGTCGGAACTGGTGCCGAGCGCCAGCATGCCGACCAGTGCCGCCACACTGGGAATGGCCGTCAGCCAGCCTATCAAACCAATGTCAACCACTCCGGCTTGTTTAATAAAGGTCGGCAGCCAGAACCCCATGGCATAGGCACACAAGAGAATAGAAAAGTCGATACCGCCCAGCATCCAGACTTTCAGGTTAAAGAATCCATCGCGAAAGCGGTGTTTGATGGCCGGAGCCTGATGTGCGTCCAGCGTCAGGTCTGCACGAACCTGGGCCCGGTCTTGCTCATTGAGCCAGCGTGCCTGATTGACGTTATCCGGCAAAAGCCAGAGCGCCATCATGCCGAGCAGGACGCTTGGCAGCCCTTCAAGTAAAAACATCCATTGCCAGCCGTGTAACCCAAGCTGTGCGTCGAAATGCGCCATAATCCAGCCCGACAGCGGGCCGCCAACGATGCTCGATAACGGCAGGCCAATCATAAATAACGCAATAATGCGCCCGCGCCGCCATGACGGAAACCAGTGGGTTAAATAATAGAGTACGCCGGGTAAGAAACCGGCTTCCGCCGCACCCAACAGGAAACGTAGCACATAGAACTGCACCGGTGTGGTAACGAGCAATGTCGCTGTAGACAAGATGCCCCAGGTTATCATGATCCGCGCAATCCACAGGCGTGCGCCCACACGTTGCAGTATCAGATTGCTGGGGACTTCAAAGAGGATATAGCCCAGAAAAAACAGCCCGGCACCCAGCCCAAATGCCACGTCGCTCAAGGTAAGCTGGTCGGCCATTTGCAGTTTGGCTAACCCAATATTGATGCGATCAAGGTAGGCGGCGAGATAACACAGACATAAAAACGGGATAAGACGCCAGGTAATTTTGCGATAAGCCGATGAATAAACGGCAGGCGCAAGCTGTGGTTCGTGAGAAAAAGCGGTCGTCATGGTGTTGTCTCCGGCGAGAGAATGCGTTACGGACGCTAAAATCGGGGTGTTTTATTATCGTCATGCCAGTGTGTGGTGCAGGCAATTAACCGGGGTGCCGATGTCTAATCGCTCTGGTTTGTGCAGGTGTTAGCGATAAACGGCAGCGCCCATTGTGCGACGGGGAGCGGGTTGTGTCTATCCTGTTAACGGCGGTTTTCCTGACCGGCCGTGACAAGTGTGCGCAGAGCGTCCACACGGCGACCCTCCACGTAGCGCAGGGAAAATCATGCCGGATTGTGCGATTGCGCGGTATAACCTGTTAACATGCATATTTAATGACATGCATATTTAATGACATGCATATTTAATGATATGAATGTGGCCTGGTCAGCGATGGCCGTGGTGTTTTTTTATTATTCTCGATAAACAGGACGCATAACCTGATGAGTATTCGTATTGTGCCGCAAGAACAACTGGCGGATAGCGCAAAGCCTTCGACTATCGGGACTATCCCAGCGGTGTTGTTTGCCAACCAGAAAAGCCTCTACCGACTGCGGGGCGAGCGGTTGCGCCAACTGGCAGAAAACCATCCGCTGGACGCGTACTTACGTTTTGCGGCCACCGTAACCGAAGCGCAACATAAAGTCTGGCATGATCACCCCCTGCATCAGGATTTGGTTCCGGCGCTTGCGCAAAATAATGGCTGCCCTCCGCTGGATATCACCACGTTTAAGCGAGATCCTCACTGGCATGTTTTGTTGCAGGCGTTGATTGAAGAACTCAAGCCCTCTGCTGCCGGGCAGGTGCTGAGTACGCTTGAGAATCTGGAAAAAATGTCGGTACAAGAGTGGGAAACGCTGGCGCAAGCGTTGTTAAACCAGCAATTTAGCGAACAAATTAACGATAACGCGCCGTTTGTCTGGGCCGCGCTCTCCGTGTACTGGGCGCAAATGGCAACCCAGCTTCCGGCTGCCGCCAAAGCAGAAACCGGCGAACATCGCCAGTTTTGCCCGGTCTGCGGCAGTATGCCCGTATCCGGTGTTATTCAGATTGGCACCAGCAGCGGGCTGCGCTACCTGCACTGCAATCTGTGTGAAAGTGAGTGGCACATGGTGCGTGTGAAATGCAGCAACTGCGAACAGTCGGGTCAGTTGCACTACTGGTCGCTGGATGATGAAAAGGCCGCTATCAAGGCCGAAAGCTGTGGCGATTGCGGCACCTACCTGAAACTGTTGTATCAGGAAAAAGACCATCAGGTCGATGCGGTGGCAGACGATCTGGCCTCGCTGGTGCTGGATGTTAAAATGGAAGAAGAAGGTTTTGCCCGCAGCAGCATTAACCCCTTCCTGTTCCCCAATGAGAGTCACTAACGCTGCCGCGCGCCGGGCAACATTGTCCGGCGTGCGCGCTTAGATGACACCGCAGCCGTGACGAGCGTTGTTATCACGGCCCGCGACTTGCTGTGCCCACCGCTGATGGATGCATGATGGTCTGCTTTTCTGTGTTGCGCCGACGTCAGCCGCTTGAGACGGCCTTTCAGGGCAGCGTTTTTCACGCGGCTAAAATGGTCTGTGGGTTTTCAGGTCAGTGCCTGATAAGGCAAGGATTTTGCATGGAACAGACCCTTCATCGTGGTAGGGTGGCATGAGGATAGCGCATGCCGTCTGGAGAGAAGAGAGAATGATAGCGGACCCTTCAACGACAATTCGTTTTTTGATGGCATCGCGCCAGTGTGAGCTGAACAGCCTGCGCGGTTTGCTGCAAAGCGGCGAACTGGTGGGGCGCATCAGTCAACTGGTGCATATGCTACAGCGTGAGCGTGGAACCGCTAACCTGTTCCTGTGCTCGGACGGGCGGTTATGTGCCGATGAGTTGTCGCAACGCGAGCAGGATGTGCAGCAGGCCGAATTGCAGTTTATGGCGCAACTCGACGATCTGGCGCAGCGTGCCAGCCTGTTGCCGCAGGCCAGCCGACTGTTTAGCCGTGCTGCCAGCGTGGTGTATACCCTGGGATTATTGCCGTCGATGCGCGAGCACATGCGCCAGCGTACGCTTGCGCAGTCAGCGGTGATGACGCTATTTAACGACTGTATTCGCCACCTGCTGACGCTGGTATTTGAAGTGTCGGATACCGCGGCGGAGCCGGTTATCGCCCGCGCACTGGTGGCGATGTTTAGCTTTATGCAAGGTAAGGAACTGGCCGGGCAGGAGCGGGCGGTGGGTGCGGCGGCGTTTGCCGCTGGCGAGTTTCCGGTTAACGTTCAGCAAGCGTTGATGGATTTAATCGACCGTCAGGAGCGGTGCTTTGATACTTTCGCCACGTTTGCTGATGATGCCAACCGGGAGCGCTGGCAATCGTTGGTCACCGACCGGGAGTTTGAGCGCTTACGCCGCGTCGCCTGTACCCGTGCGCCGGAGAACTTGCCGCCGGAAGGCGGTTTGCAATGGTTTGCCCTGGCAACGGCACGTATTGATGCCATGAAGCAGATTGAAGACCGTTTGTCGCAGACGCTGATGCACCTGTGCCGTGAGCGTATTGCCGCGGCGGAGCAAGCCTGCCTCGACCAGCAGGCGGATGTCGCCAGCCTGATGGCGCAGCAGCAAGGTGATGACCACAGCTATTCGGTGTTTATCGCTCACTCAGAGATGGAGCAGAGCAGTGCCGGGCAAGGCGGCTGGCTTGATAGCGACGGTGTGCGACCGCAGTTGGGGCGTTCGCTGTTGTCACTAGTACAGCAGCAGGCGCGGCGCTTGCAGGCGCTGGACCATGAACTGGCGGCGATGCGGGCAACGCTGGATGAGCGCCGTCAAATCGACCGGGCTAAAGGGTTGCTGATGCAACATCGTGGATTGAGCGAGGAAGAGGCTTACAAAACCCTGCGCCGCATGGCGATGAACCAGAACAAAAAGCTCATCGAGATTGCTAACGCCATGCTGGCGGTGGCGGATGTTTTTCAGGATACGCCCTGATGGTTGTAGCGCGATACGCGGTGAATCGGGTGTGGAGTGCACATAAAATGTGCGCAACGTGCCAGATAACGGTGCAGCCCCGGGCAATATTTATCGCGTAGCCCCCGTGTTTACTGAGTCTGATAACGGTTTTTCAATCTCTCGTATATCCCTGCTGAATTGATCCAGCTCAATATTTGCTGTTCCACAGGCGAGCAGAATAGTGCCATCGTGACGCGTCGGCTATCTGGCGTGGCATAGAGGGATAACGCAATGTGCCGTCAGGTTATCGGGATATCCGACAGATTGGCACACACCTTGCTTCATCTCCGGTAACAATTCACTGCGACTTTTCCGTGCTAATGGCGGTACGGAAAAGCGCTGGGCAAAGGCGCCCATAAGCGTGCGATTTTCGCATGGCTTATGGGCGCCTTTTTGTTTTTGCCGTCGAAGGACGGGTTGCCGAGGTGTCGTTAATGAGTGATTCCACAACCGATAAGAAAACCAGTAACCAAACACAGGCGTTTTCCCGTCGCCAGTTTTTGGTCGGAAGTGCCGCACTGGGCGGTGCCATGTTACTGCCGGGCATGCCGGGAATAATGAACAGCGCCTGGGCGGCCGGTTCCGACGCCCCAGAGAAGAACGAGGTGCGTGTCGGCTTTATTCCATTGACGGATTGCGCCTCGGTGGTGATGGCGTCGGTCAAAGGGTTTGACAAGAAATACGGCATTACCATTGTGCCGAGTAAGGAAGCGAGCTGGGCCGCGGTACGTGACAAGCTGGTATCGGGCGAACTGGATGCTGCCCATGTGCTGTATGGGTTGTTGTACGGCTTGCAAGCCGGTGCATCAGGGCCGCGGCACGATATGGCGGCGCTGATGACTATCAACAATAACGGCCAGGCGATCACCTTATCCAATGCCTTGCGTCAGGCCGGGGTGACGGATGCCGCCAGCCTGAAGACATTCATCTCAGCCAGCCCAGCGGGGACGTATACCTTCGCCCAGACGTTTCCCACCGGCACCCATGCCATGTGGCTGTATTACTGGTTGGGGGCCGCTGGCATCAACCCGTTTGATGACGTGCGCACCGTGGTGGTACCGCCACCGCAGATGGTGGTGAACATGAAGATCGGCAACATGAGCGGTTTTTGTGTCGGTGAGCCCTGGAACCAACGCGCGATTATCGATGGCCTTGGCTTTACCGCCGTCACCTCGCAGGAGATTTGGCCGGACCACCCAGAGAAAGTGCTCGGTACCCGTGCCGACTGGGTAAACGCTAACCCTAACACCGCGCGAGCCTTAACGGCGGCGGTACTGGACGCATCGCGCTGGATAGACAGCTCGGACGATAACCGACGTGAAACGGCCCGGGTGATCGCCGGGCGGGCCTACGTCAACACTCAGGAGGAGACGATTGTCGGGCGCATGCTGGGGCAATACGACAACGGGGCCGGGAAACGCTGGCAGGACGAACACGCGATGCGCTTCTACCACGACGGCGAAGTCAACTTCCCTTATCTGTCCGACGGCATGTGGTTTCTCACCCAGCACAAACGCTGGGGCCTGCTGGCACAGGAGCCGGACTATCAGGCGCTGGCCCGTCAGGTCAACCGCATCGATATCTACAAGCAGGCGGCCAGCATGGTCGGCAATGTACCGCTGCCGTCCAGTGAGATGCGCAGCAGCGTATTGATTGATGGTAAGCGGTGGGACGGCAGCGATCCGGCCGGTTATGCCAACAGCTTTAGTATGAACGTCAGCGTGAACGTCAGCGTGAAAAAGTAACGGAGAGCGACCATGAAAACGCAAGCCCAGATTCTTTCGATCGTCCCTGACGCTGAACCGGAAAACGCGAGCGCCGCCGATGCGGTGGTTATCACATTGCCTGATGCCGTCACTGTAGCACCACCAGCACAACCGATGGTGGCGACGCCGCGCCCTGTCTGGCGGCAGCGCCTGAGCAACATGCTGTCCCGCTTGCTGCCGGGAGGGCTCGGTATGTTGTTGCTGCTGGTGATATGGCAGATAGCGGCACTGAGCAGCAAAGGGTTCCCGACGCCGTGGCAGACCTGGCAGGCGGCACAGAGCATTTTTGCTGACCCTTTTTATGTGGCGGGCCCGAACGACAAAGGCATTGGCTGGAACGTGCTGGCATCGCTCAAGCGCGTCGGCATCGGGTTCGGTCTGGCGGCGCTGGTGGGCATTCCCGCCGGTTTCCTGATTGGCCGTTTTCGGTTTATTGCCGCGATGTTCAACCCGATTATTTCGCTGCTGCGTCCGGTCAGCCCGCTGGCGTGGCTGCCCATCGGCTTGCTGTTGTTCCAGCGTGCCGAACCGGCATCCAGTTGGACGATTTTCATCTGCTCCATCTGGCCGATGATCCTCAACACCGCGGAAGGGGTACGCCAAATTCCACAGGATTACCTGAATGTGGCGCGGGTGTTGAAGCTGTCCGAGTTCGCCATCATGCGCACTATTTTGCTACCGGCGGTACTGCCGAGTGTGCTGACCGGGGTTCGGTTGTCCATTGGTATCGCCTGGCTGGTGATCGTGGCGGCAGAAATGCTGACCGGCGGTATTGGCATCGGTTTTTGGATCTGGAACGAATGGAACAACCTCAACGTACCCAACATCATCACCGCTATTTTGGTGATTGGCGTGGTCGGGTTGTTACTTGAGCAAGGGCTGATGTTGCTGGCCAAACGTTTTAGCTATGAAAGCCGTTAAGGAGAAACCGATGCGCCATCAACCGATTATTCGTATTCAACAGGTTAGCCAGCGTTTCTCCACCGCCAGCGGTTCGTTCGTGGCGCTCGATAACGTGAGCTTTGATATTCATGCCGGGGAAACCCTGAGTCTGATTGGGCATTCCGGCTGCGGTAAATCAACGCTGCTTAACCTGATTGCCGGGCTGACGCTGCCGACGCACGGTGGCCTATTGTGTGACAACCGTGAAATCGACGGACCGGGGCCGGAGCGGGCGGTGGTATTCCAGAATCATTCGCTGCTGCCGTGGCTCACCACTTACGACAACGTGGCGCTGGCGGTGAAACAGGTGTTTCGCGGTCAGATGACCAAAGCGGAAATGCACGAGTGGATTATCCACAACCTGCAACTGGTGCACATGGGGCATGCCCTGAACAAGCGGCCACATGAAATTTCCGGTGGGATGAAGCAGCGGGTGGGCATCGCCCGGGCGCTGGCGATGAAACCCAAAGTGTTGCTGATGGATGAGCCGTTCGGCGCGCTGGATGCGCTGACCCGTGCTCATTTGCAGGATGCGGTGATGGATATTCAGCAGCAACTGAATACCACCATCGTGCTGATCACCCATGACGTGGATGAAGCGGTGCTGCTGTCCGATCGGGTGCTGATGATGACTAATGGCCCGGCCGCCACCGTGGGGGAAATCATGACGGTGGCGCTGGAGCGTCCGCGTTCCCGTGTGGCGCTGGCGGACGACCCGCGTTATCACCAGTACCGCCAGCAGGTACTGCATTTCCTCTACGAGAAGCAGCCGCACGCGGCCTGACGGGAGGGATCGATGAGCGCGCATCTGGTTGTCATCGGTAACGGCCTGTCCAGCGCCCGGCTGGTAAAAAAATTGGCGCAGCTTGCAGCGCAACGCTACCGCATCACCCTCATCGACCGTGAGCCGCGTGCCAGTTATAACCGCGTGCTGCTCTCGTCGGTGCTGGGGGGCGAGAAAACGTTTGAGGAAACACAACTGGAGCCGCTGCCTGAGTCGATGGATGTCACCGTCCTGACCGGTGAATCGGCCTTGCGTATCGACAGGGCCGCGCGGGAGGTGGTCACCGACCGCCGTCGTCTGGCCTATGACCACCTGGTACTGGCAACAGGGGCACGCCCGTTTATGCCGCCATTGCCGGGCATCAGCCTATCGGGGGTCACCGGGTTTCGCTCGCTGGATGATGTCGAGCGGATGTGGGCGGCGGTACGGCAAAAGGCACCGGTGGTGGTGATAGGTGGCGGGGTATTGGGGATTGAGGCCGCCGCCGCATTGCGTCTGCACGGTGCCGAAGTGACGTTAGTGCATCGCCACACCCGGCTGATGGAGCGCCAGCTTGACGATGTCGCCAGCGATTTACTGACTACCCGGTTGCGAGAGCGTGGCATTCGTTGCCTGACCGGTGTGCAGATCCAGTCGCTGCAAGGGAGCGAACAGGTCGAGGCGGTGGTGCTGGCGGACGGCACACGCCTTCCTGCCGGTCTGGTGGTGGTGGCGACCGGTGTAGCGCCGGTATGTGAGCTGGCTCGCGACAGCGGCCTGCCATGCGGGCGCGGCATTCTGGTGGATGGTCAGTTGCGTACCTGCGACGAGGCTATCAGCGCGTTCGGTGAATGCGCAGAAATCAATGGGGAGACGGTGGGGCTGGTGGCCCCCTGTCTGGCGCAGGCGGATGTGTTGGCGGCCAGACTGGCCGGGCAGCCGGTAGCGGATTATGTGCCGACGCCGCTGGCCACGCGCCTGAAGGTAACCGGGATTGACGTTGTGAGCGCGGGTGAACTGCATCCGCAGGTGGGCGATAAGACCCACTCACTGTCAGACCCGCTCGGCGGTCACTACCGCCGTCTGATATTCCGCGACGATCGGTTGTGCGGTGCGCTGCTGTTCGGTCATGTCAACGACAGCCCGCAACTGCTGGCGGCCATGGAGACCAGGCTGCCATCGGCACCGTCATCGCTTTTATTTGGTCTTTCTTTTCCTGAAATAGACATACGGCCTGAAGCCGTAAGGATTTCTGTTATGAGTAAACCCGTATTGGTGGTAGTGGGACACGGCATGGTCGGTCACCACTTTCTGGAGCAACTGGTGGAGCGCGGCCTGCACCAGCAGTATCACGTGGTGGTGTTCGGCGAAGAACGCTACCCGGCCTATGACCGGGTACATTTGTCTGAGTATTTCGCCGGACGTAGCGCCGAGTCGCTGTCGATGGTCAGTGACGGTTTTTTCGAGCAGACCGGTATTGAACTGCGTACCGGCTGTCAGGTGATGGCCATCGATCGCCAGCGCCGCTGTGTGCGCGATGCGAATGGTCAGGAAACGCCTTACGATCGTCTGGTGCTGGCAACGGGTTCCTATGCGTTTGTACCGCCAATCAAAGGCAATGATCGCCCCGGCTGTCTGGTCTATCGCACGTTGGATAATCTGGATGCGATTGCCGACTACGCACGCGAATCACGCAGTGGTGTCGTCGTGGGGGGCGGCCTGCTGGGGCTGGAAGCGGCGAACGCACTGCGCCAACTGGGGCTGGAGACCCACGTGGTGGAGTTCGCACCCCGGCTGATGGCGGTGCAACTGGATGAGGGCGGCGCTCAGTTGCTCCGGCGCAAAATCGAAGCGTTGGGCTTGCAGGTGCACACCAGCAAAGAAACGCTCGACATTACGGCAGGCGAGCAGGCGCGTCACCGGATGAATTTTGCCGATGGCACATCGCTGGAAACCGACCTGATCCTGTTTTCCGCCGGTATTCGCCCACGCGTTCGGCTGGCGAGTGAGGCTGGGCTGGAGATAGGCACGCGTGGCGGTATCGTGATTGACGATCACTGCCAGACGTCCGATGACGCTATCTTCGCCATCGGTGAGTGTGCGGTATGGCAAGGGCAGATTTTCGGACTGGTGGCCCCGGGCTACCAGATGGCGCGCACTGTCGCGGCCCAATTGGCGAGGTCGGCGCAGCAGGAACAGCAAGAACTGGCTTTCACCGGTGCTGACATGAGTACCAAGCTCAAGCTGCTGGGGGTGGATGTCGCGTCAATCGGTGATGCGCACGGCAACACCGAAGGTAGCCAGAGTTATCAGTGGAACGACGAGCCGAATCAGGTCTACAAAAAAATCATTGTCTCGGCAGACGGCAAGCGGCTACTAGGGGCGGTGCTGGTCGGCGACAGCAGTGATTACAGCACACTGCTGCAAATGAAGCTCAACGACATGACGTTACCCGACCACCCGGAAAGTCTGATCCTGCCCGCACTGGACGGCGCCGCCCCGAAAGGGCTGGGGGTAGCGGCACTGCCGGACAGCGCGCAGATTTGCTCCTGCCACAACGTCAGCAAAGCGGATATTTTCGCGGCGGTAGACAACGGTTGCACCGATCTGGCGTCACTGAAAGCCTGCACCAAGGCCGGGACGGGGTGTGGCGGTTGTGTGCCGTTACTCAAGCAGGTGATGGAATACCGGTTGCAGCAGTCAGGCATCGAGGTGAAAAAAGACATCTGCGAACACTTTGCGTACTCGCGTCAGGAACTGTACCACCTGATTCGCGTCAACCGTATCCGCAGTTTTGGCGAGTTGATCGCTCGTCACGGTCACGGGCTCGGGTGTGAAATCTGTAAACCGCTGGTGGGGTCGATGCTGGCATCGTGCTGGAACGACTACGTGCTGAAACCCGAACATGTACCGTTGCAGGATACCAATGACCGTTTTCTGGCCAACATCCAAAAAGACGGTACCTACTCGGTGGTGCCGCGTATCCCCGGTGGGGAGATCACCCCTAAAGGGTTGATCGCCATCGGTCAGGTCGCAGAGCGCTACCACCTGTACACCAAAATTACCGGTGGTCAGCGGGTCGATTTGTTCGGTGCGCGGCTGGAACAACTGCCTGCTATCTGGCAGGAGTTGATCGACGCTGGCTTTGAAACCGGTCATGCCTACGGCAAGTCGCTGCGTACGGTGAAATCCTGCGTGGGGTCAACCTGGTGCCGCTATGGTGTACAGGATTCCACCGGGCTGGCGATTGCGCTGGAGCATCGTTACAAAGGGTTGCGCTCGCCGCACAAACTCAAGATGGCGGTCTCCGGTTGTACCCGTGAGTGCGCCGAAGCGCAGGGTAAAGACATCGGTGTGATTGCCACCGACAAGGGCTGGAACCTGTACGTGTGCGGTAATGGCGGTATGAAACCGCGTCATGCCGACCTGTTCGCCAGCGATCTGGATACCGAGACGCTGTTCCGCTTTATCGACCGCCTGCTGATGTTTTACATCCGTACCGCAGACCGGCTCCAGCGTACCAGTGTGTGGCTGGATAATCTGGAAGGCGGCGTTGATTATCTGCGTCAGGTGGTGATCGACGACAGCCTGGGGATTGCCGATGAGCTGGAAAGCGAGATGCGCCAGGTTGTCGACAGCTACCAGTGCGAGTGGCAAACCACACTGGCGCATGACGAAAACCGGGCATTGTTCCGCGCCTTCCTCAACAGCGACACCCCGGATGAGGCGGTGGTGATGGTCCCCGAACGTGGTCAGATTCGTCCGGCTCGCCCTGAAGAGAAAAAACCGATCACCGTATCCGAGACCCTCGGGGCCGATGGCTGGCAGTGCGTCGGTTTCCTCAGCGATATCCCGGCGAATGCAGGGATGGCAGCGCGAGTCGGACATCGGCAGGTGGCGTTGTTCCATCTCCCGGCGTCGCAACCGGGGCAGGTGGCACGCGTGTTCGCGCTCGATAACCTGGAACCGGGCAGCGGTGCTAACGTGCTGTCGCGCGGCATTGTCGGCGATGTGGACGGTGAGCCAGTGGTGATTTCGCCGTTGTACAAAAAACGTTTGCGCTTGTGTGACGGTGTCAGCCCGGATGATAGCCAACTGCGGGTACGCGTCTGGCCGGTACGTGTCGTTCAGGAGCGTATCTGGGTGGCTGACGAGCCAATGACGGTGGTATCGACCGACATGGCGGAGGCGTTATGACCGGCTGTCGCACCACCTGTCCTTATTGCGGTGTGGGTTGCGGCGTGATTGCTACGGCGCAACCGGACGGGAGGGTGACCATAAAAGGCGACAGCCAGCACCCGGCTAATCAGGGACGGTTGTGCGTCAAAGGGTCGGCGCTCGGCGACACACTGAGTCTACAAGGGCGGTTGTTATGGCCGCTGGTGGACGGGCAGCGCGTCAGTTGGGATCAGGCGCTGGACCGGGTCGCGCAATCGCTCGGCGATATTATTGTGCAGCACGGCCCGCAGGCGGTGGCGTTTTACGGTTCGGGGCAATTACTGACCGAAGATTATTACGTCGCCAACAAGCTGATGAAAGGCTTTATCGGCAGCGCCAACATGGATACCAATTCCCGGCTGTGCATGGCCTCAGCGGTCATCGGTTACAAACGGGCGCTGGGTGCCGACGCGGTGCCGGGTAACTACGAGGACATCGAACAGGCGGATCTGGTGGTGCTGGTCGGTTCCAATACCGCCTGGGCGCACCCGGTGGTGTATCAACGGCTGATGCAGGCGAAACAACAGCGTCCGCACATGAAAGTCGTGGTGGTGGACCCGCGTCATACCGCCACCTGCGATGCGGCGGACTTACACCTGCCGCTGGCACCCGGCAGCGATGCCGGGTTGTTCAACGGATTGCTGCACTGGCTGGCGCAGCAATCCGCGCCGCCGCCTGACGCGCTGAGCGGTGTGGAAGCAGCGCTGGCAGCGGCCGATGAGTGGACGGTAGAACGGGTGGCGGAATTCTGCCGGTTACCGCGCGAGGCGGTGGCCCGTTTCTACCAGTGGTTCAGCGAGACCGACAAGGTGGTGACGCTCTACTCGCAGGGCATTAACCAGTCTGCTTCCGGCAGCGACAAATGCAACGCGATTATTAACGTGCATCTGTTCAGCGGCCGTATCGGCCGGGTTGGGTGTGGCCCGTTTTCGATTACCGGTCAGCCGAATGCGATGGGGGGCCGGGAAGTGGGCGGGCTGGCGAATCAACTGGCGGCACACATGGGGTTCAGCCCGCAAGAGGTGGCGCGGGTCGGTCGCTTTTGGGGCAGTGATCGGGTGGCCTCGGCACCGGGGCTGATGGCGGTGGATCTGTTTCGTGCCATCGAAGCCGGGCAGGTGAAGGCGGTATGGATAATGGGCACCAACCCGGTGGTGTCAATGCCGGAAGCCGATCGCGTGCGGCAGGCGTTGTTGCGCTGCCCGCTGGTGATTGTCTCTGATGTGATGCGTCATACCGATACCACCGAATGCGCCGATATCCTGCTACCGGCATTGGCGTGGGGAGAAAAAGACGGCACGGTCACCAATTCCGAACGGCGTATTTCCCGTCAACGTGCGTTTTTGCCAGCACCGGGCGAGGCGAAAGCAGACTGGTGGATTTTATCGCATGTCGCCACACGTATGGGGTTTGGCGAGGCGTTTGATTACCGCCACCCGGCGCAAATTTTCCGTGAACATGCCGCGTTATCTGGATTTGAGAATCAGGGGCAGCGTGCCTTCAACATCAGCGCGCTGGCGACGCTCAGCGATGAGCAGTGGCAACAACTTGCCCCGGTGCAGTGGCCGGTGACCACGCAGGCCGATGGCGGTACCGCACGGTTATATACCGATGGCCGTTGCTGGCATCCGGACGGTAAGGCGCGGTTACTGGCCATCACCCCGCAATTGCCGGTCAACCCACCGTCCCCGGCGTATCCACTGGTGCTCAACACCGGGCGGATACGCGACCAGTGGCACACCATGACCCGCACCGGTAAGGCGGCGCGCCTGATGCGGCATCTGCCGGAGCCTTACTGCGATCTGCACCCGCAGGATGCGCTTAACGCCGGTGTGCACGATGGCGAACTGGTTCGCATCAGCGCCGGGTCCGGCTGGATGCTGGCGCGGGCGCAGGTTCAGCGGGGTCAGCAGCCCGGCAGCATTTTTGTCCCCATGCACTGGAACCGGCAATTCAGCGCACAGGCGCGTGTCGATAGTCTGGTGGCGGCGGTGACTGACCCTTACTCCGGTCAGCCAGAAAGCAAACAGGCGCGGGTACGCATCCAACGCTGGCCCGCCGTCTGGTTCGGCGAGCTGTTTGTCCGCAGTGACGTCGCCGTACCGGACTGTGGCTACTGGAGCCGGGTGACTGCAGACGGGGTGTCGCATTATGTGATCGCCGACGAGCGCACACCAGAACACTGGCTCGACTGGCTGACCCGGCAATATGACCTGAGCGACGTTGAATTTCAGCAGGCTCAGGGGGACGACTGGCTGTTTCATGCCATTGGCTGGCGAGGCACACAGATCGCTGTAGCGCTTTATGTGGGGGTGCATCGTCCGCAACTGGCGCGTGAAGCGGTGTTGGCGGCATTTGCCGTGCCGCCACAGCAGTCGTCGGATCGACTGGCGTTGTTGGCGGGGTGTGCTCCACAGGGGGAAACACCGCAAGGCGCAACTATTTGCAGCTGTTTCGCGGTTGGCGAGCAGCGCATTATCGACGCTATCCGTCAGGGATGCCACAGCGTGGCACAACTGGGTGAACAGCTACAATGCGGGACTAACTGCGGATCCTGCGTACCGGAACTGAAGGCGTTGCTGCAACAGTATGCGACGCCAGACACATTACGCCGGGCGGGCTGAGCCGCGCCCGGAAAAAGGAGTGATCCTATGAACCCTACTCTGAATACGCTGATGGCGCAGGGCCATCAACGCCAGCCGTTGCTGGCAGGTGATGTCTGGCTGGTGGGTGCCGGTCCGGGCGATGCCGAATTACTGACTATCAAGGCGCTGCGAGTGATTCAGCAGGCGGATGTGGTCGTGCATGACCGGCTGGTTTCGGCCGATATTATGGCGTTAGTAGCGCGTGACACCTTGCGCATTGATGTCGGTAAACAGCAGGGCAACCACGCACTGCCGCAACCGCAAATCAATCAATTGTTGATGGAGCTGGCGCAAGCCGGGCAGCGAGTCGTGCGCTTAAAAGGCGGCGATCCGTTTATTTTCGGGCGTGGCGGTGAGGAAATGGATTACCTGCATCAACAGGGTGTGCGTTGCCATGTTGTACCGGGAATTACCGCCGCGACCGGCTGTGCGGCGGCGGTAGGGTTGCCGCTGACGCACCGGGATTGTGCTCAATCGGTACGGTTTATTACCGGTCATGCTCGCGATGGCGAGCCGCAACTGGACTGGGAAACCCTGGGCGCAGGCCAGCAAACACTGGTGTTTTATATGGGGTTGAGTCATGCCAGTCGTCTGTGCCAGAAGTTAATCGCACACGGCCTGCCTGCCAGTACACCGCTGGCGATTATTGAGCGCGGCACGCAGCCGGAGCAACGCGTGATGACCGCGACACTTGCGACCTTGCCTGCACTGATGGCGCGTTATCAGCCGCAATCGCCCAGCTTGTTAGTGGTCGGTGAAGTGGTACGTTTTTGTCGCCATCCGGCACTGACGGTGGCCAGCGAAGCGATGATGAAAGTGGGAACGGTAGCGGCATAAGCGACTGCCGCCCGACAGTGGGCGGTAGCCTGATGAAAGGATGTGTTATCTTCTGAGTCCGATCTCATCGACAAGCGCATTCATTTGCTCGGCAATCAGAACGGTAATGTTTTCATCTTTCAGGTTGCCCTGATCGTCGAAACCACCAGCAAAGGCGTTAGCGAAAACTTCCGGCTTGTTCAGCACATGAACATTCAGGTAGACGCAACTCTGACGCAAATGATACTGCGCCCGCGAGGTACCCATACCGCCGCCTGCACCCATCAATGCTGCCGGTTTACCGCTTAAAATGGTGGTATCCGGCAGGCGGGATAACCAGTCCAGAATATTCTTCAGCGCCGGTGCTATAGAATAATTGTATTCGGTACAGGCGAACACAAAACCATCCGCCTCACTGGCCTGACGGGCGATGCGCTGCACGGATTCAGGTACCTCAGTCAAATCAGCGTTATAAAACGGTACATCCAGCAGGTCGGCAATGTCCAGCGTGGCATAAGCGGGCAGTACCGACTGCGCGGCACGCAGCAATCCCCGGTTGGCAGAGGCTTTACGCAGGCTGCCGGAAATACCTAACAATTTGATTTGATTCATGGTGTTGTCCTTTTTGTGTGAAAAAAATCACCAGGATAACGTCGGCGCGCATCGCGTCATCGTTTTCCCTGACTCGTCATAGCATAGAGCGTGGGGGGAAAATTGCCATTGAGGCATGTGGACTATTCCGTGAGGATATTGGCGTTTTTGTACTTTAAATCTGAAGATATTAAACACCGTAATAGCGGTCCATGAGCGCGGTTCATCGTCTTTAAAGCTACAAGGCCCACATCATCGGATGCGGGCCTTGTCATGTGATAACAACCGTTATTGCACTCTTACGTCGAAACCGGGGAAGTACTGTTTCGCCAGTTTCTCGACGGTGCCGTCGTCTTTCACTTGTTTGATAGCCTTGTCCAGTTCGGCTTTCAAGGCCTCGTCACCTTTACGCAGGCCAAAACCGATGCCGCTGCCCAGAATCGAGGTGTCTTCTACCGGCCCGCCGATAAAGGCGAAGCCTTTGCCTTCCGGTTTATCCAGGAAACCAGACTGGCCTGCTGCTGCCAATGTGCGGCAGCATAGCCAGAAGCTGTCAGCAGGCGCGGGTTTGCTGGATCTTTTTACACATGATTCGGAGTTCTTCATAAGGGATTGCTGTTATGTCTGGTGCGCTTAGTCTGGTTGGTGATTGAACCGAGCATAACAATTCTTACCGAGTTCCCTTCAGTTATCTGCTATTGGGTGAGATTATGTAGATATTTCATTTTAAAGAAATTCTATCGGTGAATTAATAAAAATTAATATTTATTAATGGGGGGTTGTTAAAAATGATGATTTCATATATCTGAGTAAATAATCAGATATTCACATGATAAAAGTAAGAAAAAACAATTAGATATGGTGTTTTTTTTATTCTTAGTGAAACAGCTAATAATAACAAAATAAATCTAATTCTTCTGTTTTTAAGGAAATTTTGTTTGATCAGTAAATGTTGTATATGTAATTATATTTTTCCCCATCCTGGCGAGGATGCCCATACATAATTAGGGATGACTATGAATGTAAATGTTGCAAAAACTCTGCAATCAGAAGAGCAGGTTTTCACCACCATTAGTGGAGATTCTGTTGATGAGTTAGTGAAAAATGGTATTTATCATATTCTCACTACCGGTGAGAGATTTCATCCAGGGCTGGAAATGCACTACAAGCGTATGGAGTAAATTATGTTCTTAAGGATCCAGGGAATCGCTTGCATAACATTAGAACTGGTGCCATAAGATATTTATCTCGAGAGTATTTGGCTTATTTTAGTGGTAGTCTGAGGGCTAAGGATGGTCTGGCAAAAGCATCTAAATTCTGGATGACGCTTGTTGACGAAAATGGGAATGTCAATTCAAATTATGGATATTATGTGTTTTATGAGCCGGTTGAAGGTTATGGCAACCAATACAATTGGGTGAAAAATGCACTTATAAAAAATAAAGATTCCCGCCGCGCTATTATAAACATCAATCAAAATTATCATAAATCAGACACTAAGGATTTTCCTTGTACTATCGGCATGCAGTTCTATATCAAGAATGATACATTACATTGTGAAACCATTTCACGAAGTACGGATGTAATTACGGGTCTTCCCTATGATATGGGATTTTTCTCATTTATCCATGAGTTGATATGGAAAGACCTGAGAGAGAGTGGGATGGATAAACTCAAGCTAGGCATAACAGTAATGAAAACTACATTCACACAAATCTATGATAAGACTTTAAATAAAGCGACAGAAGTGGCGGAATGTAGTGAAATAAAACCGTTTTCTGAAAAAATGCCTCAGATAGAATCAGCAGAAGAAACGTTGTCGGATATATTATCTGGTGCCGCTAATACCAATGTTATGAAATGGATTTATAAACATGCAGAATAAACACGTGACACTTCTATTGGCTTCTGATAATGAAGCAAAAATTTCATCAGTAAGGAATACATGTTCTTTTGTTTTTGAGAATTTCACACTTAAACATAAAAGTGTTGAATCAGGCGTCAGTGAAACACCGCAAAGCGATGATGAGGCAATTAGTGGTTGTCAAACTAGAATTAAAAATATTGAATTAGTACAGGATAGTTATGTTGATTATATTATTGCTCTTGAAGGGTTGACGGAAAAAACATCATTTGGAAATTTTGTATATGGATGGGCAGTTATTAAAGATGTTGTCACATCGGAACTCTATTATGGTTGCAGTGGGAAAGTAATGCTTCCTGCTATTGTAGCAGAAAAACTCGATAAAAAAATCAAGCTTTCAGATATCATTCTGGGGTTGAATCCAGAGATATCTCAATCAGATATAGATAAAGTAGGAACTAATGGTGTGCTAACAGGAGGTTTATATACAAGAGTCGATGAATTCGAGACAGCACTAAAATGTGCATTTGGCTCTTTAGTGGCTCATAAGGATTTTTCATATGGTAAAAATAGTAATTTTTGATTTGGACGATACATTGGTCAGCCATAAAGCAGGGGCTGACTCTGCTTTAAAAGCAGTAACAGACTGGATCGTCAAGTATCAATATGCTAAGGCGAATAGCGATTTCAATGCGTTTCGAGAATTTTTTTATAAGAAAAATCAATATCTATGGGAGGATTTTGTATTAGGAAGCATTGAGATGAAAATGATTTTTGATAAAAGATTTGAATATATATATGACTGGTTTGATATTAAATCATTAAAGCATAAGAAGTTAATTGAAGGTATTTACTGGGATGATTATGTCAGTAATTGTTCTTTAACAAGAGATTGGGTTCCTTTATTAAGTGAGTTAAGTGAAAAATTGCCATTGATAATCTGTAGTAATGGTATGGATAAGGTTCAGATCAAAAAATTAGAGAATAAAAATATAAAAAAATATTTTAAAAGTCTCTATTTTGGCAAGTCTTACCCGGAGTGTAAGCCAAATAAGATTTTTTTTATAAGATATTAGATGAATATGCCCTGAGACCTAAAGATGCTCTTATGATAGGAGACAGTATTTCAAATGATATTCGTCCCTGTCAAGAGCTAGGGATGCAGACATTACATTATTCTGAAAAAATTTCATTCGATAAGTTCAAAAAGGATATGTTGGGGTTTATTAATGGATGATAAATTAATTTTTAAAGAGATAAAATATTTAAATTCAGAAGATATGTGTTTTGACGTAGGGGATATTCGGATAAGAAACGACAGGATTGTAGAAGTTGGTCCTAATCTGGATGTTCATGATGAGGAAGTAGTCTTGCTAAACGGCGGTCATATTATACTGCCCGGATTGATAAATGCACATCTTCATCCTAGCAAGGAAGTTTATGGTAGCCTATTAGACTCATCCCCCATTGATAAGGTATTAGACACTGTACATAAAAATAATGAGCTTGAAGATCCAGAAGGTCAGTATATATCATCAATAAAATCAATCGGATGTGCTTTAAAAAAAGGAGTTACTTCATTCGGGATTTTTACTAGCCGAATCGAAAGTGATTACCGGGCTGTCACTGAAGTGGGAGTTCGCTGTGTTATCAACTTTTGTCAAAGTAACTATTGGGCTGGAAGTGGTAAAAGCCCGAAAAATAAATCAATAGATACTATCTCAAGTGAGTATTTTTTAGCAGAGAAACTTTACCAAAACGATTTAGTGAATATCACACCAGCAACTGCTTCAGAATTATCTGCTGACGACTTATTATTAGTCATGCTTCATGACATTGCGAGAAAGCGTAGCAGGAGGTTTACCTTACACATAAATGAAGGAAGTCACCAGGTAAACGCACATATCAATATGTATTCTAAAAGTGGTATTGAGCGGTTACATGAGTTGGGGGTGCTTGATCATAACACTACGCTTATTCATGCTAGTTATCTGAGTGACAGAGAGATAGAAATAATAAAAGAATCAAAATGTAGTCTTGTGCATTGTCCGGTCAGTAACAGTTTCGTAGGGGCCGGAACCATGCCCGCGAAAAAGTTTTCATCAACAAACCACATTGGCCTTGGTACGGATGCAGCGATGGTTAATCCAGTCAATGATCTGACGTTTGATGCGCTTTTTTCATTATATCATCATGGTGATAGTGAATTTATCAATAAAATTGATGCCAAATCAGTTCTTCATATGATTACTTTTGGCGGTGCAGAGGCCCTTGGATTGAAAGATACAGGAAAAATTCAATCAGGATTCAAAGCTGACTTGATAATTTATAAAGAAAATGAAATGGATAATGAATATATTAATACACCAGTTTCAATACTCAAAATGATCAATAAAGAAAATCCCTGTCATGTATTGATTGATGGTGATTTTGTTATTAAAGAAAATTGCTTTAAAAATATAAAAATTATCGATAGTGTAAAAGAGTATTCCTCAATAAGAAATAGGGTTAAGCTATGAAGAGAGTAGCATTTATGTTCTCTGGCCGTGGAAGTTTGCTGTCCACTGTCAGGCAGGCTATTTTAGATTCCAAAGTCACGGCTGAATTAAGTCTTGTTATTACAAATAATGCTGATTTCTCAGCTACAGGGAATGCTGCGTTTGATGGGGTTTCTATTGCTAAAATAGACCATCGTGACTTTAATGATCGTAGTGGTTTCGAAAAGGCGATTACAGAAAAAATTAATAATTCCGGTATAGATCTAATAATATTAGGAGGTTTTAGAAGAATTTTTTCTCCTAAATTTGTGAAAGATTTTGGTAGTAAAACGATGAATACCCACCCATCTTTGCTACCAGCTTTCCCTGGTGATAAGGCTCAACTTAAGGCATTGCAGGGGGGGCTGCGCATTACAGGTGCAACACTTCACTTTATTAATGAAGAAGTTGATGCTGGTCCTATAATTGATCAGGAGGCTGTGAGAATCTTAAATGGGACTACTGAGTCTGAGCTAAAAGAGCTAATTATTTTTGCCGAGAGAAAGATGATCTATCGTGCAGTTTGTGCTTTTCTGGAGTCCAGGTTATCTATTCACGATAACAAAGTTGTCTATGAAGGATATTCTGATGTATAGAATAAAGAACGATATCGTTGCCGCTAGTTGTGTTGCCAGCATTCTATTTCTGGCTATTGTCAGTTTAGGGCTTTCGCTGGCAGTATTGCCTCTGTTTGTAAGTAAATATCTTGAGTATTCACCATTCTATATCGGATTAGTTGTTGCCGCTGAGTCAATTGCTACTCTGGCATCCAGAGCTTATGCAGGTAGATACTCAGATCGAAATGGGCCCAAAAAAGGCATGGTATTTGGGCTGAGTTTAACTATTATTGCGGGGTTGATGGTTTTTATTGTTTTCTATCTCGATAACCCGGGTGTATTTTCGTATATTATTATAATTCTTTCTCGACTTATTATGGGTGGGGGGGAAAGTCTAATCTTTACCTGTAGCGGTACATGGCCAATAGGCCTTGTCGGAAGAGAGCATGCAGGAAAAATAATGTCTTGGGTCGGTATTGCCATGTTCCTTGGACTGGCTATTGGGAATTATGCTGGTATATGGTCATATTACAATATAGGCATCATGCTTTCTGCATTTTTTATGACAATCCTTCCTGTATTGGGATTTATAATTGTAATGATTGTCAGGCCTGTTATTTTTCATCCCGAAAGCAATCAGCCGACTCTTTTTTTTGCTGTTAAGAGAATTTGGAAGGCGGGATCTGGTTTTTCACTGGCAAATATTGGCTATGCCTCAGTAACTACTTTTTTAGTTCTTTATTTTATTGAAAGTGGATGGTCTGTATATAGTGCATTTGCCCTATCGTTGTTCGGTATTGGATATGTGCTATCTCGTATTACATTAGGCTGGAAAGCCGATTCTTGCGGGTTAAAGATGACACTGTTTTCCCTTGCTATCGAGGCATCTGGATTGCTTTTGATTGCCATATCATCTCACGCTTATATCGCAATGGCAGGGTCTTTCCTTACCGGATTTGGTTTATCGATGGTATATCCTTTGCTCGCTTTGCCGGCCTTAAAAAGTATGCCAGAAGAGAATATTGGGCTTGCGTTGAGTACCTATGAGTCATGCTTTGATATCGGTATATTACTGGCTGGATTGATTGGTGGCACAATCGTTTCAATCTTTGGTTATTCTGGGATTTATTTTTTTTCATTTTTATGTTGTATACTGGCATCGTTTTCCACTGTAATGGCATACCGGCAATTAAAACATACTGGAAGGATGGTAAACCATCAAGCAGCTCTCGAGTAATATATTGCCAGTTGTGAAAAACTGGCTGGTCTGATAAATAATCAGAGCTTGCTGGCGTAGGAATGTGTAAGGGTTTTTTATCGCTATCATTAATACCAAGACCCGTATCTCTGGAGCGGGTCTTGGTTGTTTGATGTTGTACTGCTCAGAACATGCAGTAGTGATAACAGTCGTTATTGCACTCGTACGTCGAAACCGGGGAAGTATTGTTTCGCCAGTTTCTCGACGGTGCCGTCGTCTTTCACTTGTTTGATAGCTTTGTCCAGTTCGGCTTTCAAGGCTTCGTCACCTTTGCGCAGGCCAAAACCAATGCCGCTGCCCAGAATCGAGGTGTCTTCTACCGGCCCGCCGATAAAGGCGAAGCCTTTGCCTTCCGGTTTATCCAGGAAACCAGACTGGCCTGCTGCTGCCATCACCAGCGTACCGTCCAGACGGCCTGCTGACAGATCGTCGTATGCCAGGTTTTGATCTTTATAGCTTGTCACCGTCACGCCTTTCGGCTCCCAATGCGCTTTGGCATACACTTCCTGAATCGAACCCTGCAACACACCGATATTTTTGCCTTTTAGCGCTTCGGCCGTCGGGGCCAGACCAGTATTGGGTTTGCCGACTAATTGTGTCGGAATACGGTAGATAGGCTGGGTGAAGTCGATCGCTTCTTTACGTTTTTCCGTGATGTTCATAGCGGAGTTGATAGCGTCGAATTTCTTGGCCTGCAGTGCCGGGATCAGGGCATCAAAGGAGGTTTCTACCCAGCTGCACGAAAAGTGACCGGCCTTACAAATGGCGTTGCCCAGATCGATATCGAACCCTTCCAGTTGCCCTTTGGCGTTTTTACTCTCAAACGGCGGGTATTCCGCTTCCAGACCGAAACGCAACTCAGTTTGTGCCAGTGCAACGGAAGAAGACAACAACCCCAGTGACAACATCAGTATGCTTAGTTTTTTCATAGTGGGAACGATCTCCGGTGAATCAATAAGTAGTGTTCAAATCATGATTAAACAACGGTGGCTTCAGGTAACAGCCAGGTACGGCGCTCTCTATGCACACACGACTGGTACGGCGACCTATTAACGACCTGTTACCTGACACAAGGCTTTTGCACCCGCCAGTAGCGTAGCGTCATCTTTAGAGAAGGAAAGACGAATTAATTTATTATCCGTACCATCGGTGTAAAACGCCGAGAGCGGAATAGTCGCCACGCCGTGCTCGACAATCAGTCGTTTGACGATATCGCTGTCGCTCTCATCGCTGAAATGCGCGAAGCTGGCCAGCATGAAGAAGGAACCGGCGGAAGGCAGCAGCTCAAAGGGACTATCCTGCAACGCCTGCGTGAGCAGATCGCGTTTTTGTTGATAGAACTGCCCCAACGACAAATAGGTAGCGGGGTCCGCCATGTACTCGGCAAAGGCATACTGCATCGGTGTGTCGGCGGAGAACATCATAAACTGGTGGATTTTGAGGATCTCATCCATCAGCGCTGCCGGGGCCAGACAGTAACCGACGCGCCAGCCTGTGACGTGAAACGTCTTGCCAAACGAGGAGACAATCACACTGCGCGCCGCCAGCTCGCTGTGGGTTGCCATGCTGTGGTGCTGTTGTCCGTCAAAGACCACGTGTTCGTAGACTTCATCAGACAGGATCACGATATCGGTGTTGCGCGTCAGGCGTGCCAGTTGCGCCAGATCATCGGCACTCAGCACCTGACCACTCGGGTTATGGGGCGAGTTGATGATAATCATGCGGGTGCGTGACGTGATGGCGGCCTGCACTTCATCCCAATTAATGCTAAAACCCGGTAACGCCAGTTTCAGTGCAACCGGTGTCGCGCCTTGCAGCCGCACTATCGGCGCGTAGCTGTCAAAGGAGGGTTCGAAATAAATGACCTCATCGCCCGGGTGTACCAACGCAGAAATCGCGGAGTAGAGCCCTTCGCTGGCGCTGGCGGTGATGGTTACTTCTTGCCCGGCGTCATAATGCTGGCCGTACAAACGCCGCACTTTTTCTGCCACGACCTCTTTGAGCGATACCAGCCCGGACATCGATGCGTACTGGTTATGGCCTGCGGTCATGGCGCGCGTCACCCCGGCGATCAACTCGGGAGAGCAGGGAAAACTGGGTGCGCCTTGTGACAGGTTAATGGCGTTATGCTGGCTGGATAACTGGCCAATGACAGTGAAGATGGTGGTTCCTACATCCGACAATTTGGAACTAAAGCGTACCGGGGTGTGAATCGGCATACGTGATCTCCGTGGGTTGCCGTTAATACTCGTACGTTAGTAACACGAGACGTTAATAACACAGTACGTCAAAACGTAATAAATGAATAACTATTCATGCATTAGACGTTGCCGGTAGTAGTACCACAATCGAATTGTTGTCATAATAGCCATGAGAAAAATGCATGGCTTGGGGCTGTTCCTGGTGATTTTATCCTCTTTCAGCGATAAGTTGCTGTGATGACGAGCTGCATGCCTGATGAAATGAGCGGCCATTAGCACCAGCGATGCTGGATGAACAGGTCAGTGGTTGTGCTGTTCTTTTGCATAGTTATGTAATCAGTTTACTTATGGCTACCGGTTGAAGGGCATTGCTGAACATGAATAAACGTATTCCACCGCTCAATGCACTACACGCGTTTGTGGTTACCGCTCGCCATCTCAATTTCACCCGGGCGGCAGAGGAGCTGTTTGTGACCCAGGGGGCGGTAAGCCGTCAAATCGCGTCACTGGAAGCGTGGCTGGGGTTTGCACTGTTTCAGCGCCATGCACGCGGCTTGCGGCTCACCCCGCAGGGCAACCAGTTACTGCCAGAAGTCCGTGAGGTGTTCGAGCAACTGTTTCGGGTAACCGATCAGGTGCGTGAAGGGCGCTCTATCCGCATGAAAGCACCGACCTGCGCTATGCGCTGGCTGGTGTCACATTTGATGCTGCTGGAGCAGTCGCGGCCAGATATCCATGTTGCCTTGACCACCACCACCGAACACGGGGTCGATTTTCGCCATGAGGACTTCGATGTGGCGGTGGTGTTTGCGCCACATACCGCGCCAGTGCAACACGACGGCAAACTGTTCGATGAGGTACTCTCGCCAGTGCTGGCACCGCACTTGTTGTCAGCCGGGCAGACGACACTGATGCCGGAGCAACTGTCACGGTTGACGTTACTGCATCCCACCCAGGATCAGCGCGACTGGAAATTGTGGCTAAAAACGCAGGGCATCAGCGAGCAGATGATACGTCGCCATCAGCAGTTCGATACGATGGATTTAGCGATCAGTGCCGCGATTCAAGGGTTTGGGATTGCGATTGCCGATGTGACGCTGGTAGCGGAAGATCTCCGCCGCCAGCGGTTAGTAATGCCTTTCAGCGGCACGGTGAGGACAGGGGCTGCCTATTATCTGGTGCTCCGGCCCGGCACTCAGCCGGAATGGCTGACGGATTTTTTGACCAGCTTCACTGCGTGTTTATCGACGGATCAAGGCTGATGTAGCCAGGGTTCGCGCAGCCGGACCTGGCCTGCGTCGAAATCGACGCTGATCTGTACCCCGAGTGGCATTGTTAACATCGGGTGGGTATGGCAGCAGTCAAAATCTGCCAGTACCGGCAGCGGTTGTCCATTAAGCACCTCGCGTAATACGGTTAACGAATCACGGCCACTGCCCTTGTCATCGAACAATTCGTGTTTACCCAGGATCACGGCGGCTACCCGGTCAAACACACCGCAGAGTTTCAGGTGCGCAAAGGCGCGCTCTACGGTGGCGATGTCCTTCAGCGAGTCTTCCAGCAGCAGAATGTCGCCCTCATTAATGTTCGGCATAAACGGGCTGCCCCAAATCCCGGCCATGGTGTTGAGATTGCCACCGATAAGCCGCCCCTGATACGAACCGCTCCCCTCAAAACGCCACTGGTTGGGATGGGTGGTTTTGGCTCGTGACTGCTGGTTCCAGTCCACCCGTTCGTCGGTCCAGCGTGATGGCGGAGCGTATGTTTGGCTGGGCTGCACTGTGCCAGTCAGAGCAACGAAACTGGAAAAGGTCTCGTCTACTAACGGTGGGAATTCGCCGAACGAGGCCACCAGTGCAGGGCCGTAAAACGTCACCAATCCGGTACGGGCATAAATACCCAGTAATAACGCGGTCACGTCGGAGTAACCGATGATGATTTTTGGGTCCCGGCGCAGTGCGTCGTAGTCGAGATAGGGCAGCAGTGCGTTGCTGTTGTTACCCCCGATAGTCGACATGATGCAGCGTACCGCCGGATCGCGAATCAGCGTATTCAGTTCGTCAGCACGTTCGGCAATACTGCCGGAACGGTAGTAGTCGCTTTTACCGGTTAGCGAACCGGCACGCAGGCGGTAACCGTGCTGTTGGAGAAAGGCATTCGCCCGCTCAAAACGGGCCGGAGCGAAGTGCGTTGCCGGTGAAGAAGGCGAGAAAAAACCGATGGTGTCGCCCGGATGCAACGGTGGGGGCAGTAACAGGGTATGCGGCATGAATTCCTTTCTCCGGACAAGTGCCATAAGAGTGGCTATCAATCATAAGCGTTTCTTTTTAATTGCCGAACACTATAAAAAATAATTTCCGACGTTTTTTATAAATGGCGGCCTTCAATAACATAAATAACATTTACCGTGCTGAAAAGCGGTAATGGCGATGCAGTTCTGCTTGTGAAATGCCATTTCATTCTATTTTATCCGTCGAGTACGAAAATTGATAACATTATGTTATTACAGGTTTTATATATAGTTCATCTCTTGTTTCCGCGTCACCCCGCAGAAAAACATTTTCCCGACCTGATAAGTACGGGATAGCCGTATGGTCAATGAAGACATAACAACAGACGACATTACACAGCACAGGCTTTGCAACAATGAAAATTTCGACACGATTATGGAGTTTCACCGGGATGCTATCGTTGGGCATCCTAATCATGGGCGCTATCGGCATGTTTACCGCCGAAAAGGCCAATCACTCGCTGAAGACCGTGTATGAAGACCGCACGGTGGTACTGGCCCAACTGGAAAAGATGGAATGGCTAATGCAGCGTAACCGGATATTACTGATGGATATGCTGTTATTACCGGACGCGACCAATAAACAACAACGCGTTGAAGAACTCAATCAGAATACGACCCGGATCGATCAGGTGTGGCGTGAGTACCGTGCGACATATTTGACGCCAGAGGAAACGCGTCTGGCGGATCAATTTGCTGAGAATTTGCAACGCTATAACCGCGAAGGGATACAGCCTACCGACTCGGCAATCCGTGCCGGACAAATGGAACAGGCAATACGTCTTTATGACAGCAAAGTCAGCCCACTGGAAAAACAAAACCATGCCGTACTCAGCCAACTGGTGACGTTGCAGGTTGATGTGGCCAAAGAGGAATACACCCAATCTGTGCAGCGTTACCAGTGGTTAAAAACACTGGCTATTCTGGCGGTGCTGGCCGGTATTAGCGGCGCGGTAGTATTTGGCTGGTTGATGGTGCGTGGCATCGTCCACAGTTTATTGCAGGCACAATCGGCTGCTGAAGCGGTTGCGAATGGCGATTTAACCTATCCGATCACCGTCCGTGGGCGTGATGAAATTACCGTCGTTCTCAATACGCTGTCGCATATGCAGGCCAGTCTGGGGAGTATTGTCACGCAGGTGCGTCATGGTGCTGAATCGGTGAGGATGGCCAGCGGTGAAATTGCGCACGGCAACCATGACTTGTCCGCACGTACGGAGTCCCAGGCTAGCGCGCTGGAGCAGACGGCCGCGTCGATGGAGCAGTTATCCGCGACAGTGAAACAGAATGCGGATAACGCCCGTCAGGCAAATCAACTGGCTCAGACGGCCAGTCACGTGGCGGAGCAGGGTGGAAGCGTAGTCACTCAGGTGGTCGAGACCATGCGGGAGATCAATGATAGCGCCCAACGTATCGCCGATATCATCAGTGTTATCGATAGCATTGCGTTTCAAACCAACATTCTGGCGCTGAATGCGGCGGTGGAAGCGGCCCGTGCCGGTGAACAAGGTCGAGGATTCTCGGTGGTGGCGGGTGAGGTGCGGGCGCTGGCACAGCGTAGCGCAGAGTCAGCCCGTGAGATTAAAGCGCTGATTTCCAGCAGTGTCGAACGTATCGAAAGCGGCAGTACACTGGCTGATAAAGCCGGTAGTACCATGCATGATGTGGTCAATAGCATCCGCCGGGTGACCGATATCATGGGCGAGATAAGCTCAGCCAGTCATGAACAAAGTAGTGGCGTATCGCAGATTGGCGATGCTGTTGTGAGCATGGAGCGTACTACCCAACAAAACGCGGCGCTGGTCGAAGAAATGGCGGCAGCAGCAGGAAGTTTGAGTGGTCAGGCGGAAGAACTGGTGCAGGCCGTAGGGGTCTTTCGACTTTCGGAGCGGGTGCCCGGCTCGGTACCGAACACCCGTAGTGTAGAACAAGCTACAGAGCAAGCCTGGTTACCGGGTTATCAGTAACCGATAGCGGCACCGGCGGGGCGACGTGAATCGTTAGCGCCGTACAGATACCCTTCACGGACTTTGCCAGACACGGCGGAGTCGTTGCCGGAGTTAGCAGGGATGACCCCTTCCACACCGGGCAGACCGACCATGATAAGCTCGGTGGCACCCCAGGGGGTCTGTTCCACCATCTTATAGCCGCGTTCTTTTAGCAGCTTGAGGGTATCGGCAGACAGGCCGCGTTGTTCGTAGTACACCTCATCGGGTAACCACTGGTGGTGGATGCGTGGTGCATCCACCGCTTCTTGCGGCAGCATGCCGAAATCGAGAATATTCAGCGCGCTTTGCAGCGTAATACTGATAATCCGCGACCCACCCGGCGAACCCAGTACCAGGAAGATTTTGCCGTCTTTAGTCACCAGTGACGGGCTCATGGATGACAGCGGGCGTTTACCCGGTGCAATGGCGTTGCGTTCTCCTTGTACCAGACCATACAGGTTCTTCTCACCGATTTTGACGGTGAAGTCATCCATCTCGTCGTTCAGGAAAAATCCGGTGCCGGGAGCGATAACGACCGCGCCGAAGCGACCATTCACCGTATAAGTGGTAGAGACGGCATTCCCCAGACTATCGACGATCGAGTAATGGGTGGTTTCCGGTTTTTCATGCGGCTCCATGCCGGGTTTGACCTGTTCAGACGGTGTGGCGTTGGTCTCGTCGATTTTTTTGCGGATTTGAGCCGCATAGTCTTTGCTCAACAGCCGCTCCGTGGGGTTTTTAACGAATGCCGGGTCACCCAGATAGGTGTTTCGGTCCATGTAAGCGTGTCGCATGGCTTCGGTCATCACATGGATAGCTTGCGCCGAGTTAAATCCCATACTTTTCAGGTCGTAGCCTTCGAGAATATTGAGCGTTTCACACATCGTGATCCCACCGGAGCTGGGCGGTGGTGATGAGATGAACTGATAACCGCGATAGCTACAGGTGATAGGTTTGGTTTCCGTTACCCGATAGTTGGCGAAATCAGCAGCCGTCAGGATACCCCCCCCTTTTTTGGCGGCTGTCTCGATAACCTGAGGAAGGGTACCATGGTAGAACGCATCAGGGCCTTTGTCGGATATCGCCTGTAATGTGTTGGCTAAGTCAGTCTGTATCAGTCGGTCGCCCGGTTGTAAGGCTGAGCCGTCCGGGCGCAGGAAAATGCGTGCGGACTCGGGGTCTTGTTTAAACCGTTTGACGGTCGTGTCGAGGATATCGGTATCACCGCGAGTCAAAATAAAGCCTTCCCGTGCCAGCTTGATAGCCGGTGCCATGACCTGCGCACGAGTCAGCTTGCCGTATTTTTCGCGGGCCGTTTCCAGCCCCAGTACCGTACCGGGAACACCCGCCGCCAGATAGCCATACAGACTGGCATCCTTTTTAACGTTGCCGTTCGCATCCAGATACATATTAGCGGACGCAGCGGCAGGTGCCGTTTCACGGAAATTGATAAACGTATCCTGACCATCCGCCAGATGGATTGTCATAAACCCACCACCGCCGATGTTGCCGCAGCAAGGATTAACGACTGCCTGTGCGTAGCCGACCGCTACCGCCGCATCAATGGCGTTTCCTCCCATTTTCAGAATATCGACACCGACTTGTGAGGCGAGGTGCTGTGAGGTGACCACCATACCGTTTTTCGCTTCCACTGCCGGTATGGAAACCGCGTGGACTGCACCACTGACCAGTAACGCCGTCAGACTTAACGGTAGCAGCCATTTTCCCGATGCCATAAAACCCCCCTTGTAACCGGATTGATGTTGTTGTCTTTACGTACCGTTGTGATTGTGTCTCTGTAATGCATGCCGCGTGCCATTTTAGCGCTGACACCATGACGTTTTCAGTGTAGCTGTGACGGCATGCAATACACGGAAAATCATCAGGAATGTTATCGATTTGTGATGTCATCGCCTGATGAGGTGTAAGTCCGAAGGTGTATCAGTAGAGCATGGCCCGAAGAGGGATTAACCTGGGGATGAATGGGACTTTGCGGTATGCCTGGCATAGGCATCGCATACCGTTGTGACAATTTGTTCACCGATAACCGGCCCGGGAAGGCACTGCTGGCGAATGTGCTGACAAGTTGCGGCGATCTCGGGGTCGTCCAGTAGCTGGCATAACGTATCGTCGAACCTGTCGATATCGTCGTCTTTAAGCCAGGTACCACACTTCATGGCCGTCACCCGACGTGCGTTGTCGAATTGATCGAAGGCACTGGGGATCACCAATTGAGGAATACCGGCGGCGAAGGATTGCGCTATCGTACCGATACCGCCGTGATGGATAACAGCGGCACACTGATGCAAATAGCGGTTCAGATTGATGTGGTGCTCGATACGAATACCGGTATCGTTTGCTAAGTCATCATTGGGCTTGCCAACGATTAAGCATTGATAACCACGTCGGCGGATTTTTTTTACCAGAGAAACCATCAATGCCTGTTTGCTATTGAGCGCCCAACTCGGCATAAACATTATGGTCGGCCCCTGTGCAATAAACCGCGCCAGAGAGTCATCCGCGTGGTTATCCAGCAGGTTAAACAACGGAAACCCTACCTGGCGGATATGTGGCGGCCAGTCTGGCAAGGGTGAGGCAAACCATTCCGGAAACAGACACAGTAACGTTGAGTCCGTACGATGTGCCCAGGAAGTCAGTACCCGTTCGATTTTCGGTAATCGCAGTTGATTTCTGAAGCTATTGATAAAAGGTGCCAGTGTTCTGTCAACCAGGTATTTCTCGGCGAGATGCAAAAACAGACGGCGCAGGCTAATCGGTAACCGACGTCCCCAGGCCAGTTGGCGGTGATAAGGCGGATCGTAACTGGAGATAAATGTTGATGGCGTGACGCGCACCGGGATAACACAGCAGCCGCGGGTTTCGCTGAACATTTTGGCGGAGAACGACCAGAGCGAGGTGAGGATGACTGAGGTGCTGTCGACCCACGGTTCCAGTGCGTCATAAGCGGCTTGTTGTTGGGCATTCATATACCTAACCATTTCATTGAATGCGGATTTTTGATTCCATAAGCGTTGTGAGTTAACGGCGCGTAAATATTCCTCACTGCTACCAACCGGGATAAACTGCAATCCTCTTTCTTTTGCCGTTTTTTCAAAATAAGGATTTGTGCAAAGGTAAACTTCCAGTCCGGCATTCTTTAATGCTTCGCCTATTATAATAAATGGATAAACATCTCCGGCAGATCCCAGCGTGGATAAAAATATCCTCATGATTCCCTCCTGTGTGCACCAGAATTCTCTGGTGTAATTTCATCCTTTTGATTTATTACGGTAATTAATGGCAGTGTGGAAAATAACGTATTAACTGGCATTCATTGCCTATTATTCCTTACCTGATGCATGTACGGCACTGAAGGTATGATGTCTTACCACTCTTTTTGCATAAGATCGTGATAGTCAACGTCGGCTGGCTGGTAGCGTGTTATCGCGAGTATAGGGGCGGGGATATAAGTCTGTACAGGTATTATTCCTGGTGTGGTTTGTTTATTTTGTATCGAACTTTATTCGAATAAGAAAATAAAATGAGCAGCGAAAAAATAACAATGATTGATTATCACAGTTTATTAGGCTGAACATTAACTACTATCTGACTTCATATCTGATTAATGCCTCCACGGTGACGAACCTGAACCTGACAGCATGGCAATGGTATTGCGGGGCACTGGGGCGTACAAAGAGAAACGCCTCGCAGTTCTTTATGAATTGCGAGGCGTTGAATTTGGCTCCTCTGACTGGACTCGAACCAGTGACATACGGATTAACAGTCCGCCGTTCTACCGACTGAACTACAGAGGAATCGCTAAGTGGTGTGGATGATAGCGGCAGCCTGAGTGCTTGTCAAAGCATGATAGCGCCGGGGATGACTGTTTGCTGAACTTATAATCAAATTATTGAAATTATTGCGGTAGTCGGCGTTTTTTACACCAGTCGATGGTCGACCTTGTTCAGGAATGCACTTTCAGATAGCAACGTTTGCACTATTTTAGTGCGGGTGGACTGAGCTATGGGTGGGCAGTAGCTCATGATTGGGGGAATTAGTATTGTTACTGTTGCGGCTGTCACCATTGCTTTTACTTATTTTTACGTGGGTTAAGCCACTGGAGCACTTTTTTTGATAATAGTGAAATGATCTGGCGCGTTTCTTGCTACTACCAAGCCGTAACTATTCAGGAGGTACACATGAATCTGAGACGGCTCAAATACTTTGTAAAAATCGTTGATATTGGCAGCCTGACCCAGGCCGCTGAAATGTTGCATATTGCGCAACCAGCGCTGAGCCAGCAAGTTGCCACGCTCGAAAGCGAAATGGAGAAGCAATTGCTGGTACGTAGTCGTCGTGGCGTAACGCCGACTGAAGCGGGCAAGATTCTGTATTCGCATGCACAAACTATTTTGAATCAGTGTGAACAAGCAAAGCACGCGGTGAACGGCGTACGACAAACAGTAAGTGTTTAATCGGATACGGTCAGCTATACCAGCAGGTGCAGCTGACCGTATTGAGTCACAGGCTGTTTTACACGCTATTTTTTTGGTGTCAGGGGGTTATGCCTGAGCCTGTATTCTACGTCGGCGAATAAGCTGATAGGCGATTGCCAACACCACAAACCATATGGGTGTCACCATCAATGCCTGCCGTGTATCCGGCTGTAGCGTCAGCAATACCAGTACGAAAGCAAAGAAAACCAGACAAACCCAACTCATTACTATACCGCATGGCATTTTGTATGAAGAGGTGTGGTGTAACTGTGGGCGATGCCGACGGTACGCCAGATAAGAGCACAGGATAATGCTCCATATGAACATGAACAGAATAGCGGAGACGGTCGTCACCAGTGTAAACGCCGTCATGACGTTGGGAATTAAATAGATCAGCACCACACCGGAAAGCAGGCACAGGCATGAAAAGAGCAGGCCTGCCGAAGGCACGGCGCGTTTAGATAGTTGGCCAAAGCGTGCCGGGGCGTCCCCTTGTCTGGCCAACCCAAACAGCATGCGGCTGGTGGAGAAAACCCCGCTATTGGCAGAAGACGCTGCGGATGTCAGTACCACAAAGTTAATGACGCTTGCCGCCGCCGGTAACCCTACCAGGACAAACATTTCAACAAACGGACTGCGATCCGCCGCAATATGACTCCATGGCGTTACGGACATAATCATGATGAGCGCAAAGACGTAGAACATGATGATACGTATGGGGATGGCGTTAATAGCGCGTGGCAATACGACATTAGGGTTTTTGGTTTCCGCCGCAGTGGTGCCGACCAGCTCTATACCAACAAAGGCAAAGACCGCGATTTGAAAACCGGCGAAAAAGCCACTGAGCCCTTTAGGAAAAAATCCTCCGTCCTGCCACAGATTGCTCACGGATGCGACCGCACCAGAAGGTGAGGTGAAATGCATGATAACCAGTCCTGCACCGATCACGATGAGTGCGACGATAGCGACTATCTTAATCATGGCGAACCAGAACTCCATTTCGCCAAACAGCTTAACGGTGGCCAGGTTTAACGTCAGGAGCAGCAACACACAAAGCAGTGAGCTAATCCATTGTGATAAATCCGGCAGCCAGAATTGTGCATAGGCACTGATGGCGACGACATCGGCAATACCGGTTACCACCCAGCAAAACCAATATGTCCAGCCGGTAAAAAATCCGGCCCACGGTCCGAGCAAATCGGCGGCGAAATCACTAAATGACTTGTAATTAAGGTCAGAGAGCAGCAGTTCCCCCATCGCACGCATAACAAAAAACAGCATGAAACCGATGATCATATAAACAAAGATGATCGATGGGCCTGCAAGACTGATCGTTTTTCCCGAACCCATGAATAGGCCGGTGCCAATAGCGCCACCGATGGCAATTAACTGGATATGGCGGTTGGTAAGATTGCGCCGCAGGTCGCTATGCCCGGTGTTATCCGGGGAGTGAGGCGTTTGTTCTGTCATTTGTTGTAGTTTCCGGATCCTGTCTGTCGTGATAAAGGGGAGAACGAATCACCCTCAAGTGATAAGAAATCAGAATGATTAATAATAACACGGTATTCATCTGATGATGAGTTGAGAACATCGCGCCTGCTCATCGGGTAAAGCCGTATCCGGTGAATGATAGGAAGCGATACCCATCTATTTGCATCGGGTTGCAACACGGGGAAGTCAATCGGAAGGGGAAACAGGAAGGGAAAATAGTGATGTGTTACAAGGTGTTCGTTGAATAGGCTGTGGTTGAAAAAAGTAGGATGAACTATTTGACAGACGGCGTTAAGAGGAGAATAATCCGTCCCCGTTGGGTCGTTAGCTCAGTTGGTAGAGCAGTTGACTCTTAATCAATTGGTCATAGGTTCGAGCCCTATACGACCCACCAACACTTCCTTTCATAAGCATGATTAGCAGCTCATACCAATATGCGTGATATTTAATTACTAAGGTGATTTCTTTTTTCGCTTTTTTTCATTTGGAAAATTTCACTTTAAATAAAGTCGGCTAAATGCAGGTCCGGCGTCTACTCAATAAATTCTATTTTTTTCTGCGAAATATAAGACATCTTGTCAATATTTGTGTATTGCTATTTCTGTCTCTGTTTTTTTATTAATCAGGCAAGCATGATTTATACCCATCGAACAATTGTGGCTATAAGCTTGTTCGATGGGATTTGATTAGCGACGGTAGACTGTTTTGATTTGCTTAATCGTTGTATTGAATATCTCAGCCTGGGTGGGGTCTTCCAGTTGAGCCGCGTATTTCTCCATGTTAACGATCACTTTCCCAGCGTCAGCCTGACCGATGGATTTCAGCATCAACGTCATCAGTACTTTCAGACAGCTCACTTCATGAGCCAGTGTTTCTGGTATAGAAGCTGTCGGGAAGTCGTTGTTATTCATAGAATCTCCTTTGGCAAACGGAAGTCGGCGCACGGCTCCTGAAGGGGTCTACACGCTATGCTTGCCGACGATATAACAAAAATTGAGCTTACTATACCATAGATGACAATCTGTCTGGCGAGGAAAATAATCCTGTCAGGCGGTGAAGTTGTATTGTTTTTATCTGTTTATGCCACATTTTTCCTATATTTTGTTAACGTATTTTTTGGCTTTTAAATGCGTTCGATTAGAAACATTGCAACTTTTATATGGATATTTTGGGGAAGGTGTATTATTTGTAGTAAACAGTCGGTGCAACAACGTGACAGGGCGGTTACAATGATGGGAAAAAGTCGTCGTGTGACTGATTGCCTACAATCGTAAAACTTGATAATCTCTTGATTGTATTTATTTTTTGAAATTTTTAGGCGGTGATACCGTCTGTTTCTCTAAAAAAACCAGGTTTGAAATATGAATACTGTGATGGTGGAGAGTTCCTTGCCTGATACGCACTCGGTATCATTCAGGAGCTTAAACAATAATACCACATAGTAGAATAAAAAATACACTTTTAATTAAAAAGTGTATTCATTTTTTCTAAACCATGTAGTACCACCTGCAACAAACGCGTCTGTAAGTGTTACTCTTTTTGGAGAATTGTTCTTTGATTAGCGTTTTTCTTGTTGATGACCATGAACTGGTGCGAGCAGGGATGCGGCGCATTCTTGACGATATCAAAGGCCTCAAGGTTGTTGGTGAGGCGCAGCGCGGTGAAGATGCGGTCAGATGGTGCCGTAATAATAGTGTGGATGTTGTGCTGATGGACATGAACATGCCAGGAATAGACGGTCTTGAGGCAACGCGCAAAATTGTGCGATTTTCCCCTGAAATTAAAGTTATAATGCTAACGATTTACACAGAGAACCCCTTGCCAGCTAAGGTGATGCAGGCAGGTGCCGCGGGTTATCTCAGTAAAGGGGCAACCCCGGAAGAGGTGATTTGCGCCATTCGCTCTGTGCATGCCGGTAAGCGATATATTGCGTCGGACATTGCTCAGCAGATGGCATTAAGCCAGTTGGAGCCGCAGACGGAAACACCGCTGGAGTGCTTGTCTGAGCGTGAATTGCAGATCATGATAATGATCACGAAAGGGCAGAAGGTGACGGAGATCTCTGATCAACTCAATCTTAGCCCGAAGACAGTCAACAGTTATCGCTATCGAATGTTCAGTAAATTGAATATTAATGGCGATGTAGAGCTGACGCATCTGGCGATTCGTCATGGGCTCTTTAATGCGGAGACATTGATTAGTAGTGACTGAGTGTTTTGATGCCCAGGCTTTTCTGAAGACCGTAACCAGTCAGCCTGGGGTTTACCGTATGTATGATGCCAGTGACACGGTTATCTATGTCGGTAAAGCTAAGGACCTGAAAAAACGTCTTTCCAGTTACTTTCGTACTCATGTTGCCAGCCGCAAAACAGAGGCTTTGGTAAAAAGTATCCGTCAGATTGATGTGACGATCACGCATACTGAAACCGAAGCCTTGTTGCTTGAGCACAACTACATCAAGCGTTATCAGCCGCGTTATAACGTGTTACTGCGCGACGATAAATCCTACCCCATGATTTTCCTCAGCGGGGATACACATCCCCGGCTGTCTGTCCATCGAGGCGCTAAACATGCCAAAGGCGAGTACTTTGGCCCGTTTCCCAATGGGAATGCGGTTCGTGAAACACTGATGCTACTGCAAAAGTTATTTCCCATTCGGCAATGTGAAAATAGCGTGTACCGCAATCGCTCGCGTCCCTGCCTGCAATATCAGATTGGCCGCTGTCTGGGGCCGTGCGTTAGCGGCCTGGTTAGCGAAGAGGAATACCAACAGCAGGTCGATTATGTTCGTCTGTTTCTGTCAGGTAAGGATCAGCAGGTATTAACCCGTCTGATTGAACGAATGGAAGCGGCCAGCCATGCACTGAAGTTTGAGGAAGCCGCTCGTATTCGTGATCAGATTCAGGCTGTACGCCGTGTCACCGAAAAACAATTTGTCTCTGGCGATGGAGATGACCTTGATGTCATCGGTGTGGCGTTCGATGCCGGTATGGCGTGTGTACATGTGCTCTTTATTCGTCAGGGCAAAATACTGGGGAGTCGGAGTTATTTCCCGAAGGTTCCTGGAGGCACAGAACTGGCAGAAGTGGTACAGACCTTTGTTGGCCAGTTCTATTTGCAAGGGAGCGTTTCTCGTACCTTGCCGTCTGACATCCTGCTGGACTTTTCCCTACCCGAGAATCAGTTGCTGGCTGAGTCTCTGACCGAGCAAGCGGGCCGAAAAATTCAGATTCAAACCCGACCTCGCGGCAACCGGGCGCGTTATCTCAAACTGGCTCGCACGAATGCGCACACTGCATTGACAACGAAGCTGTCACAGCAGTCGACAATTCAGCAACGTCTGACGGCGCTGGCCTCTGTGCTTGGGATCGAAAAAATCAACCGCATGGAGTGCTTCGATATCAGTCATACCATGGGCGAGCAGACAGTGGCCTCCTGTGTCGTATTCAATGCGGAGGGCCCGCTACGTTCGGAGTATCGACGCTACAATATTACGGGTATTACACCAGGTGATGACTATGCGGCGATGAATCAGGTACTCCGGCGGCGATACGATAAAGCAATTGATGAAAGCAAGATTCCTGATGTGATCGTCATTGATGGCGGTAAAGGGCAATTGGCGCAGGCCAGGGATGTTTTTGCGTCATTGCATGTGACCTGGGATACCTCTCGCCCTGTGCTGCTTGGCGTTGCGAAAGGCAGTGATCGTAAAGCCGGTCTGGAAACACTGTTCTTTGAAGCGACGGGTGAGGGTATCGCTTTACCGTCTGATTCGCCAGCATTGCACGTGATTCAGCATATTCGTGATGATTCGCATAATCATGCTATCAGTGGTCACCGTAAACAGCGTGCTAAAGTCAAAAGTACCAGTTCGCTGGAAACGATTGAGGGGGTTGGGCCAAAGCGTCGTCAAATGTTACTAAAATACATGGGCGGATTGCAGCCATTGATGAATGCCAGTGTGGAAGACATTGCCAATGTGCCGGGAATTTCGCATGCGTTGGCAGAAAAAATCTTTCATGCATTGAAACACTAGAGGCAATGTAGCAACATAACCCTATTATCTTTCGGGCCAGACAGTTACCCAGACGCTATGCGATTTAATATACCAACGTGGCTTACCCTGTTTCGTGTTGTGCTAATCCCATTCTTTGTACTGGCGTTTTATCTGCCATTTAGCTGGGCACCAATGGTATGCGCTGGCATCTTTGTTTTTGCCGCGGTAACCGACTGGTTTGATGGTTTCCTTGCCCGTCTATGGAAGCAAACCACGCGTTTCGGCGCCTTTCTGGATCCGGTAGCTGACAAGGTGATGGTGGCGGTGGCCCTGGTGCTGGTCTGCGAGCACTACCATTCCTGGTGGATTACGTTGCCTGCTGCGACGATGATTGCGCGTGAGATCATCATTTCCGCCTTGCGTGAGTGGATGGCAGAGCTGGGTAAACGCAGCAGTGTGGCGGTTTCCTGGATTGGCAAAATTAAAACTACTGCGCAGATGGTCTCGTTGGTCGGTTTACTGTGGCGGCCAGAGCCTATGGTTGAGGCGGCGGGCGTCGTGGCTCTGTATGTGGCGGCGGTATTAACGTTCTGGTCAATGTTCCAGTATTTGAGCGCAGCCTGGCGTGATTTGCTTGAACATTGATCGCCTCGCCTTAAAAAACAGCAAACGGTTCTGGTGAGGTGATAATTTTATTGACTCACTGCGTCAGGTAAGTAGAATGCACCGCATCGACAGCAACACAGTTTATTGAAATTACTTAATAAACAATATGTTCTGTAGAATGCGGGAATAGCTCAGTTGGTAGAGCACGACCTTGCCAAGGTCGGGGTCGCGAGTTCGAGTCTCGTTTCCCGCTCCAAGTTAGTTGAGTAGTAGCGTTACAATGGGGCGCGTTGGCAGAGTGGCCATGCAGCGGATTGCAAATCCGTCCACCTCGGTTCGACTCCGGGACGCGCCTCCAAATTCTGAGCCCAGATGGTGGAATCGGTAGACACAAGGGATTTAAAATCCCTCGGCGTTCGCGCTGTGCGGGTTCAAGTCCCGCTCTGGGCACCATGCGATAACGTCTTGTAATATAAGAAAATGATTAAAAGAACATGACCGCCACAAGGCGGTTTTTTTGTGCCTGTAATTTGGCAAGTGGCGACAAAATGGCGGCATCCGCTTTTCAGATACAAAAAAGGTGGCCTTCAATCAGCCACCTAACAATGGAGCTTTACTACGGCTCTTTCGGTGCCTTGGCCCATTGAACCGTGTGTAGCGTCGCGGAGGCATCTGCAGCATTGCTTTTTGCCTGGCACTCGATGATTGCGTCCACCTGGTCGGCACAGGTTGCCAGTGCGGCTTCAGTCTCATCCAGTTGAGTGTTTAATTCACCGTTGGTTTGTGGGTTGGCGGGTGGAAACCGGCAGGGAGTCAGTCTGGGACAACCATTCACGGTAAGCACGACCACCTGAGAGGGCGGGGCGCTGGCGCAACCGGATAATATCAGCAGGCAGCTCAGAATCAGCCCAGCGTTTAAGCGCTTCATTTTCATGTTGTAATCTCACTATCATTTTTTGTCTCTCGGAAAGAGCAACCTGGGTGTCTGCGGCCATATCGCGTAAACGTGCCTGCTCAATGTTGCTACGTTCAGCCTGCTCAGACAGAGCTGTTAACTGGCTAGATTTTTCATTCAGTGCTGTTTGTTGCAACGACAGTGTTTGTGCCTGCTGCTCTGTCAACTGCCGGTTGGTGTGCAGCCGCCAGGACTGCACACCGATTCCAGCGCTAAGTAGCATTATGATGGCAGCAATGATCATGCTGCTTTTCATGCCAGTTCTCCTCCTGCTTGCTGATAGGCGGTAAGGAGGCGGTCTATACTATGTTCGCGTTGGCCATAGCCAGCCCCTGGTAATGAAGCCCAGATGTTGCTACACCGAGTGATGGCGCTGGCGACCTGTCCCTGCGCGATGTCGTCGAGAGCACGCTGTTCCCTGATTAACTGAATAGCCAGCGTATCTTGTGAATCGGGCCCGAAATCCGGCAGCTTTAACAGCGCCTTGTATGCCGGCCAGTAGCGGTAGAGCTGTTGATAGCGCCCAGCTGCAGTAGAGCGTTGCCCTTGTTTGTTGAAGATTTTTCCCGGGCGGCCGTTAGCAAACGGATGATCATGGTAGTCGGTGAAGATCTCCGGTTTACCATCAATGCCGGTAACAATGACATCGTAGCCGCGATTACGAGTAAGTGGGTGTGTTGCGGTCCCTTCGGAAAATGCCAACATATCCAGAAATGCGGTCAGATTGGGTGAGTTAGTGGGCATCGTCATTTTCCTCCGGTTTGGTCTGTTCGCTCAGTTGTTGAACACGGCGTTGAATAAGCAATTCAATCGCCTGGTAACCGGCGATGCCAAGTGCTGCGCCAATGCCGTTAATGGCAACCGGTGACAGGTCGGGGAATTGAACCAGTGCGATACCCGCCATCATCGAGACGAATCCTCCCAGCATCACACGCCCTACGAACAGTCGGAGTGTAATGGGTTTGCTGCTTGCCAGTACTTTGCCGACGGCAATCAGCGTGCCGATAATAAATAGGGAGACAATGCTTTTATCAGTTTCATTCATGTGTAAGTCCAGTCGTTGGTGTTGGAAGTGGAGCAATAAAGCAACAGAGATAACGGCGTGTTTTTACGAGTTGTCTCGTGGTATACGCCCGCTATTAAACCAACTGGTACAAGGTGATGGCAGCGATGGGTGATGGTTCAGTTATCAGCAAACAGAATGTTGCCGACTGCGCTATTTCTCATTTTTGAATTCATATACTAATAACGATATTTTTATTTAGGTGAGTGAGGAATGGCTAAAAATGTATTATCTCTGTTATTTTATGATGTAATGTCATTTTTTAGGGGGATAAATTTCTTTGGTGGTTGAGTATCATCATGGGTTTCTTTATCTTCATATCGCCTAAAGAGAGTATACTCACCTCACCCCAATATGCAGGATGCTATGTATTCAACACAACCTTTGCTCATGGATAGTCGAAGGAATATCATTTTCTTTCAACATGATATTTACCGAGCCAGGTTGCTTAACTTTGACGGGGCTGATTCATTCAGTCATCAATACCGCTATTGATGTCGGATAGATAGCGCAATAACGATTTATTTTCCTGATAGCATGGTTTGGTGTAGGCATCTTGGGGCTAATGGATAAATGATTTTTACAACATAAATGGGGCAAGAGATGAAGTATTTAAACTGTTTCATCAGTACCGGGTTGGCAGCATTCTTTTTGGTAAATAGTACCTCTGCTCTGGCCGCAGATTGTAGTTCTGATCTCACCAGTGGAGTTAGCACTAAACGTATTTATTACGTTGCACCTAATGGTAATAGTAGCAATGATGGCAATAGCTTTAATTCTCCAATGAGTTTTTCTGCTGCGATGGCTGTGGTTAACCCAGGTGAGCTGATTCTTCTCAAGCCCGGGACGTATACTATTCCCTATAGCCAGGGGAAAGGTAATACCATTACGTTTAATAAATCAGGAAAAGAAGGATCACCAATTTATGTAGCGGCGGCTAATTGTGGTCGCGCCGTATTTGATTTTTCATTTCCAGACAGTCAATGGGTACAGGCATCATACGGATTCTATGTGACGGGGGATTATTGGTATTTCAAAGGTGTTGAGGTAACACGGGCTGGTTATCAGGGTGCCTATGTCATCGGTAGCCATAATACCTTTGAAAACTCTGCGTTCCATCATAATCGTAATACTGGTCTTGAGATCAATAATGGTGGTGCATACAATACCGTTATTAACTCAGACGCTTACCGCAATTATGATCCTAAAAAGAATGGTAGCATGGCCGATGGTTTTGGTCCGAAGCAGAAGCAAGGTCCAGGTAACCGCTTTATTGGTTGTCGGGCCTGGGAAAACTCAGATGATGGGTTTGACTTATTTGATAGCCCACAAAAGGTAGTGATTGAGAATAGCTGGGCTTTCCGTAATGGAATCAACTATTGGAGTGACAGCGCATTCGCTGGTAATGGTAATGGATTTAAACTGGGTGGTAATAAGGCGGTTGGTAATCACCAAATTACTCGCTCTGTTGCATTTGGCAATGTAAGTAAAGGGTTTGATCAGAACAATAATGCTGGTGGTGTGACGGTAATAAATAATACGTCATATAAAAACGGCATTAACTATGGATTTGGTAACAATCTACAGTCAGGGCAGAAGCACTATTTTCGTAACAATATTTCAGTGGCTGGTTCGGTAACGGTAAGCAATGCGGATGCAAAATCCAACTCGTGGGATACAGGGCCAGCAGCCTCCGAGTCTGATTTCGTTAGCCTGGATACCTCGCTGGCTACGGTAACACGTGATACCGATGGAACATTACCGGAAACATCATTGTTTCGTCTGTCGGCTAATTCAAAGTTGATCAATGCCGGTACGAAGGAGAGCAATATTAGTTATTCAGGAAGTGCACCGGATCTTGGCGCGTTTGAACGTAATTAATCAAACGACATGTGCATCAGGGCTGCAATGCGCAGCCCTGTTTCTATATTTAAATCAATGCATTGTAACCGGTCTAGTTACAACTGCCCACCAACGCCCAGGATGCATCGCTGCCTGGAACGGATGTCGTATACCAGTTAGCGGTGTAGAGGCTGCCTTTATAAACAATCGACTGACCCGCTTCGTTATGATCAGCTTGGCCACCAGCCCAGTCTTTACTGACCCAGTTGGGGTAAATATTAACATTGGCACAATTAGTCGTAGCCGATGAATCAGGTGTGTTAGCACTGTTGCTGTCAATGTCGGTTGAGATATCGTCGGAGGATTCAGATTCAGCCATCGCTCTGGCTGCATTACTGGTTTTATAAGGCCAGCTTTGAATGATTGATTTTACTTTCTTACCTGATTCAGTCAGATTTTTAGAGTCAGGGTAATAGGTGGAAGCCCCTTCATTTTTATCATTCAATGCCCAGTTCGCGTTGCTGATATTGTTATCACGCATAAACGTGACCCAGGCATCTGTCTCTGAATAATTCACTCCGCCATTTCCATCTGCATTAACGCTACCCCACTCGGTAACAAAAAGCGCAATACCGTTATTTATCGCTTGTCGTGCCTTATTTCGCAATGACTCGCCATGCGTTCCCGCATAGAAATGCAGTGTATAAGCAATATTGTTGGCATTGATGGGATCTCGTGATGCTTCATCAACGTTTTGCGACCAACTAGGGGTGCCAACAATAATGAGATTATCTGGGTCAATAGCGCGGATCGCAGAAATGACGGCTTCCGCATACGGTTTTATGGTATAGCTCCATGATACCTGGAGTGGTTCGTTATAGATTTCATAAATCACATTGGGCTTATTACCATATTTCCTGGCCATCTCCTGAAAGAAACTTATAGCTTCACTACGATTATTTTCTGCTGAATGCGAGTGCCAGTCGATGATGACATACATGTCGTTGGCAATCGCTGCATTCACGACCTTTTCAACCCTGGCTTTGTTATTGGTCGGGTCCTGAAGATAACCACCGTACTCCTGTACACCCATTGCTGCGCGAACAATGCTGGATTTCCAGTCTTTCTTAAGCGAGGCAACCGTCTCTGCCGTATAGAATTTCTCCGCATTCCATCCGGTATTACTCCAGAATAAGCTATTACCGGAAAAACTTCTGACTTTTCCTCCTGCATAGATTTTACTTCCACTGACAGACAATGGTTCAACACTTGCCCATGTATTAGTGGACATGAAAATAAGACTTAAACCTAAACAGCCACAGGAAAAGAACATTTTTTGACGAAAGCTGTGTTCTTTTTTATTGATGGTGGCGTTGTTTTTCGAATCAAATAGAGGCATGAATGAATCTCCATTTCAGATGGTTATATTTTAGGTTGAGTGATAAATAGAATGCGCAATATTGACATCCTATCAATTGAAGTCTTTATCCATATCGGTGTATGAAATATGATGAAAGACACTATAATGTTATAGTTGGTTTCTCCAGTAGTTCCAGTTTTCTTGGCTGTGTGAATATTTTAATCTAAAATTATTTCTGCGATAGAATCTAAAGGCGTCGATGTCAGGAAGGCTTATCAAGGTGTTTTTTTTCGGTGTTTATTCATATCAGGAAATTAAAATAACTCACGGGTGATATAATACGATAAATTAAAATAAACGAGAATTTTTTTCTGAAAAAAACAGAAGTTCTGGTGATAGTCACCTGTAGAGATTAGCGTGATAATATTACTCTTCGATGATTGGATTAATGCTTTTATTTTAATTAAGCATCGGTGGGGTAGGGAAGGAAAATGCAGCAGTGATAATAAATCTCACTGCTGCAATAGAATCATGACGGGTTATACGCCCAGTTTTTTGTGGTACTCTGCGCGAGTTTTTTTCAGCTCATCAGTAGCCGCTTTCGCTTCCTGAAGTTTGCCTGCATCAACCAGTGCAATGGCGGCATCAATTTGTTTGAGCAGTTTGTCCAGCCCTTCATTGAAGACCTTGCTGTTTGGGCTATTGTTGAATTCCGGGTCTGCTTTAGCCTTGGTTGCATGTGCTTTCATATTCAGCAGATCGGCTTTCAGTGTGGCGGCATCCGCGGCACTTGAGGCCCCTTTGTAGCTCTTTGCCATCGCACCCATTTCATCTTTGACGGCAGCCTGACTGGCGAACGGCAGCGTGACTGCAGATGCCGCGATTGCCAGACTGATGGCCATAATAGTTTTTTTCATTGCTCACTCCTGTTAGTTAGCCTGATGGCGGGGTTTATACCCTTTATTAGTTTTCGGCAGTATTGACGACCACCTATGCATGGTCAAATGGATTTTACATCGCAGTGTCATGATAATGATGAAAGATAAAAGTCAGGGGATGACATCCTGACCAATGCATTGCATACCATGAAGATTTTTTCGTCGCTGGTGTCAGTGGAACATCACCGCCAGTAGTTTTTTTACTGATTGTTCCTGTTTGGGATGGTGTAGCGCCATAGCCATTTTCCACTAACCATACGGTGATAAAACAGCACGCCTCGGACAATCCAGTCAAAAAACATACCCATCCAGACGCCGACCACACCAAAACCCAACATGATGCCCAGAATATAACCTGCGATCACCCGACACCCCCACATACCAGCCAGTGCTACCCACATGGTATAACTGGCATCTTTGGCTCCCTTTAACCCGGCTGGCAGTACCCAGGATGCCGCCCATACTGGCATAAATAGCGCGTTCAACCAGAGCAGGTGTTTAACAACCTGAATCACCTCAGGTTCATTGGTATACATTGCAGCCAACAATCCGGCGGTGGGGACTGACAGCAGTGCTAACGCACACAGGCCAATATTCGAAAGCCAAAAGATATATTTCAGCTGTCGCTCCGGTTGCATGCGTTGCCCTTTGCCCAGTCTTGAACCGACAACAATGGTCGATGTTGAGCCCAGGGCATTACCCGGCAGGTTGATCAAGGCAACAATCGAAAAAGCGATAAAATTGCCGGCGATCACCTCCGTCCCCATGCCGGCGACAAAACGCTGGGTGATCAATTTACCGACATTAAACATCACCGACTCAATGCTGGCCGGGATGCCAATGCTGAGTACTTCGTAGAGGATGACTGTGGTAAACGGAGCGAAATAACTCTGAAAGGGGATACGCAGTGCACCATTGAAACCTTTTGTCAGTGCGAACACTACACAAAACGCCCCCAGGTAACGGGAGAGTGTGATCCCTAATCCCGCCCCGATAAATCCTAGCCCTTGCCATGAAGAGACACCATAGATCAACACGCCGCTAAACAGAATGTTCAGGATATTCATCCAGATATTGATAACCATCGGTAAGCGGGTATTGCCAGCGCCCCGTAATGCCCCACACCCTACCAGCGTGATCGCTAGTGCAGGGTAACCCCAGACAGTTAGGCGCAGGAATGTCAGCGCCAACGATTTGACCGCGGGTTCGGCACTACCGGCAATCAGATCGATGATGGACTGTCCCGCGATTTCAACCAGCACTACCAGTAGCAAGGAAATTAGCACCAGCAATGAGATTGATTGGCGTGCGGCTTGTCGTGCCTGTTTACGGTTACGCTGGCCGAGACTAAATGCGACAACAACCGCCGTCCCAAGCGCGACAGCGGTGAAAAAGGCAATGATCAGCATGTTGAAGCTATCCGCCAGTCCCACGGCGGCCATGGCTTCTTTACCAAGCCAGCTCACCAGAAAAGTACTGAAGATCCCCATCAGTACCACACACAATCCTTCGATGAAAATGGGGATGGCCAACGGCGTGATTTCGCGCCAGAGCAGGACTCGGTTGGAGTGACGCTTTTTGTACCAGGTGGTGTTTTTTAGTGTGTTTAACAGCTGTTTGGCTGCGTTTAAGATCATATAGCCTATCTTTTTGTCTTACTGGTGGACACGTGGTGAATGCCTCAAGTCTCTTCATCCAGTGGATTGTGACCGAATTACATGTCCGGATAACAATTCACTGATGCGATTATAAAAGCATGCTGCACAAGGTGGGGATGCTAATATCAGAAAAATAATAATTTAGATGAAACGGTGTTTTAAGCAGATGTGGCGATATATTCAACTGTCTGTAGCAATAACCCCGTGGCGATGTACCAAAACATATAGTAGTAAATAAAAGTGGGAATGTGTCTTATTCGTTTAATTCGACCATTGTACTTATGATGATCAATGGCGTGGTTGACTGGTACAACAACCGGGATATGGAATAACAGAAGGAAAAAAGATGTTCAGTCACATTATTCTTGGTGCCCGAGATATCGACATGATGATTCGGTTTTATTCGGTGATCCTGACCGAATTAGGCTTCGTTCCGGTTCAGGAGGAACCAGGTGGTCCAGCCGGGCAAGGGTGGCATATCCCCGGGCGACGTTGGCCCCAGTTTTATGTCCAGATTCCGGTCAATGGCTTGCCCGCGACCTGGGGAAATGGGACGCAAGTGAGCTTTGCAGTCAGTTCGCCACAGGCCGTGCGCCACGTGTGGGAAACGGCATTATCGTTGGGCGCTTATGAAGAGGGGGCACCGGGTCTTCGTCCATACTATGCGGCTGATTATTATGGGGCCTATTGTCGTGATCCTGAGGGGAACAAGTTGTGTTTTGTTTATACGCCTGAGTTTGACAATACTGTCGGCGGATTGGTATGAACGGCTGTACAGGCCGCAGCCTCAAGGTGAATGACGGATAAGGTGGACGTGTGAACGTAAATGATGTGGTAACCGTAAAAACGGATGGTGAAACCCGCAGAAAAGGGAGGATTATGGCGGTAGAGCCTTTCCAGGAGGGGACGATGTATCTCATCGCCCTGGAGGATTATCCCGACGGGATTTGGTTTTTCAATGAACGGGATAATCCGGAAGGGATCTTTGTCGAACCACATCAGTAAGCCGATGAATAAACAGGCCGATACGGTTATCTGTATCGGCCGGAAGAACTTAGAAGGTTTCCCAATTATTGCTGCCGGATTTAGCTCCGGAAGAGGTGCCTAACGCCGCCGTCGCTGTTGTCAGTAAAGGCTTCGATGTAAATGTCGCTCGAGTAGGGGCTGTGCTATTGATAGCGTTGGCAAGTTTGAACGCTGATACGGCACGGGTCAGTATCATTGCCTGCTCTTCGAGTGAGGCAGCGGCGGCAGAGGCCTGTTGCACCAACGCCGCATTCTGCTGTGTCACGCTATCCATCTCTGAAATTGCCTGGCCGACTTGGGTGATGCCGCGACTTTGCTCATCTGATGCAGAAGCGATTTCATTCATAATGTCAGTCACATTGGTGACGGCCTGAACAATTTCGTGCATAGTCTGGCCTGCTTTGTCCACCAGCTCCGAACCGCTGTGAACCAGTGAAACGGATTCAGAGATCAATCCTTCAATTTCCTTGGCTGCCTGGGCACTGCGCTGAGCCAGACTACGTACTTCACCGGCCACTACCGCAAACCCTCGACCTTGCTCACCCGCACGCGCCGCTTCTACCGCGGCGTTCAGCGCCAGAATGTTCGTTTGGAAAGCAATACTGTTGATCACATTCGTGATTTCAGAAATTTTCCGTGAACTGCCGGAAATACTGTTCATGGTATTAACGACATTTTCGACAATCTCACCCCCTTGCTTCGCCTTGCCAGAAGCATTAGAAGCCAGTTGGCTGGCATGGTGCGCGTTATCGGAGTTCTGTTTGACGGTGGCGGTCAACTGTTCCATGCTGGCGGCAGTTTGCTCGATTGCTGCTGCCTGCTGCTCAGTACGTGAAGACAAATCGGTATTGCCGGCGGTTATCTCAGTGGTTCCCTGATAAATGGAATCTGCGCTGTCACGGACGGTGGAAACGGTATGCACCAGCGATACCTGCATTTGCTGGATATTGTAACCCAGTATGCCGATTTCGTTCTTACCATAGACTTCGTCCGGTTGGGTCAGGTCACCTTGAGCAATACGTTGAATACGTTGCACCAGGCGATTCATCGGCTTAATCAGCGTACCACGCAAGAAGAAGAAGGTTAGCATGGTCATGACAATCGCGATGGCGAAGCTGACAGCCATCAAGGTGTAACCCATTTTGGCCTCGTACTGTGCATTACTATTGAGTGCTTTGGCTCGTTCAGTACGAAAGGCAATGGCTTTCAGTAATGGCTTGTTATAGGCATCATCGAGAAGACGAACCTCTTCTGATTCGTGTGTCAGGATTTCTTCGAAATAGCCGTCTTTAGCTGCCTTGAGCATCGGCATGATGCCTTTTTCAAGGTAGTCGTTATAGGCTTTATTCAGTTCGGGATCGATTGCCAGATCCGTATCGGTTTTGACACTTCGGTTTTGATAAGCTTTGAATGCCTCCTTCGAGGCGGCAATGCGCTGTTCTGCCTGTTTCAGGTTGTTGTTGAATACATCAGTGTCCCCAACGCGCACCGCAGCGCCAGCCTGAATAATCAACAGGCGGGCGGTTCTGAGATGGTTAGAGCTGTTTGACAGCCCAAGACGGACGTCAATTTCCTGAGTGACATAATCCAGACTTTGATTAGCTCGCACCAGAAAATAACTGGATGTACCGATAGCCAGGGCAAACAACAGCATAATGCCGCCCAGAATGATGACAAATAACGGCACCAGTCCAAGATTACCCAGTATGCCGGTTTTACCCTGTTGTTCAGACTTTGACATCATTTTCATATCCATTCGCTCATTTTCAGGAAAAATATATGTACATCAACCGTACTACTTGCAGGTGTAGTTTGGGTGCTTTTGTTTCTGGAAACAGCTGTGTGGCGATCCGTTTTCAAAATACCAACATAATCTAACATCGTCATATAATGTGGAACATTCATGAATTTCAATGCGATGTCGATCACGAATCTGCTGGCAGAAGGATATCAGGTACTGTCTCTTTTTTATTCAGCTAATCGGTAGCTATTCAACATAACGGATACCTAAAAATAGGAAAATAGCCCTCCTGGAAACACAGGTGAGCATTGTCTATCAGTTTAGCAGGAACCTGGCTAATCGCTCTGATGTAAACCCGGTGGACTGTAGCTCAATCTTTCTTCTGTTGTGCTCGCTTGAGAAGGCTGATAGAGGTAGGTGAATGGGGCTTTAATTGAACAAAATATCACCTCTTCCGAACGGCATTAGTACTTTCTTCTATTGAGTTTAGCTATGATCGTCAGTACTTTTCCGCTTTGTGTGGTGGTAACGAAGGCGCTTTTTCAGTCAGATACTGAGAGCATCAGGAATGGATGTACCTATGTACGGTCAGTCTCCATGGTGTACTGGCAACCAGATGTACCGGAACATATAGGGAACTTATAAAATAATAACCCAGGTTATAAAATTAGAAATGTTAATGTAAATCAAGATGGTCGCAGAAGTAGGACAAAAATTGTCAGTCATCGGATTTGTTTTTTTATTTTAAATATCAAATGATTATGATTTCTTGTCAAAAGGGTGGGGTGTTGTGGGGGGTTTTTTTCTTCTATTATGCGTATATTGTGTTCAGGAAAATTTCACAGCGGAGCAAAAATCAGTGAAATATTATGTTTCGCCCCTTTCATTTTTGTGATCATAGTCACATAATTATCAAAATGCCAACAGGCTTGCGTTGTATGAATCAGGCTGAAGGCGGTACAGTGGCGTAGGATTAGGATTAATCCTACGCTCTATGTTGGACGCAATACAGGGAAAGGATGAGTCTGAAGTTATGAAGAGATGGGATCTCAAATTTATTAACATTGATGCTGTATTTTTCGTCATATTAGAAGATTATAAAGTAATAAAATTGTCTGGCACCGATAGTTTTCATGCCACCTATGGAGAGTGATTGTTTAGCGGGTGAGCTGTCTATCACCTAACTTATGTTTGAAACATAGTCTGTCGGGATGGGAATATGGGTACCTCTGAACTGCTAAAACACATTTATGACATCAATTTGTCTTATTTGTTACTGGCTCAGCGATTAATAAACGACGAAAAAGCATCAGCTATGTTCCGGTTGGGTATCAATGAGGAAATGGCTGATGCATTGATGCAATTGACCTTACCGCAAATGGTCAAACTAGCCGAAACCAATCAGCTGATATGCCACTTCCGCTTCAGTGATCACAATACGATTAAGCTATTAACACAAGAATCCCGGGTCGACGATCTGCAACAGATTCATACCGGTATTTTGTTGTCGAGTCATTTATTACAAGAGCTATCTTCAAAGGAAGAAAGCTTGCCTAAGAAAAGGGCATAATGATGGCTGAGAAAAGTATTGTTCAGGAAGCTAAGGACATACAGCTGGCGATGGAGCTCATTTCGCTGGGCGCACGCCTCCAGATGCTAGAAAGCGAGACCCAATTAAGCCGTGGTCGCTTGATTAAGCTATATAAAGAATTGAGGGGCAGCCCTCCGCCTAAAGGGATGCTGCCGTTTTCCACCGACTGGTTCATGACATGGGAACAGAACATCCACTCTTCCATGTTTTATAACGCCTACCTGTTTTTGCTCAAAAATAGTCAATGCAGCGGTGTTGAAGCGGTTATCAAGGCTTATCGCCTTTACCTCGAACAATGTGCCCCTCAAAGTGATGTGCCGTTGCTAGCGTTGACCCGTGCCTGGACACTGGTACGCTTTGTCGATAGCGGGATGTTGCAGTTGTCCTCATGCAACTGCTGCAAGGGTATGTTTATCACCCATGCGCACCAGCCAAAAAACAGTTTTGTCTGCAGTTTGTGCCAGCCACCTTCCAGAGCAGTAAAAAGACGTAAACTTTCGCCGAGTGTTGCCGATATGATCCCTCAACTGCTGGATGAACAGGTTAAGCATGCAGTCTGAGCCTGATGGCGATTTTGTGGTTCTGTCATCGCGCGTTCATTGCTCGATGGCAGTATCCCCTTCAAATAAGTCGTTGGTAATACTGCATTTATAACTCTCTCAGCTACCCTTTTAATATCTATAAGGAATTCTTGTGCTGGTTATATTGGGTTATCTTGTCACTATAGGCTCCATACTTGGCGGTTATCTTATGGTTGGTGGCGAGTTGGGGGCGTTGTATCAGCCTTCAGAACTGCTGATTATCGGTGGCGCGGCAGTAGGGGCTTTTATTGTCGGTAACAATGCTAAAGCTATCAAAGCGACGATGAAGGCTTTTCCTGTGCTATTTCAGGGCTCCAAATATACCAAAGCCGTGTATATGGACCTGATGGCGGTCCTATTCCGGTTGATGGCCAAGTCTCGCCAGCAGGGTATGCTTTCTCTGGAATTTGACATTGATAACCCGAAAGAGAGTGAGATATTTTCCAATTATCCCCGGATTCTTGCTGATAACTACATTGTCGAGTTCGTCACGGATTATCTGCGTTTGATGGTTAGCGGCAATATGAATGCGTTTGAAATTGAAACGCTGATGGATGAAGAGATTGAAACCGTCGAGCATGAAGTTGAAGTACCGGCTACGAGTTTGAACCTGATGGGGGATGGTTTGCCTGCGTTTGGTATCGTCGCTGCAGTTATGGGGGTAGTGCACTCTCTGGCATTTGTTGATCGTCCTGCAGCAGAACTGGGCATGATGATTGCCCATGCGATGGTGGGGACGTTCCTGGGTATTTTGTTAGCTTACGGTTTCGTGTCGCCTTTGGCATCACTGTTGCGTCAGAAGAACTCAGAGAAGATCAAGGTGCTACAATGTATCAAGGTAACCCTATTATCCAGCCTGAATGGCTATGCGCCACAGATTGCCGTTGAGTTTGGACGTAAAACGCTTTATTCAACCGTGCGTCCTTCATTTACTGAAATGGAAGAGCATATTCGTAATGTGAAGGCTCCGGCACAGCAGGCATCGGAAAATGACGCATGAAACATCAGCATCCCATTATCCGCAAAAAACGTAAATCGGGACATGCCGCCCACCATGGTGGTTCATGGAAGATTGCTTATGCTGACTTCATGACCGCTATGATGGCACTTTTTTTGGTCATGTGGTTGATTGCCATTTCTTCGCCTTCCCAGTTGGCTCAGATTGCTGAGTATTTTCGTACACCATTAAAAATTGCCATTACATCTGGCCCTAAGATTAGTGATGCTTCCAATCCTATCCCAGGTGGCGGTTCGGATCCGACACAGCAGGAAGGGGATGTGAAGCGACAGATTGATACGATGGATGGGCGTCTTGAAGAAATTAAGCTGAATAAATTGCGCGAACGCCTCGATCAGTTGATAGAAGCGGATCCACGTCTCAGAGCATTAAGGCCGCACCTGTTGATTGAAATGGTTGATGAGGGTCTACGCATCCAGATTATCGATAGTAACAATCGCCCCATGTTTAAGACGGGTAGTGCGCAGGTAGAGCCTTACATGAGCGATATTTTGCGAGCCATCGCGCCGATTTTGAATGATATTCCCAATAAGATCAGTTTATCGGGCCATACTGATGATGCACCGTATGCGATGGGGGAGCGTGGCTATAGTAACTGGGAGCTTTCAGCTGATCGTGCCAACGCTTCCCGGCGTGAATTAATTGCGGGTGGACTTGCCGATGGCAAAGTGTTGCGCGTTGTTGGTATGGCTGACACGATGAATTTGAAGCAGGCGAAAGGCGGCAGCGATGCCATCAACCGGCGTATCAGTCTGGTTGTCCTGAATAAGCAAGCTCAGGAGAATATCGAACGTGAAAATGCTGAAAGCAGTGCAGTAAACATTGATAAAATAGAAAATTTACAAAACATGGGGATGGATAAAGCCAAGCCAGTTACCGCGCCTGCCGATAACGGTAACAGTACGGCTGCACCAAAACCCGAAACCAATGGGACGCCTGTATCTGGCTCAACTGTGGCTCCTGTTCAGGCACCCGCAACAGCGGCGCCTGCGTCGGGAGCGAGCTCATCGGCAACAAGCCGTCGGCAGCCTACGACAGCTTTGCCTGCAGCACCTGATAGTCAGGCGACACCTTCTTCAACAAGCCGCGATTCACAGCAGAGGTGACCCACGTGAGCATGGACATGAGTGCTTTTTATCAAACATTTTTTGATGAAGCAGATGAATTGTTGGCGGACATGGAGCAGCATCTATTGCAACTTGATCCGTTAGCGCCTGATACGGAACAGATGAATGCCATATTTCGTGCTGCTCACTCGATTAAAGGGGGCGCGGGAACATTTGGTTTCACTGTACTACAGGAAACTACACATATACTAGAAAACCTGTTGGATGGTGCCAGACGTGGTGAAATGCGGCTGAGCACTGACATTATCAACCTGTTTTTGGAAACCAAAGATATCATGCAGGATCAGTTGGATGCTTACAAAACCGCGCAAGAGCCCAACACAGAAAGCTTTGAGTATATCTGTCAAGCTCTGCGCCAGCTTGCTCTGGAGTCCAAAGAAAATGGCACTGCTGGAGCGGTCGCCCCTGTCAAAGCAGCAGAGGTTGAACAATCGGTTTCCCCATCCTCAGCTCCGGCGTCTGCCGGCAGCCACTCGGGATTGCGTATAGCCCTTACTAACCTGAAAGAGTCGGATATTCCTCAGTTACTTGAAGAACTGGGTAATCTCGGAACAGTGAAGGATTCCGTACAGACCAGTAATAGTGTCGAACTGACGCTCGATACATCAGCCAGCGAAGATGACATCAGTGCTGTGTTATGTTTTGTTCTGGAGCCAGATCAGATTAGCTTCAAGTCTGCTACCGGTGGCGCACCAGCCCAAGCCGAGTTTGTCGCTGCGGTTGAACCTGTCGAGCCTGCCGCTGCGGTTGCACCAGCGCAGCCTGCTGCACCGGCTGCGGCAGCGGCCCCTGTGGCCAAGCCTGCTGGTGGCAATAATGACGCCGCTAAAGGTAGACAGAAAACAGGTGATACCAGTATCCGTGTAGCGGTGGAAAAGGTTGACCAACTCATTAACTTGGTCGGTGAGTTGGTTATTACTCAGTCTATGCTGGCACAGCGTTCCAGTGCTCTTGACCCTGTTGCACATGGCGATCTGCTCAATAGCATGGGGCAACTTGAAAGAAATGCTCGTGACCTGCAAGAATCGGTGATGTCCATCCGTATGATGCCGATGGAGTATGTATTCAGCCGTTTTCCACGTCTGGTTCGCGACTTGGCGGCTAAATTGGGTAAAGAAGTTGAGCTGACCCTGCAAGGGAGCTCAACCGAACTGGATAAAAGCCTGATTGAACGCATCATTGACCCATTGACACACCTCGTGCGTAACAGCCTCGATCACGGTATTGAATCACCTGAGAAGCGTATTGAATCGGGCAAACCTGCAGTAGGGAACCTGATACTGTCCGCAGAACATCAGGGTGGCAATATTTGCATTGAAGTGATTGATGATGGTGCCGGCTTGAATCGTGAACGTATTCTGGCTAAGGCGTTGTCCCAAGGGATGGCTGTCAGTGAAAGCATGACGGATGAAGACGTCGGTATGCTGATCTTTGCTCCGGGTTTTTCTACTGCAGAGAAAGTGACCGATGTGTCAGGCCGTGGCGTTGGTATGGATGTGGTGAAACGGAATATTCAGGAAATGGGTGGGCATGTTGAAATCCATTTCGTGAAAGGTAAAGGAACGACGATTCGTATTCTGCTGCCGCTGACACTGGCCATACTTGATGGTATGTCCGTCAAGGTTAATGATGAAGTCTTTATCCTGCCGCTTAACGCCGTGATGGAATCTTTGCAGCCTCAGTCTGAGGACTTGTATCCTCTGGCGGGGGGAGAGCGAGTGTTGCAGGTTCGTGGCGAATATCTGCCACTGGTTGAGCTGTATCAGGTATTCGATGTCGCCGGAGCAAAAACGGATGCCACTCAGGGTATCGTCGTTATTCTGCAGAGCGCTGGCCGTCGTTATGCCTTGCTGGTTGACCAGTTGATTGGTCAGCATCAGGTTGTTGTGAAAAACCTGGAAAGCAACTACCGCAAGGTGCCAGGCGTTTCAGCCGCAACTATTTTGGGTGATGGTAGCGTAGCGCTGATTGTGGATGTTTCTGCGTTGCAGGCGCTTTATCGGGAAAAGCGTGTGGTTGAAACCGCAGCTTAACAGCAAATTACAGCTATAGATTAAAGGTGAGAAACATGACTGGACTTGCAAATGTCACAAAATTAGCGGGCGAGACAGTAGGTCAGGAATTTTTGATTTTCACGCTGGGTGATGAAGAATACGGCGTGGATATTTTGAAGGTTCAAGAAATTCGCGGTTACGATCAAGTTACCCGTATTGCCAATACCCCTGAGTTTATTAAAGGTGTCACCAACCTGCGTGGCGTTATCGTGCCGATTGTCGATTTGCGCATCAAATTCATGCAGCAGGAAGTCGATTATGATGACAATACCGTTGTTATCGTATTGAACCTGGGGCAGCGTGTTGTTGGCATCGTGGTCGATGGCGTTTCTGATGTTCTGTCCCTGACGGCTGAACAAATTCGCCCGGCACCGGAGTTTGCTGTCACGCTGTCAACGGAATATCTCACCGGACTGGGTTCGTTGGGGGAACGTATGCTGATTCTGGTAGATATTGAAAGGCTACTCAGCAGCGAAGAAATGGCGCTGGTTGATAGCGTCATGAAGGTTTGATAAAAAGCCATACTGGGCCACTTCGGTGGCCCATATCATTTATTACCCCCAATCTCTGGAAGTTAAAAGGTTGTAGAGATACCAAGGCATCAGGGATCGTTGCAATTAAGGTTTTAATATGCTGAATCGTATAAAAGTTGTTACTGGGCTTGTTATTATTCTTGGGTTATTTATTGCCCTACAAATCATTTCCGGCGGACTATTTTTCAATGCATTGAAGTCGGACCGAGATATCTTCACGACGACAAGAATTATTAACCAACAGAAATCAGAGCTGGAATCGACCTGGTCTTATTTATTGCAAACGCGTAACACGCTGAACCGTGCGGGAACGCGTTATGCGATGGACATATCTGGTGGGGTTTCCGGCGGGGTATCAGCAAAAGATCTGATTGAACTGGCGAAAAAGCAACTGGTTATCGCCAATACCCACTTTGCCAATTATGAAAAAATACCATATACGAATCAACAAGATCCTGCTATTGGTCAGGCGGTAAAAGATAATTATACCGCACTGAACAATGCATTAAGTGAGTTGATTGTTTTTATCTCTACCGGAAAGCTGAAGGAGTTTTTTGATCAACCTACCCAAGGTTTTCAGGATCGGTTCGAGAAAGCTTATTATTCTTACAAAGACTCCTACGATAAAGTTTATGCCAATGCGGTAGAAGAGAATAATGCTTCTTATTCGACGGCATTGTGGTTGTTGGTTTCTGTCGCGATCTTCGTTGTGCTTATGGCGTTGATCGTCTGGTTGGGTATCAACCGTTCTCTTGTTCAGCCACTGCACAACCTTATTGGGCATATTCGTCATATGGCGAAAGGTGATCTGACGACCCGGATTGATTTTCACGGCACGAATGAGATGGGCATTCTGGCTGATAGCCTGCGACATATGCAAACCGAGTTTTTTACGACGGTGAGTGCAGTTCGACAAAGTGCAGAGGCCATTTACACCGGTGCATCGGAAATCAGCGCGGGCAATACTGATCTGTCGTCAAGAACGGAACAGCAGGCTGCCGCACTTGAAGAAACCGCTGCCAGCATGGAACAACTTACTTCTACCGTGAAGCAGAATGCTGAAAACGCACGTCAGGCGAGCCAACTGGCTTTGAGCGCGTCTGAGACTGCGCAAAAAGGTGGGAAAGTGGTCGATAATGTGGTGAAAACCATGCATAACATTGCGGGAAGCTCGCAGAAGATTGCTGATATCACCAGTGTGATCGACGGTATCGCGTTCCAGACTAATATTCTGGCGCTGAACGCCGCTGTTGAAGCTGCGAGAGCAGGGGAGCAGGGACGGGGCTTTGCCGTTGTTGCTGGCGAGGTTCGTAGTCTGGCCCAGCGCAGTGCGCAGGCGGCGAAAGAAATTAAGTCTCTGATTGAAGATTCGGTAAACCGGGTTGAAGAAGGCTCAGTGCTGGTTGAAAGTGCCGGTGAAACGATGGGGGAAATAGTGGGTGCGGTGACTCGTGTGACTGACATCATGGGGGAAATCGCATCGGCTTCTGAAGAACAAAGCCGTGGTATCGATCAAGTCGGTCAGGCGGTGACAGAAATGGATCGGGTTACCCAGCAAAACTCTGCGTTGGTTGAGGAGTCTGCTTCTGCCGCTCACTCGCTCGAAGAGCAGGTTCGGGTACTGAATCAGGCGGTAGCGGTGTTCCGTTTATCAGGAAACAACGGTATGACAACCCAGTCTGCTGCGGTTGCTGCTTCAGCTCGCGTTGCCAGACCCGCCTTGCTGGCAACCTCAGTAATAACGGAGACAGAGAAAAAGGCCAGAACCAGTAAAACTGCCGATAACTGGGAAACCTTTTAATCGTTTTTAATGACTGAATCGGGTAGGTCAGGATATGGCCCACCCGATTGATACTTAGATAGTAATGGAAATTTATCCTGAGCAACGGTGTTGAGTATAAATTTTCGATTGGCTAATTTTTCGTCTTTCAGTTCTATTTCTGATGAAAGTTGCATCACAGAACAGAAAAAATAGCTGATAACATCTATATTAGTGTTGTTTACTTAAGTTTTTTTTAAGGGATTTCGTGCACTAATAGTCCCGAGGCTGTACAGAGGAACCGACGGTTTTGAGACAAATGTTGCAGTTTTAATTTTTGTTGCCGTTATGACGCCTCTTTAGTTAAAGAAAGGTTTAATACAGCCGATTTATATAACTAATGCCAATTGTATGGGCGTATTTTAGCGAGCCTTAAAGGGCGACTCTCAGTCAGCAGCGTTGGCTGGTAACGATGGTGCTACTCAGGGAGTGTGGCGACGATGAAGATTGAATTGTTTTAGTGTGAACAATCTTCATGATGAACAATGTCAAAAGCATCCATTCAAACCATTGTGTGATTACCGCTATTAATTCGTCGGAAAAAGACGGATAAAAGCAAGTTTCCCAGTGGTATGTTGATAGATAGCGTTCATCGCGTGGCGAAGCTTGAGATAAGGCATTAGACCTGTAATAGTCATAATGGGAAGTCTGATTGAAAAACAATAAAATCATCTATCCATTTTCGGGCGGTCAGATATGAATAATACACCATCGCCAAATCGTTCAGGTTCTACATCTATTTTGAGTCAGATGGTTGAACGGTTGCCGCTGTCTGATGTTCACTTTCGGAGAATCAGTCAGCTTATCTATCAACGTGCTGGTATTGTGCTGGCCGACCATAAACGCGAAATGGTCTATAACCGCCTGGTTAGACGATTGCGTTTGTTGGGAATCAATGATTTTGGTCAGTACCTTGCGCTGTTGGAGTCAGATCCTAACAGTGCTGAGTGGCAGGCATTCATCAATGCGTTAACAACGAATTTGACGGCATTTTTTCGTGAGGCTCACCATTTTCCTATCCTTGCTGAGCATGCCCGCAAACGGCAGCAGGGTGGGTACAGTATCTGGTGTACTGCAGCTTCCACCGGTGAAGAACCGTATTCTCTGGCTATGACGTTGGCGGAGGTTTATGGCGATCGTGCCAGTAACTGCCAGATAACAGCCAGTGATATTGATACACAAGTTTTAGAGAAAGCTTCTGCGGGTATTTATCGGCAGGAAGATCTCCGGTCACTTTCTCCACAGCAGATGCAGCGCTTCTTTTTGCGTGGAACCGGGCCGCACAGTGGTCTGGTTCGGGTTCGTCCGGATCTGGCGAACATGATTCATTTTCAGCAAGTGAATCTATTGGCACCAGAATGGTCTGTACCTGCGCCGTTTGATGCGATCTTTTGTCGTAATGTGATGATTTATTTCGATAAAGAGACTCAGGAACGCATTTTGCGTCGTTTTGTTCCGCTACTTAAACCAGGCGGATTATTGTTTGCCGGACACTCAGAGAACTTCAGTCAGATCAGTCGGGAATTCTACCTGCGCGGGCAGACTGTTTATGGGCTGGCTAAGGAAAGATAATGAGCAAAATAAAAGTATTATGTGTTGATGATTCTGCCCTGATGCGACAGATCATGACCGAAATTATTAATAGCCATCCCGATATGGAAGTGGTTGCTACTGCACCTGACCCATTGGTGGCACGCGATCTGATCAAGAAATTCAACCCGCAGGTGTTGACGCTTGATGTGGAAATGCCACGTATGGATGGCCTTGATTTTCTTGAGAAGTTAATGCGCCTTCGCCCAATGCCTGTGGTGATGGTGTCTTCGTTGACCGGGAAAGGTTCTGAAATTACTTTGCGGGCGCTTGAACTTGGGGCTATTGACTTTGTTACCAAGCCTCAATTGGGTATCCGCGAGGGGATGCTGGCATACAGTGAGCTGATTGCGGAAAAAATCCGCATGGCTGCCAAAGCACGCTTACCACAGCGTAGTACGGGGGTTGCACCTTCGGTATTGCTCCCCAGCATGCCGCTGCTCAGTAGTGAAAAGTTGATCGCGATTGGGGCGTCAACAGGTGGGACTGAGGCAATCCGACATGTTTTGCAGCCGCTGCCACCAACCAGCCCGGCATTACTGATTACTCAGCATATGCCGCCAGGATTTACCAAGTCTTTTGCTGAACGACTGAACAAGCTGTGTCAGATTACAGTAAAAGAAGCTGAAGATGGTGAACGTGTCCTGCCAGGGCATGCTTATATCGCACCTGGCGCTCGTCATCTTGAGCTGGCGCGTAGTGGCGCGAACTACCAGGTAAAACTGCATGATGGTCCGCCGGTCAATCGTCATCGTCCTTCTGTTGACGTACTGTTCCACTCTGTTGCACAGTACGCCGGACGAAATGCAGTAGGAGTAATCCTAACCGGCATGGGGAATGATGGCGCCGCAGGAATGCTGGAGCTTCATAAGGCGGGAGCGTATACGATCGCGCAGAATGAAGCCAGTTGTGTAGTATTCGGTATGCCTCGAGAGGCTATTGCACTCGGTGGTGTCGATGAGGTGGTGGATTTGCACCAGGTGAGTCAGCGGATGCTGGCACAAGTTTCTGCCGGACAGGCATTACGTATATAGCAGCTCCGGGGTGAGCAATAATATTAGGAGTAGGTATGGCTGATAAAGAACTCAGATTTTTAGTAGTGGATGATTTTTCGACAATGCGTCGTATTGTTCGAAATCTACTAAAAGAACTGGGCTTCAACAATGTGGAAGAAGCGGAGGATGGCGCTGATGCTTTGAACAAACTTCGTTCAGGCGGTTTCGATTTTGTCATTTCTGACTGGAACATGCCTAATATGGACGGACTGGAACTGTTACAGGCTATCCGTGCCGACGGCGCGCTTTCCAAGCTCCCAGTGTTGATGGTAACCGCTGAAGCAAAGAAAGAGAATATTATTGCTGCAGCACAGGCTGGTGCCAGCGGTTATGTTGTTAAACCGTTTACTGCCGCTACGCTTGAAGAAAAGCTGAGTAAGATTTTCGAAAAGCTTGGTATGTAAGGAGATGCCATGAATCCACATCCGATGCCCATTAACGATCATGCGTCTGCTACAGAGATTATTTCTCGTATCGGGCAATTGACACGCATGCTGCGTGACAGCCTGAAAGAGCTTGGTTTAGATCAGGCGATCACCGAAGCGGCCGAAGCGATTCCTGATGCGCGTGATCGTCTTGATTATGTTGTTCAGATGACTGCGCAAGCTGCAGAGCGTGCATTGAGTTGTGTTGAAGCAGCCCAGCCTCGTCAGAACCAACTGGAAGAAGAATCTAAAGCCCTGAAAACCCGTTGGGATCAGTGGTTTGAGAATCCGATTGAACTCTCTGAGGCACGTGAGTTGGTTACCGACACGCGTAGCTACCTTGAGTCAGTCCCGGATCATACTGCGTTTACCAATGCCCAGTTACTGGAAATCATGATGGCACAGGATTTCCAGGACTTAACCGGGCAAGTTATTAAACGTATGATGGATGTTGTTCAGGAAATTGAAAAACAACTGCTGATGGTATTGCTGGAAAATATTCCAGAGAAACCGTCTGATGCGCGTCGTGCGAATGAAGGTCTGCTTAACGGGCCTCAGGTTGATAAAACCGCCGCAGGTATTGTTTCTAATCAGGATCAGGTCGATGACCTGTTGGATAGCCTGGGTTTTTGATTTCACCCCGACACCCATTTCATCCTTCGTATGAGTGGGCATCGTGGCGTAAGGTATGTGGATTTTTACGGTCGGGCTTGCCCCGATCGTAAATTCCTGCCCCTTTCTTATGCAATAAAATAAATAGCCACTTATTTTCTCCTTTGTTCTACCCATAAGAATTTGCCGGATTTTGTCATGCTAGCGTTGTATAACTTTATGTCAGCGAGCGTTAACAGGAGCGGCTCTAGTGGCAGATGATAGCGATCTGGAGAAAACAGAAGCTCCCACCCCCCAACGAACAGAAAAAGCCCGAGAAGAAGGTCAGATCCCCCGTTCGAAGGAGCTGACGTCAGTATTCATACTGATTGCCGGCCTCGCTATTTTATGGGGGTATGGGGCCAGTATGGCTGGCAGACTGTCTGATATGATGGCTAAAGGGCTGACTTTTGACCACGGCTTCATTAATGACGAACGGTTGATAATCTCTCATGTCGGTACGTTGCTCGAGCAGGCGGTGATGGCGCTTGTGCCGATCTTGTTTGGATTAGTATTGGTCGCCTTGGGTGCCCCCATACTACTGGGTGGCCTGATTTTCAGTACTAAGGCGATAAGTTTCGATTTTGGTAAGATGAACCCGTTATCTGGGTTGAAGCGCATGTTTTCGACCCAGGTGTTGGCTGAGTTATTTAAAGCAATCCTTAAAGCCGTCATTGTCGGTCTTATTACTTTTTGGTTTCTCCGGCACAACTGGAATAGTATGTTGCACCTTGTGTCGGAGCCCATGGGGATGGCGATAAAAGATGCGCTGAATATCGCGCTCTTGTGTTGTTTTTGGGTGATCCTCGGGCTGTTCCCTATGGTTGGCTTTGACGTGGCCTGGCAGATATGGAGTCACATTAAGCGGCTACGCATGAGCAAGCAGGAGATTCGTGACGAATACAAAGAGCACGAAGGGGATCCGCATATTAAAAACCGTATCCGCCAGCAGCAGCGGGCGATGGCACAACGCCGAATGATGTCGGATGTGCCGAAGGCCGACGTTATCGTCACCAACCCGACTCACTATGCTGTTGCGCTGAAGTATGATGAAAAGAAAATGAGTGCACCCCGAGTGCTGGCCAAAGGTGCTGATCGGATAGCCCAACGCATCCGTGAACTTGGTACAGAGAACCGTATCCCGATACTTGAAGCGCCGCCGTTGGCTCGGGCCCTTTACCGTCATACTGAAATAGGGCAGCAGATCCCGACCGGATTATATGCCGCTGTTGCCGAAGTGCTTTCGTGGGTCTATCAGCTCAAACGCTGGAAACGTGAAGGCGGATTGATTCCACGTAAACCTAAAAACTTACCTGTGCCGGATGCACTGGATTTTGCTAAAGAGAAAACAACCGATGGCTAACCTGGCCTCTTTACTTCGTCTACCTGGCAATATGAAAGGTTCGCAATGGCAGATTCTGGCAGGACCTGTTCTGATATTGCTCATCCTGTCGATGATGGTTCTGCCGCTGCCACCGTTTGTTTTGGACCTGCTGTTTACGTTCAATATCGCACTGTCCATTATGGTGTTACTGGTTGCGATGTTTACCCAGCGTACGCTCGATTTTGCGGCCTTCCCGACTATCCTGTTGTTTTCTACACTGTTACGTTTGTCACTTAATGTTGCGTCCACACGTATCATTCTAATGGAAGGGCATACCGGCGCTGGTGCGGCTGGGAGAGTGGTTGAAGCCTTTGGCCACTTCCTGGTGGGGGGTAATTTTGCCATCGGTATTGTGGTGTTTATTATCCTGGTCCTGATCAACTTCATGGTAATCACCAAGGGGGCTGGGCGTATCGCGGAAGTTGGCGCGCGCTTTACCCTGGATGGGATGCCCGGAAAGCAAATGGCGATTGATGCTGATTTGAATGCCGGGTTGATTGGTGAGGATGAAGCCAAAAAACGTCGCTCTGAAGTTACTCAGGAAGCGGATTTCTATGGTTCCATGGATGGTGCGAGTAAGTTCGTGAGGGGGGATGCTATCGCTGGGTTGATGATAATGGCCATCAACATCATCGGTGGCTTACTAGTTGGGGTCGTTCAGCACAATATGGTGCTGGGGCAGGCTGTTGAAAACTATACACTCCTGACAATCGGTGACGGTCTGGTTGCACAAATTCCGGCACTGGTGATTTCAACCGCCGCCGGTGTGATTGTTACCCGGGTCAGTACCGATCAAGATGTCGGTCAACAGATGGTTACCCAACTGTTCAATAACCCACGTGTCATGATCTTAAGTGCGGGGGTATTGGGACTGATTGGTCTGGTTCCTGGTATGCCTAACTTTGTCTTCCTGCTGTTTACCGCAACGCTGTTGGGGTTAGCCTGGTGGATGAAGAAAGGAGGGGAGAATAAAGCCGCATTTGCAGCGACGGAGGCGGCGGCTGCCACTCCGACAACACCACAGGTGATAGAAGCCAGTTGGTCTGACGTTCAACTGGAAGACCCGCTTGGTATGGAAGTGGGATACCGTTTGATACCTATGGTGGATTTCCAGCAAAACGGTGAGTTACTTGGACGTATTCGCAGTATCCGTAAGAAGTTTGCCCAGGAAATGGGATTCCTCCCACCGGTAGTGCATATTCGAGATAACCTGGACTTGCAGCCGGCCAGCTATCGCATCCTGATGAAAGGTGTTGAGATCGGTAGCGGTGAGGCACATCCGGGGCGTTGGATGGCGATTAACCCCGGAAATGCAGTGGGCACACTACCGGGAGATCTAACGAAAGATCCCGCTTTTGGTTTGCCCGCGGTCTGGATAGAAAGTGCATTGAAGGAGCAGGCACAAACCCAGGGGTTTACCGTGGTTGAAGCCAGTACAGTGGTGGCGACCCACCTGAATCATTTGCTTAGTTTGCATGCCAGTGAGTTGTTTGGTCGTCAGGAAGCGCAACAACTGATGGACCGCGTATCTCAGGAAATGCCAAAGCTAACGGAGGATTTTATTCCGGGCGTAGTGACGTTAACCACGTTACACAAAGTATTGCAGAATTTGTTAAGCGAGCAGGTATCGATTCGTGATATGCGCACGGTTATCGAAACGCTGGCTGAACATGCAAGTGTGCAAACAGATCCTAATGAACTGACGACGGCTGTACGCATTGCACTTGGACGGGCCATCACGCAGCAGTGGTTCCCGGGTGATACGGAACTTCAGGTCATCGGTCTTGATGGCGCGTTGGAGCGTTTGCTATTACAAGCGCTTCAGGGAGGCGGTGGTCTGGAGCCTGGACTGAGTGACAGATTACTGGAGCAGGCTCGACAGGCATTGCAACGGCAGGAAGTATTGGGTGCGCCGCCGGTATTGTTGGTCAACCACGCACTGCGTGGGCTATTGTCGCGATTCCTGCGCCGCAGTCTGCCGCAAATTGCCGTACTGTCGAATCTTGAGATTAGCGATAGTCGTCAAATCAGAATGACATCAATGATTGGTGGTGAACTTTCCTGATGAAGAAAATCATGGTGACCGTGTTTTGGGGGATGGTGGCAGTCATCTCATCGTCCGTTGTCTATGCTCAGCAAGGCGGCTGGAATGTCAGCCTGGCAGGGCCATCATTTCAATACAAAGGGATGTTAGCATCTTCCCCTGCTTTTCTCCCGCCCTCTGGATTGGGGGTTACCGCCGCCCAATCTGTCACCGTGGTCTACTGGCTATATCAATTGAAATCGCCCGCACCGATAGATTTAGCTGTTAAGCTCTGTGCGGCTAATCGGTGCATTAATCTGGACGGTGCCAGTGGGCAAACCTACGGACTGCAAGGCATACCGGCAAATAGTGAATTTAGAATGCTCTTTTATGTACCCGGTTCCGGGCGTATGGCAACATCCGTTGATGTAGTATCTAACGAGATATCAGTAAACTATAAGTAACCCAAGCCCATCAGTGGGCCCGGCAGCACAGTTGGTGAGTAAGCAGAAAAGACGGTACAGGATTAGATACTAATCCGACGACCAGAAATTGAATTGCTCCGTGACTGACCATCAGGCCCATACAGAGACTGCGCATGACGTGGTTTTAGTACCGCCAATGCTTTTTCATTATGATCAAGGTGGTAACCAAGCAACAGCCCATTGTGCTGGTTTTTGTCACGCAGTGCTTCACTTAACGCGGTAATCTGTTGCCAGACGTGGGCCACAGCAGGATGGGGGCTATAGGGGGCTTTTACTCGCAATGCGGACTCACCCTGAAGACGAATCTTATCCAAATGCTGGATAGTGGCTAATAATGAACTTTTTCTATCAGTGATCACTTGCAGAGCGGGGCCATCAACATGACCAGCACAGAGCAACGACTGCTCGTCAGACAACACGGCTTCGAGTTCACGCATGTTGAGTAGAAGTTGCTCTAGCAGCTTTACAAGTTTTTCCATTGAGTTACTCGCCTGAAATCAAATCCTGCGCATTTTTGATTAATGCGTCAGCAATTTTACCGATGTTCATTTTTAATGAACCGTCACGGATAGCCTGTTTCAGCGTTTCAACACGCTGTACGTCGATATCCTGGGCAGATGGCTGCATCAGTTTAGACTGAGCGTCACTCAACTTAACCTGAGTACCTGTCACAGAACTTTGCTGCCCGGCTTCCTCTTTACGCTTTAACTTTGCCACATCGCCAGTATCCCGAGGCTGAACCTGGCTTACCGGTTTGACTGACTGGGTCCGATCAATGCTCATGGTAGTGTGCTCATATCATAAAAGGTATAAATGATGATAACCAGCGAGACAGATTTAACCGCCCACTCAGGTTGCTAACTTGAGCAGTGCTATCATCAACGACTATGTTCACCATATCGGCAGTATTGAGCATTACTTTAGCAAATTATTGCGAGATCAGAATAATCCCATCCCCGTTCGCGATACCAGAAACAACCTGTCCTGACGTTGTACGAGCTCTTGCCTGCTGTCCTGATGCCGCATTGTTCATTGCTTTCCCTTCGCTGCGCACACTAAAGCCATCTCCCTGCGCAAGAATCTGGACGTTTTGCCCGGCACGAATAACCCAGGGCTTCCTGATCATTACCTGGGTTATGGCCTGCCCGGGGGCAATATCTCGCAACGCGACGGCTCCCTGAGCGTCTTCTTGTGTAAACAAGGCGTGAGGCGGCAGTTGGTCTATCCTGCCGCGGACCATCCGGATATCTCCTGATGCCAGCTCGGTACCCCGGCTAATTGGGGCTGCTGCCGCCACATAATTCCCGGTAACCTGTACTTCAACCTGAACAAAACGCCTGTCCTGATCGCAGCGCACTGACACGGAAAGGTTACCCCACATCCTTGCGTTTCCTGGCAATGAAATCTGTGGGTTGTCACAGATGAGCCATTGCGCTTCGGGCGTTTTCACGACAACGTTCACCGTATTGGATGAGGCTTTAAAATTATCCGAAAAGAAACGGGATAACTGTGATGCAAGATCGGCAGCATTCACCAGTATCGGGGCAAACAGCAAACTCAAGATCGATAACTGTATGTATTTTCTGATATCCAGCATCCGTTTTATGCTCTCTCAAACCCAGTTAATTTCACGCTACCAGTGTAACGGCACTTGCTTACAGTTAAGGCAATAAATAGCACTTCATTTTATGTCTATTCTCTCGATGATTTTTGCAGGATGGGAATTATCCTACGCAGACTAAAGTTTAAATTGCGGAGGGAGCATGCTCGATAAATTGGATGCGGCGCTGCGGTTTCAGCAAGAAGCGTTGAATCTCCGTGCCCAACGTCAGGAGATTCTGGCGGCTAACATTGCTAACGCCGATACCCCTGGTTATCAGGCGCGTGACATTGATTTCGCCAGCGAACTGAACAAGGTCATGGAGCAAGGGCGTACCAGCGGTCAATCCGTTTCGCTGAGCCTGACGTCTACACGCCACATTCCTGCGCAGGCTGTAGAACCACCTTCGCTCGATCTGCTCTACCGCGTGCCGACTCAACCTGCGCTTGATGGCAATACTGTTGATATGGATCGCGAACGTACCAACTTCGCGGACAACAGTCTCAAGTATCAAAGTAGCCTGACTCTCATCAGCGGGCAGATTAAAGGGATGATGTCGGTACTGCAGTCCGGGTCATCATAACAGTTTGGTGACAGATATAAGGTTGATGTCTCATGTCGTTACTTAATATTTTCGATATTTCCGGCTCGGCGCTTTCTGCCCAGTCTCAGCGCCTTAACGTTAGCGCCAGTAACCTGGCTAACGCCGACAGCGTTACAGGGCCTGATGGTCAGCCTTATCGCGCCAAACAGGTGGTTTTTGAGGTCGATGCTGCTCCGGGGCAGGCGACCGGTGGCGTGAAAGTCGCCAAGGTGGTTGAAGATCCTTCTCCGGAAAAACTGGTCTATCAGCCGGGTAATCCACTGGCCGATGCCAAAGGCTATGTCCGCATGCCGAATGTGGATCCTGTCAATGAGATGGTAAATACCATTTCAGCATCCCGAAGTTATCAGGCAAACGTGGAAGTACTGAATACCACGAAGTCGATGATGCTAAAGACCCTCACTATTGGTCAGTAATCTGGAGAAATCATGGCTACTACCTCTTCTGTCAGTAGTGCTCAAAGTACGACATCAGCGACACCGGCTATTAGCGGAAGCAGTGCTGCTGATTTACAGAACAGCTTTCTGACTCTGCTTGTTGCTCAGTTGAAGAATCAGGATCCCACAAATCCGATGAATAACAACCAACTGGTTTCACAGTTGGCTCAGTTAAATACGGTGAGCGGTATCGAAAAACTGAATACCACCCTCGGTGCAATTTCTACGCAGATCAACAGCAATCAATCTATTCAGGCCACCTCGTTAATCGGTCGTGGAGTGCTGGTACCCGGTAACAAGGTGTTGGTCGGTAAAGAAACGACGTCACCATTTGGCGTTGAACTAGAAAGTACAGCAGAGAACGTTACCGTAAATATTACTGATAATTCTGGGAAAGTTGTTCGTACGATGGATCTGGGTGGGCTCAGTGCCGGGGTACATGCGTATTCCTGGGATGGTAAGGCTGCTGATGGCTCAACGGCACCGGATGGTTCTTATACCATTTCGGTGTCTGCGACCTCAAATGGCACCCAACAGGTTGTTCAGGCTCTGAATTATGCCTACGTGAATGGCATCGTGACCAATAGTAAAGGGGCGTTGTTGGATTTGGGGCTGAGTGGGCAGTCTACGCTGGATAATGTACGCCAGATTTTGTAGCAGTTACGGATATAACGCACGTCACTTTTTAGTGAATAACAGTTCATCAATATTCAGGAGAGCATCATGAGCTTTTCTCAGGCGGTCAGTGGCTTAAACGCTGCCTCTAACAATTTGGATGTCATTGGTAACAACATTGCCAACTCCGCTACTGTTGGTTTTAAAGCCAGCAATATCTCCTTTGCTGATATGTACGCAGGCTCCAACGTAGGCTTGGGTACCAAGGTTGCGTCTGTGCTGCAGGATTTCAGCAACGGTTCTATTACCGGTACATCGCGTGCACTTGACGTAGCCATCAACGGTAATGGTTTTTACCGTTTGCTTAATACTAACGGCAACGTGGTTTATAGCCGTAACGGCCAATTTACGTTGGACAGTAAGCGTAATATCGTTAACTCACAGGGCCTGCAATTGACGGGATATCCTGCCACTGGTACACCGCCGACCATTCAGCAAGGGGCGAACCCGGTTGGGTTGAGCATTCCTGAAACTACGATGTCGGCTAAAGCGACGTCGACAGCTTCGATTATTGGCAATCTGAACTCTTCGGATAGCACCAAGACCTGGAACGCAACCGACCCGACCAACACTTCAAACTACAAAGGTTCTATTACTACCTACGACAGTTTAGGAAATGCACATAACTTTGCGCTGTATTTCGTGAAAACAGCCGCTAACAGCTGGGATGTGTACGCACAAGATACCAGCATTAGTGGTGCCGGTTTCCAGGGACCGACGACATTGTCTTTCAGTAGTAGTGGGGCACTGACGACCACCACGCCCGCAACCATCAGCATGGCAACACTGAACGGTTCTGCCGCCAGTACCTTTACACTTGCTTTTACCGGTACCGTACAGCAGAACAGCGGTTCCAACAGTACCAAGACACCAACGCAGGATGGCTATGCGCCGGGCGAACTGACCGGTTACAGCATCAGCACCGATGGTACGGTTGTTGGCTCCTACTCCAACTCGAAAACCCAGGTACTCGGACAGATTGCACTGGCTAATTTCGCTAACCCGGAAGGGCTGTCTCCTCAGGGGGATAACGTTTGGGCGGCAACCAGCAATTCTGGTCAGGCGGTAGTGGGGCTGGCAGGTTCTGGTAATCTCGGGAAGCTGGTGGGCAAGGCAACAGAAAGCTCCAACGTTGATATGAGTAAAGAGCTGGTTAATATGATTGTTGCCCAGCGTAACTATCAGTCGAATGCTCAAACGATCAAAACGCAGGATCAGATACTCAACACGTTGGTTAACCTGCGTTAATCATCATAACGAGGATATTGCATGGATCACGCTATCTATACCGCGATGGGTGCGGCAAGTCAGACGCTGGAGCAGCAAGCTGTCACGTCGCATAACATGGCTAACGCCTCTACGCCGGGTTTCCGTGCGCAACTGGCTGCGATGCGTGCCGTGCCAATCCAGGGGGTTACGAATGAAACCCGCACACTGGTAGTGTCCTCGACACCCGGGGTGGATACCACCCCGGGTTCTATGGATTACACCGGACGTTCTATGGATGTTGCACTTTCTCAGGATGGCTGGCTGGCAGTACGAGCCTCGGACGGCAGTGAGGCCTATACCCGCAATGGTAATATGGAGATTAACTCCAACGGGCAACTGACTGTTCAAGGTAAACTGGTCATGGGCGATGGCGGGCCGATCGAGGTTCCACCGCAGACTCAACTGACTATCGGCCCCGACGGTACTATTAATGCCTTGAACCCCAGTGATGCCGCTAATACGGTCACTCAGATCGGGCGTTTGAAACTGGTCAAAGCGACCGCCAATGAAGTGGTTCGCGGTGATGACGGTTTTTTCCGCGTTTCTCCTGTTGTGCAACAGCAGCGCGGTGTGGTACTGCAGAATGACGCTACAGTCAGAGTTATGGCTGGGGTACTAGAGGGTAGTAACGTCAATACAGTCGAATCGATGGTGGAAATGATCTCCAACTCACGTCGTTTTGAGATGCAGATGAAAGTGATTAGTAGCGTTAACGATAATACACAGCGTGCTAATCAGATACTTGCGATGAATTAAGTGCCTTTGTGCACAGGAGTGACTCGATGATCCGTTCTTTATGGATTGCAAAAACCGGTCTGAACGCACAGCAAACCAATATGGATGTCATATCCAATAACCTGGCAAACGTCAGTACCAATGGTTTTAAACGTCAGCGAGCTGTATTTGAAGATCTGATGTATCAAACTGTACGCCAGCCGGGAGCACAGTCTTCTGAGCAGACTATGTTGCCGTCAGGGTTACAACTAGGGACGGGTGTACGTCCGGTAGCAACTGAACGTATTCATACGCAAGGGTCTTTTTCTGAAACAGGTAACGTCAAGGATATGGCGATCAAAGGCGCGGGCTTTTTTCAGGTGCTGATGCCGGATGGTACCACTGCATATACTCGTGATGGATCCTTCCAGCAAGACTCGAATGGTCAGTTGGTGACATCTAGTGGCTTTCAGGTTCAGCCAGCGATAACTATTCCAGCTAATTCCAGTAACTTGACAGTGGGGCGAGATGGGGTCGTGACTGTTACTCAGCAAGGGCAAACCGCACCTGTCCAAATTGGCCAACTTAATCTGGCGATGTTTATCAATGAGGCTGGGCTCGAGAATCGGGGGGAAAATCTGTATGCGGAAACAGCGAGTTCTGGTGCTCCGACCCAGAGTACGCCGGGCTTGAACGGTGCCGGTTTGATTTATCAGAAATACGTTGAAACATCGAACGTGAATGTGGCTGAAGAGTTGGTTTCCATGATTCAGACTCAGCGCGCGTATGAAATCAACAGTAAGGCTATATCGTCCACGGACCAGATGCTACAAAAACTGACCCAGCTGTAATCATTCCTGGGTATCATTCGCGTATAAGATAGGGTGGCTTTTTACTGATTTGTGCTTAGTACGCAAATGGGTGAAGTAGTCACCTTGATTCAATATATGGATAGGTTACTGAAAGTAAGGCGATATCCGTAGTGATGATGAATACGAAGTCGGTTGCTACAGTGCAGCCGTGTCGGCCGCGGTTGCTGGCATACGTGATAATATTAACACTGTCCGGTTGCGCTTATGTACCTCACGATAAGGTTGTTACTGGACCAACAACAGCGCAACCTGCACCACCGTTACAGGCTATCCCTAATGGGTCTATTTTCCAGGCCGGTCAAGCGATGAATTACGGATATCAGCCGATGTTTGAAGATCGTCGACCCCGGAACATAGGAGATACGCTGACTATTGTGTTGCAAGAAAACGTCAGTGCCAGCAAGAATTCGTCGGCGAATGCCAGCCGGGATGCATCTGGCTCCTTTGGTATGACCACGACACCACGTTTGCTGGACGGGCCTTTGGGTAACAACCGGGCGGCATTTAACGCTACCGGTAAAGACGCGTTTACCGGGAAGGGTGGCGCTAATGCGAATAATACCTTCACTGGCACGATTACCGTGACGGTCGATCAGGTGCTGACAAACGGCAATTTACATGTCGTTGGTGAGAAACAAATTGCCGTTAATCAGGGAACTGAGTTTATCCGTTTCTCTGGGGTGGTAAACCCAAGGACTATCAGCGGCAGCAACACGGTACCGTCGACGCAAGTGGCGGACGCGCGTATGGAGTATGTGGGTAATGGCTACATTAACGAAACGCAGACTATGGGCTGGTTGCAGCGGTTCTTCCTTAATGTTTCGCCGTTCTAAATTGATGAGGCACATAATGCGGATCACTTCGGCTTTTACTCTTTTCCTTGCTTTGTTGGTGATGGTAACTCAGCCAGCATCAGCTGAGCGTATCCGCGATTTGGTGACGATTCAGGGGGTGCGTGATAATGCGCTCATCGGTTATGGCCTGGTGGTCGGGCTGGATGGTACGGGCGACCAGACCACTCAGACGCCGTTTACCACTCAAAGTTTGAACAACATGTTATCCCAATTAGGGATAACCGTTCCTGCCGGCACCAATATGCAGTTGAAAAACGTAGCGGCAGTAATGGTAACGGCTAAGTTGCCGCCGTTTGCTCGCGCAGGACAAGCGGTCGATGTGGTTGTTTCCTCTATGGGTAATGCCAAGAGCCTGCGAGGTGGCACATTGCTGATGACGCCGCTGAAGGGCGTTGACAACCAGGTCTATGCTATCGCACAGGGTAACCTTTTGATCGGTGGTGCGGGTGCTTCTGCTGGCGGCAGCAGTGTTCAGGTAAACCAGCTCGCCGGTGGACGTATTAGCGGTGGTGCAATTATCGAGCGTGAGTTGCCTAATACCTTCGGTACCGGAAATACCATAATGCTGCAACTGAATCAGGATGATTTCACCATGGCGCAGAGTATTAGCGATGCGATCAATCGTTTCGGTCGAGGCGGCTCTGCAGCGCCGCTGGATTCCCGCACCGTAAGAGTTATCGTACCTGCTGGTAACAGTGCACAAGTTCGCTTTCTGGCGGATATGCAGAATATCGAAGTCAATGTTGGTACGCTGGATGCCAAAGTTATCGTCAATTCTCGTACCGGCTCAGTGGTAATGAACCGCAATGTCCAACTGGAAAATTGCGCTGTTGCACAGGGCAATCTGTCAGTGACTATCAATCAACAGAATGTTGTGAGCCAGCCAAATACACCGCTGGCAGGTGGGCAGACGGTCGTTACGCCGCAAACGGAAATTTCTATGCGTCAGGAAGGTGGGGCATTACAGCGCGTGAACTCGAGTGCTAACCTCAACAGTGTAGTTCGAGCCTTGAATTCACTTGGTGCCACACCCATGGATTTGATGTCAATTCTTCAGGCAATGGAAAGTGCAGGTTGCCTGAGAGCGAAGTTGGAAATCATCTGATGAGTGACATGAAGATGTTTAACAACCCTGCTTATGAAACACAGTCGCTTAACGCGCTCAAACGGGATGTATCGAACCATCCTCAGAACCGGGAAGGGCTCCGTGCTGTGGCCAAGCAGTTGGAAGGCGTCTTTGTGCAAATGATGATGAAGAGCATGCGTGATACGCTACCGAAGGATGGTATGTTCAGTAGCGATCAGACGCGCATGATCACTTCAATGTATGACCAGCAACTGGCCCAGCAGATGTCGTCTGGCAAAGGAGTAGGGCTGGCCGCTGTTATTGAAAAACAGATGATGGGGCAGGGGATTGTCGGGATTGAGCAACCTGCACCATCGACGCCATTTAAGCCTGATGGTCAATTGGCTCGCAATATGCCTTCATTTGCAGTGGAGCAGATGGTGCGTAAAGCGATGCCTAAGCTATCGGAAAAGTCATCGCCATTGCCCATGAGCAGTGCTGATTTTATTTCGCGCTTGTCCACACCCGCCATGCTGGTTAGTCAGCAAAGTGGTATTCCACATCATCTCATTATGGCTCAGGCCGCCCTGGAATCGGGTTGGGGACAGCATGAAATCCCTACCACCGATGGGCGTCGTAGCCACAATATTTTCGGTATTAAAGCTGGCAGTAACTGGGATGGGCCGGTTACGGAAATTACTACGACGGAATACGAACAAGGTGTTGCCAAAAAAGTCACTGCGGCCTTCCGCGTGTACGGTTCTTATCTGGAAGCGTTGAATGATTATGCCAAACTGTTAACTCAAAACCCCCGTTATGCTGGCGTGTCTGCGGCGGCAACGGCGGAACAGGCCGCGGTTGCATTACAGCAGGCGGGATATGCCACAGACCCAGCTTATGCGAAGAAGTTGGTCAGCATGATCCAGCAGATGAAAAATACAGGCGAAAAGGCAGTTCAGGCTTATACACATGATCTGAGCGGGATTTTCTAATTTCTCTCAAGTTTTTAACCCGCCTGCCGATAGTTATACAAGTTAATTTATGACGGCGATATCTTTTTGTGCCTGGCAATAGGTAGTGCCTCTCTGCGCATTAGTAAGAGTAAAAGGAACCCAGCATGTCCAATTTGATTAACACCGGAATGAGTGGTTTGAGTGCAGCACAAGCGGCACTGAGCGCTGTCAGTAACAACATCAGTAATCAGGCTGTTACCGGATATAGCCGTCAAAACGCGCTGTTGGCACAGAATAATGGTACAACAACCTCTGCTGGTTATATTGGTAACGGTGTTACGGTTGTCAGCATTAACCGCGATTACAACGATTTTATTGCCAAGCAGTTACGTGCGGCGCAGTCAACCAGTAGCTCGACTACTTCTTATTACGGGCAGGTTTCCAAAATTGACAACCTGCTGTCGAGTAGCTCATCAAGCCTGTCAACTTCTATTCAGGATTTCTTTAAGAATTTGCAGAACCTGACTAGTAGCTCCAGTGACTCTTCCGTTCGCCAGACCGTGCTAGGTAAAGCGAATGCGTTGGTAAACCAGTTCAAAATCACTGATCAGTATTTGCGCGACATGGACAGCAACATCAATGGTGAGCTCTCCGTCACGGTGACGCAGATCAATACCTATGCCCAGCAAATCGCCGATATCAACGATCAGATTGTACGTCTGAAAGGTGCGAATAGTGGTGCAGCGCCAAATGATTTGCTGGACCAGCGAGACTCACTGGTTGATCAACTGAATAAGTTGGTTGGTGTCGATGTCGCGGTTCAGGACGGCAATATGTACAATGTCTCGCTGAAAAACGGCCTGACATTGGTACAAGGTAAAAGCTTCAACACGCTTGTTGCGACGACATCCAGCACTGACCCTACCCGTACTACCATTGCGTATAACGATGCCATTGCCGGCGTGAGTGAAGTGAAAGAGAGCACGATTACCGGTGGTTCTCTCGGCGGTCTGCTTGATTTTCGTACCGGTACGCTCGATAGCGCCCGTAACCAATTAGGTCAGATGGCGTTGGCTTTCACTGATGCTTTCAACCAGCAGCACAAAGCGGGTTTTGACTTGAGCAATGTTCAGGGTGGCGATTTTTTTGGTGTCGGCTCGTCAGTTACATTGAAAAGCGCTAAAAATACGTCCGCTGCTGAACTAAACTCTTCCTATCTCCGTGATAACTACTCACTGCAATACAACGGGACATCCTGGAACGTTACTCGGTCCGACGGTACTACAGCCAGCTCAACATTGTCGGGTTCGGCGTTGGCGTTTGATGGTTTTACCATCAAAATTTCCGGTTCTGCCGCTTCGGGGGATACATTCAGCTTCAAAGTATCGCCAGGACAGTCCTCCATTTCGCAGACTGCTCCTGCGGCAGCCTCGGCTGTGTCGCTGACTCGTAATGACAACAACTATATCAAGGCGAGCGATTACGCCGTTAAATTCGTTGGTCCGGCAAGTAATAATTGGTCGATTACTCGTTTGTCGGATGGTGCTGACTTGTCTTCTTCTGCCACCTTTACCGCCGCCAGTGGTTCGACATCAGCCAGCCTGATTTTTGATGGTATGAAGTTGAATATCACTGGCACACCTGCAGCTAAAGACGAGTTTACTGTGAAAGGAGTACGGGATGTAGTCGTTAGTATGTCTGTTGTCATCTCGGATTCTTCCAAGATTGCTGCGGCTGGTTCCTCTTTGACTTCTGCCGGTGGTGGGGTTAGTGATAATACGAATGCTAAAGCACTATTGAATTTGCAGACAGTGAAGGTTGTTGAAAACAAGTCAACTATCAGTCAGGCATACGCCAGTCTGGTTGGGGATATCGGTAATAAGACGAGTACTGCCAAGGTGACTGATACATCTCAGAAGAATGTCGTGAAGCAGTTAACTACCGAGCAGCAGTCGGGGTCCGGTGTCAATTTGGACGAAGAGTACGGCAATCTTGTTCGTTTTCAACAGTATTACATGGCAAATGCCAAGGTAATCCAGACGGCTTCGACGATATTTGATGCCCTGCTGGGGATCCGCAGTTAAGTTTGTGACGGCAAAAAATAAGGAAATAGGTTATGCGATTGAGTACCAGTATTATTTTTCAGCAGAATATGCAAGGCGTCACAGATGGTTTGTCTACGTTCAGCAAGACAGGTCAGCAGCTTGCCAGTAATACCCGTGTACTGACTCCTTCTGATGATCCTATCGCCGCATCTAAGGCCGTTATGGTCAATCAGGCACAGGCTCAAAATGCTCAGTATTCGCTTGCACGTACCTTTGCTCAAAATGGTATGAATAGTGAGCTTTCTGTACTGACCAATGTTGTGACTGCATTGACTAGCGCCAGTACCACACTGTTAAGTGCTGATGGTACGAAGAATGATAACGATCGCCACCTTATCGCCACCTCTTTGCGTGGGTTGAAAGCTCAGTTGTTGAACCTGGGAAACAGTACCGATGGTAATGGTAATTTTATCTTTGGTGGTTATAAGACAGACGTTCAACCGTTTACTTCTAATGCTTCCGGTACCGTGAGCTATGTTGGTGGCACCCAGGCTATTTCTCAGCAGGTGGATGCTGATCGTGTCATGACTGTCGGACATATCGGGTCAGCTGTATTTAATAACGCTAGCGGCACTGCAGATATCTTTGGTGCTCTGGACAGTGCGATTAGTGCGTTGGAAATACCACTGGAAGGGGCAACTGATGCTGTGAAGAGTGCCAATACCGCGTCTATCAATGCGGCTAGCCAGAACCTCAAAAATGCACTGACGAATGTTTCCTCTGCGCAAGCCACCTTGGGCGTTCAGTTGCAGGAAGTCGATACATTGAACAGTATTGGTACTGATCGCAGCAATGCAAATAAGCAGACATTGAGCGATTTGGTTGATATCGATATGGTCGCAACCATCTCCACATACATGATGCAACAGCAATCCTTGCAAGCATCATACAAAGCATTTAGCGATATGCAGGGCCTCTCGCTGTTCCAGCTAAACAAATAATATGGAATAGCGGTCCAGTATTTGGATACGCTTAAACCGGGCGTATTCTTTTTGGCATGTCATCCTTCATAAGATGACATGCTTTTTTTTATTGTGCGCAGTGGACGAAAGGGGTCGAGGCACACCAGCGAGTAAGGGATTATCCGGCAAACTGGTTTAGCAAATCAGCCAGAAGATCATAGGTTTCGCCAAACAGTTTTTCGGCGTAAGGGGAGATAAGGAAAATCAGGAACCCTACGGTAATTATCCCGGTAAAGAGGGTGATAGGAAAACCGATAGCGAAGATGGTTAACTGTGGTGCCAGCCGACTCAATAACCCAAGCGCCATGTTAATGGTGAGCAGTAATGTAATGAGCGGGAGTGCGAGCATCAGCCCGTTAGAGAAGATCCTTCCCCCAGCTGCAGCCAGAGCCATAAATACATTACCGCTGACAGGTGCAGCCCCGATCGGAATGGTATGAAAACTGTCAACCAGCAATGAAATCAGCCATAAATGTCCATTCATCGTCAGAAAAAGCAATAATGCCAGCAGGTTCATGAACCGGGATACGACTGGCATGTTGGGCCCACCGCTGGGGTCAAAGAACGTGGCGAATGACAGCCCCATTTGCAGACCGATAATCTCTCCCGCCAGTCGGATTGCCGCAAAAGCCAGTTGCATGGTGAAACCCAACATTGTGCCGATCACGACTTGCTGAAACAGCATCCATACACCTGCTGCAGAAAAGACAGGGATCGAGGAATGTGGGATATTTGGCGCAATGACAATCGTGATGAGCACACCTATGCCAATTTTCACACGGCGGGTAATAGCCCGTTCGCTAAAAATAGGGGCAGTGCTAATCAGTGCCAGAATTCTGACCAGTGGCCAGAAAAACTGATTGAACCAGCCGATCATATCGATGCTACTGAGGGTAACCATATCTACCCTATCATGCTAGGGAACTGGCTGAACATTGTACGCATGTAGTCGAGAATGACGCTGAGCATCCATGGCCCGGCGACCACTAGGGTAAAAAACACCGTGAGAACCTTGGGGATGAAGGACAACGTCATTTCGTTGATTTGTGTAGCCGCCTGAAGCATGCTGACAATCAAACCGCTAACCAGCGCGGCGATAAGAGGAGGGCCTGCCAGCATCAGCGCTATTTTCATTGCTTCATAGCCTAAAGCCATGACGGATTCAGGAGTCATACAGGCATTCCTCTGATGTGGTGGACAGCAGCATCCGCACTAACTAAGTATAAAAACTCTGGGCCAGCGACCCCAGCAGTAATTGCCATCCGTCAACCAACACAAAAAGCATCAGTTTGAATGGCAACGAAATCGTCGCTGGAGGAACCATCATCATACCCAGTGCCATTAATACGCTGGCAACAACCAGGTCAATCAGCAGAAAAGGAATGAAAATCGTAAAACCAATCTGAAAGGCGGTTTTCAGTTCGCTGGTAACATAAGCTGGTACTAATACTCGCATCGGTACAGCTTCCGGGCCTTGTAGCGAGGGAATCTGAGCCAAACGGGTAAACAACGCTAAATCTGCTTCCCGGGTTTGCCGCAGCATAAACTCACGCAGCGGTTTTGAGCCTTTATCGATAGCGACTTCCATGCTGATTTTGTCTTCACTGAACGGGCGATAGGCCTCATCGTAAATACGGTTCAGTACGGGCGACATAACAAAAAAAGTCAGAAACAGACTGAGACCCAGCAAAACCTGGTTAGGGGGGGCCGTAGGGGTTCCTAATGCGTTACGCAGCAAGCTCAGCACGATGATGATACGCGTAAAGCAGGTCATCATCAGCAGTACGGCGGGAATAAAGCTCAGCGCAGTGATGAAGATCAGTGTCTGAACGGGTAAGGACCAGCTCTGCCCACCATTAGGTAGTGGGTGGCTGATAATACTTGGCAACTGTGCAAGTGCGTGAGGCGCAATCAGCAACAACATGAAGGCCGCAGGGTAACGAAGCAGGCGGAACCAGGGAGAAAGTGAAATCGGACGCAGGGGGGTACTCATTCGGTTTTTTCCGGACGCTTGGTCGCTTTCTTAAGGAACTGAAGAAAATCGGCTGGCGCAATACTTTCTGCCGACGGTACATCGTTGATGGGACGAGCGGGCAGGGTGTGTAAGTGGGTTATTTGTTGAGCTGTAACCCCCAATACAAGCCAGGTGTCATCAACTTCAACGATCACAATACGCTCACGCTGTCCAACTGGATAAGTAGACACCATTTTCATGACGTTGCTTTTCTTAGACTGCGGCGCGAATCCCAGTTTTCGCAGTGCCCAGGCAACCAGTAAAATCAGCAATAACACACCGCACAGGGCGGTACCCACTTGCGACAAGATCGCACCGCCAGAAATAACGGATTCAGCAGCCACAGGTGGCTGCTGAATGGTCGATGTAGTCTGTTGTGCGGTGGTGCCAGCCATTAACGGCCTAGCCTGCGCATACGTTCTGATGGTGTAATAATATCGGTGATACGCACACCATACTTGTCAGAAACGACAACCACTTCACCCTGAGCAATCAGATACCCGTTAATCATGATATCCAGTGGCTCACCAGCCAAACCGTCTAGTGCCACGACAGAGCCCTGTGACAAGCGCAGCAGCTCTTTGATCGTCATTTTGGTGCGCCCTAACTCCACGGTCAATTTAACCGGGATATCCAAAATCAGGTCGATATCCTGCATTGACCCTTGGGTATCCTGCACATCAAAGTTTTTGAAGATATTATCAGTACTACCCGACGCGCCTTTTTCTGCCGACTGCTGCTCATTAAATGCATCAGCCCACAGATCGTCCACGGAATCCGTTTCTTCGGACGGTTTCTTGATGTCACTCATTGAGCGGTTCCTCGTCATTCAGAGAATTTAAAATGGGGTTAATCAAGTGTTCAACACGCAAGGCATACTGACCATCTAACGTACCGTACTGGCATGTCAATACAGGCACGCCATCCACATGTGCCACCAGGCGTTCAGGTTTATCAATCGGCAAAATATCTCCGGGCTTGAGTTTTAATACCTTTGACAGTCGAACCGGAATGTCAACAAAGTTAGCAACCAGCTCTAACTCTGAGTGCTGCACCTGTTTTGCCAATGTTTCACGCCAATGCTGGTCTTCTTGCTGCGAGTTTTCCAGCGGCGGGTTGGCGAGCAATTCGCGTAAAGGTTCAATCATGGAGAATGGAATACAGATGCTGAATTCACCGGTCAGCGTACCAATTTCCAGATGGAAAGGGGTAGTTACCACGATATCGTTTGGCGACGTGGTGATATTGGTGAATTTTACCTGCATTTCCGAACGCACATACTCCACATCCAGCTTGTAAATCGCGTTCCAGGCGTCACTGTAGGATTCGAGGGCCAGTTTCAGCATGCGACGCACTACGCGCTGCTCGGTATGTGTAAATTCTCGGCCTTCAACCTTGGTGGGAAAACGACCATCGCCACCAAACAGGTTGTCGACGGCAATGAAAACCAGACTGGGTGAAAATACGAATAGCGCAGTGCCACGCAAGGGCTTCAGGTGTATCAGGTTGAGGTTGGTTGGAACCGGCAGGTTACGTGCAAACTCATGATACGGCTGAATCTTGATGGCACCAACGGTAATATCAGGGCTACGACGAAGCAGGTTAAACAAGCCCATACGGAATTGGCGCGCGAAACGCTCGTTGATGATCTCCAGCGCTTGCAGACGCTCACGGATAACGCGTCGCTGTGTATTGGGATCATAGGGCTTAACATCCCCATCTTTTTGGGAAGCGGCGTTGCTGGCATCAGCGCTGCTATCACCACTGTCACCGTTTAGCAGAGCATCGATCTCTGCTTGTGAAAGAATGCTGTCACCCATAGTGATTACCGCAAAATAAAAGCAGTGAACAGGACATCGCTGACGACCTGGTTAGGTTGTCCAGGGACCAGCGGTGGGCTTAATACCTGCTTGATATCTTCAACCAGCTTTTGTTTACCTTGTTCCGTTGCCAGAACAGATGAGCTCTGGCGGGAAAACAGCATAATCAAACGACTGCGAATTTCCGGCAGATAGTTCGTCAGGCGTGCACGGGTTGCTTCATCCGGCAGTCGCAGGGTAATGCCCACGTACAACACCCGATCCGGGTTGTTATCTGGGGATAACAAGTTAACGGTGAATGTATCCAACGGCATGAATACAGGTGCCGGCGGCGGAGGCGGCTCGCTGGATGCCGTCTCGGTTTTTTTATGATTCAAGAACCACCAGCCAGCACCCGCCCCTGCTGTAGCTGCCAGGGCGATAACAATCAAGATTATCAGCCAGAGGGAGCGTTTTTTACCACCTGACTGGGCTTTCTTATTAGACGTAGCCAATGATGTATCCTGTTATTTATCAGTATCTCATGGCAATGTTAGCCATGAGATAAATGCGTGATATCATGATTATCCTGCCTATTCACCGCTTCAATACAATGAATAAACAATAAAAAAAGCGTTAACTTTTTCATTAGGCAAAGATATCAACGCCATTAAGCCCCGTTACCATTGATTGTAACTGTGCTGGTACAGTCAGTGTTTCCGCTTCAGCGCCGGTACGATCAGGTTGACCAAATTGCTGTTGGTAAGACGAAGCGTTGCCGCTGCCATTCCCGTTGGCATTACTTGCCACCTGCTGCTGAGACTGCTGCCAGCTACTGGCATCTGAGCCTACGCTGCTTTGTCCCAGGTTGATACCATTCTCAGCCATCGCATTGCGCAGATGGGGGAGAGCGGATTCCAGTGCGGAACGCACCTGACTATTGCCAGAGACCAGATGAATCTGAGCCTGATTATCTTCGATTTTCAACGTAATATGCAGTGAACCGAGTTCTTCCGGATGCAACTTCAGTTCTGCTGTCTGCTGCCCGTTACGGGTAAACATGACAACTTGCTGACCCAGTGCATCATTCCACTGTTGAGTACCCAAAGGCGCATTAATCTGGCTGGTGACATGCTGTGCGGCCGGTTGGGTTGGCGTCGCATTACTGGCAAACAATGTAGATAGTGCTTGTAATGACGAGTGTGCGCCTGTATCGGCAATCGGGTTGCTGGCACGGTCTTCTTTACGCGATACCAGCAAAGCATTCTCTTTGGATTGATCGTAGCTATTGTCAGTGGCGCGTAATCCGGCATTCTGGGCAGCAGCAACGGATGCACCGGTGCCAGACAGTGTTGAGCCGGCGTTATTTGTCGCTGTTGTAGAGGCGTTCAGCGCAAAATTGCCTTGTGCTGATGTGTCAGTGTTTTTCGTTGAGCTGATTAACGAGCTCAGAACACTGTTGTCACCTTTACCATTTTTCAGTACATCCAGTGCATCAGATACAGATTGCGCTGAGCCTGTACCGTCAGTGGCTAATTTCCCCTGAGCAGAAGTCTGCGCCGGAATCATCGCAAACAACGCCTGCATCGCTAATGCATCGGTATTCGTTGTTTTTTCGTCTTTTACGCTGTCTTTTTTCTGCGCTTTTGCCAGGAGCGACTCAAGGGAATTACCCGACTGTAGATCACTTAGTGTCAGCGTTCCTTTGGCCAAGGCGGTCAGGATGGCATTTAATTCATCACTGTTCGCCTCAATACCACTCTTTGCGAGAGCATCTTTGAATTCAGCCGCTTCCTGATCACTGATGCCCGCTTTCTTGGCGGATTGCGTTGCAGAGAGTTTTTGCGATAGTAATTGCACAAAATTCTCTGGCAGTTGATCCTTGCCCAGCAGCGCAAGTAGAGAGTTCCCCTGAGGGGGAGTCGTGCTGCTTGCGTCAATCGTTGTAGTGGTTGTCATTGCTGGCAAGTTCATAATTATGTTTTCCTCATTGATGCACGTTGGGCGAACTCATCCATCCGCTTTTGTTCCAGGCGATTTTCGTGTGCCAGCATTTTGGTTTGTTCGCGTTGTTGCAGCGTACTAAATGCATTTAATCGTTGTTGCTTTTGCTGCCAGGCTTTCATCGCCTGATCCAAACGAGAAGACCAATTTAATAACTGATTCTGATGCTGCTCAATCGCTTTTTCCAGAGTCAAAATAAATTGCTGATAGTTCTGCCAGGCGGTATTGGCCATACCTTCGGTCATCGAATCGTTGAGCCGTTGGCGATAATCATCATGGTAGTCTAACAACATATTCAATTGCTGTTCAGACTGTGAATAGGCTTTTTGCACCTGGCCCAGATGCGTTGTCGCCGCATCGACTTCCTTTTGAGCCAAATCACGGAGCATGATGAAGGTGGACTGAGTACTCATTCGCCCTCCTATCTATTATACGGGAAAATGTTATTGAGTGCCTGACAGGCTTCATCAAACGAACTGCGCTCAAACATTCCCTGCTGCAAAAAATGTTGCATTTGCGGATACAGCTGTATTGCCCGATCAAGCATCGGGTCACTACCCGCGGCATAGGCACCAACGCTAATCAGGTCACGATTGCGCTGATAACTGGATAACGACTGTTTGAACTGCCTCACCGCAGAATAATGGTTCTCATCGATTAACGCCGTCATAGCACGACTAATCGATGCCTCTATATCAATAGCCGGATAATGCCCGGATTCTGCCAACTGGCGGGACAACACAATGTGGCCGTCCAGAATTGCACGGGCTGAATCAGCTATCGGATCTTGCTGATCGTCGCCCTCGGTCAACACTGTATAAAACGCAGTGATCGAGCCGCCGCCTGAAATACCGTTACCCGCACGTTCTACCAGCGCAGGCAGTTTTGCGAAAACCGAAGGCGGATAACCTTTAGTTGCCGGTGGTTCGCCAATTGCCAGCGCGATTTCACGCTGAGCCATCGCATAACGCGTCAGCGAATCCATAATTAACAATACATGATGTCCACGATCGCGGAAATCTTCTGCGATACGTGTAGCATAAGCCGCACCCTGCATACGCAGCAGGGGAGAGACGTCTGCTGGTGCTGCGATCACCACCGAGCGGGCGAGCCCTTCGGTACCGAGAATGTTTTCAATGAAGTCTTTGACTTCGCGTCCTCGCTCCCCGATCAGCCCAACAACAATAACATCAGCTTGAGTATAGCGCGCCATCATACCGAGTAGCACACTTTTACCCACGCCGGAGCCAGCGAAAAGCCCCATACGTTGACCTCGACCAACGGTCAGCAAGGCATTAATGGCCCGAACACCCACGTCCAGCACATGTTCGATGGGCGTGCGCTGGAGAGGGTTAAACGGTGCTGTTACCAACGGAGCACTATAGCCGGTATCTGGCGTCGGTAGGCCATCCAGTGGTTTGGCGCTGCCATCCAGCACTCGTCCCAGCAATGCCGGGCCTAATGGCAATTGTTTACCCTGGCTGCTACCGGTCAGGCCAACGCGTTCGTAGACACGAGCACCTGGGATGATGCCCTCGACTTCTTCAAGTGGCATCAGGAACAATTTCTGGCCATTAAATCCGACGACTTCACTTTCAACTTCGTCAACCTGATTGCCGGTTTGCCGTTCAATCAAACAGGTTGAGCCTAATGGCATATGAAGGCCAGTTGCTTCAAGCACCAATCCCGTTGCCCGCGTTAGCCGTCCGTAACGGCGTATTGAAGGCGTATTGATGATGCGTTTCTCAAATGCATCAATGGAAGAAAGCCAACGGGAGAGACGCACTGTCATCAAAGTTCTCCCGGTGCGGCCAGTCGGCAAAGTTCATGCCAGCGTGTGGCAATACTCGCGTCGAGATCACCTTCTTCAGCGCTGACTTTGCATCCACCGGGGTGTAACTGATTATCCGCCAATAACCGCCAGCCATGCAGACTGAGGGTTGGGCCGAGGTGTTGCTCCACCATTTCCAGATCTGAAGGGTGCACCCGCAACTGCGGCTTACCGCTAAACATCGGCTCTTGCTGGATAAGTTGCTGTATTTGCCCCATTAATGCGGTTCCGTCACAAACCGGCGACTGTCCAATGACCTGCCTGGCGGCGGTTAAAGCCAGTTGCATCAGCCGTGAAACGATGACGCTGTCAAGAGAATCCAATGTTTGCTGGAATTCATTGACCATTTGCTGCATCTGGGCAATAACCGGCTGCTGCTGCTGGGTAGCGTTTTGCAAGCCCTGCTGTGTACCTGCCTGGAGTCCATCCTGATAACCGGCGGCGTATCCTTGCTGCTTGCCTTCAGCAAACCCGGTTTCCCGAGCCTGTTGCAGCACTTGTTCGCGTAACGTTGCCAGGTCATCCTGTGGTTGCTGGAAATCAGACATGGCAAAAAAGCCGTTATCCTCTTCTGATGACATCGGGGCTGAAGCGGAAGAGGGCGCAGCCGGTACTGCCGCCTCTTTCACTGCGGGGGCGGCAGGAGCGGAAAGGTCATCCAACTTCCACGGTTGCCAGTCAAGATCACTGGAAGAATTAGACAAACGCGTCATCACCACCACCGATAATCATTTCTCCGCTGTCAGCCAGACGACGCACAATAAGCAGAATGGCTTTCTGTTCGTTTTCCACCTGAGACATACGTACTGGGCCACGGGTTGCCAGATCGTCGCGCAGAATTTCTGCCGCACGCTGCGACATGTTGCGCAGGAACTTCTCGCGCAATGGCTGATCGGCGCCTTTCAGGGCAATCAGCAAAGACTCGGATTCCACTTCCTGCAGCAGACGCTGGATACTGCGGTCGTCCACTTCCACGAGGTTTTCGAACAGGAACATTTCGTCGATAATTTTTTGTGCCAGTTCGCCGTCGAATTCGCGTACCGCATCGATAACGGCTTCTTCGTGCTGCGTTTTCATCAGGTTGATGATTTCCGCTGCAGTACGTACACCGCCCATCTTACTGCGTTTGAGGTTTTGACCATCCAACAGCCCATTAAGCACTTCGGTCAATTCCGCCAATGCTGATGGCTGCACCCCACCAAAGGTAGCGATACGCAACATGACATCGTTACGCATACGCTCATCGAAATGCGCCAGAATATCTGCTGCCTGTGCACGCTTGAGGTGCACCAGGATGGTCGCGATAATCTGCGGGTGTTCGTCGCGAATAAGGTCGGCCGCGCTTTGCGGTTCCATGAAGTTGAGCGTTTCCATACCAGAAGACGTTTCTTTGCTTTCAAGAATGTCTTCCAGCAGGCTAGAGGCGCGTTCTTCACCCAGTGCTTTAACCAGCACAGAGCGCAGATATTCGCCGGCGTTGACACCTAATGCGGCATACTGCTCGGCTTCAAGATCAAACTCGCGCAATACTTCCAGCAACTCGGATTGAGAGACTTGCTTCATGTTGGCCATCGCAGTACTAAGGTGCTGTACTTCACGCGTCGAAAGGTGCGTAAAAACTTCCGCTGCACGATCTTCGCCGATGGTCATTAACAAGACGGCGCTTTTTTCTGTACCTGTCAGACTCATAGTTCGTTACTCATCCAATGGCGAATTACCAGTGCGACAACGCGAGGATCATTCTCGGCTAGCTCACGAATACGCTGGCTGTGCATCTCAGCGTGAGCCCGCTGTTCGGATTTCTTCTGTATTTCCTCTTCCATTGCACTGATGGTGACGGAGACATCTGAATCCTGACCACGCAGCGCCGCAGCAGCCTCAGCGGCTTGTTGTATCTGAGCTCGTTTTTGCAACTGCGGACGCACCAGTTTGCGATACATAATCCAGCCGACAATCAGTACCAGCAACCAGCGGCCTGCTTCAATCAGCAGATCGAAGAATGCCTGTTTCTTCCAGAAGGGCAGCTCACCTGCAGAGGTATCTGTGACGGTGAACGGCGTGTTGACTACGTTGACAGAGTCACCACGGTCACTGGAAAAGCCCATCGATTCACGGACTAATGCTTCAATTTTCTTGAGCTGCTCATCGCTGAGCGCGGCTGGTTTACCATCCTCGCCTTGTGTGTAGTTAACCACAACAGCGACAGATAAACGCTGGACGCTCCCTGTGCTTTGTTTGGTATGCCGGATAGTACGGTCAACTTCATAGTTGATCGTCTGGTCGCGACGGCTATTGAATGTCTGGTTTGCCGAATTGCTTGCCGATGTTTGGGTATTGTTTCCCGCAGCATTAGCATTGTTTGCGTTATTGGTATTGTTTGCGTTATTAGCATTATTTGCTGGCGGCGTTGAAATAGGTGCTGTCGGCGCAGGAGTCGGGGTATTAGACAGCGCGCCAGGCACACCACCTACATTGGGTCCACCACGCTGGTCGCTCTGACTAGTTTGCTGGGAGCGTACTGCGGCCTGATTCGGCGTCTGGTTCGGTTGATATTGTTCATCAGTCTGCTCACGATTGGCGAAATCGATTTGAGCTGTGACCTGCGCATGTACATTACCCGCACCAACAACCGGTGTCAGGATGGCTTCAATGCGACGTTGGTAATTACTTTCTACCTCGTTGGCATATTTCAACTGTGCGGCGTTCAGATCGCGCCCTGAACCATCGTTTTGCGTCAGCAGTTTGCCAGTCTGATCAACAACGGTCACCTTGTCGGCTGGGAGTCCGGCTACACTGCTGGAAACGAGATAGGTAATCGCGTTGATTTGGCTATCATCCAGTGCACGACCTGGTTGCAGTGTGACGGTAACCGCCGCAGAGGGAGATTTCTGCTCACGTACGAACAGCGAGGGTTTAGGAATGGCCAGGTGAACGCGGGCGCTTTGGATTGGCCCCAGCGTTTCCATGGTTCTTGCCAGTTCACCTTCAAGGGCGCGCTGGTAGTTAATTTGCTCGCTGAACTGGCTGATACCGAATTTTTCTTGATCGAGCAGTTCGAAACCGACGGCACCCCCTTTCGGCAAACCTTGCTGCGCCAGTTTCAATCGGGTGTCATAAACTTTGTCTGCCGGGACCAGAATGGCTGCACCGTTTTCCGCAAAGCGGTAGGGGATATTCATTTTGCCCAGTTCGGAAATAATACTGCCACCATCGCGCTCGTTCAGATTGGTATAGAGCACACGATAATCTGGGCCACGAGCCCACAACGACAGGGCGACGACAATAGCAATCGTTGCTGCTGCCGCAATCAACAAAGGGATTTTAGGATTGGCGCGTAAACGGTTGAGTATCTCGCCAAAGCTTTTCCCACCGGTAGTGGCTCCGGATGTTAAGGCGTTCATACTCTATCTCTGCCTGGTTGCTGAACGATATGGATAACGTTGTAACGTAACAAAACAGAACTCCCTGATTGCGCAATCATAAAAACTCATCAACGACATTTACCGGCATGCCATTATTTTCCGTAACGCGAAAATTGATGGGTCGATAAGCTGGCATTTTTAATGTCATTTATACGATTTACTACCTGAACGATATGGTAGTGTAGTAAACCGGTAAAAAGATGTATGCGAAATAAACTACGCTACCAGCGTTTTTTCTGATATGTGTATGTTTGTAATTTATTGATTTTTATTATGTTCTCAATCTTTAGTTGAGGAATAAGGCATGTCTATTCAGGGTATTGATGCGGTATTGCAGCAAATGCAGGTTACCGCAACCAAAGCTGCCGGCGGACCGGATTTCACTGCGGCGTCGCAGTCTGGTTTTGCCAGTGAGCTAAAAGCTGCAATTGAGAAAATCAACGAAACACGCACGCAGGCTCAGGCACAAGGCGAAGCGTTTACATTGGGTAAACCGGGGGTTGCCCTGAACGACGTGATGATTGATAACCAGAAGGCTTCCATTGCTTTGCAAATGGGTGTTCAGGTGCGTAATAAGCTGGTATCGGCCTACCAGGAAGTGATGAATATGACGATATAATCGCAACTGGTTGCGTTATATATTACACTTTTGTATCAGGGTGAATATCCAGTGGATATTCACCCTGATTTTTAAGAAAAGCGTACAATTATAAACACTATAATCGTGAGCCCATTCTGAGTGCTCAGGGCTCGTAAGTGGAGAAGGTGGGGCGTGCGTGAGTCATGACTGGGGTTTTCCAGGGAGAATATCGTTGGAAAACTCAGCGTATGTATTATTGACCGATTTTTGGCTTTGAGACTGTTGGATCAAAACTGCCAGTTCTTGCATTCTGTTTTGTAACAATTCCTTCACTTGTGCTTCCGTATCCAGTATATCCTGAAGCAATTGCCGAAACTGTAACTGTACCGTACCAGGAATATTTGCAGGAACTGTAATCTGGCTGATTCTCTCTATTGACTGAATATAAACAATTTCCTGTTCAACAACATCATCCCATAATCCATTGAGGGCCATGGTTTTGATATTCCGGATGAGTGTGAGTAACCCCTGATACTCAGTTAGTAATGGAGAGAGATTTTCCATTAGCGCATTTCCGTCGTTGGTTGATAACCTGGCCCAATTTGTTTCCATGCATCCGCAATGTTATCAAGGAGAGCTTCCACTTCCATAATTGCCTGCAAATCATTATTAATATTGGCATGCAATAATCGACGCACCATGTAGTCGTACAGGTCAGCAAGGTTTTCTGCCAGTTCACCGCCTTTTTCCATATCTAATCCAAGCTTTAGGCCATTGGTGATAATATCAATGGCTTTGGATAGTGCATTCCCTTTGCCGACGACATCATTCTGCTCAATAAGAATTCTCGCCCGGACAAGTGCACTTTTAGTCCCGTCAAATAACATAACGATCAACTGATGGGGGCTGGCGCTCATCGCTGCACTTTCCACACTCACCTGAGCATACGCCTGACTGGCACTCTTTCTATACATGACCATGCGTTGAATAACCGATTAATAATGATAAAAAATAACACTTATCGTTATCTGGCATGCTACGAAGTGGAGCACGCCAGATACATCAAGGCTAATTAGCTGTTGCTGGTTTTATTAAATTGCTGTGTCAGGTAAGTACTGGTTGACGACAGTTTAGCTAGCAAGGTATTAAGCTGGGTAAACTGGGTCTTATAACGATTCATCGTTGAATCAATGCTGTCCTGAATACTTGCAATTTGCTTCGCTACTGTTGCCTGGCTGGTTTTAATGCCATCCTGGACTGATTTGAGCAACCCATTGGTTGAATTCAGCGTCTGGCTCAGGTAATTGCCTGCCTGGGTTGCGAATCCGGTGGTAGAGCCATTGCCTGTGAAGAATGTGTTTACGCTACCCGCACTGGCTTTCAACGTATTGGTTAACTTGGTATTATCGACAAGCAATTTACCGCTGTTGGTTGGATCCTGAGTAATTCCCAAATCTGCCATGGTGTGCAAAGCACCACTACCACTCTGTATATTAGTCATCAAATTCTGTAACTGCCGCTGGATAGTACGAATAGTACCATCACCAAGTAGTGCACCATTAGTGGTGGATTGTTGGCCACTATTCTTGTCTGCTGCTGAAGGCGGTGTGTAATTAGTCTGAGTCTTGATTGTGTCCAGTACGCTGTTATAAGCAGTGACCCAATTTTGGATCGCTTGTTGTGTACCAGTAACATCTGAGGATATAGACAGATTTTCCGCAGAGGAGCCTGTCGCTGATGCCGCTTTAAGATTCAGCGTTACGCCAGTGATAGCAGTAGTCACCGTATTGCTCTGGCTAGTGACTGACATACCATTAAGTGTAAATGATGCATTTTTGGCTGCTACCTGCTCAGTAAAGCTACCCAGTGGGCTAGACAAATTACCGCTTACAGAGATGGTCATCGCAGATTGCGTACCGGTGTCTTTTGCTGTCAGCATCAGGTAGTTACTGGTGCCGTTATTAATGATACTGGCGCTGACGCTGCCACCGGCATTGTTAATAGCGTCACGGATATTATTCAATGATGTTTTATCATCCGTCAGCGTGATTTTCAGTGGGGTCGCCTGACCAGGCTGAGAAATCGTAATAGTACTACTGGTGGCAGAAGTACCGCCGGAGACCAACGCGGTTGAGGCACTGCTAAAAGCCCCGGAGATTTGCGACTGTGCCTGGGCGAGGTTATTAACAAAAATGCTATAAGTCCCTGCAACAGCAGTGCTATCTGTGCTGGCACTGAATGCCGTGTTGGTGCTCGTTACCGCAGTGGATGTAATACTCTTCATGTTTTGCAGTGCGGTAGTCGCGCTCTGCAGATTTTTCATCGATGCTTCAACGGCACTATAAGCCTTCGCCTGTGCGCTTAGCGAGTTGCTCTTATTTTGGTAAGGGGTTAACTTCTGCGCTTCGACGGTTTGCAGTTTAGTAAGCAGAGAACTCAGGTCAAGCGCAGAACCACTAACTGAAGTCCCCAAGTTCATACCTATCGAAGAGATAATGTTTGAGTTACTGCTAACCGTCGTAGCCATAGAGATACCCTTGCATTTAAATTGTGAACTGACAACCTTATCGGCACTGTATCCGAAAAGTTTACAGATGTAATGTAAATTTCAGCGTAATCACTACGCACCCTGACTTCCATCACGCCTGCATACTCTGCATACATTGATAACTCTATCACGGTATTATGAATGTGGTGAAAAAGGCGGCGTTATGTCCCCTGAACCCGTTGACATGGGGTTATGTCCCTGAAGGTGCGTCGGTGTAAAATCGAAGCCTGTCGCAGACCCTATACTTCAGTGGGGCGTAACTATTTTGTACAATCAGAGGCATGATTTTCCGACGAAAAGTAGTTCTGTATTTGGCTCTCTACGGTTTTCCGACGGACTCGATGGGCATGGGCAGAGGCGCTCTCGCTGCTGCTTTAGTACCACAATCTATCTGATGACAGATGGCGTGGATTACCTTTAAGTTTTTGTCTGTGCGGCGGACAAGCCCACAAGAGTCGGTATACGGAAATATTGCTTAACTGGGCCGGGATTATCCTAAAAGGCGAGTATCTGAAAACGGTATTGGCGGATAAGGTGCACTTAAGCGAAAACCTTCACATTTATTTGAAAATGAAATAAATAAAGGCTGCTATTCCTTTTAAATTGAATGAAAAGGCCAGTCAAAGCAGACGTCGCTCCTTCGATTTGTTCAGAAATCTGCTGGTGCCAGAGCATTCAGCCATACTGAAGCTGGAATTTCTGATTGTGGCGGATCAGATTTGTGCCATGATCTACTGTCATGCCACTTCGATGAAGAGGTCATCCAGTCTGATTGTTTAGGTATAAGCGGAAATATCAAAAAAACTAAAGGTTGTTCTATCCAGGCCGATACACTTAACGACGGTGATGACACCGAGGGCGGCAGCCCATAATCATTAATAGCAATGAAAGGAATATAATTATGCCAGTCATTAATACTAACAGTATGTCGCTGTTGGCCCAGTCTAATCTGACTAAGTCACAATCCTCCCTGCAGACCGCGATTGAACGTCTGTCCTCTGGTCTGGCCATCAACAGTGCCAAGGACAACGCAGCAGGCTCTGGTATCGTCAACGGTATGACTGCTCAGATCCGTGGTCTGACCCAGGCTTCCAAAAACGCCAACGACGGTGTGTCTCTGGTGCAGACTGCTGAAGGTAACCTGAATACCATCAACGACAACCTGCAGCGTATCCGTGAGCTGGCCGTACAGGCAGCGAACGATACCAACGGCACTCTTGACCGTACATCCATCCAGACTGAAATTGACCGTCGTGTTGAAGAAATCGACCGTGTTGCTAAGAGCGCAAACTTTAACGGTAAAGCACTGCTGGACGGTACTGTTACCGCCACTGGTTTTAACATTCAGGTTGGTGCCGGCACTACTGCAAACGATGCTATCTCCGTTGGCAGCTCTGCACTGATCAACGCCACTTCTGGCGGTCTGGGCGTGACTTCTCTTAGCGTTTCCAGCGCAACCAGCGCCACCGCAGTTGTTGGCGCTATTGACTCTGCTCTACAGCAGATTAACACCGCTAAAGCAAACATCGGTGCGACGCTGAACCGCTTCCAGTCTACCATTGACAACCTGAGCAATACCATTAACAACCTGAGTAGTGCGCGCAGTCGTATTCAGGATGCCGACTACGCGACAGAAGTATCCAACATGAGCCGGTCGCAGATTCTGCAGCAGGCTGGTACGTCTGTACTGGCGCAGGCTAACCAGGTGCCGCAGACCGTTCTGAAACTGCTGCAGTAATCGCTGTTTGTTGGGTAAGGTATGGCCAGTTGGAGATGTTAACAACGGTGACTTACAAGTGAGTGAACGTTGCCACTGGTCAATCTGTCTTTCGCCTTACCCACATCCCTTCACTAAGGGACAAGCGAGAATTTCAAAAAAAAACTAAAGGTTGTTTTGCCGCGGTCGATATAGTTAGTGCGGTTATTATACCGAGGGCGGCAGCCCATAATCATTAATAGCAATGAAAGGAATATAATTATGCCAGTCATTAATACTAACAGTATGTCGCTGTTGGCCCAGTCTAATCTGACTAAGTCACAATCCTCCCTGCAGACCGCGATTGAACGCCTGTCCTCTGGTCTGGCCATCAACAGTGCCAAGGACAACGCAGCAGGCTCTGGTATCGTCAACGGTATGACTGCTCAGATCCGTGGTCTGACCCAGGCTTCCAAAAACGCCAACGACGGTGTGTCTCTGGTGCAGACTGCTGAAGGTAACCTGAATACCATCAACGACAACCTGCAGCGTATCCGTGAGCTGGCCGTACAGGCAGCGAACGATACCAACGGTTCTCTTGACCGTACATCCATCCAGACTGAAATCAACCGTCGTGTCGACGAAATCAACCGTGTTGCTGCTAGTGCGAACTTCAACGGTAAAGCACTGCTGGACGGTTCTGTTACTGCTACTGGCTTTAACATTCAGGTTGGTGCTGGCACTACTGCAAACGATGCTATCTCCGTTGGCAGCTCTGCACTGATCAACGCCACTACTGGCGGTCTGGGTATCGGTGCTACCAGTACCGACGTTTCCAGCGCAACCAGCGCAACGGCTGTTATTCAGGCGGTTGATACAGCTCTGCAGAAAATTAACACCGCTAAAGCAAACATCGGTGCGACGCTGAACCGTTTCCAGTCTACCATTGACAACCTGAGCAACACCATTAACAACCTGAGCAGCGCACGCAGCCGTATTCAGGATGCCGACTACGCGACAGAAGTATCCAACATGAGCCGGTCGCAGATTCTGCAGCAGGCTGGTACGTCTGTACTGGCACAGGCTAACCAGGTTCCGCAGACTGTTCTTAAACTGCTGCAGTAATCTCGGTTCACTCAGTGATGAATTCAGAAACCAACCCTTCGGGGTTGGTTTTTTTATTCTGCGACTGCATCGGAATAAATAAAATTTTTTTGAATAAAACCGGCACCTTAAGCGATGAAATAGGGAAGTTATAATTTGATGCTCAGAGGATTGGTGAAATAGGTCTTCTTATATACTGAAAGTAATTTTATCTCTGCATAAAGTATTAAAGGAAATGTCTTGTGACCATGCCAGATACACAACCTTTAGCTAATAAGACCGACTTGGATGACGATGCTGGTAAAACACCACTGAGTTCGATGTCATCTCCCATCCCCCATACTGCACCTTTCCATTTGCAAGCTATGGCGCATCTTTACGGCGTTGAGTCCGTTGCACCGGAAAGGGCGCGTGTACTTGAGATCGGGTGTAAAGATGGTGGCAATTTGTTACCTTTTGCACTGGCTAATCCACAGGCACAGGCTGTTGGGGTTGATCTGGATGCGGATAAAATTGGCAAAGGTAATGCACTGATCAAGCAACTTGAGTTGGACAACATTGCGTTATTTGCATTGGACCTTGAGTCGTTGCTGGCCTGCGATCCTGGGTCATTTGATTACATCATTATCCACGGTTTGTTTAGTCTCATTGGAGGTGAAACTCGGGATGCATTACTGAGATTCTGTCATGATCATCTAACGCCTGAAGGGATTGTTTGTTATTGCTACAATACTTATCCAGGATGGAAGAGCGGCGAAATTCTGCGAGATGCCATTCAACTCCATAGCGGACTTGCTAACGATGAGGCGACGGCGAAGGCCAGTGCTCGAGCTATGCTGACCTACATGTCTTTGGGAACTGCGCCGGATAATCCTCAGAATGCTGCACTGAAATCATTCATTGAACAAGCTGAAAAACAGTCTGATGTAGACTTCGCGTTGCACTATCTGCAAGGGCTAAATCAGCCTTGCTACTTTGTTGATTTCTATTCACAAATTACTCAGGCAGGTTTTGCCTATTTAGGTGATGTTCGTGCATACACCGAGCTGGCGGAGCATTATGGCGATCAGGTTTCGCATTTGCATGAGACTATTTGCCCCGAAAATACTGTCTATTTACGCCAGCAATATCTGGATTTCGCTGTTAACCGTTCGCAACGATTCAGTATGTTGATCCCACAAGAACGGGCTAAAGATATTTTACCAGCACCTGATCTGGATAAATTAGCGGACCTTCATTGGGCTGGGAATTTTCAGCGAATCATTGCTGATGAGGGAAGAAATACGCTGAATGCTCACACTTCCAGTACCGGCGAAACCATCAGTACTGAAAATGCAGTAGTGCTGGCGATTCTCGATGCGTTGGGAGAAGCCTGGCCAGCCAGCCTGAATTTAGAGCAATTGGTCTTTAACAGTCAGTTACCAGAAAAAGAAACAGACAATTACCGGCAAGATGTACTGGATACACTAAAAAAACTATTTTTAAAAGGAATCAGTGGTCTTTATGTTCGGATAGGTAAATGCACTTATCGTGATTGCCGTCATAAGAGTCTCAGTGGGCTACCGGGTCTTGCTACAACAGATTTAGCGTTCAATTTCTGGCATGAGACAGTTTCACTTGATAGTGACGAAAGATTGTTTCTACAACAGTTATCCTCGCCGACTATCAGCAAAAATAGCTCATATTATAGTCGACTATGGGGGTTGCGTAATAAAGGTGTCGTATGGGGAGCACCACGTGCATGGCGAGATAATTTGAAGAATGCGATTGTAAATACAGATGTCTCTCAGGTGGCTGCTTATATCCAGACTCTGGCGATGTATATCAGCGATGCGAATGCGGAAAAAGTTATTGAACCAGAAAAATCGGTAGCATATAAAAAGAAAAAGTTACAGGATAAAAACCCATTAAGCCGTAAAGTATATGAAGAGGTTGATCGCCTCACTGCGTTAGGGAATTTTGCTGAGGCAAGGGAAAAGACTGAAGAGATTATCAATACTTACCCCGATAACTTGTGGGTCTGGTACCCCTTTGTGAATACGCATGTCCGTACTGGAGATTTTGACGGCGCTTTAAATGTCATTACCCGGGCGATCGCATTAATGCCTTTTGAGTGGGATTTTTATATTGATTTGTCGATATGCTTCTGGAGAAAGAACGAATTACACCGAGGTATATCTTTGATCAGAAAGGTTCTGCGTTGCGATGAGCAAAAAGGACTGGCATGGGATACCTTGGCAGTGTTGCTGAACATTACTAATAACTTTGATTCTGCTCTTGTTTGTGTGGAAAGGGCATTACAAATCGAACCAGAAAACCCAAATTTTATTAGCCATATGGGCATGATCTGCCATCATTTGGGGCGAGAGGATGCGATTTTTTATCATCGAAAAACTCTTGAACTGATGCCAAATGCCTTTCACTTGCATAGTAATTTGCTGTTGGGTTTATCACATGATATCAGTATAACTCCGCAAGAGTTGTTTAAAGAGCACCTCATGTTCGGCCAGCGTGTGGAAGAAGCTGTGGCACGTTATCATTGTCAGTTCATCTATCCGATGAACAAAGATTTTGATCGTCCATTGCGTATAGGCTTTATTTCCGGTGATCTTGGTAACCACCCGGTGACAAATTTTATAGCGCCGATATGGAATTCGATAGATCAAGAGGCGTTTTCCATTTATGCATACTCTTGTTATCAGCGTTGTGATGAACGGTCTGAGAAATTAAAGCAGCGTACGGCCGGATGGTATGATGTTGATAAAATGGGTGATATGGAACTGGCAAAATTAATCAATGATGACAAGATTGATATATTGATTGATCTAGCAGGACATACCGCATACAACAGACTACCCGTTCTTGCTATGAAACCAGCCCCAATACAAATGAGTTGGATTGGTTATCCTGGAACTACGGGAATGTCAGCAATTGATTATTATTTAATGAATGCTAACACACCACTCCCTGACTATTTGCAGGATCAGTTTGTGGAAAAATTAATTTTCATGCCATTTCTGAGAATATTTGAACCTGCTGAGCAAAGTCCTGATGTTAATGAATTGCCAGCTTTATCAAATGGTTACATAACTTTCGGTTCATTTAATCGCCCACAAAAAATTAATGATAGCATGTTAGAACTATGGGCAGAGATTTTGTGTGCAATTCCTGATTCTAAATTATTACTTGGCTATATGCCTGGGAAAGAACTGATTGATACGATTACTCAAAAGATGGGTAACTGGGGTGTGGATGAGAGTAGGCTTATTTTCCGTCTGAAAACTGGCATGAGTGCATATCTTCATAGCCATCATGAGGTGGATCTTTTGCTCGATACGTTCCCATACACTGGTGGGACAACAACAAACCATGCGCTATGGATGGGTGTTCCGACGCTGACGATGGTAGGGGAGACATTGGTAACTTTTCAGGGAGCTGTAGCGATTGATGGCCTTGATTTAGACGACTTCGTAGCCCATTCTCGCGAGGAGTATAAGGTGAAAGCGATTAAATTTAGCCAGAATTATACACGCCTTGCTGATGTTCGTAAGAATATGCGTACTAAGATAACAAGTGCTACAGTCGGTAACGTAAAGCCATCAATATTTTTTGAAAAAATGCTGAGAAAAGTATGGGGTATTTACTGTAAAGGTGATAAACCATCCACTTTCTTTGTTGGTAAATAGAATATAGTTAGCGGATATATATCCAAAATATTCAGGTTGCAGGAAGGTGCAAGAGAGTGAATTGTAATGAGTTCACTCAGGCAAGTGATGTGGTGAGTTAACATCATCGACACACCAGCAACCTGAAAAATGACGGGTATAGTTAGATTTATGTAAAGAGCACATTGGTAGCTTTAGCCAAGGGCGGTAGCTTTGTAATAAGCAAAAAACGCCAAGAATTGTAACAAGGGGGTGTATGAAAAATAATATTTTTGTTACAAGACCGCTGCTTCCACCGCTGGCGGAGTTGATGCCCTACCTTGAGAAGATATGGGAAAATCAATATATTACAAATAGTGGACCGTTCCATGAAATGCTAGAGCAAGAATTAGCTGCCTATTTAGGCGTGAAATATCTCAGCTTATTTGGCAATGGTACGCTTGCCTTATTAACAGCTCTTCAGGCATTAAGGATATCAGGGGAGGTTATTACAACTCCTTATTCGTTTGTGGCAACATCTCATTCCCTATTATGGAATGGATTAAAGCCAGTATTTGTTGATATCGATCCTGTTAATTGTAACCTCGATCCAGGAAAAATAGAGGCTGCAATTACCCCGCTGACATCAGCTATATTACCTGTTCATTGTTATGGCGTTCCATGTAATGTTGATGCAATTCAAAAGATTGCTGATGCTTATGGGATAAAAGTTATTTATGATGCCGCACATGCGTTTGGTGTAAAAAAACAAAATACAAGTATTCTGAACTACGGTGATTTATCTATACTCAGTTTTCATGCGACAAAAGTTTTCAATACAATCGAAGGTGGAGCAATAATCTGCCACGATAAGAAAATGAAACAACGAATTGATTATTTGAAGAATTTTGGTTTTGCTGATGAAACTACGGTAGTTGCTGCAGGAATAAACTCCAAGATGAATGAAGTGCAAGCTGCATATGGCTTGCTTCAGTTGAAATATATTGATGATGCACTTGATGCCCGGATGGTAATCTATGATAAATACGTGAATGCGTTTGCTGGTATACCTCAAATCCGCATGATTAAAAATGTAGATGACATTCGCTGGAATTATGCATATTTTCCTATTTTTCTTGAAGAGTGCCCGTATAGCCTGCGTGATATCATTTATAATGAACTAAAAGAAAATAATATCTACTCCAGAAGATATTTTTTTCCTTTAATTAGTTCTTTTCCGATGTATCGAGGATTAGATAGTGCTGGTAGTGGAAACCTTCCAATAGCAACTGATATATCTAGCCGAGTATTATGCTTGCCTATTTATCCTGGCTTATCATTAGAAGAGCAGGAGCGGGTTATTCTCGCTATTAAAGAAATTATAAGAAAGCATATATGACAGGAGTGGATATGAAACTTGGAATATATGGTTCTGGTGGATTGGGTAGAGAGGTATTGCTTCTTGCCAAATATATTAACTCTGTTCATTCGAGATGGAGTGAGATATTTTTCATCGATGATTTTAATTTTGATAGAACACATAAAGGTCACCCTGTAGTATCATGTGAGTCGCTAGTTAAGAATCAAGTTGTTAGCAATGTTGAAGTTGTGATTGCTGTCGGTGAACCAAGTTTACGTGCACGTCTTGCGGATAAGATAGAGTCACATGGAATTCCATTAGCGATATTGATACATCCATCAGTTACTGTGCCAGAGTGTACAACAATAAATAATGGATGCGTGATTAATATGGGAGTTTATATATCCTGTGATATAAAAATAGGAAAGAATGTTTTCTTTCAACCCAACTCTAGTATTGGGCATGATTCTTATATTGGTGATCACTCAATAGTATCAACATATGTCAGTCTTGCTGGTGGATGTAGGATCGGCGAACAAGTGTTTTTAGGGATGGGGGCTATTGTTAAGGAAAAAACATCGATTGGCGATATGAGTATAATTGGAATGAGCTCGGCTGTGTTTGGAGATATTCCTGCAGAGGTTATCGCGCTAGGTAATCCTGCTAGAGTATTGCGGAAAAATGAAAGCAAAAAAATTTTTAACTAGCTATTCAGTGAAGCGAGTTAAAAGAAGCTATATAATAGAGCAATTGTAACATATAGTGCTATTAATATTTTTATTGAAGAGATTACTAATGACTAATTTAGAGAAATACAATCAGGTTTTTGTTCAAACATTCGAAGTTTCTGAAGAGATATTACCGGGATATAAATATCAAGATACAGCATCTTGGGATTCTGTTGGGCATATGTCCATGATTTCTTCTCTGGAAGAGACTTTCGATATTATGATGGATACTGAAGATATCATTGACTTCTCCTCGTATGAAAAAGGAAAGGAGATCTTAAGTAAATATGATGTAGTTATTTAGGAGTGTTCCATGCTGCTATCAGGAAAAACTGCTGTAGTTACAGGCTGTCTGCAAGGAATTGGCTTGGCAACATTAGATGCATTCGCTGCTGCGGGTGCAAATGTTTTTGCTTGTTGTCAGTACGCTGATGAAAAATTTCTCACCCATATAGAAAATCTTAAAGAGGAATATAAAGTTGAAATTATTCCTGTTTATTTTGATTTAATGAATTATGAGGAAATCAAGCAGGCTGCACGTCTTATACAGAAAGAAAAAAGAACGATAGATATATTAGCTAACATAGCTGGCGCTAATATTGATGCGTATTTTCACATGATGAGCTTGGAACAGTTACAAAATACATTTTCTATTAATTTTTTCTCTCAGGTTTATTTTACACAATATATAACAAAACTAATGTTAAGAGAGAAAAGAGGAAGTGTTATAAATGTTTCAAGTATATCGGCTATTGATGGTAATCTTGGGCAGTTTGCTTATTCTGCATCAAAAGCAGCAATGATTGCAGGTACAAAAACGTTAGCTGCCGAATTAGGGCCACACGGTATAAGAGTCAATGCTGTTGCTCCGGGCGTCATTAAAACACCGATGACAGAAAATCTGCCAAAGGAAGCGCTTGATCGTCAACTAGGCCGATGCGAACTAGGTCGGATTGGTTTGCCGCAAGAAGTTGCTAACACCATTCTCTACCTTGCATCAGATTCATCAAGCTATATTACTGGGCAAGTAATACGTATTGATGGCGGTATTGGATAATAAGTGGGGTTTTTATATGTTATTAAAGGGGAAGAATGTTCTCATCACTGGCACTCGACGTGGTATGGGGAAGTCGATGGTCGAGGCATTCGCTGCCAATGGAGCGAATATATATGCACACGCGCGACAGGAAACCCCAGATTTTGTGTCGTACATTCAATCCATAGCATCTAAATATCAGGTTGAAATATGGCCACTTTATTTTGATATGACTGACAGTATCGGCATGAAAGCGGCGATTAAAAAATTGATGGCAGAAAAAAAAACCATTCATGCGCTAGTAAATAATGCTGGGATTACGTTAAATTCATTATTTCAAATGACTACGGAAGATATTTTAAGAAGACAGTTTGAGGTGAATTTTTTTTCTGTCTTTCTTTTTACTCAATATATTTCCAAGCTTATGGTCAGACAGAAAACAGGAAGTATTATCAATATTTCTTCGACAGCTGGGGAAGATGGGAATCCTGGTAAATCAGCTTATGGTGCTTCTAAGGCAGCAGTCATCGCTATGACTAAGTCGATAGCCGCTGAATTAGGTGAGTATGGAATACGAGCGAATAGTATAGCACCCGGAGTTACAGATACAGAGATGTTGGAGACATTACCTGCATCTGTCCTTGAAGAGGCTATAAAAAATACGAAAATCCTTCGGGTTGGTAAGCCTGAAGAAATTGCTGATACGGCAGTCTTCCTTGCATCGGATTTATCGACCTATATTACAGGTCAGGTCATCCGCGTTGATGGAGGATTAACATTGTGAATGACATGGCTGCATTGTTTGACTCTGCACGCAATATACGAAAAAGTATATTACAAGTCGCTTATAATGCACCCAGTGATGGTGTTCATATATCTCCCGCTTTATCAATAGCCGATATACTCTCTGTGGTTTATGGTTCAAAATTACGTTACAACCCTGAAGATATAATAAATAAAAACCGAGATACATTTATTTTAAGTAAGGGACATGCAGCGTTGGGGCTTTATGCTGCGTTGAGAGAGTTTGGTATAATTAGCCAGGATGTTCTTGATACCTTCGAAGTAAATGGCTCTATTCTACAAGTTCATCCAACAAAATGTCCTGAACTAGGAATTGATTTTTCTAGTGGGAGCTTGGCTCAGGGGCTATCATTTGGTATCGGTCTGGCGCTAAGTTATCGATTAAAAAAACAGCCCTGGCATACCTATATTCTTGTTGGTGATGGTGAGTGTAATGAAGGTGCAATTTGGGAGGGTGCATTTTTCGCTGCGCAGCAACGCTTAGATTCATTGACTGTTATTGTAGACAATAATGGATTACAGTCTGATGGTTTTACCAGAGACATAATGAATATTAGTCTATCCTCTGTATGGCGTGCATGTGGCTGGTGTGTTGTTGAGTGTGATGGCAATAACATTAGCGATCTCATAAAAGCATTCGATGTGTCTAATAATAAGAAACCCAAAGTTATTATAGCTAATACCATAAAAGGAAGGGGTGTTTCTTTCATGGAAAATAACAAAGAGTTTCATCGAAATAAGCTATCTAAGCAGCAATATATAGATGCTTTGGCTGAGTTAGATGAGGGGGCGAAATGTTAGAAATAAAACCATCAAATATCCGCTCATGGTCGATGCTGGGGTCAAGGGGGACATTTGGTGTCGTACTTTTAGAGTTGGCTCATCAGTATGACAATCTGGTAGCATTATCAGCTGATTTATGTAAATCATCAGGGTTAGATCGTTTTAACAGTGCGTACCCCGAGCGTTTTTTTAATGCTGGAATTGCTGAACAAAATATGATCGGCGTTGCATCAGGTCTGGCCGCTGGCGGATTTATTCCATTTGCAACATCTTTTGCGAATTTCCTAACCATGCGAGCAGGTGAACAAGTCCGTCATAATTTAGGATATATGAATGAAAATGTAAAAATAGTTGGATTAGCTAGTGGTATCGCTACCGGGATGTTTGGTGCGACACATCATGGAATAGAGGATATTGCTGTTCTAAGAGCAATATCAAATATTACTATACTCTCTCCCGCAGATTGCACCGAAACAGCCAAAATGACAGAAGCTGCGTTGCTCCACCAAGGACCAGTATACATTCGGCTCACCGGAAATATGAGAGCACCTGTTGTATATAATTCTGACTATGAATTATCAATAGGTAGAGCTATCAAACTAAAGGATGGAGGCGATATATGCATTGTAGCAACAGGGAGTATGGTTTATCCATCACTGAAAGCAGCAGATATATTAGAACATGAAGGAATTAAATGTTCTGTTATCAATATGCATACTATTAAGCCTCTGGATTATAAAGCTTTAGATGATATTTCTGATAAGAAATTAATTGTTACAATTGAGGAGCATAGCACTATTGGCGGATTGGGTAGTGCTGTTGCTGAGTATTTAGCAGATAAGGAAAATCGACCAAGACAACTGATTATAGGTATCCCTCAAGGATATCCACATGCAGGCGATTATGATTACTTGTTGTCAGTGAGTGGATTAACAGTGACTGATATTGTAATGAAAATCAAAAAAAACATAAGTGATTAATTATGTTTCTTAATATAGAAAAGCATCCAGTTCAAAGCCTTGTTGCAGTTGATGAGAATTGCAATGAGTTATCTTATGGTGAATTAGTCTGTAATATAAATGCTTTTTCAGGGAAAATAAAAAAAAGGACATTAGTTTTTTGCTTTACCGAGAATTCGATCGGTAGCCTATTTGGCTATACTGCTTTTTTATCAAATCAAGTTGTTCCTCTTTTATTTAATAAAAATATCGAATCTAAATTCTTGGATAATCTGATTGATATATATCAGCCTTATTATCTTTGGCGGCCGGTTTCTGAATGGAATGATAACTATAGGGTTGTCTTTAGATTATATAATTATGAACTGGTTGAGACTGGTTTTCGTAATTACGAAATTCATGATGAATTAGCATTGCTTATAACCACATCTGGTTCGACAGGGAGCCCAAAGCTCGTTAGGCAGAGTTATACGAATATAATAAGTAACGCTTCTAGCATATCGAGTTATCTGAATATTGATAAGACCGAGAGAGCCTTGGTAAATTTACCCATGTACTATGTATATGGTCTATCTATTATCAATAGTCATTTGTTAAATGGAGCTACACTTTTATTAACAACCAAAGGACTAATGCAGAAGGACTTTTGGGAGTTTGTCAAAGAATATCAGGCATCATCCTTTTCTGGTGTTCCCTATACATATGAAATGCTAAAAAAGATAAGATTTTTAAATATGGAGTTACCATATTTGAAAACGATGACTCAGGCTGGTGGCAAATTATCACATGAGCTACATAAAGATTTTGCTGAGTATGCCAAAAAAAATGGAAAGCAATTTTTTGTCATGTACGGTGCAGCTGAGGCCACGTCGCGGATGGGATATCTCCCACCAGACGTTTCTTTGGAAAAAATTGGTAGTATAGGCATCAGTATTCCTGGTGGTCAGTTCTCTATTATTGACACTAATGGCATTGAGATTACTGAAAATAATGAGATTGGGGAATTAGTATACCTTGGTGATAATGTGACTTTAGGTTATGCACAGTCTCGTCTTGATCTCGTTAAGGGAAATGAGAGAAATAACCGACTTGAAACAGGTGATATAGCCCGTAGAGACGATGACGGTTATTATTATATTGTTGGAAGGAAAACGAGATTCTTAAAATTATTCGGGAATAGAATAAACCTGGACGATATAGAAGGGTTGATAAAAGAGAAATTTCCTGGCACTGAATGCGCATGCAATGGTATTGATGATAAAGTGAATGTTTTTGTCACTGAGCCAGAGCACATTGATGCAATAAAAAAAATGTTATCAAGCAGTATGAAGATAAATCATACTGCGTTCAGTATTAAGGTTATTCCTGAAATACCTAAAAATGAAGCCGGGAAAATATTATATTCAAAGTTGGACTGCAACGATGATTAAATATGATGATATATTTTCAATTCCACCATATTCGCTAGATAAGAATCAAAAAAAAGAGATTTTTATAAACAGACTGAGTTACTTGACCGCACACCACATTAAATCATGCAAAGCATATAAAAATATGCTAGATGGCATTTATTTCAATGCTGATAATGTAAACGATGTTGCTGACTTCCCATTTTTGCCGGTATCTCTTTTTAAAAATCTTGATTTATGCAGTGTTGATGAAAACGAAGTTATAAAAACAATGACATCATCCGGCACAACAGGACAGCAGGTTTCAAAAATTTTTTTAGATAAGATTACCGCCTCCAATCAGCAACGGGCATTTGTCAAAATAGTGAGTGACTTTACTGGTGCTTCACGCCTTCCGTTAATGATTATAGACACGCCGACCGTCATGAAGGATAGAAATCTCTTTTCTGCACGCGGTGCAGGGATTCTGGGTTTCTCTATTTTTGCATCAGATAAAATTTTTTGCCTTGATGATGCAATGAATATTGATGTTGATGCTATTGAGCGTTTTTTATCCAAGCATAAAGATAAAAAAATATTACTATTTGGGTTTACTTTTATGGTATGGCAGCACTTTTATAAAGTTGTCAAAGAGAAAAATATAAAAATAGATCTTTCAAATGCTGTGCTTATTCATGGTGGTGGATGGAAAAAACTACAATCGGAAGCTGTCTCTCAATCTGACTTCTGCTCTCTTTTGAAAGGGACTTTCGATATTAACCAAATAGTTGACTATTATGGTATGGTTGAACAGACTGGATGCATATATATGGAGTGTGAGCATGGGCATCTTCATGCAAGCTCTTTCTCTGATATTATAATTCGAAATCCTAAAGATTTCTCAGTTCTCCCTAATGGTTTCCCTGGTATTATTCAGGTTTTATCCCTGCTACCAGAATCATACCCTGGACATTCATTATTAACCGAGGATGTCGGTGTTATTTTGGGTGAAGATAATTGTCCTTGTGGGCGATTAGGCAAATACTTCAAAGTATTAGGTAGGCTCCAAAATGCTGAACTCAGAGGATGTAGTGATACCTATGCATCACAATTTTGATAATATAACTATATTAGTAGGTAATGAGACGTTTCTTGAACTGCTACCAGACATCAGTCCTTTGACTGCATTTGAAAACAGGGTTATTGATTTTTTGGATTGCCTGTCGAAGCTTATATTTAAAAACCCTAATGCAAAAAGATATCCTGACATAATTACTTTGGCTTTCTGGTGCAGAAAGGCATCTATCATCAATATAAAAGAAAAAGAGTATCCTACGTTAGATTCTCGGCTGGGGCGTGGTATCGCATTTCATATAGCCCCGTCAAATGTCGCATTAAATTTTGCATATTCACTGCTTGCTGGGTTAATGACGGGTAATGCAAATATCGTGAGGGTCCCGTCAAAACTATTTCCACAGATTGATTTGTTTTGTAATGAAATTAATCGAGCATTAGAGAGTTTTCCAGACTTAGCACCTTACATTATTCTTCTTCGCTATCCTCGAGAGAAACAGATTAATGATTATTTCTCGTCAATATGTCGAACTAGATTAATATGGGGTGGTGATTTGACAATTGAAATGCTTCGCAATTCTCCAACGCCTCCTAGATGTATTGATATTGTTTTTTCCGATCGATACTCTATTTGTGTTATTGATGCTGATTCTTATTTGAAAAATAACAATAAAGAGAAGGTTGCTATCGATTTTTACAATGACACTTTACTTTCAGACCAGAATGCATGTACTTCTCCTGGATTGGTTGTGTGGCTTGGTAAAGATAAAGATGCCGCAAGGAATCTATTTTGGGAGAAGTTTACAAAACTGGCTAATGAAAAATATGAGCTCAGTGATGTCGCTGCCGTTAAAAAATTAGCTGACTTCTATAGGCTTTGTGCAGAAAACGAAGGAGTTAAGAAAAATGCTGATGGTAACAATACAGTTTTCAGAGTTGAATTAAATTCTCTGAAGGCTACAACAATGGAGTATTCAGGAAATTGTGGCTACTTTATGGAGTATTTAGCTAGTGATATTTCTGAGATATACCCTGTATGTAGTGAGCGGTGTCAAACACTTTCTGTACTTGGAGTCAGTAATAAAGTTATACATGATTTTATCTTGAAGTACAAACCGCCTGGTATTGACAGAATTGTACCAATTGGGGAAACGCTGAATTTCTCCATGAAATGGGATGGCTATGACTTAGTGTACGCTATGACGCGTAGTATATACTCACAATCTAGTAAATATGTTTAATGGGGGATTTCCTGATTTAGAGTTAATCAAAATATATTTTAAAAGATTCTACTTCGGTCACCCTCCCATTTTCACCAGTCATGATAAATATCAATAAGAGGTTGTTAATGTCAAATTACTCTAACGTTAAGTCAACTCACCAATACTATCGAGATATATTTAGTCTGGATCTAAAAATTGGTGATATTGGTGATTTACCAAAAGATATTATCTATGATGTTCTTTTTAAAAAAAGTTGTGATATTTTCTCTTTAAATAAAAAATTAGAAAATAGTCAGAGCAAGTTGCCAGAAAAACAAGATAGAGCATTAAAATTCTTATTAAACGCTATTGCTTTATCTAACCTTGCGTTGGATGGTAAATGGAATGGCCAGCAAGTAAAACTACCGGCAGAATATGTGGATGGCATTATTGGCTATTTGAGTGATGCTATTGATCTGGAACCCAGTCTTGAATATTTAGTTATCTCTATTCAGATGTTATTTCGTATTGGTGCGATAGAGCACGCTATAGCATTGATTGAAGATAACTTAGATGCCTTGGAAGATGTACCGATTATATTTAAAATATTACTGCTTACGTGTGTTCTCGAAGAGAATTATGATTATGCGATGTTACTAGCAAAAAAAATGACTGCTAATTCTTACATGATTGGAGAAGATCCATTAACGTTGTTGATGATAGTGACAACAATATTCAAGAATGGTGGTTATCCTGATTCATTTATTGATTTTAATTCACTGATATCTAAAAAAGAGGACATTCCTTACGATCATTATCAGTGGTTACTGAATAGACGGGTCGATAATGATAAGCCTACAGTGTTGATCGCCTGTGATGTTAAGTATTATCAGCAGCATGCATCATATTTGATTTTTTCTCTTTATGAGACTAATCGAGAAAATCTTAATGTACATCTCCATATCTATGATATTGATGATGCAACAATTGAAGACATTAATAGTAAATGTACACAATTCCCTGAGCTGAATATTTCTTGCACAAATGAGCCTGTTGGTCGTGCATTTGGTATTAACGTACACTATGCCTGCAGACGATTTACGGCTGCAAACTATTTATTACCAATATTTAAAGGGCCGGTGTTGATTGTTGATGCAGACTCTCTGATAAAAAATAATTGGCAGTCTGTTGAAGCACTTCTATCGTCAGCAGATATAGCACTAACGAAAAGTACTGGTGCACCATTTTGGGAAAAAGCAATCGCTGGATTTGTTTATCTCAGCGGCAGTGAACAGTCCAGACGTTTTATCAAAAAAGTTGCTCTTTTTATATGGCACAATTTAGCGAAGGATAACGCTGCTTGGTTTTTGGATCAAGTGGCGCTGTCTGCTGTGTTGGATGGTGTGGATGTATCAGCCCGTATTGTACGAATTGATACATCGTTCGCTTTTGACGTGAATCACAAAGAAGGTGCTTTTATCTGGGCAGTAACCACCATTAAGAATGGGGATACTCCTTATTCGACATACAAACATTATCTTTCTGAAAAATATAAAAAATCGTAATTGTTAATTTGGTTGATAAGATGGCCTGTTACTTGGGTCGTCTTAATTTACAATTCTGTTTTTGGGCGGTAATTTATTGTTGAGTAAGCTGATTCTATTTCGATGACTGATTGGCTCAGTTTACTTTCTTCATCATGACAATTATTGTGTTAATAGTTTCTTTCATTATCAGTCAGTAACCGCACATCAATATCGCAAAAAATGTGCCTTTCCTGGTGGGACAGGTATCCACTTTGCGCTATAGCCGCTACAATTTTCAGAAATGGGAATCTGGCAGCATATCTGAAAAAAGCCTTTTTTCTGCACCTATTCTTCCGATTGTCATCGTATGCTAAACGCATAATGATGTTGAGCACCTTAATTTTATAGGTATTTATCACTGTGAGCGAACTGTATACCGCTGAAGGCACAATGGATAAAAATTCATTATGGAAGCGCTATGTTCCGTTGGTGCGCCATGAAGCCTTGCGGTTGCAGGTTCGTCTTCCGGCGAGCGTTGAGCTTGATGATCTCCTGCAGGCAGGGGGCATTGGGCTGCTCAGTGCCGTAGAGCGTTATGATTCGTTGCAAGGTACGGCATTTACTACCTATGCCGTGCAACGTATTCGTGGCGCGATGCTGGATGAGTTGCGCAGCCGGGACTGGGCGCCGCGTAGTGTCAGGCGTAACGCCCGGGAAGTGGCGCAGGCAATGCAGCAGGCTGAACAGTCACTCGGCCGGGCTCCAACCGAACAGGAAGTGGCCCAAACCCTGAACATCTCGTTAGAGGAATATCGTCAGATTCTGCTGGATACCAACAATAGCCAGTTGTTTTCTTACGATGAGTGGCGGGAAGAGCATGGGGATAGCGCTGAGGCGTTACTGGAAGGGAATGAGGATGCCAATCCATTAAACCTGTTGATGGACGTAAATCTACGTCAACGGGTGATGGACGCGATTGAAAACCTGCCAGAGCGCGAAAAAATGGTGTTGACTCTCTACTACCAGGAAGAACTGAACCTGAAGGAAATCGGTGCGGTTCTTGAGGTGGGCGAGTCGCGCGTTAGTCAGTTGCATAGCCAGGCGATAAAGCGTCTGCGTGCAAAATTAATGAGTGACGTTTAATTTGGAGCACACAGACATGTAGTTGTACCACCCTACAGTCAGGAATGGACTCATGCCTCAATCAACCAGGAAGAAGCAGCTTCTTAGCCGTTATTTAAAGGACTTCAAGCACAGACAAACACACTGCGCGCATTGCGCCAAAGAATTGGATCGTGTGTCGCTGGTATTTCGTGATCAGCTGATCAACAAGAAGTCGATTGCCATGATGGATAGACTGATTGACAACACGATCTGGGAGTCTGTGCAGGAAGAACTTGTCCCGCTATGCCGTTTTTGCAGCGAGGTCTCCTGCAATACGCACGCCAATTATTTCGATATCAAAGCGTTTACGCAGTATTTGATAGAGCAGACAGAAGTGCGACACAGCACTATGCGTGAATATGTCATTCGCTTACGACGTCTGGATGAACTACTGTTGGCGAAAAATTATCCACAGGAAAGTTTCACCTCAGACGGTAATATTCAGCAGCGTGTCTGCGATTATTTACCTGATATCGAGCAAAACACATACCGCAGTGCCCTGCGCAAGTACGACCAATACCTGCACTGGCAGAAACACTACTAACCCCTGGATTCCTCCGTCAGTTGGCGGAGGATATCTCCCTTGCACGAATCCCGTGTGACTAATCCAATATATACCCGTCACGCTTGAAGTTGCCGGCGTGTTGCCCTGCAACTCGAATTATTTTGGGTACAACTGGCCTGACCCAGAGTGGGCGCAATATAGAGTTTTATGTTATGGCTATGCAAAAATACTTGCCATGACGGGGCAACATATAGCACTGTCATCGTAATGACATCTACGGACGGTAATTTCATCCCAGATGTCGGATGCCTGATGCGGTCAATCATTATTCATCCGAATAGTTATTGTCACAGTGAGGAGTGCGAATGGTAGAGTCCTTCCCTGGACGGAATAGTCAGCAAATTCGCCCGTTTCTGCCGCCTTACCGAGGCGGAGGTTCTCTCTCCCGCTCCGTTTTTTCACTGTCTCCCGGTTGTTGCGATAATCCCCATAGAGCGATTTCCGCTCCATTCATCTATGCCAATGTTGAACTCGACTCTCCGCAGGGGGAACGGTGTCGGTTATGCATTGGCTTTCGTCATTTCCAACGCTACGGCTTAATAAGGAAGCCAAACCTCATTTGTGAACAAAACACCGTCGATCTCAGATCGTTCGGTCAGTGAAACAAACTGTAAGGTGCCACTATGGGAAGACAAAAAGCAGTGATCAAAGCGCGTCGTGAAGCCAAACGTGTTATCAGACGTGAATCGCGCGGCTATCGTCAGCGTGAAGAAGATTCGGTCACTTCTCTGGTTCAGTTGGGCGGCATTGAAGCTATCGGTATGGCGCGTGAGAGCCGTGACACCTCAGTCATTGAGGCCCGAAACCCGGCGCAGGAACACTACTTGTCTGCAATAGAAAATAAACAGTTAATCTTTGCCACCGGCGAGGCGGGTTGTGGCAAAACGTTTCTCAGTGCGGCCAAAGCGGCTGAAGCACTGCTTCATAAAGAGGTTGAACGCATTATCGTGACACGGCCAGTCTTGCAGGCTGAAGAAGATCTTGGCTTCCTGCCGGGCGACATTGCGGAGAAGTTCGCGCCGTATTTTCGCCCTGTCTATGACGTGTTGCAACGTCGACTTGGCTCTTCCTTCTTGCAGTATTGTCTGCGACCGGAAATTGCTAAAGTGGAAATTTCACCGTTTGCTTACATGCGTGGGCGTACGTTCGAAAATGCCGTGGTGATCCTGGATGAGGCCCAGAACGTTACCGTCAATCAGATGAAGATGTTCCTGACGCGCCTGGGTGAGAACGTGACGGTGATTGTTAATGGCGATATTACCCAGTGTGACTTGCCTGCCGGTGTAAAATCCGGTCTGCGGGATGCGCTGGAGCGGTTTACGGAAGACGATATGGTCAGCATCGTAACCTTTGGTAAAGAGGATTGTGTGCGTTCGGAGTTGTGTCAGCGGACGCTGGTGGCCTATTCCTGATACCGGGTTAACATCCATGTAAAAAGGGTTGCTCTCGCAACCCTTTTTTATCGCTATACCTGTTGATGACTTAGCGGTGGCTCAGACGCAGGTGGCTGGCACCACTCATGGTGTGCGAGTCAGTAAAGTGAGAGCCCGCTTCGAGTTTGAAAACTTCGACCGACTGACGCAATTTGGTTGCCTGTTCGTTCAGTGAGTCTGCGGCCGAGGAGGCTTGTTCCACCATGGCGGCATTCTGCTGTGTGACGCCTTCCATCTGGTTAATGGCGGTATTGATCTGGGAGATACCGCGGCTCTGTTCTTCGGAGGCCAGCGATACTTCGTTGACCAGGTTAGACACGTTTTGAATCACGCCTTTCACATTGCTGATAGCGTCGCGGACCTCATCGGCCTGCACCGCACCGTGTTTCACCGCGGTAATGGCACTGTCGATCAGGCTCTTGATCTCTTTGGCGGCGGACGAAGAGCGTTGTGACAGTGTGCGTACTTCACCCGCAACCACTGCAAAGCCCCGGCCATGTTCACCTGCCCGAGCGGCTTCTACCGCGGCATTCAGTGCTAGAATATTGGTCTGGAACGCGATGCCTTCAATCAGGTTGGTGATATCGGCCACTTTGGCGGAGCCATTGGCGATCTCTTCCATCGCATGTACCATACGTTGTACCGCTTCGTCACCGTGCTGAACCGCAACACTGGCCTGCTGACCCAGTTTATTGGCTTGTGCGGTATTGTCGACGTTACTTTCGATCGTGGATGAAATCTCATGCATGCTGGCGGCGGTCTGTGCCAGAGAAGAGGCCTGCTCTTCTGTACGTGCTGAGAGGTCTTCATTGGCAGCAGCGATCTCACCGGATGCCGTTGACACACTCTCGCTGGCAGAACGAACGTCGGACAATACCATCGCAAAACGTTGAATCAGATTATTGAACGCGCTTGATGTCTGGCCAATTTCGTCATTTTTGCTGGCATCGGCATGTAAAGTCAGGTCCAGGTTTTCGCTGACGGTAATCAGTGTCTGGCGTAAGGCATTGAGGCTGCTACGCACGTAACTGATGATCACCGTGGAGAAGGTGCCAGCAACGAGCAATGCCACCACAATCAAGCCAATCAGCCCAAAAAACGCTTGCTTGAAACTGGTATTGTTTTGCTCCTGCAGTCCGCCAGCCAGCGTGACATTATAGTCGTACTGGTCCTGGAACCCTTTCACCAGTTTTTCCTGGGCCAGAGTGACATAGCCCTGGGAGGAGAACGCTTTTTCTGCTGCCTGCGTGTCGGATTGCGCTTGCTGAAACAGCTTATCTTTCGCGGCACGGAAATCATTCAGGTATTGCAGATTATCATTCGCCATCTGTAAATCTTTGGGATCTGAAATCAAATCCTTCTTGTAAATGGCATTCAGTTTTTCAACTTTGGCGAGCGACTCATCGAGTGCGCGTTTTAAGGTAGTACGTTGTTGCTCATCTCTGGTTAGAAAGATAAGTGCCAGCGCGTTGCGGGCATCATTTAATGTGTTATTCGATCTCACGAGATTATCGAGGCTGGGTAAGGTATTCACCATCACATATTCCAGGCGGTCTTTTGACTGGCTAAGTGATTGAAGTCCAAAGCCACCGACGCTAATCAGTGCAAGGGCGAAGATACTGATTACGATAGCGAGTTTTTTTACGATAGTCATGTTGGAATACTCCGCCAAGGAAATAATCGATGGTAAAAATACAAAGGTTCAATACTCTTTCGGGAGTAAATTTATTTTATTTAGATTAAGTGAACATTAATGGAAATAAAAAATAGCTTTGTATTTTCTTCCATTGGTAAGTATAACCTGAGTGACTAATTATTATTTAATTTTGTTGTTTTACATCAATGTTTTATCTGTTTGACTCACTGTGAGTTGCTTTACTTTGCGAAAAAAATATTAGTAGACAGATACATAATACGGATTGTTATATGAAATAAGCGTTAATGTTACTCCGACACAGGAAAAACAGCGTTTTATCATAAGTACTGGTATTTCTATCATTTATCAGGTGATGAGATATTGTGTCTAACAGTCTGGGAGGGGGGAATGGTCGGTCAGGATTGACTCGCGCATGGCGCTCGCCCTACGGGCCGCCTGCGGCGGTCCAAAACGGCAGGCCGTTTTGTCGACCCCTGTCGGGGATTCTCGTCCATCCCGTCACCGGTTAAAAACAAAAACCCCAGACTTTCGTCTGAACAGAAAAGGGGGGCGTGAGCTGAGCTGGTCGGTCGGGATTGACTCGCGCGTGGCGCTCGCCCTACGGGCCGCCTGCGGCGGTCCAAAACGGCAGGCCGTTTTGTCGAACCCTGTCGGGGATTCTCGTCCATCCCGTCACCGGTTAAAAACAAAAACCCCAGACTTTCGTCTGAACCGAAAAGGGTGTGAGATGGTCGGTCGGGATTGACTCGCGCATGGCGCTCGCCCTGCGGGCCGCCTGTGGCGGTCCAAAACGGCAAGCCGTTTTGTCGACCCCTGTCGAGGCTTCTCATCCGTCCCATCACCGGTTAAAAACAAAAACCCCAGACTTTCGTCTGGGGTTTTTGTTTTTAATCTGGCGGTGAGGGAGGGATTCGAACCCTCGATACGTTTTCACGTATACACACTTTCCAGGCGTGCTCCTTCAGCCACTCGGACACCTCACCGGATTGTTACCTCAAGGGCAACGGGGCGCTACTATAGGGAGTCACCCAGTTATGGTCAAGCAGTATTTCTGGCTTTTAAAGCGTCTGGCTAACAGTTGTTCGACCTGAACAGGCGTGCACCGAATTACCGATAAAAAAAAGACCACCGCGCATGCGGTGGTCGGGATAACACCAGCTGACTGAATTAGTTCAGCAGGGATTTGATGAAGCTGGTCAGCTCCGCATTGGTGCTGTTGGCGAAGAAATACTCCTGGAATTTCGGACCAGCGATAGCGCCTTTAACCAGATCCTGATCCAGACCTTTCAGAATGGTGATCAGATCGTTATAGGTCACTGCTTTTACTGCATCCAGAATTTTCTTGTTACGCTGCTGCGGTGCAACGCGATCGCTCGGGTAACCACGGCCACCTTCTTCTTTGAACAGCTGAGTGAACAGGTTTTCCAGATTTAGTTCAGCACCCCAGCCAAAGCCTTTAGCGTAAGGCAGAGAAACGGCATTACCGTTATTGATCTGAGAGAACAGGTAAGCGTCAGACGGGTCAACAACCAGACCACAGATTACACCCGGGAAAGAGTTACAGGCCAGCATCGCACCCTGACCCGTACCACAACCTGTGACCACGAAATCAGCGGCACCGGAGTTCAACAGGATGGCAGCCAGAATACCGTTCTGGATGTAGGTCAGCTGTGCAGCGTCTTCAACAGCATATTGACCGTAGTTGTATACGGTGTGACCCATCGGTTCAACGGCTTTGGACAGAGCAGTCGCGATAATCGCGTTTTTTGCAGCCTGGCTGTTCTCGTTAATCAGTGCAATTTTCATGTTCGTTCCTTTAAGTGTGCGGACAACTACATTTTTTAAAACACTATTTCATTTCAATTGACCCAGTATACCTTGCTCGTCAGAAACCGCAAACCACCAGAAACCGGAATTGATCGCAAAAACGTGACCTGTTCGACCATCTTGTGATGACCGCTGCTGCTGTGATGTGTTGTACGAATGGGCTGGGTTGCCGGACGGCGTATTTAATGTGCTAACGGCACAGGGTAAGGGGGGAGGTATCAGGCATAACAGAAATATCAATAGCAAAACGCGGCGTTATCGCCGCGTTTTTTCTATTCATCTCATCGCTATTGATAAGCGATGCGGAATTAGAATGTGCTGGTATCTTTGAACAGACCGACTTTCAGATCGGTTGCTGTATAGATCAGGCGACCATCAACCAACACTTCGCCGTCGGCGATGCCCATAATGAGCTTACGGTTGATAACGCGCTTGAAATGGATGCGATATGTCACTTTTTTAGCATCCGGCAGCACTTGCCCGGTGAACTTCACTTCGCCTACGCCCAGCGCACGACCTTTACCTTCGCCGCCCAGCCAGCCGAGATAGAAACCAACCAGCTGCCACATTGCATCCAGACCCAGACAGCCTGGCATCACCGGGTCACCGATGAAGTGGCAACCGAAGAACCACAGATCAGGATTGATATCCAGTTCTGCTTCCACATAGCCTTTTCCGTGCAGACCACCGTCTTCGGTCATAGAGATGACACGATCCATCATCAGCATGTTGCCGGCTGGCAGTTGTGGCCCCTGTGGCCCAAACAGTTCACCGCGTCCGCTGGCGAAAAGATCTTCTTTTGAATAGGAATCGCGTTTGTCTACCATGTTTCTATAAGCCCTGTTTTTGTGGAGCAGGCAGGTTAGCGTACAGATGTACGCTGAGCAAGTCTGTTGCTTCTGGCCCAACCAGTTTCTTTAACGGAAAAACCACGGAAAGCGACGCCGCTCCGGTGGTGCCAACTGCGCGATGCGTTCACGGATCGCTGCCAGCAGGCTGGGTTGATGTTCATCGTCGTAAGGCACCTGCGTCAAGAGCGTCAGGGCTTCGGCGACCGAATCCACGACATAGATATGGAACTGCTCTTTGCGTACGGCGTCAATGACGTCTGGCAGCAGGCATAAATGACGTTGATTGGTCGATGGGATTATCACCCCTTGCTTACCTGTCAGGCCGCGACGCTGACATACCTCGAAGAATCCTTCAATTTTTTCGTTAACGCCGCCAATGGGCTGTACGTGCCCAAACTGGTCGACGGAACCGGTCACCGCCAGTTGCTGATTGATAGGACATTGCGACAACGCACTCACCAGCGCGCTAAGTTCAGCCAGTGATGCGCTGTCACCATCGACCTCGCCATAGGACTGTTCAAACACAATCGAGGCGGAGAATGGCAGTTGTTGCTCGAGTTCCAGCTCGGAAATCAGAAACGCCTGCATGATCATCATACCTTTAGCATGCAGGTTGCCACCCAATTCGGCCTTACGCTCGACATCGGTGAGTTCGCCATCGCCAGGATGGACCACACAACTGATACGAGCTGGCTCACCAAACATCAGCGGGTAACCGGGGTATTCCAGCACTGACAGGCCATTGACCTGGCCAATCATGTCGCCTTCGGTTTCGATCAGAACCTGACCCAGTTCGATTTCATCCTGCATGCGCTCAGACAGATACCCTTCGCGCCAGCGGCGTGCCGTGACGGCATCAATAAACGCTTGCCCGGTAATCTCCTCCTGGCGCGTATAGAGCGCCGCGTGCTTGAGCTGGTGCGTCAGCCATTGCGGGCATAATGGCACATTACCTTGATCACCACTATAGCGCACAGCCAGTGAAAACAGCTCTGGCCAGGCATCGGCGGCCAGCAGCGGCAACTGATTTTCCAGACATAACGCGTTGATGTAAGAACACCAGTGCACCATATCTTCCGGTTCGATTAATTGCAGGTGCGACTCAAATTCACCATAGATCGCCAGTTCGCCCAGTTCTGGCTCCATGTCATGGATATCGCCCAGACTGTCACGATCGCCGAGTACAACCAGACGCAAGTCGACTGGCATCGGCGGGATCTCTACCGGTAACGGTCGTCGCTCATCAGGAGACAACCAGTGATATTGACCATCAATGATGATTTGCTTAAGCCGCAGCCACATCAACGGCTGCGCCAGCAATGTCCGTGCGGACAGGATCAGCGTGCCGCCGTTGACGCGGTGGAGCAGGCCGGGTTGCAGAGTGATATCGTCTTTGTATATCCGCACACAGCCAAATAGCTGTTCCGGTTCGATCCATTCCTGGTAGCCGCAACGCAACGTAGCCGCAAAATTGTCATCCGGATACTGGGCTGGCTGAATGCTGATCTGCCGTCCATCAATATGATAACGATAGCCAGATAACGTTTCTGGTTGCCGCGCAGGTAACTGCGCGATGGCGTTGGCGATCAAAGCCAGATAAGCATTATTTTCCTGTGCCTTCAGCAACATAAACTGCGATGGCGAGCGGGGATGGCAAAAAATCGTCAGTGCATCGGCAAGCCGAGGCTGTACCGCAGAGAATTCAGCGGGGGCGAGTTGGGCTGCCTGGGAGAATAACGTCTGATATGGCGTATGATCGGGCAGCAGTTGCTGCCATTCGAGTCGGTTATTGGTCAAAGTATCTGCTGTAATCGTTTAAAGGAAAACCGTAATTATACAAGAATTCTCAAGGCTGCATACGTGCTGAGTTGGGAGAGGTTAACAAGAGAGCATTCAGAGGCCATTCTGGGCGAAAAATAACCAGACAGGGATTGCCTGGAGTGGGAATATCGGGCAACAATGGGGGCAAGTTCAGGCACGTTACACGGTCACTAAAGAATAATGTATGAAATATCAACAACTAAAAAATCTTGAGTGCGGCTGGAAGTGGAAGTACCTGGTTAAAAAACATCGCGAGGGTGAGCCGATAACGCGCTTTATTGAGCAAAGCGCAGCCGATGAAGCCGTCAGCCGACTGCTGAAAATGGAAAGCCAGCCGGTATTGGTGCTGGAGTGGATTGCGCAGTGCATGAATCCGACGCTGGAGAATCGCATGAAGCAGACGATCCGCGCCCGGCGTAAACGGCATTTCAACGCCGAACACCAGCACACCCGTAAAAAATCTATCGATCTGGATTATCTGGTGTGGCAACGCCTGGCGGCACTGGCGCAGCGTCGCGGCATTACCCTGTCAGAAACCATTGTGCAATTGCTCGAAGATGCCGAGCATAAAGAAAAGTATGCCAGCCAGATGTCGCTGCTCAGACAAGACCTCCAGGCCATGCTGAATCAACCACCGGAAAATGACGTTTCGGGCTGAAATACGTCGGCGATAACGCGCCATTTCGCCAGTTAAGTTTGTCGATTAATAAGAGGGGGGTTACTCGTTAAGTGGTGTTAATGCGTTATCCCTTCCCGATTAATGCAGTGAGTTCCATCACAGATTTCAGATCTCATACCCGACAGCACCTGACCGTTCAGCACGCCAACACATTTCAACATGCTAACTGATTGTCCTGAGACTTAAATTATTTTGAGTATAATAATTAAAAAAATGAAAAAACGATGACGACGGGAAAACTTAATGGCCAGGTGATGCCAATTAATATGGAGGCTAAAAAACGCATTATTAACGAATTATCTTTGCTCATAAAAAAAGTAAATATCATCGAGACCGCAAGGCCCAGGAAATAGAGGGTTCTGATCATTTCCCACAGGTGATGGTGTGACATATTTACTTCCTTATGGTTGCAGGGGCGTGTATTCTATGCCGTTAAAATTTTACGATCAATCGATTAACCTACCTGAATAATGTCTGCACGGACATACCGGCGGAGAAACCTTGTTGCACGGCCACTAAGTGAGCATCGCCACTGTTGTGACGAACTCCCACCATAGGCACCTGAATACCGCAAAAATGTTAACAGCAGTGAATGTCGCCGCTGTGAGACACTCAGCCGTAAGATTTGCTTTGTAATAATATTACACAGGGTCACGGTTTATTTCTGTCAGATATGTCAAAGAATACAAATCCAGAATAGTCTGAGCTGCATTTATCCCTTTTTTATACCCGTCATACTTCAAGTTGCAGGTGTGTTGGCGGTGTTAATTCACCCGAATCACTTACCTGAGTAAGCTCATCGGGATGAAATGAGAGACATCCTGTCTCTCACCAGAGGCCAGCCGTTGGCTGGTCAAATTCGTTCCCGACGAATTTGTCACTCTCTTGCCGCGTTACAAGGCTCTAATTAGCCTTGCCCTAAAGGACCAATGCGTGGCGTTGTTCAAAACGCAGTGCGTTTTGTCATGCAACTCGAATTATTTGGGGTATAGATAATTATTTATTTTCAGGCAAAGTATAAAACGCAGTGAGTGGCTGTGATAAAAGTCGCTACTCACGAGGTATAGTCAGAACACGCTTAAACAAGGGGTGGGTTAAAAAGAATAAAATTGAGATCTATATCACATCAAAAACACGTATTTTTTATATTTTTTTGTTATTTATATGACAATTATATTAATTTTTTGTTTCAGTATGGACTTTGTCAAAGGACTGGCATAGTTTGAGACTTTATCCTGCCAGAAAGGTAATGAAATGAGTGAGATATCCAGTCTGTCGCTGAAAATACCATCAGAGCTGAAAGAAAAGATTAAAGCCGCCGCGTTGGAAAACGAGGTTTCTATCAGCGCTGAGGTCAGTGCCCGTTTGCTGAGAAGTTTTGATATCGACGATCATGCCGATGATACTGATGAGGCAGAGATCGTTGATAGCCAGAACACGGAAGAGCTCGTCGAGCAACCGCTGACGGCGAAGGAAATCAAAAAGCTTCGCCAGTTGCTCAAAGGCAAAGGAACCTCCAGGAAGAAATAATCCTCGCCTTGTATGCTGTATCAGCCTTAAGTGGTACAGCATTTATCTTGTTTTTCTCCCTTTAGTTTGAGCGACTGCTCTCCCTGCCTCATCAATAGCGTTGATGCATGCGTCTTATCCCAGTATGCACGATAGCAACAGCGCCGTCGCAAAAAGGGGTCAGCCTGAAGGAACGTTTACCTGACTCTGACTACTCAGTTCTCATCGATGCAGTTCTCATCGATGATTGTTAGCTCAGAATGTGGGGTGAATTGCTTGCTATGATATCGGTTGTCGACCACTCCAGTGCTAATACTCCAGCGCTAACAGGTGTGAGCGGCGAAGATGAGCGTACCGTATCGGGTGTATGTGAATAAAGCGGGGCGTCGTTTTGCCGGGTGTTTACCCGAAAAAGTAAACATCGCGCTATCTTTCCAAAAAAACACCGAGTATTTTCCTGCACTATCGTAGATCGTTGTGTGTTCCAATGATAAGTATTTTCGGATAAAAAATATTACTCAAAAAATATTGCTTAAATAGACAGTCACATTATTTATCGCGTAATGATATGGAAAATTTTGTAAGATTTTTCTGTCAGCAACAACAAGAGACTTACTATTCTTTTTATAATATGAAACAATCCATCATCGGTGTGATTTCATCACAGAGATGACGCTGATAATGAGGATGGCAGGATGCCGAATCCGATTATTGCAATCAATATCTTATAGATATAACCGTGTCATTCACCAGACTCAAAACTAAACCATGCATGGTTGCTTTAGCGACGGATTCATCGCAGGAAATGATAATCATGGAGGATAATGTGATTTCCAGATATAAAATATACGGTAAACGTATTCATTGTACTAACCAAAACAATGTAAGACTCGACTTTCCCTTATGCGCATTTCCGCAATGCGCATGGCATCACACAGATGTTGTCACATGGTGCACAGGTAAGAGATCAGTGTTGTTATCTTATTTTACATCCTTTCTCTACCCCAGATAATTTGAGTTTCAGGACAACGCGCTTGTGTGCAACGCGTTAGCCCTCTAGGGCAAGGTCCAAGCTTGAAGTATGGCGTTTATAGAGGGTGAATCCATGATTCATGAAGCCAAAAGATGAATCGACCAAGGTGTGGGACCTGGTAAGTATAAATTATTTACCCATCGATTTATCGGATTGTAAACGAAAGGATTTTATTAAAGGGGCTCATAATGAATTTTTCCAATTTAAAAATAGGTTACAGACTAGCAATCGGATTTTCATTTCTTATTGTTATGTTATTGATTTCAGGCGCTGTGGCATTAAGCAATTTGAGCAATTTTAACCAAAAAATGGATCATACTGTTTCTGAACTTTATCCGCTGACAGAAAAAGGAAATAAATTAATTGATGAATTGAATGATGCATTGCTGGGACAGCTGTTTGTTTTAATGTCAGATTCCGTGGCAGATATTCAAAAGCAAAATGAAGAGATTAAAGCGCACTCTGCGGAAATTACGACTTTACTGACTGAGTTGAATAAAGACGTTAAAGATGCCCATTCTATTGGTTTGCTTAAAGATATCCAGCAGATTCGCAGCGAGTACACCTTGTCAGCGAATAAATTGATGGACCTGGCAAGTCGTGGGAACAAGCGTGAAGCTATAACGGAATTGATGAGTGTCTCTCAGGCGTTACAGCAAAAATATAAAAGCAAAGTCGCCGAATTCATCAATTATCAGGATAGCCAAATGATTAGCGCACAAGATATGGTGCAAAAGAGTTATAACGAAATTCGTATGATGCTGTTGATGGTTTTTATCATCAGTATTGTGGCAGGTGGACTGATTGCTTGGGGAATTACCCGTAGTGTGACGCGGCCATTGCAGGAGGCGCTCATACTGGCTGAGAAAGTGTCCAAAGGTGATTTAACGTCCGAACCCTCAGTGTGTACACAAGATGAAACCGGGAAGTTATTGCACGCACTGTATGGGATGAATGACAGTTTGTGCAATATCGTCAGTCAGGTCCGCGAGGGCGCGGAAACCATTTCTTCCGCTGCCTCGCAGATTGCATCAGGTAATCAGGATTTGTCTGCCCGAACGGAGGAACAGGCCAGTTCGCTGGAGGAAACCGCCGCGTCGATTGAACAACTGACCGCGACTATCAAAAATACGGCGGCCAATACGGAACACGCGGCGTCACTGGCGGGACAGGCTTCCGACATTGTACGTCAGAGTGGTGAAATGATGGTGGATGTCACCCGGGAGATGCGTGAAATACGCGATGGGTCTCAGCGTATGGCTGAAATTATCGGAGTTATCGACAGTATTGCCTTCCAGACCAATATTCTGGCGCTGAATGCCGCCGTGGAAGCTGCCCGGGCCGGTGAGCAAGGACGAGGGTTCGCGGTAGTGGCCAGCGAAGTTCGTGCTCTGGCACAACGCAGTGCGAATTCAGCCAAGGAAATTAAAGAGCTGATTGATAACTCGGTGCGGAAAGTGCAGGACGGCATGTTGCTGGTAGAAAACACGGAGCACACGATGGGGGCAGTGATCGATAATGCGCACAACACTGATAGCGTGATTACGGAAATCGCGAGGGCCAGTCTGGAGCAAAGTGAAGGCATTAATCAGATAAACCTGGCGATCGGCCAGATCGATACAACGACGCAACAGAATGCCGCCCTGGTAGAAGAGTCCGCAGCGGCGGCGTTATCGCTACAGGAACAGGCGCAAACGCTGGCGAAGACCGTCAGTGTATTCAAGCTGAGCCATTCTGGTTCAGGGAAAGGAACGTTGCGGCGCGAATCAGCAGGAAAAGGGGGGACGCTGACCGGATTACCGGGCACAAAAAACGCGAACGTGTCTGATACACCGGAATGGGCAATCTTCTGATCAACGATTCATTGTTGATGCAAATAAAAACCGCAGCCTGACAGCATGTCGCTGCGGTTTTCACATCCAGACGCGAGCATTACCAGAGAATAGCGTGGTGGTTGCTTATCTCAGCTATCTCATTAAGTTGGTTACCCAACGTGCCGATGTCGTGACCATCGCCAGATGTCGACGACCAGAAATAGCACCAGACTGACCCCCATGACGGGCAGGCTAACCATCAGCACACCTGAAATGACTAACACCAGCAGTCGCAGAGGTACAGCCAATTGCAAGAACGCTGTGGTTAAGGTCTGTACCGGGTTGCGGGCAGAGGCATATGCCGGACGTCGTATCCACCACATGCGATATCCCCAGACAATCAGGCAGCAAAGCCCGAGTCCAAAAGCAGCGAGCAACAACTGGTTGGGCAGGCCGAATAGTACGCCCATATGAGCGTCAATGCCCCAGCGAGTCAGTTTGGCGGCCAGTGGATAGTCGGCAAAGCGGACTTTATCTATGACGTGGAACGTTGTTGGGTCAACGGCAACCGAATCAACCTGTGTTGGCCATGACCGATCAATTTCGCTGACAGTCCAGGCTCGCTGAGGTTTGAGTGATGGGCGAATCTCTATTTTCCCGGCATCAATACCCGCGCCTCTGGCGGCGGCTAGTACGTTATCGAAGATCTGCGGTGTGACAGGGGTGGGCATCGCAGGCATAGACATCATGTGATGTTCTGCATGTGGTGACGCTGGCGTGTTCGGCACCGTATCCAGATGGGTATTCACCGATGGGGTTTGCCAGCCGAGTACAGCGCGAAGCTGGGCAACATTGTCACCTGCCCAGCGTGACCAGGTCAGACCGGTTGCTGAAAAGAAGAGCAATCCAAGCAGCAACAGCAGGCCGAGGGACGCATGATTGCGGCGTAATCCCTGACGTTGCCGGACGGGGCTTGGGCGCTTGCTGGTGGAACGACGACGTGAACGAGGCTGCACTTTGCGGGTCGAGAGCCAGATATAACCCCCTCCCAGTGCTGCAATCCATAGCCAGGAGGCGGCCAGTTCGCTGTAATGGCGACCAATATCGCCCAGCAACAGGTTGCGATGCAGATAATCCAGCGCGGTGCGAAACGGCAAAATACCACTGGTGCCATAGACGGTCAGTGCGCCACGAATATCAAGGGATACCGGGTCCACGAAGACCGCAAAACTTTCTGATGGGCCGAGTTCTGGCAGAGAATACATCACCCGGGTCGTCTGCCCGGCACCAGGTGCGGGTCGAACGGCGGTCAGTCGGGCATATTGCGCCTTATCACCCAGCGCATGCGCTGCCGCGTCAATTTGGTGCGACAGCAACTGCGGCGTTCCGCTGGTATCGGTAAACAACTGCTGGGAATAGAGCTTTGTTTCAATCTGGGGAGTTAGCACATAGAGCGTGCCCGTCAGGGCTGCAATAAAGATAAACGGGCCAACAAATAGTCCAATATAAAAATGCAAACGCATCAATAATGCCTGCATCGCGATACGTTGAGACCGAACCAGATTGTCGTGGCTCGCGTTTTGCACGGGCGACACATCCGTGAGTGTTTCTGCCTGATGGATGCGGGTGGTGACTGTTTTTGACTCGGACATAACCTCTCCAATAGCGTAAACCTGCCGCCGACAGCGGATATTTCTACGCTTGTTGGCGGGCATTGTTGTTCACCGGCACTGAAATCACCTTCTCATTGATGAAATCAGCTGTAAGCGTGTGATGTGACACCACGCCTGATGAACACTATGTTTATGAACACTATGTTTATGAACACCATGTTTTATAAACACATTGTTTTATAAACACATTGTTTTATAAATGAGCGATTGATAAAGGTGGGGCGCGAGCTAAGGGCGGCAGAAAACGCAGAAGATGAGGCGATGAACATAGAGGGCAAGGTTTCTGCCTGCGAGATAACCAGACTGCATGGGCAGGTTGGAGTGTGCCTGATAACGCCAGCAGCGGTAAATGCGACAACAGGACGCAGTAACCACATGCAGCATGATCCTCCATCCCCATCTCCCCGTGTGATATCGGGGTAATGGGCGAATGGGCAGGATACGCAGCGGGCGTATGCATACTATGATGTTCATGATGACCCGACATGGGGGCCATGGCTGACAGTGAAGCGGGAGAGGGGGTTTGAACGTGATGGCTATTTCGCAGCGATTGCGAAATGGGCGGAGCCAAAAAGATCATGACAAGGGCCAATATCCCAAGCCAGGCAGGGAGGCGTCGTTGTCTCAGTTCAAACAGGGACATGCGTTACATGCGATGCTCGTAAAAAGGCAGAATGGGCGATACTGTACCCGATCAGTTGATAAGGGTTAAGAAAATGTTCTTTTTTGATCCCGTCCGGTGAAAAAATTGCGTTCTGTTTTCCATAAATCGCCGTTTAATGCCTGTTGGGGCCAGAAGTTTCTTGCTACTGCCGTCATGTGAGAGGAAAATTTACCCTCGTTTCTCAACGGATGATTCCTAGGCATTTCTGGCGTCATATCCGTTATGGTTTTTCATCTTGAGGACGTGGTTTGTCACTGAAGTGGGTCGATGTTGTCTAAACGGTGACCTATTATGATGAACCATTCTTTTCTCAAGTTGTCGGAAAGCTAACTTATCCATTAATATGGGTTTTAGTTGATTTAGGCACACATACAGGGGGAGATGTGCTGGTTAATAAATTTAGGGTTAAGCAGCGTGTTGCTAATCTTCGCTGGGTTTCAGCGGCGGTCATGTTGTCTTTGACGTCATTGCACGCTTGGGCTTTTTCCATTGATGATGTGGCGCAAAAGGCGGAAAAGCTGGCTGAAAAGGGCTATGAAGCGCCAAAGAGCAATCTTCCTGCCCAGTTTCGTGACATGAAATTTGCTGATTATCAGCAAATTCGCTTCAACCAGGACAAATCCTACTGGAATTCAGACCCAACGCCTTTCAAACTGCAGTTCTACCATCAAGGTATGTATTTTGACATTCCGGTCAAAATCAACGAAGTGACTGCCACTGAAGTCAACGAAATCAAATATTCTACGGATTACTTCGATTTTGGCTCGGTCAACCATGACCCGGCGACCGTGAAAGATCTGGGCTTTGCTGGCTTCAAGGTGCTTTACCCAATTAATAAAGCGGATAAGAACGATGAAATCCTCAGCATGCTGGGGGCGAGTTATTTCCGTATCGTTGGTAAAGGGCAGGTGTATGGGTTGTCTGCCCGTGGGTTGGCTATCGACACGGCATTGCCTTCCGGTGAAGAGTTCCCACGTTTTCGCGAATTCTGGATTGAGCATCCGAAACCGGAAGACAAGCATCTGGTGATCTATGCATTGCTGGATTCTCCGCGTTCTGTTGGTGCCTACCGGTTTGTGCTTTATCCAGGCAGTGACAGCATGATGGACGTGGAAGCCAAAGTCTATCTGCGTGACAAAGTGGGTAAACTGGGCATAGCGCCGTTGACCAGTATGTTCCTGTTTGGGCCAAACCAGCCGTCGCCGACGCTGAACTACCGCCCGGCGCTGCATGATTCCGACGGTCTGTCGATCCATGCCGGTAATGGTGAGTGGATCTGGCGTCCGCTGAATAATCCCAAACATTTGTCGGTCAGCACCTATACCATTGAAAACCCGAAAGGCTTTGGTCTGCTGCAACGCGGCCGTAACTTCTCCGGTTATGAAGACCTGGACGACCGTTATGACCTGCGCCCAAGCGGCTGGGTTGAAACCAAAGGCGACTGGGGTAAAGGCAAAGTTGAATTGGTAGAAATTCCGACTGCGGATGAAACCAATGACAATATTGTCGCTTTCTGGACACCGGAAAACTTGCCAGAGAAAGGCAAGCCGTTGGAAATGAAGTACCGCCTGCATTTCACCCGGGATGAAGAAGCACTGCATTCTCCGGAACAGGCTTATGTCATGCAGACCATGCGTTCGACGGGTGACGTGAAGCAGTCTAACCTGATTCGTCAGCCAGATGGCACCATCGCATTCCTGGTTGATTTTGTCGGTGGCAAGATGAAGGGTCTGGATCCGAATACGCCAGTCGCGCCGCAAGCCAGTATTGGTGACAACGGCGAGATTGTGGAAAACAGTGTTCGCTATAATCCGGTAACGCATGGCTGGCGTCTGACACTGCGTCTGAAAGTGAAGGACAACAAGCAGCCGACGGAAATGCGAGCAGCGTTGGTCAATGGTGATACCACATTGACTGAAACCTGGAGCTATCAGCTGCCTGCTAATGAATAAATCAACGACTTCCCTCGAGTATATCGAGAAATTGCCTCTGCCTGCCGGGCAGGCAGAGGCCCTTCGCGAGACGCTGTCTTCGTCTCAGGATTTGTCTTCCTTACATCACTCACTGTCTGATGGTTCTGTCGTCAATATGCAGTCGCCGGACGATATTCCGCTGGTTTCTGTACCGCGTCGTCTGGAAATGGCGTGGGAGGACGGACTCAATGGCGGCAAGCAACTGGGCAAAGACCGTGAAGGTCGCACCGCATTACAGGCTATGCCGCGTATTACCCGTGCTTCTATGTTCCCTGATGCCTGGCAGACGAACCCAATGGTGCGCTGGTGGGATACTTTCAAAGGTCGCACTAAACCTCCTCGCCATCAATACAAGACGGCAGAGGAAAACGAAGCGGAAAACCGCTGGCGTAAGGTGGGGACGCTGCGTCGTTATATCCTGTTGGTGCTCACCCTGTTCCAGACAGCGATTGCTACCTGGTATATGAAGACCATTCTTCCTTATCAGGGATGGGCCTTGATCGATCCGTTTGCGATGATTCATCAGGATGTCTGGCGCACTGTCATGCAATTGCTGCCTTACGTGCTGCAAAGCGGAATATTGATCCTGTTTGCGATTCTGTTCTGCTGGGTCTCCGCCGGTTTCTGGACGGCGCTGATGGGCTTCCTGCAGTTGCTCATCGGTAAGGATAAATACAGTATCTCGTCGACAGTCACCGGGAATGAGCCGTTAAATCCGGCGCATCGCACGGCATTGATTATGCCTATCTGCAATGAGGACGTAGAACGCGTTTTCGCAGGGTTGCGGGCGACCTATGAGTCGGTGGCGGCTACCGGTGATCTGGATCATTTTGATATTTATGTCCTCAGTGACAGTAATGATCCGGATATTTGCATCGCGGAACAAAAAGCGTGGATGGATTTATGCCGGGAAGTCGACGGTGCGGGTCGTATCTTCTATCGTCGCCGTCGTCGCCGTGTGAAGCGTAAGAGTGGCAACATCGATGACTTCTGCCGTCGCTGGGGTAACCAGTACAGCTATATGGTGGTGCTGGATGCCGACAGTGTGATGAGTGGCGAGTGCTTAACATCACTGGTTCGGTTGATGGAAGCCAATCCAAACGCCGGGATTATCCAGTCCGCACCGCGTGCATCGGGTATGGATACGCTGTATGCCCGCTGCCAGCAGTTTGCTACCCGTGTTTATGGACCACTGTTCACTGCCGGTCTGCATTTCTGGCAGTTAGGTGAATCCCATTATTGGGGACATAACGCCATCATCCGTGTGAAACCCTTCATCGAGCATTGTGCGCTGGCACCGTTGCCGGGCGAAGGCTCTTTTGCAGGTTCGATCCTGTCACATGACTTTGTCGAAGCCGCGCTGATGCGTCGTGCCGGGTGGGGCGTCTGGATCGCGTATGATTTACCGGGCAGTTATGAAGAGCTACCGCCTAATCTGCTGGACGAATTGAAACGCGATCGTCGCTGGTGTCACGGTAACTTAATGAATTTCCGCCTGTTTCTGGTCAAAGGCATGCACCCGGTACACCGTGCGGTATTTTTAACGGGGGTGATGTCTTACCTGTCCGCGCCGCTGTGGTTCATGTTCCTGGCGCTGTCTACGGCATTGCAGGTGGTACATACGCTGATGGAGCCGCAGTATTTCCTGCAGCCCCGCCAGTTGTTCCCGGTGTGGCCGCAGTGGCGTCCGGAACTGGCGATCGCCTTGTTCTCGACAACACTGGTGTTGCTGTTCCTGCCCAAGCTGCTGAGTGTCATTCTGGTTTGTGCCAAGGGGGCTAAGGCGTATGGCGGTTCGATAAGGCTGTGTACTTCACTGCTGATTGAAATGCTGTTTTCTGTCTTACTGGCGCCAGTGCGTATGTTGTTCCATACCGTATTCGTGGTCAGCGCATTTCTGGGGTGGTCAGTACAATGGAAATCGCCACAGCGTGATGATGACGCAACGCCCTGGAGCGAAGCCTTCACCCGTCATGGCTCTCAGTTGTTGCTGGGGCTGGTATGGGCTGGCGGGATGGCATGGCTGGATTTGCGCTTCCTGTGGTGGCTCGGACCTATCGTGTTCTCACTGATCCTCTCGCCGCTGGTCTCTGTATTGTCCAGTCGAGCCAGCCTCGGTTTGGCTTGTAAGCGTGGTAAGTTGCTACTTATTCCGGAAGAGTCTACTCCGCCGCGAGAGCTGGTGGCGACCGACGAATACTTCCGTCGTAATCGTGAGCGCAAACTGGAACATGGCTTTATGCATGCGGTGTTTGATCCGTCAGTCAATGCACTGGCCAGTGCCATGGCAACAGCACGTCACTGCCTGAGTAAACCGATTGAGGATATGCGTGAACAGCGCGTGAATGATGCACTGAATCGTAACCCTCATGAGGTTGATGGTAATTTGCGTCTGGCATTGATTAGCGATCCGGTGACATTGGCTCGCTTGCATCATCGGGTCTGGAGTCAGTCTGATGCGTACAGCAACTGGCGAAACCATTACCAGACGCTTGCCGCGCCGGTGATTAAAAGCGAATAAACCTGGATAGGTCAGTGAAAAAGCAACGGCTAGTCCGTTGCTTTTTTTATGCCTATTGCATGCCCGAACGTGATGCCTGACAGCACTATTCTGCTTCGGATAACGCTTCCCGGTTTGATTTCCGGCGTAACGAGAGCCATGAGTAGAACGTATTGATCATCACAACGCTGGCTGTTACCAGAAATACGGCCCTGAACCCAAAACTTGCGGAAACGCTGGCACCTAACAGCGGCCCTGTCACGTTACCGACATCGCGGAATGACTGGTTATAGCTGAATATCCGCCCGGCAACCTGATGAGAAGAGTGATAGATAAGCAACGTTTGCACGGCGGGCAGTAACGCGCCGTCAGCCGCACCTAGTAGGAAACGTAATGCTGCCAGTTGCCAGGGTGATTGTACGAATGCCATGGGGATCAGTAGTAATACTGACAGTATCAGCATGGCAACCAGAATCCGCTCCGGGCCAATTTTGTCGCCAAGTTTTCCCAAACGGGGGGCGCTCAGGAGTGCTGAGACACCCGGAATAGCCGCAATCGCACCACTGATAAACGCCAGATTGTCGGTTTGGCCTGCCAGCTCGCGTACATACAGGGTCAGTATCGGTGCAACGGAGCCGGTTGCTACCTGAATGATCAGCGTAGTAACGAACAAACTCATCACCAGATGGGGGTTTTTCAGAGAAACCATGACCTGACGCCCGCTAAGCATGTCTTTTTTCCTGACAGGCTCAATGCGCTCGCGAATGAAAAAGAGCGTAACCAGAAAGCAGATAAGCAACACTACGGCGGTAATGAAAAAAACGGGACGCAAACCGAAGGTATCGGCCAGATAGCCTCCGAGTAGCGGGCCAAGCAGTGCGCCACCAACCGCGCCGGTAGACAAGGTTCCCAGCGCCCAGCCACTACGATTACGAGGCACTTGTGTGGCGATCAGGGCATTGGCATTCGGCACAAATCCGCCCAAAACGCCTAATGCGGCTCTGAGTAACAGAAACTGCCAGATATTCTGCACCAGGCCCATTAACGCCATCACTATTGCCATCCCCAGGGCGGAGCGTAGTAGCATCAGTTTTCGCCCTTTGCGGTCGGCAAGGCGTCCCCAGAAAGGTGAAGCGATCGCGGAAAATAGAAACGTGATGCTGAACACTACACCTGACCAGAGATTGAGCGCCTCATGACCCTGTATGCCCAGTTGTTCGACGTAAAGTGAAAGAAAAGGCATGACCAGGCTGAAGGCCGCTCCGGTAAAGAAACATCCCAACCAGGCAATGTAGAGGTTGCGTTTCCAGTCAATCGGAGCGGTATCGTTCATCGTGTTTCCCTGTCTGGCTGTATGCCAGCACATGATTCAAAAAGCGCTTAATAGAGCGAAGATTCCCCGTCAGGGCGTGTTTTAAAACGGCGGTGCAACCACATGTACTGGTCCGGTGCCAGCAGGATATTTTCTTCAACCAGCTTATTCATCCAGGTAGCTGTGGCTGTCTCATTCTCCAATGGAATATCCAGTTGGGCTGGGCGAATGAGCAGCTCATAGCCTTTTCCATCCGGTAAACGACGGGGGACGAATGGCACAATAGCGGGTCTTGCTGCACGGGCTAGCATATAACTACCGACCGTCGTTGCGGCGTTTTTAACAGCAAACAAAGGAACAAATACACTGCTGCGTGGACCATAGTCGTGATCAGGGGCGTACCAGATAATCTCGCCTTGTTTCAGCGCCCGGATCATGCCCTTAACGTCTTTTCGGTCCAGCATGGATTTATTAGAACGCATTCTTCCCCAGGTTTGCAGCCAGTCGATCAATTTGTTGTCGTTAGGCCGATAAACACCGATGCCGGCGTTTTGTATGCCAAAGATGCGAGCCCCTAATTCCAGGGTAAGGAAATGCAGACCAATCAGTAACACACCGCGTTGTTGTTCTCGCAGCGGCCGCATGTGTTCGAGTCCAGTTACTGTAAACCAGCGCTCCACTCGCCAGTCTGGCCAGAACCAGGCCATACCTGTCTCCATGACGCCCATCCCGACGGATTCAAAATTTTTCTTAACCAGCGCCTTTCGTTCCTCAGTTGGCATATTCGGGAAGCAAAGTTGCAAATTACGATGCGCGATCGCGACGCGGCGTTTCAGTATACGCATTGACAGTCTTCCCAACCCGGTACCGATGCGATAGATGAGAGGATAAGGTAACAGGACCACCAGATAGAGTAGCGCGATGCCTGTCCAGGTCGGCCAGTAGCGTGGGTGTAGCAGCGAGCGATTGAAGGCGGGGATTTGAGTCATAGCATTAGTATTAAAAAACGGCGAATAATACGCCGACGGTTAATGGAGTTCTTTGCGTTTTCCAACCGAGCAGCCAAAGGCGACATTCTTAAGAGGAAAACACACGTGTGTTTTTTATCCGCAAATTCAACACGGTATTTATCATAGCATCTGTGAAAGACTGATTTTAACGTTTGATGACATTAGGGTGGGATCAGCATCAAGCCTGTGATCCCCGCACGGTGACGGCGGGGATATGGCAGTCAGGAGGTGAACAAACCTTTGGCGTAGTGAGGCTCACTGCGCCAGAACTGCGGAGGAACGGTGACGTTTTCTTTCAGTCGGATCGCGGCATGCCATGGCCAGCGAGGGTTAAACAGTATGGCTCGGGCAAGGGCCACCGCGTCCGCTTCTTCGGTTGCAAGAATAGCTTCCGCCTGCTCTGGCTCCGTAATTAAGCCGACGGCAATCGTGACCAGCCCCGTTTCCTGGCGAATTTTTTGTGCGAAAGGCACCTGATAGTTGGGCGCGGGCTGAATGTGCTGTAACGGCGATAGCCCACCGCTGGAAACATGAATATAGTCGCATCCCAGTTGGCGCAATACGTGACCAAGTTCAATGGATTGTGTCAAATCCCAGCCGCCTTCAACGGCATCCGTGGCGGAAATGCGAACACCGACTGCTTTATGCGGTGGAAACACCTCTCGTACTGCCATATAAACCTCACGCAGTAACCGCATCCGATTGGTCAGTGAACCACCGTATTCGTCGTCACGCTGGTTGGAGAGAGGTGAGAGAAACTGGTGCAACAGATAACCGTGTGCCGCATGGATTTCTACCAAATCGAATCCCAGTCGGTCTGCCCGTTTGGCTGAAGCGGCAAAGGCATCAATCAGGTTTTTGATTTGATCATGGCTCATGGCGACTGGTACGGTGTCATCAGGGGCATAAGGCAATGCCGAGGGCGCGACGGTTTGCCAGCCACCTTGCGTGGGAGACAGGACGGCCCGGTTAGCCCAAGGGGCGTCGGTCGAGGCCTTTCGGCCAGCATGGCCGAGTTGAATACCCAACGGGATAGTGGAGTGCTGACGGATTCCCCGGATGACAGGTGCTAAAGCACGTTCGGTATCGTCATCCCACAGGCCGAGATCATGTGGTGAGATGCGTCCTTCCGGCGCTACGGCGGTGGCTTCAAGAATCAGTAAGCCCGCGCCGGAATGCGACAACGTGCCCAAGTGCATCATGTGCCACTCTGTGGCTTTGCCGTCTTTTGCGGAGTACTGACACATGGGGGCGATGATAATACGGTTTGGTAGCGTCAGGTTTCCCAGTGCCAATGGACTGAACAGCTTGCTCATGAAAATAACCCCTTATCTGAGATAGATTCAGCACACCATGCCAGAGTGTGGCTGAAATCCTGATTTCACATTCCGATATCCCCGTCATTCACTGACAGCATGCTATCCCTCCTGTATGATGCGACGGGAATTTATTGGTTACGCAACATCGCGTTCATATCATCTTAACGCCATTCACCTCTAAAAACAGGACAGTACACCATGCCAGTGTTACATAACCGTGTTTCCAATGAGGAACTGAAAGCACGTATGCTCGCTGAAGCCGAGCCGCGAACGACAGTGTCCTTTTACAAATATTTTCAGTTGGATGAACCACAGGCCTTTCGTGACGCACTGTATATTGCGTTTGATAAGGCTCGGGTCTTCGGTCGCGTTTATATCGCCCGTGAGGGGATCAATGCGCAGATAAGCGTCCCCGCCAGTCGATTTGAGGATTTCCGTACCGCGTTGTATAGCGCGCATCCAGCACTCAACGGCGTTCGTTTGAATATTGCACTGGAAGATGACGGCAAGTCATTTTGGGTATTACGGATGAAAGTGCGGGATCGCATTGTGGCCGATGGGATTGACGATGCCAGTTTCGACCCAACACGGGTAGGGCAGTATCTCAAGGCGGAAGAGGTTAACCGGATGGCCGATGATCCCGGCACCTTGTTCGTGGATATGCGTAATCATTACGAATATGAGGTTGGTCATTTTGAAAACGCGCTCGAAGTGCCTTCCGATACATTTCGTGAGCAATTGCCGATGGCTGTCGACATGCTGGCAAACGCACGTGACAAGAATATTGTGATGTATTGCACCGGCGGGATTCGCTGCGAAAAAGCCAGTGCCTATATGCTTCATCATGGTTTCAGGAATGTTTACCATGTTGAGGGCGGTATTATTGAGTATGTCCGTCAGGCTAAATCCCGCGGGCTGCCGCTGAAATTTATCGGCAAGAATTTCGTGTTTGACGAACGGATGGGGGAGCGGGTATCCGATGATGTGATTGCGCATTGCCATCAATGTGGGGAGCCTTGTGATACCCACGTCAATTGCAAAAATCAGGGATGCCATTTGTTGTTCATCCAATGCCCGACATGCGCAGAAAAATATGTGGGTTGCTGTAGCAGCGCGTGTCAGGAAGAAACACAGCTGCCGCTTGAAGAGCAACGTCTGCGCCGCAAGGATCGTGAAATCAGCATGAAGGTTTTTAACAAATCGAAAGGGTTGCTGAACACCACATTGGGGATCCCAGCACCGGAAAAAGAGCCCGGAAAAGACAAATAATCAGATCGAAAATAGGCGCAGGGCTCGTAAGAGCCCTGCGTTAGCGATTATTTCTGACGAACACCTTCGAGAGAGATAATCAGTTCTACTTCCTGAGACGCTGGGCCGAGATCAGTTGTGATATTGAAATCTTTTAATGCCAGTTTACCTTTCGCCTCAAAACCAGCACGATACCCGCCCCATGGGTCATCACCTTTGCCCATCAGTTTGGCGTCCAGCGTTAAGGGTTTGGTGACACCGTGTAATGTCAAATTACCGGTGATTTTTAATACATCCCCGTCTTTCTGAACGCTGGTTGAGGTAAATGTTGACTGAGGGTATTTGTCGGCATTTAACAATTCAGCACTACGAATGTGCTTGTCGCGTTCTGCCTGATTGGTATCCACACTGTTGGTATTAACAGTAACATTCACTTTATCCGCGGCGGGGTTATTTTCGTCGAACGTAAATGTCCCGTTGAAGTCTTTGAATGAACCGTAAATCCAGCTATATCCCAGATGTTGAATCCGGAATTGAATAAACGCATGTTGTTCTTTCTTGTCAATTTGATAATCAGCGGCAGAGGCCGAGCTGGTCCAGGAGAACAGAGACGCCAGGGTGACACCCAACAGAAGCGTTTTTTTCAGCATTGCTATTTTTCCTTAAATTCCCAAATGAATTAATCAACATGTCGACCAGACATGCGTTTTAACGTTACATCACGATCAATAAAATGATGTTTTAGCGCCGCCAGTGCATGTAAAACCGATAAAATGACAACCGACCAGGCCAGATATAAATGAATCTTTCCGGCGCTATCCGCCTGGTTTTGAATGCCACTTAACGTTGCAGGCACGGAGAACCAGCCAAAAACAGAAATGGCCTGGCCTTCAGCCGTGGAAATCAGATAGCCACTAATAAGAATGCTAAATAACAATAAATACAGGAAAACATGCGCTGCTGTAGCGCCGATGCGAGTTAATGTTGAATAACTTGATAACGGCGGGGGCGGTGGAGAAAGCCAGCGCCATATAACGCGAAAAAGCAGGGTTAAAAACAGCAGTATGCCTATCCCCTTGTGTATTTCCGGGGCATTGTGATACCAGGGGCTGTAATATCCCAGTGTGACCATCCACAGTCCTAAGGCAAACAAGCCATACACTGTTATGGCGCTGGCCCAGTGCAAGAGTACACTGATATGCCCATATCGGGTTGATGTATTACGCCAAACCATTATTGAAATCCTTATCCTTTACAGACAACTGTTGCAGAAACATAACTATACGGAATCGTAAAATCAATATAAAAATGGCATATCTAAGCCAGTTAAATTATATGTCAGTGGTTTTGAATGTGTGCTCGCATTTTTATTCGAATGAGTTGTTTTAGTAGGGTTTGTTATTTTTTATTTTTGATTTTTATTTTAATAAAAAATCGGATTTATCTTAAAGTAGTTTGTTGATTTTTTTATTTCGATTCCTCTTTTAAAGAAGAAATCAAAATGTGAATCATTGTAGTGAGGGTAATAACGGTAGGACACCGCTCAGGGAGCGGTGTCCGGATGGTGAGTAATAACGGTGAATGAGGAAATATAAAAAGCGTTAATGCTTAAGATAGTCGGTCAGTTGACAGTCTTTTGATTCAATTTTGGCAATGCCAGCCTCAAGGATAGAGATAAGCTGTTTTGCCACATCGGTGGTCAACCATAATGTGCGATCAACCTGGGCTTCGTCCGGCGCCTGGTCTGCCGTAGCGAGGTAATGCAGACGGATCATCATCGCGTCATAACTGTCAACGGTACTGATATCCCAACCCACAAGCGGGTGCGTTTGAATGATCTCATTTTTTCTGTCCATAAATACCCCTTATTAACTAGTTACTACCGTGAGTGACTAAACGAGGTTTAAGACGGCTCTTGTACCTGAGCAATATCAGTATATCTCTGTCGGATTCATTTATGGAAATTAAATGTAAAAAAAACTCAAGTGGATGTTTCGATTAATTATCCAGCAAAATGAGCGCTGTGATTTGAACGAAAATAGTACAGTGCGTTAATGTAAGACGGCGAGGTAGTACGACATCTTACCGAAGAAACGAAAAGGTCAGACGAGATGTCTGACCATTGGGTAACCGGTGCGGATAGAAAAAGGAGATTACTCGCTTTGAACAAACCAGTCGTCAGCGCTTTCCCAAGTCTCTTGCAGGATTTCCGATATTTTCTCTCTGTCGTCTTTACTGCCGCCCAAAACGCTCAGGTTATTCGAGGCGGCATAACGAATGCTCACTGGGGTATCCGGGTAAATGTCATGAACCCGATGGCTCAACTCATGGGTTAATGCTTCAAGTGCGCCAGTAGGCAGTAGGGTGGTTTTTGCAATAGTCAGTTCAATACGCATGGTTGCCTCCTCTTTACTGTAATTTTATACAGTAAAGAGGAAAAGGCAACAACATGGATAAAAATAACAACATAGACAAAATGTAGAGCGCGCGTCCTTTATTACATGGCCGCGCGTCAACCACTATCAGGCGACAGACCAGTTCAGGCTCTGTCCGGCGAGGAATGGAATAATGCATTCTTCACCTGTCACGATTTCTTCGGGGAATTGCACCGGCTGGCGGCGTAATTCCAGCGTCTCTTCGTTGACCGGCAATCCATAAAAACGTGGGCCATTCAGTGAGCAGAATGCTTCCAGTTTATCCAGGGCGTTCAGTTCTTCAAAGACGGTGGCGTAAGCGCTTAATGAAGCCTGGGCGTTGAATACACCAGCACAGCCGCAGGATGACTCTTTGCGGTGTTTCGCGTGGGGGGCTGAGTCTGTGCCAAGGAAAAATTTCTCACTACCTGAGGCAACGGCTTCGCGTAGAGCCTGCTGGTGAATGTTACGTTTAAGGATTGGCAGGCAGTACAAATGTGGGCGAATACCGCCGACCAGCATATGGTTACGGTTAAACATCAGATGCTGCGGGGTAATAGTCGCGGCAACGAAGCGATCGGCCGCTTGCACATACTGAGCGGCTTCGCGGGTGGTGATATGCTCAAATACCACCTTTAGTTCTGGAAATTGCTTACGCAGCGGCTCCATGATTTGCTCGATAAAGCGAGCTTCGCGATCGAAAATATCGACTTGTGGATCGGTGACTTCACCATGAACCAACAGCGGCATGCCCAGTTTCTGCATCGACTCCAGTATTGGGTAGATAGTTTTGATATCTGAGACACCATGGCTGGAGTTCGTGGTCGCATGGGCTGGGTACAGTTTGGCGGCAGTAAAAACGCCTTGCTGGTAGCCGGAGATAATTTCGTTTTTATCCAGTGATTCTGTCAGATAGCAGGTCATCAGCGGCTGGAAGGTGTCGCCAGCCGGTACGGCAGACAGGATCCGTTGCCGGTACGCCTCTGCCTGGGCCACACTGGTAATGGGTGGTGTCAGATTCGGCATGACGATAGCTCGGGCGAACAGGCGGCTGGTGTAAGGCAGCACGGCTTTGAGCATCTCGTCATCACGCAGATGAAGGTGCCAGTCGTCAGGGCGACGAATCTTCAGAATAGTCGGCAAAGGGGTCATGAAACGCTCCGCGATCAGTAAATAACGCCCCTGAAGCAGGGGGAAATACGGCGGGGAATAAGCATAAGCGGAAAGCGCAGCGAATGCATCCGTTCGTTGTGAAAAGGTTGAAATTAGCTTGTTATTGGCGTTTTATGGGTGAATATTCAATCTGTTGCTATATCAATGGAGTATTGTGATGGAAATTCGTATCGTTGCCAGTGTTCAGGCCAAGCCGGAATTTATCAATGAGGTTGCCGCTGCGGTTCGCCAGGTCGTTGCACCGAGCCGTCAGGAAGAGGGCAATTTGCAGTATGAATTGCATGAAGAGTTGAACAAAAGCGGCTCGTTTGTATTTTTTGAGCGCTGGAAGAGTCAGCAGGCCATCAGTGAACATGAGCTGACTGCACACTTTCAGGCGCTTGTCACTCAGCTGGAGGGCAAGGTAGAGCGCATGGATATTAAATTATTGCAGCCAGTAGCATAAAAAAATGCCCGTCATACAGACGGGCATCGAATCAGAATAAGCACCTGCGTTAGCAAGGTGCTTTTTTCTATTGAGTCCACAAGACTCTTTATTCCACAGGACGAGTTGCCGGGGCACTGGCCTGATTAACGGCAGAGTGACCGCCAGCAGAGCCTTTGCCTGTGAACTCAAACACCGGGCGTTGCCAGTTGCTGACACGCGGCGCATCCGGAATATAAACCGGTGCTGGTGCACGTGTCATCGGTGCAGTGGCGTAATGCTGGTGAGGCTGTGCCGCCACGGTGGTATTAACGGGTGCTAATGCAGACACCGGTTCCTGAGCCACAGGAACTGGTATCACGTCTACAGCAGCATGAATCACCGGCGCTGGTTCGGCAGGTTGAGCATCCACGGATTCATCAGCGCTGGCAGTCGTGGCGTTATCGGCAACGACGGCAGCTGGTGTTTCTTCAACGTGCTCTACTTCAATGTGCGCTACGACTTCAACGTGCTCTACAACAGGCGCAACCGGCTCCTCAACTTGCGGTGTCGGCTCTTGTACTTCCAGAGGCGCTGTAGCTGCCTGCTGTACAGTGCTTTCGACGATTTGAGTAGCTTGTGCGGCTAAGGCTTCATCCTGCTGTGTTGATGCGAGGACCGGCACTGCGGTCGGATTCTCCTCGACTGAGGCGCTGGCAGGGGCTGAATCCAGAGCAGTTGTGACGTCCTGCGCAGTGATATCCGGTGTCGTGACATCGGGTAACGCGGTTAGGGCAGTGGCCAGTGCCGGTGCTGCAGACAGTTGCTCATTGGCCGGCATATTCAGCTCTTCTACACGCTCTGGTTGCTGTGACTGCGCAACCGGATAACGAACCCAGACTTTACCTGAAGCCATTTCCGGTGAGGCCGACGCTTGTGCCAGCGGCATCGGCGACTGTGCAGGGTAACGCTCATCGCGGTAACGACGACGACGCTGACCACTGACGCGCAAATGACGAGGTGAGCGGCGAGAACGACGCGGCAGGCTGTTTTCACGGTTACTTTCGGCTGCTACCTCGTTTTCTGTATCGGTAATGTCGGCGGCAGAGGTGGCGGATTCCGGCGCTTTCTCTAGCGGTGATTCCTGCACGTAGGATATCGCCAGAGGTAACGCGTCAACATTCGCTACCGCTGACTCTCCAGTCGCGCTGCCATCGTCCACCCTTACTTTTTGGGGTAACTGACGGCGTTGACGACGCGCCATCACTTGTACCGGTTTTTCCTGTTCGGCAGCAACGGTATCTTCTGCTTCAACGGCAGCCGCATTCAGCTCTTTAACGTCATTCTGCGCCTGGCGTTTTTCTTCCTGACGGCGACGTTGGCGTTCAGCGCGTTGTTCGCGGCGTTGTTCATCACGTACCGCCTTATCCTGCACGGATGTCTCTGCTACCGCGGTAGTATCGACGTCGGCATTTTGTTGCTGTGGACGTTTGTTACGGCGTTGCTCATCGCGCTCACGCGGTTCGCGATTATCACGGGGACGATCACGTCGACCGGACTGACGGCGATTGTTCCGACGATCCTGCTTCTGCTCCTGCTCATCAGACTCGGTTTTCGCTGCTTCAGCCGGTTTATCTTTAACGGCGTCAGAAGAGGAGAACATCCCTTTCAGCGCACCAATAAATCGACCAAATAACCCGCGCTCGGAAGCGGCCGGTTTTTCCACGCTCGGGGGCGGGGTGACGGGAACGGGTTGGGCTTCCTCTGGTGAAATGTCCGTCATGGTGAAGGAGGCCAGAGCCGGTTGCTCCGGGGCCCGGCGCTCAGAAACCTGTTCTTCCGTTGCCTGCTGGGCTTCAGCTTCCAGCAACTGAGGCAACATATAGCTTAGAGTCTGTTTTTCCTCACCTTTACGGATACGCAATACGGCGTAGTGCGGCGTTTCCATACCGTCGTGCGGGACGATAATGGCGCGTACACCGCCCTGACGTTTTTCAATCGCGTTGACGGCTTCACGTTTTTCGTTGAGCAGATAAGACGCGATAGGCACCGGTACAATCGCATGCACCTCTTTGGTGTTTTCTTTCAGCGCCTCTTCTTCAATCAATCGCAGGATAGACAGCGACAGCGATTCGTTGTCACGAATTGTACCGGTGCCATTACAGCGAGGGCAGACATGATGGCTGGATTCACCCAGTGAAGGACTCAGACGCTGACGAGACATCTCCAGCAAACCAAAGCGGGAAATGCGGCCAATCTGAATACGGGCACGGTCCTGGCGGACGGCTTCACGCAGGCGGTTTTCCACTTCGCGTTGATGGCGAACCGGCGTCATGTCGATGAAGTCAATAACGATCAAACCACCCAGGTCACGCAAACGTAACTGACGGGCAATTTCATCGGCGGCTTCCAGGTTGGTGTTAAACGCGGTCTCTTCAATATCGCCGCCGCGTGTTGCACGGGCGGAGTTGATATCGATAGCGGTCAACGCCTCGGTGGTATCGATGACGATAGAGCCGCCGGATGGCAGACGCACTTCACGCTGGAAGGCGGACTCAATTTGCGACTCAATTTGATAATGGCTGAACAGCGGAATTTCACCGGTATACAGCTTTATTTTACTGCTGAAATCCGGGCGGCCCAGCGCAGCGATATGCTCTTTGGCCAATTCCAGAATTTTGGGGTTATCGATCAGGATTTCACCGATATCCGGGCGCAGGTAATCACGAAACGCGCGGACAATCACATTGCTTTCCTGATGAATCAGGAATGGGGCTGAGCGGCCTTCTGCGGCTTTTTTGATGGCCTCCCAGTGTTTCAGACGAAACGCCAGGTCCCACTGTAATGCGTCGGCGGATTTACCCACCCCGGCAGTACGGACGATAAGGCCCATACCATCCGGCAGCTCCAGTGAGCCAAGCGCTTCTTTCAATTCGGTACGGTCATCCCCCTCAATACGGCGGGAAATGCCGCCAGCGCGGGGGTTATTTGGCATCAGCACCAGATAGCTGCCGGCCAGACTGATGAACGTCGTTAAGGCAGCCCCTTTGTTGCCGCGCTCTTCTTTGTCCACCTGAACGATAACTTCCTGGCCTTCACGGAGCACGTCTTTGATATTCGGCCGACCGTGAGAGTTGTAATTGCTAGGGAAGTATTCGCGTGCGATTTCTTTGAGGGGAAGGAAGCCATGTCGCTCTGCACCATAATCAACAAAAGCGGCTTCAAGGCTGGGTTCAATGCGGGTGATTTTGCCTTTGTAAATGTTCGCCTTTTTCTGTTCGTGTCCAGGGCTTTCAATATCCAGATCGTAGAGCCGCTGACCATCAACCAAGGCAACACGCAACTCTTCCTGCTGAGTTGCGTTAATTAACATTCTTTTCATCGTACTTAACTCGTTATTTTTACTTGCATTATTGATAGAGCTGCGGATGAACGCGGTGCATGACCGGAGGGGACCGATGGCCTCGTGTCTTATCGCAGGGGCGTCAACCTCACGGTTGTCGCCTGCATAGAGGCGCATGTTTCGGTAGCCTGTATTTCCTGATGGAATACAGCACGTTTACTGCGGGAACAGCTTCTGAAAATAGGTTGCCAGATCTGATTCCATATACCGGCCAAGCTGCAAACCACAGCTCGCTAACTGCCTGATTATTCAATACGTCTTACGCCATTGCTGCGTTTATGAGCAATCAGACAAATATAATAATTCCGCAATTTCCCTTGTTTTACCGGAAATCAGCACGGAAAGCCAAAGCATTATTCCATTGCTGACACGTCGATAGCAAGGTGACTTTGCCTGTCAATATAAAGTTTATTGTGCTGCTTTTAACCAAACTGATACCTGTTGATGCTGAAACCAGTCGGGCCATGGACAGTAACAATATCTTCATAAGCCAGACTGACAGTTAACCATAGAAAAAGATGTGGCGCTATCGGTGTGTGCTCTTTAGAATCCGCCTCCATGAAAACAGAGAATCCAACCGTACAATTTCTGACGATCTCCGCCGAAGAAGCAGGCCAGCGGATCGACAATTTTTTGCGTACGCAACTTAAAGGCGTACCGAAAAGCATGATTTATCGCATCTTGCGTAAAGGCGAGGTGCGGGTAAATAAAAAGCGCGTGAAGCCAGAATACAAATTGCTGGATGGTGATGAGATTCGCATTCCTCCGGTGCGCCAGTCAGAGCGTGAAGAGGCAGCAGTTTCCGCCAGCCTTGATAAAGTCTCCGCGTTGGCAAACTGCATCCTTTATGAGGATGACTACCTGTTGTTGCTGAATAAACCGTCAGGGACAGCGGTGCATGGTGGCAGCGGGCTGAGCTTTGGGGTGATCGAGGGACTGAGAGCACTGCGTCCTGAAGCGCGCTTTCTGGAACTGGTACATCGTCTGGATCGCGATACGTCCGGGGTGTTGCTGGTGGCCAAGAAGCGTTCGGCGTTGCGTTCACTGCATGAGCAACTGCGTGCTAAAGGCATGCAGAAGGATTATCTGGCACTGGTTCGCGGGCAATGGCAGTCACATTGTAAGTCTGTGCAGGCACCGTTGCTGAAAAATGTGCTGCAAAGCGGTGAGCGCATCGTGCGCGTGAATAGTGAAGGTAAACCATCGGAAACGTTGTTTAAGGTAGAAGAGCGATTCGATTGCGCCACACTGGTACGCGCCAGCCCGATAACCGGCAGAACCCACCAGATTCGCGTACATACTCAGCATGCCGGTCATCCGATTGCGTTTGATGATCGCTACGGTGATCGTGATTTCGACGCACAACTGGTGGGTACCGGACTAAAACGTCTGTTTCTCCATGCACAGGCATTGCGTTTCGAGCATCCCCATACCGGTGAAACGTTACGTATTGAGGCTCCGCTCGATGCGGGCTTGCGTCACTGTCTGCAGGTTTTGCGACAACGGCAAAGTCAGAAATAACATGTGCTACTGCGCACGCGTTGCCGACATGGCAGGGCGCGTGCGCGCTCTGCCTCCAGACCACTCCCTCATCATTGCAGTAACGGATTAACCCCTTCCACGCGCAATAACTCCAGTAACGTAATGAGCGGTAAGCCGACAAGCGTATTGGGGTCGCGTCCTGATAACCGGTCAAACAAAGTAATGCCAAGTCCTTCGCTTTTAAAGCTGCCAGCACAGTCAAGCGGCTGCTCAATATCAACGTAGCGTTCAATTTCCCGTGCACTGAGTGCACGAAAATACACGTCAAACGGCTCAACGACCGATTGCAGGTGCGCCGTCGCGCTGTTGAACACTGCCAATCCGGTATAAAAGGTAATGCATTGCCCATTGGCTTGCTGTAACTGGCGTATCGCGTTTTCCGGTGTGTGCGGTTTTCCGGTAATCGTGTTGCCTACCACACACACCTGATCGCTGCCAATAATCAGGCTGTCTGGGTAGCGTTCTGCGAGCGATTTTGCTTTGCCGATAGCCAGTCGGCGAACCAGTTCGGTGGCGCTTTCTCCGGTATCTGGTGTTTCATCGTAATCAGGTGCGGCGCAGATAAACGTCAACCCCAGTTTTTCAAGCAGGGCCTTGCGATAAATGGATGTAGAGGCGAGTACAATCCGGGACATAAATTTCAACCAGGTCATAGCGTAATCAGGGAATGCATTTTAAACTGCTTGTCGCTCTGGAAGCGAATTGAGGTGTGCGAAAGTAAATTTGGGTGAAAGCACTGACATCGCCACCTTTTTCTTTGACTCTCCGTCGTTACGACGTTAATATGCGCGCCCTATGCAAAAGGTAAAATTACCCTTAACCCTTGATGCGGTTCGCACTGCTCAAAAACGTTTAGATTATGTTGGTGTCTATACGGCTGAACAGGTGATGCGTGTTGCCGAATCAGTGGTTAGTGTGGACAGTGATGTGAATGCGACGCTGTCATTCAACATTGACAGCCAGCGGCTGGCAGTGATTGATGGACAGGCTGATGTAACGGTGACGTTGCTGTGTCAGCGCTGCGGCAAGACTTTCGAACATCAGGTCCACACCACGTTCTGTTTTAGCCCGGTCATCAGTGATGAACAGGCTGAAGCCTTGCCGGAGGCTTATGAACCTATCGAAGTCAATGAGTTCGGTGAGGTTGATTTGCTGGCGATGGTTGAAGATGAACTTATCCTCTCTTTACCCATTGCGCCGGTGCATGATTCTGAACACTGTGAAGTGTCCGAAGCGGATATGGTGTTTGGTCAATTGCCCGCTGAGGCGGAAAAACCGAATCCATTTGCCGTATTAGCCAGTTTAAAGCGTAAGTAATTAAGGAGTAAGGTCCATGGCCGTACAACAGAATAAACCTAGCCGTTCCAAGCGTGGTATGCGTCGTGCTCACGATGCGCTGACCACTTCCGCTGTATCCGTAGATAAAGTTTCCGGCGAAACTCATCTGCGTCACCACGTCACTGCGGATGGCTACTACCGCGGTCGCAAGGTTGTTGCTAAGTAATTCTTGCGATTTCGCAAGGAAAAACTTTGACGCGCCTAACCTTGGCGTTAGATGCAATGGGCGGGGACTTCGGTCCCTGCGTTACAGTGCCTGCTGCATTGCAGGCACTGGATTCTAATCCAGACCTCCATTTACTGTTGGTCGGCGATCCTTCTGCGCTTACTCCATTACTTGCCAATGTCGATTCCCCTTTATCTTCCCGTCTGGAAATTGTGCCAGCCGAATCGGTGATAGCGGGTGATGCGCGTCCATCCCAGGCTATTCGAGCCAGTCGGGGGACTTCTATGCGCATCGCCCTGGAGCTGATCCGGGAAGGGCGGGCGCAAGCCTGCGTTAGTGCAGGGAATACCGGCGCGCTGATGGGATTGGCGACGTTACTGATCAAACCCATTGAGGGGATTGAGCGACCAGCATTGATGACGATGTTGCCTCATCAGCAGCACGGGAAGAGCGTTGTATTGGATTTGGGAGCAAATGTTGACTGCGACAGCACGATGCTGGTGCAGTTTGCCGTGATGGGATCGGTCATGGCGGAAGAAATCCTTGGATTGAAGAACCCGCGCGTCGCGTTGCTGAATATCGGTGAAGAAGAGAGCAAAGGGCTTGCCAGTATCCGTGACGCCGCAGCGCAACTGAAAGCTATGCCTTCGATTAACTATATTGGTTATCTGGAAGGCAACGAATTACTGACTGGCAAAACGGACGTGATGGTCTGTGACGGCTTTGTAGGTAACGTCACGTTGAAAACTATGGAAGGTGTCGTGCGAATGTTTTTGTCTCTCCTGAAGGGGACATCCGGTGAGGGAGAGGGTCGGCAAGCACAGCCGTGGTGGTTAAAAGTTGTAGGGCGCTTTTTGCAACGACGTCTGTCCAGGCGTTTTGGACACCTGAACCCTGACCACTATAACGGCGCATGTCTGTTAGGATTACGTGGAATTGTTATAAAGAGCCACGGCGCTGCGAACCAGAATGCGTTTGCCGTAGCGATCGAACAGGCTATGCAGGCAGTGCGGCGACAACTCCCACAGCGGATTGCGTCGCGACTAAAAGCTGTATTACCCAAGAGTGGCTGAGCGTACATGTATACAAAGATTCTCGGAACGGGAAGTTATTTGCCCGAACAAATCAGGACGAATGCTGATTTAGAAAAAATGGTGGATACGTCAGACGAGTGGATCGTTACACGTACCGGTATCCGTGAACGCCGTATTGCTGCGCCTGATGAAAGCGTCGCCTCAATGGGGTATCGTGCGGCACAGAACGCACTGGATATGGCGGGTATCGACCAGAGTCGGGTCGGTTTGCTTATCGTAGCGACGACGTCGTCCAGCCATGCGTTCCCCAGCTCGGCCTGCCAAATCCAGCACATGCTGGGAATTAAAGATACGATCGCTTTTGATCTCGCTGCCGCCTGTGCCGGGTTTACCTATGCGTTAAGTGTCGCAGATCAGTATGTCAAAAGTGGTGCGGTGGACTATGCATTGGTCATCGGGTCTGATGCGTTGTCCAGAACGCTTGATCCGGCTGATCGCGGTACGCTGATTCTCTTCGGCGATGCGGCGGGCGCGGTAGTGCTGGGACGCTCGCAAGAAGCAGGCATTCTGTCCACACATCTGCACGCTGACGGCCGTTATGGTGAGCTTCTGGCCTTGCCTTATACCGATCGGCAAACGCCTGAGCCGGCCTATCTGACGATGGCGGGTAACGAAGTATTTAAAGTCGCTGTAACGGAACTGGCCCATATTGTTGAAGAAACATTGGATGTCTCTGGCCTTGATAAGAGCAAAATCGACTGGCTGGTTCCCCATCAGGCAAACCTGCGCATTATAAGCGCTACCGCCAAAAAATTAGGTATGGGCATGGATAAAGTGGTGGTAACGCTCGATCGCCATGGCAACACGTCCGCGGCTTCCGTGCCTTCAGCGCTTGATGAAGCGGTTCGCGATGGTCGTATCCAGCGCGGTCAGTTGATTCTCTTAGAAGCATTCGGTGGTGGTTTCACCTGGGGTTCAGCGCTGATCCGTTTTTGATTAATCAGGACCTATTACTATGACGAAATTTGCAATGGTATTTCCCGGTCAGGGCTCCCAGTCTGTGGGGATGCTGGCAGAGTTGGCTGAACAGTTTCCGCTTATCAAAGAAACGTTTGACGAGGCTTCCTCTGTACTGGGATATGACCTGTGGCAGCTTTCCCAACAAGGGCCGGCAGAAGAACTGAATAAAACCTGGCAGACCCAGCCAGCGTTGCTGACAGCATCAGTAGCACTTTGGCGTGTCTGGCAGCAACAGGGCGGTGCACAGCCGACATTGATGGCTGGTCATAGCCTGGGCGAATACTCCGCGCTGGTATGCGCTGGGGTGCTGGATTTCAAACAGGCCGTGAGCCTGGTTGAACTGCGCGGTAAACTGATGCAGGAAGCGGTACCGGAAGGAACGGGCGCAATGTACGCGATCATTGGTCTCGATAATGACGCGATTGCCACTGCCTGTGCCGAGGCGGCGCAAGGTCAGGTCGTTTCGCCAGTGAACTTCAATTCGCCAGGGCAGGTTGTTATTGCCGGTAATAAAGAAGCGGTTGAACGTGCCGGTGCTGCCTGTAAAGCCGCGGGTGCGAAACGTGCTTTACCGTTGCCGGTCAGCGTACCTTCACACTGTGCACTGATGGAACCCGCAGCCTATAAACTGGCACAAGCGCTGGAGGCGGTGACGTTCGATGCACCGCAGATTCCGGTGGTGAATAATGTGGATGTGCGGGCTGAATCTGCACCGCAAGCTATTCGCAGCGCACTGGTGCGTCAACTGCATAACCCGGTCCGCTGGACGGAGTGCGTCGAATATATAGCCGATCAGGGCGTGTCAGCCCTGGCGGAAGTTGGGCCTGGTAAAGTATTGACCGGGCTGACCAAACGAATCGTCGACAGCCTCGCGGCGACGGCGATTAATGATCCTGCTTCCTTATCAGCAGCGCTTGAACAGTAAAAACGGTGAAGATAATGAATTTTGAAGGAAAAGTTGCCCTGGTGACGGGTGCAAGTCGAGGCATTGGTCGTGCTATTGCCGAGATGCTGGCTGCCCGTGGCGCCACCGTAATCGGTACCGCCACCAGTGAGAAAGGGGCGGCGGATATCAGCGAATGGCTGGGGCCGAAAGGCAAAGGCTACGCGTTAAACGTTACGGATAGCGCCTCGATTGAAAGCGTTTTGGCCAGTATCAAAGAAGTGTTCGGCGATATTGATATTCTGGTCAACAATGCCGGTATCACGCGCGATGATCTGATGATGCGCATGAAAGACGATGCCTGGCAGGAAGTGCTGGATACCAACCTGAGTTCGGTTTTCCGCCTGTCGAAAGCAGTGTTGCGTGCCATGATGAAAAAACGTTTTGGCCGCATCATTACTGTCGGTTCCGTGATTGGTTCTCGCGGTAACGCGGGACAGGCCAACTATGCTGCGGCTAAAGCAGGGTTGGTGGGGTTCAGTAAGTCGCTGGCGCAGGAAGTCGCGTCTCGCGGTATTACTGTCAACGTTGTCGCGCCTGGCTTCATTGAAACCGATATGACCCGGGCATTGACAGAGGAACAACGGGCGGGCATTTTGGCGGGAGTTCCTGCCAGCCGTCTGGGTGATCCAAAAGAAATCGCCAGTGCTGTGGCGTTTTTAGCCTCTGATGAGGCGGGCTACATTACCGGTGAAACATTGCATGTCAATGGTGGCATGTATATGATCTGATAAGTAGCACCGTAATTTGCGTTAATTTACAGCGAAAAATGCAAAAAGCACAAAATCTTGGTTCGACCAGTATTGATTTTGTTGCATCTTTTTCAACATTTTATACACTACGAAAACCATCGCGAAAGCGAGTTTTGATAGGAAATTTAAGAGTATGAGCACTATCGAAGAACGCGTTAAGAAAATCATCGTTGAACAGTTGGGTGTTAAGGCGGAAGAAGTCGTGAACAATGCCTCTTTCGTTGATGACCTGGGCGCTGATTCTCTTGACACTGTTGAGCTGGTAATGGCATTGGAAGAAGAATTCGATACCGAGATTCCAGACGAAGAAGCTGAAAAAATCACGACTGTTCAGGCAGCCATCGATTTCATTCAAGCTAATCAGCAGTAATCGAACATATCTAGGCGGTCGCTCGACCGCCTAAGTTTTCTTCTACCTCAGTATCATTTTTTCCCTCCCTGGAGGATCAGCGTGTCTAAGCGTCGAGTGGTTGTGACTGGTCTGGGCATGTTATCTCCTGTCGGCAATACAGTAGCGTCAACCTGGAATGCTCTGCTTGCCGGTCAGAGTGGTATCAGCCTGATTGATCATTTCGATACTAGTGCCTATGCAACGCGTTTTGCTGGCTTAGTAAAGGACTTTAACAGTGAAGACTTCATCTCGCGTAAAGAAGCGCGCAAGATGGATGCCTTTATTCAATACGGAATTGCAGCAGGCATTCAGGCCATGCAGGACTCAGGCCTTGAGGTAACGGAAGCTAATGCGAGTCGTATCGGAGCTGCTATCGGGTCGGGTATTGGTGGGCTGGGGCTGATCGAGGAAAACCATGGCGCGCTGGTGCATGGTGGCCCGCGTAAAATCAGTCCGTTCTTTGTGCCGTCTACCATTGTGAACATGGTCGCGGGACACCTGAGCATCATGTTTGGTCTGCGTGGACCTACCATTTCGATTGCCACCGCATGTACTTCTGGTGTGCATAACATCGGCCACGCTGCGCGTATTATCGCGTATAACGATGCCGATGTTATGTTGGCCGGCGGGGCTGAAAAAGCCAGTACACCGTTGGGCGTAGGCGGATTTGGTGCTGCGCGAGCATTATCGACCCGTAACGAGAATCCACAAGCAGCGAGCCGTCCGTGGGATAAAGATCGTGATGGCTTCGTGCTGGGCGACGGTGCCGGTATCCTGGTGCTGGAAGAGTATGAACATGCCAAAAAGCGCGGCGCGAAAATTTACGCCGAAATCGTCGGTTTTGGTATGAGCAGCGATGCCTATCACATGACGTCTCCGCCGGAAAGCGGTGCCGGAGCCGCTCTGGCGATGGAAAACGCGTTGCGTGATGCAGGCATTACCACCGATAAAGTGGGTTACATCAACGCACACGGCACGTCTACCCCGGCGGGTGACAAGGCCGAAACGCAGGCAGTGAAATCCGTTTTTGGTGCAGATACCCGTGTGATGGTCAGTTCGACCAAGTCGATGATCGGCCATCTGCTGGGCGCAGCGGGTGCGGTAGAGTCAATCTTCTGTATCATGGCGCTGCGTGATAATGCTGTTCCACCGACCATCAACCTGGATAACCCTGATGATGGTTGTGATCTGGACTTTGTAGCGCACGAAGCGCGTCAGGTCGCCAATATGGAATACACTTTGTGTAACTCCTTTGGTTTCGGCGGCACCAACGGTTCTGTGGTGTTCCGAAAAATCTGATGTAATGCTTTAATAAAGAGCCCGGTTCTGCCGGGTTTTTTTTCGTCTGTGCAAAAATAGGAGTATTGCCGCTTGCCGGACACCCCGGCGATTGACAGGCTTGCACTCTGGCCGGGGAGGCGACTATGTGGTGGGTTGACGGAAAGGCGGAACAGCAACTGCCGGTATCGGATCGCAGTGTTCAATTTGGTGACGGTTGTTTTACTACCGCCAGGGTTGTGACGGGGCAGGTAGTATGGCTGGAGCGGCATATCCAGCGGCTTCGGCAGGCGGCGGAAACATTGCTGTTGCCTGAGGTCGACTGGCCGCGCTTGCGCGATGAGATGCAACAGGCGGCGGTGGACCGAGCGGATGGCGTCGTGAAAGTTATCATCAGCCGGGGTCACGGAGGTCGTGGTTACAGCCCCGCTGGGTGTAACCAGCCGGTTCGTATCGTAATGCAGGCTCCCTACCCACAGCATTACGTCAACTGGCGTCAGGATGGCATTCGGCTGGCGCTCAGTCCGGTGCCGCTGGCGCAAAATACGTGGCTGGCGGGTATCAAGCACTTGAACCGGCTGGAGCAGGTACTGATTCGCACGCATCTCGAACGCTCTGGTGCCGATGAGGCGTTGGTGCTTGACACCTCCGGGGCGCTGGTGGAATGCTGTGCCGCTAATTTATTCTGGCGTAAGGGATCGCGGGTTTTTACGCCAGATCTCTCGCTTTGCGGTGTTGACGGTGTGGCACGGCGACATATTATGGCGCTGTTGCAGTCCTCCGCGTTTGAACTCCATGTGGTATCGGAACCTTTGGAAACGTTGGCGGATGCCGATGAAGTGCTGGTGTGCAATGCGCTGATGCCGGTGATACCCGTGAATCAGGCGCATATCTGGCGTTATCGCTCACGAGAGTTATATGACTTTCTGAGCCCTAACTGTGAGTCATGATGGGTTATGAAGAGAACGACGTGGGGTCTTGGGATTATTGTTCTGTTGGCGGTGGTTGTCTGGAGCGGGTGGCGGCAAATACAACACTTCGCTGCCTTGCCGCTTATCATCAAACAGGAAACCATTTTTACTCTCCCAGCCGGCACGAATCGTGAAGGCTTACAAGCATTACTGACAGAACAGCATATTATTGATGACAGTCACTGGTTCCCCTGGTTACTGCAGTTGGAACCGGAGCTGGCCACGTTTAAAGCCGGAACCTATCGTCTGACGCCTGCCATGACCGTGCGCGATATGCTGGTGCTGTTAGCCAGTGGCAAGGAGGCACAGTTTTCGGTGCGATTTGTGGAAGGGTCGCGTCTGAAAGAGTGGCTGGAAACACTGAAATCGGCCCCGTATCTGCGGCACACGCTGGAGGATAAAACCCCGCAAGAGATTGCTGAAGCGATAGGGCTGAAAGATAAACCGAACCCTGAAGGGTGGTTTTACCCGGATACTTACCTTCATACCGCCGGGATGAGTGATAAGTCGATTCTGCAACGGGCACATCAGCGGATGACCAAAATACTTAATGACGTCTGGACTGCTCGGGATGAAGGGCTGCCGTATAAGTCGCCGGAAGAACTGCTGGTGATGGCGTCATTGATTGAAAAAGAGACCGCGATTAACGAGGAGCGGCCACTGGTGGCGTCGGTATTTATCAACCGCCTGCGCGTGGGGATGCGTTTGCAGACTGACCCGACGGTAATCTACGGCATGGGCGAGAACTATAACGGCGTGATTACCCGCAGTGCGCTTGAAGCGGCCACTCCGTACAATACCTATGTGATTAATGGGCTACCGCCAACACCGATCGCCATGCCGGGCAAGGCATCACTTGAAGCGGCCGCGCATCCGGCCAAAACCAGTTATCTCTATTTTGTGGCCGATGGTAAAGGTGGGCATACGTTTACCTCGAATCTAAACGATCATAATCGCGCCGTGCAGGCGTATCGTTCCGCGCAGGCTGCAGCCGCCGGAAAGGAAAAGAATGAACAGTAAATTTATTGTGATTGAGGGGCTCGAAGGGGCGGGGAAGACCAGCGCTCATGCCGTGGTGGTGGAAACACTGCGCGAGTTTGGTATCGACGATATTGTATTTACCCGTGAACCTGGCGGTACGCCATTAGCGGAAAAGTTGCGTACGCTTATCAAACAGGGTGTGGCAGAAGAGAAACTCACGGATAAAGCAGAATTGCTGATGTTGTATGCCGCTCGCGTGCAACTGGTGGAGAACGTGATCCGCCCGGCGCTGGAGCGCGGTGCCTGGGTGGTTGGCGACCGACACGACCTCTCGTCTCAGGCTTACCAGGGCGGTGGGCGGGGAATGGACCCGCACTTGATGGCGTCATTACGGGACACGGTGTTAGGCAATTTTCGTCCTGATTTGACGCTTTATCTGGATATTCCACCTGATCTGGGGCTAAAACGCGCCCGCCAGCGCGGTGAACTGGATCGTATCGAGCAAGAGTCGCTGGCGTTTTTCGAACGAACCCGCGCCCGTTATCAGCAATTGGCGGCGGCCGACAACAGTATTGTGACGGTTGACGCGTCCCGCGGGCTGGAAGAGGTCAACGCGGATATTCGCCGGGTACTCTGTGACTGGTTGCAGCGGCTGACCGGGCGAGGGGAGTGAATCGCTGATGGAGTGGTATCCCTGGCTGAACGCACCTTACCGACAGTTACTGGCGTCGCATCAGGCAAAACGCGGCCATCATGCGGTGTTGTTGCAGGCTATCGATGGGATGGGCGAGGCGTCGCTGGCGTATGCCTTCAGCCGGTGGCTGCTGTGTCAGCAGCCGGAGGGGGCCAAAAGCTGTGGCCGTTGCCATTCCTGTGAGTTGATGAACGCGGGGACCCACCCTGACTGGCACACCCTCAGCCCCGAAAAGGGGAAGCACAGTCTGGGGGTCGACGCGGTGCGTGATGCACTGGAGCAGGTGTACCAGCGTTCGCGGCAGGGGGGGGCCAAGGTCGTTTGGCTACCACTGGCGGAAAGCCTGACCGAAGCGGCGGCTAATGCGTTGCTGAAAACATTGGAAGAACCGCCAGCACAGACCTATTTCCTGTTAGGGTGCCGTACACCGGGACAGTTGCTGGCGACGTTGCGCAGTCGCTGTTTGCATTTATACCTGGATGCACCGGCGCAGGCGCAAGCCATGCAGTGGCTGCGTACGCGCGGGGTCGCTGATGAGATGGCGTCACAGACCGCATTGCGGTTGTCGGCAGGGGCACCACTGGCCGCAGAGGCGCTGCTGCAACCCGACATCTGGAAAGCACGCCAGGCGGTCTGCCAGCAGTTAGGTCTCAGTCTGCAATCAGGCGACGCGCTAACGCTGTTGCCTGTATTGAATCATGATGACGCTGAACGCCGCATTCACTGGGTTAGCACCGTATTTCTGGATGCGCTGAAATGGCGCTATCAGGCGGCTAGCCTGCGAACCAACCAGGATCAGGCACCATTAGTGGCGCAACTGGCATCACAGTGTGGCGATGCCCGCTTGCATGCCAGTCTGCGGTGTTGGTTGCAGTGCCGTCACCAACTGGTGTCGGTGACTGGCGTTAACCGCGAATTGTTACTAACGGAACTGTTGTTGACGTGGGAGTCGGTATTGTCGTCTCCTACGTTGCCGATTCCGTCACCTTTTTCCTGAATACCGGAAGTCCTGATTATGTTGTTAGTTGATTCCCACTGCCATCTTGATGGTTTGGATTATCAGTCTCTGCACCACGATGTGTCTGATGTATTGAACAAGGCACGTGAGCGTGATGTGGGCTTTTTTCTGGCGGTAGCCACCACGTTACCTGGGTTTCGCGCGATGACTGAGTTGATTGGCGAACGTGACGATGTGGCGTTTTCCTGCGGGGTACACCCACTCAGCCAGGAAACACCGTATGATTTCGCTGAACTGCGTACACTGGCGGCGTTGCCGTCGGTGGTGGCATTAGGTGAAACCGGGCTGGATTACTATTATCAGCAAGATACCCTCTCTTCGCAGCAGGCGTCGTTTCGTGAACACATTCGCATTGGCCGGGAGTTGCATAAACCCGTTATTGTGCATACCCGCTCTGCGCGTGAAGATACGCTGGCTATCCTGCGCGAAGAAAAGGCCGATGAATGCGGCGGTGTACTACACTGTTTTACCGAGGATAAGGAAACAGCGGAGCAACTGCTGGATCTCGGGTTCTACATTTCTTTTTCCGGGATTGTGACCTTCCGTAATGCTGAGGCACTGCGAGATGTCGCACGCTATGTGCCGTTAGACAGGCTATTGATTGAAACCGATTCTCCGTGGCTGGCACCGGTTCCCTATCGCGGCAAGGAAAATCAGCCCGCGTATGTGCGTGATGTTGCGGAATATCTGGCTGTTCTCAAAAATGTCAGTCTCGAAAAGCTGGCATCCACCACCACCGAAAACTTCGCCCGCCTATTCCATATTGATCCTGCGCGGTTGACCGTGGCGTGATCCTGGTTGAGAATACGCGAGTTTTTTTTGGCTTCGTAATTAATCGCTAGTAACCCCTGCCACTTGTCGTGTTTACTGCACGGTGGCAGGGCTAATTTTTGGCGTTAGATCACAAACTATAAGACTTCTGATAGTAACGTGGGTTTCTCATGAGTTGAAACGTGACTGCTATCAAACATTTGATGCAACATTTATTTTACTCTGCGTAAAAATTAATGAGGATGCATATCACATCCCGACCGCGTGAAGGATGACCTCCCCACCTTCAGGTGAACTATCAGAAACTATCAGAAATAGAAGCACTATTACTCAGGAGCACTCTCTATTATGTTCAAGAATGCATTTGCAAACCTGCAAAAAGTAGGTAAATCGCTGATGCTGCCAGTGTCTGTGCTGCCTATCGCCGGTATTTTACTGGGCGTCGGGTCAGCCAACTTTAGCTGGTTGCCGGCGGTTGTTTCCAGCGTGATGGCGCAGGCAGGCGACTCTGTGTTTGCCAATATGCCGCTGATTTTTGCCATCGGTGTGGCTCTGGGCTTTACCAACAATGACGGTGTATCGGCGCTGGCGTCGGTAGTCGCTTACGGCATCATGGTGAAAACCATGGCCGTGGTAGCACCGCTGGTGTTGCACATGTCACCGGCTGATATCGCCGCTAATCACATGGCCGATACTGGCGTGTTGGGCGGGATTATTGCTGGTGCGATTGCCGCTTATATGTTCAATCGTTTTTACCGCATTCGCTTGCCTGAGTACCTGGGCTTCTTTGCCGGTAAACGTTTTGTGCCGATCATTTCTGGTTTGACCGCCATCATCACCGGTGTGGTGTTGTCGTTCATTTGGCCACCGGTAGGGAGTGCGATTCAGGCATTTTCTAAATGGGCTGCTTACCAGAACCCGGTGCTGGCATTCGGCATCTACGGTATCGTTGAACGTAGCCTGGTGCCGTTTGGTCTGCACCATATCTGGAACGTACCTTTCCAGATGCAGGTGGGTGAGTTCACTAACGCGGCAGGTCAGGTATTCCATGGTGACATCCCGCGTTATATGGCGGGTGACCCGACGGCGGGCAAACTGTCAGGTGGCTTCCTGTTCAAGATGTATGGTCTGCCTGCTGCTGCACTGGCTATCTGGCATTCGGCGAAACCGGAAAATCGCGCCAAAGTGGGCGGTATCATGATTTCCGCTGCGCTGACTGCGTTCCTGACCGGGATTACCGAACCTATCGAGTTTTCCTTCATCTTCGTAGCGCCGATCCTGTACGTCATCCACGCTATTCTGGCCGGTCTGGCGTTCCCGATTTGTATTCTGCTCGGTATGCGTGATGGCACTAGCTTCTCTCACGGTCTGATCGACTTCATCGTACTGAGTGGCAACGGCAGCAAACTGTGGCTGTTCCCGATTGTGGGTCTGTGCTACGCCGTGGTGTACTACACCATATTCCGCGTACTGATCGCCAAGCTGGATCTGAAAACCCCAGGTCGTGAAGATTCTGCATCCGAGCAGTCTGCTCAGGGCGGTTCTGAAATGGCCGCGTCGCTGGTATCCGCATTCGGTGGTAAAGAAAACATCACCAACCTGGATGCGTGTATTACCCGTCTGCGTGTCAGCGTGGGTGATGTGTCTAAGGTTGACCAGGCTGAGTTGAAGAAACTGGGCGCAGCAGGCGTGGTGGTAGCCGGCTCCGGTGTACAGGCTATCTTCGGTACCAAGTCTGATAACCTGAAAACCGATATGGATGATTACATCCGCAATCACTGAAAGATCCGTCACCACTGACGGATAACAGGGAGTTGACGAAAGGGGCTGCGGCCCCTTTTTTATTGCCACTGATTTTATTGCCACCGATATTGTGCCTTTAATTCCCACCCGACTGAACAGAATCGTTTCCCCTCGCAGGATATTCAGCAGTAGGATGATTGATGCTGCCGCGTGTCATGTAACCGTTGGCATTAACATCACCGACAGCGCGATAACCAACGCCGCCCTGAATAACGATATTGATATTGTTGAGATAACTCTATCGTTGGAATAACAACATCGTTGAATAACAAGATAGTTGAATAACAACATTGTTCATCAGCGGCGTATCACAACATCACTTTTCAGAGGGAACAGGATGCAGATTTCAGCTGAGCGCTTGACGCAGATAGCGTATGAACTGTTACGTCATGCCGGGTGCGAGCATGATGAGGCTGAGTGTGTGGCGCACCACCTGGTTGGCGCGAACCTCAAAGGACACGACAGTCACGGAGTCGGCATGTTGCCGGAATACGTCAGTTTTATCGCCGCAGGTAACATGCACCCCAATACGCCAGCCCGGTTGGTGCAGGATGGCGGTGCGATACTGCAGTTTGCGGGCGATCGCGGGTTTGGGCAACGAACCGGCCGTGAGGCGATGCAGGCGGCGATTGAGCGGGTGAAAACCACCGGTGTGTGCCTGATGACGTTATCGTCAACCTGCCATTTGGGACGGATCGGGACGTACGGTGAAATGGCGGCGCAGGCTGGCCTGATTTCAATTCATTTCGTTAATGTCAGTGATATTGCACCGCTGGTAGCACCGTTTGGCGGCAGTGACGCACGCTTTGGCACCAACCCCATTTGTATCGCCTTCCCGGGCAGTGACAACAACCCTGACTTTATTCTGGATTTTGCCACCAGCGTGGTAGCGCTGGGTAAGACACGCGTAGCCTGGCTGGCGGGGAAAACCTTTGATGAGCCGGTGATGCTAGACCGTGATGGTCAGCCGAGCGCAGACCCTCGCGTCATGTGGGAAGGGGAGCAAACCGGTGCGCTGCTACCGATCGCACGCCACAAAGGTGGCGGTCTGATTCTGGCTGCGGAACTACTGGCGGGTATTTTGTCCGGTGGCGGCACTATCCATCCGGGTAACCCGCGCGAAGGCGCGATAGTAAACAACATGACCACGATTCTGATTGACCCAACGAAGCTGGTGGGCATGTCATGGCTGCAACAGGAGTATGATGCCATGCTGGCTTATGTGCGCGCGTCGCGCGTGCCGGACTCGTCCGCGCCGATCCTGATTGCCGGAGAGCCTGAGCGTCAGGCGCGTGCGCAACGTCTGGCTGATGGTATCGTCATTTCCGAAGGTGAGTGGCGGAAAATTACCGATGCCGGGTGCTCGTTGGGGATGTCAGCGGCATTTTTTGCGGCGTAATACCTTGCTTAAGGCATGGCATACGCTGACAAAGAGAGTTGAAAAACAGTAGATTTATCACTCATACTGCAAGCCGCTTCGCGCAAGAGCGCTTGTTTTTAAAGGAACTGTGTCATGGCTGAAGAAACCATTTTCAGTAAGATCATTCGTCGGGAAATCCCCGCCGATATCGTTTATCAGGACGAACTGGTGACGGCTTTTCGCGACATCGCCCCCCGCACACCCACCCATATTTTGATTGTACCGAATGTACTGATCCCCACGGTGAATGAGACCGCGCCAGAGCACGAGGCCGCGCTTGGTCGAATGATCACGGTTGCGGGTAAGATTGCGCATCAGGAAGGCATTGCGGAGGACGGCTATCGTTTGATCATCAACTGCAATCGCCACGGTGGGCAGGAGGTGTATCACATTCATATGCATCTGCTGGGCGGTCGCCCACTGGGGCCGCTGCTGGCTGGTTGATAGGTCATGCGTAAGGTATTACCCGAAAGCGTGTTACCGGGCATATTGGTCGCCCTGCTACTGGGGATGTCACTCGTCGGGTGTGGCAGGACGACCAGCCTGAACATTAATTCCAAACAGACATTGGTGCTGGATGCCGCAGTACTGGCTGCGGGCATTCGTGCTTCGAATCCGTCGTTGTCGCGTGATAATGCAGCTCAGCAGGCGTCGGCTCGTGTCAGCAACACGTCTACACAGCCGGTAACGCTGCACTATCAATTTTACTGGTATGATCGTCAGGGGCTGGACGTACCGCCGCCGGGTATCAACCAGACGGTGGTGATCCCTGCTCATACGGATATCTCCCTTGTGGCCACGCATGCTAATCCGGCAGCCAGCCAGGTGCGGCTTTATCTTTTTCTCTGATGCGTGATTGAGAGGACAGACATGAAAAAATATCTTGGCATCGTGCTGATGGCGCTGGTGATCGCAGGCTGTAGCAGCCGCGAGCCACAAACAGAACAACCGGCGTCTATCGAGCCCGTCGCGCCACCTGTACCGGTGAAACCGACGTTGCCGCCATCAGAAAGTCAGCCGTTGCCGACACCGCCGAAAATTCAGGTACCGGTGCTCAATTGGTCTGCTGCGGTAACGCCGCTGGTAGGGCAAATGGTGAAAACCGACGGTATTGCGAAAGGCAGTATTCTGTTGGTGAACAAAATTAAAAATAACACCAATGGTTCGCTACAGTCTGCTCAGGCGACCACGGCGTTATACAACGCGTTGGCAGCATCGGGACAATTTACGATGGTGTCGCATGAACAGTTAGGTGTAGCCCGGCAATCGTTAGGTTTGTCCGAAGAAGATAGCCTCGAATCGCGTAGCAAAGCGGTGGGCCTGGCCCGTTATGTCGGTGCGCAGTATGTGCTGTACGCGGATGCCAGCGGTGATGTCAAATCACCTGATTTGGCGATGCAACTGATGCTGGTGCAGACCGGTGAGATAGTCTGGTCCGGTAATGGCTCGGTTCGCCAGCAGTGAAGCGTTGCATGCGCTGTTGCAGCAGGCTCTGCCGGCGGTAGCCACCGCCGGTTTTCATTTGCAGTCGGTCTGTGGCCTTAGCCAGCAGAGTTGGCGTGTGCAATCTCCGGCGGGGATATGGCTGGCGCGTGGCGAAACACCGCAAGGGCGGCAGTTAGGAACTTCCCGCCAGCGTGAGTTCCGCGTGCTGCGTCAGTTGAGCGGACACGCGCTGGCACCGCGCCCGGTATGCTGGCGTGATGGCTGGTTGTTAGTCGAGTGGCTGGCAGGCTTGGAGGTGGATGCCAGCCAGTTTTCGCTCTTGCTCACCGAAGGAAGGCTGGCGGCGTTAATCGCGCGTTTGCATCACCAACCACGTTACGGTTATCCGCTGGCGTTGAAACGCCTGATAGCACATCACTGGCTGCATATGGACCCGGCAAGGCGTTCACCGCAGTTGAAGCGCGTCTGTCGGAGGCTTATCGATAGGCCACTACCCACACCGCTATTGATGGCACCGCTGCATCTGGACGTGCATCCCGGCAATCTGCTGTGTACCACGGCGGGCTGGCGGCTGATTGACTGGGAGTATGCGGCAGACGGCGACATTGGGCTGGAACTGGCATTGTTGTTTCGGGGATGTGAGCTGGATGGGGCGCAGCAGCAGGATTTTTTACAGGCTTACTGCCGTCACTGGCGCGGTTTGTCTCTGACGTCGTTGCGCCAACAGGTGGCGCGCTGGCAATATTGGGCGGATTACCTGGTCTTAATGTGGTTTGAAGTCCGCTGGCGGCAAACCGGTGAGCAGAGCTACCGTCAGACCGCCGATGCATTGCGTCGGGCAGGCGGGTAGCGCTATGGCCGGTTTTGCGGCCATCAGGCTGATTGTAATTAACAAAAAGAGGTTTTTGTGGGTCCGTTAATGTTAGATGTGGCTGGTTATGAGCTGGACGCGGAAGATCGTGAGGTGCTGGCGCACCCGCTGGTAGGGGGCGTTATCCTGTTCAGCCGCAATTTTCACGATGCTGACCAGTTGGCTGAATTAGTCCGCCAGATGCGGCGTGCCTCGCGTGAACGCTTGGTGGTGGCTGTCGATCAGGAAGGCGGCCGGGTACAACGCTTTCGTCACGGCTTTACTCCATTACCGGCTGCCCAGTCTTTTGCTGCATTGAATCCATTGGAGCAGGCACAGCAACTGGCACAAGAAGCGGGCTGGGTCATGGCGGCGGAAATGATCACCCTGGACATTGATATCAGCTTTGCGCCGGTGCTGGATGTGGGACATCGGAGTGCGGCAATCGGCGATCGTGCTTTCCACGACGACCCGGATACCTTGCTGGCCGTCGCGGAGCATTTTATCGCGGGTATGCGTGCCGCCGGTATGAAAGCGACAGGTAAGCACTTCCCCGGACACGGCGCGGTCACGGCGGACTCCCACAAGGAAACGCCTCAGGATAACCGTCCGCTGGCGCAGATTCGTGAACGGGATATGCGTGTCTTTCGGGAGTTGATAGCCCGACAGCAGTTAGACGCCATCATGCCTGCGCATGTTATCTACCGCGATGCGGATCCTCGCCCGGCCAGCGGGTCGCCGTACTGGCTGAAACAGGTGTTGCGTCAGGAGTTGGGATTCGGCGGCATTATTTTCTCGGATGACCTGTCGATGGAAGGGGCGGCGGTGATGGGCGGCTACGCTGAGCGTGCCCAGGCCGCGTTGGACGCTGGCTGCGATATGATTTTGGTGTGCAATCAGCGCCAGGGAGCCATCAGCGTGTTGGATAATCTGTCGGTGGTCAAAGTACCGGGGCTGGAGACGCTCTATCATCGGGGAATGATCACGCGTCGGGAACTGCTGAATTCATCGCGCTGGAAGCAGGCGACGTCGCAGTTGACGGCATTGAGTGAACGCTGGCAGGCACATAAAGCCGCCGGTTAATCACCGCTAAACAAGGCTGGAGGGAAGGCACAGATGATCATCTATTTGCACGGTTTTGATTCAAGCAGTCCGGGTAATCATGAGAAAGTGCTGCAGTTGCAGTTCATCGACCCGGATGTCCGACTGGTGAGCTACAGCACCCTGCATCCGCGACATGATATGCAGCATCTGCTCAGGGAAGTCGACAAGATGCTGCAATCCAATGAGGATAATCGCCCGTTGATTTGTGGCGTTGGACTGGGGGGATTTTGGGCTGAACGCATTGGCTTCCTGTGCGATATCCGTCAGGTCATGTTCAACCCTAATTTGTTCCCGCAAGAGAATATGGCTGGTAAAATCGATCGCCCGGAAGAGTACGCTGATATCGCCACCAAATGCGTAGAGAATTTCCGTGAGAAAAACCGCGATCGCTGCATGGTGGTTTTATCACGTCATGACGACATGCTGGATAACCAGCGCAGCGCCCGCCTGTTGGGCGAGTATTACGAAATCATCTGGAACGACATCGAAGGCCATAAGTTCCGCGATATTTCTTCACACCTGCAGCGCATCAAAGCCTTTAAATCATTAGGCTGATCCCTTCCTGTCGCTTTCTATCGTTGCCGGATTCGCTCAGTGCGGGTCTGGCAGCCTGTTTTTCCTCTGCCGACCTCTTTTGCTAACCTATTGGTTATCAATATCTAATTTTTCAGGCTGACTATCTGTAACTAAAGTAAATTGATTTAAATCAATTTTGGTATGACCAAATGACCTTACATGATATTCTCATGACAAATATCCCATTCAATCATTTATAACCATATGTAATTTAAGGATATTATTTACTCTTTGTTAACTATTGGTTTACAAATTTTCAGGGGGTCATTTTGACATCATTGCCAATCAAGAAAATCGTGATTGTCGGCGGCGGTGCCGGCGGACTGGAACTGGCGACCAGCCTGGGGCGCAAGCTCGGTCGCAAGAATAAAGCGGAAATCACACTGGTGGACCGTAATCACAGCCACCTGTGGAAGCCGCTGCTGCACGAAGTGGCGACCGGTTCGCTGGATGATGACATGGATGCGTTGAGCTATCTGGCGCATGCCCGCCATCATCATTTCAATTTCCAACTGGGTATGCTGACCGATATTGATCGTGAACAGCGTACTATCCAGTTAGCCGAGATCCGCAATGATCAAGGGGAGTTGCTGGTCGCGGCCCGTTCACTGCCTTACGACATTCTGGTGGTGGCGCTGGGCAGTACCTCCAATGACTTTGGCACCCCAGGGGTCAAAGATCACTGCATTTTCCTCGATAACCCGAAACAGGCTCGCCGTTTTCACAACGAAATGCTCAACCTGTTCCTCAAATTCTCCGCCTCTCAGGGCGAAAAAGAGAGGGTCAATATCGCGATTGTCGGGGGCGGTGCCACCGGTGTGGAACTGTCTGCCGAGCTGCACAATGCGGTCAAACAGCTGCACAGTTACGGGTTTGACAGCCTTAGCAATCAAGCGCTGAACGTGACGTTGGTGGAAGCCGGTGAGCGTATTCTGCCAGCCCTGCCACCGCGTATTTCTGCGGCGGCGCATCATGAATTGACTCAACTCGGTGTTCGCGTACTGACCAAAACCATGGTGACCAGCGCTGAACAAGGCGGTCTGAATACCAAGGACGGCGAATTTATTGACGCTGACCTGATGGTATGGGCGGCGGGTATCAAAGCGGCTGATGCCATGAGGGAGATTGCGGGCCTGGAAACCAACCGCATCAACCAGTTGGTGGTAGAGCCGACGCTACAGACCACGCGTGATCCGGCGATTTTCGCCATCGGCGACTGTGCATCTTGTCCTCAGCCAGGTGGTGGCGTGGTGCCGCCGCGTGCGCAGGCCGCGCATCAAATGGCATCACGTTGCTACAGCAATATTCTGGCCTTGCTGAATGATCAGCCACTGAAAGCCTATGTCTATAAAGACCACGGCTCGTTGGTGTCATTATCCAAATTCAGCACCGTCGGTAGTCTGATGGGGAACCTGATGCGTGGCTCGGTGATGGTAGAAGGGCGCATTGCCCGATTCGTTTACATTTCGCTCTACCGTATGCATCAAATTGCGTTGCATGGCTATATCAAAACCGGCCTGATGATGCTGGTCGGTAGCATCAACCGGGTTATCCGCCCGCGCCTCAAATTGCACTAAGGCTGATACCGCTCGGCTTTGCCTTCAGGTTGCCCGCTACCCGGCGGGCAACCTGTTATTCCCCGCCAGACTGCATCTATTCCAGAATAAAATATTGCACTAACGCCAACTTAAGGTAAGAAAACTCTTAAATGTGACGGTTTTGTTATCTGACGCTCCCTTTTAAGGTAGTAATCCGATTGAGAGTACCGCAGGGATTCGGCAGACTTCATCGCATCAGGCGGCGTTGCGCACACGCTGCCCCCCCGCAAGCGGGGCTTTCGGGTCAGCCATCCGGCGGTGATAAACCGTACAAGGCACGGCGAGATGGACGGTGCGTGATTATTTATTCAGGAGGTTTCCTGTGAACAAGTCAATGTTAGCGGGTGTGGGTATCGGTATGGCGGCAGCGCTGGGCGTCGCCGCTGTTGCCAGTCTGGATGTGTTCGCATCCAGACCGCAGTTTGCACAGGTGCTGACAGCTACACCCATCAAAGAAACGGTGAAAACGCCGCGTCAGGAATGCCGTAATGTGACGGTGACGCGCCGTCAGCCGGTACAGGACGAAAACCGCCTTGCCGGTTCACTGTTGGGTGCGGTGGCAGGTGGCGTGTTGGGACACCAGATCGGTGGCGGGCGCGGACGCGATGTGGCAACGGTCGCCGGGGCGCTGGCCGGTGGTTATGCCGGTAACCAGGTGCAAGGGAATATGCAGGACAATGATGTCACCACCTCTACGCAGCAACGCTGCCAAACGGTGTATGACAAGTCACAAAAAGTGCTGGGTTATGACGTCACCTACAAGATTGGCGATCAGGAAGGCAAAATCAGGATGGATCGTGACCCTGGTACCCGTATCCCACTCGACAGCAACGGGCAGTTAGTCATCAACCAATCCAGTTGATGCGCCAGACTGACAGGCCCGCTACACCCTGACGGTATGGCGGGCCTGAAGCCCTGATCCTACCGATTTCACCCCCTCATCAGGCATCGTATAAATCCGTGTCTTGCACCGGCGAGTGGCGCTGACTTGGCCGAATACGCTTGACCGAACTTCTCACGGCCAGCGTACCGTTCAGCAACAGATTGCCGTGACCGCGACCCGGTTGCATCAACTGCAGTTGCAATAATCTGACGGCTTCCCGACCCAATTCTTCGCATGGAATCAGTATCGAGGTGAGCGGGATGTCATGCACCGCCGCCAGGTTGGCACCATCCATGCTCAGTACCGATATGTCTTGTGGTACCCGCAACTTTGCTTTATGCAGCGCATTAATCGCACCTACCGCGATGAAGTTGCCGCCCGCCAGTATCGCGGTAGGGTACTGCTCACGTGGGCAGCTGGCCAGAAACTCGGTGACAGCCTGTTCCGCTTCTGCGCTGCCGAAACCGCGGGGGGTGAGCAGGTGGCGCTCCTCGCTAAACGGTAGATTATGCTGTTGATACGCCTCGCGGATCCCCGTCAGCCGCCACTCCATGGTATAACGCCGCAGGCAGAGTAGGGTGAGGATCTGGCGGTGTCCCTGCTCAATCAGGTAATTGGCAGCAAATTCGCCAATAAGCTGGTGCGCAGGCGAGACACCGGACAACCTCATTTTGTGATCAAAGCAGTTCACCAGTATGCACGGTTTATTCAATTCTGCCGCCAGCGCGTGGATATACGGGTCATCAATACCGATCAATATCGCGCCTTCGGTTTCCGGCGCGGACATTTTCTCCAGAAAGAGTGAGACATCGCTGTCGTTCTCTGCCAGCCCGCAGTAACGCAGGCGAACGTCATGCGGGTCCAGCGACTCCTGCACCCCTTGCAATACCTTGTGATAAAAGATGTCGGCCCGGCTGTTAAAGGCCCGCTCTGGAGCGAACACGGTCAGGCTATTCAGTAATAAACGACCGGTAGCCAGGTTATCCATCACACCGTATTGCCGGGCGGCAGTGAGGATGCGCATCCGTGCCTCTTCACTGGTGTTGGATTTACCCGCCAGCACCCGCGAAACGGTACTGACGGAAAAACCGGTTTGCAGGGCAATATCGCGGATCCGGAGGTTTTTTTTCATTTTGTGATCCTGCTCAATTTGGCTGATGAAAAAATTTTCATAAGCAGAAGATGGTCGGTTTTAGGCATAAAAATGACCAAAAATAGCAGGTAATGACGCTATCATGAAAATAGTTGCAAAAAAGTGAGTATCTCCCGCTTTTTTATTTCCTTACGCTGAATATGTCGCGATTCTTCCGGTTATCTTCCACTGGAAGAATGGGTTTAAAAGACATAAAACTTTATAAAAATCTGAATATTAGAACATCAGGATGGTGTGTGCCGACAGGTATTCACCGAAATCCGCTGTAAGGAGATCACCATGAGTCTCGACGTTAATTCCTCTCCCGCTGTGAATGAAAAACGAAAATTCAAACAATTACGCTGGTGGGTTCTGGCGTTATTTCTGTTTGGCGTCACCGTCAATTACATCACCCGTAATTCACTGGGTATTTTGGCACCTGAATTAAAAACCGTTTTAAACATTACTACCGAGCAATACTCCTGGATTGTTGGTGCGTTCCAATTGGCTTACACCCTATTCCAACCGTTGTGTGGATGGCTTATCGACGTCATCGGCTTAAAGATGGGCTTCATGATTTGCGCGGTTATCTGGGCGCTGATGTGTCTGTTGCATGCCGGAGCTGGCAGTTGGATTCAACTCGCAGTCTTGCGTTTCATGATGGGGGGCGCTGAAGCCGCCGCTACACCTGCCAACGCGAAAACAATTGGCGAGTGGTTCCCTCGTCAGGAGCGCCCTGTGGCTGCCGGTTGGGCAGGCGTTGGGTTTTCCATTGGTGCGATGCTGGCTCCGCCGATCATCGTGATTGCCCACTCGCTGTTGGGCTGGCAGGGGGCATTCATTTTTGCCGGGGTGCTGGCCATGCTTTGGGTGGTGTTGTGGTGGCTGTTTTACCATGATCCGGAAAAACACCCGAACCTGAGTAAAGCCGAGCTGGCATTTATCCGTCAGGACAACGAACCGGCACCGGTGAAACAACCGTTTTTCACCGCCATGAAAACGGTGCTGAAAAACCGCCGTTTCTACGGTATCGCCATTCCGGCGTTTATGGCTGAACCGGCCTGGGCGGTGCTGAGCTTCTGGGTGCCGCTGTATCTGGCGAAAGAGCGCGGTATGGATTTGAAACAGATCGCCATGTTCGCCTGGCTGCCGTTTCTGGCCGCTGACTTTGGCAGTATCGCCAGTGGTTATCTGACCAAGCTCTACACGCGCTGGTTTGGTTGTTCACGGATTAATTCCGTGGTGGGCAGTTCGGTGACCGGCGCATTCCTGATGCTGTCGCTCGCACTGGTCAGCGTGACCCAAAACCCTTATCTGGCCATCATTTTGATCTCCATCGGCGGGTTTGGTCACCAGATCATTTCCTGCATGCTGAGCGCTGTGGTGGTGGATTCGTTCGATAAAGGCCAAATGGCGACCGTTAACGGTATGCGCGGTGCCAGTGCCTGGATTGCCAGTTTCCTGTTTTCGTTGTTGATTGGTGTGACCGCCGACAAGATTGGCTTTAATCCACTGTTTGTGGCGATGGGCTTTTTTGATTTGTTTGGCGCACTGTTTTTGGTGGCGTTCATTGCCGAGCGTCGTCAGCGCGCACATTGATAACGTTTCAATATTGATAACGTTTCAGTATTGACAGAATTTCCGAATAGACGAGTGATGTTATGAAGACATTGAAACACTGGGTATTGCACCATCAGGCCGAGGATCGGGTCGAGTTGCTGGTGGACGGCGCACATCGCTTTATGTTGTATGTGCTGGCGCCGGGGTTAATGCGGGTATTGATTAAGCAGGATGATGAACTGCGATTGAACCGTACCTGGAGTATCGCGCCGCAGCAGGATGATGTTCCGTGGCAGGGGCGGGTGCGCGAGAGCAGCGACGGCTTTGCCTTACCGGGGTATAGCTTATCCTGGCAAGGTGATGCGTTGCAGATAAGCACCGCGCAACTGCGGGTGACGGTACACCAGCCGCTGTGGTTGTCATGGGAATACTGTGATGCGCAGGGGAACTGGCAGCCGCTGGCCTCTGACCGGCCAACCGGCGCTTATCTGCTTAACCGTCACGGTGATGGTGTGGCGCACTACCAGCGCCGTACACCACAGGAACGTTGCTACGGGCTGGGCGAAAAAGCCGGGGATCTCAACCGCGCCGGTCGTCGCTTTGAATTCCGTAATCTGGATGCGATGGGCTATAACGCGCAAAGCACCGATCCGCTGTATAAGCACCTGCCGTTCACCATTGTGAACCAGCCCGGTGTCAGCTATGGCGTGTTTTATGACAACCTCAGTTCCACCTGGTTGGATCTGGGTAACGAGCTTGATAACTACCATCTGGCTTACCGTCGCTATCAGGCTGAGGCCGGGGATTTGGATTACTATTTCCTGCTCGGCCCGGCGATCCTGGATGTGACCAAAGCCTTTGTCCGGCTTACCGGTAAAACCTACTTTGGCCCTAAATGGAGCCTCGGCTACAGTGGGTCTACCATGCATTACACCGATGCACCCGATGCTCAGCAACAGCTGTTGTCGTTCATTGAATTGTGCCGCCAGCATGCTATCCCGTGTGATTCTTTCCAGCTTTCGTCTGGGTATACCTCGATCGGCAATAAGCGCTACGTGTTTAACTGGAACTACGACAAGGTGCCGCAGCCGGAGCAGATGAGCCAGGCGTTTCATGATGCGGGGCTGCATCTGGCCGCCAACATCAAGCCTTGCCTGTTGCAGGATCATCCCCGTTATCAGGAAGTGGCCGCGAAAGGGTTGTTTGTGCGTGATTCAGAATCGGATAACCCGGAGCGCTCCAGTTTCTGGGACGATGAAGGCTCCCATCTGGATTTCACCAACCCTGATACCGTTGCCTGGTGGCAGGAAAACGTCACCCGGCAACTGCTGGAAAAAGGGATTGATTCAACCTGGAACGACAACAACGAATTCGAAGTCTGGGATGGCGAGGCGCGCTGTCATGGCTTTGGGCAGCCGATTGCCATCAAGCATATTCGTCCATTGATGCCGTTGCTGATGATGCGTGCGTCTATGGAGGCGCAGCAGCGCTTCGCGCCTGAGCTACGTCCTTACCTGATTTCACGCTCCGGCAGCGCCGGTATGCAGCGTTACGTGCAGACCTGGAGCGGTGACAACCGCACCAACTGGCAGACACTGCGTTATAACACCCGCATGGGCGTCGGCATGAGCCTGTCTGGCCTGTATAACGTCGGGCATGATGTGGGCGGCTTTGCCGGTAATAAGCCAGACGCCGAACTGTTTGTACGCTGGGTACAAAACGGGGTGATGCATCCGCGCTTTACCATTCACTCATGGAATGATGACGCCACGGTTAACGAACCCTGGATGTACCCGGCGGTCACGCCGATTATCCGTGATGCCATTCAGTTGCGTTATCGACTGTTGCCGTACCTGTATACCTTGTTCTGGCAGGCCCATACGGATGACGAGCCGATGCTTCGCCCGATGTTTCTGGATCATGAGCATGATCCGCGCACCTTTGAGGAAAGCGACGATTTCATGCTCGGTAAAGATCTACTGGTTGCCAGCGTCGTGGAACCGGGGCAACGTCAGCGTCAGGTCTACTTGCCGGATAATCACGAGGGCTGGTACGACTTTTATCGCGGTGACTGGTTCAGCGCGGGACAAACGGTGACGCTGGATGCGCCGCTGGAACGTTTACCCCTGCTGGTCCGGGCCGGTGCCATGATACCGATGTCGGCGCGTACCGATTTTGTCTGCCCGGATAGCGACGACCAGCGCACCATGCTGCTTTTCCCGCTGATGGGGAATGGCACACGTCAGGGCCTGTTGTTTGAAGATGACGGGGAAACCCACCGCTGGCGTGATGGACAGGCGTTGTGGCTGCGTTGGGAGCTGAGTTGCAGTGCCGGACGTATTGACGTGACCTTCCACACGGAAGGGGCGTTTGTACCGGCGTGGCGTCAGTTGACCGTGCAGTTGCCGCCAGACGAGCAACGCGCGCTGTACATTAATGGCGAACGCACCACGCAGTACACACTGCCTTCCCAGCGCTAACCGCAGCGTGGGGTAGCCCCTGCCGACAGCCGCCTCTGTCGGCAGGGAGTCGTGACCGTTATCGCTTTATTGTCAGTCGAATAGTCAGTCCCGTTTATCAATAGACAGCGAAGGGGTATTATCGATAGCACATTGCCAATGATGTCTACAGCGTATACCCCACATCATTCAGGTTGCAGGACGATACACCAGCAACCTGAAGCAGGAAGGGAATAGGCTTTTATTCAGGCACCGGGAAGACATATGCTGAATAATTCGGAAGTTCAACGCTATCTGCAGCGCATTGGCGTCAGCGCCCTGCCTGCAGAACCGGCTTTACAACTGCGCACCCTTCATCTTGCTCACCTCACGCATGTTCCATTTGAAAATCTGGATGTGGTGTTCGGAAAACCGATACACCTGAATCCGTCTGCTATCTATCGAAAAATCGTTGATGACCGGCGTGGCGGGTTTTGCTATGAGCTTAATTACGGATTTTATTTGCTGCTGCAGGCGTTAGGGTTTGAGGTACACCTGTTGGCTGGTCAGGTGTGGAACGATGACGGTCACTATGGGCAGCCCTTCGATCATCTGTTTTTACACGTGACGCTGCCGCAAGCGTCCGTCATTGCTGATATCAGCTTTGGGGATTCATTCTGTGTGCCGGTGCCACTGTCGGGTGAGGTGTCGAGTGAAGCGTTTGCCCATTATCAGGTCGTGGCGGTGGAGGGCGGCTATCAGTTGCAGCAGCGGATGGGTGATAACGACTGGAAACCGCAATACAAGTTTACGCTGCATCCTTACCAACTAGCGGACTATGCCGGGATGGCGCACTACCATCAAACCTCGCCATTATCGCCATTTACCACCAAGGCACTTTGCACCCGCGTAACGGCACAAGGGCGATTAACCCTGTCGAATAACCGCTTGATAGTCACCCGGCACGGCCAGAAGAGCGAGCGTGTTATCGGTAGCCATCGTGATTATCTGGCGTGCCTGCAACAACAGTTCGGTATTGTGCTGACGGACGATTACGACAGCCAGCACTGGTTTGAGCGCCTTAGCGCCGCGGTGACCTGAGTCGCCAGCGGCAGTGTAAGGTTTTACTTTACCTGGCGGAACTAGCGAAACAGCGTCTGTGCCCAGCGGGCCAGACCGGCGGTGACAGAGCCAAAGTCATCGCCGCTTTCGATCGGGACATCGGGCAGGCAGTGGCTGATGGCAGTGCGTAGTAATGGCGAACGGGCGCTACCGCCAGTCAGGTAAATGACGTCCGGCTGCGTCTGGCTGCTTTCCTGCGCCTGAATAAGCTGGCGCTTAATGTGCTCCAGCGGCTGTGCTATCGCCTCTTCCAGCTGGCTTACGCTGACGTCGGTTGCCAGTTCGGGTGAGATAAACGGCAGACAGGCCTGCGAGATGTCTGCCTGCGACAAGGCAATTTTCTGTTCTTCTGCCAGCCGAACCAGCCGATAGCTGAGTCGCTGACGCCATACGGTCAGCAGGCGCGCTACCTGATCAGGTTCGCGGGCATCATGAATCAAATCACGCAGCAGCTTGCCACTGGCGTTACTGTAGAATTCGGCCTGTGCCGGTACGTCGTTGATAGCCACTGCATTCCACCACGGCAAGACCGGCAGGGCGGTGCCTTTTTCGGTGCTGCCGTTCATGCCCAGCAACGGGCAGAACTGCCTGAATGCCAGCATAATGTCCAGATCGTTACCCCCGACCCGGCAACCGCTGTGGCCGAGCAGGCTTTCGGCACGCTCCCGGCGATGACGCCACGTAGGCCCCATCAGTAGCATCGAACAGTCGGTGGTACCGCCGCCAATGTCGACCACCAGTACCCGTTTTTCCTGTTGCAGGGTCGCTTCAAAATCAAGACCAGCCGCCACCGGCTCAAACTGAAACGCCACCTGCCGGAACCCGGCGCGCCCGGCGGCACGCTCCAGAATACCCTGAGCCTGGCGGTTGGACTCTTCGCCCCCCATCCCCTGAAAGTTGATGGGCCGCCCGATGACCGCCTGTTCAATCGGCTGGTCAAGCTGTTGCTCGGCCTGACGACGAATATGCAGCATCATGGCGCAGACCAGATCTTCGAACAGCGCTATCTGCTGTGGTTTTAATCCGGTTGCGCCGAGAAACGACTTGGGTGATTTAACAAACCAGGTGTCTTGCGGGTCATCCATGTAGTGCGCCAGTGCGTCCAGCCCGAATCTGACGCTATCGGGTTGGACACGAATATCCTCTTCGCGATTGTGGCTGATGGCGCGTTGCAGTTGCCGGGCGTTTTCTCCCTCGGCTGCGACCTGATGATGTCGCCACAGCCACTCACTCACCGCTTCGCGACTGGGCGCGCACAACATAGATTGTAAATAAGGCGCTTGTTGCTCCAGTTGCAACAACCGTGGTGTTTCGTGTTCCATGACAGCCAGCGAACAGTTGGCTGTTCCGTAGTCAAAGCCGACAAACATGATTGTCATCCCCATGCCAGTAGAGAAGGGGCGGGAATTTACCGCTTGCTCCGGGGCTTGTAAAGAGACGCGGAGGATAAAAATCGTGTGTTGTCAGGGATTCTGCTCGCCATCGACGCTCTGTGTTTGAGTCAGCCAGGTACGTGCCAGTTCATCAAACGGCAAGGGTCTGGAGAAGAAATACCCCTGCATGAAGTTGATCTGCTTACGGGATAAGAATTCGGCCTGATATTCGGTTTCCACCCCTTCGGCGATCGTCATCAGTTTCATTTGCTGCGCCAGGTCGATAACACAGTTCACCAGCGTGCTGGATTGCGGATCGTTTTCGTCGATCATGCTGACAAACGACTGGTCGATTTTGATGACGTTGACGTGCAATTTTCTGAGATAGTCAAAATTCGAATAACCGGTACCGAAATCATCCAGTGCGATCAAGACACCGGCATCACTGAGTTTTTTGAAGAATGCGATGGTGTCCGGTGTAATGTCGACTTTTTCCCGTTCAGTAATTTCAATCATCAAATGCACGTTTTTATCGCCGAAAGCGGTGATGAAATTCTTGCAGTCAGTAATAAAATCGTCGGACTGGCAGTGCTGAGCGCTGATGTTGATCGCAATGTGTAAATTGTCTGGCAGCGAGTCCAGGTACGGCGTCAAATCGCGCACCACGCTACTCATGAGTGTCCGCGTCAGTGGGATAATCAGCCCACTTTGTTCGCACAGCGGAATGAAAACATCGGGGGAAATAAACCCGCTTTTCGGATGGTGCCAGCGCGCCAGCACTTCCACACCGTAGATTTCCCGTGATTCATTCGCGATAACCGGTTGGTAATAAGGCAACACTTCCTGATTTTCGATGGCGCGTCGAATACCGTCATAAGGCGAGTTAAAGCGTGTCGAATATTTATAGGCCAGCACACCGGAACCCAGCGCAATAAAAAACACCACCAGAAAAGTCATTTTTTCCTGATTCCAGAAATCGGCAATAGAATATTTATCGTTACTTGGAAACAGAATAGCGAAATGATAGTGGCTGGAGGGGGTAATAACAAAATTATGTAGAGCGTCTGGGGTAAGTGTTGATACTTTATTCTCGCGGGATATCCAGGTATTGCCGACGGATAAATAAAGGTCTCGTCGTTTACTCAGCAAATCGAGCACACTCGTCAGGTGTTGACCGTGAATGGCTACCCCCACACTGCCGGATGGGGTGTTACCGAGGTACATAATCAGGGTTCTGTCCGGTGTGACGGAGTTACCGGCCAGCAGTGCCAATTCCCGCATATGGAAACGCTCCAGTGCGGCGGGGCGGTTATCCACGCCATACAAGGATGAGCAGTACACCACGTCGTTTTTGATCAAGCTGACCGTGCGCAGGTGGCTGCCAAGGGCTGCCGTCATATTCAATTGCCGGATGACGTCAGGCGTGCAAGGGTAGGCCAGTAGCGGTTTGCTTTCCTCTACCGCGTCTTTAGCTTCATTGAGAATGTCTTCAATATTCCTGACCGCTCGTTGCGCATTGTCATACGCGCCCTGACGGTTAGTACGGTAGTCCTGATAATAAATTACCCATAAGCCCACGGCGAACATCGCTAAAAAAGTCAGAAAAGCGATTAGTTTATTCATTGGTTGTGGCCCTTGATCCGACCTTATCGTTGTTCTATATCCATCATCGTTACTATTGCAGGGATAACCCGTTCATCCGTGGACTTGCCCTGATGGGCCAACGCGGTGTACGCAAAAGGTAATACACGTTGTCCTGCAACCTGAATATTCTGGATATATATCGGCGATTATTCCTTTGATTTTAGTCGGGCCACAACAATTAGTTCAGAAAAGTCATCAATTCATTTATACCCGCGATACTTCACGTTGCTGGTGCGCTGGCTTTTTTACCCAGCCTATCAATGGGCCTCGCCCTACGGGGCAACGCATTGCGCGGTTCAACACGCAATGCGTTTTGTGCTGCAACCCGAATGATTTAGGTTTATAGCAACATCATCAGGCAGCGCACGTATGCTGCGCCATCTCCTCCAGCAGTTGAGTGATAAACGTCAGTCGTTTCGGGTATCCGCCCAGATCGTTAATGAATTTCAACCGGGTCGGGCCATCCAGTCGATACACTTTCGGGTCACGTTGTAACAGGCCGATAAGATGCGTCGGGTCGACGCGATTGTGCTGGCTGAATTCGATGAACCCGCCTTTGTCATTGCCTTCTATGCGTTTGATGCCGAGCGCCTGCGCCTGCTGGCGCAATGCCGCGACCTGTAGCAAGTGGCGGGCGGCGTCCGGCAAGGTGCCGAAACGGTCGATCAGTTCCGCTTTCAGGTCATCCAGTTCGTTATCGTTTTTGGCGCTGGCGATGCGTTTATAGAACGACAAACGGGTATTGACGTCAGGAATGAAGTCGTCTGGTAACAGTGCAGGCAGGCGCAATTCTACGTCGGTCTGACTGCTGAGCAGGTCGTCGAGCGACGGTTCTCGCCCCGCTTTGAGTGATTCTACTGCGCTTTCCAGTAACTCCATGTACAGCGAGAAACCAACGCTTTCCATCTGGCCGCTCTGGTCTTCACCCAGCAATTCCCCTGCACCGCGGATTTCCAGGTCGTGGGTGGCAAGGGCAAAACCGGCCCCCAAATCTTCCAGCGACGCGATAGCCTCCAGCCGCTTGTGGGCATCACTGCTCATCGCTTTAGGATTGGGAGTCAGCAGGTAAGCGTAAGCCTGATGGTGTGAACGACCAACGCGGCCACGTAACTGATGCAACTGTGCCAGGCCGAAATGGTCAGCACGCTCAATGATGATGGTATTGGCACTGGGGATGTCGATCCCGGTTTCAATGATGGTGGTACACACCAGCACATTGAAACGCTGATGATGGAAATCGTTCATCACCCGCTCCAGGTCGCGTTCGCGCATCTGCCCATGACCGATGGCGATACGCGCTTCCGGCACCAGTTCGCTGAGCCGCTGGGCGGCTTTTTCGATGTTTTCCACGTCGTTGTAGAGGTAATACACCTGCCCGCCGCGCAGAATTTCACGCAGCATCGCCTCGCGCACCACCAGATTGTCGTACTCACGCACAAAGGTTTTCACCGCCAGACGACGAGCGGGCGGTGTGGCGATGATCGACAAATCACGGATGCCGCTCATTGCCATATTCAGGGTGCGCGGAATCGGCGTGGCGGTGAGGGTCAGGATATCCACATTGGCGCGCATCGCTTTAATGCGCTCTTTGTGGCGCACGCCGAAGCGGTGTTCTTCATCGACGATCAATAACCCCAAATCCCGCCAGCGGACATCGCTTTGCAGTAATTTGTGGGTACCGATCAGGATATCCACTTTACCTTCCTGGGTTTGTTCCAGTACCTGTGTCTGTTCTTTCTGGCTGCGAAAGCGCGACAGCATTTCAATGCGCACCGGCCAGTTGGCGAAACGGTCTCGGAAATTGTCGAAGTGCTGCTGCGCCAGCAAGGTAGTCGGCACCAGTACCGCCACCTGCTTATGGTTTTCCACTGCCAGGAACGCGGCGCGCATCGCCACTTCGGTTTTGCCGAAGCCGACATCACCGCACACCAGTCGGTCCATCGCCAGCGGGCGGCACATGTCACTCAGCACGGCGTTGATGGCCTGCGCCTGATCCGGGGTGGTATCAAACGGAAAGCCCTGACAGAACAATTGGTACTGTTCGCGATCGTGTTTGAACGCGAAGCCGGTGTGCGCCGCGCGCTGGGCATACACATCCAGCAGTTCGGCGGCCACATCGCGCACTTTCTCTGCCGCTTTCTGCCGCGCTCGTGTCCAGGCGTCCCCGCCCAGTTTGTGCAGTGGCGCGCTTTCTTCCGCGCCACCGGCGTAGCGGCTGATCAGGTGCAACGAGGAGACCGGCACGTACAGCTTGTCTTCACCGGCGTAGTGCAGAATCAGGTATTCCGCCTTGATGCCGCCTGCTTCCAGCGTGGTCAGCCCGGCGTAACGGCCAACGCCGTGCTCAAGGTGCACCACCGGTTGACCTGGGCGCAGTTCCGCCAGATTGCGAATCAACGTATCGGTATTGATGGTACGGCGGCTGTCCTGACGCCGACGACTGACGCGCTCACCCAGCAGGTCGCTTTCGCAGATCAGCGCGCGCTGGCGCAGAGTGTCAATAAAGCCGTGTTCGCTGGCTCCTATCATCAGGTAACACCCTGGGGATGCCAGCTGTTCAAGACGTTTTACCGGCGTTGGCGATAACTTGATGCGAGACAGTAACTCTTGCAAGGTTTCCCGGCGGCCTTCGCTCTCCACCGAAAACACCACCTGCCCGTTAAACTGCTCCACGAAACGGCGTAGCGCATCCAACGGCGATTTATTCTGATGCTGAACTGCCAGGTCCGGCAGCGGCTGGTAGCCCAGATTCAGGTTGGCGGCTTTGTCCGGCAGCGTATCGCCGCGAAGCTGTACGCGTGGAAACTGCTTGAGCTCGGCGAACAGCGCATCAACCGGTAGCCACAGTGCATCCGGCGATAACAGTGGGCGCATCGGGTCGACGCGGCGGCTGTCATGACGTTGCTGAACATCCTGCCAGAAACGCTCGGCACCTTGCTGGATATCGCCGGTATTGACCAGCAGCGTACCCTCTGGCAGATAACTGAACAGCGCGGGCAGCGGCTGGTCGAAAAACAGCGGTTGCCAGTATTCGATCCCGGCGAGCAGGGTACCTTTACTCACCTGCTGATAGATGTGCTCGGCGTCGCGCCTGACCTCAAACTGCTCGCGCCACTGGCTGCGAAATAGCTCAATGGCGTTTTTGTCCGTAGGGAATTCCCGCGCTGGCAACAAATGAATCTGCTCGACTTCATTCAGGGTTCGTTGGGTATCGGCGTCGAACAGTCGCAGGCTGTCTATCTCGTCATCAAAGAAATCAATACGAAACGGCTCTTCGCTCCCCATCGGGAACAGGTCAAGCAACGCGCCACGGGTAGCGAATTCGCCATGCTCCATCACCTGATCGACGCTACGATAACCGGCCTGTTCCAACTGGCTGCGCAGCCGGTCACGAGACAGGCGCTGGCCTTTTTTCAGCATCAACGCATGGCCGTGCAGGAACGCGTGCGGACACACTTTCTGCATCAGGGTATTGACCGGCAAGATCAACACGCCGCGTGTCAGCGAGGGAAGCTGGTAAAGCGTAGATAGACGGGCGGAGACAATTTCCTGGTGGGGCGAGAAGCTGTCGTAGGGCAGGGTTTCCCAATCCGGCAGCGTCATGACCGGGTGGCCGGTAAATTGCTGAATTTCGTCGCGCAAGCGCAGAGCATTTTGCATGTCGGGCGTAATCAGCACCACCAGTCCGGTGTGGCGTTCAACGATTTCTGCACATTCGACGGCGCAGGCGGCACCGGTAAGCTGACCCAGCAGGCGTTGTTCGCCCGCTTTGCCAGGCAAGGTATAGCGATATTGTTCAGGCATCATCCGATTATCAGGTCTCGATATCCACTAAGAAAAAGTCGGGAAGAGAGAGGCTTAGGGTTCCATAAAGCGGTACTACCCTTTATTATCCTTGTTCACTTTGCTTTAGCAACCTCATCCAGACGGATTTCATGCATCAACCTGTCGCACTTTTTATCGGCCTGCGCTATATGCGAGGGCGGGCCGCGGACCGCTTTGGGCGGTTTGTTTCCTGGTTGTCCGCCATTGGCATTACCCTCGGAGTGATGGCGCTGGTCACCGTCTTGTCGGTGATGAACGGCTTTGAGCGGGAACTGGAAAACAGCATTCTGGGGCTGATGCCTCAGGCACTCGTCACGACGCCGCAAGGCTCCCTGAATCCTCAGACATTGTCTGCTGCGTCGCTCTCTGGTCTGACGGGCGTCAGGCGTATTGCTCCGCTGACGACCGGCGATGTGGTGCTGCAAAGCGCTCGCAGCGTGGCGGTAGGGGTGATGCTGGGTGTCAACCCGGATGAACAAGAGCCGTTGGCGAACTACCTGACGCATGGCGCGTCATTACAGCAATTGCAGCCAGGGCAATATCAGGCGATTCTCGGTGAACAACTGGCCAACCAGCTTGGCGTTAAACCCGGCGATCAACTGCGCCTGATGGTCACCAGCGCCAGTCAGTTGACGCCGATGGGGCGGGTGCCCAGTCAGCGTTTGTTTACCGTGGTCGGCACGTTTTATGCCCACAGCGAAGTGGATGGCTACCAACTGTTGGTGAACCAGCAGGATGCGTCGCGTCTGATGCACTATCCCCTTGGCAACATCACCGGCTGGCGGTTGTGGCTTGATCAACCTCTGGCGGTGGATACGCTGAGTCAGCAGACATTGCCGTCAGGAACGGTATGGAAAGACTGGCGCGAGCGCAAAGGGGAGTTGTTCCAGGCGGTCAGGATGGAGAAAAACATGATGGGGCTGTTGTTGAGCCTGATCGTGGCTGTCGCGGCGTTCAATATCATTACCTCACTGGGTTTGCTGGTGATGGAGAAACAGGGCGAGGTCGCCATTTTGCAAACGCAGGGGCTGACCCGGCGGCAAATCATGGCGGTCTTTATGGTTCAGGGCGGCGGCGCGGGTGTGGTGGGCGCGCTGGTCGGGGCGATACTGGGTATGGTGCTGGCCAGCCAGTTAAATACGCTGATACCGATGCTGGGGCTGTTGATTGACGGTGGTTCGCTACCGGTACAAATCCAGCCGTTGCAGGTGATCGCCATTGCGCTGGTCGCTATGCTGCTGGCGTTGCTTTCCACGCTTTATCCTTCCTGGCGCGCGGCCGCCACCCATCCCGCAGAGGCTTTACGTTATGAGTAATTCACCTTTATTGCAGTGCCGTCAGCTGTGTAAACGCTATCAGGAAGGCAACCTGTCGACTGATGTGCTGCGCGATGTGTCATTCGAGATGCAGAATGGCGAGATGATGGCGATTGTCGGTAGCTCCGGATCCGGTAAAAGTACCTTGTTGCATTTGCTGGGCGGGCTGGACGCGCCGACCTCCGGTGAGGTGGTGTTCAAGGGTAACACGTTGAATCAACTGTCAGCGGCGGCGAAAGCCGCGCTGCGTAACCGCGAACTGGGTTTTATCTATCAGTTTCATCATCTGCTGCCGGATTTCACCGCGCTGGAAAATGTGGCGATGCCGCTGCTTATCGGCAAGGTGGCCCCCAAAGAGGCCAAAGAACGCGCGCAAACCATGTTGGCGGCAGTCGGTCTGGCACAGCGCAGTCAGCACCGCTCTTCTGAATTGTCCGGTGGTGAGCGCCAGCGTGTGGCGATTGCCCGCGCGCTGGTGAATAACCCGTCACTGGTACTGGCGGACGAACCGACCGGTAACCTTGATCAGCGTACTACCGATGCCATTTTTGAGTTACTGGGTGAGTTGAACGTACGTCAGGGGACGGCGTTTCTGGTGGTCACCCACGACCTGAGTCTGGCCCGCCGTCTCGGCCGACAACTGGAAATGCGTGATGGACAGTTGCAGCAGGAGTTAACCCTGATGGGGGCGTCGCAATGACCTTTCCTCCGCTTTCGCTGCTGGTTGGGTTGCGTTTTAGCCGCGGGCGTCGTCGCAGCGGTATGGTATCGCTGATTTCGGTGATTTCCACCCTTGGCATCGCGCTGGGTGTCGCAGTATTGATAGTCGGGCTGAGTGCCATGAACGGTTTCGAGCGTGAACTCAACAACCGTATTCTGGCCGTTGTACCGCACGGCGAGATCGAAGCCGGTGAGCAGCCGTTTCGCCACTGGCAACCGTTGTTGCCGAAAATTGAACAGGTGCCCGGCGTTGCCGCTGCCGCACCTTACGTCAGTTTTACCGGCCTGTTGGAAAACGGTGCCAGCCTAAAGGCGATTCAGTTCAAAGGCGTGGACCCGCAACAGGAACTGAAGCTCAGTGCGTTACCCACCTTCGTGCAGGATAACGCCTGGTCGCGTTTTCATGCCGGGGCGCAACAGGTGATTATCGGTAAAGGCGTGGCGGATACGCTGGGTGTGAAAAGTGGCGATTGGGTCACGGTCATGATCCCCAATAGCGACCCGCAGATGAAGCTGTTGCAACCCAAGCGCATTCGCCTTCAGGTTGCCGGTATCCTGCAGTTGAGCGGTCAGTTGGATCATAGTCTGGCATTGGTGCCGCTGGCGGATGCCCAGCAGTATCTGGAGCTGGGCGATGGCGTGACCGGCATCGCCATCAAAGTGCAGGATGTATTCGCCGCACAGAAGGTGGTGCATGACGCCGGAGAGGCCACCAATCTCTTTGTGTATATCCGCAGTTGGATCGGCACTTACGGGTACATGTACCGCGATATTCAAATGATCCGTACCATTATGTATCTGGCGATGGTATTAGTGATTGGGGTGGCCTGTTTCAACATCGTTTCCACGCTGGTGATGGCGGTGAAGGACAAAAGCAGCGATATCGCGGTATTGCGCACGCTGGGCGCGGGCGATGGTCTTATCCGCGCGATTTTTGTCTGGTACGGGCTATTGGCCGGGTTGCTCGGCAGCATCGTCGGTACCGTGGTCGGGATTGTGGTCACGCTGCAACTGACGCCGATTATCCGTGGGCTTGAAACGCTTACCGGTCATCATTTCTTGTCCGGTGATATCTATTTCATCGATTTCCTGCCGTCCGAGCTGCACATGCTGGACGTGGTTATCGTATTGGGTACCTCGCTGGTGTTGAGTCTGATAGCCAGCTGGTATCCGGCCCGGCGCGCCAGCCGTATCGATCCGGCGCGGATATTGAGCGGTCAGTAATCTGAAACGCCATTGCCTTCGGTAATGGCGTTGTTTTTTGTCCGATGTGCGACGTGAAGGGAGCATCCATGTACTACGGCTTTGACATCGGAGGCACCAAGATAGAGCTGGCGGTATTTGACGCCGGGCTACAGCGTATCTGGCAAAAACGTATTCCGACCCCCCGTGATGATTATGAGCATTTGTTAAATGACCTGATGGCGTTAACACGTGAGGCCGATGCGCTGAGCGGGTGTCAGGGAACCGTAGGCGTCGGTGTGCCGGGCATGGAAAACGCGGATGATGGCACCTTGTTCGCCGCCAACCTGCCTGCCGCGATGGGGCGACCGCTGCGGGCCGACCTCAGTCGGCGATTGCAACGTGACGTTCGGCTCAGTAACGATGCCAATTGCTTTGCACTCTCAGAGGCCTGGGACAACGAATTTCGTGCTTACCCGGTGGTGCTGGGGATTATTCTCGGCACCGGCATGGGCGGTGGTCTGGTGGTGAATGGCCGGGTCGTTGACGGGAAAAACGGTGTCGCCGGGGAACTGGGGCATTTTCGTCTGCCGGTCGATGCGCTGGATATTCTTGGCGCGTCTATTCCTCGGGTGGCCTGTGGCTGCGGGCGTGCCGGTTGTGTGGAAAATTACCTTTCCGGGCGTGGATTTGAATGGTTGTACGCGCATTTTTACCATCGCACGTTATCGGCACCGGAGATTATCCACGCCTTCTACGCCGGCGATCCGCAGGCGCGAGCGCATGTCGATCGCTATCTGGCGTTGCTGGCGGTGTGTTTGGGAAATCTGCTAACGTTGATTGACCCGCATCTGGTCGTGTTTGGCGGTGGGTTGTCGAATTTCGATGAAATTTACCGTCAGTTGCCGCAGCGATTGCCAGACAGTGTGTTACCGGTGGCTCGCGTCCCGCGTATTGAGAAAGCACGACATGGCGATGCAGGCGGCGTGCGCGGCGCGGCATTGCTACACTTGATGAGTCCGTCGCTGCCGTCCTGATGTGTATGCGGCGATGGATAACCCCGCTCTCTGAGCGGACATAAAGCGAAACCGCTGTAAATCGGCAGCGGTACGCGTAAGACAGGCTAAGGAGCAGACATGCACTCGCGTCAACGATTACACCGTTTTCGGCAACGAAAACGTCTGCGTCATCAGCGTTTGTGTGCCCGCATTTTTCATCTTGATTATCTGGTGGTCAAAAACGTGAATAAACCACGTGTTGTTGTACTTACCGGAGCAGGGATTTCTGCTGAGTCCGGTATTCGCACGTTCCGTGCGTCGGATGGGTTGTGGGAAGAACATCGGGTGGAGGATGTCGCTACCCCGGAAGGGTATCATCGCGATCCGCAAACGGTGCAGAATTTCTACAATATGCGTCGTCGGCAGCTACAGCAGCCGGAGATTGCACCGAATGCTGCGCATCTGGCGTTGGCGGAGCTGGAAGCCGCGCTGGGCGACCATTTTCTGCTGGTCACACAAAATATTGACAACCTGCATGAGCGCGCTGGCAATAAGCGAATCATCCACATGCACGGTGAATTGCTGAAAGTGCGTTGCAGCCACAGTGGGCAAGTCTTTGAGTGGACAGACGATCTCTCTGTCGATGAGCGTTGCCATTGCTGCCAGTTCCCGGCACCGCTGCGTCCGCATGTGGTGTGGTTCGGTGAAATGCCGTTGGGTATGGACCACATCTACCACGCGTTGTCACAAGCGAATGTGTTCATTGCCATTGGGACATCAGGCCATGTGTATCCGGCGGCGGGGTTTGTACACGAAGCGCGGGTGCACGGTGCCCATACCGTGGAACTGAATCTGGAACCGAGCCAGATCCAAAGCCAGTTCGATGAACACATTTATGGCCCCGCCAGCAAGGTCGTCGTGGAGTATGTCCAGAGCTGGCTTGCGCGCCACGGGTTATCTGTAAGCTGAATCTCAACCTGAGTCCGCTTACCGTGCCGCCCAGCGCGGGCGTGTACTGAGCGGCGCGGGTTCGGCCTGTGGCGGATGCTCCTGCATCAGCGCGTCACGCCGGGCGCGCAGGCACTCCTCAAGCTGGTCGAACGGCAGGTTAGCCTCATGGTTATAGAAGCTGTATTCGCACTCGACGCAGGTGTCGGATGGCCCGCTATCCCGACTCTGGTTTTGGCGTCGGGCGCGATGCAGTATGCGCAGAAAGGATGCCAGCATAACGTTACTCCGTAGCAGGGTGGTGAAAGTCACTCTATTAAGGTAGTTGAGATTTCTTAGAACGAAAAATAATCAAATTAGATGAGATAATCACATTTCATACCATACCGCAGAGGGAGGCTGTCCGGGTTGCAGGCAGCGGGCTTTGCGGGCCGCTTTCCATTCTTTGGCGAAATTTCCCGGCATCAGCTTGATATCACTGTGGATATGCGCATTATGGTGCCATTATCCGATTTCTTCGTGACAGGCTATCTCATGCAGTCAACCCCGGCAGGTTATACCCAACTGAAACATCAGCAGCGGCGGCGTGATCGCCAGCGTTTGCTGGGGTTGTGGCTCTTACTGGCTGTTGGGGTGGCGGTGAGTCTGTGTGCCGGTGAGCGCTGGATTGCGCCGACACACTGGCTGGACCCGGAATCCTCGCTTTTTATCTGGCAACTGCGCTTGCCGCGCACGCTGGCAGTGATGCTGGTGGGGGCGGGGCTGGCAATGAGCGGTGCGGTTATGCAGGCGGTGTTTGATAATCCGTTAGCCGAACCCGGACTGCTGGGGGTTTCCAACGGGGCGGGTGTGGCGCTGGTTATCGCGGTGTTGCTTGGTCATGGCGTATTGCCAGTCTGGAGCCTCAGCCTGTGTGCCATCATCGGCGCATTACTGGTGACATTGCTGCTGTTGCGTTTTTCCCACGCGGGCGTTTCCAATGCGCGTTTACTCCTTATTGGCGTTGCACTGGGCATTATTTGCAGTGCATTGATGACCTGGGCCGTCTATTTCAGCACCAGTCTCGATCTGCGCCAGTTGATGTACTGGATGATGGGCGGTTTTAGCGGTGTGGACTGGCGTTACAGTGGGTTAATGCTACTGATGTTGCCGCTGTTAGTCTGGCTGGCGCGTTGTGGCGAGGTACTCAACCATCTGGCGCTGGGTGAGCAGGCGGCCCGGCAGTTGGGGGTCGCGGTATTGTACTGGCGTCATCTGCTGGTGCTGGCGATGGGGGCATTGGTCGGCATCAGTGTGGCGCTGGCTGGCGTAATCGGGTTTGTCGGGTTGGTTATCCCGCATATTTTGCGCTTGTGTGGGCTGACGGATCAGCGCTATCTATTAACCGGGTGTGGTTTGGCGGGTGCCGTCGTGTTGATGCTGGCGGATACGCTGGCGCGGACGTTACTGGCGACGGCAGAGCTGCCGGTTGGCGTGGTGACCGCCACACTCGGGGCTCCCTGGTTCATCTGGCTGTTGTTGCGCCATCAGGTGTGATTTCGCCTGTTATTCACCATGACCCCCGACAGAGCACCGGTTTATTAACACCACGCGGTTTACTCACACCAGGCGGTTTACTAACACCCACCGATGCGATGACATCCGTTGGGTAGACAACAATCGGTTGGTTAGACAACAACAGGAATAGACAATGAGCAATGACATCTACGCAATTCCCCTGCAAACCATCGACGGCCGCCAGACATCACTGGAAAACTGGCGTAATAACGTGCTGCTGGTTGTGAATGTGGCCTCAGCGTGTGGGCTGACCCGGCAATATGAAGCACTGGAGAATCTGTATGAAACCTATCGTGATCGCGGGTTCGCCGTGCTGGGTTTTCCTTCCAATGAATTCGCCGGGCAGGAGCCGGGCAGCAACGAAGAAATACAGGCCTTTTGTCGTGGGACTTTTGGCGTTGAGTTCCCGATGTTTGGCAAGATAGAAGTCAATGGCCGTGGTCGTCACCCCTTGTATCAGGCATTGATTCAGGCTCAGCCAGAGGCGCTGCGACCTCAGGGCAGTGAGTTCTACGAGCGTCGTGTCAGCCGCGGTCAGGCTCCTGTACACCCAGGTGATATTTTGTGGAATTTTGAAAAATTCCTGATTAACCGCCGTGGCGATGTCGTGGCACGTTTTTCACCAGACATGACGCCGGACGACAGTGCGATCATCAAAGCTGTTGAGCAGGCGCTGGCGCAGTAATCGTGACGCATCAACCCCTGCTGAGCCTTAATCACGTCAGTGTCACCGGGCGGTTGTCCTCGGTGACGCTAGGCTGCCATAGCGGTGAGCTGGTGCATATTATTGGTCCCAATGGGGCCGGTAAGAGTACGTTGCTGGCACTGATGGCGGGGCTACAGCCGGGAGAAGGCGAAACGCAGTTGTTGGGACAGGCAATGGCGGTGTGGTCGGCGCGCGCGCTGGCGAGAGTGCGGGCTTATTTGCCCCAGAACCACAGCGCGCCGACGTTAATGCCGGTATTCCAGTACCTGCAACTGCACCAGCCAGCGTTAAGCAAGGCGGATGAGGTGGATAGGGTGGTGCAGCGGCTGGCTGAGCGGTTGTCGTTAGCCGATAAACTGCGCCGTCCGCTGACCCGCTTGTCTGGCGGTGAATGGCAACGGGTCAGGCTGGCAGCGGTGTTGTTGCAGGTCTGGCCGACATTGAACCCCTCCGCCCGGCTATTGTTGCTCGATGAGCCCGTCGCCAGCCTGGATATCGCCCAGCGCGTCGCGTTGGATGCGTTGCTGGCTGAGTTATGCCGTGCCGGTATCACCGTGGTGGCGTCAGGCCATGATCTGAACCACACCTTGCACCATGCCGATCGCGTCTGGCTGTTGTCCGGTGGCGAAGTGGCCGCTCAGGGTACCGCTGTCGAGGTGATGCAGCCAGAAACGCTATCGTCGGTTTTTGGCGTCGCTTTTACCGATTACGTACTGGAAGGGCGCCACTGGATGCTGGCGCAACAGGAGTGACAAACGGTGGGATAGACGGCGAGATAATCGCTGTAACGTACCGTTAAGGCAGAAAAATTCTCTGTTCTCGAACGATTAACGCCAACGCGTGAATGATAATATGTCGTAATTCGGTTTTTGTGGGGCATCCCCGGTAACAGTGAGCATAACGGCATGAGGTTCTGGAGAGTCTGGCTAGCAGTGATGGCATTGTTTCTGGCCGGGTGTAGCAGTCATGTTCCGCAGAGTACCCGCTTGGGTGATACCAGCGAGGTGCGCTCGCAACTGCACGCCCAACTGGCGCAGTGGCGTGGTACGCCGTATCGCTATGGCGGGCTTGATCACAATGGTATTGATTGTTCCGGTTTTGTTTATCTGACATTCCGTGACCGATTCGGTCTCACGTTGCCGCGCTCTACCGAGGAGCAAACTGAAATCGGCACCCGCGTTGACCGCAGTGACTTATTGCCCGGTGATCTGGTCTTTTTCCGTACCGGCAGCGGCGAAAACGGGCTGCATGTCGGCATCTACGACAGTCATGACCAGTTTATTCATGCTTCTACCAGTCACGGTGTGATGCGTTCATCGCTGAACAACGTTTACTGGAAACGGGCCTACTGGCAGGCCCGCCGCATCTGATATTACGGCCGCCTGACGGTGGCCGCTGTTTTCGGAGCCTCGTCATGCCCGCACTGCGTTTGTTGATTTCCGACTCTGTCGACCCTTGGTTCAATCTGGCCGTGGAAGAGTGCATCTTTCGTCAGATGCCGCCGACGCAGCGAGTGCTGTTTTTGTGGCGAAATGCCGAAACGGTGGTGATTGGCCGGGCTCAGAATCCGTGGAAAGAGTGTAACACCCGGCGGATGGAGCAAGATGGCATCAAACTTGCCCGACGCAGTAGCGGCGGCGGCGCGGTGTTTCATGACCTGGGCAATACCTGTTTCACCTTCATGGCGGGTAAACCCGGTTACGACAAAAGTGTCTCCACAGGGATAATCTTGCGCGCGCTGTCTGTGCTGGGCGTGTCGGCACAGGCGTCGGGCCGTAATGATCTCGTGATTGAGACGGCGGATGGCGTCAGGAAAATTTCTGGTTCGGCCTATCGGGAAAGTATTGACCGGGGATTCCATCATGGAACCTTGCTGCTTGACGCTAACCTGTCGCGTCTGGCGGATTACCTCAACCCGGATAAAAAGAAATTGCAGGCGAAAGGTATTGCCTCCGTACGTTCACGCGTGGCGAATCTGGTGGAGTTATTGCCGGATATTCGCCATGAAACGGTGTGTAACGCCGTGATACAGGCATTTTTCGACCATTATCAGGCGCAGTGTCAGCCGGAGATTATCTCGCCGGATGCGTTCCCTGATCTCCCCGGGTTTGCTGAGCGGTTCGCCCATCAAAGCAGTTGGGAATGGAATTTTGGTCAGGCTCCGGAGTTTAGCCATACGCTGGATACCCGTTTTGACTGGGGTGGCGTAGAACTGCATTTTGATGTGGAGCGAGGTGTCATCACGCGGTGCCAGCTGTTTACCGATAGCCTGAATCCTACCCCGTTGGAGGCATTGGCCGACCGATTGAACGGGGTATTTTACCGTCCCGAAGCACTGCTGGCGGTTGGTGAACAATTGGCTGGAGATTATCCGCAACAACACGATGAAATACATGCACTAACTGTCTGGCTATCGGAAAACGTGCGTTAATAATTTGAAATCTGTATTAGGGCTTTGTCTGAAAAGTGAAAAGCGGATTGTTTTCCGACAGGATCAAACGATAAATTAACATCGGTTTCGGCAGTAACCAAAATGGTATTCGCGTGAAAAGGACGAGGATTATTTATCATATTTTCTTACGGGTGTTGAGGCATGGATTGGTGATTAAACGTCATGCCATCGACCCGTCTTGAATATTATTGTTAATAATCTTTAATGTTTCTGGAGTGATAGCGGCGAATAGGGTCAGGTCAGACAATGCTCATCTTGTCTGACTGCTCGTTACGGCGGGTTCATCTTTTAACTCTGGCTATAACACTATGCGTATCCAGCTTGCAGTTGACTATGTCAGTCAGTACCACTTTTCTCCTGTCTATCACCTGGACTCACAGTTACTGGCACTGGAGATGAGCGGGCGGTTCCAGAACGAATCAGGCGGGTTCTCCGTTCCCCAGGAGATCTTACTGGGGGTGTTGAATCGCCGCCAAAAGCAGACGTTACTCACAGAGCAACTCGCGATCCTCAAAGAGAAATCAGCCTGGTTTATCCATCATCGGGTTGCCGTGGTACTAAAAATCGACCACACGCTGACGGAGTTTCTGATTGAGGATACGTTACTGGGACGAAAGTTTCGTGCGCTGCCTTTCCTGCAACTTGAAATTAATGAGAATTTTCCCGATATATCATCCGGACGAGATAACCCTTTGCTGATGAAATTAAGTCAGTCGTTCCATTTATGGCTGGATGACTTTGGTTCCGGCAAAATGAATATGAAACCCTTTTATGATGGTGTCATTTCCAGTGTGAAAATGGATGCGGCATTTACTAATAAATTATTAACGCGTCCTGTTTGTGTGTCTATTATTAACCCTATGTTACTGGCAATGAGAAAACAATGCCCCTCGCTCAAGGTGGTCGCAAAAGGGATAGATAATGTCGCGGGTTTTGAGAAGGCGCTTGAACTGAATGTTAACGCCGTTCAGGGGCAGTTATGGCCTGCTGTGTCGCCAGAAGCACTGGATAATGCAGTGATGCCGGTAGCCTGTTACGGTTGACCGCTATTCTCAGTCAGGTGATCACAATCCTCGGTTGATCACTATCCTTATGACTACTATCCCGGCGGATGCCGCACTCAGTGCGGTGTGGCATCTATCATGGCTATGTTGGCCCGGTTATATGATGCGCCCGCTTGTATCTTCCTATCCGACGTAACGCTTCTGTTGGTGTGTTCCTGTCGGCTAATAGCCCTGTAGTTACTCCGTGTTAATTCCCCCCTTGCAGTTCTACACTGATGAAAAAGGGGGAAGTTATGCCACATGACCTGCCGTTCAATAATCATTACCACCAGCAACTGCCCGGATATTATACCGAGCTGACGCCGACGCCTCTGCATGGCGCGCGGTTGTTGTATCACAACGCGCCCCTTGCTCAGGAACTCGGGTTATCTGCCGACTGGTTTGAAGGCGATAATCAGCGTATCTGGAGTGGCGAGCGGCAGTTACCCGGTATGGCTCCGTTGGCTCAGGTGTACAGCGGCCATCAATTCGGTGTCTGGGCCGGGCAACTCGGTGACGGGCGCGGTATCCTCCTTGGACAACAGCAACTGGCAGATGGCCGCACGCAGGACTGGCACCTCAAAGGTGCCGGGTTGACCCCCTATTCGCGTATGGGTGACGGACGGGCCGTTTTGCGTTCTGTTGTGCGCGAGTTTCTGGCATCGGAAGCGTTACACCACCTCGGTATTCCCACTACGCGCGCGTTAACCATCGTCAGCAGTGATCATCCGGTGCGACGTGAGCAGGAAGAACGCGGGGCGATGCTATTGCGGGTGGCGGATAGCCATGTCCGTTTCGGGCATTTCGAACATTTCTATTACCGGCGCGAACCTGAGCAAGTCCGTCAGTTGGCCGATTACGTCATTGCCTGTCACTGGCCTCAGTGGCAGCAGGACGCTGATCGCTATTATCTGTGGTTCAGTGATGTGGTGGAGCGAACGGCGAGGCTGATTGCACACTGGCAGGCGGTTGGGTTCGCTCACGGTGTGATGAATACCGACAACATGTCCATTCTCGGGTTGACCATCGATTATGGTCCATTCGGGTTTATGGATGACTACCAACCCGATTATATCTGTAATCACTCGGATCATCAGGGGCGTTACGCCTTCGATAACCAACCCGCGGTGGCGTTATGGAACCTGCACCGACTGGCGCAGTCACTGTCAGGGTTGATGCCCGTAGAGCGGTTGCAGCAGGCGCTGGAGGGGTATGAACCTGCATTGATGCAGCGATTCGGTGAGCTGATGCGCGCTAAACTAGGGTTTGATACGCCGCAAGCGCAGGATAACGATCTGCTGGTCGGCTTGTTGCAACTGATGAAGCGGGAGCGGGCGGATTATACCCATATTTTCCGCCTGTTATCGGAAACGGAACGGCACAGCAGCCACTCCCCGCTGCGTGATATTTTTATCGACCTGGCGGCATTTGATGGGTGGTTCAGTGCCTATCGTCAACGGCTGATGCTGGAAAGTGCGGATGATGCCGAGCGTCAGCAACGGATGAAACAGGCTAATCCGCGTTATATTTTGCGTAATTATCTGGCCCAACAGGCGATTGACCTGGCAGAAAAAGAGGATGTCAATGTACTTGCCCGTCTGCACCAGGCGCTGCAACAACCGTATGCCGAGCAGCCTGATAAGGCTGATCTGGCCGCGTTACCGCCAGACTGGGGTAAGCATCTGGAGATTTCTTGCTCCAGCTAAAGGCGTTTTGACGGTGTGCAACACGAGTGAAGAAAAACACGATAACTGACTGTATGATGATGGAAATTACGGGGCCAGGGGACTCGTTATTTCCTATGACACGCCGTAAAATCAATGTAAGCCAAAGCTGAATGCTATTGTTTTTCCTGATGCCGGTTCAACGACACGGTCAAGGTAACAACGTGGTCAGGGTGTTGATGCATGACCGTCGTGTGTGGTAACCGAGAGTCGGTGTGATGATAACGCGGATGTGAAACCATCCTGGCTGACAGCAACAACGCCAGTGGCTAAAAAACGGCGTCATAAAAGCCGTGTCATTTTAAGTACAGGGGATAACTGGATGTTGGTAGTCAAACGAAATACGCAAAGACAGCTTTTGCAAGTAGCCGGTTTGATTTGGTTGGGTAGCGTATTGACTTCGTTTTCCGTTCAGGCGGCGTCACCGACGGTGTCCGGTAATGTGGCGGCGTCAGCGGTGAGCCAAAATCACACCTCCCAACATGGTGCCTCTATCACGGCAGGCTTGCCCGCCGGCATTTCCCCTCACTACCTGAACGAGCTGACGGCGCTCTATTCGCGCCAGCATCGGCGGCCACTGTGGGGCGACACGCAGGCGATTAAAGCCTTCCAGCAACAACTGGCGGAGGTGGCGCTGTCCGGTGTGCAGCCACAGTTTGCCACCTGGGTGAGCTGGTTAACCGATCCGAAACTGAACGGTTTTGCCCGTGATGTGGTGCTGTCTGATGCCATGCTGGGGTATATGCAATTTGTTGCCGGGGTAGAGAAAAATGGCAACAGCTGGCTATACGGCAGTGTTCCTTACAAACTGGCGCTACCCTCGACAACGATGATTGAACAATGGCAGCAGGCGATGGTGTCAGGTAATGGGGCCGCGTTTATTGCGTCACTGGCGCCTCATCATTCTCAGTATGCGAAAATGCATGTGGCACTGAAAGACATGCTGATGGATAAACGTCCCTGGCCGAAGCTGATGCTGGCGGATTCGTTGCGCCCCGGTGATGAAAGTAACGCGTTACCGGTACTGAGAGAAATTCTGTTGCGCACCGGCATGCTCAGTAAGAATAGTGCGGCGATGCCGCTGTTTAATGATGCCTCGTCAGGCAATGCATCCCCGTTGCGTTATGACGGCGAGCTTGTCGAGGCGGTAAAACGTTTCCAGCATTCACAAGGGTTGCAGGACGATGGTGTCATTGGCAAGCGCACCCGTGACTGGCTCAATGTATCATCGCAGATGCGTGCGACATTGCTGGCGTTGAATATCCAGCGGTTACGGCTGGTACCGGATAATGTGAACAGCGGTATTATGGTCAACATCCCTAACTACTCGCTTACCTATTATCAGCATGGGGCGGAGATATTGTCGTCCAGAGTGATCGTCGGCCAGCCTAAACGCAAGACGCCGCTGATGAGCACTTCACTGAGTAATGTGGTGATGAACCCGCCGTGGAACGTGCCTACCACGCTGACGCGTCAGGATATCATTCCCAAAGTGATTCAGGACCCAGGGTATCTGCAGCGACACGGCTATACCGTGTTGTCGGACTGGACCGAGAGCGCTCAACCTATCGATCCGTCAATGATTGACTGGCCGATGATGTCAGCCAGCAACTTCCCTTATCGCTTGCGTCAGGCACCGGGCGACAGCAATTCGTTGGGGCGCTATAAATTTAATATACCCAATACGGATTCTATCTACTTGCATGACACGCCTAACCATGCGCTATTCCAGAAAGATATTCGGGCGCTGAGTTCCGGGTGTGTGCGTGTTAACAAGGCGTCTGAACTGGCGGCGTTATTATTACAGGATGCTGGCTGGAACAATGCCCGTATTTCCTCAACCCTGGAGCAGGGAAACACGACTTACGTGGCAGTGCGTCAGCGGATACCGGTGAACTTTTACTATCTCACCGCCTGGGTGGCTGACGATGGCAAGCCCCAGTTCCGCACAGATATTTACAATTATGATGACACGGTGAAAACCGGCGCTCTGGCTTTGTCTAAAGTGGGATTATTATTACAGTAACTATCCGTAATTCGGGCAATTCCTGAATGACGGCGGCGGGGTAGCGCAGTGAAAGCCAGTGAACGTGGGCGTCAGCATCTGGGTAAAGCGGGTTGACGGGCCACGCACTGGCAGTTAAGGTGCAAAGCGGTACATTTATACACCGTTTTGGCTTGTTATTTTTCGCTTCGCTTCTTTTAGCCCAGGGTATGCAATCTTTATGGAATATATTGATAATCATCGACGCAAATGGCTGGCGATCGGCGGCGCGGCGTTAGGGATGGCGCTGTTACCGGGCCAGGCGCTGGCCTCGCTTTCCACCTCGCGCCCACGCATTCTCACGCTGAACAATATCAACACCGGTGAACGCATTAAGGTCGAATTTTTCGACGGGCGGCGTTATAACAAAGCAGAGTTATCCCGATTGAATCATTTTTTCCGTGATTATCGGGCCAATAAAGTGAAAACTATCGACCCCGCGCTGTTTGATCAGCTATACCGCCTGCAGGTCATGTTAGGTACGACCAAGCCGGTACAGCTGATCTCGGGTTACCGTTCTTACAGCACCAATGAAGATTTACGGTCGCACAGTAAGGGCGTGGCGAAACAGAGCTACCACACCCAGGGAAAAGCCATGGATTTCCATATTGAAGGTGTCCAACTGGCGAATATCCGAAAAGCGGCGCTGAAAATGCGCGCCGGTGGTGTAGGGTACTACCCGCAGAGCAATTTTGTGCACATCGATACCGGCGCGGTTCGTACCTGGTAGTATGGGTACCGGCTGGTAGTATTCGTACCTGATAGCATAAATGCAGGTGCCAGCCGGGCAATATCGGTGGTTTTATTCCCTGAATAAGGATGTCGAGTAAAAACGGAGCGGTATGAAGTACCAAATTATTCCTGTTACGGCCTTCAGCCAAAATTGCACCCTGCTGTGGTGTGAGAAAACGTTGCAGGCCGCTATTGTTGATCCCGGTGGCGAAGCAGACAAAATCAAACACGTCGTGGCGCAGACAGGGGTGACGGTCACCCAGATTCTGCTGACGCATGGTCATCTGGACCATGTCGGAGCCGCCGCCACGTTGTCCGAATACTTTCAGGCACCTATCGTTGGCCCCCAGCGTGAAGACGCTTTCTGGCTTGATGGATTGCCCGCGCAGAGCCGCATGTTCGGTTTGAGTGATTGCGCTGCGTTAACGCCAGCCCGCTGGCTGGAAGACGGTGATACCGTTACTGTGGGTGAGTGCGTATTATCGGTGTTGCATTGCCCTGGGCATACGCCAGGTCATGTGGTGTTTGTCGATAAGCAGGCGCGTTTTGCTCAGGTGGGGGATGTCATTTTTCGAGGCGGCGTAGGGCGTAGCGATTTCCCTCAGGGGAACCATCAGGCGTTGATAGCCTCTATCCGCACTAAGCTGTTCCCTTTGGGGGATGATATCGCGTTTATCCCGGGGCATGGTCCCATGTCTACCTTTGGTGAAGAACGTCGTACCAATCCGTTTGTGCGTGATACCGAGTAATAACCGCGCTATCCGCCAATAGAAAAGCCAGCAGTGATGCTGGCTTTTTTGTCATTGCGTGCGCCCTGCTAACAACAGGGCGATGGCAGGCTGTTTACAGTACGGCGACGATGGCTTCGCACAGCGGAGCCATGTTCTCCGGCGTCATACCGGCTACGTTGATACGGCCTGAGTTCACGGCGTAAATACCGAATTCGTTACGCAGACGCAGCACCTGGTCTTTATTGAGACCACTGAAGGAGAACATGCCATTCTGGTTGATAATAAAGGAGAAGTCCTGAGTCGCGCCTTTTTCCTGCAATGTGCTGACAAACAGGTGACGCATGCGCTGGATGCGTTCACGCATTGCCGTTAATTCCTGCTCCCAGATGTTACGCAGCGATTCGTTAGACAACACGGTCGCGACTATCGCCGCACCGTGTGACGGCGGGTTAGAGTAGTTGGCACGAATGCCTGCTTTGACCTGGCTGAATGCCGTATCGGCAATAGCGGCGTCAGCCGCCACAATCGTGCAAGCGCCGACACGTTCGTTGTAGAGGCCAAAGTTCTTGGAATAGGAACTGGCGACAATCAGCTCTTGATGTCTGGTGGCAAAAATACGCAGGCCTTCAGCGTCTTCCTCAAGACCGCGAGCAAAACCCTGATAGGCGAAGTCAAACAGCGGTAGCCAGCCTTTCTCTTGTGCCAGTACAGCCAGTTGTTCCCACTGTTCTTTCGTCGGATCGATACCAGTAGGGTTGTGGCAGCAGCCATGGAACAGAACGACATCACCCGCCTGGGCTGCGCTCAGGCTGGTCAGCATGCCGTCAAAATCCAGCTTGTGGTTAGCTGCATCGTAGTAGGTGTAATCACAGACTTCGAGGCCGACAGCTGCAAAAACGTTTTTGTGGTTCGGCCAGCTTGGGTTGCTCACCCAAATGCGCCTGGCGCTGGTCTGGTTGGCAATGAAGTCTGCCGCCACGCGTAAGCCACCGGTGCCGCCCGGCGTCTGTGCGGTGCGTGCACGTTTATTCGCAATGATGTCACTCTGCTTACCAAATAACAGTTCCTGAGTGCAGCGGGCGAATTCCGGGATGCCATCAATACTCAGGTAGTTTTTAGTGGTTTCTGTTTCCAGCAGTAACTGCTCTGCTTTTTTTACGCTGGTGAGTACAGGTGTCTTGCCGGTTTCGTCTTTGTAGACCCCAATCCCCAGGTTGATTTTGTGGGGGCGTTCATCAGCACGAAACAAATCGGCCAACCCCAGAATCGGGTCAGCAGGTGCGGCAGAGATTTTTTCAAACATTGCGAAGTAATCCATGACAGAGAATAAACAGAAATAGCAGGTTAACGCCAGCGTTCGGCTTTGCCAACCGTTTGCATCAAAAGAAACGGAAATAATGAGAGCGGTGGGGCAGTCGGGATTTTTTCCCGATACTCATGACAAAGGCAGCGTATCCACTGTCGTTATCGTGTGTATCGGGAATCGTGCGGGTTGTCAGCACGGATATACCAGACCGGTGAACAGGGTGTCATCGGTCTTTCTGGCAACGGAGGGGCTGTTCTTTACTTTGTTGTGGTTTTATTAGTTTTAGATGTTTTTTTCAAGACTGACGTCAGAGGTGTGTATCAACAGGAGTTCGTATCACTGTGGAATGTAACGGGTGAGGGACCGGCCCTTTCACAGGGTAAGAATCAGAATGCAATTCTCATGCAAAGGGAATCTGGTAAGAAAAAGCCGGGGCGTGGTCCCCGGCTTTACGCAACATCACTTCAGAGAAGTGGTGTTGGATTAGAACTGGTAAACCACACCTACAGCAACGCGATCGTTGGTTGCCATTTTGTATGCATTGCTGTTGCTCAGCAGGTTCATGTCATACTCGGTATAGGCTGAGAAGTTCTTATTGAAGGAATAGGTCAGACCATAGCTGATGTACTTAACGATGTAATCGCTCTTAGTGATCGCAGCAGTTTCGTCTTTCGCTTTAGCAGAAACATAACCGATAGACGGTTTCAGACCAAAGTCAAATGCGTACTGAGCAACGGCTTCAAAGACTTGTGTTTTGTCAAACGCTTGGTTGTCGCCGTAGGTATTTCCGGTTTTGAAGGAGCTGAAACTAACGTAGGTCAGGTTACGGTATTCACCGTAGGTGGCTGCCACATAGATGCCGTTGGCATCGTATTTCAGGCCAGTTGCCCATACTTCTGCATCGGTGCCACGGCCATCATAGTTTGCACTCTCAGTACCGGCAGCACCAGTTTTCTTGGTAGCACGATTAACATGACCATAAGACCCGGTAATCCCTACACCAATCGGAGAGGTATAGGAGGTTGACACAGCATAGCCGGCACCGAGGTTGTTTCTGGGATCTTTGGAGTCAGTATGTTCAGACTGGTAGCTCAGGCCGAAATTCAGGCCGTCAACCAGACCAAAGAAGTTTTTGTTACGGTAGTTAGCCACACCAGCGCTGCGACCAGTAAAGCTGTTGGTGTAACCAGAGTCGCCACCCCATTCCGGCAGTACGTCAGTATAAGCGATACCATCGTAAGTCACGTTACGGTTACGACCGTAATCCAGAGAGCCGAAGTTGGCAAATTTCAGACCGGCATAAGCATAACGAGTGTTACCATTTGCACCGTTAGTATCTTCAGAGTATTTGGCGTTGAACTGATATTCCAAACGGCCGTAACCAGTCAGATCGCTGTTGATTTTGGTTTCACCCAGGAAACCCAGACGAGCATAGGTTTTGTCGCCGCTGTTGCCAGTATCTTTGGAGAAGTAGTGCAGGCCGTCAATTTTACCGTTCAGGTCCAGCTTGTTGCCGTCTTTGTTATAAACTTCTGCTGCGTTGGCGGCACCAGCAGCCAACAGTGCCGGGATGACCACTGCCAGAATATTACGATTCATCATTATAAATAATCCTCATTGTATTGGTTCACGCCCACTCATTTTTGCAAACATTCGAACTGAACTTCTGCATTGTGGCGGTGTCTCTGTGTCCAGACGCAGTGTTTCATTCACAATGATGATTATCCACTCCACAAATGATACTAATTACTGGTTTATGAAACATTATGTTTTATTATGTTTCTAAATGTAAATTTAGAGGTGGGTCACACTCTATGTCGTGGCATGTTTTTATCTGAAGAGTGGTTTTTACCCATACTTCCATATTATTCATTTCTTTATCATAAGGTTATGATTCTTCTTTGTAAGAAAAAACACGCATAACTGAAATGTTTTTTTCATGTTTACTATGATTTTTTGTCATGAATGCTACGTATACTATGCGTAGCGGTTTTTTTTATGGCTTGGCGAGTTGCTGGCTATGTGCCAATAACGTGATCGACAAAAAATGTCATCACCTGAGAAGTGCACGATGGTGTGAAAATAAAAATGCCGATCAAAGTTGATCGGCATTTAGGACGTCAGTTTTACGACAGAGTCGTTAACTGATAGCAACTAGATTAGAACTGGTAAACTACACCGACAGCAACACGGTCGTTGGTGTTCAACCCATAAGCGTTATTGCTTTTGATCAGGTTGATGTCGTACTCAGTATAGGTAGAAAAGTTCTTGTTGAACGCGTAGGTCAGGCCCAGGCTAACGTATTTGGTGATGTAATCGTTAGTAGCTTGATTGTTATCTTTCGCTTTCGCGGAAACATAAGCTACAGACGGGGTCAGACCGAAGTCAAAGTTGTACTGAGCAACAGCTTCAAACACTTTGGTTGTATCCAGCGCCGCTTTCTGCTGTCCATTTGAATCTGCAGTACTTACATTACCAGCTAAGAATGTATTGCCTTTAACGTAGCTCAGGTTATGGTATTCGCCATAAGTAGCTGCAACATAAACGCTGTTTGCATCATATTTCAGACCGGTTGCCCAGGCTTCCGCTTTTTTACCCCGACCGTCAGCCATCTGAGCTTGGGTACGGTTAGCCTGAGTATACGAACCAATTACACCCACGCCAAACGGTGAAGTATAGCTGGAGGACATCGCCCAGCCAGCACCGGTCTGTCTTGCGACGTCTTTAGACTCGTTATGAGCACTCTGGTAACCCAGTGCGAAATCCCAGCCATCAACCAGGCCGAAGAAGTTTTTGTTGCGGTAAGTCGCAACACCCGCGTTACGGCCAGTCAGGTTATCCTGATAACCCTGGTCACCGCCGAACTCCGGCAGTACGTCGGTGTAAGAGATGCCGTCATAGCCGATAGCACGGTTACGACCATAGTCAATAGAGCCGAAATCACCAAATTTCAGGCCGGCATAAGCGTAACGGGTTTTACCTTTGCCACCGTTAGTATCTTCAGCATTCTGGGCGTTGAACTGGGTTTCAAAACGACCGTAACCAGTCAGATCGCTGTTGATCTTGGTTTCGCCAGTGAAGCCCAAACGCGCGTAGGTCTGGTCGCCGCTGTTGTCGCCGCTGTTGTCTTTGGAGAAGTAATGCAGACCGACGATTTTACCGTTCAGATCCAGCTTGTTGCCGTCTTTGTTGTATACTTCAGCTGCGTTAGCGGCACCAGCAGCCAACAGCGCAGGGATTACCACTGCAAGAATATTGCGCTTCATCATTATTACCCTCATTGGTGTTATATAAGACATCTGCATCACAGTAAAAAACTTAACGGAACTTATTGCGAATGCAGTTGTCTTCCTGTGTCTGTACGCAGTTTTCCATTCGTCCGTGCGTTAATCTACCGTTTAAATGATACAAATTCAAAAATGGAGTAACCATTGGAAAATATGTATTTCAATTTGTAAAAATCACGGAACTTTGTGAGCTATCTCTAAAACAAAAAAAAGAGCACCGTTTCAGGTGCTCCTTCTTGTTACATATATCTGTTTTTCTTATGTTATTTTTTGCTTAGAACGTGGCATTACGCGGCGTACGTGGGAACGGAATCACATCGCGCACATTTTGTACACCGGTTACATACGCTATCAAACGTTCAAAACCGAGACCAAAACCCGAATGCGGGATGGTGCCGTAACGACGCAAATCGCGATACCACCAGTAGTCTTCTTTACTGAGACCCATCTCTTCCAGACGGATATCCAGTTGTTCCAGACGCTCTTCACGTTGTGAACCGCCGATAATCTCGCCGATGCCCGGTGCCAGTACGTCCATCGCCGCCACGGTTTTACCGTCGCTGTTCATGCGCATATAAAAGGCTTTGATGTCTTTCGGGTAGTTCTTCACCACGACCGGGGCCTGGAAGTGTTTCTCTGCCAGATAGCGTTCGTGCTCAGAGGAGAGATCGATACCCCAGGACACCGGGTTCTCGAACGTCTGCCCGCAGTTTTCCAGAATCGTGATGGCGTCGGTGTAATCCACCTGGGCGAAATCAGAGGTGACAAAACGCTCCAGACGGCTGATGGCATCTTTATCTACGCGTTCTGCGAAGAATTTCATGTCGTCAGCACGTTCTTCCAGTACGGCCTTGAACACAAATTTCAGCAAGTTTTCCGCCAGCGCTGCAACGTCATCCAGTGTCGCAAAGGCGACTTCCGGTTCAATCATCCAAAACTCTGCCAGGTGGCGGCTGGTATTGGAGTTTTCCGCACGGAAGGTCGGCCCGAAGGTATAGATTTTAGACAGGGCACAGGCGTAGGTTTCGCCGTTAAGCTGGCCGGATACGGTCAGAAACGCCTCTTTACCGAAGAAGTCTTCGCTGAAATCGACTTTGCCCTGATCGTCACGCGGCAGGTTTTCCAGGTCCAGCGTGGAAACCCGGAACATTTCACCTGCACCTTCGGTATCGGAAGCGGTAATGATAGGCGTAGAGACCCAATAGAAACCGTTCTGATGGAAGAAGCGATGGATAGCCTGCGCCAGCGTGTGACGCACACGGGCGACGGCACCGATCAGGTTGGTGCGCGGGCGTAAGTGCGCGACTTCACGCAGATATTCGATACTGTGGCGCTTAGCCGCCATCGGGTACGTATCCGGATCTTCCACCCAGCCGACGACCTTGAGTTCCGTGGCCTGCAGTTCGAAGCTTTGGCCTTCACCCGGAGATTCCACCACCTTGCCGGTGACTTCTACCGAACAGCCCGTCGTCAGGCGCAAAATGTCGCTCTGATAATTAGCAAGATTATTATTGACAACAGCCTGTAGCGAATCAAAGCAGGAACCGTCATAGACGGCAATAAAGGAAATACCGGCTTTAGAGTCTCTCCGGGTACGTACCCAGCCGCGCACGGTGACGTCACTGTCAACGGCGACACGGCCTTGCAGTACGTCGACTACAGGCACTACGCTCATAACATTCTCTCTATTGGTGAAATTTAATGGGTGAAATGTAATAGTTTACTACCCGAATACGGGCGTTTCGTTATGTTACTTGTCGTCGGGCAGGACACAAGCAGAAATCACCGGAACGTGGCAAGTTTTATGCGATTCCGGTGTTACTGGCTTAAAGAGTAGTCAGTCGTACAGGTGGTGTACGACTCAGGAGGCTTTTTTCACACGAGGCAGATCAAAGGCTTTACGCAGTGCACTGACAAAGGCCTGATCCTGACAAATGGTTTTTCCCGGGCTGTCCGACAGCTTGGCCACCGGTTTGCCGTTGCACTCCACCAGTTTGATAACGATATTCAGCGGTTTCACCCCCGGAATATCGCAGGTCAGGCGGGTGCCGATACCAAAGACGACGTTGATGCGTTGCCCAAAGTGGCGATAGAGATGCAGTGCTTTTTCCAGATTGAGATTATCGGAAAACACCAGCGTTTTCTCCATCGGGTCGATATCCAGCGCATGGTAATGGGCAATGGCTTTTTCACCCCATTCAATCGGGTCGCCGGAATCATGGCGCAATCCCTGATAGCGACGGGCGAATGAGCGATCAAAGTCGCGCAGGAACGCATCCATAGTGATGCAATCGGTGAGTGCGATGCCGAGTTGGTCGGGGTATTCCAACAGCCAGGCATCCAGTGCTGCCCGCTGGCTATTCGCCAGGGTCTGACTGATTTGCTGATGCGCCTGGAACCATTCGTGCGCCTGGGTGCCGACCGGCGTCAGTTGCAGGCGACGCGCCAGGTCATAATTGCTGGTGCCGATCAGGTAAGGAAATTGTGCTTTCAGGGTGCGCACGATCTGGTGCTGAACTTCACGAGAGAAGCGGCGACGGGTACCGAAATCCATCAGCTTAAAGCGGCTAAGGTCGACGCCGGCACTGTGCTGGCGGAAACTCGCCAGCGTATGGTGCAACTGGTTGAGTGCGGCATCGATATGCCCGCCCGGTGTCCGGGCACGGTGAACCACTTCGCTGATGACGGCCAGTAGCGGGACTTCCCACAAAATGACGTCGCGCCACGGTCCGGTGATACGAATATCCAGTTTACCCTGATGGTTGCGAACCTGGATCTGCGACGGGTTGAAGCGGAACGTCTTCAGCCAGTCGAGGTAGTCGGTGTTGAAAAATGGCAGCGAGGAGAGGTAGGCATACTCATCGTCATGCAACGACAAGTGGCTCATGGCCTCCACTTGTGCCCGAATCTCATCCGCGTAGTGACCTAACAGTTCATCACCGCGACAGCGAAATTCCGCCGCCACATGCACATCGTGGTAGTGGTGGAATACCGCCTGCTGCATATGCAGTTTGTAGGCGTCGGTATCCAGCAGTGAGGTTAGTATCGGGGCTGTGTGTAAAGTCATAATGCGTTACCGCATCCTCGTTTAATACAATTTACAAGCTAATGCAAGTGACTGTCATGGTCATCGGCAGCGAGAGCACGCTGTCTGTTCAACCGGGCTTATCACATCATATTGGGAGGATGAAGGCGAGATTCAATCGTGCGATTGTGACAAAAAAGTAGCTTTTTTTACGCCCCGTTTACCATGAGTGATTGAATTATAATGTTTTTTATACTAAACAATTTTACCCGAAAAATCCTGTCGTCACTGCATTCAGTCGGGGGTGACAGGAAAGTTTGCATTCCGGCAGTCACTCCCCTTTAATAGACGTAACAGCCTGTTGAATAACGGAACTGCGCATAAAGTAAACGGAATAGACCGCGTAACCCGATGATCATGTGGTGGCCTGAGAGCCCGCAGAGTGACATTTTACCGGGTTCGCTGTTTAACCTTGTTTACTGTGTGAATATATAAAGGACGGAATCGTCGCCTGGCGAATGTTACAGATGATGGACATCCGATAACATCTGGTGTGCCCGCAGCATAAAACCGTTCTTCAGCGATAACAGGCTTTGTAAATAGCATGCTTCGTGAATAACGTGCTTCATGAACAAGGACGCGGATGGGCTGCCGGAACACGTCTTACCGCCACTATTACTGCTGTCATTAAGGTAATCAGTCATGAGTCAACAACCACAAGTCAAATACCGGCACGATTACCGTGCGCCGGACTACACCATTACCGACATTGCACTGGATTTTGATCTGCATCCGCAAAAGACCCGGGTGGTGGCCGTCAGTCAGGTCGTGTTGCAAGGAGAAAAGGGCGCGGCGCTAAAACTGAATGGTGAAGGGTTAACCCTGCTGAGTATCCAGGTCGATGGGCAAGACTGGCAGGCATATCGTTTACTGGACGACGGTCTGGAACTGACCGGTGTGCCGGAAAAATTCACCCTGCGGATTGAAACGGAGATTAACCCAGCGGCGAACAGTGCGCTGGAAGGGTTGTATCAGTCCGGTGATGCGCTGTGTACGCAGTGTGAGGCCGAAGGGTTCCGCCACATTACCTATTATCTCGACCGGCCGGATGTTCTGGCGCGTTTCACCACCCGCATCACTGCCGACAAAGCGCGTTACCCGTACCTGCTTTCCAATGGTAACCGGGTTGGGCAGGGCGAGGCGGATAACGGACGTCACTGGGTGGAATGGCAAGATCCGTTCCCGAAACCCTGCTATCTGTTTGCGCTGGTTGCCGGTGATTTTGATGTGCTGCGCGACACTTTTGTCACCCGTTCCGGCCGTGACGTCGCGTTGGAACTGTTTGTCGATCGCGGCAACCTCGATCGGGCCGACTGGGCGATGACCTCGCTGAAGAATGCCATGAAGTGGGATGAAACCCGTTTTGGGCTGGAATACGACCTCGACATTTATATGATCGTGGCGGTGGACTTCTTCAACATGGGGGCAATGGAAAACAAAGGGTTGAACATTTTCAACTCCAAGTATGTGTTGGCCAAAGCCGAAACCGCCACCGACAAGGACTACCTCGGTATTGAGGCGGTGATAGCGCACGAGTATTTCCACAACTGGACCGGTAACCGCGTGACCTGCCGCGACTGGTTCCAACTGAGTCTGAAAGAAGGGCTGACGGTGTTCCGTGATCAGGAGTTCAGTTCTGACGTAGGGTCCCGCCCGGCTAACCGTATCGATAACGTGCGGGTGATGCGTGGCGCACAGTTCGCCGAAGACGCCAGCCCGATGTCCCACCCGATTCGCCCGGATCAGGTTATCGAAATGAATAACTTTTATACCCTGACGGTGTATGAAAAAGGGTCGGAAGTGATTCGTATGATGCACACGCTGCTGGGCGAAGAGAAATTCCAGGCGGGGATGCGGCTCTATTTTGATCGTCATGACGGCAGCGCGGCGACCTGTGATGACTTTGTGCAGGCGATGGAGGACGCTTCCAGCGTCGATCTGTCGCAATTCCGGCGCTGGTATAGCCAGTCCGGTACGCCGGTGGTGACAGTACGTGATGACTATGACGCGGCAACCCACCAGTACCACCTGCATGTCAGCCAGATGACGCCGGTTGGTGCCGACAAGCAAGCCAAACTGCCACTGCATATCCCGCTGGATATCGAACTGTACGATAGCGAAGGGAAGGTTATCCCGCTGCGTCAGAAAGGCCAAAAGCTGGGATCGGTACTGAACGTCACCGAAGCCGAGCAAACGTTCGTGTTTGATGAGGTTCCTTGTCAGCCGGTACCGTCGTTGCTGCGTGAATTCTCCGCGCCGGTCAAACTGAACTATCCGTGGAGCGATGAACAACTGACGTTCCTGATGCGTCATGCCAGCAATGCCTTTTCCCGTTGGGATGCTGCCCAGAGCCTGCTGGCGAACTATATTCGCCTGAATGTAGCGCGCCATCAGCAAAAACAACCGCTATCGTTACCGATGCATGTGGTAGACGCCTTCCGTGGCGTATTGCTTGATGATGGTCTGGATCCGATGCTGGCTTCGCAGATTCTGTCGTTGCCGAGCGAAAACGAAATGGCGGAACTGTTTGAGGTTATCGACCCGGAAGCTATCGCCGCGGTGCGTCAGTCACTGACACAGACGCTGGCGCAGGAAATGGCGGACGAACTGCTGGCGGTATACCGTGCCAATAAACTGCCTTCTTATCGTGTTGATCAACAGGACATGGGTAAACGCGCCCTGCGTAACCTGTGCTTGCACTATCTGGCGTTTGCCGGGAGAGAACAGGCTGACAAGCTGGTGGCGGTGCAATTTGCGCAGGCGGACAACATGACGGATTCGCTGGCGGCGATGGCGGCCTCGGTAGCGGCGCAGTTGCCGTGCCGGGACGGTTTGCTGGCGGCGTTTGACGAACGCTGGCATCAGGATGGACTGGTGATGGACAAATGGTTTGTTCTGCAAGCCAGCAGCCCGGCCAGTGACGTGCTACACCGCGTTCGTGACTTGCTTAACCACCGCTCCTTTAGCCTGAACAACCCGAACCGGCTGCGCTCGCTGATAGGATCGTTCTGTGCGGGTAACCCGTCGGCGTTCCACGCTCAAGATGGCAGCGGCTATCAGTTCCTGACCGAGATGCTCACCGAGCTGAACACCCGCAACCCGCAGGTGGCGTCACGTCTGATTGAACCGCTGATTCGCCTCAAACGTTACGATGCGGCCCGTCAGGCGCTGATGCGTCAGGCGCTGGAAACCCTCAAAGGGCTGGAAAATCTCTCCGGCGACCTGTTTGAGAAGATAACTAAAGCGCTGGGGGCGTAATACCGCCCTATCCTGACGGCATCTGCCCGATGGAATAACGGTCATAAAAAACCACCGCTGCTCGCAGACGGTGGTTTTTTTACACCCGGAGCGGGTACACCTGTCAGGCGTGCGCCTGTGAAGGGTAGAGGGGCTCGCGAGCAGCAGGTGCTAAAATTCGCTCCAGCACTTGCGCTTCCAGCTCTGCCAGCCGGGCGGAGCCGCGACGGCGTGGGCGTGGCAGGTCAACCATGATATCCAGCCCGACGTGACCGTCTTCTATCAGGATAACCCGGTCGGCGAGGCTCACCGCCTCGCTGACGTCATGCGTCACCAGCACCACGGTGAACCCTTGTTGTAGCCACAATGATTCAATCAGCCCTTGCATCTCGATACGGGTCAGCGCGTCGAGTGCGCCCAGTGGTTCGTCCAGCAATAACAGGCCGGGGTGGTGGATCAGCGCCCGCGCCAGTGCCACTCGCTGCTTTTGGCCACCGGAGAGTGCCGTTGGCCAGTCAGCGGCCCGTGTCGATAATCCGACAGCCTCCAGTGCCTGATGCGCGTCAGGACGCCAGTCACCGCGCAACCCTAACCCGACATTGTCGATCACCCGTTTCCATGGCAGCAGGCGGGCTTCCTGAAACATCAACCGGATATCATCGCGCGCCTGATGAAGCGGGGCGCGACCGGCCAACAGTTCACCCTGGCTGGCGTGTTCCAGACCGGCCAGCAGTCGCAGCAGGGTGCTTTTACCGCAGCCGCTGCGACCGACTACCGCCACGAACTGACCGGACGGAATATGCAGATGTACGTCATTTAAGATGGTGCGCTGACCATAGCGTTTGGTCACACCGTTAATCAACACTGGCGTACCGACGTTCAGGCGCGCGGGTGGCGTAGGGGTGAATGTCATGCGTGTTCCTCCGTTCGTTGCCAACTGGGGTGCCAGCGTAGCCAGACGCGCTCCAGTGTCAGGGCGATGATATCCGCCAGTTTACCCAGCAGGGCGTACAGAATAATGGCTACCACCACCACATCGGTTTGCAGGAATTCGCGCGCGTTCATCGCCAGATAACCGATGCCGGAACTGGCAGATATTGTTTCCGCCACGATCAGCGTCAGCCACATCAAGCCGAGCGAAAAGCGCACACCGACCATGATCGACGGTAGCGCGCCGGGTAGCACCACCTCGCGGAACAGCCGAAAGCCCGATAACCCGTAACTGCGCGCCATTTCCAGCAAGCCGCTGTCGATGGTGCGGATGCCGTGGTAGGTGTTGAGGTAAATGGGGAACAGAGTGCCGAGCGCCACCAGAAAAATCTTGGCGCTCTCATCAATACCAAACCACAGGATCACCAGTGGGATCAGCGCCAGATGCGGCACATTGCGCAGCATTTGCATGGACGTATCCAGCAGGCGCTCACCCGTGCGGGATAACCCGGTAATAAACCCCAACACCAGCCCCAGCGTGCCGCCGATGGCAAACCCGGTTAGCGCACGCCAGGTGCTGATGCTAAGGTGCTGCCACAGTTCACCACTGCGGATAAGCCGCCAGAAGGTATGGGTGATTGCCTGCGGTGACGGCAGAATGCGGGTGGAAAGCCAGCCTGCGCTGGAAGCGAGTTGCCAGAGCACCACCAGCAGTAACGGCAGTAACCAGGGCGTCAGGCGTGCGGTGATCGGTGTCAGGATCCTCAGCATCGGTTTGCTCCTTAGCTTTGTGCCGCTTTGAGCAGCGGGACGAACTCGTTGCCGACGATTTCACCCTGTGAGCGCAGCGGCTGTGGCTGTGGCACCTCGGGTACCGCGACATCCAGATGCGGGAACAGCAGTTCGCCTACACGATAGGCCTCTTCCAGATGCGGGTAGCCTGACAACACAAAGGTATCGATACCCAAATCGGCATATTCCTGAATGCGCTGCGCCACCGTCGGCGGGTCGCCGATTAGAGCCGTCCCCGCACCGCCACGCACCAGACCGATGCCAGCCCACAAATTGGGGCTGATCTCCAGCTTGTCACGGCGACCGCCATGTAACGCCACCATGCGTTGCTGGCCCACGGAGTCAAAACGTTTCAGCGATGCCTGCGCTTCGGCGATGGTGTCGTCATCCAGCCGGGAGATCAGCCGATTGGCGGCCTGCCACGCCTCTTCATTGGTTTCACGTACAATCACGTGCAGGCGGATGCCGAACCGTACGCTACGCCCTTGTGCCGCGGCTTTGGCCCGCACACGTTCGACCTTTTCTTTCACCTGCTCGGGAGGTTCACCCCAGGTGAGGTAAAGCTCTACCTGTTCGGCGGCCAGATCCAGCGCCGCATCGGATGAACCGCCGAAATACAGCGGCGGGCGTGGCTGTTGTACCGGAGGGTAGTGCAGTTTGGCGCCTTTGACCTGAATGTGCTTGCCGTCGTAATCGACGGTTTCCCCTTCCAGTACCCGCCGCCAGATGCGGGTAAACTCGGCTGAAGCCTCATAGCGCTGTTCATGATCAAGGAACAGGCCTTCAGCGGCCAGTTCTTCCGGGTCACCGCCGGTCACCAGATTAAACAACGCCCGCCCGTTAGACAGTCTGTCCAGTGTGGCGGCCTGACGCGCGGCCAACGTTGGCGAGATAATTCCCGGTCGTAACGCCACCAGAAAACGCAAACGCTGGGTGACCGGGATCAGTGACGATGCCACCAGCCAGGAGTCTTCACAGGAGCGTCCGGTAGGGATCAGCACGCCGCCGAATCCCAGGCGATCCGCTGCCTGGGCTATCTGTTGCAGGTAACTGTAATCAACCGGGCGGGAATTTTCGCCGCGGCCAAAATAGCGGCCGTCACCGTGAGTAGGCAGAAACCAGAAAATATTCAGACTCATTCGTATCGTCTCCATGCAATCGTGCTGAGAATTAGGGGGTGACCGGCGCGTGCCAGATGCGGCTGGCGACATCCAGTCGGGTGGGGATCAGATGATTTTCGTAAAACAGATCAGCGGTGTGCTGCTGTGCCTGCAGGGTGTGTTCATCCACTGGCTTAATCACCGTAATTGGCCGGTGATCGAAATAGGTGCTGATGACAGCTTCCGGCAGACCCATGGCATTCGCCAGTAGCGTGACACTTTGCGCCCGCTGGCTGATGGTCAGGGCATCGGCCTGGGTCAGGGTGTTGAGCACCTGTTGCAGGAACGGACCGTATTGCCCGGCATAATGACGTGAGGCCAGATAGAACGACCCGGTCAGGTTCAGGTCAGTACCATCGGCCAGAACGCGGACACCCCCTTGCAACAGCGCTGCTGAATAGTAGGGATCCCAGATAGTCCAGGCATCGACGTTGCCTTGCTGGAACGCGGCACGGGCGTCTGCCGGTGTCAGATAGGCGGGCGTAATATCGGTGAAAGCCAGACCGGCTTTTTGCAGGTTACGCAGCAACAGGTTATGCGAGCTGGAGCCTTTCTGGAATGCTACTTTGCGGCCTTTCAGGTCGGCGACGGTCTTGATGGGGCTGTCGTCCCTAACCAGAATTACCTCGGCTTTGGGTTTCGGTGGTTCGACACCGATATAAACCAGATCGGCACCGGCTGCCTGGGCAAACAGCGGCGGAATATCACCGGTACTGCCAATATCAATACTGCCGATGTTTAGCGCTTCGAGCATTTGCGGCCCGGCGGGAAATTCAATCCAGCTAATTTTGGTATGCGGGAATTGCTTTTCCAGCAACTGGTGGGTTTTAGCCAGCACCAGGCTGACCGAACCTTTCTGAAAGCCGATGCGCAATTGTTCGGGGGCGTCGTCGGCATGGGCGAAAGTGGATACGCTAACAGCGGCGGTAAAAAGCAGCGTCAAGGCGGCGTGCTTAATCGAGGATAGCATGTGACTTCTTCCTTATAGATGAAACCGGAGTCAGGCGCTCTGACGCAGTGGTTCAGGCTGACGGCGAATCAATGCCTGAAAGAAAAGGTGCAACGCTTCTTGCAGACGCGTTTCCAGCACATCGTGGAAATGCGCAGTGCGATCGTAGTGACTTATCTGGCTGTCATCGGCAAATACGCCTTGCAGGATTTCCTGGGCTTTCAGCGCGTTTAGCACTGGCTTGAGGCTGTAGTCCATCGCCAGCATGTGAGCGACGGAACCAGCGGTAGACAGTGGCAATACCACTTTATGTTCCAGTGCCCGCTCTGGCAGCAGGTCCAGCAAGGTTTTCAGCGCGCCGGAGAACGATGCTTTATAAATTGGGGTAGCGACCAGCACACCCTCGGCGCTGGCGAGCTGTTCGTTCAGGGTTTGCAACGCCGGGCTGTCGAAACGGGCATTGAGCAGGTCTTCCGGCGGGAAATTATGCAGATGCCACGGCAACACCTCGACACCTTTGGCTTCCAGCCATTTTCCAGCGTGGTGTAGTAAAGCCGTTGACCGGGAAGGGTAGCGGGGGCTTCCTGCCAGCGTGATAACGCGCATAGTGACTCCTTATATACCCGTCATACTTCAAGTTGCAGATGCGTTGGCTTTCTTACTCGGCCCATCCCTGGGCCTCGCCCTTTCAGGGCCGCAGCGAGCTGCGTTCAAATCTGCTCCCGGCAGATTTGTCACTCACCCCAGTCACTTACTAATGTAAGCTCCTGGGGATTCGCTGCGTTGCCGCCTTTCTGCAACTCGAATTATTTTGGGTATAACCAAATGGTATCGTTTTTCACAATTTAATAACTGTTTGGCTAGTCTGGCAGAGGAGGGAGAGGGTCGGAAAATGATTTATTGTGGAATGAAAAGTGAAAAAACGGATAAAAAAGCTCCAACCCAGCAGCAAGAAAGGAAAACGATTGCGTTGTTGTGGCGTTTTTTAGCTCAGGTCAATTCCCTTTCGCCCGTTGATGGATGATAATACGCCCCCGGTTTATAACCGGGAATTCAGGAGAAGTCATGTATCCCCTCATTCGTAAAGCGTTATTCCAGCTCGACCCCGAACAGGCGCACGAGTTTACCCTGCATCAGTTGCGCCGTATCACCCACACCCCGTTTGAATGGCTGGTTCGTCAGTCAGTCCCTACCAAGCCGGTAACCTGCATGGGGCTGTCGTTTCGCAACCCGCTGGGGCTGGCCGCCGGGCTGGATAAAGATGGCGAGTGCATTGATGCGCTCGGCGCGATGGGGTTCGGCTTTATCGAAGTCGGCACCGTGACACCGCGTCCGCAACCGGGTAATGACAAGCCGCGCCTGTTTCGGGTGGTGGAGGCCGAAGGGCTTATCAACCGCATGGGGTTCAATAACCGTGGGGTCGATAATCTGGTGGAAAATGTCAAACAGTCGCGTTTTGGCGGCGTGTTGGGCATTAATATCGGCAAAAATAAAGACACGCCGGTAGAGCAGGGAAAAGAGGATTATCTGATCTGCATGGATAAGGTCTATTCTCATGCCGGTTATATCGCTATCAACATTTCCTCTCCCAATACACCGGGACTACGCACACTGCAATATGGTGATGCGCTGGATGATTTGTTACAGGCTGTAAAAGATAAACAGGCTGAGCTGCACGCCCGTTATCAAAAATATGTGCCGGTCGCGGTAAAAATTGCGCCGGATCTTTGTGAAGAAGAATTGATCCAAATTGCCGATAGTCTGGTACGCCATAATATCGATGGTGTGATAGCCACCAATACCACGCTCGACAGACAATTGATTCAGGGCTTGAACCATTGTGGGCAAACGGGGGGATTAAGTGGGCGTCCGTTGCAACTGCGCAGCACCGAAGTCATTCGTCGACTGTCACAGGAATTGCAGGGGCGATTGCCGATTATTGGCGTCGGCGGAATTGATTCTGTGGTCGCTGCCAGAGAAAAATTAGCCGCCGGGGCGACGCTGGTTCAGATTTATAGCGGATTTATTTATCGTGGACCGCGCCTGATTAAAGATATTGTTACCCACATCTGATTTTTCATTCCCGTTATATAGCGTTGGGGGTTTATTTATCCCCCGCGCTGGTCTATATTTTCTTCGTTTGTGCAAAAATACAGCATCATCGTGCCTGATAGGGTATTTTTAACGCTATCGATGACAACAGATAGCCTATACCCAGAATAATTCGAGCAGCAGGCAAGCTGATTACACCTAATTCATTTCGGTTGCTTATTGATGTGGCACCGATTATTCATCTTGGCCTGTTTTCCGGGACTTTGGCATCAGTAAGGCATAAATAAAGGTAATGTGATGAAATTAACCCCTGATGATAGCTGGCGCTGGTATTTCGATACCGATCAGGCGCGCCTGATGCTTGATCTGGCCAACGGCATGGTATTTCGTTCCCGTTTCTCTTCTTCAATGCTAACGCCGGATGCGTTTACGCCCAGCGTATTCTGTGTTGAAGATGCCGCACTGTTTTTCACTTATCAGGAGAAATGCCAGACACTGGCGTTATCGGCTGAAGCTCGGGCTGAACTGATATTGAACGCGCTGGTGGCGAATCGTTTCCTGAAACCGATGATGCCGAAAAGCTGGCATTTCGTGGCGCAACCCCAGGCTCAGGTAGTGGTGCAAACCGGCGATCAGGTTAGCGTACAACTCAATGAACGCCCGGAAACGGCGAATTTCATGGTGGTAGAGGCCGGTGATAAAGCCAGCCTGTGCGTGCTGGCGCAAGGGCAATTGACGCTCAGCGGGAAAGCGATGCAACTGGGCGATGCCATCAAAATCATGCACGACCGTCTCAGTCCAGCGGTGGAAGAAAACGACGAAACATCGGCGCGTTACGCCTTTGCCGGTTGAATATTGACGACGCGAGGCGTGTTGCCCCGCGCCATGCATAACCTGTCAGGTTAATGCTATTGATCAGGCAAATACTATTGATCAGGCAAATACTATCGATCAGATTAACGTCATTGATCAGGTTAACGTAATATCCCCAGCCGGAATGCAACTGCATGCCAGTATGGTTCCGTCCTCTCCCTGCGCGCTGGCTTTCAGCGGCGACACCTCACCGTCGTTGAGTGTCAGTCGGCAGCAACCGCACAACCCGGCCCGGCATGAATAAGGAACGCGAATTCCTTGCTGTTCCAGCTGCTCCAATAGAATTTGCTGGTTGTTGCCGGTAAAACGTGTCCCTTGATAGGTAATTTGTACCGGTTTGGCTGCACTGGGTGGCGGTGTCAGGCTTTCTGTGACGGCACCTGCGCCATAAGGACGGGGCGGTTTCGTCGACAGTACCTCGACGCTGTCGCCTGTGCGGATGATGCCGCTATTGCGGGCGATAAGATTGAGGCCAAAATCGACATCGCCGTTTTCCGCTGTTCGGTATTGTTGCAGCGTCGCCAGTGGCTCGCCTGCCGGATGTTTGCGTCCACGTTCTGGACTCACTGTGGTCAGCACACAGCGGCTACAGGGTTTTGCCACATCAAACATCACGTCGCCGATGCGCAGGGTCTGCCAACTGTCTTCAGCGAACGCCTCTGCACCACTGACCACCAGATTAGGGCGGAATTGCTCGATACGGATACCGGCACCGCAACGGTTGCGTACATCGTTAAACGATGCGTCGTTGACAAGCAGGAAGGGATAACCGTCGGCAAACCCCAGCGGGATATCCGGGTGGCGTTTGACACGGCGTGACAGCGTCGGCCCTTGCCAGCGTAGTTGTACCGGTCGTTGCAGATAACTGCTCAGCCAGTGGTTGACGGCATCGGGGGCGATCCGGGCCTGAAAATGATTACCCCAGACTTCTGTTGGCGCGGTGTCAGGGGCGAAATCGTCAAAGCGTACCAGACAGGTCTGCCCATCAGGCGCGGACAGGAACACCCCCTCGTGCGTCAGCGCTGGCGTGAACAGCACCAGTTGTGGAAACTGACGGGCAGTAATGAAGGTGCCATCGGGCTCGGTGATCATAAACATACGGTCAAACGCCAGGCCGCTGGGGCTGGCCATCGCCTGTGACAATTGCAGACCACGCATGGATTTAACCGGGTGAACAAAAAGCCGACTTAACACAATCACGGTGAGGGTTCCTTGCTGACGTAAAGCGGCAACTTTATGACAAGCCGCCGGGATTAGCTATAATGCGCCTCAATTTTCTTTATCGATGCCGGTTTTCTTGCCGGTGCGTTTTTTTCGAGGACGTTTTCTTTCGTTGAGAGCGTTCTTTTCAAGGTCGTCCTTTAGTGAAGGTAATCGTCGCGATATGAACTCTCTGTTTGCCAGCACGGCACGTGGTCTGGAAGAATTGTTAAAAAGTGAACTTGAAGCGCTGGGCGCGCAGCACTGCACGGTGGTGCAGGGCGGGGTGCACTTTCAGGGAGACGATCGGCTGTTGTACCAAAGCCTGATGTGGAGCCGACTGGCATCGCGCATCCTGCTGCCGCTCAACGAGTGTAAAGTTTATAGCGATCTGGACCTGTATCTTGGGGTGCAGGCGATAGACTGGAGTTCGGTGTTTGACGTCAATCATACCTTTGCCGTGCATTTTACCGGCACCAATGATGAGATTCGCAACAGCCAGTACGGCGCGCTCAAGGTGAAAGACGCGATTGTCGACAGCTTCAGCCGTAAAACCGGCCAGCGCCCGGATGTTGCCCGTCAGCAGCCCGATATCCGTATTAATGTTTTTCTGCAACGCGAGAAGGCCAGCATCGCGCTGGATCTTAGCGGCGAGAGTCTGCATTTGCGCGGCTACCGCGACATGGCCGGACAGGCACCGCTCAAAGAAAACCTGGCTGCGGCGATTGTGCTGCGTTCCGGCTGGGAAACCGGTACGCCGATGGTGGACCCGATGTGTGGCTCCGGTACGCTGCTGATTGAAGCGGCGATGATGGCGGCCGATCGCGCTCCCGGCTTGCATCGCCAGCATTGGGGTTTTCTGGCCTGGCAAAAACATAACCCAACGCTGTGGAAAAGCATTACCACTGAGGCACAGGAGCGTGCCCGAGCGGGTTTGCAGGCCACCACCTCTCGTTTTTTCGGTTCCGATATTGACCGCCGTATGGTGGAGATCGCCAGCAGCAACGCGCGCCGTGCTGGTGTCAGTTCCCTGATTCGGTTTGAAGCCCATGACGCTACACAGTTAAAGAACCCGTTGCCGCAAGGGCCGACGGGGACGGTGGTCAGTAACCCGCCTTATGGCGAGCGTCTGGAGAGCGAACCGGCGCTGATTGCGTTGCACAACCTGCTCGGTCGTAAAATGAAAAGCGAGTTCGGCGGCTGGAAACTGTCGCTGTTTAGCGCCTCGCCAGAATTGCTCAGTTGCCTGCAACTACGTGCTGATCGCCAGTTCAAAGCCAAAAACGGCCCGCTGGAGTGCGTGCAGAAGAATTACCAACTGGCGGCAAACGAAAACGGTGCGCCAGCTACGGCCACCTTTGCCGAGGATTTCGCCAATCGCCTGCGCAAGAATCTGCGTAAGCTGGAGAAATGGGCGCAGCAGCAGGGCATTGAGTGTTATCGCCTGTATGACGCCGACCTGCCGGAATATAACGTCGCGGTAGACCGTTACGGTGATCGGGTGGTGATTCAGGAATACGCACCGCCGAAAAGCGTTGATGCCCAGAAAGCGCGCCAGCGCCTGTTTGATGTGATTAACGCCACCCTGAGCGTACTGGGGTTGCCCGCCAGTCATCTGATATTGAAAACCCGCGAGCGTCAGAAAGGCAAAAACCAGTACGAAAAGCTGGCGGAGAAAGGGGAGTTCCTGCAGGTATCGGAGTTCAACGCCAAACTGTGGGTTAACCTGACCGATTATCTGGACACCGGGCTGTTTCTCGACCACCGCATCGCACGCCGTATGCTGGGCGAAATGGGTAACGGCAAGGATTTCCTCAACCTGTTCGCGTACACCGGCAGCGCCAGTGTGCACGCCGGGCTTGGCGGCGCACGCTCTACAACCACGGTGGATATGTCGCGCACTTATCTGGAATGGGCGGAGAAAAACCTGCGTCTTAACGGCCTGACCGGTCGTCAGCACCGGCTGATCCACGCCGACTGCCTGGCATGGATGCGGGAAACCCACGAACAGTTTGACCTGATTTTTATCGACCCGCCGACCTTCTCCAACTCGAAACGGATGGACGAATCGTTTGATGTACAGCGTGACCACCTGATGCTGATGACCCAGCTCAAACGCCTGTTGCGCCCTCGCGGTACCATCCTGTTTTCTAACAACAAACGCGGATTCCAGATGGACAAGGCCGGGCTTGCCACGCTGGGGCTGGAAGCGAAAGAAATTACTGCGCAAACACAGTCGCAGGATTTCGCCCGTAACCGTCAGATTCACAACTGCTGGCTGTTGAAACACGCCGGCGAGGAAAAATAACCACTATGTCATTGATCAGTTTATCCGGTGCCTGGCTATCGTTCAGCGATGCGCCGTTGTTGGACAACACCGAACTGCATATTGAAGACAACGAGCGTGTATGTCTGGTTGGGCGTAACGGTGCTGGCAAATCCACCTTGCTGAAAATTCTGGCAAAAGAAATCCCGCTGGATGACGGTCGGCTGGTGTACGAGCAAGACCTGATTGTGGCGCGCTTGCAGCAGGATCCGCCGCGTGATATCGACGGCACGGTGTTTGATTTTGTGGCCGAAGGCGTCGCGGCGCAGGCAGAATACCTGAAAGCCTACCATGTCGCGTTGCGTCAGGTCGGGGAAGACCCCAGCGAGAAGAACCTGAATCAACTGGCGAAGATTCAGGACGTGCTGGATCACCAAGGGCTGTGGAAGCTGGAAGACCGTATCAACGAGGTGTTGGAGCAACTGGGGTTATCGGCGGATACGCCGTTGTCGGCGTTGTCCGGTGGCTGGCTGCGTAAAGCCGCGTTAGGGCGGGCGTTAGTCAGCGCACCGCGGGTATTGTTGCTGGACGAACCCACCAACCACCTGGATATCGACACTATCGACTGGCTGGAAGGTTTCCTCAAAGCATTTTCCGGCAGCATTGTGTTTATTTCCCATGACCGGTCGTTTATTCGCAACATGGCGACCCGTATTGTCGATCTGGATCGCGGTAAGATGGTGTCCTGGCCTGGCGATTACGACAAATACTTGCTGGGGAAAGAAGAGGCGCTGCGGGTGGAAGAACTGCAGAATGCGGAATTCGACCGCAAACTGGCGCAGGAAGAAGTGTGGATTCGCCAGGGCATCAAAGCCCGTCGTACCCGTAATGAAGGTCGGGTGCGGGCGCTCAAGGCGATGCGACAAGAGCGGGCTGAGCGCCGTGAAGTCATGGGCAACGCCAGAATGCAGGTGGAAGAAGCGGCCCGTTCCGGCAAGATAGTGTTTGAACTGGAAGACGTACAGTATCAGGTTGACGGGAAAACACTGGTATCGGGCTTTTCTGCCCAGGTACAACGCGGCGATAAAATCGCGCTGGTCGGGCCGAATGGCTGCGGTAAAACCACGCTGTTAAAGCTGATGCTGGGTCAACTGGCACCGACATCCGGGCGTATTCACTGCGGTACCAAGCTGGAAGTGGCGTATTTCGATCAGCACCGTGCTGAGTTAGACCCGGAAAAAACGGTGATGGATAACCTCGCCGAAGGTAAACAGGAAGTGATGGTCAACGGTCGTCCGCGCCATGTACTGGGGTATCTTCAGGACTTCCTGTTCCACCCGAAACGCGCCATGACACCGGTAAAAGCGCTGTCAGGTGGGGAGCGTAACCGTCTGTTACTGGCGCGGTTGTTCCTCAAACCCAGCAACCTGCTGATTCTCGACGAACCGACCAACGATCTGGACGTGGAAACGCTGGAATTGCTGGAAGAACTGTTGGAAAGTTATCAGGGAACCGTGCTGCTGGTCAGCCACGATCGTCAGTTCGTTGATAACTCGGTCACCGAGTGCTGGATTTTTGAAGGCAACGGCCTGATTGGCCGCTATGTCGGCGGGTATTATGATGCCCAATACCAGCGTGCGTCCTCTGCGCCGTTGCGAAGTGCTGCGCCCGTAAAAAGCGTGGCGACCAAAGAAGACCTTGATAGCGAGAGCGCACAAAGCACACCGGCCGCACAGCCAGCTAAACGCAGCGGCGGCAAGCTCAGTTATAACCAACAGCGTGAACTGGAACAGTTGCCGCAACGTATTGAAGCACTTGAGGGTGAGATTGCCTCGCTACAACAGCAGATGAATGACCCGGCATTCTTTTCCCGATCGCATGATGAAACTCAGCCCGTGCTGGCGGCGCTGGCGCAAGCGGAACAGCAACTGGAGACCTGTTTTGAGCGCTGGGAAGCGCTTGAGGCACAGAAGAACGGCTAAAGCGTGGCGTTGTGCCGCTGTGCGTCATTTTTAACGCGGATGTTTTTTAACAGTTCGCGGATGTTTTCTAACAGTTAATGTTTTTTTAGCGGTAATGTTTTTTAACGGCAATAGCCGGAGTGTTAAGGCGAGCGCCTCCATCGCGTTAACACCCCGGTCATGCCGGTGCGGCAGTATGAGCGATTGTCGTTATCAGCCAGGCCACAGGAGGCGGCGAATGGGTGAGCATCACCACCACTATGACCAGCATATGCTGTGTCCGCATTGTGATCTGCTGGTAGAACTGCCGACATTACAGGATGGGCAGCGGGCGGTGTGCCCGCGTTGTAAAACCGCGTTGTCCAGCCGTCAGCGCGAGCCGCGCTGGCGTCCGGCCAGTTTCGCGTTTAGCGCACTGATGATGTTGCTGCTGTCCATGCTGTTTCCTTTCGTTTCGATGAGCGTGGCCGGTATTCGCAGTGAAATCACCTTACTGGAAATTCCCCAGGTAATGGTGGCGGAAAACTACGCCAGCATGGCGACGCTTTTTCTGCTGTTTGCCCAGTTGGTTCCCGCCTGCTCGATGACGGTGATCCTGTTACTGTGTCTGCGTGCACCGTTGCCTGATGGGGTGCGGCGTCTGTTTACCCGCCTGCTGTTCCAGTTAAAAAGCTGGGGCATGGCGGAAATCTTCCTGGCTGGCGTGCTGGTCAGCTTCGTCAAACTGATGTCATACGGCGATATTGGCATCGGTGCCAGTTTTATTCCGTATATCGTTTTCTGTCTGTTGCAACTGTTGGCTTTTCAGAGTCTGGATCGTCGCTGGTTGTGGGATGACGTCGCACCACCGCCGCTGATGCCAGCCGGGCTGGAGGTCGGGCGGGTTGGACAAGCGCAAGGGGTGCGTTCCTGTCACTGTTGCAGTGCCATTTTGCCTGCCGGGGTCGTGCGTTGCCCACGCTGCCATACCCATGGTCATGTGCGGCGGCGTCATAGTTTGCAGTGGACGTTGGCGCTGCTGTTCACGTCGGTATTGCTGTATGTCCCTGCCAACCTGATGCCGATTATGGTGACTGAAGCCCTGGGGCATAACGTCACCTCGACCATCATGTCCGGGGTTATCCTGCTGTGGGACTCCGGGTCGTGGCCGGTCGCGTTGGTGATTTTTGTCGCCAGTATCATGGTACCCACGCTTAAAATGCTGGCGATGGGGTGGTTGTGCTGGTGTGCGCACGGCGCGCGTCGTCATGATACCGAACGTCTGCACCGGGTGTATGAGGTTGTGGAGTTTGTGGGGCGTTGGTCCATGATCGATGTTTTTGTTATCGCCGTACTGTCGGCGATGGTGCGTATGGGCCGACTGATGAGCATTTATCCGGCCATCGGCGCGGTGTTGTTTGCCACCGTGGTCATTCTGACCATGATTGCCGCAATGGCCTTTGATCCCCGCCTGTTGTGGGATAGGCATCACGTGCAAGGAGAGGAGCATTCTGTTGACGAACACTAACCAAGGTATGGCGCAGATAGAGACTATCAAACGCTGGTCGCCGGTATGGATAGTACCGATTGTGACCGTGCTGATTGGCGCCTGGATTCTGTTTTATCACGTGAGTCATCAGGGGCCGGAGATTACGCTGACCACCAGTAATGCGGATGGAATCGAGCCGGGAAAAACGGCGATTAAAAGCCGTAGCGTAAACGTGGGCGTGGTGGAAGGGGTGAGGCTCAGCGAAGACTTGCACCAGGTGGAGATCAAGGCACGGTTAAACGACGGCATGGATAAACTGCTGAGCAAGGATTCGGCGTTTTGGGTCGTCAAGCCACAGATAGGCCGTGAGGGCGTTTCCGGGTTGGGGACGTTGCTGTCCGGCGCGTTCATCCAACTTCAGCCAGGCTCCAGCAAGGAAGACAGCCGTTCGTTCAAACTACTGGATTCACCACCGCTGGCGTCACCTGACGCGAAAGGGATCCGTATTATTCTCAACAGTATACAGTCCGGGCAGTTGAGCGCGGGCGATCCAGTGCTGTTTCGTGGCTATCGGGTGGGCTCGGTAGAAACCAGCCATTTTGATCCCGCCGCCAGAAAAATACAGTATCAACTGTTTGTCGCCTCACCTTATGACCAACTGGTGACATCGAATGTCCGTTTCTGGAAAGACAGCGGCGTGGCGCTCAATCTGTCGGCACAGGGAATGCGGGTGGAGATGGGATCGCTGAGTACGCTGCTAAGCGGCGGCGTCAGTTTTGATGTGCCTACCGGTTGGGACATCGGTAGCCCGGCGCATGAGCGTGATCAATACCAACTGTTTGATAATCAGAACAGTATTCAGGATTCGCTTTACACCGAATACAAAGAGTATTTGCTGTTTTTCGACGAGTCGGTTCGTGGCTTGCAGGCGGGGGCACCGGTCGAGTTTCGTGGCATCCGCCTGGGGACCGTGACCGAAGTGCCGTTCTTCCCTAAAAACATGTCGCAGCGTTTTGATAGCGATTATCGCATTCCGGTCCTGGTACGCATCGAACCAGGGCGGCTCAAGCCGGGGTTACGTGGCCAGATCAACCTGGAACGAGAGTTAAGCAAAGGTGCCGATTCGGGGATGCGGGCATCGATGAAGACCGCCAATTTGTTGACCGGTGCGTTGTATGTGGATCTGGATTTTTACCCGCCACAGAAAGGCCGGATGACGTCGCTGACGCAAGTAGATGGTTATCCGGTGCTGCCGACGGTGAATGGCGGCCTGACGCAGATTCAGCAAAAGCTGATGTCGGTGTTGGATAAGATCAATGGCCTGCCACTCAATCCGATGGTGGAACAGGCAACGAAAACCCTGACAGAGAGTCAGTCCACCCTGCGTGAGTTGCAGAAAACGCTGGCGTCACTCAATAAACTGACCAGTAGCGATGCGATGCAGCAGTTGCCCGCGGATATGCAACGCACCTTGCGTGAGCTGAACAGTAGCCTGCAGGGAGTACAGCCCGGCTCACCGGCCTACAACCGCATGGTGGTCGATATGCAACGCCTCGATCAGACGTTGCGTGAGTTGCAGCCGCTGCTGCGTACCCTGAATGACAAGAGTAACGCGCTGATTTTCGAGGCACCGGCTGCCCGTGATCCACAACCGAAGAAGGCGAAACCATGATAAAGAAATGGCCGTTGTGGCTGGTGTTGTTGCTGGCTGCCTGTAGCAGCCCACAGAAAGTCTATTATCAACTGCCTGCTACGACGCAGGGGACAACGCAGGGGACAGCCAGCCTGTCGGTGACGCCAGCCGACAGTCGCCAGTTGTGGGTAGCGCCTGTTGTCCTGAGCGATTCACTGGCTGGAAACGGCATCGTGTTCCAGACCTCAGCAGTGCGTTATACCATCGCCACCAATAATCTGTGGGCCAGCCCGCTGGATCAGCAACTACAGCAGGCGTTGGCATCGTCGTTACGCACTCGTCTGCCGGAGTGGAATGTGGTGACTAACGGTGTTGCCAGCGCGGCGGCGTCCAGTTTACAAATCAATGTGACTGCGTTTCAGGGGCGCTTTGACGGTAAAGCGGTTATCCAGGGGGATTGGGTGCTGCGCAGCAACAAGCGTATCGTGACCCAGCCGTTTAGTCTTGAGGTGTCACAAACCGAAGATGGTTATGACGCACTGGTTGCCGCGCTTGGCAAAGGCTGGCAGCAGGTAGCGGAGCAGATTAGTCAGCGGCTATTAGCCGGGAATTGAGACTTATCTGACGTGAAACTCGGATGTCTTATACCGAGAGAGATTGAGTTATAGCAAATACCTCTGAATCCCGTTTTTGTGAGCATGATCGGGTTTCAGGGGTTTTGTTTTTGTCTCAGCCGGTTAGCGCGAAATGTGGTTTTATTCTACGGAAAATTCTTCATTCTGGTTCACAAATATGACAATGACGTGAATTTTGCGCCTTGATCTTCGTCTCCCAAATGGCTATTCATAGAGTGTGGTTGCATGAAAAACGACCACTGTTTTCTTTCCACCAGAGTCGAAATGAGGGAAACAAGGCATGAAGAGACAGAAAAGAGATCGTCTGGCACGGGCGCATTCACGGGGCTACCAGGCTGGTATCATTGGCCGGTCCAAGGAGCTCTGTCCTTATCAATCTATCGATGCCCGGTCTAACTGGTTGGGAGGCTGGCGAGAAGCCATGGAGGACAGGGCAGTGATGGCCTGATCACGCCTTGTCAATCGAAAAGGGAAAACCTCCGCCGCGGCGGAGGTTTTCGTTTTAAGGTGTGGGTAATACAGTGCGCCGATGGCTCCCCAACTGATGGTATCGGCAATGTACTGCCCGGTGACGATATCCAGAAACTCGGTGGCGGTTGGCAGCCTGAGCGCGTTGATATCCAGCAGCAACTGGCGTGCCCGCATCAATCCTTCATTGATCAGGAAGCTGCCGTTAAGCTGTGGATCAGCTATCAGCCCTTTCCAGCCCACCACGGTGCGTGGTTTTTAGAAGTAGGTCCGCATGACGATTTCCAGCCGGTGCTGGTATCGCATCCGTAATGTAGCCAGGCGTTGGGCGTAGTCTTTGGCGCTATCAATATGGTGAATGGAACATGGGCCAATGATCACCAGCAAACGGCAGTCTTGCCCGGAAAGATACGTTCTATGTGTGCGCGTGAGGCGATGACGGTGTCGGCGATATCCGGTGTGAGCGGAAGCTCGGTCAATAGTTCATGCGGCGTCATCAGACTGGCTAGTCGCTCACTGCGCAGCTCATCAGTGGGTTGCATGGATAATCTCTGAGTGTGAGTTAAATCTGTCTTATCAGGCTACTTTGTCATTTCTGGTCAGCCTGCTCTACTCGCAGTGAGGTGGCCGAAGGGCCACCGATATACCTGCGTGCTACATAGCCACAATGGGGGTAGTTTATCATTGGAGGCGTGCGACTCCGATGAATGAAAGTAGTTAATACATACGTCTATTTATTCCCATCAGGTCAATAATTCTGGCTGATATCTCTTCTACCGAGTAATTGGTGGTGTTGATGTAGCGAATTTGGTGACGACGGAATAACGATTCCACTTCGCTCAGCTCCATACGGCATTGCCGTAGGGACGCGTACCGGCTGTTGCCGCGTCGTTCTTCACGAATGGCGGTGAGGCGCTCGGCATCAATGGTTAACCCGAACAGCTTTTGCTGATAAGGCTTGAGCGCGTCTGGCAATAACAGGTTGTCCATGTCATCGGCGGTGAAAGGATAGTTGGCGGCGCGAATGCCAAATTGCATCGCCAGATAAAGGCTGGTGGGGGTTTTGCCGCAACGGGACACCCCCAGCAGGATCACCTGTGCCTGATCGAGATTTCGCAATGAAATACCATCATCATGCGCCAGCGTATAGTCGATGGCGGCGATGCGGGCGTCATACTTGATCAGGTTGTTGGCGGTTAATCCGTGGGTGCGATTGGCGACCGGCGTTGGTGAAACCCCCAACTCCTGCTGTAGCGGTGCGACCAGTGCTTGCACGATATCCTGACAAAATCCTTCACTGCCGACGATGATGTCGCGGATAGCGGGCGTGACAATGGAGTAGAATACCAGTGGGCGCACGCCGTTTTGATGGTATAAGCTATTAATCTGATCGCGAACGGCAGTAGCCCGGGTTTCATTATCGACAAACGGCAAGGTGTAGCTGGTGGTACCGACCGGAAACTGGGACATGACCGCATGGCCTAACACTTCTGCGGTAATGGCCGTGCCGTCGGATACATAAAATACGCTTCTTTCCATACTGACTCCTTAAATGCCCTCGCTGGCTATCATAAGACTTTTGTGCCGAAAATCAGGTGTTTCCTGACTTTTTTGTTGAAACGGCGTTTCATTATCCGCATGATTACGATGATATTATTTCACAATATTGGGATTTTTCTGACTTTTAGCAATCTCAATCCGCGAATTCCTTTTTTTTTCACTTGGTTGATCGATTCACCTTTCCGTCCTTTTTAAAACCCTGTGCTACGCTGATAAAGCCGAAACTCATTCACGGCGAAATATTTCACACCCTAATTGTATGCAAAAAGGATTATTTTCGATGTCTAACAACGGCCCTGATATGCGTAATGTCCTGTGGTATAACCAGCTTGGTATGCACGACGTTGAGCGGGTGGGAGGCAAAAATGCCTCGCTGGGGGAAATGATCACGAATCTGTCGGAACTTGGGGTGTCGGTTCCGAATGGTTTTGCGACCACCGCCCAGGCGTTTAATGACTTTCTTAACCAAAGCGGTATCAATCAGCGTATCTATGAGCTGTTGGATCGCACCGATGCCGACGACGTCAGCCAGTTGGCTAAAGCCGGTGCACAGATTCGTCAGTGGATTATTGATACGCCATTCCAGCCGGAGCTGGAGCAGGCTATCCGTAGCGCCTATCAGCAACTGGCGGATGGCGAACCGGACGCATCCTTTGCGGTGCGCTCGTCGGCAACGGCGGAAGACATGCCGGATGCGTCCTTCGCGGGTCAGCAGGAAACCTTTCTTAACGTACAGGGCATAGACGCCGTGATGGTGGCGGTGAAGCATGTGTTTGCCTCACTGTTTAACGACCGCGCCATCTCTTATCGTGTGCATCAGGGCTATGATCACCGTGGCGTGGCGTTATCTGCCGGGGTACAGCGCATGGTGCGTTCGGATCTGGCGGCTTCGGGCGTTATGTTTACGCTGGATACCGAATCGGGTTTCGATCAGGTGGTATTTATTACCGCTGCCTGGGGCCTGGGTGAAATGGTGGTGCAGGGGGCGGTGAACCCGGATGAGTTTTATGTGCATAAACCGACGCTGCTGAGCGGCAAACCGTCGATTGTGCGCCGCAATATGGGCTCGAAGAAAATTCGTATGGTGTATGCCGCAACGCAAGAGCACGGCAAACAGGTGCGGGTGGAAGACGTGGAAGAAGCACAGCGTACCCGGTTTTGTCTGAGTGATGACGAAGTGCAGGCGCTGGCGCATCAGGCGCTGTTGATCGAAAAACACTATGGCCGCCCGATGGATATCGAGTGGGCCAAAGATGGTCACACCGGCAAGCTTTACATCGTGCAGGCACGACCGGAAACGGTACGCTCCAACGGTCAGGTGATGGAGCGTTATCATCTGCCCGCGGGCGGCAAGGTGTTGGTGGAAGGCCGTGCTATCGGTCATCGCATCGGTGCCGGTGAAGTGAAAATCGTCCATGACATCAGTGAAATGCATCGAGTGAATGCGGGTGATGTGCTGGTGACTGACATGACCGACCCTGACTGGGAACCGATCATGAAAAAAGCGGCGGCTATCGTCACCAACCGTGGCGGGCGTACCTGCCATGCGGCGATTATCGCCCGTGAACTGGGTATTCCTGCGGTAGTGGGATGCGGCGATGCCACGGAGCGTTTGCAGAACGGCCAGAAAGTCACCGTGTCCTGTGCTGAAGGCGATACCGGCTATGTCTATCAGGATTTGCTGGACTTCACCGTGAAAAGCTCGCAGGTGGACGCCATGCCGTCGCTACCGCTGAAAATCATGATGAACGTCGGTAACCCGGACCGGGCATTCGACTTCGCCTGCCTGCCAAATGAAGGGGTTGGGTTGGCGCGCCTCGAGTTCATCATCAACAGGATGATTGGGGTTCACCCGCGTGCGTTGCTGGAGTTTGAGCAGCAAACGCCGGAATTGCAGCGTGAAATCCGTACCCTGATGCAGGGGTATGACGATCCGGTAGAATTCTATATCGAACGTCTGAAAGAGGGTATCGCGACGCTGGCGTCAGCGTTCTGGCCGAAGCGCGTGATCGTGCGTTTGTCTGATTTCAAATCCAATGAGTATGCCAACCTGCTGGGCGGTACTCGCTACGAACCGGAAGAAGAAAACCCGATGCTGGGCTTCCGTGGCGCAGGTCGTTATGTCTCGCCGAATTTCCGTGCCTGCTTTGCGCTGGAATGTGAAGCGGTGAAACGGGTCCGCAACGGCATGGGGCTGACCAATGTCGAAGTAATGATTCCGTTTGTACGCACCGTGGCGCAAGCGGAGGCCGTGGTGGCGGAACTGGCGAATCAAGGGCTGAAACGTGGCGAGAATGGCCTGAAAATCATCATGATGTGTGAAATCCCGTCTAACGCTTTGTTGGCGGATGAGTTCCTGAAACACTTTGATGGTTTCTCTATCGGCTCGAACGACATGACCCAGCTTACGTTGGGGCTGGACCGCGACTCCGGTGTCGTCTCCGAGTTGTTTGACGAACGCAATGACGCGGTGAAGGCGTTGCTGGCAATGGCGATCCGTGCTGCGAAAAAACAAGGCAAATACGTTGGAATCTGTGGTCAGGGGCCGTCTGACCATGAAGATTTCGCGGCCTGGCTGATGGATGAAGGTATTGATAGCCTGTCGCTGAACCCGGATACCGTGGTGCAGACCTGGCTGAGCCTGGCTGAAAAACGCTAATATTTCGTCTGACTGTTCGATTATAGCTAACCGCCCGGCGTAGATGCCGGGCGGTTTTTTTATGCCCGTGGGCGGTACTGGCGGCGAAACGCAGATAAAAAAAATGCCCACCTCGGGGGATGGGCAAAGACTACACACAGCAATTCGTTACTAGCTCTGACGAGGAGAAACCTCACTGACAAACATTACGTTAACAATAGCTCCGGGTATGAATACTAGATTTTTGGCCGAGTTGAGTCATTAGGAATCATCCTAATGGTTAATTATTTTTGAATTATTGATTTGCGATAAAAGTGTTTTTTTCAGGAAAATTGATCTGAAGTAGAGTTAAATAGCAAAAATAGTGCTTTATGGCTGGGGGGTTTCTTAAAAAGATAAACTTATCTTACATATTAGGAATATTCCCGGTGCGGATTACACCGGGAAATGATGCCGTAGTCAGGGTTTTTTGTGATGGTGTGAGAGTGTGCGGATCGGCTGCGGTTCCGGTGAGGCTTTCATCCAGGCCGACAACAGACGGTAGGACACCGCCAACACTACCGGGCCAATAAATAACCCGATCATGCCGAATGCCAGTAACCCGCCGATGACGCCGGACAAGATCAGCAACATCGGTAAATCCGCGCCCATACGAATCAGCAACGGACGAATAATGTTATCCAACGTGCCGACGACACAGCTCCAGACCAGCAAGATGGTGCCCCAGGTGGTGTCGCCGCTCCAGTACAACCAGATAATGGCTGGTACCAGTACGGTTAACGGGCCGATTTGCGCCACACAAGACAAAAACATCAATACCGTGAGCAGCGTGGTGTAGGGGATGCCAGCCAGCGCCAGACCAATACCGCCCAGCACCGACTGTACGATGGCGGTGACGACAACCCCAAGCGCGACCGCCCGAATAGCCTGAGCCGCCAGAATCACCGCCGAATCCCCGCCTTTTCCCCCCAGCCGAATCGCAAACCGGCGTACGCCCAGAGCCACCTGATCGCCTTTGCTGTACAGCAACACGCTAAATAGTACCATCAGTGCGCAGTGCATCAGGAAACGGCCGACATGTGCCGCCTGAGAAACGACCCAGGAGGCAGTCTGGCCGATATAGGGTTGGATTTTGGCAATCAGCGCCGGGCCACCGCTGTGCGCCAGCGCATGCCAACTGCTGTGCAACTTGGCACCTACCAGCGGGATGGATTGCAGCCAGTCAAGCGCTGGCGGGGTCATCCGCCCCTGCGCACTGACCCAGTTGATCAGGTTGGAGGCGTTGTCTATGACGCTACTGACCAGAATGGATGTCGGGAAAACGAACAACAAGACCAGCAGTATGGTCATGACGATAACGGCCAGCGAACGGTATCCCCAGAGTATCTGCTGCAATCGGATAAGCAGCGGCCAGGTGGCGATAACCACCATACTGGCCCAGGCGAACCCGAGAATAAAAGGTTGTACGACCCAGAAGCAGGCAATGATCATAATGCCAATAAATAACAGGCTAAACAGTATTCGAGCGAGATCGAATCGCTGTGACTGAGATTGTCTCATCAAGAGAGGTTACCTCGTTAATTCAGGCGACAGGCCTAATGCAAGATGATGAAAACAGGGCTGGCAGTCATGTCTGTCTGGCTGACAGGTCAGAAGCCGGGCCAGAATTTATCATGCGTGATTTACAGCGATTTGCACAGTGATTCCTGAGCGTAAGCGGCTATTGGCACTATGTCGCAACATGGATTTATGGCCGTTGCCTGTTTAAGTTTTTGTTGATCCGTTGACGCACTACCGGGGGAAATATGATAAAACGAAAGGCCTGCAGGTAGCGGATTGCTGCCCGCCGACACGTATTTTATTGGCAAACACCTCTCGCATGGACAGGGTCAACAGATAATGATCCCACAGATCACACAGGCGCCGGGAATCGTTCAACCGGTGCTGAGCTTTTTGGAAGCCTTGAAACAACACGGTTTTACCGGCGATATCGCCACGCAGTACGCTGATCGCCTGACAATGGCGACGGATAACAGTATCTATCAGTTATTGCCGGACGCGGTGGTGTTTCCCCGCTCGACCGCTGACGTATCGCTGCTCGCCCGGCTGGCAGGTGAAGCGCGTTTTCATGAGCTGGTGTTCACGCCACGTGGCGGCGGCACCGGCACCAACGGACAGTCGCTCAACCACGGTATTGTGGTGGATATGTCGCGCTACATGAACCGCATTCTGGAAATCAATCCAGAGCAAGGGTGGGTACGAGTAGAAGCCGGGGTTATCAAGGATCAACTGAACCAGTACCTGAAACCGTACGGCTACTTTTTCTCGCCGGAGCTCTCCACCAGTAACCGTGCGACGCTGGGCGGTATGATTAATACCGATGCCTCGGGGCAAGGGTCGCTGGTGTATGGCAAAACCTCAGACCATGTGTTGGGTTTGCGCGCGGTACTGCCTGGTGGTGAACTGCTGGATACGCGGGCGATGCCGGTCGCGCTGGCAGAACAACTGGCGCAGGAAGATTCACCGGTCGGGCGTATATACCACACTGTACTGCATCGTTGCCGCGAGCAGCGCCAGCTGATTATCGACAAATTCCCCAAGCTGAACCGTTTTCTGACCGGGTATGACCTGCGGCATGTGTTCAGCGATGATATGCAAACCTTTGATCTGACCCGCATTCTGACCGGTGCGGAAGGGACGCTGGCGTTTATTACTGAAGCGAAGCTGGATATCACGCCGCTGCCCAAGGTGCGGCGGCTGGTCAATGTCAAATATGACTCGTTCGATTCTGCCTTACGCAACGCGCCGTTCATGGTGGACGCCCGCGCCCTGTCGGTGGAGACGGTGGATTCGAAAGTGCTGAATCTGGCTCGCGAGGACATCGTGTGGCACTCGGTCAGCGAACTTATTACCGATGTCCCCGGCGAAGAGATGCTGGGGTTAAACATTGTCGAGTTTGCTGGTGACGATGAAACGCTTATCGATGGCCAGGTGGCCTCGTTGTGCGAACGTCTGGATGGACTGCTGGTTAGCCGTGAAGCCGGGGTGATCGGCTATCAGGTTTGTCGTGATCTGGTGGGGATCGAGCGTATTTACGGCATGCGCAAGAAAGCGGTCGGTCTGCTTGGCAACAGCAAAGGGCTGGCAAAGCCGATCCCGTTTGCGGAAGACACCTGTGTACCGCCGCAGCATCTGGCGGATTATATTGCCGAATTCCGTGCACTGCTGGATAGTCACCACCTGAGTTACGGTATGTTTGGCCACGTCGATGCCGGGGTGTTGCATGTTCGTCCGGCGCTGGACATGTGCGACCCACAGCAGGAAGTGCTGATGAAGCAGCTTTCCGATCAGATAGTGGCGCTCACCGCCAAATACGGTGGCCTGCTATGGGGTGAACACGGTAAAGGTTTCCGTGCTGAATACAGCCCGGCATTTTTTGGGCCGGAATTGTATGACGAGTTGCGCCGAATCAAGGCCGCGTTTGACCCGGATAACCGCCTCAACCCCGGCAAGATCTGTGCGCCGCTGGGGGTAGATGCGCCGATGATGAAAGTGGACGCGGTAAAACGCGGCACCTATGACCGGCAGATTCCGCTAACGGTGCGTACCGCTTACCGTGGTGCCATGGAGTGCAACGGTAACGGTCTGTGCTTCAATTTCGATACCCGCAGCCCGATGTGCCCGTCGATGAAAATCACTGGCAACCGTATCCACTCGCCGAAAGGGCGTGCCACGCTGGTGCGTGAATGGCTGCGTTTGTTGTCAGAGCAAGGGGTAGACCCGCTGGTACTGGAGCAGGCACTGCCGCGCCAGCGCGTCAGTTTTCGTGGCCTGATCGCCAAAACCCGCAATACCCTGGCGGCGCGTCAGGGCGAGTATGACTTCTCGCATGAGGTCAAAGAGGCGATGTCCGGTTGTCTGGCCTGTAAAGCCTGCTCGACGCAATGCCCGATCAAAATTGATGTGCCCGGCTTTCGTGCCCGTTTTCTGCAACTGTACCACACCCGTTACCTGCGACCGGCCCGCGACTATCTGGTCGCCGATGTGGAAAGTTACGCCCCATTGATGGCGCGCAGCCCGAAAGTGTTTAACTTTTTCCTGAGCCAGCCGTGGGTCAATACGATTAGCCGCACGGTGATCGGTATGGTGGATTTGCCGTTACTGTCGACACCATCGCTGCGCCAGCAGTTTGTTGGTCACCGGGCGATGACCACCACGCTGGAGCAACTGGAGCAGATGTCAACGCAGGCCCGTGCTGATCACGTGCTGATCGTGCAGGATCCCTTTACCAGCTATTACGATGCACAGGTGGTGGCGGATTTTGTCCGGTTGGTCGAAAAATTGGGTTTACGGCCAGTGCTGCTACCGTTTTCACCGAACGGTAAACCGCAGCATATCAAAGGATTCTTGCAGCGTTTTGCGAAAACCGCCGGTAAAACCGCCGAGTTTCTGAATCGGGTTGCCCGCCTGGGGTTACCGATGGTGGGGGTCGATCCGGCGCTGGTGCTGTGTTATCGGGACGAATACCGTGAAGTGCTGGGCGATAGGCGCGGTGAGTTTCAGGTACAACTGGTACATGAGTGGTTGACGACGCTGGTGAACAGCCGTGATGACCGGGCTGCGGCCCTGCGTGACGAGCCGTGGTATTTGTTCGGTCACTGCACTGAGACCACGGCATTGCCCGCCAGCGGACAACAGTGGGCGGCGATTTTTGCGCATTTTGGTGCCCGGCTGGAAAATGTCAGTGTCGGTTGTTGTGGTATGGCCGGTACTTACGGTCATGAAACCCGCAATCTGGCCCATTCTCAGGGGATCTATGCTCTTTCCTGGCAACCGTCCCTGCAACGGCTGCCGCAGGCGCGTTGTCTGACTACCGGCTATTCCTGTCGGAGTCAGGTTAAGCGCATGGAAGGGCGTGGAGTCAAACATCCGTTGCAGGCGTTGCTGGAGCTGGTGTGATGCTGTGGAAACGTAGTGTAAATATAGAACAACTCAACCAGATGGCGGTGGGCGGTATGGCCGGTCATATCGGTATCCGCATGACGCACCTGAGTGACGATACGCTGGAAGCGGTGATGCCGGTGGATCATCGCACCCGCCAGCCGTTCGGTCTGCTGCATGGCGGGGCGTCGGTGGCGCTGGCGGAATCGCTTGGCTCTATCGCCGGTTACTTGTGTTCGGAAGGCGACCAACGGGTAGTGGGGGTGGAGATTAACGCTAACCACCTGCGGGCGGTCACCGAAGGCGAAGTGCGAGGAGTGTGTCGTGCGTTGCACACCGGTAAACGGATGCAAGTCTGGCAGATTGATATTTTCGACAGCCAGGATCGGCTGTGCTGCACCTCACGACTGACCACCGCGGTGATTTCACCCGACGCCTGATCTCTGTCTTAGCCGTGTCCTGCCGGGCTTGAGGCCTGGCAGGACAGCGCCTGCTTCCTTTCAGGGAATAAACGTCGCCCGTTGCATAAAATCCGCCTGGAAAGCGGCGGCCTTATCCCAGTTACCCATCAGATTGAACTGAGTACAAATGTACCGTAGCGTCTGGTGTGCAAAATAGTAGCTTTGTACCCGAAACAGACGGTCGCGTTCGGCGTTGTTGATTTCATGAATCAGATGCTGATGCAGTCTGATCAGGCTGAACAGATAACTGTTTTCGTCACCGTGCTGTTGGCTCAGCTCTGCCATATGAAGCCCCGTCAGGTAGTAGTGGCGCAAATCACTGATATCACCATCCTCCCGTTCCAGCGATAACTCTGCCAGATAAAACTCCATGGTGGCGTTACGCAGTTGCCGCCGGTAGTCATCAATCTGTGTCTGCAACCAGGCTCTGAACGGAAACATATCGGGCACCTTATTGCGAAATAAGAATCATTATCATATTTTCGTGTGATTGATAATGCAACGTTTTTGACCCGTGGCTTTGTCTGAGGGAAGGGAATATGAGAGGAGCAGAGCGGTGCTGACGGTATGAGGGAATATTATCGGTGACTATTGTCCGTTACCTGGCGGCTATTCGTACCGACAGAGCGCCATTTCTGCGCTTTGATGTGTCACATTTCGGAATCCATCCGGTGGATTTCCTGCTACCCTGCTTTTATCCTTGGGGCTTTCCAATGACGAAAGAGATTCAACCTATTGATAAGAAATAAGAAAGAAAGTGCCCGCTGGTGGCGATACTTCAGCGTCTGTGATAGCCGCAGGCCTGACGCATACTCTGGCGCTCACCCTATCTTCAGAATTACAACAGGAAACTCATAATGAAACGTGCGCTTACCCTGATGGGATTATTGTTTGCATCTTGCCTGACGGGCATACAGCCTGCCAGCGCGACGGAATATCCTCTGCCACCCCCCGATAGCCGCCTGATTGGGGAAAATATTAGCTACACCGTACCTCATGATGGTCACCCACTGGAAACCATTGCCGCCAAATTTAAAATTGGTTTGCTGGGGATGTTGGAAGCTAATCCGGGTACCGATCCCTATCTGCCGAAACCTGGCTCCAGCCTGACTATCCCGTTGCAAATGCTGCTGCCGGATACGCCGCGAGAAGGGATAGTGGTAAATCTGGCAGAACTGCGGCTCTACTATTTTCCTAAAGGGAAAAACACCGTCATCGTCTATCCTATCGGCATCGGCCAGCTTGGTCGCAATACGCCGGTAATGGTGACCCACGTTATTGAGCGTCGCCCGAATCCGACCTGGATCCCGACCGCGAATACGCGGCGTCATTACAAAGAACAGGGTATTGATTTACCCGCTATGGTACCCGGTGGGCCGGATAACCCGATGGGATTGTTTGCATTACGGCTGGAGAAAAGCGGCGGCGTGTACTCTATCCACGGCACTAACGCCGATTTTGGTATCGGTATGCGGGTGAGTTCCGGTTGTATCCGCTTGCGCCCGGAAGACATTGAGGCGTTGTTTAATGACGTGCCGGTAGGCACCCGTGTACAGATCATCAATGAGCCTATCAAGATTGCGGTGGAGCCGGATGGGAAACGCTATGTCGAAGTGCATCAGCCGCTGTCTCATACCGATAAAGATGACCCGCAAACCATGCCGATTGCCCTGAACCAGAAAGTGAAGGCCTTTATCCACAATGGCGATACTGATACTGACGCTGTTCATAACGCGATTGTGCGTCGCTCTGGTATGCCGGTGCTGGTCAATACCGGGCAGATTGTTCCTCAGCAACCATCGTCATTGCTACCGCAAAATGCTGCGCCGATATCGGCGGTGAAGACATCATCGTCACACTAACGGCAACGGGTGTCAGAGTGCCATGCGTGAACGGGCGTTCTGACACTGTCCTCAGTAGTCCTTCAGGTTGAAACCCCTTCAGGTAGATAACCCCTCAGAGAGATAACTCATCAGGTGTATAAACCTTCAGAGGGGGGGAGCAGGCTCAGTCGCCTCGTCCGAATACACGGCTTTGTCATACAACGTAGAGGGTACTGCGCCAGATTGGCGGCACGCATGAGTCTGTGGTGATGTGAGTGGTGAGGGCAGAGGTGTAAAATGAAGGGCAAAAAAAATGGCGCACAGAAGTGCGCCATTTTCCATTCAACCAGTTCTTACTTTTTGTAAGTACGAACCTGGTTGTCCAGGCGCTGGTTAGCACGAGCTGCGTCATCTTTAGCAGCCTGCACGTCGGTAGCCAGAGCGTCAACTTTGCTGGTCAGAGCAGATACTTTCTCGTTCAGAGAAGAAACGTCAGAAGACAGCTGATCCAGTTTAGCGTTGCTGGAGCAACCAGCCAGCAGAGTGGAACCCAGGATTACCGCGCCCAGTACCAGTTTAGTACGATTCATTATTAATACCCTCTAAATTGAGTTAATCTCCATGTAGCGTTACAAGTATTACACAAACCGTTTTCTGATGAGAATAAATTTTTGATGGGAACATGCTTAATTTTGATCGTTCGCTCAAAGAATCATCGAGTTTTACAAGCAGGTTAAAAAAGTAAGGAAAACAGGGCCATTTTATCAGAGTCCTGTGGCTTTCATGGCCGTAGATATATCTTTTTTGTCTAACCAATCGTGCTATTTATCATCGACGCCTATCGCGAAAAATAAAAAAAGCGCCCGCAGGGCGCTTTAAAAAACTCTCATTATCGAATTACAGGCGGTGGACTGACGCGGTGTTGGTGGTGCCGCTCGGTACCAGCGCACCGGAAACCATCACAACTACATCGCCTTCCTGCGCTAAACCGCTCTTCAGCGCTGCTTCTTTACCAATGCGGTAGAAATCATCGGTAGAGGCGATTTCTTTCACCAGCATGGTTTCCACGCCTTTGCTCAGCAGCAGCTGGCGGGCGGTGATTTCGTTGGTGGTCAGCGCCAGAATGCGAGCCGTTGGGAAGTATTTGCGGATAGACTTGGCAGATTTACCGCCATGGGTGGCAACCACGATCAGCGGAGCTTCCAGTTTCTCTGCTGTTTCCACCGCACCGCGGCACACCGCTTCGGTAATGCGCAGTTTGCTGGTGTTTTGCAGTTTATCCAGCCGTGACGTCATGACTCTATCAGTACGTTCGCAGATGGTCGCCATGATGCTGACCGCTTCCAGCGGGTATTTGCCTTTGGCGCTCTCGCCAGACAGCATGACCGCGTCGGTACCGTCGATGATGGCGTTGGCAACGTCACCGGCTTCAGCGCGTGTTGGGCGTGGGTTCTTGATCATGGAATCCAGCATCTGCGTTGCGGTGATCACCACTTTGCGAGCCAGGTTACATTTTTCGATCATCATCTTCTGGGCGAAGATCACTTCTTCAACCGGAATTTCAACACCCAGATCGCCACGGGCAACCATGATGCCGTCAGAAGCGTCCAGGATGTCGTCGAAGTTGTTCAGGCCTTCCTGGTTTTCGATCTTGGAAATGATCTGGATGTGCTCGCCACCGTGCTGTTTCAGGTGGGCGCGGATCTCTTCTACGTCAGAACGTTTACGAATAAAGGATGCGGCAACAAAATCGACGCCTTGCTCGCAACCGAAAATCAGGTCACGTTTGTCTTTTTCCGCCAGTGCTGGCAACTGGATAGAAACGCCCGGCAGGTTAACCCCTTTGTTTTCACCGAGGTCGCCGTTGTTCAGTACCTTACACACCACTTCGCCGCCGTTGATTGCGACGACTTCCATACCAATCAGACCATCGTCGACCAGCACGGTGTTACCAACGCTCAGGTCATCAGCAAAACCCGCATAAGTGACCGCCACACGTTCTTTGTTACCGACAACGCTGGTATCGGTGGTGAAGGTGAAGGTCTGGCCCGCGGTCAGAGAAACGTCTGCACCGTTTTCCAGTTTGATGGTACGAATTTCCGGGCCTTTGGTATCCAGCAGGATGGCTGCTTTCTGGCCAGTTTTTTCTGTAATGGCACGCAGATTTTTGATGCGCTGGCCATGTTCGGCGTAGTCACCGTGAGAGAAGTTCAGGCGCATGACGTTCATACCGGCGTTCAGCAGCTTGCCCAGTACTTCCTCTGATTCGGTTTTCGGGCCGATAGTACAAACAATTTTGGTCTTTTTCATAACGGTAGTTTCTACAAGTTGTGATGGATAAAAAAACAGGATGACCGGCGGTTAGCTGAGACTGAAACTTGACCGTCGGGGACAATATGCTTGCGATTGCGAGAGAATGATAAGTATAGATGGTGACAGACGAGGGAGAGTGAAGAAGCACGTGACTGGATATTGCCCATAGTAAGAAGTGGGCGAGGCGGCAATATCCCTGAGGAGTATGTTGTTGGTTGTATTTTTATCAGTGGCACGTGGATTCGCTGAAACCATTCAATGAAACAACGTTCCGTATTATAGTTATCAGGCAAAGAGATACAAGCCGTTGAAGGGCTGTATAGCACGTATTTTCGTGCTCTTGCGCAAAAAAACGTACGATTTATTGTTTTTACACAAACTTGTTGCGCAAATGCACGAAAAACATCTGGCTGTCGGTGTGGCGATGGCGCTAAACGTGAGGCGTCAGTGACAGGTCTGACAATAATTTGTCGTGATAATGCTGGCTTTGTGTCGATCCGGTCACGTTTCCATCACCGGGCGGTTGAGCCCTTGTAGGCTGGTGGTAAGTTAGCAACAGGTTGTAGATGGTCAGGCGTGAGGGTGGCGTCGTGGCGGTGTGCAGCCCGGGGTTGTTACTGCCGTTGGCAGGCAAAACCAGATGTTCGCGTTGGTGGCGAGCGTCTGGTTTTTTTGTTTTCAGGGGTCGAACAATGAAGATCGCTAAAATACTGAATAATAATGTCGTCACGGTCATCGATGAGCAGGGTAACGAACAGGTCGTGATGGGGCGAGGACTGGCGTTTAAAAAACGGCCGGGCGAGAGGCTGGATACCACCCTTGTCGAGAAGGTTTTTTCTTTGCGCAGTAGCGAACTGACCGCACGCCTGAGTGATGTACTGGAGCGTATTCCGCTGGAGGTGGTGACGACAGCGGATCGCATCATCGCGCTGGCAAAAGAAAAACTGACCGGAAACCTGCAAAACAGCCTCTATATCTCGCTGACCGACCACTGCCATTTTGCCATTGAACGGCATCGACAAGGTGTGGATATCCCTAATGGACTGTTGTGGGAAGTAAAACGGTTGTATCAAAAAGAGTTCGCCGTCGGGCTGGAGGCGCTGGACATCATTCACCAGCGTTTGGGGGTGCGGCTACCGGAGGATGAGGCGGGCTTTATTGCGTTGCACCTGGTGAATGCACAATTAGATAGCCATATGCCGGAAGTGATGCGTATCACCCGTATCATGCAGGAGATACTGAATATTGTTAAGTACCATCTCCATCTTGACTATAACGAGCAGGCGTTCAGCTATCATCGCTTTGTCACCCACCTGAAGTTTTTTGCCCAGCGTTTATTGGGGCGTATACCGGTTTCCAGTGACGATGAGTCGCTACATGATGTGGTAAAAGAGAAATACAGTCTGGCGTATCGGTGTGCCGAGAAAATTCAGGATCACATGATACTGAATTACCAGTACCAGCTGACAAAAGAAGAGTTGATGTTTCTGACTATTCATATTGAGCGGGTGCGTGCTGAATTACAGGAACAGGCGAAAAAATAAATGCTGGCAGCGAGCAACAGAATATTGCGTGACATCACAAAATAGCCGATGGCCGGTGCGAAACGCTTGTCAGAATACACTACGCTGGTAGTCTGTAATGTAAGAAATATGGATTGCGACTGTATCTCCCACTAAGGAGAATACAGGCAAAACCTGAACCGTTTTTTGCGAGCGTTACGCCGCAATGAAACGGTTCAGGTTTTTTTTTGCCGCAAACACGGGTGCGCTGACATCAAGGTTCACTGATAGCGTAGCGCGCAGCCACTCAGCAGTTTGCTCCGGGCATGGACTGAGTATTAAGGATATCACCATGAATTACGAAACATTAGCCAGTGAGATAAAAGAGGGCGTAGGGGGTCAGGACAATATTATCAGCGTGATCCATTGCGCCACGCGCTTGCGGTTTAAATTAAAAGATAATGCTGCTGCCCATGCGGATGCCCTGAAAAATAATCCCGGCATTATTATGGTGGTGGAAAGCGGTGGGCAGTTTCAGGTCGTGGTGGGTAATCAGGTCGCTGAGGTCTATCAGGCATTACTATCGCTTGATGGCATGGCGCGTTTCAGCGACCCCTCTGCTTCGTCAGAAGAGAAGAACGAGAACCTGCTAGCCCGGTTTATCGATATTATTTCCAGTATTTTTACGCCCTTCGTCGGTGTGATGGCGGCAATGGGGATCCTGAAAGGGTTTTTGGCGCTGGGCATCGCCACCCAGATAATCGTGGAGAGCAGCGGCACCTATAAATTGCTGTTTGCCGCCAGTGATGCGTTGTTCTATTTTTTCCCGATTGTGCTGGGGTATACCGCGGGCAAGAAATTTGGCGGTAACCCGTTTACGACACTGGTGATTGGCGCCACGCTGGTTCACCCCAGTATGATCGCCGCGTTTAGCGCCATGCAGGCACCCGATCATCCGATACTCCATTTTTTGGGTCTCCCGATAACCTTCATTAACTACAGTTCGTCGGTCATTCCGATCCTGTTCGCCAGTTGGGTGTCTTGCAAACTGGAAAAACCGTTAAACCATTGGCTGCACGCTAATATCCGCAATTTCTTCACGCCGCTGCTGTGTGTTGCCATCAGCGTCCCTCTGACATTTCTAGTGATTGGTCCCAGTGCTACCTGGCTTAGCCAGATGCTGTCGGGCGGGTATCAATGGTTGTACGGCTTGAACTCGATGCTGGCTGGCGCGGTCATGGGGGCATTTTGGCAGGTGTGCGTGATTTTCGGCCTGCACTGGGGGTTTGTGCCGCTGATGCTGAATAACCTGAGCGTAATGGGGCATGACACGCTGCTGCCACTGTTGACGCCAGCGGTACTCGGCCAGGCTGGCGCAACGCTTGGCGTACTGCTGCGCACCCGCGACATGAAGCGCAAAGGGATTGCGGGATCGGCGTTTTCCGCCGCGATTTTCGGTATCACTGAACCGGCGGTATACGGCGTGACGTTACCACTACGCCGTCCTTTCATCTTTGGTTGCATCGGGGGATCGGTGGGCGCGGCGGTCATGGGGTATTTCCACACCACCATCTATTCGTTTGGTTTCCCGAGTATTTTTACCTTTACCCAGATCATTCCGTCGACCGGTGTTGATAGCAGCGTCTGGGCGGCGGTTATCGGAACACTGGCGGCGTTCACGTTCGCGGCGGTAACCAGTTGGGCATTTGGTATACCGAAAGACGACGCACAAGAGGCGGTGGTGGAAAGTACAACGCAACCCACTGCGACACCGGATCACACCAGTGTGGTTCACGATGAATCCGTTACTCGTGACGAAAAGCGAGTGTGCGCGGAAGAATTGTGTAGTCCGTTGGTGGGTGAGGTCGTGCCATTAGCGCAGGTCACCGATCGCACCTTCGCCAGCGGCGTGATGGGCAAAGGGGTTGCTATCCGGCCTTTACAGGGGCGGCTCTGTGCGCCGGTAGACGGCACCGTGATGTCAGTGTTTAAGACCCACCACGCCATTGGTCTGGTATCAAGGGGCGGCGCAGAAATATTGATACACGTGGGTATTGATACCGTCCGGCTGGATGGCCGCTATTTTACTGTGCATGTGCGCGTCGGTGATGTGGTGCGGCGAGGTGATTTGTTGCTGGAGTTTGATGGCCCGGCGATTGAGGCGGCAGGATACGACCTTACCACGCCGATAGTGATTACCAATAGTGAAAATTATCAAGGGGTAACGCCCGTTGCCAGTGGCAAAGTCGATACCCATACACCGCTGGTACAGCTGGTATGTTGAATAATGCGTGAATAGCGATACAGGAGATCAGTGATGAGTAATCCTTTCCCGGAACACTTTTTATGGGGCGGTGCGATTGCCGCCAACCAGGTGGAAGGTGCCTATCTGACGGATGGAAAAGGGCTTTCCACCTCAGATTTACAGCCGCAGGGGATTTTCGGCAATATTGTGGCGCGCCAGCCCGGCGACAGCGGTATCAAAGATGTGGCGATCGATTTCTATCATCGTTACCCGCAAGATATCGCGTTGTTTGCTGAAATGGGCTTTACCTGCCTGCGTGTATCCATTGCCTGGACGCGTATTTTTCCCGAGGGCGATGAGCTGGAACCGAATGAAGCGGGGCTGGCATTTTACGATCGGCTGTTTGATGAGCTGGCAAAACACGGTATTCAGCCATTAGTGACGTTGTCACATTATGAAATGCCGTATGGACTGGTGAAAAAGCATGGCGGCTGGGGTAATCGTCTGACCATCGATTGTTTTGAGCGGTATGCCCGCACGGTGTTTGCGCGTTACCAGCACAAGGTGAAGCGTTGGCTGACATTCAATGAGATCAACATGTCGCTCCACGCGCCGTTTACCGGTGTTGGGTTGCCGCCAGACAGCAGCAAAGCGGCGATTTATCAGGCTATCCATCATCAACTGGTCGCGAGTGCCAGGGCAGTGAAAGCCTGTCATGACATCATTCCGGACGCGAAAATCGGCAATATGCTGCTGGGGGCGATGCTCTACCCGCTGACCAGCAAACCGGAAGATGTGATGGAAAGCCTGCACCAGAACCGGGAATGGCTCTTCTTCGGTGATGTGCAGGTACGCGGTGCGTACCCTGGATATATGCAGCGTTATTTCCGCGAGCAGGGTATTACGCTGATGATTACGGAGCAGGACAAGCAGGATCTGACCGCTACCGTCGATTTTATCTCGTTTAGCTATTATATGACCGGCTGTGTCAGCACCGATGAAGCGCAGCTCGAAAAAACGCGTGGCAATATTTTGAATATGGTGCCGAACCCCTATTTAGAAAGTTCTGAATGGGGCTGGCAGATTGATCCGCTGGGGTTGCGGTATTTACTGAATTTCTTGTACGACCGCTATCAAAAGCCATTATTTATTGTCGAGAATGGCCTGGGGGCGAAAGATAAAATCGAAGACAATGGTGAAATACACGATGATTATCGTATCCGTTATTTAAATGATCATCTGGTACAGGTTAGCGAAGCGATTGCCGATGGCGTGGACGTAGTAGGGTATACCTGCTGGGGGCCAATTGACCTGGTCAGTGCCTCAAAAGCGGAAATGTCAAAACGCTACGGTTTTATTTATGTCGACCGTGATGATACCGGCAAGGGAACGCTGGAACGGCGGCGTAAAAAGAGCTTCTATTGGTATCAGTCCGTGATCGCCAGCAATGGAAAAACGCTGACACGCTAACAACACGACGACCCAATAATAGTCGGAATATCCACGTTGCAGGCGTACTGGTATACCTGCAACGTGGGTCATGACAGTTATTTTTAGCGATAACATGACAGCCTCAATCCTTTCTGTATTGGGGAGAGAGCGTGCACCTGAAAATAATGTTTTGATTTTTATCACACCAATCAGAGCGTGTTTTATGGCCGATAAGCGTGTGAAAAATAATGTTAGCAGCATAACGAAAACCGCTACGTCGATCGCGGACAATCCTGCGCCCGCTACCGTAGCATCGTCAACTACCAGCCGGGTGTTCATCACGTTACGTGAGCTGGGGCCGTTTTATTGACACAGTGTGTTTCTTTTCCCTGCACCGACAAAAGACAAAAAGAGGTTAATAATGAAAACCAGGAAAACCTGCCTGTACCTGTTGTTCTCTGCACTGAGCATCTCGGCACCACTGACGGCGTTAGCCGCTTCGGGAGCTATCCCAGAACTACCGCGTGTTGATGTACCGACGAAACAGTATTTGTCACAGGTTAACGCGGATAACAGTATTACGTTTCGGTTGTTTGCACCGGCGGCGAAATCGGTGAATGTTGTGACCGGTGCAACGCCGGAAACCTGGGTTGCCCACCCGATGGTAAAAAATGAGCTGGGTGTCTGGTCGTGGCGTAGCGAGCCAAAGCAGCCCAATCTGTATGAGTATTTTTTTAATGTGGATGGTTTTCGCAGTATTGATACCGGTTCCGCTTTCCCCAAACCGCAGCGTCAGGTCAATACCAGTATGATTCTGGTACCCGGAAGCGTGCTGGATACACGGGCGGTGCCACATGGTGAACTGCGTACGGTGACCTACCATTCAGCGTCGCTGAAATCAGAGCGGCAGATTTATGTCTGGACGCCACCGGGATACACCGGTACCGGTAAGCCGCTGCCCGTGCTGTATTTCTATCATGGGTTTGGTGATGCCGGGGATTCTGCCGTCAGACAAGGGCGTATCCCCCAAATCATGGATAACCTGCTGGCGGAGAAAAAAATCACGCCGATGCTGGTGGTGATCCCAGATACCGAGACCGATGCGACAGACGCGATAGCGGAAGATTTTTTGCCGAAAGATCGACGTAAGGTGTTCTATCCGCGTAATGCCGCCGCGGCTGATCGCGAGCTGATCCATGACATTATTCCGCTGGTCAGCGAGCGCTTCAATGCTCGTCGGGATGCGGATGGTCGTGCGCTGGCTGGGTTGTCTCAGGGGGGATATCAGGCGTTGGTGTCCGGCATGAGCCATCTGGATTATTTCGGCTGGCTGGCAACCTTTAGCGGCGTGACAACGGAAACCGTGCCGAATGCACAGGTCACCGCACAATTGGGGAATGCCGCTGCTATCAATCGGCAACTGCATAATTTCAGCGTAGCCGTGGGTGAAAAAGATACCGTCACGGGTAAAGATATCGCTGGGTTGAAAGCGCAACTGGAGCAGAAAGGCGTCAAATTCGATTACCGGCAATACCCTGGTTTAGGGCATGAAATGGACGTCTGGCGTCCGGCCTATATCGAGTTTGTGCAGAAGATATTTAAATAACCGAACTAGCCGTCAGACAGCGAAACGGGCAGGGTAGCCTGCCCGTTTATGATAATGATTGGCGGTGAGATGGCTGGACATAAGTGCTCGCTGGCCAGCATGCTGCCAGATGACTAAAACGATATTGTTTGAGGGCGCTATAGCGTGGAAATGACGCGAGTGTCTTCTTGCAGGATAGTTATTGCAGCATAGAAATGGTGCGACCGAGTGGACTCGAACCACCGACCCCCACCATGTCAAGGTGGTGCTCTAACCAACTGAGCTACGGTCGCAACGTGCACATTAGCGTGAGGCTAATGGCTGAAAAATGGTGCGTTCAATTGGACTCGAACCAACGACCCCCACCATGTCAAGGTGGTGCTCTAACCAACTGAGCTATGAACGCATTATTCTTTATCAGCGGCTGTCAGGGCGACAGCGGGGACGAATATTAACGGGCTGGATGGATGCTTGCAAGGAGAAAAACGAAAAATTCCCGTTGTATCTCACTGATTGACGAGCTTGTAGACAGAGCGCCGCTTTTTTCGGCGCTCTGTCGTCTTTAGCGTGCGGCTCGTGCCAGAATACGATCTGGCGACTGGCGCTGTACCCAGCGTATCCGCAGTACCATCATGGTGGCGGAGGAGGTCAGGCCGATGATAAATCCCCACCAGAATCCCGCAGGCCCCATACGTGGCACCACGATATCAGTTAGCGCCAGTACATAACCGCTGGGCAACCCCAGCAACCAGTAAGCGATGAACGTGATGAAGAAGATAGCGCGCGTATCCTTATAACCACGTAAGACGCCACTGCCGATAGTCTGCACGGCATCAGAAATCTGGTAGACCGCTGCCAGTAGCATCAAATGCGATGCCATCGCCACGACATCCGGGTTTTTGTTGTACAGCATGGCGATAGACTCACGCAGCGTAATGGTAAAGATAGCGGTGCATATAGCCAGTAACACACCGGCTGCAAGACTGGTGCGCGCTGCCACCTGGGCGGCCGGTGCTGAGCCTTCGCCGAGGCGGTGGCCGACGCGAATGGTGGCGGCAACACCCACTGACAACGGTAGTACGAACATCAGTGAACTGAAATTAAGTGCAATCTGGTGTCCTGCCACATTCACGACCCCGAGAGGCAACACCAACAGGGCGACGATGGCAAATAGTGTCACTTCAAATAACATCGCCAGTGCTATCGGCAATCCCAGACCGGATAACCGCCGGAGTACCGTCCAATCCGGTTTTAACGGGGAGTTGAACCGGCGGATATCTTTCAGCCAGTAAGCGTGGCGGGAATAGACCGCCATCATCAGCATCATTATCCAGTATACGGAGGCCGTCGCCACGCCACAGCCGACACCGCCCAGCTCGGGCATGCCGAGTTTACCGTGAATAAGCACGTAGTTGATGGGGATATTAATCAACAGGCCGATAAAGCCGATCACCATACCTGGCTTGGTTTTGGAGAGCCCTTCGCACTGACTGCGCAATACCTGATAGAACAGATAACCGGGCGCGCCCCACAGCAACGCATGCAGATAGGCCACCGCTTTGTCAGCCAGCTCCGGCGCGCCGTCATGCATCAGGTTGATTGCGTATTTCCCCTGATAAAGCACCACCATGGTCAGGATGGAAATGCCTGTGGCCAGCAGAAAGGCTTGCTGGGTTTGATGCGCGATGCGGTCCCGACGTCCGGAGCCGTTGAGGTTCGCCACAACGGGGGTGAGCGCCATTAACAAACCGTGGCCGAACAGGATGACAGGCAACCAGATGGATGTCCCTACGGCTACGGCGGCCATATCCGTGGCGCTGTAGGAGCCGGCCATGATGGTATCCACCACACCCATTGAGGTTTGTGATACTTGCGCGATGATGACCGGAATAGCCAGCGCCAGCAAATGTCGGGCTTCTGATAAGTACTTCTGCACGAAAACACCTTCCTAATGCAGGATGGAGAGAGATCTCTAATGAGGAGAGAAAGACAATCATCCTTTATTTTTACGAAAAAAGATGAAGTATTGTAACTAGTTGCCAACAGTAAACCAATGATTGACTGACAGAGAATGATCCCGTTTGGTTTTCCTGATGATATGGTGCAAACTGCCAGACATCAGTGAACGTCGCTAATGCCAGGCGTCGGCTGCTATGCTGCCCCGCTGTTTTGGGGCGTTCACGCTTATTACTGATCAGGAGGCAAGCTCAACACCATGTTTACCGGTATTGTTCAGGGCACGGCGACCGTCGTGTCCATCGATGAAAAACCCAATTTCCGCACCCATGTCGTTCAACTGCCCCCCGAACTGTTGCCGGGACTGGAAACGGGCGCATCCGTAGCGCACAACGGTTGCTGCCTGACTGTCACCCGTATCGACGGCGACCGGGTGAGTTTTGACTTGATCAAAGAGACTCTGCGGTTGACCAATCTGGGTGACGTGAACGTCGGCGATCGGGTTAATGTGGAGCGTGCAGCCAAATATGGCGATGAGATTGGCGGGCATGTCATGTCTGGTCATATCATGTGTACCGCTGAAATAGTGAAAATTCTGACGTCGGAAAATAATCATCAGATTTGGTTCCGCTTGTCTGATGAATCGCAGATGAAATATGTGTTGCACAAAGGATTTATTGGTATTGACGGTATCAGCCTGACGGTCGGTGAAGTGACCCGCAGTCGTTTCTGCGTACACCTGATCCCAGAAACCCTGCAACGCACGACGCTGGGACAAAAACGACTGGGCGCCCGCATCAATATCGAGATTGACCCGCAGACTCAGGCCATTATCGACACGGTTGAGCGTGTTATGGCTCGTCAGGCTGAGCAGCAACAAGCGCTGGCGGCAGCAGAGCTTGCAGCGAAGAGTGAATAATTGGGTGAATAAAAGGCGTCTGAGTACGCGTTATTCCTGTTAGCCATAATAAAAACCGGCAGTCAGACTGCCGGTTTTTATTTGAGGTTCTTAATCCGAGGTACGAGAACGGTGGGGGAGAGTAGGCGGTGTGCCGGTCATCGTGCCACGCGCATACCGCCTTCAATTCCTTCGACACTGAATAGCACCTGCCAGAGTTGGATGTTGCGTGCACGAAATGCGCCAGCACAGGCGTTAAGGTAATAACTGAACATCCGCCGAAAGCGCTCGGGGTAGCGTGCCGACAAGGTAGGCCAGTGCTGCTGGAAGCGCTCGTGCCAGGCCATAAGGGTACGGTCATAGTCCGCGCCGAAATTGTGCCAGTCTTCCATGACCAGATAAGGCTCGCTGCGTTGGGCGATATGCTGTACTGAGGGTAAGCACCCATTAGGGAAGATGTATTTGTCTATCCAGGCATCGACCTTCAGGCTGGTTTCGTTGGCACCGATGGTATGCAACAGGAACAGACCGGTGGATTTGAGGTTTTTTCTGACCACCTGGAAGTAGGTGTCGTAATTTTTCGGGCCGACATGTTCGAACATGCCGACGGAAACGATACGGTCAAACTGCCGGTTCAGATCGCGGTAGTCCTGTAGCAGAATGGTGACATCCAGATCCTGACAGCGCTGTTGCGCCAGTGCCTGTTGCTCGCGGGAGATGGTCACACCGGTGACGCTGACACCGTAATGGCGGGCGGCAAATTCAGCCAGGCCACCCCAGCCGCAGCCGATATCCAGCAATGTCATCCCCCGGCGTAACTGCAATTTTTCGCAAATGAGGCGCAGCTTATCTTGTTGTGCCTGTTCGAGCGTTTCAGCTTGTTTCCAGTAACCACAGGAGTACTGCATGTATGGGTCTAGCATCAGGCTAAAAAGATCATTACCGAGGTCGTAATGCTCCTTACCCACAATCCATGCCCGCCGACGCGATTGCAGATTGGTCAGGCGCGCCATCAGTATCCGTAGCGTATCCTGCCAACGCTGGGGCAGTTGCTTCTCCAGCCCGGCGCGTATCGCACGGTGGAAAAACATGTCCAGCCGTTCACATTCCCACCAGCCATCCATGTAACTCTCGCCCAGACCCAGTGACCCGTTACGCAATATGCGCTTGTACAGTTCAGGGTTTTTGACCTGAATATCAAACGGTCGCGAACCGTTAATCGCGATATCAGCGGCCGACAGCATTTCATTAACCAGTTGGAACCAGGGTTGACTGGGGGTACCCAGATCCTCCACATAAGATGAACTCATAACTTCTCCCTACCTTGCCAGATACATGCGTTACACGGGATAAACCAGACAACCACGCGATGGAGGGTATTCGATGTACCCATTCCACACGTCATCGTCTATCCCTGAGAGCCTCAGAGGAAAATAAGAGACAAGCCGACACGAAAGGCATCTACCCCGGCCGTGACAAACGGTGCAACAGTCATTAGTGGGGTAGAAAAAGTAAGGCGATGCGTATTGCTAAAAGCATCGTCTGATCATGGTTATTGTCGTCAATGACAGTGACAAGTGTATGACTGCTTTAGCCCGGCGACAAGATTCATCGGGCTAAAGCAGCACATTGCGTTCTATATTAGGGGAACAGGGGGACACGCTTTGGCGCTCTACTGCGCGGTATAGCGGCGGTTGACACACCTGCGTGCGATAATGAAATCGTCTGGCTAATTCATTAACGGCGATAATCGAGATACGGACCATCGGCCACGGAACGACGCTCGATCAGCGTCGGGTGGACTTCGATGGTTTGCGCTTCCTCGCGTTTGCTGGTGATGCGGTCAAGCAGCATGGAGAATGCTGCTTGTCCCAGTCGTTCCTTCGGCTGATGAATGGTCGTGAGCGCTGGCGTAAAATAGCGGGAGTGGCGCACATTGTCATAACCGATCACCGAGATATCCTGTGGTACTCGCAGGCCCAGTTCATCCGCGGCACAAATCGCCCCCATCGCCATAATATCGCCGCCGCAGAATACCGCTGTTGGCCGCTGTTTTTGCGCCAGAATCTGGTGCATGGCTTTGTAGCCGGATTCGGGTTCAAAGTCACCCTGAACCACCCACTCTTCACGCAGGGAAATATCCGCTTCTTTCAGCGCTTTCAGAAAGCCCAAATAACGTCCGCTGCCGGTATTGCGCCCCTGAGAGCCGGGGATGGCACCGATATCGCGGTGACCGCGCTCAATCAGATAGCGACCGGCCATATACCCACCGGCAAACGCATTATCAATAATGGTATCGGTGAAATCGCTGTGCGCTTCGCCCCAATCCATGACGACCATCGGGATATGGCGATAATCCGCCAGCATTGACAGCAGTTCAGGCGGGTACTCAGCACACATCACCAGCAGGCCATCAACACGTTTTTGTGCCAGCATTGACAGGTAAGCACGCTGTTTATCCTGATTATTGTGAGAGTTACACAGAATCAGTGTATAGCCTCTGGCGTAGCAACTGTTTTCCACCGCTTCGATAATTTCGGCGAAATAGGGGGCCTCGCTGGAGGTGGCCAGCAGCCCGATAGATTTGGTGTGGTTGACTTTCAGGCTTCGGGCCACCGCACTGGGTGAGTAATGCAATTCATCAATAGCTGCGCGTACCGCAGCCTTGGTCTCTTCGGCGACGAAACGTGTTTTATTAATCACGTGTGATACGGTTGTGGTTGAAACGCCTGCGCGTTTTGCCACATCTTTAATCGTTGCCATCTAAAGTGACTCCTGAACTCATCTGTTACAGTCGCGTGTCTGTTACAGCAGTAAATATGTTGTTAATCGTTTGCCTGCGTGAATTTTGCTCCTGCTGGACAACAAGGCAACATTTCAGTAGGAGACATGCCGAGGTGTGTAGCTTGAAGGGAGGGCGGACGCTTCGACCAACGCAGTGTACACGGTAAACTGCGGATTTTGGCCGATTTAGAGCAAAAGGGGAAGAGGCAATTCGTGTTATCTCTGTGATGCAGAAACCGGTTTTTTGACTTCAGTCGGGTAATAATAGACCTATACTTTATGTGTTTCCCATCCGCCGGGATACGGTGTTGATTCAGACATAACGGGATGACGGCGATCATCAGTCACATACAGGAGAATACGATGGATACAAATTTGAAAATGTCACTGTGTAGTACGTTGGTTACGTTGGCGGTGATCATTATCTTTGGTTTCACTGCGGTATTGAACTGATAGCCGATCGCCAGTAGCGTAAAAAGAAAACAGAAAAGGGGCATTAGCCCCTTTTCTCGTTATTAATTAAATCTAATCGGTGATTATACAGCGTATATCCGCTAGCGAATGGTCTTCGGTGTCACCACACGGCGAGCGCCGACATAATGATCCTGCCAGTAATCTTCACTCAATTTACTGATCTTGATATCGGAACCCGAACGCGGTGACTGGATGAAACGGCCATTGCCCAGGTAGACGCCAACGTGGTCGGCAGCGCCGCGGTTGGTGATACGAAAGAACACCAGGTCGCCACTTTCCAGCTCGCTTTTCTTGATGGGGGCCGCATCGCGCAGGTGGAACATCTCATTGGCTGTGCGCGGAATAGGGACTTTTACCACATCTTTATAGGCGTAATACACCAGCCCGCTGCAATCAAAACCTGAATAAGGTGTTGAACCGCCCCAATGATAAGGTTTACCAATTTGGCTCATCAGCTTGTTCATGGCAGTTAATTTAGCGTGCTGATAGCGTTTTTGGTGAGCAGCACTGATGGTCAACGCTGCTTTATCGTGTTTACCTTTCTTGCTTTTACCATGTGAAGAGGTGGTTGCTACCTCATCTTCTTTGTCGACCGTCGCTTTACCCTTTTTGTATGCGGTTTTGGCCACCGCCAGCTCATGGGCTTTATGGCTGGCTTTAGCCTGCACAAGCGTCTCTTTCTTTATGGTTTCTTTTTTTGTCGTTTTAGCTAATACCGCTTTAGTTGCATGAGCGCTGGCAGTATGTGTGCTTTTCTCAGGCTGCGATTTTGTATGAAGGGAATGGGCGGCGACCGCCACTGACTTTTTGTCCGCAGACTTCTTGTCATTGTGAGACCGTGCATTTTTATCAAGACTGGCTACGGTCTTGGCTGACGTAGACTTCGCGTTTTTCTCCGGTTTTTTGCCGTGCGTCGGCTCCGCGCCTTTTTTGTTGGCGCTTTTGGCAACCTTGTTCTTTTTGGATTCATCAGGCGCTTTATTCGCCGTTTCTACGCCAGATTTGCGAGGTAACACTGCACCGCCATGCGGATTAGCAAGCGCCAGACCAGAAAATAGATTACTGAAAAATAATAAAAAGAGCGTAATAAATAACCGCATGATAGTTCTGACCGAATGTTGTCCTCAATCGTTCAATCTTCACAGTATTCCCGAAAATGACCTGATAAAAAAGTGGGAGATAGAATAATCCTACTACAAAATAGTGAGAAAACGTTAACAACAGCGTTTGCTGCTTAATTATCAGGCGATTTGGCGTCGCTTTGTACCGGTATGCGTCGCCCGGATAAAACCCTATAAAAGATAGCGTTTTTTTGTGGCCGTCGCTATCGTTAGAATACAAAACAAAAGAAGCGGTATGCCACGGTTTGCCGCGAGTCATATGAGCGGTCCTACAGGGCCGTTCATCACGCGCTTGAGGAAGCAATAGAATGACGACAACGACACTTGAAAAAATTCAGCGCCAGATTGCTGAAAACCCGATTCTGCTGTACATGAAAGGCTCTCCCAAACTGCCAAGCTGCGGTTTTTCTGCTCAGGCAGTACAGGCGTTGTCGGCGTGTGGCGAACGTTTTGCTTATGTAGATATTTTGCAGAACCCGGATATCCGCGCCGAATTGCCGAAATATGCCAATTGGCCGACATTCCCGCAATTGTGGGTGGATGGTGAATTGGTTGGCGGTTGCGACATCGTCATTGAAATGTATCAGCGCGGCGAACTGCAAAAGCTGATTAAAGAGACTGCCGACAAATACCGTTCCGAGCAGGAAGACCAGCAGTAATCTTCCTTATTGTCAGGCAGCATTGCGCTGCCTGACAGTCTGTTTATCGTTGTTTACGCCAGCATGAGGTCGGCGTGTGAGCAGTACGTGTGAACAGTACGTGTGAACAGTAGTTGTACTGCACTTATTCTTCGTCGACAGCCAGTGGCGCGTCTTCCGTATCGCCGACACCGCCCGCCAGCGGCCAACCCCCCATCCGTTTCCACCGATTGACCAGTTCACAAAACAGCTGTGCGGTACGCTCGGTATCATACAGTGCCGAATGTGCCTGACTGGCGTCGAAAGGGATCTCCGCGGCAATACAGGCTTTGGCCAACACGGTTTGCCCCAGCACCAACCCGCTGAGCGCGGCGGTATCAAAAGTGGCAAACGGGTGGAATGGGTTGCGTTTCAGGCCGCAACGTTCAGCCGCCGCCATCAGAAAGCTGTGATCGAAGGTCGCGTTATGTGCCACGATGATCGCACGACTACAATTCCGGTCTTTGATACCTTTGCGGACGGCTTTAAAAATGTCATGCAGGGCGTCATACTCACTCACCGCACCGCGCAGAGGATTGGTTGGGTCGATCCCGTTAAACGCCAATGCTTCAGGTCGCAGAATCGCGCCTTCAAAGGGTTCGATATGAAAATGTAAGGTGTCGTCCGGCTGTAACCAACCGCTTTCATCCATTTTCAGCGTTATGGCTGCAATTTCCAGCAGCGCATCAGTTTTCGCGTTGAATCCAGCGGTTTCAACGTCAATCACCACAGGGTAAAAGCCACGAAAACGCGCATTCAGCGCATTCAGGTTATTTTTCTCAGCCATTCGTTTCTTATTTCTTCAGCAACATGCAGTGCGCATTATGGCAAATTGTGTCGGGGGATGCAGCAGCCGGACATGGCGTTGTCCCCCCGGAAAAGGCAGGTGCCATCGGCACCTGAACAGACAAGGATAGAATCAGTTACCCAGGCCCTGACCGGCTTGTGAACGCTCAATCAGTTCTATCTTGTAGCCATCCGGGTCTTCAACGAAGGCGATCACCGTCGTGCCGCCTTTGACCGGGCCTGCTTCACGGGTCACTTTGCCGCCCGCCTGACGAATACGCTCACACGCTCCGGCAACATCATCCACACCCAGTGCGATATGACCAAAGGCGGTCCCCATGTCATAGCTGTCTACACCCCAGTTGTAGGTCAGTTCGATCACCGCACCTTCGCTTTCCTCGGTGTAGCCGACAAATGCCAGAGAATATTTATATTCCGGATTGTCGCTGGTGCGCAGCAGACGCATGCCCAGTACCTTGGTATAAAAATCGATAGCGCGTTGCAGGTCGCCAACGCGTAGCATGGTGTGAAGTAAACGCATAATGACCCCTATTTTGATCCGTGGGTTAACCGTCTGGACGATATCGGTGGTATTCCGTTATCGTCTGAAACAATAGGGCCAGAGTATAGCGTCGTTGCTGGGGGGAGTCCAAACCTGTGGCTGTAGAGATGTGTCGTGCCGCTGAGTCTTGTTTTGGTGCGCGTTTGCCGCCAAACAACCTGGATAAACGGAATATGGTGGTTAATTGCGCATTAACGCCACGTAAGGCTTGCCAGTGACGGCAATCAAGGTTTCAATAAAGATGTCGGAAGAGGAGGTACTGTGGCTGAGCAGCTCGAGCTTTTTCCCGTTCCCAACCCGTGCCGCGGTATCTGTCAGGCGGATGACCGGGGCTTCTGCCGTGGTTGTTTTCGAAGCCGTAACGAGCGCTTTAATTGGGGAACGATGAGCGATGCGCAAAAACAGGATGTGTTACGATTATGTCGCCAAAGGATGAAGCGTTCGCAGCGAAATGAGAAAAATTCAACATCCTCAGAACCGGAACAGCCGACCCTGTTTTAATCGACATGGTGATATTTAATGGCATAAATTAAGTTCAAGATCATTTTTAATTAATTATTATTTGCTAGAATAGATAGATAACAATAAGACCTTTTTATAAAACTTTCGTTTTAAATCAGAGTTGATTGCAATCCAGGGAAGTTGCTTAGTATGCTAACTATAAGGAGAGGTGATGGAATTGCCGTTAGGTTCTGATTTAGCTCGGTTGGTTCGTGTATGGCGTGCTTTGATTGATCATCGATTGAAGCCTCTAGAGCTCACTCAAACTCACTGGGTCACGCTGCATAATATTCACCAACTGCCCCCGGGGCAGTCCCAAATTCAACTTGCCAAGGCGATTGGAATAGAACAGCCTTCGTTGGTGCGAACGTTGGATCAATTGGAAGACAAAGGGTTAATTACCCGACATATTTGTGCCCATGATCGACGTGCCAAACGAATTCTGTTAACCGATATGGCCGATCCGATCATTCAGGCGGTCAATGATGTTATTGATCAAACACGCGGCGAAATATTAGATGGTATTACTCCTGCCGAAGTGGATGAGTTAGCCACTATTATCTCCCGGCTGGAAAAAAACATATTGGCATTACATGAGACTCAGTCTTAATTAATCGAAGCAGTAAATGTCCCGACAGGTAATTCGAATTTCAGGCGATATATACTCTCAAGGATTCGAGTTGCTGGACAGTGCGCTTGCGTGTTGTTCAATAACATATTGTTCAATTTTATGTTGCTCAATTGTATGTTGTGCAAGGCGTTAACCCTTCAGGGCAAGATTCATGATGAATCTTGCAATGCGGTATTCGGGCGTATTTGACGTGACTGGCATGAATAAGTCACTGAGATAATGTGCAACGTTGTCGGGAGCGGCGTTGAGTTCGATAGGCCGTAGACCTGAAGGGTAAACGTCAGGGTTGGACTGATAACGCCAACATTCCTGTAACCTGAAGTTATAACAGGTATAACGTTATAACGGGTATAGCGTACCAATAATGGCTTATCTGAACAGGCGAGTCGGATGAGGGCGATAAGACAATCACCACCCATTGGGTGGTGATTGATTATTATCGCTTAGCGAGGAGATACCGTGATGGAACGACCATTGCTGGCCATCGCTACACGCTGTCCTGCGTGGAATTTGGTGTCACCTTGTTTTTGTACCACCATGATGGTGCTACCGTCATCTTTACGGATTTCCAGCTCAACCCCCTGAACGCGGTTAACCGCGCCTTCAATGCTGTTACCCGCAACGCCACCTGCAACCGCGCCTGCTGCTGTTGCCAGATTACGACCCGTACCACGACCGATAGTATTCCCTACCAGTCCGCCCAGTACCGCGCCACCGATCGTACCGATGACGTTGCTGTCTTCCCCGGCCTGAATCTGTACCGGACGGGTGGAGACAACGGTACCGTAGGTTACCGTCTGGACTTGTTTGGCTTCAGATGCACTATAAACGTCTCCTGACAGGGTACTGGTGTTAGCACAACCCGCCAGTGTGATACCTGCTAAAGTGATCACGAGAAAACGTTTCATCATAGAAAGACTCCTGTTATAGCTGTGTCTGTGTCGGAGGGCGCAGCCTGAGCCGACGAATTATTTCTTGTCGCATTATGGCGTGGTCGAACGCACCATTCTACTGTGTCGATTAACCTCAAAGATAGAATAGCGCGACTAAATTGATAATAAACACGTTATAAAGTTCCTTGAGAATCCCTCTTTTTCTGAAAAAGGCACTGAATGGTAATGGGTGATCTGGTCTGGCATCTGTCTGACAAAAAAGACAAAATTGGCACAGGAAACGGCGTTCTATGCACCGTGTGCGCCGATGCCGCTGTGGCGTAACAGGCAATCATTTACATAACGAAAGGTAACCCGATGAGGTCTGGAAGATATATTGGCGTGATGTCTGGCACCAGCCTGGATGGTGTCGATGTGGTGCTGGCCGCCATTGACGAGCACACCGTTGCACAGCAAGCCAGTTATTGTCACCCGATTCCGCCTGAGATTCGCCAGACGATACTGAGCATGAATCAAGGGCAGGCGGTCACACTTTCCGAACTGGGGCGGCTTGATACCCGCCTTGGCGCGCTGTTTGCCGACGCGGTACAGGCGTTATTGCGCCAGACCGGCCTGAGTGCGGGGGATATTACCGCGATTGGCTGTCATGGACAGACGGTTTGGCATGAACCAGACGGCGATGCCCCTTGTACGATGCAGATTGGCGATGGTAACCGTATTGCCGCGGTGACTGGCATCACCACCGTAGGTGATTTTCGGCGGCGAGATATGGCGTTGGGCGGGCAAGGTGCACCGCTGGTGCCCGTTTTCCACCACGCGTTGCTGCAACATCCGGTGGAGCGGCGAATCGTACTGAACATCGGTGGGATCGCCAACATTTCGGTACTGGCGCCGGGGAAGGCGGTAAAAGGTTATGACACCGGGCCGGGTAATATGCTGTTGGATGCCTGGATATGGCGCAATCGGGCACAGCCCTATGACAACGATGCCGCCTGGGCGCTGACGGGGCAGGTGGATAACCGCTTACTAAGCCGCATGCTGGCCGATCCGTATTTCGGTCTGGCGGCACCAAAGAGTACCGGGCGTGAGTATTTCAATCTGACATGGCTGGAAAGGCAGCTGGCGTCGTTTGCACGTTTGTACCCGGAGCGTTTGCGCCCGGAAGATGTGCAAGCCACGCTGGTGGCGCTGACGGCGGAAAGCATCGCGGAGCAGGTGCTGCTGACTGGTGGTTGTGAACGCGTACTGGTGTGTGGCGGTGGCGCGCGTAATCCATTGCTGATGAGCCAATTGTCAGCGCGTCTGCCGGGTATTGAGGTTTGCCCGACCGATAACTTCGGTATCCGGGGTGATGATATGGAGGCGTTAGCGTTCGCCTGGCTGGCATTTCGCACCCTGTCGGGGCTGCCGGGCAATTTACCCTCGGTGACGGGGGCCAGCCGTGAAACAGTCCTGGGGGCGATTTATCCAGCGATGGTGCCGTAAATCGGGTGAGGGTGGCGTAATCAGATTTTGCTGACAGGCCTGTGAGTGCGTTGTTGATAGACTCCTCTTTTGTGCGAGGGTTCGGGTGGGATGCCGGAATCATCGAATGCCAGAAAAAGACGGAGAAGAATAAGATGAAACCACTGTTTATGGCCGGGGCCTTGGTCTTGCTCAGTGGCTGCGCCCATTTCATGCCGACGGCGAAGCCACAAACCTTACATTATCAGTGCGGCACCATGCCGCTTACCGTCACACTGAATCCCGGCCAAAAGGTCGATAGTGTGACGTTCCTGCTGGATGGCGAATCTCACACCTTGCCACAGGTGCCGGCTGCGTCTGGTGCGCGTTACAGCGATGATCGTTATACGTTTTGGAGCAAGGGCCAACAGGCGTTTATCGTCAGAGGCGATAGAATCATCGTAAATGACTGTGTGTTGCAGTAAGACCGTTTCTATGCCGTTCGTTTCTATACCGTTGTATGTCGTTGCGGGCGTTGAGATTTCGACGACGTGGGCGCAAAATGGGCCATTCCCCTTTCTCGCCCGATAAGGCAACGGCAGGATTGCATGACCACAGAAAACGACAACGCCCGCAACAAGGTGGCCCTTGCGCCGGAACAGGCCGCAAGTGTCGATATCGCCGATTTGCGGCGTGAATATACTCAGGGCGGCCTGCGCCGTCGTGACCTCACAGCCAACCCGCTCGATCTGTTTGAACACTGGCTGAAACAAGCCTGCGAAGCGCAATTGGCGGATCCTACCGCGATGTGCGTAGCAACGGTCGATGAGCAAGGCCAGCCTTATCAGCGCATCGTACTGCTGAAACACTATGACGAAAAAGGCATGGTGTTTTACACCAATATGGGCAGCCGTAAGGCTCAGCAACTGGCTGCCAACGCCCGTATCAGTCTGCTGTTCCCCTGGCACATGCTGGAGCGTCAGGTCATCGTCCTGGGTAAGGCGGAAAAACTGCCGATGCTGGATGTCATGAAGTATTTCCATAGTCGCCCGCGCGACAGTCAGATTGGTGCCTGGGTTTCAAAGCAGTCCAGCCGCATCTCTGCACGGAGTATGCTGGAAAGCAAATTCTTTGAAATGAAGCAGAAGTTCCAGCAAGGTGAGATTCCGCTACCGAGCTTCTGGGGTGGGTTCCGCGTCACTATCGAGTCGGTGGAGTTCTGGCAGGGGGGCGAGCACCGCCTGCACGACCGTTTTCTGTACCAACGTGAGGGTAATGGCTGGACAATTGACCGCCTGGCACCCTAAATCACCGGAATTTGTTGAGTTAAGCGCTGGCACTCCCGGTGTCGGCGCTTTATTCTATGTCACCCTGAATTATTACTTTCGCCGCTATGGCGAAAAGTCGTGTACCGGCAAAGGTGCAGTCGTTTATACATGGAGACTTTGATGGCAAGCAATCTGATTCAACAATTGCAAGAGCGGGGCCTGGTGGCCCAGGTAACGGACGAGGGCGCGTTAGCAGAGCGACTGGCGCAGGGGCCAATTGCACTGTATTGCGGCTTCGACCCGACCGCCGACAGCTTGCATTTGGGACATCTGGTACCGCTGCTGTGCCTGAAACGCTTTCAGATGGCCGGACACAAACCGGTAGCACTGGTAGGTGGTGCTACAGGGTTGATTGGCGACCCGAGTTTCAAAGCCGCCGAGCGTAAGCTGAATACCGAAGAAACAGTGCAGGAGTGGGTGGAGAAAATCCGCCGTCAGGTCGCTCCTTTCCTGGATTTTGACTGTGGCACCAACAGCGCGATAGCCGCCAACAACTACGACTGGTTTGGTTCCATGAACGTGCTGACGTTCCTGCGCGATATCGGTAAACATTTCTCCGTCAACCAGATGATCAACAAAGAAGCGGTCAAGCAACGTCTGAACCGCGATGACGTGGGCATTTCCTTCACCGAGTTTTCCTACAATCTGTTGCAGGGCTACGACTTTGCTTCGCTCAATGCGCTGCATGGTGTGGAGTTAGAGATTGGTGGTTCTGATCAGTGGGGTAACATCACCTCTGGGATCGATCTGACCCGTCGCCTGCATCAGAAGCAGGTGTTCGGCTTGACGGTTCCGTTGATCACCAAGGCTGATGGGACCAAATTCGGTAAAACCGAAGGTGGGGCGGTATGGCTGGATCCGAAGAAGACCAGTCCGTACAAATTCTACCAGTTCTGGATCAACACCTCTGACGCAGATGTGTACCGCTTCCTGAAGTTCTTCACCTTCCTCGACATTGACGTTATCAATGCGCTGGAAGAAGAAGACAAGAACAGTGGGGTTGCACCGCGTGCTCAGTACGTTCTGGCAGAAGAAGTGACCCGTCTGGTGCATGGCGAAGAGGGGCTGACAGCCGCTAAACGTATCACCCAGAGTCTGTTTAACGGTAACCTGAACGACCTGACTGAAGCGGATTTCGCGCAGCTGGCGCAAGATGGTGTACCGATGGTGGAACTGGCGACAGGCGCGGATTTACAACAGGCGCTGGTTGATTCCGAATTGCAGCCTTCTCGTGGGCAGGCGCGTAAGACCATCGCCTCTAACGCGATCACGATCAACGGTGAAAAACAGTCTGATCCGGAATACACCTTTACGGATGCTGACCGTCTGTTTGGCCGTTATACCTTGCTGCGTCGGGGCAAGAAAAACTACTGCCTGGTCTGTTGGAAAGACTGATAGAGACACGCAAGGGAGCAACATGCTCCCTTCGTTTTTAGGTACCTCCCCACAGCGGGGGATAGCCTGACAAGTTCGCCAGGTAATACCGTATCAGCCATACCGTGGCGGACGGGATAACAGCATGACGCTGTTCGATAAGAAACGGTTTAATAACCAGCAGTATATAAAAACAAACACATCGCATTTGAGCAGGCAAAGGTAGTCACTTTCATGAAAAACATACTGTCGATTCAGTCTCACGTGGTTTTCGGTCATGCCGGCAACAGCGCGGCGGAGTTTCCCATGCGTCGGATGGGCGTCAATGTCTGGCCGTTGAATACCGTGCAATTCTCCAACCACACGCAATATGGTCAGTGGACAGGCTGTGTTATGCCCGCCGAACACCTGACCGAGATTGCTCAGGGTATCAGTAATATTGATCATCTGAAGGACTGCGACGCGGTACTGAGTGGGTATATTGGCTCACCAGAGCAGGGCGGGCATATTCTGGAGGTGGTACGCCAGGTGAAGGCGGCGAATCCGCGAGCCATTTATTTCTGCGACCCGGTGATGGGTACGCCGGAAAAAGGCTGCATTGTGCCAGCAGGGGTGACGGATTTTCACTGCAACCAGTCACTACAGGCAAGCGACATGATTGCCCCCAACCTGCCGGAGCTGGAACTGCTGAGTGGGCGGACGATTCATACAGTAGAGGAAGCTGTGCAGGCCAGTCGTGAACTGTGTCAGCGCGGGCCGCAACTGGTGCTGGTCAAACACTTAAGCCGTGCGGCAGCCAGTAAAGACAGTTTTGAAATGCTGCTGGTTACCCCGAAAGAAGCCTGGCATATCCAGCGTCCGCTGGTGGATTTTGGACCGCGCCAGCCGGTGGGCGTGGGTGACCTGACCAGCGGTTTATTACTGGTGAATCTGCTAAAAGGTGTCGCGCCGGAAAAAGCGCTGGAACACACCACGGCGGCTGTCTACGAGGTGATGCTGGTCACCAAAGAAATGGAACAATACGAACTGCAACTGGTGGCCGCGCAGGATGGCATCGTACAGCCGCGTCACCATTTCCAGGCTGTTCGTCTGTAGTTGCTAAATCGGTAGTTGATCGATAGTCACTAAATCGGTAGTCACTAAATGGGTAGCAACTAAAACCAGCGGTGACCTGCATAACATAACGGGGCGTTGAGCCCCGTTATGGTTACTGCAATAAGCGCAGTGTGTATTACCATCCTTCTGACTTGTCAGAATTTCACTTCAAGCCCTTCCGCCGTCAGCGCTTTTTCTACCGCTGGTCGCCCGGAAACACGCTCCAGATAAGCCACCAACGCAGGGAATTGGAGCAGGTTAAATTTCAGTTCATTCGCCCAGCGAGAAATGGTGAACAGGTAAGCATCGGCGACGCCGAACCGGTTACCGATCAGATAATCGTGTTCGCTGAGTACCTGATTCAAATAGCGGAAGCGCTGTTCCAGATAGCTTTTCAGCAACTCTTTGTACAGTTCTGGTGTACCGGGGCGGAACAGCGGCGTGAACGATTTGTGCAGTTCCGTGGAAATGTAGGCCAGCCACTCAATGGCGCGGTAGTGATGAATAGTGCTGGATGGCGCTATCAGATTATATTGCGGGGCTTTGTCTGCCAGATACAGGGCGATAGCAATATTTTCCGTCAGAATCGTGCCGTCATCCAATGCCAGCGCCGGGACCATTCCTTTGGGGTTGATCTGCAGGTAATCGACATCCTGCTCGGTTCTCTTGGTACGCAGGTCGACATTCACCAGTGTGAACTTGGCCCGGGTCTCATGCAGGATGATATGAGGAAACAGTGAGCAACTTCCCGGTTTGTAATAGAGTTTCATTCGCCATTCCTTCAGTAAACGTCTTTGCGGTGAGTTGTAGTGTCAGGTATATCGTGTCAGTGCACATTGTATCGGCGCATGTTCGGTCAGAGTATGTACTGCCAGAGCATAGTGTTAACAACGTAAGCGTTTTCACACGATCGTGTAAATTATATTGCTATAAATCACAGAATCAGGTTGTGCGCGGCATCGCAAGATAAGAGTGCTGTGAAATCAACGCACTGCCGGGTTGTCTCCTTTTCCCAATATTCGTTAGTCTGCAGAGCGTCCTCTTCTTCCTATTGTTATCGGTTGCAATGAGGGAATGTTCACCCTGATATGTGGTTTATCTTATAATTTGGTGTGCTAAGAATGCGTTAAACGTGCGATCTATCATTGGTCAACACGCCAGGACGCACGATCGACGATAATGCAATCTTGATGCCTCCAGCTATCGGACAAATCCGTTGCCACCCTACCTGTTATCCGCAGATGTAAACCATCATCTAATAACGCGCCGGGATCTAATGACGTGCCGGGCCCGTTGGCATTATCACGCTATCCTTATTCTGGCTCAGAGTGTCGCTGCAGAACGCTCTCCCTCTGTTTACGCCTGGCATCTACTCCGAAAAGGTTGGTGACTATGGCAATGTGGTGGGAATTGTGCGTTGCGCACTTGTACTGTTCTCACAGATACAGTATTAGTGGTTGATGGCTTAATGCCATGATTCATAACATAAAATTATTGCACCTGAATAATTCAAATCGTGGGGTAACGGTTGTTATGCCACGGTAAATGGAAATAAGACCGAGATGCAGAGGAGCACAGAATGACGATAGACAAGGGTTGGCTGGCATCCATTTTGGGGGTGTTGAGTGTTGCCGCGGTTTCAGTGCAGGCAGCGGTGGTACCGGCAGGTGTTCAACTGGCAGATAAACAGGAACTGGTTCGAGCCAATGGGTCCGAGCCTGCGTCGCTGGATCCACATAAAATAGAAAGTGACGTTGAAGGAAACCTGGTCCACGATTTTTTTGAAAAGCTGGTGTCGGTACATGATGACGGCACGGTGGCACCCGGTTTAGCGGATCGCTGGGAAAATAAAGACAATCAGGTCTGGACGTTCCACCTGCGCCCGGGGCTGAAATGGTCGGACGGTAGCCCGATCACCGCTGACGATGTGGTGTTTAGCTGGCAACGTCTGATAGACCCCAAAACCTTGTCGCCGTATCAAAGTTACCTCGGCAGTATGCACGTGTTGAATGCCAGCGACATTATCGCGGGTAAGAAGAGCCCGCAGGAGTTGGGTATTAAGGCGCTGGATAAACAAACGGTACAGGTCACGCTGGATCAACCGCTGTCTTATTTCCTGCCGATGGTTGACCACTATGTGATGGTGACTGTGCCGAAAGCGGCCATTGAGAAATTCGGCGACAAATGGACCCAAACGAGCAATTTTGTCGGCAGCGGGCCGTTTGTGCCAACCGAGTGGGTCGTCAACGAGCGTATCACCGCCAAACGTAACGTTAACTATTGGGATAACGCCCACACAGTATTGAACAAAGTGACCTATCTGGTCATCGTCTCCAATACGGCCGAAGTCAACCGCTATAAGGCGGGGGAAGTCGACACAACGTACACCATGCCCAACCAGTTGTTTAAATCCTTGCAACAGGAACTACCGAATGAAGTCAAGGTGACGCCTTATCTTTCGACATATATTTATCGCTTCAATACCCAAAAACCCCCGTTTAACGACCCACGGGTCAGACGTGCACTGGACCTGGCGCTCGATAAGAGCGTGATTGCCGACAAGGTGTTGGGGCAGGGCCAGATACCGGCGTATAACTACGTGCCACGCGGCATGGCTGGCTATACCAGCAATCAGCCGGAATGGGCGAGCTGGACGCAGCAGCAGCGTAACGCTGAAGCGAAAAAACTGCTCAAGGAAGCGGGCTTCGATGCCAGCCATCCGCTGAAATTCCAGTTGTTGTATAACACCTCCGAATCCCATCAAAAGATTGCTATTGCTGCCGCTTCTATGTGGAAGCAAAACCTCGGTGCGGAGGCGACATTGCTGAATCAGGAGTGGAAAACGCTGCTGGATACTTCGCGTACCGGCAACTTCGAGGTCGTGAGGAACTCCTGGGGGGCTGACTATAATGAGCCTTCCACCTATTTTGACACCCTGCGCGCCAACGACAGCAATAACACCGGCAAGTTTACTGACAAGGCTTACGACGAGGTGTTGGATAAAGCGGTGATGGCATCCTCATTGGAAGCGCGCAACGCGCTTTATCATCAGGCGGAAACTATCCTGCAACAGCAAATGCCGTTGATCCCGATTTATTATTACGTGCGTAGCCAGTTGGTGAAACCGTATGTGGGTGGGTTTAAACCTGACCTGAAAGGGGATTTCTACAGCAAGGATATTTATATCGTCAAACATTGATTGGCGAGCATTGACTGGCAAGAACACACCAGGTGGTGACCGCCTGGTGTGACAATGAACGGGGGATTATTTGCTGTCCAGCAAGTGGCCCATTTTGGCGGCCTTGGTGGCCAGATAATGCTCGTTTTTCGGATTGCGACCGACGATGAGCGGCACACGTTCAACGATGTTGATGCCCGCTTCGGTCAGGATGGTGACTTTCTTCGGGTTGTTGGTCAAAAGACGTACCGCTTCCACGTTCAGTAGCTTGAACATATCCGCACACAGTGTGAAATCTCGCTCATCGGCGGCGAAGCCCAACTGGTGGTTCGCTTCCACGGTGTCGGCGCCTTGATCCTGTAGCGCATAAGCCCGGATTTTATTCAACAGACCGATGTTACGTCCTTCCTGACGGTGATACAGCAGAATGCCGCGCCCTTCTTCGGCAATGTGATTGAGAGCGGCTTCCAGTTGAAAGCCGCAATCACAACGCAGGCTAAACAATGCATCACCCGTCAGACATTCAGAGTGCACCCGCGCCAGTACCGGTTCGGGACTGGAAATATCACCGTACACTAACGCCAGGTGATCGCGCCCGGTTGCTGTTTCCTCGAATCCTACCATCAGGAAATCGCCCCACGGAGTGGGTAGTTTGGCTTCCGCCACCCGTTTTAGCTGCATGTTACTCTCCAACGCATAAATGATAAATTCCCGCTCCAGGCAGGAAGGGAACCTCGTATCGCCGCCGCCGTGCTGAGCCCCGGTAGCGGATAGTCACCTGCTTTGTTATCGATGACTGAATGATTCGGGATAATCGTGGTGTCGTTGACAGAACTGACAGATAGTTTACGTCATACTGAAAACCGATGTCCCATTTTTTGATAAAAATGTAAAAATTTTGTTCTAATATCCTGCTGAATTATAGGGAGAAGTAATGTACGACCTCGCCAGACGCACCGTAATTGGCACAATATCGTTGATGGTGTTGCCTATTTTGGTCTGGATCACGGGATGGCACTGGCAGCCAACCGTGTCAGGATGGTGGCTCAAACCGTTATTCTGGATGACACAGACAGTATCAGCCCCGTGGGGAATTCTAACCAGCGTGGTGCTGTCGGTCTGGTTTTTATGGCTGCTGCGACTCCCTTTGCGCCCGACGTTGACTCTGCTGGCTATCTTGTTTGCCAGCATCGTGCTGGGGCAGGGGGTGAAATCCGTAACGAAAAACCTGACGCAGGAAGCCCGGCCCTTTGTGGTCTGGCTCGAACAAGCGCATCAGGTGGATGAGCACTATTTTTACGCATTACCCGCCAGCGAGCGTGCCAGCTTGCTGGAACAGCAGCTTCAGCAGGTCTCGCAATTGCCTCCCTGGCAGCGTCAGCATTGGCAGGAACAGGCGGATTACTCTTTCCCATCGGGCCACACCGTGTTTGCCGCCACCTGGGCGTTGCTGGCGGTGGGATTACTGTGGACGCGGCGTCATTATCTGATGGTTTCTCTCATCGTACTGTGGGCAAATAGTGTGATTGCCAGCCGCTTGTTGCTGGGGATGCACTGGCCGCAGGATGTGGCAGCCGCCACCCTGATAGGCGCGGTAGTCTCGCTGGTGGCAGTCTTGCTGGCGCAGCGCTGGTGTGGGCCACTGCTGGCGGTAGTGCCACCCAAAACAGTAACACGGCATCACCAGCAAGCGCGCCCGAACGCCCGATGATGGCTGATAAGAATCGCTGATAAGGAAATCGGTTGTGCGGGTATGGCGACATGGGTATCCATCATCTGGATACTCACAGCCGATGTATACAGATGCCGGTAGATACCAATGCCAGCAGGCGGCTTCGCGGATTGACTGTCGCTGCCACCGCTGGTGTATCGGTAGTGTGCCGCTTATCCCCCGTTTTTCCTTTCACGACCCCCGTTAGCGTTCCCCCTCCGCTGAGGAAATGTTAAGTTAATAGGGTTCACTGCCGAAATTTGGCATAATTCATCCGTTTAAGGCGATATCACAGGAAGCGAACGTGAAATATATGCTGATTTTTTTTCTGGTGCTGGCGGTATTCATCGTATCGATCACGCTGGGAGCGCATAACGATCAGGTGATTACTTTTAACTACCTGCTGGCGCAGGGGGAATACCGGTTGTCGACGTTGCTGGCAACGCTGTTTGCTGCTGGTTTTGCGCTCGGCTGGGTGATCTGCGGCCTGTTTTATCTGCGCCTGCGCATTGCGCTAGGGCGGGAACAACGTAAAATTAAACGTCTTGAGCAGCAACTGTCTGCCCCGGAGAGCGCCAGCGGTGCGACCTCCGCTGAGTCCGCTACCCACTAAGGATCGCCTCCATGCTAGAACTGCTGTTTCTGTTGCTGCCGGTTGCCGCCGCCTATGGCTGGTATATGGGGCGCAGGAGTGCACAGCAGGACAAGCAGGACGAAACCAACCGCCTGTCGCGTGATTATGTCACCGGGGTGAACTTTCTGCTGTCTAACCAGCAGGATAAAGCGGTCGAGTTGTTTCTCGACATGCTCAAAGATGACAGCAATACCTTTGAAGCTCACCTGACGCTAGGCAACCTGTTTCGCTCGCGCGGCGAGGTCGACAGGGCTATCCGTATCCATCAGGCGCTCACCGAAAGCGCGTCCCTCAGTTTTGAACAACGCCTGTTAGCGGTACAGCAACTGGGGCGTGACTATATGGTGGCGGGTTTGTACGACCGCGCCGAAGAGATTTTTAAGCAACTGGTGGATGAAGAGGATTTTCGCGTCAGTGCGTTGCAGCAACTGCTTCAGATTCATCAATCCACCAGTGACTGGCCAAACGCTATCGACACCGCTGAAAAGCTGGTGAAATTGGGCAAAACGCAATTTCGCAGTGAAATCGCCCACTTCTATTGTGAACAGTCGCTACAGGCGATGGGCAGCGATGATCTTGATAAAGCCCTGGCGATGTTGAAAAAGGCATCGGCGGCGGATAGTCAATGCGCGCGCGTGTCCATTATGCTGGGGCGCATTTATATGGCGCAGCAGAATTACGCACAGGCTGTCGCATTACTGCAGCAGGTGCTGGAGCAGGATACCGAGCTGGTCAGTGAAACGCTGCCGATGTTGCAGGAGTGCTACCGTCACCTGGAACAGCCTGAAGGGTGGGCGGCATTTCTGCGGCGTTGTGTTGAAGAGAAAAGCGGTTCCACGGCAGACCTGATGATGGCCGATGTGCTGGAACAGTACGAAAGCACCGAGTCGGCACAGACTTACGTCACACGCCAGTTGCAGCGCCATCCCACAATGCGGGTGTTCCACCGCTTGATTGACTACCATCTGCGTGAAGCAGAAGATGGCCGTGCTAAAGAAAGCCTGCTGGTGCTGCGTAACATGGTCGGCGAGCAAATCCAGGCCAAACCACGCTACCGTTGCCATAAATGCGGTTTTACCTCGCAATCACTCTACTGGCATTGTCCTTCCTGCCGCACCTGGGCCAGTGTTAAACCGATTCGCGGGCTGGACGGGGAATAAGTCGTCCGGCTATTCGGTTCCCCAACCGTTATCCCCGCGCGGCCAGAATGGCTCGTCACGTCACCTCGTCATTTTCTTCCTCCTGTACCATGTCATTTAGTTACAACATACTAAAGGCCTGTCAACGCTACGCTGGGTTAGGCATCGGCGCGGTTTGGCATTTAGGAGCAGGGGCGGGTAGAATGCGCGCCATAAAATGATTAACTCACTCACGCTTAACGACGGGAGCATACCAGTGAACAGCCCAATCATCTCTTCGAATACGACGCCTTCGCATATCACGGCTTCAGGCTCGCCGATCATTGTGGCGCTGGATTACGCCGATCAACATGCCGCCTATGCGTTTGTCGACCGTATCGATCCACGTGACTGTCGGCTGAAGGTCGGCAAAGAGATGTTCACGTTGTTCGGGCCGCAACTGGTCAGCGATTTGCAACAGCGTGGTTTTGAGGTGTTTCTCGATCTTAAGTTTCACGATATTCCCAACACCACGGCCAGAGCTGTCGCCGCTGCGGCAGAGTTGGGAGTATGGATGGTGAATGTCCATGCCAGCGGTGGGGCTCGCATGATGACAGCCGCCCGTGAGGCGCTGGTGCCGTTTGGGAGCGACGCGCCGTTACTGATAGCCGTGACGGTACTGACCAGCATGGATGACGCGGACTTGCAGGGACTGGGGATTACGCTCTCTCCGGCCGAGCAGGCAGAAAAACTGGCGCGGTTGACCCAGCAGTGCGGTCTGGATGGGGTGGTGTGTTCTGCCCATGAAGCCGTGCGGCTCAAGCAGGTGTGCGGTGCGGATTTCCGGCTGGTGACCCCTGGTATTCGCCCGGCGGGCAGCGATGCTGGCGATCAGCGTCGGATTATGACGCCGCAGCAGGCACAACACGCCGGTGTGGATTACATGGTGATTGGCCGTCCTATTACCCAGTCCGCTGATCCGGCGCTGACCCTGAAAACGATTTTGGCTTCGCTGGGAGAGAAATAATGCGCGACGATAACAGCCGACTGGTGTATTCCACCGAAACCGGGCGAATTGATGAACCCGAGCAGAAAGCGGCCCGTCCGAAAGGCGACGGCATTGTGCGCATTCAACGCCAGACCAGTGGTCGCAAAGGTAAGGGCGTTTGCCTGATTACCGGTATCGATCTGGATGACGCGGCGCTGGACTTGCTGGCAGCAGAACTGAAAAAGAAGTGCGGTTGTGGCGGTGCGGTTAAAGACGGGGTGATCGAAATTCAGGGCGACAAACGCGATCAACTCAAGCAGTTGCTGGAAGCCAAAGGGATGAAGGTCAAGCTGGCTGGAGGCTAACCTTCTCTGTGGCGCGACAGGCATTGATAACAGCATGAAAATAGCCATATGAACATAGCAGTATAAAAACACACAGGCTCCCTTGGGAGCCTGTGTGTTTTGCGGGCTGGTTATCGGGTCGTCTGGTGACCGATGATGCCACCTACCGCCGCGCCGCCAACCGTGCCGAGGGCGCTGCCGTTGGTCAATACCGCGCCGCCGAGTGCGCCAATCCCCGCGCCGATGGCGGTATTTCGTTGCCGTTTGTTCATACCGGCACAGCCTGCCAGTGTACTGACGATCACCATAGCCAGAACGGCGGTTGTGAATTTTTTATTGATTTGCATGGTTCTTCTCCGGTTGTTCACCTGTCACGGCAGCGGGTTATCACGGCCATGAACAATGTTATTGTCGTGGCAAGGGGCGTTATGACAGTGCGCGATGACTTGCCGTGACGTGCTGTGTCTATCTGTCTGCCAGTATAATTATCGGCAGGGGGCGTAACAGGTGAAAAACTCTTAATTCACAGTAGGCTGGCGGCGATGGCGACAATACGACCCGCTTTCAGGCACGCCTTCGGTGTCGCTGTGATCCCTTTCCTGTCGTCCCAGCAGAACACAGCCCGTTTTTCAGCCATTCAGCCCATACCTGTGCCGGTAGCCCAACGTGAGAATAGGGCAAACCACACAGGAGGGCGGATGATGTTGGAAGAACTTAAAATTCAGGTGCTTGAAGCTAATCTGGCTTTACCCCGGCATCAACTGGTGACCTTCACCTGGGGAAACGTGAGCGCGGTGGATCGTGAGCGCGGTCTGATGGTGATCAAACCCTCAGGTGTCGAGTACGACGTGATGACCGCGCAAGACATGGTTGTCGTTGAACTGGAAAGTGGCCGGGTTGTGGAAGGGCAGCGTAAGCCCTCGTCTGACACCGATACCCACCGCGTGTTATATCTGGCTTTCTCATCGTTGGGCGGAATTGTCCATACCCACTCACGCCATGCCACTATCTGGTCACAGGCGGGTAAGGATTTACCGCCGTGGGGGACCACCCACGCCGATTATTTCTATGGGCCGATTCCCTGCACCCGATTGATGACCGAGGCAGAAATCAACGGGCGTTATGAGTGGGAAACCGGGCAGGTCATTGTCGAGACGTTTCGTGAACGCGGCCTGTCACCACAAGATATTCCGGCGGTGCTGGTCAATGCCCACGGCCCGTTTGCCTGGGGAACGGATGCGCATAACGCGGTGCACAATGCCGTGGTGCTGGAAGAAATCGCTTACATGGGGATTTTCTCGCGTCAACTGACCCCAGCATTGGAACCAATGCAATCCACGTTGTTGGATAAGCATTATCTGCGTAAACACGGTAAGAACGCTTACTACGGGCAGTGATTCATCAGGGATCTAACCGTCACGCGCTGGTTGCCCGTCATACGCGCTTTACCTCTCGCAATGGGGGATAGATATCTTTTTCTCCATTGCGAAATAAACAAAATGGCAGATCTTAAAAAAAGAAACATCGTTTCATTTGCTTGCCAATGATCACTTTTCTCTCATCATTAAACGACTACCTTCAGCACTGAGAAGTATGGGGGCGTGTCCTCCCGGCTATATTCTTCATCATCGACGCCTCTTCATTGCCGATTTTCTACATCGCCAATGCTGGCGCTCAAAGGGGGCGATGTAGTTCAGGGGGATGACTCGGCCCTGCTTCGGGTGGGCTGAACAGGCCGTATTACGTCATGAATGCGCAGTCTGGGCGGTAGTGCTGGTCATGACAGGCGCGTCTGTATTGCTCATGGTTTCTGTCCCTTTTTCAGGCAATGAATCCTATGCATATCAAACGTTCTATTGAAAAGATTCCGGGTGGCATGATGCTGGTGCCGCTATTTCTTGGCGCGTTATGTCATACCTTTGCGCCGGGTGCTGGCAAGTATTTCGGGTCGTTTACCAACGGTTTGATCAGCGGCACGGTGCCGATTCTGGCGGTGTGGTTTTTCTGCATGGGGGCATCGATTCGGCTGAGTGCCACCGCAACGGTATTGCGTAAATCGGGCACGCTGGTGGTGACGAAAATTGCGGTAGCCTGGGTGGTGGCCGCCCTCGCGTCACGTCTGCTGCCGGAGCATGGGGTGGAAGCGGGCTTTTTTGCCGGGTTGTCCACACTGGCGCTGGTGGCGGCGATGGATATGACCAATGGCGGGTTGTATGCGTCCATCATGCAGCAATATGGCACCAAAGAAGAATCCGGCGCGTTCGTGCTGATGTCGCTGGAGTCTGGCCCACTGATGACGATGGTGATCCTCGGTACCGCCGGTATCGCCTCGTTTGAACCGCATGTCTTTGTCGGTGCGGTGTTGCCGTTTCTGGTGGGGTTTGTACTGGGGAATCTGGATCCGGAATTGCGTGAGTTTTTCAGCCGTTCGGTGCAGACGCTCATTCCTTTTTTTGCTTTCGCGCTGGGCAATACCATTGATTTGAGCGTTATCGGTCAGACCGGGTTCCTGGGGGTTATGTTAGGTGTTGCGGTGATCATCATTACCGGTATCCCGTTGATGGTGGCGGACAAGTTGCTGGGTGGCGGTGACGGTACCGCGGGGATTGCCGCGTCCAGTTCAGCAGGGGCAGCAGTGGCGACACCGGTGCTGATTGCGGAAATGGTTCCGGCGTTTAAACCTGTGGCACCGGCAGCCACGACACTGGTGGCGACATCGGTGATTGTGACGTCGGTTCTGGTACCGATCATCACCGCGATGTGGTCAAAGCATGTCAAAGGTGGCGATGGCACCGTCGCACAAGAAGAGGGAACGCTGGAGCAAGAACAATCGCAGCAGGCAGCACATCGCTAAGCCGTACACCACTAAGCCGTATACCACTAAGTAGCACACCACTAAAATAGCGCTCACGCCCTCTGGCAAGGGGGCGTGAGCGGTGTGACATTTCACCCGAAAGGGATTAACTCCCCGAAAGGGATCAATTGTTATGCGCCTCCTGTCGCCAGGCGGCTGTGGTCTCGTGTGTGGTGGGGCTGTGACTGTGTAATGCACGCCGGATAGCGAAGAACGCAGCGACCAGCATGGTGACCGCCACCAGCATAAAGAAGCCGCACAGGATGGCGTTGATCTGATTACTGAACACGATGGTTGCCATGTCCTGCATGTTCTTGGCCGGTGCTATCAGGGTGCCGGACTCGATACCTGTCGAGAAGCGTTTCGCCTGCGCCAGAAAACCGATACTGGGTTTTTCGTGGAAAATCTTCTGCCAGCCTGCGGTCATCGAGGTGATAAACAGCCAGGCGGTAGGCAGTATCGTCACCCAGGCGTAACGCTGTTTTTTCATCTTGAACAGCACGACCGTGCCGAGGATCAGCGCCATTGAGGCCAGCATCTGGTTACCAATACCAAACAGCGGCCACAAGGTGTTGATACCGCCCAACGGGTCGATCACCCCCTGATAGACGAAGAAGCCCCAGCCCGCCACCGCCACGGTGGTACCGGCCATGTTGCCCAGCCAGGAGTGACTTTTCCCCATCCCCGGCACCACCAACCCTGCCAGATCCTGCACCATGAAGCGGCAGGCACGGGTACCGGCGTCAACGGCGGTCAGGATAAACAGCGCTTCGAACAGAATGGCGAAGTGATACCAGAAAGCCATCATGGCCCGGCTATTGAAAATGTCGGTAATGATGTGTGCCATGCCGACGGCAAACGTTGGTGCGCCACCGGCGCGTGACAAAATCGAGGCTTCACCGACGTCTTTGGCGATGCTGCTAAGATCAGCCGGTGTGATGACAAAGCCCCAGCCGCTGACCACCTGCGCGGCGCTTTCCACCGTGGTGCCGATCAGTGCGGCGGGCGCATTCATGGCGAAATAGACACCGGGGTCGATCACCGAGGCGCAAATCAGCGCCATGATGGCGACGAAAGACTCCATCAGCATCGCGCCATAACCGATGAAACGGATATGACTTTCGCGCTCAACCAGTTTGGGCGTGGTACCGCTGGATACCAGAGCGTGGAAGCCGGAGATAGCGCCGCAGGCGATGGTAATAAACAGGAACGGGAACAGGCTGCCTGAGAACACCGGCCCACTGCCGTCAATAAAGCGTGAAACCGCAGGCATTTTCAGTTCAGGCATGGCAAACAGGATGCCGATCGCCAGCCCGACGATCACGCCGATTTTCAGGAAGGTGGACAGGTAATCGCGCGGTGCCAGCAACAACCAGACCGGCAGGACCGAGGCAATGAATCCGTAAATCACCAGCACCCAGGTCAGGGTGGTGCCTTTCAGGGTAAAAAACGGTCCCCAGTAAGGATGGACGGCAATGTCGCCACCGTAGACAATCGCCATCATCATCAGCACAAAGCCTATCAGCGACACCTCGGCAATCTTGCCCGGTCGCAGAAAGCGCATGTAGACCCCCATAAACAGCGCAATTGGGATGGTGGCCGCAATGGTGAAGACCCCCCACGGGCTGTTGGTCAACGCTTTAACCACCACCAGCGCCAGCGCCGACAGGATGATGATCATTACGCCCAGTGCGCCCAGCATGGTGACGACCCCGGCGAACGACCCTAATTCCTGACGCGCCATCTCGCCTAATGAGCGACCATCACGACGCGTGGAGATGAACAGCACCAGAAAGTCCTGCACGGCACCTGCCAGCATCACGCCGATCAGGATCCACAGCGTACCCGGCAGAAAACCCATTTGCGCCGCCAGAATCGGCCCCACCAATGGACCAGCACCGGCGATAGCGGCAAAATGGTGGCCGAATAACACCCACTTGTTGGTGGGAACGTAATCCAGACCATCGTTGTGACGCTCCGCCGGGGTTAAACGGCGGTCATCCAATTCAAACACCCGACGCGCAATAAACAAGCTATAAAAACGGTAGGCAATGCTGTAGCACGCGACGGCGGCGATGACCAGCCAGACGGCGCTCACATGCTCTCCCTGACTCAGCGCCAGCATGGCAAACGCCACGGCGCCGGCTATAGCAACAGCTATCCAGATAGACACGCTCTTGATCGTTTTCATCTCACTGACTCCTGACTGGTTATGATTCCCGGTCGTCGATAATCCCGGCACCCTGTCAACGTACCTTTTGGCGTAACGAATACGGCAAGACACCCGCAATACTCGAATCGTATCCACTGCGGGATAACAGGAAATATTGTGATATCAATAAATAACCATAGTGCAGCGATTAATCAGCGTGGTCATAACAAGATAAAAATGTGAGCAAAGATATATTTTTGTTACGAATAAAGCAGTTATCTGTATTTTCAATCAGAGATAAATGGGGCGATGAGGGGAATGGCCCGGTGCGGTAAGCCCGGCGAGAGCCGGGCAAGGCACGATAAAGACACAGTAAATGTGCGGTAAAGGCAGGTCAGGGCAGCTTGTTACCCGCCGCACGGTAAATTTCATACCACTCTTCGCGGCTGATGCGCAGTTCAGAGGCGGTGGCGATGTCTTGCAGACGCTGTGGGTCCATGCTGCCGACAATCACCTGCATGCTGGCCGGGTGACACAGGATCCAGGCCGCCGCCAGCGCAGTGGTGGATACGCCGTGCTCGCTGGCGATATGCTGAAGCGTGGCATTGAGCTGCGGAAATTTATCGTTATCCACGAATACACCGTCAAAGAAGCCGTACTGGAAGGGCGACCAGGCCTGAATGGTCATCTTCTGCAAACGACTGTATTCCAACACCATGCCATCGTGGTGCAGTGACGGCGCATGGGTCATATTGACGTTGAAACCCGCGTCAATCATTGGCGTGTGCATAATGCTCAACTGCAACTGGTTAGTCAGCAGCGGCTGGCGCACTGCACTTTTCAGTAGTTCAACCTGCAACGGGTGCTGATTGCTGACGCCAAAATAGCGCACCTTACCGCTGGTTTCTAAGGCGTCAAAGGCGGCGGCGACTTCATCCGGCTCGCACAGTGTATCCGGGCGGTGTAGCAGCAGGGTATCGAGGTAATCCGTGTTCAGGCGTTTCAGGCTACCTTCGACCGACGCAATAATGTGCGCTTTGGAGAAATCGAAAAAACCGGGACGGATACCGCATTTGCTTTGCAGCAGTACCTGATCTCGGGTGATGCCCGCCTGACGCGCCGCGGCGGCAAACATCTCCTCGGAACGGCCACCGCCGTAGATATCGGCGTGGTCAAAGAAATCGATACCGGCATCAAGCGCCGTTTGCAACACCGTGGCCGCTTCCTGCTGTGTCTTGCCCGCCAGCCGCATACAACCCAGCGCAATATTCGGTACTGACAGGGTGCTTGTTCCCAGTGTGATTCTTTTCATGTTCACCTCTCCGTTATGTTGCTCTCTGTTACAGGGGCGGGCGGCATGCTCCCGGCGATAAAAAAAACGCCACCCGGTGGGGTGGCGTGATACGGACGCGGATTAGGCGGCGGGTTTGGCGATAATGCTGCGCGTTTCAAGCCGCACTTCGGTTAATACCACCGTCAGGGAATCGCTTTGGCGATAGACGGGTTCGCCTTTCACCGTCACAATGCCGGTTTCCTGACTGCAAACCAGTTCGTCGCGTACCGCGTGGATAAACGAGGCAGGAATGAAGGCAGAAGCGCCGTTTTCCAGCAGACGTACACGCAAGCCGCCACGATTGACATCCATAATCTCGGCGGTAAAGCGGGTGTCGGTACCGGCTTTGTCTTTCAGGAAACGGGCGTACAACCAGTCACTGACGTCACGCTCGGCCATACGGTTAAGACGACGACGTTCAGCCAACTGCTGCGTGACCTCATCCTGCGGTTTGTCTGCCGCGGTATGGGTGATGACAGCCTTGAGCAGACGATGGTTAACCATATCGCCGTATTTACGAATCGGTGACGTCCAGGTGGCGTAAGCCTCCAGACCCAGGCCAAAGTGTGGACCGGGAGCGGTGCTGATTTCTGCAAATGTCTGGAAACGACGGATACGGCTATCGAGGAACTGGGTCGGTTGGGCATCCAGTTCACGACGCAGGATACAGAAGCCTTCCAGTGTCAGCAGTTGCTGAGCCTCAGCATGAATCCCGTTGCTCTCCAGCACGGCAACCGCCTGGTCAATACTGACCGGATCGAAGCCGGTGTGGACGTTGTAAATGCCGAAACCGACGGTATCGCGCAGTACCTGTGCCGCGCAGACGTTGGCGGCGATCATCGCTTCTTCCACGATGCGGTTAGCGATACGACGTGGTTCGGTAACGATATCCAGCACTTCACCTTTCTCGCCTAACAGGAAGCGATAATCCGGGCGGTCGCGGAACACCAGCGCATGGGTGGAGCGCCAGGCACTGCGCGCCTGACACACGCGATGCAACAGACGAATTTGGCTGGCGATGTTATCGCTCTGCGGCTGCCAGTCGCCACGCTGCTCCAGCCAGTCCGACACCTCGTCGTACACCAGTTTGGCGCGCGATTCGATCCAGGCGGCAAAGAAGCGAATCTGGCTCAGTGCGCCATCAGCGGCGACGGTCATGCGGCAGGCCAGCACCGGACGGCGTTCGTTCGGGCGCAGCGAGCAGATGTCGTCTGACAAGTGGCGCGGCAGCATCGGAATGTTAAAGCCGGGCAGATAGTTGGTAAACGCACGTTGACGGGCAATGCTGTCCAGTTCGCTATCGGCACGCACGTAAGCGGTCGGGTCGGCGATAGCCACCGTCATCTCCAGCGTACCGTCGCCGTTGTCCTGCACGTACAAGGCGTCATCCATGTCTTCGGTGCTGGCGCTGTCGATAGTGACAAAGTCCAGCCCGGTCAGGTCTTCACGCTCAAGCGCCCCGTCGTCGAGTTCGGCCGCGTCGGCATTCGGCGCTTCGCGCTCCAGATTATGGCGCGACAGCGTCACCCACCAGGGGGCCAGCGGGTCATCGCCGGTAGTAATGTACTGGGTCAGGTCAGCAAAGAAACCTCGATCGCCTTTTAACGGATGACGGCGCATTTCCGCGACCGCCCAATCGCCTTCTTTAAAGTCCTGCTCGACGCCACGCGCCGGGCGGCACGGAATGGCGTCTTTCAGCAACGGATGATCCGGCACGATAGACAAGCGGTCATCTTTTTTCTGTACCCGGCCGACAAAACGGGTCAGAAACGGCTCCACCAGCGATTCCGGCTCCGCGATTTCGCGCTCTTTTTCGGTATGCAGCGTGACGATGATGCGGTCGCCGTGCATCACTTTCTTCATGTGCGGCGGCGGGATGAAATAGCTCTTCTGCGCGTCGGCTTCAAGAAAACCAAATCCTTTGTCGGTGGCTTTGACGATACCTTCCGCTCGTGGCGTCTGAGAGTGGAGTTGCTGTTTAAGCTGCGCAAGCAGCGGGTTATCTTGAAACATAGCGTCCAGAATTGCGGTTAATAGTGGCTTTAGCGGCAGACAGTTTTACGCGAATCGGCCGCTGGCGGCAAGCGTTGCTGCAATGAACAGCCTGTACAATGCCGACGTGTTTGAACTGCGTCGCGGGGGAGCCTGGTGGGTTATTCGCTGTTATTGGAAGGACGATATCTTCCGATAACAAATACCGACGCCAGCCCGATTAAATCAAGCGTGATTAACGTACCGGCAAACACCATTTCGCCCTTCCAGGCAAAAAAAGTCGCGATCGCCAGAATAGTCATGGTAATGGTGAATGCCATCCACTGCCCGCGTTTGTCCCTGCTTATCTCACCGTCGAGGCCTTTCTCAGTGAGACGATGACGATGGGCTTGCTCCCGCTCGCTTTTTGCCATGATCCTTTCAGCGCCGTTGGGCACGATATCATCGTACTCTTTCAGCATTTCTGGAGGGGGAAGCGGTCCGCGAAAAAATGTAGATGAAACGATGGCTTGAATCTGTGGCCTGGCAAGCAAACGTTCAAGGAATACCGGATTTTCAATCAGCGTAGACTCGACCTTTTCGGCAAGCGCCTGTGCTTCTTCATTTTCCCTGTCCTGTGTGTCAGCGTTTTGCAATCCCTGACGCAATTCCTTTTCTTCTTCCGTATGCATTCATCGCTACTCTTAGGTCGTCACCTATGGCCTGAAAATCGCTGGCCATTCTCTGCGCATCACTTTGCTTGTTGATGTCTGCCAGATAGTCTGTCGCTGGCATCAGATCTAAAACGCTGCCGGCGGCACGAAGATACCTACGGGTTGCCTTCAACATGATTTATCTCCTTGGGACCGACACGGATGACACTCTTCTTAGTTAATCTTACTTGAGTATGGCGCGGTTGCAAATAACGACTAAACAATCTGTTGTCGCAGTTGACGGGCATCAGCATGACACCCGTTGTGGATAGCATGAGGGATTAAGCCGGGCGTGAAAAGAACCCACCCGGCAGGGGTATCAGGCGATGCGTTGCAGCGGGGTGTCGGCACTGGGGGTAATGCGTACCGGCACGGATTTGGACGTCGGGGTGAAGGTATCGTCGCCGTAGCTGGATAACGGCACCAGCGGATTGGTTTCTGGATAGTACGCTGCCAGATTACCGCGAGGAATGTTATAGCTGACCAACCGAAACCCGCTGACTTTACGCTCGATGTGGTCATGCCACAGGGTTTCGATATCTACCCGGTCGCCGTCTTGTAGACCCAGCGCGGCGATGTCCTCCGGGTGCATAAACAGCACGTCGCGCTGGCCGTACACGCCGCGATAACGGTCATCCAACCCGTAAATCGTGGTGTTGTACTGGTCGTGGGAACGCAGTGTTTGCAGGGTAAACGGTGCCGGGGTATCACCGTATACCGGCACCACGCTGTCGGGTAAGGCGGCGGCGCTGAAACCGGCTTTACCGGTGGCGGTGTTGAAACGGTAGTCGGCGGCGGCGTTACCCAGCCAGAATCCCCCCGGCTCGGCGCAGCGCTGATTGAAGTCAGCAAAACCCGGCAGGGTGGCGGCGATGTGATCGCGGATCAGGTTATAGTCGGCTGCCAGCGCCAGCCAGTCGAGGTGCGCGTTGCCGAGAACGGCGTGGGCAATGCCCGCCACGATGGCCGTTTCCGACCGTTGTTGGTCCGACAACGGCGGGCTTATCCCCTCAGAGGCATGCACCATGCTAAATGAGTCCTCGACGGTGACGAATTGTGGGCCACTGGCCTGCATATCCCGTTCGGTGCGTCCCAGCGTCGGCAGAATCAACGTATCACGCTGTGCGGTAATCAGGTGGCTGCGGTTGAGTTTGGTGCTGATATACACCGCCAGTTCGCAGCGGCTAAGCGCCTGTGCGGTGCGATCGGTATCCGGCGCGGCGGCGGCCAGATTGCCACCCAGCGCGATTAAGACCCGCACCTCATCACGCAGCATCGCCTCCAGCGCTTGTACGGTATTGTGGCCGTGGCCGCGCGGCGGGGTAAAACCGAAGTGACGTGCCAGACTGTCGAGCATCGCGTCAGAGGGTTTTTCATCAATCCCCATGGTGCGGTTACCCTGCACATTGCTATGGCCCCGCACCGGGCATAGACCCGCGCCCGGCTTGCCGAGCTGACCGAACAACAGTTGCAGGTTGACGATTTCCCGTACCGTGACGACCGAGTGACGGTGTTGAGTCACCCCCATCGCCCAGGTGCAGATCACCTGCTCAGAGCGCCGGTAAATATCGGCGACATAGCGGATTTGCGCCTCACTCAGCCCCGACTGCTGGACGATGTTGTCCCACGAGGTGGCATCCACCTGTTGCAGATAGGCGTTGACGCCGTCGGTATGCTTATTAATAAAGTCCTGATCGAACAGCCCAGCGTCTCCCGCGTCCAGCCGTTGACGATGGGCTTCCAGCAGTGCTTTTACCATGCCGCGGACTGCCGCCATGTCACCGCCCAGATGCGGTTGCAGGTAGGTTTCACTGATGGTACCGGATAGCGGCGTCAGCAACTCCAGCGGGTTTTGCGGGTTGGCGAAGCGTTCCAGACCCCGTTCGCGCAAGGTGTTAAACGCCACGATATGCGCACCGCGATCGGCGGCATGTCGCAAGCTGTGCAGCATACGGGGGTGATTGGTACCGGGATTCTGACCGAAGACGAAAATGGCGTCGGCGTGTTCGAAATCCGCTAATCGTACCGTGCCTTTACCCACGCCAATGCTCTGTTTCAGCCCGGTACCGCTGGCTTCATGGCACATGTTGGAGCAGTCGGGGAAATTATTGGTGCCCGCCATACGGCCGAACAGTTGATACAGGTACGAGGCTTCGTTACTGGCCCGACCGGAAGTGTAAAGCTCCATCTGGTCGGGGTGTTCCAGCGTGCGGATGTGGCTGGCGATAAGCGCGAAGGCATCCTCCCAGCTTATCGGCACGTAATGGTCGCGCTCCGGGTCGTAACGCAGCGGGTGAGTCAGTCTGCCTTGATATTCAAGGAAATAATCGCTCTGGCGGCGCAGTGTACTGACGCTGTGCTCGGCGAAGAAGTCCGGCCCGGCAGCTTTGCGGGTGGCTTCCCAACTGACCGCCTTGGCACCGTTTTCACAAAAGCTGAAGGTACTGCTGTTGTCATCTCCCCAGGCACAGCCGGGGCAGTCGAATCCTTTGCTTTTGTTGACTCGCATCAAATTACGGATATTTTTCAGCGCTTGCTTGCTGTCCAGGACAAAGCGGGTAGTGGCTTCCAGTGAGCCCCAACCGCCAGCAGCGGCGCGGTATGGCTTAATGGCAGATTTAAATTTCATGATTCGCTACGCAGGTGATGATGTTTTTAGTATGTAAAAAAATCTTTAAAACTTTGCTTGCTAATCAAGAGTGTAGGCGGCGTGTCACAGGGCGTCTAATCAAAGGAGGTAATAGCGGGATAGAGGAGGTTTATCGTGGTGGTCATCTCTGCTGCGCCAGAGGGGGGGTGGTATACTGCCCCAGCCTGACATGCTGGAGAGCCTGATGGACATTAAGCAACTTATCTACTTGTGCAATCTGGAAAAAGAGCGGCATTTTGGCCGTGCGGCCGAGGCCAGTTTTGTCAGCCAGCCGACGTTATCGATGCGACTGAAGAACCTGGAGCGGGAACTGGGGCTGTCGCTTATCAATCGGGGTAACAATTTCGAGGGGTTTACCGCCGAAGGCGAGCGGGTCCTGGCCTGGGCGCGGGAAATGGTGTCGGTGTATCAGGGGTTGAAGCTGGAGGTGGCATCACTGGCACGCGGTACCAGCGGGTTGCTGCGCATTGGTGCGGTGCCACAATGCAGCCTGGCAGTACCGGCCTTGCTGGCCGAGGTCAGCCGTACCTACCCGGAGATGGATTATCAGGTCGCACTGTTTAGTGCTGATCAGTTACTGGAAGCACTCACCGCCCATACGGTGGATGTCGGGATCGGCTTTTTCGAACTGACGACGCTGCGCGAGTTACATTTTCAGGCCTCGTCGCTGGCGGAGCAGGGGGCCTCGCTGCTGTATCATCCACACTACTTTCCCACGTTAGAGGGAGATGGCCCACTGACATTAGCGGAACTGGCGACCGTGCCGTTGTGTCTGGCGGAACCCAGCCGTTACTTTCGTCGCTATCTGGACGGTCAGTTCCGGGAAGCCGGGGTGACGCCACGAGTACGGGTGGAAAGCACCTCGATACTGCAATTGATGCAAAGTGTGTTCGTCGGGCTGGGGTGCGGCATTGTACCCAATGGCAGTTTGCTGCCGGAGATGACCCCGGAACTGGCCTGGCGGCCGTTGGCACTGACACCGATGTCACGACACGGCGCGGTGGTGATTGCCGAAGCCGGGCGTGCCACCATGCTGGCACAACATTTCTTTGACGCCGCACAGCACTGGCTGGGCGAACATTCACCGCCGCAATAAGACGCGAGAACGGGTGGCAAGGCAATAGCCATAATCGAGATAATCAAATTACAAGCGGGACATAACGCAAAGAAGGGCGAGAACGCAGAAAAGGGCGAGCAAGATAGGACGAACCCTGTGCCAGATCGGAATCCGGCACAGGTGGCGTGATTATTCGCCCAGTTCCAGCTCGTTCATCGCGGCGATGTTGAAGCCGCCGTCAACGTGCAGGATTTCACCGGAAATACCGGCTGCCAGGTCAGAACACATGAACGCGGCAGCGTTGCCCACGTCTTCAATGGTGACCACGCGGCGGATCGGCGTGACGGCTTCGCAGTGAGACAGCATCTTCTTGAAGTTCTTGATGCCGGAAGCAGCCAGCGTACGGATCGGGCCTGCGGAAATGGCGTTGACGCGAACACCCTGCGCGCCCATGGCGTTAGCCATATAGCGTACGTTAGCTTCCAGAGAGGCTTTAGCCAGACCCATGACGTTGTAGTTCGGGATGGCGCGCTCAGCACCCAGGTAGGACAGGGTGATCAGGCCAGAGTTCGGGTTCAGCATGCTGCGGCAGGCTTTCGCCATTGCGACAAAGCTGTAGGCGCTGATGTCGTGAGCGATGGAGAAACCTTCGCGGGTAACGGCGTTGACGTAGTCGCCATCCAGCTGGTCGCCCGGCGCGTAAGCGATGGAGTGCACGAAGCCATCAAAGTTCGGCCACACTTTCGCCAGTTCAGTGAACAGTGCCTCAATGCTGGCATCTTCTGCCACATCACAGGGTAACACGATGCTCGAACCAAACTCTTTGGCAAACTCATCCACACGCGGCTTCAGCTTGTCATTCTGGTAGGTGAACGCCAGTTCTGCACCTTCACGATGCATTGCTTGTGCGATACCGTATGCGATGGAGCGGTTGCTGGCAACGCCCGTTACCAGAATGCGCTTACCGTTAAGAAAACCCATGGCAGTATCCTTGTGATCATTGTTACTGCGATCATCGTTAATAAAAATAATTATTTACCATGATCGATGTGAATAAACTGGGCGATTCTAGCATGTATGGTGCCCCAAGGGGTACTCCAACCACTAGAGGCCGGAGGGGCTTTCACCCCATCCACACGGCTCACCCGGCGACGTCGTCTATTTCAGCACAGTTTTTTACGGGCGGTTACTGTCCCGCCGCCAGGCGTCAGCGCTCAGCGCCTCACCAAAGTGACTGGCGATCAAGCGCTTGGTCAGGTCGTGTAACGGCGATGCCAGCACATCGGCGGTGCTGCCGCGTTCGACCACTTCGCCCGCCTGCATCACCAGAATCTGGTCGCTGATGTGCTTCATCATGCCCAGATGCTGGGTAACGTAGATATAGGAGATGCCGTGTTTCTCCTGTAGCTCCAGCATCAGGTTGATTATCTGGGAGCGTACCGACATATCCAGTGACGCCAGCACTTCGTCGGCCACGATCACCTTGGGTTGCAGAATCAACGCCCGCGCCAGCCCGATACGCTGTTTCTGACCCGGCGCCAGTGCGTGCGGGTAGTAGGTGGCGTGGTCGGCACGCAGGCCAACCTGACGCAACGCCAGATTAATGGCTTTTTCCCGCTCTTGCGGCGTCAGGTTGGTATTGAGCCGCAGCGGCAACTCCAGTAGCTGACCAATCCGCTGGCGTGGGTTGAGCGAGTTGGCTGAATCCTGAAAAATCATGCGAATACGCTGACTGCGGTAGTGATAGTCACCGTATTGCAGCGGATGATCGTCAATGACCAGCTCGCCGGAGGTGGGGGGGATCACGCCGCTCAGCATCTTGGCCAGCGTGGATTTGCCCGACCCGTTCTCGCCGATGATCGCCAGCGTTTGCCGCTCGCGCAGCGTAAAACTCACCGATTTCACCGCCTCAACGTGCTGACGTCGGAACCAGCCAGTACGGTAGCGGAAGGTTTTGGTGAGATTACGGGCTTCCAGCAGGGTTTCCACCATCAGGATTCCTCCATATTGAGCGGGAAGTGGCAGGCGTACCAATGGGTTTTCACCGGAACGAGCGGCGGTGCGGTCATACAGCGTTTTTGCGAATAGGGACAACGCGGCCCCAGCCGACAGCCGACGGGCAGATGCGCCAGCGCCGGAATCGCCCCCGGCAGCGCATTCAGGTGGCTCTTGTGTGGTAATGAACAGCCGAAATCCGGCATGGCGCGGATCAATGCCTGGGTGTAAGGGTGGTGCGGCGCACTGATCAATTCATCGCTGACCGCGCTTTCCACTGTCTGGCCGCAGTACAACACGTTGATGCGATCCGCCCATTTGCTCATGGTCTGCAAATCGTGGCTGATTAACAAAATGGTGGTGTTGTTGTTCTGGTTAAGCCGGGAAAGCAGGCGGAAAATCTGCGCCTGTGTCGTGGCTTCCATCGCGTTGGTCGGCTCATCGGCAATCAGCAATCTGGGCTGGTTGGCCAGTGCTATGGCGATCATCACCTTCTGGCATTCCCCCTCGGTCAGTTCATAGGGGTAGCTGCGCATAATGTCTTTATGGTCTTTGATGCCGACGCGGTGCAGCAATTCGATGGCCCGGCGTTTGCGCCAGTTGATGCGCTGCCACCAGCGGCCTTTGTACGTCCAGCCAGGAATAGATTGCATCAACTGGCGACCGACACGCGCGGAGGGATCCAGACAGGATTGTGGTTCCTGAAAGATCATCGACATGTTGTGCCGCACCAGTTTACGGCGCTGACGGGGCGTGAGCTGGAGCAAATCCACGTCATCGAAGCGGAAACGGTCGGCGGTAATCCGCCAGTTTTCCTTGTTGATGCCGCAGATAGCTTTGGCGATAAGGCTCTTGCCAGAGCCGGATTCCCCCACCAGCCCGCGAATCTCGCCCTCGGTAAGGCTGACGCTGACGCGATCCACCGCTTTCACCGGGCCATCCGGGGTGAGGAATTCAATGGTCAGATTACGAATTTCCAGTAATGCCATGATGCAGTTCCGTCACTATTCGGTTTGAGCGAGCAGGGCGCGGCGAATGCCGTCTCCCAGCAGATTAACGATCAGTACGCTGACAGTAATGGCTGCACCGGGCAGCATCACCGTCCACGGTGCGGCGTACACCAGCTCCAGTGAATTCCCCAGCAACACCCCCCATTCGGTGGAGGGGAGTTGCGCGCCGAGATTGAGAAAGCCGAGTGCGGCGATATCCAGAATGGCGATGGAGAGCGCACGGGTGATTTCACTGACCAGTATCGGCAGGATGTTGGGCACCACGGCATACCAGATCAGGTAGAGTGTGGAGGCACCATCCAGCCGGGCAGCAGTCACGTACTCTTTTTCCAGTTCGTCATGCACAGCGGAATAAATCGTGCGCACCATACGCGGCAACAGCGCCATCCACACCGCCAGCATGGCGTGGCTCAGTTGCGGGCCGATAAACGCGATCACCACCATCGCCAGCAGTAACGAGGGAATCGACAGCAGCGGGTCGAGAATATGGTTGAGTACCGCAGAACGCAGGCCGTGGGTCACCCCGGCCAGCATGCCGAGCACAATACCGACCAGCGTGGCGGCCAGCGTAACCAGCAGCGCCGAGCCGAAGGTCGGCGCGGTGCCGCTCAGCAAGCGGCTCAGCAGGTCGCGCCCCAGGTCATCGGTGCCGAGAAAAAACGACACTTCGCCATAACGTGACCAGGACGGCGGCAGCAACTGGTAGCCGAGAAATTGTTGATCCAACCCGTAGGGTGCCAGTGTGTTGCCAAACAGGCATAACCCCAGCAGCAACAGGAATCCGTAAAAACCCACCATCGCCATCCGGTCCTGCCGGAAGACTGTCCAGGCATCGACCCAGCGGCTGGGGAGCGCTTTTTCGCCGTAGATGTTATCGGAGTGCATACCATTCCTTATGTTTCAGCGGGTTTGTCATGGCGCCCCAGATATCGGACAGTACGTTGATGGTGATTACCAGCGCGCCGACCACCATCACCCCGGCAGAAATCGCCGCAAAATCCTGCTGGCGGATGGCGTTGACCAGCCAGCGGCCAAGGCCCGGCCAGTTAAACACCACCTCGGTAATCATTTCCAGTGTCAGCATGGTGGAGAATTGCAGCCCCAGTTGCGGAATAATCGGCGGCAGGGCGTTATGCAACAGGTGACGGCGGATGACCGTCGCGCGGGGTAACCCACGGATAATCGCCGCTTTAATGTAATTCTGGGTGCCGATGTCGGTGGTGCTGATACGCATCAGGCGAATCACTTCGGTGGTCGGGCCGACCGACAACACCAGCACCGGCAAAATCATGTGCTGTATGGCGCTGGCGATCATCTCGTCCCGGTAGGGGGAATGGGAAAGCCAGGCATCGATCAGCGCAAAACCGGTCACCGGCGGCACCGGGTAAAGCAGGTCGAAACGACCCGACACCGGCAGCCAGCCCAGATGCAGCGAAAAGAATAAGGTCATCAACAGCGCCAGCCAGAATACCGGCAAGGAAAAGCCCAGCAGTACCAGCGCGCTGATCACCCGATCGGCAGCTTTGTGTTGCAACACGCCGGTGGTGATCCCGAGTGGAATACCCACCAGCAGCGACAGCGAAAACGCCAGCAGACACAGTTCGACGGTGGCGGGCAAAATATCGCGCAACTGCTCGCTAATCGGCTGTCCGTTAATACTGGAAACGCCAAAATCCCCCTGCAACAGGCTGACGAAATAAAAGCGATAGGCGTCGAACAGCGCCGCCCCGCTCAGTGGGGCGTGTGGGGTGTAATACAGCAGACTAAAGCCGATCAGCGACAGCAGAAACAGCGTGACCAGCAACAACAACAAGCGACGAAGGGTAAAGATAATCACGGCTGTTCCCCCTGGATCGGCGCATTGGAAGACGGATCAACGGCGTGCTCATCCGGTTTGTCTTTATGACCATCGCTACCGTCCTCACGGTAAACACCGGCGAAGGAGGCGTTACCAAACGGACTGAGTACCAGCCCTTTGATGTCGTAGCGATAGGCCTGCATCCGCAGCGATGAGGCCAGCGGCAGTACCGGCAGCTGCTCGGTCAGAATGTGATGGGCGACCCGGTAGTACTCCATACGTCGGGAGAGTTGCTGGGAAGAGAGCGCGTCCTGCAAGACCTGATCGAAATCGGGATCACACCAGTGAGCATAGTTGGTTTGGGAGCGGATAGCGGCACAGCTCAATAACGGGCGGAACACACTGTCTGGGTCGTTACTGTCGGTCGCCCAACCGGCCAGCGTCAGGTCGTGGTTCATCTCCATCAGGCGCGCTTCCTGAAAACGGCCCTCTACCGGCATGATGGTCACCCGAATGCCGATTTGCGCCAGGTCAGCCTGAATCAGTTCGGCGGTTTTCACCGGGCTGGGGTTATAGGACTGCGACGCGCTCGGCACCCACAATTGCAATTGCAGGCCATGAATGCCCAGTTCTTTAAGTAACTGGCGCGCTTTATCCGGGTTGTACTCGGAAATCTGCGCTTCATTGTCGTAAGCCCAGGAGGCGCGCGGCAGAATCGAGGCGGCGGTTTCGGCGGTGCCGTAGTAAATCGACTGCATCAGACGATCGTTATTGATAGCCAGCGCGATGGCGTGACGCACGCGAGCATCATCCAGCGGTGGTTTTCGCACGTTAAACGCCAGATAGGCGACGTTCATCCCCGGTCGCAGCGATAGCCGCAAACGAGGGTCATTACGCAGAATGCTTAACTGACTGGCGGCCGGGTAGGCCAGCACGTCGCACTCGCCCGTCAACAGTTTTGACAGGCGACCGGTGCCACCGGCACCCAGGTCGATAACCACCTGCTCCATACGCGGTTCGCCGCGCCAGTAGTCATCGTTGCGTTTGAGCCGCACGTACTGCCCGTAGCGATACTGTTCCAGCCGGTAAGGGCCAGTCCCTACCGGCTGGCGGTCAAGCAATTCCCGGCGGTCCTGACGAGTCAGTTGTTGGGCGTATTCCGCCGACAGGATGGGCGCATAATGGGTAGCGAGGTGCCACAGGAACGAGGCGTCAGGGCTTTGCAGACGGAACTCGATGGTGTAATCGCCCAGTTTGCGGATGCTTTGTATGTTATCTGCCAGTTGCAGACTGTCGAAGTAAGGATACTCGCCGCCGTTGACATCATGGAACGGGTGCTTTTTATCCAGCATGCGCTGGAAACTGAACAACACATCGTCAGCGTTCATCATCCGGCTGGGGGTAAACCAGGCGGTCTTCTGGAACGGCACATCACGACGCAGGGTGAAACGGTAGGTCGCGCCGTTGTCGCTGACTTCCCAGTGCTGCGCCAGTTCCGGCATCAACCGGTAGGTATAAGGGTCAACGCCCAGCAGACGGTCATAGAGCTGTGCGGCCAGCGTATCCACCATCAGCCCGCTGCGCGCCATCTGGGGATTGAAGGTATTGAGAACGTCGTTGACGCAATAGACAAAACCGCTCTGGCGGATAGGGGGCACCGGCGCGTCGGGGACGGTCGGCGTCTGTGCCAGAGCGGACTGTGTCAGCCAGGCCAGCGCCAGTATAAGAATGTGTTTTCCGGACATACGGTTTTTTTCAGACAATCGGCAATACACAGAGTGTACCGCACTCTGTGATTCCACCCAATTTCTTACGCTTATCTGCCGGTTTTTTCTACAAACTGCTGGGGTTGTCGGCAGCAGCTGGCAGGTATTTGTACACCACTGAACGCGCAGCCCATTAGTAATAATTGTTATGTTATAACATATCTTATTTGTGGTAGTATGCGCAGCCAGGCGGTGACTCGCGCTAAGTCGGTCGCCGGGCAATCATTTTTGAGCAGGAGCACTCGCATGCAACCTTTACCCGTTACCGTACTCTCCGGCTTTTTGGGGGCCGGGAAAACCACGGTGCTAAACCATATTCTGAATAATCGTCAGGGACGTCGGGTCGCGGTGATCGTCAATGACATGAGTGAAGTGAATATCGACGCGGAGTTGGTTAACCAGGAGGTGACGCTGGATCACCGCCAGGAAAAGCTGGTGTCGATGAGTAACGGTTGCATCTGCTGCACCCTGCGGGAAGATTTGCTGGTGGCGGTGCGCGAACTGGCTCGCACCGGGCGTTACGACTATCTGCTGATTGAGTCCAGCGGCATTTCCGAGCCGTTGCCGGTGGCAGAGACGTTTACATTTGAAGACGAACAAGGGCAATGCCTGTCTGAGTTCGCCCGCCTGGATACGATGGTCACCGTGGTGGATGGTGCCAGCTTTCTGGCACAGTATCAGGCGGCGGAAAGCCTGCAATCGGTGGGGCAGAGCCTGGGAGACGACGATGTTCGCAGTGTCACCGACCTGCTGATTGAACAAATTGAGTTTTGCGATGTACTGCTGGTCAGTAAAACCGATGAAATGACCGACAGCCAGCGTGATGAGGTGATCGCTATTCTCCACACCCTCAATCCCTCCGCACGAATTCTGCCGATTGCCCACGGGCAGGTGCCGATGGACGAAGTGTTAAATACCGGGCGTTTTAATATGCAAACGGCGGCCATGACGCCGGGCTGGCTACAGGAGCTACGCGGTAGCCATACACCGGAAACCGAAGAGTATGGAATTGGCAACTTTGTCTATCAGGCACGCAGGCCGTTTCACCCCCAGCGCTTCTATGACTTCCTGAGCCGCGAGGAGTGGGGGCCGGGTCGTCTGCTGCGCTCCAAAGGGTTTTTCTGGCTGGCGAGCCGTCCGTTCGAGGCTGGTTCCTGGCATCAGGCCGGGGGGATTTTGCGCTACGGGCTGGCCGGTCTGTTCTGGAAAGCGGTCGCACCGGAGCGCTGGCCACAGGACGAAGAAACCCTGGCGGCGATTCGGGCGAAATGGCAGGAGCCGTTCGGTGATATGCGACAGGAAATTGTGTTTATTGGTCAGCATCTGGATCAGGCGTGGATTACCGCCCAACTGAATGCCTGCCTGCTCACCGATGAGGAACTGCTGGGCGGCGTGGAGAGCTGGCAGGATTTGCTCGACCCGTTTGACGAGTGGTAACGCGCACCGCCCCCGGTTTTATCGCCGGGGCGATGATTGCTGTTATGGGTTTTGCAGACCACAGTTAGTCACTGGCACCGATCTCGTGCTTTTTCAGCAGGCCGCGAAACTGATGGTAAGTGAGTGTCAGCAACCCGGCGGCTTTGCGCTGGTTAAACTGCGCCTGAACGAGCGCCCGCTCTACCAGTTGTCGCTCCTGATGGTGCTGCCAGTCACGCAGATTCAACGGCAGCGTGGGTAAGCCCGTCGCCCCCGCGTGTGGCGAGTCGAGCGCCAGTGCGGGGGAGGCCAGTGGCGTAAACGGGTTAAGGATAATGCTGTCCACCGCGTTCGGGTTGGCACCATGGCGGTATAGCGAGCGTTCCACCACGTTTTTTAGCTCGCGGATATTGCCCGGCCAGCTGTAGTCCAGCAGGGTACGTTCCGCCTGCGGGCTGAAGCCGGGAAACAGCGGCAAGCCCAATTCCCGGCACATCTGTACCGCGAAATGCTGTGCCAGCAGCATGATGTCTTGCTGGCGTTGGCGCAGTGGCGGCAGGTGTACGACATCGAACGCCAGCCTGTCAAGCAGGTCGGCGCGGAACTTGCCCTGTGCCGCCAGCGCGGGCAGGTCTTCGTTGGTGGCGCACACCAGTCGGACATCCACCTGTAGCGGTTGCCCGCCGCCCACACGTTCGAGTACGCCGTATTCGATCACCCGCAACAGCTTTTCCTGCACCAGCATCGGCGCGGTCGCCAGTTCATCCAGAAACAGGGTTCCGCCGTCGGCACGCTCAAAACGGCCCAGATGACGTTTTTGTGCGCCGGTAAATGCCCCGGCTTCATGACCGAACAGTTCGGAATCCAGCAGGTTGTCATTCAGGGCGGCGCAGTTAAGTGAAATAAACGGCCCCTGCCAACGGGGAGAAAGGTAATGCAGACGGCTGGCAATCAGTTCTTTACCGGTGCCACGTTCGCCAATCACCAGCACCGGTTTATTGAGCTGTGCCAGCTGAGACACCTGCTCCAGCACCTCCAGAAAACTGTTGGCCTCGCCCAGTAACGAATCCTGTCCATGCGTCATGATATCGCCTTGTGTTTTTCACCACTTGTTGGTCAATTTGACCATAGCAAAGCACGCGTCTATTGTATATCAAAATCAATAACGCATTATTTATCATGTGATTACGATGATTTTAAAAGCTGGCACAGTATTTGATTATGTCAGGATGTCATCAGGCAACGGCTGATGGAGATAACGAACCGGGCGTCGCAGACGCCGGAAATCATTGAGGAGTAGAGTATGGGTATTTTTTCCCGTTTTGCCGACATCGTGAACGCCAATATCAATGCCTTGCTGGATAAGGCTGAAGACCCGCAAAAACTGGTGCGGCTGATGATTCAGGAAATGGAAGATACACTGGTTGAAGTGCGTTCCACCTCCGCCCGGGCATTGGCGGAAAAGAAACAACTGGCTCGCCGCATTGAACAGGCGCGCAGCCAGCAGCAGGAATGGCAGGAAAAAGCCGAGCTGGCGTTACGGCGCGAGCGTGAAGACCTGGCGCGAGCGGCGCTGGTAGAAAAACAGAAGCTGACGGAACTGGTCACAGTACTGGAGCAAGAGGGTGCGGCGGTTGAAGAAACATTGGATCGCCTGAAACGCGAAATTGGCGAGCTGGAAAATAAACTGACCGAAACCCGCGCCCGTCAACAGGCGCTGACATTACGCCATCAGGCCGCCAGTTCATCCCGTGATATTCGTCGCCAGTTGGATAGCGGTAAACTGGATGAAGCGATGGCGCGTTTTGAGCAGTTTGAACGCCGTATCGATACCCTGGAGGCGGAAGCGGAAAGCGTGGGGCTGGGTAAACAAAAATCGTTGGATCAACAGTTTGCCGAGCTGAAAACCAGCGACGAGATCGATGCGCAACTGGCTGCGCTGAAAGCGAAAGTCAAACCGGCGGAATAATGATTACTGGTTGCCGTTTCGGCGGCAATCAGGCTGCATCACCATAATAATTAAGGAGAAAAAATGGGTGCTCTGGTAATGACAATGATTCCCCTGACGGTGTTTCTGCTGTTTGTCGCACCGCTGTGGTTGTGGCTGCATTACAGTCAGCGCCGCCGTGCGCCTCAGTGGGATCAGGCTGAAATGCAGCGGCTGACCCGGTTAACGCAAGACGCACAGCGCATGCGCGAACGGATTGAGGCGCTGGAACAGATTCTGGATGCGGAACATCCCAACTGGAGACAATCCTGATGAACACCCGTGCTGAGCGAAAACTTTACCTGCTGCCGGAAGAGGGCATGATTAAAGGCGTGTGTGCCGGGCTGGCGCGCTATTTCGATGTGCCGGTAAAACTGGTGCGTTTTATTGCCGTGCTGTCGATTTTTTTCGGTCTGTTTCTGATTACGGTCATCGCTTATATCGTTCTCAGTTTCGTACTGGAACCTGCGCCGCCGGAGGCATACACGACGACACGTGATGAGGCTTCACCGCAGACGTTGCTCGATCAAGCCGATGCGATATTGAGCGCCAGCGAACAACGCTTACGCCATATCGAACGCTATATCACGTCAGAAACCTACGGCGTGCGCAGTAAGTTTCGCCAACTGTAGTCGCGCTGCCAGCCACCCGGCTGGCCTGATCTTCTGAGCAGGATTCGCGGCGCAGGCATCGAATTCTGCTCACCGTTTTTCGCACCGTCGCACTATTGTTTGTGCTTGTGCTGTTTGTTCGGTTTTTCGTAATTGACAGGTAACACGACGGTGGCCGGATATGGCAGGACGATCATATGGCAGGACAACCAACAGGAGTGTCATGGCTTATTCCCATCATGTTAGCCGCTTACAGAACGAGTTCAGCGCGCTGGTCAATCGCAGCGCCGATCGTCACCTGCGGCTGGCCGTTACTGGCCTGAGCCGCAGCGGCAAAACGGCGTTTATTACCTCACTGGTCAATCAACTGTTGAACGCGCAGCATGGCGCACGGTTGCCGCTGTTTTCGGTGGTGCGCGAAAACCGTTTGTTGGGGGCTCGTCGTATCCCGCAGCGGGATTTGGCTATTCCCCGGTTTGCGTATGACGAAGGCATGGCCTCGTTATACGGCGTGCCACCTGCCTGGCCGACGCCGACGCGTGGGGTGAGTGAAATCCGGCTGGCACTGCGCTACCGCTCCCGCGACAGCCTGTTGCGTCACTTTCGTGATACCGCCACGCTGTATCTGGAAATCGTTGATTATCCCGGTGAATGGCTGTTGGATTTACCGCTGCTGGAGCAAAGCTACGCCGACTGGTCCCGGCAGATGTCCACCCTGTTGCAGGGGGATAGACTACGCTGGGCGCAGCCCTTTCTGGCGCTGTGTGAAGGGCTTGACCCACTGGCCCCCGCCGATGAAAACCAACTGGCGGCGATCGCCCAGGCGTACACCGACTACCTGTTGCGCTGTAAGCAGGAAGGATTGCACTTCATTCAGCCGGGGCGTTTTGTGTTGCCGGGCGATTTGGCCGGTGCGCCGGTATTGCAGTTCTTCCCCTGGCCCCAGCCCGACGAGCGACTGGACGCTGCGCTGGCTCAGGCAGGCGAACACACGGTGATCGGGATGTTGCGCCGCCGCTTTGAATACTACTGCCAGCATGTTGTGCGTGAGTTCTATCGCCAGCACTTTGTCCGCTTTGACCGGCAAATCGTACTGGTGGATTGCCTGCAATCGCTCAATCATGGCGTGCAGTCGTTTAACGACATGCGACTGGCGCTGACTCAACTGATGCAGAGTTTTCATTACGGTAAGCGCACGCTGTTGCGCCGGTTATTTTCGCCGTGTATCGACCGGCTGATGTTTGCCGCCAGCCAGTCTGACCATATTACCGCCGACCAGCACGCCAACCTGGTGTCGCTGTTGCAGCAACTGGTGCAGGAAGCCTGGCGCAATGTGGCGTTCGAGGGCATCGAGATCGACTGTGCTGGTATTGCGGCCGTGCAGGCGACGCAAAGCGGCGTGGTGTCGCATCAGGGGCAATCGTTGCCTGCTTTGCGCGGCAACCGGCTGGCGGACGGTGAGCCTATTACCCTGTATCCGGGTGACGTCCCGGCACGGCTACCGGACCCGTCCTTCTGGCGCGAGCAGGGGTTCCACTTTGAGCCGTTCCGTCCACAAGAGATGCAGATGGACCTGCCGCTACCGCATATTCGTATGGATACGGTGATGGAGTTTTTACTGGGAGATAAATTGCGATGAGTGAACCGCTGAAGCCTCGCATCACCTTTGACGATACGCCGATTGAACCAGCGGCGGCATCGTTGCGACCCTCGGTTGCCTTTGATGACGGTGACGCCCGCCATTTCGCACCGACCGTCGCCGTTGACGATACGCAGACCGATGACGGCGAAGGGGCGGAGCAGGTGGTCAGTGATGCGTTGCGCCCACGTCGTAGTCTGTGGCGGCGCATGCTGGGGGCTGGTGTGGCGTTGTTCGGCCTGAGTGCGCTGGCGCAGGGCGGACGTGCGTTGTATCAGGCGTGGGTCGGCCAGGACTGGATTGCGCTTGGCGCTGTGGCCGCCGGTATTCTGATTGTTGGCGCGGGTGTCGGGTCGCTGGCGGTGGAGTGGCGTCGGCTGTACCGGCTGCGCCAGCGGGCGGAAACCCGAGACCGGGCGCAAGCGTTGCTTAACAGTCACGGCACCGGGCAAGCGCGGGCATTTTGCGAGCATCTGGCCCGCCAGGCCGGGCTTGAGGCCGGGCACCCAGCGCTGCAACGCTGGCAGGCATCGCTACAGGATACCCACAACGACCGTGAAGTGACGGAGTTATACGCGCGTCTGGTACAACCGGTGCTGGATGCGCAGGCGCGTCGTGAGATTAGCCGTTCCGCCGCCGAATCCGCCCTGATGATTGCCGTCAGCCCGTTGGCGCTGGTGGATATGGCGTTCATTGCCTGGCGCAACCTGCGACTGGTCAATCGCATCGCCCGGTTGTATGGCATCGAGCTGGGTTATTTCAGCCGCATTCGCCTGTTCCGACTGGTGCTGCTCAATGTGGCGTTTGCCGGTGCCAGTGAACTGGTGCGGGAAATCGGCATGGACTGGATGTCGCAGGACTTGGCCGCTCGCCTGTCGGCACGTGCCGCGCAAGGGTTGGGGGCTGGGTTGCTGACCGCACGTCTGGGGATCCGCGCCATGGAGTTATGTCGCCCGTTGCCGTGGCTGGATGATAAACCCCGGTTAGGCGATTTCCGGCGCGAACTGATTGGCCGGATGCGGGTAAAAACACCGTCGTCACCGGGGGAATAACCCCCTGGTACAACCCACTGACTTCCCTCCACAGGTTGTGCATGATGTAACCAGATATATCGCCATTACGGGTAATGATGGCGATAACGTATCGATTTCTCTCATGAAAAACTGACGCGCCTGTTACCGTCCGGTTATACCGTTATATTCTGAAAATAATTCCGTTTATAAGCAGTAATAAATGATAATTATTACCGCTATGGTTTGCCGGAACGTGATTATCGATAACCTATACCCTAAATAATTCGAGTTGCAGGAAGGCGGCAAGAGAGTGAATCCCGATGAGCTTACTCAGGTAAGTGATTCGGGTGAACGAACGCAGCCAACACACCTGCAACTTGAAGTATGAAGGGTATATCATCAATCAGGGGCAAGCCATGGACACCCGCTTTACTGAACGCAGTGCGCCGACGGTTTATACGGTCAATCATTCACTTCCGTTCCATATACTGGCGGCGCGTATTGATGCCTTGCCCCCGTCGTGGGGGTTATGGCGTTTCATCATGCTGCTGTCGCTGGGGGGATTCTTTGAACTCTACGACCTGTTTCAGACGGCGTATATCAGCACCGGTCTGATGAACGAGAACATCTTCCATGCCGGTCAGGCGGGGCTCCTCGGGGTATCGGATCAGGCGACTTTCGCGTGCGTCACCTTCCTTGGCTTATTCGTCGGGGCCAGTGTGCTGGCTCCACAGGCCGACAAACTGGGGCGTCGCAGCGCATTCATGTTTGCGCTGGCGTGGTACGGCGCGTTCTCGTTGCTGATGGCGTTCCAGCATCAGGCACAAGGGGTGATCCTGTGCCGCTTTTTGGTCGGTATTGGGCTGGGGGTGGAACTGGTGACCATCGATACCTACCTGTCTGAATGGATGCCGACCCACCTGCGCAACCGGGCGTTTGCGCTGGCATTCTTCATGCAGTTTCTCTCGGTACCGGCGGTGGCGCTGATGTCGTGGTGGCTGGTGCCGCACCAGTTCTGGGGGCTGTCTGGCTGGCGTTATGTGGTGATTATCGGTGCTCTATGTTCGCTGGTGGTGTGGTTGTTGCGGCGCAATCTGATGGAGTCGGCGCGCTGGCTGCTGTCACGCGGGCGTTATCGGGAAGCTGAGCAGGTGATGACAGCGATGGAACACCGCTGCGGTGTGCAGCCGGGAGACGCGTTGACGCCGTCGCAGTCGGTCATCACCTCCCCATCACGTGGCCGCTTTCGTGATATCTGGTCGCCGCGTTACCGACGCCGAACCCTGATGCTGATGGTGATGAATGTGTTTCAGGCCATCGGTTTTTTCGGTTTCGGTAACTGGCTGCCGACGCTGCTGGCAGGGCAGGGAGCCACCGTCACCCACAGTCTGCTGTACGCCTTTTTTATTACGCTTGCCTATCCGCTTGGGTCGCTACTGTGCTGCTGGTACATCGGGAAACTCGAAAATAAATGGCACATTGTGTTGTCGTCACTGATGACGGTGGTATGCGGTACCCTGTTTGCTTTTCAGACCCAACCGCTGTGGTTGATGGTCTGCGGGTTTCTGGTCGCTTACTCCAACGCCTGGCTGACCATCAGCTATCATGCCTACCAGACCGAGGTTTTTCCCACCGCGATTCGCGCCCGCGGCGTGGGCTTTTGCTACTCGTTCAGCCGCCTGTCTACCGCGTTCAGTAGTCTGCTCATCGGGTTGATTTTACAACACTACGATACCAGTGGCGTGCTGGCGTTTATCATCATCAGCATGTTAACCGTGGTGGTCACCGTCGGGGTATTTGGCCCGCGAACCCGTGGCATTCGGCTGGAGAATATCTGAGGGAGGGATGTGTCGTTACCTATCCGTTATGAAAAATACCGCCTGAAAACAACCGGGTTTTGATGTAACCCGCGTTGCCACGAAGCATGTTTATCTATACTTGTTATCCATCAGGTTGCCATTGTGCGGCAACCTGATGGATTTGTACCCTAAATAATTCGAGTTGCAGGACAACACGCTCGCGTGTTGAACAACGCAACGCGTTGGCCCTTTAGGGCAAGGCTCATTAGAGCCTTGTAATGCGGCAAGAGAGTGAATCCCGATGAGCTTACTTAAGTAAGTGATTCGGGTGAACGACAAATCGGCATACGCCGATTTGAACGCTGCTTGCTGCGGCCCGAAGGGCGAGGCCCATTGATGGGCCGAGTAACGCAGCCAACACACCTGCAACTCGAAGTATGACGGGTAACGGGTAACCCGGCAGGCAAATCGCTCACACGACGTTCGATGCTGCCGATAACCAGAAGATGGATGTTCTTTTTTTCCTCCGGCTGGAAGGATACTGATAATGTTTCGTGGCAAAAAACGCCTGTTGGTCAGTGTGCTTGGTGCGTTGGCGCTGGCAGGTACTGCTCAGGCTCAACAGTGGGTCATGACGCCCACTGAAGGTCTGAATTTCGCTAAGGCCAGCTTTCCCGAATATCTTGAAGGCCTGACGCTCAGTAACGATACCGATGTCGCCGCTGATATTCAGCGTAACCTCAATTGGCTGGATAAGGCGTTTCAAAAGCGCGGATTCACCACCCAGCAATTGGTTAACGGCGCACACCCGATGTTGTATGCGGAGTGGGGGCCTATCCAGCCCAATCGCCCGACAGTGTTGTTTCTGATGCACTTTGACGGCCAATCCGCCAGCGCTTCTGACTGGACGTCTGACCCCTGGAAACCCACGCTGAAAATGAAAGATGCTCGTGGAATCTGGATGCCGCAGCCCAACGATCGGCTGATGCAACCGGGTGTGGATCCGGAGTGGCGTGTCTTTGGGCGGTCCGCGTCGGATGGGAAAGGCGTTATCTCGATGTTCCTGACAGCCGTGGATGCGATTAAAAGCGCCCGTATCACGCCGACGGTCAATATCAAGGTGTTACTCGACTCTGAAGAGGAGCGTGGGTCGCCACACCTGGCGGCGGTGGTCAACCAGAATGCCGCCCGGCTTAAAAACGACGGCGTAGTGATTTTCAATGGCGCAGTGAACACCAATAACAAACCGGTGATCACCTTCGGTTATCGCGGGTCGATACAGGTTGATATGACGGTCTTCGGCCCGGACCCGGCAGCGCACAGCGGTGCATTCGGTAATGTGATTATCAACCCGGTGCAACAGATGGCGACCTTGCTGGCCGGGCTTAAAGACGCCGATGGACGGGTGACCTTGCCTGGTTTCTATGATCGGGTCAAATTAACCGACGAGGAGCATAAGCAACTGGCCGCGCAGGCCCCGCAGCCGGGCACGATCGAAAGCCGTTATGGGGTGACCCAACTGGAGAAAATGGCACCCAACCCGGTGGAAGCTGTGCAGTACCCATCGCTGGATGTGATTGGGTTCCGGGCGGGCGATACTGGCCGTAAGGCGGTGTACGCCATTCCCTCAACCGCGACCGCCAGTATCAATATCCGTACTGTGCCTGAAACATCGCCAGATTACCTGTATGACCTGCTGAAAAAATACGTGGTGTCGAAAGGGTTCTATGTGGTTCGTTCGGATTCGCCCTCGTTGCAGGAACGTAATCATAATGCCCGGCTTATCTCCATGAGCATGATGACCTCGTCAGGCAGCTCCTTTGCGGTGCGCACCCAGATGGCCTCGCCACTGGCGAAATGGGCGATAGATGGCGTGAAGGCACCGATAAAAGGGGAACCGGAGAAAAACCGTATGCTGGGGGTGTCGCCACCGATTAACGGCGCACTGGCCGCGCTGAAAAACGCGTTTGCGGTGGTCTCACTGGTGAATGTGGATAACAGTTCGTATGGTGCTGATGAGAATATGCGTATCGGCAACTATATCGATGGCATCCGGGTTATGGTCTCCATGCTGACAACACCGTTTCCTGAAGAGGAAAAGGCGAAGTAAACCTGAAATTCACTTGCCGGGGTGTCAACTTTTGCTGACACCCCACTTCATCCGGTGGCGGTGAAAGGGTATGATGCAGCTCTCGTCCCTGCCGCACCTGATAGAAGAAGGTTTTATTGATGCGTCTGGAAGTATTTTGTGAAGACCGCATTGGTCTGACTCGTGAATTGCTGGATCTGCTGGTATTGCGGCATATCGACCTGCGCGGTATCGAAATTGATCCTGCGGGTCGTATCTACCTCAATTTCACCACCCTCAGCTTTGACACCTTCCGTGAACTGATGACGGAAATTCGCCGCATCGTGGGGGTCAGTGATGTGCGTACCGTGGCGTTTATGCCATCCGAACGGGAGCATCGGGCGCTGAATGCATTGCTGGAGTCGATGCCTGAGCCAGTTTTATCGTGTGACCTGAAAGGAAAAGTGGAGCTTATCAACGCGGCAGCCCTTAGCCTGTTTGATCTCACGCAGGAAAAAGTCCGTACACTGACTATCAGCCAGTTGCTCAATGATTCTCCTATCACCCGCTGGCAAGAGCAGGGCGGCCAGCCGGAAACTACCCGCGTGGTGCTACGCGGTCAGGATTTCCTGCAGGAAGTCACCCCGGTTCACCTGGAAGACGATAAAGGGAAACCGACCGTCGTCGGCGCACTGGTGATGCTGAAATCTGCCGCCCGCATGGGCCGCCAGTTACAGGATACCCCCGTTAACGACGAGCGCGAGTTCGACCATATCGTGGCCGTGAGCCCACGCATGCGGCAGGTGGTGGAACAGGCGCGCAAGCTGGCGATGCTGGATGCGCCATTGTTACTGGTAGGCGAAACCGGCACCGGCAAGGATATGCTGGCCCGCGCCTGCCATCTGCGCAGTAGCCGCGGTAAGAAACCGTTTTTGGCGCTCAACTGCGCCGCCTTGCCAGACGACGTGATGGAAAGCGAGCTTTACGGCCATGCGCCGGGCGCGTACCCCAACGCGCTGGAAGGCAAGAAAGGTTTCTTTGAGCAGGCGAACGGCGGTTCGGTACTGCTGGATGAAGTGGGTGAAATGTCACCGCAGATGCAGACTAAACTGTTGCGTTTCCTCAACGACGGGACGTTTCGCCGGGTAGGGGAAGAGCATGAGGTGCATGTGGATGTGCGGGTTATCTGCGCGACACAGAAAAACCTGCTTGACCTGGTGCAGCGCGGCCTGTTCCGTGAAGACCTCTACTACCGTCTGAATGTGCTGACGTTGCAACTGCCGCCGCTGCGGGAGTGCCCGGCGGATGTCATGCCGTTAGTTGAGCTGTTTGTCGCCCGCTTTGCTGATGAGCAAGGCATGACGCGTCCGCCTATCGCCCCGGAAGTGCGCAACCTGCTGCCGCAGTATGGCTGGCCGGGCAACGTGCGTCAGTTGAAAAACACTATCTATCGCGCACTGGCGCAAATGGGCGGTGGCGAACTGCGCCTGCACGATATCGATTTACCGGCCTTTCAGCCGGAAATCACCCACAATGACGATTTACTGGAAGGCTCGCTCGACGATATCAGCAAGCGCTTTGAACGTTCGGTATTAACCCGCCTTTACCAGACTTACCCGAGTACCCGTAAGCTGGCCAAACGGCTTGGCGTCTCCCACACCGCCATCGCCAACAAATTGCGGGAATATGGGCTGAGTAGCCGTAAAGGTGGGGATGAGGACGAGTAATGCCAAGTAAAAATCCACCTCTTCAATAGGTGGATTTTTACTAATCTTCTATTTACTACTTACTACGAAATTTTTTGATTTTGCTCTCATACTCTTTAAATGCATCATCGATTTCTTTGGTGACTCTATCAAACTCAGCAAAGTCTTCATCGAAATTTTTCTGTTGTTGTGGTGTTATCTCGTTATCCTCATCAACAGCATTGCTGGCAAGACGATCACCAATCTCTTTTTGTCGCGCCATTGGTCCTTTTATCTTTTCATAGTATTCATTGATATAATTTCTTACTTTATTAATTCTTTCTAAATTACTCATGTAGTTATCCTTTTTTGGGGGGGATAAGCACTAAATATAGTGGGTATGTCGTGATTTCAACCTGATGGATACATATCATATCTATTAATAATCAGATTTTGTTTGACGGTTATCCGGTGGGCGAGTTTTAAAAATAGTATAAATCTAAGGTGATGGAGTGACAAATAGTGAAAATTTCCACGTTGAATGTCTAGGAGAAAGATATTGTATTGTTATCGGAAAATAGAATGGTGCTGGGCCAGTTATTGATAGTTACTGAAGCAATTAGCACCGCAGCACACCGAGCATGATCACCGACAAAAAGTGAGTTCAAATCGCTATTAACAATAACTGAATATTTTATCTGTCAGTCAGTTCTTCGAGATGGCAGTATTATAAATGCTTGCAGAGGAAATGCCGTTTAAACAGAAAAAATCTGCCAATAATGAAAAAACAAAGTTAATGGTCTTACAAACTTATATGCCAAATCTTACAAGGATAATAAGTAATTAGCTGTACCAAAAAATCTGAAGTGTTGATTGAAGAAGCGATGCGTGAGCGATTAGGCAAATCGTCCGTAAACCCGAGTCTAAATGGTTTCTCATATTACTGCTACACTTGCGGGAGGTGGTACCCCATCACGGGCCTCGCTCAATTAGAGGTGAAGTATCAATGTGCGAAGTTATTTAGATGAATGATTACAGACAGCTCCACTCTGTTGCAATCTGTCCACTGACAATTATCAAAGATGTTCTTCTTTGACACACAGCATGGCTCAACTCTGTAAGCATGTCGCGTCAGGTTTTATCAACACCGACAAACATCAATGAGCCAGCACATCCCCGGGAATAAGCGAATATAACGCGGCGGTGACCGGCTGGTCATGGATAATAATCCGGTTTCGCAGCAACCCTTCGAAATGAGCGCCGATTTTCTTTGCGACCTGACGGCTGGCGTGGTTTTCCTCGGCGGCGATGATTTCCAGTCGCGTCAGCCCCAGCGTACCGAAACCGAATGGCACCACTTCTCGTAGCGCTTCAGGAACGACCCCTTGGCCTTGTGCAGACTGGCGAACCCAATAACCAATATTGCCGAGTCGGTAGGCTTTGCTGATATTGTTGATGGCGATAGAACCCAACAGATCGCCAGTAGTACGGTCGGTGATCACCAGATCAAAGGCGGTGCCTTCACGACGTAGTTGTTCGCAAAAGGTTATCCAGCTTTGTGCCATTGGCAGATCGTAATCGGGCACGCACCACGGTAGCCAGCGTCCTACGGATTCTATCGATTCACGGATGGCGTCAAATAGTGCGACGTCGTCAGAAGGCATGAACGGGCGCAGACTCAAACGCTCGGTTAGCAGTGGGAACATATCACCTCCAGAAAATCAGCCTGGCGGATACAGGATGATACAAATGATAATGCAACAGTTTTTGGCCCCACGCTATGGTCATTAACGCTCACCTGAATAATGCGGGAGAATAGATTGTGCGTATCAAAAACTGGCGAAGGCTGACGGTTGGCGCGTTGTCGCTGGGGGGCGTGCTGGTGATAGCGCTGGCTGCCACCGTATGGTGGTTACTGCGCCAGAGTTTACCCCCGACAGACGGTGAGTTACGTGTCCCTGGGTTGCACACAGCAGTGACGATCGACCGGGACGATGCCGGTGTGCCGGTCATCCGGGCTAACGATCGTCAGTCAGCCGCCTTCGCGCTGGGGTTTGTCCATGCGCAAGACCGCTTCTTCCAGATGGACTTGCTAAGACGTAATGCCGCAGGAGAACTGGCGGCGCTGGTAGGCGCGGCGGCGTTACCGTTGGACCGGCAGCATCGATTGTTCTTGTTGCGTCAGCAAGTGGCCCGAAACTGGCAGGCATTGCCCGCTGAGCAGCAGCAGACCTTGCGCAGTTATGCCGATGGCGTCAATGCCGGGCTGAGTAGCCTGAAAACGCGTCCGTTTGAATATTGGTTGCTACGCGTTAAGCCGCAAGTCTGGTTGCCGGAAGACACCTTGCTGGTGATCGCTTCCATGTATTTTGATTTGCAGGATAACCAGTTTGGTCGGGAGTACGCCCGTGGCTGGATTGCCAGCCAGAGTACGCCGGAACAGGCCGACTTTTTGTTGCCGGATGCCAGCGTATGGGATGCGCCGTTGGCAGGTCAGCTGCCGCCTTTTTCGCAAGAACCGGCTACGCCGCCATCGTGGTGGGGGCAGTCTGGTGGCAAGACTGGTGCGTCAGTTGGCGGCCAGGAACAGGCCAAAGGCAGTAATGGCTGGCTGGTGAGCACCGCAGGGAAGGCGATACTGGCTAACGACATGCATCTTGGCTTGAGCCTGCCGACGATATGGTATCGCGCACAGCTTATTTACCCGACGGAGGCGGGCACACTGCGCCTGACCGGATTTTCTCTGCCCGGTGCGCCTGCCATCGTCAGTGGCAGTAATGGGGTGATTGCCTGGGGTTTTACCAACAGTTATGTCGATACCTTTGACTGGGTGAAACTAAACCCTCAGGAAGGCCATCAACGCACGGTGCAGGAAACGCTGACAGTCAGTCATGGCGAGCCTCAGACGATGACCGTGCAAACCAGCGACTGGGGACCGGTGGTTGATACCGGACAAGGACGCATGGCGATGCATTGGGTACTCCAGTTGCCGGGCGCGCTGGATCTGTCGCTGATGTCGCTGGCAGAAACACACTCCGTGCCAGATGCGCTGGCTGCGGGGCAGCGCGCCGGTCTGCCGGCACAAAACCTGTTGGTGGCGGATAACCGAGGCCATATCGGCTGGACGCTGGCTGGCGTACTGCCGGACCGACTGATACCCGGCAGGCAGAACACGTTCCCCCTGGTTGATCTGGCGCAGGCGCGCTGGCGTGAACGAGGATTACCCCCTGAGTCCTATCCAGAAATCATCGACCCGCCGCAAGGCGTCATCGTTGCTGCCAACAACCGTATGCTGTTTGATGATCAGGGGGAGCGGCTCGGGGATGGCGGGGCGGACCCCGGCGTGCGTGCGTCGGCGATTCATCAGGCGTTGGGGGAGGTCAGCCAGCCAGATATTGCCGCGATGCACCGGATCCAACTCGATAACCGCGCACTGCTGTCGGCCAGCTGGCGTGACCGGTTGATGGAGTGCATGAATGCCTCTGCGCCTGACTCGATGGCCGATTACACTGCGGTCAAAACGTTATTACAGCAATGGGATGGTCAGGCATCGGCCGATTCTGTGGCGTACCTGTTGCTGAATCGCTGGCGTGAGGCGCTTTACCAACACCTGTTCGGCACATTCGATCAACAACTGTCGCAAGCGTGGCCGAAGGCCAGTTACCGGGGGGCTAACCCGCGCTGGGATATGACGGTACAACAGCTCATGCGTGATGAGGCCATTTTGTGGGTACCGAAACCGGCGAAGAACTGGTGCCAGTTTTCGTTACAACAACTGGAAACGGTATGGCGGGATAACGGCGAGGGCCACCGTCGCTGGGGGGATGAGAATCAGAGCCACATCGCTCACCCGCTGGCGTCGTCACTGCCGTTGCTGGGCCGTTTGCTGCAAGCGCCGGTATACCCGCTGTCTGGAGACAACAACGTGCCACACGTCAATCGCCCGACGTTTGGCGCGTCGGAGCGGCTGGTGATAGCGCCGGGTGATGACGCTGGCGCGACGCTGAGCCTGCCGGGTGGGCAGAGTGGTAATCCGCTCAGTCGCTGGTGGCTCGATGGGTATCACCGCTGGATAAGCGAAGCGCAGACACCGTTATTACCGGGTAGCGGTACCCGACAACTGCGACTGAAACCGGCTGACAGCGCTCAGCTTTAATCATGTTGGCAATCATGTTGGCGGGGGCACCGCACCGGTAGCGTTTATGACGCGTGCGGTGCATCGCCAGGTGGCGGCAGTTGCGCCAGCTGTGCCAATTGCGCGCTATCCTGCTCGCTGGCAGGCATGTAGACCAGTAGCCGGTCACCGCTGCGCGAAGCGCTCCACCAGTTGATTTGTCGCAGGGTGAAAATACCCAACGAGGGATGACGAAATCGTTTGATTTTGTCATCCACGCCTTGCACCTCGTAGCGTTGATACCATAACTGACGAAATTCGTCCGAAGCGTTCAGATAGCGCTGTAGCTGTGCTTCCCACAGCGGTTCCCCGGCATGCTCGGTCATCTGGGCGCGAAACATCGCCACCAGATTGGGCAGTAAATCCTGCTGATCGACCATCCTTTCCCGCCAGTTCGGGTGCGTCAGCGCCAGCCAGATGCAGTTACGATCTTCCGGTGCCAACTGATGCAGGTCGATATCCAGCAACCGGCACCAGGTGAGGTTAACCCCCAGGATGACGAAGCGCGCATTAACGATAACCGCCGGAAGCGGGTTGAGTTGATCGAGAATGCGTTGGCTGTCGGCGCTGATTTTCTCGCAACTGGCCTGAGCTGAGGGGGAAAACGGCAGCCCGGCCAGCATAAACAGATGTCGGGTTTCGGCTTCATTGCATTGCAGGGCATTGGCTATCGCCGTGAGCGTTTTAGCCGAAGCGCGAATCTCACGGCCTTGCTCCAGCCAGGTGTACCAGGTGATACCCACATCGGCCAGCAGCGCCACATCCTCACGGCGCAACCCCGGCGTGCGCCGCTTGCGGGGAATGGAAAGCCCCAGGCGCAGCGGGTCAAGGCTTTCACGCCGTGCGCGTAAAAACGCCCCCAGCCGTTTACGGTTATCCGGTTGTAGTGGCGTAACCCGGGAGTCAGCAGCAGGAACGGGTGTCGGCATAACCATAGCAATCTCCAGATGGGGGAACGTGACAGACAGGTAGTTTTTATACCAGGATAAACAGGAACTGGTACCCGTTTAAATTATCGATAATGCTAACTACCTCACAGAATTAACACAACGGGTACCGCGATGAAACAGGTTTCACTTTCACAGGGGCTTACCGGCATCGGTCTGATGGTATTGTTGACCGGCCAACTGTTGCCGATGATCGATTTTTCGATCGTCAACGTCGCACTGGAAGCGATCGCCCATTCACTGTCTGCCAGCCCGGCTGAGCTGGAGCTGGTTGTGTCGGTTTATGGTGTGGCGTTTGCTGTCTCTCTGGCAATGGGCGGGCGGTTGGGGGACAACCTGGGCCGACGCCGGGTGTTTCTGACGGGCGTAGCCGTGTTCGGCGTTGCGTCGCTGTTGTGTGGCATCGCCCAGTCGGTATGGGTGCTGCTGGCGGCCCGCGCCTTGCAAGGTGTTGGGGCGGCACTGGTGGTGCCGCAGATTCTGGCGACGATTCATGTCTGCCTGCGAGGGCGCGAGCATGCCCGGGCGTTGGGGCTTTACAGCGCGATTGGCGGGTTGGCGTTTGTGGTCGGGCAGGTGTTAGGCGGATTTTTAATTCAGTTAGATATCGCCGGTTATGGCTGGCGGAGCGTGTTTCTGGTCAATCTGCCGGTTTGCCTGTTGGTGTTGTTGGTGGCACCGTCACGCCTGCCGGATACCCGCGGTGAAAAACCGGTGGCGTTGGATTTACCCGGTACCGTGCTGTTGTCACTAGGGTTAGCCAGCCTGTTGTTTCCGTTGGCATTGGGGCCAATCTGGCACTGGCCGTTGGGCAGCGTGGCGGTATTGTTGAGTAGTCTGCTGTGGTTCGCGTGGCTATGGCGGGTAGAAAACCGCCAGCCTGCGCCGTTGCTGCCACCGGCGTTGTTTCGGTTACCGGGGATCCGTTTTGGTTTGTTGCTGGCGTTACTGTTCTTTTCCAGCTGGAGCGGGTTTATGTTTGCGGTGGCGTATACCCTGCAATCCGGCGCGGGCTTTACCCCGTTGCAATCGGGTAACAGCTTTATCGGTTTGGGATTGTCTTATTTTGTCTCATCGCTGTTTAGCGGCCGTCTGCTGACCCGTCTGGGGAACAGAACTGTGCTGCTGATCGGGTGTGCTATCCAGATGAGCGGCCTGGCGTTGTTGATGGCGTCGCTCGCCTGGCGCTGGCCGGTATCGGTGCTGCAATTACTGCCCGCAACCATGATGATTGGGTTTGGTCAGGCGTTTATCGTCAGTAGCTTCTATCGGATTGGCATGTCTGACGTGCCGACGCAGCAGGCAGGGGCGGGCAGTGCGCTGCTTTCTACCATGCAACAGGCGTCACTGGGGCTGGGGCCTATCGTACTGGGTACCGTGCTGGTGCATGTGTTGCACGCCAGCGGCGGGCATTTTGCCAGCGCACTGACAGCGGCATTGATGGCGGAATGGGTCGTCATGCTGGTGTTGGTGTTGTGCGCGCTGCGTAACCGACCATCACGCCCCGTGTCACAGACGGTGGCCTGCGGGGAATAAGTCCTGTCGGGTGGGTGATGCGCTGTTGGATAAGGTGAAAGCAGTAAAAAAATGCCAGTCAACAGACTGGCATTGTTCCTGTGGAGTATCGCCGGGACTTATTTCAGTACGGCGATGGCGGCATCGTAGTCTGGCTCGTTGGTAATTTCGTTTACCAGCTCGCTGTGCAGGACATTGTCGTTTTCATCCAGCACGACAACGGCACGGGCGGTCAGCCCTTTCAGCGCGCCTTCGGCAATCGCCACACCGTAGTTTTCTTTGAATTCCGCACCGCGCAGTGTAGACAGAACCACCACGTTGTTCAGGCCTTCTGCGCCGCAGAAGCGAGACTGCGCGAACGGCAAATCAGCAGAAACGCACAGGACAACGGTATTATCCAGGCTGGAAGCCAACTGGTTGAATTTACGCACAGACGCGGCGCACACACCGGTATCGATGCTGGGGAAAATGTTCAGGACTTTGCGCTTGCCGGCGTAGTGGCTCAGCGCCACATCAGAGAGGTCTTTGGCAACCAGTGAAAATGCTGGTGCCTTGCTGCCCGCAGCCGGGAAAGATCCTGCTACTGGTACTGGGTTACCCTGGAAATGTACATTTGTTGACATGCTTACGTCCTTCTATCACAGGTGATTAACATGTCGATTAGTGTAGGGCAACATTATCAACATTGGTATAAAAAGTTATGGCTCAGTAATTGGGTCAGTGCCGGCAGATAGCGCTGAGTGGCGCTGTCTGCGGCGATCACCGGTAACTCTGCCGTAATGCACAGCAACTGGCGTTCAGCACACCAACTGCCAAAGGAGCCGGGTGTTGGATACCCGACATCGTCGACCAGCGGGAGCGAAAAGGTCTCCGACAGCCAGACACCCAATGCGGAGTGTTGAGGGTCATCAATGCAGGCCAGCGGTTCATGAAATGACACCACCCACGGTGGCGATAAGTGTTCGATGAGACGGCACAATGCCTGTGTTTCTGGCTCAGAGCCAGGGTGGCTGCCGGTCGATATCTGCACATCGCGCACCGGGGTATCGCTGCTCCAGCGGTAGACGGTGCCATCCGGCTGCCAGTTGGCGGTGGGGAAATTGCGATTGAGGTCGACACCGTTGGCATTCGCGCGCAAACCCAACTGGCACCCATCCGGATTAACCGCCAGTACCACATGGTGCGCCAGACCGCCGGGTGCCAGAGTGCGCAAGGCACACGAGAGTGCGACCACCGAGGCTGTTTCATCACCGTGCGTCCCCGCGAGGATCAATCCGTTGTGTTTTCCTGCGTTTTCCGCCGGGAACCACAGTAGCGGCGCACCCAGCCGGGAACGTCCGTACTCCTGACCCGGTGAGGTAAATCCCCCGCGCTCGGCGCGAGGGCGCGGCACAAACTCGATATCTGTCATGGTGTTATCCTGACGGTTGTTGCGTTGTATCGTCTGATAATAACAAAAAATTCGGGCAGGTCGCGTCGGTGAATCTGAATTGCGGGGCGCTTTGCAAACCGCTTTCGCGCTACTGGCTGGAAGGGCGGGTTTACGACTATGATAACTTCCAGCCTGATAACGATTTTTTCAGTGGGCACATGCCCAACATAATTCGAGTCATGCACTGCTACGGGGTAGCAGAACACGGCTCTTTGGTTAAAGGACACAACATGCAATTTCGTGACTCTGCAGTTTCCGTGAGCGTGCTTTGCGCCATACTGATGACCACCCTGACAGGGGCGGCGAATGCGGCACAGGTTCCCCCCGGTACGGTACTGGCGGACCAGCAGCAGATCGTACGCCATATCAAGGACGAACCCGCTTCGCTGGACCCGATCAAAGCAGTGGGGCTACCGGAAATTCAGGTGATTCGCGATTTGTTTGAAGGGCTGGTGAATCAGGACGCGCACGGCAACCCGATTCCCGGCGTGGCCCAGCGCTGGCAGACTAACGATAACCGCACCTTTATTTTTACGTTGCGAGCGGATGCGCGCTGGTCAAACGGCGACCCGGTCACCGCCAGAGACTTCGTTTACAGCTGGCGGCGGCTGGTCACACCGCAGAATAACTCACCGTTTAGCTGGTTTGCCCGAATGGCGGGCATCGTCAATGCTGATGAGATTCTGGCCGGTAAATTGCCTGCCGATAAACTCGGAGCCGTCGCGGTTGATGACCACACGCTGAAGGTGCAACTGAGCAAGCCGGTGCCGTATTTCATTAGCCTGATGGCCAATTTCAGCCTTTATCCGGTGCATCAGGCCACGGTGGAGAAATACGGTAACGAGTGGACTAAACCCGGCAATCTGGTGGGCAACGGCGCGTTTGTGCTTAAAGAGCGGGTAGTGAATGAAAAACTGGTGCTGACCCCTAACGATCACTATTGGGATCACGCCAATACCCGCCTGACGCAAGTGACGTTTGTGCCTATTAATCAGGAATCTAACGCCACCAAGCGTTATCTGGCAGGCGATATCGATATCACCGAATCCTTCCCGAAAAATCAGTATCAGAAACTGTTGAAAGATCTGCCGGGGCAGGTGTTTACGCCAGAGCAACTGGGTACCTACTATTATGCGTTTAACACCCAGCGTGCGCCGACCAACGATGTACGGGTGCGTAAAGCGCTCTCTTATGCCATCGATCGCAAGATTATTGCTGAGAAAGTGTTGGGGACGGGGGAAAAGCCGGCCTATCGCTTTACGCCCGATGTCACCGCCGGTTTCACGCCGCAACCGGGACAACTGCAACAGTATTCACAGGCTGAACTGGACATGCAGGCTAAAGCGCTGATGGCGGCAGCTGGTTATGGCCTGTCCAGACCGTTGAAGCTGACGTTGTTGTACAACATGCAGGAAGTTCACCAGAAAATCGCCATCGCAATTGCGTCCATGTGGAAGACGAAGCTCGGTGTGGACGTCAAACTGGTGAATCAGGAATGGAAAACCTACATCGACAGCCGTAACACCGGTAATTTTGATGTGATACGCGCCTCCTGGATTGGTGATTACAACGAGCCTTCCACCTTCCTGTCGTTGCTGACGTCGAGCCACAGCGGCAATATCGCCCGTTTCAATAATGCCGACTATGACCGCCTGATGGCGGATACCGCCGGACAGACTGACCGGAAGATCCTCAACGAGGATTATAACCGTGCCGAGCAGATTCTGACGGAACAGGCACCGATCGCGCCTATCTACCAGTACACCAACGGCCGCCTGATCAAGCCCTGGGTGAAAGGTTATCCCATCACTAACCCGGAGGATGTGGCCTACAGTCACACGCTGTATATTCTAAAGCACTGACAAACGAGGCAGCCGGGTTTTATCGAGGGGTTATCGGGCATTGCTGGTGCGCCGCTTTCCGATTGCAGGCCGGGATACAGGCAGTAAGATGTGCGGGGTGAACAAAGCAGTCGTGAAGTCAGGAGAGGATGTGTGGACGTGATGGACAGTAACGCTATCCAGCATATGGGGGCGGTTTTTACCTATCAACTGGATGGACAGGGCGGCATTCTGCCGTTGGCAGAGAGTGGGCTGGGAGAGGAGGGGGGGTTACCCGTCTGGTTGCACCTCGACTCGACACAATCGGCCAGCGTGCGTTGGTTGCACGAAACCACCCTGTTACCGGATAGCGTACGCAATGCGCTGGCGGGCGAAAGCGCCCGGCCCCGCGTGGTCCGGCTGGGCGAGGGCACTCTGGTAACCCTGCGCAGCATCAACTACAACCCCAATGAGCGGCCGGATGAATTGGTCGCCATCCGGGTGTTTATTTCTGAGCGGCTGATTGTTTCTACCCGACGCCGCAAGGTCGCGGCGATCGACGAGGTAATGAGCGACCTCAAAGAGGGCAACGGGCCTGCCAACAGCGGTGACTGGATAGTGTCCATCGCTGAGGCGTTAACCGACCACACCAGTGAGTTTATTGATGAACTGCATGAGAGAATCATCGATTTGGAAGATGCGTTACTGGAACAGCGCATTCCACCGCGCGGTGAGCTGGCGTTGATCCGTAAACAGCTGATTGTGTTGCGCCGTTATATGACGCCGCAACGTGATATCTTCTCGCGCCTGTCTGGTGAAAAATTTAGCTGGATGCAGGATGACGATCGCCGTCGCATGCAGGAAATTGCCGAGCGTCTTGGCCGCGGGCTGGAGGATTTGGATGCCAGCATCGCGCGAACCACCGTTATTGCTGATGAAATTACCTCATTGATGACGGATGCTATGAACCGACGCACCTATACCATGTCGTTGCTGGCGATGGTGTTTTTGCCCACCACCTTTCTGACCGGATTATTTGGCGTTAATCTGGGCGGTATTCCGGGCGCGAATAGCGGTATTGGTTTTGGCGTATTTTGCCTGATGTTGGTGTTATTAGTGGGCGGCGTTGCCTGGTGGTTAAAGCGCAGTAAATGGTTGTGAGTGGCGCGGTGGCATTCTTGCGTGAAATATCACACAACCGTCGGCGGAGATAAAAACCATTGTCAATATTGAGCGATATCAACATTTTTGGCCCCTACCTGCGGCACTATGCATCCCGCAGGTGAATGCAACGTCAAGCGATGGGCGTTGCGCTCCATATTGTCTTACTTCCTTTTTTGAATTACTGCATAGCACAATTAATTCACACCATGCCGACGTTTCGTCGGCTTTTTTTTGCCTGCAATTTGACGATGTTGTTATTGGGGGCTGGCGTTGAAGACGGTCGTGTTTATGGCTGTCATGTCTACGTAGGAACCCGCGATTACGCCGCCATGGCAATAAAAACACTCTGTCAATAAAACACACGCTGGCAATAAAACATACGCTGGCAGTAAAGGTATAGGCGGCTAATAATCACACCGCCGATCAACCGCTTGCGTTGTTAAAACGGTAAACGCGAAAACTAGCGAATCTCCAGCACGTCCAGACGTTCCAGTGGCCGGGTGTTGTCTTCGTCATCTTCATCCGGCTGCCAGCCTGCGGGTTGTAGCGGCATCTCTTCACGGTCGAACGCTAAATCGCCGCCATCCACAACGGCGCTGCCCTGACGGATTGATTTGAAATCGAACAAGGCGGTGTCGCACAGATGTGATGGCACCGCATTTTGCATGGCGCTGAACATGGTTTCGATACGGCCGGGGTAGCGTTTATCCCAATCGCGCAGCATGTCTTTGATCACCTGACGTTGCAGGTTCGGTTGTGAACCGCACAAATTACACGGGATGATAGGGAACTGGCGTGCCTCCGCAAAGCGCTCAATGTCTTTTTCACGGCAATACGCCAGGGGGCGAATGACCACATGCTTACCGTCATCGCTTACCAGTTTGGGGGGCATGCCTTTCAGTTTGCCGCCGTAGAACATGTTCAGAAACAGCGTTTGCAGAATGTCATCGCGGTGGTGGCCAAGCGCTATCTTGGTGGCGCCCAGTTCGGTGGCGGTGCGATACAGAATGCCGCGACGCAGGCGAGAGCACAGTGAACAGGTGGTTTTCCCTTCCGGGATCTTCTCTTTCACGATGCCGTAGGTGTTTTCTTCCACAATCTTATATTCAACGCCGATACTATCCAGATACTGCGGCAGCACATGCTCCGGGAACCCCGGCTGCTTCTGGTCCAGATTCACCGCTACCAGCGAGAAGTTCACTGGCGCGCTCTGCTGCAAATTACGCAGGATCTCCAGCATGGTGTAGCTGTCTTTGCCACCGGACAGGCAGACCATGATCCGATCGCCCTCTTCAATCATATTGAAATCGGCAATCGCCTCGCCCACGTTGCGACGCAGACGCTTTTGTAATTTGTTGAGGTTATACTGTTGTTTTGGTGTAGATAATTGATTTTCTGGCATTTTATCCTGCGTCTGTATCTAAAAAGGGCACTGAAGGGGCAAAACCCATTTACGCTTAGAGCCGTTGATTCAACATGCTGTTCTGATCCCCACTCATCTCTTCAATCCACTTCCCATAGATCTCGAATACCATCTGGGCGTTCTCGTGTCCCATCTGATTGGCGATAAATGAAGGATTAGCACCCGCTGACAGTAACCAGCACGCGTAAGTATGCCGTGTATGGTACGGATTGCGGCGCCGAATACCAGAGAGTTTTACAACAGCATTTCAATACGTGCCGATAGGTGGAAATGATCCATTGGTTTTTTGCACTCGTTTTTGCCGATGAAGGCAGAAAATGAAAGACATATCAAACTGGAAGAGGGGAAATGGCCTTTGCCGATAGGGATAATTATCCCCCGACTTGCCCCTTTTTCCTTTCATCGATGGGTGAGAACACTGCTATTCTGTGGACAGGACTTGGTGCCTGCACGCGTTGTGCGACAGGCCATGACAAGACACGGTATGGCCCTTGCATGGGCTGAAACTGTTGGCGAAAAGAGAACAATACCCATGAAGAAACTGCTTCTGGCCGTAGCGGTCACGGCGATGTTGTCAGGATGCTCGGTATTCCGTACCAAGACGACGAGCCTGAACAGTACATTTATCTCGCCGTATTACTTTACCTATGACACGAGCCATGTGTTGAAAGGCCAGACTAACTGGGTAGATTCTGTCTACTTGACCGGTAACCCGGCGCGCTGGGATGAAATTCGCGGTACGTATAAGGCAGCATTGCCGAAAATTACCCTTAACTACCGGGTGGAGCCTGCCGACGGTGGATATCGGATCACCTATAATGGGATGGTGAATTACCTGCTGTCGGCCCGACATGGTGTCGAGAATGGCAAAGACATGATTGAAGGCGAGAGCGTGCGGCAGTTCCTCATCCCACAGCGTAGCGCCGTGGTGAGCATGGACAAAAAGGCGATGCTGACGCTGACCGATGACATCAAGGTGGAAGTAACACTGGCAGAGAAAGTCGAGATGCATTCCATTGCGGATCGTTAACCTGCAAACCAGGGTAACGGCATGATGCCGCGATGATGCATCATGGCTTTCCTGATCAAACCGGCGTTCTTGCCGGTTTTTTTATTGCTCAGCAGTGCTGTTGACAAACAGGCTGACTCAGAAGCTTTCCCAGTCCTGCTGGTTCTGGCGACTGTTGTGGTTTCACGACAGTGTGGCCTGACGCAATGTAGCCTGACTCGATATGGATAACGGATTGCGGGCGCTGGCAGCCAACGTGGTACGGGGCAATAACGGCTGTCTATCTAACGGTTTATTCCCTACCTGTTTATAATCTAAACGTCGATTCTCTAACCGTTGATTATCCTGCGTTAGCCGGAAATGGCTCACCAGTGTTTCCAACCGTACGGATTGTTCCTCCAGCGAGCTGGCGGAGGACGCGGATGCTGTAACCAGCGAGGCGCTTTGCTGGGTGGTGACATCGAGTTCATTCACGGCACTGGCGATCTGCTCGATTCCACGGCGCTGTTCACTCGACGCGGCGGCGTTGTCGGCGTTGTTTTTTACCGTTGAGGTCAGTTGTTCCATGCTGGCGGCGGTCTGGACGACAGAGGTGGATTGTTGCTCGGTAGGCGACGACAGTTCATGGTTGCCGTGGGCGATTTGTGCGGCAGAGGCTGCTACGTTGCTCACGCTGTCACGGATGTTGCCGATCATCTGACGCAACCGTTCGGTCATTCCGGCCATGGCGGTGGTCAACTGGTCCAGTTCATCCTGAATAAGGACATATAATTTATCCCCCTGACAATAATTGTTTTGTTACTTACCGTGAGTAAAAACATGAGAGGTGAAATGGGGGCTAAACGGTGATTTTTTACGCCATGAGAAACATTCGAAAAGAGAAGTAAATAGGACTATGCCGTATTCCGCTATTTAGCGATAAAATGGACCGATTGCTTCTCACATGCAGGCTTTCTCACACTCACGATCTTTCTCACATTCACGAAATAGGAGTCGACAAGAATATGATGATGCCGCAATGGCTGGTGGCGGGCACGGCGCTGATGCTGGTGGTCTGCAGTAGCGGATGTAGTGGCGGACAATCTGAATCGGCGCAAATGCAGGAGTCGGTCGCGCCGCAACGGGCTGCCTGGCAAGGGCAGGAGAGCCCGGCCGCGGTGAATTGTACGCTGGCCGGTGGGCGCATGGGCGTTTCGCGCCAGTTGAGTGGGGCCAGCATCGGTACGTGCCTGTTGGCGAATGGTAAGCGCTGCGACGAAACCTCATTGATGAATGGTCATTGCCCGGCGGGGTGATCCCGGCGAGTCATTCGGCAGGTAAGCAGGTAAGCAGGTAAGCAGGTAAGCAGTAAGAGGTAAGCAAACCGGCGGCAGACGCCACCGGCCGTGTGATCAGGCGTTGACCTGGTTGGGGCAGGGTACGCCTTCGCTAAGCTGTTGGATGTTGTGCAAGGTGGTGTCGGCGATGCTGGTCAATGCTTCTTCTGTCAAAAAGGCCTGATGACCGGTGAACAGCACATTGTGGCAGGCCGAAAGCCGACGGAACACGTCATCCTGAATCACGTCGTTGGATTTGTCGGTAAAAAACAAGTCACGCTCGTTTTCATACACATCCATGCCGAGCGAGCCGATTTTCTGTTGTTTGAGCGCGTCGATGGCGGCTTGAGAGTCAATCAATCCGCCCCGGCTGGTGTTGATGATCATCACGCCGTTCTTCATGCGTGCAAACGCATTCTGGTCGAGCAGGTGATGGTTTTCCGGTGTCAGCGGGCAGTGCAGTGAAATCACGTCTGAGCGGGCATACAGGGTATCGAGGTCGACATACTCTGCGCCCAGTTCCAGGGCGAGTGGATTCGGGTAAGGGTCGTGCGCCAGCAGCGTCATGCCGAATCCTTTAAGGATACGCAGGGTGGCGATACCGATTTTTCCGGTGCCGATAATCCCGGCGGTGCGCTGGTACATGTTGAAGCCAATTAACCCTTCCAGTGAGAAATTGGCATCGCGGGTGCGCTGATAGGCACGATGAATGCGGCGGTTGAGACTCATCATCATGCCTACCGCATGCTCTGCGACCGCTTCCGGTGAGTAGGCCGGTACACGCACGACCCGAATGCCCAGTTCGCGGGCCGCTTCCAGGTCGACGTTATTAAAACCGGCGCAGCGTAACGCCAGGATGTTGATGCCGGTATTCGCCAGCTCCGTCAGCACCTCACGCCCGGCTTCATCATTGACGAAGATACAAACCGCATCGCATCCCGCCGCCATTTTGACGGTGCGCGTGCTCAGCATGAAATCGAAAAACTCCAGCTCATACCCGAACTGTTGGTTTACCTGTTCCAGGTATTTGCGGTCATATTGTTTGGTGCTGTAAATCGCCAGCTTCATGATGATCTCTCCACAGGGTATTGTCGGTTGCGCATCGGTCATCGGTGGTTTTATCACCTGACGTGATGATGGCAACCAGAATAAGCTAGCAGAAAACCATAAACAGACAAAATCGTTACCTTCATCATGGTAACGCAATGAAAGCGTCAGGGCGGCGGTACTGTTGAAAAAACAAGACAGGAGGGGGAATTTCCCCTCCTGTATGACAAAGATGGCGTGACTTACTTCGAGGCACCGAATACCGAGATGGCTTGCGCCATGCTGGCGATCTGCTGCTGCAGGTGCCCGGTGGCGGAGTTGGACTGGCTCGCCAGTGCGGTATTCTGATGGGTCAATTCGTCAATGCGGTTGACCGCGTCATTGATCTGCTGCAGCCCTTGAGACTGTTCTTTGGTGGCCAGGCTGATGTCGTTCATCAAGTGCGTCACTTCCTGCACTTTGACCAAAATGTTGTTCATCGAGCGGTTGGTGTGGGCCACTTGCTGGTCACCGGCGCGGATGCTGGAGAGCGTATTGTCGATCAATGCCGCGATGTCCTTGGCGGAGGAGGCGCTGCGCTGCGCCAGCGAACGGACCTCACTGGCGACCACCGCGAAACTCTTACCTTGCTCCCCGGCATGGGCGGCTTCTACGGCAGCGTTGACCGCCAGAATATTGGTCTGGAATGCCAGATTATCCAACACGCTGATGATATCGGTGATGCGTTCGCTGGCGCGGGTGATCGCATCCATCGTACTGGCAACCTCCGAAACGGCTTGCTCACCGACATTGACGACCTGATTAACGTCCTGCGCATATTGCGAAGCGCGTAACGACGCGTCGGCGTTGCTCTTGATGGTCGCGGTAAGCTGTTCGACCGAGGCGGCGGTCTGTTGCAGGCTCTCTTCGGTTTTCTCGCAGCACTCGGCCAGAATGTGGTTACCTTGCGCGATTTCACTACATGCGGTTTTGAGTTCATGCAGGTTGACGTTGACGTCATCGACAAAGGTGCGGAAGTTCATGCCGGATTGATTGACGGCGCGCATCAACATGCCTATTTCATCAGCACGGTTAAGCTGGGTCAGGCTGTTGGCCTGGCCAGATGCAGAACGCATCGCTTGCTCGAGGATCAGTTCCGTCGGTTTAGCGATATGTTGCACCAGTAGCTCACAGAACAGGCAGGCGCAGGCGATCAAGGCGGCAAACACGCCCCATACCAACGCCGTTTTTGGCAGCAGTGCGAACGCGATAGCCAGCGGTATTAACCCCAACAGCCCAAAATAGCTGCGAATGCGCCAGCGCAGCGGCATGGTTTTGAACATGCTCAACCATTTTAGCGGACCGGTATACACCACCAAACCGTGATGAAAAGTGCGGTTTTTCAGGGTACCCTGATTCACCTGAGCATAGAGTGCTTCCGCCTGGCTGATTTCGTCTGTGGTGGCGGCAGTGCGTACCGACATATAACCGACCAGCTTGCCATCGCGTTTTAGCGGTGTCGTGCTGGAACGAACCCAATAGTGATCACCGTTCTTGCGACGGTTTTTGACCACACCAGTCCAGATTTTTCCGGCTTTTAGCGTATTCCACATGTCCGCGAAGGCCGACGGTGGCATATCTGGATGGCGGATAATATTATGCGGTTGCTCCATCAGCTCTTCCGTCTCATAGCCGCTGACTTTGATGAAATCGGCGTTGGCGTAAGTAATGAGGCTGTCAGGGGTGGTGACCGACATCAGTTTGGTGTTGGCATCCAGCGGATACTGACGTTGGCTTACCGGGTAATTTTTACGCATGAAGCATCCCTTTTTGCGATATTGAAGGGTAAAACGAGTCCATATTGTCTAAATAAACAACAATGCTAATGGGTTGATAATCCAGGCTGGGACGCGGTGTACGGGGGCGGCACCGTGACTGCCATCAAGGCGGAGTGTAGTCAGATACTGCGCTTATGTGAAAATTTTATCATGATCAGGTAATTGTGATGTATGGATTTTGCTGGGTAATGTGAGCTGAATGGTGATATTTAGCGCATTGGTCGTAACAATTCGCACTGAATGACAAAAATGATGATAACGAGAACACCCTGAAACATAATCCATGCTGACGTTTATACGCTGTACCCGATGGCTGGCCCTGCTGGTCGTGGCACTGACATTGGGGGGAATCATCGCCTGCCTGATGATGCCGCGCTGGTTACCCGTGGTAGTGCAGCCTTATTTGCCTGTCGGTGTGACGGTGGCGTTGAGTGACACGCCCGGCTGGCGTCAGGGGGGATTCTGGCTGCCCGATGTACAACTGCGTCTGGCATCGTGTCGGCCAGCGACGCTATCAGGCTTGCTGGTGCGTTACCGGCAAGGGCGCTGGCATTTGGAGGCGCAAGCCTTGACGCTGGATGCGGATTGTTTGCGGCAATGGCCAGCCTCTTCCTCGATGACGGCACCTCAATTAACGCAGTGGCAACAGTGGTTGCCGGAAACCGAATTGATTTTGCACCACGTTGCACTCACCCCCTGGCTGCCCGATGCGGGCAGTCTGCACCTGTCTACCAACACATCGCGCCAGCAACTCCGTATCCAGAGCGACCAGCTACAGGTGCAGGCCGAACTGCGTGGTGCTGAACTGACGTTACATCAAGGCCTGATGCGCACGGCACCGCAAGAAACACCGCTACAAATCAACGGGGCGATGCACCTGGCACCAACGCTTAACCGCCTGCCGCAACGGGGGGAGGTGCAAGGCGTCGGGTTACCATTACGGTTACCGGAACCGGCCAGTGCGGTGTTGCGCTGGCAGGGGAATCAGGGCGAGTTGACGGTCAGTGTAGCGTCAATGGACGAACCGCTGCTGACGCTGCCGTGGCGGATAATCGATGGCAACCTGCGTATTCAGGACGGGCGCTGGCGCTGGCCGTATGCCAGCCAGCCGCTGACCGGCGGCGTTTCGCTGACATTGTACGATCTGTTGCAACCGCGCGACCCACTGCGGCTGGAAGCACGCCTCAATATCCTGACCCAGGGACATCATGGCCGCGCTAACGCCGTGCTGTCGTTGGGGCCCGGTTTACTGGGGATGGCTGACAGCGATATGCGCTTCCAGTTTACCGGGCAAGTGAATTTACCTGATGTGTCCATTTTCGCGTCATTGCCGGGCAGCGTGAAAGGAGCGGTGCTTGATCCTACCGTGGCGTTGCTACCGGGCGCGCTGTTACGGGCCTGGGGAACGCCACGCCCGGACGTCGAACTGGAGGAAGCGCGCTGGCCGCTGGCGGGAATCCAGGTGACCCGGCAAGGTGTGAGCGGCAGGTTACAGGCGATTGTCAACGTACGCGACCGGTACTGGGGGCGCTTTCGCTTGCACCTTGACGGTAAGGCGCAGCAGTTTTGGCCAGACAGCGGTGACTGGCGCTGGCGTTATTGGGGGGAGGGTGAGTTGCCGCCGTTGCAAGGCCGATGGGATATCGCAGGTCAGGGGCGCTGGCAGAACAATGAGATTGACGTCGAGTCGTTGTCCAGCGGACTTAACCAACTGCGGTACGGCGTGGTGACGGTAGAGCAGCCGAGGTTGACGCTGACAGAACCCCTGCGCTGGCGACGCGACCCCACGACGGGCACGCTGCGCGGCGCGCTGAAACTGGCGGCGAAGCAGGTGAATTTTCACGGCGCTGGCACGCTGCCAGCCACCGAGCTGGCGCTGGATATTCATGGCCGCAATTTGCAGGATTTCCAATGGAATGGTCTGTTGCAGGCGCAGGCGGTTGGTCCTATTCGACTTAACGGCCGCTGGGACGGACAACGGCTGCGTGGTAACGGGTGGTGGGCGCCGCAGCCGTTGCGGGTATTCCAGACATTGTTACCGCCACGTTGGCAACTGGCGATTCGTACCGGGCAGTTTTACGCACAGGCGGCATTTTCCGCCGCTCGTGGGCAGGGATTCCGCGCCGGGGGGCATTGGGTGGTGAAAAACGCCAGCGCCTGGCTGGAGGATGGCGAAGTCAGCGGGGTGAACTTTGTGCTGCCGTATCGCTTCGAAAATCATCGCTGGCAGTTGGGCATTTCCCGTCCGGTGGCGTTACGCATTAACCGGCTTGATAGCCTGTTCCCGATGCAGAATATCGATATACAACTGTACGGCCATTATCCTTACAGTGAGCGTCACCCGTTTACGCTGGCGCAACTGGACCTGGATGTGCTGGAAGGGCACCTGTCGCTATCGCCGTTGCGCCTGCCTGCGCATGATTCGGCGATATTACGGCTACAAGGGATTGATATTGGTGAACTGGTGAGTGGCCTGAAGGTGAAGAAGCTATCGATGTCTGGCCGGGTAAGTGGCGTACTCCCGCTGAACTTCAGCCACCCGTCGATGCTGGTCAAAGACGGCAAATTCACCAATGATACGCCATTGACCATAGCGCTGGACTCGCAACTGGCGGACCAACTGGCACGAAACAGTGTCGCCAATGCGACGGCTGTAGCCTGGTTGCGCTATCTGGAAGTGGGGCGCTCCTGGGTGACGGTCGATATCAGTCAGAACGGCGAGTTGTCGCTGGCGTCGCGTATTACGGGGCAAAGCGTGATGGATGACCTGTCACGGCGTGACATTGTGCTCAATTATCGCCAGCAGGAAAATATCTTCCAGTTATGGCGCAGCCTGCGTTTTGGCGACAACCTGAAGGCAGCACTGGAACAACAGGTCGCTGAGTAAAATTGCCGAGTCATTGATGATGAGTGGTAAGAGGACGAGATGAGAACAGCCTGTGTCGCGATAACGGCCGTGTTGCTAACCGGCTGCACCCCGCGCATTGAGGTGGCGGCGCCAAAGGAGCCGATTACCATCAACATGAACGTGCATATTGAGCACGACATTCGTATTCACACGGATAAAGAAACGGCACAACTGCTCGATAGCGCCGGTAACCGGGCCGGTGAGCAGATAAAGAAAAATCAGGGTAGTAAAGGCGTCGTTATAGACGAGTAGTCGTTATAGATGGATAGCAGTTATAGACAAATAGCAGTTATAGACGGGTAGTCGTTATCGGCAAGTCATAAAAAAACGCCGTGTGCCATAAAAAGGAGTAATCAGGCAACACGGCGGCGAGTATGAGGGTAATTAACGCGTTATACACCCCAAATCATTCAGGTTGCAGGCCAGCCAACGCACCGGCAACGTGAAGACGGACGGGGAGAATTATGCAGATGCCAACTGGGACAGCTGTTCTTTAGCATCAGCCACCGCTTTCTGTGCCATATCCGGGCCGTAAGCGATACCTTCTGCAAACACAAATTCGACATCGGTGATGCCGATGAAGCCCAGCATCAGGCGCAGGTACGGTGCGACCACATCGCTCTCGGTATCTTTGTGGATACCACCACGGCTGGTCACTACCACAGCGCGTTTGCCTTTTACCAGACCTTCCGGCCCCTGCTCGGTGTAGCGGAAGGTGACGCCAGCACGGGCGATGAAGTCGAAATAGTTCTTCAACTGAGTTGAAATGTTGAAGTTGTACATCGGGGCGGCCAGCACGATAACGTCATGCGCCTGCAGTTCAGCAATCAGGGCATCGGACAGCGCCAGCGCGTCCTGCTGACGCGGGGTCAGCGGCTTGTCGGAAGGACGCATCGCGCCAACCAGTTCACCATCCAGCACCGGTACTGGCTGAGCGGCCAGGTCGCGAACGGTAATGGTGTCAGCAGGGTGTGCTGCCTGCCAGGAGGCGGTAAAGTGGTCAGCCAACTGGTTAGATTGAGAGAAGTCAGCCAAAATGCTTGATTTCAGAACGAGTACTTTGCTCATTGCCTATTCCTTGTTAAGTGTGCCAGAACGAATGTTGTCGTCGCATGAACGCATCATAGGTGTGTTATGGGCAACGGGATAGCGCAATATTTCGAGATCTTTATTCGATTTTATTGAATGAAGGGGGCGAGAGGCGAGAGGCGAGAGATAGTGCGGCAGAATCCCTTTTGATGGCATATAGCCTGCGCCGTCAATGTGATACCATGCCCGCCGCCCGAATTTGTGTTTTCGCCATGTTGCGCTGGTCATCATTTTTCTGGTCGCCGTTTTTGGGGTCACTATGCGTTCTGATAACCCTCAGGCGATGCTTGCCGACCAGCGGCCATCCCCCTGGGTGTTCGGTATGGCGACGCACTCCCGGAATCAGACAGTAAGGAATTGCACCGTGACATCACCTCTCCATGCGTTAGAACCTCAACTTGATGCCTTAATGCTACGTGACCGGCAACGTCTGCGTCGCCGTTTGCAAGGCGCGATGAAAGTGGGGAATCCACAGGCGCAGGCGGCGATTGCGCAGGAAATTGGTCAGGAGATTGATACTGCTCGCCTGCGGGTAGAACAACGCAGGACGTCGCTGCCGACTATCCATTATCCCGAGGCGTTGCCGGTCAGCCAGAAACGTGAGGCGATCCTCAGCGCTATCCGCGATCACCAGGTGGTGATCGTGGCCGGGGAAACCGGTTCAGGTAAAACCACCCAGTTGCCGAAGATGTGCCTGGAGTTGGGGCGCGGCGTGACCGGTCTGATAGGCCATACCCAGCCGCGTCGACTGGCGGCCCGCAGCGTGGCGGACCGCATTGCCACCGAGCTGGAAACCCCGTTGGGCAGCACCGTGGGTTACAAGGTGCGGTTTAACGATCAAGTGAGTGACAACACGCTGGTCAAGTTGATGACCGACGGTATCCTGCTGGCGGAGATTCAGCAGGACAGGCTGCTGATGCAGTACGACACGCTGATCATTGATGAGGCCCACGAACGCAGCCTCAATATCGATTTTATTCTCGGTTACCTCAGGCAGCTGTTACCGAAACGCCCGGACCTCAAGGTGATAATCACCTCGGCGACCATCGACCCGCAGCGTTTTTCGCGCCATTTCAGTAATGCGCCAGTGATTGAAGTGTCCGGACGTACCTACCCGGTGGACGTGCGTTATCGACCGGTGGTGGAAGAAGCGCAAGACAGCGACCGTGATCAGCTCCAGGCGATACTGGATGCGGTGGATGAGCTGTGCCACGAAGGGCCGGGCGATATTCTGGTGTTTATGAGCGGCGAGCGGGAAATCCGCGATACGGCCGATGCGTTAAGCAAGCTCGATTTGCCGCATACCGAGATTTTGCCGCTGTATGCGCGTCTTTCCAGTCAGGAGCAGAACCGGGTATTCCAGTCTCACCACGGGCGTCGCATCGTACTGGCGACCAACGTGGCAGAAACGTCGTTGACGGTACCGGGTATCCGCTATGTGATTGACCCCGGCACGGCGCGCATCAGCCGCTACAGCTATCGTACCAAGGTGCAACGCTTGCCGATTGAGCCGGTGTCACAGGCTTCCGCCAACCAGCGAAAAGGGCGCTGTGGCCGTGTGGCGGCGGGGATCTGTATCCGCCTTTATTCTGAGCAGGATTTTCTCTCCCGGCCCGAGTTTACCGACCCGGAAATTTTGCGTACCAACCTGGCCTCGGTCATTTTGCAGATGACAGCGTTGGGGCTGGGGGATATCGCGGCCTTCCCGTTTGTCGAAGCGCCGGACAAACGCAATATTCAGGACGGGGTAAGGTTACTGGAAGAGCTGGGCGCGATTCACACCAGCGATGATGGCCGTTATCGCCTGACACCGCAGGGGCGGCAACTGGCGCAACTGCCGGTTGACCCGCGTCTGGCACGTATGGTGCTGGAAGCGCGACAGACCAGCTGTGTCCGTGAGGCGATGATCATTACCGCCGCGTTGTCGATTCAGGACCCACGCGAACGCCCGGTAGAGAAAAAGCAGGCGGCGGAAGAAAAACATCGCCGGTTTGCCGACAAAGAGTCCGATTTTCTGGCGTTCGTCAATCTGTGGGACTACCTGCAAGAGCAGCAAAAAGCCTTGTCATCCAGCCAGTTTCGCAAGCTGTGCCGTAGCGACTACCTCAACTACCTGCGGGTGCGGGAATGGCAGGATATCTATACCCAACTGCGTCAGGTGGTAAAAGAGCTGGGCTTCCCGGTGAATAGCGAACCGGCGGATTACCGCAGCCTGCATTGCGCGTTGCTGACCGGCCTGTTGTCCCATATCGGGCAAAAAGACGTCGATAAGCAGGAATTCAGCGGTGCGCGGAACACCCGCTTTGCCATTTTCCCCGGCTCCGGTTTGTTTAAGAAGCCGCCGAAGTGGACGATGGTGGCGGAACTGGTGGAAACCAGCCGTTTGTGGGGGCGTATCGCTGCCCGCATCGAACCGGAATGGGTCGAGCCGCTGGCGCAGCACTTGATCAAACGCAGTTACAGCGATCCGCACTGGGAAAAAGCGCAGGGCGCGGTGATGGCGCAGGAGAAAGTCACGCTGTACGGTTTGCCGCTGGTGGCTGCCCGTAAAGTGAACTATGGCGCTATCGACCCGGTGGTGTCGCGTGAACTGTTCATTCGCCATGCGTTGGTGGAAGGCGACTGGCAAACCTCCCACGGTTTTTTCCGGGCCAACCAGCAATTACGCCAGGAAGTGGAAGAACTGGAAAACAAATCCCGCCGCCGCGATATTTTGGTGGATGACGAGACACTGTTTGCGTTCTACGACCAGCGTGTGCCGCAGGATGTGGTATCAAGCCGCCATTTCGACAGTTGGTGGAAACAGGCCGCCAAAGCCAACCCGGAATTGCTCAATTTCGAAAAGGCGATGCTGATCAAAGATGGCGCGGAACGTGTCAGCGCGCTGGATTACCCGAACCATTGGCAGCAGGGTGAGCTGCGGTTACGGCTGACCTACCAGTTTGAACCGGGCGCTGATGCGGACGGCGTGACCGTGCATATCCCGCTGCCGGTATTGAATCAGGTGAAAGAAGACGGATTCGAATGGCAGATCCCTGGGTTACGGCGTGATCTGGTGGTGGCGTTGATCAAGTCATTGCCAAAACCGATACGGCGTAACTTTGTACCGGCACCTAACTACGCGCAAGCGTTTCTGGCGCGGGTCACCCCACTGGAAAAAGGGTTGCTGGAAGCGTTGGAGCGTGAGTTACGCCTGATGACTGGCGTGACGGTTGACCGCGAGGCCTGGCAGTGGGATCAGGTGCCCGATCATCTGAAAATCACCTTCCGGGTGGTGGATGAGAAAAACCGGACGCTGCGGGAAGGCAAGCAGTTGCGGGCGCTGAAAGATCAGTTGCAGGAGAAGGTGCAACAGACGTTGTCGGCAGTGGCGGATGACGGCATCGAGCAACGCGATTTGCACATCTGGAGTTTTGGCGATTTACCGGAGCGCTACGAACAAAAACGGGGCGGTTATGCGGTAAAAGCCTATCCGGCGCTGGTGGATGAAAAAGACAGCGTGGCAATCCGTCTGTTTGATTCGCCGCACCAGCAACAGCAGATGATGTGGCGTGGTCAGCGCCGTCTGTTGCTGCTCAATATTCCGTCACCCATTAAGTATCTGCACGAGAAACTGCCGAATAAGGCCAAGCTGGGGCTGTATTTCAACCCTTACGGCAAGGTGCTGGAGCTGATTGACGATTGCATCGCCTGTGGTGTGGACAAATTGATGGAACAAGCCGGTGGCCCGGTGTGGCAGGAGGCGGCGTTTCGCCAGCTGCACGAGCGTGTGCGGGCGGAGCTGAATGACACGGTGGTGGATATTGCCCGTCAGGTGGAGCAGATCCTCACCACGGTGTTTAACATCAATAAACGGTTGAAAGGCCGGGTGGACATGGCGCTGGCACTGGCGTTAAGCGACATCAAAAGTCAGTTGGGCGGGTTGGTATTTCGCGGTTTCGTGACCGATAACGGCTATAAGCGCTTGCCAGATGTGCTGCGTTATCTGCAAGCCATTGAGCGTCGGCTGGATAAACTGGCGCAGGATGTTCACCGCGATCGGGCGCAGATGCTGAAAGTTGAGCAGGTGCAGCAGGCCTGGCAGCAGTGGCTGAATAAGCTGCCGCCGGAACGACGCGATGATGATGACGTGAAAGCCATCCGCTGGATGCTCGAAGAGTTGCGTGTCAGCTATTTTGCCCAGCAACTGGGCACACCGTATCCCATTTCTGATAAACGCATTATGCAGGCGATGGATCAGATAGACGGGTAATGCGGATAGCGGGATAACCGGCCTTGCGGCAGTACCGACCAGGTAGCAGTAGCAGTAGCAGTAAACGCTGGATAACCCTTGCCCGGTGCTTAAGTCGCATCGGGCAAGGGGATAGTGGCAGCAATTAACAGTCTTCGATGATCAGATACGCAGCGTTAACCGGGCCGTGTACCCCCACCACCTTGATAAGCTCGATGTCTGCGGTGGAACTGGGGCCGCCTATCAGGTTGATACAGGAAGGCATTCGGGTGCCTTGCTCCGCCAACTGATGCAGATGGCGCGCCAGTTGCGCGACACGCGGTAAAATCGTGCTCTTGCGCACCACAAAAATTGACGACTCCGGCAGTAAGCTGACCGCACGGCCACGGTCCGGGGTGGAAAATAGCACCACGCCGCCCGATTCCGTTAACCCATATTCCGCGTAGACCACACCGACTTTGGCTTGCTCAGCCAGCCGGATATTTTCGTCTCCCCGCGCAGGGTCCCACACCTCGGCGTGGCAGGCTTCCTGCAACCGTGCGGTGATCCCCAACGCGACCAGTCGCTCATCGCCGCTGAGGATCACCGGCTCGCGGCCATAACGTTCGCATAAACGCCAGGCGGCCTCGGCGGCATCCGCCTCGCTGGTCAATTCACAATGCGCCAGCATGACGTTGGTGGCGCATTCAATGAACGCGTCACAGCGTTGCTGCGCGTCAAGTTCAGTCAGACGGGTCTGGGCATGGTCATGCGCAGGAACCGGCGGCGGCGACGGAAGATGACGAACCGGTCGGCCCAGTGCGTTGGCGATGTCGGCTAAAAATGCGTCTCTGTGATTCATCATTTATTTCCCTGCGCTTTGTGTTTTTTAAACCAGGAACGGAAACTTTCACCATCGGCGGGTGGCAAGTCACGCGCCTGTGTCCATTCGCTGATGGCGCCGATGTTAATCGGGAGCTTCCCATCCCGGATAAACCAACTGGCGGCACGGGCACCCGCTATCATGCCGACTTTCCATAACGTCGGGTGGCTGTTGGCATAAGCGAACAGCTTAATCGTGCTCTGCTCGCCTTTGGGCGTGAGCCCCCCTTCTGCCATGACGCGGCGGTGTTTCAGAATCAGCTTCGATAACGGAATCTGGACCGGGCATACGCTGTCACAGGCGGTACACAACGAGCAGGCGTAGGGCAGATCTTTAAAATCATCGTAACCACCCAGCAGGGGAGAAATGACCGCGCCGATAGGGCCTGGGTAGATAGAACCGTAGCCGTGACCACCGATATGGCGGTACGCCGGGCAGGTGTTCATGCATGCGCCGCAGCGAATACAACGCAATATGTCCTTGAACTGCGACCCCAGCACGGTGGAACGGCCGTTATCGACAATCACCAGATGGAACTCTTCCGGGCCATCCACATGGCCTGCCTCGCGTGGGCCGGTGAGCCAGGTATTGTACCCGGTCAGCCGCGCGCCAACGGCACTGCGCGCCAGCATGGTGATGAGCACATCCACCTCTTCAAACGTCGGCGCGATACGTTCCATTCCCATCACCGCGATGTGCGTCTTCGGCAGGGTGGTACACATGCGGGCGTTGCCTTCATTGGTCACCAGACACACGGAACCGGTTTCCGCCACGGCGAAGTTACAGCCGGTGACGCCGATTTCCGCACTCAGAAAATCCTGACGGATCTTTTGGCGGATGAACAGTGTCATGGCTTCCGGGGTTTCCGGCCCGTCGTAGCCCAGTTTTTCACGCAGCACACGTTGAATCTGGTGACGATCTTTATGAATCGCCGGTACCACGATGTGTGACGGCGGATCGCCATCAAGCTGCAGAATGTATTCGCCAAGGTCGGTTTCAATCACCTGGATACCGGCTTCCTGCAGCACGTGGTTCATGCCAATTTCTTCGGTGACCATCGATTTGGCCTTAACCACTTTTTTCGCCTGCTTCGACTGGGCGACACGCAGGATGTAATCCGTCGCGTCCTCTTTGGTTTTGGCAAAAAAGACGTGACCACCGTTAGCGCTGACGCGTTCTGAGAGCTGGTAGAGGTAGGCATCCAGATTAGCCAGTACGTGTTCACGGATTTGGCTGGCACGTTCGCGCCAGTCTTCCCAATGACCCAACTCATCCACCATTTTCTGGCGGTTGGCACCGATGCGCTCCTGCGCGTTGGCAACGGCGTTACGCATAATGGGGTCGTCTATCTGTTGCTTGATACGCGCTTTGAAAGCAACATCGCTGGTTTTTAAGTACATGGGTAACCTCCTCAGCGGCTCATCAACACTTCGGCGATATGCATCACCTTGACCGGGCGTCCTTCGCGTTGCAGACGTCCGCCGATATTGAGCAGGCAACTGACATCGGCACCGATCAGGTAATCCGGCTCGGCATCCATAATATGGCCCACTTTTTCTTTCACCATTTCACCGGAGATTTCCGCCATTTTTACCGAGAAAGTACCACCGAAACCGCAGCAGGTTTCCGGTGCCTGAAACGGCAGCAGTGTCAGACCATCGACCTGTTTCAGTAGCGCCAGCGGTTCTTCTTTCACGCCCATCTTGCGAAACAGACTACAGGACGGATGGTAAACCGCCTTGCCGGATAAACGCGCGCCTACATCGACGACGCCCAGCGTGTTGACGATGAACGAGGTCAGGTCGAACATCCGTGCGGCGACCTGCTCTGCGCGTTTCGCCCACGCCGGTTCATCGCTAAGCCAGGTGGCGTAACTTTTGATGGCGTAGGTACAAGAACCCGCCGGGGAGATAATCGGGTCGTCATTTTCTTCCAGCGCCGCAATCAGGTTTTTCATCCCAGGGATGGCTTCTTTCACATAACCGCTATTGAGTGCGGGCTGACCGCAGCATCCCTGCTTTTCAGGGAAATGAACCTGGCAGCCTAAGTGCTCCAGCAACAGCACCGAATCACGCGCCATGCGTGATTTCAGCGCGTCGCCGATACAGGTCACAAAAAAGTTAACATTCACGACATCTCTCCAATACAGTAGATAGACTTGTTTTTATAATTAGGACGTTATCGTCCGGCGCTGATTATTCGGAAAAACAAACAGGCTCGGGACAGAAACAGGTTTAAGACATAACCAGGTTTAAGACATAAACAAATAATAAAACAGCCCGACTTTTAGCCCGAGAATCAGGATATAGGCGGTACAGTATTTCAGCGTACCGGCCATAATGGCGCTGCCTTGTCCGTCCATTCGGGTGGCGGATACCGCAATGGCGATACTCTGCGGGGAGATCATTTTCCCGCCGGTTGCCCCGGAGGTGTTAGCCGCCGCCAGCCAGACGGGGTCAATATGGAGTTTTTCTGCCGCGACCGTTTGCAACTTGCCGAACAGTACGTTCGAGTTGGTATCGCTACCGGTGACGAACGTCCCCAGCGCACCGATGATAGGCGCGATAAAGACATAGGCACCCCCCGTGATATTCACCATGGTCTGCGCCAGCGTGGCGATAAGCCCACTGACATCCATGATGGTCGCCATCGCGACGATAGTGGTGATAGCGATAATCGAATTTTTCAGCTGCTTAATCGTGTTAGCTAACACACTCAGCATCTTGCCTAACGTGGCTCCCTGAATGAAACCACCCAGCAGGGTCGCAATGATGATCAGCACGCCGGGTGTGGCTATCCAGTCGATTTTCAGTGACAGCGCTTTTCCTTGCGGTAACGGGAAAGACAGCGTTGAAGTCACCTGCCCGACAACCTGCTTAATGCCGGGGAATAACGGCGAGCAAAGCAGGATAAAGGTAAAAATAAGCATATAAATAGAACAGGCTTTCAGCAATTCACGGCCTGAAGGCAACGCCCTTGAGCGGGTATTATTCTGAATAAGGTAGCGTGGGTCGGTTTTCCCCTTACGCGCACGCCCCATTGCTGCGACCGCGATAAGGCTGACGAGGCTGCCTGCAAACGCTGGCAGTTCTGCCCCCAGGTGAACGGCGACAAAATACTGCGGGATCAGGGTAGTAATGCCACACACCAGGGTGATGCCCACCACGCCTTTTATCGCTTTCACACCGTCACCGATGATGGCGATAATCACAAACGGCAGCAGAATGTTGAACAACGCCAGTTGCAAAATGATCGTACCGCCGAGGGCGGTGACCGGCAGGTGGACCTGCTCTGCCAAAATCGACACCGGAATACCGACGGCACCGAAGGCGGTGGGTACGGTGTTTGCCACCAATGAGGCGATGGCCGCTTTCAGTGGGTTAAAACCCAGCGCAATCAGAATACCGATAGGAATCGCCACGGCGGTACCGTAGCCCGCTGCCGCTTCAAGGAAGCCGCCGAAGCACCAGGAAATCAACAGCACCTGAATACGCTTGTCGTCGCTGATGCTAGCCAGTACGTCACGCAGAACATCCATGCTGCGTGTTTCTTGCATCAGGTTATAACTGTAAATTGCCCCCAGAATCACAATGATGATAGGCCATAAGCCCTTTATCACCCCATAGCCAATGGCTGACCCGAGTGTTTGTAACGGCATGTGCCAGACCGTCATGCTCAATATTGCCGTGATCACCAGGGTGATCAGGACGGAATGATGAATGGGCATTTTGATTTTCAAAATCAGAATGATCATTATCACTAATGGCAACACGCCAAGTGAGAATTGTAAGTATTCGTACATGATGCTCCCTAAAATAAAAATGTAACTTATTGATATCGTTCTAGGAGTAATCGTTTATAGAGAGATAAAAAAATCGGGTCAGGTGGCTGGATCGCTTCATTGAAAGATAAGTTTCAACTTGTCGGTAAAAGGTATGAACAGGTTACCCTTAGGTATAAGAGAAGGTTAATGCCATTAACAAATTGTGGGCTTTTACGGAAAAAAGGGGGAGGTGCGGACGGTATAAGGGAGGGAACGGGAAACTGCCGGCATGTCAGCGACGATACCGGCGGGTCATTGCTATCAGCGTTTCTCTTTAGCCAGTGCTTCCAACTGCTGGCGTATAGCGGTGACCGCAACAGCGCGGTTATCGGCGAGCTTGCGGTTGCTGGCGTCCGGGGCGGAGCTTTGGATGCCGACCAGAATCCAGCTACCGGCGGTTCTCAGCATCAACGGCGAACCGCTATCGCCCGGTAAGGTGTCGCAGCGGTGGGCCATCACGGCGTTATGGACCCAACCGGTAATCTGGCAATCCTGATGACGGTACAAGGTGTCCTCATGGTCTTCCGGGTAACCAGCCTGAGTAACCTTCTGTTGTGCCGCATCGAGCGCGGTTTTCAGTTCTTCCTGCGTGCCTTGCCAGATAGGTAATGGGCGGATGCCCGGCGGTGTTTCCCGCAGGCGAATCAGGGCGAAATCCCACGGTGCGGCAGCGGGGGGGACAATCCAGCCATCGCCGTCCGCTTTTAACATTTTGGCCAGTTTCTTATTGGTTAACGCTTCAATTTTATCAGTTTCATAGCGCCAGCCATTTTCTGCCGACAGAAAACGCAGTGCGACCGGTTTGTCCGGTACACCGGGCGGTGCTACGACACAGTGGCCTGCCGTCAGTGCCAGGTGGGGTGAAATCAATGTGGCGGTGCACAGGTTGCCGCTGGCGGTTTCTAATTGACCAATCGCCTGCCATGGCCACTGGGAGGTATCCGGCACGCTATCGCGGTCATCATGATTAAAGAACAGGGTCTGTTTTTGTTGTTCCGTCAGGGTTGAGGTGTCGTTATCGGCCCACACGTAAGGGGCGAGCACGCTCAATGAACATAACAACCAGGCTGATATGCGCATGTAATGAATGGCCTTTAAAAATGAAAAAATTCAGCGTAGTAACCGTCATCAATCCACTATAAACGTAGCATGCCGACATCAAAGCAGGAAACGATAGGGTAGTCAGGTGGATCGAATGACCTGATTTGGGCGCGCTGGTGAGAGTGAAATCGGATTACAGGAAAAAGACGACAATGACCAACGCGCAGATAAGCAGGAAGGACAACATGATTTCGAATGAATAACGCCGCAGCATTATCAGGTCCCCCATGAAACAAACACCCGGCGAACCGGGTGTTTTATAACACTACTGTCATGCCGATAATCGCTACCGGTGTTCATGACCATTAACTATTTCTTATATTTCTTACCTGAGTGAATTAAGCGGCTGTTGGAGCAGCAACTTTCTTCGCTTTCTTCACTTTTTTGTGTTTTTTGGCAGCCTGAGCTTTCTGAGCAGCCGGTGCTTTCTTAGCTACTTTTTTGTGTTTTTTGGCAGCCTGGGCTTTCTGAGCAGCCGGGGCTTTCTTAGCTACTTTTTT
>NZ_ML762920.1:0-279197 GCF_009372235.1 Dickeya oryzae | reverse complement strand
GCTACTTTTTTGTGTTTTTTGGCAGCCTGGGCTTTCTGAGCAGCCGGGGCTTTCTTAGCTACTTTTTTGTGTTTTTTAGCAGCCTGAGCTTTCTGAGCAGCCGGGGCTTTCTTGGCTACTTTTTTGTGCTTTTTGGCAGCCTGGGCTTTCTGAGCAGCCGGGGCTTTTTTCTTGGCTACTTTTTTGTGCTTTTTAGCAGCCTGAGCTTTCTGAGCCGCTTTTTTCTTCTCAACTTTTTTCACCGGTTTTTTCGCGGTATCCGCTTTAGCCGGAGCGGCTGCAGTTGCCGGGGCGTTAGCCGGAGCAGCAGTGGTGCCAGCTGCGAAGGCTACAGAGGACAGACCCAGAGCCGCACCTGCGATCAACACTAAAAATTTCTTCATCGTAAATTCCTCATTATCCCGTTCACATTTCAAGCCCCAGGGTGGGCCGATGGCTGAAGCATAAGATAAGCTACGCTAACGATCTGTGAGTGTTTGGTTTCCGCGTGTAACGGATTGTACAAGGTTTGCAGACGAAGAATTTGATGCAGGTTTAGTGGTGACAATCGGCCAGCGGAACAGGAAACGAGCGCCTCCCAACGGGCTGCTGTCGACGTCGATAGTGCCGTTGTAAGCACGCACGATGGCGTGAACAATGGCCAGCCCCAGACCGCAACCGCCGCTGCTGTTTTCGATGCCCGCCTCCAGACGGATGAAGGGTTCGAAAATGTGCTCACGGTCTTGCGGCGCGATACCTGGCCCGTCATCTTCCACTTGCAGACACGCGGTCTGCTGATCGAGTGTCAACCCGACTCGCAGGCGTTGTTGGCAGAAGCGTAAACCATTATTGACCAGATTATTCAGTACCCGCTCCATCAGGCGCAGGTCGACATAGCCGAACTGGTTACCGCTCGCGACATCCAGTTCAATCAGTTTGTCATCGTGCACCAGTCGAAAATCATCGACCCGTTTTTGCAGCCATTGCGACAGGTCGATCTCTTCGAGATGCAGCGTCACCTGCGGCCGGTCAAGACGGGCGTAGGTCAGCAGTTCGTCGATGAGCGCTTCGAGTTGGCCGACATCCCGGTTGATGGCTTCCTGCTCGTCATCGGTCAGGTTGTCGCTCATCGCCAGCCGGTAACGCAACCGAACCAGCGGGGTGCGCAGCTCATGGGCAATATTGTCGATAAGCTGTTTCTTACTGGTAATCAATTGGTTGAGGTTATCGGCCATACGGTTGAATGCCACACCTAAGCGAAACAGGCTGGAGGTATTATCAAAATGGGTACGCTCTTCCAGATGCCCGTCGCCCAGCCGTTGTGCCGCGCTTTCCAGCCGTAACATCGCTTTCCAGTGTGGGCGCATCCATAAGAATACCGGTAGCGCCAGCGACAACCCGATTAACGCCAGAAACAGTAAATTGACCAGACGTATTTCATGCAGGAAGAACAGGTAGGGGATGGGGCCGACTGCCAGCACATAATGGCTGCGCGGAATACGCTGGATGAAGGTGTACTCGTCATCCAACGCGACGATTTCACCCTGAATCAGCCGCTGTTGCGCCAGCGTACTGAGCCGATATTTATTGATGGGCTCAATATGTAACTTGAACGACAAATTGAGATCCATCTGGTTGATGGTTTTGTGCCACTCTCTGGGGGGGATGGAGCGTAACTCGTTGCGAATCAGGTACAGCGAGCTTTTCATCAGGTCGTCCATCGATTGCCGACCGGCGCGCTCCGCCGTGACTTTGTACACCAACCCGACCAGCAGGGTCATCACCAGAAAGCTGGCAAACAGCAGTAGAAAGAACTGAATAAACAGTTTTTTCATGGCGTGAGGGTCTCCCAGGCATTCGGGGCGAACAGGTAGCCTTTGTTACGGATGGTTTTGATACGCACCGGCTCCAGCGCGTTGTCGTAGAGCTTTTTACGCAGACGGGAAATCGCCACATCGATACTGCGGTCCATACCGTCGTAACTGACGCCACGCAACGCCTTGAGCAACGCTTCACGATCCATGATCTGCCCGGCGTGGGTGGCCAGTAACCACAGTAAATCGAAGTCCGACGTGGAAAGCGGAATATTTTCATCCGCCAGCGTGACGTCGCGGTTAACCGGGTCGATACACAGCAGGCCGAAATGCAGCGATTTATGCACCTGCACCTGTGCTTTTTCTGGGGTGTTCCTCTCAACGACAGGTTGCGGTGTGGCGGCGTATTGACGGAAATGTAATCTCAGACGTGCCAGCAGAACCGCAGGCGGTGTGGTCTTCAGGATATAGTCATCGGCCCCCATCTCCAGCGACAGAATGTGGTTCATGTCGCTGTCGAGCGAGGTGAGCAGCACGATCGGGCCGGTATATTGCGGGCGCAGTTCACGGCAAATCGTCATGCCGTCCTTACCGGGCAACATGATGTCCAGTAACACCAGGTCGGGTTGTTGTTCTTCGATGAAGGCCAGTGCGTTATCACCACGAGGCTCAATACGCACATCAATATCATGTTTGCCCAGATAGGCTGCAATCAGTTTGCCAACTTCCGGATCATCCTCAACAAAAACAACTTTATACATGACATTCTACTCACAACAGTACGCGTATTATGGTTCATGCGACAGCATGGAAGCGACGGCGAAAGCGTAGGGTGCGCTGGATCGCATTGCCAGCAGAAAAGCCCCAGCTTTTGCCGTATAGCTCTACAATTGTTAGAGATACTATACCTTATTAATCCTTTTTACGTTGTAATGGTTGATATGAACGGCGCGACGGCAATGGTCGCCTGGCGTAAAGGAGAGAAGGGATGGAAGAGGCTCACGCTGGGCCTGCGGGCTCCTCGGAAAGGATGTGTATTGATTACACGGCGTACCTCGGTGCGCTGTGCCGCAAGCGCTGGCGTTTTGTTGATGCGTTATATGGTGTGATGCCTATTTTTGGTATGGTGACTAAATCTTCCATGGCGGCGGGAATGACCGGTGCCACGGGGAAAGATGACCTGCTGGAGCTGGCGATGCAGGTGTTGTCCACTCAGGCCAGCGATGAAACCAATCTTTCCCGGTTGATTACACTGGCGTGCCAACATGGGGTGACGGAGCTGGATATCCAGTTACCGTATGCGTTGTCTGGCGAGCAGTTGCAGATAATCGAGCGTGCGTGTCGCGGCTACGAACTGGTGTTGAGCCAGCAGGCGGAATGCCTTTCGGTGCATTCCGTGGCGTCAGCCGAATTTTGCTAATTTGCTTTTTAACTTAAATTTGCTTTTTAACTTGTGAGGAAAAACCGGCCTCGCGCAATGCGAAGGCCGGTCGGTTGTCAGGCGTTGAGCGAGTCGTGCTGGGCTTGGGTTTCTGCCAGCGCTTGTTCCAGCGTCGCGTAGAATCCCAGCCGGTTGGCAATCGGTGTCACATTCGCCCGAGCCAGTGTTTTAAGCGGCTGAAACGGGATATCGGTAAGAATCAACTGTTTTTCCGGCGGTAACAATTCCACAAAATGGCGGAATGCATTAAGGCCGCCCGCATCCAGCACCGAGACCGCATCCCACTGCAGGATGATGGTTGGATAAGGCTCGGCACGCTCCATCAGTTCCGTAAACAAGCGTTCTGCGGCCGCAAAGAATAACGGGCCGTTGATTCGCAGCACCAGCCGCTGGTCTGCCACGGTGCCGGGCAGTTCGCTCAGTCGGGTCATGCGCGCCACATTCCTCATAAACAGCAATGAGGCCAGCACAATACCGACCGTAATGGCGATCACCATATCAAACAGAACAGTTAACCCCATGCACAACAGCAATATCAGGATATCGTCGCGTGGTGCCCGGCGCAGGATATAGAGCACTTTGTGCGCCTCGCTCATGTTCCAGGCTACCAGCAGCAGCAACGACGCCATGGCGGAGAGCGGCAGATAAGACAGCCAGGGGGCCAGCACCAGCAAAGACAGCAATACCAGCAAGGCATGGATCACCGCAGCGATAGGCGAGGTCGCTCCCGCACGCACGTTTGCTGCTGAGCGGGCGATCGCCGCCGTCGCGGTAATGCCACCAAAGAACGGAGCCACCATGTTGCCGATGCCCTGGCCCAGCAGTTCGCTGCTGGGGTGGTGTTTGCGACCGGTCATCCCATCCAGTACGACAGCGCACAGCAACGATTCAATGGCACCCAACATCGCCATCGAAAATGCCGCAGGCAGCAGTTCGGACAAGCTTTGCCAGCTCAGCGCCATGGTGTGACCATCCGGCGCGGGGATGTTCCACGGCAGGACAAACTGCGGCAGGATAGCCGGGATCCCTTGCCCGTGACTGCCATCGGCCAACAGGTAGCTAAAACGCGAGCCGATGGTGGCGACCTCGATATGAAACGATGACAGCACCCCCATCACGGCGGTGCCAGCCAGCAGAGCCGGGAGGTGCCCCGGCAGGCGAACGCCGAGTCGGGGCCAGACTATCAATACCAGCAGTGTCGTGGCACCGATAAGGGTATCGCCGATATTGAGTGTGGGCATCGCCAGCGCCAGCGCCGCAACTTTGGCGGCATAGTGCTCTGGCACCGTCGCCATCGTCAGGCCAAAAAAGTCTTTTACCTGCATGGTGGCGATGGTAATGGCGATACCCGACGTGAAGCCCAGCGTGACCGGCAACGGGATGTATTCAATCAGTCGCCCCAGCCGACACAGCCCCATCAGCAGTAAAAAGACCCCAGAGAGCAGAGTGGCGACCAGCAGCCCGGAAAGACCAAACTGTTGCGACACCGGGTTGAGAATGACCACAAACGCGGCTGTCGGCCCCGATACGCTGTAGCGTGAACCGCCGCAGATGGCGATCAGCAATCCAGCAACCGCCGAGGTGTAAAGCCCGTACTGCGGTGGCACGCCGCTGGCGATAGCCAACGCCATTGCCAGTGGGATGGCGATAATACCGACAGTAATGCCAGCGATAACATCATGGGTAAAACGCGATAAGGTGTACTTTTCTCGCCAGCAGGCTTCAATCAGCGCGCTGAACGGTCTGATACCGTTAATTCGGTGTGATTTCATGGAAAGCAAGAACCAAACAATGAAAAACAGGCGGGTCGACAGCGGCCCGTCACGGCCAGGGCGTGTGCCGCCTGCGGTGGTTGCCTGAAAAACGGGAATAAAAAACGCAGCCACCACGGTAGGACACAGTCCAAAGTCGATACCATACGCCTGTTTTTTGGCGCAGATCCAGCGATAAATCAATAGAAAGGGTTTTTCGGGGTAAATGTGTCGCGACTGAGGCCGTGCCACAATGCCGCTCATCGTCGCCCATCCGTGGCGGCCTGCGCCGGTATACGTCGTCGATACCGGCACAGCGGGAACGGTGGTGCGCTTACAGCATGACGGTCATCAGGTACGCCACGAACAGTGCCAAATGGGCGCTACCGTTGAGCACATTGGTACGACCGGTAGAAAACGAAATCTGGCACAAGATCAGTACCGATAGCATCACCACGATGTGGGGCAAATCGAGGGCGAAATGCAGCGTCCGGTCAGTGAGGGTGGCTATCAACGTCACGGCGGGGACTGTGAGCGAAATGGTTGCCAGCACGGAACCAAAGAACAGGTTCATTGCACGTTGCACCTGATTACGCAGTACGGCGGTAATTGCCCCCAGACCTTCCGGCGAGAGGATCAGCAGCGCGACCAGAAAACCGGTGAACTGGGACGGGGCGTTCATGGCCTCCAGCAGCCCTTCCAGCTGCGGGGAGTCCATTTTGGTAACAGCAATGACCGCCACCAGGTGGACCAGCAGCCAGGCGGCATGCCAGGCAGAACTGTGTGCGGAAGGTTTGCCGTGATGTGGGTCGCCGTCATCGCCCTCATCTTCGTGCTCATAAACAAACAGGCTTTGATGCGTACGGGTTTGAATCAGCAGGAAGACGCCGTACATCACGGCTGAGATCAGCGCGATAATAATGGATTGCACCACAGAAAAATTGCCGTCAGGCAGGGCGGCAGGGAACACCAACACCAGCACCGCCAGCGGAAAGATAGCCATCAGGTACTGCTTGATGCCGCCCAGATTAACGTACTGCGTGGCGAATTTTCGCCCGCCGAGCAACAGGGCGAAACCGACCAAACCACCGCTGACGATCATAATGATGGAGTAGAGGGTGTCGCGCATCAGCGTCGGGCCTGCGTCCCCGGTCGCCATCAGTGCTGAAATCAGGCTAACCTCGAGAATGACGACTGACAGGCTGAGGATAAGCGACCCGTAGGGCTCACCCAGACGATGCGCCAGCACATCTGCATGGCGCACCACGCTAAATGCGCTGGCGAGGATCCCGACCAACGCCAGCAGATTGATGCCGACCATGGCGGGCAGGCTGTGACTATCGCCCCATAGCATGAGCACCAGCAACGCCAGCAGGGGAAAAATCAAGGTATATTCGTGATGACGGGTTTTCACCGCGTCAGTGGATGTCGGCATGATCGGGTCTCCTTATATAGCGCTTGAAAACAGATACCGTCTGAAAACAGATATCGTCTACAAACAGAATGTGGTGAAAGCAACATATCGCGACAATACATGTCATCGTGATAATAAATGTCATCGTGATAATACATGTCGTGAAAACACGGCTCCCTGCAAGCAATATGCTTGAAAAACGATGCGTTCGGAAATCCATGCTGAGGTGGTATCCGGGCATTTATCGCTGCCGACAAGGTATGGCTGGCACAGGCCATCGTCGACGGGGCTTACCTGAATGTTTTCTCTGCCGTGCCGCTAATGTTGGCATCGAATTATTGCTGAAAGAGTGCAGTAACTTAAAAAAATGAAAATGAGTCAAGATTTTTATTATTTGATATTTATATTACTAATAATAAAGGGTTTTGTTTATTTTGTTGACTATCTTTACCAAAGAATAACGCACTTTATCTTTCTATACATAGCTATTTCCAGGATTAATCGAGGATAACTAAGGTGTGAGCACCATTTATTCATGAATCGGCAGGCTGTGTAGCGGGCGGCAGGCCCGGTATCTATTGCTGGAGAAATTTCGCAGGCCATGCCTGAGACGGCGACACTGCATGCTGCGGTGGTCAGGCGAGATATCGCCTAAGGCGTGGCTATTCCACCTTGTTGCCATTGCATTTTCTTACCGTTCTTAATGGCTCATCGGCTTTATGATAATTCTGGTAAAGATTAACGATATTTTGCCGTAGAAATAAGCAATGCCTGCGTTGATTATAGGGTTGATAATCGGCCAGAATAGACAAGGCGGTGCAGCCGCGCAGTAAAATCGTTTTAGTGAGGGCAGTAGGTAGTGTTGACGCGTGATTTCTTGCAGAAAGCGGATTGTAAAACCTCGTTTGGAAAAATTGACGAATCATTGCTGCTAACGCCTCAGCAGCGAGAGGCTTCTCTGGCGTGTACGTTGGCATCCCGCCCCGATCAAAGCCCTGTCTGGGTGTTTGGCTATGGCTCGTTGATGTGGAACCCGGTGTTTGATGCCGAAGAAGTCTGTGTGGCAACGCTTCACGGCTGGCATCGTACCTTTTGTCTGCGTCTTACCGCAGGGCGCGGTACGCACAGTCAGCCCGGCCGCATGCTGGGGTTGAAACCGGGAGGTGAAACGACCGGGCTGGCCTATCGGTTGCCTGAAACGACGCTGCGTGACGAGCTGGAACTGCTGTGGAAGCGCGAAATGCTGACCGGCTGTTACCGGCCATTGTGGTGTGAGTTACGCTGTCAGAACGGGGAGCCGATTACCGCGCTGGTGTTTGTCACCAACCCGGAACATCCATTGCTGGAAGCGGATACCTGTATTCAGAGCATCGCGCCATTGATTGCCAGCGCCAGCGGGCCGCTCGGTACCAATGCCCAGTATCTGTTCGCGCTGGAACAGGAGCTGAATCACTACGGTATGGAGGACGAAAGCCTGAGCGCGCTGGCGCAGCGGGTGCGTGAGCTGCAACAAAATCTTTCCATCGGCCCGGCACGGGAATCCCCGTGCTGATTGCTATTGGCGGCGTTCTGGCAGCACGTTGACGGCGTGAGCCAGCAGGGTAGGCACACACTGAGGCGGCGGTTGTCTATACCGGTCCGGCGGTAGTGATGATACCATGCAGGCAACGTGTCACGACCGGGATTGTCAGACCGGCAACAAGGCCACCGTCAATGAGTTCATTTTATCAACAGATATGGGGAACTGCGGCGCGTCCCGGCAAGGTGCTGGGTGGTTTCCTTTCGTTATGCCTGACGCTGTTGGGCCTGTTGTTTTTTACCTTCCTGTTAACCCATTTAGCGTCAGCTGATCAGGTGTTGCCCGTCACGGGAGAACATGCCAGCGATGCTACCTATAGCCAGGTGCGCCAGCAACTGGGGCTCGACAAGCCATTGTGGCTGCAATTCTGGGATTACCTTTGTGCGCTGCTTCAAGGCGATTTCGGCGTGTCGTGTAACACCTTACAACCGGTGCTGGACGATTTACTGCGTACCTTCCCGGCTACTATTGAACTGGCGACCAGCGCCATCGTGCTTGGATTTGTCGGAGGCATTACGCTGGCACTCTTATCGGCGTTGAAACCCGGTGGTGTTTTAGACTATCTGGTGCGTACGGTGGCGTTGCTGGGGTATTCCGTACCGGTATTCTGGATTGGCTTACTCAGCCTGTTGCTGTTTTACTCCGTGTTGCACTGGTCTGCCGGGCCGGGGCGGATCGATGACGTTTATCAGTATTCGGCCGAATTACCGACAGGATTTGTGTTGTTCGGCAACTGGAGTCGCAATCTGGCGATGCTTCGTAACGTGCTGGCACACCTGTGGTTGCCCGCCTGCGTACTGGGGTTTGTGTCAATGGCCAGCATCGCACGGATGTTGCGCACGGCGCTGTTGGAAGAGAGTGGCAAAGAATACGTCACGTTAGCCCGTGCGATGGGGGCCAGTCAGTGGCGTATCCTGCTTTTTCATATTTTGCCCAATATTCAGACGGTCATGGTGACGGTATTGATGCTCTCTTACGCCAGCCTGTTGGAAGGGGCGATTCTGGTGGAAACGGTGTTTTCCTGGCCCGGCGTAGGGCGTTACCTGACGACGGCGCTGTTTGCCGCGGATATTCCGGCGGTAATGGGGGCGACGCTGTTGATTGGGGTCTGTTTCATCCTGCTCAATGCACTGGCGGATGCGCTGATCTTTTTGCTGGACCCACGTACACGATGAAGTGGACCTTTCTGTTCCCGCTTAGCCGTCGGCCAGCGCGTCGCCGCGTTGCGCTTAACAGCATCAATGTGTGTTTGCTTATGCTGACCTTACTGACGCTGGTGGCGCTTTTCGCCCCCTGGCTGGCACCGTTTGACCCTTATACCCACAATATTATCCAGCGATTGCAACCACCGAGCCAGGCGCATTGGTTGGGGACCGACGGTTTTGGGCGCGACCTGTTATCACGGGTGATTTACGGTACCCGCCCCGTATTGATCATGGTGGTGCTGATTCTCATCATTACAATTCCCGTTGGGCTTCTCGTGGGGGTCGGTGCAGGGTATCTGGGGGGCTGGATAGATAAAATATTGATGCGACTGACGAATATCATGCTGGCACTGCCAGGGTTGGTGATTGCGCTGTCGCTGATCGCGGTGCTGGGCCCAGGGTTACTGCATGGCGCACTGGCGCTGGCGTTAAGTGCCTGGCCGCAGTTTGCCCGGCAAGCGCGGGCTGAAACGATGGCGCTGCGTAACAGTGAGTTTCTGCTGGCCGCCCGTATGCAAGGCATTAGTGGATGGCGATTGATGTATGGCCACGTACTACCTTTGTGCCTGCCGGGTGCACTGGCCCGTGCCGCGATGACGCCGGGCAATATGATTTTGGCGGCCGCTGGCTTGGGCTTTCTGGGGCTGGGCGCACCACCGCCGATGGCAGAATGGGGCGCGATGGTAGCGGAAGGCAGTAATGTGATGTTGGAACAGTGGTGGGTTGCCACCATGCCGGGGCTGGCGATTTTATTTACCAGCCTGACCTTTAATTTACTGGGCAACGCTCTGCGCGACAGACTGGATCCTCGTTATGGCAAACACTGACTCCTGCTTGCTGGAGGTGGAAAATCTTTCGATCTGGCGTCGTAACGGTCAGCCGCACGTGCTGGTGCACCCGTTGTCATTCCGTATGCGGCGAGAGCGGGTGGCGCTGGTGGGCGAGTCCGGCGCGGGGAAATCACTATTGGCCTGGGCGCTGATGGGGTTGTTGCCGTATGAATGCCAGATGCAGGCGGAGCGGCTTGAGCTGGCCGGGCAGGATCTGTTGCGGTTTAGTCCGACGCAGTGGCGGCAATGGCGTGGCAGGCGTGTTGCGATGGTGATGCAGGAGCCGAAGCAGGCATTAAACCCGATGCGCACGATAGGCTGGCAAATGGAGGAGCCGCTGCGGCTGCACACCCGGTTGCCGCGCCATGAAAGACAAGAACGCGTGCTGGAGAGCCTTGACGCTGTTGGTCTGGCAGAGTCCGGTGGGGTGCTGGCCTGTTATCCTCACCAGATTTCCGGTGGTATGGCACAACGGGTGATGCTGGCGATGGCAATGATTACCCAGCCGGATCTGTTGATTATCGATGAGCGTACCTTTGCGCTGGACAGGGAAACCCGGGTGCAGGTGCTATCGTTACTTGACCATTTGCTCGCCGAACACCACATGGGGCTACTGTTGATTAGCCATGATTTACCACTGGTCGTGCGCCATTGTGCCCATATCCTGGTGATGCGTCAGGGGCATTTGGTGGATTCGCTACCCGCGTCGCAGCTACCGAATGCGACACACCCTTACACCCGGATGCTTTGGCATTCCCAGCCGGGTAAACAGACTCACGGGCAGATATTGCCGATGATGCCGGACGAACCGGAAGGAACGGCATGATGCACGAACCGATGGCCGTAGTAGTCGAGCAGGTGAGTGTGGCGCACTGGCAGGGGTATCAGCGCCATGACGTTGTGCATAACGCCAGTTTCACGGTGGTACAGGGCGAGTGTTTCGGGCTGGCCGGGCCATCCGGCAGTGGCAAGTCTTCGCTGTTGTGGGCACTGGCCGGGCTGAACCCCCACTGGTCGGGAACGATGACATTGCTTGAGCAGCCGATCCATCCCGGTCGGTCATTCGGGCCAGTCTTGCGACAGCAGGTACAGATGGTCTTTCAGGACCCCTACGCGTCGTTGCATCCACGCCATACCCTGCGTAAAACCCTGAGTGCCCCGTTGCGGCTGATGGGCGTATCCGATGTGGACGAGCGACTGGCTCAAGGGGCCGGGCAATTGGGTTTGCCTTATTATCTGCTGGATAATTACCCGCATCAGTTGTCTGGCGGACAACGCCAACTGATGGCGTTATTGCGCACGTTACTGATGCGCCCGCGCGTATTGTTGCTGGATGATGCTACCTCCGCGCTGGATATGCTCGGGCAGGCGCGAGTGTTCAATGTCCTTACACGCTTGCGTGAGAGCGACGACCTGACCATGATCCTGGTCAGCAATGACTGCAATGTGATGGAACACATGTGTGATCGCGTGTTGTGGATGCAAGACGGCAGGCTACAGTCTTACTGAACATGATCTCACTGAATGTCATCCCACAGAACAGGATCCCGATGACCACCATCCTTCTGATGACATATATGCCGCGATACTGAGGACGAAACGATGAAGGTAGGGTTTGCCGTTTTACTGATGCTGCTATTCAGCCTGCCAGCGAAAGCATCGACACCGGATGATACGCTGGTCGTCGCCATTTCCCTGAACAGTATTATCAGTTTTGATCCGGCAGAAAGTTTTGAAACCGTCAGCAGTAGCTGCCTTACCTCACTGTATCAGGGACTGGTTTCCAACAGTCGTGACAACCCCACCCAACTGGAACCCGCGTTAGCGCTCGACTGGCATCCCGGCCCGGACGGACGAAGCCTGACGTTTACTCTCGACCCCAGTGCGGTGTTCGCCTCCGGTAACCCGGTACAGGCTGATGATGTGATTTATTCACTGACTCGGGCGGTGAAACTCAATAAAACACCGGCGTTTATTCTCAATGAGCTGGGGTGGGAGTCAGGCAATATCGAGGCGCAATTTCGTAAAATCGACGATCAGCATCTGGAAATACGCTGGATCCGCGATATTGGCAGTGAACTGGTATTGCGGCTGTTGTCGGCCAGTGTCTCACTGATTATTGACAGCATTGAGGTGGAAAAACACAGCAATAACGGTGATTTTGGTAATAAATGGCTAAGAACTCATTCTGCGGGTAGCGGCAGCTATCAAATAAGCCGTTATTTGCCACAGCAGGCTCTGTTATTGGAACGTAACCCCTACGCCCGTCGTCCGCCAATATTACCGCGGGTGATGTTAAAAGATGTAGCCGACCCGAGTGTACGGCGCCTGTTGTTGCTACAAGGTGATGTTGACGCGGCTTACGATCTGGGGGCTGATCAATTTAGTGCGCTGGCGAGTCAACCCAGTGTAAGGGTGAGTAAGATGTCAGGTACCAGAATCTATTATCTGGGTTTTAATACGCGTAGCAAGACGGCTTCGTTTCTGGGGCAACCTGCTTTTTGGCAGGCAGCACGCTGGCTTATCAACTATAAAAGCATTGCTCACCGCCTGCTGAAAAGACAGTTCTGGGTACATCAGAATTTCCTGCCTAGAGGATTTGACAGTGCTGCGTTGGAAAAACCATTCCGATTGGATGTAGAGAAAGCACGACAGATATTGCGCGATGCCGGAATAGCAGCGGGCAGCCGGTTTAGCTTGCTGGTAGCGAATCAGCCACCGTATGTGGAGGTGGCGCAGGCGTTGCAGGACAGTTTTGCCCGTGTCGATATTCGCATTGATGTGCAGATGGTGGCAGAGAGCGAACTGTGGACGCGTATGCGTAGCGGTCGCTTTGAGGCGGTATTTACCTATTGGGGGCCAGACTATATTGACCCTAACAGTAATGCCAGCGCGTTCGCGCTTGGCCGGCCCGGTACACTGGCCGGGCGGTTGGGATGGTCAGTTCCGGAACTCAGCAATATGACCCGGGCGGCGGCGGCCCAATACGATTCGAAAATACGCCGTAATATCTACCAGCACTTGCAGCAGGCCGTCAGGGATAATTCACCGTTTGTAATTATGCTGCAAGGGAAACGGCTGGTTGCAGTGCGTAGCTCGCTGGTGAATGTCCGCCAGAGCATGACCAATTCCATGCTCTATTTCGATGAAATCAGCAAGACGAAAGCGGTGCCATCAGAATGATGATGACTGTACGGCCCACTCGTTTACCCACCGTCGATAGGTATCCAGCGTTATTTTTTATCTGCTGTCATGTTCTCGATCAGCATGTTGGTACCGACCGCGCCGGTAATACACAGCGCCATGGGCGCAAAGAAATCGTCGCTGACATGAGTTAGCTCCATAATCAGAACCAGACTGGTGATCGGCATTTTCATTGATGTCGCCAGAAACGCGGCGGCACCAATGACGGCATAGGCACCCGGCTGATTATCCGGAAAGAACCACGACCAGATACCGCCCAACGCCACTGCCAGTAACGCGCCGTTGGCAAGTCCCGGTGTCAGCAAGCCGCCTTGCGCACCAGCGCGTAGACTGCCCCATTGCACTAGCACCTTGCATCCCAATAGCAGTAACGCCATCGATACTGACAGCTGGCTGGTGAAGCTCAGTTCCGCTGGCCCTTTGCCGTTGCCCGCCAGTTGCGGCAGGATGATCACCAACGCCCCCAGTAACGCAAAGTTGAGCAGGTTGGTGACAATCAGCCAGGCGTCTCGCGGTGAATGCTGTCGGGCATGGCGGGTGAGGCGGTTAAATCCATAGGCGGCGACCCCGAATATCGGCCCACAGATCAGCGCCCAGACGGTCAGGTCGCTGGATACCGTCAGCGGCACCGTCAGGTGGTACTGGTATTCATCACCCAGCGCGACACGGGCTATCAGGGCGGCTGTCGCACTGGTGAAAAAAGCAGCCAGACAGGTTTTGATCTGAACGCGCGCCAGCAGAACTTCCACGACAAACAGCGCACCGCTCAACGGAACGTTATACACCGCCGCCAGACCGCCACCGGCGCCGCAGGCAATCAGCAACCGGGTGTCTTCCGGGGTCATGCGTAATGCGCGACAAAGATGGTTGGCGGCCAGCGCACCCAGCTCACGTGGTGCCACTTCCCGGCCCAGCGGTGAGCCGAGCGCTACGGTCACAATTTGTAGTAAGGCATGGATGATGGTTTCTTTTACCGGCATGTCAGGCTTATCGGCCTGTAATGCTGCGTTGATGTTCACCAGCCGACGGCCATAGCGGTAGAGCGCATACCAGCCCAACCCGGCGACCAGCCCGCCTGCCAGCAAGGCAATAAACCGGCGGGTGGGTTCTGCCGCACTGACCCCCTGTAAAAAACTTTCCTCGCTGATGATATGGTCCACACTGTAACCATAGGCCAGGTGTTGGATGGTGTGGAGCAACAGCGCCAGTAACATACCGCCAAGACCCGACAGAACGCCGGTTAGCAGCAGCGCGATGACAAAACGAAAACGTTGGGACAGGTTCCCGGACACTTTCTCGGACATTATTTCGGACATACTCACTCACATCAGCTGTGGAAAACCGCATTGCTGTAATGTTTTATTATTACGACATTTTATTATCGCAACATGGTGCTATCTCAATATGACACTATCGCAACATGGCACTATCGCAACATAGCACTATCGCAACATAGCATTGCCGCATCATTATCACCGCACATTGTACGGACTATACCTCAACCGGAGGTCTCCAGGCTGCAATGCGACGACAGGGAGGCAGGTATCATGACCCTTGTTCAACTACCGCCAGCCTATCAGCGTATTACCGGCGTTGACTGGCGACATATCTTTGTTGTGGGCGATCTGCACGGTTGCTATCAGCCACTGGTGGCGGCACTGGAGCGGGTCGGGTTTGATACCAGTTGCGATCTGCTGGTGTCTGTCGGCGATGTGATCGATCGTGGCCCTCAAAATCTGGCCTGTCTTGATTTGCTACAACAGCCGTGGTTTCGTGCCGTGAGGGGCAATCATGAGCAGATGGCGCTGGATGCGTTAAACGATGCCGGGCGTATTGCGTTGTGGCGGGCCAATGGCGGCGACTGGTTTTTCCAGCTCGAAGCACAACAGCAGAGGCTGGCCCGCCACGGGTTGTCACAGGCGGCACAATTGCCTTATGTCATCGAAATCGTGACCGCAACCCAACGCACGGTGGTCGCACATGCCGATTACCCGGCTGACGGCTACCAGTTTGAGCAGCCGTTACCCTGGGCGCAGGTATTATGGAATCGGCAACGGCTTAGCCAGGCGATGGCGGGGATCAGTGGGCCTATCGTCGGCGCAGACGATTTCCTGTTTGGTCATACGCCGTTGCGAAAGCCGCTGACGTTCTGGAACATGCACTATATCGATACCGGTGCGGTATTTGGCGGTGAACTGACGCTGTATTGTGTTCAGCGAGCCGGGAAAGCCTGTGGCGGGAAATAAACATATATTCATGGTGAAGACCATCGACGAAAAGTAAAGATGAATCGATATTCTGGGGAATAAAAATAGTCATTTTTTCGGCGTTATCTGAATAATCGTTCTATGCTTACTATTTCGAATTTTATTCGAGACTCCATGCGAGTGATGTTAATCATCAATAAAAGTCGTTCTTCCTCTCTGTGATGTCAGGTTGTCGATAACCCGGTGCGAAGGCACGCTTTGCAAGGCAGCTTAGCTGCGGATTCGCTGAAGGCACACGGTGTGCCAATAGAAGATTTGGTAACGTGACGGTGCGGGGAATAACGTTTTCTGAGTAAGATATATATTCTTGGGTAAGAAACATTATCTTGGGTAAGAAGCATTACTTTGGGTAAAAAATATTATCTGGGTAAGGAATGTATCGTGGGAAAATATCTCTTCCAATTATTGTGTGCATCATGTGTTTTATTGGCTGCAACCGCGGACGCGAAAAATACCCGCCTGAGCGATAATGAGATCAAGCAAATAATTATTGAGGAATCTATTGCCAGTTATGCGGGGAATTGCGCCTGTCCGTATAATTCGGCCAGTAATGGCAGTCGCTGTGGTGGGCGTAGCGCCTGGAGTCGCAAAGGCGGCGCGGCACCGGCCTGTTATAAAGACGATGTGACAAAAGAGCAGGTAGCACGCTGGCGTGAAAACAACATGTCGCGGGCACAGTAATCATTATGTATCGATCTCCATGTCTGTCCAGCATGGAGATGTTCCCAAACGGCGCCTGAAAAAACGCCCTGACAAGTTCATCAGGGCGTTGTGTCATCGAGTCAGGAAAGGTTGAGCGGCGTTACCGGAATACGTGTAACGCCTGTTCCAGTCGGCGTGCCTGTTGTTTTAACTGATCCGATGCCTGCGCACAAGCATTGACCTGAGCCGCATTTTTCTGGGTGATCTGTTCCAGTTCCTCCACCGCACGGCCGATTTCAGACAACCCAATCGTTTGTTCTTTGGTCGAGTCCGCAATATGCGCAATCAACTGGCTGACGCTATTTACCCGGGTGACGATGTTCTGCGTACTGTTGCCCGCGTCTCGCACATGGCTGGAACCGGTGCGGACCTGTTCCACACTGGATTCGATCAACTGCTTAATTTCATTGGCCGCACTGGCGCTACGCTGTGCCAGATTACGCACTTCGCCCGCGACCACCGCAAACCCTTTCCCTTGTTCGCCAGCGCGCGCGGCCTCCACGGCGGCGTTCAGTGCCAGAATATTGGTCTGGAAGGCGATGTTATCGATGATGGAGGTAATACCGGCGATTTTCTCCGAACTGGCGACAATGCTGTCCATGGTCTTTTCCATCTCGCCAATGACCCGACCGCCGCTGATGGCCGCATCACAAGCGGTGGAGGCCTGTTGACTGGCTTCGCCGGTGGTTGTGGTGTTGGTCTGCACTGTGGTATTGATTTCGTTCATGGCAGCAGCGGTCTGCTGCACGTTCGCTGCGGTACGTTCGGCGTGGTCACTCATGTCTTCACTGCCTTGGGCCAGGTCGTCGCTGGCGGAGCGGATGTTCAGCACCTGCGTGCTGATATCGTCCACCAGCCAGCGAAACATCAACCCCAGTTGTCCGATAGCACGCTGGATGGTACCAATTTCATCGCCACGGTTGCCATAGTCAATCGTGTTAACGTTACCGGTGGCGATATCCAGCGCCTGCTGTTTAACCATTTCAATCGGTTTGATTAATTGCCACTCCAGTAAGCCGTCCAGCAGCAGCATCATGCCGGTCATAAACGCGCTGGTGATATAAAAATCAGAGTCAAAATCGCCATGAATTAACCAGAACACAATGTAGCTTATCAACGTCGTCAGCGTGATAATCCCGCGCAAGCGCCAGCGCATCGATATCAGCTTCAGGCGTGAAAATAGCCCGGTGATGCCAGTGCGATACAGTACCCCTTTGTGTAATTTCAGGTTTTTACCCTGATCGCCCCGCATGGTTTGATACAATCTTTCCGCCGCGTCTACATCCTGACGGGAAGGTTGGGTACGTACGGACATATATCCGGTCGTGCGTCCCTGGCGCACAATCGGGACGGCGTTGGCGCGCACCCAGTAATGATCGCCGTTCTTGCGTCGATTCTTGACCAGTGCTGTCCAGGGTTCTTGCTGCTTGAGTGTTTGCCACATGTCGCGAAAGGCTTCGACCGGCATATCCGGGTGACGGACGAAATTATGTGGTTGTCCATCAATTTCTTCAGGCTCGAAACCACTGACCTCAATAAACGCATCGTTGGCATAAACAATATGACTATCCACGTCGGTGACCGACATGAGCGTGGCATCCTTGTCAAAAACATATTCCCTTTGTGTGACTGGCTGGTTGTTGCGCATTTCAGGTCCTCGTGAAAATTATTTTTAGTTTGGACTTCAGGGTCTGTCGCATAGAAAAGATATATCGCCGCGATGCTTCAGCGTGCAGGTGCGCTGATTTTATTATCCCGTCTTCCCTGACGTATTCCTTTTCGAAGGGCGTCGTGCGTATCAATGCTGACGTCCTGCTATTACGTTATTTGGATACCCGTAGCGTAATCTGTGATTTGTTTTTTTTACCTATAGCTCGCTTTTTAATAAAAAGCTGACGATATATGCCCTGTTCAGGCCATAGACAGCCGACCGTTGATGCAGTTAACGATAGTGCAACCTAACAATAACAAACATATGCATGAGATCTGATCCGATATCATTTTAAATTTAGCATTTGTCTGGCAAATTTCATTTTTCGCCAGAAATAATGATGCGCTATCGCAAGATTGTGATGAAAAATAAGCGCCTGACGGTTATCGCCATCGATGGGCTGGGATAATTAGCAGAAACAGAGAAAACAAATCATGTCCCAGGAGTTCATCTAACAGGTGTTTATCCGGTGGCACAGTATTTATTGCCAGTCGTTTTTGAAGGACATAAAAATAGCGTCTGGTCGTGATAACAGCGTGAGAGACGCGGTGGATAAGCGGGCGTTCATGGGGTGTCCGCCCCAAAGCAGGGCGGACGATAAAAGCAGGTTTTCAGTCGGGGGGGAGTCAGAATGTCTCCCAGTTGCCCGCATCGTGGTAGGCTCCGGCGGTGGCGGCTTTGCCGGGAAGCGTTAACGGCGACGGTGTTTTACTGGATGTGCCGATGACGGGCCGTTTTTTTTCGCGGTCCTGAACGGGCGTTGCATGAAGCCGGAACAGCGACACCGCATGGTTAAGGTGGTCACTTTGCTCTTCCAGTGATACGGCCGCATTAGCGGATTGTTCTACCAGTACTGCGTTCTGCTGTGTGACGCGATCCATCTCGCTGATGGCCTGGCTAACCTGATCGATGCCACGGCTTTGCTCTTCCGAGGCACACGAGATTTCCCCCATGATGTCGGTGACGCGTGAAACCGCTTTCACCAGGTCGCCCATGGTTTCCCCGGCAGAGGTCACCAGTAGCGAGCCTTCGTGCACCCGATTAACCGAGTCTTCGATAAGCCCTTTGATTTCGTGGGCTGCTTCGGCGCTACGCTGCGCCAGATTCCGCACTTCTCCGGCTACCACGGCAAAGCCACGCCCCTGTTCCCCTGCGCGTGCGGCTTCTACCGCCGCGTTAAGCGCCAGAATGTTGGTCTGAAAGGCGATGCTGTCGATAAGCCCGGTAATATCACTGATCTTCTGCGAACTGCCGCTGATTTGCTTCATCGTGCTGACCACGTTATCCACCACCTGCAACCCTTTGTGAGCGGTATCAGATGCGTCGCGCGCCAGTTGAGAGGCGTGACGGGCGTTGTCGGCGTTCTGTTTGACGGTGGCGGTTAACTGCTCCATGCTGGCGGCGGTTTCTACCAGCGATGCTGACTGCTGTTCGGTACGCGAGGACAGGTCGCTATTGCCACCGGCAATTTCACTGGCGCTGCGATAAATTTCATCTGCGCTGGTACGCACTTTCCCGACGGTATCAGTCAGCGACTGTTGCATATGGCGGACACTCTGTGCCAACTGGCCAATTTCATTTTTTGCTTCAATGAGCAGCGACTGTGTCAGGTCGCCGTTGGCGATGTGGTGCAGGTGCGTTATTACCCGACGTAATGGCTGCAACAGGATGCGGCGGATATACACCCAGGCACTGCTGGTGGCGAACAGCAGGATCAACACACAAACGGCTATCACGATGATACTGTAGTCATAATTTTGGTTGCTATCGGTCACTGCGCTGTCATTCAAGGCATCGTTTTGACGGAAATAGGCATCAAAGGAATTCTGGAAGGCATCCTGCATTTTTTGTGTCGGCAGTGCCTGAATGGTTTTGACGTCCTGCGTTTTGATCAAATCAACGATTTGCTGTAATACGCGCCGCAGTGCCTGATAATGGGTGTTGATGTCTTTCGCCAGCGCCGCGTCCTGTACCGGCAATAACGGAATTTGAGTATAGGCGGCGAAATGTTTGTCCGCCTGAGCCAGCGACTGATTGGCGACATCAATCAGCTCGGCCGATTTTCCGGCGCTGGGAATATTGTTGGTTTCCATAATCATACGTGCGATGGCGCGATTCATGGTATTGCGTGTCTGGATCAGGGCTATCCAGGACGCATTCAACTCGCTGCTCTGTTTGCGCAGCGTTTGTGCGACGACAAAGTTATTGCGATCACTCTTCATGGCGCCAAAGAAAAAACCGTAACTAACCAACTGCAATAGACTTAATGCCAGTAGTAATGAAAAAAGTCCGGTGACAATTTTTATATTTCTGAACATGGTTTGCTCTCGGTGATGGAATAATGATGTCGGTAAAAAATCCATCGGCACTCAAAAGTGAGAACTTTAAAAAAAACGTGATTATCATCACAGGAAATACTTATGACACAGCTTGTCGTTATTACAGCGGAATAAGCAGAATGATCGTCCGGATAATATTATTTTTATAGTTTTTCGTTATTCTTATTCTGGCAAGTGGGGTTGCTGATTATGGCAAATCTGATTATGGCAAATCTGATTATGGCAAAGTAGAAGTAATGATAAGGTAAGTGATGACGAGGTAAATCGCCATCAGACTAAAATGGTAGGGGCCATTATGCCGGGGGCGCATAACGGCGTTTCGCCCGATACATAGCGCTGTCCGCTTTGCGGATCAGTTCATTGGCGTTAAGTGGCGCGTCCTCTTGCAAAATCGCATGCCCCACGCTGGCGGACAGCGTAATCGTCTGATGGCGAATGGTGACCGGTTTTTCAATCTTCGCTTTCAGTTTCTGGGTGATGCTACGAATTTCGCTGGTCAGATTCTGCTGTTCATGAATAACCATCAGAAACTCATCTCCCGCCAGCCGACCGATGAAATCGTAAGAGCGGGTATTCTGGCGTAGCAGGCGGGCAAAAGTTTTGATGACCCGATCGCCAAAATCATGCCCAAAATGGTCGTTATAGTATTTGAAGTTATTGATATCAAAAAATAGCAGGGCCAGCGCCCCACGCCGTTTCTTGCCCGCCAGCCGTTGCAGGTAACTGATGACGGCACGGCGGTTGGGCAGGCCGGTCAGGTGGTCGTGATTGGCTTCAAACGATAGCCGATCGCGCAACACTGTCAGGTAGGTGATATCGGTGGAGAGGATATAGGTGCCGAGCTCCGGCGATTCGGCGGGTACCAGTTCGGTATGCAATGTGACGCGTTGGCCGTCAGGCATGCCCACTTCATGCTCAAACGACGCCGGATGCTGTTTCTGGCGGGATTCTTCCAGTCGTGGCAACAGCAACGCCAGCTCCTTCGGACGAAAGATGTCATGGATATCACGTTGATACAGGTTGTCATGTTCATGACCGATTAACCTGCGCAGGTGGCGATTGGCAAAAACCAGCACGTTATCCGGATTGATGCAGGAAATCATCGCCGGAATATGGTCGGTGATGTCCTGAATGAATTGATGGCTTTGGTACAGTTCGGCGGTGCGCTGTTCTACCCGGTTTTCCAGTTCCTGGCTCAGGTCACGTAATCGCCGTTCCGAGGCTTTCTGCGTGCTAATGTCGGTCAACGCCAGTAACAAGCCGAACTTGCTGCCGTCGGGATTGCAGAGTACCGAAATGGAAACCTGCGCCCACAGCTCGCTACCGTCTGCGCGGATGTAGCGGCATTGCTGCGTACTTTCCCGCATATCGTTGTTCATCAGCCGTGCGTAGTCTGCGATGAGTGCCGGTAAATCCTCTGGGTGAACGACGTTCTCCACCGGCAGCGTCAGCAACGTTTGCTCGTCGTAGCCAAGCAGTTCACAAAACGCCGGATTAAACTTTATCAGCCGCTTATCCGGGGCTACCAGCGCCAGACCAATGGCCGCGCTGGAAAATATCTGCTGGTTAATGTAATCCGCGTGATGCAACCTTTCCTGCGCTATCGCTTCACGCGCCTGCATTTCTACTTTATGCAGCACGGTTTGCACGATGCAGGCTAAATCGCTCAGTTGCTGCAGTTCCTCATCGCTAAAGGTGCGAGGCTGGTGGTGATACAGGCACAGCGCGCCCAGCGGCGTTCCGAGTGAAGAGATCAGTGGGTAACTGGCGTGAAAACGAATCGGATCCGTGCCGGTGACCAGCGGATTATTCACAAAGCGTGAATCCAACAGCGTGTCAGGAACGATCAGCGGTGCGTTGGCGCTGACGGTATGAGCGCAGAAGGAAAATTCGATAGCCGGTTCCTGACGCGGAAAATTCTCTTTTGTCAGAAACCACTGGCGCTCGCTGTTAACCAGCGAAATCACCACACTCTGCACCTGAAAAAAGGTACGGGTGATGCGCGCCAGACGCGGGAGCTCATCAGCGGGCTGGGTGTCGAAAATACTCAGCATGCGCGCGAGGATGTCTTGCTGTTCTTCGCTACAACGATGGCGTGGGGACGTCATGACGAAACCTTATAATACCTGATGATAGTGGCTGTCGGCTCTGCGAAGGGCAGAGCGCAGCAGATGTCGCCATCCCGCATTTGGCCTGAGCGCTTGTCCGGTTATGATTCAAGAATAGTTATCGGTAGGTGGCACACCGCAACATGACTTTTTTTAGTGAAATGTGCGGTGCGTCACTCTATGGGGTGCAATCCAGTCCGGTTTATCATCGGCAGGTTCGTGGTTTATTGACCTTGTCGATAGACGCATTGACCATGAACATAAGTCGCGCTTATGTTTCGGTCATCACCTTGCATCATCAGGGCGAACAGCCGTGAGTCCAGCGAGGTGGCTTGTTGCTGGCGTAGTTGCTGCAGTGGTGTCGCCGCCCAGTTCAGCACCACGAAGTCGGCGTCTTTGCCCGGCAGAAAATTACCCAGCCTGTCATCCAGCGACAGCGCTGCCGCACTCCCCAGCGTGGCCTGATAGAAGCCTTCGCGTGCCGAGAGTTTTTCGCCTTGCAATTGCTGCACTTTATAACCGTCGCTGAGGGTTTGCAGCAACGACAGACTGGTACCTGCGCCAACATCGGTACCGATGCCCACACGAACCCCGGCAGCTTTTAACGGATGCAGCCGGAATAGCCCGCTGCCTAAAAACAAATTAGAGCTGGGACAAAACGCCACGGCGGATTGACTACGCGTTAGCGTGTGAATTTCATCCGGGTGCAGGTGAATAGCATGGGCAAACACCGAGCGGCGTCCGGTTAACCCGTGGTGATGGTAGACATCGAGGTAGTGTTGTTGCTCGGGAAACAGCGACTTGACCCAGGCGATTTCGTCCGTGTTTTCACACAGATGAGTGTGCAAATACACATCCGGATATTCCCGCAGTAACCGGCCTGCCAGCGCCAGTTGTTCCGGGGTGGAGGTGGCAGCAAAGCGCGGCGTGACTGCATAGCGCAACCGCCCTCGGTGGTGCCATTTTTCAATCAGCGCCTTGCTCTCGTCATAGCTCTGCTGGGCGGTGTCACACAGCTCGTCCGGCGCATGGCGGTCCATCATGACTTTACCGGCAATCAGGCACATGTTTTTGTCTTCGGCGGCGCTAAACAGCGCATCAACCGACTGAGGGTGGACAGTCGCAAAGACCAGCGCACTGGTGGTGCCGTGCCGTAACAGTTCCTGAATAAAGAATACCGCCCGTTCCCGGGCGTAAGTCTCATCAGCAAACTTGCACTCGGTAGGGAAGGTGTAGGTATTAAGCCAGGACAGCAGTTGCTCACCGTAACAGGCGATCATTTCCGTCTGGGGAAAGTGAATATGGGTGTCGATAAATCCCGGCATCAGTAATTGACCGCGATAATCAATGACCGTCATGGCCTGACGATCAGCCTCGGTAAGGCAGTCATACGGCACGGCGTCCTGAATACGGCCGTTACGCACCACTAACACGCCGTCTTCGATAAAGCGCGTGGCGTCGGGGTGGTGCAGTGGGTCATCGACAAAGTGTAACAGACTGGCGCGGTAGGCCAGGGTGGCGTCCATCATGGGTATTCTCCCTGCTGTGGAGCAGGAAAGCATGGGCGCATTGCCATGACGCCTTCCTGCTCCCGTGTTGTTCAAAGCGGTGTCAGCGTCTGATTTTTGATGGTGAAAAAAAGAAGGTGCACCATCGTCACGGCAGGATTCATTCCTTGCGGCGTTGATGGCCCGGCAGACTGTGAGACATTGTCGCAGCAAGTGACTGAAAATCAGTAAAAGCGGTTTGATACTACGAGCCGATGGCGGTCTGCGTCAATAATACGTTTTGCTAATGATTGACGAGTAAAGCCAGAAAAAAACACTTTATGTGTATTTTAATGCATAAAAAACCCCGCCGGGCGGCGGGGAAAGACGGTCAGAAAAGTAAGGAAACACGGAGGGAGTGAGGAATAACGGGTTACTTGCGCTCGCCGTCAACCGGTTCAGTTTTGCCGGGTACCATGATGGAGCGGGTAATGGCTTCCATCGTCACGAACGTGTGACCGCAGTTGACGTTGGTGCACTGGTGGTAGCGCTCCTTGGTATTTTCAGACAGGTAGCGGCTGGAACGGGCATGAGCGGAATGACGGCACAAAGGACAATGCATCATTTTGAAATCACCTTATGTGTACGGGTTAGTTAAACATCTTATACACATAGTATAACATTGAATTTGAAAATGCAAATTAATGATTCGCAAATTCGATTTATTGAGTTGTTTCAGACAACAGCCCGTATTCGGCCACGTATTCAAGATCACTTGAGAGGATGTCAAGTTCCAGAGCTGAGGTGAACCCCTTGCCGGAAAGCTTATGTACCACGGATTTTATGTTCCATAACCGATCATTGATAACCTGTTTGAATCCTTTTAAGTTCAGCAGCATACCAGGGGCCAGGGACTCCATACCGGTGTGGAGTTGTACGGAAAAATCGACGCCTTCGCGTTGAATTTGAAACCACCGGCTGACAGCGACCATTGTCGCTTCTTCTTTATCACGGTATAGCTTCGAGAGTGTGCTCGCATTTTTGATGTCACCGGACAAGTAATTAGTGATCTTCTCACTGGAGTCCTGGGCACTACTGGTCGACTTGGCGGCTGGGTGGGCGGCGCTTGTGGTTTTTGCCGCCTCTTCTTTCGCTTTTATTCTCACGGCATAGGTTTTGGCGTCTTTGTAATCGTGCCATTTGGCAATCACGACTGGGGAAGATTTACGCTCTGTCACTTTGAATATGAACGAACTGCAGTCATGACGCTCGAGCGTTTTCGTCCCCATCGGTTTACCACTGACGCTGGTACCAAAACCACCTTCAAACAACGCTAATACGCCATTCTTAACCGTAACGGTAAAGTTATTGTTTCGACCTAGCTGAAATAATAATTCCGAGTCAGACTGGTTACTCTGTATAACGTCTTTCATTACGAGCTGTTCCAGCTTTTCTGAAATAGACAAGCTCAACTCATTTCGTACAGCAATGGTTTTAGCAAGATTGCCTAATGTAGTATTTTTATAACTTTCTTCTCGAGGGCTATTAAATGCCCCCCTGAAATTCATACTGTTGGCTGTAATACTCAGCTTGTCTGGGGAACCTTGGTAAGTTATTTTATCGACAATATAGACTCCCTTCGAGACTAGTGGTTTATTTTTCCACCCAAGGCTGATGCCAATATTCACCCCTTTTTCTGGCATGACTAATTTTCCATCGCTATCATCCAATTCCAGCGAAAGAGTATCTGATTCAAATCCAATGTTATCCGTCAATGTCAAGGAAATGAGCCGCATTTTTATATTTGAAGGTGTGGAAAGTTGCTCCTTCATTGATTTATCCCACAGCGTAATAAGGAAGTCTGGGGAGAGTTCGCTGCCTATTTCAATCTGATTTCTTGTAATCATGATAATAGTCCCTGAATAGTCGACTTGGCTGTTGAAAGCGCTGGGGATATTTTAGAGTCATAGAGTGCGGATGCTTGATCCCTGAGATCACCAAACATTGAGATCAGCGATTCGTCAACGCGTGTTAACGTCAGCGTGAAATTGATATTACGGGCACTACCATCGGAATACAGCTCTTTCCCAGTATATTCCACCTTAGTTATAACAAACATGCCGTAAATAGTACCGCTACCCTCAATAAGTGGCCAGGCCATGCCGGAATCTGCCATGTAATCCAGAGCGAGTCTGGCTACACGACTGGTAATTCCGGATATTTCCGGAATAAGAGCGCCACTTAATGTAATAGTTTCATCACCTTTCCCAAGATATTGATGAGAGTTACGCATGCCGATCCGGGCATTACCTTGCCAGTTGTAAGCGGCTTCTCGCTTAATTACGTTGTATGGCAGCGTGCGCAAGTGGAAAACGAATAATCCGAGTGAAAGCATCATAATAATTATTCCTTAATACGGGTGTAAAGTATTCATTTGACTTAAACGCCGGTCATCCTGTTGTTGTGAGTATTCATTCAATATACTTAACACTTTTTCATGAAGTTGTTCGTACTGTGTGCCCTCTGGCATACTGATCTGTACGTTGTTATTAATGACTCTATTATCAGCATAGTTCTGGTTTATTATCGGTGACAGCGCGCTGTAGTTCCCATAATTTATGCCGTTTAACGAATCTGTTACCGTCTCTGCTTGATAGTTTGGATCTGATACCACGGTGCTATTATCTATGGGAAGCGAACTACCAGTACCGGAACTAGTAGACTGTAGTGGGGGAGTAGTACCCAATGTGTCTTTTGCTTTTTTATGTTTTTCTAAATAATCGGCTGCAGTGGCTTCATACAAATCATTGCCAAATAAATAATTGTTACCCAGATATTTTTGCTGTTCAGGGTGCTCGGTATAATACCCATAGAGCTGCTCCGCCGCTTCAGAACCCATATAGGCCAACATATTTCCACGAGCTGTCAGTGATAAATCTTTAATTAATGGCAGTTTGGGTACCTTCGGTATCGCATTTAATATCGCTTTACTCATCGGGGTTGATGGTGTGTGTAATGGATTAACCATTGGCATATCAACGGCATCCGTTCCACTGAGCACTCCGGGTGTATTGCTCTGCGCAGAATTTGACGACGAGTGTGGCGTAAGCTTATCCAGTTGTCGGCTTCCCGCCTGGACGAGGTCGCGAGCTGTCCCTTCTGCCGATTCATACAACTTAACTTGTATGCTTTCTGTTTGGGATTGCAGCTTGCTGATATCACCTGCTAGCGTATTTTGCGAAGTATCATAAGATGTTGTCAGAACACCGGCAGAGTCTTGTACACGGTTGCGAAGTACCCCGGTGTTACCTTGATTCAGGCCCTGGATAAGGACATTCGCTGCGGCCCCTCCTTGACTGCCAAATATTGTATTGATGTATCTATCACGCTGAGATTGACTGACATGATCTTGTTCAAAGCGTTTACCTATTTGCTCCAGCGTTGTCAGCGGTGAAATCAGCTTTCCTTGTGCTGTAGACGGCACGATATTTAACTGAGATAGCAGTTGACGGGCAGTGTCGGTCGGTTTGTTGAGCCGTTGGATAAGTGCTTGTACGCGCGCACCATTGTTTTTCCCGTCGGCGTTATCAAGCCCGCTATCAGCCAGCGCACCTAGCATGATGCTGGTATCTTCGAAACTGACTCCAGCCTTATGGGCTGTAGGTGCGGCGGTTGCTAACCCTTCTTTAAAGCTGTCAAAGCTTGCTTCTGTCTTTTGGATGATCACGCTTGCCACATCACCGATATGTGCATAGTTAGCATTTTTCAGCTGAAAAGCACGATCGACTTCCATGAGTAGGGCAGCAGAATCATTGACAGAGCGTTGATTGACTTGTGATAGCGATACTGCTGTGGGTGTAACTGCGAGCACTGTGTTGTCGGTTGCCCCGAGATCAACAATAGCATGTTGTGCGCGAACCGCGTCGGCATGGGTAAGCGGTGTGGTATCCGCAATAGCTTTAGCCTGAGCGGTAAGATATTTGGCTATCTGATCATCAGGTTTCAAGCCAAGAGATGCCTGCAAACTTGCATTCTCACGAGAGAAGTCATACCCCGGCTCCATAATTTTCTGAACCGAAGTAACGGTGCCTGTCGCCAGATCCTCTGGGCTGATTGACGAGAGTTTTTCCATAACTTTGTCGCGCAGTTTGCCCAATAACCCAGGTTGTTTTTTTTCCTGGGGTGGCGATGAGGTATCAGTATGGGTCGGATCTTTTGGTGATGATGCTTCAGGTTTATCAGACTTTTTTTTGCCTGGGCGAGTTTTCCCCGGCCTGGCACCGGCCGGGGAGATCTCATTTACTGACGAGGACTGATTGCCGACAACCGTACCCTGCTCAGATTTAGCTGCTGGTATAGTGGGTTTAGTTGCGGGAGAGCCGGTATTTTTCCCCTGGCGTTTCATCGCACTGCTAACTATCTTAAAAACATTGAATTTAGGCATTGGTTTGTCCACTTCGTTCTAATGCCTTGGCGCGCCATCGGGTCAGCTCGGCCAGGCTCATTGGGTAAAGTTCTGATGGTGGCCAGTGAAATATCACGGCGATATCCGCCATCAAATCGTCAACCGTCAAGCTGGAGGGCAGCGTCAGTGTGCCGAGCTCGGTGACAAAAAACCGATCACCTTGCCAGCCAACTGAGTGATATCGGCAAGTTCAAGCGCACAAACGTCTGCTTCCGTCAAAATTGGGTAAGTAATACGTGGTAAAACCTTGATTAACGCATCTACATCTGCGTTAGCGAGTGCCGCTAGCCCGATGCCACGCAACGCGCCAGCGGTTGGTTTGATCAACGTAACTGATTCGATCAGGGTTTCACCGCGTTTAATTGGGGTATGCAATTTGATTACGTTTTCTTGTACTGTGGCTTCAGCCGTCATGATGAATACTCCAAAAAGTTGGTTTCAAAGAAATGGCCAGCCGTAGCTGGCCAGAACAGTGATTACAGGCCGATATTACGGCGGTGTTGTTCCAGGCGATCAACGCCGTTGACTTTTTCAATCATGTTGATGGTATCGATTTCAATCATATCGACGCCGTCAATGATTAATTTGTAGTAAGTGCATTGGGTGGAGATTTTCACTTCAGTTTCTTCACCTTGTTTGAGCTCGCCGCTATCAATTGACTTGTGGCGACCGCGCAGGACGATTTCGACAGCAGTGACATCACCGGTGTCGTCACGCTGATAAGAACCAGCGAAACGCAGCGGAACAGCATCAGCACCAGGCAGGGCGTACTGACTCCAGAATGTGGCATCAGGCAGGCCGCCCATACTCCATTCCAGTACCAGCGCCTCATTATCCAGACCAAAATCTACTGGTGCTGAACCATGCATACCGCCGCCACGGTAGTTTTCCAGTTTGCGGGTCAGTTTCGGCAGGGTGACGGAATGCACCTGGCCCATGTAGCTCATACCGTCATTGAACAGGTTGAGATATTTAAGTTTACGTGGCAGTGCCATGAGTCTGTCGCTCCTTAGCTGTTAACAGATGCAGCCAGGTTCACCAGATACTTGTCGGTGATACGCTGACGCAGCGTGAGGTTTTCCAGTGGCGGCACTGGGGTGTACTCGTAGTCGATGTACAGCTTGCCTGCCTTCAGCGTTTCCTTATCGTTGGCGCTTTCATCGAACCAGCAATTGGCATCGATAATGTAGCCATTGGATTTCAGTTCGCGGAATTTAGCCTTGATACCTTCGATGATGTCGCGGATCAGGGTGGCAGTTACCGGTTTGTCGACCGCCCACATGTGCGCTTCGGCCATGGTGTCGGCCAGTACTTGCGCCGTGCGGGTGTAGTTTTCAAACAGGAAAAGCGGATCGTCGGAGCAGGTGCGGTTACCCCAGAAGCGGAAACCGTCCTTGCGTACCAGCGTGGTGACGCCAGCCTGGTTCAGCAGGTCGGCATCGCTACCGATGGTCTGCAGATCCCAGTACACGCTCGCGGAGATGCCGGTAACACCGTTAACGCCGACGTTAGACAGGGTTTTATGCCAGCCGGTTTCCTGGTCGATTTTGGCACGCAGGCCCAGCGCACGCGCGGTGGCGTAAGCAGTTGCACTAGCATTGGTTTTGGTGTTCCAGGCGACGAAGTCTGGCCAAATCACCATCAATTCACGCTGGCTAAAGTTGCCGCGGTATTTGATGGCATCAGACAGGGTTTTGCAGCCATAAGCGCTCACGTAACCGAAGGCGCGCAGTGATTGGCAGATAGCCGCCAGCGCGGTAGCGACAGGCTGGGAATCCAGCCCCGGAACGCCGAGGATACGCGGTTTCACGCCAGTCACGGCCTGCGCGTCCAGCAGGGCTTTCATGCCGGTGTATTTACCGTTGGCATCGGCACCGCCGATGATGTTGGATACCGTTTCAGCCTCGTTGGCGCCTTCCGCTACGCGAACGACTACCGTAACCGGTTTGGTCTGGTCGCCGATGGCCTGCAACGCAGCAGCCAGGGTACCGGTTTTACCGGCTTTGCCTGCGGCGGTCAGTACATCGGTAATCAGTACCGGTGTATTCAGTGGGAAAGTGGCGGCGTCAGCATCCGGTCCAGTACAGACCATACCGACGATCGCGGTTGATACAGTTGAAATGACGCGGGTACCGTCGTTGATTTCGACGACCTGCGTACCGTGATGAAAATCACTCATCAAGAATGTCTCCTGTTGTGGGGTGCGAGTAATAGTGCCTTGCTACAAAAAAGAAGGCACCCGAATGGGGTTTGGTATCCGATGGCACAACAGGGGAATAAGCGAGGTGTTTAAATTTTTATTAAAAACAATCGGTTGAGTGAAAATAAAAAAGATGCCGTTGGAGTGAAAACGGCATCTTTGGCAGGGACACACCTCAGCAGAGGGCGTCAGTGTGAACGTGGAATCAGGCTGGCATGGTTGGCCAGTCAATAGCGGGCGCGGCAGACAGATCCACCCGGTTTAGCAAGACCAGATAGGTTTTCCAGTCCTTCAACGCCTGAGTTTCCTGTTCGCTCGCCATGTTCAGCTCAACCGCGTACTGCAGTACGGTCAGGCGCTTTTCCGCCTGCGTCAGGTAACTCGCCTGCTGCTGTTGAGCGGCAGCCAGCTGGGCGGCCTGTTTTGCCTTTTCATCCGTTACCCAGTTGTCACCTTGCCAGACATCATAGTCGGTTGTCGGCGGCAAGAGCGTCAGGGTATTGGGCAGATCGCCGGGTTGGCTTATCTGGGTGGACTGACGTGTCTGTTTATCGTAGGCGGTCTGCCCGCGATAATTGACAATGCTTTCCCAGATTAAACCGTCCTGACTGCGTACGCTCGTGTGACCAGCTTGCTCGTCCGGTGGCGTATCCGTAAAACTGTGTGCCGGAATGCCAACACCTTCCATCAGGTATTCCCGGGTGCTACCGATATATTCCCGTGTTTGCGGGTCAATATGGTAAACCTGAATATACCCATTACTGACACTCAGCCCTTGTTCATTCAGCTGAGTCGTATTTTCGTTTTGTGTTGTCATGATTAACCTGCCTTGACGATATAGCTAAAGGCGATATTGCGCGGACGGGTAGAACCATACCCATTAGCCCAGCCGTTATTATCCAGATCTTGTGCTCCTGCTGAGTCGACATTAATTGCAGAGCGAAGCATCTCATAATCTTTTTTATCTACTTTATCAAAACCCATGGCGAGATAAGTATTGGCTGCATCATTATTACTGTGGATTAGCGCACCAATGTTGACCGATGACAGTGTTGGATCTGATACAGTCAAGGTTCCTTTCTGCCAACTGAGAAGAGTGCGTCCAGTGTCGACATTTCTGCCGTCATCCCAGCCACGAATGAATTCGCCGCGCAGATCCGGTAACGAGCCAGTAGGGTACAATTTCGCCAGTTGTGGATATTTCGCAGTGTCAAATGCCTGACCGTTGCATTTCAGCCAGCCTTCCGGTGCATCTGCCAGCGGCCAGGGTTGCGGGATACCGACCAAATCTTTCAACCCGTCGGTCGTGGTAGGTTGCGTCGCCGGGGTATCTTGCTGGCTATCCGGGCATTTGGCACATCCAACGGTAATACTGCCGATATTAATCGGGCTGTTTTTGTACAGATTCTCTTTACCCAGGATCAGGTCCAGTGAACAAGGGGAGTTACTTTTTTCCATGTGTTTTCTCTCAATATGAATGATGTTGTTTACGCGAGTGATGTCGCGCTTGTATTATTTTTTGAAAACACAACGTATGCATTGAATGACTGTTTTTTGGAGGGTGGGAAAACATATAGCGGCTTCATTGTTTTAATTTAAATTATCATAATTAATATTCTTTATTTGGAATTGATTTCATTGTGGATGGATTCTTTCGTGGCAGGAAAATATTTATAAATGGTTTTGGCCGACACCCCAATAATATTGGCAATTTGCCAGCGTGTGGCTCCATTACTTAACAATGTTTTGGCATGATCAATCGTATCGGGTGTCATAATGCGACGCCGCCCACCAATGCGACCGGCGGCTCTGGCCGCCGCTAATCCCGCCTGGGTACGTTCGACTATCAACTCGCGTTCCATCTCAGCCAGCGCACTCATCACATGGAAAAAGAAGCGGCCAGCAGGCGTAGAAGTATCAATGGCATCTGTCAGGCTGCGAAAATGAATACCACGGCTTTGCAGGTCAGACACCATGGTAATCAAATCGCGCACACTGCGGCCCAGTCGGTCCAGTTTCCAGACAATCAGTGTGTCGCCACGTTTAAGTTTACGCAATGCGCGTTTAAGCCCCGGTCGTCTGGCATTTTTGCCGCTGGCCTGATCTTCGAAAATTAGCTCACAATTTGCACTATTTAGTGCATTTTTCTGTAATTCGGTGTTTTGATCGCTGGTCGATACCCGGGCATAACCGATAAGCATAACGTAACCTCCTGAAAAGGCTGATTGTATTTACCTGTGAGCTTTCTCGCAAACCTGGGTTTAAGCGACACGCTCAAAATCGCGGATATCGTCGGCATTCCGTTGCCCTGGCCACAGGCGACGCCGCCTGCTGGCTGGCTCAAATGCAACGGTCAGGCTTTCGACAAAAACGCCTTCCCGAAACTGGCGCAGGTCTACCCCGGTGGCGTGTTACCGGACCTGCGCGGCGAATTTATTCGTGGCTGGGATGATGGACGTGGGGTGGATAGCAACCGAAATTTGCTTTCACTGCAAGGGGATGCAATTAGGAACATCACCGGGTTTGTAAGCGGCGCTTTCGTTGCATTTGATGCATTTCAGGGCGCATTTTTTGACACCGGTAACCGAACTGCAATATCGCCATCCTCAACAGTTGGGATACAAATGAACGATGACTTTGCGTTCGATGCCTCCAGAGTGGTGCCGACAGCCAACGAAAACCGCCCCCGCAATATCGCCTTTAGCTATATCGTGAGGGCTGCCTGATTATCTGGTTATATAAGTCTCATTGAGGTCAAACTGCTATCACGCGGTGAGGAAACTCGCCGCGTTTCGGCTTACCGGGTGATATTTGATGGCGCTCTGGTTATAGTAGGGGTGTAGTTAAGTAGATTATTGCGAGTGACACGATGACTCCTGACGAAAAAGCCCTATTCCTTAACGCCATGGACGATGTCAAACCGCTGAAACCGTCCTCAACCGTCGTTCACCTGAAGTCCTCTTTCCCGAATGTGACGCCTCATCGTGTGCAAGAACCCGAGCTGGATAATTTCCTGATTACTGGATTTTTGGATCTGGTTTCGTGTGACACACCATTGGAATTCAAAAGAGAAGGCATCCAGCAAGGGGTGGTGGACAAATTACGTCAGGGAAAATATGCGCTGGATGCCAGCCTGAATTTGTTGCGACAACCCATCGAAACCTGTCGACAGAATCTGTTCGTGTTCATGTTACGGGCACAGCAGGAGAATTTGCGCAATTTGCTGATCATTCATGGTAAAAGTCGCCATGATAAGTCGCATGCCAACGTGGTGCGTAACTACCTGTTTCGTTGGTTGCAGCAGTTTGATGCGGTGCAGGCATGTTGTGTTGCTCAGCCATTTCATGGTGGTACTGGTGCCTGTTATGTGTCGCTGAGAAAATCAGAGCAAGCCCGACAGGATAACCGCGAGAGGCATGCTAAACGTAGCCGGTGACGAATTTGGTTTATCTGATAACAAAAACGCCCGGCTGACCGGGCGTTAATGCATTAATTGTTCAACGCTAAACTAAAATAGCTCAACGCTAATAACTCAATTCTGCGATGGAGGGACGACTATGGCCGAATTGCCCCTTGGCGAAGATCATCAGTGATGTCAGTAACGCCGGAATGGCAAGAATAGTGAACATAGCGCTCAATCCCCACCCCATACTGACAACTTGTGCACCGGCAAACGCACTCATGATGGCCCCCATGCGCCCAATGCCGTGCATCCAGCCGGAACCGGTGGCTCGGGCCTCAGTCGGATAATAACGCGCAGACAGTGCATTCATACCGGTGTTGGCACCGTTGAGGCAGAAACCACTGCTGAAAGCCACCACAGCCAGGAGCATGAAATATGCATGAGTGACGCCAATCATTGCTGTGGCAACACCGCCGGCGGCATAAATGATGCCCAGCGCCAGATGTGGATTAACCCGGTCCATCAGCCAACCGGCAAATAACGAACCGAATGTACCACCAGCCTGATAGAGTGCCGTGATGACGGTCGCTTCGGTCACGCTCATGCCCGCTTCTTTGATAACGGTCGGCAACCAGCTTCCCAGCAAATACACCATGAACAGGCCAAAGAAATAGCCGCCCCACAACATAATACTGCCGAAACGATAAGAACGGGACAACACTAGTCTCACGGCAAACGCCGGTGGTTTTTCCGCTATCGGCATGGCAAACAGGCTATCGGCCTGGGTCACGCCGGGGGCTATCTTGTCCACAATGTGGTGTATCTGCCGTGAGTCCGCACGCTTGCTAACCAGAAAACGTACTGATTCGGGTAGTTTTAACAGCAGGAATGGCATTAATAACAGCGGCAAAATCCCCCCTAGCAGCAAGACAGAATGCCAGCCCCATTGAGGAATCATCCATGAGGCCGCAAATCCACCACTGGCGGCACCGAAACTAAAACCGCAAAAAACCACGGTAATGATGAAGGAGCGTTTTTTCTCTGGAGCAAATTCTGAAACTAGCGTACCCACATTTGGCATCGCCGCTCCCAGACCTAACCCGGTCAAAAAGCGGAAAATGACCATGTGCTGCACGTTTTCGGAAAACGCTGTCAGTAGTGTCCATAGACCAAACAAAAACACACTGGCGATGATGATAGTTTTACGCCCACGCCAGTCTGCCAACGGGCCAGACACCATGGCCCCCACAGCCAGACCAATCAATGCCGCGCTGATAACCACAGCTAACTCTGCATTGCCAATTCCCCACGCCGTTTTCAGCGAAGGAGCAATAAACCCCATGATGGCGATGTCCATACCATCAAGCGCAATAATGCAAAAACACAGGAGAACGATCAGTTTCTGGTAAGCGCCAAGCGGGCGCTGGTTAATCAGCTGTCGTACGTCAATCGCGGTGGAACCTGTCACGCTTTTTCTCCAACAATACCGCTAAATGTTCACAATGGCTTACACTGTAAACAATTATTTCCGATAGGGAAATACAGGGATGGAATAATTTTTATCGAGATAGCGTACAGACGCGTTGGGATGAAGGAGGATCAGTGAAGGGACTATCGGGTGATCAGGGATAATAGACAACCTGAGGTATTAAACCGCAGGTTGTCTACCTATTAACTGCGAAGTGTTAAGGCGTTAGCAGTGACAGTGGTTGTTGCCGATAATCAACGGAGTAGGCTGCATCACCGTAAAACTTGCCATCACCCGCATTATAGTATGTACCTGGCTGGGCTGGCTTATCATCACTGACGTCTATCAGATAGTAATCCGGCACAGCGAAGTTCTCATCAGCAACAATGACATTTTCGACATAGTTATTGCCGGTTTTAATAAGCGCATATTTTTTGTTCATCATGAGTACTCGTAAATAATAACAATACCGTCAGCGCCAGCACCGGAGAGCTTGGCGGATATAGTCGTTGTAGTACCTGGCGCGCAGCACGTTCCGCTGCCACCAGCTCCTGGTCCTGCGATTGTGCCGCTATTTCCGACACTAGAATTACCTGCCAAAGGGGCGTTGCCGGATAACTTGCTGGCTCCCCCATATCCGCCCAACTGCCCAGTTGGGCCCAGGTATCCCCAGCCACCTGAATGCCCATTTTCCGCGTTAATCAGCATGTAACCCGCCTCTTGGGTAAAACTCCAGCTACCTGGATGCCCAGGGATAGCTGATGCGCTTGGACCATAAACTCCATAATACTGCTGCTGCAAGTAGCAGAAGTAGGCTGTCGTCCCTCCGGTTGCTACTTGGCTGCCAAAAGAAGTATTGCCTCCCGCGTTGCCAATTGTTCCTATAGTGGGGCTCCCTCCCGCTCCAATTACGATAGCAATGTCTTTGAGTGTGGTTTGTTTGAGATCAACCAGAAATTTGAGGTAACCGCCGCCGCCGCCACCACCACCTGATGAGGTGTAAGTATTAGCATCAACAGTTGGTGCGCTTGTGCCACTGGCTCCTGCCCCTACCATTTCTACGATGATTTTCTGTGTACCTGCACTCGGGGTATAGTGCCCTGATGAGGTGTACTTGATGGTTTGCAGATAGCGGCCGGAGAACTTGTCGCTTAAACCCAGGTTTGCGAGAAAAGCCGATTTATCGGCGATATCGGCACCGTTTTGCTCTTTGAGCAAGGCAGTGTTTTTGACAAATGCAGTGGTGGCCAGTTGGGTGGAGTTTGTGCTTTTGTCCGCAGTCGGGGCACTTGGCACGCCAGTCAGCGCAGGGCTGTTGAGCGGTGCGTACTGTGGGTGAGGGTTGGCGGCGGTGATATGCGCGTTGAGCTGGCTATCGGCGTACGCTTTTACCTCAATTGCTTTATCGTCAACGTATTGTCGTGTTGCCAGCACGACCGCCGGGTCGATTTTCAGGGTGATGGCGTCAGCGCTATTCACAATCAGGATCATGCGGACGGTTTGCACCCGGCCTGAGCCTTCTTGCAACTGCGGTTTATAGGTGTCGGCGCAGTTTGCTACGGCAATCAGGTCGCCGTCGCTGTCATACAGGCCGATTTCGCGAATCCACCAGCCGCCTTCGGTTTCAGGAATAACCTGCTCGGCGATGATTTGGTTAGTGTTTTTGGGATCGACACTCAGTGCATTGAGCGGCGCACGACGTTTCTCGTTGACCAACTTAGTTTGGGCTGGCGTTGGGGTTGGCAGACTGCCGCCGCCATCGCCCACGGCCATTTGCGTGATAGCCAGATGGCTACCCAACGCGGTGGCGTTGGCCAACTTCGCCGCGCCGATATTCGTCAGTAAAGCAAAGTATTTTGTACTCATGCAGATTACTCATACGGTTAACAGGGTAGGATGCCGTTGTGGCATCGGGGATGCTGGGGTGCTGACTGGTGATAACCAGCCGGCTGAACCCCGGCTGTGATTGCGTCACGGTAGTATGCGAGAGTGTCTGTCAGGCCGCATCTGGTGGGTGTTGGCGCAAGGCGCAGACAACATCGGGGAGCGGCACATAAAAAAAGCCAGCGCAGGCTGGCTTGGCGAGGGGCGTGGATTAACCGCCGACGTTCAGGTCGTCAATCAGATGAATCGCACCACCGGTAAATTCTTCGCCCGAAATACTGATGGTTTCTGGGAAGTAGGGGTAGATGGTTAACTCATCACCACTGTAAGAGCTGGCGCCCAGTGAGACGGTACCTTGCGTGTCCAGATTGATATTCAGCCCTAACATCTGACGGCTGACGGGTTTGGCATCGGCAATCAGGCGTTCCAGTTCCTGAAAGGACTCCTCTGTAATGCCCGATTCCTGGATGCCGATATCCAGCCGGAAGGTGCCGGGAACGTCACCGGTTTGCCACCACTCTTTGATGCGAATCAGGTATCCCAGCGGTTCAACCACCCGGCGCAGTGCGCCGATAGTGCCCTTATGCCGATGGATAAAAAACGCATCTTTGATGACTTTTCGTTTGACGGCTTCCGACCAGCTTTCATCCCAGCGATCAACCGACCATGTCCAGGCCAGATAGGGCAACAGCTCGACCGGGCAGGTGTCGGGATTCCAGATCTGGCGCAGGGGAATCGGCACGTTTTCCAGACTGGCATCGGTCGTCGCGACCGCATGCTCCAGTGTGGATGAACCGGGGGGAAGCAGCGGGCTTTTATTCATCCGTGCCCCCCAATATCAGGGTATAGCCAGTGCAATGCGATGCCTGGGTATCATCCAGTACGATATCAGCGGCCGGACTGGCTAACTCTACCCGCTGAACGCCTTCCACATGCAACGCCGCGTAAATGGCCGATCGGCGAATGTCGCGTCCCAAGCGGTGCTGGGTGGTGACGTAACTCTGTAGCTTCTTCTCGGCAGCAGCACGTATCGGTTCGGCTTCCGGTCCGGGGTACAAATACAGCGTGGCATTGATGTTGTAAGGAACGATCACCGCTGATTTGACGGTGACCCGATCTGCCACCGGCCTGACATCTTCGGCGTTGAGTGCGGCGTTAACGGTGGCGATGAGCACGTCGCTGGCGGTACCGTCATTTTCCCGTGACAGAACCGATACCAGTACCTCGGCAGGGCCAGGGCTGATAACCGAAATGTCGGCGACCTGGCCGCTGGCGCTGCGCCCATGAAACTGGTACGCGCCGATCGAGCCCGCCACACTCAGCCCTTCATAAGCCTGTTGGATACGCAGGCGAAAATCGGTATCAGACTCCATCACTGCGGCGGTCGGAGGAACGGTGGTCGCGTCGGCCGGGGTGATCACCAGTCGCGATACGTTAACGTTAGCACCCAACTGATCCAGGTCGTTGCCACGGGAAAACGCCAGCATCCCAGCCTGAGCGGCTTCGTTGATGCGTTGGCGTAACAGGAGTTCGCGATAGGCGTTTTCCTGCAGCAGTTTTACCAACGGCTCTGACTCGAGGGTCAGGGTACGTGCAATGGCGGCACGTTCATCGTCACTGTAAAGCGATAACAGCGTTTCCTTGCGCGAGGCGTACAGGGTTTCATAATCCAGCGTTTCCACGACGCTTGGGGCGGGTAACTGACTTAAATCGATAATGGGCATGATCTCAGCTCACAGGAATGGTTAACGAAAGGGATGTGCTGTTGCCGGACAACGTGCCGGAAATATCCACAATCAACTGGCCGTCGTAGTGGCTTTCCATTGAGATGGACGTCAGCGTCAGGCGGGGTTCCCACTTCAACAGCGCGACATAGCAGGCAGCCTGAACCTGTAGCTTCAGGGCGGGTGTATGCGGTTGGTCGATAAGTGTGGACAGCAGCGAGCCATAATCGCGCCGCATGATCCGGCTGCCTTGCGGGGTGGTGAGAATATCGCGCACGCTCTGGCGCAAATGTTCCAGATCGCTCAGGCTGACGCCGGTGTTGCGATTCATGCCGGTGTACGATGCGCTGGTCATAAAGGTCCTCCTGTTGTGCCGCCGCCACTTTGTACGCCGCCGTGTTGATGGGTATGGACCACCACTCCATTAGAGGAGAAACTGCCCCCTGAATGGGTGACGCTGCCTGTGATGCTGCCGCCTTGCTGTACTTCGATGGTCTGAGTAATCAGCTTATGCGTACAGACGACTTCCGGCGTATCCAGCGTGATGCGTTCGCTGGCGTTGATGGTGACGTTTTTTGTGGTAACGGACACGGATTCTGCCGCAACGACAGTGGCGGTTTTGATGCCGGTGACGGTCAGTGCGCCGTTCGCTGGTTCATATTCCATCACAGCACCATCGGGAAAACGGATGTGGCAGGCATCCGCAGAAACCGATGGTGCAGGGTGGTTATCGCTATAAATACCCGGTACGACAAAAGCCGTGTTGAGCTCGCCTCCTATAGCAAGTATGAGTACCTGTTCACCCACCGACGGTGCCCACCATTCGCGGGAACTCCCCGCGCGACGGGACAGCCAGTGGAGCCATCCGGTGACCATGCCACCGGTCTGCACGCGACAGCGCGCCTGTTGGGTATCAACTTCAGTAACGACGCCGATACGAATCAGGTTACGCAGCGCACGCTGGATTTCGGAGAGATATTCGTATGTATTCATGGTGGGAAGCATGCGTCTTCCCAGTGAATGAGACAATTGTCCACGGTTGTGTGGCTACGGATACCACCGGTAGTTGCATTATTTGTTGCGAGGTAAACGCTGAATAACCTGGCATGAGAGATAAGGGAAAATGAATACGAAAAAAACGCCGATAGAATGGTGATGACAAATCGGAGATAAATAAAATAATAAGAAAGTAATATCAGAAATCACTCTATGGCAGAAGGAATTTATCTGAGGCGGAAATGGGGTAATAGTAAAAAATAGGCCGTTTTCACAACGGCCTTTATGGGGACAGTGTTATTTCAAATAATCAGTTGCTTTTCCATTGACTGATCAATTCCCCAGCGATATAGAGCGCGGTGGGTCGGCTAACCGGTTCAGGCGGAGTGGGTTCCGGTTCGTAATTGACCTGCACGGTCTGGTTTAGTTCGCTGACGCGATTACGTTCAGTCAGGTTAAGACGAATAGACAGCGTGCTGGTATTATCAGCATTATTATCAATGGTGAAACTAATACCTTTATTGCGAATGCTTTCCCGCGTCAGTAAATCGGGCTGGTTTTGGCGCACCCAAAGTAACAGCGTGACGAAAAGTGTATCGGGGTTATCAGCGAAATTATTCAGCGTCAGTAGCAGCTGATAACGGTATTCGAATGACAGGGAGGGTTCCTGCAACGCAGCAATTTCACCTTCCTGGATCCGAAACTGTAATGCATTACTCAATGACGGTAATGCTGTGGTCAGTGCAAGTCTGAGGCTTTGCGGTTTTTGCATAGTAAGGTTCCTGGTGTGGCGGCGATCGTCAGCGTAGGCTGATTATTCCCAAATATTGATACTTTCCTGAGAACTGGACACGCTGATATCGGGCAGGGTAACGGCAGTGCCGTGTGGCAGAATGGGGCCAAGGTCTGCCAGTCCTGGGTTGGACTGCATGACGGTTTCAACTACGCCCTGCGTACGGCCGTAATAGCGGTAACAGAGCGCATCCAGCGAGTCGTCCTGATGAGCGTAGATTTTCATGTGACACCTTTGAGTGCAGATAAAATAAGGCCGAATAAAACGGGCTGTTTCTGATTCGTTATCCTCCCGAGGATCAGCCTCAACTGCAATGCAGGCGCGGTGTGGCGCTGATAGCACAACAACATATATACCCGTCATACTTCAAGTTGCAGGTGTGTTGGCTGCGTTACTCGGCCCATCAATGGGCCTCGCCCTTCGGGCCGCTGCAAGCAGCGTTCAAATCGGCGTATGCCGATTTGTCGCTCACCCGAGTCACTTACCTGAGTAAGCTCATCGGGATGAAATGAGAGACATCCTGTCTCTCACCAGAGGCCAGCCGTTGGCTGGTCAAATTCGTTCCCAACGAATTTGTCGCTCTCTTGCCGCATTACAAGGCTCTCATGAGCCTTGCCCTAAAGGGCCAACGCGTAGCGTTGTTCAACACGCAAGCGTGTTGTCCTGCAACTCGAATTATTTAGGGTATAAGTGCGTTGTTATGTCATTCGAATTATTAAAAGGGAGGATGGGGAGATATGACAGAACCTATCCCACCAGGCTATTTCCTCCATTATCGCGCCAGTTGGGATAGGTTCTTAATTTTACCTTGCTGTATAAAACGAAAAAAATATTACCAACGAACAGGTCTGCACTGAGTCAGTTATTACAATTCATGCCCAAAACGTATATTCCGGGTTTAATCGGATTGGCCGCTATTATCAAACGGTCTGGATACGAAAAAAAATGTTGCTGTGTATAAGTCTGGCGCATTGGCCACAGAGAAAATCCATTAATTTGCCCGTGCATCTGGTTAAATAACCAGGCGTTTCATGCCGGTCGTTATTATCCATCGCAATCCCTCACAACGATTGTTGCTCTAACCATGCCTTTAGCCGTTGTCCATCACCACTGCTCTTCAGAAATTGCTGATAATCACTATGCGGGAGCTCGCCGTGAGATAAGTCGGCGATTAGCGACATGGCGATTTTCATTTCTTCAGGATTGCATTGTGATATCAAAGACATATCGGCAATTAATCGAATCCTTGACAAGGTCAGCTCTCTGCTTTCAGTCTGTTCCACGGTACCTCTTCCATTGTGAGACTGTATTTATATACAGTACTTTATTCAGTAATATTCGTCAACTCATAAGTGCAGGACCTGTGTGTCCATGATGCGCTTTCCATCAACGGCGGATATAGCTTTATTCCTAATTTCATCAATCAGTTGCCCGTCAACGCTGACCCTGGCGCCGCGAACCAGAGCCTCCCGTTCCCAGCGTGAAAGGTGAATACCTTGTTGTCTTAACCGGGGGCCTAATGACGCCAGTTTGTCACGCTGGAAATTGGTTAATCGTGCTGAAGGAACACGAGGAATATCACGGTATGACGACGGGAGTGCGGCCCGTGAAATCCCCACTCCACAGTTATTGACAGAACTCCAAGGGAGAGCGGACCGATGCCTGTCGGTTTCGTCGTGGCGAGTGGTACGGTTTTTGGCCACGATTCGCCATTCATCTGGCCGGGTGGGGAAGACGCGTTCACTGCCGCACTGGACAGAAAAAATACCGACGGTACGCACGATCGTTTCATCATAAGCGTTGAGTCGTTCGCTGGCGGCTCTGGCGACGCGAACCGACTGGCATTTTCGGGCAACGTTGGCACCCCCTTGCGCTTCAATATAGGCAGCAAAGTCGCCGTGGTCGGCGGCATATCTCACGCGTTCGGCTTGATCGCCCAATGCGCCAGCCAGAGAACGGCTGCGAATGCGTCGGCATTCCCGATAGGCACCGACGGTAGGCAGGCCAATAAAATGAAACTGGGGGATGCGCCACAGCGATGCCCATGCAGAAGCGGCGGCCGCCATATCTTTCAATGGTTTTCCCGTTTCATGGTCTGTTTCATCGTCCAATGCATAGCCGTCGATATTTTTGGCAATGTATTTGGCAACATAAGCCGTTGCACCGCCTTTGTTGATGTGTTTGCAGTCAAACAAACGTTGCGCTGCGACGCTGTTTTCCTGTTGCAGCACATAACGCCGCAGGATATCGACAATCGCCTGACGCTGCGCACGCTCGCAATACAGCATCAGGTGCCAGTGCGGCGTACCATCATGATGCGGTTCGACGACCCGTAGACCGTAAACGGATAACTTGCGGTCTTTGAGTGCAGTACGAATTTTGCTCCACAGCTTGACCAAATAATGTTGAGTCATTTTGGGCGATGGGCAATCCGGCATCCATCCGGTGTTAGGCAATATCTGGTCGTGATTACGGGTGCGGGTGGGGTGGTAATGCCCAGGGGCCGTTAGCGTGACCAGCATACCGATGTGTTGATGCGCTGTGGCATAACGTTCAATGCCTGCCAGCATCGCCATCAGTTCCATACGGCGAATACTGGGGTTAGCGATACTGGACATGACTTTATCGATCAGATCCACGCGCTCACCACTGCGGGTATTTTCCAAATCCCGACTTTTCAGGAAATCCAGCGTCGCCAGTCGGCGGTAGTGACTCTCTTGCCAGGCCTGACGGCTGAGAAACGGCGATGCCGCACGGCTGACTTCGCCGCTGGCAATCCACAACGCTTCACGCCAACGGCTACGCTGGATTTTTAACTGGCGCTCCCACCAGCGCGGGGTTACCAGCCGCATGATACCGGCGCAGGCTTGTTCTAGCGTGAGCGTTCCACTCTGGTGGCGATGCCAGTATGCCGGGGTTACGTTCAGTGCCTGTGCCAGCGTCGCCAATTGACCATAGAGACGGGTTTGTATCTCGTCACTGAATAGTGGCATGTGATGATTGCCGCTACACGCCTGCAAGTAGTGATCGCAACGCGCGTTGTAGGCATCATTCATGTGACCGGCGATACGGCTGGCAAATGCAGACAGCACTCGATCTGGCATGTCCGGCAGTTGGTGGTATTGTTCCGCCTCACTGATGAAGCGTGAAGAACGGCGAGTGTTCATCCGGTAACGGGAGTTAACGGCGTCGATTCGGGGCCACAGCCGACGATGAACCACCGCTAACAGGTAGTTAAACGCGGCCTGTAGCCCCTGATGTTGCTTGAGATACTCGAAGCGTCGCCGAAAGTGATCAGCGAGGAAACGCGGTAACAGCGCCAGTTGATACAAGACTGCCTGCCCTTGTCGCAGTGTATCTGAAGACAGCGTACTGGATTCGGGCAGAATAGCCGTACGGGGGGCATTCCAGGCATATGCCCAGCGTTGTTCCCCGTTATCGGCACTTTTTTCGCTGTTGTCAGACGTCATAACCAGCCCGCGTGTTGTTTACCCAATGCGTGTTTGCCGGATGATCGGCACAAATCGCCTTACCGTTTCCGGTCTGTCAGTTCGTAGATGTTGTCATCAGGACAGCGGCCGGTAATGGCGTAGCCGCTGTTCACGGATTTCCTGACAGGATACGCAGCACACCACACCGGGAATCGCCAGCCGACGAGCCTCGGGAATCGGCGCCTCACAATCTTCACAGAATAATGCCGATGGGATGACGGGCGCGGTGCGTGCGTGCGCAATTTGTGCATCCAGCAGTAACGCTTGCTGCTCCTGAGAGATGTCCATACTGTCTGCCATCAGTGCGCCTCCCACAGCTGGTGCCGAATGTTTTCTGCTTCCTGTTGCAATAGCGCTACCAGTTCCTGTGCGGATAAATGCTCCTGACAGGCGTGTTGCGCCAGATTATCCAGATGCTCGCTGTAGCGATGAGCAAGGTCGGTGCGCCAGCTATCCTGCGGGCGACTACCCGGTGGGATGAAGCTTGTGCAGTGCCTTTTTTGGTTGTTTTTCATACATTCTCCTGATAATAAGCCGCAACAAGTCCTGCCAGCCAAAATGGCGGCCTGTCTGGCGGCGGTTGAGTTAACGGCGGTGGTTTTCTGATGAAATCAGCCGTTAGCGATAAAAACGGGTGTTAGCGAAAATAATGTTCGGGTTTGATACTGGACAGAATGTCGGGGGCATCGCTAAACAGGCTGTGTAATTCACCGGCAGCGCGAACCAGTGCATCTGTCCATTGGCAATCTGGCTCATCGATACGCCGCAAAGGGTGGTTGAATTCCCGCGCGGTAAGCCCAGCGTGAAAAAACAGTGTGCGGCGCTCGCTAAGGTGTAAGCGGGTGACTAATGGCAATACGTCATTTCTTTCCTTAATCTCCGACCCGCCAAATGCGTTGCGTAGTTCATTCAACGCGCTGACAACCCGTTCCCTTGCCATTTCATCCATCTCATCAAGCAGGTAGACACACCAGCGTTGGTGCAGGGCTGCATGAAAACACAGTGTGCGCCGATAGCGTTCCGAAAGTCGTTGGTAAAACAGGCATGTCTGTTCCCATCGCGAATCAGCAAAATGTTTTCCAAGCAGCGCCCGCAAATTTGGCGGCAGAGCCTGCAGGTGATTGGCAGTAAAGGCATAATGCGGCTTCATGATGACGCTCGCTGACTATCACGGTCGTTTAGCCGGTTGCTGAACTGAGGAGGGTGGTACTGAACCTTAGTAGAGTTCGAATTTCCGAATTTTATGGTAAAGTCATTAGTATCATTCACAGCGTTCAAATGGCATTGCCAATTTGGCGGCAGCTGTAACGTTGCAACAAGTGAAAATGCGTCCGATTTCCCGTCAGGAGTGAACGGCGTTTTTGCATTTGCAAAATAACAGGAACTGGGGAGAGCGATTGCGGTGTAGTCTGTATTCCCGGTAGCAGGTGGATAGCGCCAGAGATCAGCCATTGCCGATACCGTTTGCATCGTGTTGTGCAAGCAGGTGAAAGTCGCTGTTACCTGAGCAGGCATAAAATGAGGTATTCGATAATCTATGGCTGCCGGTGTTGCGATGACACAAAAAGCACTCACTGACGTAGGATTTTCCTCAGAAATGAGCGATAGAATTGAAATCTCGTTCGACATAAAGCAATATCTCCCCCAGGCCAGGGTGTTCTATGGTGTTACATGTGCTATGTCGACACTATAAAACACGTAACGTGTATATGTAAATACTCGTGAGGTGTTTTTGAATACAAATAGTGATGCCGTGTCTGCGGCCTCCGTGCTTGAGCGCATCATGTCAAGCTATGGAGTAAAGACTCAGAAGGAACTGAGCGAGGTAACTGAAATACCTACCAATACAATCAGTAACTGGGTTCAGCGAGGGAACGTGCCGGGTAACATTATTCTTAAATGTGCGCTAGATACTGGAGCCGAAGCAGGATGGCTGGTAACTGGTGAGTTTGCAAATGCGAATGTCTTTGCTCATAAATCACCGCTGAAAGGCAAGGCGCTTTATGAGCAAATTCTGTCATCGGGCGGTAAGGCGGTACTGCGTCGAATGCTTGATGCCTATGGCTTTAGTACGCAAAAAGAGTTGGGTGATTTACTGGGGATCGCGCCTGGGACGATCAGTACCTGGATTCGGCGAGATTTCTTTCCTGGGGATGTCGTCGTCACCTGTGCGCTGGATACCGGGGTGTCACTGGCGTGGCTGGCGACCGGTAAAGGATCGCCGCAACAGCATGATACGCCAGTGATCCGTCATGATGACGCGGGTATTATCCTGATTCCACGCAACGTACTAAGAACGGGTAAATTGCAGGAGGCAGGGGAGTGGAAAGCTGACCCGCAATGCATTCCTGCTGGCTTGCATACACCGTTGCTGGTGGAGGGGAGCACCGCTTCCTGGCTGGTGGATACCGGTGTTACCAGTATCAGTAACGGGCGTTGGTTACTGGACATTGACGGTAAAAACGATATCTATGATGTAGCCCTGTTGCCGGGGCGCAAAATGCAGGTTGAAGGCGGCGGCTCGCAATTCCAGTGCGGGGTTGACGAGGTCACTCCCCGTGGGGTGGTGGTGCTGACGTTAACGCCCAGTCTCTAAAATCAACATCAACACATATGGCGTGCCGAGGTGCGCTGTATGTGTTCTCTCTTCGTCATTATTCTTGTGAATCTGTCGCGGCGGCGGTGATTGATTGTGCATCTGTCAGCAACGAGTGCCTGCGGTTTCCTGCCCGTCGTAACGGTATCACTGTGAGCGAACCCGTCTGGTATTTTATCAAATGCGGTACCATCCCAATACTGCACGTCTATAAAAAATCACCATCAAATAATTATCATAACCATAACATTTTAATTACATCAATTGCTATGGTTATCACAGTGGAATGAATCGGCGAATTATAGCTGATTATTATTATGTTGCTTTTTTATTTTTCACATTATTGTTTCCACTCATTTTGGGAGTATTTATTTATTCCATATGGTCATGATTTATTAGATATTTAATTGAAAAAAGACGAGTTGTGATAGTTGTCCAATTATTGGGGGTTATTGGGTGTTTTGGTTAAGCTACTCTTTATACAGGCCGATAAATTTTTTGAGGTGGGGTGCGTGGTCGTAAACCTGGATGGTAGTGAATCTTTGTGAGTAGCTAATCGCTGAATTATTACATGACGATGTTTTTATCCATTATCGTCGCTATGTGCTATGCCTTATGTGTTTGGGTTACAGGGGAATCAATCGGCTTACAGTCTGGTGATGGCCGAAATAATACGCTGGTAATCAGATCACGATAATCATAAACAGGTGATGCTATGAGTATTCTGGGTGAAAAATACGATAATCTTAAAGTGGGAACCCGGCTGTCGTTAGGGTTTGGCTTAGTGCTGTTATTATCACTGGTGGTATTGATATCCGGCCTCGTTGGTTTTCGAACCATCGATGATAGTAATACTAAGGTTCAGGTGACGAATGCTCTTGATGCTACATTGGCTCAAGCGCGCGTCTTGCGTACGCAATTCCAGTTCACGCACGATTATAGTGTGATTGAAAAGAATGGGGTGCTGGTTAATAAGATGGGCGATATTCTCGCCCAGGCTAAAAATCTGAGCTGGGATAAGAATACCTTTGATGATGTCGAACGCATCGATCAGGATTTGAAAGTCTATAGTGCTGCGCGAGAAGCGTTTATTGCCACCAGCAAAAAGCGTGATACCGCAGGATTGGCAATTAGCCAGGATGACAGTGAAAAAGTGCTGGAAACGTTCCAGAGCCAATGGCAGCAGGCAACCGGACTTCCTTCTGATACCCAGTTGGTGCTGTATCAACTGGGTGAACGCATGTCAGATATTCGTGATGTAGCCCATGATTTGTTGCTGGCACCGTCTGATAACACGCTGGCAGTGACGCTGAAGAGTATTGATACGGCGGAAAAAGTCATTAAAGAAAAAGCCGGACAGTTGCCCGCAGCGATACAAGCCAGTCTGAAAACGACTTGGGATTATTTCCTGGTGTATCGTCAATCTGCCGGTGCCTATCTGGCGGCATTTCAGGATGAAACCCGTGCCAGTCAGGCCATGACGGCATCGGCGGATAAATTGAATAAAGATGTGTCTGCCCTGTTTAGTCAGCAACTGGCTAACTCGACTCAAACCACTCGTTCATCGGAATTAAAAATGATGGTGACCGGGCTGGCGGTGGTGTTGTTTGGCATCTTCATGGCATGGCGTATTTCGGTGCAGATTGTAACGCCGCTCAAACAGGGGTTGTCGGTGGCTGAACGCATCGCTGAGGGTGATCTCTCGTCATCAGTCAGTTCTTCACGCCGTGATGAGCTAGGCATGCTGATTACCGCCATGGCGAACATGAATGACAAATTACGCACCATGATTCGGGATATTCGCGAAGGGGTCGGAAATGTAGCGTCAGCCTCGGCGGAGATCGCGGCCGGTAATTCAGACTTGTCGTCCCGCACGGAGCAGCAGTCGGCTGCCGTCGTGGAAACTGCCGCCAGTATGGAACAGCTGACCTCAACGGTAAAACAGAACTCTGAAAATGCGCATCACGCCTCACAACTGGCCTCAGAAGCCTCACAAAATGCCATCAAAGGCGGTGAGATAGTCAGTAACGTGGTAAAAACCATGAACGATATTTCAAGTAGTTCTAAGCGCATTTCCGAAATTACTTCGGTTATCAATAGTATTGCGTTCCAGACCAATATTCTGGCGCTGAATGCGGCGGTTGAGGCGGCAAGAGCGGGCGAACAAGGGCGTGGTTTTGCTGTCGTCGCCAGCGAAGTGCGTAATCTGGCTCAGCGTAGTTCACAGGCAGCAAAAGAAATTGAAGGGCTGATTCAGGAGTCGGTATCGCGGGTGAATACTGGCTCAGAGCTGGTGGATGATGCAGGAAAAACCATGCAGGATATCGTTCGCTCTATCACCCATGTGTTTGACATCATGGGCGAAATTGCCTCAGCATCCGATGAGCAAAGTCGCGGGATTAGCCAAATCGCTCAGGCAGTGACTGAGCTGGATAGCACCACGCAGCAAAATGCCGCGCTGGTGGAAGAGTCGTCCTCGGCGGCTAATGCGCTGGAAGAACAGTCACAGTTGCTGATGCAGGCGGTATCGGCGTTTCATTTAGGTGACGATTCCCATACGCACCACCATACCCATACTTCCGGTGCTGCAGCCAGTCATCAGGCGCTATTGCTGGGTAAACCGTCGTCCGGCAAATCGAGTCAGTCAGGGCGTAAACACACTGCGAAGACGGATCAGTCGTCTGGTAGTGCTAAACACCATTCTGACAAAGATGAGTGGGTGAAGTTTTGATAAGTGAGTGAAAGTCTGTCCATAACAGTCGGTCTTTATTACACCAGTTTGGGCAATGTCGTTACCGTTATGACATTGCCCTTTTTTATGTGTTGCCGTTTATTGGGGACGTATTTTGAACATGTGCTTATTGAATTGTGTGTCGAGTGAGTCAATAACAGTTATGGCGCGTGCTGCCTGAGTTGCCGTTTATAACTGCAAAACACAGGACGACGTGGGGGATTAACGGTCACGGTATTCGTGGGCCGGTTTCCAGTACCCGCTGCGAAAATCGTCAATCGGAAAGCAGCCGCCATTACGGATTTGTTGCTCCTCCATGGCGCTCAGACACTGTGGTTCATTGATATAGGTTCCCGCGACCAGACTCTCGCAGTTACCCCCCAGGTAACAGACAAAGATCACCAGTGCGAACATAGATTCCTCAACAGGTTACTACGCCTTGATTGTGAGTGTAGATGAAAAATGCCGATCGGGAACGCCGCAAGCGGCGACCCGGTCAAAGATTAATCGATGAAATTGAAGATTAATCGATAGCAAGCACAAGATTGGCACCATCGCGAACCAGATCGCGAGGCAGGGTGTTTTTCAGCCGCTGGCCAACACGTTTGCTGAGCCCTAGCGGGGTCTGCTGCCAGGTCAATAATATGTCGTCATGGTCGATGAAAGCGGGAGGGTAAATGTCTTTTCCCCGGAACCAGTCCACGGCCTGCTCGGCAGTAAGCACGAAGGCGTTCGGGCTCTGCGGGTCGCCCAGCGCCACAATGGCTTCATGCTGCCAGCGATACCCTTTGGCAAAACGCTCCGCCAATTTGATGCCGATACGGGAGAAGCGCATTTTACCCAGCATGGGTTGCAGTGCGGTTGGAAACAACCAGATCTCATCGTCTCGCTGCCACAGTTGTAACTGTTGATCTGACCATCGCAAACCCAAACGTCGGGCGCTTTGGCAAATCAGTTGTGCGTCTTTGTTGCTGAGCGGCGTAAATGGCAGCTTGCCCGCTTTGTAATCCGGCGGTGCCAGCGGCGGTACGCTCGCAGTTTTACGCAAGCGTGCCACAAAAAAACCTTCGCTGTCATAAATCTGTGGGAAGACGTGCAGAAACCCCTCGTCCGTCAGAGCCTGATGCGCTTGTGGGAATAGGTCTTTTAGCGACTCGATTTCACACGCGCCGGGGAATTGTTGCATTAACCAATGGCACACCTGCTGGTTTTCCTGATGATTCAGGGTACAGGTGGAGTAAATCAGCACGCCGCCCGGCTTCAATGCATGGAAGGCGCTGAGTATCAGGTCGCGTTGAGTGGCGGCGATATCAGCGATGCTTTCCAGCGACCAGTGACTCATGGCAGCAGGATCTTTCCTGACCACGCCTTCGCCAGAGCAAGGGGCATCCAGCAGGATAGCGTCAAAGGTTTCCGGCAAGGCGCTGCCGAAGACCCGGCCATCAAAGTGTGTCAGCGTGGTATTGCTCACGCCACAACGATGCAGGTTGGCGTGCAAAACCTTCACCCGGCTGGCGGAGTATTCGTTGGCGACAATCAGTCCCTGATTGTTGAGATGGGCGGCAATCTGCGTGGTTTTAGAACCGGGGGCGGCGGCCATATCCAACACCCGCTCTGGGGTATCATGCTCCATGAACAGCGCACTGACTGGCAGCATCGAACTGGCTTCCTGGATGTAAAACAGGCCGCTCAGGTGTTCGAGCGCATTACCCAGCCGCATGGCTTCTTCATCCGCGTTGAGCAGCCAAAACCCGTCGTGACACCAGGGTACTGCTTCCATTTCCCAACCGTAGGGGGCAACCAGTGTAAGAAAATCAGGCACGCTGATTTTCAATGTGTTGACGCGGATACTACGGCGTAATGGCCGCTGGCAGGCATCGATGAAGTCATCCATGCTCAGGTGCGCAGGCATGATGGCTTGCATGGCGGTCAGAAAATCGGGGGTGAGGGAAGCAGGAATAGGTTTAGCCACAGCAGCGTTTCCGTTACAACAACAATCAAAGTGTGAATCTTACCATATCCCAGTGATGGGAAGTGATGGCGGCTCACTGCTTCAGATGCGGTGAGCCGCCGCCTGTGCTTATCGTTCCGGCAGGGCGGTTCCCCAGTCGCGCCAGCCACTGGGTTCTTCGCTATGCAACAGGAAGTGTTTACCGGCCTGTGCTGTCGGTGCCAGTGGTGTGGTGGGTGGTGTGGCAAAGGCGATACCACCGCGAATGAATTGCTGGAACGTACCGCTTTTGATAACACCGCCGGTCAGGCCAAATTGCAGGTTATAGCCGGAAGCCAGCCAGAATACCGAGTTATCGCGTACCAGATGGGCATGGCGTTTACTGATACGCAGCGCGACAGAGACCCGATCGGACAAGGTGCCGAGTGACAGGCCGGTCACCGTGCCGACCTCAATACCGCGAAACAGCACCGGGGTACCAATCTGTAGCGATCCAGCCTCGGCGGTATCAACGCTGATATTTAGCCCGTCCTGATAGCGTGAGTCGGAAATCGTGGCTTTTTGCAGTTCAAAACTGCGGGTAACGGCACCATTGCCTGGCTCGACGTTGATATAGGGCTGGATCAGCGTTTCCAGGTGATTAACCCCAGCGGCGGAGATTTCGGGTGTCACCACCGAAAAACGGGTACCCGCACGGGCAAAATGGCGAACGTATTCCGGGTATAGCACCGCCTGTACTCGCACTTCGTCGCGCTGCTCTGACAGCTTGAGTGACTCCAGTTGGCCGATGTCGATGCCAAGATAGCGGATTGGCATACCGGCGGAGAGCTTGCTGGCATCGTAGGTGCGCAATGTGATTCGGCTGCCAATAGCTCTGGCGGCGGTTTCATTGCTGTACAACGGCCGCTTGCCGCCTTGCACATCGGCAGCGCCGTCCACATTGTCAAAACTGATCGCCCCTTTCAGCGCCCGGCTGAGTGGGGAAGCCTGCACCGTCAGCCCTGCGCCGTTTAGTTGTACGCGCGCGCCGCCCTCGGCCCAGAATACGCTGTTATCGGTGAGCAGTTTGCGGTATTCCGGCCGAATATAAACATCGATTTCGAAGGTGTCGGCTTTGGGGCGAATACGGGTAATTTCACCGACCTGAAATTTGCGATACAGCACGACGGAGCCGTCCTGAATATCCGGCAGGCTGTCGGCCAATAACGTCAGCGTGGTGGGGGGCGTTGTCCCCTGAATACCGGCAGCGGCTTTTTCCCGATCGCTGTAGAGCGGGTAACGTGATTGTGGCTCACCGGTCGAGCCAGGCAACACGGTGACACCGCCATTCAGCCACTCTTGCGCGCTGGCACCCAGCATCTGTACGCCATCCAGCCCGAGTTTGACATTGACCCGGCTACTGGCGACAAATTGACTGTCTTTATGCAGCAGGTGACGGTATTGGTGGTCGATAACGGCGGTAAAACTCACACCGTTATCGGTCAGCGTGCGTTGAACAATGCGACCAATTTGCACACCGTGCAACATGATCGGCTGGCCGCTGTCGATACCATAACTCTGGTTGGCCGTTAATTCGACGTTAAGCGCACCGGGCTGTTGTAACTGCTGTTGTGTCACGTCAGCCACGGTAAAGTGTTGCTTCGGTTCGCCCTCGCCGGGGATGAGCGTCAGTGTTGTCCCCCCTAACAGGCTGGGCAGGTTGAGATCACTGAGCGATAAACGCGGTGCGGCCAGCTCAATGCGGGTGTTGTCTCGCATCAGCGGCACCACGGACGGGTCGACAATTAATTCACCGGTGACGCGCTGGTTAGCTTCCAGGGTGAGCCGTTGCAGTGTCCCCACCTCCAGCCCTTGATACAGCAGGGGAGTGTGACCGGCTTGCAGTTTATCGCCAGAAGGCAAATCCAACGTTATCGACACGCCACGCTGGCTGTGTGCCAGATCCGGATACAAATCATAAATTTGGTCCGCAGAGGCAGGCTCGCTCTGTTCGGGCGAGTCAAAGGCGATAGCACCGTTAACCAATGCCGATAGATTTTGCATTTCAACGGTCGCCCCGCTGAAACTGACATCGGCTTTTAGCCCGGAAACGTTCCAAAAGCGGCTGTTCTTTTTCACCAACCCGGTGAAACGGCGGTCGATCAATACGTCAATCGTTACACCACGGTGATCGGCATTAACGCTGTAGTCGTAGACTTTCCCAACCGGAATCTTACGGAAATAGACTAGCGAACCGGCATTGAGTGACCCCAGGTCGTCAGCATGCAGGTGCACCAGCAATTCGCCACTGTTAGCGCGATATTTCGGCTGATTATCTTGTGCGGTGAAGTGTGTCGTCGGGTCACCACGGCCCGGTAACATGCCGATATAGTTACCGCCAACCAGTGCATCCAGCCCCGATACTCCGGCCAGTGAGGCTTTGGGCGTCACCAGCCAGAACTGGGTACCGCTGCGTAGCGCATCCTTCATGTCGTTACGGATGCTGGCGACGACCTGAATCGTGCGCAAATCATCGCTGAGTTTTATGTTGCGCACAGTACCCACTGCCACCCCTTGATAGCGCACCGGGGTGCGGCCGGGAACGATGCCGTCCGCCGAGACGAAATCAATCGTTACCGTCGCACCACGCTCCTGCTGGTTGGTGTAAAGCAACCAGCCGGCAATCAGCAAGGCGACAACGGGCAGCAGCCAGAAAGGCGACAAGCGATGTCGGGATTTGATGCGGGCTTCAGCGGCGGGCATCGGCGTTGAGTTCGACATTGTTATCCTATTAATTTAGTCGTTATCCCATATCAGTCGACTATCCAGCCACTCGACAGACAATATGGTCAAGATAACGGCAGCGCCAAAATAAAGCGCCGCAGGTCCCATGGTAAAAGCAAGCAATGGGTCGCGGTTAACCAGCGACATGGTCAGGGCGATGACGAACAGGTCGAGCATCGACCAACGCCCAATCCAGGACATCAGGCGCAGCAGACGCATACGGAGCATGCGGCCGGTTTTCATCCGAAAATGGATGCTGACCAGCAGAAATGTGGTGATGATAACCTTACTGAACGGCACCAGAATACTGGCGATAAAAACTACCAGCGCCACCGGGACATTCCCGGTTGCCAGCGACATAATGCCGGAAAAAATGGTGTCCTCGCGGCGAACGCCGTTGACATAAATGATTGAGATCGGCATCAAATTGGCAGGCAACAGCAGAATAACGGCGGAAATCAACGCCGACCAGGATTTTTGCAGGCTATAGGGACGGCGCGGCGTGAGCGGCACATGGCAACGACGGCAACGGCCTTGATGGTCAGGCTGTGCAGTAAAATGACAGGACAGGCAGACCAGCGCCTCTGCTGGGGCTGGGTTGGCACGCTGTTGATCACGTTGTGGGTCTCGTTGTGGATGTAGGTCTCGTTGTGGATAGTAGCGCTGCCAGAGTTGCTCAGCATTAAGGTGAATCAGCGTCAACAGGCTCAGCGCCATCAGCACCAGAAACGCCAGCAACCCATTGCCGGGCAGGACCTCGGAAAATTCACGCACTTTAATCGACGCGACCGCCAGACCAACCAGATACACGTCCAGCATGACCCACTCTTTGAGGCGTTTGAACAGCAACAAGACCGGGCGCAGGTTCATACCGACGCGTGGAGCGAAAAACAGATACAACAGGGCGAAGACCAGGGTGAGTGGTGCACCGATAGTACAAAATGCCACGATACTGGCGGTGACCGGGTGGCCCTGGCGTGTCATCTGCCAGATACCTTCCAGCAAGCTGGCATTGATGGACACACCCAGCAGGCGAATGTTGAGCAGCGGCTCGGTATAGGCAAACGGCATCAGGACCAGCATGGCGATGGCCATTGACACCAGCCGTGAGATAGACCAATCGCGGCCGCTGGCAAGGTGTGCCGCACAGCGCGGGCAGTGGCCGTGTTGATGGCGTTTGAGCCGGGGCAACATGAAGGGCTGGTCGCATTGTGGGCAACGCTGAAAGCGACGCGGCGCGGCAGGCGGCGAATCGGCCGATTCAATAGGCGCAGCGGCATTATAAATTTTCATATTTCCTGCGGGCAGGTTAACAGGACAGGTATTATCATAGTGTAACTGAATGATGGATGACACAAAATCACTGCTACTCTTGTCAGGTTATATGGTGACGTCATCAGACGGCATCCTGCATGTATTTACCGATGTCGGGCGCGGTATAACGCACGATAACTGCTGCTTTATGAGCGCCCCGTGCGGTGAAGGTTGGGCTGACAAGAGAAATCCTGTAGCATCCCGACGCGAGAGTTTATGTAATCTACTGCGGACATCAGCCGCCAGGTGGTCCGTAAAGACAATTTCTGCCTATGCAAATGATGAAAAAAGAACAATTCTACAATGAACTGGAACGTGACCTGACCGCACTGATTGCCGGTGAAGATCGCTTCCTCACGATATTATCGAACAGCAGTGCGTTACTATTTGAACGATTGGATGGTGTGAATTGGGCCGGCTTTTATTTGCTGGAAGGCGACACGCTGTTTCTGGGGCCGTTTCAAGGGCGTCCGGCTTGTGTGCGCATTCCAGCAGGAAAAGGGGTCTGTGGTCGAGCTATTGCGGAAAACCATGTTCAACGGGTTGGCGATGTCCATGCGTTCCCCGGTCATATCGCCTGCGATGCCTCCAGTAATGCTGAAATCGTGTTGCCACTGACGGTAGATGGTCAATTGATTGGTGTGCTGGATATTGACAGCACAATCCATGAGCGCTTTGACGCCGAAGACGAAGCTGGTTTACTGGCTATCGCTGCGGTGTTATGCCGCCAATTGTCACAGAGCGATCTGCTATCTTTCATCAATTCTCTTATGTTGCGACAAGGATAACGTAGCAATTGCCGATGGCGTCATTATAATGACGCCTGTTCATGCCTGCGCTGGTTGGCAAACCCGTTGTAATCAGGAAATTTCATGGAAAATCAACCTAAGTTGAACAGTAGTAAAGAAGTGATCGCCTATCTGGCAGAGCGTTTTCCGCTTTGTTTCACGCTTGAAGGCGAAGCGCGTCCGTTAAAGATTGGTATTTTTCAGGATCTGGTCGAACGCGTGTCCGAATCTGAACACGTTAGCAAGACGCAGTTGCGCTCTGCGCTTCGTCTTTATACGTCAAGCTGGCGTTATCTGTATGGCGTTAAACTCGGCGCTCAACGCGTTGACCTTGACGGTAACCCGTGCGGCGAGCTTGAGCAGCAGCATGTGGAGCATGCCCGCAAGCAACTGGAAGAGGCTAAGGCCCGTGTCCAGGCTCAGCGTGCCGAGCAACAGGCGAAGAAACGCGAGTCCGGTGAAGCTGAACCTTCCCGTACGCGTCCGTCTGCCGGCAAGAGTGCCCCGCGTCGTGAACGTGATGCCGCTGGTGCCGCGCCGCGCAAACCGCGCCCGTCTTCTCCTCGCGCCACACAGACCGCTTCTCCGTCATCCGATAAATCCCAACCTCGTCAGCCTAAAGCAGCCCGTGCGGTAACACCGGAACGGCAGGCAGTGACGGATATTTCCAGCTTGCAAATCGGCCAGGAAATCAAGGTCAGGGCTGGCAAAAACGCCATGGATGCCACTGTGCTGGAGATCGCTAAAGATGGGGTCAGGGTACAACTGGCTTCTGGTCTGGCGATGATCGTACGCGCAGAACATTTGCAGTTCTGATACGGAGGCCAACCAGGGCATGAACAAATTTGTTAAAGCAGTCGCATTAACCTGGCTTTTGCTGTCCGGGGGCAGTTTTGCCAGTGAGAACATCACCCGCGCAGACCAAATTCCTCAACTGCAGCCAGAAGCGCAGCATTCTACCGTCAGTGAGCGCGTGGCATCGCGCTTTCTACGTTCCCACTATCGCCAGTTCATGCTGGATGCGCAATTTTCCGGCAAGATCTTCGACCGTTATCTCAACATGCTGGATTACAGCCATAACGTGTTGTTGGCTTCAGACGTGGCGCAGTTTGCCGGTCAGAAAGGTGAGTTAGGGGAAAATCTGAAGAATGGCAAGCTCAGCCTGCCATACGCCATGTATAACCTGGCTCAGAAGCGCCGTTTCGAGCGTTATCAGTATGCGCTGACGCTGCTGGAAAAGCCGATTAACCTCAACGGCAACGATTTTATCGACCTTGATCGCGCTAAAGCGCCCTGGCCGCAAAGCGTAGACGAACTCAACGCACTGTGGGATGCCAAGGTCAAATATGACTGGCTGAGCCTGAAACTGACCGGCAAAACCGATGCGGAAATCAAGGAAACCTTGACCAAACGCTATCAGTTTGCGATTCGCCGTCTGGTCCAGAGCAATAGCGAAGATGTGTTCCAGATCATTATGAATGCCTTCGCGCGGGAAATCGATCCGCACACCAGTTATTTGTCTCCACGCAACACCGAACAGTTCAACACTGAAATGAGCTTGTCGCTCGAAGGTATTGGTGCGGTGCTGCAGATGGATGAAGATTACACCGTCATCAATTCGATGGTGCCGGGTGGTCCGGCGGCGAAAAGCAAACGCATTAGCGTTGGCGACCGTATCGTAGGCGTAGGACAAGCGGGCAAGCCGATGGTGGATGTGATTGGCTGGCGGCTTGATGACGTCGTCGCGCTGATCAAAGGGCCGAAAGGTAGCAAGGTGCGTCTGGAAGTGTTGCCAGCAGGCAAGGGTACCAAAACGCAAACCATCACGCTGACCCGTGAGCGTATCCGCCTGGAAGACCGTGCGGTGAAAATGTCCATCAAAGATGTCGGCAAAGACAAAGTTGGTGTGCTGGACATCCCCGGTTTCTATGTCGGACTGACGGATGACGTGAAAGTACAGTTGCAAAAACTGGAAAAAGAGCACGTCAGCAGCATCGTTATCGACCTGCGTGGCAACGGCGGTGGGGCGTTAACCGAAGCGGTCGGCCTGTCGGGGCTATTCATTCCTACCGGGCCAGTGGTGCAGGTGCGCGACAATAACGGCAAGGTCCGTGAAGATAGCGACACAGATGACACTATCTATTACAAAGGCCCGCTGGTGGTGCTGGTTGATCGGTTTAGCGCCTCGGCGTCAGAGATTTTTGCTGCCGCGATGCAGGATTACGGCCGTGCGCTGATTGTGGGTGAACCTACCTTCGGTAAGGGTACGGTGCAGCAATACCGTTCTCTTAATCGTATTTACGACCAGATGTTGCGCCCTGAGTGGCCCGCGCTGGGTTCGGTGCAGTACACCATTCAGAAGTTCTATCGCATTAACGGCGGCAGTACCCAGCGTAAAGGGGTAACACCTGATATCGTGATGCCGACTGGCAACGAGGCGGTGGATACCGGCGAGAAGTTTGAAGATAATGCCTTGCCGTGGGATAGCATCAAACCGGCCAGTTATACCGTGATGGGTGACATGAAACCGTTGTTGCCGTGGCTGATTGAACAGCACAATGCCCGTATCACCAAGGATCCTGAATTCCAGTATATCCAGCAGGATGTGGTGCGTTACCAGGAGATGAAAGGGAAGCGTAATCACGTGTCGTTGAACCTGGCGCAGCGCCAGAAAGAAAACAACGAAGACGAGACGATGCGTCTGCAACGCATCAATGATCGACTGAAACGTCAGGGCAAACCGCCGTTGAAATCGCTGGATGACTTGCCGAAGGATTATCAGGATCCGGATGCATATCTGAATGAAACCGTCCAGATTGCGGAAGACCTGTCTAAACAGGAATCGAAGTCACAGTAAGGGTGTGATGCTACGGTGAGTCAAAACAAAAAGCCCGGTTTAAGGAAACCGGGCTTTTTTTATCGCCGCATGTTACGGCACTCAACAATTCCACGGTGCTTAACAGAGGGTTCCTGCGATACTCGCAGGAACCAGCGTGCGATAAATTACCAGCCGACGCCCAGACCCAGTGAGTACAGGGTGTCATTGACGTTACCTTGTACGCTTTCGGTACGGTTGCGGGAGACTTTCATACTGACGGATGACCAGTCGGTAACTTTGAAGCGCAGACCTGCACCAGCTTTGAAATAAAGCGGGGTGGTGCTGTCAAACGAACGACCCACTTCACCATCGCTGAACAGCTCGGTGCGTTTACCGAACAGGAAACGATCGTAATTCCACTTCAGGCCACCAGAGTAGAAATTATCTTTATTATCATTCTGATAAATGAATGTCTGGGAGTTCAGCAGCGTTGTAATCGAGAACGCACCCAGATCGTTATCCCAGAACTGGTAACCAGGACCGGTACCCACCGAGCGGTTGATCTTGATATTTTCTACCCAGTCGCGTTTGTATTCATAGCGACCCTGCCAGAACCAGTGCTCGTCGATGAATTTATCCAGCGCGTATTCACCGTCGGCGTTTTTGGTGCTTTCCACATTGTCTTCTTTGGTCATGTGGTAGCTGGCATTCAGGTTGTGACGCCATGTGCCGTGGCGCAGGCGCGTGCTCAACGTTGCATCACGGTTGTCGGTTTCAGTGGAGCTTTTCTTGTGGGCCAGGCTGACATCGATATTGCCTTTCCAGGAGAAATCCTCCACCCAACGGTGTGGAACAACCATTGAGTTGATATCGGACAACGGCAGCGTTTCCTGCCCGGCGCTGACTTGTTGTCCGTCTACGCTGGCGGGTTGCGCCACGATAGCACGTGTACTGTCAGAGGCTTTGATAGACGGGTAAAGCACGCCTTTTTCGTAACGCTGCCCCTGAATCACCATGCCGTGGTCGGTCTGGAAGGTCTTAACTTTGTCCCAGGTCACCGACAGGGTATCGGCGTAATCGGTTTTGATGAATAGCTTGCCGCTATCCAGCAGCGTAATCTGGCCGCTGATCTTGTCACCGTTGGTTAGCCAGACGGTGTCCGCATGGCTGGTGGAAATGCCTGCAGCGCTGAGCGCAACGAACAGACCCAGCGGCGAAAGTGCATGTTTGGAATATGTCATGATGTCAGATAAAACAGTGGATGACTAAAAGTGAAAGACGCCGTTCAAACGGCTTGCCGATGTATCGATATACCGGTTACTTCCCGGCGAGGCAACATTAACAGGAATCGTGCCGCGCCTCTAGGTATAAGTGACCCATAATTAGAATGGAAATTGTTATAAACCGTGTGATTAATGATTTACGGCTATAACGGTGATGGAGATCACATCACCGTTAAGCCGCTGTCATCAGGCTGCGCTGCGGGAAGGTTGGAAGCGGCGAGTGAGGAAGCGTTCGGTCAGCGACTGCTTCATGCGGGTCACGACCTGTTCCTGGAATATCACGCACAAGGTAACGGTTGTGAGCAGGAATACCCCGTAGCCAGTCATGGAGACGTCCACGCGTCCTGCTGCATCGATGCACGCCTGCCAGTCGGTAAAGCATTGCAACGGATTGCCGCGTAATAACTGTTCTAAGGTTCGGAACAGATTAAACAGCGGCACGTGCAGGGCGAAAATCGACAGTGATGCGCCACCCAGGCGGGTTGCCCAGGTTTTCAGCGTCTCGCTGCCTGGTTCTCGGGCATGAGCACACAAACAGACCAAGGCAACCTGTGCCGGTAACAGCAGGCCGTTGTGCAACAGGAAATACCAGTAGTGCTCGCCATGCGTAAATAACCAGGTCGCGATGATGAAGCTCAGAGCGATAAATACGCCCAGCGCTTTACGTTGGGTCGAACCTTGCATCCAGGTCAACGCCGCTATCTTACCGTCCCGATATTGACGGAAAATGGCGTAACCCACTATCCCGGCTAAAAATTCCGGCAGTCGGAGTAGTGGATTGCGTTGCAGCAAACCGGTATACGGCACGCCATATAATTGATGCCAGATAACCCATACCGGCGGTAGCAGGTATAACAGGAACAGGGCCACCAGCCACAAACGCGGGTAACGACTGCCCAACAGCCGTGGAGCCAGTAACGGGAACAATAAATAGAAAAAGAACAACGTCGAGACCGACCACAACGGCGCGTTGAAGGTCAAAAAATAGGGGTTCCACGCCTGTAACATCAGCAGTTGCAGCAGTCCATTCACAGCCAACTGCACGTTATCCATGTAGTGGCGCAGGGTTTCCGGGGCGACACCAGGGTCGTTACTGTCGTAGATGACGAAGCGGGCGCTGGCGACTTGCCCATCGGGGGGGATAGCCAGCCAGTGCATCAGGCTGACCACCACAATGGAGGACACCAGACCGATAATATGGATTGGGTAGAGGTTAAACAGCCGCTTAGCCAGAAAATGCCGGGCGGGTTCACGCAACTGGCCTTCACGCAGGTAAACGTGCGTCAGCAGAAAGCCAGACAACACAAAGAATGTGCTGGTGGCGAAGAATCCCATGCTGGTCAATTCGTTGAGAAAGGGGATCTTGTCACGCTGCGGATAGATATGTACGGTGTGGTAAACCATCACATAGCATCCAAGCAAAAATCGGAGCCATTCAAGTCCAATAAATCGTTCTCTGACTTTCATTCTCTTTTTCCTCCGGTTAAGCCTGGCTAAAGCGCAATGAAACGCCGAACGAGGTGAGTCTAGGAAATGAATATGGGGAAATATCTAGGAAAATGGCGATAAAGTACTAAAAATTATGAACGGCGGTTACTCTATCAGTCGTATTGCAAGTAAACGTATAGAAATGTAGATGGGTGTATTTTACTGTAATTTTTAACATCAAGACGTAAAACGCAACATCATCGAGCGGTGATGGTGGATAACAGGATAACAGGCGGCACAAGCCGCCGTTGGTTAGAAAATCTTCTCTTGTACTACCCAGACTGCTGCTTCTACGCGTGAGCGCAGCTTCATTTTTTTCAACAGGTGTTTGACGTGTACTTTTACCGTACTTTCGGTAATCGTCAACTTGCGGGCGATCACTTTGTTGGGCAACCCTTGGGCTATTAGCTTCAGAATGTCTTTTTCCCGCGGGGTCAATTGCTGGATATCACGGGTATCCGTGCTGCGTGTCTCGCGCAGGCTGGCCGCCAGAACCGGTGTCAGGGTATCACTGAGTACCATTTTCCCTGCCGCTGCCTGATGAAGCGCGACCAGCAAGTCCTCCGGTTCCATATCTTTTAGCAAATAGCCATCGGCTCCGCTTTTAAAGGCGCTGATCACGTCTTCCTCATGGTTCGACACGGTAAATACCACGATGCGCCCGGATAACGAGGTTTCCCGCAGGCGGGCCAGCGTTTCCAGCCCGTTCATGCCCGGCATATTCAAATCCAGCAAGATCAGGTCCGGGTCGAGCTGTTCTGCCAGCGTCACACCCTGTTCCCCCTCACTGGCCTCACCGACCACACACAGGTCTGGCGCCATACTGAGTAGCTGTTTGACGCCATTGCGTAGCATCGGATGGTCATCAATAAGCAGTACGGTAGAGGCGTCATTAGTCATGGTTTTCTCCTGATAATACGGGGGGCTGGCGAGAGTCGGCCTGAAAACGGACATACACTTCCGTGCCGCCGGAAACAAGACGTTGAACAGTACAGTCGCCGTGAAGGCTTCGGGCGCGGTCGCGCATGATGATAAGACCATAGTGGTTGGTACGACGGTTGTCATCACTGATGCCGATGCCGTTATCACGCACACGCAGCTCGATATACCCTTGCTGTTGACTCAGGGTAATGCTGGTTGCCGTCGCCTGCGCATGTTTATAGGTGTTACTCAGTGCTTCACGCACGATCTGCAACAGGTGGATCCCTTGGTGGGCAGAGACGGCCTGCGGTGGCAGTTGGTAGTTCAGTACGATGTCATAGCCGAGCCGTTGATTGAACTCCTCCACGGTGGAGCGTAATGCCGCCAGCAGGCCGGATTCTGACAGCTTCAAACGGAAAGTGGTCAGTAATTCACGTAACTGCCGGTAAGCGGTATTGATTTCATCGCGCATGGCGTCCAACTGCTGTTGTATTTCTGGTGTCAATGCGGTGTGCTGCATTTGCAGGCAACTAACCTGAATCTTCAGACAAGAGAGCGACTGGGCAATCGAGTCGTGTAACTCCCGGGCGATGGTGGCGCGTTCTTCCATCAGCATCAGTTGTTGTTGATGGCTGGATTGCCGTTCAAGCGCCAGTGTGCTGGTTAGCTGCTCCAACAATGTATTGAGCAACTGGTGTTGGTCGGGGGTCAGGTGTTGGTGAACCGGCAGTCGTGCCAATACCACACCGTAGTGACCGAGCTTATCATGCAGATTCCAGCTTACCGGTTTGCCTTCATACGTCATCCGGGTTGAAAAGTGCGCACAGCGCTGACAGGCGCCGTCCGGGCAGGTGTCAGGGTTGGGAATGACGGTCAGGCTGGAAGGCGTGACATGTGCCTGATGGTTATCTTCATACAACTGTAACTGAATGCCGGTCAGCGGCATCAACGCGCTGAGTTCATCCAGCACGGGCAGCAAGCGGCTACACAGCGGCGCATTGGTATGCAAGCGGCGACTGGAACGATAAAGAAACGCCAGTGTGTCGTTTTTTTGTTGTAAATCAGCGGTCTTTTCCACTACACGCTGTTCCAGGTCACGGTACATCGCCGACAATTCATCCGACATGTTGTTTAGCGCTTGCGCCAGCGTGCTCATTTCATCCTGACCGTGCGGGGTCACCCGCTGGTGAAATTCACCCTGACCGATGGCTTGAGCCATCGACAGCAACTTGCGCCAGGGGGTCAGCAACCGGTGACGCAGATAGAAAATGGTGAGCACCAACAGCGACAGCATGATGACGATAAACATGCGCTGTACCAGCGTCACCAGCCGCAGGTGCGCTTCTGTCTTCTGGTCGATAGCCAGTACCAGCGCGTCCAGATGGTGGACAAAATCCGCGACGGCGTCGGCAGCATCCGCCGGACGTTCTGCCTGACGTAGACTTGGTTTCAATTGATCGGCCCAGTAGCGTTGCAGCGTGGTGAATTGCTCGCTTAGCCCCTCGCGTATGACTGCCTGACGCAGATCGTTGTCGTTTTCATCACGTTCCAGCTCTTGCAGATAATGGTCGCTGCCCGCGCTAAGCGGCACCATCGACAATAACCGGTAACTTTGCATGCGCAGAGAACCGGCTTTATTGATGGCGTGTGCGTTGCCCTGAATGCTTTGTGACATCCAGCTTGATATCGCCATACCAGCAATACCCAGCAGGCCAAGCAGTAGCATGGACAACGCCACCTGATTGACCAGTGAGAGTGGAAGCCGAAAGCGTCTTAACATGAGGGAAACCGCCTGTGACGAAAGTGGAAACACATGTGTATGCTAAAGAATAGACTGCGGGTCAGACAGGTTACCTTGATTCCGACCGGTGCCGGTTAGCTATTGTGGATTCAGTGTGGAAATCCATTCATGCCACACCACGGCATTTTTTCTTATTTCCAGAAGTAACCCTATACCCACAAAGGGTTACTCCACAATTTCCATTGGTAGGTAGTGGTGAGTACCGTGACGGAGTTAATGGTCATAACATGATGAAACGACACCATTAACTGGTCATGGCGACTTACCTATTTGGGAGAGGGTGTTAAATCAGCGCATTTTTTTACCCAACAAGCTGTTGATGTATATCAAGTTTGCTTCGGTCATACCCTCTAATGTGGCGCGTAGTGATAGGGGTATTTTTCTGACCGAGGCTTGTTATGACGCAGTCAACCATTACGCCAGGTGCTTCACGGCAGACTGTTATCCGGGAATGGCGCCCGGAGGATGTACAGTTCTGGCAAAAACAGGGGCGTGGTATCGCGCAACGTAACCTGTGGATTTCCATTCCTTGTCTGTTGTTGGCTTTCTGTGTCTGGATGTTGTTCAGCACAGTGGCTGTCAATTTGAACAAAGTCGGTTTCCATTTCAGTACCGATGAACTGTTTATGCTGACGGCATTACCATCGGTATCCGGGGCATTATTGCGGGTACCGTATTCATTTATTATTCCGCTGGCAGGCGGACGCCGCTGGACCACCTTCAGTACGCTGATTCTGGTGATTCCGTGTGTGTGGCTGGGGTTTGCCGTGCAGGATCCACAGACACCGTACAACGTATTTATCATTATTTCGCTGTTGTGTGGATTCGCTGGCGCTAACTTTGCTTCCAGCATGGCGAATATCAGCTTCTTTTTCCCGAAAGCACAGCAGGGTGGTGCGCTGGGGTTAAATGGCGGGTTTGGCAATCTGGGCGTTAGCGTGATGCAGCTACTGGTGCCGGTGGTGATCTTTCTGCCAGTACTGAGTTTCACGGGTAAAGGTATCGTTCAGCCGGATGGCAGCCAGGTCTGGCTGCAGAATGCACCTTGGGTATGGGTACCGTTGTTGCTTATCGCTTCGGCGGCGGCCTGGTTCGGTATGAATGATCTTTCCACCGCCAGAGCGTCACTGCGTCAGCAGTTGCCGGTACTGAAACGCGCACACCTGTGGATCTTAAGCGTACTGTATCTGTCGGCGTTCGGCTCGTTTATCGGTTTTTCTGCCGGTTTCGCTATGTTGTCGAAAACCCAGTTTCCGGATGTGGTAGTCCTGCATTACGCCTTTTTCGGGCCGTTGCTTGGTGCGCTGGCGCGTCCGGTGGGTGGCATGCTGTCGGACCGCTTCGGTGGTGTGCGGGTGACACTGATTAATTTTGTGTTGATGGCTATCCTGTCACTGCTGCTGTTCACCGCATTGCCGGGTCAGAATCAGCCGGGCTCCTTCCTGATGTTCTTCGGCATTTTCATGCTGTTGTTTTTGACAGCCGGGCTGGGAAGTGGCTCCACCTTCCAGATGATCGCGGTGATCTTCCGTGGTATGACGATGGAAAGGGTCACGGCCGCAGGTGGTGATACTGAGGAAGCGCAGCGTAGTGCTGTGACCGATACCGCCGCGGCGTTAGGGTTTATCTCCGCTATCGGTGCTATCGGCGGCTTTTTCATTCCGAAAGCGTTTGGAACATCGCTGGCGCTGACCGGTTCACCTGCCGGTGCCATGAAGGTGTTTGTGGTGTTCTATGTTGCCTGTGTGTTGATCACCTGGCTGTGTTACGGGCGCAAAACGCGCGCCTGAGTTCTGATGTGTGTGACGTGCCAGGGTGTGCCTGGCGCGTCGGCACAGGCAAAGAGGCCTGAGCTATCCTACCCCATAAATTCCCATACCTCATGAATTGCCGTGTCCAAATGAATTACCGCTCCCGAATATAGTGCCGATGGCTGATGAGTGGTATAACGCTGGTCGGGAATGTGCGCCGGTTTTTCGGCGGCGGACGGGATGCCTGGCTGCTACTTCCCTGTGATGCCAATGATTTGGGATACCTATGACAACAGAAAAATTAACGACACGGCAGTTAAGAAACCTGGCGACGCGAAAGAAACTCTATGAGAGTACGCTCAGGTTAATGGAAGATATGGCAATTGACGATATCACCATCAGCCATATCTGTACCGATGCGGGTGTTTCGGTCGGGTCTTTTTACCGGCATTTTAAAACCAAAACCGACATCTTCGTCGAAATGTATGAGCAGGCAGACACCTATTTCCTGGATAAATACCATTCTCAGTATCTTGCCGCGACAACACGGGAACGGATTCTGGAGTTCTTCGACACATATTCTCAGTATCAGCTAAAGATCGGTTTGCAAACGGTAAAGCAGCTTTATACCTGCAATAATAAGCTGTTTATTATGAGAGGCCGGAATATGCAGAAGATGTTACAGCGCATCATTGAAAATGGTCAGGAGAACGGGGATATCGATAATACGGATTCTGCCGAAAATATTACGCAGTATCTTTTTATTTCGGCACGAGGATTGATTTATAACTGGTGCCTGCATGATGGCGGTTTTGATTTGCGGGAAGGGATGCGCAATTATATGAATAGATTGCTGGTATCAATCCAGTGTCCGCATCCAGGTAACACGTGATGTTGCAGCAGTCCTGCGATTCGAGGATGTTGCGATAAAAAGATTCGCCTGTTTCCATGGTGATACCCGATCAACGAAAACAGGCGAGAGCATGACTTATCGCCGGTGCGGTGATTAGATGTTTTTGGCTACCTCATAGGCATCCCAAATCGCGTACATGATATTTTGCACCTGCTTGGCATCGCCCAAGAGATAGGTTTCTGGCAATTCATTGCGTACTGACTCGTATAATGTTTTTTGCGAATGATAGCCGATGGCTAATATTGCAGAGTCAGCGGCCAGCACGGTTTCTTCATTGGCTGCGTTTTTCAAAATAAAGCCCGTATCCGTTGCCCCGGAAACTACGGTATCTGTTAACAGCCGAATGTTTTTAAACGCTACCAGATCCCGCAGCATGTCTTCATTGGCATGGCATAGCGGGCCACCGATGGTCAGAATATCACCCTGCATTTCGACCAGTGTTACCTGTTTGCCCTGATTGACCAACCAGAGCGCGGTTTCGCAGCCGACCAGTCCGCCACCAATAATAATGGTGTGATTGCCGGGGGCTTTCTTACCGAGCAATACCTCTTCTGCGGTATAGACGTTATGGGCTGAGCCAATGGAGAAGGTACGAGGTGAGGAGCCGGTGGCGAAAATAACCGCGTCGGCATCACTGTTTAACAGCATCTCCTGCGTCACTGTGCTGGAAAAATGAACGTCGACGTTTAAGTCTTGCAGGGTGTCCTGATACCAGGTAGCCAGCAGATGATCATCTTCTTTGAAGTCCGGGACACCGCCGGGAATCAGGTTGCCGCCAAGGCGGTTCGCTTTCTCGTGCAGAACCACACGGTGCCCGCGTAGCGCCGCAACGCGAGCAGCTTCGCAGCCTGCCGGGCCGCCGCCGACGATCAAGACTTTCTTGGATTGATCCGCTTTGCCGATGGCATAGTCTTTTTCCCGTCCACAGGCTGGATTGACGGCGCAGGAGATGGCCGCGAATTTAGCCAGGCGCCCCATACACCCTTCCTGACAGGATAAACAGGGGCGAACCTTATGAAATTTCCCAGCTTTGATTTTATTGGGAATTTCTGCATCGGCCAGCAAAGGGCGACCTAAAGCTATCATATCCGTCTGGCCACTGAGGATGGCATTGCTGGCCCGGTCAGGATCTTCCATCCGGCCAGCGGTGATGACCGGCACAGTAAGAATGCGTTTTAGAATTTCGTTATAAGGCAGGTACAAGCCTTTGTCCTGATACATCGGCGGGTGCGCCCAATACCAGGAGTCATAGGAACCCACGTCACCATTGAAGGCGTCATATCCGGCTTCTTCCAGGATTCTGGCCGCCTCGATACCTTCTTCAATATCGCGTCCCTGCTCGGCGAAGGTTTCTCCTGGCAAGCCGCCTTGTCGCCAGTCTTTGATAAAGCTCTTGATACTATAGCGCAGTGATACCGGGTAATCCTGCCCGCATTCGGCCTTGATAGCCTGAACAATTTCGATGGCAAATCGCAGGCGGTTTCTCAGGCTGCCGCCGTATTCATCTGTGCGTTGGTTGAAGAAGGAAATGGCGAACTGATCCAGCAAGTATCCTTCGTGTACCGCGTGTATTTCGATACCGTCAAACCCGGCCTTTTGCGCAATGGCGGCCGACTCCGCAAATTTTCTGACATACGTGTGAATTTCCTCTCTGGTCAGTTCCCGGCAGGTGACGTCGGGCAACCAGCGATGAGGAATGGGCGACGGGGCAACGGCGGTGCGGCCGACGATAGCGGGAATACTGACGCGGCCAAATCCGGCAGAGAGCTGTAAAAAGATTTTGGCATCGTAGGCATGGATTCGCTCGGTCATCATTTTGGCGGTTTTGATGAAATTGAGCGGATTTAACGTCGGGCAGGGCATGGAGGGCAGGGCGCATTTTTCAATATCGTTTTCCACCATGGTCACGCCTGTCATGATAAGGCCGGTTCCCCCTCTGGCGCGCTCAATATAGTACTCCGCGCCTCGCTCGTTAAAACACCCGTCAGCGTCACACAAGCCACCAGGTCCCATCGGTGCCATGACGAATCGGTTCTTGATCTCCAGTTTTCCAATATTAAACGGCTCAAATAGGATTTTATGGTTCGGGTTCATGATAGGAACTCCCTGGTTTTGGCATAAGGGTGAATCGCTGAATTTTAACAAAGTGAATATATTCACTGAATGTGTTCATTATAATGTTTTTATCCTTATAAAATGTGATGGAAATTAAGGTTTGTGCGCCATGGATCAATCTATTCAGCCGGGTGAACGCTTCCATTCGCCGTGCCATCGGTTGGGGGCCTGTGCTGATGATGTCGTTGCGTATCGCCTTTTCCCCTGCAGGCAGCGCTGCTCTACCTCTAAAGAGTCCTTAACGGAAATTACCTGCCCCCCCTTTCATGAGGAAGGGTCTAATTGTGTTTTTATTCAATTAATTAGAGGGGTTTTTTGCATTAATCCTTTAGTGGTATTTCCCCCGCTGGGAGGGCGTAAACACCAGATGGAGCTTGATCACTGTCAATTCTGCCTCAGAGTCGGCTGGCTAAGCTGCGGTCCATAGTGAGCAAAGCATCAGGCTGTTTTCCCGATAATGCCGTGCGAAGTCGGTGGTCAGCCTGACCCTTTTCCATAACGACAGGGACCTTCAGGTTCCGCAGCAGGAGAGTCCGGATGAGCAAATTTCTTGACCGGTTACGCTATTTCAAACAGGTGGCCGAACCGTTTTCCGGTGATCACGGCCAGACACTGAATACCAACCGTGACTGGGAGGATGGCTACCGTAGCCGCTGGCAACATGACAAAGTGGTGCGTTCGACGCATGGCGTCAACTGTACCGGCTCATGTAGCTGGAAAATTTACGTCAAAAACGGGCTGGTCACCTGGGAGACGCAACAAACCGATTACCCTCGCACCCGGCCTGATCTGCCGAACCATGAACCGCGCGGCTGCCCACGCGGTGCCAGTTATTCCTGGTATCTCTATAGCGCCAACCGCCTGAAATACCCGATGATGCGTAAGCGCCTGATGAAGCTGTGGCGTGAAGCGCGTCGTCACCATGCTGACCCGGTAGATGCCTGGGCGTCGATTGTTGGCGATGCGAATAAAACGAAAGAATACAAGCAAGTCCGTGGTCGTGGTGGTTTTGTCCGTGCCGACTGGCAGGAAGTGAATGAGCTGATTGCTGCCGCTAACGTGTATACCGCCAAAACCTTTGGCCCGGACCGGGTGATTGGCTTTTCGCCGATCCCGGCGATGTCGATGGTGTCTTACGCCGCCGGTGCCCGTTACCTGTCACTGATGGGTGGGGTGTGCCTGAGTTTCTACGACTGGTATTGCGACCTGCCGCCCGCCTCACCGCAGACCTGGGGCGAGCAAACCGACGTGCCGGAATCGGCCGACTGGTATAACTCGTCGTACATTATTGCCTGGGGTTCCAACGTACCGCAGACCCGTACTCCTGATGCGCATTTCTTTGCTGAAGTCCGTTACAAAGGCACCAAAACGGTTGCCATTACCCCGGATTATGCCGAAATCGCCAAACTGTGTGATCAGTGGCTGAACCCGAAACAAGGTACCGACAGCGCGCTGGCGCTGGCAATGGGCCACGTGATCCTCAACGAGTTCCATCTCAAGCAACCGCGTCAATATTTCACTGACTATGTGCGCCGCTATACCGACATGCCGATGTTGGTATTGCTGGAACCGCGTGCCGATGGCAGCTACGCCGCCGGGCGTTTATTGCGAGCCGCCGACCTGGTGGGGAATCTGGGCCAGCAAAACAACCCGGAATGGAAAACCATCGCGATTGATGAAACCACGGGCGAGCTGGTAGCGCCGCAGGGTTCTATCGGCTATCGCTGGGGTGAGCAAGGCAAATGGAACCTGGAACAGCGCGAAGGGGGTTCCCAGCGTGATGTTAACCTGCAACTGAGCTTGCTGGGCCACCATGACGAGGTGGTGTCCGTCGGCTTCCCGTATTTTGGCGGTGCCACCAGTGAACACTTTGCCAGCGTCGCGCTCGATGAAGTGCTGCTGCATCAACTGCCGGTAAAACGCCTGACGCTGGCTGACGGTCAGGAAGGGCTGGTGACCAGCGTCTTTGATCTGACGCTGGCTAATTACGGTGTGGATCGTGGCTTGGATGACGCACAGTGCGCCAGTGATTACGATCAGGTCAAAGCCTATACCCCGGCGTGGGCCGAGCAGATTACCGGCGTATCACGGCAGAACATCATCCGCATCGCACGTGAGTTTGCCGACAACGCCGACAAAACCCACGGACGCTCGATGATCATCGTCGGTGCCGGTATGAACCACTGGTATCACCTCGACATGAACTACCGAGGGATCATCAACATGCTGATCTTCTGCGGTTGTGTCGGGCAGAGCGGCGGCGGCTGGGCACACTATGTCGGCCAGGAGAAACTGCGCCCGCAAACCGGCTGGTTGCCGCTGGCGTTCGGTCTGGACTGGCAGCGTCCGCCACGTCACATGAACAGCACCTCGTTCTTCTATAACCATTCCAGCCAGTGGCGCTATGAAACCGTTGCACCGCAGGAATTGTTGTCGCCGCTGGCAGACTCATCACGCTTTAGTGGCAGTTTGATTGATTTTAACGTGCGTGCTGAGCGCATGGGCTGGTTGCCTTCCGCACCACAACTGGGTGCCAACCCGCTGCGTATCGCCGAACAGGCTGCCGCCGCCGGTATGTCACCGCAGGATTTCACCATAGCGGAACTGAAAGCCGGTCGTCTGCGTTTTGCCGCTGAGCAGCCGGACAGCCCGCAAAACTTCCCGCGTAACCTGTTTATCTGGCGTTCCAACTTGCTGGGCTCTTCCGGTAAGGGCCATGAGTACATGCTGAAGTATCTGCTGGGTACCGAGCACGGTATTCAGGGACAGGACCTGGGCGAGCAGGGGGCGGTCACACCGGAAGAAGTGGAATGGCGCGCACAAGGTGGTGAAGGCAAGCTGGATCTGGTCGTGACGCTGGATTTCCGTATGTCCAGTACCTGCCTCTATTCCGACATCGTGTTGCCGACCGCCACCTGGTATGAAAAAGACGACATGAACACCTCGGATATGCATCCGTTCATTCATCCGTTGTCTGCCGCGGTCGACCCGGCCTGGGAGTCGAAAACCGACTGGGAAATCTATAAAGGGCTGGCAAAAACCTTCTCTCGCGTGTGTCAGGGTCACCTTGGGGTCGAAACCGATGTGGTCACGTTGCCGATTCAGCACGACTCCGCCGCCGAACTGGCGCAGCCGCTGGGTGTGAAAGACTGGAAAAAAGGCGAATGTGACCTGATACCGGGTAAAACCGCACCGCACATTATGACCGTGGAACGCGATTACCCGAACCTGTATGCCCGCTTTACCTCACTCGGCCCGCTGCTGGATAAGCTCGGCAACGGCGGTAAAGGTATTAGCTGGAATACGCAACATGAAGTGGACCTCCTCAAGCGCCTGAACCGGGTGCAGGAGGAGGGCGCGGCGGCAGGTCGCCCGAGAATCGACAGTGCCATTGATGCGGCTGAAGTGATTCTGTCGCTGGCACCGGAAACCAACGGTCAGGTGGCGGTGAAAGCCTGGGATGCGTTGGGTAAGGTCACCGGGCGTGATCACACCCATCTGGCGCACCCGAAAGAGGATGAGAAAATTCGTTTTCGGGATATTCAGGCACAGCCACGCAAGATCATCTCCAGCCCAACCTGGTCTGGCCTTGAAGACGAGCATGTGTCTTACAACGCCTGTTACACCAACGTGCATGAGCTGATTCCGTGGCGCACTATCTCCGGTCGCCAGCAACTGTATCAGGATCATGAGTGGATGCGTGCCTTCGGTGAAAGCCTGTTGGTTTACCGTCCGCCGGTAGATACCCGTGCCGCTCAGCCGTTGTTGAACAAGAAACCGAACGGTAACCCGGAGAAGGCGCTCAACTTCCTGACGCCGCATCAGAAATGGGGGATTCACTCTACCTATAGTGAAAACCTGTTGATGCTGACACTCAGCCGTGGTGGTCCGATCGTCTGGCTGAGCGAGGATGATGCCCGCGAGCTGAACATCGTCGATAACGACTGGATAGAAGTATTTAACGCTAACGGTGCGCTGACGGCCCGTGCGGTGGTAAGCCAGCGTGTTCCGGCAGGGATGACCATGATGTACCACGCGCAGGAGCGACTGGTGCACCTGCCGGGTTCTGAAATCACCGGCCAGCGCGGCGGTATCCATAACTCCGTGACGCGTGTTTGCCCGAAACCAACCCATATGATTGGCGGCTATGCCCAACTGGCGTACGGCTTTAACTACTACGGCACTGTCGGTTCTAACCGCGATGAATTCGTGGTGGTGCGTAAGATGAACCGTATCGACTGGCTGGATGAGGACAGCCATGACGACCTGTCTTCCCATGTGCAACCTCATCTGCAGGAGAAAGCCTGATGAAAATTCGTTCACAAGTCGGCATGGTGCTGAATCTGGATAAATGCATTGGCTGCCACACCTGTTCGGTGACCTGTAAAAACGTCTGGACCAGCCGCGAAGGGGTGGAATACGCCTGGTTCAACAACGTGGAAACCAAACCCGGCACCGGTTATCCCCATGCCTGGGAAGATCAGGAAAAATGGAAGGGCGGCTGGATTCGTAAGATCAACGGTCGACTGGAACCGCGCATGGGTAACCGTGTGGGGGTGTTGTCGAAGATTTTCGCCAACCCGGATGTTCCAGCGCTGGATGACTACTACGAGCCGTTTGACTACGACTACGCACACCTGCAACGTGCCGGCGAAAGTCGGCATCAGCCAGTGGCACGTCCGCGTTCGCTGATAACCGGCCAGCGCATGGAGAAGATCGAAAACGGTCCGAACTGGGAAGATGATCTGGGTGGTGAGTTCAGCAAACGCTCGCAGGACAAGAACTTCGACGACATGCAGAAAGACATGTACGGACAGTTCGAAAACACTTTCATGATGTACTTGCCGCGACTGTGCGAACACTGCCTGAATCCGGCGTGCGTCGCCACCTGTCCGAGTGGAGCGATTTACAAGCGCGCGGAAGACGGCATTGTGCTGATCGATCAGGATAAATGCCGTGGCTGGCGCATGTGCCTGACTGGCTGCCCGTACAAGAAAATCTACTTCAACTGGAAGAGCGGCAAATCAGAAAAATGTATTTTCTGTTATCCGCGTATTGAATCCGGCATGCCGACGCTGTGCTCGGAAACCTGCGTGGGGCGTATCCGCTATCTGGGTGTCCTGCTCTACGATGCCGACCGCATCGAACAGGCGGCCTCCACGGAGAATGAAACCGATCTGTACAGCCGTCAGTTAGACATTTTCCTCGACCCGAACGACCCCGAGGTGATTGCTCAGGCACAACGTGACGGCATTCCGCTCAGCGTGATTGAAGCCGCACAACAGTCGCCGGTGTACAAACTGGCGGTGGAATGGCAACTGGCGCTGCCGCTGCACCCGGAATACCGCACACTGCCGATGGTGTGGTACGTGCCGCCGTTGTCACCGATTCAGGCAGCAGCCGATGCGGGTAACCTGGCGCACAGCGGTGTCCTGCCGGACGTCGAAAGCCTGCGTATCCCGGTGCAGTATCTGGCGAACCTGCTGACAGCAGGCGATACCCGTCCGGTGCTGCGGGCATTGCGGCGCATGCTGGCGATGCGTCACTTCAAGCGTGCGCAGACCGTCGAGCAGGTCACCGATACCAGCGCGCTGGAGCAGGTGGGGCTGACGCCATCGCAGGCCGAAGAGATGTACCGCTATCTGGCGATCGCCAACTATGAAGATCGCTTTGTGGTGCCGTCCAGCCATCGTGAACTGGCGCGTGAAGCCTTCCCGGAAGCGCATGGCTGTGGCTTCAGCTTCGGCGACGGCTGCCACGGCAGCGATTCCTCGTTCAACCTGTTTAACAGCCGCCGCATTGACGCTATCGACGTCACCAGCAAAACCCAGAACATGAGCCGGCGGATGCAGGAGAACAAGTCATGATCAGTCTTCGTGTTATCGCCCGGCTGCTGGAGTACCCGGATGCGGAGCTGTGGCAACAGCGTCAGGACATGCTGGAGGCGCTGGAGCAGGCTGACGAGCTGCCGCTGCGCCAAAGCGCGCAGTTGTTGCAGTTCATCGGCGACTTTTATCAGGGCGACCTGCTGGACCGACAGGCGCGCTACAGCGAGCTGTTTGATCGCGGTCGTGCGCTGTCATTGCTGCTGTTTGAACACGTCCATGGCGAATCGCGTGAGCGTGGTCAGGCGATGGTGGACTTGCTGACGCAATACCGTGAGGTCGGCCTGGCGCTGGACTGCCGTGAACTGCCGGATTTCCTGCCGCTGTATCTGGAGTATTTGACGTTGCGTGAACCGCAGGCCGCGCGTGATGGACTGCGTGATATCGCGCCGATCCTGACGCTGCTGGCGGAGCGCTTACGCCAGCGCGACAGTGACTATGCCCTGTTGCTGGAGTTGTTACTGACGCTGGCGGCGTGCGAGCCGTCAAGCGACGCGGTGGCGGAGAAAGTGGCGCAAGAAGCACGCGACGACACGCCACTGGCGCTGGATGCCGTATGGGAGGAGGAGCAGGCCCGCTTTTTGGCCGACGCGGGCTGCGCCCCGGCGCAACAAACTCGTCATCAGCGTCGGTTCGCCGACGCGGTGGCACCGCACTACCTGAACCTTGACGCTTCACCGGTCAAAGGAGATTGCTGATGCATTACCTCAATCTGTTTTTATTCGATATCTATCCTTACATCGCCGGTGCGGTTTTCCTGGCAGGCAGCTGGCTGCGTTATGACTATGGTCAGTACAGCTGGCGTGCTGGCTCCAGTCAGATGCTGGATAAAAAAGGCATGCGGCTGGCATCTAACCTGTTCCACATCGGCATTCTGGGCGTACTGGGCGGCCATTTTGTGGGCATGATGACGCCACACTGGATGTACGAATCTTTCCTGCCGTTGGACGTAAAACAGAAAATGGCGATGTTCGGTGGCGGTGCTTGCGGTCTGTTGACGCTGGTTGGCGGTATCTTGTTGTTAAGACGTCGGCTGACTAACCCGCGTGTCCGCGCCACCTCCACCACCGGTGATATTCTGATCCTGACATTGCTGGTGATTCAGGCGGCGTTGGGGTTGTTGACCATCCCGTTTTCCGCGCAGCACATGGACGGCAGCGAGATGATGAAGCTGGTGAACTGGGCGCAGGCCGTCGTCACTTTCCGGGGTGGTGCCTCAGCCTATCTGGATGATGTGGCCTTCATTTTCCGGGTACACCTGGTATTGGGGATGACGCTGTTCCTGCTGTTCCCATTCTGCCGTCTGGTACATATCTGGAGCGCGCCGATTGAGTATCTGACCCGCCGTTATCAACTGGTCAGAAACCGCCACTAATTCATTCCTTTCTCCCCACCACAACGCCGTCTGATGACGGTGTTGTCTGTGTGGGGCATATCCGTTCGTTTTTCTTGCCTTTTGCTCTTTTTATCATCAGCAGAATTTCTGCTATGGTACCATCGTTCGACGCGCCCTTATTATCCCCACAGGCCCGACACCCACGTCATTTCCTATGTAAATGAATTGTGACGCAAGCACTGCCTCATCCGGTGTGGCGGGTTATATCATCGGCAATATAATTTCATCACATGAAATGGTTATTTACTAAAATAACAGTTGGTTACCAGTTGATATAAAAGAAAAGAAAGATTTCTCACTTCGTGTGTAAAGAGTGTTAGAAATTTGCTCTGGGTCAATTTTACTGAAAAATGTCAATGCTAGGATGAATCCGGGTTAAAACTCTGTAATAAAATGGATGGTGAACTATGAGCAGCGCATTTTACATTCCAGCCCTAAATCTGATGGGCGAAGGTGCATTAGAGGAAGCGGCAAGGCAGATTCAGTTGCAGGGTTTCAAACACGCGTTAATCGTCACCGACGGCGTGCTGAACAAAATTGGTGTTGCGGCTTCCGTGCAGCAACTGCTGAAGAAATATCAGGTCGACAGTGCTATCTATGACGGTGTGCAGCCGAACCCGACTGTGGCCAACGTGGATGCCGGCCTGAAAATTCTCAAAGCGAACAACAGCGATTGCGTTGTTTCGCTGGGTGGTGGATCTTCTCATGACTGTGCCAAAGGGATTGCCCTGCTGGCGTCCAATGGCGGCGAAATTGCGGACTATGAAGGCGTGGATGTCTCTGCCAAACCGCAGCTGCCGCTTATCGGCATCAACACCACGGCGGGAACGGCCTCTGAAATGACCCGTTTCTGCATTATCACCGATGAAGCGCGCCACGTGAAAATGGCGATTGTGGATAAGAACGTGACGCCGGTGATGTCCGTCAACGATCCGGTACTGATGGTCGGCATGCCTGCATCGTTGACTGCCGCCACCGGGATGGACGCATTGACCCATGCTATCGAAGCCTATGTGTCGACCGCTGCCAACCCGATTACTGACGCCGTCGCAATCAAAGCGATGGAACTGATTCGTGACCACCTGCGTGATGCCGTGAAAGACGGTAAAAACATGGTCGCGCGTGAACAGATGGCCTATGCTCAGTTCATGGCAGGCATGGCATTCAATAACGCGTCACTGGGTTATGTGCATGCAATGGCGCACCAACTGGGCGGTTTCTACAACCTGCCGCACGGGGTGTGCAACGCGGTACTGCTGCCGCACGTTGAGCGTTATAACGCCACCGTTGCTGCACCGCGCCTGAAAGACGTTGCCGTCGCACTGGGAGTGGATGTCGCCGGTCTGAGCGACCAGCAGGCAGCGGAAGCGGCTATCCAGGCCATCAGCCAGATGGCGCGTGACGTCGGCATTCCGGCAGGCCTGAAAGACCTGGGTGTGAAAGAAGAAGACTTCAACATCCTGGCCGATAACGCGCTGAAAGATGCCTGCGGTCTGACCAACCCGAAAAAAGCCACTCACGCGGAAATCGTCGAGATCTTTGCCGCCGCATTCTAATGTGATGTGAGTGTCGATATTGAAAAGCCCCTGACCTGATGGTTGGGGGCTTTTTTTTATAACGCGCTATCATCGGGATGATAGGGGGGTTATTAATGGGGTATGTTTACGGGATTGTTATTTATTTCTGGTTGCTATTATTATCTAAATAATTATTGCGGTCAGCTAAGTGCCAGGAGCGGACATTGCTATCATCAGCTTGTGTTGATTTACGGGGAACAGGTCACCCACATTGCAGTTATTCACCTCTGTTGCTAAACCTTTCCATTCAGATCAAGGCGCAAACGCATTAATTTAATGGACTCTTCATAGCTCAGAGCAGCCCCTCAGTCTGAGTGGCTTATCTGCACGGTCTCAGAAGCGGACATTACATGTAGGCATTTAATGAGCGAACGAAACCAGCGAGAATAACGTTAGTAGGCACATTAACGTTTGAACGCCACTATCTTGAGATTTTTAGCATCAACGATATTCCCCCTTGTTGATACAAATGCACTGTGCACTACGTCCCCCGTGCTTTTATCAACTAAGGAAATATGTGGCTCATCATGCAATATATTTTTATGACCCCATTCCATTAGGGAAAAAAGAAGCGGTGCCAGCGATCGGCTTTTGGGGGTGAGAACATATTCATAGCGTTCACGTGTACCTTCTTCCTGATAGGGGATTTTGCAAAGGAGACCGAGTTCAGTCATTTTTTTTAATCGGTTTGCCAATGTCTGCTTCGTGATTTTTGTATGTGCGCGTATCGTTTCAAAGCGACTAACCCCGTAAAAAGCCTCCCTTAGAATCAACAAAATCCATTGATCTCCAAGTAGTTCTGCTGCTGCAGCAAGCCCGCAAAGTTCAGGTGACAGGTACGGTAAGGAATTATCTTTTGACATGTGTACATTTGCCCTCTAACCTGAGTATGATTTTAATACCCAGCTAGTTAAGGAGAATACAATGCCCTTCGTCAATGTGCAAACCATTAAAGGGATTTTGAGCCCGGAGCAAAAAAGTGAACTTCTACGTCGTATGACTGACCTTATTGTTGACATTGAGGGGAAAGGCGATCCTGAGTTTCGGCGTTCGGTATGGATTCGAATTGACGAGCATGACCCAGAGCAGTGGAGTCTTGGGGGAATACAACCCACATCTGAAATGATTGCTGCAAAATTTGCATCACCGCAGCGGTCATGATTCGGTTGTAGTTACTTACATTTAGCCCTGAGTAATCGGCGGACAATACGCATGTCCGCTCTGACAGTCTGGTGATGACACGCTATTTGGTTTCGTACCCCAACGCGCTCAATGAACTTCATAGTGTGTTAATCAGGGAGAGCAGGGCAAAGGTCGCCGGTTTGTTGTTCTTTTCGTTCGACTTTGCAAAGATGTATCGCACACGATTCCAGACCTGCCTGGCCATCAGGAACAGGCTCTACTCGCCACGGCCCATGCCCCATGCCCCAACAGGAACGCGCTACGTGGCAATGTCGACGTCGAACTGGCTCTGCTTTGAGGATTCCGATATGACTACCTTTCATCAATTTACCGCCACCAGTCTGGGCGGCCAACTGATCTCGATGGCCGACTACGCTGGTAAGGTGGTTCTGGTCGTTAATACCGCCAGCCATTGTGGCTTTACACCACAATACGGTGGTCTTGAAGCGCTCTACCAGAAATATGCCGCTCAGGGTTTGGTGGTGCTGGGTTTCCCCTGTAACCAGTTCGGTAAACAGGAACCCGGCAACGCCGACGACATCGCGCAGACTTGTCACATTAACTATGGCGTGAGTTTCCCGATGTTCGAGAAAGTAGAGGTCAACGGAACCGCCGCGCATCCGGTGTTTCGTTATCTGAAAAACGAATTGCCCGGCGTGCTGGGTGGGCGGATCAAATGGAACTTCACTAAGTTCCTGATCGGTCGCGACGGTAAACCGCTCAAGCGTTTTGCACCGTTCACCACCCCAGAGAAAATAGAAGCCACAATCCTTGCTGCACTTGAAAGCTAAGTGTTTCGGTAATTCGAACCGTTCAATCTAAAAAAGTCTTTGGGATTACGCTGAGCGAGGGCAGAAAGGATGGGATATGAGTAAACCAGATAATAAGGAAGAGCGCGACGCTGGATATCGCCGGGTACGGCTGGAGGATATTGCCACCCGTTGCCGAACTTCGCTCAGTACGGTGTCACGAGCGCTGTCGGGTGAAAAAGGGGTTAGTCACGAACTGCGTATGCGGATTCAGGAGGTGGCGCGTGCTATGCGTTATACCCCTGCTCAGGAACTGGGCGGCGCGCGAATCGTTCTGGCTATTTCGCAGGTAGCGATGCTGGATTATAACCGCTACCAGTTTAGCTGGTACGTGTTGCAAGGATTAAAGGAGCGAGCGAAGGTGCTGGGCGTTGATCTGATTACCCATCCGCTCAACGATAATAACAATGGTGCTTTGCAGGCGTTGCTGGAAGAACCTGATGTGGGTGGGGTATTGGCACTGACGGTGGATGACGGCGTCTTTCTGAATACGTTGGTGAACCTGAAAAAACCGGCGGTCTTAGTGAATACGGAAGACCCGTTGATGCGGTTGTCCAGCGTGCTTCCCTGTAATCGTTCGGCGACGCGCATGGCCTGCGAATATCTGCTGGATCGCGGGCATCGCGACATTCTGTTTTTAACCCATCCCGGCCGACGGACGATTGAACAACGGGAGGACGGCTGGCGTGAAGCAATGCGCTGTCGCCAACTGGTGTGCGACAACTCGCGCGTCTTGACGGTAAGCGACTGGTTGCCAGAGCTGGCGGAGCAGGCGGTGATTGCGCGCCTGGGCGACAATCCGGGTGAGTGCACAGCGATACTGTGTGCCAATGATTCGTTGGCGCTCGGCGCGATTAATGGCGTACGGGCCTTGGGACTGCGCGTGCCGGAAGATATTTCGGTGATCGGTATGAATAATCTGCCGCAGGCCGATTTTGCGACACCGCCATTAACCACCGTTCATCTTCCAGTACAGGAAATTGGCACCCTGGCGCTAGAGCTGTTGCAGGACATGATTGCGGGTAGTGTTGAGACGCCAAGGCGTATTGAGCTGGCGTGCTCCATGGTAGAACGTCAATCGGTGGCCCGCATCGAGTGATGCGGCCACCGGAAAGAAAGCGGGTTAATCAAAACTAGCACGTTCCATTTTCGGCACGAGCAGGAGATACATAACCGCCCATGCCAGTAGGTAAGCGACGGAGCTGATGGCGAAAAGAGCCCAGTAGTTACCTGATGCATCGAGAACGGCACCAATGACAGTAGAGAAGATGACGCTGCCGATCATCCCAAACGTGCTGCCAATCCCCACGACTGAACCGACGGCAGCGCTTGGGAACAGGTCCGATACCGAGGTCAGAATGTTGGCGGACCAGCCCTGGTGAGCCGCTGCGGCCAAACCAACCAGCGCCACGGCAGCCCACAGATTTTCAACCTGAGTGGCGGCGAAAATCGGCAAAACAAGGCAGGCGCAGATAAGCATCGTGATTTTACGCGCGCTGGCGGTACTGAAGCCTTTGCTCATCAGTTTACCGGGTAACCAGCCAGCCCCCAGGCTGCCAACGATGGCGAAGAGATAAATCACGATAAGCGGCAAGCCTAAGCCTTTCATGTCGATACCGCGTGATTCATGCAGCCATTTCGGTAGCCAGAACAGGAAGAACCACCAAATTGGGTCGGTCAACATTTTACCTAATGCCACGGCCCACAGTTGGCGATAACCCAACAGACGCGACCATTTAATGGCGGAAACATTCACGATCTCTTCTTTATCCTGGGCAATCCAGGCTTGCTCTTCCGCACTGGTTTTCGCCTTCACCGGACCAAAGGCGAGGAACCAGGGGATCAGCCACAGAAAGCCAACCGCACCCAAAATTAAGAACGCGCCTTGCCAGCCATAATGTATCGCAATGAGTGGAATCAGTGCCGGAGAGATCACCACGCCGATATTCACCGCAACCCCAAGAATGCCGGTCGCCAGTGTGCGCTCCTTTTTGGGATGCCACTCGGCAATCACTTTCATCGCGGCCGGGAAGTTAGCCGATTCACCAAGCCCGAGCAGTACGCGTACCACCGCAAAGCCGATGACTGAACCGGCGACAGCATGCAGCATTGCCGCGGTGCTCCAAACGACCATCGCCACGGCATAACTAATTTTGGTCCCCAGTTTGTCGATAATTCGCCCACATACCAGCGTGCCGACACCGTAAGCCACGGTAAAAGCATTGACCAGCCAGCTGTATTCCATCTCCGTCCAGCCGATATCTTTTTGCAGCATAGGTGCCAGCAGGCCGAGGATCTGACGGTCCATATAGTTAACTGTCGTAGCAAATACCAGCATGGAACACACTACCCAGCGATAGTTGCGTTGCGGTTTAGCCCCTTCGAGTGCGGAATTGTGCAGACTGCTCGGATTAACATGACCAGAGGTACGCCCTGAAGGTGCTGACTGTTTGTCGATTTGTGTATCCATTATTATTTTCCTTGCCCGGTCTGTGTCGGGTGTTGGCTACAGAGGAAGTTCACAGCTACTGCCAATGACGCTCCACTGCTGAGGGTCAAGCGTGCGGCCTTCGGCGCTCACTCGCCCGTCAGCCAGGAAACACACTGTGCCGTACAGCGGATCGTTCACTGCTATGCTGCCGTCGTCGTGTTGAGTCATTGCCAGGGAGCTAAAGCGTGTGAGAAAGGTGTCCAGACTGCTATCGACACGGTCGTTGATGCGAACCAGCCAACAGGTTTGCTGCCCGTTAAGGCGAATTTCACAGTCTCGGGTTGGGCCTGTACTCACCGTTTCAAACGCCTGGTTTCCCATCAGCAGCGCCATTCCGTCACCGCTGCGTACGGCTGCGTACTGGTTGTTGATAGCGACCTCATCAAACTGGCTTTGCGGCAGCCACGCGTGGGTAAAGGACGGTTGGCCCTCATGCAAATTGAAAATCAGCACAGCCAATCCTCGATATTGCTGAACGCGGGGGAGCGTGCCGCATCCACCCCAGTAGGAGGGGCGACCGAAGCCACCGTGCAAGGTCTCTCCCGGATGATTGATCCAGATCTGCGCTTCGGGTTGGCTGCCAAGGCGTAAATGGAAAGGTGTTTCCTGATAACCCCACTCGCCCCAGCGGTAGCCCGCTATCGACCCCATTGCCGCATGGCGGTTTTTGTAGTGATACAGTCGGGCAATTCGGTTAGCACCTTGCGCGAAACACCACTCGGCAGCGCTCTCTTTTTGCCAGGCAGCAACGTCAGCGAGCTCACTTGGCGGGTTGAGCAGACCATCACGCAGCAGAAGTGCTAATTGCGGCAGTGCATGGAAGCGACAGCCGTAGTTGCCTTTTCCCCAGAGCAAACGCGAAATGGCCGCAAGTTCCAGAGAGCGTCCGGCGCGTAGGGTATGTTCGTACGAACGTCCCTGCGAGGCGGTCAGAAAGCCGTGATGGGCTGAACGGGCAATCTGCGTGAGCAGGCGCTCTATGGCTGCAATCGCGCGTTTGCTTATCTGCGCGTCGCCTGACAGCGCCGCGAGTGCGGTTAATCCTTTCAGATCGATGGGGAAATAGGGCGCAGAGTTCCATTCGGCCATTTCGCATTGTTCAAAATGGTCCAGCCATGTGATGACGCGCGCTTTACCTGCCGCCGCCTGCTCACGTCCGCTACGTCCGGAGCGAGTGAAAATAGCCTCTGGGAAGAGATTGCCCGCCAGTAGCGCCGCCGTGTGGAACAACAGGGCGTGATTTTCAGAGAAGTACCATTGGACATCGTTGCCCGGTTCATCCATCCAGTATCGAAAGCGCAGAATGGCGTCATCAATACGCCCACGTACTGCCGGATCGATCTCATCGCCCCACACTGTGCGGCACCACAACAGCGGAACAAGGGTAAAGTCTGCGCAATCATGACAGTCGAGTACGGACGGCAAAACGCCATCAAGCATCTGCTGGGTTTGCTCATCGTTAAGGCCGCAGGCCAGACGCGCGAGAGCTTTGACGCTGCTGTATTCACCCTCATGAGCGACCACACTTAGCGCTTCAGCAATCCGCGCTTCTTGTGTTTGTGGAATATCCTTCTGCCGGTCGGCGTGGCAGATTTCAACCCCCAGGGTGCGGCTAATCTGGAACCCTTCGCGTTGCAGTGTTATGTGGAAATTGCGAAAGTCCGCCGGGATTTCTTCGCTTTCAGCGATAGCGACCAGCGACTCACCGGCGGTCAGTTGGGTGTGAAATGCTACGGGTTTATCGAGAGAGATGAAATCGCCCAGGACGTTGACGTGTAACCTATAGTCTGTCGAGGAAGGCTGCGGGAATACCAGGCGAATGGTGCCACGGTTATACACCGGATGCTCAAAGGAAACGCCGTCCAACAGCTGTTCCATCTCTTTGACTTGTATGTCAGACAGGGGGGGGGCCAGCGCAATGTGTAGCGGCTCGCCAGCGAGGTAGTCGAGTTCGAAAAAGAAACGAATATCACGTTCGGCTAAATCATCGAACCAGATCTCAAGCTCGTTTTTTCCGGCATGCAGTGACAGGCTGAATTCACGCTGGCTTTCCAGATTGCGCTGGTAATCAGCCATCCAGAGTACTTCTTCACCATTGAGCTTTAGCACCGCGCCGCCACAGGTTGTCAGGCGAAAACGATATTCACCTGCCTGCGGGCAATCGAGCAGCGTTCTGGCCCAGGCACCAACGCGGGTTGGACGGAACCAAAAACCGGACAGATCGACTCTGTCTGAGGCGAAAGGGAACCACCAACGAGAATAGTCTGCGCTTGCAAACGGTTGTGGCTTTTTCTCGGAAAAGTGCTGGCGAAAAATATCACGGCACGGGTAAGTATGCGGAATGAAGTTCTTATGTTTGCTTAAAAAGAAAAACGGATCCATTTCGCCTGCCATCGGTAAATCCACCGTGTCATAGCGTAAACTTGAAATATCGGATAGCTGCCAGTAACGCACAGCATTACCTGCCGTTAAATTAAAATTACTATATTCAATAGCCATTATTTTCTCCAAAAGAGAACGATTCAGTTTTATTTTTAATTAACGAAATGCAAACCTTCACTCAGGCATAATATTGCCAGTGACTGTCCATACCCAGTAGGTTGTAATGGAATGTCTTTATAAAATTGCAGTGTTCGCCCCATGCGAGTGCCATAAGAAACGTTATGCACAGTCCCCTTGGCATCAATATTATCCTGAACAATTGCCAGCGCTTTTAAACCCGCCTGTTGCCACCGTTCATCGCCAATTCCCATTCGTACGCCTTTTAATAAGCCATAGCCAAAACCCGCAGTGGCGGAAATTTCGGTATAGGAGTCAGGATGGTCGAGCAAGGTGTGCCATGCGCCGTTATCTGCCTGTAAGTCAATCAGCGTATTGACCTGCTTTTTCAGACACTCGATCAGGTACTCGCGCACGCCCGTGTCCACATCGGCAAGGTCCAGTAACTCGAGGATGCCAACAGTAATCCACGCATTGCCACGCGCCCAACGGGCATTGGCAAAGTTGCTGTTCTCGACAAAGCTCCAGCCGTGGTACCACAAACCGGTTTGGGGATCATTGAGGTAGCGTGCATGCAGCAAGAACTGACGCACCGCTTCATCAACCAGTTCTTTGCGCCCGGATACCGTACCGTAGTGCGCCAGGAACAGCACGACCATGAACAGCGTATCGTCCCAGAGCTCCATCTCATTAATGCCGTCGGAAACCACATGCTGGAAGCCCTGTTCTGGTGTACGCGGGAGTTCGGTCATCACGCGGGTTGCCCAGTTATCTAACACCTGCTGATAATGAGGCTGCCGGTGATGAGACCAGAAAAGCGATAAGGGAAGCATCGGTGCGGTGGTATTCACGTTCAGGCCCGGCAGCCCTTTATCAATATTTTTCTGAAACCAGTTATCGATAATTTGATAAAGGTCATTCGATTTATTATTCTCCCATAAACGCACCAGTCCAAATAGCCCAACGCCCTGTGGCCATTCCCAGCTGGCAAATGAAATATAATCTCCGATGCTGCCGTCAAGATTGGGTTCATTAAATCGTCCATTATCTTTTAATTCAGTGAATCCACTTAAAAGTAAGTCGATATTTTTATTCAGAGTGCGTTTTTCCATTTTTATTCTCATTCAGCGCGTGATGATTATTTCAATAATGATTAAATCACTATGTATTTAATATGCGCAATACGAAAAAATTTTGCGTTCATATTTTGTGAGCTTTGGCAATATTTAATTCGACTTCGTTTTTTTATTTTTCACATCGTAATAACGGGAACTATTGATAAAACAAGAGGTTGCTGGAACGGTGTTTCATTTTTAGAGTTGGGTTGCGAAAATTTTTTGCGTAGTTATCAACCGCTGTGATTGATGATGTCGTTGTCCACGATGCGCCGTAGTCGACAGTGCTCTGTTGCCAGTAGCAACAAGGTATGAAGTTGGTGTAGTGTTTTTAGACGATTAATCACGCGGAAGGGCCTTCGAAGCATGCTGAAAATATTGGGTAAAACGACATCAATAAATGTGCGTAAAGTGCTTTGGACCTGCGAAGAAGTGGGGCTGGATTATGTTCAGGAAGATTACGGTAGCGGATTTGCCTCGACGCAAACCGATGCCTTTCGCGCCATGAACCCGAACGCGATGGTGCCCGTGTTGATTGACGATGAGTTCGTGCTGTGGGAATCGAATTCGATTTGCCGCTATCTGGCGCGTAAAGCCGGGCGCGATGACTTACTCCCCAATGAGCCGCAAGCGTGTGCCAACGTCGAGCACTGGATGGATTGGCAGGCGACCGAGTTTAATAACGCCTGGCGTTATGTCTTCCCCGCTCTGGCGCGCAAGAATCCAGCCTATAACGATCAAAAGGCGATTGCCGAAGGCATTAACGCGTGGAACCACTGTATTGGTATTCTGGAACAACAACTCCAGCGCACCGGTGCATGGGCGGCTGGTGAGACGTTTACGCTGGCGGATGTGGTGCTTGGGTTGTCGGTGAATCGCTGGAAAATGACACCGTTTGCCCATCCCGACGTGCCTGCTATTGACGCGTGGTTTATGCGCTTGAATCAGCGCCCGGCATTTTTGCGTCATGGCAATAATGGTATGGTCTAAAAAATCGGGCTGACGGCACCAGATAAATTCGCCGCTTTTTATCCGTCATCACGTAATGATTAATATGACGCAGTCCGTGTCTGGCGATTGAGCTGAGCGCCAGACACGGACTGCGTTTTTCATGATCGACAATCCAACGGTGTTATTTAGCCAGGATCTCTCTGCGCACGATATCTGCGCCTGCACTTAATGCATTGAGTTTGCCGGTGGCGACCCGACGAGATAAGGGAGCCATGCCACAGTTGGTAGAAGGGTAGAGCTTATCGGCATCCACAAACTGAAGTGCTTTTCGTAGCGTATCGGCGACTTCCTCTGGTGTTTCAATGGTATTGGTTGCCACATCAATGGCGCCTACCATGACTTTTTTACCGCGAATCAGTTCCAGCAGATCCATAGGAACACGCGAGTTATGGCATTCCAGTGAGATGATATCGATATTGGATGTTTGCAATTTCGGAAACGCTTCTTCATATTGCCGCCATTCTGACCCTAGCGTTTTTTTCCAGTCGGTATTGGCCTTAATGCCATAGCCATAGCAAATATGTACAGCCGTTTCACATTTCAGCCCTTCAATGGCTTTTTCTAACGTGGCGATCCCCCAGTCATTCACCTCATCAAAGAAAACATTAAATGCTGGTTCATCAAACTGGATAATATCGACACCTGCGGCCTCTAATTCTTTCGCTTCCTGATTGAGTATTTTGGCAAATTCCCAGGCGAGCTTTTCGCGGCTTTTGTAGTGGTTATCATAGAGTGTATCAATCATCGTCATCGGCCCTGGCAACGCCCATTTAATGGGTTGCCGGGTGAGTTGACGTAAGAATTTGGCATCTTCAACAAAAACGGGTTTTTGGCGCGCCACCGCACCGACAACTGTTGGTACGCTTGCATCATAGCGATTACGAATTTTAACGACCTCACGTTTTTCAAAATCCACACCGCTCAGGTGCTCAATAAACGTGGTGACAAAGTGTTGGCGTGTTTGTTCGCCATCGCTGACAATATCAATACCCGCACGCAGCTGATCAAACAGCGACAAACTCAAGGCGTCTTTTTTCCCTTCAATCAACTCTTCGTTCTGTAATTTCCAGGGAGACCACAGTTTCTCAGGCTCTGCGAGCCAGGAGGGCTTGGGTAAACTGCCCGCAGTCGAGGTGGGTAGCAATGTTTTCATAGCAGGTGACCTTATATTTTTGGTGAATTAACGCGCGTAATGGGTAGACCATTGCTCAAGAAGATGCTTGTACGGCTTGATGAAGTGCTCTTCCGCAAATTTCCCTTGCTTAATCGCTAACTGGCTGCGCTCTTCCCGATCATAAACAATCTTTGTTAATGAATGATCCTGGTTATTCAGGTTGGGTTGATAGTATTGCCCCGCGGCAGAGTTAGCATTGTAAATCTCAGGTCGGTAAATTTTTTGGAAAGTCTCCATCGTGCTGATGGTACTGATAAGCTCAAGATCAGTATAATCACTCAGTAAGTCACCAGAAAAATAAAAGGCCAAAGGTGCAACACTATGTTGCGGCATAAAGTAGCGAACCTGTAATCCCATTTTTTCGAAATACTGTTCGGTTAAAGAAGAACCATTCGGCTGGTATTCGATACCCAAAACAGGATGCTGGTTTCCAGTGCGATGATAGATATCTTTACTGGAAACACTTAAGCATATTACAGGCGATTTTTTAAAATTATCTTTGTATTCCTGTGAGTTGACGAAATGCTTAAATATATTTCCATGTAAATCGCCAAAGTTATCTGGAATGCTAAATTCGGAGTGGTTGTTGTTATGTTCTAACAACAACACACTAAAATCATAGTCTCGCACATAAGAAGAGAAGTTATTGCCTACAATACCGTCAATTCGTTGATTTGTTTTTTTATCAATAATGTTTGTTTTCAATATTTCAATGGCCGGGAAGGTGCCGTCATTATTGGCAATATGCAGATCAACAGAAATGATTTCAAGTTCGACAGAATAACGATCACCTTTGGGGTTATCCCAATACGCCAATGTGTTGAAGCGATTATCAATCATCACTAATGTGTTGCGTAAGTTCTCCTGACGGCTCGTTCCCCTGGCCAAATTCGCAAAGTTGGTAGTGATGCGCGTGTTTTCGGAGGGGTTATAGTTCTCATCGAAGCAACTGCTCTTAATCGTAAATGTAAAATTTTTAGTCATCGCGCTCTTTTATCCTGTTGCCTGATATGAAAACCCGGTTAATGCATTGTTCTGGAATGACTTTACTTTATCATTCGGTGGTCTTCATGTTGCTAATACGTTAATTCAGCATATTTTATGCCAGAGTTGCTGGGTGAGTGAAAGAGACTTAATTTCATTACAACATGAGCCATATTCATGGTCAGGCATACGGTCAGGTCAGGGAGGGGGCAGGTGGCCCAACCTCACAAGATTCACCATAGGAATCAATACGTTACTGAGTGGGCTGATGCCAATGCTAAAAGAGGTAGACGCCGTGGTGGCGAACGACAGACGGGTTGACTGGTATAACAAGGCCCATCATGAGCCTTGTTCTTGATGGGATAACACGAATTTCTGCACAGCACCCGGTGAGCACCGCGTCTCATCATTGAGCACCAACAACGTGCTGCATGTGTTGACGATTACATCGAATAGCCCGGTTTTTTGGTGAGGTTATCCAGTTCCGGACCGATTTCGATATCGTAAACGGTGTCTTTCCAGCGATCTGGTGTGACTTCGGTTAACGCCACCGAGATAGACTTGTCTTCCGCGTTCAGGTACTTCTTGAGCAGGTCGCTGATATCGTTTGCCAAATCCTGTTTGACGGTTTCCGGCAGATTGCGGGGAAAATACTTGATGGCAACATGTGGCATGGCTAAGACGCTCCGTGTGTGAAAGTGGGTATAGGGCAGGGTGGTTAGCACTGAAACACTCACCGCCTGTGGCGTGGTCATCTTGGCATGGTTTTGGGCAGACGACTATCTACATCAAAGACAACTATCTACATCAAAGACGACTATCTGCTCAAAGACGACGGTTTACTTAACGAAGATGATTTACCCAACGAAGGCGCGCTACCCAAACGGAAACCGGCTGGATTAACTGAACGGCCTACATTAACGGTTCGGCGTTGATCGATGGCGAGATCCGCGCCGAACCGTGGCGTATTTACTGCATGACGACCACATCCAGTGCGCGCAGGTGCTCCGGCAACCAGGATAAGTGGATTTCACTGCCAATTTGCCAGTTCGGGTTAACGTCGCTGGCGGGCAGTTTCACCATAAATTGTGGCTGCCCGGCCACCTCGGTCATCATGCGAACGTGATCGCCAAGATAGATAAATTGCTGGATATGGGCGCGAACCTGCTGGGCACCATCTGGCAGGACGCTGGCGTTAACTTTTACCCGCTCCGGGCGGATGCACAGATGGATTTTTTTACCCGGTGAACTGGGGCGCACTTTCAGCGCGCGCAGGACGGTACCGTCATCCAGTTTAGCCTGATAATAATCGCCGTCGCCACCGCATTGGGTGGCAATCAGCGTATTGTTTTCGCCGATAAATTGCGCCACGAAGGTATTTTGTGGGTGTTCGTAGATATCACTCGGGCTGTCCATCTGTTGGATGATGCCGTCATTGAATACTGCCACCCGGTCTGACATGGTCATCGCTTCGCTCTGATCGTGGGTGACGTACACCACGGTCAGTTCTAATGCCCGGTGCAGTTCCTTGATTTCCAGTTGCATATGCTCGCGAAGTTGCTTGTCCAGCGCGCCCAAGGGTTCATCCATCAGCACCAACCGGGGTTCAAACACCAGCGCTCTGGCCAGCGCCACGCGCTGCTGCTGGCCGCCTGACATCTGTGCCGGGTAGCGGTCAGCCAGATTAGCCAGCTTGACGCGGTCCAGTACGCGGTCCACTTTCTCTTTGATGTCGCTGCGGTTCAGGCGGCGAATGGACAACGGAAACGCCAGGTTCTCCGCCACCGTCATATGCGGGAACAAGGCATAGTTTTGAAATACCATGCCGATGCCGCGCTGATGGGGGGGCAGGTTGTGCAATGGGGTGTCACGCAGCAGGATTTCACCCTGCGTGGGCGTTTCAAACCCGGCCAGCATCATCAGACTGGTGGTTTTACCGGAGCCGGACGGGCCCAGCATGGTCAGGAATTCACCTTCCTGAATATCCAGATTCAGGTTTTTGACCACCAGACGATCGCCATCGTAGGTTTTTTGAATATTTTTGAAGCTGACGTAGGTTTTCATTCTTCCCTTCTCTCACGTGTCGTAGCTCGATGCTGATAATGACTTATGCATAAGTCATGCCTGATACTTAATTGAGAAACTATTTTTATTGGTTTGGAATAAAAAAGAGGCGTCAGATGTTCAGCTGGTTACCGTGATGAACACGGGTGTCCGGCTATGTACCTAGTACGTTAACAGTGCATACTGCACACCATTAACAATAGCGCAACAAACAGAATGCCTGAACAGTATGGTGCATTGTTTGCTGAGATTGCATCAAAATGGTGATTTTTTGTTAAACAAAAGCACCAGCATTGTGCAGTGGTGCGAACCAAAACGTGAGGTTGGATGAGGGCTACGCCACCAATTGGGGCGGGTGGCGAGCAGGGAGCGCGGGGCTATCGGGGCCTTAGCTGAGCTGCGTTTCCAGCGCGCGTAAACAGCGAAGAATCACGTCAAATGCCTGTACCATTTCAGCTTCATCGACACCGGCGTAACCGAGCAACAGCCCGCGCTGATGCGTTGGGTGCAGGTAGTAACTGGAAAGCGGTTTCACCATCACGCCGTGTTGCAGAATACGGGCGGCCAGCACCACATCATCGATGGGGTCGGGCAAGCGCAGAATCAGGTGTAGCCCGGCGTTACTGTTATAGCCGAGGTAGTCATCCCCCAAATGCTGCACAATCAATTCGCTCAGCAGCGCGCGACGGCGGGCGTACAACAGGCGCATACGCCGGATGTGAGCGGCGTAGTGCCCTTCACTGATGAACTGACTTAGCGTCAGTTGCGTCAGCAGGTGCCCGCCACGGTACAGCTCGGCGTGCGCTATTTTCAGTTCTCGCGCCAGTTGTGGTGGCAGCACCATGTAACTGACTCGCAGTCCCGGATAGAGTGTTTTGCTGAAGGTGCCGATGTAGATAACCGGAGGTTGCGTCTGTAGCCCTTGCAAGGCCGGAATCGGGCTGCCGGAAAAGCGGAATTCGCTATCGTAATCGTCTTCAATCACCCAACTGTTGTGCTCCTGCGCCAATGCCAGCAACCGCTGGCGACGGGCCAGGCTCATCACCGCCCCTAACGGGTACTGGTGTGATGGCGTAACGCAAATCAATCGGGGCACCGAGTGCGGCGAGACATCGTCCGGCGGCACCATGCCTTGCTCATCCACCGCGACTGGCGCGACACGTAGGCCATTGATGGTCAACACATTGCGCATGCCCCAATAGCAGGGGTCTTCAATCCATGCCAAATCACCCGGGTTGCACAGCATTTTGGCCAGCAGGTCCATCGCCTGATGGGTCCCTTCGGTGATCAGGATTTGTTCCGGCGTACAGGTCACCGAACGCGCCACCCGCAGGTAGTCCACCAGCGCCTGTTGCAGTTCCGGGCAACCGCCGATCGGCGAATAAGAGAGCTGTTCCGGCTTCAGACGGCGGGACAGGCGGGTCTGCAACCGCCGCCATAGGTCATGCGGAAAGCTGGCGATATCCGGAACGCCCGGCATAAACGCGCCCCACTGGCGAGCCGATGCACCGGCGTACCCCAGCAGATGCATACCCCGTCGGGAAATTTCCTGTACGGCCGGGCGCAGTGGCGACAACGTATCGTCGCGCATATCCGGCGTATGGGTGTCTGGCAACTGTTCGGTGACGTAACTGCCGCTGCCGGTACGGGTTTCGATATAACCTTCCGCCAGCAGTTGTTCAAAGGCGGCGATCACCGTATTGCGCGATAGCGATAACTGCTGCGCCAGGTCGCGTGACGAGGGTAAACGCCGTCCCGGCGCGATATCGCCGGAAAGAATTGCCAGGCGGATGGTGTCGTACAGCCGCTTGTTAAGGGTGCCTTCCAACTGGCGTTCCAGCCCCTGCAGCAGCAAATCGGTCAGTAGTGAGCGCAAAGTGGATCCTTTAAATATTAAAAACTGGCTCTGGATTATAGGGCCATACAGGAGATAAATAACAACATCGTAACGTCAATCGTCAACCCTTATTGGGTGGTGTGTTCATCGAATCGGAGCGGAAAATGAGTAACAGCGAATTGAATCAACGTCGTTTGGCCGCCACGCCGCGTGGCGTGGGTGTGATGTGTGATTTCTATGCCGACAAGGCGGAGAATGCCACCCTGTGGGATGTTGAAGGGCGCGAGTATATTGATTTTGCGGCCGGGATTGCGGTACTGAACACCGGCCACCGTCACCCTAAACTGCTGGCGGCGGTACGTGAGCAACTGGAAAAATTCACCCACACCGCCTATCAAATCGTGCCTTACGGCAGCTATGTGGCACTGGCTGAGCGTCTGAATGCACTGGCACCGATCGCTGGCCCGGCCAAAACGGCTTTCTTCACCACCGGGGCCGAGGCGGTTGAAAACGCAGTGAAAATTGCTCGTGCTTACACCAAGCGCCCTGGTGTGATTGCCTTTGGTGCGGCGTTCCACGGCCGTACGCTGCTGACCCTGACGCTAACCGGTAAAGTGGCTCCGTATTCCACCGGTTTCGGCCCATTCCCAGGGTCCATTTTCCATGCGCTGTACCCGAATGCCCAACACGGCGTTACGGTAGAACAGGCGCTGGAGAGCATTGATCGCATTCTGCATACCGATATCGGTGCTGATCAGGTCGCGGCCATTCTGCTGGAGCCGGTACAAGGCGAAGGGGGATTCAATGTGGCACCGCCAGAATTCATCCACGGTGTGCGCCAGTTGTGTGACAAATACGGCATGTTGCTGATTGCCGATGAAGTACAGAGCGGCTTTGCCCGTACCGGCAAGGTGTTCGCGATGGAGTATTACGACGATAAAGCGGACCTGATCACCATGGCGAAAAGCCTGGGCGGCGGCTTCCCGATTTCCGGCGTGGTAGGGCGTGCCGAGGTGATGGATGCACCGGGCCCCGGCGGGCTGGGTGGTACCTATGCGGGTAACCCGCTGGCGGTGGCCTCGGCGCTTGCTGTGCTGGATGTGATTGAAGAGGAACAACTGTGCCAGCGTGCTCAACGCCTTGGCGCTACACTGGTTGAAGCGCTGGAGCAGGCGAAAACTGCTAACCCGGCGATCGCCGATATCCGTGCCCGTGGCTCGATGGTGGCGGTGGAGTTTAATGACCCGCAAACCGGCAAACCGAGCGCGGAAATCACCAAAAAATACCAGCAAGCGGCGCTGGAACAAGGGCTGCTGTTACTGACCTGTGGTACGCATGGCAACGTGATCCGTTTTCTGTATCCGCTGACCATTCCGGATGCCCAGTTCAGTAAAGCACTGTCTATTCTGGCCCAGGTTCTGGCGAAGTGAGATGTGAGCGAAAAGGTAGCTATGCAACTAAAAAATAAAGCGTTATTCCGCCAGCAATGTCTGATTGGCGACGAGTGGCAAGATAGCCATAACGGCGCTCGCCTGAGCGTGAACAACCCGGCGACCGGCGATGAACTGGGCAGCATTCCGCTGGTGACGGCGCAGCAGACTCAGCTGGCGATTGCGCAGGCCGAGCAGGCGCTGGTGGCGTGGCGTCAGCGTACCGGTAAAGAGCGTGCGGCACTGATGCAGGCATGGGCGCAATTGATTCGTGAGCATCAGGACGATTTGGCGGCAATCCTCACCGCTGAACAGGGGAAACCGCTGGCGGAAGCCCGTGGGGAAATCGCTTACGCCAACTCGTTTATCGACTGGTTTGCCGAAGAGGCAAAGCGGGTGGAAGGCAGTGTGTTGCAGTCACCGCAGGCCAGTCAACGCCTGCTGGTGATTAAGCAGGGCATCGGTGTATGCGCGGCGATCACGCCGTGGAACTTCCCGGCGGCGATGATTACCCGTAAAGCGGCACCTGCACTGGCGGCCGGGTGCACCATGATAGTCAAACCGGCGGAGCAGACACCGTTCACCGCACTGGCGCTGGCGGAGCTGGCGCTACAGGCAGGCATTCCTGCGGGTGTGTTGCAGGTGGTGACTGGCGAAGCTGCCTCGGTGGGTAAAGTGCTGTGTGATAGCCCGATCGTGCGCAAGCTGAGCTTTACCGGGTCTACCGAAGTTGGCCGCATTTTGATGGCACAAAGTGCGCCGACGGTGAAAAAACTGTCGCTGGAACTGGGCGGCAACGCGCCGTTCATCGTGTTTGACGACGCCGATCTGGAACTGGCGATAAAAGGCATTCTGGCGTCCAAGTTCCGCAATAGCGGCCAGACCTGTGTTTGCGCCAACCGCATTTATGTTCAGCGGGGTATCTACCCGGCACTGGCTGCACGGCTGGTGGAGGAAGTGGAAAAACTGAACGTGGGCGAGGGGACGCAACCCGGCGTGACGCAAGGCCCGCTGATTGATCAGGACGCAGTTGGCAAGGTCGAGTCGCATATTAGCGATGCCCTGGCCAAAGGGGCGACGTTGCTGACCGGCGGTTCACGCCATGCGCTGGGCGGCACGTTCTTTACGCCGACGGTGATAGGTGGCGTAACGCGCGAGATGCGGTTTGCGCGAGAGGAAACATTCGGGCCGGTGGCACCGTTGTTCCCGTTTGACGATGAGGCACAGGTGGTGGCGATGGCGAACGATACCGAGTTTGGCCTGGCGGCCTACGTCTATACCCGTGACGCTATCCGACAGTGGCGTGTGCCGGAAGCGCTGGAGTACGGCATGGTCGGCATTAATACCGGTCTCATTTCTAACGAAGTCGCCCCGTTTGGCGGGGTAAAACAGTCGGGGTTGGGCCGTGAAGGTTCACGCTTCGGCATTGAGGAATACCTGGAGATGAAATATCTCTGTGTTGACCTTACCCCATCAGCCTGACGACGGATGCAGTTGGATGAACAAGGATGTTCATGTCAGGAACGGCCGGGCCAGTCTGGTGCAGCCTGTTAATCGGTTGCACCATAACAAGGCAAGTCAACCACCGGCTGTCGCAGTCAAAAACAGGCTATCAGATTAAAAATAACACCAGTACTGTGCAGATTGCACAGCGTAAGACTTCCACGGCTCCATCCGGCGGTTTTTAATCCAGTCGATAGAAACTGGCATGAAAACTGCTATACAGAATGATGTCATACATCAAAAAAATTAAGGGTTTTCCCCTTATAGACATACGTTGACTACTCTCTTTAGGAGCCAGACCATGTTGAAAAAATTTGCACTATCCGCTCTGCTCGTTGCCATGGCCTCCCAGAGCTGGGCTGATAATCTGACCGTGATTTCCTTTGGCGGCACCAATAAAGATGCACAGGATAAGGCGTTTTATAAGCCGTTCCAGGCCGCGGGCAAAGGCACGATCGAAGCCGGTGAATACAATGGTGAAATGGCTCGTATCCGCGCAATGGTGCAGACAGGGCAGGTTGGCTGGGATGTGGTGGAAGTGGAAGGTCCGGAACTGCTGCGTGGATGTAACGAGGGACTGTTTGAACCGCTGGACTGGCAAAAGCTGGGTCATCAGGCCGATTTCGTTAAAGGGGCCATCTCTGAATGCGGTGCCGGGATTTTTGTCTGGTCCACGGTGCTGACTTACAACGCCAATAAATTACAGCAGGCCCCCAAAAGCTGGGCTGACTTCTGGGATGTGAAAAACTTCCCCGGCAAGCGCGCGCTGCGCAAGAGCGCCAAGTTCACGCTGGAAATCGCGTTGTTGGCCGATGGCGTGAAACGTGAAGATGTCTACAAAGTGCTGGCGACCCCGGCGGGTGTCGATCGCGCGTTCAAGAAACTCGATCAGATCAAATCCAATATTCAGTGGTGGGAGTCCGGTGCACAACCGTTGCAGTGGCTGGTGGCCGGGGATGTGGTCATGACCTCAGCCTACAATGGCCGCGTGGCCGTGGCGCAGAAAGAAAAACCGGGCATCAATATCGCCTGGAAAGACGGTCTGTACGATTTGGATAGCTGGGCGATTGTAAAAGGCTCCAAGCATAAAGCGCTGGCTGAACAGTTTATCGCGTTCGCCAACCAGCCGGAAAACCAGAAGGTGTTTGCTGAAAACATCGCTTATGGGCCGACCAACAGCAAAACCACCGCGTTACTGAGCCCGTCCATCAGCAACAACCTGCCAACCGCCCCGGATAACCTGGCGCAATCGGTACAGGTCGATACCGAATTCTGGATTGATCACGGCGAAGAGCTGGAACAGCGCTTCAACGCCTGGGCTGCCCAGAAGTAATCCTGAACCGGTATTGAACAAGGAGAGCACGCTTATGTCCCAGAGTGAGATGTTGAAGGCTGAACCGCCAGTCGGTAATCAGGAAGGTCGCACCAGTCTCAAACAGCAACTGCGTCAGGCGCAGGCCCGCTATCAGAAACGGTCGCTGTTGCTGATAGCACCCCTATTCCTGTTTATTCTGGTCAGTTTTCTGTTCCCGATACTGTCGATTCTGGGCAAAAGCGTGTCCAACCCGGACTTGCGTGTCAGTATGCCGATGACGGTAGAGGCGATGCGGAACTGGCCCGGCAAAGCGGTGCCGGATGAAAGTGTGTTTCGCGCGCTGGTGAGCGATCTGCGTAATGCTCGCAATACCGGGCAGGTCGCCACGATCACCAAGCGGCTGGGGTACGAAGACAGCCAGTACCGCACGCTGATTACCCGTACCCTGCGTAAACTGCCGTCGGATGAACAGTCGGGGCTGCGTGAGCAACTGATCGCCGAGCAACCGATGTGGGGTGAGCTCAACACCTGGAAAACCATTGAGCGAGCGTCGAGTCCGTTTACCAGCTATTACCTGCTGGCGGTGTTTGACCATAAGGTCGACCCACAAACTGATAAGGTGGTGGCACAACCGGCAGATCAGGCGTTGTATGTCGATGTGCTGATGCGCACGTTGCTGATGGCTGGTGTCGTTACGTTGCTGTGTGTGGCATTGGGGTATCCACTGGCTTACTGGCTGGCGAAACAGCCGGATAACCGCGCTAATTTATTGATGATTCTGGTGTTGCTGCCGTTCTGGACCTCACTGATTGTGCGAACCGCCAGTTGGATCGTGTTGCTGCAATCCGGCGGGCTGATCAACCGTTCGCTGATAGGTCTGGGTATTATTGATGAGCCGCTGGTACTGGTGTTCAACCGTGTCGGTGTCTATATCTCGATGACGCATATCCTGTTGCCGTTTTTTGTGTTGCCGCTGTATGCGGTGATGAAAGGTATTTCGCCTAACTATGTTCGGGCGGCGATTTCGCTGGGGGCGCATCCGTTTCTGGCGTTCTGGCGGGTGTATGTGCCGCAGACTTACGCCGGGGTGACGGCCGGTGCGTTGCTGGTGTTCATGATGGCGATTGGCTACTACATTACGCCAGCGCTGCTTGGCGGGCCTGGCGACCAGATGCTCAGTTATTTCGTGGCGTTTTTCACCAATACCACCATGAACTGGGGAATGGCGGCCGCGTTGGGGACGCAACTGTTGGTGATCGTGGTACTGCTGTATGTGGTGTATATCCGTGTTACCCGCACCGACGCCGAAGCGGCGGCGCGTTAAAAGAAGGAGCAAGCGATGAAACCGATGAAGGAAATGAGACAACAGGGATCGCAGCTGTTGCGGGTGTGGAATGGCTTCTTCAATTTTTATGGCGCGGCGATGTTGCTGTTTCTGATCGTGCCGGTGCTGGTGATTGTGCCGCTGTCGTTTAATGCCGGGTCGTTCCTCAGTTACCCGTTGGCTGGATTTTCCCTGCGTTGGTATCGGGAGTTTTTCCATTCCAGCGAATGGCTCGGTGCGTTGGGCAACAGCCTGCTGATCGCGCCGCTGGCGACGATACTGGCAACCGTATTGGGCGTGCTGGCGTCGGTGGGACTGGTTCGCGGCGAGTTTCGCGGCAAGTCGTTGGTGATGGCGGTACTGATTTCACCAATGATTGCCCCGGTGGTGATCGTGGCCGTCGGGATGTTCTTCTTCTTCGCCAAGCTGTCACTGCTCAATAGCTACATCGGGCTGGTGCTGGCGCATGCGGTGTTGGGGGTACCATTTGTGGTGATTACCGTCACCGCGGTGCTGAAAAATTACGACCAGAACCTGACTCGTGCTGCCGCCAGCCTGGGGGCACCGCCGTTGCTGGCGTTTCGTCGGGTAACCCTGCCGCTGATAGCCCCTGGCGTTTTCTCCGGCGCACTGTTTGCGTTCGCCACCTCGTTTGATGAGGTGATTGTGACGCTGTTTCTCGCTAGTCCGCGTCAGCGTACATTGCCATTGCAGATGTTCGCCGGGATCCGTGAGAACCTTGACCCGACTATCGCCGCCGCAGCGACGATGATGGTGGCGGCCGCGCTGGTGCTGTTGGTGGTGATGGAAGTGCTGCGTCGTCGTTCGGAGAAATTGCGCGGCGGGCATTGATTCCGACCGTGGATACTGACGGTAGCGTACAACGCTATTTATCTCTGTTATGCGCCCTTGCCTGAACTGGCAAGGGCGCTGCTTTTTGGCCTGTGGGGTCAGGAAAGGCGCGGGGTTAGCTCTCTTTAGCAAACCGTATAGTCATTTTTTTGTCGTGAAAAGGCGCGAGTTTATCGGGTGCGATAGTCGCTTCCACTACCAGCGTGGCGATGTCTTCGCAGGGGATGACATGGTAACGGGCGATGGCCGGGAGTTTGTCCGAGGTCATCGCCACCACAACCTCGTTGCTCTTGCCCACCGCCGCGTGCTTGAACCCGGCGTCTTCATAGTCAAACACCGTTAGCCCTTCGCTGGCATCCAGTGCGCAACCGCCCAGAAAACAGAGATCGAAATAGATATTCTCCAGCTGTTTTTGCGGTGTGATACCCAATGCGCCGCCGGTGCGGGGTTGTACTCGCCCACCGAGCATAATCACCTCGGCGTGGGAGGATTTCATCATTTCCAGCGCGATAGCGGGCGAATTGGTGACGACAGTGACGGGCAACGTAGGCGCGATCGCCCGGGCGATCGCGAGGTTGGTCGAGCCCGAATCGATAAATACGCACTGATTCGCCTGAATCAACGCAGCGCAGGATTGCCCCAGCCGGTCTTTCGCGTCGCTGTCGGCAGTGGCCCGGGTAATAAAATGCCCGTCAGCCGGTGCCAGGCTGACCGCGCCGCCATATACCCGCTTGCATATACCTTCTCGCGCCAGTTCCTGCAAATCACGCCGGATGGTGTGTTCCGATACCTGTAATTCTTGCGACAGTAACGTACAAACCACCCGACCTTCCTTCGCTAATCGATCTCGGATCAGCGATTGTCGTTGTTCAGGAAAGGATGCATAATCGAGCATAACCAAGCCTTATAATTAATTTAATCAAGCATAACGAGCAAAATTAATCACTGGGACGCCGAATTGTCAATCAAGAATTGTCAATCAAATAGTGGTGATGTGCAGCCTATCGAAAGAGGTGAGTACCATGAGTCAGTCATTACCCGATATCGCATTCTTCCATCGTCTGGCTGACGCCGCCAGTCAGCAAACCTTGCCACGCTTACACGAAGATGTGCTACGGATCCTGAATGGGTAACGCCGAACACGTTAACAGACCGCATACGCCGATGCGGTCATTGGTCTATTTCTTTCTCATGAGACGATATCGTTTATGCAACCGTTGACGGATTCCCAGACGCTTTCACCTTCAGCTGCACCGTTGTTTGATGAACCGGGACGGCGCGAGCAACGTGCGACGCGCGTGATGTTTTTTTTAGCCGGGTTTGGTACGTCGGTTTGGGCGGCGCTGGTGCCGTTCGCCCGGCTCAATACCGCCGTGGATGACGGTATGCTCGGTCTGTTGTTGCTGTGTCTGGGAGGCGGCGCGCTGGTGGCGATGCCGGTAACCGGTATGCTGACCACGCGCTTTGGCTGCCGTAAGGTGATTTCGCTGGCGGTATTGCTGTTCTGCCTGATCTTGCCGTGGCTGGCGGTGATCCCGAGTGCGGCGCTACTGGCGCTGGCATTGCTGATATTCGGTATTGGGGTTGGTACCACCGATTGTGCGATGAACGTACAGGCGATTTTGGTGGAGAAAGCCTCAGGTAAAGCCATGATGTCCGGGTTTCATGGGTTTTACAGCATTGGTGGTATCGTCGGTGCCGGGGCGATGAGCGGCATGATGTCGCTGGGGCTGTCGCCGCTGGTGGCGAGCCTGATCAGTGTGGTGGTGATGGTGCTGTTATTGCTGACGCATCTGGCCGGTTTGCTGAGGTACGCCAATCCGCCGGAAGGCCCGGCGTTTGCTGTTCCCCGCGGTACGGTACTGGTGCTGGGGTTGATCTGCTTTGCCGTGTTCCTGACCGAAGGCGCGGTGCTGGACTGGAGCGCGGTATTTCTGACCGAATACCGCGGCATGCCGGATGCGCAAGGTGCGCTCGGTTTTGCGTGTTTTGCCGCCACCATGACGCTCGGACGTCTGACCGGCGATCGGGTGGTCACCCGACTGGGTGCACAACCAGTGGTGATGCTGGGGGCCACGCTGGCGGTCTCCGGGTTGATGCTGGCGGTGTGGATTCCGTTCTGGTCGGTTGCGTTGCTCGGTTATGCGCTGATCGGGTTGGGGTGTTCCAATATTGTGCCGGTTATGTTTTCAGCCATCGGGCGTCAGACCAGCATGCCACAGGCGGCGGCGGTACCTGCGGTCACCACGCTGGGTTACCTGGGAATATTAGCTGGGCCAGCAAGTATCGGGTTTATTGCGCATCACAGCAGTTTGTCAGCCGCGTTTTTAGTGGTGGCGACCCTGCTGGCACTGGTTGGGCTGAGTGCCAAAGCGGTGAAGGTCTAAAGATATCGATGCGGGGCGTTGCGCGCATTGGCCCTAAAGTACGAGCAGTAGTAAAATAAGGCGGGCGTTGCCCGCCATGGTGAGACGGATGCTATCGGTCAGAAGGATTCCCACTCATTTTTTGTCGCAGCCGGGTGAGACCCGGCTGTTGCAGTGGCCAGCATCAACGGTTTTTTCGCGCGGAGGGTGCCGGGAGCCTGTCGGGTAAAGCGGTGGGCGTCACTATCACCGAGGCGGAAAATCGACACCGCCTGTTCCAGTGCCTGAGCCTGCTCTTCCAGTGAGTTAGCTGCCGCAGACGATTGCTCCACCAGCGCGGCGTTTTGCTGGGTGGTGGCGTCCATTTCGGCGACGGCGCTTGAGATCTGGTTAATCCCTCGGCTCTGCTCATCAGACGCAGAAGCAATTTCGCCCATAATGTCATGAACATGGGAGATAGAACGGATGATTTCATCCATCGTCTTACCGGCGCTTTCCACCTGGGTGGAACCGGTATTGACCCGGGTGACTGACTCGTTGATCAGGGTTTCGATCTCTTTAGCGGCCTGGGCGCTGCGCTGGGCCAGACTGCGCACTTCGCCTGCCACCACAGCAAAACCACGGCCTTGCTCACCGGCACGCGCGGCTTCCACCGCGGCATTCAGCGCCAGAATATTGGTCTGGAAGGCGATACCGTTGATAACCGAGGTGATTTCGGAAATACGCCGGGAACTGGTGGCGATTTCATTCATGGTACTGACGACGTTGGTGACAATTTCACCGCCTTTAGTGGCGTTATTGGCGGCATCGGCAGACAGTTGTGAGGCGTGATGCGCATTATCGGCGTTCTGTTTCACCGTGGAGGTTAACTGCTCCATGCTGGCGGCGGTTTCCACGACGGCGGCAGACTGCTGCTCGGTTCGTGAAGAGAGGTCAGTATTACCGGCCGCGATTTCCGATGCGGCCGATGCCACATTGTTTACGCCTTCACGGATGATTCCTATCATGTCGCGCAGTTTATGGTTCATCTGGTTCATTGCCGTCATCAATTGGCCCAACTCGTCGCGCCGGTTGACGGTAATGGTGGCGGTCAGGTCGCCCTGGGCAATCTGTTCGGCCATCGACAGGCTTTGACGCAATGGTTGAGTAATCAGTAAGGTGAGGCGCCAGGCCAACAACACACCAATAGCGATAATCGCCAGGCCGATAACCCACTGCTCGTATTGGGACTGGCGGGTAATGTTATCCACCTTGCTTAATTGCGCTTCATAAAGCTGTGTCGTTGCCTGATTCAGCACCTGCGCGATATCCGTCATACGTTGAGAGGCCGTTTTTTCCTCCTGATATGCGGTCATATAAAGGCTGATATCTCTGTCGTAGGTGGAAAACAGCTGCCAGGCTTGATTGAGCCACGCCTGTTGTTCTGCATCGTACTTTGGCAGAGCCTGCGTGAGGGTATACTGTGCGGTGTCCAGTGCCTTGCGAAGGGTGGCTTCATGCTCACCAGAAGGGGTTAGTGTCAGCTCATGTGCAGTGTCTTTAATGTCAGACAGCGCCTCATGGATGTATAGGAACTCCAGTCTCAATTCCAGTGGCAACATGGCGCTGTCGAATTGTCTGCGTAGGGTATCCACAGCATTACCGATGGCATTCTGCGATAACTTTTGGCCGACAGCATCCCGCTTTTGGCTGGCGGTGATCAGGTTTCCCCGTGACGCATTATATTCGTTGCTGGCCTGGATCATTTTATCCAGCAAAGTACGGGTATCCGCATCCCATTTCAGTGTTTCTGCCGTGTTCAGCAATTGCGTTACTTTATTCAGCAATTCACTGTTTTTATTTAAGGCAGCATAATCGTGGGTATATTGAAAACGCAGCCGTTCCAGTTTTGCATCTTCCAGGTAACTATTGATACTATTACTGATAATCGATTTTTGTGAGTAGGCGTCAATATTACGGAAACCGTTTACGCCAGACAGCATAATAATAACGGCCATCAACAATATTAATCCGAACCCCAGAGCCAGCTTTACGCCGACCTTGAGATTGTTATAAGCACCAAAAACAGTATTCATTGGTCCTTCCTTTCTTGATTTGCCAGAGAAATGATGAGGAAAAAACCGATTTGAATAATTCAATAATTAACGCTTCAGTACCGCAGTGCTGACGCTGTGTTTTATTATTATGGTTACGCTAATCTGTAATCGTTACTGTGAGTGAGCGGCTCTGTAAGCGGACGATTACGGCCCGAGACGCATGGCTTATGCATCTCACAGGGGAAGGTAATGTAATAACTACACTTTCATAACATAGTATTAGAAAGTGATTTTATCAATGTATCACTGAAAAATGAGATATCGATTAGCAATGGCTGATGCCTCATCCATTTTTTTGATACTTTCAAATGGGATAGCCAAAAAGTAATCATGGGCGTGACAATACGCAGTGATAATCTTTACGTCGCGTTGTTGGTGGAGGAATACTCGCGCTCAACATACGCTGCTGAAAAATCAATGGGCGATACAAGGCAGGGGAAAAAGCAGAATCTAAACACAGCATGGCGGTTCATTGCCATGCTGTGCAGTATGTACCAACAATCGTTGTGATCAGACGTAGTAGAAATTAACCGACACCGTTATCAAAACGGATTAGAACGACTCCCAGTCATCTTTGGTTGAGGTTGATGAAGGTTTCACCGTAGCAGACGCTTTGGTAGTTGATTTCCCCAACATGAATGGCGTTTTGGTACTGGTCGTGTTGCGTTGTCTTGCTGGTGATACCGTAGCATTGTCATGGCTGGTCCGGAAAAACGACACTGCGTGCTCCAGCACCTGAGCCTGCTCTTCCAGTGAATTGGCTGCGGCGGAAGATTGCTCCACCAGCGCGGCGTTTTGCTGGGTGGTGGCATCCATTTCGGCGACGGCGGTAGAGATCTGGTTGATGCCACGGCTCTGTTCATCAGAGGCGGAGGCAATCTCATCCATGATGTCATGCACATGGGAGATGGAACGGATGATCTCATCCATTGTCTTACCGGCGTTTTCCACCTGGGTGGAACCGGTATTGACCCGGGTGACCGACTCGTTGATCAGCGTTTCGATCTCTTTAGCGGCCTGCGCGCTACGCTGGGCCAGACTACGCACTTCGCCTGCCACCACAGCAAAACCACGGCCTTGCTCACCGGCACGCGCGGCTTCCACGGCGGCGTTTAGTGCCAGAATATTGGTCTGGAAGGCAATGCCGTTGATAACCGAGGTGATGTCGGAAATACGCCGGGAACTGACGGCGATTTCATTCATGGTGCTGACCACGTTAGTGACGATTTCGCCGCCGCGGGTCGCATTAGCGGAGGCATCGGCAGCCAGTTGTGAAGCGTGATGCGCGTTATCGGCGTTCTGTTTCACCGTGGAGGTTAACTGCTCCATGCTGGCGGCGGTTTCCACCACGGCGGCAGACTGCTGCTCAGTACGTGAGGAGAGATCAGTGTTACCGGCCGCGATTTCCGACGCGGCCGACGCCACGTTGCTCACGCCTTCACGAATGCTTCCTATCATCTCACGCAGTTTATGGTTCATCTCCGCCATTGCAGACATCAGCATTCCCAGTTCATCGCGGCGAACAACGGTGATGGAAGCCGTCAGGTCGCCCTGGGCAATCCGTTCAGCTATCGACAGACTCTGGTGCAGGGGACGGGTAATCTGCAACGTGATACGCCAGGCCATCAGGACCCCGATAGCGATAATCACCAGACTGGTCAACAACAATTGCCACTGTGAACTGGCAGTGGTATTGCTGACCAGTGCTAACTGAGCGGCATATAAATCGTTGGAGGCGTTATCCAGAATGACTGCTGCATCGCTCATGGTGTTGGTAGCGGCGCTTTCATTACGGAAAGCAGCCATGTACTCGTCAACGTAGCCGTTATAGGCGGAAAAGAAACGCCAGGCCTGATTCAACCAGCCTTGCTGTTCCGTACTGAATTTCGGCAGGCTTTGAGTGAGTGCGGCCTGTGCGCTGCTAAGGGCTTTACGCAGGTTGGATTCTGTTTGTGCGGAAGGGGTTAGCAGCAACTCATGTGCCATATCGCGGATATCTGCTAGCTGTTCGTACAGCGTGATAAACTCCAGCTGTAATTCCGGTGTCTGCGTACTCGCACTGAATTGGGTGCGTAGTGTACTCAGTATACTGGCGCTGCTGTCCTGGTTAAGTTTTTGCGCCACGGCATCACGTTGCTTGCTGGCGTTGATCAGCGCTTCTCGTCTTGGGAGATAGACGTTGTAGGCGGTATTGAGTTGATCCAGCAGCTTACGTGCATCAGGACGCCAGGTGAGCTGGTTGGCCTGCTTCAGTGACTCGCCGACTTTTGCCATCAGGGTGCCCACTTTCTCTATTGAGCTGTAGTCATGGGTATATTGGAAATTGAGGCGGGCGCGTCTGGCATCGTTCAGGTTATTATTAATGTCATTACTGATAATGGATTTGTTGACATAGGCGTCAATATTACGAAAACCATTAACTCCGGATAGCATGATAAAGGCGGACATAACTAAAATGAGTCCAAACCCTATTGCCAGTTTAGTACCAACCTTCAGATTGTTATAGGTATGCATAATTGTATTCATCAAGGTTTCCTACAGAGCTAAATATGTTGACAATACAGATCAACAGAGAGTGACCATCTGTTAACGTCCGTGTTTTTCATAAAGTACAGAGATGGGTTTCTTTCGCGAGGAGAAAAACGTGTGAATCTTATCACATTTTTTAGAATTATAAATGCTTGCTAACATAATGAAATCAGAGGTTGTTTGTGTTTCTTATTCCAGTTTTGTTTTTTTCTACCGGTATTCTGTTTGCGGGCTGTCAAATATTTTCGTGTACTAGTTAGATGATGTATCCGTCGTGGTTTTATCTGCTCTCTTTTTCAAAAAATTATTTTTAAATAGCCTGACTAAGTCATATTTTTTCATTTTGTTGTTGGTCGAGAAAATAATGTGATTCTTCCGATAAAGAAAAAAATAATCAGGGGGAGGGCAGTCACTCTCATTTTGACGAATGAAGGGTATACACTCCGAATAATTCGGAACTGATAATGTGCGCTATACAGTCCACTATATATGCGCTATCTCTCGCTATCGGCGGTAAGTGGGATTGGGCATGCGCATTCAGGTATGACGGAGAAGGGGATTCGCAGGATAAAGGCGCAGAATAAAGGCTGTGGTGAGAGAGCCCCGATGCTGTGCTGCCTGGCCGACTGGCTACACAGAACCGGGGCGCGGTTATCAGACGCCGGATGTGGCATCCGCCGCGTCGGTAACTATCGGCACATCCTTAATCACCGATTCGAAACTACGCAGACGTTTATAAATCGACATTAACTCGACGATGGTGGTCCACGAGTTAATCAGGTACTGGAATGAGCTACGCACCTGATCGAACACGTTGGTTATCTGGTTCATCAGACCGAGCGTCAGACTACCTGCGACGATCGACGGCAGCAGCATGATAATGCCGAACACATTGTCGGTTTGCAGATAGAGCACCCGTGCAATATTGAAATAGGTGTAGTGGAAATAGAGGCGGAAATAGTTTTTTCGCACGTTGGTGAACAGCTGCTTTACCGTCGGTGGCGTGGCACGGGTAGCGTCGTCTTCACCATAGACCAGCTCTTTACGGTAGGCGGCTTCCACACGCTGGTTGTTAAATTCCAGCCCCGGCAGTTTGATGCCGATAAACGCCAGCAAGCCTGTCCCTGCCAGTGACCAGACAATCGCTGCAATCACCAGGCCGTAAGGTACTTCACCAATCAACGGCAAGGTTTTGACATGGGATGAGAGGCTGACCAGCACTGGTAAAAAGGCTATCAACGTCATCAATGATTTCACCAGGTTGACACCCAGGCTTTCCACGGTGGAGGCAAAGCGCATGGTGTCTTCCTGAATACGCTGGGCCGCCCCTTCAATGTGGCGTAAGGACTGCCAGTGCGAAGCGTAATAATCATTCATCGCGGTACGCCAGCGAAAGACATAATGGCTGACGAAAAAAAGATTCATCACGCCTACGGTGACGGCCGTTAGCGCAATACCCAGGAAAATCAGCAACTCTTTGTAAAATGCCTGAATCGTCACCGCATTAGGGGCACTGAGCGCTTTTTGGATCAGGTCATAAAAAGGGCCATACCAGTCGTTTACCGCCACCCCGATCTCCACCGAAAAGTAGGTAACGAAAATAATCAGTGAGGTTCCCAGAATAGACCAGCGTTGCCAGGGGTGGGGACGTAATAGCGCCCAGGCTCCTGCGAAAAGGCAGACGCACAGCAGGTAATACCCGTAAAACCACAAAAAGGCAGGCGACCAAAACCGGGCGGCCCCGTGCGGCAACGGCTCGCTGATGTGCAGCAGGCTGTCACCCAGCGGGCGTCCCCAGCCGTACCAGATGATGACGGCCACCAGCGACCAGATCAGTGCAGAAGAGAAAAACCACTTAGGGTTGGGAAAAAACGACTTGAACATAAGCGCACTTTGTATCCATAACAGGAGAATAATTGCCGTAATAGCAAATATTTAACCTAAGTGCAGGATTATATTGAAACGATTTTTGACGGTGATGGCTTTTTCTTTACTCAGTAAGGTCGCATGAGTGTATTGATAGGGTATTGGCGGTCATTATGACACGTTGTATTGCTAATCCAGCTCAATGATTTCCTGCTGACTCAGGTCATTATCCAACTGGCGTAATACCCGATAGACCTGTGCAACTGACTGTAACGTATGGCGTGGAATGTAGTGACCTTCAGGGATCCGATACAGGGTTCGCGCCAGCCAGATAAAGCGGATCACCGGCACATTAGCGTGCTGCGCGCGGGCGATGAGCGCTTTGGCCTGTTCGTCTTCCCCCTTGAGTAGAATGCGCGGTAATGGCGTTTTGCCGGGGCGATAGCACAGCGCTACCGCATAGTGTGTTGGGTTAACCAGCAGCAGGTCAGCATCCTCGATGCTGGGTTTGGCGCGAGGGCTGGCCGGTTCGTTGAGGATTTCCTGTGCTACCGATTTGCGATGCCCCTTCATGTGGGGGTCGCCTTCCGAATTTTTGAACTCGTTACGAATATCTTCATGACTCATGCGTTGCTGCTTGAGGAAGTAGTATTTTTGCAAACCGAAGTCGAGTATCGCCAGCGCCAGCAGTGAAGACAAGGTGGTGCGCGCCACACTTTTCAGTACACTCTCCACGCCTTTCCAGAAGGCGGTCAGGTCGCCATAGGCTAACTCCACCAGCCATTCCAACTGCGGTATGACGACGAGCCAGAACACCAGCCCGATGGTGGTTGCCTTTAGGATTGTGGTCAGTATGTCGGTGAGCTTGCGCATCGTGAACATTTGCTTGATTTGATTGACCGGGTTGAGGCGGTTGAAATCGATTTTTAGCGCGTCTACGGCGAACAGCGGGCCGTACTGGATCCAACCGCCGACAATACGCATCAGCAGCGCCACACTGATGGTTAACAGGCAGAAGGTGCCCAGCAGTGATAACGCTTCGCTGAACACTTCATTGGCGGAATGGCTGAACGGGTCAGACAGACGGCTCAGCGGCAATTGCATTAATGCCTGTAGTTTGCTCATGCCGTTATCGGTCAGTGCCAGAATCATCTCCAGTAGTGCAACGCTAATCAGTAGTTTGGGAACATCCTGACTTTGACCGACTTCCCCTTTTTTGCGTGCATCCTGCAATTTCTTGGGGGTGGGTTTTTCGGTTTTTTCGCTCATCCCGGCACCTTAGTGGTTAATTGTTGTATGCAGCGCTCAGGGCGATGCCTGAAAGAACAGCGGAAACAGGTGTTTCAGGTCGGCCAGCGCCTTGAGTCGGCCTTCACCGAGAAACTGCAATACCGGCATGTAGAGCACGAAGAAGGCCATTCCGGCCAGGCATTTGGCCGGGGCGGACAGCACGTAGACCTGTAATTGCGGGCTGTAAAGACTGAGAATGGCGATGCTGAATTCCAGCAACAGTAACAACGCCACCAGCGGACCGGCATACACGATCATGTGTTGGAAGGTGTCGTTGAGCAGACCGAGATAGGTGTGAAAACCCAGCTCCGATAACGGCGGCAGAAAATCCAATGCTGGCCATAGCCGGTAACTGTCCCACAGTAATTGCGTGAAGCCGGAAAACCCGATGGTGATGATCAGCAGCAGGGTAAACAGCTCTTTCATCATGTGGCCGAGCGGGGTGGCATCGCTACCCAGCGCTGGGTTGAGCTGGCCGCCGGTCAGTGCGCCGCGCTGGTTATCGAACAGCGCGCCAACAGATTCAAACAGCCAGAACGGCATGGCCAGCACCACCCCCAACAACAGTCCAATGACCAGCTCTTTGAGCAACAGCGCGGGTAACATGGGCCAGGTTATCGTGGTGGTTAACATGTGTTGCTGGATAGCAGCGGCCGGGACTAGCGCGATGGCAAGGGCCACCGCGTTGCGCAGCATGCCTTTGATGACGGTGAAAGAGAACAACGGCACCAGAAACAGGCATGGATACAACCGGGCTACGCCGAGCGTCAGTGCGTAAATAAAGTCATAAAGAGACTGGAGGGTGGCAAGAGAGAGCATCGTCACCTCAGGCCCGGATCTGTTCGATCATATTAAAAGCCATGACCGCCAGTTGGATTAACTCAACGCCTATCCAGCGACCGGTCATGGCTAACACCAACCCCACCGCCACCAGTTTGACGGCAAAAGGCAACGTTTGGTCCTGCAACTGCATCACTGCCTGTAGCAGTGAAATCAGTACACCGACCACGACTGCGACCAGCAACGGCGGCGCAGACAGCATCACCACCAACACCATCGCCTGTCGGAACAGCGTGAGCGTTTCCATGATGACCTCACAGGTAACTGTAGAACAGACCGTCTAGCAGACGTGTCCAGCCGTTAACCAGCACGAACAGCAATAGCTTGAGCGGGAGCGAAAGGGTGGTCGGCGCGACCATCTGCATCCCCAGTGCCAACAGGACATTAGAGACAATCAGGTCGATAACGATGAACGGGATATAAATCAGAAAACCGATTTTAAACCCGGCTTGTAGCTCTGAAAGCACATAAGCGGGCAGGATTAACAGGATGTTCTGGGTGGTTATTTTCTCCGACATCGCCGCAGGCCACATGCGCAGGCTGTTTTCATGCAGATGGGTGAGGATATCCGGGTCGCTGTTGCGCGACATGAACCGCTGTAACGGTTCGATGCCGCGGGTCACGCTGCTTTCCAGTGCATCAAGGCTGCTAACGTCCACCGGTGCGTCCTGAAACCGCTGTTTGATGTCGCTGAATACCGGTGCCATCACGAACAGTGTGGCCGCGAGTGCCACACCATATAACGCCATGTTGGGCGGCACTTGTTGCACCCCGATGGCGTTGCGGGTGAGCATCAGTACCATCGATATTTTCAGAAAACAGGTGCAGACGATCATCATCAGCGGAATCAGTGACAGCGAGCCGAGAAACAGGGCAAACATCACCGGGTCGAAATTGCCTGAGGTCATCGCAATGACTCCGTGGCGATCTCCCTGCCAGCAATCGGCCCTCGGGTGATTTGCAACCCCAGTCGACCGTCTACATTCACCAGCTCTCCCTGTGCCAGTGGTTGCTCGCCGTGATACAGCGTGGCTTCGCCGGGGATGGCCTGTTGCAGGGTTAACACGGTACCGGGGGCGAGTTGCTGCAAATCCTGCAGTGTCAGCGTCAGGTAGCCGCAGCGGACTGTCAGTGCCAGCGCGAGCGGGGGCAGAGGATAACCTGGCAGCGGTTCACCAGAGGGCAACGTACTCTCGGCACAGGGTAATGTTTCCTGCACGTTGCTGTTATCCGGCAGGGTATTGCCGTAAGAAGCGGTATCGTCAAACGGTGTTGGGTCACCAAAGGGCGTTGTGTCGCCAGGAAATGTGGTCACGGGGCATTCCTCCAGTTCTGTCACGGCAAACCAATAAGGGGCGAGTGCGTCCATCCTGAGTTGCCCGGCTAACCGCCGGTCGGCCAGCGTAATGCTGCCGTCGCCTTGCGGTGAGAAGTACTGTCTATGTGGACAGATCACGTCGCCCGGTTCCAGACTCGCTAATTGTTTCTGTGACAACGTCACGTCTGCCAGTATTAATGGCAGGCGTATCGCCAGGTGAGTGGGCAAAGCCGAGTACGGTGCGTACCACCCCGGCCGAGATAGCCAGCGTTGCACCGTATGGCATGCGGTTCGTAACCGACTGCGAAGGCGAAAATCGCCCAGTATCACCTCGAGCCACAAGGTTAATTCGGCTGATGTGTTATCACCTGAGTGCGTATTGTCATCTGATGCTGCTACAGAATCAGGTTGCGCAGGTAACAACGGCTGAATTTCACCGAACAGCTCGCGCAATGCCGGGCTGAGCGCCTGATTGTAGTGCGTCCAGTAGCGGGCCACCGTGTCACTGCTGTCATGCTCGCCGGGTAGCAGTGCCGGGCAGGCGGAGAGCAGTGACAGCAACGGGGCGGCATTGTCCAGCCATAACGTGCCGTCGTGGCAACGCCAGCCGCTTTCCACTCCGACTGCGGGCGCGTCGTGTGCTAACTGTATGCGCAGTTCCCCCGGTTGCCCCTCCAGCGTGAAGGCGAAACGGTGTGCGCTCGCCAGTTGGCGGGATAGCGCTGCCTGTGACTGGCTGATGCGCCGTAGTGTTTGTGCCAGTGGGGTCATAGGTCGTCATCCTCCCGGCTGTCGAATTGCAGGCGTACCGGTGCGTGCAGCGTCCTTGCCAGTGAACGGCGGCACGCGTCACGCTGGTTCTTCAACAGTTCATAGGTGGTTTTGCCAAAACGCAGCGACACATCCCAGCCGTGAGCGGGGAGCGCCACCATACGTACGTCTACGCTACCTAACTGCGGTAACTGCACACTGAACGACAGTGGTTCGCTACGGTGTAACGACGGGATGTCGGCCAGCGAGGACGCCAGGGCTGACCAGCCCGCAGGCATGACGGGTGTTGTTTGCACCGGGGTATCCTGGAAGGACGTCGGCGTAAGCGCGGGATACAGCGCCAGCGATGGGCCAAACGGCAGCCAGCTGATATCGGGCTGTGCGCCGTCTGGCCCCGAGAGGCGGGCGAACGGCTCCCCACACGCGTCATCGCCAGCACCATAGCTATAGCCTGACACATAACCGGACAGATCCGGTTGTGGATGGTGCGATAACGGTGACGGTCCAGAGGGCGAAACCTCGGGTGGGATGGGCCGGGAAGGGGTCATATCGCCTCCTGATAGGTGGTTAACAGAAATTCGAGCTTCTCGACGGCTTTCTGGCACAGGCGTGCAGTTTCCCTGGCCTGCCTGACGTGTTGCTGTTGGCTCAGGTAGTGTTGTTGCCAGTCGGTACACAGCAGCACCTGTGCCTGAATCTGGCGGATGTGTTGTTGTTCCTGCTCCAGCTGGTTTTTCAGGGTTTCCAGCGTTTGGGTTTTGCCCAGAGCGTCACGCAGAAAGGTGTCGCGCTGTTGCTGCCATGCGGCCTGCAACTGCGCCAGTTGTGCTTGTTGGGCGCGCAACGCGGCCTCGGTTTGCCTGAGCGCCAGCTCGGCCTGACGCAACTGGCGTTCGGCACGGCTAAGGCGCTGGCGGCGGATCGGCAATAACGGCGTCAGTACCGCGTGTAGCTCCTGCACACGGCTGTCTGGCTGTTCTTCTTCCATTACGCTGACGGATTTCATGGTGTCAGACCTCGGCATACTGACTCACCCCGGCAAGTTGCCTCTGGATGTCGTCAAAGGATTGTGGTTCACGCATCGCCTGTTGCAGAAAGCGGTTGATGTCGTCATTGGCGTTGACGGCCGCGTCGGTGAGCGCATCGTGTCCCGGCTGGTATTCACCAAGGCGGATCAGCATTTCTACCTGTTGGTAAGCCGCCATCAGTCGGCGTACGGCGTTGGCATTGCGGGTATGTTCTGTGTCGACAACATTGCTCATGGTGCGGCTCAGGCTCATCAGAATGTCGATAGCCGGGTAGTGGTTGCGTTCAGCCAGACGACGCGACAGCACGATGTGACCGTCAATCAGCGAGCGGACTTCGTCGGCGACCGGGTCATTCATGGAGTCCTGTTCGATCAGCACTGAGTAAAGCGCGGTGATCGCCCCCTGACGGGTTTGCCCGGCACGTTCGACCAGCCGGGGCAGCAGGGTATAGACCGAAGGCGGTAACCCGCCGCGCCCCTGCGGTTCGCCGAGCGCCAGGCCGATTTCCCGCTGGGCGCGGGCAAAGCGGGTTAATGAGTCGATAATCAACAGCACGTGTTTACCTGCGGCGCGAAAGGCTTCGGCGATGGCGGTTGCGGTAAACGCCGCGCGAGCGCGCTCCATGCTGCTGCGATCGGAGGTCGAGCAGACCAGCACGGTGCGGCTTCGTAACTGCTCATCCAGCTCATGGTCGAGAAACTCGCGCAGTTCGCGGCCACGCTCGCCGATTAAACCGAATACGATGGCATCACAAGGCGTATTACGCGCCAGCTCTGCCAGCAAGGTGGTTTTACCGCAGCCTGCACCGGCGAATATCCCCACACGCTGGCCACAGCCGATAGTCAGCAGACCGTCGATGGCGCGCAGGCCGGTCGGGAGTGGTGAGGCAATGCGTGGGCGTTCGGTCGGCGGTGGGGCATCGCCGATTACCGGTATCGGCGGGCTTTCGCTAAGTGAGCCAGGCTCTACGAATGCGCTGTGGCTGCCGTGTTCCAGCGGCCTGCCGAAGCCGTCGAGCACACTGCCCAACAGGGCTTCGGATACCTGTACGCAATGCGGCTGGTACAACGGCGTGACGATAGCGCCCTGAGCGATACCGTCCAGCGCACCCAGTGCCGACAGAAAGGTGTTTTTCGGGCTGAAGCCGACAATTTCCGCCAGCACCTGGGAGTGGTCGTGACGTTCGATCAGGCACAAATCGCCGATGCGGGCGTCAGGCAGGCTGGATTCCAGCAAAATACCGCTGATGCCGATGATTTGCCCCTGCCGCGTCACCGGTGAATAGGCCGCCAGTTGGCGTTGCTGCTGTTGCAGCCAGTGGGTGAGCGCGGGATAGCGGGTATCGATGGTGTCCTGCGTCGTCATTACCAGTTCACCTTGATCTGCTGCTTGCCGCGAAATTCGATCTGGCTGTCGTTGATGCTGACCAGCCGCAGGTTATCCACCTCGTCGCCGACGAACAGGCGTCGACCATCTGCGGTGACGATGTTGGCTTTCGGACCGCTGGTGACTTGCACAATCTGGAACGGTAGCGCGTCGGTTTTCTCCGTCGTGCGGTTTTCAATCTGTAAGGCGGTGACGTAGCGTTGGTGGAATTGCGCCAGCATCCGTGCCAGTCGGGTGTGTTGCGCGGGTAAGAGCGCTCCGCTTAGCACGATGCGGTTGTTGTCCTGACTGAGGGTGACCAGTCGCTCCAGTTCGCGATCGGTGAGCATGGTGTGCAGCGTGCTGTTTAACTGTGGCAGCGTGCCAACGGGCAAACGGTTATCCTGCGGTGATGGCGCAGGCGGCATCGCCGCCGTTTCCTGTAGCATCCAACTGCCGACGATCATAAACAGTAATACGCCCAGTAGCAGGTAACTGAATTTCGCCCACAGCGGCAGACGGCGTTTTTCCCGGTGTGCGGTGGCCGCTTCCGGCAGGGAAGGCTGGCGCGTATCTGCGGTGATGTCGGTATCCACCGCGGGCATGTCAGCATGCATGTCAGCGTTGCCAACGTCGATGGCCGCACGGCCGTGGCCTGATGTGTCTTGTGACGGTGTGGCTGAAGTGTCGTCCTGCCACGGAGTGTCGGCGCTGACTACACATAACCAGATAGCGCCGACGGCGAACGGTGTGCCGGGCGGCAACTGCAGCGACTGTTCTACGGTGTGGCCTTCGCTATTGCTGACAGGGCCATCCAATACGCAGATCTGCCAGCCGCCGGGGGCGGTTTCCAGCAGGCAGTGTTGCTCGCGGATCCCGGGATCGTAGAGCACCATGTCGGCTTCATCGGCCGAGCCTATACGCCATGAGGTTCCGCTCAGCGGCAGCGCGGCCCCACGGTGCAATCCGGTCAGAACTCGTAGTTCAAACATGTTGCGTTTCCTATGCGTTAAAAGGGTCAGTCCTGTCCAGCAGGTCGATACGACCGGCAACGTTGATGGACAGGTGCGATTCCAGTTCGGTGAATGACAGCACAGGGACGTGATGAAACTCGTCCTGTAACAGAATGCGCAGCGGACTGCGCAGGTCCTGCGCGACCAGAATCAGGGCTGATGACGGCAGCATCGGCGGGAATGCGCGTCGCAACTGGCCGAGCAGGGTGGCGGCGTACTCCTGGTTTAGCGCGAAGAAGGTGTCGTTTTGCGTCTGGCGCAACGCATCACGCAGCAGCTCTTCGGTTTCCGGTGTCAGCAACCAAACAGTAAGGCTGTCGTCCTGACTGTACTGGTGGCAAATCTGCGCTTTCAGTTCCAGACGCACATAGTCGGTCAGGGCGTTGATATCGCGCTCATGCTGGCCGATATCGATCAGCGCTTCGGCAATCGGCCGCACTGAGCGTAGTGGCACCCGTTCCGACGCCAGCCGTTGCAGCACACTGGCAAAGCGTGACAGCGGCATGATGCGTTGCAGCTCCTGCGCCAGTTCCGGTTGTTCGCTCTCCAGCCAGGCGAGGATCGATTTGGTTTCCTGTAGCCCGATAAACTGCGCGCCGCTGCGATGCATCGCATTCTCCATGCGCGTCAGGATCAGCGCTTCCGCGCTCCAGGGGCTCAGTTGTGGCTGTTGCAGCATCGGGTGGTCCGGCGTCATCCACAGCAGGTGCTGTTCATCGCGGGCAGGCAAGCCGGGTATCATGCCGTCGTCCGGGGCGTCTTGCGGTAGTTGTTCCCGTGAAACGGCCAGTAACGGCACGCCGAAGCTGGCCCGCAACTGCGGAATTTCATAGACACAGAAGCGGAATTCATCTTCCGGTATGGCAGGAGTGAACTCGATATCGAACGAGGGCAGGGTAAAACCAAAGTGGTACACCAGCTGGTTGCGCAGACGTCGTATGTTTTGCACCAAAACAGCGGCAGCCGCGGCGCTTTGCCATACCGTGTGAAACTGCAGCAGGTAGGCGCGGGTGGGGTTGAAACGCCGCAGGTCCTGATAACCGTTCTGGTCGGCAGGCAGGTTGTCGTTTGCCAGTAACGCATCCTGCAGGCCGTTTTGTTTGGCACGCCAGAGCTGGAATAACCCGCTGCCGAGCGAAACCAGACTGATCATCAGAAAAACCAGTGTTGGCATCCCCGGCAGCAGGGCGAAACCCAGCATGCCGACCGAGGAGATAATCCAGGCTTTGGGCTGGCTGGTTAGCTGTTCGGCAATTTCCCGACCAATATTGTTGTCCGTTTGCTGGCCGTCGGCTGAAACACGGGTGATGATCATCCCGGCGGTCAGGGAAATCAGCAACGCCGGGATCTGGGCAATCAACCCGTCGCCGATGGTCAACACCGAGTAGATATGCATGGCGTCACTGGCGGCCATGCCGTTTTGCAGTACGCCGATGGCGAAGCCACCAATCATGTTGATAAACACGATCACCAGACTGGCGATGGCATCCCCTTTCACAAACTTCATCGCGCCGTCCATCGCGCCGAACAGTTGGCTCTCTTTGGCGAGGTTTTCCCGGCGCTGGCGAGCCTGTTGCGAGTCAATCAGCCCGGCACGCAGGTCACTGTCGATGGACATTTGTTTACCGGGCATGGCATCCAGCGTAAAACGCGCGGCGACTTCCGCCACCCGCTCCGACCCTTTGGTAATGACCAGAAAATTCACCACCGTCAGGATCAGGAAGATCACCAGTCCGACCGCCAGGTTGCCGCCCACCACAAAGTTACCGAATGCCTCCACCACGTGACCCGCATCCTGTTGCAGCAGGATCTGCCGGGTGGTGGAGATGGACAACGCCAGCCGAAACATGGTGGTCAGCAGCAGTACCGCCGGGAACGTGGAAAACGCCAACGGTTTGGGCAGGTACATCGCCAGCACAATCAGCAGCGATGAAATACAGATATTGAACGCGATCAGCACGTCGATAAGATCGGTCGGCAGCGGGATGATCATCATGAACACAATCGCCATGACGATCACCGCACCCACTACCTCGGAGCGCTGCATCGCGCTCATGGCAAAACGGTTAAGCCATACGATCAACACAGCCATCGGTTACCCCTTAGCCTGGGTTCGGTCGTTCTGTTGCTGTTTTTCGTATTGGGCGACGTCGCCAATCAGACCACGAATCAGTTGCAGGGCGGTGAGCCGGTTTTTGGCATCGCGCCACAGCGGGTGTGGCAGGTCGTTGACCAGCGGCAGCAAGCCGTTGAAAAACAGCAACTGGCGTTGCCTGTCTTGCCCGGCGACTTCACGGCCCAGATTGTGCAGATCGCGGGCATACGCCCCGTTGCCGCTCAGGCCGATTAATCGTCGCGTCAGCGCTACCGCGTTCAGTGTGCATTCCGGCATCCGCGATGCCAGCCTTGCCAGTAGTGACTGGCTAGCCGACAGCGTATGGCTGAGTTGGCGTGAGTCGTTCAGGTTGCTGAGCATCCGGCTCAGCACCGGTTTTGAGATGGAGGGCGCCAGCGAGGCAATATCCGCCGCCAGCGCTCGCTGGAGGGTGCGCAACCCGACCGCGAAATGCTGAGCGTCAAAACGTTCCAGCAGAGCATCCAACAGGGCGGCGGGAGATTGTTGGTGGACAATGCGCTGGTAGTAAAGCTCACGCAGCGCTTGCTTCTGGTTTGGATCGGTACTGAACAGGGAGATAGCGGCGGCGGTGTTCAGACCGGCCCGCACTTCCGGCCCTTTCTCTTGTTGCAACTGCGTCAGGCTCTGGCTGGCTGCCTGCGTGAGCGCGGCGTCCTGCTGCTGTTGTGCCTGACTTAACACATGGCGCAGCACGATATCGCTGCGCGCCGCATCGCCGCCGGCCGCTTGCAAAATAGCATCGACCGTCGGTGGTACAGACTGCTGCAACAGCGCCTGCATCTGACGAATTTGCTGGTCAAGCGTCGGGTGTTTCGGGTTTTCCAGTAACTGAAACAGCTCTGTCAGTTTTTCGATACGTTCGATATTGGCCAGCATGCGGCTTTGCGGCTGGCTGATTTGCCGACGGCTAAGCGCTTTGCTTTTGCGTTCAACCTGCTCGCCAAAACTGGCCGTGACTTCTTCCATCGCATCGTTCAGCGCTTTGTCGTGCGACGGGTGGGCCTCGCTGGCTTTGGCCGGTGAACCGACCGGTGCCTGGTCGTCGATATCGTTGTCGTTGATGGATGTGCTGCTGGTCGTGAGCACAGAAGAAACGTTGTTGAGTGAAATCATGGTCCTGTCCTGCCTGAAGCGGCCTCAGCGTTAGCGGTGTGCTGTTATGTGGCTGGATCTGGAGGTGGGTTCCCGTTAAATGATGCAAGTCAACAATAACAAGTAACAATGAGTTATTATTTATTTTTGAAATTATTTAATTGGTTTGCTCTGCAAGAGTTTGCAATTCGGACCGAATTTCATGGGCAATAACTGGCGTAAAACATCACGTAGAGAAAAAATAAATTATTATATAACAGGTGGTTAAGTAGTTTTCATGGGCTGGCACGCGCCTTGCTCTCCCGGATGCGCCAATCAGGGCACAACGATGGAGAGTAAATGAAATGGAAACGACTGCACTGAAACAATTGGATGTGTGTCAGGTTCATACCCCTGCCAATACCGTGGACTGGGAGCAGGTTTTCCGCCTGCATGGCAAGCGACTGCAAAATTTCATTCGTAAGCGTGTATCGAACCGTGAGGATGTGGAAGATTTACAACAGATGACCTATCTGGAAGTGTTGAAAAACCGTGAGAAATTCGCCGGTGCTTCACGTCCGGAGACCTGGGTTTTCGGCATCGCTTTGAATCTGGTGCGTAATCACTTCAAGCAGTCGCGTTATCGCATCGTCGATATCAGCGACGAGGTTCTGGAGGCTATGGAAGTGATGTCAACGGATATCGATCCCAGCCGTATTACCGAGAGTGATCACGCACTGGATCGCGCGCTTGCTGCCAGTGCGCACTTGCCGGAGGACACACGCAAGATGTTAGTGATGCTGCTGGATGCCGATATCAGCTATCAGGATATTGCCACTCAGCTCAACATTCCCATTGGTACTGTTCGTTCGCGTCTTTCCCGCGCCAGAGGATATCTGCGCCAGGCCGTTGATGCATAAGCCCAGCCCCTGCGTGGTACACCCGCGCTGGGGATGACTTATATTGCCATGTTCAGGAGGGCGTCTCCCTGGAGTCGGGAGATGAAGGAACCTGTCAGTCAGCATCAGGTTGTCGCCGCCACGTAGTGTGATGGTGCCGCCTAACAGGGTCGCAGGTCTTCTCACCTGAAGGTGATGCCTGCGGCTTTCCTTTCGCTGCCGACGCCTGTAAGCGCGCGTCGGCAGGCTTAGCGCTAGCAAGGAGATGGCAATGTTATATACCCCGACTTCCCGGCAACCCCAACATCCGGACGACGTACCGCCGCTGGAGCTGGTGGATTTTGCCTTTAGCCGTATCAAGGATGCCATTTATATCGTCAACGATAGGGAGCGGTTTTGTTACGTCAATGACGAGGCCTGTCGCATGCTGGGCTACAGTAGCCTCGATTTTCGCCGCATGCAGATACACAACATCGATCTGAGCTGGAGAAAAGAAGAGGCGAATCGCCACTGGTGCGATCCGCGCTGCTGGAAGCGCGGGCTGACGTTTGAAACCCAGCATAAAACCCGCTCAGGGATGGTGTTGCCGGTAGAGGTCAGCGTAAATCATTTTCTCCATAAAGGACGACAGTACAGTATGTGTGTAGTCAGAGATATTCGTGAGCGTAAACAGAACGAGCAACTGGCCTATGCGCGTGAGCAGGAATTTCAGGCGCTGGTGGAGAATTCACCGGATCTGATTACGCGGTTTGATCCCGAGCTTAACTGCCAGTATGCCAACCCGGCTACGCTGGCCCACCTGCGTTTTACCGCCGAGCAGTTACGTGGCCGCAGGATGACGGATTTACTGCCGAATGCCCGCTGCGCACAGCGAATTTTGCAACTGGTGAAGCAGGTGGTGGATACGCACAGCAGCGTTGAGGGTGAACTGGAAGAGGACATTGGTGTTACCACCACACGCCATCGGGTTATCCATCACATCCGGTGTGTGCCGGAGTTTGACCAGAACGGTCGGCTGACCTCGATTCTGACGGTCGGGCGCGACATCACCGCCATACGCTACGCCGAAAAAAAGCTCGAGAACTCTCACATGCAATTACGGTTGCTGGCGCGCCAGAGGGAGATTTCCCGTGAAGAGGAGCGCAAGCATATCGCCAGAGAGATCCATGATGAACTGGGGCAACACCTGACCTCCATGCGCATGAGCCTGTCGCTGATGCGCATGCAGTTTGCCCGCGATAATCCGCATATGCTGACACAATTACAGAATTTAATGGCATTGTCTGATAAGACCATCCAGGTGGTGCGACATGTCGCGACCCGGCTTCGCCCCAACGTGCTGGATATGGGCTTAACGCCAGCACTGGAGTGGCTGCGTGACGATTTTATTCGTCAGTATCGCTGCCCCTGTTTGTTGCATGCCCCCGAACCGGAAGTGCTGCTCAACGATGAGTACGCGACCGCGGCGTTCCGGGTAGTACAGGAGTCGCTCACCAACATTGCACGCCACGCCCAGGCGACACAGGTGGTGATTTCGCTGGAAAATCGCGACGGCATGATTGTGCTCAGCGTGCGCGATAACGGTAAAGGATTTGACGCTCAAACCTGTAAACCGAATGCTTTCGGCCTGATGAGTATGAAAGAACGAGGCCGGATGCTGGGAGGTGAAGTGACGATAGACAGCCAGCTGGGAGTCGGTACGCTGGTTCGATTAACGTTTCCGCAGGATACCGCGTAACACAGATTTCTCTAAAGAGGACGAAAACGCGAATGGATAGACTAATAAAACTGATGATCGCCGACGATCATGTGATTATGCGCGAAGGGTTAAAACAGATCTTTGCATTAGATGAGCGTCTGGAAGTGGTGGCAGAGGCGGGAACCGGTTCACAGGTGCTCTCGCAGCTACGGGAATGTCAGGTGGATTTGCTGCTGCTGGATATGTGTATGCCAGGGATTTGCGGTGAAGAACTGATTATTCGCATTGTGGCGCAGTATCCGCGTTTGCCGATTCTGGTATTGAGCATGTACAGCGAGCCGCAAATCGCGCGGCGGGTACTGAAGAGCGGGGCGCTGGGCTATATCACGAAAGATAAAGACCCGGAGGCGTTATTATCGGCGATTCGCCGGGTTGCGCAGGGCGCGCGCTATATTGACCACAGCATCGCCGAGCAAATCGTGTTTGCGGATTGTCAGGCCCAAGGCGATGGGCGTCATGACCTGTTGACCACGCGAGAGCATCAGATCATGGTCATGCTGGCGCAAGGGCTGGGGGTGAATGCGATTGCCGATATGCTGGCTATCAGCAATAAAACCGTCAGTACCCATAAATCACGATTAATGGAGAAGATGCAGTTCACCACCAATGCGGATATTGTGAAATACGCATTGAACCAGCGTTTAATCGTCTGACGCTACTGTGCTGTTTAGCCCCCGTGTTTGTCGCGACGAGACGTTGTGATGGCTGAGGGGGCATTCCTGCCCGCAATTTTCGTAACATGCTGATTACACTCGTTTCTGGTGTCAGACTATTCCTACTTCGTACACTGAAATCCCTACCTTAACTTCAGCGGTTGGCTGATGGCTTGTTTTGCTGCCGACGGTAATGTGTGCGCATACCATTAATAAGCTGTTAAGGCGGTCAGATTTATCGCTGTTAATCGTTAGCACATCGTCAAGATGACGAGACGGTCGTCAGATAAGCAGGATGTCGTTACCCACGTAACGGCCTGACAGGGATATGACCTGGCAGCGCGATAACGGAATACAGGAAAAATACAGGAGTAGTCATGACGATAAGGAATAGCAATGAATTCGAGCAGTCACTTCATTGTGTCTCCCACGAGTCTTTATTAACCCCCCCTGTGGAAGATATGCACGGTCCACTCTCTTCACTCATCCACACTATCGCCCCTCTCCATGTTGATATCGTACTGGAAGGCGAAACCGGCACTGGCAAAGATACGCTGGCGCGCCGTATTCACCAGCTTTCCGGTTGCCCCGGCCCGCTGGTGGCGGTGAATTGCGCCGCCGTCCCCGAAACACTGGCGGAAAGCGAATTGTTTGGCGTGGTATCCGGCGCGTATACCGGTGCCAGCCGCTCGCGTGCCGGGTATCTGGAAATTGCAGACAAAGGCATTCTGTTTCTGGATGAAATCGACAGTATGCCGTTGACGCTACAGGCGAAAATGCTGCGGGTACTGGAAAGCCGCGGTATCGAACGGCTGGGCAGCACCCAGTTCAAACCGGTGAACATGCGGGTGATTGTTGCCACACAAACGCCATTGCAAATACTGGTGGAAAAAGGGCGTTTCCGCCGTGACCTTTACTTCCGGCTGGATACGGTAAAAATTCAGTTGCCGACGTTACGTTCGCGCACGGAGATTATCCTGCCGCTGTTTCAGCGTTTTTTGCACGACGCGGCCGCGCGGCTGAAACGGCCAGTACCCGGTGTGTCAGCCATGATGCAGGAACAACTGTTGATGCATGACTGGCCGGGCAATATCCGGGAACTGAAAGCCGCCGCAGAACGCTGGGTGCTGGGGCTTTCACCGGTGCCGGTCGCCGCGAATGCTGAGAAGGCGGGGAGTGACACGCCGCTGACTTCACTGAAGGTACGGTTGCGCCGCATTGAGCGTTTCCTGATTCAGGAGGCGTTGCAGCGTAACGATCACTGTATCGATAACGTCGTCAATGAACTGGGTATCCCCAAACGTACGCTCTATCACCGCATCAAATTGCTGAATGTCGCCGCACGCGGACTGTAGTGCGAATTACAGCGCGAACCGTAGCGCCGATAGCCGCGTCATTGTTATTTATCAGGTTCGATCCTGTTATCACCACCAGGGGAAAAAAAGTGAATCTCTTTTGGAACTCCCTTTTACTTCCTCCTACTTAACTTATGAACACGATGACTGTGTCTGTCGCCGGGTTACTGGCGAAATTTACTTTATCAATCAATTGTTAACTGGAGATATCTATCATGATGGGACTGTCTAACGCTGCTGCGATGACCAGTATGAAATACCTGGACGCTACCGCTGCTCAAACCACATTGGTGACCTCTGCCGCCCAGGCGCAGACCATGAAAACTAACGCTATGTCATCCATCACGGATATGCAGATGGACTCTGCCACCAAAGCCATGAACTCCGGGCAGAAAGCGGCCAAAGCCATTCAGTTCTGATGTTGTGTAGGTAGTCGATTTCCGGGGGGAGCGTTCCCCCGGTTTTTTGTCACTATACCCGTCATACTTCAAGTTGCAGGTGTGTTGGCTGCGTTCATTCACCCGAATCACTTACCTAAGTAAGCTCATCGGGATGAAATGAGAGACATCCTGTCTCTCACCAGAGGCCAGCCGTTGGCTGGTCAAATTCGTTTCCAACGAATTTGTCACTCACTTGCCGCGTTACAAGGCTCTAACGAGCCTTGCCCTAAAGGGCCAACGCGTAGCGTTGTTCAACACGCGAGCGTGTTGTCCTGCAACTCGAATTATTTAGGGTATAAACGGTCATCAAAAAAGCATTCACCAAAAAACATCCATCAAAGAGGAACGGACTCATGATGAAAGTGACTCGCGTCAATGCGCCTCAGAGCGTTGTTAATGGCAATGCGCCGAGTGGTCTGAATACCCCTGCGCAAGCGGATGTGAATTGGTTTAGCTCCGCTATCGAACCCACCGCCCCGGCAACACCGAGCGCCGACAACAAAGCCTGGCTAGGGGCGCTGGCGGAGAAATCCGACAAGCTGGAAAACCTGCTGCAAAAGGCCGAGCGCCAGGTCGGTAAAAGCATCACCGGTAATAACCCGAAAGATGTGATGGATGCGACCCGGACGTTGTCGTCGTTTTATCTGGAAAGTCTGCTCAACGCTAAGGTGGTAGCGAAAAGCGTTCAGAGCCTGGAAAAACTGACCAACCTGCAATAATCGCGAATAACCCTGAGTGAATCCATGATCAACCCATAATCAATGGCACTATGATGAGTCAATCCATCCTGCACCGATTCCTGACCCTGCTACTGGCGATGCTGATTGCCGGTTGTGGTGATCGCGTGGAACTCCATCGCGGTCTTTCTGAAAACGATGCCAATGAAGTGATTGCTGCGTTAGGGGGCTATCACATCGGGGCGGAAAAGCGCCCGGATAAAGCGGGTGTCAGTATTCTTATTGATGTTAAGGACATGGAGCGAGCCGTCAACATTCTCAATGCCGCCGGATTACCCCGTCAGGCCCGCACTAATCTGGGTCAGGTATTTCAGAAGACCGGCGTGATTTCCACACCGCTGGAAGAGCGCGCTCGTTACATTTATGCCTTGTCTCAGGAAGTGGAATCCACACTCACGCAAATTGACGGCGTGCTGGTAGCGCGGGTTCATGTTGTGCTGCCTGAACGTATTGCACCGGGGGAACCCATTCAACCGGCGTCCGCCGCTGTGTTTATCAAATACCGGCCAGAGCTGGAGCCGGACGGCATTGAGCCGCGCATTCGCCGTATGGTAGCCAGCAGTATTCCGGGGCTGGCCGGTAAGAGCGAAAAAGACCTGGCTATCGTGTTTGTACCCGCAGAACCGTACAAAGATCATATTCCAACCGTATCACTGGGGCCGTTTCAACTGATGCCGCAGACCATGACGCAATTACAGTGGCTGGCCGGTTTACTGGCGTTGGCGCTGGCGGGAGTACTGGGCTGGCGTTTCGGTAAGCCCTGGTGGTCACAACGTATAGCCAACAGACAACAGGCGCAACCGGACGTGAGGGCGGAGCATGAACAGCATGCCCGATGAGAGCGACGTCCTGCGCTGGAACCAGTGGTGGTGCTATGGCTGCTTACAACAGGCAGACCCAAGTTGGTTCGATGCCTCGCGCTTTGACGAGAGCGATATGGCGCTGGCGTCGGTGCACCATACCGCCATACGTCATCGTCTCGGGCTGGTGGAAGCCTATCCTCCTGAGCCGCAAAACGCGTTGTTGCAACTGGGGCAACTGGCACCGCCAGCACGTCATCAGGTTCTGGTGCTGATAGCTGCGGTCTGCCGTGAAACGTCCGGTGAATTACCGGATGCACTGGCCGTCTGGTGCCGACGGTTGGCGAAAGCACTGCGCCCCGGCTTGTGGTTGCCCGCATCGCTGACGTTTTCGCAACACCGGGAGCAGGATGCATTGGTGATATTACGCCACCGCTTTCCTGCACCCTGTTGGAGCCGCTTACCACTGTTGTACCCACGTAGCTGGGGTGAGCGCCCGCAAGAGCCGTTGTCTAAGAACTTACCTGCCAGCCGTATCGCCAGTTTGTGTGACGCGATTATCTGGAAAGTCGTGACAGAGCAGGCATACGGCTTAGGTAGTTTCATTTTAAAATAGTTTACTATATAAACTATTTGACGGTACGTTATCAATCGTGAGTCTCATCACTATCAGGGAGAGGGAGTATGTTGACCAGACGCTGTTTAAAACTGGTGGCAGGCACCGATATGCAGGATGCAGAGGTGATCCGAATTGGGCAATTGCAGCAGCACCAGCATGGGCTAACGGTGATAGACCAGGCCCGGCAACAGGCGCACGTGTTATTGGATGAAGCCCGCCAGCAGGCGCGGGAGTCTGTTGCACAGGCGACCATTCAGGCTGAGCGGCAATTCTGGCAGCAGGCGGATGAGATATTACGTGGCTGGCAGCAGGAGCGTGAGCAGATGGAAAGCTGGCTGGTATCGCAGTGCAATCACGTGCTGAGTGATGCGATGCAGCACATCCTCAATACAGTCCCTGACGCTGAGCGTTATCCGGCGTTGTTGCGCCAGTTATTGCGTACTCAGGGCGGGGAAGGACGCGGCACACTGTATTGTCACCCTGACCGTCAGGCCGATGTGTCCGCCTGGCTGACCGAACACAGCCATCTGGGCTGGAAGCTCAGCAACGATGAGGCGCTGACGCAGGATACCCTGAAACTGATTACCGCGCAGGGCGTCATGACCCTGAGTTGGCAGCAGGCGGTAGAACGCCTGTTGCCGCAAGGCCCGACGGCCACGTTAAACGGCGTGTGATGACGAGCCCCGGGGCAAACCGCAATACGTCGTTACTCTGACTCATAATACTACGGATAATCCCAGCCAGTGACAGTTATGTCACCGGCTGTCTGTATTTTCATACGTCATGAGAAGTACTGGAAGGCGACCGTCAGGTGACGCATTGGTTGTCTTACACTGTAGCCGGTCTGTCTGACCACCACACAACCCCGGCAGCGTTCACCGGCGCACCTCATCTTGTAATCTGCATTCGTTCGGTTCTGCCAGTCCTCTGAGAGGGTATTTGGACGACTGGCGCTTTGCCTGAACCGTTATCGCAATGGACGCGGTATCGCCGGTTCTACACCATCGTTGCGGCCTGAATTTCCGTTGTTATCACACAGCCCGCAGGCGCGTGCCGCGCTACATTGCCCAATGAAGATGCATAAATCTAATCGATTAACAACCAAGAGGTTACCTATGGATAAAGTACTAATCTGGTTCTGCGGCACGGGCACTACGAAACAGGATTTTCTTGCCAACGTTGAAATCAGCGGTTTTAGCGCCGTCGTCGCTATCGACGGCATCGGCACTGCCGCCATGTTGACCAAAACGCAGGCATTGGCCAAACGCGCCAGTTGGGGCGGTAGTGTTGTAGATATGTTCCAGGCATTGGGCGTACGTTATGATCAAGTTCAGGGGTATGATGACCGTGCCGGTGTGGTAACGCTGGATAGCCTGTTCCCGCTGGTGGATTACCTTAAGACGCTGAAGGAATACCAACTGGTGGTCGGCGGGCACAGCCGGGGCGCGGCGGTGGGCTTAACCGAGTTTTTGGCCGAGCTATATCACCTGGCGGTGCAAAATCAGGAGCCTGGCGTTTGGGCGAACGCGAAAACGATTCGGTTGGTGGTGGTCGACCCGGTGCAGGGGCAGCAGAGTACGGATAAAGACACCAACGCCTTTAACGCGATTCTGAAGGATAAAACCCTGGCGCAGATCCTGGCTGAACTGGAAAGCAAATGGTTCGGCGGGCGAGAGGTGTTCGATACCATCGTCTACAGCGCGCGGTATGATGCCCGCTCCAGCTTTGCCTTTGATTACCGCTGGTATCATTTCATCACCGAACAAATGGGCAAACAGGCCGGTCCTGCCAAACGTGCGAAACTGGTGATGGCGGGTTTCCGCCACTCGGCACCGGTCAGCAAAGGAGACGAAATCTCCGCGTTGTATCAGGGCAAAGGCGTCGCGCCGATTGCGTTTTTACAGCAACTGGTGTCGTTCGACCCTAACTGGGAACAATCGGCTCGCCTGCTAAGCCAGATTGAAAACGCTTATCTTGACCAGCTTGTGGCTGGTGTGAAAACGGATTTGATCACCCAACTGGACAAGCAGACCAGCCTGCTGTCCTACGGCATTACCGGTCTTATCGGCGGCAAATCGTTGCAGAAAACACTGTCGACGAATAACCCACAGAAACCAGAATACCGCCGTTTCTACCGTTATCAGTACGGGGCGACGACGTTTTAACGCGTCTGGCCCCATAGCTGTCTGTTAGCGTAACAGGCCGATGCCATCAGGCACGGCCTGTTTGTTTTTATGTGACGGATAATCTTACGCCGTTCCCTTCCTGTATGACGTCATGTTTGCGCACCTCTTTTGTTACCCGATGGAACCACGCCGCTTCGCCGTCCACACAACAGCAGATAAACCATGTCGGTTTAACCAACAGACTTGTTCGACTCAACACACCCGTTCAACTCACAGGAGCACGCAATCATGTCTTTGTCTTCACCTGTTCAGCGTCGGTTGGACAGCGCATTTGTCGATGCGCAGTCCCGGCTTGATGAGATGGCGCAAACCATTTCGGAGGGAGAGGTCAGCCCGGCGGATACCTATGCGTTCTATGAGGCCAGCATGGACTACTCAAACGCCAACTGGGCCGCCGGACAGATGCTGAGCGTCAAGCACGGCCTGGCGAAGGCCATCATCAATGATTTCAACTGAGTTACCCGGCGTGATTGAGCGTTGGCTCAACAGCACGGCAGGGCAACTGACGCTGCATATTGATGACGGCCCGGTGGTGTTGACGCGCTATCACGACGGTGTGGGATGTGCAGCCATGGTGACCTTGCCAGTCAAGGTGGATGACCGGTTGCTGCACAAGGCGCTGCGTTATTCGTCTGCCGCCGTGTTGCGTTTGGGGATGGATGCCGCCGCGCTCTGCTGGTCTGGCGCAGACGCGCAATTATGGTTACTGATGCGACACGAACCGGATGACCCCGTCCGATTGTGCTGCACACTGGAAGCGCTGGTTAATCAGCGGGATGTCTGGCAAAGCCTGCTGGCCCCGCTTGCCAGACCGGCATCGTCGCCGCCGCTGAATCTGAAAACACTGGCTTTTTTGCAAGGAGATCAGCATGCGTAACGCGCTGTATGCACTGTTATTCAACCTCTATCGTTTGTTTTGCTGGTCGCTGGTATTGATGGGGATGTTGCCCGGCGCTCACGCGGCGACGCCATCTGACTGGAACAAAGGCGCTTATGCCTATTCCGCCGAACAAACCCCACTATCCGCGGTATTACAGGATTTCGCCAACAGTCATGGCGTCGATTTGAGGGTCGGCAACATTGAGGACGTCAACATTGATGCCAAAATCCGTGCCGACAACGCCACCGCGTTTCTGGACAGGCTGGCGCTGGAGCACCGTTTTCAATGGTTCGTCTACAACAATGTGTTGTACGTCAGTCCACAGGATGAGCAGACATCGGTACGCATTGAAGTCTCGCCGGATGCGGCCCCCGACATGAAGCAGGCACTGACCGGTATTGGCTTGCTGGACACGCGTTTTGGCTGGGGGGAACTGCCCGAGGAAGGCGTGGTGCTGGTCACCGGCCCCGCGGAGTACGTCAGCCTGATCCGCAATTTCAGCCAGCAACGCGAAACCAAAGACGATCGCCGCAAGGTGATGATGTTTCCGCTGCGATATGCCTCGGTATCCGATCGTACCATCCAGTACCGTGACCAGCGTTTGGTGATCCCCGGCGTGGCGACCATGTTAAATGAGCTGATGGATGGCAACCGCAGCGCCCCAGCGGGGGCATCCGGTGCTGTTAGTGGTATGGGCAGTGAGGGTGGGATGGCGCAGGCCAACGGGGCCGGTGGGCAGGATGCCAGCCAGGCCATTGAACGTAATGCTCGCGCCATGTTGGCCCGACTGGCGAGCCGCTCCAGCAGCGGTGAGGCGGCCAGTTCCCGTAAAAAAGATCAACTTAATGGCAAGGTATCGGCAGACGTGCGTAACAACGCGCTCCTGATTCGTGACGACGAAAAACGGCGGGAGGAGTACCAGCAACTGATCGACAAGATCGATGTGCCACAAAATCTGGTCAACATTGATGCGATCATTTTGGATGTCGATCGCACGGCGCTGTCAAGGCTGGAGGCCAACTGGCAGGGGAAACTGGGTGCGGTGACCGGCGGCGCTAACCTGATGTCAGGCTCCAGCACACTCTTTGTCAGCGATTTCAAACGGTTTTTCGCCGATATTCAGGCGCTGGAAGGTGAGGGTACCGCGTCGATTGTGGCTAATCCGTCGGTACTGACGCTGGAAAACCAACCCGCGGTGATCGATTTCAGCCGTACCGCCTTTATTACGGCCACCGGCGAGCGGGTGGCGAATGTACAACCGGTGACGGCGGGCACCAGCCTGCAGGTCACGCCACGTGTCGTCGGTCGTGGCAGCCTGAGTAGCATTCAACTGGTGATCGACATTGAAGACGGTCAGGTGGAAACCAATACTGAAGGCACCGCCTCCGGCGTGAAACGCGGCACGGTCAGTACGCAGGCGCTGATTGGCGAAAACCGGGCGCTGGTGCTGGGTGGGTTTCATGTCGAGGAAAGTGGTGAGCGTGATAAACGTGTGCCGTTGCTGGGCGACATTCCCTGGCTTGGCAAGCTGTTCACCTCCCGCCAGCACGAAGTTTCTCGCCGCGAACGGTTGTTTATTCTGACTCCGCATCTGATTGGCGACCAGAACGACCCTACCCGGTTTGTGTCGGCGGATAACCGTCGTCAGTTGAATGACGCCATGGGGCGCGTAGCGCAGCGTAACAGTAAAACCGACCTGTTCGGCATGGTGGAGAATGCCATGCGCGATCTGGCCAGCGGCCAGACGCCAGCCGGGTTCACCAGTGAGACTCATGGGCCGCGTTTGTCGGACATATGCCGCACGTCACCGTCGTTGAGTTATCAGAATAACCGCCACCAGTGGTACAGCAATGTGTCTTTCAGCCTGACGGTAGGCGTGGTGAAAAATACCGGCACGCGTCCCCTGCGTTTTGATGAAGCCAACTGTGCCAGTAACCGTACGCTGGCGGTCGCCGCCTGGCCGAAAACCACGCTGGCCCCCGGCGAATCTACCGAGGTGTATCTGGCGCTGCTTCCGGCCAAAAACACGCAACCTGCGCGTGCGTCACTCATTACCCCCTGACGGTTCACACCATTCATAGCGTGAGGAAGAAAAATGATGCGTTATCAAACCCTACTGCTGCTGTGCGCGGCGCTGATGCTGAACGCTTGTGCTACCCGCACGCCAACCAGCGCTTGTACATCTGTGAACTGCCGTCCGGATCCTGATGGCCGACAGATGGTTATCTGGTGGCAGACGGACATGCGACCCGGCGCGGCCGATTTTACTCTGGTGAGCGTGCCATGACCGATAGCATCAGGATGGTTGATGCCATGATGGCGTTTATGGCCGCGATTACCCGGCATCAGGCGGCGCGCTGGTCGCTGCAATCCGGTGTCGAGCTGGTGTTTCAGCTCGCTGATCATGGCTATGAACTCATGTTGCAGATTCACCCCGGGAAACACTATCCCGGTTTGTATCGCCGCCTGCTTGAGCGCCGTTATCAGCAAGCAGCGGAGTATGACGGATGCCACCTGTGCCTGAACGGCAGCGACGTACTGATCCTCTGGTGGCCGTTGCCACCGGCGTCTGACTCCTATGCACAACGGGTTGAACAGCTGTTTGCCTTGGCTGAGCTGACATTACCGCCGGTTGCGGCAACGCGGGCGCAAAAAGAGCGCAACGTGCCGCGATTTGTGCGGTAACTGCCGCTTTTTTAGGTCAGACCGGTGAATAGGGGGAACCGTTTCACTGCCCGTGTCACTCAGTAACCAGTATCCATCATGATGCCCACATCGGGAGCGGCGTAGGCATCCGTTGCAGGTACTGTTGCGAATATCTGACATGAATGAGGAAACGAGATTATGCAAATTACGATCAAAGCACACATCGGCGGCGATTTGGGTGTCGCCGGGCCGGGACTGGGGTCACAAGGCTTAAAAGGCCTGAATAGCGCGACGTCATCATTGGGTTCCCGTATGGACAAGCTGAGCAGCACTATCGATAAGCTGACTTCTGCGATGACCGCGATGATGTTTGCCAGTGTTATGGCGCAGGCGTTAGGGGCGAAACAAGGCGCTGGCGGCGGACAGGGGGCTGGCAACGCCACGTCGGCATCGGGCAGTGACCCGTTGTCCGACATGTTCCAGAAGATATTGAATACGCTTTTGGGCAGCAGTACGGCTAACGGCATGATGAAGCAGGGCGATCAGAAGTCTTTGCTAAACGGTAACCAGATGACACCGGATAACATGGATGCATTCAGTAAAGGGATGGGGAATGCGTTGTCCTCCATTCTGGGTAATGGTTTAGGCCAGGCGATGGGCGGCGTCTCCGGGCTATCGCTGGGGGCTGGCGGTTTGCAAGGGCTGAGTGGCGCAGGCGCATTCAACCAACTGGGCAATGCTATCGGTATGGGCCTGGGGCAGAATGCGGCACTCAATGCCCTGAGCAATGTCAGCACCCATGTAGATGGCAATAACCGGCATTTTGTGGATAAGGAAGATCGTGGACTGGCAAAAGAAGTCGGCCAGTTTATGGATCAATATCCGGAAATTTTTGGTAAACCGCAGTATCAGAAAGACAACTGGAGTTCAGCAAAAACAGACGACAAATCCTGGGCGAAAGCGCTGAGTAAACCGGATGATGACGGCATGACCGGTGCCAGCATGGATAAATTCCGTCAGGCGCTGGGGATGATTAAAAGCGCGGTAGCGGGTGATACCGGGAATACCAACCTGAATCTGCGGGGGGCCGGCGGTGCATCACTGGGCATTGATGCTGGCGTCGTCGGTGACAAGATAGCCAACATGGCGTTAGGTAAGCTGGCGAACGCCTGATAACGTGCCATGAATATCAGGCAATGACGGTCGGGGAGAGGCGAGGAAACTCGTCTCTTCTGCTGTAGAACAAAGACAGGCTGAGTGCGTTTTCATTCGGATTCTGTTTCCTATTTATAGATTTCGTTTCCTTTAATTCATCAACGTACCAACAATATTGTGATTCTTATCGATGTTATGGGTTCTTTTTAGAACTCATTGTCATAAAAAAACATTAAATTAAATAAAATCAATATGTTAATTTTGTGGTGGTGGTGTTTTGCAGCAACTAAATTGTAATTTTTTGTATTGTTTTAGAAATAAATGCACATTATTATTTAGAAGATCTTTACCTTCTGTTTCTATTTACATGGATGTGCATCATGCCTGTCAGTCTCAGGAAAGCTGACCTGATCGTGAGCTTTTTCTTTATCGGTTATTCTGTTTCCGCGCTCTGCGCACCGCTGAATCCGGCGGAGCGAAATGAAATCCAGCAACATCAGTCGGACGTGATTGAACAGTCCCGCCAACAGCGGGAAGCCCTCCAGCAGTTAAGCAACATCGTGCAGGCGCCGCTAAAAGCGGATAACACGCCGCAAGGCCCCTGTTTTACCCTGCATGAAATCCGCTTTAATCACAGTACGTTACTGAGTCCACGTGATCAGGCCACCCTGACCGCTGGCTACCTCAATCGTTGCAACAACCTTGAGCACATCAACCAACTGGTGCATGACGTCAGCAACTGGTATATCCAGCGCGGCTATATCACCAGCCGGGCATTTTTGAGTGAACAGGATTTGTCAGGGGGTGTGCTGCAACTGGAGATTCTGGAAGGGCGGCTGGAAAAAATCACCATCAACAAACAAACGGAACGGATGACCCGTACCGCGTTTCCGGCACGGGAAGGAGAGATCCTGAATCTGCGCGATATCGAACAAGGTATGGAGCAGATGAACCGTATGCCCTCTCAACAGGTCACGATTGAGATCCTGCCGGGCAGCAAACCGGGATATTCGGTGGTCAATCTGAACCGCGAAGCTCACCTGCCGTTTAGCGGTGGCATTACCTTTGATAACAGCGGCCAAAAAAGCACCGGTGAAGAGCAACTCAATGGTAGCCTGACATTAGATAACCTGTTCGGCTTTGCCGACCAGTGGTTTATCAGCGGCGGCCACAGCAGCCGCTTTGCCACCAGCCACGATGCCGAAAGCCTGCAAGCAGGCTTCTCCATACCCTATGGTTACTGGAATCTGGGTTACAGTTATTCCCAAAGTCGTTATCGCAATACCTTCATCAACCGCGATTTCCCCTGGCGCTCTACCGGTGACAGCGATACCCACCGGCTGTCGTTGTCGCGTGTGGTGTTCCGCAACGGCACGATGAAAACCGCACTGACTGGTGCGCTCAGTCAGCGAACCGGTAACAACTATCTGAACGGGGCACAGTTGCCGTCCAGCAGTCGCACGCTGAGCAGTGTGTCGCTAGGGGTCAACCACAGCCAGAAGCTGTGGGGCGGCCTGGCGACGGTTAACCCAACCTATAACCGCGGTGTCCGCTGGCTTGGTGCAGAAACCGATACCGACAAAAGCGCCGATGCGCCGCGAGCCGAGTTCAATAAATGGACGCTGTCAGCCAGCTACTATCACCCGGTTACCGACAGTATCACCTACCTCGGCAGTCTGTACGGACAATATTCGGCCCGGGCGCTGTACGGTAGTGAACAGCTGACACTGGGTGGGGAGTCGTCCATCCGCGGGTTCCGTGAACAGTACACTGCCGGTAACCGGGGTGCGTACTGGCGTAATGAGCTGAACTGGCAGACGTGGCAGTTGCCGGTCATGGGCACGGTCACCCTCATGGCGGCCATCGACGGGGGGCACCTCTACAACCATAAACAGGATGACGCGACAGCGGCCTCGTTATGGGGGGGCGCCGTTGGGGTCACCGTGGCCAACCGCTGGCTCAGCCAGCAGGTGACGATGGGGTGGCCGATATCCTACCCGGCATGGCTGCAACCCGACACCCTGGTAGTGGGGTATCGGATCGGGGTGTCGTTCTGACACACACAATATCGTTATGTTATTAAAAAATAGTGATTTTATTTCACTACGTTAAACCCATTTTCCTGTGCCGGCACGGTATGGGGTTTTTATACAGCACAGAGTCAGGAGTTCAGGGATGAAAGCGGTGAAGTCGTCGCAGCGAGTCATGGTGTGGTGTCTGGTGTGGCTGACCGGGCTGCAGCCGCTGCTGCCCGCCTGGGCGGCCGGCGTGACAGTGGCGTCGGGCAATACCTCACTGGAGGCGGCAGGAAACGGCGTACCAGTGGTGAACATCGCCACACCGAATGCGGCCGGGCTGTCGCACAACCGCTATAACGACTTCAATGTGGATAACCGCGGACTCATCCTCAACAACGGCACCGCCCAACTGACGCAGAGTCAACTGGGCGGCCTGCTGCAGAACAACCCCAACCTGAACGGCCGCGCCGCCTCGGCCATCATCAACGAAGTGGTGTCGCCCAACCGCAGCCATCTGGCGGGCTACCTGGAGGTGGCCGGTCAGGCGGCCAGCGTGATGGTCGCGAACCCCTACGGCATCACCTGTAGCGGCTGTGGCTTTATCAACACCCCGCGCATCACGCTGACCACTGGCACCCCGCAGCTTGACGCGGCGGGCGGGCTGAGCGGTCTGGACGTGCGTGGTGGTGACATTCTGGTTGACGGGGCGGGGCTGGACGCCAGCCAGAGTGACTATTTTGCGCTGATAGCGCGCACGGCAAATCTGCAAGCCGGGCTGAACGCACGTGACGCGCAGGTGGTGCTGGGGGCGAACCGGGTGGGGAGCGACGGGCGGATAACGCCGCAGGCGGGAAGCGGGGCCACGCCGGTGCTGGCACTGGACACCGGGGCGCTCGGGGGCATGTACGCCAACCGTATCAGTCTGGTGTCGACGGAGCAGGGTGTCGGGGTGAACACCGCCGGACTGAGCGCACGTCAGGGGGACATCCAGCTGTCGGCGACTGGCCGGTTGCAGGTCGGCAGCGCGATAGCGCAGGGGAACATCACGGCGCAGGGCGGCACGCTGGTGGTCTCGGGCGACCAGCAGGCGCAGGGCGCGGTGGCGCTGCGGGGCGAGCAGGGCATCACGCTGGGGACCAGCCGGACACAGGCCGGTCAGGGGCTGACGCTGTCGAGTGACGGGCGCATCAGCGCCGACCGCGCCCGGCTGAGCGCGGGCGTGAGTGACAGCGGCACGGTACAGCCGGGGTACGGTCTGACGCTGTCGGGCGCGGCGCTGGCGCTGGGGCAAAGCCAGCTGGCGGGTGACCGGCTCAGCCTGAGCAGTACGGGCGCGGTGAGCCAGTTGGCGGGCGGAGCCTGGCAGGCGGGCAGCGGCCTGACGCTGCAGGGTGACGCGCTGTCACTGGACGGCGATGCGGGGGCGCAGACGCTGACGGTCAGTGGCGGCAGCCTGAGTGGCGCGGGGCGCTGGCAGTCGACGGGTGACCTGTCACTGGGCGGGCTGAGCGCGGCGCAATGGGACGGCACCCTGCTGGCCGGTGGTACGCTGTCGCTGGACACGGGCAGACTGAGCAATCGGGGCACCCTGGCGGGCGGGCAGGTCCAACTGACGACGTCGGTGCTGGACAACCGGGGCACGGTGAGCGGGCGTCAGGTCAGACTGCAGGCGGGGCAACTTGCTAACAGCGGGACACTGTCGGCGGACGAAGTACTGTCGATACAGGCACAGACCGGGCTGGATAACAGCGGCTCATTGCTGTCAGGCGGTGGGCTGACGATAGCCGCCGGGCAGACGGTCAACCGGGGCGTGCTGTCGGGGGGCACGGTGACGCTGAGCGGTGATTCGCTGTGGAACGGCGGCGTACTTCAGGGGCGACAGTCGCTCGGGGTGAATGCCCTGACGGGGTTCAGCCAGACGGCAGACGGCGCGCTGACCAGCGGCGGGACGGTCACGCTGTCATCGGCGGCGCTAGACACGGCCGGTGCGTTATCGGCGCAGGGGCTGCAACTGCACACCGGGCCGTGGCGCAATCAGGGCACGGTGAACCTGGGCGGCGACGGGCAACTGACGCTGGAGGTACTGGATAACAGCGGCCTCCTGCTGTCGTCCGGTGCCTGGGACATCACGGGCGGGCGGCTGGCTAACCGCGGTACGCTGCAGGGCAGCGGGCTGACACTGCGGGGTGACACGCTGGACAATCAGGGGGCGCTGACCGGCACGACACAGACGGTACTGCGACTGGGCGGGGGGGTGGCTAACCGCGGGACCGTGAGCGGCAACCGCCTGGCCGTGACCACCTCGACGCTCGACAACAGCGGCACGCTGCTGGGGGTGGACGCGCTGACGCTGACGGCGGACGGGGCGCTGACCAATGGCGGGACCGGCAGACTGATGACACAGGGCACGGCGGCCGTGACGGCGACCGGCGTGGACAACGACGGTGACTGGCAGGCGGGCAGCCTGCAGCTGACAGCAGACCGCCTGCGTAACGGCGGGCGGATACAGAGCGACGGCGGACTCACGGTGGCGCTGTCGCCCTCGGGCCAGCTTGTCAACAGCGGGACGCTGGCTGCGAACGGTGAGGCCGGTCTGTCACTGGGGGAGCTGGATAACCGGGGGACGCTGTCGGTACGGGGCGGGCTGACGGTCGCCGGGGCGGCGTTGCATAACGCGGGGCAGATGGCGGCACAGGGCGCACTGACACTGAAGCTGACCGGGGCGTACGACGGTGCGGGTGACCTGTACAGCGATGGTGCACTGACGCTGACAGGGACGACGGTCAGCAATGGCGGCGGCCACTGGCAGGGCAGCACGCTGGCCATGACCGGCCAGCAGCTGGACAACCGCGGCAGCCTGACCGGGGTGCAGTCACTGACGGTGACCCTGCCCGGTGCGCTGACCAATACCGGGCGGCTGGACGGGCAGCGACTGGACCTGACGGCGGCGACGCTCGACAACAGCGGCACACTGCTGGGGGTGGACGCGCTGACGCTGGCGATTACCGGGACGGCGCGCAATCAGGCCGGGGGGCGGTGGCTGAGTCAGGGGGATGGTCGCCTGACGGCCACCGCGCTGGACAATCAGGGAAGCTGGCAGAGCGGGCGTATTGATGTTACGGCAGGCCAAGTGCGTAACGCCGGGCAACTGCTGGGGCTCTCCGCCCTGACGCTGACGGCAGACGGGGCGCTGATCAATACGGCGACGGGCAGACTGCTGACGCAGGGGGCGGCGGTGCTGACGGCCACGACGGTGGATAACGACGGCGGGTGGCAGGCGGGGAGCCTGCTACTGACGGCAGACAGCCTGCGTAACGGCGGGCGTATCGTCAGTGACGGTGGGATGCGTATCACGCTGCCGGCCACAGACGACGCACCCCGGCTGGCCGCACAGCGGCTGGCGCAGGATGTGCAGGCTGCCGGTCAGGGGACGCTGAGCAACAGCGGTACGCTGGCCGCCGGGGGCGACAGCCGGATCAGCGGTCGCCGGGTGGAGAATCAGGGAATGCTGGCCGGCGGGGACCTGACGCTGACCGCCCGTGACGTTATCAACAGCGGACGGCTGGAAAGTCGCACCCTGCAACTGACCGGCGGGCAACTGGACAACGGTGGTACGCTGCTGGCGGAGCAGGGCGGTGACCTGCGGCTGAGCGGCGGGCTGACGGTGGGGGCTAACGGACGGCTGCTCAGCAACGGCGACTGGCAGGTGCAGGCTGGAGCGGTGCTGAATCAGGGAGGGTGGCAGGGGCACAGCCTGACCCTGAATGCCGCATCGCTGTCGAACGACGGGACGCTGCTGGCGACGGACGGCGTGACGCTGTCGCTGCAGCAGGACTATACCGGTGGCGCAGGCAGCCGGGTGCAGGGTAACGGGGCGGTGACGCTGACGGCGCAGACGGTCACGCAGCAGGGCGAGATGGGTGGCGACCGGCTGCAACTTGGCACCGGGGCGCTGACCAACGGCGGGCGGCTGGTGGGGCTGTCACACCTGGATGTCACCAGCCGGGGGCAACTGACCAACACTGCGGACGGAGCGCTGCTGGGTAATGGGGTCGCCACAGTGAGCGCACAGGCGCTGACCAACGCCGGACGACTGGAAGGACAGCGACTGGACCTGACGGCGGCGACGCTCGACAACAGCGGCACGCTGCTGGGGGTGGACGCGCTGACGCTGGCGATTACCGGGACGGCGCGCAATCAGGCCGGGGGGCGGTGGCTGAGTCAGGGGGATGGTCGCCTGACAGCCACCGCGCTGGACAATCAGGGAAGCTGGCAGAGCGGGCGTATTGATGTTACGGCAGGCCGAGTGCGTAACGCCGGGCAACTGCTGGGGCTCTCCGCCCTGACGCTGACGGCAGACGGGGCGCTGATCAATACGGCGACGGGCAGACTGCTGACGCAGGGGGCGGCGGTGCTGACGGCCACGACGGTGGATAACGACGGCGGGTGGCAGGCGGGGAGCCTGCTACTGACGGCAGACAGCCTGCGTAACGGCGGGCGTATCGTCAGTGACGGTGGGATGCGTATCACGCTGCCGGCCACAGACGACGCACCCCGGCTGGCCGCACAGCGGCTGGCGCAGGATGTGCAGGCTGCCGGTCAGGGGACGCTGAGCAACAGCGGTACGCTGGCCGCCGGGGGCGACAGCCGGATCAGCGGTCGCCGGGTGGAGAATCAGGGAATGCTGGCCGGCGGGGACCTGACGCTGACCGCCCGTGACGTTATCAACAGCGGACGGCTGGAAAGTCGCACCCTGCAACTGACCGGCGGGCAACTGGACAACGGTGGTACGCTGCTGGCGGAGCAGGGCGGTGACCTGCGGCTGAGCGGCGGGCTGACGGTGGGGGCTAACGGACGGCTGCTCAGCAACGGCGACTGGCAGGTGCAGGCTGGAGCGGTGCTGAATCAGGGAGGGTGGCAGGGGCACAGCCTGACCCTGAATGCCGCATCGCTGTCGAACGACGGGACGCTGCTGGCGACGGACGGCGTGACGCTGTCGCTGCAGCAGGACTATACCGGTGGCGCAGGCAGCCGGGTGCAGGGTAACGGGGCGGTGACGCTGACGGCGCAGACGGTCACGCAGCAGGGCGAGATGGGTGGCGACCGGCTGCAACTTGGCACCGGGGCGCTGACCAACGGCGGGCGGCTGGTGGGGCTGTCACACCTGGATGTCACCAGCCGGGGGCAACTGACCAACACTGCGGACGGAGCGCTGCTGGGTAATGGGGTCGCCACAGTGAGCGCACAGGCGCTGAACAACGCCGGTGCACTGCAGGGCGATGCGCTGACGCTGCAGGCCGGCACGGTGGACAACCGCGGGCGCATTCAGGGCACGACGGCCCTGACGCTGGACGGAGTGTCGCGCTATACCAGCACCGACAGCAGCCAACTGCTGAGCGGCGGCACGGCCATGCTGGCCATCGATAACACCGACAACGCCGGGCTGTGGCAGGCGGGCGACCTGCGCCTGCGCGGGACGTCGCTGACCAGCCGGGGGCAGATAAGCGGGCTGAACAGTCTGACGGTTGACGCAGCCAGCCTGAGCAATAGCGGGCAGTTGACCACCCAGGGGCTGGCGACACTGCGCGGCCAGCAGTTTGACAACGGCGGCACGCTGACCGCGCTGGGCGGTTTTAACGCACAATTCCGTGACAATGTCACTAATCGGGCTGGTGGACAATTGCTGAGCGGCGGCAGCGGCCAGCTTGCCACCGGCACCCTGCGCAATCAGGGGCTGTGGCAGTCGGCGCGACTGTCACTGAACGCGGAGACGCTGGATAATCAGGGCACGCTGCTGGGGCTGGATGACGGCACTCTGCAACTGACGGGGGCGTATCAGGGCAGCGTGAACAGCCGGGTGCTGGGCAACGGGGCGTTCAGCCTGAATGCGGCGACGATAGACACGGCCGGGCAGTGGCAGGCACGGGACGTCACCCTGCGGGGCGGACGCCTGTACAACCAGGGCACGATAACCGGCAGCGGACAGCTGAGCGCCGTGCTGGATAACGCACTGGAGAACAGTGCCGGAGCGACGCTGGCGGGCGGCACGGTCTCGCTGGGCGGGGCGACGGTGAGCAACGCCGGGCAGGTGGAAGGGCGTAACGGGCTGACGGTACAGGGTGGCAGCCTGCTGAGCAACCTGAGCGGCGGCCAGCTGCTGTCGGGCGGCGCACTGACGCTGAACACGACACACCTGACCAATGCGGGCTGGGTACAGGGCGCGGACCTGATGCTGACCACCACGCAACTGGACAACACCGGCACGCTGCAGGCGCAGGGCGGGCTGACGCTGCACCTGCCGCAGTGGAGCAACCGCGGGACGGTACAGGCCGGGCAACTGGCCATCACCACCGACGGGCAACTGGACAATCAGGGGACGCTGCTGGGGCTGACGCGGCTGGCATTGCAGGCGGCGGGTATCACCAACGGTGACGGGGCGCGGCTCTACAGTGCGGGGGACCTGTTCCTGCGCACCGGGCAACTGGCGCAGAACGGTCAACTGGTGGCGCTGGGCAACCTGCAGGCGGATATCGGCAACCCGTTCACCTTTACCCGCACGCTGGCCGCCGGCGGGCAGTTGACGCTGAACGTGAACGGCGACCTGGTACAGGCGGGGACGCTGCAGGGCAACGGGGTGACGGTTAGCAGTACCGGCACGCTGACACAGCAGGGGCGCATCGTCGCGGGCACTGGCACCAGCACCCTGTCGGCGGCAGCCATCAACCAGACGGCGAGCGGCAGCATTCAGGGCGGCGGGCCGCTGAGTCTGCGGGCTGATGGCAGCATCACCAACCGGGGCTTTGTCGGCACCGCGGCGGACCTGCTGCTGCAGGCGGGCGGGCTGATAGACAACAGCAGCCTGCTGTACGGCGGCGGCAACCTGTGGCTGCTGTCGGACGCACTGGTCAACCGGTTCGGCAACATTCTGGCGGGAAACAGCCTGTGGATACAGCGTGACGCGGCGGGGAATGCCAGCAGCAGCGTGCTGAACAGCTCAGGCACCATTGAAACGCAGCGCGGGGATATCACGGTGCGCACCGGGACGCTGACCAACCAGCGCGAAGGGCTGACGGTGACGGAGAGCAGCAGTTCAGTGGCGGATATGCCGTCATGGGCGGGGGGGAATGAAGCGCAGATCCCGATTGGTTATTTTAATAACCCTGAAGATTATACCATCACGAAAGATGTGAGTATCAATGATAATGGCGGAACAAATGGCTGCGGATGCTCTAAAGTAACAACTTATTCCTACGCGCTCACAGAAAAAGTAATTAACGGCATTATTTCTGTACCCGTCTACCAGAGCAGTGTGAATGTAACTGCAAATGGTGGAGAAGCAAGATTTATATCAGGTAGCGATATACTGATTAGCTCTGGTTCTCTAAATAATCAAGCATCACTTATCGGTGCGGGGCGCAATATTTTATTGTCTGGTAGCGAGTTGAATAACAGCTCCTATCAGTCAGGAAGTTCGAAAAGAATTCTTTATTATAAATTTGATATAAAGAATAGGAAGTTCTCTAATGGAGCTAGTGATCCTGGAAGGTTATCACAGTACTTCCCCTTCATCTTAGTCCAAGATGACGGTACCGAATACACCCCCGGCCAGTCCTACAACGCCACCATTCAGGCGGGCGGGGCGATAACCGCCAATTTCTCGCAGAACATCAGTAACACCGGTTTACAACCGGGTAGCGGCGGTTTTATCCCGGCGATAGCCACACCGACGCTGTCGGGCGTGACGGCGCTCACCCCGGCAGGGGCGCAGGCCGGGCTGGGGCTAAGTGCCGGTGGGGCATCGCCCGTCAGCGGCAGTGCCCTGTCGGGCGCGGGTGCGGCGGTGGCGCTGTCCGGTCAGAGCGGTGGTCTCGGTGCCGGTTACCGCCCGGTCACCCGTGATGGCACGGTGGCCGTCGGCAGCGCCCTGTCGGGTGCGGCGGTGGCCTTGTCCGGTCAGGCTGGTGATCCCGGTGCCGGTTACAGTCCGGTCAGCCGTGACAGCGCGGCCGCTTCCGGCAGCACCGTGACGCCGGCGGGCATACCTGACCTGGGTACGGCGGGCCGTGTGGCGCTGGGTGCGCTGCCGCTGAGTGACCTGCGGGCGGTGCTGGCACAGGGGCTGGCCGCGGTGGCCGGCCCGTCGCTGAACGACTACCCGTTACCCACCAGTCAGAACGGGCTGTTTGTCGCCGACACCAGCAGCAACGGCCGCTACCTGATACGCAGCAACCCGCTGCTGAGCCAGCTCGGGCAGGTGGACAACAGCCTGTTTGGTGACCTGCGCGGGCTGCTGGGGCAAACACCAGGCACCCGCGTGCCGGTGGAGACCAGCCCGACGCTGACCGACCCGACGCAGTTCCTCGGTTCATCCTACCTGCTGGGCAAGCTGAATCTGGACGCGGAGCACGACTACCGTTTTCTGGGCGATGCAGCGTTTGACACCCGTTACATCAGCAATGCGATGCTGAGCCAGACCGGGCAGCGCTACCTCAATGGCGTAGGGTCGGACCTGGCGCAGATGCAGACGTTGATGGATAACGCGGCGGCGGAGAAAAGTCGGTTGAACCTGCAACTGGGGGTGAGCCTCAGTCCGGCGCAGGTGGCGGGGCTGAGCCACAGCATCGTGTGGTGGGAAAATATTACCGTCGACGGGCAAACCGTGCTGGCACCGAAGCTGTATCTGGCGCAGGCGGATAAAACCAACCTGTCAGGTAGCCGCATCGTGGCGAACAGCGTCAGCCTGAGTGCGGGCGGGGATATCGACAACCGGGGTAGCACGGTGACGGCGCTGAATGCGCTGGCTGTCACCAGCGGGGGGCAGGTCACCAACAGCGAGGGCGGGCTGCTGAACGCAGGGGGCGCACTGAATCTGGTGGCGCTGGGCAACCTGACCAACCGCAGCGCCACCATTCAGGGCAATACGGTGACGCTGGCAAGCGTCAGCGGGGATATCGTCAACACCACGACGACCAGCCAGTGGCATACACAGGCGAGGGATGGCCGGGGCGGCGGGTCGTTGACACGTACCGATATCGGCCAGACCGGGCTGATAACCGCGCAGGGCGGGCTGACCTTGCAGGCCGGGCACGATATCGCCCTGAACGGGGCGCAACTGAGCGCGGGTGGGCCACTGGCGCTGGCAGCAGGCAACGACCTCCGGCTGAATGCGCTGGGCACGGTGACGGACACGGTGAAACAGAGTGGCAGCGCCCGTAGCGAGCGACGCAGTCAGGGGCTGGTGCAGAGTGTGCTGGCCAGCGGGGGCGACCTGAGCCTGAGTGCCGGACGAGACCTGAATGGCACGGCGGCGCAGCTGAGCGCGACGGGCACCATGGCGCTGTCGGCGGGGCGTGATCTGACCCTGCTGGCCGCTGAGCAGGAGCAGTTCAGCTCGAACGCGTGGAACCGCCATCTGGACTGGCAGCAGACGGTGACGCAGCAGGGCACGGTGCTGAACGCGGGTGACGGGCTGAGCCTGCGGGCAGGGCGTGACCTGACGCTGCAAGGGGCACAGGCAGAAACGCGTGGGGCACTGACGGCACAGGCGGGCCGCGACCTGAATCTGCTGTCGGCAACGGAAAGCCAGCACAACTTTTTTGAAGAAACCACGGTGAAGAAAGGTTTCCTGTCCAGCACCACCACGCACACGTTGCGGGAGCGGGAACAGACCACGGAGAAAGGCACGCTGCTGTCGGCAGGCCGTGTGGCGCTGACGGCGGGACAGGATATCGGGGTACGCGGCTCGTCGGTGGCAGCGGACGGCGATGTGGCGCTGACAGCCGGGCACACTATCAACACGGCGGCCAGTGTGGAGACCTACCGGCAGTATGAGGAGGTCAGCCGCAAAAAGAGCGGGCTGTTCAGCGGGGGCGGCATCGGCTTTACCATTGGCAGTACGTCGCAGCGTCAGACGCTGGCAGCGGCGGGGACCACGGAAAGCCAGAGCGTGAGCACGCTGGGCAGCACCGGCGGGTCGGTGAGCCTGCGTGCCGGTCAGGACGTGAACCTGTCTGGCACCGATGTGATTGCGGCGCGGGACATTCAGGTGGTGGGCAATACGGTCACCATTGATCCGGGCTACGACAGCCATCGCCAGTCACAGAAGATGGAGCAGAAAACCGCCGGATTGACGGTGACGCTGTCTGGCGTGGTGGGCTCGGCGCTGAACAGTGCCGTGCAGGCGGTACAGGCAGTGCGTGAGCAGAGTGACAGCCGCCTGCAGGCGTTGCAGGGAATGAAAGCGGCGCTGTCAGGGTATCAGGCTTATCAGGGCACGCAGGTTGATACCAATAACAAAGGGGCGTCGTCGTTTGTTGGCATCAGCGTGTCGCTGGGGGCGCAGCGTGCCAGCAGCAGTCAAAGCAGTGAACAGTCACAGAGTTTTGCCTCGACGCTGAATGCGGGCCATGATATCAGCGTGGTGGCGCGCCAGGGCGATATCACTGCTGTTGGCAGCCAGTTAAAGGCCGCCAACAACGTAGACCTGAATGCGGCTCACGCGATTAATCTGTTATCGGCACGCAATACCGAGTCGTTGACCGGCAGCAACAGCAGCAGCGGAGGGAACATTGGTGTCAGTTTTGGGCTGAGTAACAGTGGGGCAGGATTCAGCGTCTTTGCCAACGTCAACGCGGCCAAAGGCCGCGAGATGGGCAGTGGCAACAGCTGGTCGGAAACCATGGTGGATGCGGGGCAGCGAGTCGGCCTGACCAGTGGTGGAGACACCCGTCTCATCGGCGCACAGGTCAGTGGTGATCGCATCGTGGCTGATGTGGGGGGCGATCTGCTGCTGGCCAGTCAGCGGGACAACAACCGCTATGATTCCAGGCAGACCAGTGTGTCGGCAGGCGGTAGCTTTACTTTTGGCACCTTCACGGGCAGCGGTTACCTGAGCGCCAGTCAGGATAAAATGCACAGCAGTTATGACAGTGTGCAGCAGCAGACCGGGCTGTTTGCGGGTCAGGGGGGCTACGACATCCACGTCGGCAACCACACCCAGCTGGACGGCGCGGTGATTGGTTCGACGGCCAGTGCAGATAAAAACCGGCTGGATACCGGCACGCTGGGCTGGCGCAATATCGACAATCAGGCGGTGTTTTCGGTGTCGCACAGCGGCATCGGGCTCAGTGCCAGCCCGTCACTGAGTCTGTCGGATATGATGAAATCCGCCGCGCTGACCGCGCCGTCGGCCCTGATGTCGATGGGGCGTGGCGGCAACGCCAGCAGTACCACTTATGCGGCGGTGAGCGACGGTGCGCTGATTATCCGTAATCAGGCCGGTCAGCAGCAGGACACTGCCACCCTGAGCCGGGATGTGGAGCACGCCAATAATGCGCTGAGTCCGATATTTGACAAGGAGAAGGAGCAGAAGCGCCTGCAGACGGCGCAGAGGGTCGGTGAACTGGGCTCACAGGTGATGGATGTCATCCGCACCGAAGGGGAAATTCGTGCGACGCGGGCGGCGGAAGGTCGGGTAGCGAAGCCAGATGAATCGACGCTAAAGACGGAAGAAGAGAAGGAAAAGGCGTGGGAGAGTTACCGTAAGGCGCTGACGGAGACGCCGGAATACAAGGCGGTGATGGCGTCTTATGGCACCGGCAGTGACCTGCAACGGGCGGCGCAGGCGGCGACGGCGGCCATTCAGTCGCTGGCCGGCGGCGGTAACCTGCAGCAGGCGCTGGCGGGAGCCTCGGCACCGTATCTGGCGCAACTGGTGAAAAGCGTCACGATGCCAGCGGACGAGCGTAAAGCCACGGCATCGGACATCGCGGCCAATGCGATGGGCCATGCACTGATGGGGGCGGTGGTAGCGCAACTGTCGGGCAAGGATGCGGTAGCGGGTGCCGTGGGCGCGGCAGGCGGTGAGCTGACTGCCCGGCTGCTGATCATGAAGGAGCTGTATGGAGGGCGTGACACCAGCGACCTGACGGAAGCGGAAAAACAATCGGTCAGCGCTCTGTCATCACTGGCTGCGGGTCTGGCATCGGGGATTGCATCTGGCAGCGTAGAGGGGGCTGCCACAGGTGCCCAGGCCGGGCGTAATGCGGTGGAGAATAACTCGTTAGCCGGAGATAACGCCCGTCAGTCAGTAAAAGAGAGTGCGGAATGGTGGAAGAAACAGATCCGCGACAAGCTTGGTGAAGGCACGACCTCTGCTACAGCAAACAGCATTATCAATGCGATAGTGGATAGCGGTGATTCGGCGATAGGGTCAGCGGACTATGTTGCCGATGCGGCAATGGCTCTAGCCTCCTGTGCTGCCGGGGACAGTTACTGTAATAAAGCGCTGAGTGACCTCTCAGGAAAGAATCAGGCAGTAGCCGACAGTGTATCGGCACTGATGAAGAGCGAAACCTGGTCAGCGGTAGCCGACACGATCAAACAGGCTTCTGGAGGCAATCAGGCGGCACTGGAAGCGACGGGTGGAATGCTGGCTGGTATTCTGCTGCCGGGTAAGAAGGCTCCTGCATTATCAGAGGCGTTGAAAGAGCCAAAGGTTGTTATCGTTGATAAAGCAAAATATCCAGAATCAGCCCGGCATATTGAAGATGCACAGCAGGCAGGGCATCCTACTGTACTTACGATTGATCGTGGTGGTGCATCAGAAAGGCGGAAAGAGTCTTTGAAAGATACCCCGACTGTTCCAGGGCTTGATCGTGATGAATATCCGCCTGCTATGTTTAAAGAAGGCGGTTCTGGAGCATCAGTTCGATTGATAACCCCTTCAGATAATCGTGGTGCCGGAGCATGTATAGGGGCACAGTGTCGAGGATTACCTGATGGTTCTTCTGTTATTATAAAGACAGAAAAGGAGAAGTAGATATGCAGCCTTTGGCAAAAAAATTATTGTCTATTTGCAGTGATAGCATCGCACCGGGAAAAGTAGATAGGGCGATATTGGCTGCGTATAAATCACCACTCGTTGATGAACTGATATCTTTGCTAAATTGCAAAAATGGTTTTTATTGTTTTGAATCAGCATTACATGTTTTTTCATGTGAAACAGTTGGTGATGATTTTGGAATTATTGATTGGAATAACAATGAGTTATGGATTGACTCTTATGATGATATGGCTAGGGATGCACTTTACTTCGCAGAAGATGTTTTTGGTGGTCAGTTCTGTATAAAAAGTGATGGAGTTTATTCCTTTGATCCTGAAACTGGAATGTTTGAGTGGCTGGCTAAAAGCATAAATGAATGGTGTGGTGTCGTACTGAATGAATATAAAGTTATTACAGGTTATTCCTTAGCCCATTTTTGGCAGAAAGCTCATGGCCCTATACCTTCAGGATATCGTTTAGTTCCTAAAATTCCCTTTGTTGCAGGAGGAGATTTTGATATCAATAATCTTTATGTTGATAAATCAGACAAAGCAATGAGGTCAAGAGCTAATATTGCATTGCAAATAAGAGACGTTCCTGATGGTGGAAGTATCCAATTAAATATTATTAATTAATAGATAACTATCCAGCTTATAAATAAACGACGATCCCGGCACTTGCGCCGGGATCTTTGTTTTTTTACCGGTCAGATCCTAAGTTCTGCTTCAATCACCAGCCGCCCGCGCTCCACGGTGACAATCACCGGCTGTCCGGTGTTAAAGCCGAGGTCTTCCAGCCAGCGGCCCTTCAGCGTGAGTTGCGGCGGCGGGTTGCCCTTCATGCCATTGGGGGCGTAACCGACGGTGTAATGCCGTTGGGGTTCTTTTACTTCAGTTGCGCGGGGTTCTGCCTTAGAATCGCGTCCAGCCATAGTAACTACCTCTTTAGTTGCCTGTGGTGAGCGGAGGTGATGAGGTGCGAACTCATCGCCTCCGCGTTAAAAATCCTGTCTTTTTAGCCGTCCAGTCCGTCCGTTCCTGCCTGTTGCGCCTGAGCAATCACGGCGTCGAGCATCTCCGACACCAGCTTCTGCCTGCTTCTGGGCAACTGGCCTATCACCTGAATCTGCTGCTCCAGCCGTGACGCCGGGCCGCGCTTGCGCGGTGGCGGGGTATGGCTGTCGCCCAGCAGGGCATCAAGAGAAACGGAAAGCTGTCTTGCCACGGCAGGCAGCGCTGAAATCTGTATCCGCCGCCGCCCGGACTCCCATGACTGAACAGCCTGCTGGGAAACGTTCAGTGCCTGCGCGAGCTGAACCTGAGTGAGTCCGGCGTCTTTACGCAGGGCGGTGATACGCTTGCCGAGTTCGGTCATAAAAATCTGTTCTTCACTACTGATAGATGCCGCCATCGTGGATGAACCCTGTGCTGGTAAAGTCCTGATGGCCATAATCTACCTCCTATTTTACATCTCACTGTTGTAAATACTACCCACTGAGGTATATGCTTGTCGAGTTATTTTTACTGAAACCCTATTGACAGGTTTTTGACAGGAGCAGCGGAAATGGGACGAATGACACCGGCAGAGCTGGAGCAACTGAAACGCGGGGTGTCGCTGCGGGCCGTGGCGCAGTCTCAGGGTCATACACTGAAAAAGCAGGGGGCGGACAGTTATGTCTGCCGGTGCCCGTTCCATCAGGAAAACACGCCGTCCTGCGTCATCACGCCGTCGAAAAACCTGTACCACTGCTTCGGCTGCGGGGCGTCGGGGTCGGTGCTGGACTGGCTGCAACACACCGAGCGGCTGACCTGGCCGCAAACCCTGTTGCGGCTGCGGGAACTGGCTGGCAATCCGTCTTTTTTAGCCGCCCCGGTGGTTCCGGCTTCGCCGTCTGCGGCGCGTACCAGACTCGCCGATCTGGATGATGACGGTCAGGCGCTGCTGAATCAGGTTATCGGCTTCTACCACCAGAGCCTGCTGGCGAACCCGGAAGCACAGCAGTGGCTGGTCAGTCGCGGGCTGGCTCATCCTGAACTGGTGAGCCACTTCCGGCTGGGGTTCGCCGGTCATCACGGTATCGGCGGCAGCGCGGGGCTGTTGCCGTCCTCGTCGAGTCAGGAAGGAAAGCGGCTGCGTGAGAAACTGGCCGGGCTGGGGGTGCTGCGCGCCACCACGAAGCAGGACCACTTCCGGGGCTGCGTGGTGATGCCGGTTATCGGCTGGGCGGAATCGGCGAGTGTGGCCCAGCGTGGCCGGGTGATGCAGTTGTACGGGCGTCGGGTACAGCCGGACCACAAAATCCTCAAAGGCTCGCCGAAGCACCTGTACCTGCCGTCGCCGCTGGCCGGGGTGTGGAACGAGGAAGCGCTGAAGGCGTCGTCCGACCTTATCCTGTGCGAATCGCTGATTGATGCGATGACGTTCTGGTGTGCCGGGTTCCGCAATGTCACCACGGCGTACGGGGCCAACGGCTTTACCGCTGACCATCTGGCCGCGTTGCAGTACCACGGCGTGAAGCGGGTGCAGATAGCCTATGACCGGGATGAGGCCGGCGACCGGGGCGCGGACAGCGTGGCGGCGGACCTGTTGGAAGCGGGTATCGAAGCATGGCGGGTGCGGTTCCCGCCGGGGCTGGATGCGAATGCGTATGCGCTGAAGAGCGGCAACCCGGAAAGCGCGTTAGGGCTGGCACTGGAGCAGGCGGCATGGATGGGTCAGGGCAGCGGGCCGGGGGTGGTGTTCTCCCGTGACATGCCATCCGGCGGGGACGATACCGCTTCTTCCTTAGCCGCCCCGGCGGGCGTACCGGCACCGACGGTGGCAGGCGAGTTAACCGCGTCCGGCGACCTGCTGCTGACTCACGGCCCACGGGTGTGGCGGGTGCGCGGCTGGCAGAAAAACACCGTACAGGACGTGATGAAGGTCAACGTGCAGGTGCGGGACGCGTCAACCGGCGCGCTGTATGTGGACTCGCTGGACCTGTACAGCTCGCGGCAGCGTCAGGGCTATGTGAGCGCGGCGGCGGCGGAACTGGGCTGTGAAGCGTCGGTCATCAAGCGCGAGTGCGGACGGGTGCTGCTGATGCTGGAGCAAAAGCAGGATGACGTGCGGCAGGCGGCGGAGCAGGCCGACAATGTGGCGTCGGTGACGGTGAGTGCGGAAGACGAGGCGGCGGCGCTGGAGCTACTGAAATCCCCCCATCTGGCTGAACGCATCATCAATGACCTCGCGGCCTGCGGGGTGGTGGGGGAAAGCACCAATCTGCTGACCGGGTATCTGGCGGCGACGTCGCGCAAGCTGGATAAACCGCTGGCCGTGCTGATACAGAGCAGTTCGGCGGCGGGGAAATCGTCGCTGATGGAGGCGGTGCTGGGGATGATGCCGGAGGAAGAGCGTATCCAGTACAGCGCGATGACCGGGCAGAGCCTGTATTACCTCGGTGAAACCTCGCTGCAACACAAGATACTGGCGATAGCCGAAGAAGAAGGGGTGCGGCAGGCCGCCTATGCCCTTAAGTTGCTCCAGTCGGACGGGGAACTGAAAATCGCGTCAACCGGCAAGAACGAGCAGAGCGGGGAACTGGTGACGCGGGAATACAAAGTGCAGGGGCCGGTGATGCTGATGCTGACCACCACGGCCAGCGACGTGGATGAAGAGCTGCTCAACCGCTGTCTGGTGTTGACGGTGAACGAATCGCGGGAGCAGACGCAGGCGATACACGCGATGCAGCGTCACGGGCAGACGCTGGCCGGGCTGCTTCAGTCTTCAGAAAAGCAGTACCTGACCCGGCTACACCAGAACGCGCAGCGGCTGCTGCGGCCGCTGAAGGTGGTCAATCCGTATGCCGACCGGCTGACGTTCCTGTCGGACAAGACCCGCACCCGGCGCGACCATATGAAGTACCTGACGTTAATCCAGGCCATCGCGCTGCTGCATCAGTACCAGCGTGAGGTGAAACGGGTGACGCACCGGGGCGCGGTTATCGAGTATATCGAGGTGGAAAAGAGCGATATCGCGCTGGCCAACCACCTGGCCCACGAAGTGCTGGGCCGGACGCTGGATGAAATGCCGCCGCAGACGAGGAAACTGTTGCTGCTGATACAGGCGATGGTGGGCGAACAGGCGCAGCGTCAGGGCTGCCAGCCGGGTGAAGTGCGGTTCACGCGGCGGGATATCCGGGCATGGACGAACTGGAGCGACAGCCAGCTCAAGAACCACTGTCTGCGGCTGGCTGAAATGGAATACCTGCTGCTGCACGGCGGCAGCCGGGGGCATCTGTTGCAGTATGAGCTGCTGTGGGACGGCAACACCGGCGATGACCCGCACCTGTGCGGGCTGCTGGAGGTGGACGAGCCTGAAGGCCGTGAACGCAAGTCTGGCCAGGAAGAAGAAAAGTCTGGCTTAAGTCTGCCCCAGGTTCGGGCCAGGTCTGACGTGGAAAACCCGGCGTCAGGCCAGACGGCGCAAGGGCTGACGGCGGAACCGGTCGGGGCTGAGTCAGATACAGTAATCAGGGGAAAAGGAAAATCGCCTGCCACGCCGCTGCCTGCGGTTGGCGTGGATACGCAGCGGTGGCAGGGCAGCGAACGCAAGTCTGCCCCGGTGGAAGAAAAGTCTGGCTTAAGTCTGCCTCAAGTCCGGGCCAGGTCTGGTGTGGAAAAACCGGCGTCGAGCCAGACGGCACAAGGGCTGACGGCGGACGTGGTCGGGGCCGGGTCAGACGCAGTAATCAGGGGAAAAGGAAAATCGCCTGCCGTGCCGCTGCCTGCGGTCGGCGATACGCCGGTTGAGAGCGCGGGGGTGACACATGGCTAACCGTAAACCCCGCGCCGATGCGCTGCTGACGGTGGATGAGGTCTACCGAAAGCCCATCGGCCCGGCCAGTGACCCGAAGAGCCTGTACGCGCTGCTGCTGCGGTTCGTGGCGTGGCGTCGGGAGCGGAACTGGTCAGAAACCACGCTGAAAACGCAAACCCATCATCAGTACCGGTTCATCCTGTGGGCGGCGGAGCGCGGGTTGCACTATGGCCGGGACATCACCTTACCGATACTGGAGCACTATCAGCGTCACCTGTACCAGTACCGCAAGCCGAACGGGGAGCCACTGAGCACCCGGACGCAGCGCAGCCAGCTGGGGCCACTGGTGGTGTGGTTCGGCTGGATGACGCGGCATCATCTGCTGCTGGCCGACCCGGCGTCGGGTCTGGTGTTGCCGCGGCTGGAAAAGCGGCTGCCGCGCCATATCCTGAGCGTGGCGGATGTGGAGCAGGTACTGGCGTTGCCGGACCTGACCACGCTGCAGGGCATCCGCGACCGGGCGCTGATGGAGCTGCTGTGGTCAACCGGAATACGGCGGGGTGAAGTGGCGGTGCTGGAGGTGTACAGCGTGGACGCGAGCCGCCATATCGTGACCATCGTACAGGGCAAGGGAAAGAAGGACCGGGTTATCCCGGTCGGGCAGCGGGCGCTGCGCTGGCTGACGTATTACCTGCAGGCGGTCAGGCCGCAACTGCTGGTGAATCCGCACTGCCCGGCGCTGTTCGTGGCCCTGGACGGTGTGGAAGGACTGACGCCGAACGGCATCACCAATCTGGTCAGTCACTACATCAAAGCATCGGGGATAGCGAAATGGGGAAGCTGCCACCTGTTCCGGCACGCGATGGCGACGCAGATGCTGGAGAACGGGGCGGACCTGCGGTGGATACAGGCGATGCTGGGCCACGCGAGCGTGGAAAGTACGCAAATCTACACCCAGGTCTCAATCCGGGCGTTGCAGGCGGTTCATGCGAGTACCCATCCGGCGGAGCGTGACCCTGAAGAGGAAACCGGGTTGCCGGCTGACCTGATGGCGGCAGAGCAGCCGGACACCCCGGAGGCAGACGACACGCCCGCGTTGCCGGACAGCCCCAAAAGTTAGCGTTCTCCGGGCGGGTCCGCCGGGAGCGGGTTCGGCAGACAGCCCGGCGGGCTGACTGCCGTCATGCCACGTCGCGGGCGGGGGTAAACGTCTGCCCGGCCAGCGTTGTGCGGCGGTGCGGCATGTGGCCAAGCTGCTGGCCGGTCAGCCGTTCAACATAATGCGGGGGATTATACGAAGCTCGCCGGGCAACGCCGCCGCTCCTTGCCGTCGCGTGGAGCGGCTCGTATCGTATAATCCGCATTATGTCTTGCGCCCCCGCCATCGGCATCGCGGGTGAGGCGCGGCGCGCAAGGCGGCGCCTTCCGCTGTCGGCGGCGGTGTTCCTTCTTCAGCACTCAGGTCAACCCCCAAACCCAACCCCCAGGAAGAAGTCGGCCCGTCGGGCCTCCGCTGAAGGGCTTCATGCCCACCCGCTGCATCTGTCCGTCACGGCTCGCAGTCGGTTCCCTCCTTGCTCGTTCCCGTGCCGGCCAGCCTTCGCCCCCGCCCCGGTGTGGCGTGGTCATGCAGGTGCGTCTTCTCCTTAACCGTCGGCGCGACAGAGCGCCGCAGGGCGTCGCTTGCGGACTCTGTGCCGTCCGCGCCGGCAGAACCCGCGCCGGGGCCACAGGCAAGCTGTGGCCCCGTCACGGGTTGCGATGAAACCCCAAACCGAACCCCCAACACCGGATGGCAGCGGCTGCCGCCGCTGCTATGATGCGTGTGTTGCAGGCAAAAGCCACGGCAGGGCGGTAGCGTGTCGGGGGCCAAAACCGCGTATCGGGGCTTGGGTGTCCGGGTATCGAAATGCATCAGGAAAAACCGGCTGTAACCGGCTGACGGCACAGGGAAAAGTGGTGTTCGTCGGCTGACTTCGCAACGGAAGAAGTTGTTGTGGAGAATAACTCGTTAGCCGGAGATAACGCCCGTCAGTCAGTAAAAGAGAGTGCGGAATGGTGGAAGAAACAGATCCGCGACAAGCTTGGTGAAGGCACGACCTCTGCTACAGCAAACAGCATTATCAATGCGATAGTGGATAGCGGTGATTCGGCGATAGGGTCAGCGGACTATGTTGCCGATGCGGCAATGGCTCTAGCCTCCTGTGCTGCCGGGGACAGTTACTGTAATAAAGCGCTGAGTGACCTCTCAGGAAAGAATCAGGCAGTAGCCGACAGTGTATCGGCACTGATGAAGAGCGAAACCTGGTCAGCGGTAGCCGACACGATCAAACAGGCTTCTGGAGGCAATCAGGCGGCACTGGAAGCGACGGGTGGAATGCTGGCTGGTATTCTGCTGCCGGGTAAGAAGGCTCCTGCATTATCAGAGGCGTTGAAAGAGCCAAAGGTTGTTATCGTTGATAAAGCAAAATATCCAGAATCAGCCCGGCATATTGAAGATGCACAGCAGGCAGGGCATCCTACTGTACTTACGATTGATCGTGGTGGTGCATCAGAAAGGCGGAAAGAGTCTTTGAAAGATACCCCGACTGTTCCAGGGCTTGATCGTGATGAATATCCGCCTGCTATGTTTAAAGAAGGCGGTTCTGGAGCATCAGTTCGATTGATAACCCCTTCAGATAATCGTGGTGCCGGAGCATGTATAGGGGCACAGTGTCGAGGATTACCTGATGGTTCTTCTGTTATTATAAAGACAGAAAAGGAGAAGTAGATATGCAGCCTTTGGCAAAAAAATTATTGTCTATTTGCAGTGATAGCATCGCACCGGGAAAAGTAGATAGGGCGATATTGGCTGCGTATAAATCACCACTCGTTGATGAACTGATATCTTTGCTAAATTGCAAAAATGGTTTTTATTGTTTTGAATCAGCATTACATGTTTTTTCATGTGAAACAGTTGGTGATGATTTTGGAATTATTGATTGGAATAACAATGAGTTATGGATTGACTCTTATGATGATATGGCTAGGGATGCACTTTACTTCGCAGAAGATGTTTTTGGTGGTCAGTTCTGTATAAAAAGTGATGGAGTTTATTCCTTTGATCCTGAAACTGGAATGTTTGAGTGGCTGGCTAAAAGCATAAATGAATGGTGTGGTGTCGTACTGAATGAATATAAAGTTATTACAGGTTATTCCTTAGCCCATTTTTGGCAGAAAGCTCATGGCCCTATACCTTCAGGATATCGTTTAGTTCCTAAAATTCCCTTTGTTGCAGGAGGAGATTTTGATATCAATAATCTTTATGTTGATAAATCAGACAAAGCAATGAGGTCAAGAGCTAATATTGCATTGCAAATAAGAGACGTTCCTGATGGTGGAAGTATCCAATTAAATATTATTAATTAATAGATAACTATCCAGCTTATAAATAAACGACGATCCCGGCACTTGCGCCGGGATCTTTGTTTTTTTACCGGTCAGATCCTAAGTTCTGCTTCAATCACCAGCCGCCCGCGCTCCACGGTGACAATCACCGGCTGTCCGGTGTTAAAGCCGAGGTCTTCCAGCCAGCGGCCCTTCAGCGTGAGTTGCGGCGGCGGGTTGCCCTTCATGCCATTGGGGGCGTAACCGACGGTGTAATGCCGTTGGGGTTCTTTTACTTCAGTTGCGCGGGGTTCTGCCTTAGAATCGCGTCCAGCCATAGTAACTACCTCTTTAGTTGCCTGTGGTGAGCGGAGGTGATGAGGTGCGAACTCATCGCCTCCGCGTTAAAAATCCTGTCTTTTTAGCCGTCCAGTCCGTCCGTTCCTGCCTGTTGCGCCTGAGCAATCACGGCGTCGAGCATCTCCGACACCAGCTTCTGCCTGCTTCTGGGCAACTGGCCTATCACCTGAATCTGCTGCTCCAGCCGTGACGCCGGGCCGCGCTTGCGCGGTGGCGGGGTATGGCTGTCGCCCAGCAGGGCATCAAGAGAAACGGAAAGCTGTCTTGCCACGGCAGGCAGCGCTGAAATCTGTATCCGCCGCCGCCCGGACTCCCATGACTGAACAGCCTGCTGGGAAACGTTCAGTGCCTGCGCGAGCTGAACCTGAGTGAGTCCGGCGTCTTTACGCAGGGCGGTGATACGCTTGCCGAGTTCGGTCATAAAAATCTGTTCTTCACTACTGATAGATGCCGCCATCGTGGATGAACCCTGTGCTGGTAAAGTCCTGATGGCCATAATCTACCTCCTATTTTACATCTCACTGTTGTAAATACTACCCACTGAGGTATATGCTTGTCGAGTTATTTTTACTGAAACCCTATTGACAGGTTTTTGACAGGAGCAGCGGAAATGGGACGAATGACACCGGCAGAGCTGGAGCAACTGAAACGCGGGGTGTCGCTGCGGGCCGTGGCGCAGTCTCAGGGTCATACACTGAAAAAGCAGGGGGCGGACAGTTATGTCTGCCGGTGCCCGTTCCATCAGGAAAACACGCCGTCCTGCGTCATCACGCCGTCGAAAAACCTGTACCACTGCTTCGGCTGCGGGGCGTCGGGGTCGGTGCTGGACTGGCTGCAACACACCGAGCGGCTGACCTGGCCGCAAACCCTGTTGCGGCTGCGGGAACTGGCTGGCAATCCGTCTTTTTTAGCCGCCCCGGTGGTTCCGGCTTCGCCGTCTGCGGCGCGTACCAGACTCGCCGATCTGGATGATGACGGTCAGGCGCTGCTGAATCAGGTTATCGGCTTCTACCACCAGAGCCTGCTGGCGAACCCGGAAGCACAGCAGTGGCTGGTCAGTCGCGGGCTGGCTCATCCTGAACTGGTGAGCCACTTCCGGCTGGGGTTCGCCGGTCATCACGGTATCGGCGGCAGCGCGGGGCTGTTGCCGTCCTCGTCGAGTCAGGAAGGAAAGCGGCTGCGTGAGAAACTGGCCGGGCTGGGGGTGCTGCGCGCCACCACGAAGCAGGACCACTTCCGGGGCTGCGTGGTGATGCCGGTTATCGGCTGGGCGGAATCGGCGAGTGTGGCCCAGCGTGGCCGGGTGATGCAGTTGTACGGGCGTCGGGTACAGCCGGACCACAAAATCCTCAAAGGCTCGCCGAAGCACCTGTACCTGCCGTCGCCGCTGGCCGGGGTGTGGAACGAGGAAGCGCTGAAGGCGTCGTCCGACCTTATCCTGTGCGAATCGCTGATTGATGCGATGACGTTCTGGTGTGCCGGGTTCCGCAATGTCACCACGGCGTACGGGGCCAACGGCTTTACCGCTGACCATCTGGCCGCGTTGCAGTACCACGGCGTGAAGCGGGTGCAGATAGCCTATGACCGGGATGAGGCCGGCGACCGGGGCGCGGACAGCGTGGCGGCGGACCTGTTGGAAGCGGGTATCGAAGCATGGCGGGTGCGGTTCCCGCCGGGGCTGGATGCGAATGCGTATGCGCTGAAGAGCGGCAACCCGGAAAGCGCGTTAGGGCTGGCACTGGAGCAGGCGGCATGGATGGGTCAGGGCAGCGGGCCGGGGGTGGTGTTCTCCCGTGACATGCCATCCGGCGGGGACGATACCGCTTCTTCCTTAGCCGCCCCGGCGGGCGTACCGGCACCGACGGTGGCAGGCGAGTTAACCGCGTCCGGCGACCTGCTGCTGACTCACGGCCCACGGGTGTGGCGGGTGCGCGGCTGGCAGAAAAACACCGTACAGGACGTGATGAAGGTCAACGTGCAGGTGCGGGACGCGTCAACCGGCGCGCTGTATGTGGACTCGCTGGACCTGTACAGCTCGCGGCAGCGTCAGGGCTATGTGAGCGCGGCGGCGGCGGAACTGGGCTGTGAAGCGTCGGTCATCAAGCGCGAGTGCGGACGGGTGCTGCTGATGCTGGAGCAAAAGCAGGATGACGTGCGGCAGGCGGCGGAGCAGGCCGACAATGTGGCGTCGGTGACGGTGAGTGCGGAAGACGAGGCGGCGGCGCTGGAGCTACTGAAATCCCCCCATCTGGCTGAACGCATCATCAATGACCTCGCGGCCTGCGGGGTGGTGGGGGAAAGCACCAATCTGCTGACCGGGTATCTGGCGGCGACGTCGCGCAAGCTGGATAAACCGCTGGCCGTGCTGATACAGAGCAGTTCGGCGGCGGGGAAATCGTCGCTGATGGAGGCGGTGCTGGGGATGATGCCGGAGGAAGAGCGTATCCAGTACAGCGCGATGACCGGGCAGAGCCTGTATTACCTCGGTGAAACCTCGCTGCAACACAAGATACTGGCGATAGCCGAAGAAGAAGGGGTGCGGCAGGCCGCCTATGCCCTTAAGTTGCTCCAGTCGGACGGGGAACTGAAAATCGCGTCAACCGGCAAGAACGAGCAGAGCGGGGAACTGGTGACGCGGGAATACAAAGTGCAGGGGCCGGTGATGCTGATGCTGACCACCACGGCCAGCGACGTGGATGAAGAGCTGCTCAACCGCTGTCTGGTGTTGACGGTGAACGAATCGCGGGAGCAGACGCAGGCGATACACGCGATGCAGCGTCACGGGCAGACGCTGGCCGGGCTGCTTCAGTCTTCAGAAAAGCAGTACCTGACCCGGCTACACCAGAACGCGCAGCGGCTGCTGCGGCCGCTGAAGGTGGTCAATCCGTATGCCGACCGGCTGACGTTCCTGTCGGACAAGACCCGCACCCGGCGCGACCATATGAAGTACCTGACGTTAATCCAGGCCATCGCGCTGCTGCATCAGTACCAGCGTGAGGTGAAACGGGTGACGCACCGGGGCGCGGTTATCGAGTATATCGAGGTGGAAAAGAGCGATATCGCGCTGGCCAACCACCTGGCCCACGAAGTGCTGGGCCGGACGCTGGATGAAATGCCGCCGCAGACGAGGAAACTGTTGCTGCTGATACAGGCGATGGTGGGCGAACAGGCGCAGCGTCAGGGCTGCCAGCCGGGTGAAGTGCGGTTCACGCGGCGGGATATCCGGGCATGGACGAACTGGAGCGACAGCCAGCTCAAGAACCACTGTCTGCGGCTGGCTGAAATGGAATACCTGCTGCTGCACGGCGGCAGCCGGGGGCATCTGTTGCAGTATGAGCTGCTGTGGGACGGCAACACCGGCGATGACCCGCACCTGTGCGGGCTGCTGGAGGTGGACGAGCCTGAAGGCCGTGAACGCAAGTCTGGCCAGGAAGAAGAAAAGTCTGGCTTAAGTCTGCCCCAGGTTCGGGCCAGGTCTGACGTGGAAAACCCGGCGTCAGGCCAGACGGCGCAAGGGCTGACGGCGGAACCGGTCGGGGCTGAGTCAGATACAGTAATCAGGGGAAAAGGAAAATCGCCTGCCACGCCGCTGCCTGCGGTTGGCGTGGATACGCAGCGGTGGCAGGGCAGCGAACGCAAGTCTGCCCCGGTGGAAGAAAAGTCTGGCTTAAGTCTGCCTCAAGTCCGGGCCAGGTCTGGTGTGGAAAAACCGGCGTCGAGCCAGACGGCACAAGGGCTGACGGCGGACGTGGTCGGGGCCGGGTCAGACGCAGTAATCAGGGGAAAAGGAAAATCGCCTGCCGTGCCGCTGCCTGCGGTCGGCGATACGCCGGTTGAGAGCGCGGGGGTGACACATGGCTAACCGTAAACCCCGCGCCGATGCGCTGCTGACGGTGGATGAGGTCTACCGAAAGCCCATCGGCCCGGCCAGTGACCCGAAGAGCCTGTACGCGCTGCTGCTGCGGTTCGTGGCGTGGCGTCGGGAGCGGAACTGGTCAGAAACCACGCTGAAAACGCAAACCCATCATCAGTACCGGTTCATCCTGTGGGCGGCGGAGCGCGGGTTGCACTATGGCCGGGACATCACCTTACCGATACTGGAGCACTATCAGCGTCACCTGTACCAGTACCGCAAGCCGAACGGGGAGCCACTGAGCACCCGGACGCAGCGCAGCCAGCTGGGGCCACTGGTGGTGTGGTTCGGCTGGATGACGCGGCATCATCTGCTGCTGGCCGACCCGGCGTCGGGTCTGGTGTTGCCGCGGCTGGAAAAGCGGCTGCCGCGCCATATCCTGAGCGTGGCGGATGTGGAGCAGGTACTGGCGTTGCCGGACCTGACCACGCTGCAGGGCATCCGCGACCGGGCGCTGATGGAGCTGCTGTGGTCAACCGGAATACGGCGGGGTGAAGTGGCGGTGCTGGAGGTGTACAGCGTGGACGCGAGCCGCCATATCGTGACCATCGTACAGGGCAAGGGAAAGAAGGACCGGGTTATCCCGGTCGGGCAGCGGGCGCTGCGCTGGCTGACGTATTACCTGCAGGCGGTCAGGCCGCAACTGCTGGTGAATCCGCACTGCCCGGCGCTGTTCGTGGCCCTGGACGGTGTGGAAGGACTGACGCCGAACGGCATCACCAATCTGGTCAGTCACTACATCAAAGCATCGGGGATAGCGAAATGGGGAAGCTGCCACCTGTTCCGGCACGCGATGGCGACGCAGATGCTGGAGAACGGGGCGGACCTGCGGTGGATACAGGCGATGCTGGGCCACGCGAGCGTGGAAAGTACGCAAATCTACACCCAGGTCTCAATCCGGGCGTTGCAGGCGGTTCATGCGAGTACCCATCCGGCGGAGCGTGACCCTGAAGAGGAAACCGGGTTGCCGGCTGACCTGATGGCGGCAGAGCAGCCGGACACCCCGGAGGCAGACGACACGCCCGCGTTGCCGGACAGCCCCAAAAGTTAGCGTTCTCCGGGCGGGTCCGCCGGGAGCGGGTTCGGCAGACAGCCCGGCGGGCTGACTGCCGTCATGCCACGTCGCGGGCGGGGGTAAACGTCTGCCCGGCCAGCGTTGTGCGGCGGTGCGGCATGTGGCCAAGCTGCTGGCCGGTCAGCCGTTCAACATAATGCGGGGGATTATACGAAGCTCGCCGGGCAACGCCGCCGCTCCTTGCCGTCGCGTGGAGCGGCTCGTATCGTATAATCCGCATTATGTCTTGCGCCCCCGCCATCGGCATCGCGGGTGAGGCGCGGCGCGCAAGGCGGCGCCTTCCGCTGTCGGCGGCGGTGTTCCTTCTTCAGCACTCAGGTCAACCCCCAAACCCAACCCCCAGGAAGAAGTCGGCCCGTCGGGCCTCCGCTGAAGGGCTTCATGCCCACCCGCTGCATCTGTCCGTCACGGCTCGCAGTCGGTTCCCTCCTTGCTCGTTCCCGTGCCGGCCAGCCTTCGCCCCCGCCCCGGTGTGGCGTGGTCATGCAGGTGCGTCTTCTCCTTAACCGTCGGCGCGACAGAGCGCCGCAGGGCGTCGCTTGCGGACTCTGTGCCGTCCGCGCCGGCAGAACCCGCGCCGGGGCCACAGGCAAGCTGTGGCCCCGTCACGGGTTGCGATGAAACCCCAAACCGAACCCCCAACACCGGATGGCAGCGGCTGCCGCCGCTGCTATGATGCGTGTGTTGCAGGCAAAAGCCACGGCAGGGCGGTAGCGTGTCGGGGGCCAAAACCGCGTATCGGGGCTTGGGTGTCCGGGTATCGAAATGCATCAGGAAAAACCGGCTGTAACCGGCTGACGGCACAGGGAAAAGTGGTGTTCGTCGGCTGACTTCGCAACGGAAGAAGTTGTTGTGGAGAATAACTATCTGAGTGCGACAGAAGCCGCAAAGAAAGCGGCTCTGGAGCGCAAGGAAAAAGCTGGAACACTGACGGCGGACGAAACCAAAGAACTGGCGGATACCCGCAAACTGGATAAAGACCGCGATCAGGCCATCCATGATATCTGTACGCAGGGCAACAAATCGGGTGGGGCTTGCTCGGCACTGGTGGCTCAGGCGCAGCAGGCGCTGAATACCTATGGCGGCAATGTTACCTATAACCTGATATTTAAAGACCTGTACCCGCAGGATGCGGCCAATGCGAGCGCGATACTGAAAGGGCTGGATGAAGGGAGTATCACCCGCGACGCGGCCATCACGGCCATCGCCAAAGCGACCGGAAAAGGCTGGGATGACGTGGCGTCGCAGTATGATTCCGTGATGCAGTTGCATGGGATGGTCAGTACGCTGGCCGGGTTTAAAGGTGTTGCGGCAGAAGCTGGTGAAGTATCGGTTGCTGGTAATGTAGCTAAAAAAGTGGAGCAAGGTGCTCCTGCAACTGCCGGTACGAAGATAGACAGTAAAGTAACATTAACTCAGAAAGACAGTTTACCTGATGCTGTTACGGCATCATTCAAAGATGGTAACTATCAGACGGTAATTACCAATGAACCCGTTTTAGTTTACAGAAAGTTTGGTGGTGGCTCAGATCAGGCGAAACTTGATGGTGGGTATGCTACAACTGAACAAAATGCCGGGCGTAATGAAACTGCTGTATATAAGAAATGGAGCACTTCACAGTTTGAAGCACAGATTGAAATCCCAGAAAATACAAAAATTAATATAGGTGTAGTTGGTGAACAGAAGCCAGGTAGTGAAAAACCGAAATATGATGGTGGGGCTGATCAAATTTTGATGCCAAGGAATTATCCATCAGAATGGATAAAGTCGGTACGTGACGGTAAGACTGGTAAAGTTTATACCTATGATGAATTTAGAAAATCGTTTCCTGATCAAGTGACAAATAAAAGGTGATTAGATGTTAACAGAAAATGATATGCAGGATATATCAAGGCTTATAGAGCTGTTAAATAAGGTCATCGCATATGTCGTTGAGAACGAAGGTAATGACTTGCGTTGTAAGGGAATCCTTAAGTCTTTAAGAATACTTGAGGGCAATCAGCGTAATGGCCTTCCAAATTTATATAATCATATCATGGGTGATTTTAGAATGATGGTTGATCGAGGGTTATATGGTGATCAATATATAGATGAAATAACAAATGAAGTATGTAAAATAATAAAGTCAAATAGCTTGTTTTATAAATAGTCAACAATGTGATCCCGGCCCTTGCGCCGGGATCTTTGTTTTTTACCGGTCAGATCCTAATCTCCGCCTCAATCACCAGCCGCCCGCGCTCGACGGTGACGATAACCGGCTGGCCGGTGTTAAAACCGAGATCGTCCAGCCAGCGGACCTTGAGGGTGGGTTGTGGCAGGGTTGCCCGAAAAAGCTCCATCACCCGGACAGGAAATGTTTTGTGGCCACCGCCAGTGGGCCGTGTCCCCAAAACCACCCGGTCAGGGCCATGCCCCGACACCCCTGCGTTAAAACAAAAACCCCGGCGCGGGCCGGGGGTGGTGTTGGTTACTCGGCAAACGTCAGCCCGCCGGGATAATGCCTGATCCAGTTGGCGGCGGCGTCCGGGTCAAAGGGTTCGATGCTCAGCCCTTCCAGACAGTGCCACAGCTCGCGGGTGTTCTGCGCGGTGATGACCATGCAGACGGGGATGACCCGTATTTTTAACGGCATCCCGTCGGTAAATCCGGCTTCGGTAAGCCAGGCCCCTTGCAGTGGCACCGCCTGAAACCCGGCGCGTGCATAGCGTTCGGCTTGGGAAATGCGTTGTATTGCCTGATATGACTGCTTTGGTGGTGGATGAGGATGTGTATTAATAAAGGGCGATGGTGCGGCAAAGGAAGAGAAGAAAAGTCTAACAGATTAGTAATGAATACTATCCCGTAGAGTTGGAGACAATGATGGTAACCAGTATCGCGTTAAGCCCGTACTTCGAGCCGTTTATCCGTGAGCAAATCGATAGTGGCCGTTATAACAATGTCAGCGAAGTAGTACATGCCGGGTTGTGTGCGCTGGAAAAGTGGGGGCAGCAGATGACGCTGGATGCGCTGCGGGCGGCGGTAGAGCTGGGCGTGAACAGCGGGCCGGGCAAGGAGGCGCAGGCGGTGTTCGGTCGTCTGTCGGAGAAATACCGCCGGATGGCGGAAGGTGAGCAGGCAGAATGCAAAACGGCTGGGTGTTGAGCGTGACAGGCTGAAAAACTGCCTGCATAATGACAACACAAATGACACCACGAAGGTGAAAAATGATGGGAACAATCCACTTCAGAATAGACGAGGAAACCAAGCGTCTGGCGATGCAGGCAGCGGAAAGACGGCGAATGAGTCTGACAGAGGTAATGCGTCAGCGGGCAGAAGAGCTGGCCGCAGAGGAGCGTCGCTATCAAAACAGTGAGCATGAGGGCTGGCTGGAGCAACAGATACTGGAGGCATTCAGCCGTTATGAGGACGGGGAAAGTGAGTTTATCAGTAACGAAGAAATGAACCACCACATGAATGAACTGAAAATACAGGCAGCACGGGGCAAGCTGTGACATCAGCCATTCAGTGGGAAAAACAGGCACAGGCAGATCGTGAGGCCATCTTCCGTTATCTTTACAAAGAAGCGGGATTAGCGGTAGCCAGTGCCACGGATGACCGGTTCGTCAGTATGGCTGACATCCTTCAGGACAATCCTCAGGCGGGGGTAAAAGCCGCGAAAACGGAAAAACATCGGAAACTGGTGGTGCCACGTTTCCCGTTCATCATCGTCTATGCTGTTGAAGAGCATGTGGTTCGTGTACTGCGCATACTGCATACCTCCCGAAAAATAGCGGGACATTACCGTAAGTGTTAGCTCTACCGGGCGAGTCCACGAGCCTGTCCGTAATTCTGTGTAATTGCCACCCTTCAGTTGCTCCTCTATTACTCTTTACCTCATTACCTCATTACCTCATTACCTCATTACCTCATTACCCTTCTGACTCTATCCCCCAATCTTCACCTCCCTTGACGCACATCAAAAGGCGATGCGTAGACAGGAATATGATTGATAATCGTTATTACTTACCTTGATGCATTGCCGCCGTGTTGTAACGCAGGCGGGGTGCGGCGCACTGTCAGTGAAGGAATGGTGTATGGCTCTGAGTCTTCAAACGCTGCTTGATCTTCCTCTTAACGTGAATGCCGTAGTGGCGCGTATTCGCTCAACGGGCGAGTACCAGCAGCGGCTGACTGAGCTTGGCATCCGTGTCGGTGGCCAGGTGCGCGTGATTCAGCGTGATGCCAATCAGCCGTTAATGTTGGCTGCCGGGGATAGCCGGGTGGCGATCAACTGGGAGATGGGTAAGCAAGTGTGGGTATCGCCACAGCAATAAACACGATGGCAATCGGTTTGTCATGTTCGGTTTCTGGCAATCGGTTGATGACGGCGGGGTTACGACTCCCGTTATTTTTTATCAGGCAACTGCTTTTTATCAGGCTGCAATGGGTATGAGGTTTACACAGCGATGACACTGGAAGCATTGGCAGTGGGCACACAGTGGCGTGTGCTGGGGTTTCAGAAAGGATCGGCGGATTACCGCAAGCGCCTGCTGGCGCTGGGCGTGACGCCGGGAGTGGAGTTTTCGGTGTCGCGAGTCGCACCGCTGGGTGATCCGATAGAACTGCGCCTGCGTGGTGCATCGATCAGCGTGCGTAAAGGCGAAGCACAGATTTTGATTCTGGAAAAATGTTAATCCGGGCAGGTAAGGATTTTTTATGAATACGCAACCCGTAATTTGCGTGGTAGGTAACCCCAATTGTGGCAAAACGACGCTATTTAACGTCCTGACCGGCGGTAAACAAACGGTCGGTAACTGGCCCGGCGTGACGGTGGAAAAGAAAGTCGGCAGTTACCGTTATCATCAGCAACAAGTGACGTTGGTGGATTTGCCGGGGGTTTACTCGCTGAACCCGTCTTCCGAAAGCTCGGAAGACGAACGGGTAGCACGTGATTACATCCTGTCCGGCGAAGCCAATCTGGTACTGAATATCGTTGATGCCTCCAATCTGGAGCGAAATCTGTATCTCACCGCGCAGTTGCTGGATATGCAGGTGCCGATGGTGGTGGCCGTCAATATGATGGATATCGCCGCCGCACGTAAGTTGGATATTGATATCGCCGGTTTACAGCAGCGCCTGGGGTGCCCGGTCATCCCGATTACCACCAGCCAGAAGAAAGGCATCGCGATGTTGCATGAGGTGTGTCAGGCCGCGCTGGCACAACCGGTGATTCCACCGGTGTCGATTCCTTATGACGCGCCACTGAACCAGGCGGCGCAGGCGATTGCGGATAAACTGCAAGGGCAGGCGGCGATTCGTAACCCGTATTGGCTGGCGATTCAGTTGCTGGAAGGCGACATGACGGTGCGTGACCGGGTGCCTGCGGATACGCTGGCCTTTGCCGATGCTGAAGTCGCCCGGCTGGTCGCCGAGTATGAGGATGAGCTGGATATTTTTCTGGCGGACGCGCGTTACCAGTTCGTTGGCGCGGTGGCGCGTGAGGTGATTACCCGCCGTGGCGAGGCTTCCGCAACCCTGACCGACAAAATTGACCGCGTCGTGTTGCACCGCTTTTTTGGTATTCCGATCTTCCTGCTGGTGATGTACCTGATGTTCGTCTTCACCATCAATATCGGCAGTGCGTTTATCGACTTTTTCGACAAGCTGTTCGGCACCTTGCTGGTGGATGGATTCGGCGAGCTGTTGCTGGCGTTGCATACCCCAGAATGGCTGAAAACCCTGCTGGCGGATGGCGTGGGCGGCGGTATTCAGACCGTATCCACCTTTATTCCGGTGATCGGTTGTCTGTATCTGTTCCTGTCCTGGTTGGAGGATTCCGGCTATATGGCGCGAGCGGCGTTTGTGATGGACCGCTTTATGCGCAGCATCGGTTTGCCGGGCAAGGCGTTCGTGCCGCTGATTGTCGGGTTTGGTTGTAATGTGCCAGCGGTGATGGCGACGCGCACCATGGAGCGCCATAGCGACCGTGTGGTGACGGTGATGATGGCCCCATTTATGTCTTGTGGTGCACGTTTGCCGGTGTACGTGCTGTTTGCGTCCGCCTTGTTTGTCGAAGGCGGACAAAACCTGGTGTTCGGGTTGTATCTGGTCGGTATCGCGGCGGCGATTGCGACCGGCTTTTTGCTGAAAAATACCGCGTTGAAAGGCGAAGCGTCTGCCTTTGTGATGGAAATTCCCCCTTATCACTTGCCCAGCCTGCGCAGTGTACTGATTCGCACCTGGGAGCGCCTGAAGGGGTTCTTGCTGCGTGCCGGACGGCTGATTGTGGTGGTGGTGACGGTGCTGGGCTTTCTCAACTCGATGGGGACAGATGGTTCCTTTGGTAACCAGAATACCCAGAAGTCGGTGCTGTCGGCGGTGGGGCAAGCCATCGTGCCGGTATTCAAACCGCTGGGCATTCGCGATGAAAACTGGCCAGCCGCAGTAGGGGTGTTCACCGGGATCTTCGCCAAAGAAGCGGTTGTCGGTACGCTGGATGCGTTGTACGGCGCAATGGCAGCCTCGCAGGACGGCGGCGCGAAAGCAGAAGCCAAACCTTTTAGCCTGACCGGCGGTATTCAAGATGCGCTGGCGACCATCCCTGAAAATCTGGGCAAGCTGGGTGACGCGGTATTAAACCCGTTAGGGATCAATGTTGGTGATTTGAGTGATACCGCCACGATTGCCAAAGACAATAAATTCTCTGTGACCTCGCTGACCGTGATCAGCCAACTGTTTGATGGCCGCCTGGGGGCGTTTAGTTACCTGCTGATGGTGCTGTTGTATATCCCTTGCGTGGCGGCGGTATCCGCCATCTGGCGTGAGGTGGGCACCGCCTGGACGCTATTCTGCGCTGGCTGGACTATTCAGGTCGGCTACAGCACGGCGGTGGTGGTGTATCAGGTTGGGCGGTTTAGCCAGCACCCGTTGTATTCGCTGTGTGCGCTGATGGGGGTGGCGGCAATGCTGTGTGTCACAGTGATGTTGCTGCGCCGCAATGGTCTGCAACGCCAGCGCACCGTGGTAGGTGAAGTAAAATAAACCAGTCGGGCGGGCAACTGCCCGCCGGGGAGACATAATGACGCTACTTGAATTGCGGGATTTTGTCCGCGAAAGAAAAAAGGTGTCGCTGCAAGATATCAGCACGGCTTTTAAGGCCGATCCTGGTGTGGTGGCGGGAATGCTGGAGGTGTGGGTACAGAAAGGCAAAATCCGCTTCCATCAGGGGGATGCCGCACCCAAATGCGGCGGCTGTTGCGGCTGTGATAAACGCCAGGGCCAGTATTACGAGTGGTTGTGATGTTTTCCCGGGCCGAGGTGCAATCAGCCGTCGGCCCGGCTTCCCGTCCTGCGGCGGTAAATCTGCCGCCTGTCTTGAGATGTTGTCTGTTTATTAACTCCTTGTAGGTGTTCCTGGCGTGTCTGTCATGGTGGCTGACGTGCTGCCCAGCGTTATGGGCGCTGTAAGACGGCGGTGCCGGGTGGAAAACCAATAAAAACTGACCTGACGCAATATGTGGTACAGGCACCCTCTACATAATGAAACCTGTAATCCATCGGAGGGGGTGATGATGGAAAAATTACTTGATCGTTTTTTGAATTACGTTGCGTTTGATACCCAATCCCGACCGGGTGTTCGGCAGGTGCCGAGCACGGAAGGGCAATTGAAGCTGGCGCAGGCGCTGCAACAAGAATTAATTGAACTGGGACTGGAACAGGTATCGGTTACCAAGCATGGCTGTGTGATGGCGACATTACCCGCTAATGTTGCCTGGCCTGTGCCGGTGGTGGGGTTTATCGCCCATATGGATACCTCACCGGATTTTAGCGGCAAACATGTTAATCCACAGATTGTCGAGAATTATCGTGGCGGTGATATTGCGCTGGGTATGGGTGATGAAGTCTTGTCGCCGGTGATGTTCCCGGTGCTGCATCATCTGCTCGGCCAGACATTGATTACAACTGATGGCAAAACGCTGTTAGGGGCGGATGATAAAGCCGGTATTGCGGAGATCATGACCGCACTGGTTCGGCTGAAGAAACGCCAAATCCCACATGGTGAGATTCGTATTGCTTTCACGCCGGATGAAGAAGTCGGTAAAGGTGCCCAGCACTTTGATGTCGATGCATTCCGGGCGGAATGGGCCTATACAGTAGATGGCGGTGGCGTGGGTGAGTTGGAGTATGAAAACTTCAATGCCGCGTCGGCTGTCGTGAAGATTGTCGGTAACAACGTCCATCCGGGCTGGGCAAAAGGGGTGATGGTCAATGCGTTGTCGTTGGCGACACGTTTTCACCAACTCGTACCGGCTGATGAGACGCCAGAGCAGACCGAAGGCTATCAGGGTTTTTATCACCTCAATAGCGCGAAAGGGACGGTAGAACGGGCTGAACTGCACTACAGCATTCGGGACTTTGAGCGTGATAGCTTCGAGCGGCGCAAGAAAACGCTGCTGGATATCGCGGAAAAAGTGGGTGAGGGCCTGCATCCGGATTGTTATATCGAAGTCACGATTACCGATAGCTACTACAACATGCGTGAACAAGTGGAGCAGCATCCCCATATCATCGCGCTGGCGCAGCAGGCCATGCGTGATTGCGGGATTACGCCGCTGATGCAACCGATTCGTGGCGGTACGGATGGCGCTCAGTTATCTTTCCGCGGTTTGCCGTGCCCTAATCTGTTTACGGGCGGCTACAATGCTCACGGTAAGCATGAATTTGTGACGCTGGAAGGGATGGAAAGCGCTGTGGCGGTGATTATGCGTATCGCCGAACTGACGGCATTACGGGCCAGGAGCCGACAAACCAGCACTGAGAGTGCGTCAGTAAAAGCCTGATGGTTTAGGTATTAAGCTACTAACACAGAAGACGCCGTTTGGCGTCTTCTGTGTTTTAGATGACAGAGCAATAATCAGCCAACGATAGTCAGTCAACAAAGTACCAGTAACCGCTGTTAACCAGAGCGGTCAACTGGGCAAGGAAAGACGGATCATCCAGCGTGTCGCCAAATCGCCCGATGTTCAGCACGTCATATTGTGCCAGGGCAGCGATCGCCTGTGGTGGGTGGTTCTCCAGCCGCTCGCCGTTGACGAAACAGGTTTCGCCAATACGCAATACCCGCAATCCGCCAAGACGGCGCAATGCCTCGCCCTGCTGTAACAGGTCGTATACTTCGCCTGGCTGGTAAGGCGGCTCCGGCGGTGCCAAATCCAGCTCATGCCGTGACTGGGATGCAAATTCGCCGAACCATTGATGAAAAGCGTCTTTGTGCTGCACCAGTTCCAGCATCATGTGCTGAAGTTTATCCAGCTCCTGCGGTAACACGTCGGCTGGATGGGCGCGAGAAGGAATATCCGGGTCACTGTAGCGTTGGCCACCCAGTTCGCGGGACAACACATAGTCGGCGAAACCACTGACCAGCTCGCGGGAACTGGGAGCACGGAACCCGACCGAGTAGTTGAGCGAGTTTTCCAGTGAATAGCCTTCGTGCGGAAAACCCGGCGGAATATAGAGAATATCGCCGGGTGCCATTTCTTCATCAATAATGGCGTCGAACGGTGCAACCTGCAGCAAGTCAGGATGTGGGCAATGCTGCTTCATTGGCACCTTGTCGCCAACGCGCCAGCGACGGCGTCCGGTGCCCTGAATAATAAACACATCGTATTGGTCAAGGTGCGGGCCGACGCCGCCGCCGGGCACCGAGAATGAAATCATCAGGTCGTCAATACGCCAGTCAGGTAACTGACGGAAAGGGCGCATCAACGCGGCAGAAGGCTCATGCCAGTGGTCGACGGCTTGTACCAGTAAAGACCAGTTGCTTTCTCCCAGATGGTCATAGCTTTCAAACGGGCCGTGGCTGACATCCCAGCGGCCGTCACGATGGCTGACCAGACGGCTGTCTACCTCGTTTTCCATCGCAAGCCCCGCTAATTCGTCCGGGCTAATGGGATCAAGAAAATGAGGAAAACCGGCTTTGATGATTACCGGCTTTTTTTGCCAGTGGTGTGTCAGGAAGTCCTGCCAGTCAAGATTAAGTTGGTAGTCCATAACGCATTTCCAGTAACAGGGAGCTATCGACGATTATAACGAAGTCGCCGTGATGGTGTTTGCCCTTTATTCACAGATGAGATGGCAGGCTGAAAAGCGCGGTCGATGCGCTCGACCGCAGGCAATAACGATGGGGGTTGTCGCTAACCGCGCTGTTAATAACAAGGTTGATGTTAATAACAAGGTTAATGACAACCGTACCACTTACTACAGTGTAGGTGATTCGCAGCGGAGCGCATTAATTATCATTCTGGCCGAGGTGCTGCTGACCGAAAATCGCTTCGACTTTGGCACCACCAAGTGTGCTGGAACCGATGAGAATTTCGCCCTGATATTGCTCGATGATTTCAGCGGCAACGGATAGCCCAATGCCTTGCCCCGGGCGCAATGTGTCCGCCCGTTGTCCGCGCTGGAATATGACTTCGCGCTTGCTGTCAGGAATACCAGGGCCGTCATCATCAACAACCAGATGCAGTTTTTGGCCGGAATAGCGGGCGCTGATTTCAACGAACTCCAGACAATACTTACAGGCGTTGTCGAGAATATTGCCCATAACTTCCATAAAGTCGTTTTTCTCGCCAATAAAAGTCAGCTCGGGGGCAATGTCCATGGTCAGCACAACACCTTTACGTTGGTACACCTTATTCAGCGCGGAGCAGAGCGCATCGAGCTGTGCCGGCACGGAGTGCACTTCCCGAATGATAGTGAGGTGTTCGGTCCGCACGCTGGCGCGATGCAGGTAATAGCCGATTTGCTGCGAGATACGGCTGATTTGCGTCAGCATGATGGGTTCGGCTTGTTCGATGGTTAGCTCTTTGCCGGTGCGTAACGAGCGTAATGTGGTCTGCAACACCGCCAGCGGCGTTTTCAGACTGTGGGTCAGGTCGGTCAGGGTCGTTCGATATTTGTGATAACGCTGGCGCTCATTACTCAACAAGGTATTGAGATTCCTCACCAGACTGTTCAACTCGTGTGGTGGATTTTCGTCCAGGTGTTCGCGGGAACCACTTTCCAGTTCGCTTATCTGATGCACCAGATGCTTAATAGGCCGCAGACTCCAGTGGGCTGCCAGCCACAATAACGGCAGTACCAACACCAGATGAGCGATAAACACGTAACGGAACCATTCCCAAACTACATCCGCCTGTTGCAGTTCCTGCGGTACCCTGTCTACCACCACAATAACCAGTTTAGGCAAACGCTCAGAGGCGGGGTAAACGTTGACGGCGATTGAATGGGTGAACGGTGTTTTGTCTTCCGAACTGTAGGCGTGCAACTTATCCAGCATTTGCGGGCTGCTGCCTTGTAAGACGGCATCACTGGTGTTGCTGTTGGCATCCAGCTCGTGATAATCGGTTTTTTCCAGCCATTCAGGTTTTATCTGGGATTCCAGTTCCGGAACGGAACGCTCCCGCCACAATATATTGCCGTTCTTATCATAGATAAACACCAGCGTAGGGTAGTTAATATCGATTTCAGGCGGTGTTGCGATGGTCAGTTGATTGTCATGCCACTGCGCCAGGCTATAAAACAGGTTGCTCTCACCACGCAGCAGGCGGAATGACGTCTTGTCAAAACTCACGCTGTATCCCACTACTGCGACAATACCGTAGGAGAGAGTGAGTGCCAGTACTACCGCAGCGGTCGAAATCAGAAAGCGAAAACGCAGCGAAAAATGAGATTTTCTCAACTTGCCGTCCAGAATTTAGATATCGAAGCGGTAACCCTGTCCGCGAACGGTGGTAATAACATCATGGGAGTTGGCAGATTGTAGTTTCTTGCGCAGCCGACCCATTAATACGTCGATGGTATGACTTTCTCGCAACTCTGCGTCGGGATACAGTTGTAGCATCAGTGACTCTTTGCTGACCACCTTACCGTTATTGCGGATAAGCGTTTCGACGATGGTATATTCAAACGCGGTGAGTTTGACCGGCTCACCATGCACCAGCAATTCTCGACGTGACAGGTCCACTTCAAAGGGCGGCAGGCTGATAATTTGAGAGGCCAGGCCGCTATTGCGACGCATCAGCGCCTGCATGCGTGCGACGACTTCCTCAATGTGAAACGGCTTGGTGACGTAATCGTCAGCACCCGCTTCCAGAACCGCGACTTTTTCCTGCCAGCTTTCCCGAGCAGTGAGAACCAAAATTGGCAATTTGACCTGATGCGAGCGCCAGCGGCGGATCAGGCTGGTGCCATCTTCTATCGGCAATCCCAAGTCGACAATCGCGATGTCTGGCGCGTGTTCCTGAAGGAAATAATCCGCTTCTTTTGCGTCCGCTGCTGCATCAACCTGGTGTCCCATTTCATTTAACTGGACATTCAGGTGATGGCGTAACAGAACATTATCTTCAATCACAAGAATACGCATGACGGTTTTCCTCGGTCCATTGCCTGATAAGAACGATCCAAACTTAGTGAATTATCCAAACTTAGAGAACTGTTAACGCGTTGTACAGGTCTTGCTGTGCTTACCGGCGCGTTTACCGTCATTTAGGATAGCCAACGACAAAAATACCTCATAGATGTAAGGTTCGTCAGCATTATCCACAATCGTGCTCAACTGGGGCTAAACGGTAGGGCAGGAAATAGGTCGGGCGACGGTGATATCGCCCGAAATAAGGTTAAAGTTCGTCAACCAGTTTGATGGCACGACCGATGTAATTGGCCGGTGTTAATGCCTTAAGACGCGTTTTTTCATCGTCCGGCAGCGCCAGCCCGTCGATAAACGCCTTCATGCCTTCCGCGTCTACTCGCTTGCCACGGGTCAGTTCTTTGAGTTTCTCGTAAGGTTTTTCGATACCGTAACGACGCATTACCGTTTGAATCGGCTCAGCCAGTACTTCCCAGTTGTGATCCAGTTCATCCAGCAGGTGGTCGCGATTGACCTCCAGCTTGCTGATGCCTTTCAGGGATGCCTGATAAGCGATAACGGCATAGCCTACGCCCACGCCGAGATTACGCAGTACCGTTGAGTCGGTCAGGTCACGCTGCCAGCGTGATACCGGCAATTTGCTGGCAAGATGGCCCATGACTGCGTTAGCCAGCCCCAGATTACCCTCGGAGTTCTCGAAGTCGATCGGGTTAACTTTGTGCGGCATGGTAGAAGAGCCAATTTCACCGGCAATGGTTTTCTGTTTGAAATGGTTAAGGGCCACGTAACCCCACACATCGCGGTCAAAGTCGATCAGAATGGTGTTGAAACGGGCGATGCAATCGAACATTTCGGCGATATAGTCATGCGGTTCGATCTGTGTGGTGTAGGGGTTCCACTGAATACCCAGTGAGGTGACGAAGCTTTCACTAAACTGGTGCCAGTCAACCGCCGGGTACGCCACCATGTGGGCGTTATAGTTCCCGACAGCACCGTTGATTTTACCCAGGATTTCCACCTGCTGCAGTTGGCGGAATTGACGTTCCATGCGGTAGGCGACGTTGGCAAATTCTTTACCGATAGTCGATGGTGTGGCGGGCTGCCCGTGGGTACGGGACAACAGCGGGATATCGCGGTACTGCTGCGCCAGTTGCTTGATGGCATCGATGATATTACGCCAGAACGGCAGCAAGACGTCACGACGAGCGGCATCCAGCATCAGCGCGTGGGACAGGTTGTTGATATCTTCAGACGTGCAGGCGAAGTGGATGAATTCATTCACAGCGTGCAGAGCCGGAACCGCCGCCACTTTTTCCTTCAGGAAATACTCCACCGCTTTGACGTCATGGTTGGTGGTACGTTCGATAGTTTTAATGCGCGCGGCGTCTTCTTCGCTAAATTCAGCGACAATCTTGTCAAGGAAAGCGTTTGCGTCGGCATCAAATGCAGGAACTTCCTTGATTTCTGCACAGGCCGCCAGTTTTTGCAGCCAACGTACTTCAACCTGCACACGGAATTTCAGCAAACCGTATTCGCTGAAAATAGTGCGCAACATGCTGACTTTATCGCCGTAGCGTCCATCAATGGGGGAAACGGCGGTCAGTGAGGATAATTCCATCGCAAGCAACTCCTGGGATTGTTTTCAAATAAATAACAGAGATTATCGCCATCCTATCGCATGACGAATCGCGTTTCATGGCAAATAACCGCGCATCGTAACAACAGCGCATGACAAACAGCATCGTCTGGTGACTAGTATCTCATGACGGTGGCTGAACCGGAATAAGCAGCCACCATCAATGAGGTGGTGTTTCTGTCAGGGGGAATGGTGACAGCGGCTCAGTATCTCTTGTGCGTGGCGTACCAGTTTGCTACGGGAGAACATCAACTGTAGTCGACTACCGCCCACTTGCTGCCACAGTACGGCAGCACGGATCCCCGCCAGCAGTACAGCACGTACCTTCGCCTGAACTTGCGGGCTTTTTAGCACATCTTGCGCGCCGGTTACCTGAATACGCGGGCCCAGTTTGCTGATGACATCCACGTAAATACCGGCGAGTACGTTAATAAACGTGTCTGAGAGCAGGTCATAATGTTCGAGTTGTCTGTCCAACTGATTGATACGGTTACCTAATTCGTCCAGTGCGGCCCGGTTATTGTTCAGGCGGCGCTCCAGCACCATCAGGCTAAACGTATAGCGCGATAACTCAGCGCCCAGACCTTCGCGTGACGAGTTGAGGATCCCCAACAGCGTTTCCAGACCCATTTTCAGATGCTGTTCCGCGTTGCCAAACACATCCATCGTACTGGATGGGTTAATACTCATGATACTTTTCAGTGACGTTTTTAATGCATCCGTATTGCAACTGCCTTGATGCGCGAGTTGCTGCACCAAATAAGCAGACTGGCAGATTCCTGCCATTGCCAGCGTAATGTCATGATAATTTTTAGCCACAATTACTCCTGTCAACATCATCTGGCCGCTGTGTGGGTGCGAAATGGCGATACTGATTGCACGACCATTTCTCCCCAGCAGAAAAGTTAAAAACTGGCGCACATCTCCAGCTTTTGCACTCACATAGCTTAAAAAGGCGATGATCATGCCATAAAAATCAGGATGAACCCAAGCACAACCGGGCAAAACCCGGCACGGATTGCAAATCGCTCACCCTGATCACTCGGTACTGCAAAGTTTAGTGTCACGACAACGAAAAAGGTGCCAACGCGGTGTTTTATTTGGTGTCATCAGCTACAGAAGAACGAGGAGGGGGAAGGGATGAATGGCAAAACGCATCAGTAATACAACAAAAAAGGACAGCAAACAGGAAAGAAAAGGGGAAATCAGAAGAGAAAAGTCAGGAGAAAACCAGAGAAGCGTTGAGGCTCCTCTGGTCGAGTGCGGTGTGAACCGATTATGGCACCATACGCAGGCGTTCTTCGATGATGCCGCCACCAAGGCAGATTTCACCCTGATAGAACACAGCGGACTGGCCCGGCGTGACAGCGGCGACCGGTTCGTCAAAGCGGACTTCGATACGGTCTGCATCCAGCGGTGTCAGCAAACAAGGGATATCTGCCTGACGATAGCGGGTTTTTACCGTGCAACGCAGCGGTGCGCTCAGCGGCTCGCGGTCAACCCAGTGGAGTTGTTGTGCAATCAAGCCAACGGACATCAGGCGGGGATGTTCATGCCCTTGTGCGACGTACAACACGTTGCTGGCGACATCTTTATCAACCACATACCACGGGTCATCGCCGCCTTCTTTAACGCCACCAATGCCGAGGCCTTTGCGTTGCCCCAGCGTGTGGTACATCAACCCCTGATGCTCACCCATCACCTTACCGTCGTCTACAGATAAGATAGGGCCAGGTTGGGCTGGCAGGTAACGAGCCAGGAAGTCACGGAACTTGCGCTCCCCAATAAAGCAGATGCCGGTCGAGTCTTTTTTCCTGGCGGTTGCCAGGTCCAACTGCTCGGCGATTTTCCGCACTTCGGTTTTTTCCAGCTCACCCACCGGGAACAGACTTTGTGCCACCTGCTGGTGACTCAGGGTATAAAGGAAATAGCTCTGGTCTTTGTTGCCGTCCAGACCACGCAGCAGACGGCTTTTACCGTCGATATCCTGACGGCGGACATAATGGCCGGTAGCAATGTAGTCGGCACCTAAATCTTCGGCCGCAAACTCCAGAAATGCTTTGAATTTGATTTCTTTGTTGCACAGAATATCCGGGTTAGGCGTACGACCTGCGCGGTATTCCGCCAGAAAATGCTCAAAAACATTGTCCCAGTACTCGGCGGCGAAATTCACGGTGTGTAGCGTTATGCCTAACTTGTCGCAGACCGCTTGCGCATCGGCCAGGTCGGTGGCGGCGGAGCAATACTCCGTGTCGTCATCCTCTTCCCAGTTTTTCATGAACAGGCCTTCCACCTGATACCCTTGCTGTTGCAACAGATAGGCGGATACCGATGAGTCAACACCGCCGGACATACCGACAATGACTTTTTTCTGGCTGTTATCTGACATGGACATCTCGCGAACTCAAACTCAGTGAGGTGGTGTAAAGCGTTAAAGCGAAAATAAGCGCGATAGGTTAACACATTTATCGTGATCACACATTTTCTTGCGCGTCATTGATCTGATAGCGCGATACCTGAAAATCGGCTTTCAGGTGGAACGGGTCCGCCGCTGGCTAAACGGCGAACCGGAAGATATCAGGCAGGGATGGGAAATGGCCAGTTAAACGCTTCCAACAGGCTCAGCGGATAACGCTGGCCGTGCTGATAACAATGCAGGCTGGCGGCCACCAATGGCGAGCGTAAACACGATGCCTGAAGAATCTCTTCCGGCTTCAACCAGTGGCAACAGAGAATGTCGCTATCGTGCGGCGTGGTTGGGAGCCGTTCGGGTAGATCAATCGTGAAGCTAAAGCGCAGAAAAGGGGTGCTATCTGGTGCGATCCATTGGTGAAGCTGCAGAAAATGTTGTGGCATGGCTCGGATGCCGGTTTCTTCGAACAGCTCCCGTTGAGCTGCCTGAATCAGCGTTTCGTCTGCTTCTAGGTGCCCTGCTGGTTGGTTCCATAGCCGACGATGGTTGATTTCTTCTTCCACCACCAGAAAATGGCCTTCTGCCTGAACAACGCAGGCCACGGTTACATGCGGTTTAAACATGATCAATCTCCTTCCAGTCGCCGGGGAGTAATCCATCAAGAGTGTGGTTAGCCATACTGTAGCGAATCAAACGCAGTGTCGGATAGCCGATATGCGCCGTCATCCGTCTTACCTGACGATTACGGCCTTCATAGAGTGTGATTTTTAGCCAGCTCACCGGAATGTTTTTACGTTCGCGGATAGGTGGCTGGCGTGGCCACAGCCAGGTGGGTTCATCTACACGTTCTGCGCCCGCAGGCAGTGTAGGGCCATCGTTTAACACCAAACCGGTGCGAAAGGCACGCAACGCATCTTCATCGGGAATGCCTTCGACCTGGGCATAGTAAATTTTGGGGGTCTGCTTGCCGGGTTGGGTCAGCCGTGCCTGCAATTTACCGTCATTAGTCAGGATGAGCAGGCCTTCGCTGTCCCGATCGAGCCGCCCGGCAGCGTAGATATCGCGAAAGGGAACGTAGTCTTTCAGCGTGGCGCGACCGCCTTCATCGGTAAACTGAGAAAGCACATCGAACGGTTTATTGAGCAAGACGATGCGCCTTTGGGTGACGACGACAGGCTCATTTTTTTTTGGTCGAGAGCTGAATCGTTTAAGTTGGTGATTTCTAACAGGGAATTTATTCATCTTATTACTGGCTGTGAATGACAAAAACATTATACTCGAAATGGTTTGTGATTGGCTCAGGCTAAATATTCAAGTAGTATTGACACGCATCTTACAAGTCATTAACAAAATGGCGCTCGAAGGAGAGGTTAATGGAAAGTAAAGTAGTTGTACCGGCAGAAGGGCAAAAAATCACGGTTGACGCCCAGGGTAAACTGGTCGTGCCTGCTAATCCGATCATTCCGTTCATCGAAGGTGACGGTATCGGTGTTGATGTTACGCCAGCCATGATTAACGTTGTCGATGCCGCGGTAAACAAAGCCTATCAGGGTAAGCGCAAAATTTCCTGGATGGAAATTTACACCGGTGAGAAATCCACTCAGGTGTATGGTCAAGATGTTTGGTTGCCAGATGAAACGCTGGATCTGATCCGCGAATATCGCGTTGCTATCAAAGGGCCGCTGACTACGCCGGTAGGTGGTGGTATCCGCTCTTTAAACGTGGCACTGCGTCAGCAACTGGATTTGTACGTCTGTCTGCGTCCGGTTCGTTACTATGAAGGTACGCCGAGCCCGGTGAAACAACCCGAACTGACTGACATGGTCATCTTCCGTGAAAACGCTGAAGACATTTATGCCGGTATCGAGTGGAAAGCTGGCACACCGGAAGCGGACAAAGTCATCAAGTTCCTGCAAGACGAAATGGGTGTGAAGAAAATCCGTTTCCCGCAGCAGTGTGGTATCGGTATAAAACCGTGTTCCGAAGCCGGGACCAAGCGTCTGGTTCGTGCTGCTATTGAATACGCTATCACCAATGATCGCGATTCTGTCACGCTGGTGCACAAAGGCAACATCATGAAGTTCACCGAAGGCGCGTTCAAAGACTGGGGTTACCAGCTGGCTCGCGAAGAGTTCGGCGGCGAACTGATCGACGGTGGGCCGTGGGTGAAAATCAAGAACCCGAAAACCGGCAAAGACATCATCGTTAAAGATGTGATTGCTGATGCCTTCCTGCAGCAGATCCTGCTGCGTCCGGCCGAATATGATGTCATCGCTTGTATGAACCTCAACGGTGACTATATTTCTGATGCGCTGGCAGCGCAGGTCGGCGGGATCGGTATCGCTCCGGGGGCTAACATTGGTGACGAATGTGCACTGTTTGAAGCGACTCACGGTACGGCACCGAAGTATGCTGGTCAGGACAAAGTGAACCCAGGTTCGGTCATTTTGTCTGCTGAGATGATGCTGCGCCACCTGCAGTGGTTTGAAGCCGCTGACCTGATCGTGAAAGGGATGGAAGGCGCTATCAGGAACAAGACGGTCACCTATGACTTCGAACGTCTGATGGAAGGCGCTACGCTGCGTAAATGTAGCGAATTCGCTCAGGATATCATCAGCAACATGTAACCGATGGCGACATCGCACCAAGCCTCACGGTGGTCAGGCTTCCGTGAGGTTTTTTTATCTCTGGCGATGTACGATTCGTGCAGTCTCTCCGATGTATTCCCTTGTAGACCTTATTAATTTTACGGTTATTACACTCTACTTTTTCCTCCTTCGCTTTTTTGTGCTATCAATTTTGAACCGTCACTTTACATTCTCTTCTCGTTTTTGATGCTTTTTATCCGAATTCATTGTCGATACTTGGTTGTTATAACACCAGAGGACGAATAGTGATTTGTTTTGTTGCCCGTTTTGACATCGAGTCAGAATAGAAACTGAGGTTGATATATCATCAGTCAGCTAATTGTTGTTTTGATTTTATACGTCGATTCCCTTAATGAAAAAGTCTTTTCCAGTATTTGACCGTTCGGAGAAAAAATATCCGGTGATTGGTTGGCTATGGAAAGTTACCGATAATAAACATTTATAGCGATAAGTTATCAAGTTTTGATTGATGATTGGGAATAACGATCTATTAGAATAATTAACCACTTGCGTTTATCGCTATTTTTATTAAAAGCAGAGAATCTCTGAAAATGTTGGAATCAGGGTCTTCCTCCTCGTCGGCATTTTGCTATTCTGTTGGCGCTGGCCGGTAATTTGCATGAACGATGAGCTCCCTGGCATGGGGAAGAGACAGAGTAAAGAGGGATAGTAGCCAGTTATCGTTTTAAATTTAATCGAAAGATATCGATGGATTTTATTCGTCGATGATTTTTTTTGCGTGGAAAGTTACGGTAAGTGCCGTCGCGGCAACAGGCTACAATTTTTTCTGACAAAAAAAACAATGGATAATGTGAGGGGAACCCCCATGAGTCGAGCCCCAGCAAATAAAGATGAGAAAAGCCGACTTGCGGCGTTAAGAGAGTACGGCATTAGTAAACCGCTGTCTGATCCTGGTTTTGATAATCTGATCAATTTGGCAGCTAACGTTTTTAACGTCCCTATCGTGTTGATTTCACTGGTAGAAGAAGAGCGACAGCTGTTTGCTGCCAGTATAGGCATGTCGATATGCGAAACCTCCAGAGACGAATCCTTCTGTGCTCATGCGATTCTCAAGAAACGGATCATGGTGATCCCCGATACGCGCAAAGACCCCCGCTTTAGAGATAACCCTCTGGTCACTGGCGAACCGCACATCCGTTTTTATGCCGGTATTCCACTTCGAACACCGAACGGCTTTCCGATCGGTGTGTTGTGCATCATCGACAACAAACCCCATTCTTCTCTTAGCGCCCGTGATGCGCATAACTTGCAGGATTTTGCCGCGTTGGTGATGGACAAACTGGAAATGCGGCGGCTGGATTTAGCGCGCCGGGCCAGCCAGGCTCGTTTTGAGAGCATTGCCGAGTCGTCACCGGACGCCATTTTGTGCGTCAATGACAGAGGGACTATCACTTTCTGGAATGAATCTGCGGAAAAAATGCTGGAATACAGCCGCGACCAGATTATCGGTGAGCACATCAGCATCATCGTCCCAGATATGTTTGTTGTGCAGTTGCACCATCTGGCGACAGATAAAACCGCAATTTTTAAAGGCAGCACAATTGATCTGGAAATCCGTGCACTGTCTGGCACATTGATATCAACAGAGTTGACAGTATCCATGTGGCGGGATCATAACCAGACACGTTATGGCATCATCCTGCGTGATGTGACGGAAAGGCAGCGTTACGAGGAGCGGCTCTTTTTGCAGGCACACCGTGACCCGCTTACCGGTCTGGCGAATCGTACCTTGCTGACGTCTACGCTGGATCAGGTGCTAAAAAACGGTGAACCTGCCGCCATCATGATTATTGATCTGGATGGCTTTAAAGATATCAATGACAGTCTAGGCCATGCCAGTGGTGATGAAATTTTGGCCAGTGTAGCAAGAAGACTGCAGGACAACGCTCATTCCGGCGATCTGGTCGCCCGTATGGGGGGCGATGAGTTCGCGATATTGTTGCCAAATCAGAGCGATGAAGAGCAGGTCGCGAGACTGGCGGAAAAAATCATCCATGATATTTCGCAAGCCGTTCCGGTTGACGACAAACAAATCAACACCAGCGCCAGTATTGGGTTAGTCATGTACCCGGCACATGGAACCACTGTACAGGACTTGCTGACCAGTGCTGATCTGGCGTTGTACCAGGCGAAAGCCGACGGACGAAACTGCTATCGTTTCTTTACCCGTGAGTTGAGAGAAGTCTTTCAGGCCCGTCATGCCTTTCAACTGGAGTTTATCCGGGCGTATGAGCAGGAGGAGTTTGAGGTGTTCTATCAACCTCAGGTCAATATGGTCAATAACAAGATTGTGGGAGCGGAGGCGTTACTACGCTGGCGTCATCCCTATAAAGGGCTGTTGGGCCCTGCGGCATTTATGTCAGCGCTGGAGCGAGGACCTTGGGCGGAACGTATTGGCGATTGGGTTGTGCGCTCAGCCTGTCAGCAGGCCTCCGACTGGTGCCGCGCTGGGGCAAAAAATTTCCGGATCAGCATCAATTTGTTTGCAGCGCAGTTCCGCTCGGGCATGTTGGCGCAGAAAATCAGGGATGTGCTGGCGCAAACCGGCCTTAAACCCAGTGCGCTGGAGCTGGAAATTACAGAGAACATCATATTGCGACATGACGAGAATATGATGAAGCCGCTCAATGAGTTGCGTAATAGCGGTATTGGCATCGCGTTTGACGACTATGGCACAGGCTATGCGTCACTCAGTATGTTGAAACATTACCCGGTTACCCGGCTTAAAATCGATCAGACCTTCGTGCGTGCCATGTGTGAATCGGCACCTGATGCGGCAATCGTTCGCGCTATTCTGTATTTAGGAAAAAGCTTTGGTCTGGATGTGATCGCCGAAGGCGTGGAAACGCAGGATCAGTGTGAAAGACTGCTTAATAAAGGGTGTGAGCAGGCTCAGGGCTATCTGTTTGGTCGGCCGATGCCGGCAGCGGAGTTCGAGAAATTGCTCGATCTGGAGGATACGCCTCTGGGGTGATGCTTCATGAGGCGATGTAGCCGAATCGGCCTGTCAGTGAATTGCGAATAAGACCGGGGCATTTTTTGTCACCAGTATGGTTCAGTGCGAAAGCGGCAGACAGTCTCTGTATTGCTGCCATTAACCATACCGTTTTAGCAGGGATGGTGGGCTGGGGCGGGGGATCTTAACAGGATGAACATTCCTCCACTATAAAATCCGTTATATTTACTTACATCACCATTTGCGCATCAGTCAGGCACTAATCTGACTGATATTGAACGCAAACTATATGTCTCTGCCAGATATCCTACCCAAATAAGGTTTAGAGATAATTCATGCTCTGAGCATGCAATTTCCTTGTTTTATCCAAATTAAGCCTGAGTAAAAGTGTAAAGTTATGTTAATTTGGTAACATAAAGGTTATGGATGCTTGAAAATGACGAAGCAGCCCATACGATGTGGTTGTTGCAAACACTTTTGTTGCTTTTGCTGAAAGAGGAAATCTTAATTATATGATGCGTATTGCGCTTTTCCTGCTCACCAACCTGGCGGTGATGGTGGTATTCGGGCTGGTACTCAGCCTGACGGGAGTCCAGCACAACAGCATGGCAGGCTTGATTATCATGGCCGGTGTGTTTGGTTTCGGCGGGTCGATTGTTTCGCTGCTGATGTCTAAATGGATGGCGCTGCGCTCCGTCGGCGGTGAGGTGATTGAACAGCCCCGTGATGAAACCGAGCGCTGGTTACTGGATACCGTGCGGATGCAGTCTCAGCAGGCGGGTATCGCCATGCCACAGGTTGCTATCTATCATGCTCCCGATATCAATGCATTTGCGACAGGCGCACGTCGCGACAGTTCGTTGGTCGCGGTTAGCACCGGGTTATTGCAGAATATGAGCCGTGACGAGGCCGAAGCGGTTATTGCTCATGAAATCAGTCACATCGCTAACGGTGACATGGTCACGATGACGTTGGTACAAGGTGTAGTGAATACCTTCGTTATTTTTATCTCACGCATCATTGCGCAAATTGTGACCGGTTTTCTTTCTGGTAACCGTGACGATGGCGAAGAGAGTGGCAACGGTAACCCACTGGTTTATATGGCCGTTTCCATGGTGCTGGAACTGGTGTTTGGTATTTTGGCCAGCATCATCACCATGTGGTTCTCCCGCTATCGTGAATTCCATGCTGATGCCGGTTCGGCGAAACTGGTTGGCCGCGAGAAAATGATTGCTGCGTTACAGCGCCTGAAAACCAGCTATGAACCGCAGGAGGCCAGTAGCATGATGGCATTCTGTATCAACGGTAAGTCCAAGTCTCTTAGCGAATTGTTCATGTCGCATCCGCCGCTGGACAAACGTATTGAGGCGTTGCGTTCTGGTGAGTACCTCAAATAGTCCGCGCGCACTAATCAACGTGCACGTGTTCAATGAGAGCGTTTTATGTACAAAGGCCCTGTAGGGCCTTTGTTTTTTCTGGTAATCAGTCCGTGTACCGCCGTCTTATCCGGCGTCCTGTCTGGCAAAATAATCTTGCGCAAACGCAAACAGTCAGTGAAAAGCGAAAGAATGTTTTATAAAATAAAACCGCGATCACGGAAAAATGAAACATTGTTTCTACAATACCGGTATAACAAGGCGATTTGCCGGAGTGACAGGTTCTTTCACCTGGCGGCGTCTGATTTTTCACGATAAGCGCTAAGGATTTACGGATGGCCAAAGGTAAAAAGCTTTCTTTTACGTTCCATTCCTACCAGGATTCAGTCACCGGCACCGAAGTGGTGCGTCTCACCCCTCCTGATGTCATCTGCCACCGCAACTACTTCTACCAGAAGTGTTTTTCCAATGATGGTAGCAAACTGCTGTTTGGCGGGGCATTTGATGGACCGTGGAACTATTATTTGTTAGACCTGAAAACTCAGCAGGCTACTCAACTGACCGAAGGTACTGGCGACAATACCTTTGGCGGCTTCCTGTCTCCGAACGATGACGCACTGTATTATGTGAAGAATGTCCGCAACCTGATGCGCGTTGATCTTAACACACTGGAAGAAACCAATATCTATCAGGTACCGGATGACTGGGTCGGATACGGTACCTGGGTCGCCAACTCTGATTGCACCAAGATGGTGGGAATCGAGATCAAAAAAGAAGACTGGAAGCCGTTGACTGACTGGAAAAAATTCCAGGAGTTCTATTTCACCAACCCATGCTGCCGCCTCATTCGTATCGACCTTAAAACCGGTGAAGCCACGACTATTTTGCAGGAAAAACAATGGTTGGGTCATCCGATTTACCGTCCTGGTGACGATAATACGGTCGCCTTCTGTCACGAAGGCCCGCATGACCTGGTGGATGCCCGCATGTGGTTTATCAATGAAGATGGTACCAACATGCGCAAAGTGAAAGAGCATGCGCCAGGTGAAAGCTGTACTCATGAATTCTGGGTGCCGAATGGCTCTGCACTGGCTTATGTTTCTTATCTGAAAGGCAGCACTAACCGCTTTATTTGCAGTGTTGACCCCGTTACGCTGGAAAACCGTCAACTGACAGAAATGCCGCCGTGCTCGCATCTGATGAGTAACTATGATGGCACGTTAATGGTCGGGGATGGCTGCAACGCCCCCGTAGATGTGAAAGATGACGGTGGCTACAAGATTGAAAACGATCCTTTCTTGTATGTGTTCAACATGAAGACTGGGAAACATTTCCAGGTTGCACAACACAATACGTCATGGGAAGTACTGGAAGGCGACCGTCAGGTGACGCATCCGCATCCATCATTCACACCGGACGATAAACATATTCTGTTTACGTCGGATGTTGATGGTAAACCGGCGCTCTATCTGGCCAAAGTGCCTGATTCTGTCTGGCACTAACAGTACCTGCAACCGTGCCCACCAAGGGCGCGGTTTTTTTCGCTTTACAATAATATTATTAATCCGGCAGTACTATTGCAGTGGGCAATATTTAATCATGTTGTCTGTTATAGTAATGCCTGATTGCCATATTCAGAGCGTTCCCTTTATACTAAAACAAGTGTTCTATTTTTTTTAAAACAAAAATACTGAGTAGGGTAACCAAAAAAATGGCTATTGCAGATTTAGATAAACAACCCGATTCCGTGTCGTCAGTCTTAAAGGTTTTTGGTATTTTGCAGGCATTAGGCGAAGAGCGTGAAATTGGCATCACTGAACTATCACAACGTGTGATGATGTCTAAAAGTACGGTTTATCGCTTCCTGCAGACGATGAAATCGCTGGGATATGTTGCTCAGGAAGGTGAGTCAGAGAAATATTCACTGACGCTGAAATTGTTCGAACTGGGTGCGAAAGCATTACAGAATGTGGACTTGATTCGCAGTGCAGATATTCAAATGCGTGAGTTGTCCGCATTAACACGCGAAACTATCCACCTCGGCGCGCTGGATGAAGACAGTATTGTCTATATCCATAAAATTGACTCTATGTACAACCTGCGCATGTATTCCCGCATTGGCCGCCGTAACCCGCTGCACAGTACCGCGATTGGTAAGGTATTGTTGGCCTGGCGCGATCGTGAAGAGGTTAAAGGCATTCTGTCGAATGTAGAGTTCAAGCGGAGTACCGTGCACACTATCGGTAGTACGGAAGAACTGTTGCCACAACTTGATCTGGTTCGTCAGCAAGGATTCGGTGAAGACAACGAAGAACAGGAGGAAGGGCTGCGCTGTATCGCTGTTCCGGTCTTTGACCGTTTTGGCGTAGTGATTGCCGGTCTGAGTATTTCCTTTCCGACGATTCGTTTTTCAGAAGATAATAAGCATGAGTATGTGGCTATGTTGCATACTGCGGCGCGCAATATTTCTGATCAAATGGGTTACCACGATTACCCGTTCTGATACACGTTGCCCTTTCTGATAAAGAGTAGGGTACGTTACCAGGCTCTGGCTATTAGCCTGTCCCAGTGACAGGCTTTTTTATGGGCAGAACCTGCTTTTCAACTGGGGAATTGCGGTATGACTGTCGAATTGTCTGGCGGCACAGTGCTAGAATGCGCGCCTGAGTCAGGTTATGTAACAGGTTTTTAGACATGAGTAGTTTTGCTTCAGACATGCTGGAAGTGGTTTTTGTCGCATTGATTGTACTGCTGGTGATCCTGGTGTGGTTCTTTATCAATCGTGCCAGTGTCCGGGCCAATGAGCAGATAAGATTGTTGCATGAGATTGTTGAACAGCAGCAACAACAAATCGCGCTACTGCAAGCGCTGGTACCGGTAACGGCAACAGAGCCACAGAGCGTAGAACCGGTGACGGAACAGCCAGTATTGCCTGAAACTAAAGAAAGCGAAGTGGACACCTTGTTCAAGGATATGATCCCTGAACGGTAAGCGTTCGATGTGTGGCGATATACAGCCGAATGTACCTAACTCCGTCTGAATGCTTTGGTATTTATCGATTATCTGCCGCCTGTTTTGGCCCAACGGGTGGCATCGCCCGGAGCATGGTGCTACTCTACGCCGTCGGGCTATTATTGGCGTATCTTGCTGACCCGCTATACCGTGCGGTGGCCGTCACCATGTTGCCTGTCAACAGGATGGGACTGATTTAACAATTGTGGGTTAAATCCTTTCTCTCCGACCTTCTATATCAAACACAATTATCTTTTGTATGTGGGCTTTCGTGTGGCTCACCACTGCAAATAAGGGAATTTACATGCCTGTTATTACGCTTCCTGACGGCAGTCAGCGTCATTATGACCATGCCGTTTCTCCTCTTGATGTCGCGCTGGATATCGGCCCTGGCCTGGCGAAGGCTTGTATTGCCGGTCGCGTTAATGGTGAATTGGTTGATGCGGTTGATGTGATTGAATCTGACGCACAACTGGCCATTATCACCGCCAAAGACGAAGAGGGGATGGAAATTATTCGCCATTCCTGTGCGCACTTGCTGGGACATGCTATCAAGCAATTGTGGCCGGATACCAAAATGGCGATTGGCCCGGTCATCGACAACGGTTTTTACTATGACGTTGATCTGGAGCATACGCTGACACAGGAAGACCTGGAACAGCTTGAAAAGCGGATGCATGAGCTGGCTGGCAAAGACTACGACGTTATTAAGAAAAAAGTCAGTTGGCAGGAAGCGCGTGATACGTTTGTGGCGCGTGGCGAAAGCTATAAAGTGGCGATTCTTGATGAGAATATCAGCCATGATGATCGCCCTGGGCTGTACCATCATGAAGAATATATCGATATGTGCCGTGGCCCGCACGTACCGAATATGCGTTTCTGTCACCACTTTAAACTGCAGAAAACCTCCGGTGCCTACTGGCGCGGTGACAGCAAAAATAAAATGCTGCAGCGTATTTATGGTACCGCCTGGGCGGATAAGAAACAGTTAGGTGCCTACCTGCAACGCCTTGAAGAAGCTGCCAAACGTGACCACCGTAAAATTGGTAAGCAGCTAGACCTGTATCATATGCAGGAAGAAGCGCCGGGTATGGTATTCTGGCACAACGATGGCTGGACGATTTTCCGCGAACTGGAAGCCTTTGTGCGCATGAAGCTCAAAGAATACCAGTATCAGGAAGTTAAAGGTCCGTTCATGATGGACCGAGTGCTGTGGGAAAAAACCGGGCACTGGGAAAACTACAAAGAAGCCATGTTCACGACGTCGTCTGAAAACCGTGAATATTGTGTCAAACCGATGAACTGCCCAGGCCATGTGCAGATCTTCAATCAGGGGCTGAAATCCTACCGTGACCTGCCGTTGCGTATGGCGGAGTTCGGCAGTTGCCATCGTAATGAGCCGTCAGGTTCCCTGCATGGTTTGATGCGTGTACGCGGCTTTACGCAGGATGACGCCCATATCTTCTGTACCGAAGAGCAGGTGCGTGACGAGGTAAACAGCTGCATCAAGATGGTTTACGACATGTACAGCACCTTCGGTTTCGAGAAAATCGTGGTGAAACTGTCAACGCGTCCTGAAAAACGTATCGGCAGTGATGACATGTGGGACCGGGCTGAAGAAGACCTTGCTGCTGCATTGACTGAAAATGCTATCCCGTTTGAGTATCAACCGGGTGAAGGCGCGTTCTACGGTCCGAAAATCGAATTTACGTTGCATGACTGTCTGGATCGCGCCTGGCAGTGCGGTACAGTACAGTTGGACTTCTCGTTGCCAGGCCGTCTGAGTGCATCTTATGTCGGCGAAAACAACGAGCGTCAGGTCCCCGTCATGATTCATCGGGCTATTCTCGGGTCGATGGAGCGTTTTATCGGGATTTTGACCGAAGAGTTTGCCGGTTTCTTCCCGACCTGGTTGGCACCGGTTCAGGCTGTTATCATGAATATTACGGATAGCCAGTCTGATTATGTCAGCGAATTGACAAGAAAATTGCAAGATGCGGGCATTCGCGTTAAAGCGGACTTGAGAAATGAGAAGATAGGCTTTAAAATCCGCGAGCACACTTTACGGCGTGTTCCCTATATGCTTGTTTGTGGCGATAAAGAGGTGGAAGCAGGAAAAGTCGCTGTTCGCACCCGCCGCGGCAAAGATCTGGGAAGCTTGGACGTCAGTGAAGTAATCACGAAGCTGCAAGAAGAGATTCGCAGCCGTAGTCTTCATCAGTTGGAGGAATAAGGTATTAAAGGCGGAAAACGAGTTCAACCGGCGCGTCCTAATCGCATCAACAGAGAAATTCGCGCACAAGAGGTACGTCTGACGGGCGTTGATGGCGAACAGATTGGTATTGTTAGCCTGAATGAAGCGTTAGAGAAAGCTGAGGAAGCAGGTGTTGATTTAGTTGAAATCAGCCCGAACGCCGAACCGCCGGTTTGCCGAATCATGGATTACGGCAAGTTCCTTTACGAGAAGAGTAAGGCCACTAAAGAACAGAAGAAGAAGCAAAAAGTTATTCAGGTCAAGGAAATCAAATTCCGGCCTGGTACCGATGATGGCGACTATCAGGTCAAACTACGCAACCTGGTTCGCTTTCTGGAAGATGGTGACAAAGCCAAGATCACACTGCGTTTCCGTGGTCGTGAAATGGCGCACCAACAGATCGGTATCGAAATGCTTAACCGCATTCGTGATGATCTGACTGAATTATCTGTCGTCGAGTCGTTCCCAACCAAGATCGAAGGGCGTCAGATGATTATGGTGCTGGCACCGAAGAAGAAACAGTAAGGCATTCAAGTAACAATGTCCGCGCTGCCTTCGCGTAGCGCGGTTTTTGTTCGCCTTATCTGATTCATTGTTTAACAATGCGAAGTGGAAATAACAATGCCAAAGATTAAAACTGTACGTGGCGCCGCTAAACGCTTCAAAAAAACCGCCAGTGGTGGTTTCAAGCGTAAGCATGCTAACCTGCGTCATATTCTGACCAAAAAAGCGACTAAACGTAAGCGTCACCTGCGTCCGAAAGCCATGGTTTCCAAAGGCGATCTGGGCCTGGTTGTAGCATGTCTGCCTTACGCATAAGTAACTTTTTTAACTCAGAATTAAGACTTTAGGAGAGAGCATATGGCTCGCGTAAAACGTGGTGTGGTTGCTCGCGCACGTCACAAAAAGATCCTGAAACAAGCGAAAGGTTACTACGGTGCCCGTTCGCGCGTTTATCGTGTTGCCTTCCAGGCAGTAATCAAAGCTGGTCAGTACGCTTACCGTGACCGTCGTCAGCGTAAACGTCAGTTCCGCCAGCTGTGGATTGCACGTATCAATGCAGCAGCCCGCCAGAATGGCTTGTCTTACAGCAAATTCATCAATGGCCTGAAAAAAGCCTCTGTTGAAATCGACCGTAAGATTCTGGCTGACATCGCCGTATTCGACAAAGTGGCTTTCAGCGCACTGGTTGAAAAAGCGAAATCAGCTCTGGCGTAAGTCAGATGGAAGAGGGAGCTAGTCTCCCTCTTTTCGTCTTTGCCGCCGTGAAAAAGCCGACAATGTTCCACGATCGTAGATGAAAGACTTTCAGAACGAGCGAAATTGGTATATTGTCAACAGCTTAGAGAGTAATAACGCATCAGCAATGACAGCAAAAGGTAACGCAAGTATGAACGCTGCTATTTTCCGTTTCTTTTTTTACTTTAGCGCCTGAACATCGGGGGCTTTGCGCGTAAGAAGAGAAACGAAAAGTAGCGCCTAAGCCTCCTCTGTGGAGGCTTTTTTATTGGTTCGGATTTCTTAATTCGTAGTCATAATTCGTAGGCATAGTTACGTTTGGCGCACTGAAAACCGTATCTTTCCAATCATGATTGTCGGCCATACAGGCAGAAGAAGAGGAATGCAATGCAACATCTCGCAGAACTGGTTGCTAAAGCCAGAGCAGCCATAGAACAGGCTGGAGACGTCGCCGCACTGGAAAATGTGCGCGTCGAGTTTCTGGGCAAAAAAGGTCACTTAACCCTTCAGATGACCTCGCTGCGCGAGCTGCCTGCTGAAGAGCGTCCTGCCGCGGGCGCGGTGATCAATCAGGCGAAGCAGGAAGTACAGGACGCGCTGAATGCGCGTAAGCAAACGCTGGAAAATGCTGAACTGAATGCCCGTCTGGCAGCGGAAACCATCGATGTCTCTCTGCCTGGTCGCACGATGGAAAACGGTGGTCTGCATCCGATTACCCGAACGATTGATCGCATTGAAACCTTCTTTGGCGAACTGGGATTTGCCGTGGCATCAGGCCCGGAAATCGAAGACGACTATCATAACTTCGATGCATTGAATATTCCCGGGCATCACCCGGCGCGCGCTGACCATGACACGTTCTGGTTCGATGCGACCCGCCTGCTGCGTACACAGACATCCGGTGTACAGATTCGTACGATGAAGAAACAGCAGCCGCCGATCCGCATTATCGCCCCGGGGCGTGTCTACCGTAACGATTACGATCAGACACATACCCCGATGTTCCACCAGATGGAAGGGCTGATCGTGGATAAAAACATCAGCTTCACCAATCTGAAGGGAACGCTGCATGATTTTCTGCGCAACTTTTTTGAGGAAGATTTACAGGTGCGTTTCCGCCCGTCCTACTTCCCGTTTACCGAACCCTCCGCCGAAGTGGATGTGATGGGCAAAAACGGCAAATGGCTTGAAGTATTGGGATGCGGCATGGTGCATCCAAACGTGTTACGTAATGTCGGCATTGATCCGGAAGTGTATTCCGGCTTTGCATTCGGTATGGGGATGGAACGTCTGACCATGCTGCGCTACGGCGTGACGGATTTACGCGCCTTCTTCGAAAACGATTTACGCTTCCTCAAACAGTTTAAATAAGGCAGGAATATCAAGATGAAATTCAGTGAACTCTGGTTACGGGAATGGGTTAACCCAGCTATCAGCAGCGATGCCTTATCTGAACAAATCACGATGGCAGGCCTGGAAGTGGATGGCGTCGAGCCGGTCGCAGGTGCCTTCCATGGTGTGGTCGTCGGGGAAGTCGTGGAGTGTGCGCAGCATCCCAATGCGGACAAATTGCGTGTCACTAAGGTGAATGTTGGCGGTGAGCGCTTGCTGGATATCGTTTGTGGTGCGCCGAATTGCCGTCAAGGGCTCAAGGTGGCAGTAGCCACGGTGGGCGCAGTATTGCCGGGCGATTTCAAAATCAAGGCAGCCAAACTGCGTGGCGAACCGTCTGAAGGCATGCTGTGTTCTTTCTCCGAACTGGGCATTTCCGACGATCATAGCGGCATTATCGAACTGCCGTCCGATGCGCCGTTGGGTACCGACATCCGCGAATACCTGAAACTGGATGACCATACCATTGAGATCAGCGTAACCCCTAATCGTGCCGATTGTCTGGGCATTTTGGGTGTGGCGCGTGACGTTGCGGTATTAAATTCGATGGCGTTGGTGGTGCCGACGACTGAGCCGGTGCCTGCTACGATTACCGATCAATTCCCCATTGCGGTTGAAGCGAGTGACGCATGCCCGCGTTATTTGGGGAGAGTGATCAAAGGTATCAATGTGAAAGCGGCTACGCCGTTGTGGATGCGTGAAAAACTGCGCCGCTGTGGTATCCGCTCCATCGATCCGGTGGTGGATGTCACTAACTATGTCTTGCTGGAACTCGGCCAGCCGATGCATGCGTTTGACCTTAATCGTCTGGAAGGCGGTATTGTGGTTCGCATGGCGAAAGAAGGGGAAACGCTGCGCCTGCTGGACGGCACTGATGCTACCCTGAGCGCGGATACACTTGTGATTGCCGATCATCAAAAAGCGCTGGCGATGGGTGGGATTTTCGGTGGTGAACATTCTGGCGTAAATGGTGACACGCAAGATGTGCTGCTGGAATGCGCCTATTTTAATCCGCTGTCGATTACAGGGCGTGCCCGCCGTTATGGTTTGCATACAGATGCATCACATCGCTATGAGCGTGGTGTGGACCCGGCATTGCAGTATCAGGCAATCGAGCGTGCGACGCGTCTGCTACTGGATATTTGCGGCGGTGACGCTGGCCCGGTCGTAGATGTGACCAGTGAAAAAGATTTACCGGCACGTGCGACCATTACGTTGCGTCGCGATAAGCTGGATCGGTTGATTGGTCATGTGATTTCCGATGAGAAAGTCAGCGATATTCTTAACCGTCTGGGTTGTCAGGTGACGAAAACGGCTGATGGCTGGCAGGCGGTTGCACCGAGCTGGCGTTTCGATATGGCTATCGAGGAAGATTTGGTGGAAGAAGTGGCGCGTATTTACGGCTACAACAACATTCCGAATATTCCTACTCAAGCGCCGCTGAAGATGACGCAACATCGCGAGGCGAGTCTGACGCTTAAGCGTGTGAGAACGTTGTTGGTGGATCGCGGTTTTCAGGAAGCGATCACGTACAGCTTCGTTGACCCTAAAATTCAGTCGCTGATTCATCCCGGTGAGCAGGCATTGATTCTGCCGAGCCCGATTTCGGTAGAAATGTCCGCTATGCGCCTGTCTCTGTGGAGTGGGTTGTTGGGGGCGGTGGTGTATAACCAGAACCGTCAACAAAGCCGTCTGCGTGTGTTTGAGAGCGGTTTACGCTTTGTTCCAGACCTGAGCGCTGACTTGGGCGTGCGTCAGGAAACTATGCTGGCAGGGGTTATCACAGGGACTCGCTACGAAGAGCATTGGGATCTGGCACGTCAGACCGTTGACTTCTATGATTTGAAAGGCGATTTGGAAGCGGTATTGGCATTAACTGGGAAACTGTCTGCGATTGAGTTTCGCGCAGAGAGCCACTCAGCATTGCACCCAGGGCAGAGTGCGGCTATTTATCTGGCTGGCGAGCGTATCGGTTATATCGGTGTTGTTCATCCGGAACTGGAGCGTAAGCTGGACTTGAACGGTCGTACCGTGGTGTTTGAAGTGCTGTGGGATAAGCTCGCTGATCGTGTGGTGCCAGAGGCGGCGGACATTTCTCGTTTCCCGGCAAACCGTCGTGATATCGCTGTGGTAGTGGCTGAAAGCGTGCCTGCTGGCGATGTTTTGAACGAGTGCAAGAAAGTTGGCGCAAATCAGTTAGTTGGCGTAAACTTATTTGACGTGTACCGGGGCAAGGGCGTAGCGGAAGGGTATAAGAGTCTTGCTATCAGTCTGGTATTGCAGGATACCGCTCGTACACTGGCAGAAGAGGAAATTGCCGCTACCGTTGCGCAATGTGTAGCAGCACTAAAACAGCGATTCCAAGCATCCTTGAGGGATTAACCTATGGCGCTTACTAAAGCTGAAATGTCTGAATACCTGTTTGAAAAGCTTGGGCTCAGCAAACGGGATGCCAAAGAGCTCGTCGAGTTGTTTTTCGAAGAAGTACGGCGCGCTCTGGAAAATGGTGAGCAGGTTAAGTTGTCGGGGTTTGGCAACTTTGATTTGCGGGACAAGAACCAGCGCCCGGGACGTAACCCAAAAACCGGCGAAGATATTCCGATTACGGCGCGTCGGGTCGTTACGTTCCGTCCAGGGCAGAAATTAAAGAGCAGAGTGGAAAACGCGTCACCCAAAGAGTCCTGATTTGACAAAAAGGCCGCATTAGCGGCCTTTTCCTTTTACAGAATCGTCTGAAAATGTAGTAGTCGATTCAGGCCTTTTTACTACTTCGTTCTGGACTGCTTTTTGCCGGACTACAGTTTTTTGTCGGACCATTGTGCGCGGGCGTTGCGGCGCGGCAGGTGCTGGTTTACGGTCGTCTAACAGATGCCGGATTGCCAGTACCGGATGGTACAAAAGCATTCTTGGTCCAGCCCACCGCATGACAACCTTGATTTCCTCTCGTTTCGCAGGCTGATAGCAATGGATCGGACATTGTTTGCAGGCGGGTTTGTTTTCCCCGTAGTAACATTTTTCTAGCCGGTTTAAGGCGTAGTCCTGTAGCCTGACATAATAATCTGTGTCATCGACTGGGGCTGGAAAGGCACGCTCATACAACGTGATCATCGCCTGAATGGTACGGATTTCCCGTTGAATACGTTTGCCGGGGGAAGAAGACATTACTGTGCTCCCATGGTGATCATTAAGTTGCATAACAGATGCATTTTAATCGAGAAACACAATCCTGTCGCCGTTTAAGGTGCTCTGCGTGTTGCCAGCCAGGACAGCAGAGACCCCAAGGTCACCATGATAACGCCTTGCCAGAATGCTACTGAAGGCGTGGTTTGTAGCCACAGAGCCGCCATCAGCGTCGTTAGTATCGGGGTAAAATAAGACGCCGTTGCCAGTAATGCCATGTTGCCGCGTTGAATACCGGTATCCCACGCGGCATAGGCCAATGCCGTTGAAGCGCCGATAAAGAGCAATTCGAGTAGAGTGCGAATCGAAAAAGAGAATGCCGGCGCGTCATTGCGCAGATATTGACCCCACAACACCACCGCTGTAACGATGAAAAACAGCAGGATGCCACTTTTGCCATTGCCGAAACGGCGCGAGATATTGCAGTACAACGCCCAGACCAGCGCTGCGGCCAGTGCCATGCAATAAGCGAGCGGGTTGGTGCTGACATTTTGCCACATCAGAGTGGGAGTCCAGTCACCGTTACCTTTCAGAATCCACAGAATACCGGCTATTGAAAGGGCAAGACCCGGCCACAGCCACAGTCGACTTTTTTGTTGATTGATAAACAGCGAAAACAGAATGGTCAGGCAAGGCCACAGGTAATTAATCATTCCCAGTTCCATGGCCTGCAGACGGTTTTGTGCCATCCCAATCGACAACGAAAAACAGATTTCGTAGCTAACGAACAAAGCTCCGCCGAGTAGCAGGTAGATCCTGGCATGAGTACGAAGGGTGGGGCGATGTCCGAACAACAGCAAGCATATCGCGCTGGTGGTGTAAATCATGGCGGCACCGCCTAACGCACCTAATGCTTCGGTCAGGCTACGAATCACCCCGACAGAAGTGCTCCAGAGTACGATTGCCAGCAAGCCAGCCAGCGTAGCGCGACGAGGGGTTATGGGTATCATTAATGATTATCGACTATCACGGTTATTGATTATCACCTGGTAAGAAAGCGGGCAGATGCCGATAAGTCGTATCTGCCCAGAGAAATTAACGCAGTGAAAATTAACGCAGTGGCGAGGTGATTAGCGCCAGAAGTCGTCAAAAACGGTAATCGGTGGGCGGCGTTTATGCTCGGTTCTACGATACCAGCTTTCGATGATCGCAGCGTCAATCGGATCAAGCGTTTTGCCTTCCAGATAATCGTCAATTTTCTCGTAAGTGATGCCGAGAGCCATCTCATCCGGTAAGGATGGACGATCATCTTCCAGGTCTGCCGTTGGCGCTTTGGTGTAAAGGTGGGATGGACACCCCAGCAGCTTGAGTAAGGCTTTACCCTGTCGCTTGTTGAGACGGAAAATCGGGTTAATGTCGGTGCCGCCATCACCGTACTTAGTGAAGAAACCAGTGACGGCTTCCGCTGCATGGTCGGTACCCACTACCAAACCCGCGTTCATGCCCGCGATGCTGTACTGTGCTTTCATGCGCTCACGCGCTTTTTCGTTGCCTTTGACGAAGTCAGACAGCTCAATACCGATGGTGCGCAGCGTCGCTTCACTGGCATCTACCGCCGGTTTGATATTGACGGTCAGCACCTGATCAGGCTGGATAAACTGAATCGCATCCTGACAGTCTTGCTCATCGGCTTGCACGCCATACGGCAGCCGTACCGCAATAAAGCGATAATCAGCCTTGCCGGTTTCCTGACGCAGTTCGGTGATAGCGGTCTGGCATAATTTGCCGGTTAGCGTCGAATCCTGCCCGCCGCTGATCCCCAATACCAGGCTTTTGACGAACGGGTGCGCCTTCAGATAATTCTTTAAAAAATCAATGCTCACCCGGATTTCCTGCGCCGGATCAATCGCGTCTTTTACCCCGAGTGCCCGGATGATTTCTTGCTGTAATGACATGTCCACCCCCAACTGAACCTATTGATGTGCCAGAACAATTACTCACATCGCCAAAGAGTAACGTTAATTCCGACGAAGTAAAAGAACAAGAAAAAGCCGGAGGTTTTACAGTGGAACGGGGGCTTTTTCACCAATTATCAGCCTGTTGAAAGACAATAAGGTATTTGAAAAAGTTGAGCCTGCTATCTAGTCTTAGCAACACCGATAGCGAATGAGTGAGGTCATTCCATGAAGAAACGTGATTTATTCCTGTGTATCGCAGCAAGTACCCTGATGCTCACTGGGTGTGTGGCTTACGATCGCGCAGAAAATTTTTTCACTAAACCGGTGGTGAAGGACGTGAAAAAAGGCATGAGTCGTCAGGAGGTGAATCAGATTGCCGGGCCTGCGTCGACGCAAGCTACGATGCTCCATGCCAGGGGAACCTGTAATACTTATGTGCTAGGTACCCGCGACGGTAAGGTGCAGTACTACTTTGTCAGCTTTGATGAGACCGGACATGTACTGAACAAGGGGTTCCAGAGCTGCCAGGAATACGACACCAACCCGAAATTCTAAGTGGTTAATGCTATGTCGATGTGAAGTGCTATGCCGACGAGAAGTACCATGCCGACGCGAAGAACATCAACGTTGTCGGCATGGCTTTATAACATTGTGACAGGGATTAACGGTGCGTTAATGCCGTGTCATCATCCTGATTAAACACGACTTTATCGGTTTGCCCGAGCAATTGGCTGGTTACGGTACCCGCAGTCATGGAACCGCTGACGTTAAGCGCGGTGCGGCCCATATCGATGAGTGGTTCAATCGAAATCAGCAGCGCCACCAGCGTTACAGGTAAGCCCATGGCTGGCAGGACAATCAGCGCAGCGAAGGTGGCTCCGCCGCCAACACCCGCGACACCGGCTGAACTGAGGGTGACAATACCAGCCAGCGTGGCTATCCACATTGGGTCCCACGGATTAATACCGACCGTTGGGGCGACCATGACGGCCAGCATGGCCGGATATAACCCTGCACAACCATTCTGACCGATGGTGGTACCAAACGACGCGGCAAAGCTCGCAATAGATTCTGGTACGCCAATACGGCGCGTTTGCGCTTCGATATTCAGCGGGATAGTGGCGGCGCTGGAACGGCTGGTAAACGCGAAGCTCAGCACCGGCCAGACTTTGCGATAGAAGCGGGCAGGGTTGATGCCCGTCAACGCCAGTAACACGGCATGCACGCCAAACATTAATCCCAGACCAAGATAGGACGCCACGACAAAACCGCCGAGCTTGAGGATATCTTGCAGGTTAGAGCTGGCGACCATTTTGGTCATCAATGCCATCACGCCATAAGGTGTGAGGCGCATAACCAGACGGACCAGCTTCATTACCCAGGACTGCAAAGTATCAATCGCCGTCAGTACACGTTCACCTTTCACTGCATCGTCTTTGACCAGATGCAGGGCGGCGACGCCAAGGAAGGCCGCGAAAATGACCACGCTGATGATTGAGGTCGGGTTGGCACCGGTCAGGTCGGCAAACGGGTTTTTCGGAATAAACGACAGCAGCAGCTGTGGTACGTTCAGGTCTGCGACCTTACCAACATAACTCGTCTGAATGGTCGATAGCCGCGCGGTTTCCTGTGAGCCTTGCACCAGCCCCGAGGCGGTAAGCCCAAACAGATTGGTCACAAAGATACCGATTAAGGCGGCGATCAGCGTGGTAAACAGCAGCGTACCGAGAGCCAGCAGGCTGATTTTCCCCAGCGATGATGCGTTGTGTAGACGCGCCACTGAATTAAGAATCGACACGAACACCAGCGGCATTACGATCATTTGCAGTAATTGCACATAACCGTTGCCGACGATGTTGAACCAGGCGATGGATTGTTTGATGACAGGGTTGTCATCACCATAGATCAGGTGTAATACCAGTCCAAACAGCACGCCAGTAACCAACCCCAGCAGTACCTTTTTAGACAGACTCCAGCTTTTATTACCGCCATACCCTAGTGCGAAAAGTAGCATAGCAAAAACAAGCACATTTATTATCAGCGGAAAATTCATCCCACTACTCCTTTTTTAATGTTTATCACCGCTACGGTCAGAAGGAAACGTAGCCAGCGCAGTAGAATAGCAGGTCTTTTATATTGCGGTTATAGAGATAACTAACATTGATTAAACCGAATGGAATAACGAGGTTGGCGTTGATTTAACGCATCAGTAATTCATGCAATTGTTGGCCGAATTGCTGCAACCAGCGCGCAGGTTCGCCGTAGTGCCAGGATTCCAGCGGTTGTTGTGGTTGCCATAACATAAACAGAATAAGGCTTACACACAGTATGCGTTCCAGTTGGTTTCCTTTATCGCTATTGAGAATGGGCAGACGAAACCGCCATCGGCACGGCCATAACAGTGGTACGCCAGCGGTCGTCAGCATATCAGCGACAATATGGCTTAAATACCCCACGATCATGGCATGGTAGACATCACCCGGTAAGGGCCAGTCGACCGGTAGCCGGGTACGAATAACATAAACGCCGACCAATATCGCCAGCAAACTATGTGTAAAACCACGGTGGCCACACAACCTGGCGATTGGTACGGAAATCCACTTCAGGCGCTGGCCCAGAATCGACTTAGGGTGATCGATGTCCGGTAACAGGGCCGTTAGCATTGCGGCGGGAATAATATGCCACCAGTCACCCGCTGCCAGAGCGGGCGAGAGTTCTGCTTTCTTTGCAAAGATTGCGCTGGCTACGGCAAACAGGAGGTGGCCTTCCGCGGTCATGAAACATCTCAAAAACTGTCATTTTATACAGTATAAGAGATTGCAGCAGTTGACGGAAGGTGTGACGCTGTAACCAGTTATGTTTTATCTGGTTGATTCCCGGTCTTTTTATCTAATTGCAGTGATTTTATCCAGTTATTTAATAACTGTGGCCACATCGCCACAGGTAGTCCGGTTGTCCCCCGGATACCAAAACCATGTTTCCCTTGTTCAAACAGATGGATTTCAGCCGGAATGTGGTGCTCTCGCAGTGCTGCCAGCATCACCAGGCTGTTGTCTACTGGCACCGAGGGGTCATCAATCGCATGTACCAAAAATGTTGGTGGCGTTTGTGTACTGACCTGTTTTTCTGCGGAATAACGCTGAATTTGTGCGTCGCTGGGGTGCGAGCCTATCAGCGCTTTACGTGAACCTGGATGGGCAATATTTTCCTGCATAGAGATGACGGGGTACATCAGCACCATAAAGTCGGGGCGGGCGCTGGCGTAGTCTATTTCGTCCTGAGCTGGATAAGCGGTTTGTGCAAAACGGGTACCGAGGCTGGCTGCAACATGCCCACCGGCAGAGAATCCCATCAAGCCGATATGGTGGGGGTTAATACGCCATTGTGCGGCATGGGTACGCAAGATGCGGATCGCGCGTTGAGCATCGGCCAGTGGCGCATCGGCACCTTCCTGATGACCATCGGCTGGCATACGGTAGGTCATGACGAACAAGGTGTAACCTTGCTGAGTGAAATACGGTGCCAGGTCACTGCCTTCTTTATCCAGTACAACACGCTGATAAGAACCGCCAGGGGTAATTAATAGTGCGATGCCGTTAGGGGTTTCTGGCGCGTAAACCGTGATTTCTGGTCGGCGTATGCCGGTTACGGCACGGTCTGGCAATGTGGGGTCTTTGCTGCGTTCAACCACTTGCTGCTGTACTGACGATGTGACCGCACCGGGTGCGTCGCCTTGCGGCCATATCGGGAAGGTAGTGTCGGCGAAGGTGAGTCCACTGACAGACATGATAAGTGTTCCTGTAATGAATTTGCGTAGTGACATGGCCGTTTATCCATTGCGTTTATTGAGTCAGTATGACGGTGGAGGGGATAAAAAACAGGTAAACATTTCATCGAAGAGAATAAAATGTTTACCCAAACTGGCGAGTAAAATTATTTCCCATAAAGGGAAATAGGCACAGAAATTCAAAATGACGAATTGATGGTTTGGTTAATTCCTGGCAGATATTAACCTGGATAATAAAAATGCCACACTAATAGCATGGTATTATCCGTTTTGACGCAATATTCCAGATGTCGTGATCAGTGAATTAGAAACTGTACTGCACACCGACACGGTAACGAGTTTGACGTTCATCGGTGGATTTAGAACCGGAAACGTTACCCACTTCGACATAGGGTTTCCAATTCTTGTCCCATTTATAAGACAATTTCACGTTATGAGTGATTTCGTAATCATCGTTGTCGGCAAGAACAACCTCACCTGAGGTGGCTTTTTTATATTCCAGCTCGTAACCGATGGTGTAAGCCTGCAGGAAGGTATAATCGATATTACCAGTTAACGTATACCCTTTATCCATAGTGCTTTTTTTAGGATCACTATTATTTATGTTCTCGCTATTACGTTTGAAATACGGACGATAACGTAACGCGACGGACAAGTCATCGGTGACATTAGCGCGACCGCGAATGTAAGGGCGGTAGTTGTTGCCAGATGATGCTGAATCTAAAGAAAAACCTGGCTCAATGGAAAAGGTGTTGTTGAATTTGTAAACATAACTGGCAACCACTTCAGTGCCATTGCTAACTTGTTCGTTAAAGGGTTTATCCGGCGTTTTGTCTTTGCTGGATTGCACCCATTTCACTTCGGAAGATAATCCGAAGCCATTAGCAAAGCGATGAGCAATTGTCAGACGGTCTTTATGACCTGCTTTAGCAGTATCCTGCATTTCATGACGATAATCGATGGATACAGCTAAAGCGTTTACGCTAACCAGAGATGCAACAGCCAAAGTTAATAATTTAATCTTCATTGTATTTTCCCTATATATATACAGATAAAGAAAAGAATAAAAAAATAAAAGCGATGTGTTCTTATGGAACGAGTTCTATTTTATGGATTATTTAATTTCATTTTGTGATCTTGATCTTTTAGATTCACAATAAATTCAAAATTACTTCAAGTTGTGACGATGATCGACAGAATGATTCGTTTTGTTTCAATTTAAATAAAAAAGCCCCGGCTTAGCGCACGGGGCTTTAAATAAAAAATCAAATGACAATTATTCTTTCATTGCACGTTTCAGAATACGATCAGCCTGGCGTTGGAAATATTTAGCCGTTTCTTCCACAGATTTCTGACCATAATCGATATACTGAATGGCATCACCAAACAATGCGACAATTTGCGGGTCATCGAAATAAGGTGATGTCTTGGTTTCATGTGGTAAAGACAATGCCAGATTCAGACCTGCCACAGATGGATCGTTGTCTTTGATCACACCATCAGCACGCAATTGAGCGACGGCGGCTTTACTCAACGGTACACCACGCTCCAGGCCCAACGCCTGAATCCCTTCTTTGCTGTTCAACAGGTAGTTGATCAGCATGGCCGCTTCTTTCGGATGCTTGCTGGATTTGCCGATGGACAACATCTGAGCCGGTTTGAAGAACAGCCCTGCCTCTTTAGCACCTGGCAGCATGGGGTAGGAGCCTAACTCCAGTTTGGCCGGTGGTTGCAGGTTGTCGGAGTATTTGGTGATGGTGGAGTTCCACATGTAAGTGCCGCCCCATTCACCCGCAATCCATGGCTTCATTTCATACATGTTGCTCTTGCCAAACGAAGCGTAGTACTTCGCAGACGGCATGACGTGGGAGTCGACCAGCTTTTTATACGTTTCGAAGAATTCTACCCACTGTGCGTCGGTATAAGAGAATTTCTTGTTCTTCTCGTCTACCGCCGGGATGTTGTATTTCTGAACCATGTAGGAGTTCAGCAGCGCCAGAGAATCCTGATGCTCCAGTACCAGAGGGTAGAATTGGTCGCCCAGTTTTTCCTTGAAGACTTTACCGGCGTTCATCAACTCATCCCAATTTTTCGGGTAAGTTAAGCCGGATTTCTTCCAGGTTTCGATGTTGTAATAGAACACACGTGCTGTCACCGAGATCGGGATCCCGTTCAGTTTGCCGTCGACTGTCGTGGCCTGCAGTTCTTTGGCGTCAAATTGCGACAGATCCAGTACGTCTTTCACCTTGTTCAGGTCGTAGAAACCATCACCCGTGCGCGAGAAAATCGGCAGCCAGTTCCAGTTGGTCTGCATTACGTCCGGCTCGGTATTGCCCGCGATTTGGGTAGTCAGGCGGGACAGGTGACCATCCCAGCCGGTGTATTCTGCTTTAACTTTGATGTCCGGGTACTTTTTCTGGAATTCCTCGATGGCTTTCAGTGTCACCTGGTGACGACCGTTACCGCCCCACCATGACATGCGCAGGTCAACCTGATCAGCAGCAAAAGACTGGTGCGCCATCAGCGCCAGAGAAGAGGCAATTAATGTCCGTAGGATCACTTTTTTCATCGGTTATACTCCTGTTAGAGAGAGATATTTTGTTCTGTTTTTGCATCAAAGATATGGCATTTATCCATATCAAATTTGAAATACACCTGACGATGCATGCTGTTGTTGATAATCGTCCGCGCTTCGTCTGACGGCATACGACTGGTCAACTCAAACCCATCGACCTTGATGTACATAAAGAACTCGTGGCCCATGTTTTCGGCACGTACCAGGTCTCCCTGGAAATGGCCGCCATCGAAAGGTGTTTCCGATACCGTGACGTATTCAGGGCGAACGCCGAAGCAGATATCTTTACCCACATAATTGCGGACTTTGTCCTGCTTGGATTGGTTCAAGCTCATGGTGTATTGGCCGACCTGCAATGAGATCTGACCGTTTTCTTCCAACAGTTTGCCCGGCTTGATGTTCATTTCCGGCGCACCGATAAAACCGGCGACAAACATGTTTTTCGGGAAGTGATACAGGTTATCCGGTGTATCCACCTGCATGATGTGGCCCAGCTTCATCACACAAATGCGGTCACCCATGGTCATGGCTTCGGTCTGGTCATGCGTCACGTAGACGCTGGTCGCAGGATGCCCGCTCTTTTTCAACTGCTTATGCAGATCCGAAATACGGATACGCATTGAGGCACGCAGCTTGGCATCCAGGTTGGAGAGTGGTTCATCGAACAGGAATACATCCGGTTTTTTCACGATGGCACGGCCTACCGCCACACGCTGCGCCTGACCGCCGGATAGCTGGCGCGGCAGGCGATCCATCAATTCTTCCAGTTCCAGAATTTTGGCTGCTTCATTCACCTGTGCTTCGATCTTGTCTTTCGGCATCTTGCTGAGTTTCAGGCCGAAGGCCAGGTTTTCGCGCACTGTCATGTGCGGATAGAGCGCGTAGTTCTGGAACACCATCGCGATGCCGCGATCTTTCGGTGCCAGATTATTGACGATCTTGTCGCCGATACGAACTTCACCGCCGCTGATGGTTTCCAGACCGGCCAGCATGCGCAGGGTAGTGGACTTGGCACAACCAGACGGCCCGACGATGACCATGAATTCGCCGTCTTTGATCGTCAGGTCGATACCGTGGACTGCTTTGAAACCGTTGGAGTAAACTTTTTCCAGTTTGTTGAAAATGACTTCAGCCATGATAAATCCTCTATTAACCTTTAATGCCGCTGCTGGTAACGCCCTGAACGAAGTAGCGCTGCGCCATGAAGAAAATGATGATGGACGGCAGAATGGAGATGCTCGCCATTGCCAGAATTTCGTTCCACGGTGCGCCTTCTGTCACGTCGATAGACATTTTCAACGCCAGCGCAATCGGGTATTTGTCGACGCTGTAAACGTAAATCAGCGGACCGATAAAGTCGTTCATTGACCACATGAACTGGAACAGTGCGACAGAGATGATGGCCGGTTTCAGAATCGGCACCACGACATACCACAGTACCTGCCAGGAATTGCACCCATCGATCTGTGCGGCTTCCTCCATATCACGCGGTACACCACGCAGGAACTGAATCAGCATGAAGACAAAGAATCCCTGGGTGGCGAATGCAACCGGCACATACAACGGCAGGTAGCTGTTCAACATGCCCATTTCACGGAACATGATGTACTGCGGAATCAACAAAACGGTGCTTGGCAGCAGCATGGTGCCGATCAGCGTGGCGAACCAAAAGTTCTTCCACGGAATCTCGAACCGGGCAAAACCGTAAGCCACAATGGTGGAGGAAATGACCGTCAACACCACCTTCGGAATCACATACTTGAAGGTATTGATCATGTAGTGACCGAAGTTGTATTCGGTGCCGGTTTTCCAGCCATTGATAAAACCATCCCAGGTGGCATGTGTCGGCCACAGACTGAGAGTGGTGAAGATCTCATGGTTCGGTTTGAACGACGCTGAGAACATCCACGCCAACGGGTAAAGCATCAGGATGCCGACGGCCAGCAAAATGATGTAGCGGATGCTGGCGCTGATTTTTTCACGGCGCAGCGTGCGGCGAACTTCTTCTGCAGCGATGTCCTGCGCAGACAGTGGAGAATGAATATCAGCCATTTTTTCCTCCTTTATCGGCGGAATAGAACACCCAGTATTTAGACGATTTGAAGGAGATAGCGGCGAAGACAGCTACCACCAGGAACAGCACCCATGCCAGCGCGGCACCGTACCCCATATCGAAATACTTGAACGCGGTATCGTAGATATAGAGCGAGAACAGATAGGTGTAGTGGGTTGGACCACCGCCAGTAATCACATAGGGCGCGGTAAACTCCTGGAACGCCTGCGTTGTCTGCATGATGAAGTTGAAGAAGATAACCGGCGTAATCAGCGGTACGGTAACCTTCAGGAACATCTGCCATTTCGAAGCACCATCGATCATCGCCGCTTCATATTGGGATTGCGGCACGTTCTGTAGGGCAGCCAGGAAGATAACCATCGCGGAACCGAACTGCCAAACACGCAGTAAGGTAACCGACATTAACGCCAGCGAGGGCTCGCCCAGCCAGTTAACCGGGTCGAAACCGAAGACGCCGATAAAGCTATTGAGTAACCCATCGATGGCGAACAGGGCGCGCCACAATACGGCGATAGCTACGCTACTACCGAGAATTGACGGCACATAATAAGCGGTACGGAAAAAACCGATGCCACGTAACTTGAAGTTCAGCACGAAGGCGATGAGCAGTGCGAAAATCAGTTTCAGCGGAATGGTCAGGAACACATAAGCAAACGTCACTCCCATGGATTTCCAGAAAAGATCGTCCTCCATAAACATCCGGTGGTAATTTTCCAGGCCGGTGAAGGTGGGCGGACTCATTAAATCGTATTCAGTAAAACTGAGTACGAACGATGAAAGAAAGGGAAAAGCGGTAAAAACTATCAGCCCTATTATATAGGGGGAGATATAAGCTAACCCCAGCATTCTGTTTTCATTCATAATGCTTACCTACTTTTGTAATGGTGAGTCTGTAAAAATAAAATCAATGAATTAGTTTCTCTGGGTAAATAAACTCCGTGTCATAAATAACCCGGCTTTCTCCATTAATCCGATAATCGCCATGGATATATCCCCCCTGGGTTAATATCGTAGGAATTTCCTGCCATTTATTTCTGCAGGCGGCGATCAACGTCAACAGAATGGCAGGGAAGGGATCATCAAGGCGTACATAACGATGGTGTTCAGAGCGCACAAATAAACCGTGGTGGTAATGACGCTTAAATAAAATTTCCGCCATTTGCCAGGCATATTCCGCCCATTGTGCGGATTGCTGAGTGTGCGCCAGTTCGGTAATTGCCAACAACAGGAATGGGGAGGCGGACTGATGAAAGCCTTCTTTTTCCAGTCGTGACAACATCGTCATGATCAATGTATACAGGTCGCTATCGTGACTCAGTCGCCAGGCACGAACCAATGGCAGCAGATAGTCACCTTCCAGCGGGAACGGCTTTAATACGGTACCTGCTTTGCCGTAGTAACCATCACGCTTGAAGCAGTAGCCGGTCATGTCCTGACCATCGTTCCACATCGGCCGCAGGCTATTGCTGTCGATGTCATAAGCGTATTGGTAGTAATTTTTCAGGCCGGAGATAACCCAGGTGAGTGTTTCGGTATCAGGGCGGTGTTGCAAAATATCGAGCATTGCCAGTGGGTTGTCGATCAGCAGTGGACGCATATCGCGGAACAACACGTTCGCTTCACGGGCAATCGCACCAAATTCCGGACCAAACTGCCGCTGCGCGCGGTCACCAAACCAGGATTGGGTTTGATTGTCATCAGTCGGTACGGGCTGGCGCTGCAATGGTGAACTGAATTGGTAAACCGGCATACCGGTTTCCGGGTTACGCGCCAACACATACTGACGGTAGAGGTGTTTACCCCAGTCAGCCGCCTGTGTATCGCCACTGTGGCGGGCGTAAGCGAAGGCGGCGTAGATAAGATCAGTACCGGCATTAACGAAGGTTAACCCTTTGGTTAACGGTAGCTCCGGCCATTTGGCAGGGTCGACGACATCATGCCGGGCATGCTCAAAGACGTGTGGATCGCGTATCTTGGCGTAATCGCCGTGTCGCCCCAAATCCAGACTATCCCAATTTTCTACATGCGCGTTCCAGAATCCCTGAATAAAATGATGGGTTTTCTCAGGATTGACCTGATACAGGAACTCATAATAGGGAAGATGGTGTTTTAATTCATGGACCAGCGATTTTGATTCTGGTCCTTCACTGGCTAATGTGTCGAGATGAATAAAACGATGGCCGCCCCAGTAAAAAAGACCGCTATTTTCATCGACGAATCGGTTCAGAAAATAGTCGCACTGAGCAAAAGCGGACTGACGATATTTTTCTGTTTCTGTGACTGCGCTCATGGATATTAATAAACGCAGCCAGTTTTGCTGACTGGCGAAGTTAGAGATTGGTGCATCATGGCCATCGGGAAACCGCCAGACAACAGGAGATTGTGTTTTTATCTCAAATCCGTCAGCCAATAACGGCGTGGGATTGACCGCGCTGTGAGCGTATTGCTGAATTTTTTCAATGTGGCTGTTAATCGCCGATAACCATTGGTCGATTTGCCATTTTCTGCTGGTGTTCAAATCAGTAAAAATACTCATGGACTACCTTCTTGCAGAACTGGAAGAAACAGTTCCTTATAAATAGAAACATTGTTTTGATTGATTATATTGCCCAAGTTATATTTTCGTCATGTGCTCAGTATCGAAAGTGTGATCAAAGTCGGAACGTTGTTTTGAAAATTTTTTATGGGGAATTTGGAAACCAGGAGGGGATGAGTGGAAAGAGTAACTTGCTGATAGATAAAAGAAAGGCACAATAATGCATTGTGCCTTTGTCCATAAAGAAATTTTGTAGAAAATTAGCGAGCCAGCCAGCCACCGTCGACTGCGATGGTGTAACCGTTCACATAATCGGAGGCGCTGGATGCCAGGAACACGGCCGGGCCTTGCAAATCTTGCGGCAGACCCCAACGACCTGCCGGGATACGATCCAGGATTTCTTTGCTGCGGTCTTGGTCAGCACGCAACTGCTGGGTATTGTTGGTTGCCATGTAGCCAGGGGCGATAGCGTTTACATTGATGTTGTGTTTTGCCCATTCGTTGGCCAGCAGGCGGGTGATCCCCATGACGGCGCTCTTGGACGCGGTGTAAGACGGTACGCGGATACCACCCTGGAAGGACAGCATGGAGGCGATATTAATAATTTTACCGCCATGACCCTGTTTGATGAACTGACGGGCAACGGTCTGCGACATGAAGAACACGCTCTTGATGTTCAGATTCATCACATCGTCCCAGTTCTTTTCACTGAACTCGATGGCGTCTTCACGACGGATGATGCCAGCGTTGTTAACCAGAATGTCCACTTTACCGAACTCAGCGACGGCTTTTTCCACCAGTGCAGCATGACCGGAGATATCGCTCATGTCAGCAGTCAGGCTGAGGAAACGACGGCCTGTGGCAGCGACTTTTTCGATGGTTTCTTTCGGTTCAACGATGTTGACGCCGACGATGTCGCAACCTGCTTCAGCCAGACCGACAGCCATACCCTGACCCAGGCCGGTATCACAACCCGTAATCAGTGCCACTTTGCCCTGTAAATTGAATGCTTCTAGAATCATAGCTTTAATCTCTCTGTAAACGACATGTTGTGTCGTGAGCTTGTTACTGTAGGGAAATACCGGTTATACCCGTCATTTTTCAGGTTGCCGGTCGAGTGGCTGCTTTCACCATCCCCACTACGGGATACGGAGTTGCCTGCCTGCCGCTTTCCTGCAACACGAAATCTGGTGGGTAAGCCGCTAGCGCAATTCGCTAACTTTGACGTGATCCATGTCTGAGAAAACCTGATTCTCGCCAACCATACCCCAGATAAAGGTGTAGCGTTTGGTGCCTACACCAGAATGAATCGACCAGCTCGGCGAAATCACCGCCTGTTCGTTGTGAACCAAAATATGACGTGTTTCCTGTGGTTGCCCCATCATGTGAAACACGGCCGTTTCCTCGTCCATATCAAAATAGAAATACACCTCCATACGGCGCTCATGGGTATGACACGGCATGGTGTTCCACAGGCTACCTTCCGCCAGTTTGGTCAGACCCATCGTGAGCTGGCAGGTCGGTAACACATCAGGAACGATATATTTGTTGATAGTACGATGGTTGCTGGTCGCGTCATCACCAATGGTTTGAGGCGACGCATCAGCGGCGGTAATCTTGCGTGTTGGATAAGTCGTGTGAGCCGGTGCGCTGTTATAGTAGAAACGAGCCGGGGCGAACGGGTCTGCGCTGGTAAACTGGATATCCCGCGCGCCTTTGCCGATGTAAATCGCTTCTTCGTGACCAATTTCATAGCGCTCGCCGTCGACGCTGACTACGCCATTGCCGCCGATGTTGATGGCGCCCAATTCACGGCGCTCAAGAAAGTAGCTGACGCCCAATTGTGTTCCCACGTCTTCGCCTATCGTCACCACCTGATGGACGGGCATAACGCCGCCTACGATGATCCTGTCAATATGGCTATACGTCATGGTGCAGGCGTCTGCATCAAAAATGCGTTCGATCAGAAATTCGCGCCGCAGACCAGCAGTATCAAGCTGGCGGGCGTGGTCGCTGTGGATGCTCTGACGGACTTGCATGGTTGCTCCTCGCTTTCAGATAGACATCAGGCTATGGCCTGACAGGAAAGCGCCGGGCGGAACAGGTCACCTTGCGTGGCAGTGACAACGTCACCTGAACCTTTTTTGCCCGGTTCTTTCGTGTTATGGCGCGATAATAGTGCGGTTGAGATGTGAATTCAATAAAAATGAAATAATGTTTTATTTATTTCTTGAGAGACGTCATGGTTTTGCTTATTTTATGTTTAATCTGATGCCGTTGTTACTAGAATAGCGGCATGACCCCTTTGTGTTACCTTGTTCACATCAGGGAAGCACGTTGTATTACCTTTGAGGAGAAAGCATGAGAAGGTACTTTATTGACGACGAAACGCCGTGGGAAGAACTGGGCGGCGGTATCAAACGTAAAATCATCACTTGGAGCGATGACCTGATGATGGTGTGCGTCCATTTTGCTAAAGGCGCTATCGGTACGCCGCACACGCACGACATTCATGATCAGATAGCCTATGTCGCGGCAGGGAGCTTCGAAGTAGTGATCGAAGGTGAAAAGCGCATTCTCAAAACCGGCGATGCTTACATGGCGGTGAAGCATGAAATGCACGGTGTGGTATCTCTGGAAGAAGGCAGTGTGCTGATTGACACCTTCTCGCCCAAACGTGCCGACTTCCTCTGAGTTTTTCGCATAATCTGCGTTCTTCTATTTATTTTCTTCTATTAATTAAGGTGTCGGCGACGGTGTCGACACCTTGCTTATATCCTGTTCTTATGTTCTGCTTCTCATCGTTTGGATGGCTATCGTCGTCAAAATAGGTAGTCAGGTGGCCGGGAAAGAAAACGTTGACTCTGTTAAAACCTGAAGTACCCTGCTAACGGGTTTTATGGGTCCACACTTTTTGCCCTCCGTGGCACTGGGCGTGACGTCACGCACAAGGGGAACACATGACGTATCAACAGGCTGGCCTTTTTGCCGTGATTAAGCGTATTACGGGGTGGGTCGTCTTCCTTCCTGCTTTGCTCTCGACCATTATCTCACTGGCTAATCTCATTCATGCTTTTACCGAGAAAAAGCAGGGGATCAATGGTGTGATGCAGGACTTTTTACATCTGGTCGTTGAGGTGCTGCGTTTCAATACACCGTTTTTAAACCTCTTTTGGTACAACTCACCGGTTCCTGACTTTGGTCGTTTGTCGTCACCTGCTACTGTTATGTTTTGGCTGATTTATGTGCTGATGTTTGTTGGCCTGGCATTGCAAGTGTCTGGTTCCCGTTTGTCTCGCCAGGTAAAACATATCCGGGAAGGTCTGGAAGACCAGTTAATTCTGGAGAAGGTCAAAGGGGATGAAGGTAAAACGCGTGAAGAACTGGAGTCACGTGTAGAGCTGCCCCGGCATACGATTTTGTTGCAATTCTTTCCGCTATATATCCTGCCAGTTGTCGTTGGCGTCATTGGTTACCTGACGCTGAAAGTCGTCGGTATAGTTGGGTGAGCTTACCGGGGCCTGTGTTGCCCCGGTATCGAGTCTGATTGCCTGCGTACGACAACCAATGTATGCGCGATAGCCATCTGTATACGATAACCACAATGTGTATACGACGACCAATTGTGCACTATAACAAGTGATGTTCTATCGCTTGCTGGGCTGTCACCACGTGTTTGCCGCCAAACAGGTTCGCACGATTAAGCAGATAGTAAATTTGATAGAGTGGCTGTCGCTCAACAAAATCCCTCTCCAGTGGCCAGATGCTTTGGTAGCCATCGTAAATCTGTGGTGGTAATTCAGGGTGCAGTGGCAACATTGCCAAATCACATTCCCTGTCTCCCCAGTAACAGGCAGGATCAAACAGGTAATAGCCACGGTCGGTGTTGAGGGTATTTCCAGACCATAAATCACCATGTAGCAACGACGGTTGTGGATGATGACCACAAAGGCGTTTTTCCACCTGCGTAATCAGTGCATCGATATCCCCAAAATGTAGCCCTTTTTCTGCCGCCAACTGTAGCTGCCAGCCGATGCGTTGTTCGGCAAAAAAGCTGGACCAGCGGCGCTGCCACGCATTGGGTTGAGGGGTAGTCGAGAGGTCATTATCGAAATCAAGCCCAAACTGCGGTTGATCACTCCATTGATGCAACTGTGCCAACTGCTGCCCCAGCCGCCAGGCATCGTGGGCTGATGCGGGTTTAGGGGCGAGGTATTCCAGCAGTAGAAAGCTGTAATCACGGTTGCTGCCGACACCATAAACAGCCGGTACCTGCACTGTTTGGCTACGAGCCAGGAGCTCCAGTTGCTCGGCTTCTGCCCGAAATTTGGTCAGTAATTCACGGGCATCGCATTTGACGAAAACATCATGCTGGCCGTAACGCAGATACCAGGCGGAATGAACTTCACCACCGGGTAATTCCCGCCGATCCAAGATATCACCGGGGCCAAGATGTTCTTCCAGCAGTTGCTCGATCGTCTGCCACATAGGTCACCTCCCGTTGATGTTGCCGATGTACCATTACGTTAGCGATTTATGCAGAGTAAAAACGGAATCTGGCGCACAGCTGGCAGCGTTATCGTTGCTACCGGAAATGAGGTTTGCAGATGTGCATCACCATGATGCTGAGACTAACCGGTCTGCCCCTCAGAAAAAGATGAACCCGCCGGTGCCGGTATAGACGTGAATGATTGGATAGTGGCGGTAAAGACACAATAACGCGCTGTGTCGGGGTTGTCACGATGGAGATCAAAAAACGAGCACACATCGGTAAATGAGCGCACGGAATAGTAAATTTGACGTGAGTTGATGTTGTCTATTACTGGTTGATGCGCCAGAGGTTGATGCAGATTAATTTTTTATTCGGTGCAATATGTGATCACATCGACTGCATGGTGGTGATACAGGCAGTGTGAAAAATATAACTTCGTAACATTATTGCCCCATGGAGAAATAAACAATCGGTGTCATCGAGTAATAATCGGGTATAAACATTTTTTCTACGGCTAAAAAACAGAAATGAATCTGTAATAAGCGGGACATAAATCATGATTACATCATTTTTTTGCAAAAATAATGTTATCTCTGTTCCGGGTGTTGAATGTATGACCCGGTAAAGCGAGCGTTGCCCGTGTGTCGATTTATTAATCAGACTAACACGTGTCTGGCAACACCAGGACGACGGTGGCGGGCTATATGGCGATACGGTTACCCATGCTTAGCATGCGTTTGCGTTCTGAGGGGCGGCTGTTGAGAATGCTCAGAACTATTTTTCATATCTATTTGCTATGTTTCATTATTATAAAAGCGGATAGTCACGATTAGAAATATACCCTTCATACTTCAAGTTGCAGGTGCGTTGGCTGCGTTACTCGGCCCACTTCATGGACCTTGCCCCTTCGGGGCCGCTGCCAGCAGCGTTCAAATCGGCTTCGCCAATTTGTCACTCACCCCAGTCACTGACTTGTGTAAGCTCCAGGGGATGAAATGAGAGACATCCTGTCTCTCACCGGAGGCCAGCCGTTGGCTGGTCAAATTCGTTCCCAACGAATTTGTCGCTCGATTGCCGCGTTACAAGGCTCTAACGAGCCTTGCCCTAAAGGGCCAACGCGTGGCGTTGTTCAACACACGAGCGTGTTGTCCTGCAACTCGAATTATTTTGGGTATAGACATTCTGTCATGCTGACCGGTTTGAGGGGTTCTCTTATTACAAAGGAGTAAAAAAGAAAGCCTTAGTCACAGTTTTTGCCAACAGTGTCTGGACAGCGACTGCATCCTGTGATTGATGAGTAATATTATTTTTTTATGGCATAGTCCATTCAGCAATAAGTCGATCATAGCGACTTGCGTAATTGAAATACCGTGCACATAATCAAATGGTTGGGTGCACCGAAGAGAATGCTTTGGTGTATCAATATCCCGGAATATTGTAGAGTGGATATTAATGATACATTAAAGGTTCTAATTTGTGCGACATGTCCATTGCTGGTAAAAAATGGCTTGCCAACGATTACATAGTATGTAATAACGCATCTGGGTAAAACGAGGTACAGTTCTGTATATGAATGGCATTTTCAGTAAAGAAGTCTTGAGTACAAACGTTAGCGTTGAATACCACTTCTCTGCCGATCCTTATTTTAGTGCCTCAAGCAGTAACGACTCTGGTTTTTCTGTATAACGCCTTAGTGCGGTTTAAACTATTCAAGGAAACTTTGAAATGGCAAAGATTAAAGGTCAGGTTAAGTGGTTCAACGAGTCTAAAGGCTTCGGTTTCATTACTCCGGCTGATGGCAGCAAAGACGTGTTCGTACACTTCTCTGCAATTCAGGGCAACGGCTTCAAAACATTGGCTGAAGGCCAGAATGTTGAGTTCGAAATTCAGGATGGACAGAAAGGTCCTTCTGCAGTGAATGTTGTTGCGCTGTAATTTCCAGCTCATGCCATAAAACCCGCCTTGTGCGGGTTTTTTGCTTTTCTCATCATCAAGAACGCTATGCAAAAATCGTCAGTGCCTTATCAATGCCCTCTATGTCATCAACCCCTATACGCCGAATCCGATCGTTGGTCTTGTGGACGACACCATTTTGATCGCGCACGGGAAGGGTACGTCAATTTACTGCCAGTGCAGTTTAAGCGCTCCAAACAGCCGGGAGACAGTGCTGAAATGATGCAGGCCCGCCGGGCTTTTCTTGATAATGGGCACTATCAGCCGCTGCGCGATCGGGTATCAGAGCGCCTGTCTGTGTGCATGCAGGGACTGCCGGGGGCATTATTGGATATTGGGTGTGGCGAGGGGTATTACACAGCCGCGCTGGCGGACAAACTCGCCCCTCAGCAGATGCCTGTTTATGGGCTGGATGTGTCTAAAGCGGCGATACAGCGAGCGGCAAAACGCTATCCCCAGGTCATGTTTTGTGTGGCCTCCAGCCAACGGCTGCCTTTTCAGGACAACTCTCTGGCTGCCGTATTGAAAATCTATGCGCCCTGCAATAGCGACGAACTGGCGCGGGTTATTCAGCCTGGAGGAGGGGTGATGACCGTCTCTCCAGGGCCCAACCATTTATTGTCGCTCAAAGCGCGGGTCTATCAGGATGTCAAACCGCACCCTGAAATTGATGAAGTATTTCCGGGGTTTGTGCTGGAAACCGTCGAGCGGCTAGAGTATCGCATGTCGATGACGGGAACCGATGCCGCCAGTCTGTTACAGATGACACCATTTGCATGGCGAGCGACGCCGGATGTTCGTGATGGATTAATGGCAGAATCGCAGTTTGCGTGTGAAACCGATTTTCTGATTCGATTTCACCGGCGCGAAGGCTGAAGTGCGTGGAGTAACCAACGGGCGGCGGAAACTGCCCGTTGGTGTATTCATCAGGCGAGATCGAACAGGTGTTCGTAAAGAATGTTGCAGCCAATGCCGATCAGCACCACGCCACCAAGAATTTCGGCTCGTTTACCCAGGATGGGGCCGACATATCGGCCAATCATCATGCCGATTGTCACCATGATCATGGTGGCGCAGCCAATCGCCATCGCGGTGTGGAAGATATTCACCTGCAGGAAGGCCAACCCGACGCCAATCGCCATCGCATCCAGACTGGTGGCGACAGCAGTACACACCAAAACGAACAGACTGTGTTTAGAGATTTTCTCGCAGTTACAGGCGTCTTCGCCTTTTAACCCTTGCACAATCATACGTCCGCCCAAAATAAGCAGCAGACTGAAAGCAACCCAATGGTCCCAGGCAAGAATAAAACGGCTGGCATAAAATCCGAGCGCCCAACCGATTAACGGCGTCAATGCCTCGACAAAACCGAAGATGAGACCGGTTCGTATGGCTTCACGGAAACGGGGATTGTGCAGTGTGGCACCTTTACCAATAGACGCAGCAAACGCATCCATAGACATGCCAAAAGCAAGAATGAGTGTAGCGGATAAATTCATAATAAATGGCCTCGGCTGGGCAGTTCTCCATATCCACGTAATCCCCCCCCAACCAGACGACGGATCACGTGTCTATGGTCTCGCCTGCCAGTCTGGCCGCCCGTACCACGTTCAGTGAAGAACGAGTATGTTGATACGAGCATTCCTGAATGTGAGACATCAGGAATCGGCTACTCCCCAAGGACGGCGCAAAGATACCATATTATTCCTGCAGGAAACAACAATAAATAATATATGGGTTTAATTGAAATTGAGAATTATTTTCATCTCTAGGGGGGTTGAAAAAATTGATGAAAATTAAAACAATGCTACGTGGTTAAAATAGCAACCAGATATATTAGGTTAATATGGGTTGTGATTTATTCGCAAAGCGAATTTATTTCATTTTATTGATTTTCAATCATAAAATTATATATTTTCTCTAAATCATCCAAATCATTGACCGCCACCAGTAGTCGCCCTTTTTCAAGCCCAATCACCAGAATGCCGTCTTCTGATAAATTCATATTTTTAATACGATGATAAGGAATATAGGTATTGGCATAAAAGAAACCCTGATCTTTGAAGAGTAATTTTGGGTAACGAATCATGGTGAGATATATCGCCATGAGTATGAGCGAAAAAAGCAGCAATGTTGTCAGGTAAGCGCCTTGTGTTGTGACATTCTTGTAGATGAGTATCGCCACCAATACGATAAAGATCAGCGCATCCAGTCGATGTTTTCGTCGCAATTGCACCTTGAGCAGGGTATGACCATGCCGTCGACCCATGAGGAACTCATCGTAAATGGCGTATAGCAGTGACAAGGCAATAGAGACCATCAGAACAACGTCGGTAAAAGTCATGTACAACTCCAATGGTGGTGAGAGGCGCTAAAAACGATTTGGATGGTGAAAGTGGCAAATATCGTCAGGAACGTAAGGCGATGACAGTTTAACAATCTCTCTGTCTAACAATACAAAAATAACATGGCCGGGTTGCCCCGGCCAGTTGCGTCAGAGTCCCAACACGCCAATCCAGTAACCGATGATACCGATAACGAAAAAGCCGACAATCAACCAAAGTGCATTCACTTTGCGGCGCAGAAGCCACATACAGCCAAATGTCAGCAGTAACGGCACTAAACCGGGCATCAATTGGTCAAGTATCGATTGCACCGTCGTGACGGTAGTATGCCCGTCCTGCCCGGTTACACGCGATACCACCAACGGAATGTTAACGTGGGTCCATTTGTTGACTAGCGCCCCCATGACGAAGAGCCCTAGAATCGACGCCCCTTCAGTCATTTTTTGCAGCAAGCCGCCACCCATGTCACTCACGATATCCGCCCCTTTGCGGTAACCGTAAGCCACGCCGTAATAGCGCACCAACAGGCGCACCAGATTAAACAATACAAAAAACAGGATAGGGCCAAGCAGGCTGCCGCTCATGGCGATGCCAGCACCCAGCGCCGCGAAGACAGGACGCGCTGTTCCCCAGAATATCGGGTCACCCACACCGGCCAGCGGCCCCATCAACCCGACTTTCAGGCCGTTTATCGCCCCATCGTCGATCGGTGCGCCGTTGGCGCGCTGTTCTTCCATTGCCATTGTTACGCCCAGAACCGGGGCGGCGACAAACGGCTGTGTATTAAAAAACTCCAGATGGCGTTTAATCGCCTGTTTGCGTTCTTCCGAGTTTTCCGGGTAGAGGCGACGAATCACCGGTACCATGGAAAAGCAGAAGCCCAGGGCTTGCATACGTTCAAAATTCCACGACCCCTGGAACAGGTTCGAGCGCAGGAACACAGCGCGAATATCGCTGGGAGTCAGTTTCTTTGTGGTGTCCACCATGGCTTGCTCTCCTGTTAATCCAGTTCGTTATCGAGATCGTTGTTTGACGATGCAGCCGCTGCACCATGAGCTTTGTTGTATTTAGGGCTGAGCTGGATATACAGCACCGCCATAACAACACCGATGACACCCAGTGCGACCAGATTGAAATTAGTGAAAGCGGCGGTAACAAAGCCCAAATAGAAGAAGGGCATCAGATAACCGGCGCGCATCATGTTGATGACCATCGCATAACCGACGACGACGATCATACCGCCGGCGATATTCAACCCAGTGGTGACCACTTCGGGGATGGAAGAGAGCAGGCTGTGTACCGCTTCTGTCCCGACTGAAACGGCAACAATCACCGCAGGGATAGCAATACGCATGGCCTGCAACAGCAGGGCGGAAACGTGGATCCAACTGATAGCGGAAAGGTTACCGCGTTCGGCTGCGCTGTCAGCGGCATGCTGGAAGGCAACGGTGATAGTGCGCACAATAATGGTCAATACCTGACCTGCGGCGGCCAGCGGGATAGCCAGAGCGATCCCGGCACCGACGCTTTGGCCGCCAGCGATAACCAGAATGGTCGAGATGATGGAGGCGAGGGCCGCATCGGGTGCAACCGCCGCACCGATGTTCATCCAGCCTAATGCGATCATTTCCAGTGTACCGCCGATAATAATCCCGGTTTTCAGATCGCCCAGCACCAGCCCGATGAGGGTACAAGCCACCAGTGGCCGGTGAAACTGGAATTCGTCGAGAATAGAACCCATACCTGAAATACAGGCCACAATAAATATCAGCACGATTTGAAGCGTGGTGATCTCCATGGTACTTCTCCTGTGAGAATAGTGGTCCGAACAATAACGTCGTTACGCGCTTCGTTGCTCCGGAGGCGTCAACGCGGCACTTTAGTGATCAAATCCATCATATTGAGTTTGCTGTCTGTCGATACCTTCCGGACTTCCAGCTCAATACCTCGCGCATGGAGCTTGTTGAACGCGTCGATATCCTTGTCGTCAATCGATACTGCGTTATTGACCTGGGTTTTGCCCTGTCGGTAAGCCATGCCGCCGATATTGACCGACTTAATCTCGACGCCGTTTTCTACCAGTCGCACTACATCGGTTGGATTGGTAAACAGCAACATTACGCGGTCAGCGGCGTATTTCGGGTTATCGTAAACCCTGACAGCCTTGGCGACATCGACCACATGTGCAGAAACACCGGGAGGCGCGACTTGAGTCAGTAGCGTTTTTCGCACGTTATCCGCCGCCACTTCGTCGCTGACCACAATAATCCGGCTGACGTTGGTTTCCTTGGTCCAGCGGGTGGCGACTTGCCCGTGAATCAGACGGTCATCAATGCGAGCCAACCCGATTTTCATGTGTCCACCCGCTCCCGGCGGTGCGCTTGGCTTGGCGCTAACAGGGGCAGGGCGAGGTGCTTTTTCCGGTTCCGGTGCCTTCAGTGCTTTGACACCAGCGCGGCCGGTCTCCAGAGCAATGGCAACCAGTTCGTCAAAGGATGGGTTGTCGTCGCGGGCCATAAATGTTTCGGCCAGCATAGGAATATTGACCCCGGTAATCACTTCGTGATTTTTCTTGTCGTTCACCAGACGGCTGGCCGCATTAAACGGGCTACCGCCCCAGGTGTCGACCAGAAAAAGCACACCTTGCGAGGTGTCCAGTTCGGCTAGTTTCGCCTGATATTTTTCCATCAGGATCTCGGCGTTTTCGCCGGGAACAAAATCAATCCAACCAACGTTACTTTGTTCACCAAGAATCATTTCAGCTGTATTTAACAGCGGACCGGCCGTGGCGCCGTGAGTGCATAGTATGATGGCAATACTCACTTGCTCCCTCCTTTCAAGAATCACTGTTTTGTTGAGAGTGAAATCTGTCTGATTATCTGGATAAATTTCGTCACGTTTATTTGTGAGCGATATTCAGTATGGCTGCAATACCGTTTCTTGCCCGATTCTTTCCCGATATAGGGCACAAAAAGCGTCTAAGTCACGCATTACGCCGCTTTATGAATCGATTCAGGGCAGACTGACATCGGCAGGATTTATTTTAGGGGTCGAATAAATAAATTATGTGATATCGCTCGATAATTAGTAGCGGAATTGCACTGACGATGGTTGTGTTGCCGATGATGCGACCGGCTTCGCGGAGTCACAGAAAATCGTTGTGGAAAATAGCATTGACTCTGTTAAAGTTACTGTCCCTTTAATTACAGAGGAGTTACGGGTAAACGCCCTTCCTATGGACTGTCACCGACGATTCATTTCTTTTACTCCGGCGCTGGCCGGTGGAATTCTTCAGCTAATAGGCCATTCAGGCCGTATTCAGCCTTGTACTGATACCTCTCTTTTTCTTTCGCTGCACAATGCGACGGCATTGATGTCGTTTGCTCGTTCATTTTCCGGAGTCTGACATGGAATTTTTGCTGGATCCCTCAATCTGGGCAGGCTTACTGACGCTGGTGGTACTCGAAATTGTATTGGGTATCGACAACCTGGTGTTCATCGCCATTCTGGCAGATAAACTGCCTGCCAGGCAGCGTGACAAGGCGCGAATCATCGGTTTATCGCTGGCGCTGTTGATGCGGCTTTGCCTGCTATCCCTGATTTCCTGGATGGTGACACTGACTCGACCGCTGTTTTTCGTCGGGCAGTTTAGCTTTTCGGGCCGCGATTTGATTTTGCTGGCCGGGGGGATATTTTTGCTGTTCAAGGCCACGATGGAGTTGCATGAACGGCTGGAAAACCGCCCGCTTGACCCCAATGCCAACCGTGCGCAGGCCAGTTTCTGGGCCGTTGTGGTACAGATCGTTATTCTGGATGCGGTGTTCTCGCTGGATGCGGTGATTACTGCGGTAGGTATGGTCAACCATCTGGGTGTGATGATGACCGCCGTGGTGATCGCGATGGCCATTATGTTATTGGCATCGAAGCCGTTAACCCGCTTTGTGAACGCGCATCAAACCGTCGTTGTACTTTGTCTGAGCTTCCTGCTGATGATTGGCCTGAGTCTGGTTGCTGAAGGGTTTGGTTTCCATATCCCGAAAGGCTACCTGTACGCGGCGATCGGCTTTTCGATCATTATCGAACTGTTTAACCAGGTTGCCCGACACAACTTCATCAAACACCAGTCGCACTTACCTATGCGTGAGCGTACCGCCGAAGCGATTTTGCGTCTGATGGGGGCGCGCAAAGCGACCCATGATGAGGAAGAGCAGCCGCTGCAAAAAACAGAAGAAACGTTTGCGGAAGAAGAACGCTACATGATTAGTGGGGTGCTGACGCTGGCTTCCCGTTCCCTGCGTAGTGTTATGACACCGCGTACCGATATTTCCTGGGTGGACAGTGAACGGTCGGTGGAAGATATCCGTCTGCAACTACTGGATACACCCCATAGCCTGTTTCCGGTGTGTCGGGGGTCGCTGGATGAGCTGGTCGGTGTCGTGCGTGCCAAAGACTTGCTGGTCGCGTTGGAAGAACATATCGATGTGGAACAGTTCGCTGCCAACAACCCGCCTATCGTGGTCCCTGAAACATTGGATGTGATCAATCTGCTGCCGGTACTGCGCCGGGCAAAAGGCAGTCTGGTGATCATCACCAATGAGTTTGGTGTGGTGCAGGGGCTGGTCACGCCGCTGGATGTTCTGGAGGCAATTGCTGGCGAATTCCCGGATGAAGATGAAACGCTGGACATCATCGACGATGGCGACGGCTGGCTGGTGCGGGGCGGTACCGATCTGCATTCGTTGCAGCAGGTGCTCAATGTGCAGGACCTGGTCGACCCGAAAGAGGATTACACCTCGCTGGCGGGATTGTTGTTGGCTCACAGCGATGAATTCCCCAAAGTGGGGGACACACTGGAGTTGCACCGATTGCGTTTCCTGATTGTGGAAGCGACGGACTACCGTATTGAACTGGTTCGGGTGGTTCGCGTACCGGAAACGACGGCAGAAAGCGCTGTATAAGCCGTGTCGGCCGTATGATGTAACGCCCGCCGTTGTGGCGGGCGTTACCGGCGCAAAAGTATCAATTCCTGTCAGGATGGACCAATGGCGCGTTTGCGATCAGTCGCATTGCACCTTGATTGCCAGCCCACCACGGGACGTTTCACGGTATTTGGCGTTCATGTCTTTGCCAGTTTCGTACATGGTTTCAATCACCTTGTCGAGTGATACGCGGGCTTCCGTCGTGCGGCGTATCGCCATGCGGGTTGCGTTGATAGCCTTGACGGACGCGATAGCATTACGCTCGATACACGGCACTTGCACCTGTCCGGCAACCGGATCGCAGGTCAGGCCTAAATTGTGTTCCATACCGATTTCTGCGGCTACGCACACCTGCTCCGGGCTGGCACCCAGCAATTCAGCCAGACCTGCCGCCGCCATTGAACAGGCCACACCCACTTCGCCCTGACAACCGACTTCCGCTCCGGAAATAGACGCATTCATTTTATACAACGACCCAATCGCGCCGGCTGCCATGAAATAACGCAGATAGATACCGGGGCCGACAGGCTCGATAAAGTGATCATAGTAGGCCAGTACCGCTGGCACGATGCCACAAGCGCCGTTAGTCGGTGCGGTGACAACCCGTCCTCCAGCGGCGTTTTCCTCGTTGACCGCCAGTGCGAACATGTTGACCCAGTCCACCACGTTCATCGGGTCGTTAGAGAGTTTGTCCGAGGCGACCAGCATGCGGCGAAGCGCGGCGGCACGGCGCGGTACCCGCAGCGGACCGGGCAGTACACCCTCGGTATTCATGCCGCGATCCATACATGCGCGCATGGTTTGCCAGACCGCAGCGAAATAATCTTCAATTTCCTGACGGCTATGTAACGCCAGTTCATTGCGCATCATCATGCCGGAAATAGAAAGTCCGCTTTGTTTGCAGTGCTCCAGAATTTCCCGGGCCGAGCGGTAAGGATGCGGAACGGTGAGGGTATCTTCCTGAGTCTGGCCAAAGTGTGCTTCATCGACGATAAACCCACCGCCGATCGAATAATACGTTTGGCGAAACAGTGGAAGATCGGCAGCAAAAGCGGTCAGCGTCATGCCGTTTTCGTGCAGCGGCAAATTTTCTCCCCGAAAGATCATGCCGCCTTCGCGGGGGAAGGCGACCTCATGTATGCCTGCCAGAGACAATCGTTCGGTTTGCTCGACTTCCCGAATAAACGTCGGGATAGCATCGATATCTACCGTATCGGGTTGGTTACCTGCCAGACCAAGAATAATCGCGATATCGGTATGGTGACCCTTACCGGTCAGAGCGAGGGAGCCGTAAACCTCGACCATGACCCGATCGGTACGAGACAGCACATCCCGCTGTTGCAGTTCATCGACAAATTGCTTACCGGCTTTCATCGGTCCAACCGTATGAGAGCTGGAGGGGCCAATTCCGATTTTGAACATGTCGAATACGCTTATCACGCTGAAACTCCTCTCAGGGCGTTGCCTGTTGTGACTATATAGGAAGCGGGTCGTCGTTGCTCGCTATACCACCACGTATCCGGTGTGATGGCGCGAAGCTGACTTGCTTTAGAATAAAACTCGATAGATCACGCTATTGTAGTGGAGAGTATGCTGACATATTCGGCTTTTCACATGAAATAAAGTTATGTTATGCCGAAAAATAACTTATAGCTGGCGAAGGGAAACACGGCAAAATCAAACGGACTCCGGCATCGCCACGTGCAGTGCTAACTGACGAATGATGGCGGCGGTCAGCCCCCAGACCAGTTGTTGCTGATACCAGGAAAGATAAACCCGGTGGCGTTGTTGATGGCGTTTGATATCCAGCGGGTAGTAACGCTGTAGGGCAAACGCCTCTCGTAATGGCATTTCAAACAGTTCTGCGACTTCATCGGCGTTAGGATGAAAAGACGTGTTTTCCGGTAACAAGCCGACCACCGGCGTGACCTGATAACCGCTGGAGCTGTCGAAGGCAGGCAGCGTACCCAAAATCTGAACCGATGCTGGTGGAATGGCGACTTCTTCCTCGGCTTCACGCAGCGCGGTGGCAATCAGCGAGGCGTCTTCCGGGTCTGCCGCTCCGCCGGGGAACGCTACCTGTCCGGCATGCTTACGCAGGTGGGGCGAACGGCGTGTCAGCAGCAGGCATGGGTCAGGGCGACGGATAATCGGTATCAGCACAGCAGCCTGCCGTTGGTGGCGAGTAATCGGCAAAACCGGTGCGGTTTGCAACTGAAAGCGTGTAATAAACGCGTCCAGATCGTAAGGGGCGTCATCATCTGTATCGGGTAAGAAAGGCAACAGCGTAGTATCCGTCATGATGTTCAGCCCTCCGGTTTAATCCATGGTCGATACTGTTAATAACGGCAGGATGCGGCCAATCTTGTCGAATGTTTCCTGATATTCTGCCTGTTCTTCGCTATCGGCCACAATTCCACCACCCGCCCAGCAGGACAGTGTGCCGTTGGTGGCGATCAGTGTGCGAATGGTGATGTTGGTATCCATGGTGCCGCAAACACTTATATAGCCGATACTGCCGCAATACGCATTGCGTCGGTGAGGCTCCAGTTCCTCGATGATCTCCATCGCGCGTACTTTGGGCGCACCGGTTATCGAGCCGCCGGGAAAGCAGGCGCGCAGCAGGTCGGTGGCGTGCTGCTGCGACGGGAGCTGTGCTTCGATGGTGCTGACCAGATGGTGTACTGCCGGAAAAGGCTCCACCACAAATAGCTCGGGAACACGCACGCTACCTGGCACGGCGACCCGACCAATATCGTTGCGCAGCAGGTCAACGATCATCAGGTTTTCTGCGCGGTCTTTTTCGGAGTCAGCCAATCGCTGCGCCTGACGGGCATCTTCGTCGGCATTTGGCAGCCGCGGCAGTGTGCCTTTGATCGGTCGCGTTTGAATGTGGTTATCCTGTAGCCACAGGAAGCGCTCTGGCGAAATACTGAGCACGGCGCTATGCGGCAATCGCAGAAAAGCGGAAAACGGTGCCCGGTTGCTGGCGGAAAGCGTCAGAAATGCCTGCCATTCATCCCCGTGATAAGCGGCCTGAAAACGCTGAGCCAGATTGACCTGATAACAATCGCCAGCACGCAGATAATCCTGAATGCGACGGAATTTTTCACCGTACTGGTCACGGCTCATGTTGGCTTGCCAGTCGCTGGTCAGGCAGAATGCGCCCGGCTCAATAGGGGAAAGATTATTTATCCAGGCCAGTCGGCTCGTGATATCGCCGTGGCACACCAGGGTCAGGCGTTGTTGGTGATGGTCGGCAATTAACGCCCAATCGTAAATACCTACTGCCATGTCAGGCTGGTCGATATCCCGCGCTGCCACGGACGGCAAGGTTTCTACCCGTCGACCCAAATCGTACCCAAACAGACCTAGTGCGCCGCCCTGAAACGGATAATCCGGATGGGGTGGCACCTTGACTGCCAGTGCGTCGAGGTGCTGTTGCAGCAATAAAAACGGGTCTTCGGTAGAAATCTGCCGGGTATCACCTTGTTGGATGGTGGTTTGTGTACCAATGGTCTCTAGCGTCAGACGTGGCTCGGCGACCAGAATATCAAACCGGTTATGAGGATGGTCGGCAAATCCGGAATGGAGCAACATCGCCCAAGGCTGGTGTGAGAGTGTGCTAAAAAGGCGTAACAGCACATCCGGTTGGTAGGACAGAGCATGATAGACTATCGATGTCGGCATAACGGTATTGGTATGGTCTCGCGATGTTGGTCATACCGGCAGCCGAGTGCTGAACCGGCAGCAGGCGTTGCAGTGTTGCAAGCGTACCACAAACCGCAGCCTGGCGCGGGTATCGTCGGCATAAAAAGGTTTTCAGGAGAAGAATGATGTTTGCAGGTATCCCGGCGCTGACCCATGAGCAGCAGCAACAAGCGGTAGAAAGAATACAGCACCTGATGGCAGAAGGCATGAGTAGCGGCGAAGCCATCGCTCAGGTCGCAGAGGAATTGCGTCAAAACCACCAGGGGGCGCGGGTGGTGGCGCGTTTTGAGGATGACGACGCACCAGAGTAGTGATTGACGGGCGGCACAGGTCACCGCCGCCCGCGAGTGTTATTCCACTGCGGCGATCGCTTTGATTTCCACTTTAAATTTGGGGTTCATCAGTTTCGCTTCGACGGTGCAACGCACCGGTGCGCTACCGGCCACGACCCAGGCATCCCAGGCGGCGTTCATAGCGGCGAAATCCGCTTTATCGGCCAAAAAAATAGTGACATCCAGCAGGCGACTCTTATCGCTGCCCGCCTGTTGCAAGATGGCATCCAGCGACGCGAGCGCGTTTTCGGTTTGGGCTTTGGCGTCGTCATCCAGATTTTCCGGCACACTGGTGTAGTACAGCGTGTTGTTATAGATAACCGCGTCGGACCAGCGTGCGTCGGGATTGATACGGGTAATGGCCATGAAGTCAGTCTCCTTGTGGCATGTGCGCGTTGCAGGATTTGCGTATTGCAGCATGTGCAGTGCCGTTGTGCAGAATTGCGCAGAGTGGAACAGGCGCTAAAACCGCAGAGACTAACACAGTTCGGCTTTCCGTGTGACCCAGCGTGGGGCGCAAATATTAGCGTGCGGTGGAGACTTGAGCCGCAGTGGTGTCGTGCACGCAGGCTTGGCATAATCAGCCACCTTAATTCCGCCGCATTCAGGTGACGGCATTGTCAGACAAGAGAAACCGCGTGACAGCAGAGAACACAATCGACGATTTTGCAACGGATGGCGTACTGGCGAGGGCGATTCAGGGCTTCCAGCCGCGTGAACCACAACGGCAGATGGCGGCGGCTGTGTTGGACGCCATTGATGCCAGACAACCGCTGGTGGTGGAAGCGGGTACCGGCACGGGCAAAACCTATGCGTATCTGGCACCGGCTCTGCGTTCTGGCAAAAAAGTGATTGTGTCTACCGGTTCACGTGCGTTGCAGGATCAACTGTATAGCCGTGATCTACCGACAGTTGCTAACGCATTACAGTTTCAGGGCAAGCTGGCGCTACTAAAAGGTCGTGCCAATTATTTGTGCATCGAACGCTTAGAACAGCAATCGCTGGCGGGCGGCGATCTTGGTCATGAAGTGCTGCGTGAGCTGGTACGGTTGCGCAGTTGGAGCAGTGAAACCGAAGACGGCGATATCAGCCAGTGCGGCGACGTCGCTGAAGACAGCGCGGTATGGCCGCTGGTGACCAGCACCAACGATAACTGCCTTGGCAGCGATTGCCCGCATTACAAAGACTGTTTTGTGGTGAAGGCCCGTCGACGGGCGATGGATGCCGACGTGGTCGTGGTGAACCATCATCTTTATTTAGCGGATATGGTGGTCAAAGAGAGCGGGTTTGCTGAACTGATCCCCGATAGCGACGTCGTGATATTCGACGAAGCCCACCAGATTCCCGATATTGCCAGCCAGTACTTTGGTCAGCAGCTCTCCAGTCGTCAGTTGCTGGATCTCGCCAAAGATATCGTGATTGCTTACCGTACCGAAGTGCGCGACGCCAGTCAGTTGCAGAAAAGTGCTGATCGTTTGAGCCAGAGCACCCAGGATTTCCGGCTGGCGCTGGGTGACCCGGGATTTCGTGGTAATCTGCGTGACATTGTCACGGATAATGTGTTGCAGCGCTCGTTGACGCTGCTGGATGATGCGCTGGAGCTGTGCTGTGATGTGGCGAAGTTATCGCTGGGCCGTTCTGCGTTGCTGGATGCGGCTTTTGAGCGTGCGACTGTTTATCGGGCTCGGTTAAAGCGGCTGCGCGATGTGCAGCAACCCGGCTACAGCTACTGGTACGAATGCACCTCGCGTCATTTTGTGCTGGCGCTGACACCACTGTCGGTCGCAGACCGCTTTCGCGATGTGATGAAAGAGAAACCGGCCTGTTGGGTGTTCACCTCAGCTACGCTGTCGGTTAACGAGCAGCTCACGCATTTCATCGAACGACTGGGGCTGGATCAGGCCCGCACATTACTGCTGCCAAGCCCGTTTGACTATGCGACTCAGGCATTACTGTGCGTACCGCGCAACCTGCCGGAGATCAATCGGCCCGGCGCTGCCAGACAACTGGCGCGGCTGTTGCGCCCGCTCATCGAAGCCAATCAGGGGCGTTGCTTCATGTTGTGTACCTCACACCAGATGATGCGTGATCTGGCTACGGAGTTTCGTGCCTCGCTAACGTTGCCGGTGCTGATCCAGGGGGAAACCAGTAAGCCGCAATTGCTGGCGCAATTTCTGTCGGCGGGCAATGCGCTGCTGGTGGCGACCGGCAGTTTTTGGGAAGGCGTCGATGTGCGAGGGGATGCGTTGTCGTGTGTGATTATCGACAAGCTACCGTTTACCTCACCGGATGACCCGCTGCTGAAAGCGCGTATGGAGGATTGCCGGGTGCGTGGCGGTGATCCGTTTGATGAGGTACAACTGCCCGATGCGGTCATTACCCTAAAGCAAGGGGTTGGTCGGTTGATTCGTGATGTGGAAGATCGCGGTGTGCTGGTGATTTGCGATAATCGATTAGTGACTCGACCCTATGGCGAGGTGTTTCTGACCAGCTTGCCGCCCGCGCCAAGAACGCGCGATTTGCGTCAGGCTATCGATTTTCTGACGCGCAAACCGTGACGCTTACCGGCGCTGGCTGTTATGATGCGCGCCGTTGAAATATTCTCTCCCTGCCTGAGGTTGGCATGTCTACGCGAATTTTAGCGCTTGATACCGCAACGGAAGCCTGTTCTGTTGCACTATGGAATGATGGTGAAATCCATTCCCTGTTTGAGGTTTGCCCTCGTGAACATACTCAGCGAGTCTTGCCGATGGTTCAGCAACTGCTGGCCGAGCAGGGTATTACGCTCAATCAACTGGACGCGCTGGCGTTCGCTCGGGGGCCGGGCAGTTTCACCGGTGTGCGTATTGGTATCGGCATTGCGCAAGGGTTAGCGTTGGGTGCTGGTTTGCCGATGCTTGGCGTGTCAACGCTGGCGACGCTGGCGCAAGGCGCATACCGCCTGACCGGCGCGAACCGGGTATTGGCTGCGATTGACGCCCGTATGGGGGAAGTCTACTGGGCGAGTTATGAGCGTGACCAACAAGGCCACTGGCAGGGTGAAGCGAGTGAGGCGGTGCTGGCACCGGTTCAGGTGCAGGCGCTGACGGCATCGCTGAGTGGTGACTGGGCCACGGCCGGAACCGGCTGGCAAACCTACCCGGATTTACTGGATAACCCGGCGGTCACCCTGAATCATACCGATGTGCAGTTGCCACAGGCACAAGACATGTTGCCGATGGCCTGTCAGTTATGGTCATCAGGTGGGGCGGTGAACGTCGAACAGGCTGAACCCCGTTATCTGCGCAACAACGTGGCATGGAAAAAATTACCCGGCCGCGAATAACAGCAACTTATCGCATCAACTACAGTCTAATTCAGGTATCTGTCATAACTTAACGGCAGCAGGCAGGTGTATGTGATGACAATCGAAAGTTTCGCCAATCAAGCGTTTGAACGCAGACGGTCAGGGTGGACTCGGGGTGGGTGGTGTGCGCTGTTGTTGCTAAGCCTGAGTGTGTTATCCGGTTGCGTCACGGTGCCCGATGAAATTCGTGGCACGTCGGCAACACCGCAGATGGATCTGATTCGGGTGATGAATGCGCCTAATCTGTACGTCGGTCAGGAGTCACGCTTTGGTGGCCGGATTGCGGATATTCGCAATGAAGCCAACCGTACCCGGCTGGAAATCGTGACATTACCGCTGGATAACGCAGGTCGACCACGGCTTGATGAGCCGTCGGAAGGGCGGCTGGTGGCCTACGTGAACGGTTTTCTGGAACCGGTAGAGTTTAAAAATCAACTGATCACGGTCGTCGGACCGATTACCGGCAGCGAGCAGGGTAAAATTGGTGAACGGCCATACACGTTTGTGGTCGTGAAGGTTGAAGGCTATAAGCGTTGGCGAGAGGTACAGCAGATGGTGTTGCCGCCACGGGCTTATGATCCCTGGTGGGACCGTCGTTACCGCCACGTATGGGGTCCTGGCTGGGGGCCGGGTTGGAATGATGGCTACGCGCCGGTGCAGGTGGAGACGGTGGTAACAGAGTAATACCCATCATCCGTAGGCACTGACCTGACAGTCAGATGACTTGATAGTAAAACGAGGCGGCGAGGGTCGCCTCATTTTTTTGTCGTTATAGTTTTTGCAGTAATAGCAATACGTTGAAATTAAGTGATCGTCTTCTCAACCTGAGCATTGTGAACGTCACAGTGGACAATTTGAGTTAAAATATTGTTAAAGAACGCTCGGATTGGGATTGATTATGCCACTTAAAAAATATCTCGGGAGTGACGTTTTGGAAAAAATCTGGTTAGCGCGTTATCCGGCGGATGTCCCTGCGGAAATTGACCCGGATCGTTATGCTTCGCTGATCGAATTGTTTGAACACGCGGTAGCGCGTTATGCCGACCAGCCTGCCTTTATCAATATGGGCGAGACCATGACGTTTCGTCGGCTGGAGGAGCGTAGTCGGGCGTTCGCTGCTTATCTGCAGCATCAATTGAAGTTGAAAAAAGGTGAGCGCGTTGCGCTGATGATGCCTAATTTGCTGCAGTATCCGATAGCACTGTTTGGTGTGCTGCGCGCCGGGCTGGTGGTAGTCAATGTCAATCCGTTGTATACGCCACGTGAACTGGAGCACCAGCTAAAAGATTGTGGTGCCTCAGCGATTGTTATCGTTTCCAATTTCGCTCATACGCTGGAGAAGGTGGTGTATAACACCCCGGTGAAGCATGTGATTCTGACCCGTATGGGCGATCAACTGGCACCGGCAAAAGGTACGCTGGTTAACTTTGTGGTTAAGTACATCAAGCGACTGGTACCGAAGTATCACCTGCCGGATGCCATTTCGTTTCGCCGTGTCTTGCAACAGGGCAAACGGATGCCCTATGTGCGCCCGGAGGTTAATAACCAGGATCTGGCTTTTCTGCAATACACCGGTGGTACAACCGGTGTTGCCAAAGGTGCCATGCTGACTCACCGAAATATGCAGGCTAACCTGATGCAGGCCAAAGCGGCGTACGGTCCGGTGCTCCATGAAGGACGCGAACTGGTGGTAACGGCGCTGCCGCTCTATCACATCTTCGCGTTAACGGTGAATTGCCTGCTGTTTGTCGAGTTGGGTGGCAAAAACCTGTTGATTACCAATCCGCGCGATATCCCCGGCATGATTAAAGAACTGTCGCATTATCCGTTTACTGCCATTACCGGGGTGAATACGCTGTTTAACGCGTTGCTGAACAATGAAGCGTTTAGTCGGCTGGATTTTTCCACGTTGCACTTGTCGGTGGGCGGTGGCGCATCGGTACAACAGGTGGTGGCTGAGCGTTGGGAAAAACTGACCGGTATTCACCTGCTGGAAGGTTACGGGTTGACGGAAAGTGCACCGCTGGTGGCGGGCAATCCTTACGACTTGCAACACTATAGCGGCAGCATCGGTTTGCCGGTGCCGTCCACCGATGTGCGAATCATCAATGATGATGGGGTGGATGTGGCACCCGGTGAACCCGGTGAGTTATGGGTGCGCGGCCCACAGGTGATGTCGGGTTACTGGCAGCAACCGGCCGCGACGCAAGAGGTGCTCAAAGAGGGCTGGCTGGCGACGGGTGACATTGTCACGTCAAACGAGCAGGGCTTTCTGAAAATCGTTGATCGTAAAAAAGATATGATCTTGGTGTCTGGCTTTAATGTTTATCCTAACGAGATAGAAGAAGTGGTGGTTCGCCATCCTAAGGTCTCTGAGGCCGCCGCTGTCGGCGTGGCCAGTGAAACGTCCGGGGAAGCGGTGAAAGTCTTCGTGGTGTGCCGCGACCCGTCACTGACGGTAGAAGAACTCATTAGCCATTGTCGTCGTAATCTCACGGGGTATAAAGTGCCACGATTATTTGAGTTCCGAAGTGAGTTACCTAAATCCAACGTGGGGAAAATCCTCCGGCGTGAGCTGCGTAATGAGCAGTCAGCTGCCTGATGGTTGCCTGTGACGGTCATGACGGGTATGGTGAGAGCCTGCCTGCTGAGCCACAGGACAATATCACCTTTCGCCAGGCCCTTGCCTGCCCTGACGGACCGGTAGAACCGCGTCGTGTTGGTGGTTCGTCATGAATGTGTTTTATGCCCTGAGCGCGGCTGTTCGCACCGGGGCACAACCAAGAGAATACCGTTTTGAATTATCAGTTGATTACTACCGATGAAGGATTATCAGCGGTGTGCGCGTTGGCGTGCGCGGTGTCCGAAGTCGCGCTGGATACCGAGTTTGTTCGTACCCGCACTTACTATCCACAACTGGGGCTGATCCAGTTGTATGACGGCGAGAACCTGTCGTTGATAGACCCGCTGGCAATCAGCAACTGGGAGCCGTTTCGGGCGCTGTTGCAGAACCCGCAGGTGACCAAATTCCTGCATGCCGGTAGTGAAGATTTAGAAGTGTTTTTAAATGCGTTCGGCTGCCTGCCGTCGCCCTTTATCGATACCCAGATTCTGGCGGCATTTCTGGGTAAGCCGTTGTCTTATGGGTTTGCGGCACTGGTGGCGGATTACCGCCAGGTTGTGCTGGATAAAAGCGAGTCCCGCACCGACTGGCTGGCGCGTCCATTGAGTGAGAGACAGTGCCAGTATGCGGCTGCTGATGTGTTTTATCTGCTACCGGTAGCCAGAGTACTGGTAGAAGAGACGCGGGCGGCTGGCTGGCTGGAGGCTGCGCTGGATGAGTGTTTGTTGTTATGCCAACGTCGTCAGGATGTGCTGGCACCGGAGATGGCGTATCGGGAAATCGGTAATGCCTGGCAACTGAGAGGGCGTCATCTGGCTTGTCTGCAAAAATTGGCGGCGTGGCGTCTGCGTAAAGCCCGGGAGCGTGATAGCGCGGTTAATTTTATTGTCCGTGAGGAGAACCTGTGGCAGGTTGCTCGTTGTCTTCCCGGTTCGCTCGGCGAGCTGGACTCGTTAGGCCTGAGTGGGCCGGAGATTCGTTATCACGGTAAAACACTGTTGTCGCTGGTGGCGGAAACCGCAGCGCTGAGCGAAGCGGATTATCCGCCTGCCGTGGTTAACCTGATCGATTACCCCGGCTACAAGAAAGCTTTCCGTGATATCAAGGCGCTGGTGCAGCAGTGCGCTGAACAAAGTGGTTTATCAGCAGAATTGCTGGCATCCCGGCGGCAGATTAACCGTTTGCTGAATTGGCACTGGAAACTGGTATCGCTGGATAATGCGCCGGAAATGGTCACGGGCTGGCGCGGTCGTCTGTTTAGGGATGGGTTGCAAGCGATTCTGGCGCAGTATTAAGCACGATAAATCATCATGACGAAAACCACCGCCCCTGATGTGCAGAGGCGGTAGTGGAAACGGTTACCTGTTGAAACAGGGAAGCGGTGATTATTTGTCGACGGTCGGCGTGGGTGCTGCGGGTTCGTCAGCTTCCGGCAGCGTAACGTTCAGTTCCAGTACGGAAATATCATCGCCTTTCTGTTCCAACTGTACCGTTACCATTTCCGGGTCTATCTGCACGTACTTACAGATAACTTCCAGAATGTCTCGTTTGAGCTGCGGCAGATAATGCGGCTCACTGTCCCCACGGCGTCGCTCCGCGACAATAATCTGTAGCCGTTCCTTGGCGATATTGGCTGTCGTTTTTTTGCGGGACAAAAAGAAATCGAGTAACGCCATGATTTATCCCCCAAAGAGTCGTTTCAGGAAGCCTTTCTTCTCTTCCTCAATAAACCGATACGGTCTATCTTCGCCCAACAGGCGATCCACGGTATCTGCATAGGCTTTGCCTGCATCGGCTTCTTTATCCAGAATAACCGGCTCACCCTGGTTGGATGCTCGCAATACGGACTGGTCTTCCGGAATGACGCCTATCAACGGAATACGCAGAATTTCCAGAACATCTTCCATGCTCAGCATATCGCCGCGGCTGACACGACCTGGGTTGTAACGGGTGAGCAGCAGATGTTCCTTGATAGGGTCCTGTCCTTGTTCCGCACGGCGCGATTTTGACGACAAAATTCCCAGAATGCGGTCGGAGTCACGCACTGACGACACTTCCGGGTTAGTGGTAATGATAGCCTCATCGGCGAAATACAACGCCATCAAGGCACCGGTTTCAATGCCTGCCGGGGAGTCACAGATAATAAAATCGAACTCCATGTCAGCCAGGTCGTTGAGAACCTTATCCACGCCTTCGCGGGTCAGGGCATCTTTATCCCGGGTTTGTGAAGCCGGTAATATGTACAGATTTTCGGTACGCTTATCTTTGATCAACGCCTGATTCAGGGTCGCGTCGTTCTGGATGACGTTCACAAAGTCATACACGACCCGGCGCTCACATCCCATGATCAGGTCGAGGTTACGCAGACCGATGTCAAAATCGATGACAACCGTCTTCTTACCTTTTTGGGCTAAACCGGTAGCAATGGCCGCGCTTGAAGTGGTCTTGCCAACGCCCCCTTTACCTGAAGTAACAACAATGATGCGTGCCATAAATAATTCCTTTCAAGGGCCTAGTCTAGAGGTTGTATAGTCAAAGCATGGTCAGGCGGATTGAGTTTCAGGCGCGCCGCCTTCCCGAAATAACTTTCCGGTATCTGATCGCTAAGCCAGTAACGACCAGCGATAGAGACCAGTTCAGCGGCCAACTGGGTACAGAAGATCTGGCTGCTGACATCGCCAGAAACACCTGCCAGCGCACGGCCGCGCATCATGCCGTAAATATGGATATTGCCATCGGCAATGACCTCCGCACCGGCACTGACATGGCTGGTGACGATAAGATCACAGTCGCGAGCATAAATTTGCTGTCCGGAACGGACGGGCGTGTTGATCACCCGGGTTTTAACGGGTGTAGCAACTGGTGCCGGAGGTTGAGTCGTCCGGCGTTCCTTGCCTTCACGTGATTTACCTTCACGTAATAGCGGGAGTCCCGCTCTGGCGATGACGTGCCTGAGTTGCTCATCATCGCATCCACTTACCCCTACGACTTTCAAACCGGCGTCGGTAATCGCCTGCTGAAGTTTGCTCCAGTCTGCATCAACGGGCAGTGTCGATACATTGACAACAACCGGCGCGTTTTTGAGAAACGCCGGTGCCTGTTCAATCTTTTCCTGCAAGGCCTGGTGAATAATGTCGGGCTGTGCATCATGCAGATGAACAACAGATAAGGTAAAGTTGCTGCCTTTCAACTCAATTGGCGTTTGTGACATCTGTCCTGACTCAGTTTCAGCATCTTTAAATCCCCAGAGTAACATTTAAGGCATGATATTCCAGAGCGCTCCAAGCATGTTATAGTCACATGAAAATACAGGCAAGACACCATTTTCCTGGTTCAGAGTAAAAAACATGTATTGTGTGATCTATAGAAGTTCTAAACGCGAACAAACATATCTCTACGTCGAAAAAAAAGACGATTTTTCCCGAGTTCCGGCAGAGCTGATGAAAAGTTTTGGCCTGCCACATCTGGTGATGTTATTACCGCTTGATGGCAGTAAGAAACTGGCTTCAGCAGATATAGAGAAGGTAAAACAGATGCTTAAGGATCAAGGTTTTTATCTGCAACTGCCCCCGCCGCCGGAAAATCTATTGGATGAGTTGCAGGCAAGCGCGAAAAAATAATGTCCGAATTATTTTTCATATAATGGTAAGAACAGTTGGAGGAATTAGCCGCTGTTTTTTAATACAGGGGTGTCAGAAATAAACCAGGGGAATGCGTTAATTTTACTGATGCTATTTCCCGGATACTGATTTATATACAGGTGTATTATAAATAAATCTATTTCCTGGCACTCCTCAGGATTCCTCTCTACTCACCAGGTGTATTGGTGGCGCGAACATACAGGTAGCGCAAAATTTCTGATACATTTCAGACACTATTGTTCATCAATTGTGCTTACTTTTTGGATAGCGATGCCGGTATGATGAACAGGCTATGTCCCGCTCACTGTGGTGGGCTGGCGCATCCACTAACAGAAAAGTCAGGAGAGGGTTCATGTATCAACACAGAGACTGGCAGGGCGCATTACTGGATTTTCCTGTCAACAAAGTGGTGTGTGTCGGTAGTAACTATTCCGAGCATATCCGTGAAATGGGTAGCGCCAAACCGGCGGAACCGGTTCTGTTTATCAAGCCTGAGACCGCTCTGTGCGATTTGCGCCAGCCAGTGGCTATTCCGAAAGAGTTGGGATCGGTACATCATGAGGTTGAGCTGGCTGTATTGATCGGTACGCCGCTCAAACAGGCAAACGAGGAACGTGTCGCCAGAGCTATCGCAGGCTATGGTGTGGCATTGGACCTGACGCTGCGTGATCTACAAGCCGGTTTCAAAAAAGCCGGGCAGCCGTGGGAAAAAGCGAAGGGATTTGATGGTTCCTGTCCGGTATCGGGCTTCATTCCTGTGGCTGAATTTGGCGACCCGCAGCAGGCTGATTTGGGCATCAACATCAATGGTGAGGTACGCCAGCAAGGCAACACCAGCGATATGATTACACCAATCCTGCCGCTGATAGCTTATATGAGCCGCTTTTTCACCTTGCGCGCCGGAGACATTATCCTGACCGGAACCCCTCAGGGTGTGGGGCCGTTACAGGTAGGCGATGCGTTGACCATTACGCTTAACGATCGCACGTTGACTACTCACGTCATTTGATTTAACACCACCCGCGGTGTCGCTGCGGGTGGTATCCCTCAGCATCCGCCTTTACAATACGCTACAGACCTCCTGTTTATCATCGGAATGGCAGTTATGACTCAACAACCCTTTTGGGAAACCAAAACACTGGAACAAATGTCGAACGACGAGTGGGAGGCACTCTGTGATGGTTGCGGTCGCTGCTGCCTGCATAAGCTGATCGATGAGGATACGGAAGAGCTTTATTTCACTAATGTCGCGTGTAACCAGCTGAACATTAAAAGCTGCCAGTGCCGTAATTACGCACGTCGATTCGAGTATGAGCCAGATTGCATCAAGCTGACGCGCGAGAATTTGTTGTCATTTGACTGGTTACCGCAAACCTGCGCTTATCGTTTGATCCATGAAGGCAAAGGGTTACAACCCTGGCATCCGTTGCTGGCAGGGGCCAAATCAGCGATGCACCAGCAGCGGATCTCGGTGCGTTATATCGCGGTGCGTGAAAGCGATGTGGTGGACTGGCAAGACCACATTTTGAACAAACCGGAGTGGGCGAGATAAAAACGAGCAGCCTGACGGAGATATTGACGCAATGCGAGCAGGGTGTTCGTCAGAAATAACAGTTCAGGATAGCCGTTAGCGTATCGTCTAAAACCAGCCGGGCCAGAATTAATCTGGCCCGGAGTCTTCGTGGTTTGGGTATTTATCGAAGTATTTACCGGCCGAACAGATCTCGACGTTTGGGTCGAAATGGCTGGGCAATCAGTACCAGCACCGCCATCAGCAAGTAAGCGGCGAAAATGACGATCATCCACTGTGGCATTTCCAGATTCAGGAAGTTCCACTGCCGTTCGGCACAATCGCCCGTCGCGGTGAAGATAGCTGGTAGCCATTTGTCCAGCGGCAACCAGGATGGGAAACTGACAAAAAAGTCACAGGTAACGAACGGCGAGGGATGCAACTGGATATTGGTGTGTTTGATAGCCAATGCCAGACCTTCCCAGGCACTGTAAATCCATAACCCGATGGCCGGATAACGCAGCACGGTACCCGGTGCGATGGCTCCCACCAGTCCGGCGGCCATGATACCATAAAGCGCAGTTCGCTGGTAAATGCACAGTACGCAAGGTTTTAGCATCATTATGTACTGGAAATAGAGGGCAACCAGTTCAAAAGCCAGTGCCGTAAACGCCATCAGAAGCCAGGCACCCCGGCCGCGGGAGCAACGGTTTAAAAATCGCAACATAAAAAATATTCCATGCTAAAAACGATAATATGAGCAGTGATAACCGTGCTCACCGCCCTCATTGAATCTCTGGTCCGGGTGCGCTGACGTTTCTCGCGGTGGTGGGGTTGCCCTGTACCGCATGGAATGTGCATCAGCGCCTGAGCGAAGATTCTGCTGTGCCAACAAATACCTTGCTGTTTTTAACGCTTTCTGTGAGGGATCGCCAGTTTCGTGACAAAATCCGCCCCTTACTATACACGATTTATTCCAGAGCATGACGCTATTGATCAATCATCACTGTATTGAATAATGGTGCCGTGGCGGTGTGCTTGCTTGCCATGTCACGGATTGTGCTGTCACGGATGCCATCATCTCAGGGTGAGCGTGGCGATAATAACCGTTTGTTGGAATAGTTTCCCGTTATCATAAAAATCTGTAATAACAAAACTTCAATATTACTCAGAATGGCATGCCATACTTGATTTGGACTGGTCATGCCAGTGAAAATAGTCTGCCACGCGGCTGAGCCATCGAACCGCGGCAGGTAGCATTCAGGGCTATGCCCAGGGAAAAAAATAACCACTGTGTACAAAGCCACCCCGAAAAATGGGAGTCTGGCGGAAACGGCGAGGTGGTTAAAATGAGAATAATGGCAGACACCGCGTCGTTATCTGACTGGGTGCCCGCAATGTATGCAGAGGAAATAGGGTGGCAGATTGCGCCTGGCGCATCGATTTTCCTTTTCTCATATTAATTTAATTTAATTTAACTATTTGATGGGTGTTTAGAGAAAATTATCGTAAAGCGTGGGGGATATTCGCGTTTGTTTACGGGGAATTGTCTTTAGTCACAGTTTTTATGTCGAATTGAGATTTTCAGGTCCTGCTATGCTATGTGATGTAGGGTTCGTTTGGTATGATGATGTTGACTTTCACTGGTAAACATCGCTACGGAATATAAACTTATGGTTATAAAGGCGCAAAGTCCGGCGGGATTCGCGGAAGAATATATTATTGAAAGTATATGGAATAATCGTTTCCCTCCTGGGTCTATTCTGCCCGCTGAGCGGGAGTTGTCCGAGTTGATCGGGGTGACGCGTACGACGTTACGCGAGGTGCTACAGCGCCTGTCCCGTGATGGATGGCTTACTATCCAGCATGGCAAACCGACCAAAATCAATAATTTTTGGGAAACGTCCGGATTAAATATCCTGGAAACGCTGGCTCGACTTGATCATGACAGCGTTCCTCAGTTGATCGATAACTTGCTGGCGGTGCGCACGAATATCGCCGGGATTTTTATCCGCACTGCAATTCGTTTGCATCCGGCAAAATCGGTAGAAATTCTTAAGCTGGCCGAGTCTGTTCAGGATACGTCAGATGCGTATGCCGAGCTGGATTACAACGTGTTTCGAGGGCTGGCTTTTGCCTCCGGCAATCCGATTTATGGTCTTATCATCAACGGGTTGAAAGGGTTGTACATTCGGGTAGGGCGTTATTACTTCTCTAATCCAGAAGCTCGTAAAACAGCACTGGCGTTTTATCGCCGTCTGGAATCGCTGGGGCGTGACGGGTTGTATGAGCAGGTGCCTGATGCGATTCGTCAGTATGGTAAAGAGAGCGGGGCATTGTGGCATAGCATGCAAAGCGGTATCCCGCGTGATCTGGCAGAAGGTCGCCGGTAGTCACATTTGCCACTAAAGAGTAAGACAAATAAAAAACGGGTAGCTTCAACGCTACCCGTTATCGTATGGAAACATCCTTGGTCATAAGGCTGGGTTGCGTGGCGGGCAACGGTCGATCAGCTCAATGCTGCCATCCTCGTTCATCTGCTCCAGTGTGACGTCAAATCCCCACAGACGATGAACATGTTTCATCACTTCATGGCTGCTTTTATCCAGTGGTGCACGGTTTTGCGGCACATAGCGCAGCGTCAATGAGCGATTGCCGCGTAAATCTACGTTCCAGACCTGTATATTGGGCTCGATATTACTCAGGTTGTACTGGGACGAAAGCTCCTGGCGGATTTTCCGATAGCCTTTTTCATCATGGATCGCGGCAATCTCCAGATAATTGTTGCGATCGTCATCCAGTACGGTAAACAGCCGAAAATCTCGCATCACTTTCGGCGAGAGGAACTGGCTGATAAAGCTTTCGTCTTTGAAGTTTTGCATCGCGAAATGCAGTGTTGTCAGCCAGTCTTTGCCAGCGATATCCGGGAACCAATAACGGTCTTCTTCCGTCGGGCTCTGACAAATGCGCTTGATATCCTGGAACATCGCAAAACCGAGGGCATACGGATTGATGCCGCTGTAATACGGGCTGTTGTACGGCGGTTGGTAGACGACGTTGGTGTGACTGTGAAGAAACTCCAACATAAAACGGTCAGACAGTTTCCCCTCGTCATAAAGATGATTGAGGATGCTGTAATGCCAGAAGGTCGCCCAGCCTTCATTCATCACCTGTGTTTGTTTTTGCGGATAAAAATACTGACTTATCTTGCGTACGATACGCAAAATCTCACGCTGCCACGGCTCCAGCAGTGGGGCATTTTTCTCCATGAAGTAGAGCAGGTTCTCTTGGGGCTCATGGGGGAAACGACGCGCTTTCTCCGGTGAGGCTTCCTGTTCACGACGTGGCAGTGTGCGCCAAAGTTCGTTGACCTGACTCTGTAAGTAGGCTTCACGACTTTTCTGGCGCATTTTTTCCTCTTCCAGCGAGATTTTCTGCGGTCGTTTATAGCGGTCCACCCCGTAATTCATCAGTGCATGGCAGGAATCGAGCAGTTTCTCCACTTCATCGACACCATGGCGCTCTTCACATTGGGCAATGTACTGGCGGGCGAACAGCAGGTAATCGACGATAGAGCTGGCGTCGGTCCAACTGCGAAACAGGTAGTTACCTTTGAAGAAGGAGTTATGACCGTAGCACGCATGTGCCATCACCAATGCCTGCATCGGCATGGTATTTTCTTCCATCAGATACGCGATGCACGGATTGGAGTTGATGACGATTTCATAGGCCAACCCTTGCTGGCCGTGTTTATAGCGTTGTTCGGTTTCGATAAATTTCTTGCCGAACGACCAGTGGGCATAGTTGATGGGCATCCCGATGCTGGAATAGGCGTCCATCATTTGCTCAGACGTGATCACCTCGATTTGGTGGGGATAGGTATCCAGACGATACAGTTTGGCTACCCGGTCAATTTCATCCAGATAGACCTGCAGCAAATCGAATGTCCAGTCAGGTCCGTCATTCAGACGTTGTGGGCTTGTTACCCGCTCATCAGTCGATATAGCCATCAGCGCACCCCTCACTATAACTGCCGCCACTTCATTGCGTCGGCATACTTAATCGTAGCTTATTCTGAGAAAAGTGATGTGAAATCGGTAGCTTGGATGAAAGCTTTAGGGAGAAAGCCGGATAACGCGCCGTCAGCGCTACGCCTGATAGCGACACACCGCTATGGGTTATCCTACGTTGTTGTGTCCACTCTCTCATAATAAATAAAAGCTATATCTGCAACAGATGACAATTAATACCCGCATGTTAAAGTAGGTTTTTATTTTGGTGTTTAAACTGTTACGCAGCATATTTCGCCGGATTGGCGGAGGAAGCAGGGAGAATAGCAATAATGAAGGTGGTAATTTTAGGGAGTGGTGTTATCGGCGTCAGTACCGCCTGGTATCTGGCGCAATCAGGGCATGATGTCACGGTTATTGACCGGCAGGCTGAGCCAGCCCTGGAAACTAGCGCAGCTAACGCGGGGCAGATTTCCCCCGGTTATTCTGCCCCCTGGGCGGCACCGGGTATTCCGCTTAAGGCCGTCAAATGGCTCTTTCAGCAGCATGCCCCGTTGGCGATTCGCCCGGACTTTACCGCCACGCAACTGCGCTGGATGTGGCAGATGCTGTTAAATTGCGACAGCGCACACTACCGGGTTAATAAAGCCCGCATGGTACGGCTGGCTGAGTACAGCCGTGATTGCCTGCAAGCGCTGCGTGCCGCAACCGGCATTGCCTATGAAGGGCGTCAGGGGGGAACATTACAACTGTTCAGAACCCCACAGCAGTATGAAAATGCTTACCGGGATATCGCGGTGCTCAAGGAAGCCGGTGTCCCGTATGAATTGCTGGAGGCAAGCCAACTGGCGTCTGTCGAACCGGCGTTGGCAGGCGTGCGCCACAAGCTCACCGGGGGATTGCGACTGCCGCATGACGAAACCGGTGATTGCCAGCTGTTTACTCAGCAGCTGGCGACGCTGGCGGCAGCGGCGGGGGTTACCTTCCGTTTCAATAGCCCGATACAACATCTCGCCGTGGAAGGGCAACGGGTTAGCTCCGTGCATTGCAACGGTGAAAAAATTACTGCAGATGCTTATGTGATGGCATGCGGCTCCTATTCTCGCGGCTTACTGGAAAAATGGTTCGATATCCCGGTCTATCCACTCAAGGGGTATTCGCTGACGATCCCGCTCTCCAGCGAAGAGGGGGCACCTGTGTCCACCGTACTGGATGAAACCTATAAGATTGCGATTACGCGTTTTGATCAGCGCATTCGCGTCGGCGGTATGGCTGAGATAGCTGGGTTTGATCTCTCGTTGAGCCAGAAACGCCGGGCTACGCTGGAAATGGTGGTGCGTGATCTGTACCCCAACTGTGGGCCAGTGGAACAGGCGACGTTCTGGACTGGGCTGAGACCGATGACGCCAGATGGCACGCCATTGGTGGGGCGTTCCCCCTTGCAAAACCTGTATCTGAACACCGGCCACGGCACACTGGGGTGGACAATGGGGTGCGGCTCCGGTCAGTTGCTCGCCGATATTATCTCCGGCAAAACGCCAGCCATTGAGTACGACGATCTCTCTTTCTCTCGCTACGCCTGACTTCGCCATTCCTGTTGGACGTTAACCGCTCTGATTGGGGCGGTTAACTATAAAAGGGATCCTGGCAGATCCCTTTCGATATATGAATGGTTAATTTGCCAACGGTGCATCCGGGTGCAGGCCCAGCCAACCGGGGGTGGGATCGCCTTTGGCTTCGCCTACATACAGACTCATTTGGGCGCGGAAGCGTTCAACGGCAGCGCGATCAGACATGAAATCAGCAAACGCCTGCGGGCGGGTGTTACTGTATTCCCAGATATGCTTATAACCTGCGGGCGGAGCCACATCGGTACGCACTGACCACATCCGCGCAACCTGCGTTTGTGTTTGTGGGGCCAGCAGCCAGCTCAGATACAACTTGGCGCTTTCAGGATGTTTGGCCTGTTTGAAGATGGCAGCACGCTGCGCCCAGGAGACAAAGGGGTCTGATTTCGGCAGTACAAATCGGGTTACCGAACCTGCTACGGGAACCAGTGCGCCAGAACTGCTTGGGGTGGCGCTGTATTTACCGGTGGCTATTTGCGCGCCGGGGACGTTAGTGCCTCGGGCATAAACCGGGTCTTGCTCCTGAAGTTTTTCTACAAACTCCCAGCCGTATTTATCCACTATCTGTTTGTACCAAAACAGCACCGCGTCATCGTCGTTTGGATAGGCCAGTATCAGGTTGCCTTTTAAATCTGGGCGCAGATAGTCGTTAGCCTCTCGCGGCCAGGATTTCTCATCCAGCAATTGGGTGTTGACCAGGTTACTAAACGCGATGACGTACGCACCAATCCAGGCACCGTCTGCGTCACGAAATTCCGGGTAAATTTTGTCCCAGCCTACGGGTTTGTAATTCAGCAAAACCCCCTGTTTTTTCCAGCGAGGGAAATCCTGCACGGTCTGTAACTGCACCACATCCGGAATCAGGGTATTGGTCGCCAGTTGGTTGTCGATACGCGCGTCGTGATATTTGCTGTAGTCGACGATGACATTCAGCTCGATACCAGGAAAACGGCTCTCAAACGCCTGCTTGAAGCCCGTTTGCTGTGACTGCACATCGCCACCGGCATAAACGGTGACCGTCCCGCCTTCTCTGAGCGCGCTCTGATAAATTTCATCCAGTGAACGGGTATCGGGAGCAACGGCAGCCTGCGTTTGCCAGCTGCTGATGCCCGCCATCATGGTCAAGAGTAGTGCGGTTTTTTTTAAGTACTTCCCAGTGTATTGCATCGTGGTCTCCTGACTGGGGTGATAAAAGCCGTGCCGACAGGCGACAACCTTCAGAATTGAACGACAGCGACGGCGTAATAAGCGAACGACTGCAGGTGTTTTTCCCTTTTTCTGTCAGGGAATTGAGAGTTGAGTTTATCGGATTAAATAAAAACAAACAGGAAGAAAACATGAACGAAATGATTAAAAATACTGAATGATTGTGGCGGTGAATTGTTCTCTATGTGCGATTTATTCTGGAGTTAAATGGTGGAGAACGGGATGTAGTACAACGTTATTATTAATTTTTTCTAATTTTTTTGATTGGGTAAGAAAATGGTCTGATTGTACAGAAAGAATGCAGAGATCACAGACAAGGGCAAAACGCCCTGTCTGACAGGGGCTCAGAGTTCGAAACCGGGGGCGACCTCTTTCACCGGTTTTCGACAGGCAGCAGGTACATCGGAGGCCGGAGAACGGGCGTTGCAGTCAGGAGCAAACGGGTTAAGCAACTCACGGTTAACGTAGATCAACAAGAGAAGGAGTATTAACACAATGGTGCGCAGGCGTTTTTTCTTTTTCATATCATGTGCCGACAGTTTACGCGTGGCGAGTGGAAATCAGGTTGGATTAGATTACGGGAGTCGTTCATTACTGTCTTGCTTTACAAACTTTTGTCATTACGATTCAGGATGGTTCATTTCGTCAGGCTCGGATGCGGCATCACGAGAGGAAACGTCGTACTGGCATCAGGCATAAAAAAACCAGCGTCTGGCGCTGGCTTGTAAGGTGGGATAGGCTCACGAATTATAACGCATGCCGTTGTTGTTGTAGGGCGATCAAATGGTCGGCTATCTGACGAATAACCCAGAATGCCGTTTGTCCTACGTCGCTGTTCATTTCTGGATCCAACGTGGTATCCACGCTTTTCAGAAAATCAGCCTCCAACGAGTCGACAAAAGCGTCAAAGTCGAACTGACCACTACGCGGTAATTCTTTTTTGCTCAAAACCAGATTGAAACGTCGGGTAACCATCTGGATAGCCTGTTCGAATGCCTGACGTTGTGCGGGTGTGATATATCCGCCCCGGTCGACCAGTTCAGTCCAGCGGGTAGGCGTGCCGATATCATGTTCGGTCATGATGAATTTCCTGTCAGTAGCGTGGTGGATTTAGGCTCTTATTCGGTGTTCCACTCGATCGCTGCGCGCCGTAAAGCCCGTTATTGCCTAATCCATTATTCGTTATGCGGTCCGTGCCGCCAATACCGCTCGCAAGCCCCGTGCTGGGGATGCGAAGCGTGATGCTGATATCTGACATGATATGCCCCTTTAACCCAAAGATGAGATACCGTTCCCCAAACAGGCAGGCGACACGGCCTGCCTTTCGCCGAATGAACTGTCTTTAACCGACTAAAAAACGCGCCTGATGTGTTTTCCTCCGGGAGATAACAAACCGGCGCGTGAGATGATCACACCGTGGCGTTGTCGGTATTGCTGCCTGCCTCGGCAGGTGCAGGAGCCATACCGAGTGGTGTTCCGCCTTTGCTGTCGGCCAGTTCGCTGGCGTTATGGCTGGCCCCGGTTGGTGCGATACCGCCAGTTTCAGGTGCCGTGCCGCTCAGAACTGGGTTTGCCCCGCTACCGGCAGCCGGTGTGGTGCTACCGACACCGGGGGCCGCATTGCCGCCGGATACCGGTGCTGCACCACTTCCGCCACCGGAGCCGCCCTGAGGCTGACCAAATTGGTTTTTCTGGTTTTCCATCAGCATCGCCACCAATGCCATCAGGATTTTCACCAACGGGTTATCACTGATTTGGCCGCCACCATCCTGCGTTGGAGAAATGCCGTTGCCGAGGCTGTTTTCGCCTGAGTCCTGCAACAGTGATTTACTGAGATCCTCCAGACCGCCTGTTCCCCCAGGCCCGGATGCACCGCCTGCACCTTGCGCGCCGCCCAGTCCGCTACCTTGCAATCCCTGCCCGCCTTGTGCCCCGTTTTTCGGCATCAGCAAGTCCAGCAATTTCGTCAGCATGTCGGTCAGCCCGTTTTGACCCTGGCTACCGTTTGCTCCCGCGCCATCACCCAGGCCGCTCAAGCCGCTATTCAGTCCGTCGCCCAGACCGTTGCTCTGCCCGCCGCCTTGTGCGTTACCTGCACCGCCACCAAGTGCATCACTGGTTCGCCCGAGAGGACTGTCGCCGCTGCCCTGACCGTCTTTGTTGTTCAGCAGACTGGGGAGCAGCGCGGTCATGAGCACCGCCAGCGCCTCCAGCAGTTTGTTTTCCTGCGCACTGGATTGATTGCCGGAAAGCCCGTTACCACGCGGGCCGTTATTGAGGTTGTCTGCACCGCCAACGCCACCCAGTCCGCCATTCAGGCCAGCACTGGGGAGACTTAGCGTGATGTTGATATCAGCCATAGTTCGCCTCTGTTTATCAGGATGTGGATGCCCGTTATCGAAAACGAGCGCGTGTCAGCACGGCAAATGCCCGCTGTTTGCTGAGTGAGGAACGCGGCGTGATGGTTCCATCCCTCACGGTGGGGGAATGCACGCAGGGGGAATGTGGGAGAGCACTTTGTTGGTAAGGGGAACTGAAGGTGAGCACCGGCCACTCAACAGGCATCACCGCACTCAATCCAGCACACGGGAGAAGGCCAATGTTGGGCAACATTAATTCTATTCAGCGACAAGCGTCGTTGACAGACATCCAGAACTCCGCCCCCCAATGCAGTCATACACTGACGCAAGGCAGTACGAGCGTGCCCGCGCAGTCCACGTCAGCGTCACTGCAACGGGCAGGAATGCACGCCGGTATCGCACACGTTAGCCAGCAGCCGTCGCTTCCCAATGGTGAAGGTGCGCAGATTGGCCGTTCTCCCAATTTGCAGGGCATGAAAGGGGCGATAGACCGTGCGCTATCGACAACCGCGAATACGCCTGCGGTGGCTGGGTCAGGCAGCGTGATATCGCTGGATAAGAAAGGGCGGCTTGAACTGGGCGAAGGGGTGTCCGATCACCTGAAAACGCTGTTGTCGCAAACGCTCGGTAAGAACGCGTTGCCCTTTGTCGCGCATCAGGCTAGCGACGATGGTAGCCAACACGTGCTGATGGATAAAAGCGGTCGGCTGTTTAGTCTGCACCTGACGGGTGACAGGATAGTGGCGTTGCATTCCAGCGCTCCGCTACAGGCGGGTAAAGCCGCACAGGCGTTGTCCGGCAAGCATCAGGCCAGCTTTGCGCTGGCGATGGATGATACGCACATCCGTGCGTCCGTCGTTAACCACAGTGGCGTCACTACCATCAACCTGCCACAACCGGGTCAGGTGGTTAAGGCGTTGTTGACAGGGGGGCACACCGACCCGTCAAACGGGAACCTGACACTGAGGATTCATGACAAAGCGCTGTATAGCCTGAATGCCGATCAGGTATGGGAGAAAAAGAGCGATACGCCACACAGCCATCTGGCGGGTCAGGCCGATGGTAAATTGTATGCCGTGAAGGGAGATAAAATCCTGGCTAATCTGTCGGCAGGACAGGAATCACAGCCGTTTGCTGACAAAATTAAATCCTTCTTCGCCAATGCGCAGCACAGCGTAGCGTTACTGACGGAAAAAGAGGACAGCACGGTGCAGCTCCATCTGTTACCGAAAGCCGATGCCCCGGCAGACCAACACCTCACGCTCAACCTGAAGCTCGAAGGGCCTGTGGCGCTGGCTCGCGGCAGTGAGCAGGTGAACGCCAGAGCCGTCGGGCTGGAGGGCCATCGTTTATTTGTGGCCGATGATGAAGGCCAGGTTTTTGTCGGGACGCTACCATCGGCTGGCGACAATACCGTGAAACTGGAGCCGTATCACAGCCCGGCGTTGAATGCGGTATTGGGTGAGCACCATAAGGTGCAAGGCTTTGTGGCGGATGAACACGGTGCCATGCATGCACAGGTTAACGACGCTGCCGGGCAAAAACACCTGGCACCGCTGGCGGATGGCAGTAAACCGGGGGAAACCGAAGGATTCAAACCCGGTTGGAATCTAAGTGATGTGTTGGTGGTGGATAATCAGGCCGGGTTAACCAAACAGGACCCACCGGCGCATGAGGTGATGGACATGGGGCGGCTGGGGGCCATGGCGCTGCATGACGGCAAAATTCACTACCTCGACAGCACCACCCAGAGCTGGACCAAAACCGAGGTGGGTGCCACCCAGCTGGCGCGTGGCCTGGATAATCAGGCTTACGTGCTGGATGAAGGGCAGGTGAAGAAGCTCTCCATCAACCAAAAAGCCGACAGCGTGACCCACGGCGATAACAACGTCTTTGCTGTCACGCAAGGACGTAACTCGCCCTCGGCGGGTGACCCGTTATCCGGGCCGGATAAAAACAGTGGCACCAGAGCACTGGCAGTAGTGGATGGCAACAAATATGTTACCGCCACCGCACAAGGCGCATTGCAACTGCATCTCAACAAGCCGGGTTTACAACGTGCGGCGATACCTCCTCAGCCATTGCCGACCGACGGACTGCACGGTGAAGTGAAACATCTGGCGTTGGATAAGGAACAGAACCTGTTTGCACTCACTAGCGATGGGCAGGTATTCCGGCTGGATAAACAGGCGTTACAGGGTCACGCAGAAGCGCGATCCAGTAGCCAGTGGCAGCCGGTTGCGTTGCCGGACAATGTGAAAGCCGAGCGGTTATCGACCAGTAAAAATCACGAGCCGATGATCGTGGATGACGGGCATCAGCATCACAGCTTAACGAGCGATGGTTGGAAAACCGCCACGCCGGAAACCCCCGACACGCATGCGCCGCGTGCCGCGGCTGCGGCTTATGATCGGCTGGCAGGGGCTACCAAAGCGGTACACATTCCATTGACTCACCTCACGGGGAAAGTGGAGGCACAGGTTCTGGGGCGCTCAGGGATGGAGGGGCACAAGACCAACAGCCACTTTGGTGATTTCCTGGGGGCTTATGTCAAAGAAACGGTGAAAGAGATAGCCAGAAAGCCGATTGACGCTGCACAACACCACCTGAAAGGGCGGGAAGGGCTGTCACCGCTTTACGACACACAAGCCAACCTGTTCAAAAAACTGGAGCTGGCGGTCTCTTCTCATCGCTGGAGTGCTAAACGCGAAGATTTACAAAGTCGGCTGGAAAAACTCGATTTAGGCGAGGCTGGAAAGCCGTTGCTGGCAGCATTGACATCATTTCAGAACGATTTGGAAATGAGTGCGGCTAAATCCGCCACCTTGTTAGGCAAGCATCAGGGGGTATTGCAACCTGGCGGCGAGGTCAACGACACATTCAAACCCTCGGCATTCAAGGCGGTGGCTCAAGCCATCAATGATAAGCGTTCCGGCAACGATCTGAGTGTGGCGCTGTCGACGGTCATCAACGCGGCACCGCTTTCCAAAGACAGCAAAGCCGGGGCATTGCTGAATACCTTCGTCGCCAAAAAAGTCGATATGAGCTACCAGAGTGACAGCGTGGCAACCGGGCCACGGCGTGATTTGGGCGATGCGATGGCACTGACCAAATCACGTCTGGCGTTGGATGTCATGACGGCAAGCGATCTGCACGGCATCGTTGACAAACTGACCGCTTTCTCCGGTAAACAGCCAACCACGGCTGACCTTAAGCCGGTGCACGCGGCCCTGAGTGCGCTGCGTGATCATCACTATGGTGATAACGACGTCAAAAAGGTCACGGATATGGGCTTTACCCGGTTTGGCGCGCTGGAGGCGGATTACGATGCGGTGAAAACCTTCACTCACGCGTTTAGCAACGAGAAAAGCGCCGTCAACCTGACCTCTCGCACCTCGCTGGATGCCAGCGATAAGGCCGGGTTAGCCAGCAAACTCAAAGAGACCATTTTGTCGCTGGATAATGGTGAAAGCCTGGCCGTTAACCGCAGTTATAACGCCGGTGCCAGTACCTTCTATGTACCGGCGAAGGCCAAAGTGATGCTCAACGCCACCGCGTTCCCGATTGTGCCCAACGGCGGCGTCACCGGCGATCGCGCCTATAGCCTCACCTTCAGCCGCAGCGACAACGGTATTGACGTTAACTTTGGGCGCAATGGGGGATTGAATGCCAAAGTCGGGGTCTCAACCGGGCAAATACCGAATGATGCGAAGAAGAGTTTTGATTTCGACGATAAAAAACACACCATGACGTTGGACGTTCGCTTTGGCGGCAGTCTCTCCGCCGGGCTGGGAACCGTTCAGCAACATGGACTGAAATTCACGCTGAGCGAAAAAGAGCTGCCCGGTTTTATCGATAACCTGATGGAGGGCAAGGTGAACCCGCTGGAACTGGTAGCAAAGGGGAACGACCACCGTGTCAAAGAGGGATTCTCTATTAAATTTGATGTGGATGCGGCACTGACGGCTGATGCCCGTGCTGAAGTCAATCTGACGGATAAACCCGCGGCGTCGAAAAAAGGCAAAGTGCCGACCTCGGCGACCCGTTTTTCTGTTGGCGTGGGGGCCGGGGCGAACCTGATGTCGGCCAGCCATGAGCACAGCACGGTGCGGGGGGCGTTCACCGAGCAGAATGCGACCACCAACAACCGGGCGCGCTTCATGAACCAGGTGAATGTCGGGGCCAACGCCACCGCGTTTGCCGGAATCACCCGACCGGACCCGAATGGTGCATGGGTAGCCCCACTAACGACTGGCGCATCGGCCACGATGACGGTAGACACCAAAACCAACCACAGTATCAGTATGCAGCTCAAACCGGCCCAACCGCTGGAACATCGCGAGATGGATAACCTGCTGACAGCATTGAAGAAAAAATTCACCGACCCAGAGACACAGCAGGTATTGAAAGGCGTGAAAGCGCTGACGGATGTTGGCGAACAACTGGCTATTCTGAATACACATTTTGACGCGAAAACCCCGGCGGACGATGGGCAGTATGGTGCTATCAGGGATTTGCAGGCGAAGGTTCGACAGCATGACGCGGCGGGAAAACAGGGGGTGACACTGGATAGCGCCAGCTACAGCACGACGTACACTAACCTCGCCAAACTGGACAGCAACGGGATTTTCCATGCCTTGCGTAAGCTGGTTAGCGATAACCTGCCACCCACCAACGCTGAACGTATTCATGGGTTTATGGAGGAGAACCCGGCGCTGAAAGCCGTAGTGCAGAAAATGCAGTCACTGACTAATGCCACCGCGGGCGTCAGCCTGGAGTTGAAAGACGAGGTGAAAGCAAGGGTCGAAAAAGGCATCCAGAACAATACGCTGGGTAAGGATGACATTGCGGCTATTTTCCGCGACAGCAACAACCTGCGGATCAAGTCAGTCGATTTCACCCAAACGGTAAAAAACAAGGAAGGGCTGGCGTTTCCGCTACCGATTGTCAGCGCAGGCAGCAGTGCCGATGTCAGCATGACCAAGCTGCTGGGAAAAATTAACTTCAGCTACGGCCAGAACCAGAACAACCCCGCCAGTTTCAGTCTGGAAGGGGCTATCGCTAAAGCCAGCCCTGAGGTGTCGCAGGCGGTCAATCATCTGCACCAGCAAGGCATTACGCTGGCGAAACAGTGAGGTCTGCAACGGCGGATACCGTCTGTCGCGGCACAGTCAATAGCGACACCGCGAAAAGCGAAAGCCTGGTACCGGTTCATTAAGGCATTCGCGGTTCATTAAAGTATTGGCGGTTCATTAAAGCATAAGGAGTAAAACACCATGACCTCAGCACAACAACAGGCGGCGCGTTTGCTGCAACATTTCAGTCAGTTTACCCACACCCGGCTGACGCTCAATAACGGCATCTGTGTTCTGAATGACGCAGAAGGGCAAGAGGCCGCGGTCATCGAAGTGCCAGCACAAAGCGACAACCTGCTACTGCACTGCCAGATAGTGAACCTGCAAGGGGAAGCACGACCCGCTATCTACCACCTGATGTTACTGCTCAATTTCGAGATGGCGGCGATGCGCGGTTGCTGGCTGGCACTGGATGAGTTCGATAACCTGCGTCTGTGCAGTCAATACCCGCTCGATAAGCTGGATGAGCCGGGTTTTACCGCGTTGCTTAATGGTTATATCCGCCAGGTTGGCGACGTTCGTGCCTTTATCACGCAGTCGCTAGCGGACAGTCAGGCAGCCTGATGAGGTCTGTGCTAACAAATTCTTACCCCTGAAATTATCCTATCAACACCATCATACCGGTCGCGGTTGCGACCGGCTTCGCACGATGCGCTTCCCGGTATCACAGCCAATCCCATGAATGCTAAGATATTTACTGACTGTACTGTTATTCGGTTATTTATTCGGTACATCCGGTGCGGCAACGAGCAGAGAGAGCGATGAACGAAAACAGGCTACGACCCGGTTTGATGGCGATCCACAGCAACCATCCTGAAGCGCTGCGTGACGTGCTGGTCTCGTGGATGGCGGCCAACCCGCTGTCCGGGCTGGAAAACGAACTGATTCTGGTGCAAAGCAACGGTATCGGGCAGTGGCTGAAACTGGCGCTGGCGCGCGATGCCCGCGATGGCGGGTGTGGTGTGGCTGCCGCGCTGGATATTCAGTTACCGTCACGTTTTTTCTGGCAGGTTTACCGTGCGGTGCTGGGCCGTGAGCAGGTACCGGAAACCTCTCCCTTTGATAAACCGTTGTTGGTCTGGCGGCTGCTACGCCTGTTGCCGGACCTGCTGACACAGCCCGAATTTGCCGTGCTGGCGCGTTTTTTGCGACAGGATACCGATTTGCGAAAACACTACCAGTTGGCCGAACGGCTGGCTGACCTGTTCGACCAATATCAGGTGTATCGCGCTGACTGGCTGGCCGACTGGAGCGAGGGGCGGGATGTGCTGACCAGCCACCGACGCGGTGTGGAGCCGCTGCCAGAGGAGCAGCGCTGGCAACCGTTGCTGTGGCGGGCACTGCTGGCGGATACCGGCGAGGCGCTGTCCGGCACCAGTCGCGCGGCGCTGCACCGACGTTTTCTGGACGAGGTCGACCGGCGAGGTGACCGTGAACGTCCGGCCGGTTTACCGTCGCGTGTTGTCGTGTTTGGTATTTCGTCGTTATCGCAACAGGCACTGGAACTGCTGGCGGCTATCGGGCGTTGGACCCAGGTGTTCATGTGCGTGCATAACCCGTGCGAACATTACTGGGGCAACATTATTGCCGATAAAGACCTGTTACGTGCTGAACGCGCCCGTCAGCAGCGAAAACCCGGTATGCCAGAGGTAATTGCGCTGGAGGAGTTACATCAGCATGCCCACCCGCTGCTGGCGGCATGGGGCAAACAAGGGCGCGACTACATCGGGTTGCTTGATGAGTACGACCAGCGCGAGCAATATGAATCTCAACTGCAACCGGTTACCTCACGTATTGATCTGTTTAACAGCAACGGCGAAGACTGCCTGCTGCATCAGCTACAGGACGACATTCGGGATTTGCGCCCGTTGTCGGAAAGCCGGTCGCGCTGGCCCGCCATCGACCCCGATCAGGACGGTTCTGTCCGGTTTCATCTGGCGCACAGCCCGCAGCGTGAAGTCGAAGTGCTGCATGACCAACTGCTGGCGGCGTTTGCCGCCGACCCGACACTGCGCCCGAGCGATGTGATTGTGATGGTGCCGGACATCAACGGCTATGCGCCGCATATTCAGGCAGTGTTCGGGTTGATAGACCGGCAGGACCCGCGTTACATCCCATTCAGTGTGGCGGATCGCGGTGCACGGCAGAACAACCTGGTGCTGGCAGCGCTGGAAAAACTGTTGCACCTGCCGCAGTCGCGTGTGGCGGTCAGCGATGTGCTGGATCTACTGGACGTACCGGCGGTGCGCCAGCGTTTTGCCATTGAAGAAGAGCAGCTACCGTTATTGCAGCGGTGGATTCGGGCGGCCAACGTGCGCTGGGGGTTGCATGCGCGCCAACGCCAAAGTCTTAACCTGCCGGATGCGCCGGAACAGAACAGCTGGTTTTTCGGCCTGCGCCGTATGCTGCTGGGGTATGCGGTGGGCGCAGGTAGTGCCTGGCGGGATATCGAACCGCTGGATGAAATCGGTGGGCTGGATGCTGCGCTGGCCGGACAACTGGCGTGGTTGCTCGACCGGCTCGATTACAGCTGGCAGCAGCTTTGTCAGCCTGCGACGCCGGTGCAGTGGGGCGAGCGATTACGTGTACTGTTGAGCACGTTTTTTGCGGCAGAGGATGGCGAGGATGGCTTCATGCTACTGCAACTGGACGAAGGGTTGCAGAACTGGCTGGAGGCGTGCGAATCGGTCGCGTTGACGCAGGAACTGCCGTTATCGGTGGTCCGGGAACACTGGCTGGGATTATTTGAACAGGCGAGCCTGACCCAGCCGTTTTTCGCCGGGGCCGTTACCTTCGCCACATTGATGCCGATGCGCGCTATCCCATTCCGCCATGTGTGCCTGCTGGGCATGAATGACGGTGATTACCCCCGCAACCGGGTGCCACTGGACTTCGACCTGATGGGGCAGGATTACCGCCCCGGCGACCGTTCCCGTCGTGAAGATGACCGTTACCTGTTTCTGGAGGCGTTGCTGTCAGCGCGTGAGCGGCTGTATATCAGTTGGGTTGGGCGCAGCATCCACGATAACAGCGAGCGTCCACCCTCGGTGCTGGTCGCGCAACTGCGCGACCACCTCAGCAACGGCTGGCGGACGGTTAACGCAGAGGAGGTATTGCCCGTGTTAACAGTAGAACACCGGTTGCAACCTTTCAGCCCGGAGTATTTTACCGCGGGCAGTTCGCTGTTCAGTTATGCCCGTGAATGGCGTGCCGGGTTGCCGTCATACGATGGCGCGTTATCGCACACGGCTGCCGCCCCGAATGCCGTGTTAGATGATTATGTGCAGGAGGGGGTACTGACGTTGCGTCAACTGGCCGATTTTGTGCGTGACCCGGTGCGTAGCTTCTTTCGTTTACGGCTCAACGTCTGGTTTGAGCAGGAAGACCCCACCAGCCAGGATCAGGAACCGTTTGCTATCGATGCACTGGAAAACTGGCGTCTGCAACATGAGCTGATTCAGGTACAAAAAGCCGCGTTGCAGCGGCAGATTCCCCGCGAGCAGGCGCTGGCTGAGCATTTGCAGCGTATCGCCCGGCGTGGTGAACTGGCACCCGGCGGTTTCACCACGGTACTGGAGCAGGATTTGGCAGAGCCCATGGCAGACCTGTTTACCCGTTACCAACAGGAGCGAGATAAATGGCCGACAGCGATACCGGACGAAGCGCTGTCGTTGCCAGAGTTACCGCTGGAAGACTGGCTAAACGAACTGCGCCGTGACGAACAGGGCAACCGCTGTCGGCTGGTGCTGGAAAGTGGTGGGTTGCTCCATCCCACCCGTCGCAGTTACCGACTGGATAAACTGTTGCCGTTCTGGGTCGCGCATCTGGCCGGGCACCTCGGCGGGCAAGCGTTACACAGCACGCTGGTCAGCAAAAACGGTACCGTTCATCTGCCTGCACTGGAGCCTGCGCAGGCGGCGGTTTACTGGCAGTCTCTGCTGGATGCCTGGCGGCAGGGCATGCGTTGCCCGTTGCCCGTCGCGGTGAAAACCGGGTTTCGCTGGCTGGAAGTCGGTGGTGAGCCGGGGCAATCGGCTGAGGGTGAAGCAGGGAAAGCGGCACGCCAGTGCTATGAGGAGCATGATCCTGCTAACCGCAAATATGCTGAATCAGCGTCTAACCCTTATCTGGCGCGGGCTTTCCCGACGTTCGAACAGCTGTGGGCCGACGGCGAATTTGCCCGCTGGGTACAGCAGTTGCTGGCACCGCTACACCACACACTGAAAGCCGCATCGGCGAGAAATAAAAAATCAGGGGGCCAGCCATGACGGCGAGCGCGTTACCTTCTGCGCTGGATGTACTGCGCTTTCCACTCTGCGGCAGTCGGTTAATTGAAGCCAGCGCCGGTACCGGCAAAACCTTTACCATCGCCATGCTGTATGTGCGGCTGGTGTTGGGACATGGGGGTGAGCACGCCTTCTCGCGTCCGCTCAACCCGCCGGACATTCTGGTGGTGACCTTTACCGATGCCGCGACCCGCGAACTGCGTGACCGTATTCGTGCCCGGTTGGCACAGGCCGCGGCTTACTTTCAGCCGGGCGACAAGGACAGCTTGGCGGGTGAGGATGACAAGATCGATCCGCTACTGCGCGAGCTGCGCGCCGACTACCCATTGGCGCAGTGGCCGGATTGCGCCCGCAAACTGCAACTGGCGGCGGAATGGATGGATGAAGCGGCGGTGTCCACCATCCACAGTTGGTGCAACCGGATGCTGGGCGAACACGCGTTTGATAGCGGCAGCCTGTTTAATCAGACGCTGGAAACCGACCAGAGCGAATTGCTACTGGAGGTGGTGCGTGATTACTGGCGCACCTTCTTTTTCCCGCTCGATGCCAGTGATGTGCTGGAGCTACGCGATAGCTGGGCCGCACCGGAAGATTTTTATCGCAGCGTTGTGCCGTTGCTGGACTATGCCGATGAGATTGGCATTGATGACCTGCCCGCGCAGATCTTCAGCACCGTGCGTGATGAAAAAACACGCCAACTGGCGGCGCTGAAAGCGCCCTGGACACAATGGTGCGACGAGCTGCGCGACCTGCTGAACGCCGCCGTGGCAGAGAAAAAAGCGGATGGCCGCAAGCTACAGGCCCGTTATTTCGACCCGTGGTTGGATAAACTGCAACACTGGGCCAGCAGTGACGAGACGACGCTGGATATCGGCACCGGCTGGACACGGCTGACGCCACAAGGGTTACGGGAGTGCTGGAAAATACCGGACGAAGCACCGACACATCCGGCGTTAAGCGCGATGGAAACGCTGGCTCAGCAGTTGAGCGACTTGCCGGAGCCACGTAGCCAACTGTTACGGCACGCCTGCCGCTGGATACACCAGCGTTTTCGCTCCGAACAGGAAAGCCGGGCGCAGATGGGCTTTCAGGACTTGCTGACCCGGCTGGATGCCGCATTACGCGGCGATAACGGCGAACGACTGGCCCAACGCATTCGCCGCCAGTTCCCGGTGGCGATGATCGATGAATTTCAGGATACCGACCCGCTGCAATACCGCATTTTCGATACCCTGTACCGGGTGGCAACCAATGATCCGCAACAGGGGTTGATCCTGATAGGCGACCCGAAACAGGCGATTTACGCGTTTCGTGGTGCCGATATCTACACCTATTTGCGCGCCCGGCGCGATACCGACGGTCGGCATTACACGCTGGGGACCAACTTTCGTTCCACGCAGGCGATGGTCGATGCCGTTAATCAGGTGTTTATGCAAGCGGAAAACCGTGCCAACGGCGCAGGTGCGTTTCTATTTCGTCAGCCAGAGGGCGACAACCCGGTGCCGTTTTTACCGGTGCAGGCCAACGGTCGTGATGACCTCTGGATGCAGGAAGGAACGCCAGCCGCGGCATTGACCTGCTGGATGCTGGAAACCGATGAACCGCTGTCGTCGTCTGAATACCGTCAGCGAATGGCGGCGGGGTGCGCACGTGAAATGGTGCGACTGTTACAACAGGGCGAGCAGGGGCAGGCCGGTTTTGTCTCGTCAGACCAACGCTGGCGTCCGGTTAAACCGGGCGATATGGCGGTGCTGGTTAATAGCGGGCGCGAGGCGATGGCCGTGCGGGCGCACCTGTCCGCGCGCGGTGTGCGCAGTGTGTATCTGTCTGACCGGGAGTCGGTATTTGATAGCCCGCAGGCAGGAGAACTGCACTGCTGGTTGGCCGCCTGTGCTGACCCAGAGAACGACCGGTTGCTACGCGCCGCGCTGGCCACGCCGTTACTGGGGCTGAGCTGGCAGGCGCTTGACCGCCTTAACCACGACGAGCAGGAGTGGGAACACCGGGTGATGCAATTTGTTCGCTACCAGCAATGCTGGCGTCAGCAAGGCGTGTTGCCGATGCTACGGCGGTTGCTATGGGAGTTTGATGTCCCGCGTCGGTTGCTGGTTGCCGATAACGCCCGGGCGTTGACCGATGTGCTGCACCTGTCGGAGTTACTGCAACAGGCCAGCGTGCATCTGGACGGCGAACACGCGTTGATCCGCTATCTGGCTGAACAGTGCCAGGCCGATAACCCCAGCAGCGATAGCCTGAAAGTGCGGCTGGAAAGTGACGCGGATCTGGTCAAAGTGGTGACCGTGCATAAATCGAAAGGGCTGGAGTACCCGCTGGTGTTTCTGCCGTTCGCCTGTGCGTTCCGCACGGTCAGCCATCGGGATGTGCCGCTGAAATTTCATGATGATGACGGGCAACTGCACCTTGAGTTGATTGCCAGCGACGAGGCGGTTGCGCGTGCTGACCATGAGCGCCTGGGGGAAGACCTGCGTAAGTTTTATGTCGCATTGACCCGTGCGCGCTATGCGCTGTGGCTTGGGATCGCGCCGTTGAAAGCGCTGGAGAAAAGCGCGCCCGGTTACCTGCTCGGTGCCGGTGAACCATTGGAGGCCGGGCAACTGGCGTCATGCTTGTCGCTCTGGGGCGGGCCACACAGCCAGATAGCGCCACTGTCAGAAGGCGATGACGCGGTATATCGCGCGGTACGGGAAACCCCCGCGCTGGGAAACGAGCCGCCGTTACCGGATATTCGCCGTCACCGTTGGCGCATCACCAGTTATTCCGGGCTGCAACTGGCACCGGAGGGGCAGTATCAGGAGCGACGTGAGTCCGCTGCCCATGACGCCGCTGCTGCTGAAGTACAGAGCGCCCGGCAGGAAACCTTTAGCGAACCGCAGGACGCCGCAGAACGTCTGCCGCCATTGCCGACCGGCTACGACATGTACAGTTTTCCGCGCGGTGCGGTGCCGGGCAGTTTTCTACATGGGCTGCTGGAGTGGGCGGGTAAAGAGGGGTTTGCCGCTCTGGCAATGGATCGCCCGCGAGTGGAAGATCAGGTGGCGCGACGCTGTAACCGACAGGGCTGGACACCGTGGATACCGATGCTGACTGACTGGCTGATGGCGCAACTCAACCAACCGCTGGCGTTGCCCGCATCACCCGCTGGTACGGTGTCACTGGCTGGTCTGACGCAGTATCAGGTGGAAATGGAGTTCTGGTTTGCGCTCAATCAGGTCGATACGCAACGTCTGGACCAACAGGTCAGCACCGCCACACTGGCGGGGGCACCACGCGCGCCGCTGATGCGTGACGCGCTCAATGGCATGCTGAAAGGCTTTATCGATTTGGTGTTTGAACATCAGGGGCGCTACTACGTGCTGGATTACAAGTCCAACTGGCTGGGGGCGGACGCCGCCGACTATGACTCAGCGCGTATGGCGCGCGCCATGCTAGACCATCGGTATGATCTGCAACTGGCCTTGTACCTGTTTGCCTTGCACCGCTTACTACGCTCACGACTGCCAGATTATGACTACGACCGTCATGTCGGTGGGGCGTTGTATCTGTTCCTGCGCGGTAGTCAGGCACCGGGGGGCGGTGTTTACGCTGAACGACCGGATCGGGCGCTGATTGATTCGCTGGACCGCCTGTTTAGCGGTGATACGGAGGTAACGGCATGACCCTCACTCACCATGATGACGTGGTTCAACTGCTGGATCAGTGGGTTGATTGCGGGTGGTTGCGCGAGTTGGATCGCGCGCTGGTGCGCTTTCTGCATCAGGAATGCCCGGAGGCATCACCGCTGTTGTTGCTGGGCGCGGCGCTGGTCAGTTACCAGCTTGGGCGCGGGCATGTGTGCCTCGATCTGGCCGCTACGCTGGCTGACAGCGGGTTCTCGCTGGCGCTGCCGCCGGAAGGCGATCGCAGTGACAACCGTAAGATAGCGCGCCCGGCACAGGCACTGGCGGGGGTGACCCTGTCAGCCTGGCTGGCGGCGTTGCAGCAGCCACAATTGGTGGCGCCGGGCGAAGGGGCGACCCCGCTGGTGTTGGTGGGATCGCGTCTTTATCTGCGCCGTTACTGGCAGTACGAGCAGGATGTCCGTCAGGCGATTACCCGACAGTTACGGCACAACGAAACCTTGCGTGTAGCCATCGCACCAGCAGCACTACGCCAGCGGCTGGAGGCGCTATTTCCTGCGACGACATCCAACACTACCAACTGGCAGAAGCTGGCTTGTGCACTGGCGGCGGGCAGTGCCTTTAGCATCATCACCGGTGGGCCGGGGACCGGGAAAACCACCACGGTGGTGAAATTGCTGGCGCTGTTGCAGTCACTGGCGCTGGAGCAGCAGGGCAAACCGCTGCGTATCCGACTGGCGGCACCGACCGGCAAGGCAGCGGCGCGACTAAACGAATCCATCGCTGGCGCTATTGCCAGCCTGACGCTGGACGGTCTGGCGCAGGGAGAGGCGATTCGTACGCACATTAACAGCGAGGTGGTAACGCTGCATCGCTTGCTGGGTAGCCGACCGGATACCCGACATTTCCGGCACCATGCTGATAATCCGCTGCTGCTGGATGTGCTGGTAGTGGATGAGGCCTCAATGGTGGATCTGGAGATGATGGCGGCGTTACTGGCCGCCATGCCGTGCGATTCCCGGCTGATTTTGCTGGGCGACAAGGATCAACTGGCGTCGGTCGAGGCGGGGGCGCTGATGGGGGAACTCTGCCAACGCGCCGCCCAAGGGCATTACCTGCCGCAGACCCGTGACTGGCTGCGCGAGGTGACCGGAGAGGCACCGGATGACGAGTTGCTTGACCCGCAGGGCAATGCGCTGGATCAGTCTATCGTTATGCTGCGCCACAGTTACCGTTTTGGTGCTGACAGCGGCATCGGGAAACTGGCTGATGCGGTCAACGCGGGAGATAGCGCGGCGCTGGCGTCTGTCTGGCAACAGGGGTTTGCTGATTTGGCGCAACTGACACTCACCGCGAGCGATGACAATACGTTGCGTGAATGGGTTATCGACGGTGCTGCCAGCCGATTCGGTGCCCGACCGGGGACGAGTGCCCCGGTGGGCTACGGTGACTACCTGCGACGCATGGCGTCGACTCGGCCAGCGCTGACGGCATCGTCGGACGAGTTTGATACCTGGGCCACAGAGATTCTGGCGGCGTTTGGTCAGTTCCAGTTGCTGTGTGCGTTGCGTAACGGGCCGTGGGGCGTGGAGAGCATGAACGAACGCATCGCCCATTTGCTGTATCGGGAAAGGCTACTGGCTGGCTGGCAAGGCTGGTATCCGGGAAGACCGGTGATGGTGACCCGCAACGATTATGGCCAGCGGCTGATGAACGGTGACATCGGCATTACGTTGACGGTACCGCAGACGCAGCCGGACGGTTCCCGACTATGGGTCACCCGGGTCGCGTTCCCGGTCGGTGACGGCTCCTCAGGCATTCGCTGGATGATGCCGGGGCGGTTGTCGGCAGTGGAAACGGTGTTCGCCATGACGGTGCATAAATCGCAAGGGTCGGAATTCGCCCACACCGCGTTGCTGCTACCCGATAGCTTAAGCCCGATTCTGACCCGTGAACTAGTTTACACCGGCATCACTCGTGCGAAGCAGGCCTTCAGCCTTGGTTGTGTCGGTGAACACAGTTCGGTGCTGGCAGAGGCAGTCAGCCGACGGGTACTCCGGGTCAGCGGACTGGTGGAGTAGTCCGTCAGTCACTTGTTGATAGCAACGGTCGTCGCGTTTGTTCTCCTGAAATTGTCCAGTGGTTTAGGTATGGTGCGATAGGGTGTCGCAGTCTACCTATGTACACCGTCGATATCTGACTTGCTGAGGACGTATCATAAAGATGAAAATAACCACCGAAAGACTCGTCATTAGACCCTTTGAGACGAAAGATGCCGCTGGGTTATGGGAATATCTCGCCCAGCCGCGCATGAATTGTTTTATGGATGAAAAGCTCGATACCCTTGAGGACGCCATCAGCGAAGTACAGCGCAGGCATCACGATGAAACGCAATTTGCTGTTTGCCTGAAAGATACGGATACCCTCATCGGGCATGTATTTGCTGATCGCGATGACGTGGATAACGACACGTACGGCGTCGGCTGGCATTTTAATGGAAAATATGAAGGGAAGGGCTACGCCAGTGAAGCGGCGCGGGCATTTTTCAATTTCCTGTTTGACAGTAAAAAGGGAAGGCGAATTTATGCGTACGTCGAAGATTATAATGTCCGATCGCAGAAAATGTGTGAGCGCTTGAATATGCGCAGGGAAGCCTGTTTTGTGGAGTTTGTTCCGGTATGGCGCAGCACCCCAGATGAAGAACAGCGATACGACAATACCTATGTGTATGCGATCTTAAAAAGAGAGTGGCAGGCGCAGACGTCACTGAACGATGCAGCGATCCGCTGAGGTAGAGAAAACTCCTCGCGGCATGGCAGTCAAGGAATGGTATTATTGTCGGCCGAACTTATCTGGAATTTTCACTGTGACCTCATTTGCTGAACTGAACGCGCTTTCTGCGGAACAACTCACCACCTTAAACGAACTGGGGTATTTGTCCATGACCCCGATTCAGGCTGCCGCATTACCGGCTGCCCTCGCCGGTAAAGATGTCCGGGCGCAGGCGAAAACCGGCAGCGGTAAAACGGCGGCTTTTGGGCTGGGCCTGCTGCAGCATTTGGATGCCGGGCAGTTTAATACACAGTCGTTGGTGCTGTGCCCAACCCGCGAACTGGCTGATCAGGTCGCCAATGAGCTGCGTCGTCTGGCTCGTGGTATGCCGAACATCAAAGTGTTGGTGTTGTGCGGCGGTGTACCGTTTAGCATCCAGCGTGACTCGCTGATTCATGCTCCCCATATTATTGTCGCCACACCGGGCCGACTGTTGGATCACCTGAAAAAAGAGACCGTCAGCCTCGATGCATTGCAGACATTGGTGCTGGATGAAGCGGATCGCATGCTCGATATGGGGTTTGCCGATGCCATCGACGAGGTGATTCACCACGCACCGGTCGAACGCCAGACACTGCTGTTTTCCGCCACCTGGCCGGAGGCGATTGCCGCCATCAGCCGTCGTATTCAGCGTGATCCGGTGGTCATTGAAATTGACACGGTGGATGAATTGCCAGCGGTCGAGCAGCAATTCTATGAGGTGTCGCGCAACGGCAAGCTCGATCTGCTGCAAAAGTTGCTGAGCCGTGAACAGCCCGCGTCCTGCGTCGTGTTTTGTAATACCAAGAAAGATTGTCAGGCGGTATACGATGCGCTGACCCACAGTAACCAAAGTGTACTGGCGCTGCACGGCGACATGGAGCAGCGCGATCGCGACCAGACGTTGGTGCGTTTTGCCAACGGCAGCAGTCGTGTGCTGGTGGCAACCGACGTTGCTGCACGCGGGCTGGATATCAAGGCACTGGAGATGGTGATTAACTACGAACTGTCGTGGGATCCTGAAGTGCATGTCCATCGTATCGGCCGTACCGCCCGTGCCGGTGAACAGGGTCTTGCCATCAGCCTGTGTGCACCGGAAGAAGCACAGCGAGCGAATGCGCTGGAAGAGATGCTGAAGATGAAGCTGACCTGGCATCCATTGCCCAGTGGGTTGCGTATCACGCCACTGGACGCGGCGATGGCAACGCTGTGTATTGATGGTGGCAAAAAGGCCAAAATGCGCCCCGGCGATATTCTGGGCGCGCTAACCGGCGACATGGGGCTTGATGGTGCGGATATCGGCAAGATTACTATCCACCCGATGCACGCTTATGTGGCCGTCAGGCAGTCGCTGGCGCGTCAGGTTTGGAAGCAACTACAACAAGGCAAAATTAAAGGGAAAGCAGTAAAGGTCAGGCTGCTAAAGTGAGCTGATGACCGATATCAGGTCCTCTTTCACTGTTTTACCCGCGTATTGTTTTTACTCACATATTGCCTTTACTCGTGGATAATCTCAGACATGCTGGCTGCTTTTGTGGCCAGCATGGGTTGTGATTCATTTATTTCGAGCACCAGGTTAAAAATTGGAAATAGAGAATGAGCTAATTATTAGTTCGGTGTTGACTCATTTTATTATACCATTTTGTTAATGTAATGACTGAATGAAAAACCGTATCCTGATATACCTATTTATAAAATTGCACATCAGTAAATAACTATTACAATGTAAATCGCGGTGGGTTTTCATACCCTCCCCATCACGTTATTTGGAATTTCAAAGTAAATTATTTCCTATTATTTCTAAATGTTCATTTGTTAAGGATGGATGCTATGAATGGAAATGTTAGTCTCTGGGTTCGTCATTGTTTACATGCGGCTCTATTTGTTTCGGCTACGGCAGGTTCTCTCTCTGTATATGCTGATACTGTAAAAATTGACGCAAAAGTTAATTATCAAACAATTCAAGGTTTTGGTGGGATGAGTGGGGTGGGGTGGATCAATGACCTCACCACGGAACAAATTAATGCGGCATACGGGAGTGGGGCTGGTCAGGTAGGGCTGTCAATTATGCGCGTCCGAATTGATCCAGACTCCACTAAATGGAATATACAGGTTCCGAGTGCACGTCAGGCTGTTTCACTAGGGGCCAAAATAATGGCAACCCCCTGGTCACCGCCGGCTTATATGAAAAGCAACAACAGCCTGATAAACGGTGGGCGTTTACTACCGGCGCATTATTCTGCTTATACTTCGCACTTGCTGGATTTCTCCAAATATATGCAGACTAATGGCGCACCGCTGTATGCCATTTCGATACAAAACGAGCCAGACTGGAAGCCTGACTATGAATCCTGCGAATGGAGTGGTGATGAATTTAAAAACTATCTCAAATCGCAAGGTTCCAAATTCGGCTCCCTCAAAGTGATTGTCGCAGAGTCGTTAGGTTTTAACCCTGCGTTAACTGATCCGGTATTGAAAGACAGCGACGCATCAAAATATGTGTCAATCATCGGTGGGCATCTGTATGGCACGACGCCTAAGCCCTATCCGTTAGCACAGAATGCCGGTAAGCAACTGTGGATGACCGAACACTATGTGGATTCCAAGCAATCAGCGAATAACTGGACATCGGCGATTGAGGTGGGTACTGAACTGAATGCCAGCATGGTGTCCAACTATAGCGCTTACGTCTGGTGGTATATCCGTCGCTCGTATGGATTACTGACAGAAGACGGTAAAGTCAGTAAACGTGGTTATGTGATGTCACAATATGCCCGCTTCGTTCGCCCCGGTGCGGTACGCATTCAGGCAACCGAAAATCCCCAGTCAAATGTTCACCTGACCGCGTATAAGAATACAGATGGAAAAATGGTGATTGTTGCTGTCAATACCAATGACTCTGACCAGATGCTGTCACTGAATATCAGTAACGCCAACGTGACTAAATTTGAGAAATACAGCACATCGGCATCGCTGAACGCTGAATATGGCGGTTCATCTCAGGTTGATGGTAGCGGCAAAGCAACGGTATGGCTGAACCCGCTAAGTGTGACAACATTTGTCAGCAAATAATGCGTCGTATTAGCCTATAGTCGTCACGATGCGATCTGACACATCAGGCTGAATAGTCTAAAAGTCCGAGAGCTACCGATTGTGGTGGGGGAAAATACCCTGAAGCAAAAAAGTAGCTCTCATCCCATTATCAGAATCGAGATGGCAGCATGTTATTCATTATCTTGCTTGAATATGAGTAAAATGAATTGCATGCAAGCATTCAGATGTGCCTCAATGGCTTCATTCTCAACGGGATAAATTAAGCCAATAGCAGCCTGTCGAAGAGGTTCTGCGACGCACATAGCGAGTATTGCTTTGGCACTGACACCTGCTGGTAATATCGGCCACCAGCCATGATTTTGCTGCCGGGTTATCCAGTCAGTTAGTAATTGTTGGCCCCGTTCTATACCATTTTCATGGTATCTCTTCAGCAATTCCTCCTTACCCGGAAATTGAGTATTGAGAAGCCGGAACATTTTCACTGCCGTTTCTGATAGTGCCTGGCTACAAATCGCCGCCAGTAATTTTCTTAAGGTCGGTAAAACGTCATTCTTACTACTCGGATCGATTTGTAAGAGTGGAGCATAATTATCAGTCCAGTTCCGAACTGATAGGCTGAGCAGTTCTTCCCGATTCTTTGCAAAGCGATATACCGTTTTTTTAGCTACGCCAGCATGTGCTGCAACCGCTTGTATTGTTGTTGCGTCATATCCTTCATCAAATAGCAAAGTCATCGTGCTGCTGATTATCTGTTTTTTCACCTCTTCCTGGGGGGCAGAGGGGCGTCCGCGTAGTTTGGGAGGGAGTGTTGGCATATGAACTCCTTTTGGCTTGTCATATAACCATTCTATCGGCTATATTTAGGAAACGCACTGAGTTTCTTAAATGTTGTGTATTTCCCGATTTTACTGGAGAAAAAAATGCGAAAACAAGATATCGCCAGGCCATGGCTTGATCATTCAGCATTGCTTGATCCCTCGCCAATGCCACTGGAGACAGGCATTAAACGTCTGGATGATGGGAGTCTGATGGTCGCTGTGCGCACTGACTTACATGGTTGCAAAGGACGGATGATTGACTGGTGGTTTACCTTTTTTGAAACGACACAGCATATAAAATGGTGGCATCCCATCGATCATGTTGAGCATCGCGGTTGGGACGCCAACTGGAAACGTGGAGAAAGTTTTTACGGCGCAAGCATATATGCCGTCGAGTCGTTAGCTGAGGTCCCACCCATCCCCGCCCGTCTGAAATTCCATCATCCTGCAGCAATATTTGGAGAAAAGGCTGTGGAAAAGGCGATGGCTGACGATTGTATCTCGGCAATTATTGCTGCAAGGATAGGCTTCGGTGAAGACACTGAACTGGATAGCCAGGGTGATCCATTGGACGGGCAGATGTTACATGTTGTTCGAGATACACCTTTTGGATGCGTGCTGCGTAGCCGCTTTATTCTTGGTATGAGTGATGATGATCCTTCGAATCCCGCAGATGAAATTGGATTAGCGCTTATGCGGCACTGTTATACTGAGTTCACGTTCCTGTCTCGTTTCCTGCCTTCTCTATATTATGGCGAGAAAGCTAACGATGAAAAAATTGCACTTCCTTGGTAAGACCAACCGGATCGGAAAGAATCCGGTTCTGCCACGATTTCAGCCTCCGGATCACAACGGTTATTGGATGTTCAACGCACGGTCATCTGAGTTTGTAGCAGGCTGGCGAAACGGGTGAACAAGCTGACATGACTAACTGAGTCTTCATCGTGGCCGAGCTGTGGCGAACTCATTTGAAACACTATGCAATAAAAAAATCCACGCAACTGCGTGGATTTTAAAAGGTTTGTTAGTCTTGATAAGATTTTATGAGACCTTATCAGACCACCGATTTTATTTAGACGTTGAACAGGAAGTTCATAATATCGCCGTCTTTAACGATATATTCTTTCCCTTCTGAACGCATTTTACCGGCTTCTTTGGCACCTTGTTCACCTTTGTAAGTGATGAAATCATCAAAGGCGATGGTTTGGGCGCGGATAAAGCCTTTCTCGAAGTCGGTATGAATTTTACCGGCTGCCTGCGGAGCCGTCGCACCGACCGGGATGGTCCAGGCGCGGACTTCTTTCACCCCGGCGGTGAAATAGGTCTGCAGGTTCAGCAGTTTGTAACCAGCACGAATCACGCGGTTTAGCCCCGGTTCTTCCAGGCCCAGTTCAGCCATGAATTCGTCGCGCTCGGCGTCGTCCAACTCGGCAATGTCTGACTCCACCGCCGCACAGACAGGAACCACCACCGAACCTTCACTGGCAGCGATTTCACGCACCTGATCCAGGTAGGGGTTGTTTTCGAAACCGTCTTCATTAACGTTGGCAATGTACATGGTCGGCTTTAACGTCAGGAAGCTCAGGTAACGAATGGCGGCTTTCTCTTCTGCACTCAGGTCTAAGGCGCGAAGCATGCCAGCCTTTTCCAGTTGTGGCAGGCATTTTTCCAGCGCCGCTTGCTCAATTTTCGCGTCTTTGTCGCCGCCTTTGGCTTTCTTCTGCACACGGTGTAGCGCACGTTCACAGGTATCCAGATCCGCTAGCGCCAGTTCGGTGTTAATGGTATCGATATCTTCCGCCGGGTTCACTTTACCCGCAACGTGGATGATATTTTCATTCTCAAAGCAACGTACCACATGGCCGATGGCTTCGGTTTCACGGATGTTAGTCAGGAACTGGTTACCCAGACCTTCACCTTTGGAGGCACCTTTTACCAGACCAGCGATATCCACAAATTCCATGGTGGTGGGGATGGTACGCTGCGGCTTGACGATCTCAGCCAGTTGGTCGAGGCGGAGATCCGGCATGGGCACAACGCCAGTGTTGGGTTCGATAGTACAAAACGGAAAGTTGGCCGCTTCGATACCGGCTTTGGTCAGCGCGTTGAACAGAGTAGATTTACCCACGTTAGGCAGCCCAACGATACCGCATTTGAATCCCATGTTTATGTCACCTTAAAAATCACTAATCATCAGGCTTTACGTGTAAAAAGCCTGTCAGAATGGAAAAAGTCAGTCTTGATGCTAATTATACACATAATGCGGCATGAACTCGATCCGCCCGATACTTGATCATGACGCTTTGAACGCATGCAGGCGGTTCATGGCTTTGACCATGTCTTCTTTCATCAAAATATCGGTACAGCGCAAGGATTCGTCGATGGCCTGATCGATCAGCGTCTGTTCGCTGACGGGCGGCTTACCGAGCACGAATCCCACCACTTTGTTTTTATCGCCCGGATGACCGATGCCGATGCGTAAACGGTGGAAATTGGGGTTATTGCCCAGTTTACTGACGATATCTTTCAGCCCATTGTGACCACCGTGGCCACCGCCGAGTTTCAGCTTGGCGACGCCAGGGGGGAGGTCCAGCTCATCGTGTGCCACCAAAATTTCATCAGGTTGGATGCGATAAAACGTTGCCATGGCGGCCACGGCTTTACCGCTCAGGTTCATGAACGTTGTGGGCACCAGCAAACGTACATCGTTGCCTGCCAGAGACAGGCGTGCGGTATAGCCGAAAAATTTACTCTCTTCTTTCAGCGGCTGCCGGTAGGCGTCTGCCAGGCGGTCAACGTACCAGGCGCCCGCATTGTGGCGGGTGGCGGCGTATTCGGCACCAGGGTTCGCCAGACCTACAATCAATTTGATACCACTCACAGTTGCATACCACTCATTATTGGACACGACTCACTCGATACGTTTTCAAACGGCCAGGGGCGTGCCACGTATCTGGGGAATTGGCAAAGCTGGTAGTGTAACGCAGGGGCTGTTGATCGCCAACATGTGATCCTTCACGCAACCTCAGGCGGAGGGGCTGCTTATACTGTGAGCAAGATCAGAAGGACACGCAGCACTATTTTAATTATTCACCGTGGTCTGATTATTTCCACTGGATATTTCTGGAGGTGAAATATGAAACGTAGAAATGCTGTGAGAGTGGGCAACGCATTCATGGGATTGGGTCTGTTGCTTATGGTTTCAGGAATAGCGTATTCGATTGCTAATCAGCTGCCTGAATTAAATCTGCCGGGGTCGCTCTATTATGTAGAGTTACTGGCTATTTTTGCTGGCGCTATTTTGTGGCTGACTGGCGCACGTATTAGTGGTCGTGAGAGTGTGACGGACCGTTACTGGTGGCTGAAACACTTTGATAAACGCTGTCGCCGTGAGCGTCACCCTTAAGTCATGTGTAGCTCAAGACGCAATTGACTCGTCGGTCGCAGGCGGGGTTATATATACGTCATATTTCACGTTGCAGGCGTGTGTTGGTGTTTTACTCGAGCCATAACGAGGCCAGGCGCATCGTTCAGCTGTGAATGTTCAACGTATGAATGTTCAAAATAAGAACGTGTTGCCCTGCAACCCGAATGAGGCGGGGGAAATATTCACCGGCATCGGGTAAGAAGAATAAAGACGGGTATAAATAATACGCATCGTCATAATGTGATGCCAATAAAAACGCCACCGGATAATAATGCCCCGGTGGCGTCGCCTTGCTAACCGAAATATCGATTAATGCTCGAACATCGCAGAAATAGATTCTTCGTTGCTGATACGGCGGATAGCTTCTGCCAGCATGCCAGATAATGTCAGCGTGCGTACATTCGGCAGTGACTTAATATTTTCCGACAGCGGGATGGTATCGCAGACAATCACTTCATCAATGACAGAGTTCTTGATGTTCTCGTAAGCGTTGCCGGAGAAGATCGGGTGGGTTGCATAAGCGAAGACACGTTTGGCACCGCGCTCTTTCAGCGCTTCTGCCGCTTTGCACAACGTGCCGCCGGTATCGATCATGTCATCAACCAGTACGCAGTCACGACCCGCTACGTCACCGATGATATGCATCACCTGAGAAACGTTGGCACGAGGACGACGTTTATCGATGATCGCCATGTCGGTATCGTTCAACAGCTTCGCGATAGCACGGGCGCGAACCACACCGCCGATATCCGGAGAAACCACGATCGGGTTATCCAGACTCTGTTGCAGCATGTCTTCGAGCAGGATTGGGCTACCGAACACGTTGTCTACCGGCACATCAAAGAAGCCTTGGATCTGCTCGGCATGGAGGTCCACTGTCAGGACACGGTCAACACCGACGCTGGAGAGAAAGTCAGCCACGACTTTAGCCGTAATCGGCACGCGGGCGGAACGCACACGGCGATCCTGGCGGGCATAGCCGAAATAGGGGATGACAGCGGTAATACGTCCTGCGGAAGCGCGGCGCAGGGCATCAACCATAACGACCAGTTCCATCAGGTTATCGTTGGTGGGAGCACAGGTCGATTGGATGATGAAAATATCACCACCGCGTACATTTTCGTTGATTTGTACGCTGACTTCGCCGTCGCTAAAACGACCAACAGCAGCGTCGCCCAGACTAGTGTACAAACGGTTGGCAATACGTTGTGCTAGTTCCGGCGTAGCGTTACCAGCAAAAAGCTTCATATCAGGCACGAGAAGAACCTCAAGCTTGCGTCCAGAGAAATATTCCGCCTGCGGAAGGCCGTGTGTCGTACCGCAAGCAGGATATACATACGGGTGTATGGAAAAGATCGTTAGAGCACCACGGTCGGTGGTGGTGTTTTAGCAACCCTTAAATTGCCCGGAAAGCTGTTGTTGCAGTGGAGAAACGTTCATTCCACGGGCAACAAAACCCTGTAAACCTTCCGGGGCCCGGTCTAACACCTGACGAGCGGCGGACTCGGTGTCGAATTCGGCAAACACGCAAGCGCCGGTGCCAGTCAGGCGCGACGGTGCGTATTCTAACAGCCATAAAAGTCGCTCTTCAACCTCACGAAAACGTTTTCTTACGACGGCTTCACAATCGTTGCTGAAAGTTTGTGTCAGTAACTGTGACAATGGGCGTACTGGCGTGTCTCGTGTCAGGTCTGGATCGCCGAAGATGAGCGGGGTAGGAATACTCACACCGGGATGCACCACCAGATACCATTTTTCCGCAGGTGAAGCAGGGGTTAATTGTTCTCCCACCCCTTCGGCGAATGCGGCGTGCCCGTGTACAAATACCGGTACGTCCGCCCCCAGTTTCAGGCCCAGCGCGGCCAGTGTGTCCACGGGGACCTGACTGTGCCACAACTGATTGAGTGCCACCAGCACGGTGGCGGCATTCGAGGAGCCACCACCCAGACCGCCCCCCATCGGCAGACGTTTATCGATACCAATATCAGCACCGGCAAACGGTAATCCAGCCTGTTGGCACCACGCCTGCAACAAACGGGCGGCACGAACCACCAGGTTTTGTTCATCGGGAACATCGGGCAATGGCGTCAGCAGCACGATGTCTTGATCCTGACGTGGGGTAATGGTCAGCGTATCGCCGTAGTCCAGAAACTGAAACAGCGTTTGCAGATTATGATACCCGTCCGGTCGGCGGCCAGTGATATACAAAAACAGATTCAGCTTGGCCGGGGAAGGCCAGCGGTTGCTTGCAGTCGCCATGATTTATTGCGTCGTCCAGTTGTCCATTTTCAGTTTGATGCGCTGCTCGCCCTGAGTCAGTTCCAGATTCTGCGGCAATGGCAACGGGCCATCGGTATAAGACAGGTAAGAGACATTCCAGTGCTGATCGCCTTGCTGATAGTTGACGCTGTGCAGCAGAGCATGTTCATCCAGTGTGAAATCCTGAGCGTCACCCGGCAGGCCAAGCATCCACTGGCGTAAGTTGTCGAGCGGAATCGCCATGCCGGTTAACTGTTGAACCATGTACTGCGCGTCTTTACCCATATAGCGTTTGCCCTGATTGTCGGTTATCTGCACCAGCTCCGGGCTTGCCTGAAGTTCCAGTTCCGTGCCGCCAAGCGGGTTGGTAAGTAACAGACGGTAGCGCTGTGGGGAAGGCTGCTGCCAGAAAAAACGGGCATACAGTTTTTTCCTATCAGAAATATAGGCAAACGAGCCGCGCGTTTGATAGTGGGTCAAATTTTGTACTTTCTGCTCGTGTTCACGCCACTCGGGAGAGGTGGTTTTTTTACCCGGCAAGGAGGGCTGAGTCAGGGTACAGGCAGTCAGTAACACACTCGCCAAAGGCAGTAACCGTAAGGCTTGGGTGGGTTTATTGGGCATGTCGAAGAGGTCCTGTTACAAGCATCATAGGTTCACAACAAGGCGTCACGCTAGCGGGGTTGGCTGGCAGCGTCAATCCTTGTGATGTTACCTGGTAAGACGTTGATGACGTGAGTCTAGTCAATTGGGGTTACTTTTCTTGCCCGCAGGCTTCAAGTAGAATGCCCCTTAGATGAAACCCATACTAACACCGGGATTACTCTGTAGACCATGACCCTGCTTGCGCTTGGTATCAATCATAAAACAGCACCCGTCTCTCTTCGCGAGCGCGTTGCGTTCTCGCCGGACAGACAGGGGCAGGCGCTGCACAGTCTGTTACAACAACCGTTGGTTCAAGGCGGTGTGTTGTTGTCTACCTGTAACCGCACTGAGCTGTATCTCAGTGTGGAAGAGCAGGACAACCGGCACGAACAGTTGATCGCCTGGCTGTGTGATTATCACCAGCTCAACCCTGATGATATCCGCAAAAATCTTTACTGGCATGAAGGCAACGCTGCCGTTAGCCATCTGATGCGTGTCGCCAGCGGGCTGGATTCTCTGGTGCTGGGTGAACCGCAGATTTTGGGGCAGGTCAAAAAAGCGTTTGCGGATTCTCAGCGTGAGCGTTCGCTGTCAGGCGATCTGGAGCGCATGTTCCAGAAATCATTCACCGTCGCCAAACGGGTTCGTACCGAAACGGATATTGGTGCCAGTGCGGTATCGGTCGCGTTTGCCGCCTGTACACTGGCGCGGCAGATTTTTGAATCGCTGGCCGATGTCAATGTGCTGTTGGTTGGCGCCGGCGAAACCATTGAGCTGGTATCCCGCCATTTGCGTGAACACCGTGTGAAGCGGATGGTGATTGCCAACCGTACGCGTGAGCGCGCTCAGGCGCTAGCCGAAGAGGTGGGCGCCGAAGTCATTACGCTGGCGGAGCTGGACGCGCATTTACCGCAGGCGGATATCGTCATCAGCTCTACCGCCAGTACATTACCCATCATCGGTAAAGGGATGATGGAGCGCACGATGAAAACGCGTCGCAACCAACCGATGCTGATGGTGGATATCGCGGTACCGCGTGACATCGAGCCGGAAGTTGGGCGATTGCCGAATATTTACCTGTATAGCGTGGATGACCTGCAAGCGATCATTCAGCACAATCTGGCGCAGCGCAAAGCGGCGGCGATTCAGGCTGAATCCATCGTAGAGCAGGAGTGTTCAGAGTTTATGGCGTGGTTGCGCGCGCAGTCAGCGGTAGATACCATCCGGGATTATCGCTCTCAGGCGGATAGCCTGCGTGAAGAGATGACAACCAAAGCGCTGGCGGCAATACAGAATGGTGGTGATGTTGAGGCCATCGTACAGGAACTGACGCACCGCCTGACCAACCGCTTGATCCATGCGCCCACCCGTTCGTTACAGCAGGCCGCCCGCGATGGCGATGTTGAGCGTTTGCAGATTTTGCGTGACAGCCTCGGCCTGAACTAGCATTCTTCTCCCCCCATATGATTCAACACAGGATTGAACTGCCCGCATGAAGTCTTCTATTGTTGCCAAACTGGAAGCGTTACAAGAGCGCCATGAAGAAGTACAGGCGCTGCTGGGGGAACCCAGTGTGATTGCCGATATGGACCGTTTCCGGGCGTTGTCCCGCGAGTACGCGCAACTTACCGACATTACCCGTTGCTTTGAGCGCTGGCAGCAGACGCAGGATGATATCGAAACGGCTGAATTGATGCTGGATGATCCTGAAATGCGTGATTTGGCCCAGGACGAACTGAAAGCAGCTAAAGTAGCCAGTGAAGATCTGGAACAACAACTGCAAGTGCTGCTGTTGCCAAAAGATCCTGATGATGAACGTGGCTGTTTTCTGGAAATCCGCGCCGGTACAGGTGGTGATGAAGCGGCGTTATTCGCCGGTGACCTGTTTCGTATGTACAGCCGCTATGCTGAGTCCCGCCGCTGGAAGGTCGAAATCATGAGCGCGAGTGACGGTGAACACGGTGGCTACAAAGAAATGATTGCCAAGGTCATTGGTGATGGCGCTTATGGGCAATTGAAATTCGAATCCGGTGGTCACCGTGTTCAGCGTGTGCCAGCCACCGAATCTCAGGGCCGAATTCATACGTCCGCCTGTACGGTGGCGGTAATGCCGGAAGTGCCGGAAGCCGAGTTACCTGACATCAATCCTTCTGATTTGAAGATCGATACCTTCCGCTCCTCCGGTGCGGGCGGGCAGCACGTCAACACCACGGATTCCGCTATCCGTATTACCCACCTGCCAACCGGCATTGTGGTGGAGTGTCAGGACGAGCGTTCGCAGCACAAGAATAAAGCCAAGGCGTTGTCGGTGTTGGCTGCCCGTATTCGTGCTGCGGAAATGCATAAGCGTCAACAGGAAGAGGCCTCTACCCGACGCAACTTGTTAGGAAGTGGTGACCGCTCTGACCGTATCCGAACCTACAATTTCCCCCAAGGGCGAGTCACGGATCATCGTATTAACCTGACGCTCTATCGGTTGGATGAAGCGATGGAAGGTAAACTGGATATGTTGATTCAGCCTATCGTCCAGGAATATCAGGCTGACCAACTGGCAGCGCTGGCTGAGCAGGATCAATGAATTATCAGCACTGGCTGCGACAGGCGACAGTCCGGCTTCAGGCAAGTGATAGCCCGAAGCGCGATGCCGAAATCCTGCTGGAGCATGTGACCGGTAAACGCCGTACGTTTCTGCTGGCGTTTGGCGAAACTGAACTGACTGACGACGAAGCACTAACGCTGGAGTCCCTGCTGGCACGGCGTGTAACCGGCGAACCGATTGCTTATTTGGTTGGGTATAGGGAATTTTGGTCGTTACCGTTGGCGGTATCGCCAGCGACGCTGATCCCGCGACCGGATACTGAATGTCTGGTCGAGCAGGCATTGGCGCATTTGCCTGACGGTGCGTCATCGGTGTTGGACCTAGGGACCGGTACCGGGGCGATAGCATTGGCCATTGCCCATGAACGACCTGACTGTCAGGTTGTGGGTATTGATCGCCAACCGGATGCGGTCGCGTTGGCAAGCCAGAATGCCAGCCGACTGGGGATCCATAACGCCCGATTTTTGCCGGGCGATTGGTTTTCGCCGTTGGGCGAAGAGCGATTTGCCGTCATCGTCAGCAACCCACCGTATATTGATGAACATGACCCGCACCTGTCATGTGGTGATGTGCGCTTTGAGCCAGCCAGTGCATTGGTAGCGGGCGCACAGGGATTGGCTGATTTACAGCACATTATCCGACAGGCAGGTGATTTCCTGCTGGATGGCGGCTGGCTACTGCTCGAGCATGGCTGGCAGCAGGGTGAGTCGGTTCGGAAACTGTTGTCGCAGCAGGGGTTTGTTCAGGTGAAAACACACCGTGATTATGGTGATAATGAGCGGGTGACGTTGGGGCAATGGTCAGCCTGTTCGCCTGACAAGCGCTAAACCTGTTGGGGCTTCTGGTAACACAACTTGAACAGGATCACATTGGTAATGATTAGCGGCCATTATCGCTTGAGGTTCCAGACAGTGCTGCTGACGAACACGCGATTTGGCATTATTATCGGATTCGCTGGCGCGACCGGACTCGCTGGGCGTGTGGGCATCGGTTATGAAGTTTGCTTTTCAGGCGTGCAGCTGACGTTATCTTTGCTTTGATGGAATAACTATGAGTTCTATTGCTGATTTTGAATTTAACCAGTCATCCTTAAGCGAAGGTGTGATCCTGGTTTCCCAGTCGATACGTCGCGATTTTTCCGCGCAGGAAGTGAAGCAAAATCTGCAACAGCTTGTTGATGAAGCGCGAGTGACCATCTCCGCCGACTTGGATCAGGATCAACAACTGGAGCAGTTGATTGACCTCTTTTTCCATACCTGGGGTTTTGGCGGTGCCAGCGGTGTGTATCATTTGTCTGACGTGCTATGGCTGGACAAAGTGCTGGCTACCCGACAAGGGATGCCGGTGTCGCTCGGGATTATCTTCCTGCATATCGCTCATCAGCTGGACCTGCCACTGATGCCTGTAATTTTCCCCACCCAACTTATTTTACGCGCGGATTGGCTCGATGATGAAATGTGGCTGATTAATCCGCTAAATGGCGACACGCTGAGCGAGCATGTGCTTGAAGTCTGGCTGAAAGGCAATATCGGCCCCTCTGCCAGACTGCTGGATAGCGATCTGGATGAAGCGGAAAACGTGATGATTGTCCGCAAGCTGTTAGATACGCTCAAGGTCGCACTAATGGAAGAAAAGCAGATGGAGCTGGCGCTGCGTGCCAGTGAGGCTGTGTTGCAGTTTGACCCTGAAGACCCGTATGAAATTCGTGACCGTGGTTTGATTTATGCACAGTTAGACTGCGATCATATCGCGTTGTCAGATCTGAGTTACTTTGTAGAGCAGTGCCCGGAAGACCCGGTCAGCGACATGATCAAAAAACAGATTCACTCCATTGAACATAAGCAGATTGTGCTGCATTAGTTCGGGGCATAACCGGAAATCCGAATATCTGATTTATCCGACAATAAGGTAAGTTTATGAACAATAAAGTGGTTAACATCGGGTCCATCCCGGTCGGCAACCATCTGCCGTTTGTGCTATTTGGCGGCATGAATGTACTTGAATCCCGTGAACTGGCGATGCGAATTTGTGAGCACTATGTTACGGTGACGCAGAAACTGGGCATCCCCTATGTTTTCAAGGCTTCCTTTGATAAAGCGAACCGTTCCTCTATCCACTCTTACCGTGGCCCGGGTCTGGAAGAGGGGATGAAGATTTTCCAGGAGCTGAAGGACACCTTCGGCGTGAAAATCATTACCGATGTGCACGAACCACAGCAAGCTCAACCGGTCTCTGAGGTTGTCGACGTTATTCAGTTACCAGCTTTTCTGGCCCGCCAGACCGATCTGGTCGAGGCGATGGCCAAAACGGGCGCGGTTATCAATATCAAAAAACCACAGTTCATTAGCCCCGGCCAGGTCGGGAATATCGTGGATAAATTCCGCGAAGGTGGTAATGAGCAGGTGATCCTGTGCGATCGTGGCACCAACTTCGGTTATGACAACCTGGTTGTGGATATGCTGGGCTTCAATGTCATGAAACAGGTTTCGCATGGCGCACCGGTGATTTTTGATGTCACGCATGCATTGCAATGCCGCGATCCGTTTGGTGCGGCGTCAGGTGGACGCCGTGCTCAGGTCGCTGAACTGGCACGAGCCGGTATGGCCGTTGGTATCGCCGGGTTGTTTATTGAAGCACACCCAGAACCGAACAGTGCCCGATGTGACGGTCCTTCGGCATTACCGCTGGATAAGCTGGAACCGTTCTTGCGACAGATGAAAGCGATTGATGAGCTGGTTAAACATTTCCCGGAATTGGATACCAGTAATTAATCGACTTTCAGACACAAAAAAACCGCCAGATGGCTAATGCCGATCGTTTAAGGATCGGTTGACCGATCCGGTGGCTGATGTAAAAAGGGTTCATGTCTTCACATGGAC